>OZ223251.1:0-3720099 GCA_965140515.1 Bacteriovoracaceae bacterium | reverse complement strand
GATCGGCATAAGAGTCAACGATATCTCGGTAGAAAGACTGCATGGTGTAGTCATGAATGTTATACACTGGGAGTTGATAAAGCTTTCGTTTGGTTTCATGAACGTCGATATTTAATGGATCGTATTTAAACTCAACTTCGTGAAGTCCATTTGATTCCAAGAAGAGATTTTTTTCACTTTCAAGATTGCTCGGGTTTACGAATTCTAAGATCTCAAAGCCTTTTAGAAGTTTATGAAGCTCATGATCAATATGACGAACAACTGGTTCAAGTCCCGAGCTTAAAAGTTCATGGCGATTTTTAAGCTCAAGTGAGGTTTCCTTTTTAGCAAATGTCAGAGCGGTGGATAGAATAGCATTTTTGATCCCCTCTTTGAAAACATCGACAATTTCAGGAAAGACATCAGTGGTTTCTTCATCGCAGTAGACCTTCTTAACATCTGTCGAGAATACCAACGCTTTGGGAAAGTGCTCTACGATATACTTGAGCTGATGCCCATCCCCACAAAATACTTCATTTTCTCCCACTCTATTTTCAAAGTACTCACTTTTTATTTTTCCAAGTTCATTCTTAAACTTATTGATGTTCGCTCTGAAGTCCTCTGTGATGTGTTTCGTTCCAATATTAAATAGAGGAGTATCGTTCTCGATCCTTTTGTAGTTGAAAGAATGAATATCAAAGACAATACAATTATCAAAATCTTCAATTAAAGCTTCGAGAAGTACGTCGAGAACTTTGTAGTAGTTTTGGTACTTGGTCAAACTTACTTTCTGCTCATCTTCATTAAGAGGTGTCTTCCACACTTGCTTTCCCCAAGCTTCATCGTAGATGCATTTATCTAACGAGCGATTGAGGTCGTATTCATATCTACTATCAAAGGCGATTAAACGAATTGGAAGCGATGAAACATATTCACCTGTTAGAGGATCCTCTTCGTACCATCTTTCTGATTTTGTGAGTTTAATCTTTTGGCGTAACTCTCGTCTAAGATTACTTCCATTATGGATGGCCGTACACACTAGGGGAGTGTATTCATCGATAACAATTTTGAACGATCCGTCATCTACAACCGCGTGGATCGATTCTCTATTTCTAATGGATTCAATAATTTCTTCAATGGATCTCTTGTTGTGCATTTCTCCACCTTTAAAGGGGCCAATACTTTCATTGGCCTATAAGGATCTCAATACAAAAATGTGGTTGGATTAGTCTGTTGTACAGTATTCGTCGATTTTGTTCGGCGATTCATATACCTTCTTTTTGTGGTTAAAAACAAAGGAGCTTTTCCAATCGAAGCACTTGATGGCCTTCGCAAAATTCAGGTCATCAGGAGTTGTTTCCTTTGGAACATCTGCTGTCTTGTAAATACAAGTTTTGAATTGAAGTGAGATGTTTTTGGCATCTTTATATTCATGGTCATCGTAGAAAGCTGTTCCTGGACGATCTAATACATAAAGTATTGGTCTTACCGGAGTTTGCTGTACAAAGTAGTGCTCCGTTTCTTTCTTGAAGCTTCCTAGCACCTCATTCCAACGGTAATAGGCGTGGCGATTGTCACCAAATTCCGTCGCGGAATTATAAATTGGATCGCGATCAACTGAATCAATAACCCATTGTGGGTGCTTGAAAGGGACAATTTCGTTAAAAAATTCACGAGAAATCCCGCCAAACTTCCTACCATCAGGTGTGGAGTAAAACTGACAACCTTTGATGAATTGAACCACTGCATATTTAGTCAGAGTATCAACATTTGATGTCTGGTATTCAGTGAAGCTTCCGGTAGTATAGTTTGTGCCAAAACTTGACGAAACTACTTTAGAATCTTCAACTCTTACCCTAAAGCTCTTTAAATCGCATGAATCTGACTGTTGGCAGCTGTCATTCTCGTAGGTTTTATCAATTTGAACAGTCTTATAGACTGCTGCTGAAAGTTGAAGACTCAAAGGAAGAATGAGGAGGGGTAATAAATATTTTTTCATAGTCTTATTATCCCCCGAACTCTCGATTTAATCGTGGAGGTAAAAAATATCTAGTGTTTCAATTGGAGTGTTAGATTAAGATAGTAGGGTAAAGAAAAATTATAGAAAATCTAAACGCTTACGAGGAAAAGTATGGACCAACTACTTTTAAGAATCCCAAAAATCATGGAAGCGAATTTCGGCGAAAATGGCTGGAAGCTCTATTTTTATGAGGAATATGAATCGATCATCATGGAGAAAAATGGTGGAATCTGTTCCGAGGTGCTTGAAGAGTTTGGCTGGTTCTTGAATCAGAACTTAAAAGGATTCCGTTATCAGGCAACAATAAAGGCAGTACCATTCCTTGCTGGAATCAGTTTCGAGAAAAAGGAGATTCGATTAGCATCAATTAAGCTATCTCGCGAATTATTCCTTCTCTCTGAGCTTAAGGGCGAAAAGATTGATAACAAAGCTTTGAGTGAATTTTCAAAACATATGGATGGTATCTCTGCTCTTGATATTTCTTCCTTTCCTACAGATATTCAACGAATTTCTCTAAAGCATAACCTTGTGGATTTCCTCGATGAGAAAGGTGATCCTGATTTAGATAAAAGAATGGATTTAGTTAAGAGCGAACTGATCAAAGAGATCAAAAAGTATAAGACATCGCTTTTTGAGAAAATAACTGACTGGGGCCTCACTCTTACCGCTAACTATGCGCTACTTCGTATCCATCTCCTTAAGTTTTTGGCGATCCTACCCTCTCTAGACTTTGATGAAGAAGGGCACGAAGTAAAAAGAATTCTTATCGAGTCATTACGTAGAGTTAGTGAGGATTCACACAAGGCGCGGCAGCTGAAAAAAACTGGCGAAAATGGTCCAATTCCTTATTGGCTTGAGAAAGTTTGCGGAATCAAAGCAAAGGTATTGGCCTATATCCCGGCAAAGATTCTGGCAAAATCAATTCGCGCATCTGTCCGGTTTATGGCCAAGCGATTTATCGCCGGTGAAACCATTGAAAAAGCTTCAGAGTCTTTAAAGAAACTATTTGATAGTAAAAGAGATGCAACTTTAGATCAGCTTGGAGAGCTTGTCGTTTCTGAAAAAGAAGCAGATCACTATCGCGATGAAGTCATCAAGCTTGTTCGCGGCTTTTCTCTTCATGTTAAGAAAGGGGAGACCAACCGCGCAGGACTACATCGCGCGAATGTTTCAATTAAAGTCTCGGCCCTGTGTAGCGACTTTAATCCAGCTGATTTTGATTATACCTACAGTCTTGTGGGTCCTCGGCTTAGAGATATCCTACTTGCAGCGAAAGAAGAAGATGTTCATATCAATGTCGATGCCGAGCATATTCATTATCGCGATCTTGTATTTAGAGTTTATGAAAAGGTACTTCTGACAACGCCCGAACTGAATGACTTTAAAAATACTGGGATTGTTATTCAGGCCTATCTAAGAGATGCCTATGAACACTTTGTTGATGTTCTTACATTGGCGAAGAAGAGAGATATCAAAATGCCAATTCGTTTGGTTAAAGGTGCTTATTGGGACGCTGAAACGATTGAAGGCCAGGCCCATAGCTTTGCTGCTCCTCAATTTCTAAATAAGGAAGAGACTGATCTGATGTTCAGACATATCATTGCTTCGATTTTAAAAGAGGGTAAATACCTGCAACTGGTGCTTGCCTCTCACAACTATTCTGACCACAGTTTTGCTGTTGCTTACCGCGATGTACATTATCCAGATGCTCCTGCAATCGAGCATCAGTGTCTCGACATGACTTATGAAGCACTTTCTACTGCGATGGCCAATAAAGGGTGGGCTGTTAGAAACTATGTTCCTGTGGGAAGCCTACTTGTGGGAATGGGGTACTTGGTTCGAAGAATCATGGAGAATTCATCTCAAGTAGGTATCTTAACTATTATGAGATCCCACCAAAATGATGCCGAGGTGCTATCTCCAGCCGAAGTTCACTTAAAGAGAATCAAAAATGGAGAGGTTGAACGAGATTTTACAACCCTTCCACTTTCATCAGAGTTTTTAAGTAATACTCCAGTTCAACTCTATCGTAAAAATGAGCTGCAGGCCGTACTTGAGGACATCAAGCAATATAAAGATAAAGAACTCGGAAGAACTTATGAAAATTATCTCTATCTTAATGGAGAAGAAAAGGAAGTATACTCATCATCTGATCAAACTCTATTAGTCGGAAAGATTAAGCAGGCCAATGAAAATGATGTTCGTGAAGCGATCAAAACTGCCTATATTTCGTATTCCAAAGGCCCATGGGCAAAGTCAACGCCACTACTTCGTGCATCTGTTATGCTTGAAGCGGCCAGTATTATGCTTGCACAAAGAGGAAGACTTGCTGCCATTATTATGCATGAAGCAGGTAAGACTCTTTCAGAAGCTTTAGCCGATGTTGATGAGGCCATCGACTTCTTAAATTATTACTCACGGGATGAGGTTTCAATTGGTCTTCAGTATCAAAATATTGGATCTAAAGGAGTTATTGCTTCAATTACGCCATGGAACTTCCCAATAGCAATTCCATGTGGAATGGTGAGTGCGCCTCTTCTCGCTGGAAACTCCGTTATCTTAAAATCTGCAGGACAAACTCCTGTGATCGCTCAATGCCTTGTAAATATCTTCCACCGTGCAGGAGTTCCAAAAGATGCTCTTATCCATCTTCCTGGGCCGGGATCAGTGGTTGGAGAAATTCTTGTTAATCATGAAAATGTTGCAGGTGTTGTCTTCACTGGTTCAAAAGAAGTGGGGATGAACATTGCTCACAAAATTCAAAAACGATTAGTTCATAATGAGCTTTACGGTATCGACTTTCCTGCTTCAGCCATCACAGAAATGGGTGGAAAGAATGCAATTGTTGTCACAGCAAACGCAGAACTTGATGAAACCGTTTCAGGGATTATTTACTCTGCCTTTGGCCACGCTGGCCAAAAGTGTTCTGCCTGCTCACGAGTTATTGTGGACAATCGAATTAAAGACCGTCTAATTGAGCGGTTTAGAGAAGCAGCGCAAGATATTAAGGTTGGAAGTGCAATTGATCTATCGACGCAAATCAATCCATTAATTACGGAAAAAGAGAAAAACCGGCTCATCAAGGCCATCGAGCTTGCAACAAAAGAGTGTGAGGAGTTCGGCGGTAAGGTTATTATTGACCGCAGTAAAGAAGAGACTCCAGGGCACTCTGTTGGCCCAGCTATATTTGAATTACCTCTTGCTCGCGCTAAAATGAGTGAAAGTTTTGCGTGTCGTGAACTATTCGGGCCAGTTGTTCATGTCATTGGTTTTGATACTATTGATGAGGCCATTGATCTCTTTAACTGCACAGAATATGCCCTTACCGGTGGAGTCTTTAGCCAATCACAAGATGATATCGATTTCTTAACTTCAAAAATGGAAGTGGGGAATGTGTACGTTAACCGCGGTAATACAGGGGCCCGTGTTGGCATTGAGCCATTTGGTGGTTTCAAGCTATCTGGAACAGGCCCAAAAGCTGGTGGAAAAGAGTACGTAAAGTCATTCCATATGGAGAGTATCCGTAAAGATAATTTTGCTGCATGCGATGATCAAAGAGGATCTGATTATAAATTTAGATGTGCAACACCTTGTTCTCTTCCTGTTGAGGAAAGAATTAATAGAATTGCTGAAGCCGTTGATCAAATTGTTGATCGCTTCGAGTGGATTTTTAAAGGTGTTTATGGTGATGAAAAACGAGTCCTTCAAGAGCTGTCTAAATGGCTTAAGAATGATTACACCGTCCTTAGGACAAAAGGTGAGAGTAATCATGTTATTCCTGGACAACAAAGCTTTAATGACTTTTCATTAAGCGCAGAGTGTAATGTCTTACTCACTTACAACAGCATCCCACATATCAAAAGTATTGTTCAGTTTATGAGTGCTCTTGCCAGTGGAGCAGGGATGACTATCCTTGCTAGAAATGAGGAGTCATTTGGGTTCTGGAAGAAAATTGTTGAAATCGTTCATAGCTGTGGAATTTCAAAGGCCAACCTCGACCTCTACTTCTGTACTTATGAGCTTCTAGTCTCTGCGATCAGAGGTCACTACATCAGCTTCATTATTGTTGATGGCGACGATAGAAGAATTCGTGAGATCTTAGAGATCGTTTACAATGGTTCATGTGATGAAAAAAGAATGAAGGCAGTACTTACTCCGCTCAATACTCCACCTGAAACAGATTTCTACTCCAATGCTGTGAGATACCTTTGGACGCGTTCTTTTGCTGTCAATACCATGAGACATGGTGCGCCACTTGAGGTTGAGCTGTGAAAATAGCTGTTCTCGGATGTGGTAATATGGCATCTGCTCTCATCATTCCGATGAAAGGGATGGCCGATTTTTACACCTATACTCCTAGCGGAGAAAAAGCGAAGAAGCTTGCAGAACTTGTTGATGGGATCTTCGTCAGCAAATTAAGCGAGCTTCCTCCTTGTGATCTTTATATGGTTGGATGTAAGCCACAGCAGTTTGCCGATCTGGCTAAAAGTCTTCAGCATGTGGACTTCTCATCTTCTACAATTTTATCAATCATGGCCGGAGTAACTGCCTCAACTATGTCTGAAGCTTTCAAATGTAAGTCGGTGATTAGAACGATGCCCAATACTCCCTCAATGGTGGGAGAAGGTGTACTCGCGCTCTACGCAACAAGTGAGACGAAGCCCGCTGTTGTCAGTGATGTGGTTCGTTTATTTGAGTCGGGAGCATCGGTATATCAATTTTCTGAAGAAGATCAAATCGATATTATCACTCCATTTTCAGGATGTGGTCCAGCGTATCTTTTTGAACTTGGGCGTATCTTACAAACTAAGATGGAGAGAATGGGAATTGATTCCAGTATTGCAAAGGAGATGATCTCAAAAACCTTTTTAGGAGCATCTACAATGATGGACCAAAGCTTGGATACATTTACTCAATTGAGAGAAAATGTTACTTCAAAAAAAGGGGTAACCTTCGAGGCGTTGGAGGTGTTTAGAAAGAGTGGGTTAGAGGAGATTGCATCGAATGCGATCGACGCCGCTTATAAGCGATCAAAGGAACTCTCTAAGTAGAGTAGTAGTTTTCAACTTCTTTTTTTATCTTGTCTTCAAGCTGGCCGATATCAACGGTGAGTTTATTTGAGATCCATTCCTTTAGGTCAACTGGGATATGAGAAATAAATATCTTCTCGCTGCCTTTAAATGGGATTTTTAATGCTATGGCATGAAGAGCGTGACGGGGAATTTCCATCAGATCATGATCTTCCTTTGTGGCGATAACATCTTTGAAACGTTGAAACATTTTGAAGCTTCCAAGGTATAGTTTATCTCCAACTAATGGAAGTCCATGAACCATGGCGTGCACTCGAATTTGATGCTGTCTTCCTGTCACTGGAAATGCTAGGCCAATAGCGTATTCACCTTCTTTATGAAGAAGTTTGAATTTGGTTTCAGCGTGTTTCCCTTCAAAAGAATCTTCCGGAAAGTTATTGATGTAGACTCTTTTCAATCCACCTTCACTTGCTCCAAGTCTCTCTTTGGCAACAAACTCATCTCCCTCAAAATTTTCTGGGTCAATCTTTGCTATAAAAAAATAGCACTTCTTAACGAGGTCATTTTCAAAGTGGTCTGTCATGATTTTGGTGAAATCGGGATTTCTACCTAGCATCAAAATTCCGCTAGTCTCTCTATCTAGTCTATGAATTGAGTGAATTGTTTTTTGGTAAATCGACTCAAAGTAAACAGTGGCACAATTAAAAAGATGCTTACCTGTAGGGTGGGTGGACATAAAAGGAGGCTTCGAGATAACAAGTAGATCATCGTCTTGATAAACAATTTCGGGGTCTAACTGAAGTTCTAGTTTCTCTCCGTTCCACCACTCATCTTCGTGCTCTGTTTTATGAGTTACTAGCTCTACAATATCTTTGAAGTGGAGGCGAGTTGATGGGCGATGAACTCCAGGGCGTCCCTGAATTTTTATCTCTCCATCTTTAATTTTCTTTTTGACTGCTTGACGCGAGAAACTCTCTAGGTAAATCTGCAAATACTGATCTAATCGCATATTGTGATGCTCTTCATCCACTAGATACCTAGCGGTGTATTTGTCTCTATCGAATTTCTTGGCCAGTATAACCATTTAGTCTCAGTACTTTGTTTTTAGAATATGTTTCAAGATGGCCATGGCCCCCTCAAATGAATATTGGTATTTTGAGGTTAAATTGTCCAGTACGGCCTTAATTTTTTCCCTGTTTTCTTTTGAAAGAGGGGTTTTTGGTGTTTTTTCACTGCTTTCAGACTCACCATTTCTCTCTGCTTCAAAATAAATCAAGTTGTTTGTAATGATCTTGATCAGTTTGTTTTGCTCTTCTTTAAAAGATTCTTTGAGCCTATCAACGAGGTTAGGGAATACATCTGCGTATACAATTGTTGAGTTTGGATTATCTAAATAGTGTGCACCGAGCTTTGTCAGCAGTCTTGATCTAAAGGCATCAACCTCTTCATTGAGAGCAATACTTTTTTCAAATTCAGTGATGAAATATGAATCTCCATCCTCAAATTTTCCTGTGATATCATTCTTTACTTTTTCATTCTTTATGAGTGCATTGATATTTTGGATATATCTCTTGATATATGTCTCATAAGATCTGTTATCAACTAGTCCTAAACAATCTCTAAGCTCGCGATCGAACTTTTTCATATTGAAGTCTTCAAGAAGATTAATGAAGCGACCAGGACTGTGATAATCCCCTTGGGGTTGCATATTGAGAAAATCAAATTCAGATTTTCTCGTAATGAATTTTTTGAGGTATTCAAGTACATCGATAAAAGTGAGATGCACATTTTTCGCTGTGAGCTTATAAATAATCTTTTTAATATCTCTCGGTGAAAGCCCAAAACGCCCTTCGTAGCCAGAGTCTCTTTCAAACTCTGCTTTAAGTTCATCTGCTGTACTTTCTAGGATTTGACGAGATTCACTATCTAGTCTTTCTGGAACATCACCTGTTGCATAGAAAATTGTTTTTTCAAGTGGATTGAGTCCAGTGATTATTTCTTTTGTCTTGGCGTCTTTGTAATCTAACCCTTTAGGGCTGCGCAGTCTTGTCATTACTGAGAACATACAAAGAGTGTCGAGTGAGTGAGGTTCAAAATGAGACTTGTAAGTCAATCCGTCAATTTGCTCTGTATAAATCTCTCTTTCGTCGCGATAGTCGAGTAGGTAAGGTACAGTGACAAAATTAAACCTTCCTTTAAATGATTTAAAGTCGGGATGTTGCTTAAATGCCTCAAGATGAATTTCATTCGATGTTCCTACGAAGAATACATCAAGCGCTGTGAGAATTCCGCCCAGATTCACTCTGGATGTTTCCATTGTGGTCAATAGATACTTAAAAGCGTCGATTGGTCTTTTTAGTAGATC
This sequence comes from Bacteriovoracaceae bacterium, assembly GCA_965140515.1. GTDB lineage: Bacteria > Bdellovibrionota > Bacteriovoracia > Bacteriovoracales > Bacteriovoracaceae > JAGLCH01. The sequence goes on along the minus strand of OZ223251.1, from coordinate 3,710,705 downwards.
TGAATATTCTAATACCCCTCTGTTCGCAAGAACCACTTCTCCTTGAATTGAGAAAAGGTTCAAACTTTGAAGACTCGGAGGGAGACTCGCAAGTCTTTTGTCCATTGTGATTTGCTGAAGTCTTGCATCAACGTGCATTTGAGGCTCGATGGTCACGGCCGCGGTTGAGTATCTACGACTGACATGCCATCTCTCAACTCTAATATGCTTCAATACTTCTTCATGATCCCCCTTGTAGCTTTTTAATAGAGCATCATAAATCATTCTGTTTCTTTTTGAGAGATCCCCTTGATAGAGATATGTCTTTTTAATTTTTTCGTAATGACTTGGATGAACCTCTTTTAGTTCTTTTTCAAGGATATCTTGGCGGTACTTTCTTGGGATCAATAGTAAAGGATGGTCTTTTAGCTCACTATTAATAATTGCACTTACTTCATTTTCTTCGAGATAGGCGTATGTCTTGAGTTTTTTTGTTTTGCTATTTTCATCTGAGCCGAATCCTAGCTTTCCTTTTACAAACGAGTCGATAGGGAAGATCCAGCTGAAAGTGAAAAGCGCGCCGGCATCAATCTTTGAATACTCTTCCGCGCCTTTCATAATTTTTCTAATAATACTCGATTTAGATGAACCGTTTGGTCCAACTAGTAAAAGGAACTTGCTATTAAATCCTTCTTCTTGAAAGTTATGAAGGTTATTGTAAATAGCTTCACATGTGCCCTGCTGTCCAAATACTGGAGGAGCGTCTGGATGATCTAATTTAAATAGATTAAAGGTACCTCGGTCATCTTTCCCAAAGTAATCAAGCATGTCTGTGAGGTAGATATTCGTAGGACGGGTTTCTCTAACCGGTGTTTGAAGGAAGTATTCCATATATTCTTCAAAAGAAAGAATATCTTTATTTGATTGGTTTTCTTGTTTTGCTCTTTCGATCCATTCCATATATTTTCCTCATCAACATTTGATCCTTCCTATTATACCGCTTTTTTGAATTTGTTCTAAGATGGTAATTATGTGTATAATTTAAGTAGTTTTTAATACGTTTTGATTAAAATAGTCAGACTTTAGGAGTCGAGTTGTCCAAGAGGAAATTAGTAGGAATTGTTCTACTCTTTACCACCGTTATTACCGCTGGATTTATTTATTATTTCATCTTTCAGCATCGAAAAATTGCAAGAACCTTTGCAAGGGAGCTCAATTACCAAATTTTGACTAAGTCTTTGGTAAAATATCAACAGGTTTGGAATGAAGCCCCTCCAAATTTTGCATGTGGATATCTTAAAAAATTAATCGATGTTGATACCAATTATTTAAAAAATAATCCTGACTTTTTTGAGTGCTTTTTGAGTAAGGGAAGGGTACTTGTTCGCATCGATGATGAAAAGTACTACGTCTATGCTGTAAAACAGGACTCCGGACTACATTACAAAGTCGTGACAAGGTCAACATCTAAATTAAGTCATACTCCAATTTATGGAATTGAGGTCGAGATAAAGGTTGCTGGTAGACCTAACGATTCTTTGATTGTCACTTTTGAAGATACTTTTCACGAAGTTTATCTTCCTCAGAGAAAGTATGGAATTGGGCCTTTTGTTTCAAAAGGTGATTTTACTTGGGACAACTTGAACCAAAATATCTTTATCGACAAGTATCTTGTCACTTATCGAGATATTGCAGAGTGGAAATTTCAATCAAGCGACCCTCACGCCAAGACGGCCTCTATTGATCTTCCACACGACAAAACGGAATGGGTCAAGCCGGCCACAGGACTGACTCAAGAGCAGATGAAGCAGTTTTGCCATTTTAGAGGAAAGGAGTTACTTCAGTCTCATATTTATGATGCTGCAACATTTCATCCTGTTGATCTCTCTGAGCCCCTTCCTCTTAAGGTTGTTCGTGGTCCTTTCCCATGGACCTTTAGAAGAAAAAATACTTTAAAGAGTATGCCCTCATTCGATTTTAAGCTTTGCTCTAAATTTTTCGTTTCAGAGTGTAGAGGGAACGCCCCCTATGAGTTTTATGATACACGTTCCTCTTCTTGGATTGGGATTTATCAAATCCTTGGGGGATATATGGAAAGTGTGAATAATATTTTTAATCCGCGCACGAATTTGATTCCTTCTAGTTTTTATTTTGATTATAAATCACCGTGGCATCAACTTGGCGTCCGTGGGGGCTGGGATGGAGCAGACTTTGGTCTGACCTCTTTTAATTGGGACCTCAACGGCAAGGAAGAGCTTCCTCTAGGAGATTTTCCAAATTTTAAGATTGGTTTTAGATGCATGAGGTACGTCAATGAAAATTAAGGTGAGTTTTCTGTTGATATTACTCCTCGTAGTCAGTAGTTGTTCTAAAGACACAGAAACACGACTATTTAAGGCCGGTCTATTTAATTCACTGATCTCGACTTCTAAGCTTGATATTATTGAGGCTGACCTTTTGAATACGAATACCGCAATAAAGAGGCCGCCCTTTGCGTGGAAGCCACTGTTTGTCGCTACTGTTGAAGATAAGCGTGGAGCTTCACCGTTATGCTTTTTTTATCGCACGCCACATCGTGACCTTTTGGGTGAATTACGATTGGTGCCCCTTAAGAATCTTAAGGAGTGTCGCGCTGTTGTTGATCCTGCAGGAGAATTTGCTCTAGCATCTTTAAGCGATATTTCTGAACTTAAACTCTTTAAAGGGGGACGTGATCTTTCAGATGAAGAAATTGCGCTTGAGTTTTTGTATCATGGGGAAAAGATAAGAATTCAGATCCCTTTTTATAACCTTCAACAAAAGAAAGCTTTCAAGCGCTTTTCATCTGCTGCCAAAAAATCTTTGCTGACTGGAGTTCGAATTAAGACTGATATCGCGCTAACTGATAGTGAAATCATAAGTTCAAAATCTTTATTACCTATTGCTAAGGACGCTCCAACCATTTGCCATCGAGTTGATAGCGAGTGTAAGGAAGTTAGTCCTAATATCTGCAATCGTTGCCAGTATGGTTGGTTTCCCGGCGCCAGTGGTGTTTCTTGTAAAGGGGGAGGAACTAAATATTGTCGTCCAAACACCTGCGGAGAGAAGGGGATGCCTGCATGCCCACGTGGACTTAATCATCGAACTTATAAGTCCGAAGATGTATGTATGCCAGATTCCCCCAACGCCTTTTGTCGGGATGGTTTAAGAGTTGTTTGTAATGAACGGAAAGAGCTGATCTGTCTTTAGATCGAAAGCATTGTCTCAAGCGCTCTCATCGACTTTTCAGTAACATCTTTATCCACGGTGACCACATTCATTTCCTCGCCATTTTTGATCGCATTGAGCACATTTAATAGGTGCTCTGGTTGGATGAGGTTCATGGTACGGCAAAGACGATCTTCTTTTCTGTTAATAGAAGTGATCTCTTTGTCTGGATACTGAACTTTAAGTCTATTTACAAGATTGCTCTCAGTGCCAATCGCAAATTTTGTTCCCGCTGGGGCCTTTGCAACTTGCTCAATAATATAAGAAGTTGATCCTGCAAGATCAGCTGCCTGAGTTGACTCAAAGTAACACTCTGGGTGAACAATGGTTACGGTATCTGGAGATTCATTTTTGATCTCTTCCATCATATTTGGATGGAATGCTTGGTGTACACAACAGTAGCCTTGCCAAAGGATTACTCGGGCCTTAGCAATTTGTTCTTCAGTTAAACCTCCCTCCGGTAGAAGCGGATCGTAGAGAACCATATCTTCCAGAGAAATTCCTAATTTGTAGCAAGTATTACGACCTAAGTGTTGGTCAGGAAAGAAAAGAAGCTTTTCCCCTTGGTCTAGTGCCCAGCTTATGATCTTTTCTGCATTTGAGGAGGTACAGATACTTCCGTTATTTTCACCGACAAAAGCCTTAAGATCTGCAGTGCAGTTGATATATGTGATCGGGATAACTTTATCGTTTGTGGCCATTTGAATCTTCGCCCAAGCTGCGTCGACTTGATCTCTAGCGGCCATATCTGCCATGGTACAGCCAGCATCCATGTGGGGGAGGTAAACTTTTTGGTCATCTCTAGAGAGCATATCTGCAGTTTCTGCCATGAAGTGAACCCCACAGAAGATAATATGTGGCTTTTTCTCAGAGGCAGCAGCTTTAGCTAGCTGTAGAGAGTCACCCTTGTGGTCTGCGAACTGGATAACATCATCTCTTTGGTAGTGATGTCCCAAAATAACCACTTGGTCTTTTAATTCTTCTTTGAGTGTCCAGATTTGCTCTATCACACGTTCATTGCTCATATTTTTATCCCCTAAAAGTACTCATTTTTCACCATAATGTATTTCATATGGATGGACCTTTCGTCAATAAAGTCAAGTAGGAAAAGTTTGTTTGACTTGCTGCAAAGAAATAGTCTAAAATTTTAATATAAGCACGGAAGTTTATTGAATTTAGGAGAAAATCCATGGAAATTATGACAGTGGCCAACAATAAAGGTGGGGTTGGTAAAACAATGCAGGCCTACCAACTCGCATGTCACCTTGCTAACAAAGGCAACCGTGTCCTTGTTATCGATCTCGATTCTCAAGCAAATATCAGTAGTACTCTAGGAGTTCAGATTCAAAGAACTCTAATTCCTGAGTGGCTTATTGGGGATGTGGCCCTTGAAGATGTTGTTGTTCCTGCAGAAGGACCACAAGATTTCATCGGAAATATTTCGCTTATTCCTGCAAGTCGTCAACTTGCCAATCTAGCAAAGCTTTTCATTCTCTCTGAGGGAGAAATTAGAAAAGAGGCCGGAAGAAAGGAAAGGCTGCTCAGAAAAAGACTTGAAGTTGCACAAGATAAGTTTGATTACGTTGTAATTGACACTCCTCCAATGCTTGGAGATGAGTTGATTATGGCACTTGTTGCATCCACAAGAATTTTAATCCCAACTCAGGCACAAGATTACTCAATTGATGGTCTAGAAGAACTAATGGATACTTTCGAAATCATCAAAGAAACAGAAAATCCTGGACTTGAGTTCACAATTATTCCTTCGATGGTTAATTCTAGAAGAAAAATTGAAAGACAAAGACTCGAAGAACTCAAAATGTCTTTCAATTGCGCTCCTCCTATTGGAAACCGTGTTCAAATGCAGGAATCAATCTCTTTGAGCAAGCCAATTTTCATGATGCCTACTAAGTCTAAGGGGCGTCAGGAGTATGATGCGCTCTGGAGTTTCTTGAACATCTAATTAGTGATTTATTTCTAAGGGGATAGGATAAATGGCAAAGTCATTTGCACCACGTGTATCTAAAAGACAAAGAAAAACTATTGATATGACCGAGAAGCTGAATCGCGACCTACTTTCAATGTCGAACGATCAGCTTCTAAAAGGCGCTAAACTTACAGAGATCAAGCTCAGTAACGTTAATGTAAAAGAGCAGGTTAGAACAAAGTTTAATGACTCTTCACTTAAAGAGTTAGCTGCCAATATCAAAGAAAACGGTCTTATTCAGCCGCTTGTTCTTCATAAAAAAGATGGGAAATACACTCTTCTTTGTGGTGAGAGACGCTTTAGGGCGATGTCTCTTATTAAAATGGAAGAAGCTCCTTGCTTTGTACTTGAAGGAAAATCAGAAAGAGAGTTGATGGCAATTCAGTTCTCTGAAAACTCATCAAGAGAGGCCCTTCACTACATTGATAAGGCAGATGGTATTGCAAATTACCAAAATGCAACTGGAGCTAGTGAAAGAAAAATTCAATCAGCTCTTGGGATTTCAAAATCAGAAGTTCACAGAAGTTTAATGATTGCAAAGCTTCCAAGTAAGATCAAAGAAGCTGCAAAACAGTTCGATATCGAGAAATACGTTCTTGTCGAATATGATGCGCTAGAGAAAGGTGCTTTTAGAAATAAAATTGAAAAGCAAATTCTTGCTGGTGAAATTAAGAAAAGAGCTGAGCTAAAACGCGCAATTAAAGCGGGTGGTGTAGTTCAGGCCGGTAAAAAGAGAAAGGCGGCAGCATTACCAAAGGGAATGACTGCAAATGCACTTCTTAAAATGATGAATGAGAGAATGAGCGATTTAGATCCTGACTCTCAACAAGTCTTTAAGCAACTGCTTAAAGAAACAAAACAAATGGCAGATTTATAGTAATACAGTTCTAGTTTCTAGAAATGGATTTTTAGAAATTGGAAGGGGTGGCAGGAAGCCGCCCCTTATTATTTTTGGAGATCAAATGATTTGGAAAAGTACCGTAACCCTTGAAGAGCTCAACGCCTCTTCTAAAAATACTCTGGTTGATCATATTGGACTAACTTATAGCGCTATCGGCGATGACTTCTTGGAAATGACTCTTACGGTTGATGAAAGAAATTGTCAGCCATTTGGTTTCCTTCACGGAGGAGCAAATTGCGTGATGGCCGAAACTGTCGCTGGAGCAGCGTCTTCACTACTCATTGACCTATCTAAATATATTCTCTTCGGACAAACCATGAATACCGCTCATATGAAAGCTGTTCCTGTTGGTCAAAAAGTCCGCGCTGTTGCGACCCCCCTAAAAATATCTGGTTCAACTCATGTGTGGGATATTAAAACTTATGATGAAGCTGGCGATGTCACTTCTGTTTCTAATCATGTGATTGCTATAAGACCAAGAAGAGATAGCTAAGTCATTGATGAATGAATCTTTCCAAGAGTAGTCGTTTGAATTTGTTCAATCTCATTAAAGTGTAGGGCATTATCTAAGATTGGAAATGCCTCTACGATTTCTCTTTCAATCTCTTTCGCTAGCCTAATAGCTTCATTATCACAGGAAATTGTTAGCTTTACCCCTGTCCTCTCATCAGTTCTATACTTGAGGACAGCTCTGTTATAGAGATTGCTTTCAATGAGAATATTTGAAAGAGTTTGCTCAACTTTTGATAAATCGAGATAGTGCCCTTTAAATTTTACCAAGCGATCGGCCCGTCCCAATATCGTAATTCTATTTCCTTCGATAATTCCTCGGTCCTTTGTTAGATAAAATGAATCTTGGCAGAAGCTTGTAGCAGGCATCGTTTCAAATCCACTTTCCGTCGAAAGAGTAATCGAGCTAAACATCTTATGAGAGGAGATTGCAACCAATCCATCAATTATCTTAAGCTCGTAGTTATCGAGGATTTCAATCCCATCCTCAGAGTATTTTGAAGTGGCCACTTGTGAACAAAACTCTGTCATTCCATAGGAGTGGAAAATTGGCCAACCAAGTTTGATTGCTTTTTTGGCAAGCGCGGATGGTAAGTGGTCTCCACCTATTATCACTGCCCTTAACTCTTTTGGTGCTATAAAATTATTGCTAACTAGATCAAAAAGTTGAGTTGGAACTAATGAAAGAAGCGTCGACTTCATTTCTAATAGTTCGCTATAAAATTGCGATGGGGACCATTTCTTTATAAAGTAATCAACATGTGAGTTTGAAAGATGCGCTCTTAACTCAATTGAAAACCCACCGATGTGATGAGTTGGCAAAGGACACATCCAACGATCGCTTTCAGATGCTTCTAGCAGATGATTTACGTCAGTGGCGCTCAGTAGAAGTGCATCTCTTGAGAGGGCATATACCTTTCTCTGCCCGCCTGTTCCTGAACTTTCGATGAAGAGGTGGTTCTCGAGCTTAAGCTCTCTTAGGTGGTGCTCAAGCTCTGGTGTGACGTTTTTTATTCTGAAGAGGTTTTTGTCTCCCTTTAAAAACTTTTCCACTCTAATCCTTCAAGCTCATCTACTAATTGCTTTACCTTTTCCCATTGTAAAGAGAGCTTTCCGTCATCACGTGTAAAAAGTGGCGTTTCTCCTTCATATAAGGGTGGAGTATCGATTCCATGAAAGAGAGTAGGTGTACCGTATTTAAAAAGAAGTGCTGTGCACAGAATTTTACCAATAGGGTGACCCATATAAGATGAAAAAATATCATTTTCTTTTATTTGATCAATCAAAATCGGATTTACTGTTGGCTTATAAACTCGATCAAGCCCGCAGTCATTGCCACTTTGGTTGAAAGGGATATCGATACGGATAAAATCTTTCCAAGCTGCTAACAGAGCGTAGTCCTCTTCTGAGAACTTAATTGGATCTTCAATGAAATCAATGGAGGTCGCAATCTCTTCAATGCTTGTGAGAAACTCCGTTAACTCATTAAGGGTGAGAGCAAAATTAAAGTCTACTCTAATCTTTTTTCCCGTATTGTGAATGCGATAGATCGATTGAGTAAGATGTGTCAGAGATCCCAAATATTTAATCTTAACAATCGGTGAATGGATTTCATTAACTTCAGTATGCGGATAGATCAGTTGATGATTATTAAATGTTGCATCCTTTTGGTCGCGTAAAAAAGTCGCTACTGTCTCTATATGTGACTCAACTCGCTTCCTTGTTGTGCTATCTATTTTCTTTATTTCCTCAAGAAACTTATTCTCATCGATATCTCCAAACTGTTCCCAAGGAAAGTATTCAAAGTATCCCACCCCCTCTTCACTTTCTCCGCGCACAAGGATTCCTGTACGAACTTGTTTCGCTTGGTGGACTCGATTGAGCTTTACAAGGGGAGTGAGTGTAGAAAAGGTGTAGGATAACTTCATTTTATTCTCTTATGGAAAGCGTTTGAATTTTTTGAAGTCTGGTTTTCTTTTTTCAACAAAAGCGTTTTTCCCTTCTTTTGCTTCTTCTGTTAGGTAATACATGAGTGTTGCGTTACCGGCAAAATCTTGTAGTCCGATTTGTCCGTCGCAATCCGCATTGTGGGCCGCTTTAAGGAATCTAAGTGCCATTGGGGAGTGTTCAAGAATCTGGTCACACCACTCAATCGTGCGATCTTCAAGCTCCGCTAGAGGGAACACTTCATTAACAAGTCCCATCTCTTTGGCCTCTTGAGCATTGTACTGCTTACAAAGATACCAAATTTCTCTCGCTTTCTTTTGTCCCACAATACGGGCAAGGTAACTTGATCCAAGACCTGCATCAAAACTTCCAACTTTTGGACCAGTTTGACCAAAAATGGCATTGTCTGCAGCAAGGGTAAGGTCGCATACGATGTGAAGGACATGTCCTCCACCAATAGCATATCCTTTAACCATGGCAATAACGGGGATAGGAAGAGAGCGGATTCTTTTTTGAAGATCGAGAACGTTGAGGCGTGGAATTTTATCTCCACCAACATAACCGCCATCTCCACGTACTTTTTGATCTCCACCACTACAGAAAGCTTTGTCGCCTTCTCCCGTGAGGATAACAACTCCAATCTCAACATCATCACGGATGAGATCGAATGCGTCGAGCATCTCACTTACCGTTTTAGGAGTAAATGCATTGTGAACGTGAGGCCTATTGATTGTCACCTTTGCAATTGAGCCATTTCGCTCATATTTAATCTCTTCATATTGTTTTACTGTTTCCCACATATCTTAAGCTCCTTCTATAATCATTTTCTTTATTAATTCGATTGTTTTTTCTTTCAGTATACGATGTCCAAGCTTACTTACTGCTTGAATATTTTTTAAATTAAGCTTTTGATAAAGCTCTCTGTACTTGTGGTCTTTCTCTCCAACCAGAAAATAAAACTTGTCATTATTAGAAACGAGTTCTTTGAAGCTTGGTTGGATAGAAAGGGGGTAAAGAGAAAAGAGCCTCTTGATCTCTTCCATTGTTTTATCTGGGGCCGAGATTGGATCGTCGGACTCAAATATTGGCTGTCCATTCCATTGCGTCATAAAGGAAGTTAGATCAGAACTATCCATTTGAACAATCCACTCATTTTCCCATTCTTGTCGATCAGTGCGCTCTTCATCAGTTAGTCCTTCAATGTTAGCGCCAAGGATTATTACTTTTTTAAGTTTATCTTGGTGAAAAGAAGAAAGATGAAGTGCGATACGACCACCCATGGAGTAACCAACAAGAATATCCGGATCAATTCTTAAAAATTCTTTCTCGATCTCTTTAATGCTAGAAAATTGATAGAGATCTAGAGCATGAAGTTCGCCACCTTCACTTAGTCCATCCCACTGTTTGGGATTTCCTAAAAAACCGTGAATCGCTAGGATCCTACTCATGAAGCTTACTCCACTCTTCTCTCAATTGTTTGCTTTGGTCATTGCACGGAATAAGCTCTGTTATTTGATTTTTATTATTTCCAAAGCCGCTAACGAGGCCCTTGAGAGTGAGGCCATGCTCACAAATAATTTCAGGGAAGGGAGGATTGATCGCTTCAAAAATCCTTCCACCATTATCATTGATCACAATAAATTCTAAATTGGGAGGAAGGGATTCTACTAGTGCACCGATGTCGTAGAGAAAGGTTAGGTCTCCAATAATAGAGAATACTTTTTTATCTGTACCCATCGCGAGACCAATGGAAGAGGCTATCGAGCCGTCAATTCCATTTATCCCTCTATTTGAATGTATCCCCGTGGTGCGAGATGAAACTATCTTCCAATTACGAATGGCCATACCATTTCCCAGAAAAATAATCGCGTCTGTTGGAATTTTTTCTGCCACACTTTTTAAAAGTGAAAGAGATGATTTGGGATACTTCTTTAATAGCTTATGAAGCTCCGCTTGCTTATTATCATATGGAGAGTTGTCTAAAAATGTCATTTCTAGAATTTCATCACTAGATACTCTCACTCCTTTAGTTAATCGGAGCAATTTGTCTGGATCGAGGTGAAAAGGATGAACGTGTGGATAAACGCCGTCATTGATGTTTCTCCAGGCCTTTGATGTTGGAGCTCTTCCAACTCTTACAATTTGAATGTTACTCCCATTTTGGAGAATCTTACACAATTGTTCATCGTAGAGAACTTCGTGAGGAAGCGGTGTCCTCTCAATGCCACTATCAGGTTCAATAAAGTGAAGACTGTTATTTTTTATATGGGAGTAAACTCTATCACCATCAACTTCAAGTGCTCCTTGAGTAAAGAGAAATAGTGTGTTTTTCTCCGAAGAGAGTTTCGCTCTCTCGAAGCTATGGTCACTCACTTCTGTGTAAATGTTGATATGAATTGGAAATTTTCGTTCGAATTCGATCTCTTGATTGTTGTAGTGAAAAGCACATTGGGTCCGGCACAGCGTTTTTATTGGAGTCAATTGGTCCAAGGTTTGAGCAAATCCAGTTCCTGCATGCTCTGGTGTTCTATCCGATGTAATTAGTATAACCTTGGCCCCTGAAAAATACGCCTCAGCTAAGGCCGGCAAGCATTCAAGCACTGCGCTCCCACTAGTCGTAACGATCACAGATGGAAGACCTGTTTGCTTGGCAAGCCCCAGAGCTTTAAAAGACGCGACTCTTTCTTCATATTCAAAGTGAAGATTAAAATCTTGAAAGAGGGGAAGTAGCAAGCGATTGCGTGCTCCTGAGCAGAAGAAAATATCCGAGACTCCCATCTCCGAGAGTTTTAATTTGAGTTTACTCATAAAATAATTTTTTAATGGTTTCTCTTTTAATATGGGCCTCATGTAATTCTTCATTGGGGTCGGAGAGTGATGTCACACCACATCCTGTATCGATCCATGAGCGATCATCTTTCCACTGAATGGAGCGAATCATCACGAGTGCAATATTTGAATGATTTGTTGAAAAAATAAAATTCCCACCAAAGGTTCTTTTATCCCCCTCAAGGCGGTAGTAGACATGCTGTTTCAGGTAGTCCAGTCTCTCCTTGGGAAGAACTCCTAAGGCCCCCGTTGGTGTCAGTGAATTAAGAATAGGCCTAAACAGTTCACTTTCAGCAATGAATTCGATTTCCGTTTGGCGGTGAACAAGTCCATTGGCCTGTAGCAAGTGGTCATTTGTTGCGAGATTTTCTGTCTCAAACTCGTTCAGCCCACTTAATATGTCTGCGGTAACGATTTCTTGTTCGTCGACCATCTTTTCGCTACTCAATTCTTCTGGTGTGCGAGAAGTTGCCGCGATGGAGTAGGTCGAGTAGTGCTCTCCCTCTCTGATAAGGGACGGTTCTGGGGTCAGACCAATAATGCCCTCTCCCTGGTGCCACATTCCGTAAAGATATCCGGTGGTTTCTTTTGCTGCTACTTTCTTTAAAAAACTAAGAGGGGAGATTTGTCCCTTGTGTTTTAGTTCCTCGCGAGTGCATGGAACAAACTTTCGTATTTGGTGAGTATCAGATCGCTTATAGCTTTCAATACTTTGAATAAATTCTTGGTCCCAATTTGTGCTGTCTAGCACTTCAGGAAGTTCAGGGATAACAAATTCATCGATAATCTGTCTGAACTCTTTGAGGGATAGGGTAAGTACTTGATGGGCCCATACTTTTTTCGATTCTTTCCCAAAAAATGAGCAAATTTCCACAGAATTGCCGCTTTTTTCATCGCTTTTTAAATCCGTTAGCAGGGTAACCGTCTCATTGTGGCCCACGATTGCACCGTAACTAGCGAATTTTTCGAAAGGAAATGTGTAATTACAAGAGATTACCTTACTCATGAGCAAACATTATCCCACAGATTCCCCGGTGTCAGGCCTTATTCAATTGATAGGGTAATAGATATTGTGCGGCGTGTCTCTTTTGGCACAGTGGTTGCACTATTAATAACTAAGAGAGGGAACAAAAAGAGTAAAAACAAGGTGTTAGTTATGAAAACAGTACAATCAACATTCACAAAGCGTACAATAATTAGACAGGTGTCAGCATTGTTATTAGTGGCACTATCTTTTTCAGTACTAGCGGATAACTCAAATTTTGATACATCACTATTGAGTCCACTTAAGAAAGTTGAGCATAAAAGAGGTCCAGCAAACTTTACTCCTACGGATGAGACTGGATATATCCCAATGGTTCAAGAAATTGAACTTGAAGCAAGTGAGCGTCTTAAAGATGATCGCGGGGGAACTCTTAAAACAATGAAAGCACGTCTCGATTATTGGAGAGAGCGTGAAGAATATGCTGATGCATGGGATCTTGGATCAACAGGATTGTATGAAACTCCAACTGATTCTCAGAAGAGATCATACCTAGAAAGTAACTTCTTGAGATATTTTGACCGTCGTCTTTCTGGTGAAATTAAGAATGCTAAAAAAGGATCTGCTCTTTCAAGTGTAAGAACTGTTGAGCAAGCTCTTCGTCCAGATACAAAAGTTCAAGTTTCTAAAAACGTTAAAATCCGTTTTTCTGCTCGAGTTCTTCAGAGATATGGAACAGTTCGTGTTATCAATCCATATGTTAAAACTGAAGCAAAAGTTACACTTGATGGAAAAGTGGATGTGAAGATGTATAAAGAGTTTGAAGAAGTTGGATTCAAAGCTGAAGCAAACTACAGTTACAACTCTGGAAGATATATCGCTTCATTGAATCAAAGAATTTCTGACAGATGGTCAGCAAATGTTTCTTCAGAGCAATCAGATCGTGAACTACCTTTTAATCACGACATTAATACTTACAGAATTAACTACGGATTTGGATTCTAATTGTAATTGAATAAAAACTTGGGCATCATATAAATATGAAGCTCATTATAACTACACTACTATTTGTTTTTTCTGGTCTCGCCCTCTCTACCGAACCAGTAAAACTAGACACCACTCACCCCTCTATCAAAAACTTTGAGCTTCATGAAGTTTGTGAAGCTCAGGGATTAAAGCACATCTTGCTTGCCGAAGCGGTCGGAACCTCACAAGTTGATTGCATGGGAAAGACTGTTGGGGTTACTGAATTTTGTAAAAAGAAATTCCCAGAAAGTAAGAACCTACTTCGTGGTTTTATTAACTACCAAAAAATGGCCACCTGTCATTTCGCTGATAATTTGATCCTATCAATTGACTGCGAGAAGTTTCCTAACTATTGCAATAATCCCAAACGTGGATGCCGCGCTCTGAAAACAATTTATGCGGTGACACTTGATGTCGATCATAGCGGGAAAGTCTTTTCTGATGAAGGAACTCGACTCAAGTGTTATTTCGTGAGTCCTTCTTTAGAGCAGATCGACTCTTCGTTTCAGTTTTAAAATATTGTCTTTTTTTACCTGATCATTTCAAATTTCTCGTTTAGTTTGTAACCAGTATTCACTGGGAGGAACTGTGGAAACGAGAATTCAAGGGATATTTCCTCATAAAGATCGTTATCAGATCGTAGATATTTTTGGTTATTCAACTAAGGGATTACCGGGAATTGAGATCCTTGGTATGGGAAAACATGGACGCTCCCTTAAAGAGAAGTTTGTTTATATTTCGCGCACCTTTAAGATGCCAATCCCTCATCGCAGATATGTGATGTGTGGAGAGATTGACGAATCATTGATTGGTAAGGGGGATCTTGGGATTCAATTCTTAGAGCTTCCGCTCCTTCTATTATTTTGGACTATGGCCAACCAACTTCCCATAAAACGGCTTAGTGATTGTATTTGTGGAGGTAAGGTTTCCGTCAATGGTAAGGTAAAAGGGCTGGAAATAAAGAGGGAGGTTTTAGATAAGATAGGTGAGGGGATGAAAGAGGTTGGAGATTTGAAACTGATCACTCCTAATCGTTTTTATGTTCCCGAGTCAATTTGCCATCTCCCCTTGGAAGGTTTGATCTCTGAAACCGGTTTAAGTGTAATATAAAAAAGGCCACCCGTAGGTGGCCCAATATTTTTAAATTGCGAGAAGTTTTACAAGTTCGAGGAATGGCTTTTCGTATTCCTTTTTGTTTTCAAGGCAGTTTTCAAATGGAACTAGCGTTACATCCCCTTGAAGGTATGCTGTTACTGCTGCGATCTCTCCATCCATAATTGCTTTTACTGCTCGGTAACCCATTCTTGATGCGCGAAAGCGATCGAGTGAAGTTGGTTTTCCACCTCTTTGAATGTGACCTAGGATGCAGAGGTGAGAGCTAATTTTGTATTCGTCCTCTAGCTTCCTTTTGATGTCATAACATAGACCTGGTGTTTCCCCTTCGGCAACAATGATGATTGAAGATTGCTTTCCTCTATCCATTCCGCGTTTGATATCTGCATAGATGGCCTCAAAATCAATATGATCATTTGGGAAAACAATATTTTCAGCGCCACAGGAAATCCCAACGTGAAGCGCAATTGCAGGAGACTTTCTTCCCATAACTTCAATGATAAACGTTCTAGCGTGAGAGTGGGCCGTGTCACGGATTTTATCTACCGCTTCAACCGCAGTTTGAACTGCAGTGTCAAAGCCAATTGAGTAATCCGTTCCAGAGATATCGTTATCGATGGTACCTGGAACACCAATTACAGGAATGCCATGCTCTGAGTGAAGTTTCCAAGCTGCGTTGAATGAGCCATTTCCGCCACAAACAATAAGTGCATCAATCTTTTTTCTTTTTAAGATATTTGCAGCTTCTTTTCTAATCTCTGGTTCAAAAAATTCTGGACAGCGTGAAGTCTGTAAGATTGTTCCACCTTTTTGCATGATGTTTCCAACAGATGATGCATCTAGTGGTTCAATGTCTCCTTCAAGAAGCCCTGACCATCCTCTATGAATTCCATAAGGCTTAATCCCCATTCCTAGTGCTGTTCTAACAACTGAACGAATAACAACATTCATTCCCGGAGCATCGCCCCCTGAGCACATTACCGCAACAGATTGGATCTTGTTAGGGTTTAGAACTACATCTTTTTCCACTTGGCTTTGCACATTTTGCTTTTTTGGTGCAGCCGTTTTTTTCTTTTCTGTCATGTTCTCTCCACTATATTATTATTTAAAAATTGGTTTCCCTTCAAATATTTCTGGAATATCGAGACCTAAAATGTAGAGCTTTGTGGCGCATACATCTTTAAGTGCAAAATCTCCTTTTGCTACTTCAAAGTCGCAGTCCTTAAGTGCAGGGTTGAATACACAAAATGGCACCAGTGAGAAAGTGTGAGAAGTATGAGGCTCCCCATTTGGGTAGCTCATCATATCACTATTTCCATGATCTGAAGTTACGATCATAGTAATTCCTTCTGCTTCACATTTTTCCATGAGACGTCCAATACAAGCGTCAACAGCTTCTACGGCCTTTACTGCAGCTTCAAAGTTTCCAGTGTGTCCAACCATATCTGGGTTGGCAAAGTTTACAGTATAAGAGCTGATACTTTTATCTTCCAGTTTTGCTAGAAGTTTATCGCAAACTTCATATGCACTCATCTCTGGTTTGTGATCATAGGTTGGAACGTCTTTTGGAGAAGGAACAAGAACTCTCTCCTCTCCTTCGAACTCCTCCTTGCGACCACCGTTGAAGAAGAATGTAACGTGGGCGTATTTTTCAGTCTCTGCGATTTTAAGTTGCTTCTTACCAAGCTTTGAAATGTACTCACTCATTCCTCCTTCAACATTCTCTTTGTCGAAAAGGATTGGTAGTTCCATTTGATCAGTAATGTATGGAGTCATACATAGGAAGTATCCTGGAAGAACCGGACGCTTAAAGAATTCAAATTCTTTAAGGTTCATCGTCATTGTTAGCTGAATGGTACGGTCTGGGCGGAAGTTCATGAAGAAAATGCTGTCTCCATTTTGAATCGCCGCATTTTTATTAAAGAGTACTGGGGTGATGAATTCATCGTAGATTTCTTTTTTGTGTTCAGCTTTAATATACTCCATTGGAGACTGTTCTGTAATCGCACCCTCACCAATCATTGTTTTGTAAGCGTGCTCTGTTTTTTCCCAACGCTTATCTCTATCCATTGCAATGGCACGACCGCTCATCGATGCGAATATATATCCACTTTCTTTAAGAATTGATTCTACATACTTTGGACCAGCATCTCTTGCTGTATCGCGACCATCCATAAAGGCGTGATAGAAGACTTCCAGTCCTTCTGAAGAAAGATCCTTGATTGCTTCTTTGATATGGTCAATATGTGAGTGAACTCCACCGTCAGATAGAAGTCCCATTAGGTGAACTCTTCCGGTTCCTGCTTTTGACTTCGCAATGAGTTCTTGCATCTTTGGTTGAGCTTTTAGTTCGTGCTTGGCCACACATTCATTAATTTTTACGAGGTCTTGAAGGATTCTTCTTCCCGCTCCAAGATTTAGATGCCCAACCTCAGAGTTTCCTGGAGTGCCCTCTGGAAGTCCGACTGCTAAACCGCCACTTTCAATTGTGGTGTATGGGTAGTGCTTAAAAAGCTTATCGATGTTTGGTTTGTTGGCCTTTTCAACGGCATTAAGTGGGGATTCAGGATTGATTCCGTAACCATCCATAATAACTAGTAGAGCTCTGTCGCTCAATCCCTTAATTGATTTCATAATCTCTCACCTTTTTTATCTAATTCGTTTAGGTACTTATCGGATTACTATAAATATTCTTACAGTAAATTATTGTGACTCTCTATGGAGCATTTTCAGACACAAATGGCCCATTTATCAAGACCTTGTGCGAAATCTATTCTGAGTTACTAGGTAGGTTGTTTAGTAACAGAAAGTACAGATTTCAAATGGGAGTTCATAATCGTCCCCTGAAATCCCATCACCATTACCATCAAGCTCGATACCAAATGGGTCTACTAAGTATTTCGCTTTTGCTCTAAACAAATATTTGCCAGACTTAAGCTTTGGAATATAGAGGGTAACTCTATTGGCCGCAATATGGTGGTAGCTTTTTGAGGTAAATGAAATTTGGTTCCCTGTGCTCTGTTCAATCAGCTCAAATGCTTCATTCTCGTTGATTGGTTCAGGGAGTAGGGTATTTTTTAAGATAACTGAAAGAACAGATGGGGACTTTAAGGTCGCCCCCGCTTCAATTCCTTCAACTTCCTTAATGACAGGTGGTTTCATCTCCTCACTTAAGGCGCGAAATGAGTTAACACGCCCGGCCCCTAGTTTGTTTTTATAGCGAGAGTTCTTTCCATCGATATTGTCACAAGTTGCAGTGAGGCGAGCGAGAACCTGATCGTTGCTGTATTTAGGATATTCTGACCATATTAAAGCAGCAACGGCAGCGGCATTTGGTGTGGCCATTGAGGTTCCTGAAAGGCTTGAGAATGAGCCGCCCGGATAAGTTGAATAAATATTTTGTCCTGGAGCTGAGATGTTAACGCCATAACCGTAATTGCTGAAGCGACTTTTGCGGTCAACATAATCATCAGTATCTGTAGACGCTACAAATACTGTATTTCTCACCTTGAATCTCGGAGGATTTTCTTTTCCTGCATTACCTGCTGAATTGAAAACTAGAAGTCCTGAGCGGTAGGCGTATTCTACAGCTGAGCTGTAAACGCGATCGGATGCGAAGAAATCCACGTTGTAGCTAGTACTGATAATCTTTGCTCCATTTTTGATGGCATAGTCATATGATTTGGCAATGGAAGCTGATGACCAAGGGATTGTCCCCCCAATAAATTTAATCGGCATCAGAGTTACGCCAGGAGCTGTTCCCACCACGCCAATTTCATTTTCAGCGGTTGCATTGATAATTCCGGCCAGGTGAGTTCCATGACCACCTTTTGGTGTGACATCGGGCCAATCATTTGAGAAGTCCCAACCATTGATATCATCAATATATCCATTTCCATCGTCATCAATTCCGTTATTCGGAATTTCATCGCTATTGATCCAGATTCCATTTTGAAGATCAGGATGGTTTACTTCAACTCCATCATCAGTAATCGCCACAATAACATCCTTTGACCCTGAATTGATCTCCCAGGCCTTTTCATTTTCCATAATGACGTGATGTTTTTGATCTTTAAAAAGTGGATCGTTAATAGTGAAGCTTTCACGAGGGTCTCCCTCAATGATAAAGTTTGGCTCAACCCAAAGGACATTTGGCATCTCTAGAAGCTTTTTTGCAATCTCTTCTGCCTCTTGCATACTTCTCGCTTTCAGCTGAGAGAGGGTGAAGTATGGGGTGACTGACTTTTGATCAGTGGTGCGATAGCTAAAAAGGGTTTTGAGCTCAAAAAAGGTATTTATTTGAGACTTTTCGCCTCCCGGCAGCTGATTGTAATGGGTTCCGCTCTCTGCTGTTGGTGTTGAAAATGCGACAATCAGCTCATTTGAAACATGCTTTCGAAGGGGATAACCAAGTCTGAATTCAGCGGCCAAAGTTGAAGCTGTAATTAGAAGCGATAATACAAGCGCTAGTGATTGTTTTTGCATTTTGTCCCCTGATTTTATTACCGCTCAATCTTATGACATACGCATCAAAACTGACAACTTTTTAGACACCCGTCACCTGATTAACAGTAGTTAAAGCTTTGGCCGTTGTAACTACCTAAAAGTACAAGATGTGTATTGAGCAAACTTTGGCACACTCTTTGCTTTATATATAGGCAAAGAGAGATCAGATTTTTTATCTGGGGGAGAATATGAAAAAGTTAATTAGTACATTTATGATTGTTGCCATGGGAGTGTTACTCGCTTCTTGTGGTGGAGGTAATGCAGCTTCTAGCGGATCATCATCAAATCCAGGTTCCATTAGTGGCAGCTATGACAACACTTGTTTACAAACCATTTCAAACTATATTTCCAACTACGCTGTTCGCGATTACTACGGAAATGAACTGGATTATAGAGTTGAAGTTGATTATCAGATCAAAGAGATCGAGATGAAAACAGGCTCTAAATGTCTTGTGGGAGACTACCTTTGTGGAGATTACTCTTACTCTGATGTTGCAAACACTGATAGTGGTGAAAAAACAGTTTATAAAGATGAGCAAAACTCAGCATTGTTTGCTATCTTAAATAAAGCTGACAGATGTTCTAATCAAAATAGCTATATCTACGAAATTATTGATGGAAACGTTATGTACCACATCAATGTATCGATTCCGCCTGAGGCAAACCCGGTACGAGTGTTTGAGCGCTACGATGACAATAGCTACGACGACTACTATGTAAGCAAATGGAAAGTAATTAAGGGATAGACCAAATAAACGGGGAGCAAATAGCTCCCCTTTTTTTGTACCAAAGTACCAAATATCCATATGTTATCCATCTGAAATTCTAAATGAAATATTACTACCAGTGGGTGAAAGTAATGTGATATCCTTTACTTAGATTAAATTTTAAACTTAAGGCCTTTAAACATGGAACAACAACTAGTAAGACTCATCCGCGAGTTTTCTGATGACACCCACAGGAGAAGCGATTACGAAGAAGAATTGATTTTTGTTAAGGGAGAGGGACCACTTGAGTTCGCTCCACTTCAATATCTGCGTAAGAAAATCCCAGGAGTGAAAGATGAATGGGATTTGGTCGCTGCTGGACTTGTGGTCGATGCCCACGACATCCTACAGGATCCAAACTTCAAAAAATGGTACGAAATTCAATTTGGACGCAAGTTCAGTCGTAGGCGCGCAAAAGACGTGCTTATTGTCCATCGTCCAAACAACAAGCTGATCTTTGATTCAATTGAGCAGATCAACAAATGCTACGATCTTCTTCGCCACGAAAAGATCATTATGAATTCAAAGAATCTTCCAATTCAGCTAGGGGAGTGGTTTTGTAAGGCGATCTTTGGGATGCGCCAATTAAAATCAACATCTCAGCGCGGCTTTGACTTTTTTATCGATGATAAAAGAGTTGAAGTAACTGTGGATTGGGGAGACGCTTCATCTCCAAAGGGAACTAAAATCAAGAAGTCCCTTGTGGAGTTATCTGATTACTGCGTTATTATTTTTATCGCCAATAACTTTATGATTAGAGAGATCTGCTTCTTAGACTCTGATTACGTTTTACGTAAGTTCTCTAATAAGGGGCACACTCTATTCTTAAAAGACAGCGATATTGGGCCATACTTTTTCAGCAAATCCACTCGTCATATGGATAAGGTGAAAAATATGTCTGCTCTTTTACGCTACTCATCTCCAATGTTGGCGATGAAGCTGTCGGAAAATCAGTAGAGATCGTAACGGAGAAGTCGACACTCAATATTGCCGTTCATAAGCGGAATTCTGGCGCTGGTTTGAAGAGAGATTTTCTTTCTTAATTCCGGCCCAGATGTGAAGACGTAAGCGCGGTAGCCAGTAAAATTCGTTTTAAGATTTTCCCCATAATTGTAGTAGAGCTCTCCGAGCTCTTCTTCGGTTCCAAGTCGTTCACCGTATGGAGCATTACAGATCACAACACCTGGCTCTTCGGCCAGTGGTGGCATCGTTGTGGCGTCATCTACTGTAAATTCAACTAGGCCATCTAAAAAGGCGCGGTCTAAGCAATCTTGGGCCACTGAAATAGCCCTGATGTCATTATCGTTTCCAAAAAATTGACCTTCTGGAAGATTACGCAACCCTTCTGCAGCTTTATCGAGAAGCTTCGTCGCTTCTTTCGAGAACATCTCTTTAAGCTTACTATCGCGAGCAAAGTATGGATGATTTTGGAAAGCGTAAACGGTTTCATTGTTTTCAATTAAGCGCTTAAGTCTCAAGTAGCTTGGAGGTATATCTCCCGCAAGTAGCGCAGCTTCAATTAAAAGAGTTCCTGAACCGCACATGGTGTCTGTGAAGGATTCTTTCTCTTTATCCCATTCAAGGCTTTTAATAATTGCTGCACCAAGGTTTTCTCTAAGCGGAGCACGGTGGCCAGGAGCTCTATATCCTCTATTTGAAAGAGGCTCGCCACACATATCGATTAAAACCGAACAGCGCCAGGCCGCGTTTTTCTTTCCTTGCCCCTCAATTCGTAGCAGGAAAGTCACATCAGGCCTTTTGAGATCCACTGAAGGGCGCTTACCCTTGCTCTCTTTAAAGAAGTCAACGATGCTATCTTTCAGGAGTTGAGATAAGTACTTTGAATTCTTGAAAAAATGAACGGCCTTTTGATCGAGTATGGTATTGATTTTAAAGAATTGATTCACGTTCATGGCGCGATCCCAGAAGATATCGAGACCCTCTTTGTAGATCTCCTCTTCATTCATCGCTTTGAAATGGCGAAATTCGTAGAATACACGACTGGCAATGCGTGAGTTTAAAATGACGCGTAATGCTCTAAATGGCGTCGTCATAAATTCAACTCCCCCTTTTTTGATCTCCGCATCATTAATCCCAAGCTCTTTTACTTCTTCAAGCAGTAACTCCTCGAGATGTTGAGGGCACGATGCAAAAAATCGGGTTTCATTGAGTTCTCTGGCCATTCTATTTCCTTTAATTTCCTTGAAATTTTCGTTCTCCCCTTCTACCATAAATATCTAATTTGTGAACCATTTTGACGCGCTTTGATGCCGCTAAACGGGAGATATTTATGAATATCGTAGTTGGAAGTGACCACGCTGCCTTTGAAGAGAAGGAGATGGTTGAAAGATATTTGATCAGTAAAGGATTTGAAGTTATTGATGTGGGGCCTGAAACGGGTGACCGCTGTAATTACCCTGAGTTTGCGATGAAGCTAGCTCGCACTGTGGTTGCAGAGAAAACTCGTGGAGTATTACTTTGTGGATCGGGGATTGGGGTTTCGATGGTGGCCAACCGCTTTAAGGGAATTCGAGCTGCACTTTGTCGATCAGTTGAGGAAGCAAAATTATCTCGTCAACATAACGACGCTAATGTATTGTGCTTAGGTGCTCGTATTTCAACTGAGCAAGAAATAAAAGATATGATTGATGTTTGGCTTGAAACTGAATTTGAACAGGGACGCCATACTGATCGCGTTGCCATGTTTACTGATATTGGGATGGAATAGATGAAAAAGTACATTGATAAAATAGTTCTCGCACTTGTATTTGAAATGGTTCTGCTCGGAGTTTACTGGGCACGTATCGATGATGCAGGCTTTAAGCACTACTTCGTCCGTGAAGATTACCTCATTGAGTGGTTAACTGTTGTGGCCCTTTTAGGTGGATCTGCTCTTTGTTTCTATCGTGTTTTCAAACTTTGGGCGAAGAAGAATTGGCTATTTCTACTTTGTACTTGTGTTTTAGGATGCCTTTTCTTTTTTGGTGCAGGTGAGGAGATCTCATGGGGACAAAGAATTTTTGGAATTGAAAGTTCTGAGTTCTTTAAGGCCCACAATGCTCAAGGTGAAACCAATCTTCACAATCTCGTGGTTGGTGGAACAAAGATCAATAAGCTTGTTTTTGGTCTTATTCTTAGCATCCTTATTGGTATTTACTTCTTAATTGTTCCTGTGCTTTACCGAAAGTTTGCAGTGGTTAAAAAATGGGTTAACGCCCTCGCGATGCCACTTCCTACATGGTTCCATATCGGATGCTATGTTGTTTTATTTCTTCTTGCCCAGGCAACGGGTTCAGGAAAGAAAGGTGAGCTATTAGAGTTTGGTGGATGTTGGATCTTCTTTATGATGACTCTTATTCCTTACAACAAGGAAAACTTCGAAGCGTAATTATTTTCCGCAGGTTTTACACCCAATTAAATTTTTCCTCAATCTACTTGAGGCAGTATAAAAGAGGTCTACGGACCTCTTTCCTATTTCTGAGTCCATGAGCCACGAGAATTTTTTTACAGTGGGGTAGAGGCGAATCAGGTGATCTACTACTTTCGCCCCGACCAGAATTTCTCTATTCAAAGTAATAAAGTGAACATCAGTATGGCATCTCTCCTTGGAGAGTTCCGGGAACTCAGAATAAATTGATTCATCGTGGATTGATATCTTTGTAATTGGTTCCACTTCAACCCTTGCAAGCGATTGGGTAAAACGCTTGCACAGTGGGCACTGATCATCGTAGAGCAGAATGGGAAGCTTGAATTTACTCATTTCCAAATAGTCTTCTTTGTCCTGAAACCTGATAGCGTCTTGAGATAATTTCAAAGATTGAAGTGTCTTTATCATTTGAAATTTGAGCATCAGCTTTCGCCATTTGTTGGAAGCGAAGTACTTCATTTCCAGGAGTTGTGTCCTTATTCTTCTTGTTGAACTGAGCAAATGGATTGAATTTCTTTTCCGCTTTCTTCACAGCTTTCTTTCCACCATTTCCTCCAAAGTACATCACTTCATTTTTCTTTGTTGCCGCTGCTTTCTTTACTCCCTTAGAGGTTCCTTGAACAAGTGCTTTAATCTTTGCTTGAGCACTCTTTACTTTTGAGTCTACTGGAGTTGCTGCAATTCTCGAAGCAACATTCATTGGAATACCAAAATCTCCCATAATTTCAGCTTCTCTTTGTTGCTCTTCTGTCAGTTTTACTGGTGGAATTGACTTTGTCCCTTTTACTAAGGCGTCTTTGGCCTTCTGAGCATTTCTATTAAGTGACGCTTCGGCAAGGTCACCAGAGAGTACTCGACCGGTTACGAGACCTTTCATGGTGTCACCATTGCTCTGAACAAAGTTTGTTCCGAATCCAAGCCCCGAAAGGTCTGTAACAAACTTTTTGTCGAGACAGCTATCTGTCTCATCACATTCACAGGCCGTATCTGACTCCATTCGAGAGTTGATACAGGTAACACGTACATCTCCGGTCTCCAGTTTTTTCTCATTCAGTCCTGTTGCACAGTACTGAGGATCATATTCTGTTTCTGGTTGAGCACAGTAGCAGTTAAGTTGAGTAATCGGATTACAATCACCTTTTCCAGGAAGTTGGTCTGCGATATCTTTAACTTTTTTCTCATAGCTTTCGTGTTCTCCCACAAGTTTTGTATAAAAACCTGCAAGTAGCGTTGAGGCCCCAAGCTTCATCCATAAACTTTTAAATGTCGTCCCTGCAGAAGCGGCACCACCGGTATAAGCGGAGTAGGCGATCATTCCGGTATAGCAGCCAGCAGTTCCTCCCCATGAGTATGCCTGAATCTTTGCGGTTTCTGCACGTGTTCCATGAGATCTCGCTGCCTTATAAAGGAGCTCTTTTTGAGCTGTATCAGCATTAACAGGAGCGTTTTCTAGATTTTGCTGATCCATTGTTTGTTTAACTGTACCAATTGCTTCACCTGCTACTGCTACGTATTTACAGTAGTCGTTAACTTCACGCCCTTCTGTTGGTGTCTCAGTATTTGCATTTGTTGTTGATGTATTTGTTTGGGCAGTTGAAGCTGCATCACCTGTCTTTGGCCCCATTTCAATTTTTCCATCACCAACTCCAAGAACCATGGTGTATGCCTTGGCCAGAGCACTGACCATTTGGTCTTCTGTTTGTCCAAAGACAGAAGCAGATTCACCACTACAGGCCTCTTCATTGCCACCACACAATTCCTCTTTTTGTCTTTGGGATAGGCCCTCGTGGACGTAGCTTTCGGACAATACCTTTTGTTGGTCGGTGAGGTTCTCAGCATCAACTCCATCAGCGCTTTGAGGGGCCACATAATTAAGGGAATGGACATTTTCCTCAGCAAAAGTTTGAGGTGCGGCAAGGAGTAATGTTGTTACAATCAGTAGAGCTTTCATAGCAATATCCTGCAGTGATTTTAATAAGTTATTCTTAATACTCATTTTAGCACCATTATAGAGTCCAATATGAGAAGGAAAAAACGGACAGGGGGTGTTCTCTTTTGATTTCAGTTATTTAGCTGCTGATAGACTTTCTCTAATCCTCGATTGGGCCGCAAAAAATATATGGCGTTTGACTCACCAAACAAAAGTTGTTAAAAGTGTAACAAAAATTATGGAGCAGAAATATTATGCAGAACGATTTATCACATTCAATGGTGCACTACCTACTCACAATTCATAAGCTGAAAGAGGGGAAGGGGTATGCAAGAGTAACTGATATTGCAAAAGATCTTAAGCTAACCAAAGGAAGTGTTTCAACCGCTCTCAATAATTTAAAGAAACGCGATTTGGTTGCAGAGGAAGAGGACAGTAAATTCCTTCGGTTGACTGAAAATGGACATAAGGAAGTTCACAAAATTCTTTCTTCAAGATTGCTGCTTTTTCACTTCCTAAGAGATATTTTAAAGGTATCATCTGAAGTGGCCGCAAATGATGCTTGTATGATGGAACACTTAATGAGTGGAGAAACACGCAAGAACTTTTTCCGGTTTATGAAAGAGCAAAGCAATGATCATTGTTCGGCCTGTGGTCGCAATGAATTGGGGAGAGCTATTTCTGAACTAGATCTAAGTGATTTTGAATCCGCAGAATCCTTTGTAGAAGCACAGGCCGCAGAGCTTAATCTACTCAATAGGAACTAAATTAAATGCAATTAATTAGTAAAGTTAAAGAGGTCTTTTCAAAAATTCATGCCATTGATAGCGAGACAAGAAAGCAATTGGGAATTGTTAGTATCATTCTTTTTTGTATTTTCTTTTCGTACCCTATCGTTCGATCGACAGTAGACGCTACATTCTTAGATATCTACGGTGCGAATAAATCGCCGCATGTTTGGATCTACTCCGTTATCTTTTTAAGTATTGTGGTTTACCTCTATAACTCTCTCTACAAGATTATGAAGGTGCAATGGCTTTTCTTTGCCACTTCTATTTTCACTGTAATCTCGATGTTTACCTGTATTTATATGGTCAAGCAGGGAGTCAATATTTGTGCTTATTTCCTTTACATCATTAAGGAAGCATACATTGTTCTACTCTTTCACATGGTTCTAGGTTGGCTTAATACCGCTCTATCATTTGATATGGCAAAAATCCTGTACGGACCAATTGGAGCTGTTAATAGCTTGAGTGGGATTATTGGCGGGTATATGACTTCGGCCTTAACTTATAAATTAGATACTAATCAAATTATGGTGGTCGGAGTATCGGCACTTATCATTGCTGGTATTTCATTTCTTTTTCTTTCTGATGCAGGATCTATTAAGGAGAATGTGGCCGAAGAGAAAAAGGATTCCCCTTTCACATCAATTGCTAAGGTAAAAAAATACATCTTCTGGATCGGGCTGGTTATTATGCTGACCCAGTTCTGTATTAACATGGCAAACTTCAAGTTCTTTGTTCTTCTCGAGCAATTTGTCAGCAACAAATTGGAGAAAACAAGATATCTTGGAAATATATATTCAACAATTAACGTGATCAGCCTTTCGATTCAAATTCTAGTTCTTCCAATTGCACTAAGAATTTTTAAGAATCGCTCGATTCACTTATTTATTCCAGCGTTCTATTTGATTGTAACGGTTTTTGGATTCTTTGCCGGAGGAAACTTCCTGCTTCCTGTGGCAACGGCCTTTGTCGTGTTCAAAGGTTTCGATTACTCAATTTTTGCTACAGCAAAAGAACTGCTTTACTTCCCATTAACTTCAAAACAAAAATACGGTGCAAAATACGTTATCGACATGGTGGTTTATCGCTTTGGAAAGGGACTAATCTCATTCTTACTGGGATTTCAAATTGTTAAAGGAAACATCAATTTTCTTTTGATTGCCTTTTTAGTTATTTGGTTCCTGGCCCTATTTCCACTATTTAACGAAATGAAAAATGTTGTTGCCCATAAACCGGAGGAATTATGAACCCATTACTAAGTAAATTTGAAACTCCATTTGGAGCCGTTCCTTTTGATCTGATCAAAGAGGAGCACTTCCTTCCTGCGATTAAAGAAGGGATCAAATTGGCCAAAGAAGAGATTGAGGCCATCAAGAATAACACAGAAGCTCCTAGCTTCAATAATACAGTTGTTGCACTAGAGGGAACTGGTGAAATGCTTGGAAGAAATGCCGGTGTATTTTTCAACTTAAACTCATCAAACACCAATGATGAACTTCAGAAATTGGCCCGTGAGATTTCTCCAATGCTTTCTGCATTTGGTAACGATATCATGCTTGACGCTGATCTTTTCAGCCGTGTGAAATCTGTTTATGACAACATGAAGAGTTTTGATCTGACAGAAGAAGATACAATGCTACTCAACAAAACCTACAAAGGGTTTGTTAGAAATGGTGCTCTTCTTTCTGAAGAAGATAAAGGAAAGCTTCGTGAGATCGACGCTGAGCTTTCTAAGCTATCTCTTGAGTTCGGTGAACATAATCTTGCGGAGACCAATAAATACAAACTAGTTATTGAAAACAAAGAAGATCTTGACGGAATTCCTGAGGGGATTGTTGAAGCTGCAGCAATGGCGGCGAAAGAGAAAGGTGAGGAAGGAAAATGGGTATTCACTCTTGATTATCCAAGTTACGGACCTTTCATGACATATTGTAAAAATCCAGAGCTTCGTAAAGAGCTTTATATGGCGATGACTACAAAGTCGGCTAAAGATGATGAATTTGATAATAGAGAGATCGTTAAAAGAATTGCTGTTCTAAGACACAATAGAGCAAACCTTTTAGGATATCCAACTCACTCTCACTTTGTTCTTGAAGAAAGAATGGCCGGAAGTCCAGAAACAGTTCATGGCTTCCTTCAAGACATTCTCGAAAAAGCAAAACCAGCGGCACTTCGTGACCTTGAAGAGCTTAAAGCATTTGCTCAAAAGCTTGATAATCGCGAACTCAAAAATTGGGATACTTCATACTACGTAGAAAAACTGAAGAAAGAAAAACTCAATTTTGATGATGAGATGCTTCGTCCATATTTTAAAATTGAAAATGTTGTTGATGGTGTTTTCCAAGTGGCAAATAAGCTTTACGGTCTGACATTTAAGCAACTTGATCTACCTACTTACCATGAAGATGTAAAAGCATTTGAAGTAAACTACGAAAATGGTGAACACGTTGGTCTTCTATACACTGACTTTTTTCCACGTGGTGGAAAAAGAGCAGGGGCATGGGCAACTGCATTTAGAGGACAAAAAATCAAAAATGGTGAGAACATCAGACCTCACGCCTCAATTGTTTGTAACTTTACAAAGCCAACTGAGACAAAGCCATCCCTTTTAACTTTTAGAGAAGTTCAGACTCTTTTCCATGAGTTTGGTCACTCGCTTCATAATCTTCTTGCAAACACAAAATACTCTGAACTTTCAGGGACAAGTGTTTACTGGGATTTTGTAGAACTACCATCACAGATTCTAGAGAACTGGACATTCGAAAAAGAGTGCCTCGATCTTTTCGCTAAACACTATGAGACTGGTGAGGCCATTCCAAGTGATTTGGTTGAAAAACTAAAAAATATGCTTACTTTTAGAGAGGGATCTACCACTGTAAGACAACTCTCTCTTGGTAAACTCGATATGGCATGGTACTCGAAAGATCCAACAGACATCACTGATGTTGAGCAATTTGAGGTTGAAGTTGATAAAGACACTGCTCTTATGCCACATGTTCCTGGAACATGTTTTAGTACCTCATTTGGGCATATCTTTGCTGGCGGATACAGTTCTGGTTACTATAGCTATAAGTGGGCCGAAGTTCTAGACGCTGATGCATTCGAACAATTCAAGAAACACGGCATCTTTAACCGCGACATCGCGACTAAGTTTAAAGACAATATCCTTTCTAAAGGGGGGACTAAACACCCAATGGAATTGTACAAGGCCTTTAGGGGTGAAGAACCAAGTGTTGACCCCCTTTTAAGAAGAGGCGGTTTGATTTAAAATAGAGATAATAGGAGGCCTTTTGGGCCTCCTTCTATTTTTTCTGCCATAGTAACGAATATGGCAATTGGAACAAAATTGATGAATGATTTTCCACAACTCCCTGCGTACAACGAAATCGAAGATTATCTAGAGGCAGAACGCTCTGCTCTCATTAAAAGTAGCTTTGCAGAATCTGATGACGATGAGCTTGTACGCTCCATTGAAGATGCTAGACTCATTTTCAATATTGTAAAAGATATCCAGACTGACCTTTGGAACAACCTGAGTCCTTACCCAACTCTTGCTCAGCGTTTCACCAAGGAGTTTACTTCTTTTACCATTTTTCTTGAGCGCGATTATCTTGCCGAGATTTGCTTTATTAGTGATTTTTTATTTCCCGATAGAGAATTGTTTGAGATCGCTGAAGATGGGAAGCTATCAATTGAACTCCTTTCTGATCATCAAAAGTTTTTCCATAAATGGGTGAGGGATATTGTTGAAACTCATACGAAAACTCAATCTCTTATTCGGGACAACTTTGATCGCGACGTTAGGAGATCAGAACTCCCATGTCAGTGTTTCTCTTGTATCGCTGACTTTCGCACGAAGTTGAGAGAGTCGGTTTATAAAGAATGCCTTGATATTATGGATGTTGCCCATGATGAACTCAGCTCTGCTGTAGATTCAAATATCTGGACTGCATCAGGTATTTTTACCACTATGCAGAAGGATATTGACCGTATCTTGCGTTCTATTAGAACTCGATTGAAGCGAGGGACAATCAATAAGCTTGAAGGGCAGATAAAAGGAAAAATTCAGGGGATGTTTTTATATCCATCTGAACTTGCTGAGCGCTATACCCAAGCTGTACTTATTCCTTACTTTCATAAACTGCTGCGCGGTGATGGATTAAATCCCCAATTGATTGTCGAAGAAGAACTTGCGCGCTTTTTTAAACAGCTTTCAAGAAATTTGTGGCGCAATGAACGCTATCTTGAGCGAGAATTTAAAAAACTGATTAAATCAGTGCTCTTACTTAAAAGAAAAGATATCTCTGCCAATATCCTAAAAGATTACCTCGGAGAATTCTGGATTCACTCTGCGGCACGTAGGATGAATCGAAGAATTATCTATCATATGGGGCCAACAAACTCAGGAAAGACCTATCATGCCATTCAATCGCTGTGTGAGGCCAAAAAAGGATGCTATCTCGCTCCTCTCCGATTGCTCGCCGGCGAATTGTACGACACCATGAATGATAAAGGTGTTAAGACAACTCTTCTCACAGGAGAAGAAGTTATTGAAGTAGAGGATGCTACTCACTACTCCTCAACTATTGAGATGGCACGCTTCCAAGAGTACTTCGATTGTAGTGTTATCGATGAGATTCAAATGATTACCGATCCTCAAAGAGGATGGGCATGGACTCGAGCTCTCGTTAATATTAACTCTGAAGAAGTTCATATTTGTGGAGACCCATCTGCACTAGGACTTGTGGAACAAATTGTTGAACTCTGTGGCGATACTCTTGAGATTAAAAACTATGAGAGAATGACTAAGCTACTTGTGGATCACAAACCAACAGTTGTGGGTGAACTCAAAAAGCATGATGCTGTCATTGTCTTCTCTAGAAAGAAAGCATTGAAATATAAGAATGATCTTGAGCGATGCGGATTTAAAGTCTCAATCGTTTACGGACGCCTCAGCCCTGAGGTTAGGCGGGAGCAGGCGAGAAAATTTGACGAAGGTGAGACCGATATCATCGTTAGTACAGATGCCATTGCCATGGGTATGAATCTTCCAATTAAAAGAATTGTTTTCACCACATTGACGAAGCACATAGATGGGCAGTCCTATGATATCTCTGACAGTGATATCAAACAGATTTCAGGTCGCGCTGGACGTTATAAAAGATTTCCAATTGGACAGGTCTCCTGTTTAAGTCGAGTTGAAAATGGGATCGACACTATAAAGAATGCTCTCCAAACTCAGCTTGAGCAAAAAGAGCTATGTATGATTGGCCCAGACTTGGATATCTTTTCCATGGTCAACCGCGCTCTAAAAACAAATTCGCTTCCAGAATTGAGGCTCTCTGAATTCCTAAGGCTATTCAACACTATGAGTTTTAAGAAGCCATTTGAGTGTGTTGAACTCAAGGAGATGATTGAGTTAGCGGAAATGGTTGAAGATGCCGATCGCAAAAATGTCCTTTCTAACTCTGAAATTTTTGGTTTCGCTTGTGCCCCAGTTCATCTAGGAATGATGGAGCATGTTGAGTACTATGTATGGATTCTAAATCACTATGTAAATGCCAAGCCAATTCTTCATGAGCCCATTGACCATCAATCTTCAGACATCGACTATCTAGAAACTAAAATTAAGTGTGTGGAGCTCTATCAATGGCTCTCTCGTCATTTTAATAATAAGCACTTTGAGTATGATGAACTGGCGCTCTTTGATAATAAAGGCCTTGCTATCCAAAAACTCAATGATCTATTGTCTGACAAAATTTTACCTACATGCTCAAGCTGTGGAGCTCCTCTTGCTGAAAACTCTCGTTTTGCTATTTGTGAGACCTGTTTCAAGCAGAGACGATTTAGCAGGGGAGGATCGAGGTCCAAAATTGTTAAAAATCGCCAAGCAAGAAAGCATTCCTCTGATGAAAAGAGCGACAACAAAGGGGGAAAACGCAATTTTAAGGGTAAAAGTAAGAAGTCTTCAAGCAAAGGTCGCTCTCGTTCAGCAAAGAGCACAAGAAGATTTGAGTAGGACAAATTAAAGTAACCTGTTAAAATTACGATAAGAAACATAGATAATGTGTTTAGTTTTATTCGTTTGGAGAGATTATGGGCGGCAAGCTTGACCAAATCATTAAAGATCTATTGTCGAAAATTCCGGTTATTGGTGAACGCTTTAAGGAAGAGGAATATGACGAAGATGAAACTCAGATCGATGGTGAGCTAGAGGACGAAGAAGACGAGGAATACGAAGAAGATGAAGAGGAGTCCGACGAGGGCGAAGAAGAGGATGACGCAGAGGCCGCAAAAAAGAAGAAAAAGCAGCTTATTATCCGCGGAGTAATTGTCCTTATTGTTGTTTATCTTACTGTAGACACTCTTTTTCTAACAGATGAGTCTGGTGACCAAAATGTTCCTCAAGTTCAAGAGCAGTCTGCTCAGCAGAAGAAAATTGCTGCTTTAAGAGCAAAACGCCAGGCCCAGAGAAAGGCCGCAGAAGCAAAGAAAAAGGCGGAGGAGCTGGCAAAGCAAAAAGCTGCAGAAGAGGCCGCAAAGTTGCAAGCAGAGCAAGAGGCGAAGCAAAAAGCCGATGAAGAAGCCGCAAAAAAAGCTGCTGCTGAAGCGGAGGCCCAGCGCCTTGCTGAAGAACAGAAAAAAGCAGAAGAGGCGGCATCAGCTCAAGAAAGTGAGCGAGATAACGCTATTCAAAATGTTGAGAATACAATTGAGCAGGGAGAGAGTTCAACTCCTACTGAAGAAAACTCTAACGTATCAGACTCTGATGATAATTCGACTGATATGAACCCTCCTTCAAATGATGGATCAACGAGTCAGATACAGTCCACAGAACCTGAACCTCAGGTCGATATGATTCAGAAGGTCGATCGCTATGTCGCTCCACCAGACTATGAAATACTAGGTCGTGGACTTGTTTATAACTGTCAGAAAAAGTACTGGGCCTGTGTTGATAGAAAGGGCTATTTTCAATGTCGCAAAAATGAGAGATGGCAAAAGCAAAACAACAAGGATTTGGAATGTCATATCTTTAGAGTCTATGCCACTGATAAAGATTGTAAGACAATGCAGATCTATAATATCAATATGAATATCCCAACGGATTTCTGTAAGGCATCAAAGTAAAGTTATAAAAAATGATAAAAAAAGAGCAAGGATAAAACCTTGCTCTTTTTTATTATTTAGAAGTCTGAAGTTGATTCTTGAGTGGGGGCCTCTTTATTTTGTTCTGACCCGGCTTCGATGGTTTTGGTTTCCACTGTTTTTCCAGATCTCGGAAGGGCCAGTAGTGGAGTTCCTGCTGGTTTTGCGGCCTCTGTCTTATAGATCCCTCTGATTAATACATTGCTGTAATCTTGTTCAATGTTGAATACCATTCCTTTTTCAAGGTAAGAGAGAGCAAGCATATATGAGCAATAAATTTTTCCGTGATCTTGATCAAGATTACCTTTATCTCCATCAGCAAAAATAAGGCCATCATCTTGAAGAAGAAGCTCAATCTCACTTAGGTTTGAACAGTAGTCTGAAATCATTGAGCCTTTACAGTCTCCAAGTCTCTTGAATACATCAATCGAACCAGTTCCGTATTTAATATGGATTGGTCCACGACACACATCAACCACCCATTTCTTTTTCATATATTTGAGCTTTTCGTGTTCAATTGTAATCACACAGCCATCTTTTGAAACGGTGAGAACTGTTTCTGAAAGTCCAAGAGGAAAAGACTTATGTGAGACTTTTGTTGTAAACGAACTCTTAAGACAAGCGCTGTCTGTAAAGGCCGCCGATGCTGAAGCTGTAAGAACCAAGGCCATAAGGGCCGATAGCATTTTAGACTTTGAAAATTCCATTTCTGTTCACCTCGATATAGATCGCTGAAGCGTCATGTTTTAAGAAATCAGTTTCTCTATCTTTTTTCAGTTGAAAGAAGAGTTCATTCAATAGTTCTTTAGGAGGATTGGCGAGCTCTTTACGAACAAATTCTTGAAGAGCAGTACCATTAATTACTCCATCAGTATTATGTCTGAAGCCTGATGAGAGAAAAATTAGTTTATCTGATTGTTGCATTCCAAAATTGAAGTAGGCTTCATCGAGGAAGGCAATATCTCTTTTATTTATCGAAGGAAGCTTTGGTGCTTCATTAGGGGAAACGATGTCGCCTCCACCAAAGCGGTATCCCTCAACTGACATAGAGATCAAGTCAATTTTAATTGTGAGCAGGTCAAGTGCATTGCGGCCATTTCTGTCTTTAATTCCTAAGGTGTCTGCATCTTCAAGAATTCCCGCAACCATCTCCTTAATACTTTTATCTGTAAGTGCCGCAGACTTTAAAAGCTCAAGGCGTGAGATGATCGTGCTGCTCATTAGGTATGAAGTAGAAGCAGTTAGAATAAAAAAGAGAGAATTCCCATCTTGATAGAAGTCAAAGAAATCTCCACCGGTGGTTTCACCCGCTGCGTATTTACTAAAGACTTTTACACCTTTTAGTTCTTCGTTGCGCACAGGAATCAATTTCTCGTGAATTTTTTTTACGCGAGTAATTTCTCTATCCATTTGCTCCGTCAGCTCACCAAGCTCTTCACTCATTTGGGCCAAACGTACCATCCTATTGCGCTCTTTCAGCTTTATATCAATCGATCTAAAGAGGGGCGCGTGAAATTCAGGATCACAAGTTGTGTCGATCAGTCCAAATACGTTGCTCTTTGAACAAAGCTTTTTAAGGTTTGCTTTTTCTTCATCAGTAAGTTTTGCTAGCTCAGAATAGAGGACAACAGAGCTTAAGCTTGAGTCGACTGAAAGCTGCTTCCACGGAAGCACTGCCATTTCTGATGGTGGAATTTCTGCTAGTCCTTCAATAGGAACCAGTTCAATACCATTTTTATCCGCGAGGGGAGCAAAAGGGGTAACCTGACCTAATTCGCTCTTCAAAAAATATACCTTGGCCATACAGCTCAAATCCATTTTTAAATAAAGTTGTAATTATTTTAATAGATTAACAGTTTTTTACCCCATTTCACAACTTCTAAATGGTTCTTATTTCGTACTTAAATTTCTGTACTTATTTACTAAAGATTTGGTCCAGCGATGCCGAAAAGATTGTGAGTGGGTATTGAACCCTCAAACAGCTATTTAGGGCAGTGATGAAAAAAAAGTCCAATCTATATTCAATTCCTCAGTTGGTGACCAATCTCACATTGATGAATCTCGCCAAAGAAGTAGAGGATTTGAAGAAAAAGCACAAGGAAACTTGTGAGATGGCCGTGCGTAGTATTCTACACGCCTTGGACTGCAAAGATCACTATACTTACGGTCACAGTATGCGAGTGGCCTTCTATGCGTTGACCCTTGGAAGAGAGCTAGGTCTTTCTGAAGAGGAGCTCTATGACCTTGAATTATCAGCGCTTTTTCATGATATTGGAAAAATTGGGGTACCTGATTCTATTCTATTGAAAGAGGGGCCACTGACAGATGAAGAGTTCGTTACTATGAAGTCTCACCCTGTTAAATCAGCAGAGATTCTTCACGGATTTGAGCCGTTTGACGCTATTGCAGAATACGCCAAATATCACCACGAAAGGTACGATGGAAAGGGATACCCTGATGGGTTGAAAGGAGATGATATTCCGCTCTTTTCTAGAATCCTCCTTATTGCAGATACATTTGATGCTATGACATCTTCTCGTCCTTATAGAAAAGGGCTGCCTTATGAGGTTGCATTTGAAGAGTTAGAACGCTTCGCTGGAAGTCAATTTGATCCAAATCTTGTAAAGTCCTTTATGCAAGCGATGTGGAAAGAGAAACAGCGTAAGAAAGAAACATTTAGACTTAGAATTATTGATGGCGAAATTAAAAAAGACGCCGCATAAAAAAAGGGTCCTTTCGGACCCTTTTTATTTTTTAGAATGTGTAATAACCCATCATCATCAGCTTGAAGTATGATCCCTCAACATCAGTTCCCTGATCCTGACTCACATCAAACGGGTTGTGGTAGTGACCGATGACACCAACTGAAAAGTGGTCATCCAATCTAAGGTCTGCTCCCGCACCAAAGTTAACACCGAATGTTATTTTGGCCTCGGTTGTTTGCATCTCTCCATCCACTGAGCGTTTCATCTTTGGTCGATAAAACCCCATCCCACCAAGAACATACGGTGCAAATGCGTCGAATTGAAATAATCTAGCTTTAATCCCTGCAGTAAGACCTGGGATTGTCACATAATTACTTCTGTAGTCATGCTTGGAGTAGTGGAAGTTGGCAAACATATCAAAAGAGTGACTCGCACTGAAAGTGTAGTAAAGATCAGCTGTGATCTTATCCTCTCCACGATCTTTGAATTCACCAAATAAAAATGTCTGGCCTAGACCAATACCTAAGGTGTGTCTTTTTAATTCACCTTTTGGAATTGAGATTGGTGCACTTTTTGATTTGGGGATTTCATTCTCCAGCTGCTTTGAGATTTTAGCTGAAGTGAGCTCTTTGATACTTTTCTTGGCAAACGCAAAATTGGTCATAGCAATAAGTAATATCGCTACGACCAATATTTTAGTCTTTTTAAATGTCAGATTTGTCATAAACTCTCGAGTTTCAAAAACTAGTTAAGTAAATTACTCTGTGTAGTTGTTGACTCTGAGTTTACCATAAAAGGCTTGAAGCTGTCTTCTTTAATCTCAAGTTCGTTAAGTCTCGCTTCTAGGTTTCTCACATATCCAGTGAATGTTCCCTCTTCTGAGCGGATAACTCTCTTAAGTAGCTCTACGTCTGCCGGACGAGTTGATTTTCTCTCTTGGTCCGATAGAAGTTGAAGCTGAGTGATATAGGTAATATCGTTTTTGGTTTTATTGTCGATTACCTGAATCTCATGCCCTTCTCTAATAATCTGAGCAATTTCTTCTAGAGTAACGTAGCAGCTTTGATGTGTGTCATAAAGCTTGCGATTTTGATACCTCTTAATAATTCTTACGTCGTTCATTTCTACCCCTGGTCGGAATGATTTTTAGCTTGAACTTGTCTAATTTCCAGCAAAATTAAGTTTACTGCCTGTTTATACACTGGTTAGACGTTAAGTTCTATTCCCCATGTAATGTTTTCATGCGGTTGCAATGAGGTCCGTGTTTTCAATAACTTGGATATATAGTTTTTGAAAAACAGGCGCTTAATGCTCCGCAAACAGTTTTCTGCCCATCAAATAACAGTAATCGAATGGGGACGTCAAGTTTTTAACTCACTGATAATTCGAAAAAGAAACGGTTTTTTCCAAATTTAAGGTTTCCTTGAGGTCAAAACCGTCCTAATAGCTAGGAATTGTTAAACTATTTTCTCCGTTTTTCCGAAAAGCCAGTGTGAGGGTGAACTAAATTGGCCTTCACTATAAGGATGGCAATGAGAAAGCTGTTGGTTTTTCTGTTACTTTTTGCACTAACCTCATGCGCTTCGATGCGTAGCGGTGATGTAAAGTCTTCGATTAAGAAGTTTGAGTCAGCGCGATTTCCTGCATCCTATAAGCAGCAGTCCGAAGTTGGAATTTCTCCCCGCGCAATGGCCATTGATCCCGCAACTTCTTACTACGTAAGTAATGAATTATTTCTCAAGGCATCTGATGCGATGCTGCGCAACAATTACGATAAGGCAGACCGTTATTTTGCACCTCTGGTTGAGATGTTTCCCAATGATCAGTACATCAAAAAGCAGTACGGGGTAAATTTAATTGCCCTAGGGAAGCTGCAAGAAGCTGAATCTACCTTTAAGCAACTTTACCACCATTCAAAAGAAAAAGATGACTCTATCGGGCTTGTGCTCGCTGGAGTCTATACTGCAAATGGAAAGAAAAAATTAGCAAAAGATGTTTACAACAAGATTATTGCTCACACTCCTGGTCAGGAGGAGGCATGTGTCTTTTTGGCAAAATCTTATGCATCAGAGAAGAAATATGGCAAGGCCCACTCTCTACTAAGACGATGTGAGAAAGGGAATAAAAGAGCAATATTTGCATACTATCGCGGGAAAATTGAGCTTGAAAAAGAGAACGAGAAAAAGGCCATTTCATACTTTGAGCACGCATTAAAGATCGATGGGAGTTTTTTCCAGGCGGTTATGGGAATTGGTCTTATCCATGAATCTCGTGGAAGAAATAAAGAAGCTCTTGCTATTTACAAGAAATACCTAGACCGTGGAGATGAAAACTATTCTGTACTCTCTCGTGTTGTTTATATCTTAACCAATCGTGCAGATGGTAAAGAGACTGCAAAATATATGGAGCGTCTCTCAAGTCTCGATCCTGATGATCTCAATTTAAAAGTACGTTTGGGAATTCTCTATACTGACCTCAATCGAATTGATGAAGCGAAAGGGATTTTTAAAGAAATTCTGGAAGTTATTCCCACTTCGGATAAAATTCTCTACTACCTAGGTGCCCTCTATCAGCAAACCAACGAGTTTGATGATGCAATCACTTTCTTTTCAAGAATTGATACAGAGAGCTCTCTCTTTCAAGATAGTAATGTTCAAATTGGTAAAATGCTTAATATGATGGCACTTGATGAGTATAGAGAGGGAAGTGATAGAGCAATGAAAAAGTTTGTTCATTTCATCAATACCACATCTCAAAAACACTCAGAACTTAACATCGAATTGAAAACTATTTTGGCCGGGTTCTACGACGATATTGAGCAAACTGAGAGGGCCATTTCACTTCTGGAAGATCTTAATAAGGATCCTGCATTTGATTCTGATAATAAATATTTTCTAGCTCTTCTCTATGAGAAGGATGGAAGAAGAAAAGATGCGATTGCAACTCTAAAAAATATTGTAAAAGTAGAGCCTGATAATGCAGATGCCTTGAACTTTTTAGGTTATAGCCTGTTAGAGGAAGGAACTGAGCTCAAGTTAGCATTCGAGTTTATCAGCAAGGCCGTAAAATTGAGACCAGATGATGGATATATCAGAGACTCCTTAGGTTGGTTTCACTTTAAACAAGGTGAGTATCAAAAGGCACTTGAGGAGCTTTCAAAAGCGTGGTCTTTAGTGAATAATGATTCTGTCATAACTAAGCATTTGGCCATGGCCTACGAGAGGGCCGGTCAGCTTGGGAAGGCCGAATATTACTTTAAAAAGGCATTAACATTTTGCAAAGAAGATACAGAAAAGCACGAGATTATGCAGGCCTACGAAAGGGTCAAATCAAGACGTCTACCTGCCTCAAAATAATTTCATTCTTTTTCCTAGCACAGTTTGTTTCCTGTGGGGGGCCTGAAAAGGCCCAACGAACATTTGATTTAAGTAATCCAAGTACTGCTATTGAACAGGCCCTTTCTATGGTTTGCTTATCTGGAGAAGGGAAGGGGAAAATTTCTGGTGGAGGAAAGTCCCACTCTTTTAACTTTGAATCAAAACTTACGAATGAGGAGTGGCTATTGGCCCTTTCTGTTCCTTTTCTAGGAGAGGAAGTACTTCGGCTAAATCTAATAAAGGGTGCCCCGTCTGGTGGCCTATATAACTATCTTTTAAAAGAAGTTGCAAAAAGTAAGACTCCTCAAAAAGATCAGAGGGCCGTACATTTTGCCTTTAAACGCACATCTTTGTTCTTAAAGGGACTCAATCAGATTAAGTCTCGCCCTTCAATATGCTCTACAGAATTAAAAGGTGGAAGAATTGAGGGAAAATGCTCCAATGGGATCATTTTTGAGATGAGTGAAAATACACTGAAGCTTTCAGAGCATCGAAAATTTTCAAGTAATGCAACATTTTCGTCTCTATCTGAGGACCATTTTCAATTGGTCTCAATTGATACACTTTCGGGGCGTGGGCCAAAAATCACCTTGAAATATGGAGAGTGTTATTCTGCTCAGCGTTAGGAGTATGAATAAATCTTTTAAGTTTCATCGAGTCTTGCTACCATTATAAGCGTTCAAAAAAATTGAAAACTAACTATTATGGGGAAGAATGATGAAACGACAACTGTTGCTCATTTTGGGGCTAGCTGCCTCGCTCTTATTTTCTTACGGGTGCACGAAGAAAGTAGACAAAAATTTAAAATCTTTAAACCTATCTGTTGTTGCAAAAATTAAGGGAATGGACCCAATTTATGCAAATGACCGCTACTCTTCAAACGAAGTTGCAAGAGTTTACGAAGGACTTCTTGAGTATCACTACTTAAAGCGTCCATTTACACTTGTGCCAAACCTTGCTGAGTCAATGCCTGAAGTTTCTAAGGATGGACTTACTTATACATTTAAAATCAAAAAGGGTGTGATGTTCCAAGACGATCCTGCTTTTCCAAATGGAAAGGGGAGAGAACTTGTTGCTCAAGATTTTGTTTACTCTATTATGCGTCTAGCGGATCCAAAGCTTAGATCACTTGGTTGGTGGCTTCTCGATGGAAAAGTTGTTGGGCTGAATGAGTGGAGAGCAAAATATTCTGATAAGAAAGCAGCGAACTACGCAGAAACAATTGAAGGGCTGAAAGCATTAGACAATTATACTCTTCAGTTCAAGTTGACTAAGCCTTTCCCACAATTTCTATACTCTCTTGCAATGCCATTTACATTCGCTGTCGCTAAAGAGGTTGTCGCAAAGTATCAAGGGGAATTTCTTAATCACCCTGTTGGAACGGGACCATTTGTAATTAAAGATGGTGTGTTTAGACAGAGTAATAAAATTACATATTTCAAGAGTCCAAGCTTCAGAAATAAGACTTACCCAACAGAAGCTTCAGAAGAGTTCGTAAAAAAGGGATTCTTAGCAGATGCTGGAAAGAAATTACCACTTGTTGATAAGATTGTTGTAAATATTATTGAGGAAGATCAGCCGAGATGGCTAAATTTCAACAAAGGAAAACTCGATTTCATCGGTATTCCAAAAGATAATTTTGCTTCTGCAATTATTCCTGGTGCTGGTCTTAAAGATGAGTATGCCGGAAAAGGAATTATCCTAGAAGTTGTTCCATCACTTGATGTTACTTACATCGGATTTAACCACGACCACAAGCTCTTCCAAGAGAACCTTAAACTTCGTCAAGCAATGAGCCTTGCTTACGATACTGAGGAATCAAATAATTTATTCTATAACGGTCAAGGGATTCCTGCACAATCAGTTGTTCCCCCTGGTATTGCTGGAAATATTAAAGGATGGGAAAACCCTTATGCAAAATTTGATCTAGAAAAAGCAAAAGCACTACTTGCAGAAGCTGGATACCCTGAAGGTAAAGGGCTTCCAGAAATCACTTACGACATCACAGCATCAAGTGTTGCTCGTCAAATGTCTGAGTTCTTTAAAAAGAAAATGGCCGCAATTGGAATTAATATCAAGATCCAACAAAACACATGGCCGGAACTTCAAAAGAAGCTAACAAACAGAAATATTATGATGTGGGGAATGGCATGGGGGGCAGACTATCCTGATGCTGAAAACTTCCTCCAACTTCTTTACTGTCCAAATAAAGCTCCCGGTGCAAACGGTTCAGACTACTGTGATCCAAAGTTTGATAAGATGTTTGAATACGCTTCTAAGCTTCAAGATTCACCTGAGAGAACAGCTAAATATGAAGAGATGAACAAGTATGTTGGTGAGCAGGTTCCATGGATTTATGGTGTTCACCGTCGTAACTATGTTATCGCTCAAGGATGGCTCAAAAACTATATCACATCTGACTTTGAAGCGGGGCAAGCGCAGTATCTAAATGTTGACCTCAAAGAAAAAGAAAAACTATTAGAAAAGTTCTAAGAGGGAGAATCTTAAGTGAATATTTGGCAATATATTATAAAGAGGCTTTTGTATGCCATCCCGATTTTACTCGGGGTGTGCCTCCTCGTTTATGTCCTATTTAACTTGGTTGCAGGAGATCCAACCGCAACTATGCTTGGTAAGCACGCTACGCTTGAGCAAATGAATGAACTACGTCATCAGCTCGGGCTCGATCGTCCGTGGTTCATGCAGTACTTTGATATCGTAAAATCTATTTTTACATTTGATTTTGGTCGCTCTTGGTCAACTCAACAACAGATTTCAGAGATGTTACTGAATGGTATGATTCCTTCAATGACACTAACTGTCCCTGCGTTCATCTTGGCGGTTATTGTATCGATCTCTCTATCTCTTCTCGTTGCTTTTTTTAGAGGTAAATTTATCGATAAGTTTTTCGTTTTTGTATGTATTTCAATGATGAGCTTTTCATCACTTGTTTACATCCTTTTTGGACAAAAAGTACTTGCCTATCAGCTTGGGTGGTTTGAGATATCTGGGTACGAGTATGGTTTTCCATACTTCATCCCTTATATCCTTTTACCAATGTTGATTTGGCTTATGATGTCACTTGGACCAGATCTACGCTTTTATAGAACTGTTATCCTTGATGAAATCTACCAAGACTATGTAAGAACAGGACGTGCAAAGGGACTTTCTGAAAAAGTTTTGATGTTTAAGCATGTATTAAAAAATGCCATGATCCCAATCATTACTTACGTTGTTATTCAAATCCCTTTCCTCATTCTTGGATCATTCCTTATGGAGCGATTCTTTGGAATTCCAGGTATCGGAAGTATGACGATCGACGCTATTAATAGCTCCGATTTTCCAGTGATTAAAGCGATGACCATTATCCTTTCGACAATGTACATCGTGTTTAACATTATTATTGACGTTCTCTACACCGTGGTTGATCCACGAGTGAGACTTAAGTAGGAGATGACGATGGAAAATGTAATTGAAAATCCTCATCTTGCTGAGGACATCAGAAAAGACGTGAAGTCTAAATCACTTTGGCAACATGCGATGAGTACCCTTTTGCGCGACAAGCTTGCTGTTATGAGTCTTATCATCATTGCGGTATATGTTATTGTTGCATTACTCTCTGTTTCGGGAATCATTGCAGCAGATTGGCAAAATGAAGTCGGTCCATCTTATGCCGCTCCAGCAGCTGATTATATCTTTGGAACTGATATTTTTGGGAGAAGTGTTTTTCTAAAAGTGATTAAGGGGACTGAAGTTGCAATGGGAATCGGATTCTCAACAGCATTCCTTGCCATGATAATTGGGGTGACTCTCGGAGCACTTGCTGGTTACTTCGGTGGAAAAGTTGATGAATTGATCGTCTGGTTTTACACCTCAATCTCATCTGTTCCTAGTATTATGCTTTTGGTTGCTATCACTTTTATCCTTGGGAAAGGACTTTTTGCAATCTTTCTTGCTCTTGGACTTACCTATTGGGTAGGGTTGTGTCGACTCATCCGTGGTGAGGTGATGAAGCACAAGCAGCGTGAATATGTGCAGGGTGCAACTGCAATTGGTCTTGGTGACTTTGCTAAGCTTTTTTACCATATTATTCCAAATGTATTTCACCTCGTTATTATTAACTTTTCGCTAACTTTCCAGACTGCAATTAAATCGGAAGTTATTCTTTCTTTCTTGGGATTGGGATCTCCTGATTATCCAAGTTGGGGAAAATTAATTGATGATTCAAAGCTTGAGCTTGCTCGTTCACCAATGGTTTGGTGGCAGCTTGGCGGAGCTGCGATTGCGATGTTCTTTGTTGTTCTAGCTCTTAATCTTCTTGGAGATGCTCTAAGAGATGCGCTGGATCCAAAACTAAAAGGTAAGTAGAGATGGGGAAGATATTAGAAGTTAAAGACCTTGTTGTTCAGTTTAAGACGGACCGAGGAA
Source organism: Bacteriovoracaceae bacterium (assembly GCA_965140515.1). Lineage (GTDB taxonomy): Bacteria > Bdellovibrionota > Bacteriovoracia > Bacteriovoracales > Bacteriovoracaceae > JAGLCH01. The sequence continues at coordinate 3,667,111 of OZ223251.1, read as the reverse complement.
GAGTGAACGCTGTCAAGGGCGTTACCTTTGATGTTTATAAAGGAAAATCAATTGGGATTGTTGGAGAGTCTGGATCTGGAAAGTCAGTAACAGCTCTTTCAATTATGGGTCTTATTCCTGATCCTCCTGGAAAAGTTGTAGGGGGAACTATCTCCTATAGGGGCGAAAGTCTTTTGGATGCTAAAGATAGAAGGATGAGACAGATTCGTGGCAATAAGATCGCTATGATCTTTCAAGAGCCGATGACATCTCTTAACCCTGTTTTCACTTGTGGAAATCAAATTATGGAAGTGTTTAAACTACACCGTCCAGAATTTAATAAGAAACAAATGAAAGAAGAAGCAATTAACATGCTTCGACTGGTCGGTATTCCTAGTCCTGAAAAAAGATTTGAAGAGTATCCACACCAGCTTTCAGGAGGGATGAGACAGCGTGTAATGATTGCGATGGCCCTCGCTTGTAAGCCTGACATTCTTATTTGTGATGAGCCTACAACGGCCCTTGACGTTACAATTCAGGCCCAGATTCTTGAGCTTATGAATAAGCTAAGAGAAGAGCTAGGAATGGGAATCATCATGATTACCCATGATCTTGGAGTTGTTGCTGAAACTTGCCACGACGTTGCTGTAATGTATTGTGGAAGAATTGTTGAGACTGGAACTGTTGATAAAATTTTTGCAAATCCACAACACCCATATACAAAAGGTCTGATCGGTTCTATCCCTTCTTTTGATTCGACCACAGGAGAGACTAAGGGAAGATTACTGACCATTGACGGAATGGTTCCTTCTCTATTTGATTTACCTAAGGGGTGTAGCTTTCAAGACCGTTGTTTTAATGTGATTGATGAGTGTCGCTTGAGTACTCCACGTCTTCAAGAGCTAACCGAAGCAGGACATTGTGTTGCCTGTTACAACCCACTGAGAAACTAGGAGCGGATGATGAGTGAATATCTTTTAGAAGTAAATAATCTCTGTAAGCGCTTCCCCATTCATGGTGGTTTCCTTGGGAGAGAAGTTGGTGCAGTAAACGCTGTTAATAATGTAAGCTTTAAAATCAAGCGTGGTGAAACTCTAGGTATTGTAGGAGAGTCTGGTTGTGGTAAAACTACTCTGGGAAGATCGATCCTTCGCTTGATCGAGCCGACAGAAGGGCAAGTACTATTTGATGGCGTTGACGTAACAAAGCTCGATCCTAAAGGGCTTAAAGACATCCGCCGCAGAATGCAGATTATCTTTCAAGATCCATTTGCATCTCTAAACCCAAGAATGACAATTGGAAGAATCCTCTCTGAGCCGATGAATGTTCACGGACTCTACATGGGGAAAGAGGAAAGACAAAAGCGTCTATATCAATTGCTTGACTACGTTCAGTTACCAAAAGATGCTCTAAATAAATACCCACACGAATTTTCAGGTGGGCAGAGACAACGTGTGTGTATTGCCAGAGCTCTTGCTGTGGAACCTGACTTTATTGTATGCGATGAGCCCGTTTCCGCCCTTGATGTTTCTGTTCAGGCCCAAGTTGTAAATCTATTAATGGATCTTCAAGAAGAGCTGGGACTGACATATCTCTTTATTGCCCACGACCTTAAAGTTGTTGAGTATATTTCATCAAAAGTGGGTGTTATGTACTTGGGGAACATGATTGAGCATGCAACAGCTTCGGAAATTTATGGTGGGATGAAGCATCCATATACTAAGGCCCTTTTCTCGGCCATTCCTGAGCCTGATCCTAAGAAGAGATCAAAGAGAATTCTATTGGAAGGAGATATTCCAAGTCCGATGAATCCTCCAGCGGGATGCCACTTCTCTCCAAGATGTTGGAAGGCCACTGAAGAGTGCATGAAGGTCTATCCAGATGTGGAGAATCAGTCTGATTCCCACTTTTTCCGTTGCCATAATCCCATTTAGGATTATTGCGATATCTTTGAGCTGCCGACCAATTTGGTCGGCATTTTTTTATTCAATTTCGAGATTTCATTGCCGATAAGTCCCTAGAAAGAGGTATTTTTCTATAATGAATATTGAAAGCTTGTTGGGCGATAGGTCCCTCGATCCATTCACAGAATCAGAGATTGTCGATGAGATTTTCTCCCCTGGTGTTATTTACTGGGAGAAAGCGAATAATAGCTCTGTAAAGATCGTTGATACGGGCGATCCCTACGATAGGGATCAACTCGCAAAATTCTTCAAGCAAAATGCCACACTAAAAATTGATCGATTGATGAATCTTGATGTTGTTTCGGAAGGAAAGATTTATCTCACAGGTCTAAGGAATGCGAAGAATGAGGTTCAGCGTTTAAGACATCGTAAAAACCTGATCAAGTGGTTCTCTGCGATTTATTGGGATGGAATGCGCAGTGGAAACCTCATCGACTTAATGAAGCTTGGAACAGAAGTTTTTTATTCGTTTGATCCGTTTTTAACAGATCGATTTATTGCAACCAGTGCACCTATGTTCAAAAGAGCAGGGGTTACAAGCATGGTCTCTGTTTTTCTCGCAATAATTCTTGGTCATACTGACTTCCTCTTTCTAAAAGATCTCTATCATCTCTCTTACCTCTTTGATTTCGCATTTGATGGAGACTTAAGTTACAACATGAATAAAGCATCTGAGCTTGAACGAGTTCAGTCTGGTGAAGGAATTGGATTTCTCTTTCTGGGAGAGAACCCAGGCCCTGAGTTAGAGGCGTTTGTTGAACACCCTCGTGTTAGTTTTGAAAAAACACTTGATGCTTTCAGGAGCTTTTTTAGTGATCCCGGCATTCTTCGCCTGATCAAAGTTCAACATGAAAAGGTTAATGGAAAAGGGTTTCCAAACTGTGTGAGAACTGGGGATCTTAGTGATATTGAGACACTCATTATTTTTGTTAATCACATCATCCCATATGAGGATTTTGAGATCACCCCCATCGATGGGATGAGGTTTTTAAAGACCTCATTTGCTGAATATGAGTATGCAGACTTCAATGAAGTTTTGTCTGAGCGGTTTAAAAATTTAATTGTAAATGAGATTACGCGTGCCACTTCTTTATTGGCGCAGGAAGTAGATAATGTCGGATAATGGCAAGATTGTAACATTCGCGGAAGAGGTTCCCAAAGAGTTGTTAGAGCTCATTGGAGCTGCAGATGTTGAATTGATTCCACATGAAAAATACGATGGTAACTCTGAGGGAGTTGGGTGTGTCATTCTAAAAGATCATGTGGGCCCCTATAAGCTTGTTTCCCAACAGTTTGATTCATTTCTTTCCTCTGTTCCACTTGTATCAATTGGAGATGTGGAAAACCGCGCTGACTTTATTGCTTCAGGTGGGCGAATGATCATCAATGAGTCGATCATTGGCAATACTGTTTGTGATGCACTACTAAAAAGAATCAATACTGGTGACTCTTCAATTCATCTTGAAGATGTGTTTGGAGATCAATTAGATTTTCAAAAGAATATTAAGATCTCAAGTATTCTCGGAGTGGGGTATTACTCTGATATCGTTTCTTACGACGCTCATGTGGCCAACTTTAATGCGGTTTCGATTAGAGGCTTTATTACTAATGTTACTGCTTATTTTGCTTATCTTTTCAGAGAAGGGTTAGGAAGTTATCCACTTGATGTCGAGTATGGAAAGAATGCTGACTCCTTTATTCTTCAGTTTTGTGTTCCTGTTTCAAACTTCATCAGTGAATATATCTACGAATCATTTGCCTCGGCCTTAGATCGTCACAACCCATTTAAATCTCTTCTGGGGCAATCTTTAGATTTTTGCGACTTAATGGATATTTGCTACTCTTCAACTTCTGGAAAGCTGATCATCTCTGGGGTTTGGAGAAAGTCAGACGCAAATGTTAAAGAGCGTTTTCCTTCCTTGATTGTAAGTGAGATTGAATCGTTTAAGAGGCAAGAGGCGCAGTGGGATAATCTTCGTAATCATCCAGAACTTGCATTAGAGCAGATTCGATCTGATCTCGAAAAGGAGGCCGCTCAAGTTGGACTTCCAGGACAGGGTGCAAGAAAAATAATTAATTCAGCAGATTTCTTTAAGCGAAATCCACTTGTTCTCAAAAAAGTTGTTCGTTATGTCCAAACATTGAGAGGACTAGAAGATGAGCCGATTCCATTTGAAAAATTGGAAGAGGATGATATTGCCAATTACTTAAAAGACTATCCAAACCCAGATCTCGTTGAGCATATGACCTCGTCTGATCGTCAGGCGGTTTTAAATGCTCTATTGGACAGCGACTCATTAAATGATGTCATAGCGAGAGTTAAAGAGGTCACTGATCACCTCTCCTCAGGCTCTGAGAGAGTAGAAGGAAATCCACTTGAAGAAGATTTCTTTGCAAAGCTTCTCAATGGTCTTGAAGGAATGGAGCGATTTGAATTCAATGAAATGGTTCATGGCAGCTTTGATGAAGATAAAACCGCTACCGTTGTTAAAGGAACAAAGGAAGATATTGGGGAAGAGAACCAGATGGTTTCTGGAACCCGTGAAGATCTTACAGAAGATGCGACCCTAATCTCCGGAACCAAAGAAGATCTTGGTGAAAAAATGCAGGTTGTTAATGGCCAGCGTGAGATCATCAGTGATGATATCTGGAGAGTTAAGGGTAGTGGAATGAAAACCGAGATGCGCTCTGCGATTATGCAGGTTAAGAGTCTTGGTGGTGGAATTGGTGACGTTAAGAAAGAGATTGAAAGAATTGTTGGAGAGCATCTCAACATTAAAGATGGAGATGCTAATCTTGTCAGTTCTAATGTTATTCAGTCCATTGCTTCAAATCTTGCTTTTGAAAAACTTCAAGAAGATGAAGGTCCTGCTCATCAAGTTGTTGGAGAGTCTGAAACGTTCAGAATTGCAAAGCTTTTAGAAGAGTTGAATCACAAAAATATTACCATTGATAAACTCAAAAAAATGGTCACGGCCCTAAAAGTAGAGAATGGATCAAATCAATCTGTGAAAGAAATCATCTCTTCATCAGGAGATGACGACGATAAAATGGCCAGACTTGCTGGTCAAGTTAAAGTGCTTGAGAGGAATATTATCAGTCGTGATCAGGTTATTGAGAACTTAAAGATCAAGATGCAGAGATTGGGTCATAAAGTCGCTTCTAGTAATGATGCGTTGGTGAACTCTAAAGGAATTCCTGCAGCGACTGGTGATGTTCCTAAAGCTGATTATATGAAGCTTAAATCGAACCACGATTCAATCCGCGCGATGCTACAGGTGGCAAATAATAAGGTTGCTAATATGACTGAGCAGCTAACCTCTTTGCGCAATCAATTTAGAGAGCGAGATGACGTCGGATTAGAGCGTCTAAAAGATAGTTTGAAGAATGCTCAAGCAAAGATCGCAGATGCTCAGAAAGAGAAAATGGAGCTTCAGTCACTGCTTAAAAAAGCTAGGGTTGAGCTTGAGGCGATGGATCAGAAACAATCTTCTGATAGTCTTGTGGAAAAGAAAGAAGATAAAAAAGTTGAGCTGCAGCTTCGCGAAAAAGAGAAGATGGCCGAGCGTCTTAAAGATGACTTGAATAAGTCTAATCTCAAGCAGCGTGAGTTAATGCAAAAACTCAATGATCAGACCCGTATGGTAAAAGCGCTGGAGATTCAGATCAAAAATCTAAGTGCCCAATCCTCTGGATCAGAGGCCGGGGTTACGAATGAACAGGCCAGCCAAGAGGACAAATTACTCTACAAAATAAAACAACTTGAGACCATCAATGAACGATTAGAAGCTGCCTCTAAAAAAGCTCTGGGTGATCTAAATGAGCGAAAAAAGGAGATAATGCAGTATAAATCGGAAAATACGATGCTCAAAAACAAGCTTCAGGCCCTCGAACGGAAGGTTATGAGGAAATAGCTTTAATTTTCTTAAGTTTTTTGCTTTTTTTACTTGTCAAAAAAGTCAGAATAGCTTAAAAATATTCTCAGACGCCCGGGTGGTGAAATTGGTAGACACGCTAGACTTAGGATCTAGTGCTTATGGCGTGGAGGTTCAAGTCCTCTCCCGGGCACCATCACTTTTTTAAAAGATAAAGACTTCGTTTGAGAGTCTTTTTTTTGTCTTTTTTAACCAAACAACAAATCCAACCTCAAATTTGGCAAGATCTCTTTCAGTTCCTGAACTTTTAATAGAGTTGGGTTCGCTGACTTAGACGATTCTAATTTTTGATATCCAAATACACTTTTAAGACCCATCAGTTTTGCCATTTTTGTCTGTGATAACTTCTTCTCTTGTCTCGCAACTCTAAGAAGAAAAGCAAAAGCAATTTTTGGATTAACTGTAACCTCAACAATTGAATCTGACTTTTTTACGCGCGTTTTGGGGAGGGGAATATGAACCTTTGAATCCTCAGGCTCATCTAGGTATAAGTTGAGTGCCTCTTCCATTGCTGGGTATAGTTTTTCTTTGGTATTGGCCTGAGTATCGCAGCCTTGTAGCTCTAAGCATTCTGCCCAATAGCCTTTATCTTCTTTGTGAATTTTAAAATGATACTTCATTTGAATCTCCTACTTCTTATTGATTCTCTTAAGAAGTTTGGCTTGAGCTCCTTATTAAATATTTTACCACCTTTAGGTGGTAGATTCAACTATGCTTTTGAACATGAATTATTTCTATAAGTTATAGCGCGCTTCACATTATGACTCGAGATGCATCGACATAATTTTTAATTTTGAAATCGATCAACTCAATCACCTGATCAAATTTATATGTTAGATAATCGGTTTTGATCCCATTAGAATTTTAATGTCTAACAATGAGGTAATGATGAGTTGGGATGAGAGATATAGTGGTGACGAATTCGTCTATGGAAAAGAGGCCAATGGCTTTTTGAAGGAATGCCTTGAGTTTATTCCTAAAGGTGGAAAAGTACTGTGCCTGGCTGAGGGAGAGGGGCGTAATGCTATTTATCTCGCTCAGAGTGGTTTTGAAGTACACGCTGTAGACCTTTCAAGTGTAGGACGCGAGAAAGCGCTTAAGTGGGCAAATGAGCACGGCTTAGAACTTCATTACGAGGTTGCGGACCTCGCTCATTACGACTTTGGAGTTGAGCTGTGGGATGCCGTTATTTCTATATGGGCCCATGTTCCTTCTGAGCTTCAAAAGATATTGAGCGATAAAATTGTGCATGGCCTTCGCCAAAATGGAGTTCTTATTCTCGAAGGCTATAACAAAAAACAGCTAGAGTATGGAACCGGTGGTCCTAAGAATGAGGACATGCTCTATGACCTTAATCGATTGAGAGATCAGTATTCCAAACTTGAAATCATTCGCGCCGAAGATCGTGTGCGTTTTGTAAGTGAGGGATTGCTTCACAACGGTGAGAGTAGTGTCACTCAATTTATCGGAAAGAAAGCTTAGGGCACAATTAGGTTATAACATATACACTGTTTTTACCTAATTTAAGTGCTTTTTAAGGTGGTAGCACTCCGATATGTGAAAGAGGAGTATATATGAGTAACCGTCCAAAAATCGCAATTAGTGCCTGTCTTATGGGGAAGTCTGTTCGCCACAATGGTGGTCATACAAATGACCGCTGGCTGCTTGAAGAGCTTTCCCAGTTTGTTGACTACTACTTTCTTTGTCCTGAAATGGAGATGAAGTTAGGAGTTCCCCGAGAGGAGATCTTTCTTGTTTATTCAGAGGAAAAGGGTGGGCCATCTTCTCTCTATGGAAGAAAGTCTGGGAAGGATTACACCCAATTGGCGCGTGATACCTATTCTAAGATTAATAGAAGAATTCGAGATGAAGAACTTGTTGGAATTGTGCTCATGAGAAAATCTCCCAGTTGTGGACCTGATAATGTCAAGGCGGTGAGTAGGGACGGTGAGGGGCCAGTGAAGTTACTAACTGGTCTATTTGCTGAAAGTGTACAAGAGCATCTTTCTGATCTTCCGAAGATTGATAGTGGTCGAATCAAAAACGCAGACCTGAGAGAACATTTTATTAAACAGATATTCGCCCTTCATCGCTTTAACCAAATATCTACAACAATAAAGGATCTGCAGGATTTTCATCGTCGTTATAAGTACATTTTGATGGAACACTCTCAGAGTAATCTAAAACTTCTGGGAGGAATCCTTGCCAATCACGATTCAGAATCGATTGAACAGATTCGTGATAAGTACTTAAAGCTATTCCTCGAAACTCTAGCAGAGGAAGCAACTGTAAAAAATAGAGTGAATACTCTCTTTCACATATTTGGATACTTTAAGAAATATCTCGAATCAAAAGAGAAGGCCGATGTTATTTCATTGATCAACGAGTACGCAGAGGGGAGTCAGAGCTATCGAACTCCTCTTGAGATTATGAAGTATTTTGTGACCAAGTATAAGGTAAATTACTTATCTGACCATTACTACTTTGATCCCTATCCCAAAGAATTGAAAGTTCACAAGCACTTATAAGTAATGAATTGGAAGAATAAATATGACCTTATCACTGTCCAGTTTCCATGGGATTTCAGCAATATTTGTAATATTCTTAATTGAGTTTATTGTGAATACATCAAGCTTATAACTCCCACTACTTTTATTGACCTTGATTGTTAATATATTCCCCTCTTGTTGAACCTCAACTTTTATCATCACAATTCCTCTGCGGTTTGGACGTAGGTCCTTATCTCTTTCTAACTGCTTCCAAAATGCATTTCTTATTTTAGATAAATATTGATCATATATCTTATTGTTCGGTATCGATCGCGCTGCATTTTTTGTGATGGATTCATTTCTTTCTTTTTTCTGTTTTATTAATTTTCTTTTTTTTGTCTTAGATTTTGATGTCAATCTTCTCGACTCAATCGCCTTTAACGAAACTTGCACCTTTTTGTTTTGGTGTGAGTGATACTGAATACTCGATTCCGTTGGAAAAATTACTATCGCATGAGCTAATAATGAGAGTGTTAAAATGTGACTAAAACGAAGCTTCTGCATTTAAATAGTATTGCCTCCCTGCCTCTGGGTACCCACTTGTGAGTTCATAATAGCGATCAAATAGATTATCGATTCCACTGCTAATTGAAAGTGTTTTAAAAAGCTTATAAGTGAATGAAGCATTCGCTATGAAATATCCTTTTGCGATTTGTAAACCGTTAGTATCTGAATAGCGATATGAATTGGCCTCAGCCGTGGATGAAAGCGTTAGGTTGTCTGTCGGGTTAAAGGTCGCTGTTAGCTTCCCTTGATGGCGAGGTACATCTGTGAAATTTAGGTCAAGTGATGATTTGTCTTCTCTCTTGATTAGCGTGTAGTCCGCCATGATTTTCATTTGATCATTAACTTCATATGTAATCCCTAACTCCAACCCTTTTGTCGATGACTTTCCAGTATTCCTCATTTGAGTTGTTGAAGAATCGACATTAACTGGTCGAAGAGTGTCATCGATATCGTAATAAAAAATATTAGTTCCAATTTCTATCGCATCAAAAGCAACGATATTTCCACCCAGTTCATAAATAATGGCCATTTCTTCCTTTAAATCAGGATTAGGTAATGATTTTCCAAGTCTAAAAGAATAGCGATCTTTCATTGTTGGAAAACGCGTTTTTTTAGACGCATTTACGTGAAATGATGACCAATTGTTTGGTCTATAAATCATTCCTAAGAGTGGATTAAATGCCTGTCCTATATTGCTATCATAGGTAGAATACTTACTTGTTGTTGAATCATAGCTTTCTGCACGTTTATTGACTTGCCAATCTATGCTTGCACCAATAATACTTTCAAACTTTTGTGACACCTTATATGAACTTTCTAGTCCAACTGAATAGGTATGATCGATAAATTGAATGATCGGTTCTCCTAGATTGTTTTCTCGGTGATGATCTTGTTTCATGTGAAATGAAGTCATTAATCTCATTTTTTTGAGCTTTCCTTTTACTTCAACTTGGCCTCCCATAACATCGTCGTCATAATAACTAGTGAATGCATAAGGTGCATTTTGAGTTGAATAATTGTCATCGTCGTAGGACTTTAGGGTATTTTTAAATTCGTCTCGAAAGAGTTTAGACTTAATTTCAATTTCTCTTCCAATTCTCGTTTTTGACTGGAAATAATAGCTTCTCTTGTTCCACTCTGGGTAATTCCAGTATCGTTTTTTTATTGTTGATAGAGGCCCGGAGTAGACGGGAACTTCTTTTGAACCAACCTGATCGATGATGTTCATCGTGTACTCATCACTTATATTTGGAGTGATGCCAAATTTTATTGATGCCTTTCTATCTGAATGATGAGAATGATCTATTCTTTCTTTGCCAATATAATCCGAAGATGTGTTGATGTGCCCTTGAATACTTTTTTGTGCAGTTATTTGGTAGTAATATTTTCTTTTATTACCTGCGATTCTCATCAGATTATTACTACTTGCCTTTCTACCTTTATTATCAAGCGAACTCCCCGTTTTAATTGAGACTTCTAGTTCTTTATGGGGCTTTTGAGAAACGAGGTTGACCACTCCTCCAATTGCGTTTGGGCCTAAAGTTACAGAAGAAAGTCCTTTTGTTACTTGTACAGAAGCTAAGTCTCCAACTAAAAAACGACCTAAGTCCACATATCCATCGTATGGAAGCGAGACTGGAATTCCATCCATCAATAAAGGGACTTGTCTTAAGTTAAATCCTCTTATTGTTATGAGGCGCTCATTACGAGCTCCCGATGAAGTTAATGCGACTCCTGGAGCTTGAGAAATGACTTGGGACGTTTCATTGTAGTTGTTTGATTCGAACGCAGATATCTTAATATTTGAAGCACCTCTTGGAGTAATGTAGCTCTGCTCTTTATCACTTATTTCGATTACTCCAAGCGAGTATTGTTCCTGTGCGAATCCATTTGCCACACTTATTGTGAAAATAAATGCCAAAATATAGTTCATTTTTAGCCCTTTTGTTTATATTTTAATTATGCAACACTGTTGCAATCGTAGCGCATCTTCATTATTTTTCAATAGGGGAAGAAATGTTTCATAAACCAAATAATTAATTGCAACAATATTGCTATTTTAATATTCTTATTGTTGTAAGGAGTGATTGTGAAAAAAAACGAAATTGATACTTACTTTAAGCAAGTGGGATTACGTCCAACTCCAGTGCGATTTGCTGTTCTTAAATTTCTTCTTAATCGTAATCGTCCGTGTTCACATCAAGAGATTTTAGAGAATTCAGCGGTAGCTCAATTTAATAGGGTCACAGTTTATCGTACTTTAGAATCATTTTTATCATCTAATATCGTTCATCGTGTTCAAGGTCATGATGGTGTTTGGAGGTTTTGTTCCAACTTTTCTCAAGAGAACTCTGCTGGTTGCTCTGGTAATCACCTCCATTTTTCATGCTTAGAATGTTCACAGATTTTTTGCCTGCCTGAAATCAAGCTTCCATGGATTGATGCTCCAAAAGACCATGAGATTTATAGTAAACAGTTGGTTGTTTATGGAAGGTGTAAAGACTGTATAAAAAAGAGTAAGAAAATAAAAAAGAAATAATTGCAGTATTGCTGCAGTGACAATGTCAATGCCACTGCAACAATTGGACTAGTTGTCTTCGGATTTTTTAATCTCCTTAATTTCATTTTCAAGTTGTTCAACTTTCTCTCTAAGAGATACTCCTTGACCACGACCTTGACCAAATCCCCTCTGTCCGTTTCCTCGGCGATCTCTAAGAAATGATCTTTCTGTTCCATTACATGGACCTTCTCCACGCCCTGTTTTTTGTCCTTGACCCATTGGGCCTGTACCATCTCTTCTTGGCATACATCCTCCTATTGTTGATGGTAAAAATGCTTCTCTATGTGAGTATATACCCATATGTCTTTTGGGGCAACTTGTTTTTGGTTTTAGGGTAGTGTTACAACTGTCTGTTATTAAACAGGTTTGTTTTTTAGTTGCCATTGCTGTTGCAACATTGTTGCAGTCTATTGTATTTTTGAAGAAAACAAATGTTGCATCAGTAGGAGAGTTGAATGGAAAGTTCTGATTTGTTTAAAACTCTTAGATATGAGTTAAAAAAAGTCGTTGATACTCATAATCTCTATAATGAAAAAATTTCAATTGTATATCGCTCCCTTTCAACAATGGAGGCCATTGGAAACCCAATAGACCAAGATTATCCTATTATTAAAGGCAAGGAGAAAATGATTGAGGCCACATTTCGAAGTGGAAGAGGCCAAGCTTTTACTGACGAATATGGAAATGGATATATGTCCGTTCAAGATTTACTTACTGGACCTTTAGGAACAAATAGAGAAAGAGCAAACTTTATTGCGGCCTTTAATGCCATCTTTCGTCACTTTGATTTATGTGAAAAAACTGTGCATTGTAAAGATGAAGAGCCTATCGAGTGTGGGAAAAAGCTTCTTGAAGAGATTAATCCTTCCGACAAAGTTTTACTTGTTGGTCTTCAGCCTCGATTATTGCAGAGCATGTCCGGTAGAAATCAACAAGTTCGAGTGGTTGATATGGATCAAGATAGTATTGGAAAAGAGAAGTTTGGAGTCTTTGTAGAAGATCCGAGTATGACTGAAGATGGTATAGATTGGTGTGATATTATTCTTGCGACAGGTTCTACTATCGTAAATGAATCGATGCCGACATTTTTAAATAGTGGAAAGCCTACTATCTTCTTTGGTATCACTGCTGCTGGCCCTGCTGCCGCTTTAGGTTTACGAACATTCTGTGGCATGGGACATTGATTATGAATCCTATAATGCTCCGGGCCCTCGCCTTTTTTACCTCACTTTTTAGTGCTGGAATTGGTATTGGGGGAGGATGTCTATTGATACCTGGTCTGATCTCTATTAAAGGAAACTCTTATCAAAAAGCCGCTAGTACATCACTTGTGCTTATCTCAATTACGGCCTTTATTGCTTCTATTTCGCGCATCTACTCTACGTCTTATTATCCTAACCTCGAGCATTTATTCTTCTTTATCCCGAGCTGTATGTTGGGTGCCTTTGGGGCTGGCCCCTATATTAAAAAGATAAATGGGAGAGGCCTGAAGCTTTTGTTTTCGCTTTTTATCATCCTTGCTGCGCTTAAGATGTTAGGAGTTAGTAATACTGTCGTTGCATTATTTAAAATTCTAGATCAGATTTATCCCCATAACTTTATTATTAGGCTCTTACCATTTGGTATTTTAGTTGGTGTAGTTGCCACGCTTTTAGGTGTTGGTTGTGGACTTGTAATTGTCCCTTTTTTTGTGATCTTTATGGGAGAAAATATACACTCTTCAATTTTTATCTCTCTCATTTCTATGCTTTTCCTGACGTCATTCGCTGCTTTCATTCATCGAAAATATGAGAGTATTTGCTATCGAAGTTTGCACCTTATGGTTCCATTTGTCATATTTGGTGCAATCATAGGAACACTGAGTTCAAGTTTGTTGCCTGAAAAAAGCTTAAAAATTATTTTTGCTATTTTTTTGATTTTTACTTCTATGCGCTTTTTGTTTGAAATTACTAGAGATTATATAAATGAGAAAATATTGAGGAGAGATAAAAATCTCTCCCCAAGTTTATAAGAATTAATGATCTTATGCATTTGACCAATTTCACCTTTAGCGAAAAGATTTCGAATTTTCAAGTTTTCCAGATGACCATAATTTATCTGCTATTTTGACATACCAGGCTCCGGCCTGTACCTGAATTATATAGGAAAATGCGATCACAATAGCGACATCACTTCCTCTCTCTCCTAGTGCAGACATCGCAATAGCTAGGGCTATTGAGAGGTTTCTCATAACTGTACCAAATACCAGTGCAATACCATCACTGTAATTAAAGAGTTTGCGTGCTGCAATTGTGCTGATAATAAAATTAACTAAATATAGTAGTGTAATGGGGATAATTAGCTCTAGGATAAGACCGGGGTTGCCCAATATTGACTTTGATTTAAGCGCCATGGCAACAAATACGATCCCCAGTACCCCTAGAGTTGAGAGTTGCTTAAAACTAGGTTTAATTCCCTCAAAAAAATCTTTTCCTTTGGTCAATATAATGCTTCTCCTTGTTAGGATCCCTAATATCATGGGAATAACAACCACTATAGCAATTTGTTTTATTACCTTTGCAAGTGGAATGCTCACTTCTGCTCCCAGCAACAACTTGATGTAAAGAGGAGTTAAGAGTGATCCTGCAATAAGACCGATGACGGTCATCTTAATCGCTGCGCTCATATTTCCTTTCGCAAAACCAGTCCAGGAGATAGTCATTCCGCTAGTGGGAAGAAGTGCTGCTAGCAATAGCCCCAGTTTGTGATAGGGATTAGTAAACATCGCTTCGGCCATAGAAAGTGCTATAAATGGAATGATAAAGAAATTGATTACTTGAGTTGTTAGGTGAAGCTTGAAATCTCCTCTCTCTTTTAGTTTATTGAAGTTGAGATTAATCATCATCGGATAAACCATAAGAAATGTCAGAGGGATTATTAGCGTCTTGAGTAAGCTCATACTCCAGAAGTTCCCCACTGCAAGACCTAATAGCATGGTGATTGGAATACTTATGATAAGATTTTGCTGAATTGTATTTAATGTTTTTTTCATTACTATTTCTCCCTTGTGAGTATATACTCATATCCTACCTATGGGAGGAAATCACATCATCTGTATCTATATGCGTATAGGGGACAGAAAAAAATGGGTTAAAGATAGCTTTAGAGGCAGAGAGAGTACATTAAAATCTAGAGTAAAAAGGTCTGACCACTAAATGCTGGCTTGACTTTATTTTTAAAACTATTTTTAAGGTCGAAGATTCGATTGATACCAGTACAGTGCCCAGGAGCGAGCAACTCAATATTCTCTCTTTTTAGATAGTTTACAACAGATTTGAAGTGTGAGTCTCTTACGCTGTAGAGATGAGTCCCTCCGATAATCCCATAGATCTTTTTACCCGATTTCATCTTAACGTAATCTATAATATTCATTACTCCTCGATGAGCACAACCAAAAATAATAACAGGCCCTTTTTCCGTTTCTATCACTAAGCTATTGTCGTCGGGAAAGTCATCTAGGTGCTCTCCCTTTCCATCCACCATTTTAAAGTGAGAGGAGATCTTTTCAATACTATTTGTACGAGGAACCTCTCCTGTTAGCCAAATACCGTCACTAATTTGGTGGTAGTCTTTGTGGAGATTGAGTGCAACGCGGTACTTCTCTTGTAGCTCACTTTTTGAGATTTTCATGCCTGTGTAGTTGAGCTCAGTTTCTTTTTTTGAAAATCTATTCCTGAAAATTTCAGGATGAGCGTAAAGCGTAATATCTTTCTCTATATGTTTTAGCAGCATTTCCAGTCCGTCGCAGTGATCGTAATGCCCATGAGATAGAGCAATTCCATCAATTCTTTTTAGATCAACTCCGAGCTCCCTGGCATTGCTGATCAGACCATAACCCGTCTGGCCGACGTCAAATAAAATTTGCTTGTCACGGTGTTCAATAAGTACAGAAAAACCCCACTCTGCAAGTGCGGTGTTCAAAGCGTAATTTTCAACTAGAATCGTTATCTTGGTGGACATCATTATTCCTCTAAGGGAAGTTGGTTCTAAAACAACTTTACAATTTAATTTAGGCTATACCTCTATTTGTTATTTCTTTGAATTAATGAAGTGGTCGTTTTCTTCCAAAGACCAACCGGAGAAGTTAGTTGACGCTTCTTTAGGTCAAAAAGAGCTATCGTGAAATGTGCAATAGACGCCTTTTTAAAACTCTCATTGATCATAGATTGCTTTACAGTACAGAGGGGGCCTCTATAGTCTAAATGCTCCGTGATAATGGTTATTTTTTCGCCGAGTTTTATTTCTTTTCTATACTTAATGTGATTGTCGAGCACAATCGGTGCCAGTTGTTCTTTCTTTGCGTGATCTGGAGTGTATCCAAACTCTTCATACTGATGCCAACGAGCATTTTCATAAAGAGTGAGGTAGTGCGCATGATTGACATGACCTAGGAAATCGAGCAAATCCTCAGTTATCAATATTTGATATTTTTTTTGCTCATCCATACGCACTACTGTGTTATTTAGTGATCACAAGCATTTGGTCCAGTTGTAAGATGGCCATCTAAATAGTCCATAATTGCTTTTTGTGGATTTGCTTCAACTACACCAGTGATAACATCTACTCCATTCGATGAAAAAATTGCTTTCGCTCTTTGACCCATTCCTCCTGCAAGTACAAGCGTTGCACCTTGTTCTGCAATCCATTTAGGAAGTAGACCTGGTTCGTGTGGGGGAGGAGTAATGTCTTTATACTCTTCGACCGTTTTTTTGTCGCTATCTACTGTGAAAAATCTAAAAACTTCACAGTGACCAAAATGCATGCAAAGCATGTTGTTTGCTAAAGGCATTGCTATCTTCATTTCCATCTCCTTATTACCAGTGCCCTTCAACATTTGGGCCGGTAGCAATATTTAATTCTCCGCGATCGAATTGTTCAATCGCCTCTTTAATTGTTGATGCATTTGAGGTGTATGTTTTGATTCCTGCGGCCTCAAGGACTTTAAACGCCTTGGGACCAACATTTCCAGTAATTACTACTGTTGCTTTTGTTTCGCTGATTCTCTGCGCTGTTTGAATTCCTGCACCTTGAGCTGCATTAAGGTTAACCGTGTTTTCTAAAGTATCGATTGATCCATCGTCTTTGTTGAATAGCACAATTGTACTTGCTCTTCCAAAACGAACATCAAGACCAGAGTCTAAATCGTTACCTTTTGCTGTTAGGGCAATAATCATTTGTTACTCCTTTCTTGGATATTGTTAATCACTTTATTCATTTCTTCTTTGTAAGTTTCAGAAGCGTTTTCAATTGCGATCGTCCCATCATCGCTGCACTCAACAATTGATGGATCAATTGATAGATGTCCAAGGAAAGGGATATTTAGCTCTTCTGCTAGCTTCTTTCCTCCACCTGATTTGAATATCTCAATTCGTTTTCCACAATCAGGACAAATTAGTCCACTCATATTTTCAACTATTCCAATAATCGGCAGATTCATTTGTTTACAGAATGTAATTGACTTCCTAACATCAAGAAGTGCTAGATCCTGAGGTGTTGTAACAATAACTGCACCGGTTAGATTTTCAATCGATTGAATTAGACTGAGTTGTTCGTCTCCTGTTCCAGGAGGGCAATCAACTATCATTGTATTTAGTTCACCCCATTTTACATCTTTTAGAAATTGACGAACCATTGAGTTTTTTCTCGGTCCTCTAAATACAACACTTTCATTTTCAGAAGAGAGTAGGCTTCCAATTGAAATGGCGTAGAGATTTTCTCTTGCTTTGATTGGAAGATATTGCTCATTTTGGATGAATAACTGATGATTTTCAATTTTTAAGAGTTTTGGAACACTCGGTCCATGTAGATCGATATCGAGTAAACCTGTTCGCTTACCAGCGATTGCAAGTGCTGTCGCAAGATTTGCTGCAACAGTGGACTTTCCGACGCCGCCTTTTCCAGACATTACTGCAATTTTTTTCTCTACTCCGGACAAATTAGTTTGAATCGCCGCAGTCTCTCTCATATAGTCAGGGTTAAAAGACACTTAGTACCTCCTTAATATTTTTCCATGATTGTTTAATTGCTTTTGATGCAGGAGAGTCATTCCATTCAACAATGGGTCTGTGTTCTTTTATTGCCCGATTTACATTTGAATCGAATGGAATCGTCCCTATTACTTCACTTTTTAATTCTTTAACTCGATCAATAATTTTGTTTGTTAAATCTTGATTTATGGTTGATTTATTTATGATAACTCTTGGTAGTACGCCAAAATGATTTGCTAGATTAATGGCCCTCTCCATATCGTGGATGGAGGATAGGGTTGGCTCTGCTACGATAATCGCGAGGTCAGCGCCTGTCAGTGAAGAGATCACAGGACATCCTGTCCCTGGAGGCCCATCACTTAAAATTCTATCTCTATTGCGCTGTAAGGCTAAATCTCTTGCATTATCTCGAACTTTTGCAACTAGCTTACCTGAGTTTTCTTCACCTGCTGTGAGTTTGGCATGGGCCATTGCACTTCGTTCTGTATCGCTCTTAAACCATTGTCCAGACTTTCTTTCTTTCGTGATGAGGGCATTCGTCGGGCAAGCTTTTGCACATAGTCCACACCCCTCACAATTCATTTCATTAATTGAGTAGACACCGTTTTCGAATTTGACTCCATTAAATGCACAGAGCTGTAGACATAGGCCACATGAAGTACACTTATCGTTATCAATTTCATATAATTTACCGCCAATGAAGTCACTGATTACGATTGGTGTATTTCTTATCATGAGGTGTAAATTTGCTGCATCGACATCATTATCTGAAACGATCATCTCTTTTGAAAGGGCATGAAAAGATGAAGTTACCGTTGTTTTCCCTGTTCCCCCTTTTCCACTTATGACAACAATTTCTTTTAAATTCTCAATCTTTTGTGACTTAGGCTGGATTTTGATTTCATTATCAATTTGTTCTAGTGCTGGAGCTTCATTATTTAATGGAACTCTTGATTTTTTGATATCTGTTAGTATTTTTTCGAAATAAGACTTCAATTCTGGATGCTCATTAATGAGTAATTTTCCTTTTGAATAAGTCTCAGCGTACTTTCTGCTAAATGGAATCTTTGTAATAATTGGCACATCAAATATTGTTGCTATCTCTTCAATGATTGAGTCTGAGTCCTCTGAACGGTTGATTACTACAGATGTACGGATTCTCATTTCAGATGCCAGTGTTAGGGCCAACTTTAAATCACTTGCACCGAAAGGAGTTGGCTCTGTTACCAGGATGCAGTAATCCACATCTTCTAAAGATTTAACAACAGGACAGGTTGTTCCTGGTGGGGAATCAATAATTGTGATTTCATCAGGTCTAATTGTTTCTTTGAGTTTTTTAATGACTAGTGGGGATAGACTTTCCCCAATTTTAAGTTCTCCCTGACCAAACTTAAAGTTATCATTGAGATTCCCAGACTCAATTCTTCCAATCGTTTTTTGTATCATAGTGTAAGCGTCTTCTGGGCAAAGATGTGCGCATGCCCCACATGAGTGGCATAACTCTTCAAAGATTAATGACTGACCTTTTACTTTTGCGATTGCATTGAATTCACAGATGTCTACGCATTGTCCACAGTTTTTACATTTCGTTGATTCCCACTTCGGCCTTGCTGCCTGTACTTCACTTGAAATCTGTAGCTCTGTATTTAAAAAAATATTGCTATTTGCACCTTCGACATCGCAGTCGAGTAGGTTGACTGTTCTCTTACTGGTTTTTGCTAAATAGGTTGCTAAGTTTGTGGCAACTGTTGTTTTTCCAGTTCCGCCTTTACCACTAGCGATTGCAATAATCATAAGTACCCCTTTGATATATGTGATACTATATGAGTATATACTCTTATGGCAAAGTGTTTTTTATAAAAAAAAACACCCAAAGGGTGCTTTTAAGATATTAAAATCATAAGGTTACTACTCTTTTGTTTGGTAGGTCCCCCCTTCGATTACAATTGCATGTCCTTCAATTAATGCCCTTGCGACCTTTTCTCTGGCCGCCTCAATGATTCTTTGAATTGTGGCCGATGATATATCCATTTTTTCTGCAGCATCGGTTTGCCGCATATGCTCTAAATCCACTAAGCGCAATGCTTCCATTTCATCGTGCCCCAGCTCAACTCTCTCAAGTTTTGACATGGGAATTGCTTTGGGTTTGAAGACATGGTTCTCAAACTCTTTTTCAATTTTTCTGCATTTTCGATTCCATGGGGCCATTTTCTCTCCATTCTTTTCTTATATTTTTATTGTATGGATTGTCTTTTTGCAACAATAACCTTCTTTTAGGAATTACTGCTTTTTTTGTTTTGTAAGTATATCGGTGGCGTCGTTAATAGAGACATCACCTCCTGCAATAGCAATAAGATCTTCTGGCATTAAAATTTCAGTGCCTCCTGGTAGCGAAATGCTTTGCTGATTCCTAATAATCGCGAATATGGTGGCACCTGTCTGAACTCTTAAGTCTAAGTTCGAAAGAGTCTTTCCTGCCACTTCTGCATTTGAATCAATTCTAACGAGGGTTAAATCCTCAAGCCCAGGGATGACATTCCTCGGAATATTTAACGGCTTGGAATTTTCTGTTGGGGTAAAGGTTTGAACAAATTTATTGAGGGCTTCTTCCATCTGACCTTGTAGATTCTCTGTTTTTCTCCATAGCAATGGCAATGTGAAAAGTGGAGAGATGATGAGGACAATAAAAGCGTATTTAGATGCTGGAAGAAACGGTAGTGCCATGAGAAGAATAATCGTGCAAGCGACAAATAGAATTGAAAATCGTATTCCATGAATAATTAACTGATAGATGTAATTTTGCTTCTTTTTTATTTGCCAAATATCTTGCGAGATACTGTGGGTGATTTTGAAGGCACAGAAGAATGCATAGATGATAAATGGAATGATAATAAAGAGCTCAGCTCCAAGATAGATTTCTTTGGCCTCATTTTCTGCGAAATTGAATTTTGAAATTAATTCGATGAAGAATGGAGACAGCAATGACATTAAGGTAGAGACAATAATCATTAAGCTGATTGTAACTCCAATGTGCCTAATATTTTTTTGAAGAGGGATCCGAATATTTTGAATCTTGGATTCTTCATTGTTATACCAACTCAAGTAAATAAGAATGAGTGTTTGAATTCTCTTCGGTAGAATTTTTTCGAAGCCTCGCTGCACAAGGCTGTGATTTTTTAAAATAATTGGTGTCGTTATCGATGTTATAACTGCCGCCGTGACGATCATTGAATAGAAATCTTCAGAAACAAATCCAAATTTTTTCCCTAAGCTTGCGATAATGAATGAGAACTCACCAATTTGCCCTAGCGCCATCCCCGCAATAAGAGAGGTTTGAATTCCATAACCCGAAAGTATCCCTCCAAATAAGTTTGATACCAGTTGAAGTGAAATAATGATCCCTGAAACGATAAGTGCAAGTTCGATATTTTGAAATGACATCATCGGATTAATTGTCATACCAACGGAAATGAAAAACATGGCAGAAAAAATAGATTTTAACTGAGAGATATTATGCTCTATATCTTTTCCTCTCCCCGATTCCGCAACTAAAATACCTGCTACAAATGCTCCTAGGGCAACGGAGTAGCCGATATGCTCAGTCAAGACTGCAAAAGTAAAACAGAGCCCACAGGATATGACCGTTGTAAGCTCTGGTGATTTAAATGAGAGTGAAAAGTGGATGAATTTTGGAACAATCAATCGTCCGACAAGTGAGGCCACTGCGATGAATATCGCAAGCTTACTAATAATCTGCCCCAGCTCTTTAATATGAAGAGTTTGACCTTGAGACAAACTTGTCGTGATCGTAATGATAACAATCGCAAAGATATCTTGAACTATGAGATTGCCAAAGACCACTTCTCTGGCGTTATCGGGGACTTTTATATTTGAAAGTACATTGTTTGCAATCATTGTACTTGAGATCGCAAGGGAGGTTCCTAATAAGAACGATTGATTAATTGACCATCCTAGAAAGCTTCCGAGAAATGAGCCCGCGACGAAAAGAGTGGATATTTGTATGAGTCCTCTCAGCCCAGAGGATGGGAGGATTTGAATGAAGCGTTTCAACCTAAATTCTAGGCCAATACTGAACATTACGAGGATTACTCCTAGTTCAGAAATCTGCTCAATTTTTGTTGCGTCAGCGAAAAGTGGAATCGGAACATAAGGGCCAACAATTACACCGGCGAGTAAGTAGCCTAAAATAGATGGTAACTTGAACTTTGATGTCAAGATAATGGTTATTGCAGCAACACCAAATATGATGGCAAAGTCAAAGACAAGCATTATTTGATCCCCCAGAATCAATAGGATTCATATAAGTTTATTAAACTTTTAACTGCATGCTTATCGGATCTTCTACTACAGTTTTAATCAAAATTATCTAACTACTGATTGTCTTTCTTTACTATCTAATCCCAAATTTGTTCAAACATCTCCCAGCTACCATCAACTCTTTCTCTTGACTCGAGGATATAAGGAGTTTGATGCCAGATAAGAATTTCACGATTATCTTGGTCAAGAATAAATGTTCCTTTATCTGTCTCTAAGTAGAGTAGGGCGTGCGCATAGTACATTTCATTATGAAATGCAGTACCCATTTTAAGGGCTCCTCTCGGGACTCCTGCTGCCACCAGTCTTCTTCTTTTTTCAAGAGCATTGTCTTCACAATCCCCCATTCCACTGGTTGGATAATTCCAATACTCTTCTGTTCCGTACTGGTCATCATCGAGATAAAACTTAATCTCTGTGTTTACTGCTTTATTTACTTCGTTTACCAGATTCCAGAGTTCATCTGTCATTTCAACTTTATCAACTCCCGAAATATCACATTCTCCCGGATGCCTGTCGCAAAAGTCATTATAGTTAATTCGCTCTTTTTTGATCTTAAAGACATATAGATCAATTGAATCACTTTGAGCAAAAGATGAGACTGCTGAAAAGAGTAACGTCACAATAAGAAGTGCTTTCATTTCTATCCTTATTTAAAATCAATAAATGATGGAATTGCTTTATTTAGCTGAAGATGATCAATTTGAAATGTGAATAGCAGGCCCAAGGCCAGTGGTAGTTGTTTGTTCATGGACAAAAGATAACAAAATCAAAAGCTTCTCGCAATGCGTCATGAAGATGTTTTATACAGCTATCTACTACTAACTTGCTGAAATTACAATCGTAAGACTGGATTAATATCCATTTACCAAATGATCAATATCAACCGTAATTTTATCAAGGACGTCAATTTGGTCATTTAGCTTCTGGCTTCCCATCGATGTCTCTTCCGCGAGATGGGTGTTTTTCTGAGTGAGCTGATCAATTTGTTGAATCGCCTCGTTGATTTGGTCAACTCCCTTGGCCTGCTCTTGTGATGCTTGAAGAACTTGAGATGAGGATTCTGCGACTTCATCTGCTGATCCTTTAACTTCAACAAATATTTTTTCCGCACTTTGAACAGCGCGAGCTCCACTTTCAACCTTCTCTTTATTTTCTTTGGTGATGTTCTCTGCTTTAGAGATACTTCTTCCCACAATATCTGCAATTTCAAGGGCCGCCTTACCACTAAGGCTTGCTAAATTTCCTACTTCTTGAGCTACTACTGCAAAACCTCTCCCGTGCTCTCCGGCCCTCTCCGCTTCAACTGATGCATTGAATGATAGTAGTTTGGTTTGGAAAACAATTTCGTCCATAATTTTTGTTTTATCGCCAATATTAGCGATAACGGTAACGAGTTCTTCAATTTCGGTATTACTTTCTTGAATCTTTTCTATTGAAATCTGCAATTCATTCATTGATTCATGACCTGTTTCAGATATTTCTTTTACTCGTTTTGATTGCCCACTGGAATGTTCTGCATTGTTAACATTACTTTGTACCATCTCTTTAAGCTCAACTAGCGATGCTGAAGTCTCTTCTACTGAAGCGGCCTGTTGGGCCATACCACTAGCGAGATCTGTAGAAATATCGTTTAACATTTTTGAAGAGCTTTTAATAACAGTACTTACTTCACCAATTACATTATTGAAGTGATCTAGTGGTTTTGAAATTTGACGGTTAAGGAAAAATCCAAGAAAGGCTCCAACAACAATACCGAAGACAACAAGCCCAATCATTATTGCAATTGTCGTCTTATACGTTTGCATCGCCTGATTGTGTGCTTTTTCCGCTGACTTTAAGCTATATTCTTGGAGCTTGTTGATGTTATCTCTCATCTTTTCAAAGCGTTTATTTGATTCCCCGAGAGATAATTTCATCGCTCGTTTATTGCTTTCATCAGTATTTGTCTGCCTGTCTGAGACAACACTTTGGCTCACCGGCTTCCAGTCGCTAAAAGCTTGGTCGAACTGATTAATATAATCTCTCTCAAAATCAGTTGATGCTAATTGTTTGTACTTATTAAAGCGTGTTTCTGCTTGTTCGCGATTTGCTTCATAATCTTTAATCAATCGACCAAAAAGTTCATCTTGAGGGGAGGTGAATATCATACTTCGTTCTGCTACCAGTAGCTGCTGAAGATCCCTATCGGCCTCCAAAAGGAAGTCTAGAGCAGGAAGACGCACTTCAAAAATTTCATTCAGATCGTCCTGAATATTGTTCAGGCTAAAATATGAAGTGATTCCAATGATCACAGTGATGATGACCATAAGTGCAAAGCTGATTTGTAATTTGAGCTTCAAGGTTAGGCTTCTCATAATTTCTCCCTCTAGGATGCAATATCTCAGTTCTATTCGGTGCACTTCAAAATTTCAGTGAGAGGTTAAGAGAAACTTATTTGAAAATTTACTTATTAATAGCGATCATTTAGGTCGGCAATTGGGTGACTAGTTGAGCATTATAAATTGTTCGTATTTTAGGAATGTATTTGGATTATTGCCAATAACTCCGTTTGGCACATTGCCATTGAAGTATCTATTCCAATATTCGGGATACTTATTGTAGTAGGTTCTTTCGGGTATTAATTTTTCTTTGAGAAACCTATTGATAAACTTAGTTACAAACTCTGAGCAGTAGAACTGCTCATTTCCTTCTGAGTCGAGATTATCCCAAAGGTAGTCGTGATCAAATTCTTTTCCAGCAAAGTCATTATTAAAGGCAGAAATCATTGCATTGGTATGATCCTTTCCGATGAGCTCCTTCGCTCTTAAGTACTTCGGTTCTCGATTTGGGTCTTTCATTCTTAGGAATTGCGAAAGTGGAAGGGCGTGCACTGTTTCGAGAGACTGGAGAACAAAGAGCTCTTCTTTTCTATCCTTTATAATGATTCCAGAGTGAGAATAGGGGCCATCTGTTTCTGCCTCAATCATTTTACATAGGTAACAACTCATAGGGAGAAGAATGATATCTCCACTTTGAAGCTTAGGAGTTGAGGCAAAGCTTAAACTTGATACGAGAAGGAGTAGGGTCAATAGGATTGTTCTCATTATACTTCCTAGGCCAAAATATTGTTCTTTAAGAGTTTAATGGCAATGGCCAGCAAAATAATGCCAAAAACTTTTCGGAGTACATTCGTTCCTGCCAATCCTAGCTTTTGGGAGATCCATCCCGATGCTTTAAGGGTAAAATAGACAAATAGTATATTGAGTAGAACGCTGATTAGAATTGTCAGCTGGCTAAACTCCGCTCGTAGAGAGATAAGAGTTGTCATTGTTCCTGGGCCCGCGATCAGCGGGAAGGCGAGGGGAACAATTGATGAGGATTGAACTTCCGGATTGGATTTAAAGATCTCAATGTCTAGAACCATCTCTAGTCCCATTAGGAACATAATGAGGGCACCGGTAAGGGAGAAAGAGATGACATCAACGTTAAAGAGCTTAAGAACAGTCTCTCCAATTAGTAAAAATGCTACCATTATAAAGCAAGCAACAAGAGTTGCTTTAAGGGGCTTGATCCCTCCAGGCCTTTTCCTAAGGTCAATAACAATAGGAAGTGATCCCAAGATATCAATTACTGAGAATAAAATGATGGTGACTGAGAATATTTCTTTAAAAGCGATCAAATACATCGATAGCGTCCTTATAACTTGTAATAACTAAGATTGCTTATCATCTATAGTGCGTTTCAACTACTCACTCTGTAATAAAAACAAGCAAAACGTACCACCAGATATAGCGATAATTATATGAAATCACTATATCTGGGAAAAATTTAAAAAAAATGTAGAAAATATGTCGGACTTCAACCCTTCGATTTGGAGCAAAGTTTGAAGATTAATTGCTCAAAACACCAGTATTTTTGTTGCGCAGTGCAGCTTGAGGGCACCCCATGGGTGGTGTCATAATGTATTTACACACAACACATAGAGATAAACACACACGCAAAGAGGAAAAACACACGATGAAATGCCCATCTTGTGGCCATTCGGAAGACCGAGTTCTGGAATCCCGCCCTGGCCAGGAAAATGAAGTAACCCGCAGACGTAGAGAATGTCTACACTGTAGTTACCGATTTACAACCTTTGAACGAATTGAAGATCAGCCAATCAAAATCTTGAAAAAAAGCGGTGGTGAAGAGCTGTTTGATCGCAATAAGATCTACTCAGGTATTGTCCGTGCCTGTAAGAAGCGTCCAGTTTCTCTTGATCAAATTGAAGAGACTGTTGATGAGATCGAACGCAGCATCCGCGCACTTTCAAAACTTAAAATCCACAGTGATGAGATTGGAACTCTTATTCTTAAGAAGCTTCACATTTTAGATCAGGTTGCCTACATCCGTTTTGCGTCCGTTTATCGCAAATATGATGACGTCAAGGAATTTATCAAGGAAGTAAATGATATCTTGGTTGAAACAGGAAGGAGAAACTAGAAATGGTACACGCACCGAGCACAAAGATTCAAAAAGTAATTACCCGTAATGATGAGATCGTATCTTTTGATATTCAAAAGATTACAAGAGCGATTCAGAATGCTTTTTTTGCAGTTGGAAAGGATGATTATGAAATCGTTTTAGAGCTAACTGGAAAAGTAATTGTTGAGCTTAACCATCGTTACCATGGCCGTACAATTCCAGCGATTGAAGAGATTCAAGATATCGTTGAAAAAGTACTTATGGAAGCAGGTCATGCAGATGTAGCACGTGCTTACATTATTTATAGAGAGCAGCACAACAGACTTAGAAGTACTAAGGCAATGATGCTCGATATTGATAAAACAATGGAAGGGTATCTCAGTCAATCAGACTGGCGTGTAAATGAGAACAGTTCTGTTAACTATTCTCTTGGTGGCCTTATCCTTCACAACTCTGGGGCCATTACTGCAAACTACTGGCTTAATAATATCTACCCAAGAGAGATTGCAGATGCTCATAAAAGTGGTGAGTTTCACATTCATGACTTATCAATGTTCTCTGGTTATTGTGCCGGATGGTCACTTCGTCAACTTCTTGAAGAAGGGCTTGGTGGGGTAAGAGACAAGATTAACTCAAAACCAGCAAAACACCTTTCAACTGCGATTAACCACATAATTAATTTCTTAGGAACAATGCAAAATGAATGGGCCGGTGCTCAAGCTTTTTCAAGTTTTGATACTTACCTTGCTCCATTTATTAAAGCAGATAATCTTCCATACGAGAAAGTTAAGCAAAACATTCAAAGCTTTGTTTACAGCGTGAATATCCCAAGTCGTTGGGGATCGCAGTCTCCATTCTCAAACATCACTTTAGATTGGACATGTCCTGAAGACTTGAAATCACAACCAGCGATTGTTGGTGGAAAGAAGCAAGACTTCACATATGGAGATTGTGCTCAAGAGATGGAAATGATCAATAAGGCATTCCTTGAAGTTATGATGGATGGTGATGCTGATGGACGTGGATTTGCTTACCCAATTCCAACTTACAACATTACAAGAGATTTTAACTGGGATACCGAAAATGCAGAACTTCTTTTCAAGATGACTGCAGACTACGGAACACCTTATTTTCAAAACTTTGTTAACTCTGATCTAGATCCAAGTGATGTTAGATCAATGTGCTGTCGTCTACAACTTGACAAGCGTGAGCTTAGAAAACGTGGTGGTGGTCTATTCGGAGCAGATGAGTTCACTGGATCAATTGGTGTTGTAACAATCAACCTTCCAAGACTTGGATTTACTAGTAAAACAAAAGAAGACTTCTACAAGAAACTTGATCAACTTATGGTTCTTGCAAAGAACTCTCTTGAGATCAAGCGCCAGGTTGTTAACAGACTTCTTAAACAAGGTCTTTTCCCATATACAAGTCGCTATCTTAAGCACCTTAACAACCACTTCTCAACAATTGGGATTAATGGAATGCATGAGTGCTGTATGAATTTCATGAATCGTTCTCTTACTTCTAGTGAAGGGCAAGAGTTTGCAAATGAAATCCTTGTATATATGAGAGATAGACTTGCTGACTTCCAAGAAGAAACTGGTGCTCTATATAACCTTGAAGCAACACCTGCGGAAGGTACTTCATATAGACTAGCAAAAATTGACGCTGAAAATTTTCCAGGAATTTATCAAGCTGGACAAAATGATCCGTACTATACAAACTCTTCTGCGCTACCTGTTGGTCATACTAATGACATCTTTACAGCGCTTGAGCTTCAAGAAGACCTACAGACAAAATATACTGGTGGGACTGTATTCCACGGATTCCTTGGTGAGCAAATTAAGGATATCGAAGCTTGTAAGAAGTTAGTCCAAAAAATTGCTAACGGTTATAAGATTCCTTATTTCTCAATTTCTCCAACATATTCAGTATGTCCTGATCACGGAAGAATGTCTGGAGAGCATTTTGCTTGTCCACAGTGTAAAAAAGAATGTGAAGTATATAGCCGTATCACTGGTTACTACCGCCCGGTTCAAAACTGGAACAAAGGGAAAAAATCAGAATACGCGGAAAGAACTGCTTATGACCTAAACGTTTCTCTTAACAGTAAAATCACAAGAGGAACAAAGGTACTTGCAAATGAGATCGCAACTGGTGGAAAAAAATTCATGTTCTTCTATAGCGATACTTGCACTAAATGTCCTCCTGTAAAAGAGCATGTAAGAGGGCTAGGACTTCAAGGTGAGTTTATTAATGTAGGAACCCCTGAAGGAATTGAAGTAGCAAGAAAGCTTAATGTTAGATCGCTTCCAAGTGTAGCTTTCTACAATACAAACGATGAACTCGTTGATGTCGTCCAGACAATCGATGGGGTGAATAAGTGCGTATCAGCGGATTCTTAAAAAATACATTCGTTGATTATCCCGGTAAAGTCGCTAGTACTATCTTTATTTCAGGATGTAACTTCCATTGCGGATTCTGCCACAACCCTGAAATGGTAGGACTAAGCGGCGATACCGTCGATCAAGCAGAGATGTTTGATTATCTTGAGAGAGCAACTCGAAAGAACTTTATCGATGGTGTATGCATAACTGGTGGGGAGCCAACCCTTTATGGTGATAAGCTTATACAATTGATCTGTGAACTTAAGAATTTAGGACTTCAGATAAAACTCGATACGAACGGTTCAAACCCTGAGATGCTGCGAGAATTAGATGTTGATTATATCGCTATGGATTTAAAAACGTCTTTAGCACGCTATGGGGAGCTCAGTCAGCTCCCCAATCTCCCTGAAAAAATTGAAGAATCAATAAACTATCTTCAACAATCTGGCATCGATTCTGAGTTCAGAACAACACTTGTTCCGGGATTAATTGAAGAAGAGGAAATCGATTCTCTTGGTGCTCTCTTAAAACCAGAAACAAACTGGTTCTTTCAAAACTTTAGAAATGATGTGGTCTACGATCCATACTTCTTAACTGTTCAGCCTCATTCTTTGGACCGAGTGCAGGAACTTGTTAAGCACGCTTCAAAGCACTGTAATGCCATCTTGAGATAGCTTTATTTTCCATTCATTACAAGATTAAGGTCGTCGACAACGCCATTAAGTTCTCTGGTGTGACCATGAACTTTTACGCTGATATCGCGAGTTACATGTGATTCTTCTGCTAGAGATTGTGTTAGTCCATCTAGCTCACTCATAACTTCGCTGATTTGTTTAACTGCAAGTGATTGTTCGGAAGATGAAGATAAAATTGACTGTGACTCTTTATCCAAAATTTCTGTGGACTTTAAAATTGTAACTAAGTTCTCAGATGTTTCTTTTACAAGCTTAATTCCCGCTTCAACTCTCTGTTTGTTTTCAAGAGTAATGTCTCCTACTTCATTAATACTTTGACCTACAATCATTGATATTTCTTGTGCGGCTTTGCCACTTAGTCCCGCAAGGTTTCCAACTTCTTGAGCTACAACCGCAAACCCACGGCCGTGCTCTCCTGCTCTCTCTGCCTCAACCGATGCATTAAAAGATAGAAGCTTTGTTTGGAAAACAATCTCATCCATAATCGCAGTCTTATCTTTAATGTTTTGGATAATGGTTGTTAATTTTTCGACTCTTGCATTACTTTCAGAAATGAGATCCATTGATTCTTGGAGGCGCCCCATGGTTTCATTGGCACCAGTACATTCTCCTTTAATCATCTCTGAATCATTTTTCATTTCATTTGCACTGCTGACATTGCTATCAAGCATTCCACTGATTTCCACAAGTGAAGCTGAGATCTCTTGGATTGATGATGCTTGTTTGGCAATTGAATCCGCTAAGCTGTTTCCTGAGTGGGCCAGTTTATTGGAATCCTTTTCTAATCCTGTGGAAGAATCATCAAGAGACACCATAACCTTTGAAATCGGTTTTGAGAGTCTTCTAACTATAATAAAGAGGAATGTTGAAATAAGAGTTTGAAGTGCAACAATGGCAGCGAAAATCATCAGAATCATCTTATTTCTTTCTTCATTCAATCGACTGTAGTTAAATCCCACTTGAATGGTTCCTACTTTTTTATTCTCATCTCCACCAATGATGTCTCTTTTAACAAAACCCCTTTTTTTAGGTGCATCCTTAGCTTCTTTTGATACAAGCTTTTTCCCTTGAGGATCGAAGAATGTGATGCATGAAATATCTGGATCTTCCATTGCCATAACGCTGGCATCTTCAAGCGCCGTGTATTCCATATTCCAGATAGGAGTGCCGCTAAACTTCTCAATTACTTTGGTCACCGATTGAATTTTACCGTCGAGGGCCTTTCTTGCCATTTGATCAGAGAAGATAGTTAGGATCCCACCTGAGATCAACATCAATGCGATAGAAAAGAGATTAAAATATAGAATGATCTTAGCACCAAAAGATAGGTTCCGTTTTTTCATAATTTGAATGTCCTCCACGAGAAACTTTTCGGTTTTTTTTGTCGGAATTTAACTATTTTTATTTTGTAGTTAATTTTTGTGGAAAAATTTCGATGAGGATTTTGTTCGAATCATTTACACAAATTTTAATGGAGAAAAGAATGAAACTACCTAAACTTCTAGTTGGAGTTACTCTGTTTGGAATGTCATTTTCGGGAATGGCAGCAAACTTTACAATTGGTGTGGAAAAGCTTGATTACTACCCACACTACGCTTTTAAAGGTGGGGACTACGTTGGTTATGGACGTGATGTACTTGATGCTTTCGCCAAAGAAAAGGGACACACTTTCACATATAAGGCGCTTCCTGTGCAACGACTGTTTGAAACTTTTACGGCGGGTGGAGTCGATTTTAAATACCCAGATAACGCTTACTGGGGAGGGGACACTAAAAAAGGTAAAAACGTTGTTTATAGTGATCCTGTAACTGCATACACTGATGGTGTATTTGTTCTCCCTGCTGCTAAAGGGAAGGGCGTTGCAGCTCTTAAAACACTCGGGATCATCAAAGGTTTTACAGCTTGGGATCTACTTGGTGATATTAAATCTGGTAAGGTTAAAGAAAGTTACAGCAATGATTTTGGAAGTATGATTAAAAAGACTATTGCTGGAAGAACAAATGGGGCCTACGGTAACGTTTCTGTTATTAACTACCATTTAGATAAAATGGGGAAAGCTGGAGCACTCGTATTCGATTCTGGTATTCCACACACCAACAGCAATTACCACTTCTCTACAATAAAGCATCCTGAAGTTCTTAAAGATTTTAATGCTTGGATAAAAAGTAATGCAGCGTTGGTGAAAACGCTTAAAGCAAAGTATAATATTAAGTAAAATATTTCTTGATAATAAAGAGAGGGGTCCATTATTGGACCCTTTTATTTTTTTGGTATTGTGACAAATGTCCAAGTTCCGGGAAGGTTAAATTTAAGTTCTTTTCGATCAATCCTTCTATTTTTAAAGTATCGTCTTACTTGCCCTTTACGACTTAGAACTGCTACTCTTCCATCTAGTTTCTTGATGAGTTCCATTGTTTCTGCAAGTCCATGTCCGCCAGATCGCAAACGTCTCGTACTGACATCTTTTTTAAATGATGACTCGATATAGTCTGTATCAGAAGACTGCAAGTATTTTTGCTCAAGTTTTGAGGGAATACTCACCCCTAGATCTAAAACTCCCATCGACAATTCATTTTCATCTTCTCCAAGGAAATAATGAAAACGTTCGGAGCTAGAATGATCTATAGAGTTTTGGATTAGCTCCGTAAGTATCTCTTGAGTGGAGCGGGCAAAGCTTTTTGATATCTTTGCTGTATACGAGGTTAGGGTATCTATTGAAAATGATCCTTCAACAGAGCTGTACTGTACCTCATCTCCGTTGTAGTTAAATCGTTCTATTTCCTCAATCGCACCAGGGCGCAATTTTTCTAGCTTTTGAAAAATGGGAAATTGTTTGAACTTCTTTTTTATAAATACACTATCGATTTTTATCTCTTGTTCATAGGCCACATCGTGAAGCGCTAAGAGCATAGCGATGCCCGAAGGAGTCACCTCTTCTGTCTCCCTAAAATTCAATCTGATTTTTTTTGCTCCCTCCCTCATGGCATTGATCACGCGCAAGTATTTTTCAGTATTTGCCTCGCTCAATACTTTGGGGAAGAGAAATTCTAGTGTCTTCACGAAAATATTTTAACATTTTTTAAAAAAAAGACAAAATACGTATTGTAATTGTTACGCAGAGTGGCTATACTTTAATTAATTAGTGTGTGTTGTGTGTATAACTAATTGATTTTATGTCTCTTTCTTGCGCTATGATTTTTTATAGCCGAGAATCCCAAGGCAAAAAAAAGCGGCTTCTAGTAGGGAAACCGCTTTTTTTTTATCTTTTTTTCAAATGTATTTTCCAAATAAAAGGCCCGCAATTGCGGGCCTTGGTATATGTCGCTTTAATCTAAGTTAGATTAGAAGATCCACTTAACCATCCATTTCGCGTTGTTTTCAACTGCTCCGTCGTCTCCAATACTAAGACCATATTTTCTGTTCCAGTATTGGTACTCCATACCAGCTTGAAGAACACCTGGTTTTCCCCATAGTGCTCCAACGTCCATAAGAACTTGTTGAGCTGTGTGCCAGTGAGACTCTGCTAGATCAAATGTTGATTTTGCTCCTTCTTCTCCGTGTACGTAGTCAATGTACGCTCCCCAAGAGAATTGGAATTTATCATTGATTTTAATTGGAACTAAGTAAGTAATAGTTGATTGGAAGGTTGTTCCCTCTTTATCAATATTATCTCTTACATAGAAGTTGTAGTTAAAGAAAGCAAAATAAGGGATTTTGAAGTCAAACCCTACACCGTATAGGCGTGTTCTTGTTGCGATATGAATTGTGTTATTTGCATCAACTGGAAGGTCTCTTGCACTTCCAAATTCCATTGCACCAGCAAGAAGTACGTCTTGAAGGATACGATCTCTGTTGTAGTATCCAAAGATTTTTCCTAAAGACAGTCTGGGAGCCCATTCTCCATAAATTTCGTAGTTGTTGCTATCTTTTGCTTGAGCATCTGTAACATCAAAGAAGAAGAAGTTATCACCGTAAGCGAAACCTGAAGCGTGCTCAAATGATAGTTCATCTTTATTATTGTCACCATACTCAAATCCATTACCGTTAAGGTAAGAAAGTGAAGTTGTGCTCCACTGAGCTGCTGATGCGGCCATTGAAAGTACCACAAGTGAGGCCACAAGACCTGTCTTTAGAAATTTCATACATACTCCTTCATGTTGTGAAATTGTCGCATTAGTTAAAACTTAGTTTAGTAAAATTATAGGTGATAAATAAAAATAATCAAATGGGATAGAAGGTTTTTAATTAATTCTTTTAAAATTCTTAAGCTTGATTGAGATAGTTGACTATTCCGCTCTTAATTCGTTTACACGTTCGCGGTATTGCTGCTCTAGCTCGATAAAACGATTTTTGTTATCAACAACTTTAGGGTCGGGGTATTTCCCGATTTTTTCGAGGAGAGTGAAGCCTTTTACAATTCCTTGAATGACTTCTCTGATCTCAACTAAACATCTCTCCATCTCCTCAATATCTGTATTGTGGCGACTTTCAATGCGTTGAGCGAAATAATTTACATCGTGATGAATTGGTTTTCCCATAGACCTATTATAGCAAAAAAAATGGCCCCGAAAAGGGGCCATCGATTTAATATTTCTATTAAAATTGGTAGCGTAGTGTTGCTCTAAGAGCTTGAGCTGTTTCAACAGGATCCGCTCCTGCTGCAAGAGCGTCACTCATTGACATTGGTTTTCCACTGTAGTTTCCAAAGAATCCGTTACTTCCAGTGTAGTCGTACTTGATGTAAGTGTAACGTAGTTGGAACGTAAGAGCTCTATCAACTAGTGGTAGGTTATAGTATGCTTCATAAGCATCACCACGGGCCGCAAGTTTTGATCCAATTAGAGTATCTTCACCGTATGTGAATGATCTCCAGTATTTTGATCCATGGTTATATTCAAATCCAAATGATTCACCATCTTTAAAGAATCCTGGGAGTTTGATTCCGGCCCAGTAAGAGTAACCTCTTTCTTTATCAGTAGAACCAAGCATTGCCATATTTTTAGCAGGATCAGTTTCTGACATTGAGTAAGATCCAAATACAGTGATTCCATCTAGGTAATCGTTGATCATATTACCAATACCGTTAATTTCGAAAGAAACAGTTGCATTGTTGAGATCACCGAAGTCTTTAAATGAGAAATTTGGATAATCAGCTTGATCGTAACCAATCATGTTTGTTGCGTGGTAAACTTGGGCCTTAACATCGTATTGACCGTTATTAAACGGAGTATAGATAAAACCGATCATGTCGATGTTGTCAGTTTTGGTATTGTCGTAAGCGTAGTCTGCGCCTGAGTTATCAAATCTTGGTCTCGCGTTTGTTAGGCCACGACCTGCACAAACTTTGAAGTCCATTCCTGAAACACCTGTAATTTTATCTAGGTCAAGTTTCCAGCTAAGTCCATCGAATTCAACATTGATAGAGTGTGCTAGAGGAGATTTTGCTTTTTCAAATCCTTCTCTGTGATTTCCAAGGAAACCATTTGTCGAAGGACGACGGCCTAAACTGAATGACCATGGAAGATTATTAATTCCAAGAAATGAGTCATTAGTATAGAGGAAGTACGCTTCTCTAACTCTGATTGTGTTGTCATTGAGGTTTTCATTTGTGATCCAGTCAAAGTCATTTGTTCCTGCTGAATTTGATCTTTGGCTATGACCCGCAGTATCTCCGTATGCTTTGTTGTATCCAAGAGCACCTTTAAAAACTAGGTTGTCATTGTACTTGTAACCCATGTTAAGGATAAGACGGTTTGAGAGTAGGTTGTGGCTCTTGTATTTTGCACCAGATGCCATTTCATACTCTAGCTCATCCATAGTTACGCGGTAGTCCACATCAAAGTTTAGGTGTTGCCCACCTGTCTTTATTTGTAGATCTCTTACTTGCTTTTTAAGCATTTCTAGTTCGCTTTGAGCGAAAGAAGTTGCACTGACTAGAAGTAGCGCAATCGGTAAAATCCTTTTCATTTATTCCTTCCTTGTTTCGTTACCTTGTTTAATTTGTCTGCTATTTTTTATTTGCAGCTTGGAAGTGCTCCACTATCAGCAGCAAATTTAACTGCAAAATCACGAATATGTGGTGCAATTTTTTTGAAGTCATTACTTTGGAGAAACTCCGCTGATTTTGGAAACTTTTTTGAATAGACTTTGATAAATCTCTTGGCATCATCTTTAAACATTCTTTTCCACTCTACTTTGAGATATTGCTCCGCAAATTTTTGACCATTATAACCAAAGTGTGGACGTAGGTACTTAAGATAGTACTTTTGACCTTTTGCAGCGTCTGCCATAACTCCAAATGATAGCGTGAGTGCGATAAAAGCAATTACAATCTTTTTCATAGAAACTCCTTATTATAAAAAAGAACTAGTCCTCAATTTCTTCCTTTCCTGTAAGCATTGCTTTTAAGTGACTTGAAAGCTTCTTACCAAAAGTAATCATATAGAGGTGAACTATTAAAAATGAGAGTAGAGAGTAGGCAATAAAGGTGTGCAATATTGCTATTAGGTCAACTCTTCCAATCACGCCTATCTCTCTTAATTCTGGAAAGAATAAAAAGAGAAAACCTGTGATAATTTGAAGAGGAAGAAGTCCGAATAGAATTGCGATATAGCCTAGTCGCTGTAATGGATTAAATTTATTGTCGGGACTTGAGTGGTGAGGATGCTCATCTCCAATAAATACACCATAAAGATAAAAGCGAAGAACATTATCGACATCTTTAAATGTTGGGACATACTGCTTCCATTCTCCTGTTGTGAAAATCCAAGTGAAAATTAATGTAAGTAAGAATGACCAGATTACGGCACATACATTGTGGATCAGAACTGCTTTCCCAAAACCAAATAGTGAGAAGAGTCCATGAACCTCAAGACCAGTTACTATTAATGTTATGATCAACAGAGCTTGTGACCAGTGCCAGAATCTTTCAAATCTTTTATATAGTTGAATAAACTTTTTCATATATTACTCTTTGTCTTCTTCAGATTGTTTTTTTTGTCTTCTTCTATTTAGGTAGAAGCGTAGTAATGAATGTCCAATAACTCCGGCAAGACCACCAAAGATTGCAAGGAATCCAAAAATTTCTACAAGGATGTTAGAGTCTCTACCAATGAGATAGAAGTCTTTAATATCTTTTAGCCTACTGTCACGAGAGTGACATTCACTACAGCTAACGGCGTTTTCTGCTGGAGCGACCATATGTTTAATTGGCCAGAAACTGTCTGTTCGAACAAAGTCATATTTCCCACTGAAGTTAAGACCAGCATTCTTTGCTCCAATCTCTAGAGCTTCAGGCCATTTGTAATCACTCCAAAAAGCTCCTGTTCCCTTTTTGCCGATTAGATGTGGAGGGAGAAGGATATTGTTAACTGTATCGTACGGTTGTTTCGCGCGGTGGATTTTAAATGGCCAAATCTTAGCGATTTTGTCTTTATAGTTTCCAGATGGAGGGTTAATTTCGATTGGTGCTTTTGATGGATCAATTTGATCATCAAAAGTTAATTGATTTAATTCACCTTTATACCAGCGATATTCAGGGATCACATTTCTACCCCATGTAAATGTTCCTTTAATCGTGAGGTATGAGTGGCGAACTTCACCATCAAAGTCTTTTTCTTCTGAATAGGCTTTACCGTCTTTGAGCTTACCAGCTGTTGACCAGTCCCATGTCAGTTTTGTGGCATGAGGGCCTCTTGCCATTTTAGGGATATGACAGCTTGTGCAGGCCACTTTGGTTGTGTGGATGTTTAGTTGACGCTCATGGTGAGGTGTTTCT
The DNA here is from genome assembly GCA_965140515.1 of Bacteriovoracaceae bacterium. Lineage (GTDB taxonomy): Bacteria > Bdellovibrionota > Bacteriovoracia > Bacteriovoracales > Bacteriovoracaceae > JAGLCH01. The sequence continues at coordinate 3,629,948 of OZ223251.1, read as the reverse complement.
CCATGACAAGATTCACAACTTACATTTTTACCCATTCGATCGTTTCTTCGCATATCTTTTTTATAATCTAAAAACGCTTTCTTACCATGATAACGGCCTGAAATTTCGTGCTCGCTTGTTGTATGGCAGGTTTGACATGAAAAGTTCAATCCTTCTGAGTTCATGTGGACATCAAGTTCTTTGTGAGGATTAATCAGCGATTGATCGGTATCTCCGTGTTTAACTCCATTTCCCCCCCCGCCGTTTGCATGGCAGTAGAGACAGTTGTGGCGATTAGGTTTTCCAACACTTGTTGCAACTTTCTTTAAGTCTACTTTTTCATAGTCCGGGTGACCGAGTGAGTATGCTGGTTTTGTATACGTCCCTGTTGTGTCGTGACAGACAAGACAATCGATGTTTTCTTCTTCCTCAAAGTCGAAGTCATCATTCCTAAAACCGTAACCAATGTGGCAAGATGAACACATCCCAAGATTTCCGCGAGCAGAAATGCAGTAGTTGTTCATCATGTTTTTGTGCTTACCTACTTTCTTGCCGTTGACCTCTTTTCCCCAAGTCCAGTGAAATGTCTTGTGGATTTGTTTTCCCGCCTTGTTGTGGCAACTTAGGCAGGTCGCAGTGATGTCTGGCGCGTAATCAAAGTCTTGGTTTAAAGCGCCAAACTTTGAATGGTCCGCCGTGATAGTTTTAGAGACATTGTCTTTAGAAACTGAAATTGTGTTTGGCTGATCTTCTGCTTGTCCTATTGATAAAAGTGTCACAAGTAATACTAGGCACAGAAAGAGATTGGATTTAGTCATGGCTACATCTCTCACAATTAAAATGTTGTTTATTGATTCCTATTGTCGGATACTTTTAGAGGTTAAAAAAGTGATATTTAGTTTAACTATATGAATATAGGCAATGGCTAGCTTGATGAAATGGTTGATTTTGTTTTTTATGCTCGCAGGAATCTTTTTTTCTGCTAAAAACTTGAGATTATTTGAAAGTAAGGAAAGTGAATTTCAGATTAAGCTTCCTATATGTTCTCTTCAAAAGCTTAACTCTGATGAAAAAGCAAGCTGTAAGGAACTGATAGGGGAAGCAAACTCCCACTTATTAGTACACTTTTGGTCCACTACTTGTCCGAGCTGTGTGGTTGAATTGCCAAAGTTTCTTAAAACAAGTAGAGATTTAAGAGAAAGAGGAATTAAGACGATTTTCATTTCAATGATTGATGACAGAAAGTCAGTAATGAAATTTCTGAAAAAAAATAAAATTGAAATTGATGGAGATCCATTTTTTCTCGACACCAACGGTGATGCGAAAAGGTTTGGAACTACTAAAATTCCTGAGACTTACTTGTATTCATCGAGTGGATATTTGTTAAAGAAATTTGTTGGCGCAAAAGATTGGGACCCAAAATTTATTGAACCCTTTTTGAAGAAAAAATGAAAAAATTATTTGAACGTATTACATTTTTAGAAGATTTTTTGGCCAGCAGCAAATTCGCAGTTGGCCTTTTAGTTATTGCAACCATTTACTTCGCTGTTGCAACAATTATTGAGAGTATTTATGGTGCACGATTCGCCTCATTACTATTCTATCAATCAATTGGAATGGGAATACTTTCGTTTTTTGCTGTACTATCTATTTTCTTTGCGATCACCAAAAGAATGACCCTTTCAAAAAAGAATTTTGCATTTCAAGTTATGCACTGGGGGATTCTTGTCGTCTTTGCTGGTGGCTATTTTACTTACGATGCTGGAATTGACGGTATGTTAACTCTTTATCCCGGAGAGTCTAATAATAAAGTTGTTTTTAAGCAGAAAGAGATCGCTTTCATTCCTCACGATGAGGGGAAGGATCCGGTTACATTGCCTCTACCTGATGCCGCATTTGCTACTGAACTCAACCAGAACTTTAAAGGTATCACTTTTTCAAAGTACCTTCCATTTGCTAAAGACGAACTGATTTGGAGAGCGTCTACTGGAGCTAGCTCTGCGTATTTTGAGCTAATTCAAGAAGGTAATGTTGTCGCTCCCCTTGTTTTTTCTCATTCTGAAAACTCACGTTTTCGTCATGAAGCAGAAGCCGGTCCTCTGAGAATATACTTCTTACCAAAATTTTTTGAGTCATTTTTCTCAAAGTATGAGTGGAGTAAAGATAAAGAGTGTTTTGATGTTTTGGCCGATCGGCCTATTGCTAAGAAAATGTCAGATGTTCCCGCTGCACGAAGGAGTTGTTTTGATATTCGGTCTCTAATGGCTCATCCTACAATCGCGATCTTTGGAGATAGTGTATCGCTTTATAATCGTCAAAAAAATGCATTTGTACCTTACGAGCATTTTACTAGAGATGAAATTCATCTGCCTTGGATGAACCTTTCTCTTAAAAAGATTAAATTGAGTACTACCGAATATCCAACTCTTGGCCCTGTTGCCTCTCTTCCTAAGGCCAAGGATGAAAAGGGCGAGATCTTCTCCGCTATTTCCATGGATTTTGGAGATGAGTCATTTTGGCTAAGAGAGGGGAGTGAGGAAGTCGTTCGTCTAAAGGATGGGATTTTTTCTGTAGGTATCTCTCGAAAACAGCACAACCTTCCATTTCAAGTTTATTTAAATAAGTTTGAGATTTTAAAAGATGAAACCGGTACTCCGTCAAGTTATCAAAGTCGTGTTGATATATATGATGTTGAGGGAAGAAAGTCATCACATCTTATTTCAATGAATCGTCCTTTGAAAATTGGAAAGTTCACACTTTACCAAAGTTCATATTTTCAAATTGGCAAAGATGCCTATGCCTCTACTTTGAGTGTTAATTATGATCCAGGAAGAATTTATAAATATCTAGGATCGTTTCTACTCATTATCGGTGGCTTCCTTTACTACCTTTTTGCCATTAGACCTACTTCGGAGTTTAAAGATGATTGAGAGTGTTTTTTACAAAGTTAATCCTTTTATGTGGTGCTTGATTCTATCAGGTGTTTCACTCGTCTTCTTTACACTAAAGCAAAAAAAAGCTGCAATCATTACTGCAATTACTGTTTTTATATTGCAAACTTTGGGGATAGCTATGCGCTCTTATATTGGTGGGAGAGCTCCTGTTACTAACATGTATGAGACAGTTCTTGCTTGTGGTTATTTTGCTCTTTTCATTATGCTTATTTTCTATATTAAGCGTAAAGAAAGTATACTTCTGCTTTCAGGTGTAGCTCTTAATACTTTAACTCTTCTAATGGTCAATTTTGCAACTAATATGCTTAATCCAAAAATTGGAGCATTGATGCCAGTTCTTCGCAGTAACTTCTGGCTAAGTGTTCATGTAACCACAATCGTCATCGCATACTCTGGCCTTGCCCTTAGTTGGATATTTGCTAATGGGCACGTTATAAGCACACTTTTATATGGTAAAAGTGACGGCAAAAAGATCTCTCGTTGGGTCTACACCAATGTGAAAATTGGGGTGATCTTTTTAATTATCGGAATTGTCACCGGTGCCATTTGGGCAGATTACTCTTGGGGACGATTTTGGGGATGGGATCCAAAAGAGACATGGGCCCTTATTGTCCTTCTGATCTATATGGCCATTTTGCACGGCAAATACACTTCTTGGATCTCTAGTGAAAAGTTTATTCCACTTTGTGCCTTTGCCTTTTTGTTCGTCATGATGGCATGGTTTGGAGTTAATTATATTCTCGCTTCTGGGCTACACTCTTATGGGTTTAGTAATGGTGGAGCGGCTTTCTTAACGGCTTTTCTAATCGCACAAATTTCTTTACTTGGAGTATACGGAATAAAGAGAAGGGGATAACCTTTTACTTTTTAGACATAAAGAAGGCCCGCTAATGCGGGCCTCTTTTTATTTAAAATCTTTTTGAAGAGTTTAAATTAGAATGTTACACGAAGACCAGTTGCAAGTTGAGTTGCATCATTTTTCTTATCAGGTGATACTGAAGTTTTGTCTTCAATTGTAATCATTGACCCTGTTAGAGTTCCAGTTACGTTTTTGTTGAAAGCGTATTGGTAACCAAGAGACATTTGTGATGCTTCTGTTTTTGTAACAGATTCTTTGTCTTCGAATTCTTTCATACCATAAGTAAATGCAATGTTATGCGCATTGTATGTGTATCCAAGACCTCCAAACATTGTTGTATTGTCGATGTCTTTTGAATTCTTTTCCCAAGATGTTGCTACATAACCAAGTGAGAAGTCTAGTCCCATCCAGCTAACTTTACCAGCAGCTGTCATTTGAGTTTCACCATATGCTTGTCCACCATCCATCATTAGGTAACCTAGCATACCTTTAACTTTGATTGCTCCAAAAGCATTGTCATAGTTAAGGGCAATATCGTAACGATTTGGGCTATGAGCTTTAGGGTCATCTGAAGTTGAGTAAGTACCATTATCTCCAGTCGATTGCTTGTCAAGGTTTTCATCGTTGTTGCGATCTTGAGTTGCATAAAGTTGGAATCCCATCATCTTAGGAGACTTATAACCGATTACATCTTTTCTTAGAGTGTGACGGTAACCAATACCTTCAACTGTTGAAGTGTATCCTGTTTGGTTTAGTTTGATATTCGCAATTTCTCCGAAGTCAGAACCACCAAGACCAGCACCTGTTGCTCCAAGGAGGTCAAAAGAGCTGATTTTTGAAACTGGAGTATATGTGTGACCAGCTACAAGAGTTCCGAATGGTGAGTTTAGCATTACAGCACTTTGACGAAGGTCAACTCCATTAACGTCAACACGAACACCCATTTCTACAACGTAGTCTAGGTTTAGCATTTCGTTCATTGGAATGTTACCAGATGCTCTTAGGTATGAAGGTGCATTTGATACATCCGCGATACCTGTATAAGTTGCATAACCTTCTGCTGGCTCTCCTGCTCCATCTGATTGAGTTACGTAACGAAGTTCATTGTTAAGACGACCTGAGATCGTTGGTGCTTTCATTTCTGCGTGTGCAGCAAAAGAAAGTGCTGCTACTGTTCCGAGTACAATTGCTTTTTTCATAAACAATCCTTTGTTAATTGTTGATCTTTTGTGATCACTATTAATAGTTAGTTACCTTTGTTTTTAAAAATAACTCCAAACTAAAAAACAAATAGTTATAGAAAAATTGTAAGTTCATATCCGTGTGCGTCAAGACAAAAAAAGTGACAAAAGCGGTGGGAAATTGTTCTTATTTGAGCGATAATTTAGTTAGTTAGACAATGAATAAGTGTTTCCTCTGTATTTATCGGAGAGACGAGTAGTGGAGTGAAAATGTCGATTATATCGTGTTTTTCGCTTCTTTAGACAAAATTAAGGTTACTTAAACGTATGATTGAAAAAATTATTTTTACAGGCGGCGGAAGTGGGGGACACGTTGTTCCTGCAATCACTTTGATAAAAGAGTTTCAAAAAGAGCTTCCAGAAATTTCTATCTATTATATTGGAAGTCGCAATGGAATCGAGAGAGAGCTGATTGGAAAATTAGAGATACCATATAAGGTTATTTCTACTGGAAAACTTAGACGCTATTTTAGTTTTCAAAATTTTCTCGATCTCTTTAAGGTGTCACTTGGTCTAGTACAATCCTTTCTTTATATAATTCGATTTAATTCAAAGAAGACAGTTGTTTTTTCAACAGGAGGATTTGTGTCTGTTCCTGTTGCTATTGCTGCGTGGCTAACAGGCAAGAAGGTTTACATTCATGAACAAACTTCTCGTATTGGACTTGCGAATAAAATTGCTTCCAAGTTTGCGGAGAAAATTTTTATAAGCTTTGCTGACTCTGAAAAGTTTCTTCCAAAAGAAAAGGTTGTCCTTTCTGGTTATCCGGTCCGCGATAAATGCTTCGATCAAACAATTGCTTCTGTCATTATTGATGGAGTGAATCTGAATGAAGTGGGACGAGACATCCTTTTTATTACTGGGGGGGGGAATGGGTCGACTTTGATCAATGGAATGATTGAGGTGGGACTTAATGAGCTCTGTGAGCGCTTTTTTGTTCTCCATCAAGTTGGAAAAAATGAGTTTGAAAAGTTTGAGAAGATGAAGCGAGCTAATTATCTACCAGTGAAGTTTATTGGTGAAGAGATGATCGATTGTTTTAAGCTTGCAAAGGTTGTTGTTTCTCGTTCAGGTGCGGGTACAGTGTCCGAACTGCTTGCCTTAGGAAAGAAAAGTATTTTCATCCCACTTAAGATTGCACAAAAAAATGAGCAGTATTTCAATGCAATGGAGGCCCATCGTTTACTAGATTCCATTGTTGTCGAAGAAGATCAACTTGCAGAGGTTAATCCACTTTCACTTTTAGATGACTTTGTTCCTGAGATAAAACCTGTTTCAAAAGATAAGAAGAATCCGAAGGATATTATTTTGAATAATGTTGTGCCCGATAGGGTTGGAAGAAAGATAATGGGATAATAAAAAGGCCACTCAATGAGTGGCCTTCTTTTAATTATTTGTTATATCAGATTCTTAAAATATATCCTCTGGATTTGATCGTCTTGATACTCTTTGAGAATGGTTGAAGTTTCTTTCTCAAGTTCGATAGGTGAGTATCGATGTTTTGGTTTTGCACGTGTACATCTGGCCATAAAAGTTTGCTGATGTATTCACGGCTAAAAATCTTATTAGGACTTTTTGCCAGTAAGTGAATCAATTTATACTCAATTGGAGTTAGTTGAATTTTTGATCCATCAACTTCTGCCATCTGCATATCACAAAAAAGAGTGAACTCATCAATTTTGATGATATTCTGCTCTGTACTTTGCCGTCTGTGGTGATTGATTCTATTTTTAATACGAGCAACAAGCTCTTTTAGAGAAACTGGTTTTAGAATAAAGTCATCTGCACCGAGATTTAGTCCCTTAACAAGGGCATCTTCAGAAGGATCACTACTTAAGAAGATTACAGGAATTTCAGGATGCTTTGATTTAAGCTTCTCATACAATTCAAAACCATTAATTTCAGGCATGTGAATATCTAGAAGGATTAGGTCCGAATTGTTGTTCTCTAGATAACCGATAAGATCCATTGGTTGTTGGATAAGATGGATATCAAATGTTGGAGAAAGCAAATCATTGTAAAGCTCTAGGTTTTCCTGAATGTCGTCTACGATAGTAATGTGCACAGTTGATCCCCTGCGAAAAAATGTTCTCAGAAAACGTACAATATCTATTGGTTATTAGCTTAATCTAAAGCAGGGTAGAAGTCTATAAAAAAAATTCTATCAGGAATACCGATAGGTATTAATCAAAAGACTCGGGGCGAGGGTGCCCCAAGGCCTTGCCTTGGTAACTTTCATGTTCGTCCATGTAAGCTACAAATTCTTTTGTGAATTCAGCTAGTTGAATCCCCCAGTGAGGGGAAAGCAGAAGTTCCTCTGGGGCCTCCCCATAGATTCTTTGTATGATGGTATAGGGATTTAGATGCTCAAGGAACACTCTAAGCCATTCCATATACTCGTTTTTATCTAATGTTTTAAATGGGGAGCTTGAATACTCTCTTCCCATTTCTGTTCCTTTAACCACGTGAAGTTGGTGAAGCTTGAGAAAACTGATGGGGAGTTTATTGATTTCCTGGGCCGCTTCGATAACATCGTTAATGGTCTCCCATGGGAAGCCAAAGATGATGTGGGCGCAAATTGGAATATTCCTTTTCCCCGTTCTGATCGCTGTATTTTTAAAGCAATCAAAATCATGGCCTCTTTTAATTTTTTTTAAAGTTTCATTTGATACCGATTCAAGTCCGTATTCAAGAGTGATGTCGTAATCTTTTTGAAGCGACTCCAAGTAGTCCAGAGTTTCTTCTGTCACGCAATCTGGCCTTGTTCCAATACTGAGCCCAATTACCTCTGGGTGAGAAAGCGCCTCTCCATAAAGCTCTTTAAGTCTAGGTAGTGGAGCGTAGGTATTGGAGTAGGACTGGAAGTAGATGATGTATTTATTAACTTTTTTATAGCGACGCTTGCTTGTTCTGATGCCGTGATCAATTTGGTAAGTGATGCTTTTGTCGTCGAGGTGTGAAGGCGCAGCAAATGTTTCGTTGTTACAGTAGGTACAGCCCCCAGTTCCTAACTTTCCATCTCGGTTTGGACAAGTGAATCCCCCCAATACGGTGATTTTTTGAACCCGTTCTCCAAATTTATTCTTCAAATATCGATTGTAGTGATTATAGGGAAAGTTCACTAAACGCCTCCAACTGTGCTACTATCCTTGTATTCAAAATAATCGAAGCTGTCAAAAGGTGCTTGAAAATGGGTGAAAAACTCGATCTGGATAAAATTAAGAAATATTTAGAAGATTACGCTAAGGAGCGTGATTGGGAACAATTTCATAATCCCAAAAATATTTCCATGGCCCTATCTGTTGAGGCAAGTGAGTTGGTTGAGTTATTTCAATGGCTAAGCCCAGAGCAGGCGCTAAAAGTTAAAGAGAGTCCAGAGAAGCTATCACGAGTATCTGAAGAGCTTGCAGATATTCTCTCTTATACCATTTTGATGGCAAAGTATTTAGATGTTAATTTAGAGAAGGCCTTAGAGTTGAAGTTAAAAAAGAACGCAGAAAAATACCCTGTAGATAAGGCCCGTGGGACTGCGAAGAAGTATACCGAGTTCTAGATGATTCAAGTTAATGGTTTAAAAAAGCAGTTTGGACCTCAAATTTTATTTGAGGATATTTCTTTTGTTCTTGGAGAAAGAGAACGTGTTGGTCTAGTAGGACGTAATGGTTCTGGCAAGTCGACTCTTTTTCGAATGATTCTTGGGGAGGAAACCCCTGATGACGGGACAATTTCTATCCCAAAAAATTATCGTATCGGAGCTCTTGAACAGCACATCAAATTTTCAAAGGATACTGTTTTAAAAGAGTGTAGTACTGCCCTTCAAGGGGAGGAGATCTACGACACTTATAAAGCTGAAAAAATTCTTTTTGGTCTTGGTTTTGAGAAAGAGGATATGGATCGCGATCCAAATACCTTTTCTGGTGGTTATCAAATTAGGATTAATTTAGCGAAGGTTTTACTCGAAGCACCAAACCTTCTTCTTTTGGATGAACCTACCAACTATTTGGATATTGTCAGTCTTCGCTGGCTTAAGAGTTTCCTGTGCTCCTTTCAAGGTGAAGTTATTATCATAACCCACGACCGTGAGTTCATGAATGATGTCACCACCCACACGATGGGAATCACTAGACGTAAGGTGAAAAAGATCAAGGGGGGAACTGAAAAGTTCTATGAGCAACTTGAGCTTGAGGATGAGATCTACGAAAAAACGAAAGCAAATCAAGATCGCAAGATTAAAGAGATGTCTGATTTTGTCGATCGCTTTCGCGCAAAAGCAACTAAAGCAACTCAGGCCCAGTCTCGTCTCAAAATGCTTGAGAAGATGGGAAGCATGGATGAACTTGAAAAAGAGAAAAGTCTAGGCTTTCATTTTAATCATGTGGACTGTCCTGGAAAGGTTATTATGAATGTGGATAACCTCTCATTTTCTTATGACGGTGTTCACGAACTCATTCATAACCTAAGCTTTGATGTTGGTCGCAATGATAGAATTGGAATCATCGGTAAAAATGGTAAGGGGAAATCAACTCTTTTAAATTTATTGGCCCGTGAGCTAACTCCTGTTAATGGAGAAGTAAAAAATCACCCTTCAATGCAAAAAGGACATTTTGGTCAAACTAATATCGCAAGACTTTCTGAAAACATGACTGTGGAGGAGGAGATCACTTCCTCTAATCCCGATCTTCCGATTTCTCGCATTCGCGGAATTTGTGGAACGATGTTGTTTGAAGGAGAGATGGCGAAAAAGAAGATTAAGGTTTTATCCGGTGGTGAGCGCAGTCGGGTCATGCTGGGAAAAATTATCGCTAACAAAACAAATATTTTGCTTTTAGACGAGCCTACAAACCACTTGGATATGGAGTCCATTGAGTCGCTTGGAAATGAAATTCAAAGTTATGAGGGAGCCGTTTTAGTCGTTACTCACTCTGAGATGTTACTTCGTAAACTTGTTAATAAGCTTGTGATCTTTCACCAAGGGAAGGCCGAATTTTTTGAAGGAACTTACGATGACTTTCTTGAAAAAATTGGCTGGGAAGAGGAAATCACTCAAAAAGAAAAAGTTGAGAAACCTAAGCTTGGGCGAAAAGAACTCAAGCAGATGAGATCCGAAATTATCGCAGAGAGATCTAAGACTCTTGGACCACTTAAAAAGAGACTAGAAGTTGTAGAGCTTAGGATTACAGCGCTAGAAGAACTGGTTGAAAAAAGCAATCAGGATTTGATTGGGGCATCGGAGAGTGGTGATGGCCCAAAGATTGTTGAACTCTCAAAAATTGTTAGCGATAGTGAGTCTGAAATAGAGAATCTCTTTGTGGAGTTAGAAGAGCTGACGGAGTCAGTGGAATCAAAAACAATAGAGTTTGATCAGAGACTCGAAGAGCTTTCCTAGACTAGTAATTTGCTGCAATCTGTAGTGCTTTAAACATGTCTACACGGCCATCAGTCTTTGCTTTGCCAATCATATACTTACCTGTTACTGCTGATTTCATAATGGCGGATTTTATCTGTGTCGCAGTAAGGTAGGGAAATACAGACCAAATTTCTGCTGCAACTCCTGATACTTGAGGAGCGGCTTGTGAAGTGCCATTCATTGATGTGTATTTGTGATTGAGTGCCAGTGAGTAAATGATTGATCCCGGTGCAAAAATATCTACCATCTCTTTTCCCCAACTGGCAAAAAACGATGGAGATGATTGCTTTGAAACTGAAGATACAATAATGAGATTATCGTTTTGAAAGTATGCTGGATAAGCTGCATTTTCTGGAAGATCAATGTCTACATGTTTGTTGCCTGGTGCTCCCACGACAAGAACATCGTACTCTGCGTGAATACGGTCAATTGTTTCTCCAACGATTGAAGAAGATTCATCTTTCGAAAAGGAACAGTTGATGATCTTTGCTCCATTCTCTGCTGCGTAGAGTAGGGCCTTTACAATATGCTCATCTTTTTCATCACCTTTATTTGGGATTGCCCGAATGGCCATAATTTTTGCTTTTGTGGCCACTCCGGCAATTCCTATTTCATTATTTATTTCTGCGCCTATAATGCCGGCGACGTGGGTTCCATGCCCCTCTGAATCCATTGGGTCGCTATCTGAATCTACGAGATCAATTCCATGAATATCATCAATGTAACCATTTCCATCGTCATCAATTCCATTTCCTGGGATTTCATCTTCATTTATCCACATATTGTCATCAATGTCTGGGTGAGTGTAGTCAACACCACTATCAATTACTGCGACAACAATCTCTTTTTGATAGGTCTGAGCAGTAACCTTATGAGTTTTGGCGACTCCGATACCAGGGACTTTGTCATTGGTATCGTTAAAGGCCCATTGCTTGTATAGAAGTGGATCATTGTATCCAAATGCAGTTGTTGAAATCAAAGAAAGAGCTAAAAGTAGTGTTATATTTTTCATGGATGAAATTCTAGAACGGGTCACTACCTTATGGCCACTTATGATAGAAATTGTAATAAATTAACTTGGTGCGCTAAAAAAACATACCTACCACCCGGTAGTGGCCGGGGGTAGGTAGTTAGTTAGGGTATGATCTCAAACGCTATAAATAGCGTTCTTTGATGCCTTGAAAAATTGTTGTCGCTTACTACAATGAGGGTCTTATTCCCATTTGGAAGCGTCGGACCAAAAGTGATACCTTCAATGTTATCCAACTTCTGAAACCTTGAATCCATCTTATCAATTACAGTGTCCAAATCAAGTAGGAGCTCTTTTTGCACTGTCTTGACACTACTACTATTAAGCGATTTCAGGCCTTTAACGTCTATTGCGTCGGAAAGTGATACTCTGAAGAGTTTGATGGTATTTTTGTAGTTATTTTTTACCCAGGCCCTCTCCATGGTGATGAGATAATTTCTATCGATGGCAACCATATCGACTAGCCCATTATCCCCTTCTACTTTTTTGAAGTTCGATTGGTTCGGAATTTTACTCAAGCTGTATGGAAAGATGCCATCAACTTCTCCATTTTTATAGCGGATGATTCTGGTCAGTCCATTCACATCTTGAGCTGCGAGCTTTCCATCTTGATAGAGGGTGTTTTCATTTGCGGTAAAGGTATATTTAAAATCTGGTGTTGTTGAAAGCGATTCAAAGGCCAAATTAAAACGAACACCTTGTGTTGGTTTTCCTGACTTCTCAAAAATAAAAGGTGCTGGGATTTGCCAATCTTTAACAAACTTCCCATCTGTTGTGTATTCAGATAAAGCAGGCATAATTCTTTTCTTCGGTCTTTCATCTCCCTCAGAGCTAAGGAGTAGATTTCCATTTTCAAGTTTTGTGATACCTTCGAAATCAATCGTTCCAACTTTGAAATCTTTGCCATTTGAAGCTAAGACCTTTTGAACTCGTACCGGCGTTATTTCGAGTTTATTTTGAGTAATTGCTACGGAGAACTCATAAAATCGCGGAGTTCCTCTTTCCCCTCTATCATCGCTGATTGTAATGAGGCGGTTGCTATCCTTATCGTAAACAACTCCAGAAAGACCACCTAAGATGGTTTTATTAAAGACAGTTTGGGAGTCAATATTAACATCACCAATAAATTTTAAGCTCTTAATGGAGATAGATGGTGCTGATGAAAAAGTTGAGCATGCGATCAGGATAAAGCTTAGAAGCGATGCTAACATTAAATAGTGGAAAAAACGCATTTAGAAATCCTTTTTTTAAAATAATTCTGCTGGTTTATCGGAAGAACTAGATTAAGAAATAAATGAAAACATTTTTGCTGGAAAAACCTTCCCTCTCTAATATGTTTTATTGCATTAACCGGCCAGATCATCTTATTGAGAACTGTCTTACTCATTGATAAAATTGTCATTCGGAAATAAAAATGAGGAGTAAAAATGCGAGACTACTCTATTTTGGATGATCTTATGGAGGGAGTACAGATCGTAGACTCTCAGATGAAATACGTTTATTTAAATAAGGTATTACTAAAAGAGATTGGGCATAAGTTTGATGAAGTGGTCGGTTCAAAAATGACAGACTACTTTCCTGGGATAGATAAAACTCAGGTGTACGAAAAAATCGGCAAGTGCTTAGATGATAGATCCATTCATAAGGTGATAAATGAGTTTATCTTTCCTGACGGTCGGCCCACTTTTTACGAAATTAATATTCAGCCCATAGATGAAGGGGTGATTATTTTTTCTAGAGATATCACGAACTCAAAAAGAGGGGAGATCCTCTTGCGAGAGTCAAATAAGGAGTTAGAGCATTTCGTTTTTATCTCCGCTCACAATCTTAGAGAGCCACTCAAGCTAATTGAAAACTTTGCAGACCTCCTCATTGAGGATTATAGCAAGTTACTTCCGCGTCACGGTCAAGAAATTTGTGAAGCATTGCGAGATAAGTCTAACTGCGCTCTTAAGATTATTAATGAGTTTAGAGACTTGTCAGGAATTGGAGGTAAAGAACTAATTCGGGAGGAGTTTTCAATGATCGATTTAGTTCGAGAAATCTCCGATTCCTATCAAAAAAACTATCGGGACAGAAAAGTTCAAATGATTTATCCCCAGGGGGATATCAAAGTATGGGGATACCCATCTCTTGTATCTGTCCTGCTTCGTCAGTTGATAAAAAATGCATTTCAATACGGTGAAAACGGTATTCAGTTTTATGTGGATAACTACTCTGATCCTGTCTTTTGTATTTCAAATCAGACACGATTTCCATTTGGTGAATCTGATTTTTTTCTCTCCTATACAAGTGAGGGAGGAAGTGAACACTCGGGATTGGGATTATCAATTTGTAAAAAAGTTATTGAAAGACATGGTGGTAGGATTTGGTCTGATTTATCAAATAATGTATTGAAAATTTTCTTCACGCTTGATGGAGAAAAATTGAGAGCTACTGTCAAATAGGGGGAGATTATGTCAGGATACTTTGTCATTGATGTGAACAACATGCAGCCTTTTACTCGTGGTGATGGACCAATTGTAGTGGTCGATGATGATGATGCACTGATCTTACTCGTTAAATCTTGCTATCGTAAGTCGGGAAGAACAAATAAACTGATCTGTATTACGGAGAGTGATGCGTTTCTAAGTTATGTTCAAGACATCAGAGAGAAGAAAAATGAGATGCCTGAGGTTGTTCTTCTCGATATCAATATGCCTAAAAAAAGTGGTTTTGATATTCTAGAAGAAATCAGGCAAATTAAGGATTTTGAGAAAGTTCCCGTTATTGTCATGTTCACGGCATCTGACTCGGAAGCTGACATGGAGAAAGCAAAAAAGCTACTTGCCAATGCCTTTTTCTCTAAGCCAAATCGGATTGAAGATTATATTAAGTTTTTTCAGCAGATATAAAAAAAGAGTTGCTTGAAATGTTGCAACTCTTTAATTTTATTGTGTTTTTGTTGGTGCCCGGAAAGGGACTTGAACCCCCACGCACTAGGTGCAACGGATTTTGAATCCGTCGTGTCTACCGTTCCACCACTTTCTTCCAAGAATTTCAATGAGGTATAGAGCGAAGTCTGAACAGGACGGGAAAGAGAGCGAACCGTAAGGGGACGGTGTGGAACGTGGTAACGCCGCCCTTCTTTCCCTAATTCCCATACTCATCCCAGAACTGTGTCCCGCAAGCAGTTTTTTGACGGACACACATCTGGGATGACCATAGGGTGTATGGAAGCTGTGAACACTGACTTGGTTGACTTACCGAATCTCGACCAAGGAATCATTGAGGCAGCGGGGGACACCAATCTAGGAAATGCACTCCGCAGAGTTCAATCAATTATTGAGGAAGATACGGAACAGAAGATCACCAACAGGGCGAAGCCGACTAGGGTGGACAAGCTGTTGCGTGTTGCTCTCTGGGAAGAGTTCAGTAGAACCCAACGGGATGGCGACTCGATGATCGCTCGGAGGGTATGGCTGGGCATCTGTTCGGAACAGTACTTTCTCAGGCTACTCAAGAAGGACGACAAGGTGGCTTTCCTTGCGTGTCCAATTCACAACTACGACCTCACCAACAAGCTGCTTCTCCATACTGGGCAACAAAAGCTCATAGAGATCATGGAAGCAGACATCAAAGACAAGAATGGAAAGCTCGACATAAAGGCAGCTAGTGTCGTGATCAAAGCGTACAAGATGATTGAAGATCGAGTGAAGGGTGGGGCAGTCCAGCGAGTGCAGACTCAATCACAGTCTCTACCTGCCCCTCAATCGCTGGAAGAAATCAACGCTGAGATCGCACGTCTGGAAAGCAATACGATTGAGACCCAAGCCGTAACTGTAGACGCTGGCGAATGACCGATCTTGTAGCGGCACAGAAACGCCTTGCCCTTCTCAAGCAGAAGGAGCGGTTGAAGCGTGAACTGCCACACCTGTATGGTTTCAATTGGTATGACTGGGCGTGGGAGGTCTTTCACTCACGGAACCGCAAGATCGTTCTGTGTGCTGGGAACCAACTCTCGAAGTCATCTACAATCATTCGTAAGGTCATACATTGGGCGACTGCTACAGAGCTATGGCCGGAGTTATGGCCGAACAGAACTCCACGCATGTTCTGGTACCTATATCCAGATAAAAAATCAGCGACACAAGAGTTTCGTACCAAGTGGGTGCCCGAATTCCTCCCCAGCGGAGAGATGAAGGATGACCCAAAGTATGGATGGAAAGAAGAGTGGGAGGGAAAGTTCATTTCTGCAATCCATTTCAACTCTGGCATCTCACTGTACTTCAAGACATATAAGCAGGACGTTCACTCGCTCCAAGCTGGTTCCGTTGACTTCCTTGCATGTGATGAGGAATTGCCGTTCGAGCTATGGGGCGAGTTGTCTATGAGATGTGCTGCGACAAATGGATACTTCGCGTTCGCATTCACCGCCACCAGAGGGCAGGAGGAATGGAGAAAGATCGTCGAGGGAGATAGCTGGCCGGACGCGCTCAAATTTCAGATTTCAGCCTACGACTGCCAACGCTATCGAGACGGAACGCCATCGCACTGGACAAATGAACGAATAGAGCAATCCAAAGCACTACTGGGAACTCAACGTGAAATCGACAAACGAATCTACGGTCGCTTCGTTATTGCAGAAGGATTGGTATATGAATCTTTCGAGCGACACCGACACTTCAAGAAAGGGCACCCCGTACCTGCTAGTTGGTCGCTCTATGCTGGAATCGATTATGGCTCTGGAACGAGCGCAGAAGGTGGGCAAGGTCACCCATCGGCTATTTCGATTGTTGCCGTGTCTCCCGACTTCAAGCAAGGACGACTTATCAAGTTCTGGCGCGGAGACGGACAGCGAACCACATGCGAGGACGTGATTAAGCAATACCTCAAGATGTCTGCGGGACTCAATGTTTGTCAGGCATTCTACGACTGGGCGGCGGCTGACCTTGAGACATTCGCCATCAACAACGGGCTAGCGCTAACCAAGGCAGACAAGAATCATGAAGTTGGGGAAGGGACGCTCAACACTCTATTCAAGTCAGACCAGTTCATTATCTACGACGATGGGAGCGGGGAGCCTGAGAAGGTTGTTCTTGAGCTTGAAGTCCTGACTGTTGGACTGCCAAAGAGACACGCCAAGGATGACGGGATTGACTCGCTTCGATATGCGGTCAGCAAGATTCCATGGGTGATCGACATCAAATTGCCTGACGACTTGCAGCCAGTTGTTGCCACCGAAATCACATCAAAAAAGCACAGAACGCCAATATATCAGGAGGAAAGTTGGGATGACTACGAAGCAGAGATCAGCGAATGGAACGAACTCTATGACGAGTACTGACATCGTGAAGATACTGAAAGCTTGCTCGGAATTCAACATCGGAAGGATGAAGTATGGAGAGCTTGAAGTGGAACTTGCAGGACACACATCTGGGATGACTATAGAAAGAGAGGAGACAGGAAGTTACCCCCTCATTTCGGCGCACGAGGAAATCATGGATGAAGAACTCGACCGCCACCCACTACCACAGGATGACGACAGTATGGATATTCTCGACCCTGTTGGTTACGAGATGAACCTGCTTGAAGGACGCACAGTTGGAACAGATCGAGAAGCTGAACAAGCTCTATAAGAAAGCTGAAACCCACTTCGACAAACTATTCGCTGAACAACGGTCAAATATCCGTTTGTATCAGGGCAACCATTACGGTTCGAGCTTCAAGGAGTTCGATCGTCGTATGCGCGCGTCCAACTCAGTGTCAGAAGAGACACGTCTTCGCCTCACCAAAAACCACATCCAACACATCTCGAAAAACATCATCAATACGGTGACAGATAAGTCGCCAGATGTAGCTATCAACCCACATAATCCCCAAGAACTTCAAGACCGCAAAGCTGCCGAGCTTCATCGTTCCGTTTGGAATGACATCAAGGGGCGCGCTCACTTCTACGAGTTGAGAGACAAGCTTGCATTTGACTTTATTGTTATTGGAGAGTGCTGGGTACGTGTTGGCTTCGACCCTAATGCTGGGACGTATCTTGGCAAGGAGCAGTTCGTTGATGAGATGACTGGTGAAGTTGTCGAGGAGGGCGGGCATGTTTTCTCTGGCGAAGTGACCATGGAAAGGTTCGAGGGGTGGAGTGTACTTACTGACCCTAACGCCAAGACTGTACGTGACTCGAAATGGGTATGCGTGCGTGAGCTGGTACCGAACTCTGTCCTCAAGAAAGCCGCCAAGGGCAACAAGGAAATGCTTGCTGCAATTGCTAGCGGCAACAACGAGGCGTTCACTGTCTACAATCCTTCGACCAATTCATATGACGATGCGCCGAAAGGGATGACGCTGGTTAAGTACTGGTATTATCGCCCTAGTCCAGAGCATCCAGAAGGATACTACTATATCTCTACGGGAGAGGGGATTATTGAGGAGGGTTCACTGAACGGTGTCTTCCCGATGGTCTTCTGCGCATATGAAGAAGTCCCAACCTTCGCACGGGGCTACTCGGCGCTCAAGCCTCTCAGACCTATACAAGCAGAAATCAACCGAACTGCTTCACACATTGCTGGTATCCAATTGGCATACCAAGACAAGCTCCTGTTCCATAGCGGCTCCAAGATTGCTCATGGTGGGACTGTTGCCGGAGTGCGAGGCATCAAGTATTCGGGAATCAAACCAGAGTACTTAGAGGGAAAAACTGGCGACAAGTTCCTTCCATACCTTGAGCATAACATCCAAGAACTCTATCGCATTTCCAATGTGGCAGAAGAAAAGGAAGATGAGCAGGCGCAGGTTGACCCGTTTGTGATGATCTATCGCAACCTCAAGAACAAGAAGCGGTTTAGTCTATACTCCAATAAGTTCGAGCAATTTATCATCGAGCTGGCAAAAACCGCGCTCAAGACTGCGAAGACCTACTACTCCGAAGATAATATCATCCCAGCTATTGGAACGCGCGAGATCGTCAATATCTCCGAGTTCAAGAGCGCAGATGACCTGTCTTACCAGATTGAGATCGAAGCAATGTCTGGTGATGCTGGTGAGATGATGGCGAAGCAGCTATCAATGCAGCATATTCTCCAATATGTCGGGAGTAATCAGAACCTATCCAAAGAACACATCGGGATGATTATCAAGAACATGCCATTTGCCAACGCAGATGAAGTGTTCAATGAACTGACCCTCGATGTTGATGAAGCGGAAAACATCATGCTTGCCCTTGAGAGAGGGGAGCCGATTGAAGCACGCAGAGGCGACAATCACAAATACATCTTACGTCGATTGATGGCACGAAGAAGAAGTGCTGACTTTCGCGTACTGCCACCAGAAGTCCAACAGGGATATGAAGCGCTCATACAGCAACATGAGCAGATTCAAGCACAGGAAGTTGCAGACATCCAACGTGCCCAAGCTCAACAGATTCCAGCGGGTGGTGGTCTTATCACTATTCCATCTATCAAAGATATGAACGGCAAAGTTATTCGCGTTCCGTATGACTCTATCGAGTATGTAGTCCAAAAGCTCAATGAGCAAGGGGCGCTGAACGATGCCATGCAGAACGAAATAGGCAACCAAGGCGCGATAGCCGACGTTGCCAACCTAGTCAATCCAAACATGCCTCAAGCTGACCAGCTACAGGCACCCCATATGCAAATAGACCAAGGAGCATTCCCAAATGGAATTTGACAACGAAAATGTGTCAGACCTCGACACAGACCTAGAGAACGAAATTGAAAACGAGAACCCTGACATCCAAGATGACGATGTTGACGGCGAGACAGAGCTTGAGACCCCAAGTGAAGAACTGCCACCAACTGAACCTATCGTGGAAGAATGGAAGCCTGACTTCAACTACAAGGCCTACGGTGAAGAACGCGTAATGGACGAATGGGCACATGGACTTGTGACCAAAGACAACCATGAGCAGATGAGATCGCTATTTGAGAAAAGCGGCGGTTTCGATGTCATCAAGGAAAAGTACGACAAGACTCGCACAGATTACGATTCTCTCAACCAGACGTACAGCGAAGTGAATAGCAAATACACCAACATGGTGAACTCTATCACGATGCTTGAGCGTCAGATGCAAGCTGGTGACTACGACAGTGTGTTCAAAACCCTTGGGCTAACTGATCAGGAGCTAGCGAAACATGTGCTTGCAAAATACGAATATCAACAAATGGATGCAAACCAGCGTGCAGAGGTTGATCGCCAGAATCAATTGGCTCGTGACTATGCAATGTCACAACAACAACTGAACCAGATTCAGGAAACTCACCAGCAAACTGTCCGAAGCCAGCACGAAATGGAAATGACTCGTGTGTTCAGTGACCCGCAGATTGCCCCAGCTATTGAGGCGTACAATGCGAGAGTCAGTGACCCAGAAGCGTTCCGTAATTTTGTGTATCAACAAGGCGCGTACATGGAACAGCAAACTGGTCGTATTCCTACGGTTCAAGAAGTGGTTCAGAAGTCCATTGCAATGCTTGGGCTACAGAATCCAACACCTGCACCAGCGGCAGAACAAACAAACAACCAACAACCTAATAACGAACCTCCTGTTGTACAGAGAAAAGTTCCCCCAAGTCAATTCAAGGGGGCGTCAGGGCCGGTGAAGCGCAAAGTGCGTACTATTGCCGACCTTGAGGATGAGTACAGCAAGGAATACGGAAACTAACAGGAGTAAAGAATGCCAAGAGCGGCTACCGACGAACTCACTCCGCTATTGAGACACTATGAGCCTCATAAGCTAATTCGTGAGAACCTAAAAGACAAAAACTATTTCTGGAACAAGATCAAGAAAGACATGGGATGGAAAGATGGTGTTCCATATTACATTCCTTGGATGATTGACGAAGGTGCGAGTGACTTCGAGATTGGCGGGCTGATCGATGAAGACAAGCTAGGCTCTGGGGCTGGTATCAAAGCAGTTGAAAGTAAACACGCTTTCATTTCTGGTGCGATGAAGTTCCTACAACGCGACCTCAAGCGCTTCTCAACACTCAAGCAATCGTTCTTGAAAGTTCTTCCAGAGAGAGTGAACCAATTCACAAAACGATTCTCAAAGATTCTCAACCAACTTGTTTTGGCTGGGGGATGTCTTGGAGCGTTCAAAGCTGACGGAACGGCTGGCGGTCTCGTTACTGTCCTTAAGCCTAGAGAGTTCACAATTGGTCAACGCCTTATCATCGTATCTGACTCACAAGCGGATATCGAAGGGTATGTTGCTCAGATCGACGTGAACAACAAGCAGCTTCTATTCAAGAATGGACGCGAAGTAACTTCAACAGCACTTGACCTGTCGCTATACACTGTAGCCGACAACGCTAAGATCATGCTAGCAGGTTACGAGACAAGTGAAGCTCCATACACATTGGTTGATCACATCTTTCCAGCGGCGTTGGGTGGACTTGATACAATCCATGGAATCGAGAAGATGAAGTCTCCGCTTCTACAGGCTCAACTCATCAACGCAAGTTCATGGACTTCATCAACTATCATGTCTGACATCTACGATATGTATTTCGATATCAAGGAGCAGGACAGCGTAGAGAAAGCAGAACTTCTTTGTAACTACAACCTATTCAAAACTATTGTGAAAGCGGCTGAGAAGTCAAAGCAATTCAGCAATGGCGAGACAAAGGTTGGAATCGGTTACTCATCTGTTGAAATCATTGGGCCAGAAGGGAACATGACAATCACAGCGATTCACGGACTAATCGGGATGAACAAAGCATTCATCATCGACTGGGACGCATTCATCTTCGCTGGGGATGAACTCTTCGAGCAAGTGAAGGATATGGACGCAAATCTATACACTAAGTATAGAAAGAAAACAGGGTTCGAGTATGTCACTGACTACCAACTCTCTGGAAACCTTATCTGTACCAAAGCATCTACATGTTGCGGTATCCACGATATCCCAGAATTCTAATCCAACGGGGAGGGGCTTCGGCTCCTCTCTTTCCTTTCTCGCCCCACATTCTATGAAAGAAGACATTGCAGAAATAAAGACTGACATCAAGCACATTATCAAAAAACTCGACAGCATGGACAAAAATCTAGCGACCAAGAGTGAAGTCGGATTCATCCAGATATGGCTCACGGGTGTAACTGGGGCAATCGCTTATATCTTCAAGTATATCACCGGAGGGCTGTAATGGCGGCACAATCGAACAAAGAAATTATCACGGCAATTCGAGAAGAAGCTCTCAAGGAGTTCCGTGTCTACGATGCCAACAATCGCATCGATAGAATATACCAAGCGCCGACTAGCGCCCGACATGGGGATTCATGCCTTATGACTCAGTGGGGATATAACGGCGAAACAAAACAAATACTCAAAAGAAAAGAGTCTGTGACTACATGGGACTCAAGCTGGGACATCTAAGATGATTCAAGATCACGATGGGCTAAGAGCGCCGGATGATGCAGAGATTGACCCAAGGGCGATTACCTATACAAGCGAAAGACTTGGGGGACTCGTGGGCAATGTCGGGGAAATGCTCGACTACCTCTGTGCCCTAGCGCTACCGAACTACCTTGGAACCTTCGCAACTCCCGCCGACCTTCCTGCCAGTGCAGACGTGAACGACTATGCGTTTGTAACAGACGATGGCGACGGGAAGAGTGCAGGGTATCTATACGTTAATAACGAGGGAGTCAAGTCATGGGTCAAGAGACTCGACGTTGACTGGTCGAAAGACTCTATCCTGTCCGAAGCATTAGGGCAGACTCTTCCGCTGTATGTATTTATCGGTGGACAGAATGGCGGTCAAGTGATCGCGGGTGGTGCTAACGATGACGAGAACCTAACACTCAAAGCATCTCAAGGCACAGGCGGGAACATCCTGCTAGACGACACCACTTTACCAACAGCGGATAACTCGATTGATTTCGGGGCGACCGCACAACGAATAAAAGACATATTCATCGCCGGATTACTTTCGGACGGTGCAACTGATATCACGATCGCTCAGGCCAGAGAAGCCTACGACCACTTGCCACTCGCAAACAACCCACACAGCGTCCAGTATGACCAACTAACCAATAAGCTTGGCACTGTTACTGTTCAGGGTGACGTATCTGGTTCCGTTGACCTCTCCACATCGGGAGACAAAACGCTAGACCTCATCGTGGCAGACGATTCACACAATCATACGAGCGCATTCATTACAGACCTACTAGAGACTATCTGGGCAAGGTTGAAAGCGCACATCTCCAACGGGAGCGAGGTCACTTATGCGATCGACGAACTGGGCGAAACTATTACTCCAAGTGTTGTACTGGACACCTCTCGTATTACTGATGTCCCTGTTCCTGTTAGCGGGAAGATTCTAGCAGGGAACGAAGCGGGAGACGCATACGAACAAGTTGACGGAACGATTCAGCTCACGGGAGACGTTGAGGGGGCAGGTTCATATGACCCTGTAACCAAGAAGGTCTCAGTACCAACAACTGTCAAGTACAGCTCACTCAAGACGCTGACAGACGTTCAGTTGGATAACTTCTCTATTACGGCAGCTATTGGTAACCCTGCAACAATCACTTCTTTCAATCATGGCTTACCTACAGGTGCAATGATTCGCATCTATGGCTCAAACACTACCCCGAGCATTGATGGGATTCACACTATCACCAAGATCGACAACGACAAGTTTTCGCTTCCAGTTGAAGTGACCGCATCTGGAAGCGCCTACTATATCCCTGCTCATGCGCAGCTTTTATTCAATGCGACCACAGGACTATTCGAGGTACGCAAAGAGTTCGCTGAAATCTCCCACAACGAGATCGCAGGGCTAACAGACGATGACCACGCTCAATATGCGAAGGTTGACGGTAGAGCAGGCGGGCAAACAATCCAAGGCGGGACAGGTGACTCAGAGGACTTGGTTCTCGACTCGACCTCATCTCTAGTCAAAGGGTTCATCAAGATCAAGCAGGCATTACTTCCATTCGTCGCACCAACATACAGCGCAGGATGGACAGGGATTGATCTAGGCTCTCTCTCGATGCCGTTCCGTAACATCTTCCTCAAGGGGGAAGCGTTCGGGTTGCGCCCAGAGAATACCGACACATTACCAACAGCATCGGGAACAGAAGTTGGTCGAACCATTTTCAACAAGCCCGACACAAGACTCTATTCCAATAATGGCACTAGCTACGATGGATACGCCAAGGTTGCAGAGGTTCCAACTGAACTGAACGACTTGAGCGATGTAGACACGACAACCGCACCAACAGAGGGGCAGGCGCTTCTTTTCGATGAGGTATCGAGTACATTCAAACCGCAGACCATCGAGGCATTACCGACAGGATTCTCATTCGGTGAGGATAACGGCGACCTTGTTCTATACAAGGGTGCGACAGAGATTTTCAGATTCACGGAGGATATATAGTGCGTAAATTAATCTTATTACTTGCCCTTATTTCGATCACCAACATTGCGTTCGGTGGGGCAGTGACAAAGACAATGCAGTACAAGGAGCTGACAACTGAACCGTCAACTCCCAGTGCGGGCGTTGCCACAGTTTTCTATAAGGACGGGTATCTCAACGTCAAAACAGCGGATGGCGAAGTTGCTCCCGTTGGACGCGGCGGTCTTTCTCCATGGGAATCAGGTCGATCGTATAAGGTCGGAGATGTTGTCTATGGCGAGGACAAGGTTGTTTACAGGTGCCTCAATGCCAACTCTGATCTTGCATGGACAGATGCTAACTGGGAACGCCTCAACCCGAACGATGTCACTACACTGGAAACGCCAGACGCATCAATTGTCGATTCAGTTCTCACATGGGCTTCCGATACTGCCAAGTCTATCAAGACCACAGCGATCAAGATTTACGGTACGATTATTCGTGCGGGTAGGTTTGTAGGTGCAGGGTCTAATCCTGACACGTTCGCTCATCAAACAGGATACAGTGACGTTGATACGACTAACTCAACTATCGCTGACTATAACCTAGTAGAAGACCGCATCTCGTTTGGGACTGCGACACTTGGCGAGTACGCACAGCTACTACCTGTTGTTTGCGACAATCCAACGGAACTCAATGTGGTGAAGTTTCGCCATAAATTCACAGGTGAGCCGACAGAAGAAGGGCATGAGGAAGTTTATACAGCTCAACTCTACAGCGATACTGCGGGAACCCCTGCGCTAGTTGCAGAAGTTTTGCTTGGGCACGCTGACAGCTACAAGACAACTGTACTCTCATATATATGTGACCCGACCGTAGACAACTACTTTCTTCGATTCGTAAACACCGGAACAACTGAGACTGTTGTTGGATTTCCAAAGCCATTTGACGTGAAGGACGTCCAGTGGTCAAGAGACATCACCAAGAAGGTGGGGTGGGCAGATAAGAAAAGTGAGTCCATCGTCTATAGCGGATTCATCTCAAAGAATGGGAGCAACCATGTTCTCTTTAAGACGCTAGATGTTAATCGTTCTGATTTCGGCTCGGTCGTTGCACCAAATATCTCTGGCGACACAAGAACTTCATTCGATGTTATTGAGGATTCTATTGTGACCGTAGTTGCAGGCGTCTATGGTACGTCCAACACGTCACTGACAGTGCTGCATTATGATAAAGATGGAACTCAAGTGCATCGAACAGGGCAAGGTAACCCATACTCATACGTTGGTAGTGCTCTGACAACAAAAGCCCTAAAGGGCGACTATTTTGTCGTCAACTTCAACGGCGCTACGACCTATGACGATACATTAACATCCTTCTCCATCACAGCGACACCCATCGACCTCTCACCAGATCAAGGCGAACTCAAGCGTGGTGGACTAGACCGTGCAGGCGTGTCGTTCTTCCACAATGGCTCAGTATGTCCAGACGGTTCACTAGCCGAGGATGGAAGGGAACTCAACAAGGTGGACTTCCCTGACCTATACAAGGTTGTGGGGTGTACATACGGATGTCCTACAGCAACAACATTCAAGGTTGCAGATAATCAAGGATTATTCAAGCGTGGGGTTGGAACTAACGGAACGATTGCACAGGCAGTCGGCGGGGTACTGGGCGAGACTCAGGAAGACACTCTACAGGACTTCACTATATCGTTTGGTGCAAGGTACTCGGACTCTGGGGCTACTGCCAGTATCCAAGATATCAACAGGTTCGCCGCCGCCGGAAATAACGGGATAAGGGAAGACAGAATAGCCAGCCCTAGTGGGGCAAGAATCGGAGCAGAAACCCGCCCATCAAACAGATCACTACTCTCATGTGTATGGTACTCCAACTATCCAATCGCTATGATTGCACCGGACGGCATGGTGACGACTACACCTGAGTATGTGCAGAAGGTTGTGAATAACAACGTGACTGCGGAATATAGGAATGAAATTTCACTCAGGGGAAGTGACGGTCGTGCGCTTACCGTTAATACTGAGTCGGTTTATTTTAGCGGTACTGGTAACGGGTGGA
This sequence comes from Bacteriovoracaceae bacterium, assembly GCA_965140515.1. Classification (GTDB taxonomy): domain Bacteria; phylum Bdellovibrionota; class Bacteriovoracia; order Bacteriovoracales; family Bacteriovoracaceae; genus JAGLCH01. The sequence continues at coordinate 3,604,058 of OZ223251.1, read as the reverse complement.
CTTCGGGTGCAGATAATTCTACGCCTGAAACTGGGAACTACTACACTGTGCAAAGGGACAACTCGACAGTTGATATCACTGTTGGGGTTGGCTTTACTGCACAAGCACAGCATCTTATTGTCCTGACAAAAAATGGGGCAGTGTATCGCTATCTTAGTGACTATCCTATATCTGGCTTTTATCCGAGAGGGAAATATACATCTGTTCGAGGAGAGTTCAAAAAGGGCGATAAACTTGCGTTTGAAGTTCAGGCATCTGGGGGTACTTTATCGTCTGAGGCATATCACTATCTTAATATTGTCGAGATAAAGCTTGATGCAGGCGTACTCATCACTGCAAACGAAGCAGGTGTGGGTGACGTGTTCTTCACGTTCGGTAGTTGCCCTATCGGTTCACTGTCTCCAACAGGTCAGACAATCCAGCGTGCAGACTATCCAAAACTAGACAAACAACTATGCGACAACGCTACTACTGCTATCGGTTGTGCTGACCCTGCAACTATCGTGCTTCCTGATATGAGAGGGCTTGCGGTGAGGGGTGCAGGGTCTAACGGAACGATCACTCAAGCGACAGGTGGTGCAGTTGGTGAAGTGCAGCAAGATCAGTTTCAAGGTCACAAGCACAGGTTTTTGAGATCGGGGGTCACTGACTACGGTAGCTATACCAGAGAAAGTGGGACGGGTTCGAGCTATAACTCAACAGCGGATATCGTAACAGACGGAACCAATGGGACTCCTCGTGTCGGTGGCGAAACCCGCATGTCCAACATCTCACTTACTCCATGTCTCAGATATGAGCCGAGAATGGATGCGCAGATATTCGCTAAGAATGCGGTGATTTATGACAAGAAGCCTGTAAAGCTTTTCTCCTCTAGCACTCAGAACACGTTTACGATGTCAGGCACACTGGCAACAAACGTAATGCCTTTCGATACCGTTGATAATCCAGACTATGCAGTGGAGTCAAATGGCGTAAGAGTCAAGCGGAAAGGTAAATATAAAATCTCAGTCGCGGGGGGGCTTGTCGGAAATGCGGAGTCAATTTATGTCGGATATCAGCGTAACGGCGTTGACGTATATGCAAGCTCGGTTGAGGTCGATAATAATGGTGCGGGTTCGTGGGCATTTCAGCAAGAAGAATTTTATTCCGACTTTGACGAGAATGACCTGATCAAAGGAATTATCAAAGGTGATAATGCTGGGGGCGCAAGATTGTTTAGAATTCATTATTTAACCCTAGAGCTTGTTGATCAGCCTATAGAAACAGGCTTCATCGCCACATCTATCGAGTGGATTAAGAATTTTGCCTACAAGTACGCATGGCGATTGTCTCCAAGTGAACACCAAATTGGTATCTATGAAAGCCCAGACGGCAAAGTTCAACCGCTTTATCAAAGAAGCTTTGAGACCACAGTAACAATGATAAACAATGCACAGGCTCAATTGGTCACTATTGACCCCAACCTCACGATTGTTGAGCTGACTGGAGTTGGGACAAGTACAGACGGAACAATGCAAGTTGCCCTCGGTGGCGGCGTGACATCGGGCTACATGTATTACAGCACAACAGATGGAAGGATTGTTGCTCTTTATCAGGGTTCTAATCTGGCAAGACAACGATTTACCGTGCGATATACCAAAGACAGCGAGAACCCATAATGAGCTACTTCCCATTCATCAAGAAGAAAGATATCCCCGTCCCACCCCCTGCAAAACCTGTGGGGGACTTTGGGCCTGACTATGATCGTGATGATTATGTTCCGTGTGTTGAGCGTACCATCAATGCAGTGATCGTTCACTGTACTGCAAGTGATGTCCCAGAGCATGATCGCAAGATGCGAGAATACATCTGGAAATGGCACGTTGAAGAGAACGGATGGAAGTCGTGGGGCTACCATTTCGGCATTAAGAAGAACGGCGAGATCGTAACTCTCAGGCCACTGAACATCGCAGGCGCACACTGCAAAGGTCACAACAAGGCGACAATTGGAATCGTACTCTCTGGGATGAATGATTTCAGTGAGGCGCAGTTTGAATCGCTCAGACGACTATTGAAAGAAATCTATAAGGACTACAACTTGACCAGTGACAACGTGTTCCCACACTCATACTTCTGCGACAAGAAGTGTCCTAACTTCGACCTACGGAGGGTTATATGCTAATTGGCTCACAGCTAATCAAAGCGAGACTACAACAAGTAGCTGGAACAATCGCTTCCATCAAGAAGGGGTTGATCTACTTTGCCAAGGATAGAAATGTTCCTCTTGTGGACAACGGAACGATCGTCGATGAGATTGTGACCCGTGACAGACTGGGGACTATTATCGTTGAAGACTCTCACCAACTTCTCCAAGCGGCTGACCCTGCGACTGTTACCGTTCCAGTGTTGGATATCAATTGGAAGGATGGGAATGTCTTCACTAAAGACCTTGACCTCGATGCCGTGTTTACGTTCAGTAACATCAAGGATGCAACGACTCCTGTGCTTCGAGTGCGTAACACTCATGCGACAGATGCAATTAATGTGACGCTGCCCGCTGCAAAATGGCCGGACGGTGTGGTCGTGTCAGCGATACAACCACAGACAGAAGTTCTGTTCGGGATTCTGAATATCAATGGCGACCTATACATCAACGCATTGACAGGGTGGGCGTAGTGCCATTCTTTCTCAGTCCAGTTTTCCTTTCGTCGCAAGCGCTCTATCGACAGAACAGAGGATGGTCTGACGGAAGCGATGGCAGTCTGATTGTTGAGAACGGGAACACTGTCTACCTCGACGGTGGACGCGTGTACAACTTCAACGATGTGAATATCAAGGATGGTGGTGTTGTTGTAATTAATGACACTGCCGACATGACTGTGATCGCATGTTGTGGTGCATTCATTCTCGATGGACAACTGCAAGCTAACGGCTACCTGTTTACCAATAATATTGACGGTTCATTTTTTGAGCAAACCTATCAGAGTGATTACACCTTTGTTAAGGGGGGCGACTCTGGGAAGTCTGTCTTTATCGATGCTGCCAGTGGTGGTGGTATTGATGGAGCAACATACTACCCCGCCGTATCAGCAACTACGCAGAAGGGTGGAAACTCACCAAGCATAACCCACAGCGGGAGCAGCACCTATGTTTCAAGCGCAGTTGGTGGCGCAGGCGGGAAGAATGGCTTGCCGTTATTTATCTATGCCTACTCTATCTCTGGGGCAGGGACTATCGACCTCTCAGGTGGGGATGGTTCTGTCGGCGGGAACGGTAGTGTTGACTCTAACCTCTCTATGTATGGCGGGGTTGTTCTTGCTTCTGGCGGCGGTGGCGGCGGTGCAGGCGGTGAGGGCGGGTCTCTCTGGTTGAAATACTCAGCGGGGAGTCATTCAAACCTCTCTATCTTGCAAGATGGTGGCAATGGCGGCGCAGGTGGAACAAAGGGCGTATCTGGGTTTGAGGCTTATGCTTCTGCAACCAATGGCTCGACTGGGAATGTTGGCGCGACTGGAAAACTATATATCAACGGAGTTCTTCAATGAAAGATTTAGCATACGGATACAAACAACCTGAGAAGGATGACAGAGGGAATGTCACAGACGCAGCACTTGAAAGCAACTGGCAACTTTCGGCATACCACAATCACGATGGGGTTACCTCTGCACCTATCGATTTCTCAAAGGTTGAAAAGCCTGTACTGATTGTAACAAAAGAGCAGTGGGTTCAGGATACGGACGACTACAAGTTCACTGCAACACTTCCATCGGGGTACGACTTCGACAAGGTAATGCTTGAATGTCGCATCACTTCTGGGGAATACGCAGGGGCGAAAATCTATCCAACAATCAAGAAGCTGTCATCGTCACAATTCAATATTCATGTTGACGACCCGCTGACAGAGTTAAGGATTCTGTTACTATGAGGCTAGAACTGAACGACTTCACGGGAGGGATTACAGACGGTCACCAATCTGACCCTAGGACATCTCGTGAGCTTGACAATTATGTTATCGAGAAGGACAGATCGGCAAGCGTTCGGTATGGCTCATCACTTCTCGACATGGATGCACCTAAGATCATTGGGGCATATGCTAGAATCAACAAGCTGTTTGAGTTGAGCGGGGGACTGATTGCACAGGCGGGTGGTCAATTCTTTGTTCACAATTCTGGATGGCCTGAGATTCTACCAAGTGCGGGGAACGCTCTGATCAAGGACGCAGACGGGAACACTACTGTCGATCGCTCATCATGGAACGAGTTCGAGTACCTTACCTCATCGAGCAGGGGATACCCTCTCAAGATGTACAAGGATAACAACGGACAGTTTCAGGCGATGACTGCGGGGCTTCCTGCGTTCACTACTGAGCCGACCGTTACTCCGCAAGCAAACAACAGCAAGTCATATATTTATTACTTGTGCTATTACCAAGACCACACGACTCACAACGGAACCTTCCACATCGATGTCGGGCAACCTCTCAAGCTACTTGTGCAGGACGCGCCGGACTTCTCGGGTGTCGGTCGATACATTTCGTTCAGTGACCTTGAGAGCGTGTCGAATCTTGGCGGGGCATCATACGACCTTGCTAGAACCAAGATAAAAATTTATCGCACCAAGAACGGACTTGATGCTGCCTACCTTGTGGGGACTGTGAATTACGGTGACCACACGTTTGAGGATACCATGCCGGACAGCGAACTAGATGCGCAGGAAAGGTTCTACGGAACTGGCACAGATGGGGTTCACAACTCGCCTCCTCCGTTTGCTAGGCACATCGCTATTCACAACGGCATCGCTCTATACCTCAACACGGCAGAGAACCCTAATCGGTGGTATCAGTCTCTCGCGGGTGACCCTGACTCTGTACCTACTAATTTCTTTGACGATATCAGTGAGGAGATTACGGGTGCAATCGGGCAGAGGAACTGGTGGATTATATTTGCGGCAGACAAAACGTATAGAGTGACAGGTGGAATCTCTGACAACGGTTCGGGTGAGTTCTACAAGGAAGTTATCTCGGACACCGAAGGATGTATCTGTTCTCGTTCAATTGTGATGGGACAGAATGGCACAGTGTACTTTGCCTCTCGCAATGGGTTCCGTAAGACGGACGGTTACCAAGTGGTGCCAGTCCCAACCCCTCCTAGAAATATCGATAAAAGATATGAAGAATACACGAGTACCGACGAAGCGCGTTCCAGAATTGAAGGGTGCTACGATCGCAGAAATAAACGTGTGTACTGGACAACTCAGAAGGGGCATGAGCCTGATACTATCGTGGTCTATGACGAAACCTTTGATGCACTCACCACATGGTCTGGTGGCGACTCCTTCAACCCAACAGCAATCACAATGATTGGCGACTCACTTATCAGAGGAGATCGCAGGGGTTATGTGTTCAGCCACGAGGATATATACCTCAATGATATTCGTATCGACGAGGCAATTGACCCGAGCGAGTGGGTGAGTGATGTTGTTCGACATGAGCTGCGTACTCTACCACTCGACTTCGGTGTCTCAGATGTCAATAAGTGGGTAACGAAGGTAACTGTGGGAGGGAGTCAAGATACCAATGTTGATCTTGCCCTGTTCTCCTACGACAACAACGCGACAACCCCGAAGGAGTTGAAAGCTATCGGGTATCGTGGCGTAAGAATATGGCGTGACCCTGCGAACGTATGGCGCGACCCAGCTAGAGTGTGGGGTGGTGAACCTCCATTGTTCAGTCAGACAAGGCGGTTCGTTGCAGGTGGCTTGAGAACCAAGAAGAAGGAACTCGTGCTGACTAATGCGTATGTCGCTCTCGCTCAGTCCTATGCTGAGTCCCCTGAATCAATGGCGGTGTATGATGCGGGCACTAAGCTTCTTACCCTGAAAAATCCCGATCAGTTCAGCTTCCCGCTTGAGTCTAGGTCTTACACCCTTGTTATCAATGGGCGTGAGTTCGCTGTGAAAAATGCGACTCTGGACACACTAGAGGTTGATTCCGACGGAACGCTCCTGAGTGGAGAATACCACTGGGCAGTCAAGGGCTATCCAAAGTCACAAGGATTCAATGTGAACTCAGTCATCTTCACGTTTGAAATGCTCGACGATGACGGGGGCTACTATAAGAAAGGCGAGTGATGAGACTCAATCTTGACCTCGGTATCATCAAGGACTTTCATCTTCGGGAAGTCTTTCGGCAGATACAACAGGCATTTACAAAGATCAACGTGTGGGAGTGTGACAAGTTCATCCTCTCGCAAGCTGACGTAGATAACCATTATCTGATCTTGAAGTCGGAGCCATCCATCAATAGTGAGTTTGTAATTCACAACGGGATGATCTTAACGGAAGGGTCAGACAACGACTATGTACTGGTCGGGCGCGAGGTTCGGTTCAGTACACTCAGAGAAATATCAATAGGGGACGGTGTAACGGTTAAGTACACGCAATAATGCGTGGTTATTCATAGGAGATGTTATGGCCGTAACACAATTGCGAACCTCCCAACTAGGCGACCAGTCGGTTGGTAGAAGCAAACTAAAAGCAGACTTCCTCGAAGGTCAAGACCTCAATCTATCCAATGGCGCGAACAATGCGACTATCACTGGATTGAAAGCGGGTGTCAATGCCAACGATGCAGTCATCAAACAACAACTTGACGATGTGGTTGCATCGTTCAGTGGAGCGTTACTACTCAAGGGTGAGCTAGACGCATCGAACATCGGGACTACTCTCGACGATGCAGGGAAAGGTCACTACTTCATCGTAACAACTGCGGGGACTCTGTTCTCAACCAACCCAATCACCGTTCATGTAGGTGACCATCTAATCTGTAAGGAAGATGTGGTTGGAACTCCTGACGATGGGGCTAAGTGGTTCAAGCAGGATAACTCAGAGTCTAGCGATATTCTCCGCGATGGAGACGTGTTCGCAGGACTAACATCAACAGACGACGCGAAAGTTCTTGCAGCTTCTCAAGGGAAGATTCTACAAGACCAAGTGACAGCTCTACAGAACGCTCAGTATATCCCAGTGTTCGGGGAGAAGCCTGTTGTGACAAACGGGAGCGCGATTCTTGGTGCCCTCATCAACGCCCCACTTGCGGGTTCCGTGAGAGTGTATCTGAATGGCGTGAGACAGGAGGAAGGTTCTGGAAATGACTACACTATCTCAGGTAGCGTGATCACTTTCACATTCCCGCTGTCAAGCTTGGATAAGGTTCTCGTTGACTATCACCGCTAATCACAGAGGGGGCAAATCCCCCTCTCCCTTGAGGCACAATGGCAAGAACACAGATCACAGGTCGCGATATCGCAAACGACACGGTAACAGGCGACGACATAGACGAAAGCACATTGATACTACCCAGACGGAACAGCCTGCTACTGAACCGCAAGGGGAAAATGAACAATGCGTGGTTGAGAATGGGAGAGGTGGACAGCAACATAAGTCCGTGGATTCCTCCTCACAACTGCATCCTCGAAAAGGTCATGGTGACCTCTCGCTATGGAAGCAATTATTCCGACACCGTTATTCGAGTAACCGCAAGAACGAAAGAGCTTGACGACTATGGTTCCGTGAATCTTGGCTCACCTGTTGCGTGGGTCGTTGACAATACTGGGGCAAACCTAATCCAGAAAGGTCAAGGCGGTCGTCACTTTGTTTACGATGCAATTCCAGACAACGCAATCATGCACGGGAACAAATGCTATGGCTTTCAGATAGAGAGAGTCCAAGGCAACCAAGAACTCAAGGATGTTGTTGTTCAAATATTTTTTCGGGAGATATAAATGGCTTATAAGCAGTGCGTTATAATTAACCAGACCGATGGGTGGGTAACTCTATGCGGGCACAACATCAATGCTCATGGGAACTACGAGGTGCCTGACACTGAACGTCCCCAATGGGGAAGTGATGATGATGTTCTCGTTGCGATCTGCGACGACACAATTGTTATCAACGATGGGCAGGACAATATCGTCGGATACAACGCCCAGATTGATTGGCTCAAAGGGTATTAGCGGGACACAGTTCTGGAATTTACCATAGAGTAAGGAACCTACCATGTTATACAAAACCCTATCAGAAATCCGAGACATCATTCAGCGAGAAATGGACTTGCAGGAAGAGACCTTTGTTGACCCTGTTAAGGAGATGCCAGAGTACATCAATCAGGCCATCAACTTTGCAGAAGCAGAGATCATCAACTTACATCAAGACTACTATCTCACTTCAACTGAGTGGCAACCATTAACCGAATCAATGGAACTCCCAGAGGACATCTACGCCAACCGCATTAGAAGGGTTGAAGTCAGAGGGGGAACCAATGTTGATCAAGTCTTCCGAGCGCACAATCTCGATAAGTTCTCAGAAAATGGGATGAGATACATCATACTGAACGCTGGTGGAATGAAGCCAAAGATCAAGTTCAACTCCACAGAAGGGTTCAGTGAGGCGCGTATCTGGTATATACGGAACGCAAACCGACTGGCATCCGATAGCGATGTGTGCGACCTCCCAGAGATTGCAACTGACTTCATTGTAGCATTCGTCAAAGCGAAGGTGTACGAGAAGGAAAAACTGTTCACCCTCCTACAGAGTGCCAAGCAGGATGTCGCAGCCTACCGTGAACTATATCAAGATACTCTTCAATCTCTGACCGATGACAACACCGACATGATTCAACCTGACTTTTCATTCTACGAGGACAGTACAATATGATTAGACCAGATAGACCGGAGTACGTCACTCTCTTGGATGAGAACGGCAACCTCCAAAAGAAACACACGCTATACAACCCGAACGATGCTCTGTTGCAAAAACAGAACGCTTTGCTCGGCAGGATGGAAGGTGACGCATTTTCAGACTCGCCATCAAGTCTTGCAAAAAACCTTTTGGCTTCCGAGAATGCCAATTACGCATCGCAGAATAATCAGCTTGCAAGTCAGGCAGACGGAAACCTTGCCACAAGCTTATCTAATATGGCGATGAAGGGTGGACTAAGTGCAGGTGCCAGAGAGCGCATGGGAACAAACAATGCGAACTCTCTTATGGATGCGCAGCAAGGACTAGCGGGGCAGCACTCATCAAATATGCTCAACATCAATACGCAGGATGCTCAATATAAACAGGGGCTTCAAGACAACTTGATGTCGAACTACCAAGGCATGTACCGTGACCAGAACACCCTTAAGGATAAAGACATTCAGCGTAACATGGGCGAACACCAGAACAAGTACGGGATGGCGCTTGATGCTTATAACTCTGAGATGTCTGCGTGGGCGGCGAAAGAGCAAGCAGACGCAACAAGAAAGTCAGGAAAGAAGTAATGTATCACGTCCAAGTAGTCAGCAAAGAGAAGTGGAAGGAGATGTCATTCAACGCCCACAAGATAGCGTTCCGTGAGATTACCGACCCCGAGGCAGAGCGAATCGACTACGCTCTCCTATGTACTGACTCAAAAGGAAAGCTTTGCAACTATGTGACCGTGAGAGAGATAGACGCAGGAACTTGTTACTGGGCATATGGAGGGGCATTCCCTCCGGCCAAGAAGTCCGTCAAGGCGTTCTATGCGTTCCGTGAAATGGTCAACTGGGCGAGTGAGAGATACGACAACATGCTCACATATATTGAGAACGACAACATCCCCATGCTGAAAATGGCAATGCAAGTGGGGTTCAAGATTACTGGAATAAGAAATTACAAGGGAAGTGTGCTATTGGAGCATCACCTTGAAACAGGGAGGCAACCATAGACCCATTAACAATGGCGGCGATCAGTACAGGCGTTGGACTTGCAAAGTCTGAGTTGATTGATAGACCGCAAGAAAAAAGAGATAGAGAACTCGCTGCGAGAACTCAAGAATTATCACCGTGGACAGGACTAAGAGCTAACCCCGTAAAGAATGCGAACCCGATGGGAAATGCTATGGGGTACGGCATGGCGGGACTAGGCACCGGACTGTCGTGGCAGCAAGCAAATGACGCTCACCAATTAAGACAGAACAAGATCAACCGCGCACAGCCGATCACAGCGGGCGTCAATCAAGGCAATGTTGATGATGCTCTAGTATTGTCTCATAATGACGCAAGAAAGAATCCGTTAATGGCAACGGCTTCCAATCCATGGGCACCAATGGGCTAATATGAAAAAGAACTACCATGACGAAATCAAACAGGGCTGGAAGGATGGGTGGTCTTGGCTTGCGGATACTGCCGCACCAAGCTCCCCTGAGAATCCACTGAACACTGGTGATGTGCATTCATTACGCGCCGATCAAGGTCGATACAAGCAGAATGTGGCAGATGTTGAGGCACGAGAAAAGGCAATGTTAAACCCTGCTCAGTTTGCGTCCGACAATGCTAGCATGATTACTCCGAACTCTCAGCTCGTTGATAGCATTATGGGTTCAACCACTACTACACCAGATAATTTTGTGACACAAGATGCGGAAGCGCCAAGTATAAGCTCTTGGGCGGGCATCGCCTCGATTCCAAAAGCAGCCCCAACAGTGAAGGGTGGCGAAAATGTTATCCGCAAGGGGGCAGTCGAGGGGCATAAGGTTGCATCAACTAGCAATGACTTCTCGCTCCTAGATAAACTTGGCTCAGATCTCACCATGAACAGCCTCATGGGTGGGATTGGGACGCAAAGGCAGCGATTGAAAGATGCAGCTAGTGAGAGTCGTGGCGCTTATGATTACGCCAATCAACTACTGAACAACAAGACTGCACTACAAGGAACTGACTTATCCCTTCTTATGGCGCTTGCCGATAAAGAGAGTGGGATGAACCTCTCAGGCTCGTACAGACGTCCAACGACACCGGAAGAAGATGCGCTACAGATGGCGAAGCTCAAGAATATGGCAACAGGTGACGAACGCGCCCTCATGAAAGACGACATGGGACTATACAATATGCTCAAGTCGGAAGAGTGGAAAAAGAAGAATTACGAGCTTGCTAAGAAAAAGCTATCACTTGCAGAGAAAGCAAAAGGAAACAAGAAGCTTACGGCTGAACAACAAAAGCGACTCGACAATGTGAATATGGCATCTGTAGGGCTAAGAGACATGAAAAATGCGCTCAAAAAAGGCGTCAACACGTTCAGTATGGTGGGCGATAACGAGTTCACAATTGCGGTAACTCAGTTCGCAGAAGCCATGGGACGTATGCAGTCTGGTGGTGCCATTAACGAGCAAGAAGAAAAGCGCTTCCGAGCCATGGCACCTAAGTGGACAGACACAAAGGAAATCCAGATGATGAAGCTTGCCAAGATGGAAAGCGAGATGAAGCGAAGACTGGAAGGGCTTGGCATGGATGAGTCTATGTATCCCGATATATATGATCAGTCGCGATACGCAAGCAATGGATACACAAAAGAGCAACAGAGCGCAGCCATGGAAGAACTTAAGCGTAGAGGGAGAGCATAATGGACTACTCCAAGATGTCTGACGAAGAGTTGAAGAAGATTGCTGGCGCTGACAAGTACGGCAAAATGTCCGACGAAGAACTCATGAAGATGGCGGGGCTTACCGAACTCAAGTCTGACCTCGTTGAAGAGATGCACCCAGATGTTTCATGGTCAGACCGTGCCATCGTCAAGAATCTTGCGAACAACAATCAAGAGTCAATCAACTACCTGAAAGGGAAGTATAAAGATCATGACATCGAGGAAAGAGACGGGCGAATTGCAATCAAACGCAAGGATGAGAAGCAGTTCCGTGTACTTGACCCTGATACTGGATTCTTCTCGAAAGATATCCTGCATGATGCGGGAGACGTTCTGTTTGATGTTGGCTCCGGTACCCTAGAGGGGATTGCTGCTACAATGGCAGGTCTCCCCACAAGTGGTCTGGGGGCTGCTCCTGCGGCGGCTGCTACTGCGGCGGGGTCAGAGGCAGTTAGGCAAGCACTTGGGAAAATGGCTGGGGTACACGACTTCGAGAATTCTACTGGCGAAATTCTACAGGCTGGGGCGGCAGGAGCGATATTCCCCGCTGTCGGTAAGGTTGGGAATGCTGCGTGGAAAGGAGCTAAGAAAGTTGCTCCCAATGTTGGGTCGTGGTTATCTGGATTGTCTACTGAGAGTATTGAGATGCTTCGGAACTATCTTCCAGACATCAAGCGCATGGAAACTCATGGGATTGCTAGTGATGCCGATGACGTCATCGATATGGTTCGAGATGTCGCTGGTTCCTACAAAGATGATCTTGGAAAGAATTACCAGAAGTATATTGACGAAGCTGGGGGCATTGACCTGTCTGAAACTGTGAAGGTGTTTGATGATGAGATTGCAAAGGCCAGCTCGAAACAGGGCTACAATAAGTACTCTCAAGACCAGCTCGATCAACTGATAGAAGTACGACAGAACCTATTCGGCGACAAGACCGCCAAGGACTTCGCCTCTGTGACTGGGGACGAAGCGCAAACGCTCAAGGGGCAATTGAAAGACTTAGGCTACTTGGAGCGCGATCTGAGTGATCTGTCTGGGGCAAAGAAAGCAACAGGGAGAGTCGTTCGTACCGCTGGCAACAAACTACGGTCATCGCTCGACAATATTGAAGGGTTGAGTGAAGCAGGGAAAGCATACCAAAAAGCCCTTCGCCAGATCAAGGTTCTCAAGTCTCACCTTGCTAATCCGCAAAAGGTAATGAACACCGCTCGTGGGTTTGATAGACCGCAACGAAAAGAGCTAGCAGAAGCGCTGGACGCACTAGAGAAATTTGACCCAGAAAAAGCAGGTGAAATCCGAGAGCAGTTACGAATGATTGAGATGCAATTTCTATACGGGAAAGGTTCTCAATCAGGGCTTGCAACTGAGGCGAGAAAGGGCAACTCTGGTGCCGCTGACGGACTTGGAAGTACTGGTGCGATTCTGGCCAACATGGTCAGCCCATCATATGCCGCAATCAAAGCGGGAGCATATGCCGGAAGGGCACTAGGGCAAGTTGTAGGCAGTCCAAAAATGGTCAGAAGAATTATTGAAAAGGCACCAGCATTCGAGAAGGGTGCATCGAAATATTCCCCATGGGCGCTAGGTGGTGGGCGAGTAATTCAGAAAGCAATATCAGGAGAGGACGAAGAATAAGAGACTCCCCACTATACGGGGAGTCCCAGTTCTTTCCCTAATTGGGTCGCTATTGCGATGTTGATTTCAAGTGAGTTTTCGTGCCACATTCTCATGTAGATTTTATGTTCGATAGCTGCAACGTCATCACCAGTCCTTGGATATCCGTTGTTAATCACATCGTACAACTCTGCTATTCGTTTCTTAGCGGCTGAAAAAACTCTTTTTTTTGCAAGTTCGCTTAATCTCTGTTTCGAGTTCTGCAAGTTTGTCCTCCCGTAGACATGTATATCTCTCGAATTCTGGGTCACTACAATAGACAACCCTTCCTTCCGTTCCAATCAGTGCCTCACGCTCACTGTCTCCAATGAACATATCCCACTTGTACTTCCATTTATCCTTACATCCCGTTAAGGCGAGAGTTAAGGCGATCAACAGCACTATCCTTGTCGTCGTCCCGTAAGATTTCACCGATCTCCTCCGTTGCTTCTTCTACTTCTTTCTTGTTCTTCCATTCCTCTGCCAGCCATTCTGCGATCATTTGCACAACCGCCAACAGAACCTTTGTCAAAACCGTTGTTAGAATTGTTTGCATCATTACCTCGATAAGAAGGGGAGGGTGCTACCCCTCCCCAGTGAAGGAGAAACTATGCTTCAATCGCCTTCATGTTGGCCTTGATCTCTTCTGCCTTGTCGTCTTCCTTGAGGAATCTATTGGCAAGATAGTCAGCCGCTTCTAGCGCGAAATCGTCCAGTTTTGTGTCTGTCGATTCCACTAACTTCACTAGCTGTGGTCTTAGTCCGTCAAAGTAGATCGCACTTACGATCGGCTTCCATGAGATTGATTTGAATACGTCAGAAAAAATTTTTTTGAAATCCATTATTGCTCCTTGGTTGATTTCTTATCCTTGAGTCCATAATGAATTCCAGAACTGTGTCCCGAAGCTACTTTTTTCGACTTTCTTCAAATTTCCTTATTAATTCAGCATTTGCAGAACGAGGATAATATTTGATGATTGCCGTCCTTGCTGCATGTGGTACCTCCCATATTGGTTTTCCTTTGAATCTACCCTCTGGCATTGTCCACTTCGTCTTGCTGGTATTGCCTCCCTTCGACTTGATGATCGCATCAATGAGAACGCTTGCCTCGTTCTTTGTCATCTTCACCCCTTGCTTGAGCGGGTCAATCAACTGTCCACCAAGCCCCTGTGATCGCAAGAAGTTTTCCTGCTTGGGAGTGAGCCATTGCGTTCCGTGGGTCATCCGCTTGAAATTGTCCAACGCCCCTGTTTTGATCAATGCATTGAGGAATCTGTCAGGAAGCTCTCTGTTCTCTACATAAGCCGATAGCAATTTCATCTTCAATTTCTCAGCTATCTTCACGATCTTGTGAGCTGCTTTCACCGTCTCGAAATCCTTGTGGTCGAGAAGTCCGTTTAGTTCCAGAGCGTCGATCTGCTCCGATACTGTCTTGCAATCCTCAATCTTTCTGGGGTTCAGCGCGTGACTCAACATCTTTTCGTACTCTGACGCCTTGATTGTTGGTGCGTCACCAAAGATATAGAAGTCTGCACTTTGCTTCCAGTGAGAATGGTTCCGTTGAGTTCCATCTTGGGTTCTCATGGCACGTCCACCACGCTGGATAAACACAACAGGAGAGTCGGTGTTGACTGAAAAAATTACGCTACACTTGCGAGAGTCAAAGCCTGCCGTGAGAACATCACACGAGACTAGAATATCTACATCGCCATGCTCGAATTCACTGAACGCCTTGTCACGAGCTGCACCAGTTACCTTGTCTGTGACCGCAATAGCTTTCACGCCTTTGTTTGTGAATGCTTCTGCTACCTTCTTCGCATCATCCTGTGTGCGAACGAAAATAATCCCCTTCTGCTCCTTGTGTTTTTTGAGATAGAGCTTGAGCATCGTGCCGCCAATAACCTCAATGTCTGTGCGGTCGAACTTGATAGGATGAAGATTCAGAGGAACCAGCCACCTCTCATCGATAAGTTGTTGCATTGAGATTGTGAACGGTACATCATCGTACATTCCTGACATCAACATTCCGTTGACGAATGGTGATGCGGTAACAGACAGTCGCTTGGCATGTGGAAATGTTTCTTTTATCGAATCATAGCTATTACTAAACTCTCTGTGGCACTCATCGATAATGATGCGAATGACACGCTTTTTTGAGTTCTGTATCCATGTCATGACCTTGAAAAAATCAGAGGCAGACTGCATGGTTGAGATAATTACCCTTGCGTTATCTGGCGGTTGCTTTTCGGCCTGTAGGACTCCCGCCTTGATGCCAGTTCTTTGCTCAATACGTTCGGTTGTCTGTGTTGTTAGTAGGGAAAGGTGGGAGAGAATCAACACAGCGTCATCCTCTCCTGCCTCCGCGAGTTCGCGTCTTGTGATGTCAATGAATACTTCCGTCTTTCCAGACCCAGTGGGCATGACAACCAATGCCGATTGGTTGCCACGTTTCCACGAGTCGATGACTGCATCACTGCATCGTTGTTGGTATCCCCTTAGTTGGAAGTTCAACATTCGATATAATCCTCAAGTCTTCCATACTTGTCATGTTGTGTGATCTCCTTTTCCTTGGAGATGAAAATTTTTGTATCGCGGTTGAACAGCTTTACTGCAAACCTAGACGCAGATCGCTTGACCTCCGAAGCCAACTTGTGGCGAGGGACACCAATACACATAGGAGCTTTTTTGTTCCATGGATAAAGTGCCCATTCGTAAAGGCCATCTTCTTTTTGCTCAATGATAATTCGGTACTCGCATTTTTTATCTCCGAGTGCCCGCCATTTATGTGCTTTCATATTGCCTCCCGTAATACGCGATTAGTGCCGAGTCAAATATCCCGTCTTTCGTCTTGAAGAACTTGAAGTCTGGGAAAATCTGGCACGCCGCCTTGAATGAAGTTTCCTTTGGTGTTTTGTCACTCACATTTTCCCACGCCACCTTCTGCCAAACCTTTGGGGGGACTAGGTTGTAGTCAATCCCCATAAGGTCAAAGACTGTCAACATGGTCTTGTAATTACCACCGAACGTGAACGCTGACTTTGGAGCTGACCCATGGAATGCATGGACTTTCTCTGCCCACACTTTTGCATCTGGGAACTCTGTCAACATCCACTTGAGCGTCCTTGCTATCTCTAGGGCATCGATATCCCCATCGTCGTTCAGTGGTGTCGGGATTGCTGCGAGTATCTTTGGAGTGTCATCGATGAGTACGATCGCACCGTACTTTCCCTGATCGATTCCAATCCAATGACTCACTCATCTCCCTTGTACGGTCTCACGTTCCAAAGCGGGCATGTTTTCACAGTGCAGTGTCTTACTTCTTCAATTTGGAAGCACGAGCAATCCATACACTTCATTTTCACCGCATTTGCCCGTGATTTTCCCAAGCAAACCGCTTTCAGATATTGAAGCCTATACCTAACTGGTATTTCTTCGACGTAATTTTTGAACTGGGGATTTTCCCCGAGAAGATAGGCAATCTCCGCGTCCCTGTCTTCTAGTATCTCTTCATGTGATTTATTCGTAATCATAGTTTTACCCCTTGCCCCACATATTGAACCTTGAAACAACCAACCAAGTCTTTCCTGCGAGAGATAGGACGGATGCGAACATATGCGCCATATCTCATTGCTTTCTCAATTGTGTTGTACTTTCTCGAACTGTCGCCCGTTTCAACCATGTGTGTTGTTGATACACCGAACGCAACATGTGTGATGTGGTTTTCATCGTCTCCAAAAAAGAGAATCGTGTCGTGTTCTGGCGTGCATGTCGTGTGGTTCCGTGATGCAAAATAGTTGTATAGTTGTTGAGAATTCAAGTCTCCGCTTGGCGCTGCTTTCAAGTCCCTGAGAACCTGCATCGCGAAGCCTGAGCAATCGAACCCTTGGGTAATGGTGTTGCCGCCCCATACGCTAGGAGTTCCCACGTATTGAAGCGACATTGCCAGTAGTAGTGTCATGACCATTTGTAAGTCTCCTCGCTTGAGTATTCGCAGAAGCGATCACAGTATTGTTGGAGTAGGGTGTTGTTCCGACAACCGAACCTACTGTTGCCTCTGTAGATTGAACGAAATACTTTGCTCACCTCTCTGTCTAGCTCCTCCCAGTGTGGGTGTTGCATCATTTCCCCTATCGCCTCATCCTGATCTGCGCCTACCGACCGAAAGAATCTTGCTATGTTTGTTATAATCACGTTCCGTTGTCCTTCTGGTGGAGGGAATTCGATTAGTGATTTCACGCAAGGTCTGAGTTGAGCTTGCCAGTGTCGGTTGTCTGTGCATCCTTCTGTCCGTGGTTGATTTACGATGCTCTCAACTCTTTTGGTCGCTATGGATATCGCCTCATTCAAGGCGGTGATATTATAACTATAGTCGCAGTCAATCGGGGGCATAGGCTCTCTCGCTAGTTCACGGATTCCGTGCATGTCTAGGCTGTACAGTTCATCGACTTTCAATTCGATCTTGTAGAGTCCTGACTTGAAGTGGACGGAACCAAGTCGTCTTAGCAAGTGTCTAGCCGCATAAATTTGTGTGTCCAATCCTTCTACCTGATCGCCGCAGAGGTCTTTTGCGAACTCTTGAGCGATGAGGTTGCAATAGGGGTGATGTACTGGGTAAGGCATTATGAGATGAAAGCCAGCGTTGCCAGAAAAGAATATGCGCGGGTAGTCCCCGAACTTCCACTCAATCTGGTCAACAACTAGCCTGCAATCGTTCAGTGCGTTTTTCCCATCGAAGTCAAAGTACAGAGGACAATGAAGCGCTTTTCCGTTCTCGTCAAAAGTCTGAACTGACTCATGAAATTCTTGACGGCGAGGTTGAATTGCCATCGTACTCACCAACGTATCTACTTGCTCTTGACTCATTAGTGTTTGTCCTTTCATGTATTGTTCTTTGCCTCTGACGACCCAGCCAAAATATTTCATTGCCCTCTCCTCTGTTCCTAGAATGGTATGTCGGCTTCGCTTAGTGTTACGGTCTGTTCTGCCGAGCTTAACTTCTCAAACTTACCAAAGTCTTGTGACACTCTTGCTTCGCCAGCTTGTGTGAACCAGTCTCTTTTGGGAGATGGAACAAACTTGATCTTGCATGTTGCCAGTCCTGACCAATCCGCATCGCCAGAGATGAGCAGGTCTTTCGAGAAAAATGCGGTACTGAACTGAACCCATCTTCTCTTCGCATTAGCGTTGACCTTTCCATCCCTCGCCTTTGGCGCTCTCATCCATAGGTCAAACATCTTTCCTGCGTGTTCGCCGCTCTCAATTTGCAGGGATAATAAAATTGATCTTGTTTCTGTGAACTCTTTTGCCTCTAAGACTGTGGCCATAACAGGTTCATTCGCAATAAAAACCAGCTCCTCGGGAAGCTCGAAGTCGTCTTCTGTGAACATTGAATCTGGGTTGTCGTAGAGTCCTGCGTTGTCATTTGCAGGCGTAGTTGTTCCTTCTGTTTCGTTTTCAAACATAGCATTCTCCTTAAGTAATACGGGTGCTGCCTTTCCCGTTGCTAATTACTGTTTATTAATGTTTTTTAGTGCGAAGAATTCCTCGCTAATAGCTTTGTCCATTGACATCGCAATCGTCGCTACTCTCTCAAGCGTTGCCCCATACTGATACACCATCTCATCGATCACTAGGCAGTGTTCAATTTTGCACTTGACCTTTTCCGATGGATTGAAGGGGAACTTCAACAGAACATCCTCATCGTTCTTTGGAGTCTTTGCTACTGTCGCAAAAGAGATTGACCCTTCTGGGTGGCGGTAAAATACCTTGTCGCCTGAATTAAGCTTCATTCTTTCCCTCTAGTAGGTAAATTGAATTGACCGTCTCAACTTCCATGCCGCGGTCATCAATGACTCGGGATGAGCGAATAAGAGTGCCATCTTCAAAACGTGGGTGCCCGTATGCTTGCCCAACCAAAAAGTTCGAGTCTTCTGTTCCAACCTTCCCCCATCGCTTGAGAGTTACTATCGGCTTTGTAGATTCAGGTTCCGTGAGCAATTCATAACGCGACATGAATTCCTTCTCGCTAAGTGCAAACAGCTCACCGCTTACATCTGAAACAACGTAATCTCCTTCTTTTGCGAGTTGGTCTTCACGCTTCGAGTTGATGAAATGCAAGATTGCCTGTCCGTCATCTATCTCAATGATGCAGCCATCACCAACAATGTCGAACAATTGCTCTAGTGTCTCATCCTCGTTCTTGAAGCAGATCGCCTTTACCGTCTGTGGTTTCGTAACAAATTTTCTAATCATTTTTTTCTCCTTGGTATGCTTTTTCTATAGCAGCGTATGAACCTGCCATGTCTTCTGGATTCAGCTCGAACTCTCTGGCCATGTGAGAGAACGCGCTTCCCGCCCACGCCATCTTGTTTGGGCGAAACGTGAGTACTGGGTTGCTTTTGGTTTTTGCTGACGGAACGATGAAGCCGATCATGTCAACCTTTCCATTCAGCCATTTGATGATTCTCGGCGGCAGGTCAGGCGCTTGTTGTTCTACTTCTACCCCTTCAAGCGATAGTTTTTTGTCTTTGGTGTGAGCGATGAATACGCATGGCATGATATTCAACATTGCCCCAATCCATTTCTGGAATTCTTTTCTCTGCGCCGTGTAGCCTAGAGCGTTCGGGAATTCGCCAATGTCGGATACCCTCATTTGCATCTTCTCGGACAGCTCGGCAAGCACAGTGTCAGCACTCCAATCGTTGAGGTCAGATACAAGATCGAATACAAGACACGAATGGCTTTCCTTGATCTCTTCTCTGTTCTCATAGATGTAACGTGCGGTCTCTCTGAACTGCGCCCAGTTTGCTAGTCTTTCATGCATTACATCCAGCGCATGATGACGATCTTCTGTTGTCAGAAAAAGCGGTTCCTTGTCCCCTGATCTAAACATCGATGCCAATGTACTCTTGCCAGTTTTAGGCCATCCATACAAAAGCATACTCAGCTCAGAGAACGATCGCTTCTGCTCTGATCTCGTAAATCTGTCCAAAGTCATAGTCTCCCTCCTACTTGAACATGTTGTTAATTATTTCGTCTTCGTCGTGTTCCTGATCGCGCAGGAAATCAACGAAGTCATCTAGTTCGGTACGCCCCTCTCGATAGGGCTTGTCTTCTCTCTTGTATTTTTCTGGATACTTTTCTCGCTCGTAGAACTCCGAGCAATTTCCGTGATGATCGTCACAAATTGGTAAAACATGGGGACAGTTTGCGCAGTTGTTCGGTGTCATAAGTTTCCTCCAAAAAGGAGGTGCAACCGATTGAAAGCACAAGGAAGACCAAAGAAAAAACCTTTGTCTCTCTTGCGTCATCGCATAGAACTTGGTAGATATACTGTTCGACGTGTTCTACCTGTTAGAGCATGGCGTTCTCGGGGGGTCGGTCGAGGTGTTGCCAATTATCCAAGCCGACTCCCTTCTTTTATGCTCCCATCCTCAACAAAGCGCACGTATCCCTGAACGGGGAACACAAGACTAAACACACAAGTTAATATAAACCCGCGCAGAAATGCCGTGTCGCTCTGCTTTTGGATGATATGAATGTCAATCGATTACACCGCCTTCGTTGCCATTTAGGCCGTGTTATTCTGTGCCTAGGGTTGTATGTCCAAGCTTGACTGTATGGCAATGAAAAAATTATATGTTTCCTAGGAAAAGTTGGACAATCTCTTTTGTTTCGTTGAGTTGCGGAACGAGAACAAGAGTTGTTGAAAATGGTTCTCTTGACTGAGTGCATCGTAAGTGTGTCAATGATAGTTAACATGCTAACCTGTGGTGTATATTGTTGGAATGTGGGCGATTTTTGATTTTGTTGAAATCAACTATTGCGGGACACATTTCTGGAATCCATAACAGAAAGGGGGCCGGAACGGGAGGGCGCGCGCGGGGGGACTCGTTGCTCGGTGCTTGCGACACGGCGGCGCTGCCCACGGAACGCTCACGGGGGATGACAGGGGGCTAGGGTTCAGTGGGACGGGGACAACGGAACGCTATCGGGGGATGGTTCGGTTGGGTCAGGTCAGCAGGTCGGGGACTGGTTCAGTGGGGGCAGGGTGAGAGTCGCAACCCCCTCACATGCGTTCGGTGGTTGCTCCTGTGAATCGGCGTTACGGCCAATATCTTTTGTCGTAGTGGGCACCGTCTTCGTTCAAGTCATACGCATCGCCCACCAATCCTTCACACCTATCCCAATCATACTTCTTAACAATTGCCTGAACCTTGGCGAGATACGGCTGGATATCGTTCAGTAGTTGTTCTTTGGTAGGCGGTTCAACAATCCATTCACACAGATTGTTTGGTACATTGATTCGCCATTCACCTGTCTTCTTCACATACCCACTGGATACGAATAGCTGGCACAATTCCCAGTACTCGATCTTTCCATTCAATTCTGGACTGTAGTACTTGCGTAACAGGTCACTTGTGAAATCACGATGAATGCTGCCTTCTGCCAATGGTCTTGCTGGGAGATGTTTCTCACGTGACAATATCAGTCTCGCTTTCTCTGCCCTGTATATCGGGTAGGTGATTGCTTTCTTGAGTAGTGATGCTGCAAAAATAAACATGGTTACTCCTTCACCGCCAAGTTCTTTATTATGCTCGGTGATGTCTCTTGTTCTCTTTTGTTATACTTCCTTGCGGTTGTTACGTCTCTCCAAGCCATATAGTCCATGACCTGCTTATCGTTGCAGCCCATGTCGTACATTTTTGTCGCTACAGTTGCACGTCCAGAGTGGGGAGAGATATCTTTCACATTCGCCTTTGTCGCAATTCGCTGTACCAATTTCCACACAGCCGAGTTATTCATTGGCTTTTGTCTTGGTCTGTGGTCTCTGGTTCCCTGTAGTATCAGGTCGTCGTCTTTGTATTCCACATCTCGCATCTTCCCTAGCGTCTTACGGTAGGCTTGAACTCTTTTGTATGTGTCAACATCAACATTGACCGTTCTGATACGACCACGCTTGATTTTGAACCTTACCTTGTACCTCGCACCTTCTTTGAAGAAGTCACCGAACCTAAGTGATGCAATTTCCGCAGATCGTGGGGCAACTCTCAGTAGGATTGTTACGAACATGTATTCTATCTGTCCCTCGGCGGTTGTCTTGTCGCACGCCTTGAACATTCTCTTTTCTTCTGCGGTAGTCAATGCTCTCGCGTCACACTCTGACTCTGTTACTGGTTCCAGCTTGATCAGATGCGCCTCATTGTTTTCGATGCGCCCTAATAGCTTAAGCATGTCGAAGAAGTTGCGAACCTGATTGAACTTGTTGAGAACGGTATTGGGAGCATGACCTTGTGCGGTCAGGTAATCATGATACAAACTGAATACCTCGACGGGCAACCCGTTCTTTCCTAGTCGGTAGTTGTTCTCTTGCATCCAATCTGCGAATTCAGTTAGCGTTGATCTATAGCGCGACTGCGTGTGTTTGTTCTTCTTTGTTGTGAGATATTTCTCTATCCAGTCTCTTGTCCGAACTGGTGTTGTGATGTCCATAGCTCCCCCTTATAGGGCGGGTAATCCACTCCCGCCTTGTCTATAATGTCCCTAATCTAGGTGCGAATATCCAGAGATTATTGATACTGTGTGTGTCTCGTCGTCTATCGAGGCAGCATGTGGACTACTCCCCCCTCCTATTATTTCTTGCAGTTGAGAAAACAACTCGCGCGCCTCGCTCTCGCACCCGCATTGAACGCTAGTCACTTTTCTGTCTTTTGCCCCTTTGAGTAGTATGTCTAGTTTATCCATCGCCCCCTTCTGTGCTGATTGTTGACCAGAATAGCGGTCTAAGTCTCGCATGTACTCTGATTTTATTGCCGATACTGCCTCTTTCTTTGTTAGTTGTCGCACCCTTTTCATATCTCACCCCTTGTTTTGTCTGATATTAATTGTATTCCTATTAGGATAGTTTGAGTATAATTTTATCTTTGGTAAAATCTACCCCTGTTACCTCGTGCAGCTTCCCCCCTGTGGTCTCGGCGTGAATAAGTCCAGCCGCTGCCAGTTTCATAATGTCATCTGCGATTGTCTCTCCCGCCGCCATTACTTCACCCATTGCGTTCCGTTGCAGGTCAACGATAACCTTATGGTTCTCTTTCCCTTTTGCTCTCTCGCTAATAAAGCGCATACCTGCGATTGATACCGCTAACATTTCCAGTTTCTTTCTCATGACGTTCCCCTTTGCCCTTGTTGCCATTCGGGCGGTTGTTGTTAGAATTCTATTTCATTGTCTGGTGTCTCTATCTCTGTCACCAGCGCCTCTGTTAGACAGTCTTGACAGTAGCTACCCGTATCGCCCACGTATACCGCGCAGTTGCTACCACAACGGGCGCATATCGCTTGCCCGCCTGCTTGTTCTGCCACCTTGATGATGTCTTGTGCTGTTTTGATATCCATATTATGCCGCCTTGTTTTGATATAGCTTGATCATTCTGTCCCCATCGAACTCCACGCCGTTACTAAAACCCTCGTGGCAGTTGCTAGCAGAGAGAAGAGTTAATTCTGCCTCATCGTCTTCATTGAATAGCACAAAGTTGAGGAGTGACCCTACTTCATGTTCATTGTGGTTTTCTTCATTCATCCAGTAGTCAAGCGTGTTTGGATAGAATGAAGAGAATCCCGATCGGCTTGTGTACTTGTCTTCTATGTATTTCTGTAGCGCCTCTTTGTTGTCTCGTAAGTACTTCATTAGCTTGTCGTTGTCGTAAGTGATAACGCAGTCGATCGAGTCTGTTTCAAAGTTGTAAAAGCGTGGTGACTTGACCGCTTGAAATTGAACGCTCTGGATAATACCGCATGACTCTAGTTCAGTGATGCCATCACACAGATATTCAGCTACACCTTGGTTGCCTTTCTTGTAGTTCAGACAGTCCCATAGATTGTACTGAAAAAACTCGAATGGAACGCCCGCCTCAACCATCTCGGGGTAGTGTTCATGGTATTCGCTCTCTGACTGCGTTGCGCTCTCGATATAGCTGTCAGATTCGTCAAAGATTGATTCATAAAACCCTGTAAATACCGGTAGCCATGTGTTTTGTGTCTTCATATTTCCCCCTATGCGTTCCGTAGTGCAGTTTTAGTCTTCGCGTAGTTCCCAATCAATAAGCTCAAGGCGTGGGTTATCCCCATACCAATCAATAGCAAATGATAGATACCCCTCTTCACTTGAGACGCTTAAGTCCCCATAACTGTATGACAGCTCGTAACAATTGAACCCCATGACTTTCCCCTCAATATTCACGTGGATTAGCTTGTCACGCTTGTAGGTCTTCACGATAAGATCACTAGCTCTTTCCAGTCGTTGACGGCCTGGCATTTTATCAAGCAAAAGAGAGATATCTTCAAGTTGTGGCATTTTGTCGCGCATCTGTGTCAACACTTCATTTGATAGGCTTGATAGTTCGCCCATTAGGTCAGGTGTTGGTGCAATAGTGAACCTTTTCGCAACGGTCTCAATTAGTTTTGTTCGCGGTGTTTTCTTCATACTGTCCCCCTTGTGTGTGGTGTAGTAATCATTCAAGCAATCAGACAACGCCCCCACGTTGCCTGATCGGTTCAGTGGTTACTCTTCGTCGTCGTCTAGTTCAATGTGATCGACTAGCTTTTCCACTTCACACACTTCATAGATGTCCCCCTCTATTTCGATATAGCTGTCCTCATCTTCAAGCAATGCGCTCTCTTCATCTGCTACACAACAACTGAACGCAACAGGGTCAAGTTCCTTAAGCAAATCACCCGCTTTACGTTCAAGGCATACGATCTTTACAGGTTCATAGCATTCATTAAGCAGGTCTAACGTGCGTTGTTCAACGTCTACAGGTTCAAGCTCTTCACGAATGATATGCTTCACTACCCAGTCAGTACCGTACTCAACACCAACCCCCTCAAGCTCCCTCATTAGGTCATCAGTGTGACAGTCAGGACATACCCCGCTAGGACATCGCTTATAACAGCTATAACAGAATGGGATAGTGCGCTCGTATGCTAGTTTTTCAAGTTTTGCCATTAGTTCGTCGTGTGTGTTACTCATAATACTCCCCTTGAGGGCGTGCCGATTCGCCCCGTTATGCGTTCCGTTGTTATTGGTGTGTTCTGCCCGCTCTATTGGTCACAGATCGACGCAGCGCCTCGATGTTTGCCACCACTAAGTCGTGCGTAACTGTCACATGTTGAAAGTTGCCACACTTCGCCGCCCTGTATTGTGAAATGATATTCATTCGACGGATAAGCTCAACCGCCCTTTCCTTGTCGCCCTTATCAACCGCTTCAACTAGCTTGACCTTGATGCTGAATAACAGACCATTGAAACGAATAATTATCGCCCAATTCATAACGCCCCCTATTGGTTACATTGATATGCTTGTGTGTTCATGTCGGTCACTTGACATTTAACTACCTGCTTAACCTTTGCAGTGTATTGAGCTTGTCCACCTATTGCATACATTGACCCTACTAGTACCAGTACCATTATTAGTGATTGAAGTTTGTTCATAGCGTCCCCCTCATTGTGTTGCCTAGTGTTATTTTAGCACTGTTTGGTATCTGGGAAAAGAAATAATTATATGTTTCCTAGTAAAATTCAATATCGCTGTGATTGTGGTTAGTTGTGTGTTGAAGGGCGTGTAGAAAATATATGGTTGATGGTAAGGTATGCGTGAGAGTGCCACTAATTGTTGGCAGCTTGGTGAGGTTGTGGGAGTAAGTGGTTGATGTGGCGAAATGGCGTGTGACGGTGAGGGGGACGGTCAGAAGAAGAAAAAAATAGTTGTCGAGCAGGTGACCCGATAAGAATTTATGCTGCCTCACTGGGAAACATATAGTGTATTATGTTTCCTAGGGTGTGTTGTTGATACCTATTGTCGTCCTCATCTGCTACTATGAAAATGCTTATCGTTGTCGTCCGCTCAAAGTGCCTGAATTCAGACGGGGGGGTGGGGTACCACTTCGCGCTGAATAGATTTCGACCATCCCACCCAAAAAAATTGGAGCCGCCCCTATAACCTGTCCCATATATGGATAAGGTGACCCCTCCCCCTTGACCCGTGTTGTTTTTTCCGTACCATGACTTTGTTAGGAGGAATTATGCAAATTACTAAGAAAGCAGCCGAGGAGATCAGAGGGTCACTTGGCATGTCAAAAAAGGAATTTAGCGAGGCATGTTGGGGCAACCATTATGGGTATCCGCAAGCGCTCACCAAGGGCGTCACAGATATGATGTCTATTAAGTCAACCCGTTACATTCACGCGATGTTTCCGAAAGAAGTCGAGAGTCGTATCGCTCCCATTGTGCCAGTTAAGCCGAAAGAAAAGAAAGCACCTAGGGGCAGTGGTGGGATGACTGTCAAGGAAGCGGAGGCAATTCGTATCAGCGCAGGACTCAGCAAGGCGCAGTTTGGAGTTGAGTGTTGGGGGAAGACCAGCAAGACTCGCTATAGCACAATCCTCTCGAAGAAAAAGGACACTGACACTATTGGAGAAGCTGCAACTGAACGCATTCTGGCATTTTCCCAGAGGCAACCAGCACCAATCGCAGCACCGAAAAAAGCGAAGAAGAGAAGTGTTAGCATCCCATCCGATGCCGTTCAGTGGGTTGCAGAAAAGAAACGCATTGACGATATCCGTAGCAAGATTCTAGGGCCATTGAGCGCACACATCAACCTCGATCAAATGGACATCAAGCTAACCGAACAATTGCTATCTGATATTTTGGACGCGGCAATCTCATAATCCGACCTTAATCCAGTCGGAATACTGTGGTCATGTACCATAGCACAACCCCGAGGGGCGGGGTGAATTCCTCGCCTCTCTCTTTCTCTAGGAGTACCAATGGCGCTCATCTTAGGCCCTACACTTGAAATGCTTATCTCTCTCGGAAGAATATCTCGCGACACCGCCTTGGAGGGGGTTCGTCACTTCATGGCAGAATATGAGACCGCTAGACAGGAGACGAATGCCGTATCAGCCGCTCATGCAACACACCTGTCAATTGATAGCAACGTCAAGAAGGATGTGTTGGACTCGTTGAAGGTGACATGTCGAAAGGGTTGCTCTCACTGTTGCTACCAACTGGTGGAAGTTAGTGAGCATGAGGCGCTTCTATTGGCGGGGATGCTTGAGGAAATCAAGGTTCGGTTAGACCCAACGGAACTGCTTGCAGAATCCCCCCGATCGTTCCGTCCAGAGGAATGGAGTCGCTACAAGTGCCCTTTGTTGAAGGGTGGTAAGTGCATACTGTATGAGTATCGCCCAGCCGTTTGCAGGAAGTACAATGTCACGTCCAAATCTAGGTTCTGTAACACCAAGGAGAGTCAGCGTGTTTCTAGGGCGGCAAGCACACAGGCAGAATTAGCCTCGACCGCATTGCTGAATTCCTCGGAGGTAGGGCCATTGCCTCACATGCTAGCAGAAGCAATCGTGAAGCTGGAATCCGAACAATAATGTCCTTCTGTGAAATTGTAGGAATCGCAATAATTAATTCGGCGTATGTAGTTGTCGCGTACTGGCTCAGTGATGCACGGACAAAAGATGACGACTCGGAAAACAAGTAGCTCTCGTTCTCCAACCCCTCAATATTTTTCTGATTATACCGAATAGTTGAAATAGTTCTTGTCATTCTGGGAAACATATAATTATATCGTGTCCACAAAACAACAATGCGTCTGGAAGGGTATGGCAACCTCGACCTTTCGCAATATTCAAGGAGAACGTCATGTTGACATTAGGACAAGTGGAGGCCATTCGTCGGTCTCTCAACCTGAACAAAAGTGCATTTTCTACAGAGCTGGGTTATTCCTCGGCAACCTACAACACTATCAACACCCCACACTCTAATCTATCGAAGAAAGTTTCGGAAGAGATGACTGCGAGAATTGTGCAGACTTTCCCAGAGCAAGCTTCTGACTATCTTGACTCAGATGAGTTCAGACGTTACCAAGAAGTGGAAATCATCAAGCGTACATCTTCCAAGCGATCGCCCGTAAGGATTACCAATGCGAAAGAAGTCGCAGAAAGATCGTTCCGTGAAAAGAGAGAGCGCATCGTGGGGAAACTCTTCGCTAGCAAACCGCTGGAAGAATTCAACATCACGCTAACAGACGACCTATTGAAAACTATTCTTTCAGTGTAGGCGTAATCATGAATAAGGACGATGAGTGGGTTGAAATCTCACTAATCGCCAGTGCTATCTCGCATCTCGCTAGACGTGTTGACTACGAGAACTGTCTTGGAGTGAAGCAACAACTCAGACAGGCTTTCTCGGCGCTCACAGAGGCGGGAGTGTGCATAGAGCAGGCGAAGGACATCTTCACTCATGAGTGCAAGTAGAAGGGAGAGAAAGGTTTGTTCGCATTGCGGAGTTAGTAAGCCGATCGGATGCTTCACCGTCATAATTGAGAATGGTGTTGATACGGGAAGGAGGAAAAACGAATGCAAAGCGTGCAGATCAAAAAAGATTAGGGACAAAAGAAGGGCGGCAAGGAAGGAAGCTAGAACAGAGGGGTTCGAGGCTGACAATGACTTCTGGAATATCAATGAAACTGCCCTGTACTGTTAGGAGAATGAAATGATCGAGTTATTAATATACGGAACATTCTGGTTAGTCGCACTAAGCCTAGTGCGCGAGGCGATAAAAAGTGTTAAGAAATCGTGGAAATATGGAAAGGGGATAGCGCTTGGCGACCTCGCAGTCCATATCGTGGCGATTGTCTGTTTCTACCTGCTTGCTCTCGTTATGGGCTTTCTAGGCAAATGGGGGGCACAGCTATGTGGGGTATAGGAGACAAGTTCAAGTATGAAGGGCGTAAGTACTCTGTGACAAAGGTAGAGGTTGAACGATTCTATCAGACTGGGTTCACGCGAGTGATGTTGAGATTCTTCAACCCTCGTGCGAAGCAGATGTGTTGGGTCGATTCGTCCGAAGTGGAAAGAACTAATTAGTAACGGCGGGTGGGATGTAATGGCAACGCGGCTCACCCGTACAAAATGGAGAACGACATGTTGAAGGTAAAAATCACTGAGAAAAAACATCAAGGTTACGAGCCTAGGATTATCCCTACCGACAGCTACATCTCACGGAACCGACTTGTGGAAGTAATCAAGCGAGGCGAGAGAGTGAGGATTGAGCTAGGGGAATCCGAGAAGGCGTTCCGTAGCGTTCTGGAATTTATCATCAAGCATGTAGGCGCTCCATATGAGGAGAGTGACAACCATGCAGCATTCTACTGTAGAGGCTGGTTCGACTAGACCAGATCACCCATCATTTACGGTGGTGAAGAATCACCCTAAGTCGGCGTGTATGAATTGCAGGCTACTGAGTCGCAACTGTGAATGGTTGTTCACGCGTTCGGTTGTTGCCGACAAAAAATCAAAACCTGTTAGCTACTACGTCAAGGGATGTGGGGGTTCTCGGGAACATGGGAGAGAAAAATGATTGGAATGAGAGGAAAAGCTGTCGAGATGATGGCATATGCGCAGGGGGTAGTTACTTCTATCTGTCCCCTTGCTGTGAATAAGTATGAGGTAGTGAGAGGAGTGTATGACACTACCTTCTTCACATTGGAATATGACAACACATTCTATATTTGCTTTCAGGGTACGACTGACCTTGACGACCTTGCGAGAGATGCGCGATTCAACTTGGTAGACTTCCCAATTGATAGAGGCGTCCCGCGTGTCCATGCAGGGTTCCGTGGGGTCTACACTCTAATCGAGAGAGAGGTTACCCATTTTGTGGCGCTGAATAACGATAAGCAGATCGTATTCTGTGGGCATAGTCTCGGCGGCGCATTGGCGCAGATGTTTGGTGCTGTGTTCGAGCATATTGACCCCGAGGTTATCACTTGTGGCGCTCCTAGGGTTGGAGACTTTACGTTCGCAATGCTTGTGCCGAATCATACGAGAATTGTTCATCGTGGTGACATCGTTCCTAGTTGCCCTCCGTGGTGGTTAGGGTACGCGCATGGCGAAGAGTCTGTGATGAAGGTTGGGAGACGTGGCTGGTTCAAGCGATTGACTCCGCATTTTATGGATAGCTATTGGGAGGAAATGTGCGATGAAGTTAATCCAATGTAGCTATTGTCAGGATGTGGTCGCTTTGAGACGAAGCCACCGAACGTGTTGGTGCGGGAAGTCTGGGGGCAAATATAAGGACGATGACTTGCACGCGTATATTGAAGGGCCATGCACGCCCCTCGGTTTTGCCAACTCGTCATTCGAGGACGCAATAGACAACCAGCCTATCGATGGCATTGGGAAAAATTTTGTAGCGTTCGTGATTCCGAAAGTGTGTCCGACAATTGAAGTGAGGGCATCGTGATCGTAAGAATTGCAATCCTACAGCTTGATGGGATGTGGCGCATCTCACACATTCCTCGCACGATCAACATGGTCGATGGGAGTGTTCATCACCCGATGGACGTTTCCTTTCGCAATAATCGTGGCGAGATTAGTAGCGCTCACTTATTCAAGTATGGCAAAAAATCAGGAACGTGGATGTATCGAGAGGTATATTCTTAGTAATAATAGCAGATAGTTTTTTGGGAAGAGAGGGGGAGATGGGACTGCCTCCCTCTCTCTTTTTATTGCAACAATTTCCCTCTTTATTTCCGACCCGCTATGACAGATATTATTTACATTGGAGGCAACACTATGGAACTGGTTATCTTGGAATCACCTTATCACACACTGTCGCAGTCTCAGGAAGCGAGAGACTTATTCATCGATAATATGATTATGAGAATGGAGAACTTCAAGGACTCCATGGGATATGGGGCTTTGCCGAATGGTGAGCTGGACTATCTGGGGACTCATGTTCATGCGTGCATTCGCAACAACGGCAAGCTGATTCCCATTATGAGCTACAAGTTTATCTCTAAGAAAATATGCGACGATTTTCGTATAGAATACCCGATACTCAAATGGCTCCGCGATGAGCAGAATGACCCTGACGTTCTTGACCGTTTTATGTGGCAAATGAACGCTACCCCCGCCGAAGAGTTCTTCTATATGGGGTCGTTGGCACTTAACCCTGAGTTCAAGAAAGACGTTCGGGTGGCGATCAAGGCGAGGAATTTATTATTTGATAGCTTTGACTCTGTGATGAAGACGTACAACGTGAAGAAAAACTACATCGTCGCGCTAGAGTCATCGAGACCTATGGCGATGAGAATAGGATATGAGAAGTTTCATGATTCAACTGTTGCAGTAGACAGCGTGAAAGGAGCTAGGGGGACGTTGGTTCAGTGGGCGAATGATAACGAAGCAATCAAGCAACTGAACGCACACATAATCACATCCCAACCAATCCAAGGCGACGATCTCCGAGCTGCCTAGCGTCTGTCAGGTCAATCTCGAATTTCCCGAAGCTGTCACTGTCAGCGTATGGGCACTTGAGTGTTCGCACAGGAAACTCGAACGCGAGGTTGGATAGTTTTGTGATATTGGAAGCAAAGCCCTTCGAGAATTCCAGAACCTTGCGTGTTGAGTACTTGTGACTGTTGGTAGCGTCCTGCATTTCTGGCGTGAAATGTCTTTCCACTATTGCCGACTTATCTGACAGGGATACGAGTCGATAGTCAAAACTTTGCTCAATGTGTTTCATCACGCAGTCGAACATTACTTCGTACACTTGTTTTGGAGCAAGATGTTCTAGTTCTTTTGCGAATGGGTGACCAGCAAATTGGTCGGTGTACTTTTGCCCGAGAGAATAAAAGTTGCTATCTTTCAGCATCATTTCCCACGCGACTGCATCCATGAGGTCAGCGTTGAATTCTGTGCTTACCTTTTCTTTCCATTTGTCTTGAGAGAAGCATTCACGTTTTGTCTGCAAGTAGCGAAGTGCCTTATCTACGGCCCCCTGTCCCATTGTATCGGTTAGGAGGTTGATCATATTGTGAGTTGTTATGCGATTACTGAACGCACCCTTGGCGATATATCTCTCAGGGAGAACCGTTTCGCCTACTAGGTTACGCAAAGCCGTTCGGTAGTCAATGTTTCCATCTTCAAGGTTCCGTAACGACAGGTGAGCGCAGCGGAGAAAATGAACGACCATTTCCGAGTCATAGCTGCCTGTTTGCTCGGCTCGAACAATCAAGCCCGAGAAGCGACTGTCTGTTGCTGAGACGATCGCATCAATTCCGATCTCCTCAACGATGTTGGTAAATAGATTGTCGAATTCATTATACATAGTGCCAGAAGATAGCACCTATCTCGCCCAAAGCCAAGATGTCATGAAATAATTAGTCGTTGCAAACTATCAATTTTAGGGGAGAATTGGTGTATTTGACTGTTCCGACTGGCCGAACATTTTTCTCTCCAAGGATAATGCTTGTCATGATTCGGTAATAGTTTGTTATATAGTCTGACACTTGGGCATCTGCGACAGATGCATATGTAGCTCGGTCAATGGATTCAATTGTTAGCTGTAGATTCCCCTCAAGGTTTCGTTCCATAACAAAGGTTCGAGAAGGGTCTAGCGATCTTGCAACATTTCTTAGGTACACGTTCATTTCATCAATGTTTGAGACGTCACGGACAGACCAGCATTGTGCTAGCTGTCTTCGGAATACTGTGGCAAGCGTTCGGTTGAGTTCGTCGCACAGGGATGGCTTTGTCCCCCGCTTCATTTTGGGGGCAATATCACGCTCAATGTCCCCGCACTCTAGGAAAGATATAATCTTGTTAATGAATGCTACATGGAAGTTCATTGATACGTCGATATTGTGAAAGCGAAAGATATCCAACGGAACGCCATACAGTTCACATAGTTCTTCTGCCGCCATATCGCAATGCAGTCTCATGAGTGCTTCTACTGTGGGAATCATTGTTTTGATTTTGGTTACTGGTGACTGGAAAATATATGAGTCTGCGCTCTTGAACATTGACCCGTCTGTTAGGCGAGTATCAATTCCTTTCACCCAGTCTTCCTCGAAGCGAATCTCTGGAATCTCCTTTCTATAAAGGGATGTGATCATCGTCATCTCTCTCAGGTCAATTCCTTTGGTGGCAATGTCTCGATAGAATGAAGTTCTCGGCTTGTTGATTTCGCCGTAGATTTTTGTCATGTGCTTAATGCCCGTTATTCTATTGAGCGCTTCGATCATCGCCTTCAAATCTTGAGACTTGTATATGTGGAGATCGTGAAGCTTCCGAACCTTGTGATAGAGAGGGTCATCTTGTGTTGCCATGGAGGAATCCTAGATTGAAACACCTGATTAATCAAGAAAAATTAAGTTTGTCCCATATATGGATAACCATTTATTTGACCTGTCCCACCTGTGGGTAAGATTAAGCTAAATGCATTTTTTTGTTGCGACAATGCGGGGTTCCGTAGAATCATGCACTTATACACACAGCATATGCAGAGGGTTGGCAACACAAAAATTAACCCGAGAACGCAGGAGTAAAAATGAGTGACGAAATTTTGTTTAGAATGGAGGGGTACACGGATGACATGAAGTTCCGTAAGCACTTCGCTGTTGACAAGTATCCAATGGTGAAAGAGAGGGCAGATATTATTCTGGCGAATGCCGGTCGAAAGTCTGTTGCCTCCATGGTCGCTAACATTGAGGTTAGGGAATTCATGGAGAAGAGAGGAATGATTAAGGACGCAGACGAAGTTGTTATCTGTATTCGAGACGGGCATGTTTGCGAAGTATTAGGATTGGCCGGAATTGTTGAGCTGGCAAAAGAGATAGAGGAGAGAATAGCGTGATAACGGCAAAAACTACAACGCTAGAAATGGCAAAGCTGAAAGCGAAAGCGACAACATTTGATGGAAACTTTGATGAGCTGAAAAAAGACATTATTGACGCTATGGAGAAAAGTGGCAGTTCACAGAAGACTCTTGTGGCAATGTATAGAGGAGAGCAGGCGTTCGTGACATCGTTCAGTGAGGATACGCAAGAAGATCACGAGATGTATATGGATTTCATCGCCACGTTTATTGAGAAGGAGAATATCGAATACTACTTCATTGCAGATGAGGCACGTATGGGAACAATGGATAAGGAAGAGAGTGAACGTTTCGAGAAGGGTGAGTTCACGAGAGAAGATATTGACAAGGGGCATGACGTTCTCTGTATGCATGGGGTAACTCGCGATGGGCAATGTCGAATGGAGGCCATGAAATTATATCGAACAGAATCTTCGGGAACTGCGGTTGACTCGGAACCTCTATTCAAGCTTAGTGGAGAGGCAGAGGGGCAAGTAGAAGTGAACTTGTTCCAGAGGGTCGTTGCAGGGAAGGTTGACTACAACCAATTCAATGTTGGGAACCTGCTCAACTTAGTTCGCGATCAGCTCATAGGTGATGACATTTTTCGAGATGCATTTGCCACCACTGAGAGCGCTTTGGGGTTCAAAATTCCAGAAGAGGACAAAGACAAAATAATGGACAGGATGAGGAGCGTTATAATAGCGTCAGTCGCCACCACCAAACCCAACCCGAGCGCCCTTGCCGAAATGATTCCTGCATACGTTGGAACATTTATCTCAGGCTACATATGTGCTAAAGAGATTGGGGGAGTAATGCAATGAACGAACCAAAGTGCATGATGTTGAGATGCAGAAATCGCCACGACTGTTCGCACTTCATGAGAGCAAGCAGCAAGGTAGCACAGATGTTTCACAGTCCAGCTCCAAGCGAGTGCGATAGGTTCCGTGAGATTGGTAGGAATGAAACACTCTTCGCAAGTACCGAGGAAGCTGACGCGTTCGCTATTGTTATGCTTGGTCTGCCATGTGTTGGCGATGCGTTCTATGCGAGTGCGCTTGAGGGGGTGTGTGACGGTGACACTGAACGCATGAAGCGAGTTGATGATCTAGTGAGAAAGGAAGTGAAATGCACGAGAGAGAATTGTCCGAGATGATAAGTCTGAAAGATGGATGGGTGATAGACTAATGAAGTTAGTATGGAAAGTAATGTGGAGAAAGAATCCAAGAGTCTGCGTGGCATTAGTATTGATGGCTATCGCCGTAACCGTTCAGTGGGGATTGGGACTGTCTAGGATTATTTTTGATGCCGACCTTGAGAGATACCAGACCCCAAGCTATCTCGCAACCATGGGGACATTTTGGTTATATGTGATGACAACATTTCAAGACCTCAAGACTCGATGGACAGAGCATGACCAAGAGTTGAAAAGGTTGACTGACTTGAGATTGGAGACGGAAGAGATAAAGAGATCATACATCTCTAAGCTGAATGCGCTCGACCTAGAGGGGGAGTTTGATGAGGGGACGATGTGAAAGAACTAGATGTTGAGCTTGAGACCCCGTGGGGGAGTGCTGAGTTGACTGCCGGTGACGGGATGGTTCAGTTGATAAAGATGACTCTGAACCAACTGGAAACCTTCAAGAAAGAAGGTAATAATTCGACCGAGATAAACAATGATATCCAAGGATACCGAATGCTTCTTAGTTCGGGGAACCCACAGCATAATTGTCGTGAGTTTATTCGCATCAAGGCAGACGCGAGAGCATCTGGGCGAGAGCGAGTGGACAATTTAGACGTCATTAAAGTTATGGTGGCGCGGGGGATATGGAAACATGAGTAAGAAGAAGGTTACAATGGAACACTCGTGGGATAGGTTCGGCATCAACATACCTCCCGAAGTGAGGGCAAGAATCGACCAGATGAGAGCGATAATGAAGGTCAAAAGTGATGAGGCATTCGACGCATTTATAGCGTTGCAGAAGAAAGGCGGGTGCGCTCCTGAGAAGCTTGAGGAACTAGAAAGCTCTGACTTCTATCGTGAATTTGCCTGTGAGATATTCGTCAAGGGTGTTCTGACTGGGAGGATGATGTGATTCTCAGTCATTTTTCAGAGAAGCCCATTGAGAATGTCGAGTCAGGTGTTCTGGTACTACACATGGGATTGTGCTAGTGCGTGTATATGGGACTTGAGTTGTTTGAATGTCGTAGGTCGTAGGTCGTAACATGAAAATGATAGTTATATATAAGAACCCACTAGACTATCCCGAGGGGTATGTTGCTAGATTATGGACTGCCGTTGATGGGGTGTTGAAGCCTACTATTATGGCACTGAAAGATGAAAGTTACGATAAGATCATAGAGCAGTTGAGTACGACGTACGACGTTACGACACCAATCCCGAGACAGGAAGAGGATGATTGGAGTGTACTTGAGACGCATATTGTGGGGTAGATATGAGTACCGTTCGCTTCATATCTGACCTCCATTTTGACCACAAAAACATCCCGAAATATTCAGGCGATCTGCGCCATGGCGATACAGTTGAGGAACATGACCAGTGGGTGATTGATCAGTGGAACAGTGTTGTGACGAAGCAAGATGTCACGTGGGTTCTCGGTGATGTATCGTTCAGTAGGGCGGGGATAGAGAAGGTGAAGCGACTGAACGGCGTCAAGCATCTCATCCTTGGCAACCATGATACGTACCCTCTCAAGGAATATCTCAAGTACTTCAACAAGGTTCACGGGTTCCAGAAGTACAAAGGGTTCTGGTTGAGTCACGCCCCGATTAAGGAGCTGAGAGGCATCCCCAATATTCACGGCCACACGCATTCAGATGTGGTGATTGATGGGCGACATATATGTGTGAGCGTTGAGGCGCTACAGGGGAGGCCGATAAGTCTTGAGGAGATTACCTCTAAATTAGACCCTGAACTGAAACCAATAATGGGGTGTTTTGGTTTCGAAGGAGAAGAGATATGAACTGGAAAAGATACAGAGAAATGATTATCAAGGAAGTTATGACCCGTGAACCACTTGTCGTGACAAAGAAACAGGTGTTAGACGGAGCAATCTTGCAGGGCGATGTATATGTTCATAACGATGAGGGCGGCGTCACTGGTACTCTCGACGATAATGATTGTTTCGCAGAAGGGGACATTGTTAATGCTGTAGTTATCGTGCTTCCAGACGACGACCCGACCCTTGAGTGTTATGGAGTGTGCAAGGTGTCTTATAGCGAAAAGCGCATATACCCTCTATTCGAGGAAGAACGTGCGTTACTTGGCAGATTGAAGACGCTGATCGCAAGCGAGAAATAATTACAAACCTCTTTCGCCCTTCATATATTTGTGGTAGATACGACGAATATTGATGGAGGTGAAATGAAATATTCAGCTAACACAGGTTTTTTTGTTAAGTCCCCAACTGGGAATCGTAAGTCGTTCAGTATCATTTCGTATGAGAAGGAAGACGGGAAGAAGGTCAACAATAAGGCCCTGCGCATTCCCGAGGTTGTGAAGATCAATGTCCAATATGAGGCGGGGGAATTGTCTTTCGATCAAGCGAAAAGACTTGTCTCTCAGATCAAGGATAATCTTGTACAGGGCGTAAAAGACTCCAATCAGACATACTTCCATAACCAAGAAAACGCAGACCTTGTGGAGAAATACATCAAGGCAAAGTACCGCCAACAGAGACGACGAAACAAGGGTTCCAAGCAAAAATCGCAGGACGACATGAGGACTTCTTGCCTTAGGGCCATTAAATGCCTCGGGGCAAAGTCGATATATAGCGCTACAGAGAACTATATTCAAGATTGTATAGACGAGAATTTTGAGGGGAACGTACAGAGAAAAATGGTATCAAGAATGAAGCAGATACTAGGGTTCATCGACCGCAAAGACGTTCAGTTGGAGCAAGACCCAGAAGAACATAAGGAGGTTCGTCACCTTACCCTTGCCGAAGGAGAGAGACTGCTTGAGGAGTTGTCCAAGAACAGGCTAGTCTATCTTGCCGCCGCCCTAACTCTTTATACTGGCTGCCGCATTGGCGAGGTAATGCACATGACATCTGCCTCCATTCTCTCTGATGAAATCGTAGCGGTAAAGCGCCAAAGGGAACGAAAAACTTGGGCAGTTGTCCCTACCAAGAACAGGAAAGAACGCCAATCCTTCACGATAAAAGACGTTTCCTTGCTAGTGGAGGAATGGGAGCAGCTTGACCTTGAAGCCAAGAAGAAGGCGCGAAAAGGGGCTAAAATTATCCCACGGGAAATCAATAAAGCTTGCCGAAAGCTATGGCCACGCAATCCAGAAAAGCATCTCATTCACCATGATCTACGACACTCGTATGCGATTCACCTTCTACAGACGGGGGTTCCTATTGACCTCGTTGCGCTCTCGATCGGAGATACCGTGGAGGTCTGTCGAAAAAACTATACAGGCTACATCCTCAATGATGTTGGGATTTCTACTATTGCTTCGATTATGAAAAAATAAGAGTGGTGGTGCCCCCAGCGAGACTTGAACTCGCACATCCGAAGATACTTGATTTTGAATCAAGCGTGTCTACCATTCCACCACAGGGGCATATTTTCATCTGGTTGATACGTCTACCAAAGGGCAAGAAACGCGTCTACCAAAAATGGCAATTAGTTCAATGTATCCAAGCGGTTGTCGATTTTTGCGGCTGTCTTTTGAATCCGTCGTGTCTACCATTCCACCACCCGGGCATCAGAATGAAAATAGGTTATTCAAATTTCGAGTAAGTGTCAATATAATAGTAGGGACGGAGGTTATATGACAGATAACAATGAGTGGAAGCAAAGAGTTCAAGACTTACTAGGGCAGTTCCAAGAAGAGGTAAAAAAGACAACTCAAATTGGGATGAAA
Organism: Bacteriovoracaceae bacterium; assembly: GCA_965140515.1. Lineage (GTDB taxonomy): Bacteria > Bdellovibrionota > Bacteriovoracia > Bacteriovoracales > Bacteriovoracaceae > JAGLCH01. The sequence goes on along the minus strand of OZ223251.1, from coordinate 3,565,386 downwards.
ATGCTTAGTGCTTCTAAGACAAATACTTGCCTCAACAAAAACTATGAAGAACTCGGCGAGCTTGCTTTTGAAGCGATTAAAAAAGGAGAGCTCGTTTGGGACAATGTCAAAGTTAAAGAGTTAATGGATGGAATTGATGGTTGTCTTGAAAATCTATCTGATATTGAAAAAGAAGTTACTGAGATAAAAAAAACGAAATCAGAAGAGAATATGTAGATTCATTATTCTTGTAACGTAGGTGAAACTTCCTAGAATAAGAGCACTAATTGCAATTAAAGAATAAGCAAAAAATAAAGTCCCTTTAGAGGGGCTTTTTTTGGCTTTAAAAATAAAGCCCGGGCGTACAAGAAAGAGTAGAGCGACATTTAATATCGCCAAATGGATAAATAGAAGAATTGAATAGATGTTTAATAGCTCAAGATTCATCTGAAAATGTTGAAAGTTTAACTCTGTGGTCAATAAATGCCATTAACGCATCTTGCAGGGCATCCAGTCCTGCCTTTGACTCTGCTGAGACGAAATGGATTTGCTTAACCCATTTGTACTCTTTGAAGAGCTGCGGTTTTAGTTTATTTAATGCCGCTCTTTCTTTTTGCTTCTTCAGCTTATCCATCTTGTTAAATGCCAAAAAGGTATCAAAGTTGTAAGCTTTAAGAAATTGATGGAATCCTTGATCAGCTTTTTGATTAGGATGGCGGGCATCCTGTAGATTAACCATGACGACATTACTTGTTGTTCTTTCAAAGAATGTTGCCATTAGTTTTTCCCAGTTTTTTGCCATTTCTTTAGATACTTCGGCATGTCCATAACCAGGTAAATCAAATAAATATAGCTTAGGAAGTTCTTCTAGAGGCCTTCCTTCATTCGCAATCTTAAAAGAGAAGACATTGATCTCTCTTGTTCTACCAGGTGTCTTTGATACACGAGCGGTTTTATTTCCAAATAATGAGTTGATGATACTTGATTTTCCGACATTAGATCTTCCAACAAAGCTAACTCCAATTAGCTCAGGATTGCTGTGAAGCCAGTTTGCGAGGTCTTCTGGGTCATTCCACCCATATTCAAACTGTGCACTTCCTTTAACTATTTCTAACGCCATACTAAACCCTTGGTCAAAAACTGGTTCTTGGTTCAAATTGTGAACCAGTAAAAGGCCAGATTATCAGATTATTAACGGTTTTAGTACCGCAAAAATTGGCACGTTATTTGTATTTCGAACCGGAGAGGAGTGATTATGAATAATAAGATGGCGTATTTTCACAAAGCAGACTCTTTTTCCAATGGTATGATTAGCGAGCGTGGAGCACGATTAGATGATCGACTTGTTATTCTGCCTCCTCAGGGAATGAGTAAAAAATTAAAATTAAATAGAACTGAGTACACTATCAAGTCCAACTCTGACTTTTCCGTCACAGTTATGGGGACTCTGATTGAAGTGCCTTCAATTAATGAAGAGAGCTTCGAGTTTTTGCTGGAGCTACAGGGAGACTCTCGATTTTTACTACGTGCAATGGGAGGAGTTCCCTTTAAGCACAATGGAACTTATTCCTATTGTTCATATATTGAAAGAGGAGATCGAGTTTTAATCGGATTTACCGAGCTGAGATTCGGCCCACCTGTGGAGGCGATGCTCGTGTGCCCAAAACTCTTTTCTGATAAGCGTGTTGCTCGCTCTGGTCTCAGTGTACTTATCCAGGGCGAAACTGGGACAGGTAAGACAACTCTTGCCAGAGAGATCCATGAGCTATCAGGAAGATCAGGAGTTTTTGTTCATCTAAACTTATCTGCATTCTCTGAAAGTTTGGTAGAGTCTGAGCTATTTGGACACGTAAAAGGCGCCTTTACTGGTGCGATTAAAGCGAAAGATGGAGCTCTGTGGGAGTCAAACAGAGGAACTCTATTTCTCGATGAGATTGATTCATTGTCTCTGGCCCTACAAACTAAACTTCTTCTTTTCCTCGACTCAAAAGAATTTAGGGCCGTAGGTGGGACAAGTATGAGATCTGTAGATACCCGGTTGATATTTGCCTCTGGACAGAACCTAGAGTCATTAGTCGAAGAGGGAAAAATTAGAAAAGACTTTTATTACCGATTGGCCTCAGGTATTGAAATTAAGCTGCCATCTCTTCGAAATGATCGGGAGCGAATCGATGAATTGGTGCATTCATTTGCTTATAAAAATGGAATGACTGTAGATCGTAAGCTCGTTAAGCATTATATGAAGATGAACTGGCCTGGTAATATTCGTCAGCTTCTTTCTCATCTTAAGAGAAAAAGTGTTCTTACAGAGAAAACTCATCTTATTATTGATCAGTACGATTTAGAACTTGAAAAGAGTGATAGGGGAGAACCAGAGTTACAGAGTTTAGAAGATATGAAGAGATCATACGCTGTTATGGTGTATAACAAGCTCGGAAAGAGCAAGAAAAGGGCCTTGGAGGTTTTGAAGGTTTCTCCGCCAACGCTTCGAGCGTTAGTAAGTGCAGTTAATTAGCCGTTGATGATTGTATGGAAATAGACATCTTCTACTTCCCCTTTAATCTTCAAGTCTTTAATTAGAATATTCAGTTCTTTGATAATCTTTTCTTTGATAATTCTTTTTCCTTCATCTTCTAGCGGAAGTGTAGGGACCACTGGCTCAAAGTGCGTGTTGAGTCTGTCTTTTAGAAGGTAATCATTTTCGTAGAAATAAGACTTTAGATAGCGATTTGACATTAAGAGGGTAAAATCAAGAATCAATGTTTTTGGAGCATTTCCTGTCCCAACATAAATTGGAACTGTTACTCCATCTACATTTAAATGTTTTTCACTTTGTTTATAGTATTCTGCTCTAATCGAAGAGGGCTCAACATTAACAATCTTTGGCTCTTCCTGGCTCTTGTCATAAATCTGACGACCAGAGCTATAAATGTTAAGAGCAGCAATTCCAACAGTGGCCGACGACACAATTCCAATGGCCACAGTAGTTGGCTTAAGACTTAGATACCACTTTTTAATTTTTAGAGCGAGACTTCCCAGAAAAATAGCAATTGGTGCAAATAATCTTTTTACGGCCTGAAAAGATACTGCTCCACCTTTCAACTTTTGTCCTGCTTGAATAAGCATTCCAATGAGTAGAGTGACAAGTGCGTGGATTTTATTAGGTAAAAACTTGGCCCCAGCGAATAGCTTTGAGAAAATTATGGATAACTTTCCTCCAATAACTGAGAACACCACCTTTATTTTTGAAGAAATCGAAGAAAAGAAATTCTTAATAAAGCTAGGAATGAGCTTTTTAAAAAGCCCCCCAACTTTAATAATTAACAAATTTAGTAGGTCTTCAATCTTTCCAAATAACTTCAAAGCAACCCCTCATATCTAATAAACTCATCGGTTTATCACTCTAACTTCTTAATTTTGTGTATGGATTTGTTCTTTTTTGCCGATTTTTCTAGGTAAATAGGAAAAACTTGCTCTCAAAGTCTGTTCTCACTGGTTTTCTTCAAAGGCCTAGGCCGCTGTTCCGATAAGAATGGAGAGTCGACTAGAAGGTCAACAAGGAAGCTTGATTATGAAAACGATTATTTTACTTACTGTTCTATTTACAATGACAAGTTGTGCCCAGCTTTTATCCCATAGAAGCTATATGTCACAAATGAATCGACAAGATCAGGGACTATTTACTCCTAATCAGGATTTTCCTGTTATTGCAGGAGATTCAGGCAAGGTGGGGCGATCACAGAACGAGATTAAGAAAAGAACTCCAATGACTGAAAAGGAGCAGAAGCGCTACACTTATAACCGTTCAATTGATCAAGAGCTGTTCCAGAAAGAGCAAGGACTTGATGCACAAGAGAAAAGTCTATATGAACGCTTTAAAGGGCGTTTGGGGTCCAAGTCTGACCGTATCTTCTTTTTAGATTTAAACCCAAGAGAGAGACGGGAGTATCTTGTGGAAATGGGTCTAATCCGCCAGAAGGCGAAATACTCGCGCGGAAGAAGTATTGCTTCTATGGCCTTTGGAGACATGAGCTTGGAGACTCCTATACAATTGGGAATGACAAAGGGCGACGTAGAAATGAGTTGGGGAAGTCCTGCTCGAGTTGAGTATGCAGGAAATCCTTCCAATCAAAATGAGCGTTGGTCTTTCTGGAGAAATGGAAAAGCAAATTACATATATTTTGAGTCTGGCCGTGTGAGCGGTTGGGAATTACAATAACGAATTAATGTGATAATGATATGTTTCCCTCGTCTTTGACGGGGGTTCTGTGTGTTAAAAAAGGAGAGAGTCTTGACAAAGGTTCAGTCAATGACTGGTTTTGGTAAAGGTGAAGTTACCAAAACTGATTATGTAGTAAGTGTAGAAATCAAAAGTGTTAATCATCGATTCAAGGATATTCGTTTTAAGATGTCCTCAATCTTCTCATCAATCGAAATTGAGCTAAAGAAAATTCTTTCTGACAAATTCAAAAGAGGTAGTTTTGATATCTTTATCAACTTTAAAAGAGGTGAAGATAACAACAAGTTTGATGATATCGATGAAAACAAAGTTAAGTCCTTTCTGACAAAAATGAAGCAAGTTTCTGAGGATACAGGCATCCCAATGGAGATGAGAGCTGTTGATTTTCTCAAGTCTGATTTTTATAGAGATCAGGATGAAGATCAATATGAAGCGCTGAAAGAGTATGTGAAACAGGCCTTCACTGCAGCAGTAAATGACCTCGAAAAGTCACGTCAAGCAGAAGGAGCAAAGCTTGTTGATGTTCTTAAAGAACACAGAGCTACTTATAATGAGCATTATTCAAAAATTGAATCTTTAACTGACCTCTACCAAAAAGGTGTCGAAGATAAATTGAGAAAGCGCTTTGAAGAATTTGGTGGAGAGTTTAATCTTGATGAACCACGCTTCATGCAAGAAGTTATATTTTATCTAGAAAAACTAGACGTTCACGAAGAGATCAATCGCATTTCTGTTCATCTGCAAAAGCTTTCCAAAATTCTTGATGGTGGAGGGGAAATTGGAAGACAAATTGATTTTCTCGTTCAAGAGTTAAACCGTGAAACGAATACAATTGGATCAAAATCTGGCGTTGAGGATATCTCAAATGCAGTAGTCCAAATGAAAGTTCAACTAGAAAAGATTAGAGAGCAAGCTCTCAATATTGAATAAGAGGAAATGATGAAAAGAGGTAAGGCAATTGTTTTAGTTGCACCATCAGGAGCAGGTAAAGGAACACTTATTAACAAATTGCAGACAGACTTTCCAGAATTTAAACTCTCTGTTTCTTCAACGACAAGAGGCCCTCGCGAAGGCGAAGAGCACGGTGTTCATTACTATTTTTTAACAAAAGACAATTTTCAAGCAAAAATCGATTGCGGTGATTTTATCGAATGGGCGCAAGTTCATGATAACTTTTATGGAACATCTCGCGACTTTATTGATGAATGCATTGAAAATGGTGACGTGGTTCTATTGGATATTGATGTTCAAGGGACTGATAATGTAAAGCGACTTTTCAAAGATGATTCTTATGCTGTCTTCGTTGCTCCTCCATCATATGAAATTTTAGAGGAAAGACTTAGAGGTAGGGGAACAGACTCTGATGAAGTTATCAATGTAAGACTTAAAAATGCTCGGTCAGAGATGGAACGTAAAAATGATTATGATTATCTCCTTATTAATGATGACCTTGAAACGGCATACGCTGAACTTAAGTCTGTGGTTGAGAAGGTAATAAAGGGGTAACCATTGCATCATTTAGATTTTTCCCATGAACGTGATATTGACATCGATGAGTTGATAAGTCGTATCGCAGGCTACAGCCCTGATGCTGATCAAGCTCTTGTCCGCAAGGCATATTCTTACGCCCAAAAACATCACTCTGGACAGAAACGTAGTTCTGGAGAAGATTTCTTTATTCATCCTGTAAATGTGGCTTCAACACTTGTTAAGCTTCAAATGGATGTGGACAGTATTATTGCTGGGCTTCTTCATGATGTTGTAGAGGACTGTGATGTTACTCCTGAGGAGATAGCAGAGCAGTTCAATACTGAAATTGCACAAATCGTTGTTGGATGTACTAAGATTTCAAAAATTAAGTTTAAGACAAAAGAAGAGTCTCAAGCAGAGAACTTTAGAAAGATGGTCGTTGCTATGGCCAAAGACCTGCGCGTTATCATCGTTAAGCTTGCCGACCGCATGCATAATATGAGAACTCTACAATATGTGTCTGAAGAAAAGCAGAAGAAAAAAGCTCAAGAGACTCTTGATATTTATGTACCTCTTGCAAGTCGTTTGGGGATTAACTCTGTTAAGTCTGAACTGGAAGATCTCTGCCTCCGCTTTTTAAAGCCAGAGATTTATTATCGCTTGGCCGAAAAAGTCGCGATGAAAAAGAAAGAACGCGAGAGTTATATCCGCGAAACTTTAGATATCATCCAAGAAAAGCTGATTGAGTACTCCTTAAAGGCCGAGGCGAAAGGAAGACCTAAACATTTTTATTCGATTTATAAAAAGATGATGGCCAGAGGTGTTGATTTTGATCAGATTCAAGACGTTTTAGCATTTAGAGTTATCGTGAGTAATATTACCGAATGCTATAAATGCTTGGGGATTATCCACTCTTCCTTCACTCCAATTCCTGGGCGCTTTAAAGATTATATTGCGATTCCTAAAATCAATAACTATCAGAGTTTGCACACCACTGTACTTGGTCCTAAGGCCGAGCGTATCGAAATTCAGATTAGAACGTTTGAAATGGATGAAATCGCAGAAACTGGGGTTGCAGCTCACTGGAAGTACAAAGAAGGGCTAAAAAATAGTAAGAAGAAATTGGCCTGGATTGATGAGCTACTCGAATTTAATAAAAATATTCAAAGCGGCGCAGAACTCATGGACGTTGTTAAGAACGACCTTGATATTGGAGGGGTTTTTATCTTCACTCCGCGAGGTGAAGTGCATGAACTTAAATATGGTGCAACTCCACTTGATTTTGCATACTCAATCCATACCGAAATCGGCCACCAGTGTGTTGGGGCAAAAGTTAATGGGAAGATTGTCCCGCTTCGCCACCGACTCAAGTCTGGTGACTCTGTTGAGATCTTAACTAGTAGAACTCAGAAACCTTCAAAAGATTGGTTGAATATTGTTAAGACCGGTCGCGCGAAAAGTAAGATTAAGCAGTACCTACTCAAAATTGAAAGAGAAAAGAATATTGAAGTAGGGAAGGAGATCTTGGATCGCGCCTTTAGAGTATTTAGTACATCAATTAAATCACTTAAGAAAAGCGGCGTTTTTGAAAAAATTATTGAGGAGTCGAGTGCTCGCACTGAAGATGACTTTTACGCTAATGTTGGGAGTGGGAAGTACTCTACAAAGCAAGTTATTGAGTGGCTTCCAAAAGAAAATATCAAAGAAGATGTTGCTCAAAAGCAGCTTGAAGAGCTCGATAGCTTCTCCAAGAAAATTTCAAACACTGCTCGTAAAAAATCAAATAAAGACAACGCCGTTATCGTTGATGGAATGCACGATGTAATGGTAAGAATGGCCCGTTGTTGCAACCCGATTCCTGGGGATCCTATTGTTGGTTACATTACACGTGGACGTGGTATTACTGTTCACACCGCAAGCTGTACTCGAATCGATACTTGTGAATTAGGCCGTCGTGTTGAAGTCGAGTGGAACAGTGAATTCAGCTTTAAACACCCGGTTAATATACGTATTGTCACACATGATAAACCGGGAATGCTTACTTCGATTTCACAGTCTATCAATAGTATTGGTATCAATATTAAGAGTGCAATTGCGAAATCAATGCCTGATAGAAAGGGGTCTTTTATCTTCGAGATTGAAGTTGCTGACTATAGTGAGCTGCTGAAAGTTATTGGGAACATTGAATCGTTAGAAGAAGTCTTGTCTGTTATGAGAGCGTAGGTCCTTTTTAAGGACCTACGGGATCTTTTATCTCATCTTTTGGATCCCAAAGAACTAAGAATCCATAGGTTCTAATGAGTTTAAAAACCTCTTTATATAAGAGTTTGATGTTTCTAAACTTCAAGTAATTCGTCTTAATTCCTGTATAGTAGAACTTTCTATGCTCATTTTCATCTTGAATCTCATTGATAATCATTCTAATCCTTGGAATGTGATAGTCGTGAGATACTATGAGAATTGATTTAATGTCCTGCCTTTTTTGTAGATAGCGATAAGTAAAAATCACATTCTCGAGAGTATTCTGCGCAAGATAATCCAGTTCAAAGTGGTTGGTATTTAATTTCTCATCTTCAATTCCAAGTGTATTTAGAATCGTTTTTACTGTGTTTTTTGAGTACACACCAGTAATAAAGAGATTTGGTTGTTTGTACTCTTTTGACTTATCAAGTGCGAACTTAATTCTTCCGCTATCTCCAGTAAACACTGCTATTAAGTCTGGACTTCTTTTAAAGAAGTGTTCTTTTGTTTCAGCATCGAGTTTATTTGATGTGTAGATGAAGACAATACATATTGAGGAGTACACTGCCAAAATTGCAAGCAGTGTATAGAATACTTTCTTTGCGCCTTTTTTTAGTCGGTCTAAATTTGACTCGTTTTCAAAGTGGTAGTACTTCCTCATCGCAATTTATACTCCAGCTATAACTTCGATCTCTACAAGTGCATCCTTTGGAAGTCGCGCAGCTTCGATACAACTTCTTGCGGGATAGGGGGTAGAGAAATAATTTTGATAGGCCTCATTCACCTGCGTAAAGTCTGAGAGGTCTTTCATAAAAATTGTGGTTTTTATAACATTATCTCTTGTTAACGCCTGTGATTTCAAAAGTGCATCAATATTTTTAAGAATTTGATCCAATTGCTCTTCAAATGATTGTTTCATTGTATTGGTTTTTGGATCAATTCCAAGCATTCCTGAGAAGTAAAAGGTATTTCCGAATTTAACACCCTGAGAGTAAGCTCCTACTGCTGATGGAGCGCCTTCAGTTTCAATAATTTTCTTTTCCATATAATCATCTCTCTTTAAATAGTTTAACAAAAATTGGATATAATGCTAATCCACAGGAAGTTGCAAGTATTCCTATGTAGAGCTCATCGACGTTTTGCCAGAAGCCTGTTAGTGGAATATTTCTCCAAATACTTACGCTAATAATCCCAAGCACACTTGAAAAAACGAACTGTAAGTCTCTAATCTTTCCTGGAAAAATGTATCCATAAAGTACTGGCAGCAGCATACAGGCCGCAGAGTAACTTCCTAGAGTTTTCCATACCGCTTTAATATTCCCTTCAAATAGGATTCCCATAAACACTGCAAGTATTCCGACTATTATAATTCCTAGGTGATGGAGTCCGACTCGATTTCTTAATCGCTTTGGCATCATATCGTATGAAACTGTTGTCCCTGCGATAAATAAGTATGAGTCAATCGTCGACAGAATTGTGGCAAGAATACCTGCTAAAACAAAACCTTTTACTCCATCTGGGAGGATTTGTAGGGCGTAGATCAGATATGCTTTATCAGATGCTGCTTCTGGAATGACTGCACGAGCGTACATTGCTCCGGCCGTGGTGCAGATATCAAAAAGTACCCAAATGATAGTAGAGATTAAAATCCCTCTCTTTGCTACTTTGGTACTTTTAGCTGCAAATACTCTTTGGTAAAAATTTGGATCGATAAGTGTTGAAAGGGCAATAAATCCCCACACAAGAGTCGTGGCGACACTTTCTCCACCTGTTAGTGAGAAATGTTGCTGTGGTAGGTGAAGCTTTAAAAATTCTAATCCTCCAAATGTTTCTATTGAAAAGAATAAAACAAGAGCAACGCCAGAACACATGACGAAGAACTGAATTAAGTCAGAAAATACAACGGCACGAAATCCCCCGTAGAGTGTATAGGTAATAACAATAGCGACGCCAATAAGCATGCATACCCATTGGTCTCCTCCGAAGAATGTTTGAATAAATAGTCCCAAACTTATAACGTAAGCAATCGGCAATACATTGAAGAAGTTAAATGCTGCAGCAAGCTTTGATGATTTTGGACCAAACATCTTTTCAATCAGTTCGGGGAGAGTAACTGCTTGATAACTAGCTACTTTATTGGTGATAAAAAGAGCGAAAATAATATAGGAAATGTACCAGAAAAAACCCTGCGTAACAAAGTTGAAGATACCTTGCTCAAAAGCTATTTTTGTAACACCAAAAATGCCTCCATACCAAGTTGCAACAAGTGTTGCGATAAACATTGGCAGAGTTAATTGACGTCCCATTAGAAGAAGATCAAGAAATGATGCCTCGTCATTCTTTAGCTCTTTGCTTTTTGCTTTAAGGATATTTCCATAAACAACGGAGCCAATTGTCACCACAAAGACTAGGACAAATATTGTCCAGTCCAATGTCGACAATGCATCTTTAAAATTAATTACACTTTGAAAGTCCATCTATACTCCTTTCCCAGAATTACCTGGACAAGTTCGAAGGGTCGCCAAAAGAATTGGCCTCTCAGCTCAAGCACATGAGCTCCCCCGATTACTCTTTTGCAGAAATCACTAAATATCCACTTACTGCGATTCCCAAAAAGATTGGGAGTACGATAAGTGAAGGTGCTTTGGATAAAAATATATAATCTATTAATACAATAATTATTGGCTGTGCATAAGCGAAAATCATACTCTTTGAAGGTGGCAACATCTTTAAGGTCATAAAGATAAGTAGGTATACTATCGCTGTCGAGACGATGATTTGATACCCGAGAATCATCACATTGGTTGTTGATGCCATCGCAAAATTGACAAGGGTTTGATAGGTGTTGGCCCCAGCAATCAGGTGCATTAATCCACCGAGCAGTAAAACTCCAATCGGAAGTACGTAAAATGGAGTGTCATTTTGAAGAATTCTCTTAGAAATAATAACTGATAAGCAGTAGAAGACGACATTGAGAAAGACAAATAGGTCTCCCATTGAACCTTCTCCAAATGAGAAGTTATTGTTGATCCCAGATAAAAGGATGACGCATCCAAATCCAAGCAATGGGCCAAAAACCTTTTTGATGTGAAACTTCTCTACAAAAAATGCAATCGCAAAAAGTGTCGTCATAATAGGGATTGTATTAATAATAATTGAAGTATTAAGTGGAGAAGTAAGTTTCACTCCCTGCAAAAAAAAGAATTGGTTTAAGAAAAAGCCAAAGAATGCGACGACTGAAATTTTCCCAATGAGTTTTAGATTAAGGTACTTGAAGAAGTCACGATAAATCAGTAGGAGAAAGAGACCTCCGATAATGCCGCGAACTGCTGAGAGAATTAATGGATTTACTCCGGAAGTCATAACAATTTTTGCAAAATAGTAGTGAATGCAAAAAATGGTGTTGTAAATGATGCACAGAAGATAGGCAATCAAATTAGTCTTTTTCATGCCTATCTCATCGGAAATAAAGGGTTAAACTGTAACTATTCTTTTGATCTATCAGTGATCGCAATTATTGCATCTACTGAATTTGTTGTGTTGTCTAGTAGTTCACCGGTATAACGATCTACTTCTGGAACTTCGACTGTATTGTCGACAATTTTAGTTCTAACAACTGTAAATTTCTTCACGGTAAAGAGCCATTTCTTGATTTTGATTTCAATTGGTTCTTCTTTAATTCTCCATACCGGAAGTCCTGCGGTAAGAATCGTTTCATTCACAATCTTTGCCGCTTCTGGCATCAAGCGAACACATCCCCCTGAGTCGCGGCTGCCAATGGCAGAAAAATGATTTGGAGTAGTGGCGTGTAGCGCAGTTCCACCATCAAAGAAAACAGCGTGAGGCATTGGCGCTCCACCCCAAGTGTAGGAGTAGTAATCTTTATAAATTTTTGTCGGTCTAAAAAAGCCAATCGGAGTAGACGCAATATAGGTTCTGCCTGATGAACTCTTTACTTCATTTTCTTTCCCGGTTGATACTGGGAATTGATATAGTTTTTCTCCGTCGAGGTAGAGTGAAAGTGTCTGTGCCGTTTCTGTGCTACCTTTTTCGGCCTTATCCACCACAACAAAAACCTTTGCCGTATCCACATAGTCTACTGGATCAACGTCGAGAGTGCGTTCTTCTTGGGAAGTTGAACCCAAAAGAGTTGGTGTAAGTGAACTCGATGTTGGGAATTCAAGTTTTGGCCTCAATCCAAGGTCAAGCAATTCCTGATCGCTATAGATATTTCCCTCTGCTGCAAACAAGCAAGGTGTACTGAGCAGCGCAAGCAGCGCTATTAGATTCTTTTTCATATTTCCCCCAAATTTTGTCTCTCTGCTTATACCGGCCCTATTTAGTGTGGTCATCACTCTATGAAAAATATTCACCCATTTTTTAATGTTCTAATTGACCATTTCAGCGCATAATTTTCCCATGAATAGTGTATTTTTGTTATCTTTTGGTTCGATGTTTGGAGCAATTGCTCAGGTCTTTATTGTAATGGGTGTGGCCGCGCTACTTTTGCGCAAAAAGCTGATCAGCAGTGAGCTAATCGCTGGCCTTTCACAGCTGACAGTTATCGTTTTATTACCAGCACTTAGCTTTACTAAAATTGTTAATGGGCTAAGGCCTAGTGAGATCGCCATGTGGTGGTCAATTCCTCTAATGGGACTTGGACTAGCAACTTTTGGGATACTGGTTTCAACCCTATTGTTTGGTAGGGGAAATGCTAAGCGCTACTTGATAGCACTATCATCATTTCAAAACTGTACTTTTTTCGTACTACCGATTGGAAAGGTCGTATACCCCGATCAATTCGACCAATTTGCTCTTTATGTCTTCCTAATGGCGCTCTTTTTGAACCCATATCTGTGGAGTGTGGGGAAGGTATTGGTGACAAATACAGCGGATATTAAATTGAAGCATTTTATCACTCCGCCATTTATCGCGAACGTCGCCGCTCTCTTTTTTGTTTTCACTGGCCTTGGGAAATACATCCCTGATTTGGTGATGGGCCCAATGGAGCTGCTAGGAACTGCAACTGTTCCTATTGCTACATTTATTTTAGGTGCTACCTTGGGAAGTGCTTACTTAAAAGGGCTTCCAAATATCAGTGATACCTTAAAAATGATCTCTGTACGATTTTTTGTGGTTCCTGCATCAATGATCGCTCTGTTATATTTCACAGGTATGAAAGCGATAAATCCATTGCTCGCTGACTTTTTGGTCATTGAGTCTGCTGCAGCACCAGCTACTGCGCTTATTATTCAAACTCGTAAATATGGGGGAGATGAGAAGACTGTTGGTAGTCTTATGTTTTTAGGCTATATCGTCTGTTTATTTGTACTTCCGCTTTGGTTAGCGGTTTGGAAAATTCTTTAAGTAAAGAGGTGCTCAAAATCTCTCATTGAGAGTTTACCTGTGAAGTAGTTTTCATCATCGTCAGGTAGTAGATCTTTGAAGAGTTGTTTTTTCATCTCTTGAAGGTCCAATACTTTTTCTTCTACAGTATCTTTAACAATTGGGCGGTAGACAGTCAGTGTGTTTTCCTGACCGATTCTGTGGGCACGGTCAATGGCCTGCTGTTCAACAGCAGGATTCCACCAAGGGTCCATGATAAAGACATAGCTTGCTGCTGTTAAGTTTAACCCGACACCACCGGCCTTTAAGCTGATCAAAAAGACTTGTGATTTTCCCGACTGAAAAGTGTCTACTTGTTTCTGTCTGGTTTTAATAGTTTGACTTCCATCAATTCTCGATAGTCTCCAGGTTTTTCTTTCAAGGACCCTTTGGATCATATCAAGGTAAGTGGTGAACTGTGAGAAAACAATTGCTTGGTGCCCTTCCTCAAGAATTTGTTCAAGTGTCTCTACTAAGAACCTGACTTTTACTGACTCAAAGTCGCCAAAAGAAGGGGATAGTGATGCTCCCATCTTTTGCCATAGGCAGTTCTGCCTCAGGTGCAGAAGACCTCGTAGAATTTCGCCATATTTCTTTCTCGAAGATGCATTTTGAATCTTATTTCTAATCGAAACCAAATTGTCTTGATAGTGTTTTTTCTCTTCATCTGTAAAGCTCAATTGAACGGTATGCTCAATCTTTGGAGGAAGATCACTTAGTACCTGACTCTTTGTTCTTCTGAGAATAAATGGGCTTGCTGTTTTTCTTGCAAGTAGGCGAGACTTCGAGTTGGATGTTGTTCTAATAAACTGAAGGTCTCCCCAAATTCCTGGGATCGCGAGATCGATGATATTGTAGAATTCAGCTAAGTCATTTTCTACAGGAGTACCTGTTAAGCAAATTCTAAAGTCGGCAGAAATCATTCTTGCTGCATAAGCCCCTTGAGAGCGAATGTTCTTCAAGTGCTGAACTTCGTCCAAAATCATGATGTCGAAGTGTGTATTGGAGAACGTTGTATCGTACTCTCTTTTCATCACTCCATAACTCGTCAATATGATTTTCGCATCAGGAGGAAATGTCCGGCTTCCTCCGTGATAGATGTGGTGATTCATATTAGAGAATTTATTAATTTCATTTTCCCAGTTTAAAAGAATTGAAACAGGGCATACCACCAATACTCTATCAATCTGATGATAAATGCTTTGAATAAATGCAATGGCCTGTAAGGTTTTACCAAGACCCATATCATCGGCGAGGCAGGCCCCAAGCTTATTGTCGTATAAAAATTTGAGCCAGTTGTAGCCTGTCTTTTGGTAGCTTCTGAGGATGTCTTTGAGATGATCTGGTTCTTCGTAGTCTGGAATCGCTTCTAGCGTAGATAAATTTTCACACAGCTTTTCTTCATCGGGAGTAAGTGCACCCTCAATACCAAATTTCTTCAATTCAAACAGCTCGAAGATTCTTGCGCGATTAAAAGGAAGAATGAATTTATTAATGGTTCCCGTTTCATCTTCCGTCGTAATGACGTCTTCTTTTTCAAATTGAGTATACTTCTTCATAAAGCGAAGAAGATCTTTTTGATCCTGTCCAAGCATTACAAGCCCATTTGAGGTAAATGCCAAACCATTGTCTAAATCTGCATTCTTAATAACCTGCAAATCTTCTTGAGAGACATTCAGTTCAAGATCAAACCACTTCGTGCCACTACTTTTTCTTTCAAACTTAATTCTAGAACTCCATTGGGTAATTTCATTGCGATCGTAAAAGATCGTTACTCCAAATGGAAACATTGATGTGTAAAATTTCGGTAGACCTGCAAAAAGATTTGAGGCCGTTATTGAAAAAGTAATCTCACGATTTGTACTGTTGTAATTTGAATAACGGAATAGCTGCTCATCAAAGTGGGTAAGCAGAGAAATAATACAAAGACGCAAAAACTGATTGTCGTGGGAGCTGATAAATTTTCCATCTGAATCATAGATATACGTCTTCTGGTTTGATTCTAAGTAATCAATGAGATCTAGCCATTTCTTCTTTTGTGAACTTGCTGATAATGCTTGTTTGTAGAATGGATTCCCTGTTTGAAAGTAATCTGAAAGATAGTGAATAAACTCATACGCGTCTTTCTTTCTTCTAAAACTTGAAAGTAGTCCTCCCTCAAATGTAAACATTGTCAGGAACTCTGGTGGCGTTACTATCCTCTCATCATTGTCGTGAAAGAGAAGAGTCATGTCTATTTGACCCTTTTTCTCTCCTGGTACAAGTGTAACCTTAAGACCCGCCTCTTTTTCAGGGATTTTTGAGAGTGGAATATCATCCACAATAATTTCACAAATATTCGCAAGATATAGCTCAGTCGATAAGAGAATGAGATCATTAACTGTTAGGGAGTACTCATTAATTCTAATCTTTTGAATTAGATTTTTCAGTTGAGAAGGGAGGTTGTAGCTCTTTCCTGTATTCCAATCAAAGATATACAAATTTTCAAAAAGTGATACTTCGTTAATTAATTTCCCATCTTTGTCGCAGAACTTATACCTGATTTTGGGTTCGCTTAAATACTCCCCGAGATTTTCATCAAACCTTTCTTTTGTCTTAATTGAAATAATCAGCTTTCCACAAAAATTTTCAGGAATAGCGAAATTTACAACTCTTTTGTTATGTAAGAGGTACTGAAGCGAAGAGTAGGTCGCATTGGTTGGAGCTCCAATCAACTTATGGGCCCCTGGTACAATTGTTCCGTACTCTTCAACATTTACAGCGTAGTTATCAAAGAGTGCAATAGGGGGGCGTGACTCACCTGGTTCTCCAGAGATGGTTTTATTGTCTTCCATGTAGCGTTGAAGATGGAAGTTCAAGTAGAGTGCAGAAACATGGCGACAATGATCATCTTCATTCCACTCTGAACAATCACAGTTTGAGCTCATTGGCCCTTCATCTGTACCTTCGAGTCTTTTTTTGTAAACGAGTTTTGATTCATGAGCGCGATCATCTTTAACGATCCCTGAAACAATGTAATAACTATCCGGACTCCCTTTTTTAAAGGAGATGCTGGCATGTGATTTGGCCAGAATACGAGTGGCATTAATAACTGTGTTCTTTGAAAAGTAGTTATTTGCTTCGCTCAAAATTTCTGCAGGTATGATGAGCTGATTATTCATGTTTTTCCCAGTAAGTTAATAGTTGATTATACAGAAGTTTGGCCTTTTATTCGAGCCTGAAAAACCTTCCTCTATAAGACTTGGGAAACACTGCGTTTTTGGGCAAAAAAAGGGCCACCCAATGGGTGGCCTTTTTATTTAGTTACCTTCGATGTAGGACTTTAGTAGTTTTGCTCTACTTGGGTGGCGTAGCTTTCTTAAGGCCTTGGCCTCAATTTGACGGATACGCTCACGGGTAACGAAGAAATCTTGACCAACTTCTTCAAGTGTATGGTCAGATTTTTCACCGATACCAAATCTCATACGGAGAACTTTCTCTTCTCTTGGAGTTAGAGTTGAAAGAACTGATCTTGTCTGCTCTGAAAGAGTAACACTCATTACTGCATCTTGCGGTGAGATGATGTTTGAGTCAGGAATAAAGTCTCCAAGAGATGAATCTTCTTCCTCTCCAATTGGAGTTTCAAGAGAGATTGGCTCTTTAGAGATCTTTTGAACCTTTTTAACTTTTTCAACAGGCATTTCCATTCTTTCAGCAATTTCCTCAGGAGTTGGCTCGCGACCAAGCTCTTGAATAAGCTGACGAGAAGTTCTTACCATTTTGTTGATGGTCTCAATCATGTGAACAGGGATACGAATTGTACGTGCCTGATCGGCGATCGCTCTTGTGATCGCTTGACGGATCCACCAAGTGGCATAAGTTGAGAATTTATAACCACGACGGTATTCAAATTTATCAACGGCCTTCATTAGACCGATGTTACCCTCTTGAATTAGGTCAAGGAATTGTAGCCCTCTATTGGTATATTTCTTCGCAATAGAAACAACAAGACGAAGGTTTGCTTCAACAAGTTGTGCTTTGGCCTTATCCGCTTTCTCTTCACCCTTAAGGATAATGTTGTAAACATTTTCAATATCTTCGAAAGACATACCAGCATCAAGGCTGATTCTTCTTCTTTTTCTTAGAATATCTTCTTGGTTACGGATGAGTTGTTCGATCTTCGCATCAGTTGTGAAGAGGTCTTTTGCAATTCTGCGTTTTACAGAATCGTCTTCCATTACCTCATCATAGAGTACGCGGTATTCATCAAGATCTTTAACTTCAAGGAATTTAAAAATTCTATCTTGTTGTTCATTGAGCTCTTTGAATTGAAGGAAGTACTTCTTAACAGGCTCAACAAAACTGTTGATGATCTTTCTATTAAAGGTAAGGTCCGCTAGAGTTTGAGAGATTTCTTCGAAGTCTTTCTTTTGATCTTTAGAGAATTCTTTCAGAGTTCCATCCTCTTGCTCTGTGCCTTGGAGGAGGTTTGTGATTCGGTCTACAACAGAGAAAATCACATCTCTAACTTTTTCTATATCTTTATTTGTAGACTCATCATCAAGACCACGAACTAGGTCTTTAACAAAGTCATTTGGGTTTTCGCTACTTTCAATCTTTTCTCTCAGTTTTACAATTTCTTTAAGAGCGTGTGTTGAAGTTAATGAAGAAAGGATGATTTCCCTTTCACCTTCTTCAATTTCTTGAGCGATTTCCACTTCACCGTCACGGGTGAGTAGGGCAACTGAGCCCATTCTTTTTAGATATAGCTTTACAGGATCGGTTGATGCCGATCTGAGTTCTTTAAGCTCTTCTTTTGATAGGGTTTCCTCGATAATCTCTGTACCGTCGAGTTTGATTCCTTCTTCATCCTCTTCTTCTGCGACATCGTGTTGTAGCTCAATTTCGGCGTCGAAGATTTTCTTCATAATTACGTCGATAGAGTCTGGGTCGATGATACTTGCAGGAATTGAGTCGTTGATTTCTTCTACGGTGAGATAACCTTTGTCTTTTCCCTTGATCAGAAGCTTAGTAAACTCTTTCGAATTTAGATAAGCTGCAACAATAGACATTAAGAAGCTCCTTAATTAAGGTTTTTTATTTTTGAGATCTCTTTTTAACCAGTTCGCGTTTCAACTGAATCTTATGCGTACCTAACTCATTCATTTCGTCCTGAGTAACACAATGTTTCTGTTTCTCAGTTAATTCATCGAGCGCGCGTTCAATCCGGTTGAGTTCCATGTTTCTTATAAGATCGCACAAGACCTTTTCGATAGTCTCATCATCAAATTCAACATGTTTATAATTATCAACCGCTAGGAAAACAATCTCTCTAATAGGGAGAGGGTATTCCTCTGAGCTGACAATATCTTTTAATATACCCGGGTAAGAGTTATCATCGATGTCATCGAAGACGTCTCTTAATTGGCTAACATATCTTTTTATAGCGGGATTGTCTATTAGTTCAAGAATCTTTTTAAAATCCTTATGGATAAAGCATTCTGGGCATTCAATAAGGGTTTTGATAAGATTTCGCTCCCTCTTTGTGATCTTAATGATTCTAGGAGGTTGCGCTGTTGGGACCTCTTCAAATTGCTCGGGATAGAATTCCACATCCATCTCGTAAGGAACCATCATTTCTGCTGGAGGAATATCCTCGGCCACCTGAGGTGTCGGTGATGGTTTCGGGGGATGAGGTTTGTTGTGAGACCTTTTCTCCTCTGATTTCAGATATTTGCGAAATTCTGCTGAGATTTGGGCCGAGTCTGATTTAAGACCTAAGCGGCGGGCCATATTAACCAGACGCTCCGACGCCTCAAGGGAATCTCCAAGAGGGGCAAGGATCTCAAACATCCCTTTTAAGATTTCGAACTTTTTGTTTAGTAGCTCTGGGATACTCTCAGGAATTTCTGATTCAAGAATCACCTCGGTGAGGTCTTTGGCCTCATCAATTCTTTTTCTGAATTCGATGGTTCCTTCTTTTTGAATCAGTTCATCTGGATCTTTATAAGGAGCATAATTGATATATTTGGGGAAAATTCCATTTTTTAGGAGATCGGGAAGGATTCGCTTCATCGCATTGAACCCGGCATTGTCGGAATCGAGTCCCATATAAAAATTCTTGGAGTAACGCTTTAAGATATTAATTGAGCTTTCTGTAAGTGCTGTCCCCATTATCGCGATGGAGTTATTGAAGCCGTGCTGATGCATAATGATCAGGTCCATATGACCTTCAACTACAATAACGAAGTCTTTTTCACGAATGTAGTTCTTTGAGCGGTGAAGCCCAAACAGAATATTGCTTTTGTTGAATACAAAAGAATCTGTGGAGTTCATGTACTTGGCCTTTTGCCAGTCAAAAACGGCACGACTGGAGAATCCTGTCATTCGTCCATGTTGATCCCAAATTGGGAACATCACTCTCTGCCTAAATTTATCGTAGTACTCACCTTTCTCATTGGTATTGATGAGTCCAATCTCCTTTGCCACAGAAAGAGCAAACTCTCTTTGCTTGGCATCGGGGAGGGCATTTAGGTAGTTGTAGACAGAATTATTTTTTGGGGAAAAGCCCAACATGAATTCTTTGGCAGAAGAAGTTTCAAGCTTTCTACTTTTTAAGAAATCCTCATACTCTTTATTTCCTGACTCTGCGTATTTGTGATAAATCTTCATGGCGACATTCAAAACCTTGTCTGCCATCTCAAATTTTGGTGAAACTTTCTTGTCCTGAACAAAGCTCTCAAAGGGAAGTCCTGCAACTTTACAGATTTCCTTCATCGCTTCTCTGAATTCAAGATTATTAAATTTTTGTACAAAGGTAATTGAATCCCCTGCGGCTTCACACACAAAGCATTTAAAGATTCCTTTGGAATCGGATACGTGCATTGATGGATTCTTGTCTCCGTGAAATGGACAACGACCAACCATACTGGCCCCCTGTTTTTTGAGGGGGATGTAGTTTGAAACAATGGTGGTGATAGGGATCTCTTTGATCCTATCCTTTAAGTCGTCCCAAGACATTTATCTTATAATCCTTTTCGTGATACCAATTCGAAGGCCTTTATCTTTATACCCTTTTCGATAAATATCTTTTCAAATTTAGTAGAAAAACTAGCTAAAAAATGTTCTGGATGCTCTGCTCGTAAATCACTGGTGTCTAGAACGCAGTCAAACTTATCTTGAGCTTTAATTACTTCACGCATCCATTCGGCATATCCGTCGTGATCAGTCTTAATAAAGATTCTTCCACCTGGTTCAATTACCTTGTAAGCAGCTTCAATAAAAGGTGCTTGAAAGAGTCTTTTCTTGTGGTGGCGTGTCTTGGGCCATGGATCAGGGAAGAAGTAGAAAAGTGTATTTACTTCATTTTCTCCAAATACGTGATGGATCCTTTCTCCTTTTGCTCTGAGGTAGCGAAAGTTATTTGATGGGTGTTCCGCTAGCTTTTTGGCGAGGGAATAGCTTCTTTTAAAGCGGTAGTCGAGGCCAACAAAGTTATTCTGAGGATGTTTCTCACAGTATTCCATCATAAAGTGGCCATAACCTGAGCCAATTTCAACACAGAGATGAGCATCTCTTTTGAATACTTCAGAATTCCATTTCCCCGCATGAACTTCTGCTTCCAAATCTCTCATCACGAACTCTGAGTATTCTTCAAGTCGATCGTGATATGGGTTGTTATGAGTGTATTTAAACTCTTTGGAGTAGGCCTTATCAGTCATAATTTTCTCAATCTCACTATAAATTTAGGTGTGGGGCAAGTTATCAAAAAATTTACTGGGTGTCGACTTTGGCAGGAGTAGGCGTAAAAAAATACGGAACCTTTGGTTCCGTATCATTATTATTTAGTTTCATTGAGATAATCTTCTAGAATCTGTGCGGCCTGTTTGGCCTTCTGAGGGCTTTTCACCATTTTACGAATTCGATCAATATACTGTGAAATCAGTATCTTATCTTCTCGAGCTTTCGCTTTGGTGTCTTCTTCACAAGAAGATTTGGGGGCAAGTTTTGGAGCTCCCATTACAACCTCATGCTTGGTTTGAGAATTATATTATGCCGCAACTCCGTGAGAGTGGTGGAAATCTGCTACCTTTTCCATATGTGATTCAATCACTTCATAAAGCTCAAGCTTAGTTGTTCTTGGATCCATTCCATCTGGAAGAGCAGAATAGATCACATCATTCTCAACTTCAGAGAAGATGTACCAACGGTTACCTAGTTTTTGGAAAAGTACTTCAGATTCGAACGCGTTTCTCATAAAACCCTCCTGGCCATCTTTGATAATCTTTTAGGCCGCCCTTTGTGGCGTTTCATTTATCTATTCGGACCACAGTGTCAAAACTTTAGACAAATTTTGAAAAAAAGTTGATTGCAACTACTTGAAAATAGGACAAATCGCTTTTTTTAAAATCTGTACGATAACCCAGCACTAAGATCAACATTTATCCCCAACGGGTGCTCAACCTGATCGGTTGTGCTGTTCCATCGGGACTGCTCATATTTGGTCATCCCGGTGGTTAAGGTGTAGGGGGTGTTAATTTTAAGCGCACTTCCCACAAGGAGGTCAAGTCGATCAATGATCTCTCTCCTGACATAGCTCAACCCAATTTCAGGGGTGGCAAAGAAGGCACTGTAGTACTGGCGATCGCGGAATCCATCTGTTGAATCCTGCGAAATTTTCATTAGGTGATAGTTGAGAAGAATGCCTCCGCCAAGGCGAAGCATGTTCTTTTCAGATTTATAGAAGTCATAGCTTAGGTATGGCCCTAATGACCAAATGAGATTGGCCTCGTTGGCCATGGTGCTATCTTCGAAATAGTATTGATTTTGAGAGAATGCAATTTGCCCTTTGGCCCCAAAGTAGAAGCGATCCATTTTATCGAAGTCGGCCTTCCAAGCAGCAATTCCCGCAATTTTATAGCGATTTCCAATCGAATCTTTTTCGATCATGTTGGGGTAAGGGTAGCTATTTTTTGCAGTTGTCTCCGTTCCAAATAGTAGCGCTGAATATCTTTTCTCCTCAGGTTTAAATGGATAGTTGCGAGGAAGCTTTCCTTTGATTCTATAATCTGTTTCATCAAAGCCTGACATTGATACGGGGGAATCGAGTTCTCGTGTATCGTTATAAATAATCTTTACGTGTCTTTTAAGAATATAGGCCGTTCGTCCAATTCTATCATTTGTAGTGTAATACTCGGTATCCTCTACAAGCTCTTTTCCGATACTGTCGTCTGCACGATAGTTGGTAAGAAAGGTTCGATCGATATGCTTATTATTGATGAAAACTTTTTCACCTTTATAAACGTACTGATATACCACGGAATCCATATCCATTGCTTTAAACATCGGAGCGCGATGAGCTATGACCATCGCTGTTGCTGCAAATAATTGATAGGAAGTGAATAGGGCGAACAGTGCGATTATTTTTTTCATAAGCTTAAGTTGATCTCCTTCCCTACAAAGAGAGCAAAGCTCATGCTTTTCATATTTCGTTCTTCGATATTTTGAGAGACTGTTGATCCTGTATTTTTAACATCAATGATGCGGGCCTCTGCCCCTAGAGTAAACCCGCCATACGAAGTACTGTAAACGTCTTCAATGGAGAGTCCTGCAAAGTTTGTCTGTAATCCTACTACTTGATCTTCAAACTCAGCTTGATAGTAAAGAGATCGTCCTGCAAAAAGTGAAAGGTCTATCGCATGTTTTTTTCCGCTGTAGGCGCGGTATCTAAATGTCGGCCCTATTTCAAATGCCATCCAAGAGTAGGAGCTTGTTTCTCCATTGCCGAGACCTCTTTGAAAGCTCAATGCAATACCTGGAATAATTGGAAACTTAAACGGAAAGTAACTTCTCAGTTCGCCTCGCGTTGCCATGGTTTGAGAGTCTTCGCCACCATTGTATTGCTTTGCAATTTGATAATTGATGTTTTCAATTCCAAGGCTTAGGTAATTGCGGATATTTAACTTCTTATTGAGTGTGAATGAACCGACAGTTTCCTTCACTGGAGTGAAGTACAGTGGATTGGCGCCAATACTAATGTCATCTTTGATTGGGATTACGTATCGAGTTTCGGTCTCGAATTTTGGATTTCCATCCTTATCGAGAACAATAAAAGTGTAGGGATTCTTTTCATTAATGAGACCCCAAACAAAGACTCTCTTTTTGATATAAAAGTAGCTCTTATCAGTGAGGGATTTTACCAAAGCTCCCTTCGTAAGTGCGGCTTGGATTTTATGTGTCACTTCTGGAACTTCGGACACAAGGGGAGGAAGCTCTTTTGAAATATAGCGCTGATGCCCCTGTTTCTCGAGGGTATCTAGGCGGTCGATCAATTTTTCATTAGATTTAAGGAGAGTTCCTAAGTCAGTCTCAGGCGCAGCGATGGCGCTATTTCCTTGAAATAGAATTATTGCAGAGAAAATGGTCACTAACTTACTAAAATTATTCATTCATTTACTATTGTGACACGAGGACGCATGGCGATAAAGCTATTAAATTTTTCCACCTTTCTTTTGATCTTAGTTCATATATAGATTTTGTTGATTTCTGTTTGGTAAGGCCTGATAAATACAGTCATTGACCCCTCTAATTGTTGCCATCTGATTGACCCTTTTGGTAGAGTTGGTCACCATGGAACAAATCATTAGTAGAATAGCATCATCTTTACCTGTTTTTCTTGTCGCGATCATCGCTCACGAGTATGCCCACGCATGGGTCGCTCTTAGATTTGGGGATACCACCGCTCGCGATCACGGAAGATTGACTTTTAATCCTGCCCCTCACATCGACCCTTTGGGAACTATAGTTCTTCCGCTAATTTCCGCTGCAATGGGTGGAGTCTTTTTTGGTTGGGCCAAACCAGTGGTCACTAGACCAAGTGCTTTTAGCCATTACCGAAAAGGGATCTTTTGGGTTAGCTTCGCTGGGCCATTGGCAAATATTTTGCTTTCTATCCTTTCTGCTTTTTTTCTGGTCGTATTTCTTATTTACGCACCAGATGGAATGGCTTTGAAAGAAGCGTTCACTATGATGCTTAAGCAATCTGTTTACATCAATATTTTATTGGCGGTGTTTAATCTTGTACCAATACCTCCACTTGATGGCTCCAAAATGGTGGCGTCATTTATGGATGACAGCACGATGATGAAGTACATGGAGCTGTCACGCTACTCCTTTTTCATTTTTATCTTTTTGATGTTTACCAATATTTGGCAATACATCATTGGGCCTTTCTTTGTTTTAGGAGGGTATATGATTGGCTTATTTTATAGTCTTTTAATGTAGGTTCTAAATTATGAGTGAGATTATTCTTAGTGGTATGCGCCCAACCGGTGACCTTCACATTGGTCATTATGTTGGTGTTATTAAAAATATGGTCAAGCTTCAAGATGAGTATGAGTGCTTTTTTTTCGTTGCTGACTGGCATGCGCTCACAAGCTATTACGACGATGTTTCCATTGTTAATAAGGCGCGTCGAGAATATGTTCGCGGATGGATTGCTTGTGGCGTTGATCCTGAAAAAGCAATTATCTACAACCAATCATCTGTTGCTGAGATTTTAAAACTTAACCAGATGTTCTTATGTTTAACTCCTCCGGGATGGGCCGATAGAAGTCCAAGCTGGAAGGATATGAAAGAGAATAACTTCCAAAGAAAGTTGGATAACTTAGGTTTTTACACCTATCCCGTGCTTCAAGCCGCAGATATTGCGATTGTTAAGGGGAATAAGGTTCCAGTAGGTGAGGACCAAGTGACTCACATTGAGATCGCTCGTGAAATCGTGAGAAAGTTCAACCGTATGTATAAAACCGATATCCCAGAACCTGAAGCTCTTTTAACTGAGGTTCCAAAGCTTGAGGGATTGGGCGGGAAGAAGATGAGTTCTTCTCTTGGAAATACAATTTCACTTCGTGAAACTCCAAAAAGTCTTCAGAAAAAAATCAACAAGATTAAAACTGATGACACAAGAGAGGGGATTGATTCTCCAGGGAACCCTGATAACTGTTCTGTATATGATTACCACAAGGTGTTTTCAACAGACGTTCTTTGTTCAGAAGTGAATAGTGAATGCCGTGCAGGAACACTTGGCTGCGGGACCTGCAAGCAAAAGCTTGGGGATTCAATGAAGGCCGAGTTGATGCCAATCGCTGAGCGTATGAATGCAATTACTGATGAAGAGGTTGATGAAATCTTACGCGTGGGAACAGAAAGAGCACGAGCTGTGATTGCACCTTACTGGGAACAGCTTCAAGAAAAGATTGGTTTTTATAAGTAGGGCGATATGTTAGATACCTCAATCCAAGTCAAAACTGAAAACTTTGATGGCCCTCTGGGGCTTCTTCTCCATCTCATTCAACGAGAGGAGATGGATATTAGAAAGCTTGATCTTACCAAGATCACTCAGCAGTATTTGGGCTATCTCGCAAAAATGCGTGAACTCAATTTTGATTTGGCCGGAGAGTATCTCTTCATGGCATCTACCCTTCTTCTTATTAAATCAAAGTCATGTGTGACTGAAGAAGAGAACAAGGCCATCGCTGAAAATACTGGAAGTGAGATTATCACTTCTGAAGCCGAATTGATTAGAAGACTTGAAGATCTTCAAAAGTTTCAACGACTTGGAGAAAAGCTTTGGCAGCTTCCGAAGAAGGGTCATGAGATCTTTGTAAAGCCTAAAGTAGATCGTAAATCGATTGTTGATTCAATTCTAACTCCTATGGATCTCGACAACTTGACCATGAGTATGGTGGAGCTGATTCAGAAAAATAGAAGAAAATATACTGTCGTTAAACGCGATCGTCTTTCGATTAAAGAGAAGCTTACCTTCCTGAAGGGATACCTTAAGCAGGGAGTTCAGTCGAATTTTGAAGAAATTTTGGAAAATGATGTGAGCATCGAGACGGAAAAACGGGATATTACAAATGTGATCATCACTTTTATTTCGCTTCTAGAACTAGCGAGATTAAAGAAGGTTAGGATCTTCCAGAACGAGGAGTCCAAGAATATTTATGTAGATGTTACATCTAATTTCGAGGACTTCGACGTCGAATTGGCCGATGGTTTCGAAGATGAAAATGAGGAAAAGTCAGAAAATGATGACTTGATTTCTGATGTAATAAATGAAAATATAGAGTAACTCATGGGCCTACCAGGGCCTTAACCTGGTAACACACACAACATGAATGAGGAAGAGACATTAATGGACACACAAGCAAGTTCGGATTTTACCGAACAGTTCGCCAATATGGTTGAGCATGGCCTAACCGCGACAATCCCCGAAATTTCAGACGAAATTATGTTCTCAGATATTGAGGACAGCGAAGTTGTTTCTGAAGTTGAGCTTGAAGAGAATGAAGAGCTCGATATGGAAAGAACTGAAGATCTTATGATTGATTCTGAGGAGATTTCACTTGAAGCATCCGAAGCTCAAGGGGAAGATATCGAACTCGAAGCTGATATTTTAGTAGAAGAGCTAGATGAAGATGTTATGTGGCAAGTGCGCACCGGCCTTGACATGGATACTCTTTCTGGTGCGATTGAAACTATTATTTTCATGAGTGATAGACCAGTTCCACTGGCAAAAATCAGAAATCTTATTTGTGAAGATATTCCTCTAAGAATCCTTCATGAGGCCATCTCAAAGCTTCAGGAAGAATACGAAGCAAAACATCATGGACTTCGTTTACTGGAAATCGCAGAGGGTTACCAGTTTAGAACAAAGGCCACTTACTCTAAATATGTTCAAGACCTGTTTAAAGTTAAGTCTCTAGTGCTAACTCCTTCTGCACTAGAAGTTCTTGCTATTATCGCTTACAAGCAACCTGTGTCTAAAGTTGAGGTTGAAAAGATCAGAGGTGTTGATAGTTCTCATATCGTAAGGCAACTCATGGACAAGCGTCTTGTTAAGGTTGTTGGCCGTTCTGATGAACTTGGTCGTCCTGTTGTTTATGGAACGACTCCTGAGTTTCTTGAAGTATTCAACTTGGCGGATGTTTCTCAACTTCCACCTGAGCATGAACTTGAAGAGATGGCGGATAGTGATGTTGGTAAGATTGCTGATATCAAGTCTATTTGTGAAGGTGATAAGTCAAAATTTGTATTTGATGAATTTGAAGAGCTTGAAAGCTTAAGCTCAAATATCAAAGATATCTCAGCTGAAACTGAGTTTACAAAATCACTAAAAGTTGAAGAGAGACGCCGTACTTCCGAAGAAGGTGGACAAATTCGTTCAGCTTTCGATCTTCTAGAAGAGTTTGTTAATAACAAGAGTGTTACAGATGAGAATCTTATTGCTGTTCTATCTGAAACCATGCTCCCTGCAATTGAGCCTATTGTTATTACTGATCTTGAGGGAGGTCCCTACAATACTCCTGAAGTAGAAGACGACTTTGAAATGATCGATCTCGAAACTGGTGAGGCCTTCGCAGCTGAAGCAGAAGAGGTTGAAGAAATTTTTGAAGATGTGTCTGAAGAAGACGAATCTACTTCAATGGATCTAAGTACTGATGAAGAAGATTTTGTTATCGACGAATCGAACTTCGTTTCTTTTGAAGATACCGCTGCGGATGTAGCGCCAGTCGCAAAAGAAGCTGAAAAAGAGGATGAGGAAGAAAATTTCTTATTCGCATCTGATCGTTCGAATGTTCGTGAAGCAGATTCTTTAGAAGCCGCTCTTGAGGCCGCATTCGCTAACCTTACAGGGGAATCTTTGAGCGATTTTGGAGTTCCACTGGCATCTGAGGAAGATTTCGCAAAGAATCAGGATGATGTCGATCAAAAAGTTAATGATATCGACGAATTAACTGATACTATGATGGATAAAGCGAATGAGCTGGATCTCGATCTAAGCTTTATGAAGGGTGGGGAAGAGACTGTAAATACTTTGCAGTAATTGACTTTCCCCCCGAATAATCGTACATTTCGGTTTCATTATGAACGACATTAAACTGCCGTGAGGCGAGGTTAGGTTATCTTTATGTCAAATTCTATTGGTCGCAAAGTTCGACTTCAAAAATTTATTGCTGATTGTGGTATCTGTTCCCGTAGAAAGGCCGAGGACTTGATTGTTCAAGGGCGTGTTCGCGTGAACGAAGAAATCATTACCATCCTAGGTACAAAAGTTGATCCTGTTAAGGACGTTGTATTTGTTGATGGACAAATTCTAGATATCGATTCTGTTGAAAAACTCTACATCCTATTAAATAAGCCAAGAGGGTTTGTTACTACTCTTGATGATCCAGAGGGAAGAAAGACCGTTATGGAATTTGTTCGTGAATTTTCAGAACGAATCTATCCTGTTGGTCGTCTCGATTATCTTTCAGAAGGATTGCTTCTTATGACAAATGATGGGGAATTTGCAAACCTTGTGATGCATCCTCGTTATGAAGTTACAAAAGTTTATGAAGTAAAAGTTTTCGGTGCTGTCACTGATGCTATTCTTACGAAGCTTAGAAATGGAACAACCATTGAAGGTGTAAAAGTAAAACCGAAATCTGTTCGTGTTATCGAGCAACTTCAGAATAAAACATGGTTAGAGTTTAGACTTACAGAAGGTCGTAATCGCGAGATTCGTCGCATCTGTGAAGATGCTGAGATTACAATCGATAAGCTTAGACGTGTGGCCATTGGTGGACTTACAATTGATGGGCTACGTCCTGGTAATTACCGTGTTCTTTCAAAGAATCAACTTTTAAAGGCCCTAGGTCTTAATGAAGATGGGACTCTTCGTGGAGAACCAAAAGAGTATCTCTCCAGAAAGAAGACCATTAATTTGAAAAAGCGTGGTGCTCAACCTGCTACTGCCGCTGATGATCGCGAGTTTAAAAAATTCAGAAGAGATGTATACTTCCAAACTATCAAAACTCTTAAAGATACCAAAGCTCAAGAAGCTAAGAATGAGCGCGAAGAGTCATGGAAATTGAAAGAAGAGAAACACCAAAAACGTATTCAAAAGAAAGTGAAGAGGGCCGCGGAAAAGGTCTCTGGTGTTAGGTCTAAAGTTCCTAGAAAAGTAAAAAAATAGTTCAGATCAAATTTGTAGATAAAAAAAGAGGACCAATATTGGTCCTCTTTTAATATGCCCACAATTTAGTGGGGATGACTTTGATGTGTGTTCTAGTTGTCGTAGGTCACTACTTTTGAATCAGTGATATGCTCTTGAAGAACATCCATTGAGTATTCGATGGCCTGGTCTGCGTATGGGATGTTATCGGCATCTTTTAGATCTGTTGCAAAGTACGATTGCTTAATAAGTGACGCACATATTCTCATACATTCTGCACTTCCTTCAAAAAACTCACTTTCATCTTCTGTCGTGATGACATGAGCGAGCATTGAGTTGAGTGACTTAATCAATCTGACTTGAGCAGGTGTGAGCTCAGTTGTATCAAGTTGAATGTTGATCTTTTTTTCTTTTTTTAAAGCTAGTCCCATTGCTACCTCTATACTGTTGAAGTGACCCTACATACCTTATCGGACAAAACTTAAGTAATTTTAGCTATTTATGGCGTAGTAAAATAGTATGGTTTTTTTGTAGATTCAGGGGTTTACAAAGTAGATGAGATCGTCTATCTTAAGAACATCTTAGCGCGGGGTGGAGCAGCCCGGTAGCTCGTCGGGCTCATAACCCGAAGGTCACAGGTTCGAATCCTGTCCCCGCAACCAAAGATTTAATTGATTTTAATATATGGAACCACTCGAAAGAGTGGTTTTTTTGTTTTAAAGGCCATGATTCTTAAGAATTTGAGGAATCTCATTTTTGATTTCTTTGATGCCTTTCTCACTAATCTCTTTGATTTGATCGTGCTTTGGGTTCTTCTGATAAATTGCAAAGAATAATTTATTCATATTTAATGGTGGAGTCAGGCAATCGAGTTTTAACATACTCAATCTCTTATTCACTTCTACGAGATAATTTCCTACGTTTTTATCTATCACAATTAGATCAACCCTTTTCTTTAAGAGTTTTTCTAAGTTGCTGAGGTCATCTGAAGCGTGATCCTTTATTAAAAATTGGGCATGATCAAATTCCTCAGTATTGATGTATCCGCTGACGACACCTATTCGGTATGGAACAAGTTCTTGTAGGTTTCCTGAGTATTTATTAAACAGATTGAAATTTTTCCTTTTGCAAAAAACAAGCGGTCCACTTATTTGGATATCAACTAGTGTGTAGTCTTCAACTCTTTCCTTGCTGTAGTACTCTGGAATCATGCCGGCAAATGAATCTTTCTTAGAACTTGCTACTGTTCTTGTCCATGGGAAAAAACTTAGTACAACTTTATGCCCTTGGGATTTAAACGCTTTTTTGATGATCTCTGCAACTGGTCCATTGTTTTTAAGCTTTTCACCAATGTAAGGTGGCCAATTGAGCGTTGCAATTGAGAATGTTTCACAAAAGGCAGGGATAGAACAAACGAATAGGATAATACAAAGTATTCCTTTCATTGTTGACTATGGTCGATATACGCACCTAAAACCAACTGAATTCATCACTGCTGTTGGTCTATTCTTGAGGTAAAGAGCAAATACTCCAGAGTTGATTGTTGATGACCAAGCACCACCTCTAACTGCAGCTCCGCCTGTTCCACCATAGAATCTTCCAACTCCATTGTCTGTTGATGTCATCGCTTCTGTAATTGGACTGTATTCCTCACTTGAGATTGCAGGACATAGGAAATCTGAAAGCTCGTCCCATCCTGCAGGGCAATTGACTGGTGCAAGATCTAGGGCACCTGCTTGTTTCCAATCAACCCACTCCCAAAGGTTTCCTGCGAAATCCCAGAGAGATTCACCATTGTTGAGATAAAATTGAGCGCGAAAATCTCTACTTGTTCCATAATCTACATCATCGTAGAAGTAACCACAGATATTATCTGCGCCGCTATTTCCGCGTGAAAGGCAGCCTTCTCCAACAATCCCGCTATTCCAATTTGCGCCATAAGACTCAATATTTCTAGCTATGGTCATCCACTCTTCGTTTGAGATTAGATCGTAGTTTGCTCCAATCGCCTGACATGCGGCCTTTGCATTTACCATTGAGATGTTGTTCCAAGGTGCTCCATCTGGGACAGAAGTTGCAACTCCACCAATGTTTTTTGCTTCGTAGGCCATAACGCAAAAGTCACTATACGTTCCCATTTCTTTATCCATTGGTACTTTGGTATAGTTGTTAGGACATGTGACAACTACTGGCCCGGAGAGAGTTGTCACAACTAGGTTTTTCTTTGACTTGTTGATCCGACCATTGATATCGAGCATTAGTATCTTAAATGTGTAGGTAGTTCCAACACTAAGGCCTGTGACATAAAACTCTAGGGTGGGAGCGTTTATCGAATCGATGAAAATACTTTCACCACTGCTTGTTTCATAAAACAAGTTGTAGACCAATGCTTTGGAGTCACTTTTCCACTGAAGCATCACTGCTGTATTTGAGAGGTTGGAATAACCGGTAAAACCGCTATAGCGTCTTGTTTCCGCAAAAGTAGACAAAGAGAGAAGAGAGCTCACCAATAGGATCAAATATAATTTCTTCTTCATAATATTTCTTATCGACAAATGTTATTCATACTTAAGAAGCATTCATATATTATATTTGACATAAATTGGGACGGTTATCCTATTTATTAGCAATAAATGGGATAAACGCTTGTTTTAACGCGAAATTCTTGCCCGACTAGTAAAATAGAGGCTCTCTTATAAAATAAAAATAATAGAGCTAAACTAAATTTTTAAATACAAGTAGTTGATGTGATGAATCTGTTAAGCCGTTTTCCAAATTCCAATGCTCTGCTGGATCGAGATATACACTCTGAAGTTGAGTGGTCGCTTAGTGATATCGATCGTTGGAAAAGAAAACAAAGAGACCGCTCACACAAATTTAACGCTTTTAGTAAGCTCGAGCGAAACGATGACTACGTAATCCCTTTTGCTGATATTACAGACATGCTTTCCATGTTTGACCGTGCCTTTCCTATCAACCGTTTTCCAATTAAGGAGAAGGTTTCTCAGACCGTTTATGATGACCAAAAAAGAAAGGACTCTTCGGATTGGGAAGGGAAGAGCGATTACTTTAAGGCCAAGAATCCAAGTGAGTTGTTTAAACTTGCTCAGGCCTTCATAAGTGAGTTCAAACAAGGCAATAAAATATTTGGGATAACTGGATCTAGAGCTGAAAACTCAGCTTCAATGACTGTATGGGGACTCGCTTCTGCATTTAATTTTATGATTAATAAAAAGGCCGTTATCGTTGCAGATTCAGCCGAGACTCGTTTTGCGAAATTTTTAAATAATTCCGAACCAACTACCATCAAGTTTGAAAAATTCGATATGACTTTACATTGTCATCAGGTTGGTGGAATTACAGTCGTTGATATTAACGAGTTTGTTGAATTGATATTCAAGCTTTCTACATCGGCCTTGAAAATATTTTTTAATGACTTCTCTGAGAGAAGCGGAGCTATTTTTTGCGCTTTACCAGAGCTGAAACAAATTAGTTCTAAGAGACATTTATTTGTTCCATTGTTTGAATCCCTGACATCTGTTTCTCATGTTGTTGAGAAAAAGTCTGACTCTCGAAATTTAACTTCTACATACAAGTTCTTTGAGAAGTATGGAGTAAGACAGCTGGGGGTAATTTTTGGAAAAGAAAATATTGAATATTGATCTAGAGTAAAAAAGTTATGCTATTTAAAAAGAAGTTTTTTGAAAGAAAGAGTGAACTTTCAAAAAAGAAAATAGAGAATGTGTCTGAGATTAGCCTTCAAGATAAGGTTGAGGAAGGGCTGAAGCTCACTCATTCAGAGGAAGAGCTGCCCAGTTATTACTACCGTGTTCACAATCATCACGAGCTATTTCAGCTTGGGAAATCTTTTTTTGAAGATTACAGCGAAGGCATAAAGTGCTTTGCTATTGGATCTTTGGGATATAAAACCTCACAGCAACGAGCAATTTTGGGGCTCACAAGTTTTTTTGATCTTCAAAAAAAATTGAAAGTTGGTGTTGTTTCAGACAACCTGTATCGTGGTGTCTTTAAAAATGTAATCGATCATTGCTCTCTCGTTCCTGAATTTATTCCTGGCGCAGGGATGAAAATTGATTTGCATCAATTTCATCAACACTTTGATCTCGTTGATATGAATGATATTTTGCTTCTTGGGGAAGAAAATCCAAAAGGGTTCTATTCATTCTTAGATAAGTTTGTTGCTACTCATGACCTTGTCTTTTTTGATGTTCCTGAGCTCAGTCGCGTAAAAAGACGCTTTTATCATTATAGACCTTTACTATCATACTTTGAAAGCTTATCAATTGTGGTTGTGAAAAAAATGTCTGATACAAAGTATCTTGACGAGATCATTGATTTTTACGAAGGACATGGGATTAATCTCAAAGGGGTTGTTATTGATTCAAATCATACCCATGGAGAGGTTATGGCCCGTGAATAAGCTTAGTAATCTCCTCGATGACATAACTGTGGTTAGTTTCCCAATGATGTGGAAGCTCGCTAAGAGATACAACAAAATGTGCGTCGGGGTTTTGTTTGGCGTTATTTCTCTAACTGCGTTGCTATATATTTTTCAATCGAATGTGTTCAGTAGTTCTATTAGCTTTAAGAATGCAGCAGTTGAATCATCAGGAGATGGTAGTGCTTTATTTGCCGTTGAAAATCTAGATGTCAAAAGGGCCGAAATTCTACGCCTGGGAAATTCTGTTGACTTCTATAGACTCATTGCTACCAATCTTCTTGATCGTTTTACTTTAGAAGAGGTCGTAAAAGGAATCCAAGAGAAGGGGAAAGGAATAGTACAACGTATTGAGCTTCAATGCTCTAAAGATATTGAATGTCAGAGAGAAGTTATTGCCAATATGCTCCCTAAGATGATTGATATCACTTATGGCGATCGAAATGGGAACCACTATATCTTGACTGTGAGGACCGTTCGTCCTGTCTTCAATCGTCAGTTGCTTGATGTTGTTATTTCATCTGTTCAGTCCTCAAGGTTAAAGTCGAAAAAGCAGCAGCTAGTAGAGCAGCAAAATATTACCCGAAGAATGATCAAGTCTAATCGCGATAAGCTTACATCAACGAGGTATCTTGAACTAAAAGAAGAGATAAATATTTTCGACAATCAATTGCGTGAATTTGACGAGAAGATGAAAGTCTTTCATCAAAACTATCTAGGACAGCAAGAAAAGTTAAGTGCTGCAAAAGCAAAACTCAACAATAGAAAGACCTCTCTAGGAAAAGAAGTCAACCTTGACGATCTCGAGCTTTCTAAAAAAAGAGAAGGGCTGAAGTTAAAAATTTCTCAGCTTACTAATGATATCAATTCTATTGAACTTCTATCTGAGAATAAGTCCGGCGAAGGTCTAAAGATTCTAAATGAATTAAAGGCCGAACTTAAGGCCAACCGCAAATTATTGAAAAAGATGCCGCAATCAAAAAGGCAGTTGGATAATCTTGATCGATTTATTGCTACAAATGACAAAAAGTATGATGCGAGTGTATTTGACTATAATGTTTTTAAAGAGCAAGTTATTGCCACAAAAAATAAGTATGACCAAATGCAAGTACAGAAAAAAGATATCATTAATAAGAAGTTGTTACTTGAAAGAGAGTTAGAACGAATTGAGCCCGCTGCAAAATTATTGAAGCAGCTTGAGGGGAGGCTGATTGAGCTTCAGTTAATGGAATCTTCTGCAGTCAGCGATCTCGTTTTTGACCGTTTTGCTACCACTGTAAAACAAATGAGAAAAACTCCTATATTGCTTCTTTTTATTTATTGCCTGGCCGGTATTTTCTTTTCGATATTTGCAGCAATCGTTGTTCGCTACCTGTCTGACAACAAAATTTATGATGAAGACGATTTGCGAATGAGCTTAAGCAATCTTAAAATTCTTGGAAGTATTCCTGAATTCGATTAGATTTTTTTTTCTTGTTAGTCGAGCTATCACCAAAATGATGAGATACGACATTGATACAAAGATATCTTTGATCCCTTCAAGAAAATCGACGTTTCCCATTCTTAAGTAATCAAGAAATTCTTTAAAAACAGAAATCAATAGAAGAGTAATTGCCACATTGTGTAAGCGCAATTTCAGTTTCAAAAGACCAATTGTAATAATCATTCCTACAATGAAATGAGCAATGATATCTAGAGGTATGACCCCTCCAATCTTGGTATAGGTGATGTAATCAAAAAAGGCAAAAATGTAGCTCTGTAAATCCATTTAAAGGCCCAAAACTTAACTTGTTTATCTGTGATTATTGATGCTACCATGAATCTTCAGGAGATGAAAATGAGGAAGATTTTAGTTTACTTTATTGCGAGCATTTTACTACAGACTCAGTGCTTTGCTGCGACCTCAGGTGTAACAGAATTCGCTTTGCCATCTGATGTCAAAGATATAAAAAAGACATCTGGATCTGTTTTTTATTCTCCAACCGCAAAGGGAAGGGTGCTTATTCCAATTCATTTCTGGGGAGAAGTTTCTCGCTCAGGCCTCCATTATATCCCCGTTGATACTGGATTGATTAAAGGACTCTCGCTTGCAGGAGGACCTAAATCATCGGCGAAATTAGATTCAATTAAAATCACACGAAAAGCTAGTAATAGCGTTAAAGAGCTTTCTTTTGATTTATCTCAAGGAGGAAGTGCTGATGCTTATAATTTTAAGCTCCGTTCAGGTGATACTGTATTTGTGGAAAAGAACTATTTCTATGAAAATCGAGCTTATTACACTAGCTTGATTGGAGTCATCACAACACTTGTTTCTTCTCTTGTCATTTTTAGCCAGGTAAAAAAATAATTAAGACGCGATCTTGATGTTGTCCTGTTGATCTTCCGGACGATATTGAGGAGTCACCACTAATTGAAAATCATCAATCGCATCAGTATTGATGATTTTTAGTTTCTGTTTGCGAAGATGAGTCATCTTCGCGGAGTAGAGAACCTTCGAAACAATGCCTCTATTTAGGAACCAAATTGGATACCCTAACCTAAGGTATGCGTATGCCGTAATCACAGTAAAGGATATTACTGCTACGATTGGTGAGAAATAGGCCACAAGAATTGATGTTTGTAGAATGCCAAAATAGATCACTGCAAGCAGGGATGTTGCCCCGGCCGCGGAGAGACCTTTGTATTCTGTTAATAAGTGATGGATATGTAATCGATCAGATTTAAATGGTGATTTTCCTTTTAGAACCCTTCTTGTGAAGCTGATCCCAAGTTCTAATACAGGAAGAAGAGATGGAATAATTGCAATTGAAGCTGCATCGAGGTGAGATTTACTCATTTTTAAGGCATCAAATGTTTGGACTGATAAAACAAGAAGGACCATTCCCAAAGTATTGGCACCAATTTCTCCCATGTGTATTTTGGCGGGCTCCTTATTGAACCGAGTAAATGCCATAAGAGGAGCAAGAGAAAGAAGGGAAATTGTAAATACATTATCTATTTGAAAGTATTTTCCAAGAAATGCAAATGCTAGTAGCGATATAGATGAAAGCTTGAGCTGCATCGAATCAAGACCATCTAGAAGATTACTGCCATTCAACGTTGCAAAACCAAAGATTCCGACAATGATAAAATAGTAAGGTGGAAATGACTCTGACGTAAATGCCAACGCTCCAGTAAATAAACCTACACTCAGAAGCTGGCAGAATAATTTTGCCTTTGGTGTTATCTCGAATTTATCGTCAAAATATCCATGTAATAAGATGATACCGAATGAAAGAAGAGATAGTAATTGAAGCTCCGACTTATTTGTCACGAATGAGGAATAGATGACCGCGGCCATAATTCCTAGATTAAGGATAAGTCCACCTAGCAGGATTGCATCTGTGGTTGATTTCCTCGCGCTGACATAAAATAATCTTCTGGGCCATTTGCTTTTAGATAATGGCAAGCGGAGCATTTTAGTAAATGCTAAATAGGAAACGGTGAAAAGTGCTAGAGCAAAAAATAAAATCATAACAAAGTGTCTAGTTCCATTAAATTCGTCTTATAGATTTCATCAGCAACTTGTAATAATTTTTATTTTATCAAATGATGACCTTACCTGTTAGTAGGTTTTATTTACCCTGTGTTAGTTGTGACATAAGGACTTATCATATAGGTAGTATTTAAAGGAGTTTTGACAAATTGATTACGGCCATAATCCCTACATTTAACAGAGGATATTCTCTTAAGTTGTCGCTTGGGAATATTCTTATTCAAGATGGAATAAATGAAGTTGTTTTAGTAGACGACTGTGGGACTGATGACACAAAAGAGGTGTTTTTTAGCTTTCAGAATCGTTTTCCTCACATTTCTTTTCGGTATTTTAAAAATGATTGCAATCGTGGAGCTGCATATTCCAGGATGGTTGGAGTAGAGAAAGCTTCCAATAACTTTATTCTCTTTTGCGATGATGATGATTTACTGGAGTCTAACTACACAAGAGTTTGCCTAGAGTATTTCAACTTATTGAATGCAGACCTTGTCACTGGCCGTCATTTCTACCGTCAGGCCGGAGAGAAGATTTCTGATGCGATCTCTCGTTATAAAGATTCATTAAGGAAAGTGCCTGTATTCAATCAATATAATTTCACATTGAATAATTCTTCTTTTATTGATGGGCATGTTGAGCTTCCATTTTCTCACGGAATTTTATTAACCACTAAAGAATTGCTCGAATCATTTCCTCTCGATCCCTCATACTCTCATGGAAATGGTTATCGTGAAGAGACTGATTTTCAAGTCCGCGCTTTTTTGAGTGGGAGAAGAATTTTGATGGTTAGCGATACTCACGCGGTTGGGCTTAATCGCAGTGAGGTCAAGACCGGTGGCCAACGTGTAGGGCGTTTAGCGCGTTTCTACTGGACTCTTAAATATAGTTTTAAGTTCCTTGATAAATATTATCTTGGGTTAAAAGAGGCATTAGGTATTAAGTACTCAAGGAAAGCTGCCAATACCATCTTTGTTTTGTATGAGTCATATCGCTTTTTTATACGCCCATTTGGGATTCTTTTTAAGCGATTTTTACTAGGAGGGGGGAGGTGAATATCCTAATTGTCACTCCAAGTAAGAACTCTTTTGGTGGTGTTTCAACCATGGATAACATTTTGGAGAGTTGCTTGATTTCGTTAGGACATTCGGTCGACTTCCTCACTGCTGATGGTGAGAAGAAGAAATCGATCGGGCGTAAGATCTTTGGCCTGCCGTGGATTACCGCCAAGAGATTTAGAAATCTTGGGAAAGAGTATGACCTTGTTATTTGTAATGGAGAGTATGGACTTTTTATCAATCATCCCAGATGTATTGCTCTTTTTCACGGCAGCTATCATGGTCTTAGAAAAGGTCTTGGAAAGTACTTCCCTTTAAAGAGTAGGGTGGTCAATAGGTGGTTCTCTTTTGTTCAGAGGTTGGCCGCTCACAAAAAATATGTAGTAACGGTGAGTGCAGGTAATGCGGAGGTTCTCAACGAACAAGGAATTTTAAACGCTAAAGTAATCGACAATCCCGTTGATCTCTCGCTCTATGTACCTCAGATAGCAACTACAAATGGAAAAGTTCTATTTGTGGGGGCCAATAACTACTACCCCAAGGGAATTGATATTTTAGAGCAAATTGCAGAAAGAGGGATTGAGATCGATATGGTTTCAAACAGCTGTACTTCCCCCACATTGAACTATTTAGGGGAGCGCTCTCCTAAAGAGTTATCGATGCTGCTTCCACAGTACGAGTTGCTTCTACTTCCCAGTCGCTTTGAGGCTTCAGGTCTTGTTTTGTTAGAGGCAATGGCGTCGGGGGTTCCTGTTTTAACCTCTAAAGTGGGATCAGCTTTTGAGTTGGAAAAAGAATTTCCTGAACTAGTTTTTGATATTAGAGATTGTTCCATTGATCAGATTGTCAGCAAGATTAATGACATTGTTAAGAGAAGGGACGAGCTCTCCCCAAGAGTTCGACAGTATGTGGAGAATAAACATTCTTTAGACCTCTATAAAATGGAGTGGAAAAAATATTTGGAGAATATATGCCTATAACGTGGAATGTCGATAAAAAGGTGATCTCTGAGTTTGCACCCTTTGGGGAAAATATTATTCATCCCTGGGGTGTTGAAACTGCAGATTCATCTGCCTTCTTTTCACTTGAGGATGGTGTGGGGTACCGATACTCATTAGAAAGTTTTGAACAGAAAAGATATGAGGATACTCTCATTACAACCCTTGTTTGCAAGATGAAAGAGGGGAAGTGGAAATTAGAATGTGTTGAAACTGTCGGTGAGGAATTGCTCAACAGAAAATTGACCCTGACTTGCTTAGAAGAGTCTGTATTTATGGACTTTGTTCTTCGCTTCCGTTTTCTTAAGAATTTTTTTCCTAGAGCAGAGATCGCTGGAAACTATTTTGATCACTGCGATAGTAACATTTACCACCAATACGAGACAAAAGTAGCTTCTCTTATCGGAGACCGTCCTTTAAAGGTTGTTGTTAATTCGGTAACTCACCCCAGATGTATGACTCCTAAAATGTATGTTCGTGATCGACATGACGAGTGGATTGTTCATGCTAGGCTTTTACCCAATAAGTGGAACTATGAGGTGATTAAGCTGTGTAATCGAGTTGTCAAAACTAGGCCTCTTCCCCAGTGGATTAGCAGGCCTCTGCTCAAATCTAAAAAAATACGAGATAGTTTGTGGTATCGAGGGGAAGTTGCTCCTTTTAAACGAGGCATTATGAGATACATTAACCCACTTGCCATTCCGTTGGTTAAGTTGCCCAAAGGAGAAGTACTCTCTTGGGATGTGGATGTGCGATGGAATTAGGGAAGCAGATCCTTAAAAATTTATATGCATCTGTATTGGAGAAGGGGATTATCCTTCTCGGACAATTTTTAACTGCTTTTATTGTTATTCGATTGTTACCACGCGAGCAATACGCCTTTGTTGGGATATCTTTAGGAATGTTCACATTTGTTAGTTTCTTCAATGTTGCCTTAGAAAGTATCCTCTATCGTGACCACAAGAAATTTAGTCGCAAGATTAGTTTTTATCTGCGGCACTTCTTTTATTTCTCTCTATTTAAGTGTTTGCTGTTTATTGTCGTGGCAATAGCTCTCGCTATTTGGGGATATTGGTATTATCAACAATTAGATTTTATTTATGCTCTTGGTTCAATCCTTGTTATCTTTTCAACTGATGCTATTGTCGCTCCTTTCGTGGTTCTAGCATCTAGCTCTTTGAAGCATTTTGTGGTGACCAAGATGAGTTTTATTCGAAACTTACTCAATTTAATCAGTCTTCTTGGGCTCTACTTTTCACCATCTTTAAAATTTTTGTTGGTTAGAGATATTTTTATCTCTACTGTCTTTTTATTGCTTTGGTTTATTTTTGCTGTAAAGGTATTTGATCTCAATCTCAACTTATTATTTAAGCCGCGATTGTACTGGTCGTTGTATAAGCGATCTATATTTGGCTATTCTCTTTGGGTTCATTTCATAGGCGTGGTTACAGGCTTTATCTACAAAGCTGATACCTTTTTTCTCTCCCTTTACTCGGGGATGGTGACTGTTGGGAACTACGCCGTTGCTCTAAATGGCGCCAATGTCGCTAACCTATTGCCATCAATTTTAGGACAACAAAATAGCGTTGCTCTCTCTAACTCTAGTGATACTACAAAGCGCTATGAGACAACCTGTATCTTCCTTCGTGCTTCGATTTATATCGGAGTTATTACTTTTTTGATTTTTTTCTTATTTGGTCGCTTTTACTTGAAGCTGATTACTGGGGACTCTGATGTTACTCAGATGAATTTCTATCTGCTGTGTATCGTTGGAGGACTGGTTATTGTAAAGTCTGTGGCCTCCCCCCTTGTTTCCTATATCAATATCTACGGAGATGTTAAGGGACTCTTTGTTCGGGTTAATATTCCAATTTTGACAGTCTCAGCTATCTCCTATTATTCCACGGCCTCAATTTGGGGCGCCCAAGGCGTTGCTTTGGCAAATATTTTTAATTCTCTTTTTTGGTGTGCTCTAGTTCTTGTTGAAATTCGGCGCTACGATTTCGATTTTGGTGAAGTCTTTAAGATCAAGAAAGATTACCAGTTGTTGCGTAACATAATTAAAGGGGAGAGTAATGCTCTTTAAAATTTTAGATCGCTGCCTCTATCATTGTTTTTTTAAGTCATACTACAAACGAAAGTTTAAGAGTTATGGGGCTAATGTCAGATGGGGAAAACACTCTGCTAGGCTATGTATTCCTCGCAGTGTTCGCATTTCTTGTGCTGAGAAGATATCCATTGGAGATAATTGTCAGTTCGATGAAGGTGTCTATTTGCAGTGCCATTACAATGGAGATGGGATTGATATTGGAAATGGCTGTCGTCTTAATGCTCATACTCATGTCCTTTCATATTCTAAGATTACATTAGAAGATAAAGTTCTGATTGCTCCTTTTTCCCTGATTTCATCTGGAAATCATGGGACCTCTTTGGATATTCCTATTATGGATCAAGAACACTGTCCTGCAGGAGAGATCAAAATTGGTGCTGGCTCATGGGTCGGACAGGGGGGAAAGATCTTAGGTGGTGTTTTCTTAGGGCGTAATACTACTGTTGCCTCAGGTGCTGTAGTTACAAAAACTTTCTTGTCAGAGAGACAAACTCTCGTCGGAGTTCCTGCAAGGTGCGTTTAATGTTAGATCGTATTGAACAATTGTGTACTGGGATCTCTCGGTTTCTCTCTGATCGTGTAGAAGAAGGGATTGATGACTACCGGGTTTTTTACGGCACATCATTTTCACTTTTATATTTTAAAATGAGAAATGAGCTTTCACCAAGTCTATCTGAAAAGCTTATTCGTTTGATCGACTCAGCTGATCGATCTGATCCCGAATTCCATTGGGAATTCTGCAATTATGCACTTTTACACTACGAGGCGCTTGGGGGAGTGGGGATCTCCCCGTTAATCGAAGATCTTCACTTTAAGGGTACTCCATGTACCAACTGGAGTTTACTTCGTGCCTGTTCAAAACTATTAGGACAAACTGATGATGCCTATTTAGAAGTCGCTAAAGTAATGGCCCTGCTGCGAAAAAATCAACTTCCCAGTGGACTTATTACAGATGATCTTGGTGTAAACTCTTTTCAGTATCACTGCTTTTCTGCGTCTCTATGCGCTGAAATATATGAGCTTACTGACGATCCAGAGTTTCTAGATCGATTTGAGTACGCAGTCGATTTTATCCGTAATTTTATTTTACCGAATGGGGATACTCTCTACATTGGGAGAGGCCAAGAGCAATCTTTTGGTTATGGGACTCTAATATTTATTTTGTCCAAATGGTATGCCTATTCATCTGATGCCACTGTTCTGTCAGATATTGATAGTGTTCTTAAGTTTGTTGAGGAGAAGGTGAGGAAAGATGGGTCTTTACCTCTAATTTTTAATGGTGTGGAACGAGAGATCCCAAAAGTTGTAAATATGAATGATCCTCAGTTTGTGGGGTGGTATCCATACAATAACTTCTATGACTACCTTCCCTTTCTTGCGGTTTATCTCGAACGCACCAGACAAATTCTCTCAAAGTGCGACCTCTCTAAATTTGCCTCATCTCAACAGCAAGACTTCATTGATTCACAATTTATGAAAGTGGTGATGCCAAACTATATCTCTGTCGTGGGAAAACCTGGTGGTTATTGGAGCAATGATCTCAACCTTCCTTATATCTACAGTTTTAAGAAGAGAAGAGCGATTACACCGTTTTTTGGTGGAGAACAGTTTCAACATTCACTATATCACTATGGTTCTCTCCCATTGCCAACTTGGAAGAAATTCTCTTTTAGAAGAAAGCTAAAGAGCATTCGCTATAAGAATACTTTTATATGTTTTTCTCTCTTTGGAATCTATATCTCTCACTACCAGTATTTCGATGAACGAGTGAGA
Source organism: Bacteriovoracaceae bacterium (assembly GCA_965140515.1). Taxonomy (GTDB): domain Bacteria; phylum Bdellovibrionota; class Bacteriovoracia; order Bacteriovoracales; family Bacteriovoracaceae; genus JAGLCH01. The sequence continues at coordinate 3,522,165 of OZ223251.1, read as the reverse complement.
GTTCGAGATCTTGTATTATCCCCTTTCCCTTTCAAGTCAAATTTCCTATTTCATAAAGGGCAAAGGATTCTGTCAAAATCCCCCTTACTTCCATTGGGACATGAGTACTCTGGGGCCGGGGAACTTGAGCGGTTTAGAGGGGGAAGGATTAATCAGATAGACTATATGGTGTCGTGATGAAAGTTAGTATTGTTATTCCTACCTATAAGCGAGTTGATTACTTAAAAAGACTGCTGGATAGCATCTGTGCTCAAACATTTAAGGGATACGAGGTGATCATTGTTGATGACTGCTCTCCCAATTGGGAAGATTACCTCAAACTATTTGAAGATTACAGCAAGCGTATCTCTGAGTTTCGTTATTTTCAGAATCAGGTTAATAGTGGAGCTCCTACTTCCAGAAATGTCGGTATTAAAAATGCTAAGTATGAGCTTGTCGCCCTTGTCGACGACGACGATGAGTGGCTTCCACAAAAGTTAGAAAGACAGATCGAATCTTTCACTGATGATGTTGGATTTTGTTATACTTGGTCAGACGCTGTTAAAGGTGAAGAGATTGTGCACCGGTACCGCTCTGAAGTTGATGGAGATGTTCGCTCAAAACTCTTAAAGGAATGCTTTATTCCATCTCCCTCTGTATTGATTCGTAAGTCCATCCTTGTTGAGCTAGGGGGCTTTGATATTAACTTACCTAGTTGCCAGGATTGGGATATGTGGACAAGAATTAGTATATCTGGGCATCTCTTTACTGTTGTAAAAGAAGTTCTGACGATTTATCACAAGCATGACGGAGAGTCGATAGGGCTATCTAAGAGAGCAAAAGAGGGATATTTTCTTTACTATAAAAAGCATTTTTTTGAATTTGTTAAAACTGGTAATTGGGGACAGATTCTCTTTTTTACTAAATTAGGAGTGAAGCGTTGGTTAGAACGATAGGAATATATTCTGTTCTTATTTTTTTGGTTCTATTTCCAGTCCTACAGATTGCGGGACACTTCATACCTTTGCAGGAGTTCTATCTTTACCTCTCTGTCATTATTGGGGCTAAATATTTTAAAAGGGGGCTGTTTGCTACAACCTATATCTTTTACTTCTTTGCTCTGCTCTTTGTTATTCTTCTGACTTCTATAATGTCACAGAGTTCAATTAATAATCATGATATTTTTATTCTACGAAACTGCTTGCAAGGAATTTGTGCTTTCTTTATTTTTGATCGCTGGCTACGTAATATTGGGAGCGCCTTTGATTCCGAACGCCTTACTACAATTCTAATAAATTGTTTTGTCATATTGAGTATTCCTTCTTTTATTGTTTTTGCTCAAAAGCTTAACCTATTTGAAATGAGAGAAATCGTTATTGCGCTATACAAACCACAATTTCATTTCTTAGGTGCCGATCAATTTTCAACTTTTCGTTACACCTCTGTATTTAAAGATTTTTTTACTTTTGCCTGTTATTCAATCGTTTTGTGTTCAACTCTTTTTTATTCTTCGTTACAGCTAAAAATTGAGGGTAAGAAACGTCTCTTTCTCTACTTCTTGTTACTTATAAATTATTCCGCTCAGTTTTTTGTCGCAAGAACTAGTGTGATTATAATTCCATTTATGGTTTTGATTATTCTTATGCTTTTCCCCAATTCGCAATTACGGGGAGGTATGAGAAGAAAGTTAATGATTATTTCATTTTTTGTTCCGACGTCCATTGTTGGAGGTATTTTGCTCTTTTCATCTGGTTTAATTAATTCAGAATGGATTCAAAATGGTCTTTTTTTATTAATTCCTGACTCAGGAATAGGTGATTCCTCTTATCAAGTAATGCAGAAGTGGAATCAAGATTTCTTCTCTTATGTCATGGCAAACCCTCGTATTTTATTACACCCGTTTCATTCCTATAATTTGACGGTGACCCAAAACCCATCATTGTATACAGATAGCTTTTATGCTCAAGAAATTTATCGCTACGGAATCTATGGAATGCTGATTTACATTCTCTTCATATATAAGCTTCTTCGGATCGCAAAGAAAAATTCCTACGTGATTGGCCTGATCGTCTTGAGTTTTATAGTTTTGAACTATAAGGGGGGAAATGTTTTTCTTATGCACAAAAATTCCTATCTCTATTCTTTTTTCTTTACTGTTATAATTTTTATTAAGAGAAATTTAATACAAGCTAGACAAGGCCATGCTGATGAAACTACTGTTCTTGACTCCACAGCTTCCTTACCCCGCCAATAGTGGCGGTAAAATTAAGTCCTTTCGCCTATTGAAGCATTTAGCATCTGAGCATGATGTTTATGCTTGTTGCTTTTTGAAAGGGGATGATGAGATGTATCTTTCTCGTTTCAATCAAGAGTTTACTCTAGATGGGCTGATTACAATGTCCATTTCATCTCCAAGAAGTTTTAAAAAGTATATTGGTAGTTTTATCTATCGCTCTCCATTTAGCGTTTATCGAAATTACCACGCGGGAATGAAGGCACATATCGAAAGTATTGCTTCCCAGTTTGACGCAATCTTTGTTGATCATTTCTTAATGTATCAGTATGTTCCTTCAACATTTAAGGGACGCGTTATTGTACATCAGCATAATGCTGAGCACGTGATGTGGGATCGGTACGCAGGACTTGAAAAGAAATCTATTAAAAAAGCGTTGATCAGTTTAGAGGCCAAGCGAATTCGCAGTTTTGAAAAAAAGATGTGTACATCTTCTTGTGCAGTTTTGGCCGCTCCAAATGATATTGAAAAGTTATCACAAATCATATCTAGAAATAAAAAAGTAAACTTTATAGAGACTCTTCATCTTGGCGATGAATCGCTCCTTAAGCATACTCCTATCGATTATAATAACGATGGAGATATCCTATTTATTGGAACAATGAGTTGGGATGCTAATTGGGACGCGGCCTTGTGGTTTATTAATACCGTCTTTCCAATTGTTAGGAGAGTTAAGCCTGATATTCAGTTTAGAATTGTAGGTGCCATTGAGCCTCAGTTAGCAGAGGTTTTAGAGCAGAATGATGGTGTCATTGTGCGAGGTTATGCTGAAAACTTAAATCTAGAATTTGAGAAAAGCTCAATTTTTGTCGCTCCACTTCGTTTTGGAAGTGGGATTAAGGTCAAAGTCGTAGATGCTCTTTATCGCGGTGTTCCTGTTGTGGCCACCTCCGTTGGAGCTGAGGGACTAGACCACAACTCTGGTCACAACTTTTCTGTTCGTGATACCGCTGAAGAAATGGCAAATGAGATTTTATCAATTTTGCAGTCAAAAGAGAGGTGGAATCAGCTTCGTGACTCTGGCCGTAAATACGCTCAGAATAAGCTATCCTGGCAAAGTGTATTTGATAATGTCAGAAAGGCGATTGCATGCCAGTAATTAGCTTTGCCAATATTAAATTTAAAGGTCTATCGAGAGATATTCTTTTAAAAGATGATCCCTTTTTAAAAATTGTTGTAACAATGAACGCTGAGCTTATTGTTCGGGCGAATACAGACCCCACACTGGGCAAGATTGTTAATTTCAGCTACGCTACTTTTGATGGTCGTATACCTGATTTTCTTGCAAGAATTAAATCTGGAAAAAATCATTTTGAGAAAATTTCTGGTTCCGATTTTATTTTTGATGTGTGTGAACATGCGGCACAAAGAGGGGAGCGTGTTTTTTTACTAGGTGGACTTGAGGAAAGTAATCGCTTAGCCGTTAAAAAGCTTCAAGATAAATACGGTGTGAAAATTGCGGGGCATTCACCTGAGTATATGGAAATGCCTTTTCCTGAGGATCATAATCAAAAGATCTTAGAAACTATTAAAAAATTTAGACCACAATATCTTTTTGTAGGCTTTGGGGCCTTAAAGCAGGAAATGTGGATTCAGAGCAATAGAACCTTTTTAGAGTCTCTAGGAGTCAAAATTGCGGTTGGTAGTGGGGGAACCTTTGAATTCGTCTCAGGAATGATTAAAAGAGCTCCTAGATTCATTCAACGGATAGGGCTTGAAGGGATTTATCGTTTTTTGCAGGAGCCAAAGTTATTTCGATTGAAGCGAATTTTCTACAGTTTTAAGATCTTTTTGTACGCTTAAAATAACAAGGCCATCGAATTTCTTCGATGGCCTCATATCACCCCAAACACCACATGTAAGCAACTTATCTTCAATAAGAGGACAGATGGCATAACCGTTTTGTCTTATCTATGAATACACTTTACGCGCCTCTTTTGTTAAAGAAAATGGAAAAGAAATAGGCGTAAAATTATTTGTGGTAGGGATGGCCTTCTTTGATGGTTACAGCTCGGTAAAGCTGTTCCACAAGGATAATTCGAGCCAGTTTGTGTGGGTATGTCATAGGAGAGAGTGAGAGCATCTCTTTTTTTGCTTGGAGGACTTCATCCCCATGTCCGGCCGCACCACCGATGACAAAGAAAACTTTCTCTGCCTTATTTTCCAGAATGCGAAAAAGCCACTTGGAAAACTTTGGGCTGTCATAAAGTTCACCGCGTTCTTCCATTGTCACGATATATGGATCAGCCGTTCCCGCATAGTCGCGGATACGTTTCATCACCTCTGCGCCTTCTAGTGATTTATTTTCACTATAGGCCTTTGATTCAATTATTTTGAGTTTTGGATTTTTGATTCTTTTCGCGTAATCGTTCTCGATCTTTTCGAGCTCTTTATCTTTAAGCTTACCGACAGTTACGAGAACGATCTCTTTCATGGTCTAGAAGTAATCTTCGTCGTTGTTTTTCTTCGTCCCTTCAGCTTCATCGTCAGAGTAGTAGTACTCTGCAGGAATATCTACAGGAGTCGCATCATGCCATAGCTCGTCTATGCTATATGATTCGCGAGAAATATCGAGAAAGATATGAACAATAATATCACCAAAATCGAGGAGGGCCCAATCCGCTTCTTGTTTTACACCTTCTCTCGAAATAGTTTCATAACCATGTCTTCTAAGTTGAGCTGTAATTTCATCGGCCATTGCGCCTGCTTGAGTCGAGTTACTAGCAGAGCCCACCACAAAAAAATCAGCAAGAGAGCTTTTGCCTCTCATATCGTAAACTTTAAGGTTCACCCCTTTGAGGTTTCCTAGAATCCATGCAGATGCCATGGCCATATTTTGAGGGAATTCATATCCCTCTTTATTCATGATTTTATCGATTTGTGTTGCGATGTAAGTGCTGTTTGCCATTTCTTATATCCTCTATTCTTCTTTGTCTCTTCCAGTCGCTTTTAGCATTAATTGCTTTAATTTATCAATCCCTCTGCCTGATACTGCAGAGATTGACAGAACTTTTTTATCAAGCTGAGCTTCAAAAAAGGAAACAAATTTTTCAATTTCCTCTTCGGTCATTGCATCAATCTTAGTGAGGCAAATGACTTCTTTTTTTGTTGCAAAGCTATCGCTGTATTTTAGCAGCTCTTCACGAACAGTTGCGTATTGTTCGAAGGCCTCAAATTCATCAAGACACCACGAGCAATCTACTAGGTGAACAAATGATGAAGTTCGTTCGATATGCTTTAGAAACTTAATTCCTAGTCCCTTGCCCTCAGCTGCATCTTCAATAAGTCCAGGGATATCAGCAACCACGAATGACTTTTCACCCATTGCTACTACTCCTAGATTCGGTTCCAGAGTAGTAAAGGGGTAATCTGCAATTTTAGGTTTTGCTGCCGAAATAACAGAGATAAGTGTTGATTTTCCTGCATTTGGTAGGCCAACAAGTGCGATATCAGCTAGAAGTTTTAGTTCTAGTTCTACGTCTAATGTTTGCCCATCTGTCCCTGGTTTCGCGTAGCGAGGAGCTTGGTTGGTAGATGATTTGAAGTTAACATTTCCAAGGCCCCCGCGTCCTCCTTGGAGAACAAGAACCTTATCTTCATCTTCAGTTAGGTCAGCAATTACATTTCCAGTTTCTGCATCGCGAACAATTGTTCCAACAGGGACTTTAATTGTGAGGTCTTCACCGTAAGCGCCATGTTTCTGACGTCCTGATCCCTGTTCTCCATTTCTGGCGTGATATACTTTCTTTCCTCTAAAGTTTACGAGAGTGTTTAAACCTTTCGTTGCTTGAAAAAAGACGCTGCCGCCATCTCCGCCATCTCCGCCATCTGGCCCACCAAATGGGACATACTTCTCACGACGAAAACTGACGCAACCATCGCCGCCATTTCCTGAAACAATCGTAATTTTTACTTCATCTACAAAACGCATAGTGACCTAAAAAAAAGGGAACCACCGTAGGGGGTCCCCTTTATATGGTATCAATTTATTTAAAACAATTAAGCTGATACAACAGAAATAACTTTCTTCTTTTTGTTGAAGTAAGAAAACTTCACTTGCCCTTCTTGAGTTGCGAAGATTGTGTAGTCTTTCCCCATTCCAACACCAGTACCTGGGTGAAACTTTGTTCCTTTTTGACGTACTAGTACGTTTCCTGGAATTACTTTTTCTCCACCAAATCTCTTAACACCAAGCATCTTAGGGTTGGAGTCACGACCGTTACTTGTTGAACCACCGGCTTTTTTATGTGCCATGATATATCTCCTTAAAAAATCTTATTCGTAATTATAGGTATTTTTTCGCTACTTTAGATTCAGCGTCAATCTTTGCTACATTTCCATTACCGTCGTTTACTTCAGTAACTAGAAGTGCAGTGTAGTGTTGACGGTGACCGTTTTTCACTCTGCGACCACTTGTATTTTTTCTTTTAAATACAAGAACCTTTCTTGATCTTTCGTGCTTGATAACTTTTACGATAACTTTAGCACCTTCAACATGTGGAAGACCAATTCTTGGTGTTTCTCCACCTGTGAAAAGAACATCTTCAATCTCAACTGTGTTTCCAGCTTCAACTGCTAGCTTCTCAACGTCAATAATGTCACCTGGACGTACTCTGTACTGGTGACCTGAGATTTCTACAACTCCGTACACAATGTATCTCCTTGTTTTCATTGAGACCAAGGGGTCTTAAGGCCATATGCCTAAGAGCTTGATTCCCCGCCCTCAATTTATTAAATCTTAACCTCGTATTTCTATTCGGTTTTCGGGTATTTGTCAAGAGGGCTTAAGATGTTTTGCTATTAAAGTAATCTGTCCGTTATGTCGATATAGGTTGATGAAATGGGCAAGAAGGCCTAGTGAGGAGAGCTTATGGAAGGCGAAAATACAAATTGGACTTACTTCCAGTATCAAAAATCTTTACAACTACCTGTTTTTATAAGGTTTGATCCCGAACAATTCGAGGAAGAACTCGGACCATTTTTAACAAAAATGGGCTTTTATGAGATTTCTGAAGAGGAGGGAGAAAAGGCCTCCATTGAAATAAATAAATATAATGGGGGGAAACTTCTCACCATTTCTGAGGCGTCAGTTCCAGTCTGTCGGCAAATTGAATCAATGGCCGAGTCAGATCGCTACGGCAAGGAGAGTGTTACTCCAAAACCGGGATATAGAGTTTATCGCTATAAGGGAACTGGTCTTCTCATTTATTCTCTTGCCGCATCTGAATGGCAGCTAGGAACTTACTCTTCATTCGGTAGTGCCGAGAAAGAGATCGAATCTAGAATTGTAATTGGAAGATTTCTTGGATGGGCCTTAGCTTCTCACGGTATTCTTGGACTTTGGGGAACTCCTGTTGATGAAGGTGTCGTGGTTATGCGCCCCAATAAGTCAGAAGGTGAATTTGTTCTTTTTGACGTTCGCAAACGTCAATTAGTAACGATAGAAGGACCTAAAAAAATGAAACCACTCTTTACTATTATGCGATTGGACTCCTCTCTCCGTGGAAGAAATGTTCGTATGAAAACAGAAGAGTTTTTAAGTTTCATTCTACATCACAGCACGTTCTTTGATTACAGTGGTCCAACAGTTGGCGTACGCCAGATGGCGCAACTTCTTGTCAAAACTACAGAGGGGATTCTCCATCCCGAAGAGAGCTTCAGACCGAGAACAAACTTGTCTTTGTAGAGATAAGGTGTAGACTTTAGATCATGACTGTTGATTTTAATCCTGTAATATTTGATTTAGGACCTCTCCAAGTGCGCTGGTATGGCATGATGTACGTGGTTGGGTTTATTGTTGGAACCATCTTACTTCGCCATCTATGCGATAAGGGTTTATTTAAACTTGCAAAAGAAAAGATCGACTCTTTGGCCACCTATTTAATTCTTGGAATGTTTTTAGGTGCCCGAATTTTTTATGTCTTTGTTTATAACTGGTCTGACTATGCTAACCACCCTATGGATATCTTCGCTGTGTGGAAGGGTGGACTAAGTTTTCACGGTGCCATTATCGGAATGACCATTGGCTGTATTATTTTCGCTAAGAGAAATAAACTTCATCCACTCCATGTCGCCGATGCTGCTGTTACTGTTGGAGCTCAGGGGCTCTTTTTTGGTCGCCTTGGAAACTTCATCAATGGAGAGCTATACGGAAGATTAACAGATGTTCCATGGGGGATGATCTTCCCAAGTGGTGGGCCCTATCCGCGCCACCCATCCCAGCTTTATGAATCACTAGGAGAGGGATTAGTTCTTTTCCTTATTCTGTGGTTAGGCAGAAAGAGATTAAAGACTGTGGGAATTCAGTCTTCAATTTTTCTTATGGGCTATGGAGTTGTTCGTTTCATTATTGAGTTCTTTAGAGAAGCAGATTCGCAGTTGGGGTACTATTTTGGTGGCCACTTGACCATGGGACAAATTCTTTGTTTCTTGATGATTATTTCTGGTGGAGTGATGCTTACTTACTTTTCAAAAAAGAAAATTAATTCTTAGGGGCCACTTTCGTTGGCCCTTTTTTTCCAGCTTTTGATGAATTCGAAAACTTCATAAGAAGAGGATCTGGTGATCCTTTGGGATAAACTGCATAGTAGGTTGGGAAACAGGTTATAGTACAACTTCCGCTGTATACATGTGTGTTGCCTTTAACATCATTCCAAATATAAACAGCACTATTTTCTTTTTTCAAATACTGGTTTTGGGCACCAAAGCGATTGATAAGAGATTGGTGAAAAATGTCATGTAAAAAATAAGTGGGAAGTCTTGTGAAGAAATCTCCCACATTGTTTCCCTTTAATTGAACAAAGACAGGGAATTTATATCGGAGCTGGCTAATATAGAATCTGTAGACAATTCCACCGCTGCCTTCTTCTATTTTAGTACCGAGTCCGTACTTTTTTTGAACCTCTTCTAAGGAGGTGCCTGGCATAAAGTCTTTTAAAGTATCAAGACTGAAGTCGTAATTGGGTGGATCTACTTCAGGGTAGGCATTGGTCCAGAGCAATAAAATAGAAAAAATGATCAAAAACTTCATGTAACCTATTGTTAAAACTGGAGAATGACCGGAGAGCATAGAAAGCTCACCACCGCTACTACTGTACAGCTTAATAAGATTGCGCAAATGAGGTATATCGCCGGATGATCCATACACTTATTATACTGCAAGTGAGAAATTTGCGCTTTAAGTGGAAAAGATTGACTATAGGTTTTCTTACTTTAAAATTGTTATCACTTAGAAAAGGAAAAAGAGTTAGTCATGCTATATATTTTACGTAAAAATTTGATTTTATGTCAGATGGTTGTTGCTGCGACCCTTCTCGCGGGTTGTGCAACTCCTACAAGTGATAACGATCCCGCAAAGACAGCGGATCAAAATGTTAAAGAAGAAGTGGTTACAGATAGCTCCCGAATTCTTGGGAGTGCTAATATTGAAGATCCTCGCCAACACGCTCGTAAGACCTATTATCTCTACGGAGCAGAACATCTTAAGCTCGAAAATTACTACTTTGATTTCCCTGTGGTGTACAACAAGGCCGTACAGAAGTGGATTCACTATTTCTTAAATCGTGGACGTGGATTCTTTGAGCGTTACAGTGCACGTGCGGGAAGATACGCTCCTTTGATGGGAAAAATTCTAGAAGAGGAAGGACTTCCTCGTGATCTGATTTTCCTCGCAATGGCCGAGTCTGGTTTTCAAAATAAAGCAAAGTCATGGGCAAAGGCCGTAGGCCCTTGGCAATTCATGCCGTACACCGGAAAGAGATATGGACTTGAAGTTAATTGGTACATCGACGAGAGACGTGATCCCATTAAGGCCACGGTTGCTGCATCAAAGTATTTAAAGAAGCTATATAATGATTTCGGAGCATGGGAATTGGCCGCTGCTGCATATAACGCAGGAGAGGGGAAGATGAGCCGTGCGATTCGAAGATATGGAACAGAAAATTTCTGGCGACTTCGAAGAGGTCGTTATCTAAAATCTGAAACAAAGAATTACGTTCCAAAAATTATGGCACTTGCGATTATTGGAAAAAACTTAAAGACATTTGGTTTTGACGATATCGAGTTCCATGACCCACTTGATTTTGAAGAGATCGTAGTTCCTGGAAATACAGATCTAATTGAGCTTTCAAAAGATCTTGGAATACGCTTCGAGGATCTACACTATATCAACCCTGAGATTATGCGTTGGTATATTCCATCACATATCAAAGAATATCGCTTGAGAATTCCTGTTGGAAAGAAAGAGCTTTGGTCATCTCTCGATCCGATGCTTTATCAGGCAGAATTTTTTCAGACATATAAGATCCGTGGGAGACACTCAAGACTCTCTGATGTTGCGAAGAAGTTTAAAGTAAAAAAATATGTGATGCGTGATCTAAATCCTGATTACTCTTCTGATAAAATTATGGCAAGAGGGGCAATGGTAAAACTTCCATTCAGAGTAGGACAGGATGGAAAAGAGCCAATGTATGCCGACCTTTATGAGAAGCCACGCAAAAGTGTACTAAGAAAAAGACGTTACAATTATAGAATCCGTTTGGCCAAGAAGCGTGGAACACGAATTACTAATCCAAAGGAATACTACATTGTAAAACGTGGAGATAGTCTCTGGTCTGTTGCAAGAAAGACAGGTACATCTCTTGACACTTTGATTGTTTCAAATCTAAATCTCATTCAAAAGAGAAGAATCCGCGAAGGGGATAAGCTCGTCGTAAGATAGATTTTATTCAGAGTCATTTTAGGAGAAATCATGTCGCTAGGTGGACGATTAAGTGCGCTTAAGAAAAAAGTAGATGAAGTTGCAAAAGTTATTGAGTGTGAATCATTAATTGTTGGTCACGATTTATATTCTTTAGAGCTCTACAGCAAATTAAAAGAGATGGGGAAAGATGTAAAAATTATTTCCCCTGTTGAGTTCCCTTTGGATACTATTCGCCCATATGGGCCATCTTCCATTCGTGGAAATGCTAATATTGAGATATTTAAAAAGTTATTTCCAGAAGAAGAATTAGGAACCGACTATGAGGTTAGCCTTTTCTTCAAAGATCAAAAGTGGCGTCCTTTTGGGGGCAGAAGTAAGTCTGAAAAATTATTAGATGGTGAGGAATTTTATTGTTCTGCTAGAACAAGCTATCAGTGGGAAAATTTATTTTCTGTATCAAATAAAGAGAAACTAGAGCTCTTAGCAAATAATGTATTGTATTTAATCCCTCTTTCAATCTCTTTTTCAGAAGAGGGCTGGGGACTTAAATTATCTGCGGGAGTGGAAGTTAAGGCCAAGAAACTCTTTTGGGGTGAAGCTCCAACTTCATTTGTAGACAAGTTTTTACAGGAAAGTAAACTTCCTCAAGGTTTATTCGATTACACTGACTCGACCCAATCTGAGGGACGATATTTTATTAAACTGTCTTTTTCCGAGCCTATTGCTGAAGAAAAAGAAACTCTTTTTGTCCCTTTAAGCTATACCCATGATTGGGGGCATTACATCGGAGAATTTGATTCTCAATCTTCAAAAGATATTGAGTTCTTGGCAACTCTTGATCTTGAGCAGACTTCTGAAGATGAAGTTGCAAGAAGAATTAAATCACTTAAACGATCTCTGGAAAAAATATATCCCGCTTCAAAAGATAAAATTGAAAGTGAGTATATCTCCCTATTTGAAAAAGGAGTGTCTACTGTTATTCAGGATATGCCATTTAATCAATCTAGAGAAAACCTTCCAGGTCTTGCTTTTGTTGGGGAAAATGCAGCTATAGACACAACTTTCTTATCCTCTATTTGCGGTGAAATGGAATTGGAGTTATCCCACGTATCTCACATCACAAGAGGGATTCTTTCTGTTAGACAAGCATTGGTTTATTGATTTAGCTGAAGTACACTATAGTTATTGAATAATTAATTGTAGTGATATGTCCTAATCAAGGAGACTCCAATGAAAAAGCTATTACTTTTGGCCACATCAATTCTTATGGCCTCAAGCGCGTATGCAACAAAAGCGCGACTAGAATCATTAGGCCAAGATGGAAATCGCGGCTCTTTTTATATCAATGATATTCGTTCTGTTTTCTTGAACCCTGCTTATCTCAATATGGAAAAAAACCTGATCGTGACAGAGTGGGGAAAAGGAAGTGACGCTGCCGACTCGAGTACTGCGCCACACGCAGAAGGTGGTATCTTTGGAGATTATGGTAGTTTTACATTAGGGGCGTACTTTGGAAGTGAGCTTGGTGCACACAATGATAAAAAAGATGACAACTTCCAAAAGCAAGATAATAGAGTGGATCTTTTCTTTGCTGGTGACGCAGGAATGCTTTGGGGTCTAAAGGCCTATTACGCAGATAGTGTATCTGAGACTACTTTTAGAAAGACAAATGTTTCTTATGGGATGAACCTTGGTTTCATTGCCGGAAGCTTAGAAGGATATGTTGACCTAGGGCTTAAAGATTCTTCTGAGGGAGCGACCGGGGAATCGGACAAATTTGATGCCGATCTCGCTGTTACAGCAGGTGCCACTTATAAGATTAAGGGATATGCCTTTCACTTTGAGTACTCTCAAGCTGATTTTGATCAGACAATTGGGGGAAGCTCTGAAAATGGATCTGCAACTAATTACAAACTCGGTTTTGGCCGTATCTATCCTGTTAATAAAACCGCAAGAATTTATAGTGATCTCACTATTCTTTTCTATGATGAAAAGTATGAGTCTGCGACAGCAACTGACTTAAAAGGCTACTCTGTTCCAATTAATATTGCTTTCGAAACAGACCTCAATTCTTGGTTAATGGCCAGAGGATCGGTTAAGCACTCCCTTTACAGTAGAGTTAAAAGAGAAGGTAAGCTTTCTAGCGATGATAATTCAACAGAGGTTGCCGCAGGTGTACGTGCACATTTTGGGCAATTTAATCTAGACGGTATTGTTGGGCAGGATACGGCCGGAGATAAAAAAGGGACCTTTGGTACCGTATCTCGTGTAGCTGTTGAATACCTTTTCTAGTTTTTAAAAGCTATTACCCTAAGTGCTTCATAGGCGACAGCAGTCGCAACATTTGCAAGATTGAGTGAGCGGATGTTGTCGCTAAACATGGGCATCGTTCTAAATCTGTCGGGATATTCATTGTGAATTGATTCTGGAAGTCCTGCTGTTTCTTTTCCAAATACAAGATAGCACCCCTCACTGTAGTCCGAGTCGTAATAAAGCTCATCTGTTTTAGTACTTAAGAAAAATAATTTATCTTTATCTGGATTTTCGCTCTGAACAAAGTCTTCCCAGCTATCGTACTCTGTAAGATTGAGGTGCTTCCAATAATCTAGGCCCGCCCGGCGAACTGATTTTTCATCAATGTCAAAGCCATAAGGACGAATAAGAATAAGTTCTAGGTCGAGGGCAACACATGTTCTGCCAATCGCTCCTGTATTTCCAGGAATCTCGGGTTGGAATAGTACAATTTTAAACTTTTTGCCGCTCATAGCTAGTACCCTTTGTATTGTGAAATTGGCATGTGCGTTGTAAACTAACACATTATCGCTATATTTGTCTAAAGCAGTGAGAAGAGATGTTTAAAATCCCTCAAAAGTATTTAATCGTAAATTTCATTCCGCCATTTTTGGTGAGTTTGTTTTTTTGGGTGTCTTTTCTTATTATTTTTCAACTTTTTAGAATTATTGGTGTTGTTATCAATAAAGGAGTCGATATTTGGGTGTTCTTAAGTATCATCGGGAATATTGCCCTCTCCTTTTTCCCTATCGCCGTTCCTCTGTCGATCTTTTTTGCGGTATATTTTTGTCTCAATAAATTTAGTGAGGATTCTGAAATTATCGCGATGAGATCATTTGGAATGACTCGCTTTGATCTTTTTAAGCCATTTTTGATCACTGGTATTTTCCTTTCTTTTGGGATGCTTGCACTTGTTCAAAATATTATCCCAAATGCCCAGAGACAGTACCGCAATAGTGTTATTCTTTTGACTTCTAAGGGGATGATGAATGAAATCAAAAAGGGGGAGTTCTTTACAGATATTCCTAAAGTCATTCTTTTTGCTGAAGATGTGACAGACGAGGGGAATCACCTCCACAATGTTTTTATCCAAACTAAGGCCGAAAGCAGTAAAGGTGAGAGGATAATTTTCGCAGAAGAAGGGATTTTAAAGAAGATTATCCCTACTAAGAGCTTTGGATTTCCTGAAGTGCGCCTACTGCTCAAGAAGGGAAGCATTTTTGAAGGTCAAGGAGATACTACTAATACCGTTTATTTTGATAGTTATGATTATCCCGTAATCAGTGGTGGGCTTCGTTATCACACTATTTATCGCAATACTATGATGAGTTCTGCTGAATTATGGAAAAGAATGCATGATGAGGAACACCTCGATAGTGAGATTGATGAACATCGAAAGCGTTATGGCGAGGAAAGTTCTACATTTAAGAAAAAGTACAATCAGATCATGGCAACTTGGTATAGCTATCAAATCGAATTCTGGACTCGGATTGCTGCTCCTGTACAGTGTTTGCTTTTCGTATTTTTAGGGTTTAGCTTAGGGATTAAAAAGGGGAGAGGAGATAGTAGAAATACAGGCCTTATCGCTTTTTCTATGATTATTCTCTACTATGGGCTCTACTTCACTTTATTGGGGGCCGGTCAAAAAGGCGTTCTTCCCACTGTATTTGTTCCATTTGTCCCTGCCATGGCCTTGGGAGGTTTTGGTCTTTATTTCTATCGCAAGCTTAGCTGGAATAGCTAATTCATGAATAAAAAAAAGAGCAAGGATAACCTTGCTCTTTTTGTATATTCTCGGAAATCTTGTTTATTCATTTTCATATTCTTCAGAGGTAATAACTTTTCCATTCCCCTTATAGATAAAGAGTGGAAGTTTGAATTTTGAACCTTCTGAAGGAGGGATTACCAAACTTTTAACGCCAGTTCTCGAGGGAGCAACCACTCTTTTATCGTTTAGAAAGATATCAGTTGCATTGATGTTTCCAAAGAAAAGTCTAATCGTATTACCACTGATTAAAAGCTCAGCATTTTTGCGCAGCTTGAATTGTTTGATTGGGTCTTGGTCTTTCTTGTAAGTCATCCAAGTATTTTCATCATTGGAAATGATGACAAGGTTTTGAAGTCCATCTACATACTGGCTCTTTGTTGCCTTTGAGATCTTAGCGAGTTCCTCAGCTGTTGCATCTTTTGTGGAGTAGAGTGGAGCAGTAATGGGGCGAAGAGTTTTCTTAACTTCTTTTTTCTCTTTCTTCTCTTCTTTTTTCTGTTCCTTCTTATCTTCAACTTTTACTTTTTCCGCAACTTTTTCTTCTTTTGCGGTTTCTTCTACTTCTTTCTCTTCTTGCGTTTGCTTTGCTACAACAATTTCTTTTTGAAGAGGAGTTGTTTCAGATACTGTTTTTGGAGTAACTTCTTCTTGAGCTACTAGAGTTTTATCAAGCTTTTTAGGTTTGTTTGCGAAGTAGGTGTATCCCATTGCAAGAAGAACAATAACCCCAAATGCTGTGATTAACTTAGGGATTGGGATGCGAAAATGAGCAGCAATTGGAGCGGCCTTCTCTATCTTTTTTTCTTTTTCTGCTTTTTTGTGAGCACCTTCAAAGCGAGCATAGGTCTCTTCAAGAATTGTTAGGGCCATTTCTGCGTCTACGCAAACTTCTTTCGCATATGATTTAACATATCCTGCGACATAGGCTCTATTTGGCAATTGATCGAGTTCATCAGACTCGAGTAACTCGAGCATGGTTGTTCCAATCTTCGTATTTTTTGAAATCTCACGAAGCGTAAGACCATTCTTTTCTCTTTCAGCACTTAAGAAATTACCGATCGTCTGAAATTCTGGTGATCTACTTTGATCAACATCTACATTTTCGATATTTTCATCCATTTACACATCCATATGTTAAAACGATGGGGAGCTAAATTTCTTTTCTCCCTTTTCTGATTCCTCTTGTAATTTAATAAGCTTCTCTTTTAGCATAGCAACGCTGTCTTGAGACTTTTCTTTCGATGCGAGCTTTGAGATTGAGGTTAACTTGTTTGTCGCAAGAACCGCAAATTTTGATTGCGAAAATTTCTTTTGAATCTCTATTAGTTTTTCTTCTGCTAATTTAAATTTGCGAAGCTTAATGTAGGTTTGTGCCAACTGGTAATGTGTTGCTGGTTGATTGTAACAGTTCCCCATAATCCCATTTTTAAAAGTCTTGGCCGCACCTTGGTAATCGTATCTGTTGTACGCCATAACTCCAAGGTTGTAGTAGGCTGGACAGTAGTCAGGGTTTTCTTTTACTGAGAGTTTAAAGTGTTCAATCGCAGCAAGGTTCATCCCCTTCGCCTGATAGATTAGGCCTATGTTAGCAAGGGTTCTGTATTGGTGAGGGTAGATCAAATCTCTTTGAACAAGTTCATATTGCTCAAGAGCTTTGTCGTATTTTTTCTGCTTAAAATAAATTGAAGCGAGATTGTTACGGGCATCAGAATTCTTTGGATCTAACTTAAGAGATAGCTGCATAAAGTTGATCGCAGTCTGGGTTTGTTTTTTAAAGAAATATGCCATACCAAGATTATTTGCAATTTCGGTATTGTCTGGATCAAGCTTGAAGGCCGTTAGCAAGTACTTCAGAGCATCTGTGTACTTCTGCTTCATCAGCATATCTGTACCGTGCGAATAGTAGATTCTCGCTTTCTTTTGCTCTGCAGTAAGCTTTTCAGATGATGCACAGCTGAAAAATAGTAGAGAGATAGACAAAATTGCTAAATAATTACGCATCGCGTTCGCTCCTCATATACACCTATCTTATATTCTACTGATTTTATTAAAGAAATCAAAAGGTTTAACACGTTTTGTTAAATCTTTTTTTGCAAAATACAAAGCGATTCAAAATGAAAAGTTCCCGGGAAAAAATCGTGGAGTTGAATTTCTTCAATTCTGTATTTATCTGTGATGGTCGCAAGATCTCGAGTCAAGGTTGCGGGATTGCAGCTCACATACACCAATGTTGATGGTTCGAACCTCTGAGTGAACTCTGTGAGGTTTTTTACACCGGATCTCGGTGGATCCACAAGCATCACATCAACCTTTTGATTAATTGTTTGGTAGAGGGATGAGGGTGCATCGTCATCGAAAAGATTTGACCTCACATATTGCTGGTGAGGGGGGAAATCCTCTGGTTTGTAGTCTGTTGCGTCGATGACCCAGCTCTTTCTGGGAGCAAGATCCCTGGAAAGGTTTCCTTTCCCTCCAAACAAGTCAAGCACAGTCGAGCTCTCAGAAGTTTCTTTTACGGCCTTGAGAACTTCATTCAGTAATTTCTGGTTGCCCTCTTCATTTACCTGAGTGAAACCTCCTGAAGAGTAGGGGCGGTTGGCAGAAACTTTTACCTTTCCCTTTTCAACCTGATAAATCTCGATATGCCCTTTCCTTTTCTCTTTTTTGACAATTTTTTTCCAACTGTCATTTTTGTAGAGCTCTACGAGCTTGTGAAGAACAAGGTCTGTTGCGATAATGCAATTCGGAATAGGTATAATCGTTTTAAAGCTGGGGTTGATCATTCCAAATTGATCTTTTAGTCGATCGTAATGGAGCTGAATTCGATTTCTGTAACCATGTCTTGAAGAAGCTCTAAAAGATTTTATTTCCCAATTGTGTTCAGGATTTTGGCCCACTTTTTTGAAGTGACGGCGTAAAGAATCGTTTTTGATCTCTAATTCTGTCTCGTAGTCAGTGTGAAGCAAATGACAGCCGGGGCAGAGGTCAAAATGAGGGCACTTGGGAGTTACTCTTTTGGGAGAAGCTGTGGTTAGGTCGGTGGGAGATTCAATTGCTGCAAATCGCACACCTTTACTCTCTTTTGTAATAAAGGCCTGACCAGATTCCTCAGGTAAGGTTTTAGGAATAAAAGTTATTTTGTCTCCCAGCTTGGAAACGCCTTGTCCAAGAGGGTCAATGTGGTCTATTAAAAAATCTATTTTCATTGCAAATTAGTTGGGTAAAAAGATACCTATGTCCATTTTTAAAAATAATATTATCATATACTTATATGTTTTCATTATTACAAAAAATTCCATTTTTGTTTGAGCTGTTTTTTAACGGCACTTTTATCCTGCTCTATGGACTTAAAAATTTTCATCGTCTTCCAAAGAGCTGGAATATTTCGGTTGTGGAGCAAACCATAAGTGCTGGGCTTGCTCTAGTTCCGATTGTTATCTTTCTCTCTGTAATTATTAATTATATTAACTCTTCAAATCTTTCTGACTTCTTACGGAAGTATGTCTTTTCCATTTTCATTTTTGTGGCGATGTTCATTACATGGGGAGATTCTGAGTTTTGTTTTTGGCTCGCAGTTGCTCACCTTCTTTCTTCTATCCTCACAATTTATGATTGGGATGCAAGGAAAGAACCAGAGGATGTGGAAATTAATTTAAGCCGTTTGACTGCGGGTAAGATAAAGCTAACCCCTGCCCAGATTATTATCTTTTCATTCACCGGGGTTATTGTGGTTGGGACTTTTCTTTTGATGATCCCATTCTCTTCGAGTTCCGGTGATTCTGTTGGATTTGTTGATGCTCTTTTTATGGCAACGTCTGCAACATGCGTTACTGGACTATCCACCATATCTGCAAAGGGAGATCTTTCTACCTTTGGTCAAATTGTTTTATTGCTTCTCATACAGATTGGTGGATTGGGGATTATGACTCTGAGTTCCTCGATGGCCGTTATTCTCGGTAAATCAATGCCGATGAAAGATCGTATCATCATGCAAGAGCTAGTAGACGTTTCTAGTCTGGAAGATCTATTGACCATGTTGATGGATATTATTAAATACACTTTCTTCATTGAACTATGGGGGGGGATTGTTTTAACAATTGCCTTTACCTTTGAGGGATTTGATTTTGGTCAGGCCCTTTATTACGGACTTTTTCACAGTATTTCTGCATTTTGTAATGCTGGGTTTGCTCTTTTTGATAACTCCCTTGAGAGTTACGCAACAAACCCACTGATTCATGGGACTGTTGCTATTTTAATTACCCTTGGTGGACTCGGTTTTATTGTTCTCAGAGAACTATCTTCATTTATGATGAAGAGGCAAAAGAAAAGTTTTGCCAGAATCTCATTTCATACAAAGATCGTCCTCGTTACTTCCGCTATTTTAACTTTTGGAGGAATGATTGCTATCTTCTTTGGAGAGTATCTCAATGCACTTGATGGCTACTCTTTTGGTCAGAAAATTGGTATTGCCTTCTTCCAGTCCGTCACTCTGAGAACTGCTGGCTTTAATACTATTCCACTGACGAGTTTACATTCGTATACCCTATATATGATGTGTATTTTAATGTTTATTGGTGCCGCTCCAGGTTCAACCGGTGGTGGTATCAAGGTTACAACTCTCGCAGTTCTTTTCAGTTCAATAAAGTCGACTCTGTTTGGAAAAAACAAAGTTGATTCATTTAACAGAACTATTTCAAATCAGATCGTTGTTAAAACTACGGCACTTGCTTTTATTTCAATTAGTGTCGCTGCGTTTTTTATTTTGATATTAATGAAAATCGAACCAGAGCAGTCGTTCCTCTCAATCTTTTTTGAGGCGGTTAGTGCATCTGGTACTGTTGGTTTATCGCTGGGGATAACGCCGTATCTTTCTGCATTTGGTAAGATCGCGGTTTCAGCGTTGATGTTCATCGGGAGAACTGGTCCTTTAACTCTTGTATTGGCCGTAGGTGAAAAGAGAGTTAGTGGAGGACAATACGAATATCCTGATGGAAGACTACTTATTGGTTAGGAGAAAAAGATGATTGTTGCTGTTATAGGTTTGGGAACCTTTGGAGCAAAGACTGCGACCAGACTCTATGAGAAAGGAGCTGAGGTTGTTGCGATTGATAAATCTCAAGGATTAGTCGATAAAATTAAAGATCGTGTAACTCATGCGGTTGCTCTGGACGTTACTGATGAAAGAGCACTTCGTTCTGTTAATATTTCTGATGTTGATGTTGCTGTCGTTGCGATTGGTGATGATATTCAGATGAGTATTATGTCAGTTGCAATGCTTCGTAAACTAGGCGTTGGGCGTGTTGTTGCTCGTGCGACTAGCTTGATGCATGAACACATTTTGAGAGAGATCGGTGCCAGCGAGATTATTAAAGTTGAAGAAGAGATGGGAGAAATTATTGCTTCTAAGATTGTCGCGCCTCACGTACTTCAGCGCTATAACTTTGCCGCTGGTTACTCGCTGGTTGAATTAAAACTTGGTAAAAAGTTTGAGGGGAAAACTCTAGTTGAGAGTAAAATCCGTCAAAATTACTCTCTCAATATTGTTGCTCTTCAGAAAAAGGTTCCTTACATCACAGAGGAAGGAAAGTCTGCTTATCGCATTGAGATTAATGACTGTCCAATGCCAATGGATGTTATTGAAGCCGACGATATCGTTGTTCTTGTTGGTAGTGAGAAGAATTTGAACAAGCTATTTGCTGATTTAACAGAGAACTAAGATTTAGGAGTTCGTTTTGAATTTATCATTAAAAAGACGAGTAGAGATTAGCTTTATTGTTACCATTGTTTTGGTTTTGGCCATTTCTGCATTGGTATTTAATTATCTCGACTCATTAAATAAAGAAATTGAGCAAATTACGGTGAAGTCAAACCGTGTATCATCTGAGATTGATAACCTAAGAATTTCTGCAATTTCAATTTTAAAGCATCAGCGTAAGATTATTTCTGGGGTTCCTGATAAGAAGACAGTAAAGCTTTTGAGGGAAAGATGCGAGACCTTCTCTTCCCAGTTACAGACATTGGATGCTATTTACGATGCTCCAGAAGTAAAAACTGTTATTGTCCAGATGCTTACTTATGTCGATTCTTTAATGGCCATTTTAAATAAAACTTCTCTTTTCTATCGAGATACGGTGGGGATTAGCTCGGTAGGAGATTTGGCAGACAAAATTTTGGAGTCTTTTAGTGAGTTCCAGAAGATTCAATATGATCGAAGTGTAGAGAGAGATATCCAGATTAAGTCTATCATTAAAAAAACTAAACAAAACATGATGATTGTTTTGATTATCGGCTTCTTTGTTTCAATTATTTTAGGGCTTATTATCCCTGGAAAGATCGCATTGCCATTTAAGAAGATTAAGGATGCAATTCGTGAACTTCAGGATTGTAACTTTGACGTTTCAATTTATTACAATCAGGATGATGAGATCGGAGAGATCTCCCATGAGATGAATAAGATGATTTATGGGCTAAAACAATTTGAGGAGCTTCGTACCAACAGAATTACTGTTGAGAATAGAAAATTTGATGCTCTTGCTAACCTCGTTAAAAGACCTGTTCTTGTGGCCGATGCTGAAGGCAAACTCAGATATATGAATAATAAGCTCTACTCTCTTCTTCAGGTTCAGACTGAAGATGTAATCGATAAAGTGATGACTGATAAGCAAGTCCCTCAGAGTATTATTGATTGCTATGATATGGCGATTAAAAGGCGCTCAAAGATTGAGAATGCCGAGGTTGTAATTCACGCCAAGAAAACTGAAGTCGAAGAAGGAGAGAACCCTTTGGCCCAGGGCGTCAAGTCCGCAGAGGAGTCTGAGGTTGAGATTATTGAAAAAGATGAACCTGAAATTATTTACGAGGGATATGCAAATGTTATCCCAATTCGTGGAAAAGAAAGTTCACTTGATTACTACCTTATGGTATTATCCACCGAAGTTTTTGTATAAAATCTTAAGGATAACTTTCATAAGGGCCTAAATGGACAATAAATTCATTCGGAATTTTTCAATCATTGCTCATATTGATCATGGGAAGTCTACACTTGCCGATAGACTGCTAGAAATCACCAATACTATTTCTGACCGCCAAAAGTCTGATCAATTTCTAGATAACATGGACATTGAAAAAGAGCGGGGAATTACAATTAAGTCACAAACCGTTCGTCTTACTTACAACGCTAAGGACGGTAATGTTTATTATCTCAACTTAATCGATACTCCGGGCCACGTAGATTTCTCATATGAGGTAAGCCGCTCTTTAGCATCATGTGATGGAGCTATTTTGGTTGTGGATTCATCTCAAGGAGTTGAGGCGCAAACTTTGGCAAACGTTTATATGGCCATTGAAAATGATCTCGAAGTTCTTCCTGTTTTGAATAAGGTCGATCTTCCACACGCAGACGTTCCAAAAGTAAAGGCCGAGATTGAAGATATTATTGGAATTGATACAGAGGGGGCAGATGAAGTTTCTGCGAAGTCTGGACTTGGGATAGATCGATTACTTGAATCAATTATCGCAAAGATTCCTGCTCCAACTGGAAGTACTGAGAATCCATTACAAGCGCTTATTTTTGATTCGTGGTTTGACCCATATCAAGGTGTTGTTGTCCTCGTTCGAGTAGTGGAGGGGACTCTTAAAATTAAAGATACAATTCACTTCAAGCACACCGAAGAAAATTACGAGGTTCTTAAACTTGGAATTAATGCTCCATTTTTCACTGAAGTCAAAGAGCTTGGCGCAGGTGAAGTTGGGATGATTATTTGTGGAATTAAGACTATTCGTGATGTAAGCATTGGAGATACCATTGTTAGTGCTAAGGCGAAAAGTACTCCAGTACTTTCTGGTTTTCAAGAGTGTAAGCCGATGGTTTTCTGCGGGATTTTTCCTGTTGAATCAACTGACTATGAGTACTTGAAAGAATCATTAGAAAAGCTTGCGCTTAATGACTCCTCATTTTCGTACGAACCTGAAACTTCCCAGGCCCTAGGCTTTGGTTTCCGTTGTGGTTTCTTAGGTCTTCTCCATATGAATATCATTCAGGAGAGACTAGAAAGAGAATACGAGCAGAATATTATTTCTACAGCACCATCCTGTAAGTATCAGGTTCTTACAACTAAGGGTGAGAATGTTGAAGTAGACAATCCTGCGCTTCTTCCTGATATGCAGTTTATTGAATCTATTCATGAGCCGTATGTTGAACTTTCAATTCATCTCCCAGAGGAGTTTGTTGGTAAGATAATTGGTCTTTGTTCTGAACGTCGCGGAATTCAAAAAGAGATCCGCTATATCACTGAAGATCGTGTTCAGCTTCTGTATGATCTCCCACTAAGTGAGATGGTTTTTGACTTTTATGACAAGTTAAAGAGTATGAGTAAGGGATATGCAAGTATGGACTACGAGTTTAAGGGATATGAGAAATCAAATCTCTGTAAGCTTGATATTCTTTTGAATGGTGATAAGGTCGATGCTCTTTCTATTATCTGTCATAAGGATAATGCTCAGTATAAAGGGCGTGCACTTGTTCAGAAACTTCAAAAAGTTATTGATAGACAACAATTTGATATCGCAATTCAGGCGGCCATCGGGTCAAAGATCTTGGCCAGAGAAACAGTTAAGGCACTTCGTAAAAATGTACTTGCAAAATGTTACGGTGGTGATATTTCTAGAAAGAGAAAACTTCTAGAAAAACAAAAAGCTGGTAAAAAACGAATGAAAATGGTTGGTAATGTTGAAGTTCCCCAAGAGGCCTTCTTGTCTGTTTTGAAGGTAGATGAATAATGAGTATGAGTGTGATTGATCACATTGAAAAAGCGCTATCACTGTATTCTGGTGATGATTACTATAAAGAGCTACTGAGAGCGAAGTCTGAATTTTCAGAGCTCACAGGTCCAATCGATGAAGACGAAGATGATTATGAATCTCGCATGGACTCTTTTAATGTTTGGTATCTCTTTGACTTTAAAATTGATGGCAAAATATCAATTATTCAAAAATATATTGATGAACAAAAAGTTCCTGAGGAGATCGCAAGCGCGCTTTTGAGTCGCAACTTTTCAATTTTTGAGTTCTCGGGAGAGAACTTCAGAAAGCAGATTGTTCTTAAAGATATTCTCCATGACTCAAAGGTTGTTCTTCCAAAGAATCACATGAGACCTGGACTCGTTAAAGGTGACCTCTTTATTGGTAGTACTGTGGACTGTGGGGAAGAGAATTTATTGCTACCAGTATTTTGTCTTATTCCGAAAGATGCTCTTCCTGCAATTAAGAAAAAGTCAAAGATGATTCGCAAGGCCGGCAGTGAAAAAGATGAAGAGTTCAGCTTTTTGATGAGCACGGAGCTTTTAAGAAATCGCTACCGCCGTTATCAGCATGTAAGTGCTAAGAAATTCTTTTTATACGAGTGATAATTATTTTCAGTTAGTCTTTTTTTCGTAATTTTAGCTACTTGTAAGAGAGACTGAAGAGAAAATATTACATATTGTAATATTTTGATCAATTTACGCTGTATAGTGTCAAAAAAGATATCATACGGGGTTATTGTGCAAAGAAAAACTTCATTACTTATTTTATTTTCATTTTTATTCATTCTTGCTTCATGTGGACAGGGTGGTTCCTCTAGAGTGAGTCAATTGACTGATGATACTTTGAGATCACAGTCGAATGATTCAGCATCTCTTCAAGAGATTATTCCAGATATTGACTCAACTCCTTTAGAGTCAGATGCTGTTGCCACAGCAAATGCGGCGTACAGTTACGCTTATAAGTTTCATTATGATAAGTCACTTACTTTTGATGACAAGCTTGAGTTGAATAATAAGCTTGTTCGTGAGCTGGCCTACCATCTTGAATTGATGGGGCAAAATTATGAAGCTTCTGTAAAGAAGATTGTGCTTGAGGGCAATAGCGGCTATTACCTCACTCTGAAGCTTTATGATGAGAATGGAAGCGACAACACAAGAACTGCACTTAATCGTCTTGCTAAAAAAGTAAACGTTAAGAGTATTCACTTAGACCTAGTTTCAAATGCAGCTCAAAGCTCTGGCGGGTACTTTATGCCGAAGACTCGTGAACTCTATTTGGGGACTGACTATATTATTTCAAAAATTGTTTTTGATGATGTGGGTGGTGTTGCTCGCCATGAGCTTGCTCACGCAATGTTCGAGAATATGAGAAAAAGAGGTCAGGATTCAATCTATCATACACGATTTATCGGTGCGGATGGCGCTCCAATGATTGATTTTAAAACAGGTTATGAGTCTTATATTAGTTCTGAAGAGCTTTATAACTACATCAGTAACATGTATTGGGTTGCTAAGGCCGATTTAGACGCTCTTTCTGGAACGAATAGCTTATTTTTTATGTCCGAGATTGAAGGACGAATTGATCAATTAAGTGATATTGCAAAAGAGATTAAATTGATTACGAGAGATATGATTGATCAACTAGAAGTTCCAAGTGACAAGATTTTATTGGGTTCTTCTGTCTTTTTTGGTAGCGCTGCAAACCGCTACTATTACAAAGTTGGTGAGGTATACGCAGACCTTTACTCTAAGAAAGCTGGAGCGATTACTGAGTCTTATAATCTTATCGATCAGTACGCACAAGCAAATAGAATTGATTTCGATTTTGATATCAACACTGTTCCTGTTAACCATAGAGCAAATGTTCTTCCACTTTTTAATGGTCTTCAAAATGCAGAATCTGCCGCTCTTACAGAGTCTCTTGAAGATATGAAAAGACTTAATCGTGTCGCTCGTTTCTTTGAAGAAGAAAACAAAAAACTAAAAGAAAAGTTTGATGTACTTAAGAGCATTATGGAAGTTGAAAATGAAAAAGGTGAAGAGCGAGATTCAGAAGTTGTGAGAGGAGCATTTATTGAACTTAGAAAAACGCTCAGAACTTTTATCAACAAGTCTCGTGAGTGGCACTCAAGTTTCGTGGGAATTATTGATTAAACCAAGCATCACGGTGAAGAAAGCTGCTAGAAAAATTTTCTGTGCACTTCCATGGCGAGAAATTAGCATATTACCTGACGGTCGATTTAGAAGTTGTTGTCATCCATTAGAGGGGAATGTGCTTGAGAATGATGATGGAAGCTTTCTTCATGTCTGGGATGATCTAACCTACGATGACCTATTAAATCATGTAAGACTTGTTCAAATTAGATCTGAACTCTCGAGCAATCATCTCCCAAAAATTTGTCAAAATTGCCTTTATTTGAATTCCCACGGTGTTCCATCTCCTCAGAAAATTGAGATGGAAAGAAGTGCTGGTATTCTTGAACAAATAGAAGAGTGCACTAATATTGATGGAAGAACTTCATTTTATTTTAGGACTCTAGATATCAGTATGGAGAATGTCTGTAACTTATCTTGTAAGATGTGTAACCACTACTATAGTTACCGTCACATAATAAAAGTCGGACAGAGAAAAAAATTTCGTTGGATTTCAGATTTTATTTCAAAAAAGATTTTTAGTGAAATTGTTCAAAAAATTGATCACTTGTCACTTCAAGGCGGGGAGCCGCTAATTCATCCTGAACATTTAAGACTACTCGATAAGGTTCACGCGATTCGTCCAAATATCACTCTTAGCTATACTACAAATCTTAGCCTTATCTCCTCATCTGTTTACTCTCGGTGGAATAACTTTCAAAGAATTGGACTTAATATTAGTATTGATGGTGTTCACGAAATTTTCGAGACAATACGGTTTCCACTTCGGTGGGAGACATTTGATGAAAATTTAAGACAAGTCATCTGTTATGGGGCATCTCATAATGATCTTTATATTTCTTTCGCTTTTACTCTTCAGCGAGATAATTTCTTTAAAATCGACAGTGTGATCGATTATTTAATATCATTTGGAAAGAGCAATAAGCTAAATCCTTTCCCTAGTATTATTGAGCTAAAGTTTCCGCCGGCACTTTCTTTTGTCTCAATACCAGTTCGTGATAGGGAAATATATTACAATCTATTAAAAGCGAAAGAACAAGTTTGGATCAACAAATCAGATCAAGGCTTTCATTTCTCTTTGAAATCAATATTGGATCATTACTTGAGTTTGATCTCTTACCCTGAAAGCAAGGAGCTTGAGTTCGATTACGTTTGTTTTACTAAGATCTATGAGGCATGTAAAAATACTATCGGTTAAACTGCTGGATTTCTTTTGTAATTTTTTTCTTTCCAATAAATAGATAGGGTATCACTCCCACTAAGTTGAAGCACACAAGTGCTAAGAAGAAGAGGTTAAAAAGTGATGCCCCTCCTGTTACTCCAATCGATTCAAATAACTGTCTAAATGCCTCATGTCCAACTCCTGCCCCTGATGGACTTATTGGGATGGCAACCGTGATCAGTCCTATCGGGATAAAAGTTGCAGCGTATTTAAAGGCAACTTCTACATTGTAAAAAGGCTTGGTTAGAAACCAAAATGCAAAAACACTACCTGTCTGGCTAAAAGTGCTCATCGCTGTTGTGATTAGTACCACCTTTTTTGCCCTTCCAATCAGCCAGACCTGATCTAAGAGGTGCTTGATTTTTGGACCAACTGCCGGGATTTTCTCAACCAAATGCAAGATCATTAACTGATAGTGATGAGGAATGAAGATGGTTAGGTAAAAAATAAACATCCCAAGGCACAGCATAAAATTAAAAAAGAGAAGAGGCTTCATTTGAGGGGAGGTTGCAACGAGCTCGCTATAAAAAATAATACTTGTTGTCCCCATTAAGATTAAAAGGCCAAACATCCCAATGATTCGATCAAATAGAGCACTGGTTACCAGAAAGGTCTTATTTAAGTGCTTATCTAAATCTTTTGCATAAACAAGTTTGATAATATCACCAGTTACTGCTCCCGGTAGAAAAGTACTAAAAAAGATACCGACCCAAGTGAGAGAAAGAATTTTCTTGATCGGCAGTTTTCTAGATGCCTTAATCTCCAGCAAGAATTTCCAACGGTAAGACGTGATAATAATATTAAAGAAGAAGAATCCAAAAATAACTGCAAGTAGGTCAGGGCGCTCAAGTACTTTTGGAACCATGCCAAAATCTAGATGACCTTTGGAAAATAACCACCAGATAATGGCCACAGCAAATAGAACTTTTAAAAGGGTTTTAATCATTTTTTTCTCTTTTTAATTCATCAAGAAGAACTTCTGCATCAAAGCGAGCAAAGCTATACTTCATAAACATGGAATACATCGCATTGATAGCAATAATCAGGCCCGAAAGACCATCTAAAAATCCAAGCTTAATAAGGTAGCATTCAATAAACTTTCCAATGGGCTTAAAAAAGACCGCTAGAAGAGATGGGCGTGAAAAGTTCTTTTTCTTAAGAAGCGCCTTGGCGCCAAGTCTTGCATATTTGATATTCACTCGAACCTGAGATTCTACTGTTGGAAAAGAATAGTGATTGAGATCACCGCTAAGTCTTCCTGTAGGAAGGCTGCTTTTGCTAATGAGTTCTTCATGAACCTCCGGTTCCGTGAACCTTGCATCACTTTTTTTGTAGAGTCGATTGAGGCGATCAGGGTACCACCCTCCGTGGAGAATCCACTTCCCACAGTAGTTGGTCTTTCTGTTTAGTTCATAAACAGTAGAGTCACCTTCTTTGTAGTTTTTGATGGTTTTAATGATCGACTGTTTAAGTTCATCTGTAACTTCTTCATCTGCATCAATGCTTAAAACCCAGTCATGGGAGGAGTGATCTGCAGCAAAGTTTTTTTGTTGACCAAAGCCCGCAAATGGATTGTTAAAGACTTTTGCGCCGTGTCGTTCGGCGATCTCTATGGTTTTATCGGTACTTCCGCTATCGACCACGATGATTTCGTCGACAAAATCAAGAGATCGGAGGACTAAATCGATATTTTTTTCCTCATTTAATGTAATTATTGTAGCAGATAGGTTCATAGTACGGTATTTTACCTAGGTATTCACAATTTAAAAAGATTATTATCTCGAACTAAAAATTTCGGAGAAGGTTATGAAAGTAACAATGATTGGAACCGGCTATGTTGGCCTTGTGAGTGGTGTGTGTTTTGCTGAAATCGGTCACGATGTAACGTGCGTAGACATCAGACCAGAAATTATTGATATGCTCAAAAAGGGTCAATCCCCAATTTATGAGCCAGGACTTAGTGACATGATCACTAGAAACTATGAAGGAAAGAGAATCAAATTCTCAACTTCATATGATTCTGTAAAAGAAGCAGAATTCGTTTTTCTAGGAGTTGGAACTCCACAAAGTGATTCAGGAAAAGCGGATCTCTCTTACCTCCAAGCTGCAGCAGTATCAACTGCAGAAGCACTGACAAAAGATGATGTTGTTGTGGTTATCAAATCAACTGTTCCAGTTGGAACTCATAAGATGATTGAAAACTTGATGAAGGAACATACAACTTATAAGTTTCACATCGTTAACAATCCAGAGTTTCTTAAAGAAGGGGCGGCGATTGATGACTTCATGAAACCTGACCGCGTTGTTGTTGGTTATCGAGAAAAAGCTGCAAGAAAGAAAATGGAAGAACTCTATTCTCCACTTGTAATGCAGGGACATCCAATTCACTGTGTTTCAAATCTTTCAGCGGAGATGATCAAATATGCTTCTAACTGTATGCTTGCGACCAAGATCTCTTTTATGAATGAGATTGCTAAGATCTGCGATCTAAGTGGTGCTGACGTTGAAGAAGTTCGTCTAGGTATGGCGAGCGATAGAAGAATTGGACCTCACTTTATTTATCCAGGTCCTGGATACGGTGGATCGTGTTTTCCAAAAGATGTAAACGCTCTGATGTTTACAGCTCAGGAACTGGGAATGGAAATGGAAGTGATCACTGCCGTTGATCGTGTAAATGACCGTCAGAAAGTTTATATGTTTGAAAAAATGAACAAGCATTTTAATGGTGATCTTAAAGGTAAGAGCTTTGCCTTCTGGGGAGCTGCCTTTAAACCAAATACTGACGATATTCGTGAGTCTCCAGCAATTTATATGGCCCGTGCTCTTGTTGACGCTGGTGCAACTGTAAACTTCTACGATCCTGAAGGTGCTGATAACTTTGAAGCACTAATGAACAGAGATCCAAAAACAGAAGGTAAAGTTAAGCGTTTTAATAACAAGTATGACGCTCTTAATGGAACATCAGGTCTTGTTCTTATGACTGAGTGGCTAGAGTTTAGAGCTCCTGACTACAGTGAACTGGCCGGACGTCTTACTGAAAAAGTTATCTTCGATGCGCGTAACATCTATCCAGTAAAAGCGGTTCGCGAAGCTGGTCTAGACTACTACGCAATCGGTAAAGCCCTCTAATAGGTTCCAATACACTTTTGGATATGCGGCGCATCAATTTGATGCGCCTTTTTTTTATAATAGTTCTTTTCTTGTTACTCTATCTTTTTGAAGAGAAAATTTCGTTTTTCTTAGCGCTTTTTTCACAACTTCATTTTCTGTCTCTGTATAGAGCTGGTTTATTGTTTCTAGATCCATATCGCAGTTTGGTTCAAGATGAAATGGTAGCTTAAAATTCGCCGTGATTGTATGGAGAGTGCTGTAGGGATAATCTTCAGCTTTATTACAGATCTCTGCTCTAAGTGGGTTTTGATAAATATAGCGAGTTGCATTGAAGAGATATTTCTTAGTTGTTATCAAGCAAGCTTTATACCTTCCTCCAAATATTTTATTAATTCTTTTGCTTTTCTTCTGAATATCTAAAGTAACTGTTTTCATAAACCAATACATTACTTTTGAAATGTTGGCATTAGGAGTAGAGATAATCAGATGGAAGTGATTATCCATTAAGACAAGGCCATGAATAATAGCATTTTCTTTTTGTTGAATAAGTTTAAGTTTCCAGACCATTATTTCCCAAATTTCTTTGAGTTCAAGCTCAAACCAGTCTTTATTATTTGATCTGGCGGTGACATGATAGGGAAAGGACGATGAAAGTATTGTTGGTTTTCTTGGCATACTGTAGTTTTTAAAGCTATTGCGAAAAGTGTACAATATTTTTTATCTAAGTTATCGCAAATGAAAAATGATGCACTGTATATCCAAAGGTGTATTGGAACCAAAAGAGAGGAAGACATGAAAGTCGGAATTATTCAGCTCACTTCAACACTCGATCCAAATGATAATCTACAAAAGATTCGTAGATTCCTGAATGATGCTAAAAGTGAAGGGTGTGAAGCGATCTTTCTTCCTGAGGTGTTTTACTCCATGAGCGACGGTCATGGCGCAACTCCCTATTTGGTTGATGGGCACGATAAGCATTATACTGCTATTCAAAATCTTGCTAAAGAGTTTGGAGTGGCGATACTTGGGGGAACTGCTGCAACTAAAGATCCAAATTCTGATAAGGTGTTAAACCGCAGTTACAATTTTAGTCCTGATGGAAGTGACCTCGGTCATTACGATAAGATTCATATCTTTGCTTGTGACGTTGAGCGTGATGGAAGGCGTGTTGTTTTGGATGAGGGAAAAGTTTATTCCGCCGGTTCTGAAATGAAACTTATTAACTTCAAAGAGATGGTAATTGGAGCATCCATTTGTTTTGATATTCGTTATCCGGAAATGTATCGAGAGTATCGTAAGATGGGAGCGAATGTTCTTTCTATTCCCGCGGCGTTTACTGTACCTACGGGAAAGGCCCATTGGGAAATCCTTGTTAAGGCCCGCGCAATTGAAAACCAGTGCTTTGTTATTGCTCCAGGGCAGTGGGGTGTTCACAATGAGAAGATCCAAACCTTTGGGCATTCGATGATTGTTGATCCGTGGGGAAGAGTTCTTGCCAATGCTGAGGAGGGGGAAAAGCTGATTACTGCAGAGCTCGATTTTTCTCAGATCGATTTTGTTCGAAATTCAATTATGTTGTTTAAATAACGCGCTGAATATCCAAAAGTGTGTTGGACCACTTAATAGTGGTGGTAGAGAACTGTGCCGTTTTTAATGGTATTAATTAACTCTTTGTGGATGGAGAGTTCGACAGCAGGGCACCCCCAACTACGACCAATTCTTCCAAATTCGTCGATTTGTTTCTGTGAAACATACCACGCACCATGCATTACGATATATCGATCTCTGGCATTGTTATTGATTCCACTATCAAGTCCATCCAGTCTCATCGAATAACCATTTGAACCATTGTATGTTTCCGCCGTTAGGTAGTAACCGAGGCTTGTTTTCTTCGAGCCCTCAATATTTGAAAAGCTAGTAGCAAATTCTCCACCGGAGTTTTTGCCATGAGCGACCCACGTGTGGAAAAGAATTTTTTCATTTTGCAGATCAATAACATAAAGGCGTTTACTTGCAGAGGATTGAGTAAAGTCTGCAATAGAAAGAATATCGCGACGTAATGAATGTCTATTTTTTATTGAGTCAAAGCGATCAAGAGCTTGTTCGAACACTTCTTGCTCAAGACCTCTATCGCGCAGATCTAGCTTATAATAGAGATTATTTGCCTTTTCAGAGTAGGCAAAAGATGAAGAAAAACTCAGCATCAATGCTGAAATTAGGGCAAGTGAGATCCATCTCATTGTTATTCCTCAAGAAAAAAATTATCTGATTCTATTATAGAGCGAAGAAAATTCGTGGCAAGTGGGTAAAGCAAAGGCCCTCTATGAGGGCCTATAAATAGCTGGAATTAGGCGTTGTGATCAGTTACATCAACAACTTCTGTAATTTCTGGGAAGTGTTCGCGAATAATGCGCTCAATTCCACCTTTTAGAGTTGCTCTTGCTCCTGCACATCCTTTACATCCACCTTGTAGGCGAACGTATACTTTGTTGTTATCTACATCAACGAGTTCAACTCCACCACCGTGTGCTGCTAGCGCTGGGCGGATTTCATTTTCTAGTAATTCTTCAATTTTGTCTTTCATATCTACCTCGTACTCTTAGTATCTATGGGCATCTTACAAAGTTTTTTCTCCAAGGTGAATTTCTTTTTCCCAATCTATTGATAAAGAACCTTTATTCAATGGGTTATATACTTGTTTAATCTCCTGATTGTGCATAATTATAGACCTATGTCGGGATTATGCGCTTTGACGCGGATTGATAACCTATTTACGACTCTTATTGCTCCTCCCGGATGGGGGAAGACAAGGATGTTGTTGGAACTATTTGAACAGGGGGTGAATAAAATTATTTTTGTATCTCCACTTCGAGCTCTTGCTGAAGAGTTTTCGTGTGTGGTGGGGAAGGGCTCAGTCTTTTTAAGTAAGCGTAGTGAGAGTCGAGAGAAGCTTGGTCTATTTCATAAGAGAGCAAGATCAATTCTTGTGGTTATTCCTGAGTTGGTAGGAAGTGATCTTTATGACTTAATTAAAGAACAGCAAGATATACTTGTCGTTCTAGATGAGTTTCATCTCTACTATTACTGGGGACTGAGTTTTCGACCTCAGATGTGGGAGGTATATATGGGACTTATCAACAGCTCATCGCGTATCCTGGCATTAACTGCGACATTGGACAAAAAGATTTTAAATGATTGGGAAAATGATTCATTACAGATTGAGCAGCAGAAGGTCATTATTGATTTAGGAAACCAGAAGTTAAAGAATGCTCCTTTTAAGATTCATTACTATCCAAGTCTTTTGAATGGTCGATATCACTTGAGGTTACGACTAATTCACGAAACGTTGCCTAATAAAAGCGGTACCATTCTTCTTTTTGTTAGATTGAGGCATCAAGTGGACTTTTGGGTCGACTTCTTTAAGAAAAGAGGTGTCGATGCTTTGGGATGCAAGGGAGGTGAGGTTACATTATTTGTCGAGCGACTTGATGTGGAGAATCCTCCACAAATTATTGTGGCCACAACCGCGATTAGTCATGGGGTGAATCTTCCACCTCTTTCTCAGATCTTTATTGATTACAAAGTGGCGAACTTAGATTTTTGGATTCAAATGGTTGGAAGGGGGGGGCGGAAAGGTGAGTGCTATGAAGTTCATACTTTGGATAGCTATTTAGGAGCAAAATTTCATCGAGGGAAATCAATGATTTGTAACTACATTTTTGGACTCTATTTGGCCATTCGCCGATACTTTGATCTATAATGATGAACATGAAAACAAAAGTTGAAGGCATTATCATTGCTAAGACTCCATACAGAGATCGAGATCTGATTTGTAAGCTTCTACTTCGAAGTGGAAAGAGAATTTCAGTCTTATTTTATGGAGGACGAGGAGGAGGAGTGAAGAAAAAGTCTTCTTTCCTAGAGCTCGGACATATGATTGCGCTTGAACTTAAGCAAAGCAATTCAAATAATGAGATGCAAATTGCAAAGGAGTGGTCTCCTATTTGGACCCATAATTTAATTCGCAATGATCATAGAGCATTTTATTTGATGTGTTTGTATCTTGAAATTGTGATGAAAATTTCACTTGATGAAAATTTGCACGATGACAACGCTTCATTTGATATCGAATCTGAAGGGATTTTTCGCGTGCTGAGCAATGGTATTTTTTATCTCGAAGAATCAATTGTTAACAATCAGTTAAACACTTTTCAGCAATTGGGATTATTTCTTGGGAAAAATATGTTGGAGCAAGGTATTTTCCCTGCTGCCGACGACTGTTCGGTTTGTGGTATTTCTCTTCATGAAAGTGAAGGGCCTGTTTTATCTCCAGAGCACGGGGGATTTACTTGCTTTAGTTGCTTTTCTATCGACAGCAAATTACCTCATCATGTGGCCAGAAGAGAGGTTAATCCCGTCTTTCGTTATTTTGTTCATATTCCTGGTTTGAAGTATAAGGATTATCAGAGGATTAACTTTCTTGATCAACACTCTATTAAGCAAATTTTTCATTATTTTTGCTATCAATTTCATTTTAAAGAAAGTGATTTTAAATCATTACCATTTATCTTTTAATTTAATATACGCTTTATCCTTTGTTATACTTTTATCGAAACAATAGGAGTTTTTTGATGAGAGATATGTTGGTATCAAAAAGGTTCTTTCCACTTTTTTGGACTCAGTTTTTTGGTGCTTTTAATGACAACGTTTTTAAAAATGCCTTGGCCATCCTCGTAATATATAAATCATATTCCCTCGGTCCTCTTGATCCAAAATTGATGGTGTCATTAGCAGCAGGAATTTTTATATTTCCATTCTTTATTTTTTCGGCCACAGCAGGGCAAATAGCAGATAAATACTCAAAGAGTAAAATTGCATTACTTGTAAAAGTTTGGGAATTATTTGCTATGATCTTTGGAGCCGCTGGCTTCATGCTCGATAATGTTCCACTACTTTTGATGACGCTTTTTTTCATGGGGATGCAGTCGGCATTCTTTGGTCCCGTAAAATACAGTATTCTTCCTGAGCTGCTTGAAACTGATGAATTGATGAAAGGAAATGCCTATATTGAAATGGGAACTTTTATCGCAATACCTGCGGGAACGATTGTGGGAGCTTTTGCTATAGATGCGGGAGAGTTTGGTCCACTGTTAACCAGCATTTTTGTTCTTGGTTTTGCATTAATTGGAATTTCTGCATCTTTTTTTATTCCTCACAAAGATGCCGTCGCACCGAAATCAAAAGTAAATTACAACTTAGTTAGCGCAACCTTTCAGGTATTAAAGCGGTCTTCTAAGTACCAAAGTATTTTCCTATCAATTATCGCGATCAGCTGGTTTTGGGTTATTGGGGCCATCTTTTTGACCGTTATTCCTCAGTATGGAAAAGAGTTTTTAAATGGAAAAGTCGAAGTTGTAACTCTGCTTCTTGTTCTCTTCTCTGTTGGAATTGGTGTAGGTTCAATTGTTTGTGAGAAGATTAGTCAAGGTCGACTTGAGCTTGGAGTTCTCCCTGTTGGTGCAATTGGGATGACGATTTTTTGTATCGATTTATTCGTAGTAGGTAAGCCTTCAGTGCTTCACGGATCAGTGCTTATCGGCGCGCTTGATTTAATTCAGATCGGCGCAGGTTTTCGTGTGGTTTTTGATTTCTTTATGCTTGCATTTTTTGGAGGGATCTTTATCGTTCCTCTCTATACCTTGATTCAGATGAGAGCAAAAGTCGATGAAAGGGCGCAGATGATTGCTGCTAATAACATATGGAATGCGCTCTTTATGGTAGTGGCCTCAATTGGTTTGATGCTACTTTTTAGTATCGGTCTTGATGTCTCTCAAATCTTTCTTATTGTCGGGATCTTAAATATAGTTGTGGTTGTTGCCGTTTATTTTGCCGTTCCGGAGTTTTTCTTTCGGTTTATGGCATGGATTGTTACGAGTGTAATGTACCGAGCTAAAACAAAAGGATTGAACCAGATCCCTTTAAATGGCGCATGTGTTTATGTTGCCAATCATG
Organism: Bacteriovoracaceae bacterium; assembly: GCA_965140515.1. GTDB lineage: Bacteria > Bdellovibrionota > Bacteriovoracia > Bacteriovoracales > Bacteriovoracaceae > JAGLCH01. Next base: position 3,485,832 of record OZ223251.1, on the reverse strand, counting down.
TGAGTTTTGTTGATTGGATGCTTATTATGAGTGTCTCTCCGAGACCTGTTCGTTTTGTGATGTACAAGGACTTTTTCAAGATTCCTTTTATGGGAAAGGCCTTTAAACGTGCTGGCATTATTTCGATTTCTTCACCTGTAGAAGATCGCGCTGATTTTATACAATCCTTTGAAAGAATATCTAAGGCATTACAAAATGATGAAGCTGTATGTATTTTCCCAGAAGGTGAAATTACTTACAACGGCGAGCTCGGCGAATTTAAAAGAGGGATTGAAAAAATCATTTCGCGTGATCCTGTTCCAGTAATTCCGATTGCAATAGATGGAATGTGGGGAAGCTTCTTCAGTCGAAAATATGGAAAGGCGATGACTCGTCCATTTAAGAGAGTTTGGTCGCGAATTCGCATCACGGTGGGGAATCCATTTGAGCCTAGCACTGTAACGGCCACTGGACTAAGGGAAGAAGTTCAGACACTATTAGATAGTGGAGAAAATAATTCATGAAAATTTTGATCGTAAAAAATAGAGCAATGGGGGATTCTGTTATTGGCCTAGGAGCAGTGCAGTTCTTAAAACAGCTTCATCCCAATGATGAAATTGTTTATGGAGTACCTGCCTGGGTATCCTCTTTGTATTCAAAAACTATAACTAAGGCCGATCGCATTGTTCCTATTTCTCTCAAATCTTTCGGAGATTGGCTGTCAATGCTGCGCTTTATGTGGAGGGAGCAGTTTGACGTTGTTATTGAAATGCATCAGTCGGGAAGGACCCGTAAGTTTTTTAGTTTTGCTCGTAAGCTGATGGGATTTCGCTATTTTTTCCACAATCACCACCTGAAGTCTGGAACTGAGGTTCACGATCAAGGAGTTCAAAAGCCAAACATTCAAAGAGACTTAGATGGTGTCTGGTCAGCAGCGTGTCGCTACTTGCAACAGCGCCCTGAATATCCTCATTATCTCAATTACACTCCAAAAATGGAACTCAATATCGAAAAGAAGAATCGAATCATTCTCGGCGTTGTAGCTACTCGCGAGACCAAGATGTGGCCATTAGACCATTTTGTTTCGGTCGCTAAAAAACTTATTGAAAGCTATCAATGTGAGATTGTTATTCCTCTTTCTCCTTCAGAGGTGGATCAAAACATTAAAATGAAATTAAAGGAACTAGGCATGCCTGATGAGGCAGAATTTCTAATTCGTCCTTTGGATCAACTTCCTGAGGAGCTTGGATCTGCTAGATTGTATGTGGGAAATGATACAGGATTAAAGCATATCGCAATTGCTCTTGGTGTCCCTTCTGTAAGCTTCTTTGGCCCAGAAAAACCGCTTGAATGGCATCCATACGATACAACCAAGCATCCATACTTTTTCATTGATGGGTTGCAGTGTCGTACCGATCGCTCGCATTTCTGTGGCTTGCATCAGTGTGATGTCATGGATTGCATGAATGGGATTTCTGCTGAAGATGTTTTAAAAAAGTGCGATGAACTACTTGCGTAGTTTCCTTTTTTCTTTTTCTACTAGCTGGTGCTCGTAGATTAAAAGCTTCACTAGCATTCTGTGAGTCGATTTAATGAGGGCCTCAAAAAGGGCTATTCTACCCGCGCGCCATCTTCTAAGAAAAATACGAATAAAAGAAATTGGAAAAACTGTGATCACTTCGATTAATGATGTTTTTCTATTTTTTTCAATCTTCTCTTTTGCTTTCAGAAGTACGTACTTTGGTAGACGATTTAGAATCATTTCTACTGAATTGTCTGGATTGTGGTGCATCCTGATATTTTTTGGAAGATTTTCAGTATTGGGGTGATCCATTGCTGGTTTTTCGCCATTGATTACTGGGAATTCGTGCAGATCTCCGCGGTAGCTGATATATTCTTTGTTAAAAAACCGTTCTTGATAGAAGCTTCTGTTGTAGCCGTAGTCATTTTCTCGCCCGAGTAAATACTCTGTTCTCATAATGCGGTAGAGCATTTTTGGCGAAGGTGCACTGATCTTTTGGTAAAGCACATCTTTGAGCTCTGGAGTAACTTCTTCGTCGCTATCAACTACTAGGCACCATTTATGTGTGGCCTGAGTTAGAGAGAAGTTACGCTGTTCAGTGAATCCTTGAAATTTATTTACAACAAATTTAGCACCGTAGGATTCGGCAATCTCTTTGGTTTGGTCTGTACTCCCACCATCAATTACAACAATTTCATCAAAATCGGCCACTGATTTCAGTGTTCGAGTTATAGTATTTGCGTTGTTTTGCGCCAAAATAATTACAGAGATTTTATTCATAAGTTTTGCTCAAATCTAGGATTAGTACTCCCTAAAATACTACTAAAACTATTACCTTTTCGTCAGCCAAAAAGGTGGCAATCAGGGAAAAGTGTATTAAACTAGTTAAACCGTCAATTATTTATAGGAGTTACTTCATATGTGGTCTTTGGCCAAAAAAGTTTATCCTTTTGTTAGGATTCATAAAAAGCGGATTATAGGTTCACTTATTCTTGGATTTGTCGTCGCTGGAATTAAGGCGTGGCAAGTGGCGATGATTAAGTCAATCGTTGATAACGGTCTAAGCCCAGATGCAACTCTCTGGGGAGCTCTTTACCCTGCGCTTATAATTTTGCTTTCTGCGACGTTAAATCTTCCTGCGCGTTTCTTCCACTTCTACTGGATTCGTTATGTTGTTTACGATTCAACATGTTTGATTCAGAGAAGGGTGTTTAGTAAATTGCAGCGCCTATCAATGACCTATTACTCGAAGAGTAAGCAGGGAAATTTGATTTCAATTATTTCAAACGATGCTTCACTTTTTTCAAACTCTGTTCGAGCGATTATTGATTTAGTTCGTGAGCCGATTACTGCAGTTGCACTACTTTCTGTTGCGGTCTACCAAGACTGGCAGTTGACTTTGGTTTTCTTTGCTGTTGCTCCTCTTTTCGTCATTATCTTTCAAAAGACAGGGAGACTTGTTCGTAACAACCAAAGAGAAGTTCAAAAGGAAATCGGAGAGCTTACCCATAATTCCACAGAGGGGATTCTTGGGCAGAAAATCACCAAGGCATTTAATCTTCAGAATTACGTGGAAGGAAGATTTGGAAGCGTACAAGGTCGTTACCTGAACGCGCAGATGAAAACCACAAAGGTTGAAGAAGTTGCACACCCACTTGTTGAATGGGTTGCTGCCCTTGCTCTTGCTGGAATAATTGTCTTTGCTTTCTTTAGAGTTAAAAGTGGAGAACTTACGCTTGGTGGATTTATGAGTTTTATGGGTGCCATGGCCATTGTTATGGAACCAATTAGAAAATTTTCACAGGCCAATGTTAAGATCAATCAGGCACGAGCTGCGGCTGACCGTATCTTTGGTCTATTAGATATGGATAATGAGAAAGATTCTGGTAATACTTCTCCCATCAATTTTAACAGTGAGCTTGAAGTAAAGGATCTTACTTTCTCCTACGGAGAAGGCGATGTTATTAAAAATCTCAACGTTTCTGTTAGAAAAGGTGAGAAAGTTGCTTTGGTTGGGCTCTCTGGTTCTGGAAAGTCTACTTTGATCAACCTACTTCTTGGTCTTTATCCTGTTGACCCCGGCACAATTGTTATCGATGGCAACCCAATTGAAGCGATCAAGTTAAAAAATCTTAGAAACTTATTTGGGTTAGTAAGTCAGGATATTTTCCTCTTTCACGATACTATACGTGAAAACCTAGTATGTGGTGGAGATTACTCTGAGGAGCAAATTAAGCGCGCACTTCAAGTTTCATATGCTGATGAGTTTGTATCAAAGCTTCCAGAAGGGTTAGATACAATCATTGGAGATAGAGGGACTCGTCTTTCAGGTGGACAACAACAACGTCTGACTATCGCTCGTGCATTCCTAAGAGATAACGATGTGTTCCTTTTTGATGAGGCCACTTCTGCTCTTGATAATGAGTCTGAGAAAGTTGTTCAAAAAGCGCTTGATGAACTTTCGCAAAATAAAACGGTTGTTGCCATTGCTCATAGACTTTCAACTGTTCAAGATTATGATCGCATTTATGTCTTGAAAGAAGGTGAAGTTGTTGAAGAGGGGCGCCACGAAGAATTGATGAGCTTAGGTGGCGAGTACTCTAAGCTTTATGAACTCAGTCAAAAATCTTAAGAGGTACTAAATATGACGAAGCAAGTTTCAGGTTTTACTTTTATTAAAAATGGCCTAACTCTCGGTTACCCAATCTTAGAGAGTGTACAAAGTATTGATCCTCTTTGTGATGAGGTTGTTATCAATGTCGGTTATGATGATCCTAACCTTGAGAAGGATGACGGTACTTATGAATTCCTACGCGATAACCTCCAGGGAGATAAGTACGTATTTACTAAGTCTCACTGGGATCCTGAAATGACGAGTAAAGGTCTTATTCTCTCTCAACAGACCAACATCGCTCTTGAAAAGTGTACTGGGAAATACTGCCAATATATTCAAGGAGACGAAGCGCTCCATGAAAAAGACTTTGCTGCAATCGAGGAAGGAATTCGCTCTATGGATCGTAATGAAGAACTCGATGGTCTTGTCTTCAAGTATCTTCACTTCTATGGAAATGTTGATGCCATTCTATACACTCAAAGAATCTATCGCCGCGAAGTTCGCCTGATCAGAAATGGTCGTGGAATTCATAGTCACCTCGATGCTCAAGGATTTAAAACTGCTGATGGTGGAAAACCAAAATGTAAGCAAATCGATGCTACTGTTCATCACTATGGTTGGGCGAGAAAAGAGCAGGTGATGGCCAGAAAAGTTAAAGCGATGGACAAGCTCTACCATGGTAAAGATTTTGAGAAAGAGCAAGAGTTCGAATATAAAAGAATTTGGGGAATCAAGCGTTTCTTAGAAACTCATCCTCAGGTAATGGCAAAATGGATTGAGCAACATCGCAATGATATTAATATCCATGAACTCCCTCTTGATTTTAAAATGAAGGACTTAAGAAGGGTGTTCGCTGACTTTGTAGAGAACTACACCGGTTATAGAATTGGTGAGTACAAGAACTTCAAACTAATCGAGTAGATCGAAGAATTTTTGAATGTTCTTATTGTAGTCAAATTTTTCATGGGCGATTTCTATCGCCCTTTTTCCAAACTTTTCTCTCAATTCTTTATTCTCAATAAGCTCTTGAAGTCTTTCGGTAAAGGCATCCACATCTTTGAGTGGTACTAGAAATCCATTCTCTCCTTGCTTGATCATCTCCGGCATGGTGGATGCATCAAAACAAACTGCTGATTTTCCAAATGCCATAGTTTCAACCAATGTTCTAGTGGAGCCTTCCCAAAGTGAGGTAAATGCAGTGATGTCAATTGATGCCATATAGTCATTGATGTTGTTAACAAAACCTAAGAAAGTCACTTCCTCTTCAAGATCTAGCTGTTTTTGAAGAGCTTTAAGGTTCACTTCCTCTTCTCCAATTCCGGCAATCAGGAGCTTGAAATTTACTTTGCGTTCTTTTAGCTTTTTGCAGCTCTCAAGTAAGTAGGTTAGACCTTTCTGGGATGAAAGGCGTGAGTGGTTTCCAAGCACTACTTCTCCCTCTTTTCGCTGATAGAGAGGAGTTCCCTTCATATCTCCATAAAAATCAAAATCGGCGCCATTGAAAATATAAGTGATAGGGATATCTTTCATTAGCCTTGGGGCCTCTGTTTTAAAGACATTGGCAATCTCTTCACTGATTGAGATGAAGTTGGTTAGGCATGAGAAGCTCATGCGGTACCAAAGCTTTTCCGCTGGAGCGATAGGCATTCCTGAGCGAAGAGCGATTCTCTTTACTCCGGCAAGCTTAGCTGCAATGGCACCATTTCTGACGTCGACAAAGGAGTTAAAGACAACTGTATCTACGTTGTGTTTTTTATAAATTGAAACCAGCTTTAAGATGTAGAGTGGGTTCCAGTAGCTACTCTTTGTAGTCTTTATTTGCTCTACTGAGGCCTCTGTTAATTCAAGTCTTGCACGGTCAGCGATCTCTGCATCTGTATTGGTGAGAATGAGTGCTTTATGGCCACGCTTTAGGGCCTGCTCTGCTGTCGAGAAGTGCCATTTTTCGCCACCACCCCAAATTTGGTAGCTGTTAAAGAAACAGATTGAGTTCGCCATTAATTTCTCCCTAGAGGTTCCAATATACTTATGGATATGCACCGCATATCCATAAGTATATTGGAACCTTTTTGAAGTGTCTAAGCGATTGTTTTTGCGAGAAAATGTAAAAAAAAGTAATCATTTTGTAAAATAAACTTTACATTAGTGCGGTAAATGTATAGTTTATTTTACATACGATCGTTATGAATTATGGGAGTCCAATTGGGAAATTTAAAAACTAAGCTTTTGATCGAAAACAGGATCAACGTTATGAGAGCTGAAAAGCGAGTGACGCAACAGCAGCTGGCAGATGAAATCGGAGTGACCCGTGCAACCGTGGTCGCCCTAGAGAAGGGGAACTATAACCCTTCTTTGGAACTGGCCTTTAGACTGGCCAACTTTTTTGAAATTGAGATTACAGATCTTTTTAAAGTTGTTGGAGAAAGAAATGAATAAGTTTAATAAAATCGTTTTAAAATATTTGGGAATTGGAAGTGCTTTTTCCATCGGTGTTCTCTTATGGTCACTCACTATTTTCGTTATCACGGGAGAGGCACCTAAGGGATACTTCGATAATTCTTTTGTTCAGTTTTTATGGGATGTGGCCGGAATCCACTTTATGTTTTGGGTTTCAGTTCTGCTCTACTTTTTACTTCTTCTTCTCGTTTCCAGTAAGGCCCGTGAAGCAACTCTTGTAAAGGTCGCTGGTATTAAAGAACGAGATGAAAGAGAGGAACAGATTGTTGGAAAAGCATCAAAGAGTGCTTACCTTTCAACCTTTGCTCTGCTTATTGCTCTCTTTCTCTTTTCAGGACTTCACATAAGTGTAAAGAAACTTCCTGAAGGGCAAGAGGTTAATGGTCGTAAGCACGAACTCTCATTAGGACTTGGATACTCTCTTACTCCAGAAGCTGCACCAGAAAAGCAAACTCAGATGTCGATCATCAACTACAGCGGAGTGCCGCTATCAGGAAGCGCAATCATTTTATTTGTCCTTTGTTGGCATATATTTAGTTACCACTTTTTCGCTCGACGTTACTCCCGCGAGTGATAAGAAATTGAAGCATGGAGGCAACTGTGAAGAATCGTAAACTCCAAATGATCAGTCTCTTCACAGTTGCTCTTCTTCATCTTCCCATCTTCATTTGTTACACAAAAAAATCTATAAAAACTAAAATCACTGTAAAAGAAGACCCCGTAGTCTCTTTAAGCTTCAAAAAATTTACCAAATCAAAAGCAGTGCTGGGGAAGCTTATTAAAGGGCTCCGCTACAACTATATGTTGCCTATCGATGAGAGTAAGTCTTTTGACAAGATCGGAAACTACGGAGATGAGACCGGCAAAGTATTCGGCCGAGACTCCACCTTTTACGATTATCTCTACGATTATATTCTTCAGCGAATCTATTATCCTCGTGTCTTTATGCATCTCGAAGTCGAAGGAAGTGTAAAGGCAAGGTTGGCCTTTGATCAAAAGGGAAGACTTGTAAGAGACAAAATTAAAATAACGGGAAGTAACCGTTATATGGTTGCTTATCTTAGAGAGTTATTTATTGCTATGTTCGAAAAGCCGGTCCCGCACAAGTTGTTCGATAATAAGGACCAATATTCCATTATTGATGTGGCAGTTAAGTTTATCTATGAGAGTAACGACAGCAAAAAAAATCTCTCCTACCGAAGGGGAAGAGAGTTTGGTTACGTGAGGAGCAATCATTTTATTGCAATGAAGGGACTTGCAATAAGTCCTGGAGAAATCTGGGAACGTATCAAGGAAAACTATACCGAAAAGGGTAAGGTTAGAAAGAAATTCTGGAAAGATCGAATGAAAGAGAAAATTTAAGGCCAATGTGAATAAATAAATGGATTTTGTCTAACAGTTTGGCCTACAAGTGCCGAAAAATATCTATAACCATTATTTGAAGGCACCCTATGTATCAAATCACAATTCCTCACGCGAATCCTTTTTATTCTATTGGATCGAGTTTTTCCGATGTTCTTGGCGGTAAGACAGAGCAGAATAATATTTATATTTCTACCATTCAATTCAATCGGGAGCTTAGTGCAGCTCTCTCCTCTGTTGAGATCTCTTTTATGATTGAGGAACACACCTGTCAAAAGGCCTACTACCCCTTTAGAAGAAAGGCAGATGAGATTGAGATGAAGAATCTCTACTTTGACGTCTATACCTATGGAGTCATCGATAAGATTAGAATCTCATGTTTTGATTCCACTGGTGAGCATGTTCATTCAACTGACTTTCGGGTGAAGCGATACAAAAATCAAACATCATTGATCCCTCCTCTTAAGGGAAAAGTCGCTCTGATTGGTGGAGCGATGGATTTGACTGGTCACCGTACTATCTGGAGGAGTGAATTCTCTGAAGATTTGATGATTGTTAGAGATGGAAGTATTTCCCCATCAACTCAATCTGTTGATCAGCACCCTTCATTTGGGGCAAAAGTGATTGCTCCTGCGGGAGGAACAATTGTTGCCGCCTGTGATGGACTTCCCGATAACAGCGGCCTTTACGACTACGATTCGATGGGGTCCCACATCGACCGCTATACAGAAAAGCTACCTGAAATTCATTTGAATGGAGGGAATTTTATTATCATCGACCACGGCCATAAGGAATTCTCTGTTTTATTTCACTTGAAGTGTAACTCCTTGGCCATAAAAGTTGGTCAAAGGGTAGAGGCCGGTGAACTTATCGCCGAGTGTGGTCACTCCGGATATGGTTCAGTGGCTCCTCATCTTCACTATCAGTTAGTTGATTCTCCTGACCCTATGACTTGGCGGTCACTTCCCTTCAGATTTTCTGGATACGACTCAGAGGTTTATCCCTCTAGAGCGATGGAATCTCTTGGTATCCCAGAGGAGTTGGCCTACCACATGCAGGCCACCAGGGTTCAGATCATTAATTCTTAGCTACTAAATTTATGCGCTGCATATCCAAAAGTGTATTGGAACCTTATGTGAGTCGTGATAAATTACTTAGCTTAGAATTACGATTAGGAGTGAACTGAGATGGTTGAAAGCAATCTTGAGAATATGAATGATTTAGTGAGTCTCTGTAAGAGACGTGGGTATATTTTCCAAAGTTCTGAGATCTATGGTGGTCTTGGTTCATGTTGGGACTATGGTCCTCTAGGGATTGAACTCAAGAACAACGTTAAGAATCGTTGGTGGAAAGCGATGACTTATCGTTCTGATATTGAAGGGGTTGATGCTTCTATCTTAATGCATCCATCTGTATGGAAAGCATCAGGACATATCGATGGATTCACTGATCCACTTGTAGACTGTAAAAACTGTAAGTCACGTTTTCGTGCTGATAATATTGATCTCAATGCTCCTTGTGCAACTTGTGGTAAGACTGGAACTTTCACTGAGCCAAGAAATTTCAACCTTATGTTCAAAACAAAGATGGGTCCAATTGAAGATTCATCAGCTGATGTTTACCTAAGACCTGAAACAGCTCAGGGAATCTTTGTTAACTTCCTCAACGTTCAAGGAACAATGAGAAAGAAACTTCCATTTGGTATCGCTCAAATTGGTAAGGCCTTTAGAAATGAGATTACTCCAGGTAACTTTATTTTTAGAACTCGTGAGTTCGAGCAAATGGAAATGCAATATTTTGTGAAGCCTGGAACTCAGAAAGAAACAATGGAAGAGTGGAAAGAGCGTCGTTGGAAATGGCATATCGACAATGGCCTTCGTCCTGAAAAACTTCGTTGGGCACCACATGACAGTGACAATCTTGCTCACTACGCTGATGCTGCAACAGATATTGAATACGAATTCCCAATTGGTTGGGGAGAGATGGAAGGGATTCACTCAAGAACTGACTTTGATCTTAGACAGCACCAAGAGCTTTCAGGAAAGAAACTTGAGTATGTTGACGTGATGGACGGAAATAAAAAATACATCCCATATGTTATTGAGACATCAGTTGGTTGTGATAGAACTCTTCTTGCGCTTATGTGTGATGCTTATAGAGTCGAGAACAAAGGTCAAGATGATGAGCGTGTGGTTCTTAAATTCCACCCTGCGATTGCTCCTATTAAAATTGCTGTTCTTCCACTTACTAAAAAGCTTGAAGAACCTGCAATGAAACTTCTCGAAGAGATCCAAATGGATTACAAATGTGAGTATGATGTTGCCGGATCTATTGGTAAGCGTTACCGTCGTCAAGATGAGATCGGTACTCCATTCTGTATTACAGTTGACTTCGATACTCTTGAAGATAAAGCAGTTACTATTCGTGATCGCGATACAATGGAGCAAGTGAGAGTTTCTCTTGATGAGGTTGGGAACTACTTAAGGGGAAAACTTCGTTTTTAATTTTTTAAGAAATTAGAGATATAAAAGAGCAAGGTGTATGCCTTGCTCTTTTTTTTTATGTTAGTATTAATTCATGAAAGAATTAAAACAGATCATTTTAAAAAATATGAAGCGACAGCACTTTGACTCTATTGCAGTTGGAGTGATTGATTTTTCTTCAAGAACATTCAAATCTCTCGACCTAGGACATCCTGAAGGGATGTATTACGATCTCGCAAGTTTAACAAAGCCTCTTACTCTCGCTTCAACCTTTCATCATTCCCCGGAACTTTTTGATAACGAGATGCTCTTGCTTCTTAACCATCGGGGAGGACTTCCTTCGTGGGGCAGGTTATCAGGAGGCAGTTGGAAAGAAACTATTTTGGGTTATTCCATTAAAGAGAGTGCAACCGTTTACTCCGATTACTCTGCACTTCGTCTCATGCTTGAGCTTGAGAAGAAGAGTGGTAAAAAGATAGAACAATTGACTTCTGACTATTGGGATTCTGAAGTTATGTTGTGGCTTAATCTGCCTGACGGCGCTGTATGTCCGTTCACTGGTTTCAGGGAAGGGGATTCCATCTGTGGTGAGGTTCATGACGATAAGGCCTATGTGATTGGAGAGTTTACTACTCACGCAGGTCTATTTGGGACTATCAATGGAGTTTGTAAGTCATTACTTAAGTTAGAAGAGCAGACTAAGTTTATAGGGGATATGGAGAAACGTCTTCCCTGTGAGGATCGCTACTGTTGTGGCTGGGATACTGTCGAAAATCCTGAAAATACTCTTGCCGGGGCCGGATGCTCTCCAAAGACATTTGGACATCTCGGATTTACAGGTACTTCCATATGGATTGACCCAGAAAAGAGATTAGGTCACGTGATCCTATCTAATGCTACCCAGAATTATTGGTATGACCGAGATGGGATCTCAGAACTACGCCGAATAATTGGTCAATGGGTCTGGACTAAGTGCTAGAAATTAAAGACTTTTAATACCCTTTCTTTTTTACACTTCCTTTGAAGTGGTACCGTTAATTCTATATGATGTGCTCTAGCTTTAATGGAGGAGCATCATTGAAAAAAGCATTATTATTTCTATTACCTTTATTGATGAACACAGCGCTTGCAGTTCCAACTGTAGATGAGTTTGATTCTAAATGGAAAAATGATCACTGGGATGACTTGCTACTAACTGCCATCGATCAGTCTATTCTTCCTGATATCACTCCAAGAGATATCAAATCGTTCGAACCCAAATACGATCAATTCTCACGTGATGAGAAGATTCAATTTTGGGGACATCTTTTAGTTCTTTTGGCCGAGAAGGAGAGTTCATTTAAACCAAACTGTTCGTACACAGAAAATTTTATCGATTCTACTGGAACCAATGTAGTTTCTAGAGGATTTTTTCAACTCTCATATGACAGTGCAACCATCTCATATAAGTGCGATGGAATTGATGTAAGGAATGATCTCTACAAACCAGAGGTAAATATCAATTGTGCGGTTAAGATTGTTTCTCACTGGCTTAAAAGAGATAAGGTTATTTCGGGGAAAACTTCGAAAGGATCACACAGAGGAGCCGCTCGTTACTGGAGTACGCTTCGTCAGGGAAACAAGAAGCTCTACAATATTCAAAGCAACCTAAAGAAGTATCTCAAACCATTTGGTATTTCATTTGATGATGCAGGAACCGATGTTGGTGTGATTGTGGTTGAAAGTCCGTGGGATAAAGCAAACTTGATTCATGTGCTTATCGATGAGTTGGAAAAGAGTCGGTTGATCGATATCAAGCTTTTAAACTCAAAACCTTATATTGGTAACTATAATGAGTTTGAAAGAAAAGATCGTCTTGAATTTTGGACTGAGTTCTTTATTTGGATTGCGGAAAATCAAACTACCGATGAGTTCTTTGGAATTACGCCAAAGCTTGCAAAGAGTTATGGAGTATCGTTTGATGGATCTGAAGAAGCAGGAATTAAGGCCGCAGTTGCCATTGTTGAGGAGCTTCTTATTAATGACCAAAAGATCACAGGCTTCGCTACGGTTAATGGTAAAAGAATGTGGCAGGGGGCCAGTAAGATTTGGCCAGTGCTAAGGGATCTTCCTCTCGTTAAAGAGATGTTGAATCGAATTAACAAAGAATAATGATTAAAAATATGCCGCTCAATTGAGCGGCTTTTTTTGTAAGTACCTGTAATTTTGTGGCGGCTCAAAAGTGATCCACTTTGTGCTCAAAATGCTTGTCGAGCTTTAATCCATTGGATATCGTTTTAGTGTTATTAAATAGTAAGGACTAAAGCGATGGTTGAAATCTACCACTACATGCAGACCAGCTCTCTTTTGAGGGACAAGTTTCAGGAGAAAAAAAAGCGAAATGCTGCTTTTTCAATCCGATCTTGGGCCAACCAGATGGGGCTTCAGTCTCACGGTTCTCTTCAGCAGATTCTTGCAGGAAAGAGAACTCTTCCCAAAAAATACATCCCTCTTATTTCAAGATCACTTCAATTCTCTGTTGAAGAGATGGGGTACTTTGAAACCCTCGTGGACTTTGAGAAGGCGAAGAACCAAGAGGAGCGCGACTACTACTACCAAAAGCTGACTCAGCTAAGACCCACCAATGAAGAGGTCACAGTACTTGAAATTGAGAACTACAAGTACTTTCAAAATCCTCTCCACGCCATTGTAAGAACGATGATGGATCGCAAGGACTTTTGCTCTGATCCATCGTGGATCAAAGAGCAATTGCGAATGAAGGTAACTGAGAATGAGATCAAAGATGTATTAAAGCGTCTCATCACCCTTGGGCTGGTTGAGGAGAAAGAGGGAACTCTTGTAAAGAGTAACTCTAGAGTTCGCAACAAGCTCGATGTTCCATCAAAGGCGGTACAACAGTTTCATCAAAAGATGTCACAAGTGGCAGCAGAGCAGGTGAGTGGGCAAAGAGTGGATGAGCGGGAGTACAACAGTTTTAGTCTCAATATGGATAAGCGGGATATCCCTCGCGCCAAAGAAAAAATTCGTAAGTTTGTTAATGAATTTATGGATGAGTTCGAACTAAATGCGGGGGAATCTCGCGATACCTATCACATAAACCTACAACTATTCTCTTTGACAGGACGTAAGGAGCATTAATATGAAAGGCCTACTACTATCACTAATTATTTTTTCAAGTTTAACAGCGCACAGCAAAGAGCTGATGACTGAAACTCCTATGGGAGATGGTGCTGGAAACGGAGGCGATGTCGCCATCTGTGAATTCAGTGACAGCAACTCATTTGAGGGGATGTACACTCTCGACTATTTGCTGACCTATCAAAAGCGCAATGAAAACCGCGATGTTGACTCAATTGAGATGTCCTCTTGGAGAGATTACGCCGATGCTATCCATCAAAAGCTAATGGAACTCGCTCCCGAGATGGCGCTAAACTTTAAAGAGTTTATCGAAGATACTGACAACTACACCGATGAGTCTCGTTTTAGAATTTGGCGCGATGCCAGTCATGGATTGATCGATATTCAAGATGAGGGAATGTTTAAAAAGCTTCCCGACAACTGCCGTACTGTGAGGCAAGCGGTAATTCGTGTGGATTACGGTTACAGCGTTGAGTACTACTTTGACACTGATGTCGAGCAGCAACTGGTCCTTCGTCCTCTTCAATACTCAATGTTGATGCTTCACGAGTTCGCTCGCGACTACACCAATGAGACTCGTGCCATCCGCCGCTTTGTGCGCTACCTTCACTCCGAGAGTTTTCTTCACAATGAGACTCTCACCGCGGAGCAGTTCTCCCGTATCTTAAAGAAGATGACTGTGATCACTGTTGAGGAACAGACCACTTATACCCAGGAAGAGATCGATCAGAATTTCTTAAATGATATCAGACTCAACAATATGGACTACGTAAAGCACTGGCTAAAGCTAGGAGCTGACGCTCTCGCTAGAGATGAGAAGTACAATACTGCTCTTATCAATGCCGCTATCTCAAAAAATGTTGAGATGGTGAAGCTTGCTATTGAGCTTGGCTGCTTCCCGGGCGTTGCAAATAACAGTGGTTACACTGCACTTCACTTTGCTGCACAAAGTGGCAGTACAGAAATGGTAAAGTTACTCTTAGATCTTGGATCAGATGCGACAAAGAAGACAGATGATGGAGTAGACCCTCTTGGACTGGCGATTGAAGTGAGAGATTTTGAGATTGCAAAGCTACTGGTAGAGTACGGAGCAGATATCAATGTAGCGGCCATTATCTCGAATAGGGGAGTCGTTGAAGATCTTTTTGACGATTATAATTTTGATCGTGTTGAGAGTGCAAAAATGCTACTCGAGCTTGGATGGGATGTTAACTCAAGCAGTTTGGGTGATTTTTCACCACTTATATACGCTTTAGGCCTTCAAGATGATGAGTTAACCCACTTCCTTATTGAAAATGGTGCTGATCTCTCTGATGATAATGTCTTTCACTATCCACTTGAGCGCAATCACGTAGAGATGGTTCGCTACTTGATCGATCACGGGGCCACTATTGAGGACACTGGACTAATTAGTTATGTGGATAATCCTGTGATGCTTGACTTAGTCATTGAGGCGGGGATTGATGTCAATGCTTTCTATAATGGAGTGCCATTGATTGCTCACTTCTCATTTCGCCCTGATCTGGGACCGCTTTTGGTACAACGCGGAGCAGATGTCAATGTTAGGTTTTCAAATAATATTGGAGAGAATATCACCCCATTGATGCAAGCAACCTCTTGGGGAAATGAGTTTGCCGTTAAGCTTCTCATCTCTTCTGGAGCCGATCTTAATGCCACAAGTGCTTCAGGTAATACCGCTTTACACTATATATTTGAGGGGCAAGAGATTTCGTCTCATGCTGAAGAGATCATTAAACTCTTATTTTTAGGGGGACTCGATCGTACTATAAAGAATGATAGAGGCATGACTGCTCTCGATATGGCGATCCAAAGAGGGGCAAACAAAGAGATTATAGAAGCACTCAATACTATATATACTTCAAGTAATTAAAAAAAACCGCTCAATTGAGCGGTTTTTTATTAGTCTATCTTGAGTAGAATTTCATCGATTTGCTTTTGATTGAGTTCAAGGTCCTTATTCTTAATCACTTTATAACCCTCAACTAAATCATTGTATGACATGCCACCAATTGCTCTAGCTGATGGAGTTTGAGGAATGAAAACGTAATCAACTCTTTTAACTCCCAACTTCTTTCTAAAGACACTATGTTTGAAAACCTTTAGGAATGATTCAAACGCATTTCTTGGAACATAGTCGGCCATGTCTGTTGTCGCCAAATAAATGTAGTCAGCCACTTCACCTTTTGACTTTCCATCCTTCATAAAAATTGGATTTTTCGTTACAAGTTTCTTGGTGTTAAAGAGTCCTCTTAAAAAGGTGCGGTGAATCCCTTTTACTCCTACGGACATAAGAGAGTCGAGTGAGCTTGTAACACAGTTGTAATACTGAGTGATCTCAAGTCCCGCTTCTGTTCTTACTCTTTCAAGTTGAACTTCCATCATCTCTTTTGCTTTTTGAAGTCGGTCTTTTGATACACCGTAAACTACAAGAGTGTAGGTTGGACGGTAGTTTTGTTGCCCTTGAATAAGGTGGCCGTAGTAATTGTTTAAGTCGGTATTTCCTGCGAGTACTTCTTTATCTCCAGCGAAGTAGAAGTTGTGATACTCACCTTTGATTGAAAGCTGTTCATCATCTTGAACTTGCCCCATCCCAAATGCGAAGTGACCGCCAGCGGCACCGACAACATCACCTTGTCTACCACTTAATGTGATCAGAAGAACATTCTCTCCTGGTTTAGCCTGATATCTTTTTTTATTGTAAACCGTTCCGCGAAACGCTTTACCCTTTTGTGAGATACTATTTTTTGGCATCTTTTTTAGGATATAATCGTATGGGGCATCACTAAAGTCATGATGTCCTTGATTATCAGGAGTAAGTTCTGTTTCGCCTGCGATAAATAGATTATTTTCTAAGATAGAGTTGATGATAAAGACACCATTTGAATTGTAGTGGCCTTGTGCCTTAACATTTTTGCCGATGTAGGATTTCTTACTCTCATCATCAAAGGCCACGTTATAGATTGGCTTGGTTCTCCCGTAACTTGTAGGGATTCCATTAATTGAGTACCCCGTCATGGTATCGTACTCAAGAACTCCCTCAATTGCTTGCTTATCTCCAAGAATGAGAGGAGTGTTAGAGACCTCTAGTTGATTTCCATGGAGCTCTCCATCAAATTCAAAGTAATAGTTATCTCGCACGTGTGAACGAATTCGCTTCAATGTTTTTTGAGAGTTTGATTCAATGATAAACTGCTCTTTTTCACCACTATCGTAAGAGGTGAGAAGAATATTGTCCCCACTGAGTGAAAGAGTCCCTTTAAGTGTTGCTGCACTTGCACTACTCACCAGTAGAAAACATAAAAATGATTTTGCGATTGAATTCATTAGCTCCCCTTACTAATTTTTTCTTATAATGCCTGTAAATAGGATTTTTTGGTAGGGACTTGGTAATAATTACAATTAGTTACTCCCAAATAGGTCATTTAAAAAATCAGGGACTTATCAATTTGGGCTAGGCGAATTTCAGTCCTCTTGTTAGAATCTAAGTGACTAAAATAACAAGGAAGTTTCATGGATCTCTCAAATGTTTGGACATTGCAAGACCTCGTGTCCCATTCAAAAGAAATTAAACGTATTTTCTTCTTTCGCATCTGTGGTACCGGCATGGGTGCTGCTGCTTGTCTATTGAAGGAAGCTGGATACGAAGTTGAGGGGGGAGACTACATGTTTGCTCCTCCAATGAGTGACTACTTGAAAACTACCGGAATCCCTTGTCACAAGTTAGATGAAATGGACTTTGAATATATGAAGTCCTTCGATTTGATCGTCGTTGGAAATGTCGTTTCAAGAGCTGCTGACGAAGCTCGATCCCTTGAAAAACTTGGGCCAAAACTTGTTTCATTTCCATCAGCGCTTGGTGCTCTTGTTTTGAAGAAGCAAAATGTTATTGGTGTATCTGGTACCCATGGAAAAACTACAACTACATATCTTTTAACTCAGTTGTTCGAGAACCTTGGGATGAATCCAGGATACTTTGTAGGTGGAGTTATTGAAGGAAGAAATTCTGCAAGACTTGGCGATGGAAGCTACTTCTTTATCGAGTCTGATGAATACGATTGCGCTTACTTTGAAAAGATTTCGAAATTTAGAAAATACTTTATCGATCATTTGATCATTACTTCACTTGAGTTTGATCACGGGGATATCTTCAACTCTATTGAAGATATCAAGGATCAGTTTAGGGCGCTAATTCCAGAGGTTTCTAAGTCAATTATTTATGATGATAATTATGAAGCAACAGTGGATCTCGTTTCAGAGTTTCCTGATAAAAAATGGCGCTCTTATGCCAACAAAAAGTGGGGTCCAGAGATTCATGAGATGGGACCGAGTGGAACGACCTTTTCTCTTATTATGGATGGAAGAAGAGAAGAGTTTAGGACCAATGTTGTTGGCCGACACAATATCATGAATCTTTCTACTGGAATTATTCTGGCCTTTGCCGATGGCATTGGACTTAGAAGAATTCGTGAAGCGATCAAGAATCTATCCATGGTTAAAAGACGTCAAGAGGAGCGTGGACACTACAAAGGCGCTCTCGTTATTGATGACTTTGCTCATCATCCAAGAGCGGTCGAGTTAACGATTGATACTATTAAAGTTAAATATCCAGGTAAAGAAATTGTGGTAGTGATGGAGCCAAATTCTGCGACTGCTCGCAGTAACATTTTTCAAGATGGCTTTGCTCATTCGCTTGAGGCCGCAGACTATGTCATCATGGCAAAACCACAACGAGATACAACGCTTAAGGATTACCAAAATTTAGATTGTGAGGGAATTGTTTCTCACTTGAAGAGTGTAGGTAAGAATGGGGAAGTTGCAACTGAGCTCAACCAACTCGTTACAGCAATTGACCAGCATGTTAGCTCAGATAAACTTTTACTCGTATTGAGCAATGGCACTTGCCTCGGCCTATGGTCATCTGATTTTGTGAATGAGCTTAGCTAAATTATTTGTTTCAGCTTTTACGATCTCAGTATTATCTATTTCAATCGATAGTTTTGGGGCCGATGTCGTTCAACCGCTTTCGATTTCAAAACCAAAAAGTCAGGTAGTTCGTGACTATCTAAAACTGCATAAGCAATTCAGTCGTAAGCTGTGCCGCGGTGGTGTTGAGCAAAAGTTTGACCGTCTCTACCGCTCTTTTAGAAAGACCCGCTATTTTATTCCTGTTGATAAAGAAAATTCTTTAGATGGCGACACCATCAAAACAATTATTCCAAAAATTGAGAAAAAGAAAGATTGGATCATTGAGCAAATTATTGATCTGAAAAAGAAGAGTAATTTTAAGAAAGAACGAAAGTCGATCCGTAAGATTCGTCGCATTGTTAAGGACCTGCTCCTTTACAAACGTAACCACAATGTTGCGTTAAAGGAATCAAGTCGCGAGGTGTGGAGAAAGAAGTCTGTTGAGTCGATGGAGAGTCTTGCTAGGACCTACGAAGAACTGTTGAAGGAGATTCCTTATCTTCAGAGCTTCCTTTTCCCCGTGGATCATTTAAAAGCTCGTATCACATATGATGAGTTGAAGAAAAAGGATGACAATAAGTCGAGAGCTCAAGCGAACATAGTTTATATGGTAAGAAGACTGCAAGAGGATGGTGCCCAAGATCATAATGGGAAGGCCAGCGATATGTATCTGCGTTCTACCTTAGACACTGTTTACTTGGCCCTTCAGGACCGAACTCTTTTTATCACTGAAAATTTGCGCTACGATTTAGATTATGTTCTTGGCGCAATCGAGTTTCAGACTAAAAAGGGAAAGTGGCACATTGTTAATAGATTGAGAGAGTGGAGAGATCGTACAAAAAAAGAGTTAGCGTTCTACTCGCATCTTTTTGATAAAGTTATTGTTGATGGGAAAGAAGATACGGTTGCGGGAAGTATTTTAAAGAAGAAGGCGAAGGCCACTTTTGCTCTTAGAAAGTATTCTCTTGAAAAGCAAAAGGATGCTTATCTTTTTTGGAGTAAGCAATCTGAACTGATGCAGGCGCTCTTCTCTTTGGAAACCATTCTCTATAATGAAGTAGGTGTTTCTGATCCGTACTACCACGAGCGCAGAGACGTGGCCAAAGTTGTGATTAATAGAGAGGAGATCCCACTTTATTCGGAACTTTCTCTCGACGACGCAATTTACTACTATCTTCCCAATGATATTGTGAATAACCCTAAGAAGCACAAGTGGCTAAATGTTCTTTTTAAAGAAGGGGAGTTTTCGTTTACCTACTTTTATATTCCTGGAAATGTTCGCATTTATTGTCCTGACATGAGTCGCCGCGGAAGAAATCTTCGTGAGAAAAATGTTAGAGTCTCTCTCAATATGATCCTTGACCAGAGTTATAAGTTTGAAGCTTTGAGATACTTTTCGCGAGAGTCCATGACTGGCAGGATCAATATGGCCTCGGTTTGGACCAATTATCAAGCCGTTCCAGAACGTCCTGCTGATAGAATTTCTCGTCCTGACTTTATCTTAAAGGCCTACAAAAAGGGCCGTTTTAAATACCTCTACCATTTCTTTGACTCGAACAAGGAACTCTTTGAGGTGATCCAAGTTGGGCGAAAAAACTATGTTCTCTCTAGTGATAAGGAGAGAGTCTATGGTTATCGCAATCCTCACAAATTCACCTATTTCACTTTAAAGGACTGAAGTCTGTAATTTTGACAATATAGGCTCAAGAAATGTTTGCACACCTGTATCAACTGGACTATATTGGGAACTTCAGAAACTAGTGTATTATTTATTTATAGTAACTTTATTTAGTTTTATATTAGAAACTTATTATCATAATGGAGTCAAACAGATGAGAGATTACATTTTTACATCAGAATCAGTTACAGAAGGTCACCCAGATAAAATGGCAGATCAAATTTCAGACTCGATTCTAGACGCAATGCTTGCTAACGATCCAAATTCTCGCGTTGCCTGCGAAACATTTATTACCACAGGTTTATGTGTTGTTGGTGGTGAAGTAAGAACAAACTCATACATTGATATTCAAAAAATCGTTCGCGACCGTATCGTACAAATTGGTTACGATCACTCAAGCAAAGGATTTGATGCTCATACTTGCGGTGTTATGAACTGTATCCATGAGCAATCTGTAGATATCGCACAAGGTGTAGATGAAGGAACTGGTACTTATGTTGAGCAAGGCGCTGGTGACCAAGGAATTATGTTTGGTTATGCAATTAACGAAACAAAAGAGTTTATGCCACTATCAATTGATCTCGCTCACAAGCTAACTTATGAAATGTCTCAAGCTCGTAAGGATGGAAGACTTCCACTTCTTAGAGCTGACGGTAAGTCACAAGTTTCTGTTGAATATAAAGATGGAAAAGTCTCAAGACTTGACGCTATCGTCCTCTCCACTCAGCACGCTGAAGAGATGTCTTTGAAGCAAGTTGAAGAGGGACTTCGTGCTGAAGTAATCAATAAAGTTATCTCAAGTGATCTTATCGATGACAAGACTAAGATCTACATCAACCCAACAGGGCGCTTTGTAATTGGTGGACCTATGGGAGATGCTGGTCTTACAGGTCGTAAGATTATCGTTGATACATATGGTGGACACGGTGCTCACGGTGGTGGTGCTTTCTCTGGTAAAGATCCATCAAAAGTTGACCGTTCTGCAACATACGCTTGTCGTCACATCGCAAAGAACGTTGTTGGAGCTGGGCTTGCTGACAGATGTTTAGTGCAAGTTGGATACGCAATTGGCGTTGCTGAACCTGTATCGCTACTTGTTAATACCTTTGGAACTGAAAAGTATCCAATCGAAAAGATTCAAGCTGCTGTTAGAGAGTGTTTTGATATGAAGCCTAAAAGCATTATTACAAGACTTGATCTACTTCGCCCGATTTATACGAAAACTGCGGCCTATGGTCACTTTGGAAGAACAGGTGATGGTTTCACTTGGGAAAACCTTGATTTTGTCGATCAGCTTAAAAGCATGATGTAAAATAAAGAGAGGGACTATTAAGTCCCTCTTTTTTTATCTTAATCTTCCGAATATACTGTCTGTATGGACATCTTTCACTTTATTTTAAAATACACTCCTTTTTGGGCCATCCCTTTAATGATGATTTGTGGGGAATTTGGATATATTTATTGGCTTAAGTCTATCAAGCCTGTGGCAAAGATGTTCTTTACTATTGCTACTATTTCTTTTTTTGTTCTTGTTTATTACATCTGGGCCGGGGGACCTGATCGGGTAGTGGATACAACTAGAACCGGCACTAAAATTCTTTCTAAAGAAATCGAAACAGAGCGCAAAAATCTATCAAATTGAATAAAATCAATGGGTTCTCGCCTTGCGTCAAAGGTGTCTAAAATTTGACACTTTTTCTCCACTTATTATAGAATTTACACACTGCTCAAGAGAATCTTGCAGCAGTTAAACCCCAGCACACGAGGCATGAAGTGGAAGATTTCCGATTCTTACACGACTCTTTTGAAGATGAACCGAATGATGTCCCCATTTCGGTGAATTTACCAGACATTCTCTTAGTTGAAGATGACCGTATGTTCGGTCGCACCATTAAACGTTTTCTTGAAAAGAAACTTTGCGTTGATGTTCATTATTTTTCAGGACCGAATAGTTGTCTTGAATTCCTTTCAGATTGGGGAGATCGCCCATTCTGTCTTGTCTCAGACATTAGTTTTGAGGATAGTGATGCAGATGGACTTTTTCTCATCGACATGTTGACTGAAAAAAAGTTTAATTTTGCGAGCATTGTCATGACTGGTTTCGCTTCTATTGAAACTGCAATCACAGCAACTAAGAAAGGTGTTTATCACTACTTAACAAAGCCATTTGAGCCAGATGTTTTAGTCAATCTCGCGGTTGAGGCCATGGAGAAAAAACTAGGCATAAGGAGAGAACTTCTGCTGAAGAGTGAAGAGGTTCGCGATGGTGGCACAAAATACGCACCAAAGTTTAAGCTTGAGTGTCCCGTTGAAGATGACATCTTCGAAGGGATGGTTGGACGCTCAAAAAAGATGAAGCAAGTTTTTGAAACGATCAAAAAAGTTGCTAATTCTGATTCAACTGTTTTGATAACTGGTCCGTCAGGAACAGGAAAGGAACTCGTCGCTGGAGCCGTTCATAATCTTTCACCACGCTCCCATCAAAAGAAAGTAGCAGTTAACTGTGGGGCAATTCCTAGCGATCTTTTAGAAAGTGAACTTTTTGGACATCAGAAAGGGGCTTTTACCGGAGCTATTTCTGATAAGAAAGGAAAGTTTGAACGTGCTAATCATGGGACGATGTTCCTTGATGAAATTGGTGACATGCCATTATTGCTGCAAGTAAAACTCCTTCGTGTTCTTCAAAATAGAGAAATTGAACCTGTAGGAAGCACTGAGGTTCGAAATGTTAATGTACGCGTTGTAACTGCGACTCACAGAAACCTTGAAGATGAAGTTAGAGTAGGGAAGTTCAGAGAAGACCTTTACTACCGCTTGAATGTTATTCCTATTAGAATTCCGGCCCTTTGTGAGCGTAGAGAAGATATTCCTCTTTTAATTTCTCACTTCCTAAGAAGATATGTTAGTGCTGATGGACGAAATCAATTAGAGTTTTCTGATGAAGCTCTAGAAATGTTGATGAGCTATGATTGGCCAGGAAATGTTCGCCAGCTTGAAAACGTTATTGAGAGACTAGTTATTCTGAAGGGAGGAAGTGTTGTCTCTTCAACTGATCTTCCTGAAATTATCCAAAAACATTTTGGGCTAAATGGACCTGTATTTGGGATTAGCGATGCGGTTGAGTTACCAGAAGATGGACTTGATTTAAGACAAGTTCTTTCTGATATTGAAGATGCATTAATTCGTCAGGCGTTGGAAAAAACTAGTGGTAATAAAAATCGTGCTTCAAAACTTCTTTCCATGAATCGAACAACGTTGATTGAAAAAATGAAAAAGAAGAATTTAAATTTCGAAAGCTCGACCATTTAAATCAAGTTCTAAACTTATTTTATAATATTTAAAAAGTGGTGCCTTGTGGCACCACTTTTTATTTTTGGGGCCAACTTACTTGAATTAGGAAAGATTTTCCGAGTGTCAAAAACATTACGGGGAATTTTTCTCCCATGAGCAAAATTTTCCTTTCATTCCACCCAAAAAAAGGTAAAATACTAATAGGCACAAAGGAATAGGTGCCGTCAATCTGGAAAAAAGAAACAGGAAGTTTCAACCGCATGAAGAACTTTATCAAAATTTTGACATTCACAATTCCAATGACCTTTATTTCTGGTCATGCATTTGCTGGTCAAATTTTGAACCAAGTAAATTTCAAAACACATTTACGCTGGAATATTTTCGCTAACAAAAAAGATGTTTTTGTTAGTAAGAAGGGAACTGATGTAATCATCAAAACCCTGAATATGAACATCTTTGACCAATTGAAGAGTGATGTTGAAAGCATTCAATCTGGTAATCGCTACCTTAATAATATCAAAATTAATAATGTAGATGTTGAAGCTGGAATGGTTGGATCGATCGCTGTTCATTTAAGTAGTGAAGATGTTGAGCTGTTCTCATTCTATAGAGATTCAGAAAAGAAACATGTTCTTGATTTTTGGATTGATGAAGACGCTGTTAAAACAAAGGCCGCTGCAATCAAGCCTAAGCAAGAGGCGCCAAAGGTTGCTCCAAAAAAAGTCGTTCCTGTAAAAGTTGAAAAAAAAGAAACAAGGCCAGCTAGCTTCAAAAAGTTAACTCGTCTTGATGAAGTTAGAATTGAAAACTCAAAAGAGTATCGTGACTATAGATACGGAGCTTCTTTCATCTGGGATTATGAAGCAAATTCTCCAGTACTTAAAAAGACCGTTAACATAGATAGAAAAACTCCTGAGTACTTCTACCCCGTTAGAGATAGAAGCTATGAAAAAAATGAGAAGGAAGCACACCTTCAACTAAGCATTAATCTATTCAGAAAGAAAAAATGGGGCTTGATGTACAAGTCAATTAAGCTTTTTGAAAAGAAATATGGAGATGAAGAATACGCTGATATAAATGATTACCTTAGAGCAAATGCCATCCTGAAAAATAATTTTGTTGAAGGTAAACTTGGTCCTCAAAAAATGGCCCTTAATATGTTGGCCAATATCGCAGAGCGGACTACAGAGTATGATCTTAAAAAAGGTATCTACAAGTACCTTATTGCTTTCCTTACTCAACACGAAGATCATGTAAAAACTCTTGATCTTGCTAAGAAGTATTATGTTATTACAAAAGATCAGTTTGATATTGAAGAAGCGGAGTATGCTGCAGAAGTTATGTTGCATTCACTTGCTAAATTGAGACAAATTGATGTTCTTAAAAAACTACTGGAAGACAAAACTATTATAAAGATGCTTCCAAAGCAAATGAGACTTGCATATGAAGGGTTTACTAACCTTCGTCTTAATAGAGTGAACGATGTAATTGCTTTATTTGAAAATAATCGTAAGTCTCTTGCTAAGCCTATTCATGAGTCAATTCTATTCAACACTGCTGAAGCCTACTTTAGAAAT
The DNA here is from genome assembly GCA_965140515.1 of Bacteriovoracaceae bacterium. GTDB lineage: Bacteria > Bdellovibrionota > Bacteriovoracia > Bacteriovoracales > Bacteriovoracaceae > JAGLCH01. Next base: position 3,460,745 of record OZ223251.1, on the reverse strand, counting down.
GGAGATTTCACAAAAGCAATTCTTCTATTTGATCAGTATCTTGCAGAATATTCATATAGTTCTTCATCTGATCAAGCAAGAGTTAGAATTGCTCTTTCATATGAGCTGCTCGGAAAAGATATTAAAAAGACATTAAGTCTTTACGAAAATGCAATTAATAGAACTTCTAAAGCTGAACTAAACTACGAAGCTAAGATTCGTTATGTTGCTCTTCGCACAGTAAGAAAATTTGTTACAGACAAATCAGATCTTGAAAGAAGAGTTTTCCTTAATAATACATACGGGGATAAGTTCAAGGTTGATCACAATATTCGTAAGCTTTTGTGGTTAGTTCGTTTGAGAAGTTTTCTTTCTGATAAAAAATTCGATAAAGCACTGAGCTACCTGAATGCGATTCCAATTAATTCTTTAAGGCCTGCTGAGAAAAGAGTTTTTGAAGCTGATGGTGCTGAAATTATTTATGGAATCATTGTTGATAATTATAAAAGATCACAATATTCAAAAGCTGTTCAGGTTTGGGAAGTGTACAAAAATCGTTATGTTGATAAAGTTGCAGCTGATCCATTCATGAATTTTGTTGTGGCCCACTCTTATGTAAAACTTGGACTATTTGAAGGATTTGATAAAGTCTACGCTTCATTTAATCAACTTAAAAATACTCCTGCTCGCTCATTTCCAATTTGGGCCGAGAGAACAGAAGTAAGCGAAGCAGAAGAGATGCTTACAGAGTTGAGAATCATTAGAAATATTAAATTGAATAATTTTAAGCTTGCTCAGGACAATATTGAAAAGCTTGAAAAGATCTCTCCAAAATACAACAAAGTAAACTACTACAAAGGTATTCTTGCTTATAAATCAAAACAATACCTTCAGTGTGTAGAAAATATTGAAAAGTTCCTTGCTAATGAAAAGGCGAAGAGCATCTACGATTCATCTGATATTGCTGAGATGATTCAAAGCTACACCAATTCTCTCTATGAGCTTGGCCAACTTGATAAGTTTAAAAAGGTAGCTTCAGCAATTCTTTCTGACACAAAATCATATGCTGTAGATAACAAGTATATGAATAGTGTAAAGGAAAGAGTGGCCTATCTTGAAATTGAAATTCTGTCGGGTGAAGAGACTCCTGCTTCTTATCTACTCGTTGAGAATAAAATTGAAGCCTTCCTCCGCAACTATGCAAAGAGCACTTACTATGGACGTGTGAGTTATTTGAATGGTGTCGCGAAGGTTGCAAATAAAAAAGACTCAGAAGGGAAAAAAATCTTTAGCCAGATTTTAGAAAACAAAGACGTTTCTGAGTACATTAAAGGTCTAGTAAGGACCGAACTTGCTCTTTTAAAGATCAAGGAGAGAACGATTTAAAAACCCTAACGAATGGGGTTACAAATGACATGGAGGTCAAATGGATAACGTAAATGTTGAATTGTTCGGGAAAGACCCAAAAATTCAAAAAGCACTTTCAGTTGCAAAGAATGTATCTGTAAGTAAAACACCTGTGCTAATTGTCGGTGAAGCTGGGGTAGGGAAGAAAAGTCTCGCTTCTTTTATCCACAATTTCTCAAATCGCGCTGGTCAAGCTTTTGAAATGGTTGATTGTTCGCAAGATCCTCAACTGGTAGAGAACGCTATTCTTGGGTACCGTGAAGAAGAATCAGGAAGATTTGTTCGTGGTGTACTAGAAAAAGGTAATGGCGGAACAGTTGTATTTTCGAATATTGATGGTCTAGAGGAAAGCTTTCAAAAGCGTCTTCACAAGGTACTAAACGAACTTGAAGATTACGATATTGATATCCGTATTATTGGAACAACAACTAAGAATCTTTCTAAGCTTGTTGGTTCTGGTAGATTTTATAGAGGACTTTATACTCTTCTTTCAAATAACTCAATTTCTCTTATTCCTCTAAGAGAAAGAGTCAATGATTTAAAAATGATTATCGATCACTACCTAGCTGAATTTGCAGGTAGAGATATCACAGTAGATGACTCAGCAATGGATAAGATTCTTGCTCACTACTGGACATATAATATTCAAGAAGTAAAAAGCGTTATTGAAAGTTCTGTTGAGAATATTCAAGGTAATACTCTTACAGAAGCAGAGCTTACAATCGGTGAAAAGAAATCAGTTAACATTACTATTGATGATGAAGCTGACGGAATCAGACTTATGTCACTTAAAGAAGCTGAAAGACTTCTTATTAAGAAAGCTCTTATCCATACAAGCGAAAACCGTACTCAAGCAGCAAAAATTCTTGGAGTTTCAATTAGAACTCTTAGAAATAAAATTAACGAGTACAGAAATGATGGAAGCGCTTACTTCGTAAATCTACGATAGTTTTAAGGCTTTAGGAGGTTCTTATGAATATTAACGATCAAACATTGAAGGCACTCGCAGCATCTTTAAACTTTAGGCAGATGCGCCAGGAGCTTATAACTTCAAATATCGCTAATGCTGAGACTCCTGGGTATAAAACTAAAAGACTAGATTTTGAAGCTGCATTACAACGTGCTATTGATATCGACAAACAACAATCTCTTAACACTGAAGATGCAAATCACTTCGATGTTGGAGGAGGTGGGTTTGATAACTTACAGCCAGAGATCTATGAAGATCCAAACGGAATTGTAAGTGAAGATGGAAATACTGTTGATAGAGACCAAGAGCTTGCATTAATGGCCGAAAACAAAGTGCTATACGATGCAACAGTGCAACTACTGAACAAAAAACTAGGTCTCATGAAGTACATTGTTACTTCTGAGAGATAGGAGAACTTATGGACCTACTAACAAGTCTTAAAATTAGTGCTTCTGGGCTAGCTGCAAATAGAAAAAGAATTGCGACAATCAATTCTAATATTGCAAATGCACAGACTACTAGAACTGCTGAAGGTGGACCATATCGTAGAAAAGAAGTTGCTTTTGGGTCTGAACCTGCAAGAGAAAGCTTTGCTGATGTACTTGAAGGAGAAATGGATGAGCAGGCACAGACTGTTCACGCGACAGAGGTGATTTCGACAGATAGACCTCCAATTCTAAAATATGAACCGAACCATCCTGACGCAGATGAGAACGGTTATGTTGCTTATCCTAATATCAACGTAGTTGAAGAAATGGCAAATATGATGCAAACAACACGTAGCTATGAAGCTAACGTAAATGCCATGAATGTTACAAAGCAAATGGCAATTAAGGCCCTAGAGATCGGGCGATAATCTGGAGTAAGTTATGGCGATTCAGACAGTTGGATCAATGAGTAATATTTTAAATACAAGCAATGTTCGCGAGTGGGCAAGTCCATCTAATGTAGATGCTGCAAGTCCATTAAAGCTTTCAGATGCTCCGGATCTAAATAGAGCTCAAGGACCAGAAATTGGTTCTTCATTTTCAGACATGCTTTCTAAGTCAATCTCTGATGTTAATAAGCTTCAAGTCGAAGCGAATAGCGCAATGGAGAGGCTAGCATCTGGAAAATCAAAGAACCTACATGAGACATTACTTGCTGTTGAGAGAGCAGAGATTGCTTTCAAGACAATGAATCAAATCAGGCAGAAAGTGCTTGATGCATATAAAGAAGTAATGAGAATGCAGATGTAATTAATTAGGCAGGAAGCTTAATAGTGCATAGCACTGAATCAGGAGGATTCACTTGCAAGACGTAATAGAGAAAATTTTAAGAAACTTCGCTGAGTTTTTCAAAAGTCTCGATATGGCCAAGAGAATTGGTCTCATCGCGGTAGCATGTATTATTCTATCGGTAATGGTGGGGATCGTCTCATGGGCAACAAAGACAAGATTTGAGGTTCTTTATACAAACCTCAATAAAGAAGACTCCAAGAAGATTGCCGTCATCTTGAAAGACAAGAGTATTCAATACCAAATGTCTCAAGATGGTAAAACTATTAGAGTTCCAGAAGAGGAAATTGAGAAGTGGAGATTAGAACTTGCCACAATGGGAGTTAACTTCTCAGGGACTGTTGGATATGAGGTATTCGACAAACAATCTTTTGGTACAACCAGCTTTGTTCAGAGAGTTAATAAGCAGAGAGCACTTGAAGGTGAGCTTGTAAAAACCATTAGACATATTAGTGGTGTTAAAAGAGCTCGTGTTCACCTTTCAATTCCTGAGTCCAGCCCATTTGTGGCAGAAAAGAAACCACCTTCGGCATCAGTTGTAATTGAAGTCGAGAGAGGTGTTACTTTAACTCCACCAGAGATTAAAGGTATTGGTCAATTAATTGCTTCATCGGTAGACGGAATGAGGCCTGAAAACGTTGTTATTCTTGACAGTAGAGGTAAGAAGCTTTCTGAGAATATTGGTGATCCAATGACTGCTTATACTGCAAATCGTTTGGCACTAGAATCGAAGCAGAATAGAAAGTATGAGAGTCAGATTGAAGATATCCTTGCTAAAGTTGTTGGTGAAGGGAAGGTAATTGCTAAAGTAAGTGTATCAATGGATTTTACAGAGTCTGTTTCAACTAAAACAGATTATGATGGAGAGAATGCAGCGGTTCTTTCTGAAGTGAAAAATACACAAAATCTAAATGGAAGTAGACCATCTCCTCAAGGAATTCCCGGGGCAAGAAGTAATCTTCCTGGAGAAAGACCACAGCCGGGCATTCCTGAGACTAAGAATGAAGTGGCAAAAGAGTTGAGTACAAAGAACTTCAATGTTCCATCAACTATCACTCGTTCAAGAAAGCCAACTGCTGGAATCAGTAAAATTTCTGCTGCTGTTATGATTGACGGAAAGCGTGTGCCTGCTCTTAATGAACAAGGTGCTCCAATCATTGGTGAAAATGGTAAGCCAGTGATGAAATATGAGAGATGGTCAGAAGCTGATCTCGCAAACTTCCAAGCAATTGTCGCTTCAACTCTTGGGATTAGCGAAAAGCGTGGCGACTCTATTACTATTAAGAATATGGAGTTTGCACAAGAAGATCTTGATTCTGCCGATGCTATGATGAGAGAGCAAGAGCACCGTGAGTTTATCAAGAATCTTGCTAAATATGGTACTGTTGGACTCGTTATCGCATTATTCTTCTTTATCGTCGCAAGACCTTTCATTCAATGGGTTACAGATAATACAGTTGAATCTGTTGAAGATTTCTTGCCAAAGACACTTGAAGAACTAGAAAAAGTTCAAGCAAATCAAAAACTACCTGGACTTGAAGAAGCTCTTCCTCAAATTGAAGAGAAACTGAATCCAGAAAAAATTGAAGGTAATATGTTGAGAGAGAAAATTATATCTCTTGTTGAGAATAACCCTGGTAAAGCGGCACAAGTTCTCTCTGAGATGATTCACTCAACTGAATCTGATAAACAGATTGCGTAATTAGAAGGAGAAAGAAGTGGCCGAAGGATCACTAGACCCAGATGTAGAATACTCACTGCTGTCAGGGCAGGAGAAAGCAGCGCTTTTGTTGAGTTCGCTTGGAGTTGATACTACACAGCTTATCTTTCAACATATGAAAGATAATGATGTTAAGCGTATGGTTAATGCCATGGCAAATATCAGTAAATCTCCTATCTGGATGGTGAAAAGAGTTTTAGAGGAATTCTATTCGTATCTTAATGAAGATGCTGACTTACTTTTCTCTGAAAACCGTGGGCGCGATTTTGTGATTAATGCACTTGGGGAAGAGCGTGCTAAACAACTTCTTGGCCAAATTGTTGATGTTGGACATGCTAACACCCTTGAATCCCTCGAACTCGTAGACACTAGAACTCTTGCTAACTTCTTGATCAACGAACATCCGCAAACAATTGCACTAATTGTCGCTCACTTAAACCCAGAGAGAAAGGTTAGTGTACTTAGAAGACTTCCAGAAGGACTTCAGGCCGAGGTAGTTCTTCGTGTTGCGAATCTTGACTACGTATCTCCTGAGCTAATTGCTCAGTTGGATGATGTTCTTAAAACAGAACTATCAACTCTTGGCTCAATTGATACTAACCAACTTGGTGGTGTTGAGCCTATCGCAGATATGTTGAACTTGATGGATAAAAACAGCGAGAAAAACATTATGTCTAGGGTTGAAGAAAAAGACCCTGAACTCGCTGAAGAAATTCGTAAACTTATGTTTGTATTTGAAGACCTTACATTTGTTGATGACAAAGGTATTCAGAATCTCCTTAAAGACGTTGATAACCAGAAGCTTGTTATCGCTCTTAAAACTGCGCCTGAAGAAGTTAAGGCTAAGCTATTTAAGAATATGTCTAATAGAGCAGCAAATATGCTCAAAGAGGACCTTGACGCTCTTGGGCCTACAAAACTTTCTGATGTTGAGAAAGCACAATCTGAAATCGTTCAGAAATGTAAGGATCTCGAGTCTCAAGGTAAAGCATTTATTTCTAGAGGTGGTGAGGGTGATACTCTCGTTTAATAGTTCTCAACTTTTGGGTAATGTATGAATGACTCTGATGGTAAACCAAATTTTCAAGATGTTCAGGAATATTCATTCCACAGCTTCGATCAGCTTGAGGCCGACCTTGAGGGAAGAAGGGATATTAGTGGATTTGAGTTTAAATCATTTGAGGAGCATCGTCCTGAAAAGAGACCATCTTTCCAAAAAGTAATTAGCGAGGAAAGAAAAAGGGCAAAAGATCGTCACTTTGAAATATCTCCCGTGGTTAGACATCATCGTGGACTAGTTGAACAAGAGGAAACCGAGAGAGAGAGGCGAATTGCTGAAGAGGTCGAAAGACGCGTTGCTGAGGTTTATTCAAGTGCTGTTGAAGAGGGAAGGGCAGAAGGGATCGAAATCGGTCGCCAAGAAGTCTTTGAACAGACTCGCTCTTTAACCGAGGAAAAACTAGAAGCTCTTACTCATATGATTCACAATGTTCTCGCAGCTCAAGAAGAGATTTTGAAGAATCAAAAGACTGAAATCTATTCAATGATCCGTAATCTTACAAAGTGGATTATTTTGCGTGAATTAAAAGATGATGGAACTTATCTTGAGCGCTTATTAGAGAAACTAATTATTGAGCTTCAATCTAGAAATAATCTATTAATTCAGGTTAATAAAAACGATTTCGACCAAATGCCAGAAGTTCTTGATGTTGTGTCAAATAAACTTGGTGGTATCGATAATGTTCGTCTTGAGATCGATTTTGATATCTCAGAGCAGGGAATTGTTGTAGAAAGTGAAAATGGCATCATTACTGGAACTTTAGAGAACCAGTTTGCTTCACTTGATAAACTATTTGAATCTGTGGGGCTCAATGACTCAGAACAGGATTGATTTAGGTCCTCTTCATAAGGCCTATGAATACGCGACACCTTATCAGAAAATTGGAAAAATTCATTCCAGCACCGGAATGGTGTATGAAGTCAACTTAGCAAAAGCTCCCATTGGAAGTCTTGTTGAATTCGTTACAGAAAGTGGTAGCCGCTCTCTTGGAGAGGTTGTTGGAATTAATGGCAATCGTTGTATTGCCATGCCATATGATGAAGTCACTGGCATTAATTCAGAGACACGCGTCTATTTAAAAGATTTAACTACAGAAATTAAAATTTCTCCTAATATGCTAGGACGAGTTGTCGACTTTCTTGGAAATCCGATTGATGGAAAAGGTCCAATCGATAACAGTGAAGGTGAGAGCTTAAGCATTTATGGTCAGGTCTTAAACCCACTTGATCGACCTCCTATTCGAGAGTCTCTTGACACTGGAATAAACGCAATTAACTGCTTTATGACAGCAGGAAAGGGGCAGCGTTTTGCGATTATGGCCGGATCAGGTGTTGGTAAATCAGTTCTTTTGGGGATGATTGCTCAAAACATGCGTGCTGATGTAAACGTTATTGCTCTCATTGGGGAACGTGGTCGTGAGGTTCTCGAATTTATCGAATCTGACTTAGGTCCTGAAGGATTAAAAAGATCTGTCGTTGTTGTTGCTACATCTGATTCTTCGCCAATTGTACGTTCAAAAGCAGCTTACACTGCGACGACAATTGCTGAGTACTTTAGAGACCAAAACAACGACGTTGTCTTAATGATGGATTCTGTTACACGTTTTGCCATGGCCAATCGTGAAATTAGTTTGAGTGCAGGTGAGCCACCCGGGCAAAAAGGCTACACTCCATCTGTTTTTGCTAAGCTTCCTAAGCTAATGGAGAGAGCTGGTACAAAATCAAGTTCGGGAACTATTACTGGGATCTACACTGTTCTTGTTGAAGGTGGAGATATGGATGAGCCAATAGCTGACGCGGTTAGAGCGATTGCGGATGGCCACATTATTTTAAGTCGCGCCTTGGCCTCCCGAAATCAGTTTCCTGCTATTGATGTTTTGGAGTCGCTTTCCCGTGTTATGAACAAAGTTGTTTCCAATGAACATCGTATCATTTCGTCTCACCTAAGGGACTTAATGGCCGCTTATAAGGAATCTGAAGACCTTATTAATGTTGGGGCTTATGCCAAGGGATCAAACCGTCGTGTCGATAAGGCCATTATGATTATGGATGATCTGCTTGAACTCCTTAAACAACAACAAGGTATGTCTGAATCGCTCACTTTAGAAGAGCTCTATGATGCAATGGTTGAGTTGGCCCGTAAGGCCGAATCAGGTATAGCAAATGAAGGGTAGGTGAGACCAGATGAAGAAGTTTGATTTCAAATTAAAAGGTCTTTTAAAAATTCGAGAAGCTCGTGAAAAAATTGTAAAAACTGAGCTTGGAGAAATTTTGCGTGAAATCAACAAACTTAAGGATGAGAACGTTCGCTTGAGTCAGGATATTGAAGAAGCCTATCAGTCTCAGGAGAAGTTAATGGAACAGGCCATTGATGCTCAGTTTTTAAACTTCTACCCTTACTTTATTAAAGGTAAGAAAGATCATATTGAACTCAACAAAAATAAAATTTTCTCGCTGAATAAGAGATACGATGCCAAGCTTCAAGAGTTACACAATGCGAAAGCAGATGTTCATGTAATTGAGACTCTTAAAGATAAGGCCGAAGTTAAGCATAAAAAAGAAGTCGAGAAGAAGCTACAAGAGATATTAGATGAATCATCGCTCCGTAAAGAGTATATGAAGAGAGCAAAAAAGGAAGGAAGTTAATGAAAAGGTTATTTGCAAATGGATTGATTGTTATATCGATTCTAGCTCTATCTATATATGCTGTTGCAAAGGATGATAAGACCGAAACTAAGTCTTCTGGGAAGACATATACTGAGCAAGAGTTTCATGATGCGGTTCTTGATGAAGTGAGAAAAAGAATGCTGAAGCTGGGAAGAAAGGAAATTGTGGATTTTTCTAAAGAGCTTCTTAATAAAGAACACGCTTTAAAACTTCGTGAAATGGGAATTGAAAAGAAAGAGCAGGAACTTGAGATTAGTAAAAAGGATCTGAACAAAAAAATTGAAGAATTCCAAAAGAGACAAAGTAAGTTGCTTGCTTGTTTGGATGAAGTTGACCAAAAAAGGAAAAAAAGAGTGCAACATATGGTTGAAGCTATCTCTGGAATGAGGCCAAATAGTGCCGCTGATATCCTTTCTGTGCAGGATGCAGAGATTGCTGTACAAATTTTAGGGATGCTCGATGCCGTTAAGGTATCGAAAATATTCAATAAGATGGATAAGGAAATATCTGCCCGGCTTCAAAAACAGTTCATGACTATGAAAAAATAAGAAAAGCCGTAATGTGTCAAGGAGTGACTAAAACGTGCAAAATCTAGGACTACAAAACATTCTTGTTCCAAATGTATCTACTGCAGGTACTAAAGGGAATGTTGCTGCCAAAATCGTAAAAGGGCAGAGTAGTGATGAATTCGCGCAACTCCTTAATGGATTGCAAGCTACAAAGCAATCTCAGGCCATCCCACAAAATGCTGGAGATATCCTAAACTTGATTGCTGAGTCTTTTAACGCAAATCCTGAAATTTTAGATCACATTGGATTCCAAGGGAGGCCAGAGACTCTTTTGGGTGAGGCTCCAGTTAATCCTGACTCTATTATGATTAAGGATCTTCTTACTGATGCAACTTTACCAGCTGCTGATTTCACGGATAGAGTAGAGCAACTCATTTCTCAAAATCCTAAGCTTATTGCAGCTTTAAAAAATAATCCGCAATTAGCAGGAAATCTAAACTTAGAAGTTATTGCTTCTGAAGTTCCAGGAAAAGATGCTGTTCAATTTAAGCAAGAACTACCATTTCAAATGGTAAAAGATTTTGTTGCAAAGGTTTCTAATCAAAAACCAGAAGTCTTCAATATGGGGCGTGTAGTTCCTACTGATAGAGTTAATACTCTAACATTGAAACAAATGGCAGGTGAGGGACCGACCACAATTAATGCTAAACCAGCTTTTAGTAAAAAGAGTTTAGCAACTAGAGCTTACGCAGATAAGCAATCACAACTTGATTCAAATATTATTAAGTTGCCTTCGATGGTTAAGGAAGAGGAAACAATTAATCCTCGTCAACGTATTCAAGGAACTGATGCTCTTGATTTGAACCGTGCATTCATGCAACAGAATATTGCACAACAAGGTCCAACTTCTGCTCCAGTAACTCAAGTTATTGACCTCTCAAGTATAGAGGCCAAAAATCCAACTGAACTAATTCAAAAAATATCAGACTATATTCAACAAAACTCAATCACGAAGACAGATGGACTTGATCTACTTGTTAAGCACAACGATTTAGGACAGTTTAGAATCAGCGTAGCGCAAGGCGCTGGGCGAGACCAAATTGAAATGCAAATTTTAACAATGAGTAGAGAAGGGCATGACTTCTTTAAAACACATGAGCAAGGACTTCTCAAGGCACTAACTCATTCTGGGTTACAGGTTAATGATCTAAACATCATGACAAGAGATGTGCAGAGAAATCATGGCGAGTTTAACAATTTTAGTCACAATGGTAATTCCCACTCTGATCAGGAAACTGCCTTCAATCATCAATCATCTGAAAACAGAGATTCTGAGAGAAGAAGAGAGCTATGGGAAGAATACCGTGAAAGGTTTAGTGCGTAATGCCAGGTATTGGAAGACCTCAAGAAGCAGGTAAGAATCCATTTGGTGGCATCAAGATGTCACCTCAGCAACAGTCTGCACCTTCGATGAGAGAAGGTGAGTCTAAAGGTGATTATCTAAACCGTATCTCAGGAAATAAATCAACGATTGAATATGCAGATCGCAAGGCACATAACCAACTTGGAAAAGATGGTTTCATGAAGCTTCTTGCTCATCAAATGCAAAATCAGGACCCATCGAACCCAATGGATCAGAAGCAGTTTGCTGCAGATCTTGCGCAGTTCGCGCAACTTGAACAACTCACAAATATGAATTCTACGATGAAAAAGCAGGATGCAAATAAAAATGCTGAGTTGAAAAGTATGGGGGCCAGTTTTCTCGGTAAAAAAGTAGTCACTCGTGGGACTAGCTTAAATTTTGACGGGAAAAAAGAAGTGAACATTCCTTTTGGACTTAGACAAAATGCTTCAAAAGTTATTGTTCGTATTATGGATGAAAAAAATCAACTTGTTCAACAACTCAACTATGAGCAGATGCTTAAAGGTAATCAAACTGTAAGCTGGGATGGGATGTCTACAAATGGGCAACCTGCAGCGAAAGGGGATTACTCAATTCAAGTTTTTGCTTGGGATGAGAATATGACTCCATTTGCAGGTGTTACTAAGTCTGAAGGGCTTGTTACTGGTGTTTCATTTGAGAATGGCGAAACAATATTAAAAGTTGATGGGAAAAAAAGTATCTTTTTGCGGGATGTTGAAAGTTTTCAAATGGTAGGGGATAATAATCTTAACCAAACGAAACCTGCAAAGCATGCGGTTAAGTCATATGACCAAGTAAGCCAAATGCAGTAGGGAAACAAGTAGGAAAAAATGGCCAAACAGATCAACAATTTATTAATTCCAAATGTCTCGAAGGCTCCGGGACACAAGGAAGTTGATCTATCGAACCGTCTCAATGGTTCGAAGGAATCTAATACCAAGGCCCAAGAGTTTAAAGGCCTACTTGAGAAAGAAGTAAAAAATGTCGGAGAGAAGCACGGAATTAATTTATCAATTCATGCCGCTCGAAGAATGAAAGAGAGAAACCTCTCTGTTAACGGTGACGAGTTCTTTAAAATCAAAGATGCTATGCAAAAGCTCAAAGAAAAGGGTGGGAAAGACTCTCTCGTTATTACTAAAAACGCGGCCTATATTGTCGATGTTGATAACAATAAAGTTGTTACTGCAATCGACAAGGAAAATATGGGGTCGAATGTTTTTACAAAAATTGATTCAACAGTGTTTGTGGATTAGGCACTGTAGAATATAAAAATTTACTTTGTCACGTAATGAAAAAGCTGGTCCTTTCCGGAGGCTTTGCGAGAGATCTGTAGTTATCAATCGCACTGTACGTGACTACAATGGTACTTACATTGAAGTCTAGGAGGGACGTATGAGTATTTTAGGTGCGTTTAACGTTGGTGTATCTGGTCTTGCTGCAGCTGGTGGTGGGATGACAGTAATCGGTGACAACATTTCTAACGCAGGAACAACAGGTTTCAAGGCATCTCGTGCCGAATTTCAAGACGTCTTAGCGACTTCCCTTAAAGGAATTGATGGTGGTGACCAATTTGGTGCAGGTACTAAGCTTGCTCACATCAAAGCGCTTTACACTCAAGGGAACATTTCTAGAACTGACAATGTAACTGACCTTGCTATCAATGGTGATGGTTTCTTTTCTGTTGAGGCCCCATTTGGAGAAGGCTTCACTAGAGACGGTTCATTCCATTTTGACAAAGAAGGATTCCTCGTTAACTCTGATGGATATAAAGTTATGGGATTCGGAGCGAATGAAGTTGGTGAAATCACAACTAAAAAAGAACCGATTAGATTGGGACAAACAAATGTTCCTGCTAGGGCAACAGGTAATGTAAATATTATGATGAATCTCGATTCTAGAGAGATCGCCAAAGAATTTAATATTGAAGATCCTGATAATACTTCAAGCTTCTCAAATGCTGTAACAGTTTATGACAATGTTGGTGCTCCAAGACTAGTAACTCTTTACTTCAACAAAACTGATAATAACACATGGCAATACCACGCTGTTGTTGATGGTAAAGATGCTGAAGGAGGTCAAGAAGGTAAGCTTGTTGAGATGGCAACTGGTACTCTTCAATTCAATGATAAAGGGCAACTACAGCAAGAAATCGAAGGGAATAACTCTTTCAACTTCAACAAGGGTGCTGCTCAAGATCAAAAAATTACTTTCGACTTTGGTAAATCAATTTCTGAAGGTGGAAATGGATTGAATCTTGCTACTCAATATGGATCAGATTCTTCTGTATCACGTCATACACAAGATGGTACCTCTGCTGCAACACTTAGCAGTTTATCATTCAATGATAGAGGTATTCTAACTGCTGTTTACAACAATGGTACTTCAAGTGACCTTGCTCAAATTGCAGTTGCAAAATTTGAAAACAACGAAGGGCTATTCAAAGTTGGTAAAAACTTGATGAAAGAAAGTAAGACATCTGGTCAAGCTGCTTTTGGTAAGCCAGTAGAAGGTGGACGTGGAGAAGTTCTTTCTAAATCAATCGAACTTTCAAACGTTGACTTAGCTAATGAGTTCGTTGGACTAATGACAACTCAAAGAAACTTCCAAGCAAATGCGAAAACAATTAAAACTGCGGACCAAATGCTAGAAGAAGTAATCAATATCAAGAGATAATTGATACATTAATATAATCCACACAATGTAAGTAAAAAGGCCACTCGGATGAGTGGCCTCTTTTTATTCTGAAATTTTCAACTATTAAAATTAACTAACCATCGTTTCCAATTGATTCAACAGGGCAGGCTATGATGGCCTCTTCGCACTGGTGGATTCCTGTATCTCCCTCAGGCTGCTTAAAGAAGTAGGCAAAACCATCTTCTTCATTCATTGCAATAAAGTCTGGGGCATCTACAATACATGCTCCACAGGCGATGCAATTTTGATCAACATAATAGGGCCCCTCGACGGAGCCCTCTGTTTTGATCGACTTATCGGCCATTAAAGCTCTCCAAAGATCTTGTAACCAATTTCTTCTTCTAACTTCTTTGTGATTTCACCTTGAAGCTTTGAACGAAGAGCATTTGAAGTCATTTTCTTTTCTTGTTCTAGGTTAATCTCTTTTGTCGCTTTACCTTTTGTTAAAGCAACGAGAACTTCCATTGGATCTTTATCGAAAATAAAGACTTCACCATTATCTTTTGCAAACATCTCTTTAGCTTGTTCTGACTTGAAGCTGATATTTCCAACTGATCTTTCAAGCTTACTCATCATCTTGTTCTTTTCAAATTCAAGACCATATTTTTTTGCAAGCTTTTTAAGTTCTTTTGAGTCGTTCTTTTTGAGTAGAGTTTCAATTTGAGCTGTTAGTTTCTTAAGTAAGTCAGTTGTCTCTTTTGATTTATTGCTTTTGATCTGCTCTTTTGCAATTGAAACTTTGTAGTCATCAAATAGAGCTTTCTTCGCAGGACGTTTTCCTTCAAGAAGAATAAGGTGTGTTCCAAACTGAGTTTTTATCGGAGCAGAGATTTCTCCTGGCTTCATTGAGAATACTGCTTTTTCAAACTCAGGAACCATTTTTCCTTTTGTGAACCACCCTAAGCTTCCACCAGATTTTTCTGCGTTTGGCTCTTCTGAGTATTGCTTTGCCATTTTTACAAAATTCTTTGCTGTTAATTTCTTTCTCAGTTGCTCAATTGTGATTTCATTCTTTGAGTTTGCAGCAAAAAGGATATGGCGCGCTTTAACTTCTTCTGGTCTATCTAGACGTGGACTTCTTTCCTTAAAGATCGCTGCAACACGCTTAAGATTCATTTCATCTTTGAGGTATTCCGCGACTTCTTTATCTGAAATTTCAACATAGTTTGAGAGCTTCTTTGGATCGATTTTAACAGCATCAACTGCAATCGCTTCAGACTTCATCCTCGCGTACTCTTTTGCATATTGATTTGAGATCGGAAGTGGTGCAAGTAGGTTTTTTGCCTCTTTAAACTCAATTCCTGTTCTAATCATTTCTTCAAAGCTCGCCGGTGTGAATCGTCTAGAGTTTTGGAGCATTGATTTATATTTTGCTAAATCAAACTGTCCGTTAGTGAAGAATATTTTATTTGGCTTATTGTCCGGCCCAGTTTCAGAATAGTTCATTACTTCTTCTTGAACTTGGTGATCACCAACGTATACGCCAACATCTTCGGCCATAATGAGCTGTAGCTTTCTTGCAATCAGTGATTTCATTGCACTTTGCTTAAGACCAAATTGCTCGATTTGTTTTCTTGTTAATGGTTTTCCGCCGTTATAGTAGTTTCTAAAGAAGCTCATCTGACGATCGAGCTCTTGCTGATACTCTGCAACTTTAATTAGTTTGTTTCCTACTTTGGCAATTGTATCAGGTGTTGAGCGCATGCTGTTGTATCCACTGAACATGAAGGATACAACAATCAGACCGATAAGGACTGTTGCGAAAATTCCTGATGCTTTTTTTGTTGAATTACTCGACATTTTTTCATCCTCGTTGAAAAAGAAATTAATCCTAAATTATTTTCAGTAAAAAGGTTAATTCATGTTGAAGAATCCGTAAAGATTATTGGCAGTTAGGTAGGTTTTAGTTTAGAATTTTACTATAGATAAACCATATTTTACGCGTCGCGCATGGGGCGAGGCAATGAAATATATTTTCTTTATGGAAAAGGGGAGACGTCTTGAGAGTTCTCGAAGATGAAAATTACCGCTGGAAAGTCATAATAAATGTCGTTGTTTTAGGTATTTCACTGTTTTTTGTGGCCAAGGAACGCCCACAGTTTGATGATCTGTCCGCTTTTGAGCGATTTATGATTGATTCTCTGGCACCAGTGCAAACGGGAATCACATCAATGAAGCAAGGAGCGGGAAGCTTTTTTGATGATTATGTGGCCAATATTAACGCAAGCCAGAAGAATCGTGACCTAGAAAAAGAGATAGCCGATTTAAAAAGTGAATTATTTCGTTTTGGAGAGGTCGCAAAAGAAAATATTCGACTTAAAGAGTTACTTCAGTTTGGACAGGACATTAAGCGTAAAAGAGTTTTGGCCCAGATTGTCGCTTGGGATGCTTCAAGTGATTTTAAATCTCTAAGGATCAATAAAGGGACAGTGGATGGAATTAGACTACAATCTACTGTGGTTACCTCTGAAGGTTTAGTTGGTTATGTATATCGATTAACTGACCATTTCGCTGATATTCTAACTATTTTGGACTCCAACAACCGTGTTGATGGAATTATTGAGCGTACGCGCTCTCATGGGATCATTGAAGGGATGTCTAAACAGCGCTGCTCTATGAAGTATGTTACAAGGACTGAGCCTGTTCAACTAAATGATCTTGTTCTTACATCTGGCCTTGGAAACGTCTTCCCTAAAGGAATTAAGGTCGGACATGTTGCTAAGATCGAGAGAGAAAGTTACGGAATCTCCCAATCGATTGAGATTGTTCCCGCTGTTGACTTTAGCCGTCTAGAAGAGGTTATTGTCCTCGTATCTACAAGCAACAGTAAAATGAAAATGGAATGGGAGGCCCTTGATAGTCCTGAAAAAGGGAGAGAAAAATAATGAGACGTAATATTACTGATATCATCCCATCATACTTTATCACGCTACTTTTACTGCTAGGTCTTGATATTGTCTGTACAACATTTTTTCCACTGATTGGACTTCAAAATTTTAGACTTCCATTTAATATTTTAATTGTTCTTTATATGGGATTTAAACTCGAGCATCCAACCCTCGCGATATTAATATTACTAACCCAGTTTACTCACTCATTTTTTACTTTAGAAGGGTGGGCAATGGGAACAGTTGCAGGCATCGTTGTCTGGATGATTGTTTCTTATGTTAGAGACCTGTTGCACTTTTCGTCATCATTCGTGACTGGATTTGTAACAGAGATTTTTCAATTCATTTGGTTTTTAATTGTAGCAGTACTTATTTATCTTAAATCAGGAGATGTCACTTATCTTGTAGGGAAGTTTTGGCGTTTCATTCCAGAAAGTATTGTTATCGCTTTTATTGCTCCATTCTTTTTCCGTATTCTAGATAAAATCTGGAGTATAGGAGGCGGAAGTGCTCTAGGAGATGAAATTTAATGTTTGGCGAAGACGAACTGGTACGAGCGCATAAACATCGCGCTGACGCTATCGCAAATATTATTTTTATTGCTTTTGCCATCATTATGGCGAGGTTGTGGTATTTGCAAATTTATAAAGGTGATTTGCTCTATAAATATGCTCAAGAGAATCGGCTAAGAAAAGAAATTGTAAAGGCACCACGTGGAATGGTTTTCAGCCGCAACAACCAATTAATGGTGGACAACGTTCCTCGATTCGATGCAGTTATTACTCCTCAATATTTGTCTAATAAAAAGCAGACAATTAATAAGTTGTCTGAAGTTTTAGATATGGATGTTGATCTTATCAACAAAATATTGATTAAGTTTAGAGGACAGGCCCGTTACCGTCCAATCGTTGTTAAGAAGAATATTTCTCGACGTGAAGTTGCGATTATTGAAACTGAAAGTGCTAAGCTTCCTGGAGTAAGTGTTCAATCATTTATAAGTCGCGAGTATCGCGATAAAGATATTGGTGGACATGTTCTTGGATACATTTCTGAAATTTCTAAGAGTCAGCTTCCTCGTTATCGCAGTCGTGACAAATTTAACTATAAGCTTGGTGACTTTATTGGTCAGGCCGGAATTGAGGAACAATTTGACCTTTGGTTGCGCGGCGATGATGGGTACGAATTTGTTGAAGTTGATGCTTACGGACGTATGAAACGTCATATGGATACAGACCACCTTTTCCAAGGTATTGAGAATACTCCAGCTCAGCCAGGAAATAATATTCGCTTGACCCTCGATAAAGATCTACAGAATGTGGCATTTAAGGCACTCGAAAAAAAAGATTATGTCGGAAGTGTTGTTGCTGTAGATGTTTCTAATGGAGAGGTTCTAACGATGATTTCTCGGCCAAGCTTTGATCCATCGCAATTCAGTCGAGGGATTTCTGCAGAATACTGGTCACAGTTAAGAAAGGATGACCGCGAACCACTTCGAAATAAATCAATTCAAGATCATTATTCTCCTGGATCTACCTTCAAAACAATTACTGCGATCGCAGCATTAGAAGAGGGGATTATCGATGAAGACTTTGAAGTTCACTGTCCAGGGTGGTTTAGACTGGGAAGAAGAAAATTTCACTGTTGGAAAAAGCATGGACACGGAAAGGTTAAAATTCATAAGGCCTTAAGAGAGTCGTGCGACGTATTCTTCTATAAGATTGCTACTAAGATGGATATTGATGTCCTCGCTAAATATGCAAGGCTTCTTGGTTTTGGTGCGAAAACTCAGATTACTCTGGCAAGAGAAACTACTGGACTTATTCCAACTAAAGCATGGAAGAAAAAGAGAACTGGAGAGCCATGGGTTAAAGGTGAGACTCTTTCTTGTGCAATTGGCCAATCTTATGTTCTGGCCACACCTCTCCAGCTTACGATGGCATATGCCGCGATTGCAAATGGTGGGAAATTATTCCGTCCTCACTTAACAAAAGAGATTTTTTCTAATTCTGGTGAAATTGTAAAAAGAGCAAATCCAGAACTTGTTCATGAGTTGAAGCTTTCTGATAAGACAATGAAACTTATCAATCAGGGGCTATATCAAGTTGTAAATGAGCGAAAAGGTACAGCTTGGTGGTATCGTGGAAGTGGCATTGAGATGGCCGGTAAAACAGGAACTAGCCAGGTTGTCCGTTTTTCATCTGATAAGATTTTCTCTAAGTGTGAGAACAATCCATATAATCTACGACATCATGGACTCTTTGTTGCCTTCGCTCCCGCGAGAGATCCAAAAATTGCAATTGGTGTTGTCATTGAACATGGTTGTCACGGATCATCCGCTGGAGCCCCTGTTGCCAGGGCCGTTGCGACAGAGTATATGAAAAAGTATTGGCCAAATCTCCATGAGACTATTCGTAAGGAAGATCGTGCTAAATATTTAGAGATGATTCGAAAGCAGAAAGCTGCAGCGCTAAAGAAAGAAAAAGAGGAAGAAGAAAATGCTGAGTAGTTCAAAAATTCTTGAGTGGCTTAAGAAGTATGACTTTAGTTTTCTTCTAGCTGTTACCACAATATTTACTATTGGGATTATCAATTTGTATTCGGCCACCCATGCATCATCATTTAATGGTCTCTACAAAACTCAATTGCTTTGGTTCTTCCTCTCAATTTGTGTTGCGCTAGTCATTAGTTTTCTTCAGCCTAAAACTCTTTTTAGGTTCTCGTACGGATTATATTTTTTCAACATAGCCTTGTTAATTCTTGTTTTGATAATGGGGCATAAAGGGATGGGGGCTCAGCGTTGGCTTGTTATTGGTCCATTAAGAGTTCAACCATCTGAGCTAATGAAGGTTACAGTGATTTTGGCCTTAGGAAGATGGTTTTCTAAAAGTGATCCTGGCAGCGAGATGGGGCTTAAGGAACTTATCATTCCTTTTATTATGGCATTTATCCCGGCACTTCTTATTATTCTGGAACCGGATTTGGGGACAGGGCTACTCATTATTTTAATCTTTCTTGTGGTTGCTTTTTATCGCAAGCTTAAATGGAAGACCATTGGTATTCTCGCTGTAATCGCTTTATTGTCTGGGACTGTCATGTACAACTTTGGCCTTAAAGAATATCAGCGTAAAAGGATTGTTACATTTTTGAATCCGGATGCTGATGCAAGGGGATCGGGTTACAATGCAATTCAGTCTAAAATTGCGATTGGTTCCGGAAAATTTTGGGGAAAAGGGCATATGCAATCGACCCAGGCATCACTGAATTATCTTCCAGAAAACCATACCGACTTTGTATTTTCAATCTACAATGAGGAGCACGGCTTCTTTGGTTCAATGCTTTTGATTGGATTATATCTACTGCTGCTTTATCGATTTATTTGGCTAGCAAGTTCCGTTAATCGGTTTTATGACAGTGTGGTGGTGATAGGGCTGATGTCTATTTTCTTTTGGCATATTTTCGTCAATATGGGGATGGTTACAGGAATTCTGCCCATTGTTGGTCTGCCGCTTCCCTATATGTCCTATGGAGGTTCGAGCTTACTGACCTTTGGGATTTGTACTGGATTGGCCACCAGCTTCAGTAATAGCCGCACATTCTTTTAAAACTGGCCCCCTAATTGCATTTTTATTCTATTATAAGAATACTTTTATGTATTATTAGGGGTTTATACATGAAGAAGATGCTTACTTTTTTGACATTTGTACTCTGTTTGACGGTCAGTTCTATGGTTTTAGCGAGCTCAAACTCAGAAGATCTCTTTTTCTCCATTAAGGCCAATTTGTGGTATCAGGGTGTAAAAGGGGGAGATGTTTTGGCCAAAATCGGTGAAGTTGATGCTAGAAAGAGCACTCAAGTGCCTGAAAATAAAGAAACTATTGCCAAGAAACCCCTGCCTGAAGAGTTGGTAACCGTTCTTAAAAATTTATAGAAAATAACTTGTTTGAACCTTCAGAAATTGTTATATAGTCTTAAAACAATACTATATGGTTGACGTATGAAAAGAGTATCTACAATTGGCGGCTTATTAAAAAAGATTTATCGCATCTACAGCAATGAATTGTTGAAGAGGGTTGAGCAGCGCGGTTTTACTGATCTTCGACCTAGCTTTGTTGAGGTTCTTATTTTTATTTGTGAAAATGATGGGCCATCAATTAAAGAGATTGGCGCTGCTTGTGGACTTAAAAAGCAAACAATGACAAGCCATCTCAATGAACTTGAAAAGCGTGGTTATATCAACCGAGTTGAGAGTGAACGAGATCGTAGGTCTCAACATATTCACCTTACAGAATACGGACAGCGCTTCAAGCTCAATCTATTTGAGAGCATTGGTGAACTCGAGCGCTCTTATACTAATCGAATTGGTGAAGTTGAGTTAGACCGAATCGAATTTGGTCTTCGTAATTTCTTAGAAAAAATTTCTGAAAACTAGTACTGACTTGGAAGAGGGATATTCTTAGGATTTCCCTGCCAGTGTTCATAACCGCCAGATACATTATTTAAATTGTAGTATCCTTTTGCGGTTAAAATTTCACAAGCATGAATTGAGCCCAATCCATTTTCCGAGATGACCATTATTGGAGTGGCCTTATCATCTCCAATTTCAAGGTATCGGGTAGGGAGCTCACTTAGAGGAATTCTAATTGCATCATTAATGCTGTAGTCGTCTTGGAAATCTCCTTCTGACACATCTAGAAAGATATAATTTGAATCTCTATCTTGATAGATTGATATGGCCTCTCCTGGAGAAATGTCTCTGTAAGGAGCTCCTGTTAAAAGGAAGCTGTCATCTAGCGCCTCACCATTTTTAACTCTTACTAGATGATTTCTTATTATTGAAAGTTCGAGACCTGACTTTGCCTCTAGAGCATCAAGACGCTTCTCAATTCGTTCTAATCGTTTATCAAGTTGGTCCAGTGAGTGAAAAAGGTTTACTCTCATTGTAGCTCCTTTTTAAAATACAGGATAAAAGGTTCCAAAGAGAATATTGCCAGTAATGATTGAAGTTAGAAGACATGCAGCGAGGAATGCAATTCCTTCATAGACGCCATCTCCAATCTCTGGATCTTCAAGTGAGCTATCTTCATTTGATGGCACAATCTTAAAGATCTTTACAATTCCTCTTTGAAAAATAGGTAATATAATAATTGATAGTAGGATCTTGATCACAGATTGGATCAGATACCACTTAATATCAGTTAGAGGGTGATTAATTGCTCCTGCAATAATTATTGTCCAACCCCAGATAAAGCCGGAGTAGGAAAGTGCGATTGCCAAGTTTTTTTGAATTACAAGGCGTCCAAATGGAAGCTTTGAAAAGAAGCTATAACTTTTTGTTGCGAATCCAAAAAGAACAATTGCAAATAGCCAGATGAATAGAAAGATAACAGGAGAGTCTTTAGAAACTGCTGCCGCTGTCTTAATGATGTATGCAAGTCCTAGCACCATTGAAAAGCTAATCATAGCATAAGAGACATTTTTTCGTTTAAGGACTTCATCACTGTATTCAAAGTTATATAGTACGATACTTTCTGCAATGTAAATTGAAGCGAGGAATGTAATAAAACTCGCTGTCGACATAACAGAGAACTCTAGCAGAGCAACCCATACTCCATCTGACATATAGAAATAGAATTCACTCATGATTATCGCCATCCCAAGAATTCTTGCAAACATGTGAATCGTATCTGCTGAGTTCTTAGAAGGAATCATCTGCTTTAGAAACTGATTTCTTGCCGATGGGTAGAGCAGCGCGTGAGCGTAGCGATAGATAACCAAGATAAGGCAGATAAAAACAGTGAATACCAATCGAATGATAACTTTATCTAGTAATTCGTTCATCTAGTGTAACTCTCTCTTCTAATTTGCTTGCTGATGGAGAAGAAAAGCTTCATATGTTCAATAAGGCCTAACTCATGTTCATCATCGTTATAGTCTAATTTAAGATATTCACGGGTAACATCTCCGTAAGTTCCAAACTCATTATTGCTTCCATAATAAGGAGTATTGTTTTCTGCGTGAATTTTAAGTGATTTGTACGATCGCATTGTAAAATCAAAATTCACCCATCCAAATTCTTTCGGGAAGTGTCTGTAGGCCTGGTGAAAGGACCAGATCTTGTCTCCATAATCGGAAGTTTTCCATCTTCCAAATGATGTATCTCCGATAAATAGTGTTCCCGGTGGCATTGGAAGTGTCTTTGGATTTTTTGTATTCTCACTTCTTCTAAAAAGTGACATTCCAAGATTTTTTTCATTCTTTTCCCAGAATTTTTTTGATGTTCTAATGACTTTGATCTCACTGCTCTTGAAGCCGTGGAAAATTTTATACTTCTGGTAATAAGTTTTAACAATAAGCCCAGTTGTGAATGAATCGACTAGAATTGCACTCAACGGTGCACCCTGAAAAAAGTTACCAAATAGCTTCTCATTTTCCATGAAAGGAGTCCCCTTTTGGGTAGGGGAGAAGCTGGCCGAAATACCCAGATATATAAGAATCAGAAGAACATATAGTGATATCTTATTCACTCTTTATTATCCTTTTGAGTTTAGCAGAGACATTATGTTTTTACGCTGCTCTTCTGTAACTTCATCTAAAGAGCAGTGAAGTCGATTTACAGAGTGAGTCTTACTAAACTTGTGGAAAAGATCCGTTGCTTGATCAATATTTGAGTGAGTATATCCCTCTCTTCCAATAACATCCCTTAGCACTTTAATTGAGAACTGCTTGGTTTCTGAGTCATTCGTATAGTATTTTGACAGTCGACCTGCGGATGAGCATCGAATATATTCGATATTTTGACCTGCAAGGTACTTCTCAACAACTTTTAATGTCTTTAACTGATCTTCGCTAAATGATTCAAAGATTTTCGGAGGAATATTATTTTTTACAATGGCCTGGGCGTATTGATTCTCACTATTACGCATAACCTTCATTAAATAATGATCATCGTGCTTGAGGTACTCTTCAATATCAGCGGGGATGCAATATTCGTTTGGTGCAGTCTTAAAGTATTTCATCAGGAGTTGTTCAAGGCATACCGAGCGGTAGTGAAAATACACCATTAAGAACATGTGGAAACGACTTAGAAGAAAGTCATCAAATGTAACTACGGCCCTTTCATTCATTGCCAGGAATGCTTTTCCATTGATTACGCAATATTCAAGATTGTCGATTAGCCAGTCTAGATCGTAATTACCGTAACTAACTCCACAGAAATAACTGTCTCTAAGGAGATAGTCCATTCGATCACAGTCAAGCTCACTCGATACCAGCTGATGTAGAATTGGAAAGAAGTCGATCCCATCAATTGTGAAATATTCCTTATCTGGGGTATTTCCAACAATTAGGTCAGCAATACAGTTTCTATCAATACCAAACTTGTTTTCAACTTCTTTAAATGCATTTGCAAAAGAGCTATCTACAATCGACTTTATGGTATAGTCTTCGTGGCTTGCTTGTCTTGGGACTAGCTTATCTCGCTCTGAAAGAAATCTTGAAGGGATATTTAGCTCACTTAAACTAGGCATTACCGATTCTGTTGCGTGACTCAAAGGAGCGTGACCAATGTCGTGAAGCAGACAGGCCAGCTTAAATGTTTCCTTTAGTCTAAGAATCTCGGGGTGGTGTAGGCGACTTGTAAATAGCTTATCAAATACCTTTGTTCCAATGTGCATAACGCCAATACTGTGAAGAAATCTAGTATGAGTTGCTCCAGGAAATACGTACTCTGAAAATCCAAGTTGCTTAATATTTCTCAATCTTTGGAAGAAGTTATCAGAGATAATTGGGATTTCTTCATCCAAAATTTGAATTGAGCCATGTACAGGGTCGCGAATTTCCATATATCACCTATTTCGATACTTTCTCTAATTTGTCTTTATTTTCTTCTAACCACCTCATTATATCACTAGATTCTCCCATTGGAACACCATCAATATAAAGTACTGGTACAGTTCTTCTACCTCGATCTTGGATAAGCTTTTCGCCATACACAGGGTTTTCCCAGATATCTAAGTAGTTGACTAAAATGTTGTGTTTTTTGATGACTCTAATAACCATCTGGCAAAATGGACATGCGTCGTAGTAGTAAAAGTCTAAGTTAGGAGGGGTCATTAAGTTCTCCAGAAAGGACCATCAGTTATGGCCATTTAATAAAGAAGGCCCAAGATATCCTTGGGCCTTTTCGTTATATTTTGGAAATTAACTATTCGTTGCTTTTATCTAGACCACGAGCATAAAGCTCATCTTCATCTAGAATTTCTTCTTCTTCTTCTTCCGCTTCATCAAAAGCATCATTAAGTGACCAACCGAAACCATATTCTCCTTCAGAATCATCTTCTGGCTCATCATCAGGATTGTAGTCTGCTGTTAGCTCATTTGATGGTTTTGCTTTGTAAAATCCATCTGTTCCTTCAGCAACTTGGTCAATCGATACTTCTTCTTTTGTTTCTTCCGTTTCTTTTGATGGCTCTGTGAAGTATGGATTTGCAAGAGTTTCTTCCGCAACTGTTGTTGTTTCAAGAGACTCAACTTCTTTTGCTTTTGTTTCTGCTTGTTGGCTTTTGTATTTTGCAATGGCCTCTTCGCGAGTCATTTTACCAGGTTCAGCTTTCTTTGCTGCTGGTTTCTTAGTCACAGCTTTCTTTGCTGTTGGCTTTTTAGCTACAGCTTTCTTTGCTGCTGGTTTTTTAGCTACAGCTTTCTTTGCTGTTGGCTTTTTAGCTGCAGTTTTCTTTGCTGCTGGTTTTTTAGCTACAGCTTTCTTTGCTGCTGGTTTTTTAGCTACAGCTTTCTTTGCTGCTGGCTTTTTAGCTACAGCTTTCTTTGCTGCTGGTTTTTTAGCTGCAGTTTTCTTTGCTGCTGGCTTTTTAGCTACAGCTTTCTTTGCTACTGGTTTTTTAGCTACAGCTTTCTTTGCTGTTGGTTTTTTAGCTGCAGTTTTCTTTGTTGCTGGTTTTTTAGCTGCAGTTTTCTTTGCTGCTGGCTTTTTAGCTACAGCTTTCTTTGCTGCTGGCTTTTTAGCTACAGCTTTCTTTGCTGCTGGTTTTTTAGCTGCAGTTTTCTTTGCTGCTGGCTTTTTAGCTACAGCTTTCTTTGCTGCTGGCTTTTTCGCTACAGCTTTCTTTGCTGCTGGCTTTTTAGCTACAGTTTTCTTTGCTGCTGGCTTTTTAGCTACAGCTTTCTTTGCTGCTGGTTTTTTAGCTGCAGTTTTCTTTGCTGCTGGCTTTTTAGCTACAGCTTTCTTTGCAGCTGGTTTTTTAGCTGCAGTTTTCTTTGCTGCTGGCTTTTTAGCTACAGCTTTCTTTGCTGCTGGTTTTTTAGCTGCAGTTTTCTTTGCTGCTGGCTTCTTAGCTGCAGTTTTCTTTGCTGCTGGCTTCTTAGCTGCAGTTTTTTTTGGAGCTGCCTTTTTTGTTGCTTTTTTAGCTACTTTCTTTGCCACGACTAATTCCCCGGTTAAAAGTGGATATATTATTAAATTAAATTTTTTTCTACTTTTTCAGTATATAAGAACGGCAAATTATTTCAAGAGCTTTAGCATTAAGTTCTGGTAGGAAAATATTAATACATCAGCTCACCAAACTCTGAAAGTTGGGATGCATCTAGTGAGTTGCGAAAATTAACAGGAGAAGTTTCAACTCTGGCCCTTTCACTGTAAATTCTGGCCTCATTATATCCATCTGTAGATGAATTCGTAATTCTCTCTGTGGCGATAAACTTCGTCGAATAGAAGTTACGCTTTGATCTGTACGGTGTATTGATACCAAAGGGATGAAGCATCATCCCATCGTTACTCGCGCCAACCCTTGGGCCAGGCATATAGGCCGACATAATGGATGTATTTCCAGCCTTGGGAGGGGAGTATGAGCTTTTATAATAAAAGGCAAAGTCGGGATCTGCAGAATTACTGATATACTCCGAAATTGAGTTTGAAAGAGAATTAATCATGCAATTGGCACCAGAGGGGGGAGCGTCGGTCATAAAAAATGTGTAGAAGCGACCGGCAATGCTAGTACAATCACTAGTTGGTTCCTGCCAAATCACATTTGAGGCATCAACGTAGGCATCTGTTGACTCTGTGGTTGTGTTTGACTGGGTTACAAGGTTGTCTCTCGCAGATTTGAGCGCCTCTAAGTAGGTATTGATCGAGGGCTCATTTGCACGAATGTATTGGTAAAGGGTACTTTTTATTTGCTCAGGGTTATCGTATAGAGTTCCAACTCCATATAGAGGAGCAAATATGCGGTAATTTACAGATGGATTCGGACCACTTGGTGTTTCCCCAATAATTGGGACGCTGTCAAAGTTATCCGTTGGAGATTTTGCTGTTGGGATTAGATAATTCAATGCCTCATATCGAGTTGGCGCTCTAACTGCTTCAATAGATTCTCTTACAATATCTGGGGTAAGATCAATGATCCCAGCTGGAAGTTTTAGATTTGAGTAAAATTCTTTAAATTGCTTCTTATCGTATAACCCAAGCGATTCAGTAATGTGAGGATTTTGAGATTGGGGTTCATTCATTGCTGGAGTTGAGGTCATAATATATGAGGTGGCATCTACGTGGTGATCAAGTGACGGTGATGATTCCCCAGCTGGGATGTCATAGAGAAGGTTAGGGATGGCATACTTGGCGACACTAGAACCTGGAATCCCCCCAACATTGTCTGATCCAGCGTTTTGAACCCAAAAATCTTGAACTGTAGGAAGAATATCCCCCGGCTCATAGGAGTTATCTCCATGTAGGTCAAGGCCACCGATATAAGGAGCACTTCTCAGTTGACCTGAGTCGAGTCCGTTATTTGGAGTGACTCCTTGTTCTCCGGCAAAGCTGAATAGCTTGGGTCCAATCCTTCCTCCAAATGGCTTGGCAGTCGCGTAGGCCTTCATTTTGATGCCATCTCCAACAAATGGAAAGAAGAGTCCCATAAAGTCAACTTCTCCCTTAACTGAGTAGTAGGTGATAACTTCTGGGTTCTTTACAAAGCCAAAAAGGTAACCTGGGACCGGGATTGCTGCTTTTGTTCCAAGGCAGCTCGCTTCTGACGGTACTGGCCCCCCACCAAAACTACTTTGGGTTGTTGGGGAGAAGCTGGTAAATAGCGTTGCCAGATTAATAGGCATTGGAATGAGGTCTAAATAGTACTTCTGTGAAGCAAGACTAGAAGAGCCCACAAGCCCCTTACTCGGGGGGATTAGCATTGAGCTCAGTGAGTTTGAATCGGGTGTGTAGGGCGTTGGAGCAAGCTCTGTTAGCTTAAATGTGTTCTTTAAGTCATTTTGCTCATTAATATCGCCGCCTAAGTTTTTAAATGCGGAGAGAAAGGCCTTCACTGGCCTTTCATTGATAGGAACTGAGCTTCCTCCATTCGTTTCAAGAGTTCCTACTGGAATACAATCGGCTCCACCTGCACAAATTGGCATTTCAACAGGGGCACGATTTACGATGGCCTCAAGATTTCTGATTCTGATGGCAAGCTCAGCTGCTTGAACCCAAGAACCAATTCTATCAGTTCCAATTTCTGGCGCTCCCTGAAAAGTTACTTCACCAGTTCCATAGGCCCAATTCATCGCAACGGAGAAGTTTAAACTTGTTCTATCTGCACAGTCTTTTGACTTTGCTCTAACGATGTTATTCAAGAACGCTTCACTGTGTTCACTAACTCCCATAATTCCATTTGTTCCAAAACGAGGGAGACCTGGTACTGCATAGATCTCACAAATATTGTGGGTTTGACTGAAGCTTACACAAATCGACGGGATGTTGTATTTATCAAAGACACCGGGATCGTAATAGTTGCCTTGATTTGGTTTCCAAAAGGGAACCATTCTAAAATTCATTTGGGATGGGTGCTTTTGCCAGTAGTAGCCATATGCTGCGGCAGCATCACCAGGTGCTGGACTATCTAAATTTTTAATGCGTTTGAGTGAGATTTGTCCCAATACATAGTATTTGAACATCCACTCTTTATAGGTGTTACGCATCTCCCAGTTGAGGTATGCAATATTAGATAGTTGGCGTGATTGTACCGCGGCGCCAGACCAAGCAGCGGCGTCGACGGCATTCTGAAGGTTGATTTTGGCCTTCACAAATAGACCCACGTTGATGATAAATGCCATCAAAGTGATCACAATCATTAAGGAAATGCCTAAAAATATGGTTAATTGGCCCTGTTCTCTATTTCTCATGGTGTCTTAATGGTACTGGTGCCTCTTTGACCGTTTAGTCGATCGAATAATCCACAAGTTAACCCATATGAAAATGGTACAGTATTTGAACACAGTGAGGCAAGTGCAGGTGAACCGGCCCTGTATTTTTAGCTGTACGTTTGTTATTTCCGGTTGCTCTCCCAACACACATTTCATTATTTTGCACATCTAATTTCCTATCACTCTCTGGGCCTCGAAGGGGGCCCAGAAGATCTTTTTATTGGTGACATTTGATGAATGTGTTGTGGGGAGGCAAGCTAGGCAAATGATGGCCTCTAGCAATTGGAAATTTGAACGAGGTATAATGGTAGGGTAGGAGGAAATCGTGCAAGCGCATAGACCATTGAGCAAACGAATATTTAGAAAAAAGAATCCTGTGATGAAGTTTTTCTGTCCATTGTGTGGCACAGAGCGCTCATTCAGCATCAGACCGCGCTTATCGCGCAAGAACTACATTCAGATTGTGGTTACATCAGTTTTTCTATCTGTTTGTCTCTTTCCTTTAATTAAAGTTGCCTCTCTCTTTTCTATCTTTGTTGTGTGGGGAGCTGCTGAATTTGGAGTTAGAACTCTCTTTCGCAAAGAGATTCCTTGCCCTCATTGTGGATTTGATGCTTCTTGGTACAAAAGAGATGTGAAAATGGCCCAAAGCAAAGTTAAAGAATTTTGGAAGCAGAAGGGCTATTTCAAGGAAGATGGTGGAGACGATCAAGTGGTTGCATCCTAGGTTATAGAATAAATTTTATTTTGATAAGGGAAGTTTTTTACTTCCCTTTTTTTTGGCTTTAGTGATATCAACTAGTTAAAAATATTCATTTTTGATTCGCTTGCATGGAAGAGAATGACAGAAAAAAGTGCTTTCAAAATGGCCGCGAACACGATAATTATTAAAGTCTTAAGGAGTAAATTATTATGAGCGTAAACAAAGTTATTCTTCTAGGAAGATTAGGGCAAGATCCTGAACTAAAACATACCCCATCTGGAACAGCAGTTTGTAACTTTTCACTGGCAACAAGTGAATACTGGGCAGACAAAACTGGTCAACGTCAAGAGAGAACAGAATGGCATAGAGTTGTTGTTTGGGGCAAACTTGCAGAGCTGTGTAACCAATATCTTGGAAAAGGTCGCCAAGCTTTTGTAGAGGGGAGACTTCAAACTAGAAGCTGGGATGCTCAAGACGGAAGTAAAAGATATACAACTGAGATCGTAGCAACAACAGTTCAATTCATCGGTGCCCAAGGGCAACCTGGTCAGTCTCAAGGACAATCTCAGGGATACGGAAGTGCTCCTCAAAACAAACCTGCGCAGCAGGAAGAGGAATACAATATTTCAACTGAGGCATCATTCACTTCGGACGATATTCCATTCTAGAAAAATCATTTCATTATTAGAAATAAAGAAGGGGACCAATTGGTCCCCTTTTTCTTATGATATGCTATTTTTTAATTAAGCTAGGATATCGTAAGGTCTGATAGTTTTTCTACCATTAGCAGTCGCTCTAGCTTGTGCTTGAGAGATTAGCCAGTAAACGTGCTCGTTAAGCGCGTCCATTGCATCAGAAGAAACCATATAAGTTTGCTTCCCTGTTCCTTTAAGAGCAAGTTTTGTTTTTGAGCCAACAAGTAGCATTTCTTTTGCTGCTTTCTTTGGTGCTGCTTTTTTAGCTGCTTTCTTAGGTGCTGGCTTTTTCTTTGCTTTTGCCATTTTGATACTCCTTTATCAGGTTGAAAAATAATTACCTAGGAAAATTATAAATAGAACTGAATCTTTTGCAATAAGGTTTTTTCTCATTTCTTTTTTTTAATTACCGATGAGTTTGTAGGATTTTTTATGGGATTACCAAAAAAGAAAGATAAGGCCAATTTCTTTTCAGTGGCCTTCGACCTTATTTCTACTGAAAGGAACCTTCCGTATGAGTTGTATATCAATGCATCCAACAGAGAAGGGCACGAGAACTTTATCAAAATCTACCCAATGAACGAGACTCTCAGTCATTCCGAGGTATTAGAGTTCAAAAATAAATATCGAACGCTCTATGTTCTTGAGGATCAGCGTTCAATTTATCTCAAAAGTCTCACCACGAATCAGGAATTTCCAGATGAGCGAAAAGTCGATGTCATTAAAGACACTGCGATTAAGCACCTAACAGGGCTTTTCGAAGAAGGGCGAGAGTTAAATACAGAAATTCTTATAGAAACGGTGGAAAATTGTCGAGAGACCGTTTCTGCCATGGTTGATGTCATCGAGGATTATTCGATCCATCAGATCCGTGAATTGATTGGTAATCTTAGTTTCCACGATTTCTACACCTATGATCATAGTGTTAACGTGTCTCTCTATTGTGTGGCATTACTTCAAAGGGTAAATCCTAATGCAACGAAAGAGGAGTTAACCCTCATTGGAATGGGAGGATTGCTGCACGACTTGGGCAAGATTGAGGTTCCAACTAGCATTATCAATAATACCGGTAAATTATCTGACGAGCAGTTTGCTGTTATTAAAAAGCATCCTGGAGCAGGGGTTCGCATCCTGATGGAGCAAATGGCCGATTATCCTCAAAAAGAAGATATTTCAACCATCATGAGAGTTGTTGGCGAGCACCATGAGAATGAGGATGGTACAGGTTATCCAAAAGGCCTCAAAGGGGATGATATTCACCTTTTTGCTAAGATATGCGCTGTAGCGGATTTTTTCGACGCGATTACAACTAAAAGGAGCTATAGCGAAGTCGTTACCGCAGATGAGGCCATCGCAATTATGGATCGCTCGGTCGGAAAGAAATTAAATCGAGAAGTTTTCGATGCATTCTCAGAAGATGTTGTCCGCATCTACGGTAAGAAGCAGGCCACAAGAGATCTTCCTGATGACTTTGAACCATCAATTCCTCATAATGTTTTACCATTTACAAAGATTACGGCCCAGAAGCTTAATTATGATATTCTCGGAAATGAAGAGAAAAAGAAAGATTTTGGTAGTATTAAGAAAAAGTCATAGATAGACCTTTTACTTTCTGTTGCGTTACAATATCTCCATGAAAATTATAATTTATCTAGTTGCTATTTTATTGCTGAGAGCACCAGCACTCTATGCTCACCCACACCTTTTTGTTGACTCAATTGCTACATTGGAACAGGAGAAGGGAGATCAGTATAAAATTTCTATCTTGTGGATCTTTGATCAGTGGCATAGTCAAGGTTTGATTATAGATTTTGATATGGACGTCAACGGAAAGCTTGATAAAAAAGAGAGTAGAGATCTCCTTAAAGGTCTTACGGGAAATCTTAAGCAGTATCACCATTTTGCCAAGCTTAAATTGAATGGAAAAAAAGCAGAGGGTAAAACCTCGAATTATAAAATTGTTGCAAAGACGATTGAGATTAAAGGTGAGGATGGAAAGAAAGAAAAGGTTCCTGTTTTTCATTATATGTATGAATACCATTTTAAATCTTCTGGACCGTTAAAGTCTCTCGACCTTGAGTTTTACGATGATACTCTTTACAGTGCAATTGCATCTCGTGGAAATATGAAGCTGGGTAAAGGATTAAAAGCAGTAAAGAATTCTACAAAAAAAGATCTCTGTCACTACACTTTGGAGTTCTAAATGAAGAAATTTTCTAGAGCTGTATCTCTGGTTTTTATCGTATGTCTTTTCATTACAATTATTGTTTTTCGCGAATCAATATGGGGAGAGCTACTGGAATTGCAGCGATATTTTAATAGTCGCGTTTTTTCATTAATTCGCTTTTTTAAGGGGAATTTTTCTGGGCAAAATGCAATCGTGTTATTCTCTTTATCTGCTTTATATGGAGTTATTCATGCCGTAGGTCCTGGGCATGGTAAAACTGTCTTGGGGACATATCTTATAAGTCGTGATGCAAGATACAAGCAGGCCTTTTTAAGCGCTTTGATTGCGGCCTTTACCCATGTTGGAATGGCGGTTGCCCTTTCATTTTTGCTCAAATTTGTTTTTACATCGATGAATACATTTGGTCGAAGAGAGTTGTTGATTAATTTTCAACAATTCAGTGGTGCTGTTATTGTTACTATCGGTGTTTTGGTAATGGTCTTCGCTATTATTGGGCAAAAAATAAAGTTTAATAATAAAATCTTTCGCACTCCTGCGATTGGAGTCTTGGCGGGAATTGTCCCCTGTCCTCTCTCTTTAAGTATTATGCTCACTTGTATTTCGTATTCCATTGTTACAATTGGATTACTGGCCGTTTTTGGGATGGTAAGTGGGATTTTTCTATTTCTGCTAGGTTTCTCTTTCTTTGTGGTGGCAACCAGAGACAACATCACTAAAACTATATCGGGAGAGACAGAGAAAAAAACTCCTCGATGGATATTTGGGGTGCAGGGCATTCTTTATATCTTATTTGGAGCACTCATGATTGGATAAAAAAGGCCGCATTTAATGCGGCCTTTTTTTATAAGTTCATTTCTTTTTTGACTTCTTTGAACATCTCAATTGCGTGAAGCACTTCCCCTTTGGTGTGGGCCGCACTCATTTGACAACGGATACGAGCTTTTTCTTTTGGTACTACTGGGAAGAAGAAACCTACAACATAGATCCCTTTTTCAAGTAGTCTACGGCTCATTTCTTGTGCCACTTTTGCATCGTATAGCATTACAGGAACGATTGGGTGAGTTCCCTCAAGAATATCAAATCCTGCTTCCTTCATCCCTTTTCTGAAGGTCTCAGTATTTTCCATTAGGCGAACTCTTTGTTCACTTGAAGACTCAAGTAGATCAATTACTGCAATTGATGCTGCCGTAATCGATGGCGCAACTGAGTTTGAGAATAGGTAAGGCCGTGAGCGTTGTCTTAAAAGATCAACGATTTCCTTCTTCGCAGAAGTATAACCACCACTTGCTCCACCTAGCGCTTTACCAAGTGTGCCAGTGATAATATCAACTCTTCCCATTACGTCACAGAACTCATGGGTCCCTTTACCGTTTTGGCCCATGAAGCCAACAGCGTGGGAATCATCAACCATAACCATCGCATCGTATTTGTCAGCAAGGTCGCAGATACCTTTTAGATTTGCGATGTATCCATCCATTGAGAAAACGCCATCTGTTACAACTAGAGTATGGCGAGCACCTTTTTCTTTTGCTGCTTTTAGTTGCTCTTCAAGATCTTCCATATTGTTGTTTCTGTAGCGAAATCTCATTGCTTTAGAAAGACGTACTCCATCGATAATCGATGCGTGATTCAGTTCATCAGAGATGATTGCATCTTCCGCTTGCATAAGAGTCTCAAAAAGCCCACCGTTTGCATCAAAGCATGAAGTATAGAGAATAGTGTCGTCCATTCCTAAGAATTTAGAAATTTTATCTTCAAGAATTTTATGGATTTCCTGAGTTCCACAGATAAAGCGAACAGAGCTCATTCCGTAGCCCCATTTTTCGAGTGATTCAGATGCTGCTTTTTTTACGGCCTGATGATCAGAAAGTCCAAGGTAGTTATTGGCACAGAAGTTTAAAACTTTTTTCCCACCAGTAACTGCAATCTCCCCTCTTTGAGGAGTTGTGATGATTCTTTCGTCTTTATAAAGCCCTGCTTCTTTGATTCCAGCAAGTTCTTCTTTTAAAAAATTCTGAATTTTATTTCCGTACATATTTACCTTCCGCTTTTTTAATTATTCCCAGTTAAGAACTACTTTTCCTGACTTTCCTGAATTCATAATGTCGAATCCTTTTTCAAAGTCGGCATAATTGAACTCGTGAGTCACGATTGGAGTAATATCTAGACCACCTTGAACAAGAGTTTGCATCTTGTACCACGTTTCATACATCTCACGTCCGTAGATCCCTTTAAGCGTTAGCATCCCAAAAACTACTTTGTTCCAATCTACTTTTGTGTTTGGACCATGGATTCCGAGAAGAGCAATTTTTCCACCGTTTACCATATTGGCAACCATGTCATTGAAGGCGTGTGGGTTTCCACTCATTTCAAGACCGACATCGAAACCTTCTTTCATTCCAAGTTCTTTTTGGATTTCTTTAAGATTTTCTTTGTCTGCGCGAACACATTTTGTTGCTCCCATCTTTGCTGCAAGCTCAAGACGGTAGTCGTTCACATCAGTAATAACAACGTGGCGAGCTCCGCAGTGTTTTGCAATTCCAACCGCCATACATCCGATTGGCCCCGCTCCTGTGATCAATACATCTTCTCCAACCAGGTCAAATTGAAGTGCTGTATGGACGGCATTACCAAATGGATCAAAGCATGCTGTAACATTTAGTGGGATATTTGGGTCTGCTTTCCAAACATTTGAAGCCGGGATGCAAAGATACTCTGCAAAACAACCTTGGCGGTTAACTCCAACACCATTTGTATTAATACAGAGGTGTCTTCTACCAGCAAGACAGTTACGGCAGCGACCACATACGATATGTCCTTCACCACTTACAAGTTCTCCGATCACAAGGTCAGAAACTTGGCTTCCAAGCTCTACAACCTCTCCAACAAACTCATGCCCAACAACCATCGGAACAGGAATTGTTGCTTGTGACCATTCATCCCAATTGTAGATATGAAGGTCTGTACCACAAATTGCGGTACGTTTAATTTTAATCAGGACATCATTTGGGCCAGGTGTAGGAACTTCTACTTCTTCTAGCCAAAGGCCTGGTTTTGAGTGCTTTTTTACCAATGCATTCATTTTTGCCATTAGTACGCTCCAGTTTAGGGTATATCGATAAAATTTGACCAATAATAGAACTTTTAACAGATTTTGGTAAGGAAATAGTGATATAGTGCGGTGCGAAAACTAAAGTTAAGCATTCTTTTATCATCTTAATCATGAGCTGAAACGATAAGTCTTAATGAATAGAGCTAACTAGGAGTTTTGATCAATGGCCAAGTATAAAGTAAAGGCCGATGCGATGTTGGAATCAATTATGCCGGTTTTTCAAAGAACGATTGCTGATGATTTTGAGCGCATTGAAAGTGCAATTATTGCTTCTAATTTCGAGGAGTTAAAGGCTGTAGGTCATAAAATTAAGGGCAATGCTGGAGGATATGGCTTTGATGATCTTGGTGAAATGGCCAAGAGATTGGAAGAATATGCTATTAGAAATGATATTCAACATGTCAAAGATGTATTTGCAAGCATGAAAGACTATATGGGAAATGTTGAAATTGAGTATGTTGAAGATGAGGAGTAACTGTGGCCATCAAAGGAAAAGTTGCCATTATTATTGATGATGATCCTGCTGTAAGGGCCCTCGCCAGTAAAGTTGTTGAAGGGATTGGATTTGAGGTGATGGAGGCCAGTGGCGTCATCGAGGCACTAAGAATTATTAAGGAACGCGTTCCACATCTGATTCTTTTGGATCTCAATATGCCAGAAGTTAATGGGTTCTCTTTTCTTAAAATGGCACAACAAAATACCAAGCTTCACGATATTCCCGTTATTGTTTTTAGTGCTGAAAGTCGTGACAAGACCATACTTAAGTCGATTGAGATGGGAGCACAAGATTACCTGGTAAAACCATTAAATGCAAAAGTTATGATCCAAAAGATCAGACGAGTCTTTCACAAGATTAAGCAGCAACCAACATTTACATCACTTCCAAGACCTAAAAAAATCGAAATGGTTGTTGATGTTGAATTAATGAGATTGTGTTCTAATGAGAGTCTAATCGATGGGCCAATTAAACCAAGTCCAGGGAAGGGACTGCTAAAGGTTAAGTTTAATTCCCTTTCTCTTGAAGAGGGGAACCACTTTTTATGTCGAGTTACTGAGACTCAACACAGTAATTTGGGAAAGGGAAGATATATAAGCCGATGCATCTTTCAGGGACTACCTGATAAATCTAAAAAAGAGATCGCAAAGAAAACGAGGGGGTGGCGAGTTGAATAATAAAACTCCACTTGTTTTAACCATTGATGATGATGAACTTATTAATCAAATTTTAAGCTTAAGGCTTAAAGAGATGGGGTATGCCAGTAAAACCTACACGAATCCTCAAGAGTTTTTAAAGGCCATTAAAACTTTAGAGCCCGATCTTTGTATTGTTGATTTAAATATCGGTAAGGAAGGTGTTGGCTTTTTACTCATTCAGGCCATTAGAACTTCTCTTGAATACCATGTTCCTATTATTGTTGTATCGGCCGATTCTAATATCGAGTCTATTGGATATGCAATGGAAGTTGGTGCTGATGATTACATGGTGAAGCCACCGAAGAAAGATGCTTTTGTTGAAGTGATGAACCGCTATCTGGCCCCTGAAGAACATGTGGATGATCAGATTGATACGAGGGTTGTCCCGGAAGATTTTAGACCGAGCTCTGTGAATTGTGAGATTACAATTTCCCATGTTGGGGAAGAGGGGCTCTATCTTTTAAGCCCTATTCTTGTTGCCTCAGGAGTTATCATAACATTAAGAGGTGAAGAGCTAAAAGAGATCATCGGTGTTGATAAAACAACAGTATCGATTGCACGGAATTGGCTCGATAGAAATACAGGTCAATTTGGATTATTTGCCGAATTTTTGGATCATGTTCCGGAACTTGCTGAAAATGCGCGAAAGTATATCAAGAGAATTGCTGGATAAAAAAGGCCTCCAAATGGAGGCCTTATTATTATATTTAAAAAAATTAATTATTTTTTTGGTGCATCCTTAACTGGAGCTGGATCAGCTTTAGGTGCTGGCACAACTGGAGCTTCCTTAACTGGCATTTTGTCTAGAAGCGATTGTGAGTTATTTGAACTTTCAAGCTTTGCTAGGACAATAGAATTTCCTAGGAAAAGAATTGCAAGAATCGAAGTGATCTTACTCAGAATATTTCCTCTTTGTGCTCCTGAGAATACAGCTTCTGAAGCTCCCCCAGAAATAAGACCCGCCTCAGCGCCTCTACCAAATTGAAGAAGAACTGTTAGGATAAGAAGAATTGAAATAACTCCGTGAAACACCATTAAGTAACTGATCATAATATAACCTTTTTCGATTTAGTTCTAAGTTCCAGATAAACAATATATTCAATTTCACCTACTTATGCAAGAGAGAAGGGAGAGTTTCAATTCACTCCTTGAAGGCGTAAAGTATTGATAATACGAACGACATTCTAGAAGATTTGATTCAGCTCCGATAAGATCGATTCTTCATCAAATTTTACAATTAGCCTTCCAAGGTTATTCGTCTCAATGTCATCCCGAAGAGTGGGGTTGGAGAGACTAGTATTAAATAAGATTGGGAGCTGCTGCCCATTTGGATCTGCCTTAATTTTTCTCACTAACCCAATACCATTCATTTTTGGCATTTCAATATCAGTGAAAAGTAGATCAACTTTGTAATTCAATTCGAGCAGCTTGTCGTAGGCAATTTGGCCATCTTCACAAATAATGGTATTAAATCCAATCTTCTCAAACAATTTCTTGATTTTCTTTTGAAAGAAAGTTGAATCCTCTGCGATTAATACCGTTTTTCCTGAAAATTTGTGTTGGAAGCCTTCTACTGCAGTTTTTGAACCAAGATTAATATTAAGAGTATTGAGGATAAATTCAATATCGAGCATGTAATAGGTGGTTCCATCTAGCTGGATGATTCCGTTAAAGAAATGCTTTTCGACGTTCCCGATTGCTTCCGGTTGCGGAATAACTTGATCATTGGACAAAGTAAGCACTCTTTTGGTCTTTGATACGATGATGCCAAC
The DNA here is from genome assembly GCA_965140515.1 of Bacteriovoracaceae bacterium. Lineage (GTDB taxonomy): Bacteria > Bdellovibrionota > Bacteriovoracia > Bacteriovoracales > Bacteriovoracaceae > JAGLCH01. The sequence continues at coordinate 3,422,281 of OZ223251.1, read as the reverse complement.
CAGAAGTCTTTGAAAGTCACAAATGATAATTCGATCATTTTCAGTATAAGTTGCACCTTTATCCTTTTCACTAAAGATTTCTAGCAAATCAATGATTGGAATCGGAGTATCTCTTAGATTATAGATTCCAATAAATGGGTGAAAGTTTTCTGGTAATGGTTGTAGTTGTTCAAATTCGACAACCTCTTTTACTTTTTGAATATTAAGCATCAAGTGATGATTTTTTCTCTTGGGAGACTCTAGTTCAAATTGAAGAACCTTAATCTCATTTCCCTCAATAATTCTTTCATTAACTTCGTTCGATACCATGTTCTGGCTCCATGTTGTTTTCTAGCAGTGTTGAGATGTCGACAAATTTTATTGGCGTCTTTTCAAATGTTACAACATCGCCATTAGTCAGTGCCGATGAATCCTCAATTTCAGGAATATAAATTCTCTTTACTTGTTCGCAGATAAGACCAACAAGTGTTTCTTCTTCTAGCTCGAAGATAATCATTCGCTTATTACTATCTGTTGTTGGAATAGATGATTCTCCAATTTCAAATATTGGAACAATTGATCCTCTTAGATTAATAATTCCTTTTTGAGTGGAAAAAGGTATTGGATAGGGAGTGATCTGTTTGTGTTCGAGAACTTCTTTAACTTGCTCAATCTTACAAATATAATCATTGCCTCTGATTTTGAATGTGATAAAAACATTCGTGCTATCCATTATTACAACAGATTTACTTTCTGCTGACTCATCTGTTGCTTCTCGTTGCTGATTGAAAATTTCTGTTATCTCATTCATCTCGTGCTCCAGTGCAACTTTTAGCGTTAAACTCTGCGATAATTTTATGGGGAGAGAAGATAAAGATTGGGTCTCCTGTTGCTAAAATTGAAACACCATTAACAAATGGAAGAAACGGTATTTTCTTTGGCATCGGCTTGATTACAAGATTTGAATAGTCATCAATGGAGTCTACAAGTAAGGCCATCTTTCGACTTCCTACTTCGACCATACAAGCATGTACTTCACTCTTTTTTACCAGTGGGTTTGGATTGGAATGTTCTAGGTATAAGTGCTTGTCGAGTTGAATACATGGGATGTGGGTGTCGTGATCGAGGTAAAAAAGTTCTCCCGAATTTCTTTTTAGTTCTGTAAATCTTAGACGTTTAGTTTCAACGATCGACGATGTCGCACAGGCGATTTTGCAATTATTAACATTCATCACGAGGGCGGAGACAACAGACATACTCAATGGAAGGCTAATCTTAAATACCGTACCACTTCCTACCTCTGTTTCGACATCAAGATCGCCACCAATTGATTGAACCGATGAAACTACGGCGTCCATTCCAACCCCTCGACCAGAAACGGCGCTAATCTCTTGAGCTGTGGAAAAGCCGGGCGTAAATATCAGCTTGATTGCCTCCTCTTTCGTTTTTATCCATGACGTATCAAGTCCCTTTTCATTGGCGTGTTTTACAATCTTATTATGGTCTATTCCCTTTCCATCATCTGCGACTGTAATAATGACTTCACTTCCTACAACTTTTGAACTGATGCTAATTGTTCCGACATCTGGCTTATCATTTTTTTTTCGAGCTTCAGGTGATTCAATGCCGTGGTCCATACTGTTTCGAATCAAGTGGACAAGAGGATCGTAAAGCATATCAATAACTTTCTTATCTAGCTCTGTTTTATCTCCCTCTGTCTTAAAATTGATTTTTTTTCCAGTTTCACGGGTGTAGGTTCGAACCACTTTCCCTAATCTGGAATAGATATTTTTTAGAGATGACATCCGCATTCTCATCGTTCTCGATTCAAGCTCTGTGATGTTACTCTCAAACGTTGAATCGAGAAGCTCCCATGAGCGTACAAACTCTGGTCGTTTATTGAGCCATTTGTAATTGGTATCGATTAGATAGGATAACTGATTACGGATGAGAAATAGCTCCCAGATATTATCTAGGGCCTGATTGATTCTTTCTTCTGGAACTCTAATGAGCTCTTGCCTCTTTTGTTCCGCAACTTTGGGGCGATCAGCTTGAGATTCTTCACTGTCAATAACTAATAGCTCTTGTTGAGGGATTTTTTCTCCCTCTTCTATCTGGCGGCTAGTAGGAGGAAGAATCCAATTTAAAATATCTCTTTCACTTAGCTTATTAAGTATTCCCATTGATTCTTTGGGAAGGGGGGATTGGGTGTTATACATGAGGTATGCCGAGCTACTCTCATTTAGTCTTATTGTATTTAAGGTGTCGAAGCCAAATTTTTCAACTTTTTGAACAATCTTTGATAGATCCTCGTTTCCTTCTAACTCAAATAATACTTTATCTCCTTTTTTATAGCCAAGAAAGAGATCATCAAACATAGAAATATAGTCTTTAAAGAATTTTGATTTTTCGATCAGCTCATCAATAAAGCTGTCTGATTGGATTTCTGAAGATGGGCTCTGTTTTTCTTCCTCAATGATCGATGTCGGAGGCGTATCTATTTCTATCGCTGCCTCGTCTCCACTTTGTAGAAGAGTCGATATTTTATCTACTTCACTGGTTATATAATCAAGGATTTCTGTCGTGATCGTTTCTGGAGTGTTTCTGAAGGGGGTAATATATGACTCGAGATTATGAGCAACCTCATGAAGCTTGATCATGCCAAACATGATGCAAGAGCCTTTTATTGTATGGACTCCACGAAAAATTTTATTGATTGACTCCTCTTTATCGTCTGATGAAGAAAAGCCATCAAGTGTTTCGTATAGCTTTGTTATTGTATCGGAACTTTCTTCTAAAAATTCCCCAAATAGCTCTTGATCTTCCTCTAGCATAATCTACCCATTTATTGATTAATAGAATCTGTTAGCGTTCCAATTTCTTCTTTAATATTTGTAATAATCTCTTCAATCTCTGTGATTGACTCTTGTGTCTTTTCGCTCAAACGACTGACTTCGTGAGCAACAATTGCAAATCCTTTTCCATACGAACCTGCTCTTGCCGCTTCAATCGATGCATTGAGCGCAAGGAGGTCTGTTTTTGATGAGATTTCACTGATTACCTTCAATATTGAAGTCGCTTGAATTGTGATATCTGATAGTCTTTGAAGCGATTGCTGTGTTTTTTCATTTTTACTCATATCATTTACTCCTTAATACTTGCCAACTTCTAGGTCGTATAACCAATCTAAGAATTCTGTGGTGTGTTCATCTTTAAAAATGGCACCATGCTGGGGGCAAATTAGAACTGGCTGATGCTTTCTTACTTGCTTCACCCATCTCATTAGGGCTTCAGAGGATGGCATGATCCGTTGATGGAATTTCTTCATCTTTGCTGCATGCTTTGTAAAATCATCGCAGTAAAGTGGATAATGGCCATCTATGACTGCGCCTCCAATATCTCCACTAAATAGTACTTTTGCCTTGTGGTCATATAGGCTGAAGTTTCCTGAACTGTGGCAAAAGTGAGCCGGAATTAGTTCCAACTTCGCATCACCAACTTTTATTTCGATCCCTTCATCAGGAACCGAAATCATGTTCTTAAGAAATTCGTGACCATAGTGAGCAATAAATCCTCTCCAAATCCAACTGCAGTAAATTTTTGCATCAGGGCATAGTGATATCCAATAAGGAAGGGCAGAGATAATATCGGGGTCTTGATGGCTAGAGAAAATTCCTTTGATGTTTCTTATGTCTACAACCTGAGATAACTTTGTCATTACTTCTGGGAAAAGTTCTGCTCCTCCCGGATCCATTATGAAGACATCGTCGCCATTGATAATTGCGTATTGATTAGTATCTATAACTTCTGTTTCCTCTTCATCTCTACCAATGAATACCCATTTATGCCCTTCATCTTGGTAAATGGTTTCTAGTCTCACTGTATACTCCTTTCATAACTTTTGCAGACTTCGCTGATTTCCATCAGCCCCTCTCCAATTTTTATGATTGTATTATTGAGTTTCTCGTTTTGGTCATCAAGAACAATGGCCAAGTGGTCAAAGAAATCGTTTGTGTTATTTGTAAGATTATTTTCAATCTTCAGACTTGTAAGTGCGAGCCATAGTTTGTCATTTAGTGATAATAGCTTTGACTGAAGTTTTGAGGTGGTGTCGACTTTTCCCTTTATTTCATGGAATGCATTTTCTAGATCGATATGGGTCCGATTGATTGCGAGCTTTATCTGTCTTTTATTTTCTTGAGGCCCATTCGCAATTTGTGGAGTCTCTAGGCTGTCGATAAATGTAACCGCTCTTTTTTTGTATCTCATTTGATCGAGTGAGATGTTGATAAGGCGGTCAACTAATAAGTCTATATCTGTGAGTTGATCTGTCATTTTATCACTGTTTTTTTTGATCTCGTCAGCGATAACTTGATACACCGATGCATCAGAACTGCTATTATTGTTGTTCGAATTGATTGCGGTATTGAGAGCTAACTCTTGAAGGAATCCCAATATTGTTCTGATGATATTTGCCTGTTCTCTTAACTGAGTACTCTTCGTGTAGATTACAGAATTGGCATTGTTATTAATCTCACTCATTTTTATTTTCCATTGACAAATTTTTTCTTATTAGATGTACGATACGTTTATGACGGAATCTTGTTGCCAGATTGTCAAACAATCTCGCCTCAAGTTCCTCTTTGATAAATGTGCTTGGAATATAGTCATTTCCACCATGTCTGAAAAAATCAATTAAAAGAGATTTGTCTTCTTCTCCTCCAATGAGTATGACTGGTAAAGAATGAAGGTGCTTTTGGTTTTTTATCAGGTCACAGAGCTCTACCGCTGTTGGCCCCTCTATTTCACTGAATAAGATAGCAAGATCAATTTTATCGGGGTTTTCATCGATATATTCTTTTGCGGTTATCGAATCATCGAACTCTGTAACGTGTATTCCCTTCGCAAGCAGAGATGCAACAATAGGTTTTCTCCTGATAATATTTTCTTCAACAATAATTGCGCTCATCCCTTCAAGACGATGATCACGTTGAAGAATGCGGTCTAAAAGGACTCCAATTTTCTCTTTAACATCTCTTTTGACTAGAAAGTCTACTGCGCCAGATTCTAGGCCATGCATTCTGTCTTCAATTCTATCTCTTACAGTTACAACGACAATTGGAACTTGAGAGTTGTGGATTTCATTCTCATTGTATGCCGAGAAGCAAGCCGAGATTCTTTTACATAATGAGTAGCCATTACGATCAGGCAATTCAATATCCATTGTAATCAGATCAAATTTTTCTTCTTTGATTACTTTGAGACATGCCTTTGCTGTATTAACTACAATAACTGAATAACCTTCATCTTCTAGTATCTTTCTAAGAAGTGAGGAGAATGCCTCAGAATCATCTACCACCAAGATTTGCTTCCCTGATTCAACAAAATACTGCCTCCAGCAATCTGGGGCAAATTCAATAAAAACACACAGTGTTGGAAAATCATCGCATTTGAGGTCTTGCAATAACCTTATTATTGTACTCGTAAGTTTTGCATCACTCTGGTTGAGCTCCATCCCTAGTATATTTTCTAGCTTCGCTCTCGCTTCCTCGATGCTAAATTCTTCGCCCATTCTATCTCCCTTTTATCACTAAATACGATAATCGGTTGGGGAGATGAAAAGGTAGTTAACTTCGGTTTTGATGGGACAATTCTTCTTAAGCTTTCAAAGTACTTGTTTTTTTAGCATAAAAAAAAGGAGAGCAACTTGCTCTCCCTTTTATCAAAATGAATTTTTTTCCGATTACTTTGACGCTGCCTTACATAGTGCAAGGAAGTCACTTGCTTTTAAGCTTGCTCCACCAACAAGAGCACCATCAATATCTGGACATGCGAGTAGTTCATCAACATTTGAAGGTTTTACTGATCCTCCGTATTGAATTACTAGATCGTCTCCGTTGAATCCAAGCTTTTCAGCACAATGCTTTCTGATGAAAGCGTGTACGTCTTGAGCTTGCTGAGGAGATGCCGTTTTTCCTGTTCCGATCGCCCAAACTGGTTCGTACGCAACAATGATTTTACTCTTCTTGTCTGCGGGAACATTTTTTAGGCCTTCGTCGAGTTGTACTCTAACTACATCCTCAGTTTTGTTTGCTTCGCGCTCTTCTAGTGTCTCTCCAACACAGAAAATAACATATAGTTCTTTTTCAAGAGCGAGTAGGGTCTTTTCGTTGAGAAGGGCATCGTCTTCACCGTAGATTGTACGTCTCTCACTGTGACCTACAAGTGTAAAACCACATCCAAGATCTTTAATGGCCTCTGGAGATGTTTCACCGGTGAAGGCACCACTTACATGGTTTGCGCAGTTTTGAGCACCAAATTCAAAGAATTCGCCCTGTGGAGCGTGTTCCTTAATTAGTGGAAGGTGAAGTCCTTGAGCTGCGATACCTGCATTACAAGTGATCTCACTAGCGTGCTTATTAAATTCTGCAAAGAAGCTGAAGATGTCCTGAGAAAGATGATTCATCTTCCAGTTTCCTACGATTGTATATTTTCTACTCATGGTAATCTCCTATTTGATGCCAAATTTTAGTGCTTGAATGCCTGGTAGAGTTCCTTGCTCGATAAACTCTAGAGACGCCCCACCACCAGTTGAAACGTGAGTCATCTTATCACTTAGACCACTTTTCCCAACTGCCGCAACACTATCTCCACCTCCAACAAGGGTGAATGCCCCTTGAAGGTCTGCTAAAGCGTGAGCTACTGCAAAGGTTCCTTTATTGAAGTCATCATTTTCAAATACACCCATTGGACCATTCCAAAGAACTGTCTTTGCTCCGGCCAAGCGAGATTTATACGCTTCAATCGTATTTGGACCGATGTCTAGACCCATTTTCCCTTCTGGGATATCTACTGATGTGCAAGCTTCTGGAGCTCCATTAAATTCTGCTGAAACGATGTGATCGATTGGAAGATTTACTTTAGCTCCACCAATTGAAAGAATTTTCTTAGCTAGTTCAACATCTTCGTCCGCGCAAAGCGAGCTACCAACTTCTTTTCCTTGCGCTTTAAGGAATGGGTAGGCCATAGCCCCACCGATTAATAGGTGATCAACTTTGTTAATTAGAGCTTCTAAGATTTTGATTTTATCAGCAACTTTAGCCCCACCAACAACTGCAACGTAAGGCTTAGAAGGTTTTTCAACAACTTGAGTAAGGGCCTCATTTTCTTTTTTCATCAAAAAACCACCGCAGTAGCTTCCTTCTGCAAAGTGCTCAATGATTCCATAAGTTGAGGCGTGCTTTCTGTGAGCTGTTCCGAATGCATCGTGAACAAAGATATCTCCGTAAGAAGCAAGTTTCTTTGCAAAATCTTTGTCACAATCAGTTTCTTCTTTGTGAAAGCGAAGATTTTGAAGAAGAATAATTCTTGGCTTATTCCCCTCGAGAAGTGCTTTGATTCCGCTGTCGATTGCTGTTTCTGTTAGAACGACTTCTTCGCCAAGCATTTCTGAAAGATACGCTGCAACTGGCTCAAGTGAAAAGTCCATATTCACTTGTCCCTTAGGACGCCCAAGGTGTGAGCATAGGACAACTTTTTTAGCTCCATTTTCAAGCATATACTTGATAGTTGGAAGAGCGCGGTCTACTCGTGTTGTATCTGAAATTTTTGTTTTATCATTTTTGTCGAAAGGTACATTGAAGTCGAAGCGACCAATAACCTTTTTTCCATTTAGATCCATTTGGTCGATATATTTTATTGCCATGGATTCTCTCCTATTTTTAAGCCTAAAAACTACAAGTGCGCCATAATAGACGCACTAGAAAACACAAGGGGAGTTTCCTCCCCTAAATATTTATTAAAGCTTTGAACCAACGTAAAGCGCTAGGTCGATAACTCTATTTGAGTAACCGCACTCATTGTCGTACCAAGATACAACTTTTACTTGGTTTCCATTTACATTAGTAAGTGAAGCATCAACAGTTGATGACGCTCTGTTGCTCATGTAGTCAACAGAAACAAGTGGACGCTCTTCGAAATCAAGAATTCCTTTTAGTTCACCATTTGCAGCTTCTTTAAGAGCAGCATTGATTTCTTCTGCTGTTGCAGATGTTTTGATTGTTGCTGTTAGGTCAACAAGTGATACGTTTGGAGTTGGAACACGTACTGCATATCCATCTAGCTTTCCATTAAGTGCTGGAATAACTTTTCCAACTGCAGCAGCTGCACCCGTTGTTGTTGGGATCATAGAAACAGCACCAGCTCTTGCTCTTCTTAGGTCTGAGTGAGCAGCGTCAAGTGTAGGTTGGTCACCAGTGTAAGAGTGAATTGTTGTCATAAGACCACTTTCAATACCAAATTTTTCATTGATAACTTTTGCAAGTGGAGCAAGACAGTTTGTTGTACAGCTCGCATTTGAGATGATGTTGTGGTTTGCAGGGTCGTAAGTTTCATTGTTTACACCCATTACAAATGTTCCATCAAGATCTTTTCCTGGAGCACACATCATTACTTTCTTAACAGATCCTCTCATGTGTTTTCCAAGACCGGCTTTGTCTTTGAAAATACCAGTACTGTCGATAACTAGTTGAATGTCGTGTTTTTCCCAAGGAATGTTAGCTGGATCTCTTTCAGAGTAGTAAGTCATTGTTTGATTTCCAACTTTAAGCATGTTCCCTTCAGATTTTACTTCATGTCCAAATCTTCCATGAACAGAGTCAAAGCTGATAAGGTGCTCGATCGTACCTACTGGGCACAGATCGTTAACTGCACATACTTCTAGTTCTACTCCACGGTTAACAAGTTCTCTTAGAACTGTTCTTCCGATTCTTCCCATACCGTTAATTCCGACTTTTAGGGCCATAATTTTCTCCTGTTATGATTATTTGTTATTAATGCTTAGTTCGTTGCTGAAATTATCTACCAGTTTGATTCTCATGTATAGACATTCAGCGTCTTTTCGGTATCATCTTTTACATCTTTAACCGATTTTAAATGTCGATAACATACTATCAATATTTTTTTATCAATAAAACCTTAAATGTACAGTGGAAAAATAATGGATAAAAAACAATTCGTCACAGCTCTCTCTCCAAAGATGGATGTTGAGTCAATTTTTCTTGTTAAATATATTGCCAAAATGGAGGCCAAGGATGGGAGAAGTTATCTCAATGTCATCCTCGCAGATTCCACTGGTGATGTGGAAGCGCGTAAATGGCATGGCGCAGAAAAGATTATCGAAAGTGTTGTAAAAGGTGATTACGTGGGGATAAAGGGGAAGGTGAATCTTTATCAAGGAAGAATTCAAATTATCATTTCGGAGATTACACGCTTGGATTCAGCAGATGTTCCAACTGATGAATTTGTACCAAAGTCTAAAACTTCACCAGAGATTATGTTCGATCAGCTCGACAGCATCATCGATTCTTTAGATGATGTGTATATCAAGGATTTGGTTAAGTCGATTATCTACGAACCAGAAATTATGCGTCGCTTAAAACTTTGGTCTGCGGGGAAGTCGATTCACCACGCATATCAGGGAGGCCTTCTTGAGCATATTTTGAGCTGCGCAAAGCTCGCGGATTCTTTGTCTTCATTCTACCCAGTAAATCGTAATTTTGTAGTTGCTGGAGCTGTCCTTCATGATTTGTGCAAAATTTACGAATTAACAGACGGAGCTATCGTTGAATACACAGAAGAAGGCAAGCTTGTGGGCCACCTCATCAGTGTGGTTGAACTGTTTGATCGCTTTGTTTCAAAGATTAAAGATTTTCCAAACGTTACGAAATTGCACTTAAAGCATATTTTAGTATCTCACCATGGAGAGTACGAATACGGTTCTCCTAAGATTCCTCAGACCTCTGAGGCCCTTTTAGTTCATTACATTGACCTTATTGATTCCAAGATGAATTCATTTGAAGCAGTTAAGAAAACAGATAAACAGTCTGGACACTGGAGCGCTTTTGTCAAACATTTGGACCGCATCGTATTTAAAGGGGAACTGCCAACTCACAAAGAATATGTTAAGGCAGGGCCTAAAGTATCCGAAAAAGGTGAAGAAATTAAAAATGAAAAGAGAAATTCCTCAGGAGAACTCAAACAGAGCCTCGGAGGTCTACTAAAAGATTTTAAAGTGGAATAAGTGACAGAGAGTAAGACCAAAGTTCTATTATTGGAACCTCAACGTAATCTTTGCATGGCAGCAATGTTTGCCTTGGAGAGTCGTTTTAATTTTCATGTCATTGATTGCCATACTATTGGTGTGGCTGAGCGAATGCTTGAAATCAATGAGGATATCAAAGCAATACTTTTCTGTGGCGCTGTTGGCGGAGAGTCTACAGAAAACTTCTACATGTCTAACAAAGAACGTTTTGCTTCTATTCCAATTATATGCACAAATGAAGAATCTTGCAGCCATTGGCCAGTAGTTCCCAATTTGAAATTTCCAAAGACAGAGCTGGTCTCTGGAGTTTTAGACGCAGTAGAAGAACTATTTGAAGTTAATGAGGATGCTCCTGTTGAGAAATACACTCCCGTCACTTTGAAAACCCTGTCTTTTGCTGATGCGCTTTCTGATGATGCTTATGTGAAGCTGAGATCGGGGAGGCTTATAAAGCTTTTCTCTATTGGTGATAAAATTGATGAAGGAGATGTTGCCCGTTATCAGCGCAAAGGTGTCGATAAGCTATATCTAGATAGAAAAGCATGTATGTGGATTTTGAAAGTTATCAATGCCAATATTGATCGCATGATTGAAGATGAGAATTTTTCTGTCGATTTAATTGATTCCGAAATTATCGATGATTCGAGAGATGCAAGAGAGCTTTTTGGTGAAATGGGTGATGAGGAATATGTCGAAAATGTATTCCAGCAAGAAGAAGAGTTCATTGAGGAAATTCATCAACAGACTACCACTGTCATCAATAATATTAAGCATAATAAAGATTTGATGAAGATGCTCTCCAAGATCAAGTTTGATAAAGGAGAAGGGGCGTTCGTTAAAAATAGAATGAAGTTGGCCAGCGCACTTTCATGTGCCATCGCTAGAGCAATGGGATGGGATAGTGAGCAAACATTTGAGAAGCTCATTTATTGTGCTCATATCCATGACATCATGCTTGTTGATTCTCCAAATCTTGCAAAGTTTCGCTACTTAACAGAAGCAGATGCGGCCCTCGACATGGGAAAGATTACTGAATCTGATCGAGAGCGTTTTTACAAGCACACTATCCACGCTGCTGAGTTGATTAAACTTGACCATGGAGCACCACCTGACGCTGTTACTATTGTTCAGCAACATCACGAAATGCCTTCTGGTGATGGATTCCCAAGTAAGATGAGTGGGATTAGAATCAATGCCTTTGCGGCCATTTTATCGGTATCAATCGATTTATCTCAGTATCTTTTGATGAACAAAGAGAAGAACTTCGCTCGCTACATTGAAGATAACAAGGCCCGCTATAAGGGCGGGAATTTTACCAAGGTCATTCGAGCAATAGCAGAGCTAACAGGTACAAAATATTAAAACTTAGATTATAAAAAAAGAGCAAGGATTAATCCTTGCTCTTTCTTATTTATTTACCTTCTATTGTTAGAGGTACTTTTGATGAAATGTGGACGCTAGGTCTATCTACCTCTCCTACATTGATATACTTTAGCACCATGATTGGCACCTTCTTTCCAAGTACAATGGAGAAGTCTCCTCCATCATCATCGCCCTGGCAGCGATATGCCCTTGGCCTTGTTTGCATACAGTAAAATGTTCCCTCATAGGTGGAGCGGCCCGATTTAACAATAATATCGATCATTTTATTTTCACCCGAGAGCTTAGGGACTTTAATATATTCAAAGTTCAGACTCTTAGAATTTTTTGGCGCTTGGAATTCATAATAGCTACTTCCTGCGAAGCAAGTTGAACATAGAAACAAGGTAATTGCGGCGAGCTTTTTCATAACAAATCCTATTCACTACATTTATCAATATCTTCCATTTTTCCTTCATGGTAATTTACCAGTAGGGAAGGATGGTTTTTGGCAAGTTCTTTAATCATCCAATAGTTTTCCCCTGCAATCGAGGGGCAGCCCCAACTTGATTGATAGGGGCTGACATGCATATATTTCATATCTCTTGAGGCACTATTATTTGTGTTTTGTAATCCAAAGACTTGAACTGCATGAGCTTTCTTTTCACCTGAAGCTCTTTGAATAGATCTTCGTAGTTCGACGTAGCTGCTTTTAGTTGAGCTGAAGTTGAATACATGATCATTTGTGATAAAAGCGCCAAGAGTCGTGGTCTGTTTTCCACTTTCGTTGAGGTAACCTCTGCCTTTGCGACAAGTTCCTGCTCCAATGTTTACATATGATTCTGTGATTTTGGGAGCATCTCCCTTGCAAAGGTCTATAAAATAGAGAGTTCCGCGGCACTGGGCCTTCTTGTCTCCCATGTCATTGATTACAAATGTACATTTGTTGCTAATTCCATTTTCCATTCTTGAGCGAACATCATTGGACTTCGTTCCCCCCATTGAATAGTGTCCAGAATTTGCTAGCCCCTTTTTATCAAAGCACTTGTTTGATTTGAATGAAGTACTATTTTTTGCCATTACTTCAAGTGTAAAGTCTAGTGCCCCTTCTGGGATTTGGCTTGAATACAATTTGTCACATTTTGCTTTCCACTCTTCTGTAACCCCTTCAAAGTCACAATGGGGGTTATGAGATGACGTTTTAGTTCTTGCTAGTATTGTGGTATCGCATTCACTTGATGAATTCTCTTGAAATGATCTAGATGTCACTCCATCAATTGTTTTTGAGATCTCATTAACTTCGCTTGCTACCGCAGCAGCGTCACTTGTTGTGTTAGCTTGTAGAAGCATTTGATTGTAGAAATCAATACTGTCATTACTCATTGCAATCACTGGGGATAAGGCAAGTATAAAAGTGATGCCAATAGTCCAGTATTTCATTTATCCTCTCTTGCTAATTCATTCTAGTAACTCATATTCTTATCGGGAGAAAACACCTTTACCTTTATTTTATTGAGTCTTTTTTTTAGATGCAACTATTTAATTTTATTGAATAATTTTAGTGAATTTGAGTATGCTTCCTGAAGAAGCTCCTCTACTTCAATGGACAGCTCTTTAGCAAGTCTTCTTGCGATTAGGGGGATGAATTTTGGAGCGTTCTCAATTCCTCTGTACGGAGTGGGGGTTAAGAAGGGAGCATCTGTTTCTAATAGAATTTTATTGAGGGGAATTAGCTTTAAAACATCTCGAACGTTTTGGGCAGCATTGAATGTTAGTATCCCATTAAATCCCACGTAGAGGCCTCGCTCTATTGCAAACCTTGCGAGTTCTTCATTAGAAGTATAGCTGTGAAATACTCCATTTTTTATTTGAGGAAAGTTTTTTAAAATTGCAATGGTATCATCCTCAGCTTCACGTGTGTGGAAGACAACAGGTAGGTCCAAATCTAGTGCAATTTGCAGTTGAGACTCAAAGGCTTCTTTTTGAACCTCTTTTGGAGATCTTGTGTAATGGTAGTCTAAACCTATTTCTCCGACCGCAACAATTTTATGATGTTTGCAATTGGAACGAATTTTTTGCTCTACTTCAGGAGTGTAATGCTTTGCTTCATGGGGATGAATCCCTTGAGTTCCGAAAACACAATCGAACTTATCAATTAAATCAATTACTGCATCTAAATTATCAGGCTCGACCGAAATTGTTATTAGCTTGTCTATACCTTTTTCTGATGCTTCTTGTATGACAGCTGCAGGATCTGCTTTTAGATAATCGAGATGAACATGTGTTTCAATTATCGGTGTATTATATCTAGGAATTTCAATTACTCTTTTTGCCATGGTTACCTCATGTTTTAGTTATTTTAACAAGCTCAATTCTCATACTCAACCTCTCTGTTAACTCTATTTTTTTCACATTTTTAGCCCACTGATAATGTTTCTGATCAGCCTTTAAAATGTTCTCGGGAGGAGTCATGACCAGAAGATCAAAATCATTTTTAAAAAGCTTTGCTTCAACAGTTGGTATTGTTTTGCTGATTCAGGTTTTATTATCTCTATCGCTTTTTTATGTCAGCTATAATGAAAGGCAGCACATTTTAGAACGAGAGGTTACCAATCATTTTGATTCTGTTGAAAAAAGAATTCAATCAGAGTTTAGTTCTGCCATCAATGACTTAAGTTTTCTTCTGAAATCTTTTCCATTTCAAAATGTAACAGGTAGTGTCTCGAACTACAGGAGAATGGCGACAGTATTTTCATCTATGATTGAGAATACTCCTAGCTACGATCAGTTGAGATATATCAATGGTAAGGGGATTGAAGTTGTAAGAGTGAATAAAGGTGCTTTTGGTGATGCTGTCGTTGTGAAAGAAGCCTCCTTGCAAAAAAAATCACATCGATACTATTTTTCTGAATCAATCAAGAATCCTCCCGGAACGCTGTACGTTTCTCGATTTGATTTGAATGTTGAATCTGGAGTGTTAGAAGTTCCCATTAAGCCTACCATTCGTCTTGCTGTCGTTGTTGAAGAAGTTGGGGGCGGGAAAGGGGTGCTTGTTCTAAATTTACTTGCCTATGATTTTTTAAATATTATTGCTGAGCGAGATCATCAAGGAGAGTATTCTCTTTGGTTTGCCAATAGTGCGGGACATTTTTTTAAAGGACCAAGTCCACAGTATGAGTGGGGGTTTTCATATGCTAGAAGGTCAGGTAATACCTTGATCAAATTTCTCCCTCAGGAGGGAAAGGAAGTTCTTTCATCTACCAGTGATAGTGGTGTCATCAGTCGAGGAATGCATAGTGTTCTCTATAAGAGGTTGAATCAAGTTGAACTTTTAAAGAAATCTAATATTCATTTGTTCAAGAATATTGTGCGATCGAGGTATGCTAAAGACTGGTTTCTTGTCTCTAAAATTTCCTTAGGGGCAACAGGGATGAGATTAATTTCACAGTATCTGCAGATTAATCTACCTGTTCTATTCTTTGTATTTCTTCTTTCGTTTTATATGGGAAGAAGGGCAACAAAAGAGTTTGATCTGGTTGAGAGAAATACTCTCGACTTTAAGAATTCTGAAAAAAAGGTTTTGAGTACAGTTGGCCATCTTCAAAATGCTTATCATGAAATCCATGCTCCATTAAATGGAATTATGACTGTTAGCTCACTTTTTAAAGACTCAAAGCTTACTCGCTATCAGTCACATCTTTTACGAGTATTAGATTCAAATAGCAAAATTTTACAGGATATATCTCGCGACATCCAAGGTAATGGTCAAATCGATAAGGCAAATATTCGGTCACGGTCTGAGTCATTTAATTTGGTCGATACTGTCGAAAGCGTCTCTGAAATGGCCGCAGTTTTGGCCTTGTCTAAGGGAATTGATTTTCAAAGTTATATTGATCCAAAATTGATGCACTTTTGGAAAGGTGACTCCGATCTTTTGAAAAGATTACTCGTAGCTCTTCTTACGGACTCGATTAACCACACTCATGTTGGGAATGTCTTTTTTAAAGTAAAAGAAAGTGAGGGTTATGGTGTCGATTTTGAAGTGATTGATACGGGGCGACCTATGGGACAGTATGAGTTAAACCTTTATTACTCCGATAGTAATATTGATCCAGGTTCTGTAGAACGCTCACTCTATGGTGCAGCAATTGTCAAGGAACTGACTTCTCTTTTTGGTGGAGTTATCTCTGTTAAGTCTGATCGCAATGATGGAAGTGTCTATTCTATTTCACTCCCCTTGAATAAAGAGGAAGGCAAGGGACGAATTATTATTCCTGAAATTATCAAGAACCGTCGATTTATAACCATTGGATTAGACAGTATTGTGGCGGAAGACTTGAAACACATCTTAAATCTTATTGGTGGGCATGTCGACATTGAGGATAGTACAGAGGCCTTAAAAACAATGAAGGGTAGTGATAGTATTATTCCTTTCGATGTTATTTTTGTTGATTATCAATATATAAATGAATTAGAAGGTCTCCATCAGGACTTAATTGAAAAAGTGATTATTATTGCTCCTTTGGATGCTCCTATTGATGAAAGGTTTGTGGTAGCTACAAGACCTTTAAGGTCGGGAGCGATTCTTAAAGCAGTAGAATCTCTGCCTCACTTTTCTCATATCTCTGGAGAGATAGATCATTCTATTTTGGCCGTTTTAACTGATCAGAGTGATGAAAATACAATAACTCATTATTATAAGAAAATAGCTAATAAAATTGATATCGTAAGTCGTGGAGCCGCTGCAATCGAAAAAGTATCTACTTCCCATTACGATATTATATTTATCGATGTCGATATTAAGGACATCAACTGCAAAGAGCTAGTAAAAGGAATTCGTGAGTTTGATTCTGAAGCTCCTCTAGTGGCCATTTCCTGCTATCGCGACTCTGAACAACGATCTAATTATTTGAAAATGGGGATGGAGTACTTTTTGAAGAGTCCAGTATCTACGAGTGAGATCGCGAGAATATCAGACTTGATTCAGTCAATTCACCTCTCTGGAATTTATGCTATTCAGAACTTCAATCATCCCGCCATATTTGATTATAAAGAGTTGGTTGAATCAACAGGTGAAGATAAAGAAGGGGTTCGAGTTGTGCTCGAAGCTTATATGAAGCGATCAAATGAAATTATTGATCAAGTTCAAACATATCTAAATAAGTCTCCCTCTCACGATCTTGATTTTATTGCTGCGTTAATGCATGAGTTGAAGGGATCATCTGCCAATATCAGTGCAATGAAGCTCACAGGAATTGTTCGTGATGTTGAAAAGAAGGTTAAGTGTGCTGATCTTGAAGATATTAAAACAGGTGTAGAGTCAATTGTAGCGGCAAAAGAAGAGCTGATTCAGGAAATTGAGAAGGTCTTATAAAAAAAGAGCAAAGCGTTTGCTTTACTCTTTTCCTTATACTTATTATTTCTTTTCTAGTAAATCATCCAAAATTATTGAAAGCTGAGTTGAGCTTAATGCTCCCTGAACTTTGCGACCGTTGATAATCATTGATGGGGTTGATTGAATATCAAATCGTGAAGCTAGTTGCAAGTGATCTAATATGATCTTTTTTGTTTCTGGTGCTTCAACACATTTTTCAATACCAAGCTCTTTTGTTCGCTTGTCTAGCCATTCTGCAGAAAGACCTCTACCCTTATCAAATATCTCATCATGTAATTCAGCGAACTGCTTTGGAGAACACGCTGTTAAGTATGATGCTTTACAAGCAAATTCATGCATTGGTGAAGTCATTGATGGATTACAGCTCATATCAAGAGGAACAAAGAAGAATTGAATATTTAGCTTTCCTTCATAACGAGCAGCAATTCTTGGAAGTGTTTTTGCCAGTTGTTGACAGTATGGGCACTGAAAATCTGAAAATACGGAAATACGTAGTGGGGCGTCTGCAAATTTATCTGTTGATGAGAAGTTTCTATACGCTGATTCTACTTTAGGCTCCCCGAACTCTGGAAACGAATAGAACTGGTTAAGTACAGGCTTTTTATATCTTAGTTGAGCTTCCTCTCTTGAGTGAAACGAAAAGAGTAGTACAGCAGAAGAGATAACAGTGATAACGGCATAGACTGCAGAGACTTTAAAATCAACTTTAAATAGCTCACTGTGTTTGTAGAAGAACCAAGCTGCGAGCAGAGAGAAGATGTAGTACATCGTACATCCTGGGCATAAGTGCTGAAGTCCAAAAATTGAATAAATAAAGAGAATAATGCACCCTGCTGCATTGATTCTGATAAAGACATTGTTTGTTGCTTCAAGCTTTACATTTGGAAAAATAGAGCTATATAGCAGGAAGGCCCCTGCCAGAATTCCGAAAAGGGAAATGGGAATTCCAAAAATCGCAGAAATAGGGGAGTAGGCCACGGAGTCACAGCTGATAAAGCCTTGAGATTGACATAGCTGTCCTTCCGTAAGTCCAATTGGATAGAAGGTTTGAAAATAATGAGCAAGCAAGTAGATGGATGCTCCAATCATTCCGATTGAACATATCATGAATAGTACATGTGGAACTGTCATTCCTTGCAAAGTTAAATTCTTTTTTTGATTGTGCATTATAAGGTCCTCAAAACGTTATAGTTTCTAATTTTAGTTTTATCTCTACGGTAACTATTATAACGTGTATCGCACATGGTACAAGTCGGATTGATCTCAATCTTGGCATTCGGATACTTTTCTTTAATTTTTGTCTTGGCCACAGAAGTTAAACTAAAATAATATTTATTGTCGCGCTGAGTTGAGTAACTTTCCCCCTTTTCAAAGTTATCTTCAAAGCCCTTAGTCACTTCAAAGCAGCACTCATTAATATGAGGACCGATTACAAAGTGGTATGGCACGATGTCCGCAATTTGATTATTTTCTATGATTCCTTCCGACAGACCTTTCCAGCCCGCGTGAATAAAAATAATATCTGACGGACCTATCGCAATGATTGGTAAGCAGTCAGCTGTTTTTATTGCCATTGAATATTTTAGAGGTAGAGGTGCGTACATCCCATCTGCCTTGATTGTCTTGTGTCGTGCATCTTTTTCACTGACGACAATGCTGCTGTGTACTTGATCTACTTCAGTAAAATCAAACTCAGGACGATCACTGTAGATTTCGTAGCAGAAACCACTAAATTTCTGATGATAAAGAATATTTGTCATATTCTCATCATTCTTCAAATTTTAAAATTGATCAAGCTACTTTTTTATACGGAGTAGAGGGCACAAGCTCTTCTTCATTTTCTGGAAATACTTTATACGGCTCTACGTGGGCGCTATTCGTTCGATACTTCTTTTTGTCCTTTTTAGGAAGTTTTGGAACCTCTTTAGTAATGAGATCAATCTCTTTGCCAAAGTTCTCTGGAAAGCTGGCGTAGTCCTCATAAATTTCATTGGTGTATTTTTTTTCGTTCACAATTACCCCCTGTGGCATTCATATTACTTTTCGGGAATTAGTTGAGTTTTTTGATCAAAGTTAGAGTTAAGAGTGGTTAAGCTCTAGCGATATCAAGTATTTCTAAGAAAGTACTTGGAGCATCCACTGTAAATGAAAGTGTTGCCTTTGTTATGGGATGAATCAGTCCCAAAGTTTTGGCATGCAGAAGTGGTGAGTCGTAGTCTTTAAGTGCTGTGAGGAATTGATCCCCAATTATTTGGAGGTGTTGTTTAGGATTGCCATATAATGGATCCATTAAAATAGGTTTTTTGAGTAACTGAGAAGTGTGTACTCTTATTTGATGGGTTCTACCTGTCTCAAGAGTTACTTCAAGATGGCACATCTTATCGAAGTATTCTAATACCGAGTAATGAGTTATGGCCTCTTTTCCACCTTGAACATTGGCCGCCATTTTGAGGCGATTCTGTGGATGACGGCCAATCGTTGAGCGCAGTGTGCCACCTTTTGGGACTTCTGTTCCAACTATTAAACATTCATATTTACGATTGATATCATGAGTTGAAAAAAGCTTTACTAGTCCTTCATAACACTTCTGTTCTTTGGCCACCACCATTACGCCACTAGTACCTTTATCCAAGCGATGAACAATTCCCGGTCTCTTTGGATCACCAATACCTTTAATTGGCGGATAGTGGTGAAGGAGCGCATTAACTAGTGTGCCGCTGTAATTTCCTGGGGCAGGGTGAATAACTAGGCCGACTGGCTTATTGATGAACATCAGGTATTCATCTTCGAAAATAATATCTAGTTCAATTTCTTCTGCAGTAGGAATTTCTGGGATTGGAGCTTCTCTCTGAATGTAAATCGAAGTTCCGGCAGGTGGCATTTTTTTCAGAGATAGGGGAGCTGTTGATGTGATATTTCCCTTTTCAAAAAGTGATTTGATTGCTGAGCGACTCTCATCAAGATTTGCGACTAAAAATTGATCTAGTCTTTTAAAATTATGAATGTCTTCTTCAGTTACAGTCAGATCTTTAGGAGAGGGTTTCATTACTCCTCTTTTTGTTTTTTTATCCTATAGATGTAGCTTGTTGCAACTAGATCTGGAGGCAGCTTTAAGCATTTTGCGTATTGGAAGATAAAGCCTCTGATATAGGCGACTGCTGGAAGTTTGCTGATATTTTCGTCTTCAATACAGGTTAAATAATTTTTTGAAATTTTAGTCATCTCACTCAAACGTGGGATGGAAACATTTCTATATTCACGAATCTTTCTAAGAAACTCGCCCGTGAATTCTGTTGTCTGCTCAATTTCTTTTTCAAACTCTTCATCAATTTCATAATCAAGAGCAAACTTTTTTTGAGCAACAAGTCTATTGATTTTTACTTCTTCTTTTAGAGGAGGTTTTTCCAGAGTCGATTCTTCTTCAGATGCTGGTCCTACTGGTTCGGTTTCTTTTTCCTTGATCGTTGCTGCAGTAAAAGAATTCTGAATTCCGTGAGCATTGTTATATTCTTCTCTCTTTTTTGAATTAAATAGAATTGTATACGCCTCTTCGATTTGAACAATCATGGCGCGGCATTCATCCTCGGAGAGTAGGGAATACATTGCAGGACTATCAGGAGAGTAGGCTAGTTTGGCCTGCTGGTATCCATCTGCAATCTCTGATTGAGTTGCTGTGGTGGGAATTCCTAAGATCTCGTAATAGTTCTTCGACATATCTCCTCCATTAGATATTGAGTAGCTTGTGGACTATTTGGTCAAAGTTATTAACGAGTCCTGAGTGTGGGTACTCAAGTAAAAGCGGTCTTCTCTTTTTAACACTTTGCCATACCGTTGCGTCGTAGTCTAAGTAACCGACAAAATCCAAATTCATTCCAAAATATTTTTTACAGATAATGCGCATTGAGTGCCCAATATCTACATCTGTTTGAGTTCTTACCTGGTTGATTACCAGTTTTGGGGTTAGCTTTGAGATTTCCATTTTAAGCTTTGATCCAAGATTTTGATCAATCTCGGAAACTTGGCGAATCAAGTCTGCAGGGGTGTAGTTTTGAGAAATTTTGGCATTCATTGCTTGGTCAATGAGTGGCCCAATTTCAAGGAAATCTTCCACCATCTTTAGTTTTCTGTGGTAGATCGACTTAATAAAGCGATATGTATTCTCAATTGAAGTTGGCTCAGGAAGGGCCACCAGAATCCCTTGGTGTGCCGCTAGAAAGAAATCGAGCGTATTGGCGGTGGTTCCCGCTCCTAAATCTAGAATAATATAATCAGCATCTAGCTCCCAAAGTTTTGAAAGGAGTTTCGATTTCTGCATTTGCTTCATATTGGCAATGCCAACGTCATCTTGAGCACCACTAATAATTGAAAGATTTTTAATTGGAGAAGGGGTAACTAGTTCTTCAATGTTTAAAACTCTCTTTGCCAGATAGTCTGAAAGAGTTTTGTCAGGTATTGAGATCCCCAAACAAGTATGTAAATTGGCCCCACCTAGGTCAAGATCAATTGCAATAACCTTATGACCCATTAATGCAAGGCATATAGAAAGATTTGCGGTAACAAGGCTCTTTCCGACTCCTCCTTTACCTCCACCTACGGCCCATATTTTTTGTTTCCCACCGTGTAGGCCAGTGGTATTAAATAATGCCAAAATATATCCTTTTAGTTCTGATCAATTTTACTTATCAATTGTAGCTTGGAAACGGTCTGGGTGCAAACAGGATTACAACTGATAAAAAAGTATTATTTTTCCATTTTCTTTATTTCTATAGAGAGTTTTTTGGCCAGTTCAAGTACTCCTGGAACTTTCTTAGAAAGAGCAAAATAGAGGTCTTCTGAGTTTACAACTAGAGGTTGAATTTCAAATTGTTCTGGCTTCATTTTTAGTTGTTTAAGGTAGTGGTAAAAGACTTGTTCTGTGCAGACAATTAGGTCGAGTCTTCCCGCAGCGAGTTTCCTAATGAGTGGAATTTCTGTGCTCACAGAAAAATCTTTATTGAGTTTCAAATTATCAAATAGCGCACCATGAGAGTTATCCTTAACGACACCAATTTTGTATTTTTTCAGATCCTCAAAACTTCTAACTTTTACTCCCATTAATGCCTTTGAAATCAGGAGATCTCTAGATTGAAATAGGGGGAAATCAGGGTAGACAAAAAAGGCCTGTCTCTCTTTTGTTTTGAAGAGTGAAAAGATGCCATCTACTTCATGGGACTTTGACATTTTTAGCGCCCTCGACCAAGGGACATGTTGAAACTTTACGGTATGCCCAAGCTTTGCAAAAATTCTTTTGATCTTCACAACGCTGAGGCCAGTAGGTCCTTCAGGCGTAATGTATTCAAAAGGTGGATAGTTGTTGAATACAAGAGTGAACTCTCTCGCTTCCAAAGGACTAGTGAATACCATCACTAAAAATATTATATAAAGAATATGTTTCATTTGTTCCCCCATCTATTCATATGAATATTATTTTATGATTAAAATGATTGGGAGCAATAGGCAATAAAAAGGCCCTCAGGTGAGGACCTCTTACTATTTTGGTAAGACAATAGTTAGAAAATTTCGACAATATTTCCTTTTAAGGTTTTAAGTTCTTTAGGAGCCGCTGCAACAATTTCATCTTGAATTGCTTCAATGATTTTTTCTTTCATAAAACTACGACTATGAACGAGTGAAACTTCACGAGTTGGAATAGGAGCCTTAAATGGGCGAACTAATTTTTTTCTTGCTGCAGTCATTTGCTCTACTGCGATGTGTGGAAGGATGGTATATCCAGAGCATGATAGAACCATATTTTTAAGAGTCTCAAAGTTTCCACTCTCAAACTTTAGATTTCCAGCGACTTCCCCCCGAGTTTCAGAACAAATATTTAGAACTTGATCGCGGAAACAGTTACCTTTATTAAGAAGCCAGATTTCATCGAGATTTAAATCTGATTGGTCAACTTCTTTTTTCTTGCTCAGTGGATGATCTTCGCGTGAAAAGAAATAGAATGGCTCATAAAAAAGTACTCGCTCAATGATTGAATCGTCATGAAGTGGAGTTACAAGAATCCCCGCATCAATCTCATCTGAGTCTAGTTGCTTCATGATGTCTTCAGTTTTACTCTCTTCGATAATCAAGTTGATATTAGGGTATTTTTCAGAGAAGGTATGAGCAAAAAGTGGAATCACGTATGGTGCAAGAGTAGGGATGACAGCAAGTCTAAATGTTCCACTCAAGTTACTTTGAGCGGCTTGAATCACCTCATAGATCTTTCTATTTTCTTTGATAACAATCTTTGCCTGAGCAATGACAGCTTCGCCTTCAAGAGTCGGAACAATCGGGCTTTTTGAACGATCAAAAATAATAATTCCTAGTTCATCTTCAAGCTTTTGAAGCTGCATACTGAGAGTCGGTTGTGTTACATGGCACTCTTTCGCCGCTTTTCCAAAATGGCGGTTACGGTCCACGGCCAAAACGTATTCGAGCTGTGTTAAAGTCATAAGTAGTTCCTCTATATCTGGATTATATAGATACAATCTATCAGAGAATATAAAGAAAAGGAACAAAAAGATTAATTTCGATAGATTTTACCCATCGCGCATCTAGTCCTCTCCTAGTTTAATCGCGAGGTTACTTTGAGGAAAGCTAACGCAAGGTAGAATTTCTCCATTTTTTTCCTCTTCTGAGGTTAGTCCTGAGTTGCTCAACATCTCAACTTTTCCCGAAGTCATTTTACATTTGCAGGTTCCACATACTCCCGTCTTGCAGGAGTAGTAGGCCTTGATTCCATTATCGAGTAGAAAGTCGAGGAGTGACTGCTTTCCATCGTAGTGAATTGTCTTGCCGTTTACGGTGATATTGAATTGTCGCTCTTTCATATCTTTAGTGTTCAGCTGATTGGCCATAATAAATTTTTCTCGTAAAACTCTTTCTGGTGAAACTTTTTCTGCCTGTAGCGACGCTTCAATAGAATCGGCCATAGGAGTCGGACCGCAAAGAAAAAAGCTTTTATCTTGAAGGTTACTCAGTCTATTTTTGATAAAATCTAGATCAAGCGTTCCATGCTCTGCTTCTGACTCATTTTTTTCACGGGATAGAACGGGGTAATATTCAAATTGAGTGGACTCTTTTGAAAGTGCCTTAAACATAGTATGAAATGCAAGATCATCAAGTGTTCTAGCGGTATAAAATAGAGTTATCTTATGATCAATTCCCAATTCAAGAGAACTTTTTATAATCGATGCCATTGGAGTAATTCCAATACCTCCTGCGATTAAGATAATATCTTTTTCTTTTTGTTCATCGATTGTGAAGTGGCCAGCGGGAGCAAAAGCATGAATCGATTCTCCAACTTTCTTATTGTGCATGAAACCAGAGCCAGCTCCATTAAGTACTTTCTTAATAGTAATATCAACTACGGAAGTATTTAGCTCTGAAGAGGTGATTGAATAGCTTCTAAGAATTGTTTCATTTTCAAGGGGTAACTTAAGGGTGACAAATTGGCCGGCCTTAAATTTGGGAAAATTTCTACCGTCCTCTCTCTTAAGCCTGAATGTTTTTACTTCAGATGCTTGCTCACTGATATCAATAATTTTAAGGGCAATGGTGTAGTACCATTGATTGTTGCGCACCTTATTTTCTTTTTTGTCAATAATAGTACTAATCACTCTAAGGAGTGAGGCAATAATAATGAACAGTAATGCTCCACTGGTGAGATAAATTATGCCGGTGAGCTGAGTTGCGTTCATTTCTTTTCCTTGGCCTTAAATACGGCCTTAAAGTGAAGCGCTCGCATCGGGCACACATCAATACAACTTCCACATCCGATGCAGGGTGAGTCCTTTAGAGATAGCTTGCCTCTTACAGGAATACGATTATCGTGAGCATACTTTTCCACATCAATTCCCATGGGACAGACTTGTGAGCAAAGCCCAATACCTTTACAGTTTTCATTTGCCTCAATAACGCTTCTACTCCTTGTGAACTTTCCGCTTAGCCTCATAAATTGGGCCATTGGGCACCCATAGCGACACCAAATTCTTGTTCCGAGTAGCGGGTAGGCACCCACGCCAATAATGGATGCAAATAGGAAATCGATTGCTAACTCTTGAAAGTAGTACAATGATTCCGCAATTGAGTGTGCGCCTGCAATTTTAAGCCCATCTAGCAGAAGAAATACACCAAGGATGAGTGCAAATATTAGTGCAACAAATTGAAGCCATTCCAAATTTTTGGACACTTTTCCTCTAGGCGTCCTTTGCTCAACCCATCTCTTGCCCCAAGGAGTTACTCCAATCGTTTCTGCGAGGTTGCCACAAGCGCAAAACCAAGAGCAGTAGCGCTTTCCAAATATCCAAACCACAATTGGAATAATCACAAAGAGATAAATAAAGCCAGTAAGAGTGGTTACTCCATTGTACATGTAAATATAGTTGTCCTTATGTACGGGAGCGTAACTGTCATTAAAAAAGCTTCCTCCTTTAATTACCCATGGAAGGAAGAACGGAATAAGGTAAAAGAAAACCAGTTGTGATCCTAGGATAAAGATAAATTTATAGCGCTGTAAACTGGACAGAGGTTTGTTGGGAACTTTTGAGTAAGGGGATTTGTTTTTTACCAATATCCATATGCAGATACTAACCACAATTAGAGTGTAGAGAGAGATGTACCAAAAGGAGATTGATTTCCCACCAAAATAGAGGAGCTCTTGTATCTTATCTTGCTCAATGAACCATTGCGGAAACTTATAAATGAGATAAAAGCCAATAATTATTGGAAAAAAGAAGACTAGGAATATCTTTTCGGAAAGAGTTCGTTCCATGAATAACCTTTGTTCAGTGTCCTACTATTGTAGTGATATGAGCAGTATGATCAAGCTAAGATTTAGTTAAGGAAATCAGACAGACAATGTCAGTTTTTCTTTGAAGATTTGTATTGGAAATTGCGACTCAGAGGCGTAACTTTAGTTTGTATCCCTAACATTTTATGGAAAGTTTATGTCTAACAGCAGCCCTGATTCACCCCTCGATTTATTCGTTCAAGAATTAGTCCAATTTAATTCCTCCATTTCTAAAAAAAGTACTTCTGAAATACTGGACTTTATATCGTCGGCAAATATAACGTTTATTGAGTTAGAGAGAATACACTCTCAAAACTTTGAAGCGACAGAGGTTAAATTTCTTTTCCAACAAATGAGAACTTTGCTTGAGGGGCATCTTGTAACTCTTCCCATTTCTGTTGATACCATTAAGATTTTTTCTGAACTTAAGCTAAAACTTTCGTTAAAGACTCTTCATTACATTTGCACATCAGTGATCTCAAATCCTTCTACGGAGTTAATGGAACTGACTGGAAATCTTCTCGCTAATCTTGGGGAGGGAAGGCTGCTCGAACAATACTTTTCATCTCTTCAAAATATTGAAGATTTAAAAAAAATGGCCGGCCCACAGAAGTTACTTCCAATGATGGCCAATAGAAGGTCACGAGCTACCACTGAAAAGTGGATGAAGATGGAGGAGTTTTCAAATTATCAGTTCATCGATAATGGGGTTATCTATAGAGGAATGGAGTTACATACGGGAGATATGATTCTTTCCAATGTTAATTTAGATGGAAATGGGGTCTTCACAACTTTAATTGAGCCAAAAGGATACGCATATCACTTCGGAATTATCGCTATCCTTGAAAATGATGGGCGAAAGTATCCCGTTGTTGTTGAAACGTATGAGATTGGAGTAAGGATTGTTCCATTGTCCCAATTCGTTTCAAAGAATTTTAACTGTTACTTCGAAGTTTATCGCTTGAATAAAATTCCCTCTAACTTTTATGACTCGATTAACAAATTAAGTGAAGAGCTCCCTGCAAAGGTGAAAGGGTATAACTTTGACACTGAAGATCCCGATTTTACCTATTTGGCCTGTACTAGTGTGGCCACTTGTCTCTTTCAGAATGCAGGGATTGACCCAATTCCATCAAAGACTCATTACTCAAAAAAAGGAAATATTCTTAAAAACTTGGATACCATTGAGCTAATTACTGGCCCATTCCTCTCTCCTTGGGACTTTATCTCTAGCTCAAAAACTCATTGTGTTGGCCTCTTTGATAATGGATATTTCTCCCTAAATGTAGCTCGAGAGCTATGTGAGCTCTATATGTTCGGTCTATTTGAGAAGGGAACATTGGAAATTAAAAAGATGCCATTTCTTTATTTTGTAAATTGTTTTGGTGTTAAGCGAATTCAAGAGAATAAGTTGCTTGGAAAACTTCTTTCAAGAATTGTTGGTTTTACCCACAGCAATCTTCCAAGGGCCTCGTATAAAATTTTGGCCAGTATTGAGATTTTTGAGCACACAATGGTTAAGTGTGTAAGAAGATTACATCGCAATTTGGAATCTCGTGACTTGGCCAATCGATATCAATCACTTAACCAAATAAAGGATGAGCTTAAAGCTGATATTGAGAAAGCTATGAGACCATTCATCAAACTGTTCTACTAAGTCGATTCAATCTCCATTCGGCAAAACCGAAACCTACTATCTACGGTGCTCGCTGCTCCGATAAGTTCCTGTGCACACGACATTACTACCGCATTTTACCCTTAAATTTAAAGGATTTAGAGATTATGGATACTGGAATCGAAGTTGATAAGGAATTGGAATCAAAGAGACGTCTCGCGCGAAAACTACAAAAGGCCGAGACCATCGCAAGAAAGAGAGCGATAAAGAAGAGGCCACCATTCAAAGGATTACAAATTAGACCAACATCATCTCTCTTTGATGACTCCAACAAGAAGGAGCCTGGAGAAGATAATTGGAGCGGCTATGGTTTTGACCTCCATCCTCATGTGTCGCTAATTTCTGTTATGTTACTAGGAATTTTCATTGTTCTTTGTTTGATGTTTAACAGTGAAGCTGCCAATATTTTTAATACCGGACTTGAATTTATCACTCGAAAAGCGGGATGGTTTTTTATTCTCGGATCAAATATTGTTCTGCTCGCGACCCTGTATTTTTGCTTTGGACGATTTGGGAAAATTCGCATCGGGGGAAAAGGCGCTAAACCTGAATTTTCGACTGGTGCGTGGTACGCGATGCTTTTAAGCGCTGGAATGGGGATTGGACTTCTCTTTTGGAGTGTAGGGGAGCCCATTTCACACTTTACCAGTCCTTCTCCGATGTTTGGTAATATTGCTCCAAAAGGGGCTGAAGCTGCTCAAGCCGCAATGGGACTTACCTTCTTTCATTGGGGAATTCACCCTTGGGCCATTTATGCACTTGTTGGACTAGGGCTTGCTTTCTTTTCTTATAATCGAAAGTTGCCACTTACGATGAGAAGCCTTTTCTACCCATTACTTGGCAATAAGATTTACGGATTTTGGGGTAACCTCATCGATATTTTATCTGTTCTTGCTACGATCGCTGGCCTTGCTACATCTTTGGGATTAGGCGTACAACAAATTAATGCGGGACTCAATACTTTATTTGGTATTCCTATGAGTCCTACTGTTCAATTGCTATTGATTGCAGTCATTACAGGTTTTGCAACAACTTCAGTTGTGACGGGACTTGATAAAGGGGTTAAGTATCTCAGTGAACTCAATATGGGACTTGCTGCCATTTTTATGTTGTTTGTTCTAGTCGTTGGTCCAACGGTGTACATTTTAGGTGGCTTTACACAAAATATTGGTTACTACATCTCAAAGTTTGCTCAGCTCAGTTTATGGACAGAGACTTTTAGGGGAACAAATTGGCAGGGAGGTTGGACAGTATTTTATTGGGCCTGGTGGATCTCTTGGTCTCCATTTGTCGGGATGTTCATTGCTCGTATCTCAAAAGGTAGAACTGTAAGAGAGTTTATTTTTGGAGTTATTCTTGTTCCAACACTTCTCTCATTTATTTGGATGTCAGTCTTTGGTGGCTCTGCATTATTTTTAGAAAGTACTGGTATTGCAGATATTTCTGCTGCGGTAGAGAGCAATGTGGCCACAGCTATGTTCTCAATGATCGATCATTTTCCAATGTCACAGTTACTTTCTGTTATTGCTATTATTTTGGTTACAGTATTCTTTGTTACATCATCAGACTCCGGATCACTTGTTGTTGATCACCTAACATCTGGTGGGAAGCTCGATTCTCCAGTTCCTCAAAGAGTTTTCTGGGCCGTAATGGAAGGTGTCATTGCAGCTGTTCTTCTTTTTGGAGGAGGACTTAAAACCCTTCAAACCGCATCTGTTTGTACAGGACTTCCTTTTGCTCTTATTCTATTGATTGCGATCTACTCACTTTATATTGGTCTTTCTCAGGAGTCTTATGTGGAAAACGCAGTGACCGATAGATTAAAAGAAGTTGAAAGAAAGCACTACATGGATGAAACGTTGTCAGAAATTGTTAACGAAAATGGATATGATCAAGGTACTCACCATATTTAAATGGAGAGTACTTGTCCGACGTAGATGCGATGACTTTTTAATGAATTTTTTGCCATGATTCTTTTAAGCGAGGTTCGGTAGAGCCTCGCGATTTTTGCCAAATTATCACCACGACGAACTCTGTAGTAGAAGCTTCGTACTCCTGGGGTGACATCAACTTTTTGCCCTACGTAAATCCTTGTTCCGGATATTCCATTCAATTTTTTTAGATACGATAGTCGAAGTCCATAGCGACGTGCAATTTTTCCAAGAGTATCTAATTGCTTAACAAAGTAATATTTTCGTCCTGCAATACGGCTGTATGATGTTCCTTTCAATCGCAGGATCTGTCCTACTCTAATCTTAGAAGACTTTAAGTTATTTAGACGCATTAACTTTCTAACAGATATGTTATTTCTACTAGCGATTCTGGTTAGTGAATCTCCACGTCTTACACGATGGATAGAAGGTGTTGTTTGAATTGGGGCCCATTTTCTGTTTCGTTTGAGTTTGGGAATCGTCGCCAAAACTTTCTTTTCGTGACCTGGTGGAAGATAGACTTCATAGCTCTCAAGCCATCCAGGAATTCTTTTGTATTTAAGCGATGGGTTGAGTTTCTCGATGTGATCGACTTCAAGCTCTAGTGCCTTTGCGATTTGTGAAAGGGAAAGACCTCCCGGAACGTCATAGGAGCTGACGTCAGGGTAGCTTTCTGTAATTTCTATTTTGATTCCATATTTACTTGGATTTTCTCCTATATGTGCCGCTGCTAAAAATTTCGGGACGTAGTTTCTGGTCTCAGGAGGGAGTAGCTTCATTTCAGAAAGTTTCCAAAAGTCTCTGGTCTTTCCTTTCATGATCGCTCTAAGAACACGAATCTCACCGCAGTTGTACGCTGCCAAAGCTAATTCCCAAGAGTTAAAAACATTAAAAAGGTCTGTTAGGTACTTGGTCGCGGCTTCAGTACTTTTGATTGGGTCCCTTCTTTCATCAATTTCACGTGCAATTGTCAGATCGTATCTTTTACCGGTTCCTGCGACGAATTGCCACGGGCCAACTGCATTCGCTCTGGAGTGCGCATTGACGTTAAAACCACTTTCAATAAGAGCTTGATAGTAGAGGAGGTAGGGAAGCTCTTCATCTTCTAGGCGGGTCTGAATCAATTCTTTATAGTAATTTCCTCTCGCTAGAAATTCTTGGAATCGATCTCTATCTGTTTCTGCAAAATATTTAATCCACTCTTCAACTTTTTCATTACTGTAGAGTTGAAAGTCATGCTTTTTAATTTGAAGTTGGCCTTCGTCTAGATCTGATAGATCTTTTACTGAGGTTGAAGCGCAGCTTACGGCAAAAAAAACCATTACTATTTGAAGGGCCTTTAGTGGGGACATTTTTAGGGCATCAGAGAGCGATCTTACCATTTTCTACTTTTCCTCTTCGTTTTTTATTTTCGGAGTTGGGTATAAATAGAGACCATTAATAGGTACTGAGTTCATTGTTTCACATTTTTTACACTTAACCCAGTCTCCCTTTCTCGATTCAGGGAGTTCAATTTCGTTGCCACAGTTCTGGCACTTTAGTGTAAAGTACATCTCTTTCTTTGTATTTTCCATTACTTATATCCTTATGGTACGAGGAGTACCTTTTGAATTTGTGGATCCTCAGGCCATAGTCCTCTGCTGTAGACCCAGAATTCTCTCCGATATCTGTCTCGGACAAGATTTTTTCCGAAGTCTTGCTTGATGACCTGAAGTGCTTGATGATAGCTAAGTCTATAATTTTTCGAGCTATCAACTAGAATATTGCTGTCGACCACTAGGGCGCAGTTTAGTCCCTTTTTAATATTGTAACTTTTTGTCCATCCTTCTTGAGTGTAGCCCTTAACACGAGTCCATCCCAACTTCTGTTCAAGAAGGTGAACGGGAGTGTGCTTTTTAAACCGAGTAACTCTTGCTGATTTGGTGGAGTTATCGGCGAAGACAGTCGCTCTATAAGTCTTAATACAGCCCCAAGATCTATTGTTCGATTCCGGATCTGATGCCGAGGCGCTGTGATGAAAGTCCAAAATAGCTAAGAGCACTACCGCAATAAATACGATTTCTTTGATGTGTGTGCGAATTGTGTTCATGTATCTCTCCAAGAAAATTGAGGGCCCAAATTCTTGGACCCCCTAACTGATTCAATGTGAATAAGGAGGTTCACGCGAATAAGCTGAAAGTGTTCGCTCTCTTCATTAATGATAGTTTGAATATCACAGGGCATTAAGCAACATCTGCCTTTGTTCGGTTAAGCCGAACTTGCTCTTATCTAATTCTGTTCAATGCGTAATAAGTATTTTAAATTACATCTATGAGAAGATTAAAAAGCATAAATTGGAATCATTTGTACTGTTTTTTCGAAGTTGCGAAGGCCCAGTCCTTAAAAAAGGGGGCCGAACAGTTGGGAGTCGCTCCGTCCACTTTGAGTGAGCAGATTAAACGATTAGAAGAAGAGATGAATCACGTGCTTTTTAAAAGAAGCTCTCGTGGTCTTATTATGACTGATGATGGCAAGCTTCTTTATGAGCATGCTCGAGTTATCTTTGAAGAGGGGTATCGAGTTCTTGAGAAATTTTCTGATGATTCTCTTGGGGGCTATTCGGTAAACGTTGGGATTGAGGATACGCTTTCAAATGACATCGCAGCGGAATTCTCATCTCAGTATTGGGACCTCTATGCTTCATTTGGTACAGTAAACACTGTAAGGCAGTCAGATAGTGAAATATTGATGAACAATATTCTTCACGATGTTGTGGATTGGGGAATAACACTAAGAGAGGCAAAACATAAAGAGCTAGAGTCTGAGGAGATTGGATCTTTTCGTATTGTGTTCTGCTGTTCAAGTGATCTCTATCGAAAATTTAAAGATCCCAAAGATATTTTGAGAAATATCCCATTTGCCGAAAGCTCTTCAGACTTTCATCTCAATCAAAAGCTCTCTCAGTACTTAGAGGAGCACCAAATATTTCCAAAAGAGAAGATTGCGAGTGATCACCCTGAGTTTATTCGAAAATTATGTCTGCGGGGTAGGTGTGTCATGGTGATGCCTGAAAACCCAATGGCGGAATATGATGGGCTGACTTTATTCCAGTTGTCGCCACCGCTTACGCTTAAACTTTACGCTGTGTGGAAGAAGGCCAATTTGAGTATGGTATCAATTTCGAAATTAAAAGAATTGATTCAAACAAAGATTAGCCAAGTTCCTGATCGCTACGAGGATGTCAATCTTCAGATCGAAGTCTCTGACATCCCCGATGATTTGTTGAAGTAGCTAGTCTCTTTTTCTGTCTGATGAATATTCCGGTGGCCATGGTGCTGTATTGGAGATTCTTTCCACTGTGTCTTGAGAAAAGTTTGGAATTTCTAAGGAGTGTAACTCCCTCCATACCGCCACTTGGTCGTGGGCCATTTCCACTTTTTCATTATCTGCTGGACTATCGTTATTCAAGTGCAACGTTTGAGTAGGGAATGCGAAGCTTGCACCACATTTCTCAAAGAGTTCCATAATCTTGAGGTAGATATCTTCTTTAACTGCAAGATATTCGAGCCACTCTGTTGTCAGGATAAAGGCGTAGATTTCAATATCAAGTGAACAGTTATTAAAATCAACGAAGCGAACACGTGCAGGATCATTATCTACTTTTGGATGTTCAATTAAGATTTTTCTAATCTCAACCAATAGGTAACGCATAAGATCTGGAGTCGTATCGTATGTCACCCCAATAAGTTTGTGCAGACGGATGCGGTCGCGTTTCTGGTAGTTTTCAATTTTCATCTGTGAAAAGTCACCGTTAGGAATAACGATAACTGTCCTATCGAGAGTTCTGATTTTGGTGGAGCGTGGCCCGATTTCTTCAATGGTACCGAACTGGTTATCAACCTTACAAAAGTCTCCAACCTTTACAGGTTTATCTGCAGCGAGCATTACACCACCAAAAAGGTTTTCAAATGTTTTCTGACCGGCAAGAGCAATTGCGATACCCCCAACCCCCAAACTTGCAAAGATGGCAGTAACATTAACTCCCCAGTTTTGAATGATGATCAAAAAGAAGATGATATAAACTAAGATTTTAATTCCTTGCCGACCACCTAGGATTGATGCCTGACTTTTTACCTTAATTGTCTTTGCGCTACTATCGTTCCAGCTATCTGAGAACCAATCGATATACTTTGTGATCAACCATGCTAAAGAGATAAGTGCAGCTGTTTTGTAGGCGCTTCTAGCAATGGCGATAACTGCAGGCTCTAACTCTAACTGAAGAACAAGTAAAAACCACGTGGTGGAGAAAGAGAAAAGGAAAAATGGTCTAAAGAATAGTTTCTTCGTTTGCTTTCTCTCTGCCTTTGTTCTCGCCTTATTGAGTACAAGTACTCTTGCCAGGATCGGCCACACAATATGGAGAAGCAGTGACAGCAGGTAAGATGCAACCGCAAGGAAGATGATTGCAATATAGTGATAAATTGAAAGTGAGAAGAGTGTCACTTTCAATAAAAATTTAGGTAGATACTTTCCTTGAATCCCATTGGTGATCTCAGAATAGTAACGATCAGTGTCTCTAATCGTTAGGGGAGAGATCATCCAGCGGCTACCTTCATCAGTTCTAATTCTATCTAGAAAGATCGTGTAGGAGATTTTCTTACCATCTAGTGTAACAATTTTTTCTCGGTAGAAAGGAAGACTGTCATCTTGTTTCCCTAGGCGTTGATCAGAAATAGATTCTAGGGAAAAGGTGAATTTTTCTTCTAAGATATATGCGAACTTTTTGATCAGTTCGATTTTGTCACTTTTCGTTGCGAGGTAACCGTCTGCCCTGAAGTCGAAATGAATCATTGCTCCGTCATAATCCTTCTTTCCGAGCAATTGAATCATTGTTTGAAATGCTTCTCGAGGAGAGTTTTGAAATTTTTCAATGGTCGGTTGCGCTGTTGCAAAAGTAGATAAAACAATAAGTAGTAAAAGAATCAGTCTTTTCACGCTTTCTCCTAAGCTCTTGTTATCTATATAGTGTAACGCGATTTTGGAATTGAGAATAGGGCTTAGGATCATCAATGTCTCTAAGTTTATTGATTGCGGCAACTAAATTGCGCTAAGGGTATATTCTCATCTGGATAAATATGCCTGATTGCATCCAAAAATAAATCTCGTATATTTGCTTTATTGGATAATTATGGAGGTTTTTATGACTATTATCAAGAAAATGACAATTGTACTTTTGGGAATGCTTTTTATCTCTTCGGCCTTCGCTGGCCATGTTGAGGAGATTGGGGCAGTTAATAAGAAGATTGAAGTGGCCACTGCAGCTCAAGACATTGATGAAGTGGTGAAATACTACACAGAGGACAATGTCTTTTTGGCCCCTCAAGCTCCTATTCTTGTGGGCAAAGATGCCGTTGGGGCCTTTTATCGTCAGGCAATTGAGATGGGGGCAGTAAGACTTGAGATTCAATCCCTAGAGATTAAAAAGATTGCTTGGAACAAGGCGGTTGAAGTGGGTCACAACACTATCTATTTCTACAATCCAGAGACTGGGGAAACGATCCCGTCAAAGAATAAGTTTATGGTTGTGTGGAAAAAGACTCGTAGAGGATGGAAGGTATTCTACGATATGTACAATGCTCTTCCACAGTAGTTTGGTTAACTAACTAAAATCATTCGTCTAAGAGGGAGTTAAAATTGCTCCCTCTGATTCAAGGAAACTTATAAAATCGCCGAATAGGAGAGTGTATTAGTACGTGTATATTGAGGTTTTCAAGAAATGAAAAAAACACTTCTCACTCTTATCCCGACATTATTTTGTATTACTCTCATTGTTTTTATTTCTAGAGATTATCAGAATGAGCAAAGTTCAGGACGTTTCATTGCTTCAAGTGATCAACCTTTCTTTACTACACGTATTCCAGTGAACGACAATCTTTTTGAAATGTCACCACCAGAGCGAGAGATCATCAACCTCGTCTCCAATATTCCAGAAGGGCTTGAGGGATCTAGTCGAATGGATTGGATTACTGCTCACAGTGGTATTGAAAATAATAACCTCTACATTCGCGATTCAAAGTATTCAGTCTCACCCAAGCAGATTGAAGGTAAAGTTGATGAATATTTGGCCAACTTTAAGAATAGACTTTTCGATGTGGCAGAGAAGTATGATGGAGCAATTGAAGAGATCAATGGGGTTAAATGGCTTACTGTTCATCGTGGATTAGAGTTTTGGAATGAACTCTTAGAACAGGGAAGTGAGGAAACTCAAAAGGCCGCTCGTATTTTTATGTCTCAATTTGTCATGAAGGGCAATTATGGCAATTCTCTAAAGTTATTTGATCATTTTAATAAGGGCTATTCTGACAACTCTCTTTTTATTAGAACATCGCTCTATGACCCTGCTGAGAAAGAGATTTTAGAAAACCTTGCTAAGAACACTGGCAATGCTATTTTTCAGCATGGCGATTATATGATCATGGGAAGAGGTCCATCTTTCTATGTTATCAATCAGGTCATTAGTGAGGCCAGTGATCTTCCTGAAAAAGAGAAAGATGTTCTTCTTACAAAGTTAGAAAGAATCATCCGCTTTTCTGAGTTCTCTCAAATTCCTGTGGGAATGGACTATAGCCAAGGGGCTGCCGCATTTTATTCTCCACTTGGCAATGAAATGAAGTTTGTCATTCCAAGTCGCGCTGATCTTAATACATTCACTCATGAGATCACACACGCTCGTTTCCAGAAGTTTTTAAAGAGAACTGAGACGTGGGCGAAAGAAAGAAAATTAGCGATCCCTTATGAAATTACTGGTCCTTCAATGGGAGATGGCTCGGCTTTTGGAGGATTTACTAATCTCTTGAATGAGCTCAACTCATGGCGTATTGGAGAATCATTTTCAGGGGGAATGACTGATGAAGAGATTCTTAAAGTTCTAAGAGACTCTTACGGTCATCAGGCGGGAGAAAAGGCGGTAAAAGATTTTGCTGCGTTTTGGAATCCACAGACTGTGAAAGATCGTTCTGTTCCTAAAATCATTCTTGACTCAATCAAGAGACTCAATGGAATGAATGATGATGAGCTGTATCAATATGGTAAACGAGCTCTTCGTTCTAGCGATTACACAACGAGATTAAATTATATTAACTTACTTAAAGCTAGATATTCCGATGAACTCTCTGTTCGCCATCGTAAACTCGCTGAGCAAATTGCAAAGCGCTCAGTTGAAAAGGATATCACCACCACTTATTCTAGATTTCTTTTTGGTGAGCAAGCAGAGGTTAAAGGAGTAACCCGCTCACAAGAAGGGTCATACAAAAAGTATAAAGAGCTTCTAGATCGGGCCAGTAGCTTTTCTGATGAATTTTCTTCTGAAAAATATGGCTATATTCCAAGTAAAATTGGATTCGAATATTCAAGCTTTCTCTACTTTACAAAAGAGCAGGGGATTACTGACTATGAGAGGGCAAAAGCTCTTTTTGAAAAAGAGCTTGGGGAGTATGGAGTAATTGATGATCCTGTTGGGGAGAAGGAACTTAGGGCCATTTTTGGTTCTAGTGGTGATGATATTATTTCAAAAATTGATCATTATTTGGTGGAAATCAACAATAACTTAAAGTTCGAAGATGTTTGGAAGCAGTTCCTTGAGAAACCTAGCTATGATCTTCGCCAAATTATCTCTTCAAAATTTATTGGTGAGTTATCGGATGATATTATCAGAGAGCTTGTGCGACTTTCGCTTTTAGAGGAAAGCGGGTCGACTCTAAGAGAGAAATGTGTTGAAATTCTTGAGGATTATTTGAGTTCAAAAGGATTTAAATCTCTTAAGTCTGACATCACGACAATTAAAAACAATGAGAGTCAGCGATTATTTAATATTAAGAAGGGAGTGGCAGAAGATCTTTACATATCCAAGGGGCGTCGAAAAGCTGGAGAGTTAATGGAAGGCCTCCCTGTTGATCTTGATTCTGTCGTTGCAAAATATCTTTATGATGGAAATAGAAGTGTTCACAAACTTGGACTTCTTAATCTTCTTTCTGAATACACTTATCCCTCTGAGTTTCCAGAGGTTTATAAAAAGACAGTGATCTCACTTTCAGATAAGAATGCTCCAAAATTTAATAAGTGGATCGCGAGAATGTTTTTTACTCCAAGCAGTAATATCTCTCTTTCATATCCTGCTTGGGGAATGAAGCTCGCTCACGATTTAATGGAGAAGAAGGATCTTGCTTTCGACGTATATGAATTTGTAGGTGAGTTCTACCGCATGTATTCAAAATCGATGTTGCCGGGCCCACAACTGTCGGGATCAAATAACTACAAGATTACAAAAAAGATAGTTCAAGATTTCAAAAAGGCAAAGAACAAATTCTCTAAAGAAGAACGAGTGTTCTATGATCAGGCCTTGGATCATCTTTGGACATTAGCGCAGGATGATCATAAGCAAAGTCGATATGCGTCTATTTTTGCGATTTCAAACTATCCTGGTTTTGTAACGGGACTGGAAGAAAATCTTTACCAAGCGATAAAATCAGATAATGAGGATTTAAGGCACTTCGCTTTATCTCTCTACACCATGGTTGATGATGGTGCTCTTCCTAAAATTGATCGATACATGAAATCAAAGAGTTTCAGAGAGCGTATTTCTAAGCTCTCTGAACTCGATCGTCATTATATAAAATTGCGTAGATCAGTGGTTAGTAGTACAAGTAAAAGTTGTTTTGAATTGATTACCCCATTTTTATAATGAATTGATATAGTATGAATAATTTTCGAATTGTTCCATCTTTTCTAAGTCAAAGACCGTGGTTGCGACCTTATCAATAAATCGCCTGTCGTGGGATACAAAAATGATAGTGCCACTGAAACCCACGAGCGCTTTTTCTATCGCTTCCCTTGCGCATATTTCCAGGTGATTAGTTGGCTCATCAAGGATAAGCACATTCGCCCCGCTTAAAACTGCTTTTGCCAGAGCAACCTTACTACGCTCTCCAGAGCTTAAGGTCCTAATCTCTTGGAATACCTTATCCTTTTGAAGTCCTAAGCTTCCAAGCACTGTTCTCGCCAGAGTCTCTTTGCTTTTGTCATCTCCGATGATTTCATCCAAAATTTTGCTTCTTAAATCTAAATTTTCATACTCTTGAGCAAAATAGGAAATAGTTGTTGCCGGCGGAAAATAAAAGTCTCCATCATCACTATTTTCTAATCCCATCAGAATCTTTAATAGGGTCGATTTTCCCGATCCGTTCTTGCCCACAATTGCCATTCTTGATCCTGTTTCAACATCAAGATTGAGATTAGAGAATAGTTGATAAGCGTAGGATTTAGAAAGAGCATTAGTTGACAGTGCAAGCTTAGACCTATTGCTACTTTGAACTTCAAAGTGGAGCTTTCTCTTCTTTTCAAGCTTGGGGAGTTCTGCCTTTTCCTTCTCGATCATCAAATCCACTCTCTTTTCGAGTGCCTTTGCCGATCTCATTTTCTTAAGAGGATTTACTTGTCCCGAGCCCGCGCCCTCATCTTTTTTGCAGAGGGCCCCATTCTTTTTTACATCTCTTCGAATCTTGAAATTCTCCATCCGATTGGCATCAACTCGTCTTTGCTCAGATGCTTTTGTCAGTTGTTTGATCTTCTTTTGCTGGCGCTCGTATTTCATCACCATGGTTTCATACTCTCGTTCAATTTCCTCTTTATAAAAAGAATAATTACCGGAGTAGGTGGTAAGTGATGAGTCCTTAATCTCCCAAATCTCATTAACGCATTTATCGAGGAACTCTCGGTCGTGACTGATGATCACAAAGGGAAAGTTTGAAGTGAAGAGATAAGCTTCGAGCCATTTTAGCGTAGAGAGATCTAGGTGGTTGGTTGGCTCATCTAGCAAAATGAGATCAACTCCACTTAAAAGCACAGAGGCCATGGCAAGTTTTGTCTTCTCTCCTCCACTGTAAAGTGAGATTTTTTGTTCAAGTAAGTGTATAGGTAGATCTAACTCGGCGATCTTCTTTTCTACTTCAGCTTCAAAGAGGTATCCACCGCGCTCTTCAAAGTCAGAATAGAGACCAAGGTTTTCTTCTAGGCCCATATCGACTGATTCGATTCTACTTTTTATTTCAAAAAGTTTGTGCCTCGATTGCCATAGATAATCAATCCCCCTTAGTTCTTCGTCTATAATTAACTCTTGGGGAAGGTACCCCACTCGAATTTCTCCATGGTTTTTTATTACTCCACTGTAGTCATCAATCTGACCTAGAATTAGTTTAAATAGAGTGGTTTTGCCCGCTCCGTTTTTCCCAATCAGACCGATTTTTGATTGGTTATTAATCGTAAATGAAATCTCATTTAAGAGTCTTGTATTTTGTGACTCGTATTCAAACGATATTTTATTCCCTTCCATAAAAAGCATACTGGTTCCTTTCTTTTCAAAATTAGTGTTTGGTTAATTACTGATCTGCTTTTTATTTGAATGTTCATGAGTTCTCCCTGATAAAATGAATAAAATAGACGCAAAAAAGCCTAGGACATGCCTAGGCTTCGTATTTGAAAACAAATTGTTAATTTGAATTAACGCTACCTAGACGATTCTCCTAAAATGTTTCTAACTGAATTGTTCATTGGTAGCTCCTTAAAATTGAGAGAGGTATCTCTCTGTTATTTCTTTTTATCACAATTAGGATTTGAGTCAATAACAAATGTCTTTAAACTGATTTGATGACTTCGAATTTAGGGTTCATTCAGACAATCCTATTGGAAAAAAGAATATTGTAAGTTATTTGAATAATTATTTAAAACAAAGATTTTAGCACTCAATCTTTGGTGCCAAAATCATGATACAATATTTAATAAAGAGTATTATATTTCTGGAGTGAATTCGATGATATTTAAATTTAGCTTACCGACCAAGATTAAAAACCAATCATTAGATAAATTTGTCCACTTTTTAATTGGCCTTGCAGTTGGTGGTATCGTTACATACGTTGCTATTACTTTATTCAAAAAGTTTTTCTAGGCTAATAATTCTTTTAGGAGCTATTAGACGTTGCCAGAATTATCCGATCTCTCTTTTTTTCTCTGTAAAACTTAATTAAGTCAATAGGTTGTGCTCGTGATGAGCTTCTTCGCGTCTTAGTCATTTAACAACAGTTCACGTTTTATCACGCTTGTTGATTTTGTTTCACCTCGTTTTAGCCAAGGTTGTTGAAGGAGTAGCGGTCGCGCTTTGATACGGGGAGTCTCTTTGCCATGGATTGTTTTAATGCAGTAGTGCTGATGAAGACCTGCTTTTATCTCTTTAAGAAATTGCTGTTTGGTTATGACCTTCTTGCTTTCAAGGTTTAAAAAGGTAAGGTTCTCTCCTGTTGAGCTTTCAGTTACGGGAATGATCAGACCTTTTGGTTTTCTTTTTATCTTTTTCTTTCCCCTATATTTTCTTTTGTCGCTCGGAGAAGTGATTAGCTCATTTTGTTCCATCGCTCAACTTTCAGATTTACATACAACTGGTCTGGGGATACTTGAACAAAAGGTAATTGATAAGCTCGCAGAGGAGAAACCTGACCTTATTTTATTACAGGAGATATTGCAAATCCAAGTGGGAAAGAGCAGGGGTACCTTGATGTCTTAACAAAGCTCAATGCTCCACTTGGTATCAATTTCATTTCAGGAAACTGGGAGGTCTGGACTCCTATTGAAAAACTATCTGACATTTTAGAGCAGGCGAGTATTCGTAATCTCGAGAACCGTACACATAATATCAAAGATAATATCTGGCTCGTCTCCCTTTTCTTGAAGCCTTGTGGGTCCCAGAGGGGACGGATCGATTTGTCGCAGGTTGGTTCCAAAAGGGTAATAGTAAAATGTACGTGAGTAGGGGAATCGGTACATCAATTCTACCCATCCGTTTTAACTGTAGACCAGAGTTAGCAATTTTTAGGATTCATTATTAGATTAAGCTACTTAATTAATAGCTCGAATAATCTTTTGTTCAGGTAGTAATTCTCTTTCCCTTTTTTATGCTTTTCTAAAAGACCAATTTCA
Source organism: Bacteriovoracaceae bacterium (assembly GCA_965140515.1). Taxonomy (GTDB): domain Bacteria; phylum Bdellovibrionota; class Bacteriovoracia; order Bacteriovoracales; family Bacteriovoracaceae; genus JAGLCH01. The sequence continues at coordinate 3,381,016 of OZ223251.1, read as the reverse complement.
ATTAATTGATTTAGGTATTTTACTGCAGTATTTCTGTGCAGCGAAAGTTCCTCTGTAATGTATTCGATCTTTGTATATGGGTACTTGAAGAGATTATTGATTAGTTCGTGACTATATATCTTTGGAAGTTTTTCTTTAATTGTTACTTTGTAGTCTCTCATTAGTTCAACTAGTGAGCGAATCACTTCAGAAGTGTGTTGCGCCGTTTCCTCAAGTGCTTTCATCATATAGATAAGCCAGTTCTCCCATTGCCCAGAGTCTCGAACTTCTTGTAGAAGCTGGTAGTACTCACTTTTGTTGCGATTGATAAAGCGTGAAAGGTATAGAATTGGAGTATCTAGAATGCCTTTGTTCGTTAAGAATAGTACATTTAGTATTCTTCCCGTTCTTCCGTTACCATCATAAAATGGGTGAATTGTTTCGAAGCGGTGATGTATTAACGCCATTTTTACTAATGTATCAAAATCTGAAATTTCATCGTTATTAATAAATTTCTCAAGATCACTCATGAGCTCAATAACTTCTTCTGCGCTTTGAGGAGGTGTAAAAACAACTTCGCCAGTAAAGTTATTGATTAGGGATGTTCCCGCTTGAGTTCTAAATCCTGCATTGTTCTCTTCAATTATTTTTTGAATTTCAATAATTGTGTTGTTTGTTAGGAGGCCAGAGTCGGATACTTTTTTAAAACCAGCGGTCAGAGCATTGGCATAGCTATGAACTTCTTTTGCAGCATGTGTACTAAAGTGTCTTGAGGGGTAGCTACTTTGATATAGGTCATCTTGGGTTGTTACAATATTTTCTATTTCAGAACTTTCTTTGGCCTCTTGAAGGGAAAGTGTAGTCAGTAAAATATTTTGATTAGGGATTGTTAATGCCAGTCCTTTAAGCTCTCCCAATGCTTTGTGGGCCAAAGCGGCAGCTTTTAGAACGGACTTTGTCTCAATATCACCAATCTTACTGAGAGGGCGGATCTCGGATTTTTTCATCATTCACTCATTTGTTATCAAGCACATTTATCTCAAAATTTATGTGCATAACGGGAGGACATCAACATATTATAGTCTTTTTGTGTGTATAACAAAAGTATATGCACACTTTATGAATAAATGTATTTACATGGGGCGTTTAAGTAGCTGAAACTTCGTTTTGAGGGGCTAATATAGGGGTAAATCTGAACATCTGAAGGTCAAATATATGGGTAAATACTTGAGGTTGTAGATCGTTACGAGCTATTAGTCCTTTAACTCTCAAAGTATTAGTCCTATAATTTTAAGCTGTTACCAACAAGGTGTTACACGATGCCCGAATTACCCGAGGGATCGAAGGGCATTTTACAAAACCAACCATAACAATAACCTAGCCTGTATTAGAGGACTTCTTCGCGTTTTCTGACTTCACTTTTGTTCACTACTTTTCATCTCATTTCACAGAAGTGGGCGGATCGGGCGGAACAGCGCTTGAATTATCTAAGGTGCACGAAATGCAAACAATCCCCATGATGCATCAACTTTAATTAGGGAAGTTTCTTTATCTCTCAATGATTCATAATACGAAGTTAATTCTTCTATTTTTTTACTTGATAGACCTTTTACAAATTTCAAATGATAATCAACAATGGCTGAAGATTGGAGAATGAGAAGTTCATTTTCAAAATAAGACTCTTCACCTTTTTGAAAAATATCAGTTACTTCTTCAAGTGCGTCTTCAAAGCTAAGTCTTCTAGCTATCTTGAATAGAGGATTGCTTAAACCTGCCTCTCTTAAAATATTCTTCACAGGATCAGATCTGAGTTCTAAAAGTGTTCTATTTGTTCCTAAATCTGCTACAAATAATCCAGATGGAGTGAGAGATTGCGCGACCATTTTATATAAAGCAATTCTTTGGTCAAAATCAAGAAATGGCAAAACTGAACCTGCATATACTAAGTCATACTTCTCTAGCGGTGAAAAAGATTCAATATTACTGTGGACATAATTAAATCTATTATCACGACATAGGAGTTGCTTTGCCTTATCAAGTAACGATTTATTTCTATCAATAAGAGTGACTGATAAATCAGAAGGAAGATCTTTTTGATGCTTAATCCAAAAGTTGCCACTCCCTGCTCCGAGATCTAAAACCTTTTGACCACGAGATAACTTTAAGTGATCAAATATCCATCGACTTTGATCTTCTGATGAAAATTGTCCGTAAGAGAAGATATCAATCATGCAACATCTTGAAGTTTACTTTTAAGCCTTTCTAATTTTTTATATCCCTTGATATCTTTAAGTCCATTTGGAAATAAAAGTCTTTCCACTCTTACTCCATAGATTACAGAAAATCTTCCGGCCATCTCTGCACCAATATTTCTCTTATCGTTTTCTAGAGCTGATAAATTAGATACTGAAATACCAATTACATCTGAAACTTCTTTTTGAGTTAGACCAAATCTATTACGAAAGGCCTTTAATATTTTTCCAGTTGTTAATTTTCCTGTTTTAAAGCTCATCCTTTCCCCTTAGTTATAGTCATGGTCTGAGGTTATTTTTATGACTTTGATTACGATTGCATTTTTGATGATATCGTAAATCAGTCGTCCACCTGTGGTATCTAAAGATATGGCGCGTTGGCCTTGTCTTTCTTTCTTTAGTTCATGATCATTAAGCATTACAAATAATTCAGACTTAACATATTCATCATATCCAAGGTCTTCAATTTCAGTTATCCAATATTCAATCAGGTCTCTTACTTCAGGATTGAAAAGTCCTTTCTTTAGGTCTTTGTTAAAATTGGTTTCAATGTTTTTATTTATAACGACTTTTGTTATCATATTTGATAAGTTATCATAAGTGATAACTCCGATCAAGAAAAAATAAGATGGGTAAATATAATGCGAGTTATGCCCGAACTGGACTTTCTATTGTTATTAGTCGAATTTATTAGTATCTGTTTTCTCATTCCGCCCACTTAAATTGTGGTAGAATAGAAAAAACATAATAAATACATAAGTTTAAGAGATATGCCCGAACTACCCGAGCAGAAGTTTGCCTCTTTCAAGAGCTAATTATCTTAACAACTTGCCAGCGTTAATCGCACTCTCGGAAATTTTGGACTTACCGAATATTCAAATGAGTTACCGCTATTTACCAAAAATGGGGCTTACGGCGCTTACCGTTTTTAAGATGGGCTTACGCTAAATACTACCAACGGGGGGATAAAACTCTTACTCTTTAATTTTGATCAAGAGCACTTTTGTGCTCTACAGTACTTGATAGATAACCATGAATTTTCTGAATCTTGCTAAACAACTCTGGTCTTGTTTTAACATACAACTGTTCAAACTCTGACTCAATTTTTTTTGCAGTAGTCAATTGTTCGATTTGATAGCTCTCATAGGAAAAGAACTCATCTTTCAGGTCGCTATTTTCATCGTCTTCACTGTATGCTTCTCTAAGAGATTTCTCATCTCGATGTTCAAAAATTATTTTTATATGGCTTAAGTTCTTCTTATCAAAAACATCTCTGTCTTTATATTCAGACAAGTCAACATTGCTATTATTTGACCATCCTTTCACTGTAAATGCTCCTGGCGACTTTTCTCCACTACAAAACCAGAGTGCATAACTTATTGATGAATGCAAATCTTCAATAGTGCTTACTAGTTCATAAACATCCTCTTTACAGTTGATTGAGTACGCTGCAATTTCATCTAGGATGTCCTCTAGGTGCTCAGAAGCTTTTTTCAAACAATCCATTCTATACTTTGCTAAGTCCTTATACTGTGCCTTAAATGCCGGCATATATGTATTATAAAAGTCATGAAAGCAATAAACCATGCTTACGCCAAGCCAATCAGTAGAGCTTGAAAGTTCTTTCCTTGCCTTAAGAAGTAGACTAATGCATTTTTTTGCAGCTTCTTCCTTTTGAACAATTCGCCTTAGGCTTAATTCATTTTTTAACTTTTCTCGTTCATACTTCCGGAACAACTCAAGTTCTCTAGGGATTTTGTTAAGTGCTACCAGCAGTATACCAACAGCTCCAATTGCACCTAGAAAAGTACCTGTTTTTGCCAGGAATTCAAAGGCATTAAAACCTGCGAGTTGGTAGTACAAAGTTATAAAAAAGATCATTGTCGAAAATGCAGCAAAACAAATGAAAGACTTCTTAATACCCATGTTATCCCTATGGAAAGTTTGTGATGGCCTATGCACTGTAGTATTTCTTGGCAACGATAGTGGCAATCCTTAAGACTGTTGTCACAAACTCGTTAGCAGTTTGTTCATCAATTGATACTTGAGAGTGAGCAACAGTATTGCGTATTTTCCTCATTTCATTAACAATACGAAATTGGTCTTTGCTAAATACTTTGTTATTATTTAGTGTATTAATGTTATGTAAAGTTGAATTCTTCTTAGAAGACAGACCTTTCTTTTCAATGTAAGTCTGCGCAAACATTTCAAACACGCTCCACGACTCTAGAATTGCTGAACGAGGGTGCGACAATACAAGCTCATATATCTTGTCAATATCAAGTTTCCCCTGAGGTGCATCAATAAAATCAGACGACTGCAAGCTCGAAAAACTCTTGTATCTTATTTGCTCATTTGCTTTATCTACAAAATATTCAGCAGTGACTTCAGGTATTATCTCACTAACGTTAGCATCAGAGCTAACCTTGTCCATAGCCCTGCGAACCCATTTAGAGTCTTTATACTGAAAAGAGTCCGTATCTTTTAACAGCCCTATAAGAGTATCGATAGTAGTTGCGACCTTTCCTTTAAATAGAAACAGAATGGTTAGGAAGGTTAATGGCCATGCCAAACTTGGAACTGCCTCCATTAGAGACTTCTGAAAGCAGAATTCCTTGCATGGATCACTAGCTGGTTCGCTCTGTACACATTGTGCTTTCTTATCACTACTCACAACAGGTGTTGAACTGGCTGAAGTTTCGATTTGGTCATCGACTAAATTACTATTAGAGGTACTTACTTTAGGGGAGTTGTTGTTTCTCATAATAACTTATCGGTATTATTCCAGAATGACTTAAACTGTATTGCTCAGTGAACAATATATGTAGGTTCCATGTATGTCCCAAAAACCTATCAAGGGGTTTAAATTATCATTGAGGTATTCTAGGAGTTAGCGAGGATGGGCTCTAAAACCGAAAAATGAGTATTTAAAAAATCATCAAACTCCTTCTCTCGATCCTTATTATGGCTCATAATTCTCATTAAGTACGTGCTAAAGATAAGTAGCTTATAATGTTCCAAACTTGGAAGAGTCCAGCCTCTACTTCTCATAAACTCCATGTTCTCAAAGACTTGATCACTCTCAATGCAAGTAAGCTCGGAACGATCCACAGTATTAAGAACGAGGTTGCACTCTAAAAGATCATAAGCCTTCCTTTCCAACTTATGAGTAAACTGCTTTCCTTCATGATCATAGTCAATAATACTGTCTAAATAGCTATCATCGTCAATATAGCGTTCTAGAGCCCATTCTACCTTTAAAACAAATTGCTTTTCGCTTTTGTCAGTCTTATGGAGGTACTTATATTCAACAGGATGCAAAATTTTTATTTTTTTCTTTTTTCTGACACCAGTAAAGCACCTCAAGGTTTGGTTGTATTTTATTTTTGTATCAAAGTCATTTCTGCGTACTAAGGCTAACCACAAAAGAAAAACACATGAGAATAGTAGAGGTATAAAGTGAACCAGTAAGTTATCATATTCAAGAATGTTTCTAAAAACATAATAGTCTACAAGAATGAATCCACACATTGGCCTCAACAGGTGTCTAAGCTTTGCTCCTCTCACAGCTTTTGCCGCACCATAGATTGAAAAGACAATTGAGAGATAAAAGCAAACCAAAGCTATAAACAGTGGAAGTAATGTACTAATCTTTATGTCATAGATTGTAAGTACTGATGAAATACCCTCCTGCTTTTTAATATAATAGTACGTAAAGAGGTAAGTTAGTGTAGTCATAAATACGAAGAGCAAGCTGCCTTCAATAGGCAAATTTTCATCAAACCATCGTGAAACTTTCACTTTAACCGAGCTTATCTTCCAAAACACATTTTTTATTATCCATAACCTCATAGGTCTCATTTCTCCATATTATAAATAGAACTAGAATCTGCCATAAACTTCTTCCTCGTGCTCTTTTTCTAAAACATAAGCTCTTCTTGATTCATAACGAGCCACAACTTCATTGATGACTTCTATTATATCTGGATTATCTGTTAGCTTTAAAGACTCCTTGTAGGTATTAATTTTACCTAAAAGCATAACTGACTCTTTTCCAGACCAGCTATCACTTCTTGAGCGAATATTGTCTGATACATCTTCATTGGAGTATCCCGCATTTATTGCCTTCAAACAAAATGATATAAGTATTTCTCCTGTCTTTTTTTCGAGAGGGACGAGATGCAAGCTTTTAAGATTAGCATTGTCTAAAAGAGCCTGAAAGCAATCAGGATCATTGCCTACAAGCTTCCTCACCTTATCAATACTGCTATAGTGTGACTTCAGACTCTTCAGTAATTCTACTTTATGCTCTTTTTCAATTACTTTCATAGCTACACTAAAGGTCTTTCTTTCGTGGTAACCAAGATAATCTTCTTCATGAACTCGCTCTTTCAGCCAACGATATGCTAAGTCACTATTACTGCTTAGTATTTTTTGAATCCAATACTCGTCATCTTTTATGGTAACAACAGCATTCTCCCAAGCTTCTTTAAGCTCTGCTCTAATACTTCCTCTCTCCTCTCCTCCTCGCAAATACTCTCCAATCGCTGCGGCTTCTTTAATTTCAGCACAATCATGTGTGAGCAGCTTCAAAGATGTAGCTGACGGGATCGCTCTGTAAAGTAAGTGCTCGATGAGCTGGGAATGACTTTTGTCTAGCCTCTTTATGACTTCATCAACAAGACCATCTGAGGAGAACTTGCTACTTAATATCGTCGATGCGAGCATCCAATAATAGTTTCCATCTAACAAACTAACTATTTGTGCCTCTAACTCACCTGCTGAGTTCTCTAGTGCTTTTGGAACTATCCCACCCAGTAGAGAAGCATTAATCTCTAACTCAACGGCACATTGAAACCACTTAACCAGATTTATTTGCTTCTCTAGAACTAATTTCAGGAAATAAAATGTTAAATTTGGATATGTCTTCTCAACATCTTGAGCAAATTCAGAAAATAGTTTCAGCTTAGATAGGGTTGTTTTAGGACTACGCCTTAAATACCTTGCCGCAAGCCCTGCTGCATCTTTTAAGTATTTCCTCTCTACATTCTTGTAGTCCTTGCGAAAAGATTCCTTGGGAAATAGCACTTCAAACTCAGCATCTACCTTTATATTCTTTTTGTAGCGGATCTGTTTACAAACAGAACTTAGCTTTAGACAAACACCATGATGCTTTTGCCCCAAAGAGTACAAGTCATCTATTATTTGCTTTGCAACATCTCGACACAAACTCTGGGTTTTCTTCGATACCTTTACATTGGGAACATGGAGATAAAGAAATTTATTGATTATTGAGAATAGGTACTTCCATTTAATATTCTTACAAGTCTTTATCTTGCTGTTGAACTGTGTCCATAGGTTGTTAATCTCGGAAATTTCAGACTCACTATAAAGTCCATTATACATTGTTATTGTCATCCCACTTCCGGGGTCAGATTCGTTTTCACTCCAAGAGGGAGAGAAAATACTAGGAACTAGCTCGTACAGCATTTCCACATTCTCTGAACTATCAATTCGATCAAGTATCGCATCTAGAAGTATCTTTCTATTTTCGATGACCCCTTTGCTCCCACTTTCTTTAGAAATCCAGCTTTGAAGCCTTCTCACAGGGTGCTCTGGGTGACTGTTTAAGTTTGCAATCGGGTTTTGTATAGCTTGTTCAAGTAAATATGGAACTGTCTCTTTTGCTGCGTAAAAAAGTGATGCGCCAAGATAATGCTCTATTTCTTCTGGGCAGTCCTTTAGAAGATTAAGTACCTGTTTGCGCCCTAGGCCAGCATACAATTCTAAAATATTCTCAGAGCGATGAAGTAAAACTAGTCGATAAACATCATCTTCATTAACTTCTCCACCTTTTGACAGTACTCCGATTAAGACCTTCACAATCGACTTGTTCTCTTTTGCTAGTTCAAAGAAGAATTCACTACAGAAAGCGACTGCTCCACTAAAAAAACTATCTCGTACAAGAGTAAAGCGAAGCTCCTCAGGGATGACAGCAAGTTTTCTGTCCTTTACCTCTACTAGTATGCCTGTCAGAGCAAGGTCTGAAGTTAAGCGGTGTAACTTCATCAGATCAATATTAATCCACTTTGACACCTCTTGAAATGATGCTCCACTATCTCCCATAAATGAAAAATGTGCTAATACAGGAATAACTTCATCTCCAAAATGCTTTTTTACTGAGCTAAGTAAAATACGCTTAAGGGCATTTCCTGAAATAAAATCATCGATACCACCCGACAAACAGACTTTAGTCAGCATTGCTGATAGTCCGGGCTTTCCAGATGACTGGTTAACCAAGTGCCAAACAAGGTTTTTAGGGCCACCAATACCACCATCATTGATAATGTTTACAATATCATTCCGACTTAAAAGCCTAAGTTCTAAGCAACTGTCTTCTGCTAACTCTAATTCAGAGAGCAACTGGTCTTTAAAGCATGGCCATGTAACACATATAAAGCTAAAACTAATTGAATGTTCTTTCCTGAATAAAATTAATTCCTGTAGTAGTTGGGTCTTTATATGTGCGTCATCAATGATTATTACATCAGGCTTTAATTCTCTAATATCGTTATAAATTCTCTCTTTATCATCATTATTTAAGAAAAATGCATTAGTGTTCTGTACCAAGTCTGCCAGCAAAAAGGTTTTACCTATACCGGGTTGACCTAACAAGATAGTATCTCTGCTTTGGACTACAGCTTTCAGTAACTGCTCTTTCTCAAACTCTCTTCCAATCAAATTGTCATTAATAACAGACCTCGAATTAATTGGAATCTTAGATAAAGACCTAGGCATACCTGTTAGGCCCAAAAGAGAATTACACCATGATGGTTCATGGTACAATCTCATTGCCAGTGCTTCTTGCTCATAAACCTGCACTAAGTTAAATCCCAGCTCTTCAGCTCTTTTATATAGATTATTAATTTTCCTTGCTGTTAGGGAAACAGATGTTGCGAATACAGCATCTCTTCTTTTTCCACCTGTCGTTTTATATTGTGTTAGGTTTTTAGTTAAATTGCCTATAGATGAGGTTTTGTGCGTGGTTGTCACTAATGGCATTGGAGCACCATTAGTGCCAGATATTGCTCCATCCATGCCAGCGTCTTGCCCTCCGGGAATCGGAACAAGAGTTGGATAATCATTTTTCCTTAAAATATCTACGACACATTTTTCAAAAAGGTCAGGGTCAAGCTTTCCATTCAATTTTTCTAAAATGCTTTCAAAATAGTTATCTTTATAAACACTCATAGAACCTCGACTCTAAAAATAAGTTTCACCATTACGTTAAAATAATACCAAACAGAATAAATAAAAAACAGTATAACTATAAAAATACTTCATGAGGTTTCAGTGACTTACAAGAGTATTTACCGCTACTTACTTTCAACGATGACTCCGTCCATCTTAAGCTTACTTAATGGGAGGTTTTTATGAATCTATCTAAAAAGGTAATAAAGCTATACGAAGACTTCAAGCTGAGTAACGAGCTAAAGTTAATAAGAAAAGCAATTAGCAACAAGAATCTTACACTCGAACAACTCCTAGTTTACAAATCAAACCTTGAGCTATGGAGTCTTAAAAGCTCTGATAATACTCCAAGGGTGGATAGCACCCTTAAAAGAATTGCTCAGCTAATTCAAAAGGCACAATAATGAACAATAGAGTTAGAAAAGTCCGAAGTGACAAAATTACATTTTCACCTGATGACATTGATAGAATTGAAAAAATGGCTGGACTCGGTTTCTCTGTAAAGCAAATCAGCGCTATATTTGGAGTAAGTACTGACACCCTTTATCGCAGGATGAAAGAGAGTGGCTCTGATTTATCTGCGGCACTCACCAAGGGCAGATCAGAGCTAGAATTCAAGCTAGCATCTAAAGCTGCAGAGCAAGCACTGGACGGCAATTCAGGAATGATAAAGTATCTTCTTGGTTGCTGCTTTTCATGGACGGAAAAGAAGCAGATAGTGATTAATCAGGATGACCAAGACCTTGAGAACGCAAAGCGATTAGGCCAAAAGTATAATCTTGATGATTTAACAGATAATGAGCTAGATGAACTACAGAAGCTCCTAGAAGCACAAACAGAGTTCGAGGATAGGGTTATGGAAAGGATAGCACCAGTCGTAAATCAAAATAGCAAAGATAGCCACTAAGATGAGCTTAGTGGCCATTACTACAAAAGGTGCTTAAAGAAGAAATATTCCATACTTACTTTTTACTTCTTCCACAATCGTACGGTAATCTTTTGGGCACTTACGATTCCACTTCCTTCCTGTACGACTTTTATACTCGGTTTTAAATTGATTTGCCCTTGCCTTAAAGACAGGCACTTGATTTGCAACTTCCAGCATTCTAAAGGTAGCCACGCCTTGCTCTTTCATATCATTGAGCCAGTTTACTGAATTATTGTACTTTGCTAGAGCAATACAAGCTGAATCACTTGATGATTGAGCAGATTTCCTATAGTTCATCGCTGCTAGAGCAAGCTTTTCAGCTTCTTTTCTTTCATTAGCAGACTTAGACAAAAGCAATTTTCCACTCTCTACAACCGACTCAATGTACTTCTTTGTCTCTGGAAGCCATTCCACAAACTCTAGCTCCTCTTTTAGATATGTGCGGCTACTACACTTTTTATTTTTCATACTCCAATCTACGCACTGTTTATTTGATAGTTTATTCACTCTAGCCTTATATCCGAAGACTGCATTTTTAAGCTCGCTCCAAGGAGGAAGATTATCGACACTCATCTGAGACAAAGTGCGGTTCCACTCAATCGGAACCTCGATACTCTTAACCTCTCTCATAAGTTTAACCATATAAAGGTTCTTCCCATAGGTAGCCCCTCCCTTGGGGTCTACAGCTCGTAGATCAAAAGGAATATGGTTACCAACCTTGTACTTATTAATTTGCGTAGAAGTTAGTTTTGTTCTTATTGACTTAAAAAGCTCTTTGCCGTGATTGATTTCAATCACATCACCTACTTGATAGTTCGATTCAGAGCTTCCTGTATTCTGAATCTGATTGAGCTTAGTTTTCATTTCAGCGCACGATAAAAGTGCAAATGTCATAGGTAGCAGTAATAATAATTTCATAATAAATCCTATTTTAAGCGTTGAATATTAATCTGATATTTTCTATTTCCATCCTCAAATACAACTGAGCTAATAGTTTTCTGCGTAGAACCTTCAGAGAGAAGCTCATCGAGTGTTAAATTTAAGTAATTAGCAAGACGTTTGAGATAACCAAGACTCTTTACATTCATCGTAGGAAACCGTTCTTCGACAATCCAGTTCTGAAGAACAGAGCGAGGCACATCTATTTCTTTTGAAACCTGTGCAAGATTAGCATTAGCAAATCTTTCTTTAAGTATTTGGTGAAAATTTGAAATCATAAAACTCTATCGTTATTAAACAAATTACTCCTTAAAGGTTTGCGGAGAATAGAAATACATTTTCCATTCTTCGCAATTGCTACCGTCTAAAAACCATTTCATTTTGGGTCAAAAATATCTCTGCTCTAACTGGTTTAAATTAGAATAGATTTTTGCGTAATTTTAGCTAGGTTTCTGGGTCAGTGTCTCTCTGCCCATTTATGATTCGACTAACACTAGATCGAGAAACATTTCCAAGCATCTCGGCAATCTTTCTAATTGAAATCCCTTGCTTTCTCAATCTAAGCACATCATCTTTAATCTCATCGGATAATGATGGTCGGCCACATTTCCAACCATTATTCGTTCGCTCTGATATAAGCTTTTTAGTTTTAAGAGCTGTTTTAATTCTTTCAGATATGAGTTGCCCCTCTAACTGGGCCACAGCAGAAATCATTGTTAAAGCCATCTGCCCCATCGGCGTTGTAAAATCTAAATTTTCCCTGATTGAGATAATATTGACATTAAGGTGCGATAATTCATCAATCAGATTCAGTAGATGCTTAGTTGAGCGGCCCAACCTATCAATAGAGTATATTGCAACCACTTTAAATTTTCCTAATCTAGCATCTCTCAGTAGTCTATTTAGCTCAGGCCTCTTATCTAGTTTCCCAGATACTCCTATATCAATATATTGGTCATAAATTTGGAAGTTACGATTAAGGGATAACTCCTTCAACGGTTCGAGCTGATGAACAGGGTCTTGCCCTAATAAAGTAGATACTCGGCAATATAGTGCAATTCTTGTTTCAGTCATACAACATTATAACACGGCGCACAAATATTGCAAGCATTTTCTTGCTAGCAATATTTTCCAATCTATACTTTACACTTTGAACCTATGGTAGAATCAAGTTATGAAAAAAGTACTTAAAAAACCATCTGACTACCCTCAGTTTTACTTTCGTCTCAAGTCTGAAGAGAAAGATGAAATTGAAAAACTCATAGACAAGCTCGTGAAAAGAGCAGAGAAGAATCGTAAAGAAGGCGAACCACAGCGAAGACGCAACCATATAATTACGGATGCACTTTTAATTGGGCTTAAAGAGCTGGTTAAAAATGGGAAATAGTAGAATAGAGAGTAGAAAGAAGAATACTCTAGCTGATGTTTCAACTTTTGAGGATCTAATTAAGCTCCTCTACAAGAATAGAAAAGTAATTACTTTAAATACTAGAGAATTAAAACAAAGAGCTAACGATACAGATATATCATATTCAGTTAATCTAATTTGGCAGTTTATACGCACTAATCCAAACTATATAAAAGCTTATAAGTATCATCTTAAAGAAATCAAAAAAATCACAGGAAGAGTAGATAGGCCTACAGATAGGAATATAAAAGAAAAAGAAAGTGCAGACAGCAATTTTGGGCGAGACTGGTATCTCAAGACAGCGATAGACTACAAGCAGATAACAATATCACCGACTCAAATGTTGTTAGAGGAGCCTGTAGTCTATTGTCGCCAAATAAGTGCAGATAGCTTGAGCCACAGAAGTGAATTTTCAAGATATGGCATGTTTGATTTTGACAAGCTAGAGAATATAAAAAATAGACCTCTTATTATTCATATAAACCCACTCCATTCAGATACTGCGATTACTAAAAACATTATAGCTCACCTAAAAGAGGTTCGCGAAAATTCTAACTTAGAAGTAATAAAGAAAAACTCTTGTACTCGTGAATCTTTAATTACGCACTTAGCAATTCGACACTGCACTGAAGTTCTCAAGGTAAAGTCAGATGACAGACACAAGTTGCTAGAGAGTTATATTAAGCTGGTAGATGATAAAGATATTGTTGAGTTTAAAGCGGATGCCGCTAAACGAACAAAAGCATTCTTCAAAAACAGCCTAAGTACAATTCCTTGGAGTATTCTTCAATATAAAGCGCCAAAACACTCTGAATAAGGCCTCTAGTATCCCCGCAATGGCAAATCGCCCATGTGGGAACTATCAATTTTCATTAGATCAAAGACCAAGTATAAAATCTCCAAGTTAACGAGGCTACAAAAAGTAGCTTTGAGAAGAGGAAGAGCATCCCCCCCCCTCGTTCTTAGGTACGGGGAGCAACTAGTAAACAATACCAGCTTAATTGGACATCATAATTGATGCCTTCGAAGAATTAAAAAATTCTTTCGGATAGCTGTATCTAAAATTGGAGGCGTAAATGAAATCAAACATGCACAAGGTCTGTGAAAGAGCAGAGCTGTATCTAGGATTTAGAAATAAAAAAACAGGAAAGTGGCAACCATTGAACAAAACAAGGAAATACAAGCGAAGGCGCCTAAGATGTAGTCGTAGTAGCCAACAAAATAGAAATAAGAAAAGAAGATAAGCATGAAAAGTATAATACACACAATTATATACCGTTACTGCGTAAAAACTTCGAGTCATTATTTTGCAGATACAGTAATTCTTAATATCAAAAAAGAGATAGAGCAACTTGTAGATGATGGTTATTCATTTACAGACAAAATCAACTACAACAATGCAAAAGATGGTATTGGAAAAGATTTTTTTAATCTAACAAGAAAAGAGAAATTAATTATAAGAAATGGATATGACAGTCATTTCTATTTCTATATCAATGGATGCTACTTCTTAGTTTCATACAACCCAACCTCATCATTAGTTCCATACGCAAGAGTAGCCTTTAATATTGACCACTTTAGCTCTTTTGTAGCGTTGGAGGATACCCTATCGAAAATCTGGAACAAAAAGGTTGCACAGTATCTGATATACCTTGCAACAGTTAGAAGAATAGATTTTTGCGTAGATTTAGACATGGACTATGAATCCATATCGAAGATGGCATTTAGAAAATCTGTCCGCTGGACACGAGAGTCATGTTCGGACAAAGAAAGCATTACACTTGGAGTTCTTGCTACTGATTCTGAGCAACACATCATTTACGAGAAAAACAAAACAAGAATTGAAGCAAGGTTCACAGGCAAGAGATGTCCTATCCACCACCTAGTTGACCTCGCTTCATTGAAGGATTTCGACCCGTTCAATAAGCTAAAACTGTATCACTTAGATTTGTCTAAAGTTGATATGCAGAAGTTCAGAGAAAGTACTGCTCATAAAATTAAGTCTTTCTATGAGGACTATGAAAAGTATGGATTCTTCAAAGCGAGAAAGAGGGCCAACAAAGAAAGAAACTTTTCAAGAATAATCCTTCCCAAAATCAAAGCTGGATTAACAGAACTAAATGTTTCTACACCATGGAGAGAAAACAGGCTCCATTTCTTCAAAGGTAGAAGTATTGGAGTCTGGCCTAGAGTACTCAACGCTGGGGTAAGGCATAAACTAAAAAAAGAGATACTGTCCTTTAACCTTAGTATGCCAACAGTTTTAAAGACATCGTCAATTCATAAATAGCAGGAGTAAACTTATGAGAAAAGAAGTTAATACGCAAAATAATAAGCTAGAAGACCACTATTTAACAGTCCCTCAACTCAGCTCCTTCCTAGGAATCGCCATACAGACGATTTATAACAAGGTAAATCTTGGAGAGCTTGTCCCAAGAAAGATGTTCGGAAGATTGTATTTTAGTAAAACAGAAATTTTAGACGAAATAGAAAAGGCCATTCCTGATGAAAACTAAAAAAAGAAAGTATATGTACGTTTCGATAAAAGGGCATGCTGGCATAAGTCAGCATGTTACTACAAAGATGTATCAAGCTCGTAAGAGACTTAAGGGAAAGCAATATGCTGCTTCTTTTAGAACCTTGAGAGAGGCAAAGTATTGGAGAAACACCTTTAATGGAGAGAAAAGCAATACAGATAGTGAAAGTAATTTCTCAACATTAAAAGAAGTGTGGGAGACAATGCAGCTCCTGCACTTCCCATCACTTGCTCCAAGCACTTGCCAAATATGGGAGAGAAGATACAGGTTACTAAAAGACCTCGAAGACTATCATATGGATGAAATTACACCAACAGTAATTAATAAATGGATCGAAAAATGGGTCAACTTCTTCAAGTCAGATGAGTGGCAACAGGAAGGTAGTGGCCGCCATGCAAGATGCAACTTAAGGGCTGAGTTGGATTTATTCACAACTATATTTAATTGGATGAAAGAAGAGCCTGATTTTCACCTTGAAGCATCGAAGTTGGTTTCCCCTATTCTAAAGAGACATAAAAAAATGTGCATAATTAAAGAAATACCAATAAGGGATAAAAGGATTGGGATTGATGACTTTTACAAGTTTTGCTCCGTTTTAAGGCCCCTATATCGTGACCTAGCATTACTTCAATTCTATACTGCCTCAAGGATTGGAGAAGTGTCAGGAATCCAAATTAAGAACATAGATTTAGATAATAGAAGGCTATTAATCAAAGAAACATGTGGTTGGTGCCAACAGAAAAAGACTTTCATCAGACTCAACCCTTTCCCTAAAAACAAAGAGCCACGGGAGTGCTATATAACAGACGAGATGCTTGAAATACTCGAACGAAGGCTTAAGCTTAAGCATTCAGGCAGTGATTTTCTATTTCATGTCGATGGTCGTCCTCTGAACTATGGAACAATTCAAGTTAATTATAGAGGTGCGCAACGCAAGTCAGGAATAAAATATACTGGGACTCACTGTCTAAGGCATGGCATGGCTACAATCGCCAGACAGGTTGGAGGGAGCTTAGAAGCAGTCATGGCAATGACGGGACATAAAGACATTAAGCTGGCTGCCCATTACTCAAGAAGGAGTTGCGATTTTCAAAAAGAGACAAGTATAAAGATTATGGAACATATTAGATGTTCAAAAGAAGACAACCAAATAGTAGAACTCCAAAATGTTATTCCTCTTTTTAGAAAAATGACGAATTTAGCGTCAACTTAGCTTCGATCTGATGTTGTATATTTCTGTAAAATAATTGACTCATCGAAAGAAAAGCTATTATCACAATAATCTATAATTTTACATGAGTCCTTGCCTTCATAGTGACGATTAACTCTTGAAATAGCCTGCATTAAGCCATGAGGCTGACGAAACTTTCTTAATAAGTAGATTACTCCTAGAACAGGTATATCTGTACCAACGAGCCATTTATCAACGACAATCGTTACTTTCAACTTAGATTCAGGGTCTCTAAATCTACTCAAAATATTATGTTCATCAGAAGCTTCGCCATTATAAAGGATTGATTTCGTAGTATTAAGTGCAAAACACTCATTAAACTGAGGATGTTTGGTAATAATTGTGTCATAGAGTTTTGATGCGTAGTCAATACTTTTACAAACAACTAATGACTTAAAAGGAGTTTTGTTATTTATAAGATCTTCAACAATATCATCTGTAATCAATGTCTCATCAGACTCCCTTTTTTCCAAACTGTACGGAAGTAAGAGCCCATCATTAATTGCAGAGTTTAAATCATAGCTATAGATTAGCTCTCCAAATATATCAGAAAACGAGGAAGATGGAGCTGATGAAATTAGGCCAATAATAGCACTTGGAAAGTTTGCACGTAAGGAAGTCTCTTCATTCTTTGAGATGCGAATACCATTAGATAGAATTATTAGCTTCTCTTTACTATGTATAGTATTTGAAATAGTTGAAAAAATCATTCTATTTTGAGTCATTGTGACAGAAGAGGCGAACTCTGCCTTAGATTTAACAACAGTATTCGTAGCTCCTTTAAGCTCTTTAAACTGGTTTAAGGAATGAGCGGTTTGACTAAGAGTCATCATATTATCACTCAAAATTAAAATCTTATAGTCTCGAAGACTCTCTGTTGA
The DNA here is from genome assembly GCA_965140515.1 of Bacteriovoracaceae bacterium. GTDB lineage: Bacteria > Bdellovibrionota > Bacteriovoracia > Bacteriovoracales > Bacteriovoracaceae > JAGLCH01. The sequence continues at coordinate 3,363,610 of OZ223251.1, read as the reverse complement.
AAGTATCTTTACAATTAAAGATGTCAAGGCAACAGTCGCTCCTGTCCCAATAGGTAAGCGAACAATGCCTGCGCCAACGAGTCCATCGTCTCCTTGTTTTGATTGCTCATCCTTAGCAGATAATATTCCCTGCATGAGGGCAGATACAACATCGTTCTGATGCGGTCTCAGTTTTTTAGTCAAAGCAAGGTGCATTCTTTCTAAAGAAGAAGTGACTTCTTCAAGGTTTGACTTAAGTGGCTTCCCAAGGGAAATGTCTTCTTCTAGTTTTTTTGCTATATCTAAAGATGATGAAATTCCTTCTAGACCTAGTAAACTATCAATCCTTTGTAGTGCTTCACCTGATGCTTTTTGCTGACTTTCTAATACATTATCTACATATTCTTTAAGGTCTTCTTTCAATGCTTCATACGCTTTTAGAAACTCTAGCTTTTCTGACTTTTCCTCTATCCCGTCTACTGAGATTTCATCTTGGGATAAACTGTCTTTAATAATTGAAAATAAATCATCAACTTTATAGAGATTAGAGACTACCCAGTATGCTACATCACGAATCCCTGACAGGGCTTCTACTGTAGGAGTAACAGATTTTCCTTCATGGTATAGTTCATTTCTTATCGTATGATAATAGGTTATGGTATTTTTCTCAAATGGCATCTCAGGAAAGAAGCTCACTGCAAATTCAATCAGTCCATGAAAGTTCCTCTTCCATTTTTTTACATCTTCTTTTTTTAGAGCTATATCTGACCGGAGAGATGGGTGTGCATTTAAAAAAGTAGTAATCGCAACCTCAATTGTGTTATCAAACCCTATAAGAGATATTCTGCGATCAAAATCACAAGACTTAATATAGTGAATTTCAGAATGCCTTAATAGCTCTAGCAGTGTCCTTATCCAAGGCTTTTTTCTCATCAATTCATCCATTCTCTTTCCTCATATCCTCCATACCTAATGGAGCTTAAACGATGTTAAGAAACAAACTATCAAACTACAGTATTACTCGCAGCAATCCTTATCGGCATATCATAATAAACACTTAAAGCTCTTAGCCTCTAATTGAGTCACATCAGCCAATATTCACAACGAATGAATGATATGATAGAAAATGGGGCTTACATGGGCTTACGGCCTTATAATACCTTCTCGATGTCAACAATTTTAACAAGTTAGGTGTGTTATCCCCGAATTACCCGAAGTCGAAACCATTCGCCGCCAACTCATTCCTCATCTCCCAGCACTCATCGTGGAGATGACGGTATCACCAGTAGTGTCTTCTATTTTGAAGACTGAGATGTTTTCCCCAGTTGGGAAAACATTAGTTGATATAAAACGAGTGGGGAAAGTGATGGACTTTATCTTTGATGACGGTAATCACATCATCTCAGGTCTAGGGATGAGCGGTGCTTGGCGCTACAGTAAAAAGCCGATTACAGAGAAGCACACCCATATCCAATTTGAGTGTCAAAATTCAGAAGGAGTGATCTACTTTGCTTATGTGGATCCCCGCCGCTTTGGAAAGAGTCACTTCTTAGATGCAGAGGGGGCGAAGAAAAAAATCGATGCATTAGGAGTCGATATCGGAAGTAATCAGTTTACTCCTGAGTATGTCATGGATCTCTGTAAGCGCTTTCCCAAGAAAGAGATCAAGCCCTTCATGCTTGAGCAAAAGTATTTCGCTGGTATTGGAAACTACATCGCCTCTGAGATCTGCGCCCACGCCCGTATCCTTCCAACACGTTTCGCAGGAACACTGACAAAGAAAGAATGTAAAGGAATTGTCGATGGGGCTAAGCTTGTTTTAAGTGGAAGCTTAAAAAAGCGTGGACTCACTTTCTCTGGTGGCTACACCGATGCCACAGGGGAAAAGGGAGATGCTCTTTCTAATCTCGTAGTTTTTCATCAGTCCATTTGTGGGCTATGTGAAAAAACGCGAGTGATAAAAATTGAGATGAAGGGGCGGGGAACTTACTATTGTCCTAAGTGCCAAAAATAAGTCCAGCGCTCTAACGGCCAATTATTGAATCCAGTCTTCGTCGATTTTCTCCACTAGCAGTCAACTTCAGGAATACAAAAGCCTCTAAAAATCCAATACTCATAGCTTCCTGCTATCTCTGGCCACTCAGACCAAAAAGTTGAAGCAGGAGCTTTGTTATTTTGAATAAAATAATCCGCATCAGTGGTTCCACACTTGTGTGTTGCTTCGTGAATCATCGCCGCAGTGAGTACACTGGTCGTAAGATATCGCGTCTCTGTATTGAAGGTTACTTTCTTTCCAATAAGCGGAAGAGTCCTAAAGAGTGCAAGATCATCGGGATCTGACTTGCATTGAAAGTATAGTTTTTTAAGCTTCTTTTGAGCACACTTTAAAATAAGTCGTGCTTTTTTTACTTGTTTTATACTTCGATTGGGAAGATCCTCTCGGGTTCGGATAACCTCATCCATTTCTGACAGTAATCGCATTTCTACTTTTTCTGTATTGTTGTAAGCTTCTTGAAGTTCTCTCGCCTGATCATCAGAGCAGTTTTTTATTTCAACTCCGTGTGCCACTAGAGTTATCAAAAAGATTCCCAAGATTACTAGGTACTTAATCACTACCGCTCTCCAATTTGAGTTTTTATCGCATCAGGATATTAGATGCAGGCCCAAGGCCATCTTTTGTAACTTATTTCAGTAGGTTAGGAGTGGGTTAAGTGTTTGATTCATTGCAGGTGATTAATTTTTAGGCGATTCCACTTGGAAAGCTTGGGATGATAGGAAGCTTTAATACAATCGTTGTCAATGTCACTCCCGCCACGATTATCCAAAGGATCAAGGCCATGAGTAATGGTCGTAGCCCAACATTTTTTATGGTGGCCCTTGTTAATCCTGCTCCTACCATGAAGAGACTCATTGTCATCAGAATCTTACCACCTTGGGCCAAGAGATCCCAAGATGAATTAAGCGATGGAAGAATACTTCTTGTTAGTGCAGCGAAGAGAAAGAATAAAAGAAACCAAGGGATCTTTGTTTTATTTTTACTCCCTTTGATTTTTGATAGTGTTAAGGAGACTGGAAGAATCCATAAGGCCCTTGTCAGCTTAACCGTCGTACCTATCGCAAGAGCTGTTGCTCCGTAGATCGATGCTGCACCAATAACACTGCTTGTGTCATGAATCGCAACAGCAGACCAAATTCCAAAGGATATTTGATCTAATCCAAAAAAATGCCCTATTACTGGAAAGACGAGTAGTGCAACTGCATTGAGAAGAAATACAACCGCAAGCGAGACTGCAGTATTTGCAGAATTGGCATTGATTGCAGGAGAGATGGCGGCGATGGCGCTTCCGCCACAAATGGCCGTTCCTCCACTGATTAGCGTTGATAATTCTGATTCAATCTTAAAGAGCTTTCCAATCAGAAGTCCCAATAAAAGAGTGAGAGCAATAGTCATAAAGGTGAAACCAACTGAGCTAGCTCCTACTTTTAAAACAATATCAAGCTGTAATCCAAACCCAATTAAAATTACAGCAAGCTGTAGCCAGGATTTAGATAATCTTCCCGTATACGATTGTAAGGGGTTATTCCAGATTAATGCGATTACCATACCAAAGAGTAGTGATATCGCTGGAGATTTAAAGATCAGGGAGATAATTATCGCCAGTATTGGCCAGATAAATTTATTGTTGAGTAGCTTTTCCATAGGGATACTTTAACTAAAATCAATGCTACAATCTAATTGATTTATTTGAATTTATTCATAAGGAAAACTGATGATTAATATATCAATTAGACAACTTGAGGTCTTTGTTGAAATTGGGCGCCAAGGAAATCTCACTAAAGCGTCAGAGATTTTGGGAATGACCCAGTCTGCTGCAAGTATGTCTCTTAAAGAGTTGGAACTTCATTTGGGGGGCGAGCTCTTTAATCGAGTGGGTCGTGGATTGAGTCTTAATAACTTTGGACGAGTTCTTTATTTCAAAGCTGAGCATATTATTGGAGAGGTGCAAGAACTTATGTCATTTTCGACACCAACTGATGAGCTTTGTGGAGAAGTGATCGTTGGATGCAGTACTACAATTGCGACATATGATTTTCCTAAACGGATTCAAGCGATTAAGAAAAAATATCCCAGACTGGAGGTTACTCTTCGGGTAGGCAATACAGATGAAATTGCAGCAAGTGTTAAAAGTGGTGAGCTTGATTTTGGTTTAGTTGAAGGAGAAGTTCTTGATTCATCTCTTATCTGTTCTAATTGGGTAAGAGATGAGCTTGTATTCATCTCTTCTAAGGATGATGAGTTATCCAATAGAAAGAGAGTATCCCTTCGCTCATTGAAAGACGAGAATTGGATCTTAAGGGAAAGAGGCTCTGGAACTTTGAGCACCCTTGAAAGGGCATTACACGATCAAGGAATTGAGTTGGGGCATCGTCAGATTATGGGGCATACGGAAGCGATAAAGCGAGCGGTAGAGGCCGGAATGGGAATAAGTTGTCTCTCAAAAATTGCAGTTCGGAGAGAGATCAAGGCCGGACATCTTAATCAAATTCCTGTTACCGGGAAAGTTGATCGTTGGTTCCAATTGGTTCAGTATAGGGGAAGGTATCAGAGTAGAATTGTTAAGGAAGTAATTGAGTTACTCTTTAAGTAGAAAGTGCCGCTAATTGCGGCACTTTTTTTCTACATCTCTAAATGACTTATATATTTTATGTAGCTTTTTGTAATCGATCCCTTTGACCTCTCGCTTGTCTGCTCCATTGGTATTGTCAGAGTAGGTTATTGAGTTCCAAATGGCCTCTTCGGTAGCTTCAATTACTGCCTGATAAGCATCATTGAGGTGATCATCAAGAATGACACTTAAGCTTGAGTGTGGCTTCTTCGCACGGTGTTTAATGATATTTGCTGTGGTGAAACCTAAAACAATTTCACCGCTGCCGTGGGCCGCATAGGAGCCAGTTCTTCCAATCCCTAGCGCTGATCTTTTACACAGCCTTGAAATTTGATGAGAGGAGGTTGGAATATCGGTGGCAATGACAGTGATGATGGAGCCGTAATTCTCTCTTCTAGTTGGTGCACTTTTGATTTCATCTGCGATAATTCTTCCCACAGGAATTCCGTCGAGTTTTAAGTCATCAATCTCTCCAAAGTTACTTAGAACTAAAACGCCTATGGTATAGATCTTCCCTTCGATTTCAATTTGACGACTTGATGAACCAATTCCCCCTTTGATATCGGAGCAGATCATTCCTGTCCCCGCGCCAATACTTCCCTGTTCTATCACTCCCGATTGCGCTGTTTTAATGGATTGAACCACATGGTCTGTGGTCACAGGGAAGACAAGACAGTTGTTGAGATAACTGTCGTCGCATTCTCCTACGATTGGGATAACAACATCCCTGTAATTCCAAATCTTCTCATATTTTTTACTCATCCATTGACTGAGCCCTTGAGAAACAGTCCCCACAGACATGGTGTTCGTGAGGGCGATTGGTGTTTCGAGTAATCCCCATTCCATAAGCTGAGTGAGGCCAGATACTTCTCCGGCACCATTTAAAATGAAACTTCCAGCGATGTATTTATTATTAAAAATTTGAGAACTGGGAAGGATGGTAGTTACTCCAGTTCGAATATCATCCCCTTGGTACAAGGTTGTGTGACCAACTTTAACACCTTTAACATCAGTGATGTTATTCATTGGCCCAGGATTGAATTTTCCAATTGAGATCCCGAGATCTCGGAGTGAGCTTCTTTTCATTTTATTGCCCTTTTCTCCAACGTCTAATCGCTGGATTTAAGATCTTACCGATTAAGTCGGTGTAGCTTGTTCCGTATCTGTCTGCAAGAATTGTGAGATCACTGAATCCTGGAGATAGTCCAGGTAACGGATTCACTTCAATAAAGTAGACCTCTTCTTTAGGTGTTACTCTAAAGTCGATTCTTGCGATATCTCTGCATCCTGTAATCCTAAAAATATCTTTTGCCACTTTTCCCATCTTTCTTTCGAGCGACTTGCTCATCTTAGGAGGGCAGGAGACAGAGAATACTTCATTTTCAATAGGGTCAGAGATTTGTTTGGCCTCATAAGAATAAATAGGAAAGTCATTACCATTTTTCTTAAACACAATTTCTGAAATTCCTAAAATGTTTAAGGTTGTCTCTCCACAAACTCCAACCGTAAATTCTCGTCCTTCAATAAACTCTTCGCAGAGGATTGGACCAGGACTTCTTTTAAAGCACTCAGCAAGCTCTCTTTGAAATTCTTCGTCGTTTCTAACAACACTAGAATCAAATATCCCTTTGCTGGTCCCTTCAAGGTTTGGCTTTAAAATAACCGGATAAGTGAGGGTGTGTAGGTACCTTTTCTTGTTGGGGGAAAATACCACTGACCTTGGAGCTTTTAGTCCTTCCGATTGAACTAGCTTACTTGATAAACTTTTATTAAGTGTAATCGATAAGCAGGCAGCATCACTTCCGGTGTGCTCAATTCCAAGAAGATCGCAGATCGCAGGGACCTGAGCTTCTCTCGATTGCTTATTGAGACCTTCGGCAATATTAAATACAACATCAATGTCATGCTTTAAAAGGTTTTCTGCCAGATCTCTGTTGGCCTCAATCAAAACTGGCGCGTGACCATTTTCTTCAATGGCCGATGCAATGGCTTCAATCGTATCTTTTGAATCAAACTCTGCTTCTTCTTCGTATCCAATATCTCCCGGTTTTTTCTTTTTCATATTGAAGACAAAGCCGATGTTAGGCATTCTCTTTTTAAGCGCACGTGATTGGGCCACGCTGCTCATTTTAGTTTTCATCTCAAGAGCTCTCGTTACAATAGCTCCAATAGTTTGATCGTAATCAAGTCCCTCCCTCGCAGTTGCCGCAAAAAGGCCTGCTCCCGGTTGAAGTGATGGAAGTGCATTGATCTCAATAAAGTACGCTTCACCTTTGGGAGTGATTCTAAAGTCCGCGCGTGCCATATCTTTGATTCCAAGAATTTTTACTGCTACCTTCATTTGTTCAATGATGGATTCCTTTACTTCATCCGAAATTCGCGCGGGGCATATTACATCAACTTTTGAGTCGTCTTCATTTTTTAATTCGTAGTCGTAGATGCATTCTCCATCTCGCTCCACTCCGGTGTATTCAACTGGCTCGAGAATTCCTCCAGCAACTGATTCAACATAGGGAACAGTAATATCTATCCCCTCTATAAATCGTTCGACAATGAGCCCGTGAGGAAAATTCTTTAATGATTTTCGAGCATAGCTGATGAATTCTTTTTGATTCACACACTTTGATTGACGTGTAATCCCTTTACTTGATCCTTCAAAATTTGGTTTTACAAAAATGGGATAACTCAATTCTGATGCTATGCGATCAATATCTTCGTGAGCAACAATGAAAAGAGCTTCTGGGATATTTACACCGTGTTCGCTTAGTCTTTTATTTGTTAAGTATTTATCGAGGGTTAGGAAGCAAGTGTAAGCACCACTTCCAACGTAAGGTATTTGTAATTGATCGAAGACAGTTGGAGCAAATGCCTCTCTGCCAATTCCGTGAAATCCTTCTGCTGTATTAAAGATTAGATCAAATGGTTCTGCAGAGAGATCTCGAATCCATGAACCATCTTTTGTCATCTCGATTTGTTTTAATTCAGTTACATTTTTTCTCAAAGCATTGCTGATCGCCTCAATAACTTCTTCAGTATCAAACTCTGCTTCCTCTAGGCCGTTAGTTCTTTTTTTGTTGAAGACAAATGCTACCTTCATAACTTTCTCCATTAATAAGTTGTTGAAAGGCTAGCACCGTCCCAAATTCGAGAAAAGAAAATTGTGAGAGGTGGCTAAAAAATTAACTTTAGGTTAAGGAAGTCTATGATTTTACAGTAGTTTATAGGGGAGCCGCTTGTTGACTACTACTTCTTCAGGTGTGACCTTGCAGCGATAAACCAGAATTTCTACGCCTGCCTTAAAGGCCTCCTGTAAAAGTTCCGCGTACTTTGGATCAATGTCTGCTGCTGGTGCAAAGCGGTCTACATCTTCTCGTTGAACGATGTAGAGCATGCAGGCCCGATCTCCACTCTCAACGATTTTTTTGAGTTCGTTTAAGTGCTTTTGACCACGAGTTGATACTGAGTCTGGAAATGTCGCAAGTCCATCACCAGCATCTAAGGTTACATTCTTTACTTCCACGTAGCACTTCTCATCACCTTTGGTAAGAAGTAGGTCAATACGACTGTCTCCAATCTTAACTTCAGGTTTGATGGTTTCATATTCTGAAAGTTCAGGAATGATTTTTTTGTCGATCGCTTCGTAGGCCAGCTTATTGGTGAGATTGGTATTGGTTCCAATCCAAGTCTTTCCATTATGGGTCATTTCAAGAGTGTACTTGAGCTTTCTCTTTGGATCATTTACGTGAGAAACTGCAACTTTCCAATCGACCCCCCAACAGGTTTTCATGGAGCCAGTGTTGGGAACATGGGCATTAACTTCCTCTCCTGAATCCAAAATGATATCGGAGAGGAAGCGCTTGTAGCGATTTTTTATAATGCCTAGATAGATATCTTTACTTAATAACAAAGTTACAGATCCTTCCAGGGACGTAGATCTCTTTTACGATCGTTTTTCCTTCTAGGAATTTTTCGATCTTAGGTAGAGCTTTTGCTTTTGCAAGGAACTCATCCTTATCAATATCTTTTGGAACATCCATAGTGTCTCTTGTCTTACCATTGATTGAGATCGCCATTGTGATCATGTTATCAACTGCAAGCTCAGGGATCAGTGTCGGCCATTTTGCTTCCGTTACTGATGTGGTATTTCCAAGTGCACTCCACAACTCTTCTGCAATGTGAGGAGCAAATGGTGAGATTAGAACCGCAAGGTCGGAAAGAATTTCTTTGCTTGTGGTTTTTAGTTCACCAAGTTCTTTAACCGCAATCATGAATGCAGAAACTGAGGTGTTGAATGAGAAGTTAGAGATATCCTCTTGAACCTTTTTGATCGTTTTATGAAGAACTCTTTTTTCTGCTTCAGTTGCTTCTTTATTCTCCGGAAGGAATTGACCCTTTTCGTCGAAATAAAGTCTCCACATCTTTTTAAGGAAGCGATGAACCCCTTCAATTCCATTTGTGTTCCATGGTTTTGATTGCTCTAGTGGCCCTAGGAACATTTCATAAAGTCTTAGCGTATCTGCACCGTAGTTTTTAACAATGTCATCTGGATTAACAACGTTGAACATCGATTTACTCATTTTTTCAATCGCTGTACCACAGTTGTATTTACCATCTTCGAGAATAAACTCTGCATCGTTAAACTCTGGTCTCCATGCCTTGAATGCTTCAAGATCGAGTACATCGTTATTAACAATATTAACGTCAACATGAATTGGAGTAACGTCGTGATCTTTCTTCAGCCCTTCTGATACAAAGGTGTTTGAATTCTTGATTCTATATACAAAGTTAGAGCGCCCTTGAATCATCCCTTGGTTAATAAGCTTTCTAAAAGGCTCATCTTTACAAACCTCACCGAGGTCAAAAAGGAATTTATTCCAGAAACGTGAGTAGAGAAGGTGACCAGTAGCGTGCTCTGTCCCACCGATATAAAGGTCAACATCTTGCCAGTACTGATTGGCCTCTTTTGAAACTAGAGTTTTATCGTTACGTGGATCCATGTAACGTAGGTAGTACGCTGATGATCCCGCGAATCCTGGCATTGTTGAAAGCTCAATTGGGTAACCGTCTTTCGTCATCCAGTTGTTTGCATTTCCAAGAGGTGGTTTCCCATCTGCTGTAGGAAGGTATGATTTTACTTCTGGTAATTCAAGTGGGAGGTCTTCTTCTGTAAGAGGACAAGCAATTCCGTCTTTGTAGTAGATTGGGAATGGTTCCCCCCAGTAGCGTTGACGACTGAAGATTGCATCGCGAAGTCGGTAGTTGATTTTTTTCTTACCAAGGTTTTTCGCTTCAACTTCATTGCATGCTTTTGAGATCGCATCTTTTACATCAAGTCCATCGAGGAAGTCTGAGTTCATCAGTTTTCCTTCTTTAGCATCATATGATTCTTCAGAGATATCTCCTCCACTTACCACTTGAATAATTGGAAGGTCGAAGTGCTTCGCAAAAGCGTAGTCACGGCTATCGTGAGCTGGAACCGCCATAATTGCGCCAGTTCCGTATCCTGCAAGAACGTAGTCACTGATCCAAATTGGGATCTCTTTCCCATTGAATGGATTGATCGCATATGAACCTGTGAAAGCGCCACTTACTGTTTTTACATCTGAAAGACGCTCTCTCTCTGTTCGCTTTTTAGTGGCATCGATATAGTTTTCGATTTCTGCTTTTTGGGATTCGGTAGTTACTTGGGCAACGAGATCACTCTCTGGAGCAAGTACCATAAAGGTTGATCCATAAATGGTATCTGGTCTTGTGGTAAAAACCGTGAAATGAACGTCAGACTCTTTAACTTTGAAGTCGATCTCAGCACCTTCTGAACGTCCAATCCAGTTTCTTTGAATCTCTTTTAGAGAGTCAGTCCAGTCAATATTATCAAGTCCGTTTAGAAGTCTTTCTACATAAGCTGTAATTCTGAGTGACCATTGCTTCATCAGCTTTTGCTCAACAGGATGTCCGCCGCGAACTGAAAGACCATCTTTAACTTCATCGTTGGCAAGCACGGTACCTAGGTTTGGACACCAGTTAACCATCGTGTCTGCGAGGTAAGCAAGGCGGAAGTGTTGCAGAGTCGTTTCTTTTTCTGATTCCGACATCGCTTTCCACTGATCTGCTGTGAAAATTTCTTCTTGAGTGGTTGCCGCTTCTACATTTGCATTACCATTTTTTTCAAACTCTTCCACAAGGCTTGAGATTGGCATCGCCTTATTCACTTTATTGTCATAGTAGTGTGAGAAAAGTTTTAAGAACGTTGCTTGAGTCCATTTGTAGTATTCAGGATCACAAGTTCTGAATTCACGACTCCAGTCATAACTAAAGCCGATAAGGTCGAGTTGTTCTCTATATCTTTTGATATTTTGTTCAGTTGTAACTGCAGGATGTTGTCCTGTTTGAATTGCGTATTGTTCTGCCGGAAGACCAAAAGCATCGTAACCCATTGGGTGGAGAACATTAAATCCACAATGTCTTTTATATCTTGAGTAGATATCAGATGCGATATATCCCAGTGGGTGGCCTACGTGAAGTCCTGCCCCTGATGGATATGGGAACATATCGAGTACATAAAATTTTGGTTTTGAAGTGTCTGTTTCTACTTTATAAGTTGCATTTTGGGCCCAGTATTCGCGCCACTTTTTTTCGATTTCAGAAAAATTGTAATCCATCTTTTTGATTCCTATCTTCAAATGTAAGTAAGTGCTGGAATCTTAACAAATTTGACTGGATTTCAAAAGTTCTTTTACTGCAGCAAATCCGATGTTTTTTGTAGATGGTCGTAGCTCTTGAGCACCTTTAAGACGTTATCATCCTCTTCGTAGGGATTATCATCTCTCAGTAGCAAGTTGAGCATATTTATCCGCTCCGACAAGGAGTCGGAGGCCAAGACAACTTCCCTCATTTCAATATCTTTGAGGATGAGCATGCAGATATAGTCGATAATATGGTCTACCGTCTTGATCGTGGCCAAGAAGCGCTCTCTTTCCTCAGCTTCATCTATTTGTGAGTAAAGCCAGCCATTTAAGATTTTGCTCAACCGATCCACTTGATCAGTATCGTAAAGCATTGTTTCTGGGCGATCTTCATAGGGGCTCGCCTCGAACACTGGCCATGGAAGATGTTGCATTAACTTTTCTAATCTTGCCCGTCCTATTCCTTGCAAAAGAACAGAGATTTCACCGTTATCCTTCTCTTCAAGAATAGTAGGTGCCGTCAGCGTACACACAGTATGCTCTGTTGTTGGGTTGGCGATTACGACCCCAAGGGCAACTTTTTTTTCAACACAGTTTTTGATCATCTCAATATAGGACGGCTCTATCACATAGATCGGTGCCATTGTGCAGGGGTGAAGGACCATATCAGGGATGGGCAATACTGCCAAATTAAACTTTTCCATATCCAAATCCTTTATACTATCTTATCGACTCGTGGCGTCAAAATACACTCAAGTTTAGGTTAAGACATAGCTTAAAGGTATTATTTAAAGGGCTTGTAGGCGTTTCCTTCTCACAGCTTGAAGAACAGGAAAAGTTACGTCACAATTAAATTTCTTAAATATTGGAGGATTAGATGAGTAATAGTAATACGCTACTTAAGTTAACTCCCTATTATGTGGAGAAGGTGTGGGGTGGCACTAATCTTAAGGTGTTAAAAGAAGATGAAAGTTTATCCGGCAAACTTATTGGTGAAGCATGGGAGGTTTCGGTTCATCCAGATGGGCCTTGTACCCACAATAACCAATCGCTGCCTAAGCATATTTCATTTCCATATTTAGTAAAATTTATTGATACTGCCGATAATTTATCCGTTCAGGTTCATCCTGATAATGAATATGCAAAAATTCATGAAAATTCCTCTGGAAAAACTGAGTGCTGGATCGTTCTAGATTGCGAAGAAGGTGAGGGGATCTACCTTGGAATGAAGGAGGGAGTCACTAGAGATTTATTTGAAGAAGGGCTTCGCGCTGGAAACGATATGCAGGAATTTTTGAAATTCCGTCCTTTAAAAAGAGGTGATTTTTTCTATGTACCTGCAGGAAGCATTCACGCCATCGGTAAAGGGGTAACTCTTTGTGAAATCCAGCAGAGCTCCGGAATCACCTATCGGGTTTGGGATTGGAACCGTGTTGATAGCAGCGGAAAATCTCGCGATCTTCACATAGATAAAGCAATGGACGTTTTAAACTTCGATCCTGATTTTAATGGTGATGATAACTTTAAAATTAAGTGCGGCTTACTTTCCACTGAGGGAGTTATTCGACCAGTTGAACACCCCCAATTTATTGTTGATATTGTGAATCTTGAGCAAGACAATACTATTCAGCTTAACAGTGAAAAGAATCGTCCCGCTGCGATTATTTCTCTAGAGGGACCAGTAAAAGTTTCCAGAGGTGATGAGTCTTTGGAGCTTTCCCCATATCAGAGTATGCTAGTAGTAGAACCAGATCGTTCTGTGACTATCAAATCTTCGCAAGGGGCACGATTCATATGGGTAAGCTAAGTTCTCTTTTTCTTGTTTCACTTCTCGTTTTTACATGGGGATGTTCGAAAGAGTATTCTGGCTACAAGTCAACTGGCGATAAGTCTGCTGTTATTTCTCCTGTTTTTAGCAAAATTATGTCTGCTGAGCCGATTGATTGGAAAGTAGGGATGATGGGGAAATATACGGTATCAAAAGGCATACGACTAAAAGTTAGTTTTCCAAAGCTATCGATGGAGAGCGTACAGGACTTAAATCGAAAAATGGAAGTTGATAGCTGGCTTGTACGGGTTCATAAAAGATCAAATTATGGATCAGAGGCCCTGGGATATTTCTATGTTCCAATGATCGCTCCTGGGAGTGATGTCTATTCTACAAGCTTTAGAGTAAGGCAAATTGATTACGGAGTTGTTAATATTTACTACGCTGCCGCAGGGCATACTCCACGTTTTGAAAATTTAAAGTGTCCACCATTTAATCATCAATTTAAAATAGAAGATGAAGATATCTCGATTGAGGAAGGTTCACAGCTAACTAAAATGATGGTTGGTCCAAGTGAGTATTCTTATATTCATAGAAAGATTGAAGCATTTGGATATCGACCAACTACCATTAATGCAGGGATGAGTTTAGTTGGAACTTACTTTGTCGATGTTGCGCTTTTCGATTCGAAAAACAAAGTGAAGAGGGGAAGCTTCTTACAGATTCCTGAAGTTGTTCGGGTGAAATTAGAGCGAACTAGTCCTGTTCCTGGTTGCACTGATTTTGAAGTGAAACCTAAAGGACCAGACAAAGAGAAATCATACAAAGACTTTAAATTCGGCGGATAAAAAAAGACCTCCCACTATGGGAGGTCCTCTTTTTGAGAGTTATGGGAATGTTTTGAGAAACTTACTTATTGTAACAAGTTAATGGGTAAGTGATTTCGTGACCTTTATTATTTTTAATCACTAGGTAATCTTCTAGCTCAGAGAAGTTATTCTTATCTTCAATGTGAAGAGTGTACTTCTTACCTTCGTGAGTAATAACTTTAGTAAAACCAGTATTGGTAAATCTTGTTCTCGCAGGAATTGTTGAAGCAAGCTCACGGCCGCGAGATACATCTGCTTGGTAGAAAGCAATTGATGTTTTACCGATTTGAAATGCTTTGCTTAGGCGTGGTGTATGGCAGGTCACTCCTGCAAACGCTTTTGCCTGTAAAAAGAAAAGTAATGTAATAATTGTGAATTGGATTGTCTTTTTCATTTTCTCCTCCCATTTTCTCTCTCGCTTTATATAGAGCAATCTTCATGCCAAACATTTCAGTCTATAGACTTTGATATTTCAAAGAGTTAGCTTAAAGTCTTGATCAACTAACTGTTTACAACTCCAATACCTGTCGATTTTATTGACAGTTTTTTTACTTAATGCGAGGAATGAATGGGCCGAAATGGGTTGAGAATAGGTGAGAATATGTTTCTAAAAGTGTTTAATTTCAAAGTCTTAGTGTTTGGGTGCTCGGTCGCGCTAGTGATGAATCATTCTTACTGTGCGGCCAATGCGGAAATTTCATACGCTTTTAGCGACTGGGCCCCAATGTCCTATGTAGAGAAAGGAAAGCTTAGGGGGCTATATTCTGAGATCTTAAAGCTTGTCTTGGAGCAAAAGATGGGATTTAAGCTTATTCCAGAAGCTGTTCCTTGGAAGCGTGCCCAATTAATGGTCAAAAGGGGGAAAGCTGATCTCCTTTTAACAATTGCAACACCAGAGCGGCTTGCATACGCTATAAGAAGTGAATCTCCATTTTATGAAATGCCGCTAACGTTATTTACGGCATCAACCCATCCAAAATTATTGGAGATATCAAAGATTCGTTCAGCGCAAGATATTAAAAATCTCAATTTAACAGCGGTTACTAATAGAGGTAATGGCTGGCATCAGAATAATATTGAAAAGTTTGGCGTTAAAACGGAGCTGGTAGCAACTGAAAAAGAGGCGTTGCATTTTGTTCACAAGGGAAGAGCAGATATTATCATCGATGCTCTTATACCCACTCTGTATCTTTTAGAGAAAGAGAACTTAAAGAGAGATATTGCTGCGACTTCGGTCACTTTTGGGCCATTGAAATTCTATTTGTTGATGAGTAAAAAGTCGAAGTATATCCACCTAATGCCTCAAATAAATACGGTCTTTGAGCATTTGCAGAGAAGTGGAAAAATTGATGCGATAATCAAAAAGTATCGCGTT
This sequence comes from Bacteriovoracaceae bacterium, assembly GCA_965140515.1. Taxonomy (GTDB): domain Bacteria; phylum Bdellovibrionota; class Bacteriovoracia; order Bacteriovoracales; family Bacteriovoracaceae; genus JAGLCH01. The sequence goes on along the minus strand of OZ223251.1, from coordinate 3,348,269 downwards.
AAAAATTAAAGGGATTGAAAGGTCCACCTATATCATTTTGTTCAACATAGTACTGAAGGGGATCGTCTCCTCCACCGAGGCTTCCTTCGTGACGAAATAAGCGGCGTTCAAATTTGATTCGATCCATTTTTCCCTGTCTTACATTGTAGGGAATCTCAACGTAGATATTATTGTTGAGAATGAGTTCTCCCTTTTTTAAATCAAATCGAATACTTGTACTTGAAGAACTCGATCGATTTTGCTCTTTTGCGATTACTGGAATGTTGTTTCTTTCTAGTTCATCTAAGATTTTTTCATAAGTTTGAAGGGAACTCTTTTTGATTCCGCCGTATACCCATGAGCGAAGATTATTTTTATCATTAAATGAACTCAGTAAAGTATCGATTGCGCGCTCTGGGTCTACTCCTGCGTCAATATGGGCCAATACTGTCTTTGTGGAATTTTTCTGATGAATGACAACTCCTACGCAAGTGTTGAGTCCACCTGTTTGGATCTGATCAAACTCTGAGCTTGTGGTACTGATGTACTCGCGTTGAAATACCTCTGCTGTATTTGCAAAGGAAGCTGCTGAAAAGAGTAGTAGTGATAGTAATAATATTTTTTTCATCAATTCTCTTATAAGCAAGGAGAGTGCCAAGTTGGAAAGTTAAAAATCAGAGAGTTAAATACGATGAACTGTTGTAAATGTTTGACGGTGTCAAAATTTTTAGCAAAAAAAAGACCCTCGCAAGAGGGCCATTTCATCTATTCTACTAAGAAATATTTATCGTAGGCATCACTATCTAAATCATCGAGATCGCCTTCTCCTGGTTTCCCTGGGGCTTCAGGTGCCTTTTCATGAATTTTCTTAATTACCTCTTCGTTAATTGCTGCAACGGTGATATTTTTCATCTTCTTTGCTTTTTCATAGAGGTCTTTGTCATAGGACTTGATATCATCAAGCGTATTTTTTACCGCTTTCTTTTCGAGTTCTTGAAATTCCTTTGCTGTTTCCTTGTCTACAATTTGCTTCTCTGTTGGTTTCACTTTAATAACAGAAGCTTTTTGAATAGTTACTAACTCTTGTTTGTTTGTTTTTTCAACTTCAAGATTGATTTCTTCAGGCTTAATCTCTGGAAGCTTTTCAATTTTTCCTTTTGTGATTTTTGCCTTCACTTCTTCAATTTCTTTCGCCACTTTTTCTGGAACTTTAAAACTTGCGGAGTTACCAGAGGTAACCTTTACTTCAACTACTGACTTTGTAGCTTTATTCACTGCTTTCTTTCCGAACTCTTCTTGTTTCGGCTGAACTTTTAGTGCCACCTCTCCTCTAAGAACCGTCAGCTTTGTCTCTCCAACATTTCCTCTTTTTGATACGAAGAAGTCTGTCCCACGTACACCCATAGATGCAAACTTTGTGGTTACCTTCATATTATTACGTGGACCTTTCTTTGAAACAATTGCTCTCAGTTTCCCACGCATTAGGTTGACGATTGAGCCTGAATCTTTTGTTTTTTTTGTTTTGCTCCAATTAATTTGGTAAGCGGTTCCTTCTCCAACATTGAATTGGTCTCCATTTTTATAAACGACTCTTGCTTTCGACTTATCGCCTGTTTCAAGAATGTTTCCATTATCAAGCTTCATTCCTAGCTTTGCTGATTTAACAGAATAGTAGAGACCTTCTAAAAGAACGTGGGGCGCAGGACCTGATACTTTTTTAGATGGGTTGGTGTAGACCTTTACATCCCCAGTAAGTTTGATCAGCCTCCCAACATAGTTTACATTCGCTAATGCTGGGATTGCGGCCATTAATAAAATTGCAGCTAAAACCTTTTTCATACTGTCCTCGTCTGTTATTAAAAAGAATATTTTTCTTATTGTTAAAAGTGCCGATAATGTAGATGATATATAAAAAATGATTATTGTGAATGAGAATTATTTTTCACGGAGTAAATAATGAAAATAACTGTTTTAGTCAGTCTTTTAGTAATGTTGTTCTCGGTCAATGCATGGGCCCAGAAAGAAACAAGTTTTGATTATCCTGAGTTGATGGTAACTCCTCAAGCTTCTGAGCGTTTGTCCATTGAGTATCAAAGAGAGAAGAGAAGGGGAATGTGGATTCATCTTCCAATTGAGATCGCTTCTGTTGCAACCTTAACTGCAAGTGCATTCCAGTTTATGGACTACGATAAGGAAAAGGATCCCGATCACTATTCTCCGTACGCTGGACTTGTTACAGGTGGTTTTTGGCTTGGACTTACTGCTTATTTAGGTGAGATTCATAGACCATATATGAAGGCATACAAAGAAGTTTTAAAAATGCCTGCTAAAACTGCTCGTCAGCAGTTAATGAGAGAGAGAATCGCAGAAGAAGCAATTTATGATATCGAAAAAATGGGAACTAAGCTTGTTTGGCTATCTGCTTTAACAAATGCTGGTGCTTCAATTTATATGGCATCAAAAGCTGAAAATAAGAGTGCTGCTCTTTTGGCTTCATCAATTTCGGCCATACTCGCCCTTGGGCCAGTTGTTTTTCCACACCCTTGGAGAGAAACAGGAAAGTATCACCGAGAGTATAAGAAGAAAATATACCGTCCAATTGCTAGTGGAGCACTTCTTTACAACGAATCAAAAGGTGTTTACGTTCCTGGCCTTCAATTGGCGATGAGCTTCTAGTCCTAATTCAAATTGATTATTGATAGAGCAAGGCCTAGGCCTTGCTTTTTATTTCAGTCCGATCAATTGTTCGATCTGCTGCTCTGATGGCATTGGGATGTGGGGAATATCTTGGCAAATGATTGCAACCCCTTGTTGTTGGATTGGTGCGGCCTTAATATCTAGTTGGTGAACAAGTATTAGAGAATTGAGTTGTAGTTTAATCACTTGTTTCACAATTCTTTGTGGAGAAGATAGCCCTTTTTGTTTGGATGCTTTGATGTAGTAGGGAAGAAGCGCAGCGCTTCTTCTTACCGATTCAAGAAAATGTCGAGTTAGGCAGTTGTAGCTTCGGTTTTCTTCAAGTGCGCTAATTTCTTGAGATGAGATTTGAATTATTTGTTCATAGTCATCAGCTTTGAGTGCTCTTTTAAGTTCTTTTGTTATCAATGAAATTTCTGGACGCCTAATACTGCTGTACATTCTTTCTGGAAAGCGCTTCTCCTCGCTAAACTCTGGAGCATACTTCATATCGATAAAATCGAGCTCCAGTAGAGGGATGCCCGCTTGATTATATTTTCTAGCGATAAAGTCGTAGTATTTTGAGATTGGTATTGTTGCGTATTCGAGTGTGATCAGGCCCTTAGAAATAATCTTTGATTTACCATTGGTGAGAGTTGAATAAAATTGAGTTCTTTTTTTATTGAGTTGAATCGCATCGCGTATGTGGGTGTAGAAACCACCAGCATGGGCAATAGAATTCACGGTAAATATGATTAGTGCTATGATCGCTCTCATGAGCGTATTATAATTGTTATGATGATCAATGAGGAATAAATCCACAAAACTTATAATTTATACATGTTTTTGGGTCATGTTTAGGAATTGTTGCCTCAAGATATCAGTAAGTTAGAGCGTTATTAAATGAATAATGAGAAAAATACAAAACAGGGCAAATCGTGGATTGAGATAACACTGAGAATGTTTCTCTTTTTCGCAGTTTTATTTCTTTATGGGGAAAGATTATTTATAGGAATTCTGAAGCATTTTGAATTGCTAAATGAAGAGAATCTTCTGATCGCAAAATCAGCGCTTGCCCTTTTGGTTTTGGCCCTGACTCGGCTTGGGATGAAGTTCACCAATAAAAAATGGAGGAAATTTTCATCCTCCATTCTTATAACATTACTATTTATTTATTTTTTGTATTTTATTTGGTTGAGAGCTTGGCCATCTCTAGCCCAAATTTAATTGCATCTCCTCTACTAATTTTTAAACCTTTTGAGCTAATGGCATAGAGGTATCCAATTTCAAAGTTTGATTTCGCAATCGGTCCATATTTTAAAATAGACTCTGCAAGTTCAAGTGCTTTGTAAGTTGGCAGTTTTGGTCCTCTTCCTTCTTTTGTCATAAAGTTGAAAAGTCCGATGAGTGCGTCTCCAATTGATCCTTCATATTGATCTGCTGCTTTAATAATCTTAATTGCATACTCGCCACATTTAGCTTTTGGAAGATCAAGTGATGAGCTTTCTGCGCAAAAACGTGAGATTGTCATAAAGTCTTTTTGTACAATCTGTGGATTCTTTTTAAGTCCTATCGAGAGCGTCAGTGCGATCTTTTTGGCATTTAGTAGATCCATGTCTAGGTAGTTTTTAAGAAAACTTCCTTTAAAGATTGTGATGAAAGTATTTGTCTTATCATCTGTTTCGCCCACGAATTCTTTTCCCGTATTAATCGCAGTTGCTGAATCTATTCCTACGTAGGTGAGTAGCTTTACAATTTTAATGAACCTGACAGAAGCGTGGTTACATCCCTTCGAAACAAATAGGGCAACTTTTTGAGCATCGCTTTCTTTTACTTTGAATTGATTATCCTCATCTCTTAAATAGTTAAGAGTCGTTACATATTCACGGGCCGATTGGCATTGCTCTTTATATTCTGGTCCCTCTTTTTTTACCTCTTTTTCTTTCGCATCCACAGAAAAAGCGGCAGAGGCAATAATTAATATGAAAAGGCACACTAAATTCTTTTTCATTCTTTATCTCCCAAATATTGAATCATTAGCTAGATACTTTTCGGTGTTGGGCCCAAAAATATTAGTTGTCATTAATTGACTACTTAAGTCTGACTTTATTATGGGCAATGCGCATTGTGTTAATTGGGAAAAAATGAACAATTGACCGGTTGGCACGGTGTTTCGGACGTGTCAAAATATTAGGGTTAGTTTAAAATTTCAGCACAACATATAAGGAGTGGACAGATGATTAGTCTTATTGTGAACGACCGACTGGTCAACACAGACGTCGCGCCCTCAACTCCACTTATCGATTTCTTAAGAATCAATCAGCGTCAGCTTGGTACTAAAATCGGTTGTAGAGAAGGGGACTGTGGTGCTTGTACAGTACTCATCGGTGAGATGAGAAATGGAACACTAGTTTACCGCAGTGTAACTTCATGTTTAATGCCAATTATTAATGTTAATGGCAAACATGTAGTAACCATTGAAGGTATTAACTTACCTGAAGGCCTAGGTGCTATTCAGGACGCATTCAGAGAGCATGGTGGAACACAGTGTGGTTTCTGTACTCCTGGATTCTTGATGGCCTTAACAGGTTTTGCAATGAGCGATGCGGAGATGAATTACTACAATGCTATTGCTTCAGTTGATGGAAATATCTGTCGTTGTACAGGTTACAAATCTATCACTAGTGCTATTAAAGATATTGTTGAAGTTCTTAAAAAGCGTGACAAGAAAAAAACAATCAAATGGCTTGTTAAAGAAAACTTCCTCCCAGAATACTTCAACGACATTGAAGAGAAGGTTGCTGCTTTAAAACCCGCTGAGGTAGATCAGTCTGGTGCAACTCTGTTTGTTGCAGGTGGAACTGATCTATACGTTGAAGAGTTTGATGAAATGATCACAGCATCAAAAATTAAAACTCTAGCGGAGCGTGAAGACCTAAAAGGAATCAAAATCGAAGGTGATGTAGTAACGATTGGCGCTGCAACAACAGTTGAAGAATTTCGTCACTCCGAAGAAATGAAAAAAGTTTTTCCTGATCTCGAAAGACAGACTCGACTGATTTCATCATCACACATTAGAAATATGGCCACTATTGGTGGTAATATTGTTAATGGCGCTCCGATTGGTGATTTGACTGTTACCATGATGGCGATGGGGGCAACTCTTCACATCGATAACAACGGTCTTAAGCGGGAAGTAAATCTACGTGATTTTTATACCGGATACAAAAAGACAGATTTAAAAGAAGGCGAGATCCTTGAGTTTTTAAGCTTTAATCTCCCTGGGAAAAATACTCACTTTAATTTTGAAAAAGTAAGTAAGAGAACATACCTAGATATCGCTGTTGTCAATTCAGCAATGAGACTTGAAATGGATGGGGATTCCATTTCTGAAGCAATCTTGGTAACAGGTGGGGTAGGCGCTACTGTTCGCTTTTTGGATAAAACATGTGATTTCCTTAAAGGGCAAAAACTCTCGAACGATACCTTTAAAAAAGCTAATGAGATCGCTCAATCTGAGATCTCTCCAAGAAGTAGAGCTGAGTACAAACGCTTACTTGTTAAAACTCAACTCTTCAATCATATGTCGAAAGCAGCTCCTAAAGAGCTAACTCTGGAGGCGCTAGTATGAGACCGAGTAAGAAATCTGAAAATATGAGAAATATCGACTCTGTCGGTCACTTACGTGGAGAATCTATTTATGTAGACGATATCCCTGTTCGTGAAGGAACTCTTTTTGGTGCAGTATACGGATCACCAATTGCTCACGGAAATATCAAGAAAATTGATGTTTCAAAAGCACTAGAGATGGATGGAGTTTTTGCAGTTGTAACTCATAAGGACGTGGCACACAAAAATCAAATCGGTGGAATCGTTCAAGACCAACCGCTATTTGCTGAAGATAAAGTAATGCACGTTGGTCAACCTGTCGCAATGATCCTTGCTGATACTGAGCAACATGCTCGTCTTGCTCTTAAGGGAATTGAGATGGAGATTGAGGAGCTTCCAGTTATCACATGTCCACGTGAGGCCCAGTCAAAAGGGGAGCTTTTAGTTCCAACTCGTACGTTTAATATGGGAGATACTGAGTTTGCGTTCTCTGCCTGTGAATACATTGTTGAAGGAACAGCGGAGATCAATGGACAAGAGCACTTGTATCTTGAAACCAATGGCGCGTACGCATGGCCTACTGAGCATGGAGACATGAAAATTTGTGCTTCATCTCAAGCTCCAGCGCACGTTCAAGAAGCGGTCCACAAAGTTACTGGTCTTCCTCTTCACAAAATTGAAGTTGAGGTTAACAGAATTGGTGGTGGTTTTGGTGGTAAAGAGGTTCAAGGTGATACTTGGGCGGCGATGGCCGGGCTTGCATGTCACAAGTTTAAATGTCCAGTAAAACTTATTCTTCACCGTCATGATGACCTTACAATGAGTGGTAAGCGTCACCCATACGAATTCAACTACAAAATTGGTTTTGATAAGAATTTTGTTATTAAAGCATACGATGTTGAGTGCTTCCAAAATGGTGGTGCTTTCGCTGATATCTCTCCTGCGGTAATGGAAAGAACTCTTTTCCACGGGACTGCAAGTTACAGTGTTCCTAATGCAAAAATTACTGTTCACAGCTGTAGAACGCATCTACCTCCGAATACAGCTTTTAGAGGTTTTGGTGCTCCTCAAGCAATGTTCGTACTTGAGTCCGCTCTTTACAAGACAAGTACCCTTTACAACGTTGATCTAATCGATCTTCAGAAGAAAAATCTCCTCAAAGAAGGGGACTTCTTCCCATACGGTCAGGTTGCTGAAAGAACAAATGCTTTGAATTGCTTTGAAGACCTAGAAAAAACATTTGATCTTGGAAAGATGAGAGCAGACGCAGAGGAGTTCAATAAGAAAAATGACACTAAGAAAAAAGGTGTTGCAGTATTCCCACTTTGCTTTGGTATTTCATTTACAACAACAGGACTAAACCAAGGGATGAGTCTTGTACACGCTTACGCTGATGGTTCTGTAAGTGTTAGTACTGGTGTTATCGAGATGGGGCAAGGGGTAAATACAAAGATTATTCAAGTTGCTGCCTCTACTTTCTCAATTGATCCAAGTCGCATTAAGATTCACCCAACCAATACTACTCGTGTTGCCAACGCAGCTCCAACTGCAGCGAGTTCAGGAGCTGACCTAAATGGTAAGGCCACAGAAGTTGCTTGTCGCAATATCGTTAAGAGAATGCAAGAGCATGCTGCGAAGTTACTTAATACTCAAGCTGAGAAGGTTGTGATTAAGGACGAAGTTGTTTATGTAGATAATGAGCCAACAGAGCTTAAATGGGTTGAATTGGTAAATAGCTGTATTTGGAACCGCGTTGCCGTTTCTGAGCATGGACACTACTCAACACCAGATATTTATTTCGACAAGAAACGTGAAAAAGGTCGCGCCTTTGCTTACCATGTCTATGGAACAGCTGCGGCATCGGTAACAGTTGATTGCCTTCGTGGAACTTATGATATCGATACGATGAAAATTGTTCACGACTTTGGAACAAGTATCAATGAGCACATCGACTTTGATCAAGTGGAAGGTGCTGCGGTCCAAGGTATCGGTTTGGTAACAAATGAAGAGCTTGTTTACAACGAGAAGGGAAAATTGATCTCTGACTCGCTATCGAGCTACAAAGTGCCAGATATTCAATTTGCTCCAGAAGATCTTGAAGTTAGAGCACTAGAAACATTACCGGGGGAAAGAGCTATTTTCGGTTCAAAAGCGGTTGGTGAGCCACCACTTATGTATGGATTTAGTGTTTACTTTGCACTTCAAAACGCCGTCAGAGCATTCAACTCTAACTATAAGTTGAAACTAAAGTCTCCGATGACACACAAAAGGTGCCTCGAAGCACTGTACGATGGGTTCAAACTCTAATATCATAGTAGGCGGGATCAATTTGATCCCGCCAATTATTTTAGAAGGATTTTGAAGTGAACCTATCCATCGTCGTCCCTTGTTACAATGAAGAGCAAAGACTTAATGTTGATGCTTTTTCGTCATATCTCAATCAATCACAAGACGTCAGTTTTTGCTTTGTAAACGATGGTAGTCATGATGGCACAATCAATGTGCTCAATAAGCTAAGAGATCAATTTCCAGAAAAGGTATCTGTACTAGACCTCGAAAAAAATGGGGGAAAGGCAGAAGCGGTTCGCAGAGGTGTAGAGTTGATGGCCAATCAAAATGGTGTCGACTGGGTCGCTTTTTGGGACGCAGACCTTGCAACTCCATTAGATGAGGTGGCCCGCTTCATTGCTCGTATTCAAAAAATTCCTAATTTAAAATGTGTTACAGGGTGCCGTTTTAAGCATCTTGGAAGTAATATTCGTCGTAAGATGAGTCGCCACTATGTGGGGCGCTGTTTCGCGACAGTAGTCAGTATGATGTTGGGTATCTCCGTTTATGATACTCAATGTGGAGCTAAGATGTTTCACTCAGAGCTTGCTCAAAAAATCTTTACTGATAGATTTATTTCAAAGTGGCTATTTGATGTAGAGCTCTTCTTTAGAATGAGAGATTACATCGATGTTAGTGAGATCTATGAACTTCCACTGAAGAGTTGGGAGGATGTGGATGGTAGTCGTCTAAAATTCACAGACTTTTTAAAGTCTCCATTCGTTCTTTTAAGCATCTATTTGCGTTACAAAAGAAAGGGAAAGTAGCAAATGAACCAATTTTTATCTGAAAGACAGAGAAAGTTTCTTTGGATTCTTCTTATATCTGTTGTGGTGGCAAGACTGATTAGCCTTGGTCTGTACCCACTTTACGATACTACAGAGCCTCGATACGCTGAGATTGCACGTAAGATGATTGTGATGAAGGATTGGATTACTCCGCATCTTTATTTTGATACTCCATTCTGGGGAAAACCACCACTTAGTTTTTGGACGGCGGCAATCTCTATGAAGATCTTTGGAGTCAATGAGTTTGGTGCTCGCTTTGCTTCTTTCTTTGTAGTTTTTCTAACTGCGCTATTAGTTTTTAAAGTTACTCTTGAGCGCTATGGTCGTGACATCGCCCTCATTTCTCAAACGGTACTTTGGACTACTCCCGTATTTTTTATGATGTCTGGTGCTGTTCTTACCGATCCATTTTTAACTTTGGGGACGACTCTAACAATGGTGGCCTTCTGGCTTGTAATGAAAGCTGATGAAGGGGATAAAAAGTATCTTTGGCGTTATCTTTTCTTTGTGGGACTTGGTATCTCAATGCTTTCAAAAGGCCCAATTGGAATTGTTCTATCAGCAATGCCAATTGGTCTTTATGTCATTATCAAAAATAAATGGAAGATGATTTGGGATCGCATTCCTTGGATTCAAGGGACTCTTTTAACCGCTCTTATTTCCCTTCCTTGGTATTATCTTGCTGAGGTAAAAACTCCAGGTTTTATCGATTACTTTATTGTCGGTGAGCACTTTCGTCGATTTGTAGATAAAGATGGTTGGAAAGGTGATCTTTACGGAAAAGCTCATACCAAAATGTATGGAGCTATTTGGGGATTTTGGCTAACTGCAACTCTTCCTTGGTGTATCCATCTCTTTGCTGGACTTGTTTCTAAAGTTTACCGCACCACTGTGGGGAAATTATTCATCGATAGAGATGATGATTTCTTATATTTTTTATTGTGGTCGATTGCTCCAGCACTATTTTTTACAATGTCTGCGAGTATTTTAATTCCATACGTTTTTCCCGGTGTCCCTGCATTTGCTATTCTCATTGGATATATTGTTCTTAAGCTTAGAGAGAGAGCAAAGGTAGAAGAAAATAGAGGAGCTCTACTTTCTTTTAAAGTTGCCGCTCTTTTAACCCCAGTGATGTGTATCGTTGCATTTGGTGCAATTCTTTCTGGCCACCAGTTTAGAGAGACGCACAAGTTTATGGCACAGGACTATCTCAAGATGAGAGGAGAAGGTGAGGATAAAGGGAAATTGATTTATCTTTCACGTAGAAAATTTTCTGGAGAGTTCTATACAAAGGGGCAAATCACTGCGATCGATCGAAACGATCGTGAGGCCCTAGAAGAGAAGCTTAAAGATTCAGTTCGGGACTACTTTACTATCGAGTATCACGATGCCAAAAGACCGGATATTCAATGGCTTATAGGGCAATTAGAGTATCTGGGGCGATATTCTCGCGAGAATTACTGGTATCATTTGTATCGCGAAAAAAGCCTGTAGTTTCAGCCACTTAACTCTGTGTAATGTTTACAATAGAGTGGATAAAGATAACGCACCGTGTTAACATCTTTTCACTATCGAAGTTAGTACGGAGGTATTTTTATGAAGAAGTTATTTCTCACCGCCATTTTTTTACTCTTATCACTTAGCTCATATTCTAAAGTACTAGTGGTAAGTGACCTTGATGATACGATCAAAGTGGCCGGAGTTGGAGATAGTGTAGAGCTTCTTAAAAACTACGCAACTGGTGTTGAGCCTTTTCCGCATCTAATTTCTCTTTATCACGATATTAAGTCCCATTACAATCAGCAGGGTGAAGAGGTACAGTTTGTTTATCTCACTTCTGCACCAAGAATTGTTAATTCTGCGAAATGGCTGCGAAACAATAATGTTCCCAATGGAATTTTGATTCAAAGGGATAATACTGATCTAATCAATCCGTTTGGTGAAACGAGTAAAGAGTATAAGATCCGTTCACTAACAGAAGTTATTGCTAGTGATGACTATTCTGAAATTTATCTTTTTGGTGATAATGGTGAAAATGATCCCGTTGTTTATTCAACTGTAACAAATGCACTTGGTATTCAAGATGTCTCAAATATTTTTATCCGCGATATCACTGCTAGAGCGACTGTTTGTCATGAAGGACTAAGAAATATTGAGTACTTCATTTCTGAGCTAAGCCTTGTGGTTGGACGTTTTGACAAGATTGCTAGTCCTTCACTCGTAAGGGATCTTGAACAGGGGATTGCAGATGGTAACCTTATTCCTGATTTTGTATTAGATCGTTACTTTGAAAATAGAAGAAACAATTGCCAAGAAGAATAATTAAGGCCTCTTTAGGAGGCCTTTTTTTTGGTGATATTTTAGACGAGCCCCATTTCCTTACCCTTTTTCATAATCTCTGCTTTCTCTTCATCGCTCATATTTTGGTACATCTTTTGAACTTCGGCCATCTGTTCCGGTGACATTGAACTCATAAACTCTTGCGCTTTTTTCATTAATTCTGCTTGGTCCATGTCTTTCAGTGAGCTAGGGTCAAAGCCCTGTGGAAAAGGATTTTGAATTTCTTTACTAAAAATTATTTTCTCCGCACCCATTTCAGAGTCGATTCCACGGTCTTTTAAAATCTCTAATACTTGATTGAAACTTAGACCTTTTCTGTCTGCTACATCAAACATTTTGTCTGTTGGAAGCGAGACTCTTTTGTCTGGAAAACCATTAGATTCAAGGGTTTTAACAACTTGCTCAACAAAACTATCCATATTTGAATTCATTCGTCCTCCTATTTATTAATAAGAAATATCATACATGGGGCGTATGAATCCATCAAAATTTTAGTCGAATATACCTCCTCCATCGCTATTTTGTTGGAGGAGAACAGCCCTCTATAATTGATCTGTTCATGGAGATAATTATGTTTAGTCGCTTAATGATATTACTATTATTCTTTGTTTCGTTTCTCTATACCAATTCATATGCGGAAGAAACAAATGTTCGGGTATTACTCAAGTGGTATCATCAATTTGAGTTTGCGGGTTTTTATGCTGCCCAATCTCAAGGATATTACAGAGATCTGGGACTTCACGTTGAGCTTGTTGAGGGGAGCGAAGAATATCAACGCGATGCTATTTCTCTTGTTTCTGCAGGAGAGTTTGATTTTGCAATCACCGATAATAAACTCCTAGACTCTATTTTGCTAGGAGACTCTATTTCTGTTGTCGCACAAATTTTCCAAAAAAATTCTACAGGACTTGTGACACTAGATAGCGCTGGGATTACGGATATAAGAGATATTAGAGGCAAGTCTATTGTCATTGATAATGCTCAAGGAAAGATCGCTCAGTATTTTCTTAAAGCGAGAGGTATTGAGCGTGGTGAGTATGAGGTTATTCAAGCGGTAAACCCTGTTCGCTCTCTTTCAGAAGGAAAAATTTCTGGTTACTTCGGCTACCTTCCAGAGATTATTTATTATTTGAATGAGAATAGTATTGCGCATCATGTTTTTAGGCCAGATAGCTACGGGTGGGACTTTCTTGGAGATACTGTTATTACTAATAGCGCCTATGCTTCTTCAAATCGAGACGTTGTTATCAAGTTTATTGAGGCAACACGTAAGGGGTGGGATTATGCAATTAATAATCCAAATATTATTGTTAATCATATTTTAAGTCTAAAAACTAATCGTCCAAACTCATTAAGTGCAAAAATGCTACAGTTCGAAATTCCCCATGTTATTGATTTTTTGGGTTATGACTTTGTTGAAGTTGGACATATTTATAAAAAAAGATGGAATCGATTATTTCATTCTCTTTGCTCTTTAGATCGGCCGTCCTGTGAAAAGATCGATTTTAATGAGTTTTACTTTCAGAAAGAAGTTGAATATTTCCCATATTTCATTAGTGTGACTGTAGCTCTTATTATTCTTGCTTTAGTTTTTGCTGCGATGATTTTTAGACATATTAGAATTATTAAAAGGGCCAAGTTTGTTGATCGCTCATTATCGTCTGAGAAGGAAAAAAGGAAGCGAATTGAGCTTGAACTTGAGATGAGTCAACAAGCTGTTGGCCTGGCCCTAGAGGGAAGTGGAATCGCTATTTTTGATTCAACTGCACCATTTAGCTATCTACAGACAAATGAGCAATTTGCCTTACAGATTGGATACGATCCCCAAAATTTTCATGAGACATTTGAGCACTGGGCAGAAAATGTACATCCAGATGATGTGGATAGTTTTAAGGGGGCTTTTAGGGGGCTTGTTAATGGTAGTATTGATTCTTTTGAATCTGAAATTCGAGTTAAGCATCAATCCGGAGCTTGGAAATGGATTCTTTGCCGTTGCCAAGTTATAGAAAAAGATAAAAATAAGCGACCTTATAGAATCCTTGGTGTTAATCTCAATATCAATGATTTAAAACGTGCGGTGGAGTTCGCTGAAGAAACAAAAAAATCGCAGCTTTCACTTCTTGGAAGTTTAGGGCATGAAGTTCGAACTCCGCTTACCAGCATTATCGGTTACTCCGAATTGCTTGGTGATAAGTGTGATGAAGAAAAAAAATCTTCATATGTGCGGAGTATTCTTGATAATGCTAGGAATCTTTTACGTGTTATCTCTGGCGTCATCGATATTTCTAATGCAAAAAATGGAAAACTGATAATGGCCGAGAGACCATTTCGAGTGGATTTCCTGGGGAACCAAATCAAGGAGTGCATGTGTGTTATGGCCGAACAGAAGCGCATTGCTCTAGATATTAAGATTGACAAGTCTGTTCCAGAAGTTCTGATTGGTGATTATTTTCGTTACAAGCAGATTATTACAAATATTATTAGCAACTCTATGAAGGTTGGTGGTAGCGGAGACATTTCTATTCAATTTGAACACTCAAACAAAAAAAATAATGGAGAATTGGTTCTAAGAATTTTTGATGATCGCCATCATGTTGATGAGGATTCAATTCCTCTACTATTTGATGCAAACTCCTTTCATCATTTCGGAGATGAGTCTAATTATTCAAAAACAGGATTTGGACTTTCTGTAACAAAACAGCTGATTGATGTGTTAGGTGGAAATATGATTATCCAGAGGGGAAAAGACAGTGGGACAGAGTATATTGTTCATTTATCCTGTAAAACAGAAGGAGGCGATGAATTAGAGACTCATGGTGTTTTATCTAGTGGGGACCGTCTAATTAGTCTCAATCTTCCTATTCTCGTAGTTGATGACGATGATTCAAATGCTCAGCTAATTCAAAAAATCCTAGAAAAGTTTGGTATCTCGTCTGACATTGCTCAAGATGGGTATGATGCCATACAAATGGTTGAGAAAAAGAACTATTCATTAATCGTTATGGATATACATATGCCTGGTATTGATGGGGTCGAAACGACTAAGGTTATTCGATCTAAGGGGATTACCGCTCCAATTATTGCTCTTTCTGCTTATAACGCATCGGAATACTTTGAGAGAGCAAAACTTGCTGGAATCGATGATTTTATATCAAAGCCGATATCGCAAAATGAACTATTCTTCTCAATTGTAAAGTTCGCTAAGTCTCCATAGCTCCCTTTTCGCTCTATTTCTTTTTTGCTATGATTTATCATTGAGCACTTTGGTGGAGATAGTAAAAAATGAGTGGTGTTGCTAAATTTAATGAGTTTTTTTCCAAAATCTATGGAGAGAGGTGGCAGTCAATATTGAATGCCCTCAATGGAGAGGAGTTTAAAGTTCGTCGGCTATGTTTTCCTCAATTTCACTTAAATGAAGCACTGCCATCTGATCTTTCTCCTACTCTCTGGGGAGAGAATTTATATGAGTTTTCTCCCGGTATGCCGCAAGTTAAAGGCGCGGAAAACCTTAACTGCTTTTATGTCATGGACCCCGCTTCAGTATTAGTTGCAAGACAGATTGATCTCAATGGAAGACATCATATCCTTGATATGTGCTCTGCCCCAGGAGGGAAGGGGATTATTCTTGCTGAAAGAATGGACGACGACGCTGAACTTATTCTAAATGAGTTCTCACGTGATCGTAGAGATAGACTTACAAATGTTGTTAGAGATCATGTTCCCCATGATTGTCGCAATCGTATTTTTGTAAAAGGAAAAGATGGAATTCGTTATGGCATGGTCGCGCCAGATACATTTGATGCTATTTTAGTTGATGCTCCTTGCTCAGGTGAGAAGCATCTGGTTCAAAACTCGGTAGAGCTTGAAAAATGGAGCGAAAAACGAACAAAACGTCTTGCTCAGAAGCAGTATGGTCTTCTTTGTTCTGCTTTACTCTCTGCGAAGCCTGGAGCAGAAATTGTGTATTCCACATGTAGTATTTCACCCTACGAGAATGATGGAGTGATTGAGAAGCTGATTGCAAAGAAAGGTGAGAGTGTAGAGCTCGCTCAAATGAGTAATGATGTTCCCGGAGCTGAAAGAACAGAGTATGGTTATCTCTTTCTTCCTGACAATATGGGAATTGGTCCCATGTATTTTTCTAAATTAGTAAAAAAGTAGAGGTCTATGTGAAATTGCTGGGTAAAGCTTGTTCTCTTGAAGAAACAATTCAAAAATTTACTAATATTCTTAAAGAACGAAATATTGAAATAGTCGTATCAAAAACCAAAAATCCAGTTAAGGGAGTATGGTCTGTTAATATTGCTTCTAAGCTTTCGCCCGAGTGTTACGTTAATGGGAAGGGAGTCTCTGAGGACGCTGCAATTGCATCGGCCTTAGGGGAGTTTTTTGAACGCTATTCGCAGGATTATTTCTTCGCAGACTATGCCCTTGAAGAGGCCACTTGTAACTTTAATTGCTCCTCAGATGAAGTACTTGTTTCATCCATCGATGATACTTTAAATGATGACCTGAGAGAGCTTTATTATGATGAAGATAGTAATGATGTGGTGATGGATTTTAATTCCAACAGCACTGAGATTGTTTGTCTTCCATTTTTCGACGCAACAAATAATAATCAAGTACTCTTCCCCATAAATGTGCTTACGAATTTATATGGAAGTAACGGGATGGCCGCTGGTAATACCCTTGAAGAGGCTAAAGTTCAGGCACTTTCGGAAATTGTTGAACGTTATGTTAAATTTAAAATTATTAGTGATGGAATTTCTCTTCCTGATGTTCCCGACGATATCCTTGCAAAATTCCCAAATATCATTGAGGCAAAAAAAGGGCTCGAAAAGAGTGGCCATAAAATTTTAATAAAAGATGCTTCCTTAGGTGGAAAGTTTCCGGTTGTTAATGTAACTCTCTTTAACCCAAAAGATGGTGGGGTGTTTGCTAATTTTGGAGCTCATCCAAAGTTTCAAGTGGCCTTAGAAAGAACTATGACTGAGCTATGTCAAGGAAGAGATATCGATTCATTTAATGGACTTAAAAGACCATCATGGAATTCAGATGTTTTCGCTGATCCAATCAATCTAGAAGAGCATTTTGTCGATTCTGCTGGAGTGATGCCTTGGCAATATTTTACAGGGCCTCCAAAGTTTAAATTTTGGCCGTGGAATACGAGTGGTGAAATTAGTGATGAACTCGACTGGATGGAAGAGATTATTAGAAGGGAAGGGTTTAACATTTACTATTATCCCAATTCAAAACTTGGAGTGGAGACAATCCGCACAATCATTCCTGGAATGAGTGAAGTCTATCCTTTTGATGATTTGGCCTTTAATAATTGTAACAAAGGGAGATGGATTCGATCTAGCGTTTTAAATCTTCACCACTTGAGTGACGATGAATGCTCACAGCTTGTCGATGAAATTGAAAATATTCAAAGTTCCCCTAAGCAAAAGGTTGCAGCTTTAATTGGACTTCTAGGAGATGAGAATTGCCACTGGAAAGAGTTATCTGTAGGAGAGCTTGTTCTGTCTGTTCTTATAAAGATTAAAGACTATGATCGCTATATGGAGTACTCAGAGTTCTTGGCAATGACAGATGAGTTGCCGCTCTTTTTTGAACGTTTGCGAGTATATATTACTAACGCAGAAGTAGCATTAAGTCTTTTTGGGCCGGATGAGACTTCCCTTTTTGAGGCCTATCTTGAGAATCCTTTTCGGAATTTTGTTGACCTAAAAGGAAGTGCCCGAACAATTCGGGCACATCACAATCTATTACGCTTTTTTGAACTCGGTATAATAAACGATTAATCAATTTCCTTCATTTGGGGTGGGATAACAAGAACAGGACAGGTCGACTTGTTAATCAAGTTTTCTCTCACACTTCCAAAGAAGAGGTGATAGAGCGCTCCATGGTCGTGCGCTCCAACAATAATCATATCGGATTCAAATTTTTCTGCCTCTTCTAGAACTTTCTCAGCTGTTTCACCAGTAAGCTGAACTGCCTTGGCCTTAATTCCATCTTGCTCAAAATATGTTTTAATTTCATTGAGACGGGTTCTTGTTCTTTTCTTTTCTTGATCTTTAACTTCATTCATTGTTCCAACATAGACATCTTCAGTCTCAATATTAACAGGGAATAAAATATAGTTTGGCCCGACTCCCATTGGCGCAACAGGCGGCTCTTCTGTATGTACAATACAGATTTCTCCACCTGTACATTTAGCGTATTCTTTTGCTACTTCTACAACTTGCTTTGTAATTTGGCTAAAATCTATTGCTACAACAATTCTTTTCATAACCTATCCTTGTTTTTATGACCCTTTTATCTTCTTCAATGTTCTCATTATTCACAAGGCAGTAGCATTTTCCCAAAACTGACTTTGATAATAAGTTTCTCTTCATAAAAATTTTACTGCGTCATTTGATTCACTTGGATAGACTATACCGATGAGGTTTTTATGTTTCATCGATTATTTTTTATCATAGCATTGCTATCAACTATTCATCCTCTTGCATTTGCTACAAATGATAAGATCTTGTCATTTGTGTATGAAGATTATCCTCCTTATGAGTATAGTACGGATAGGGGCTTAGATGGGATCAGCGCTTCCAAGGTTCGAGCAATTTGTAAGAAGCTGGGGTATACCCCTAAATTTATTTTTGCACCATGGACTCGTGCGTTGAGCCTTGTAAGAAGTGGAGAAGTTGACGGTATCTTTTCTTTGAATCGGACAAAGGAGAGAGAGAGTTATATGTCCTTTTCTTCCCATCCGATTGCTTGGTCCGAGGAGCGACTATTTTCACTTAGAGGAAAGATCAAAAAAATTGAGGATTTTGATCAAATCACTCCAAAATCTGTTGGCGTTGTCGCTGATTATACTTATGGGAAGACTTTTGATTCCTTGAAAATTCAGAAAAAAATAACTTCCAGGGGCAATGAAAATTTGATTACCCGTCTTAATAAGGGGTGGATTGATGTCATTGTCATGAATCGAATTGTATTTGATTATTATGTTAAAAAATTGAAACTAGACCCTCGACGATTTCAGATGCATCCTCTGGTGATAAACGCTGAAGATCTGTATATGGCCTTCTCTAAAAAATCCAAGCTTGGCAAGAAGGTGCTGGGTGACTTCAATAAAAATTTAAAGACGATGCAAGATAAAAAAAGGCCGGAATAAATCCGGCCTTTATCTTTTAGCGCATTTCAATTATTGCATTACAATCATTTTCATGAATAAATCTTTGGATGATTGCGGCCTTATTTGATGCCACATCAACTTCTTGCATCAGGCCTCCAAATCCTTTGCCAACATATTTTTCCATATCTTCTGGAACTTGTTCGCCTCGCTTACTCATTTGAGTAAAGATAACAGCTTTATGCTCATTTTGTATCTTCTCTTGCTTTGAGCTGAAGATGAAGTTTTTAATCTTATAGCCATGGAATAAGTCTGCATTTGTCGCTAGAAAGTCATAACCTAGTTCTTTCCAATCTCTTGCCGCAGTAAATTTTCTAATAAATGGTCTACCGTCTTGGCATCCTCTTCTTATATCTTCTTTTGATAGATTGATCGGAATATACCATTTACCTTCATACTCAGTTAAATAGTTATGAGCGAAGTCATCAAACATTCTGTTAAATGTCTCAAGATTAACTTCTGAACTCTCTTTTGACTGCATTAGGAATTCGTATCCATTCGTTCCATAGATATTGTTCGCAATCGCATTAAAGTCGTCGCTCATATCAATTCGTGATGATGTTCCTTCATCCTCGCGAGTCGACTCCGTTCTAATATAGTTCTTAAGCTTTTCACTTATAACTTCAAGATCATTTTTCTGTTCTTTGAGTGAACTGACAGTCTGCTCTTTTTCTGCTTTCATTTCGGCCAAAACCACGCTTGCAGGTTGACCATTGATTGTGATCTTCGCAGCAGCTCCAGAAATCATCCTTTCTTCAAGCGCTTTAATCTCTTTTCTTTTTTGTACAAGCTTTTCTTTTTTCGATGCAACAATGGCATTTACTTCATCTTGTTTTTTTCCAATATCTTTACTTACTCTTTTAAGTCCTGCGAGTAGACGTGCTCTAAATACATTATTGAAATTGTCTACTTCCATTGTTTGAAGTGCTAGGTATTCATCTTCATTCTTTTCGTAATCTAGTTTTTCAAGAAAACGAATTAGAATACGATCTTGTCCAACAGAACTACTGAGTGGAGTGTACTCCTTTAGCTTCTGAATTAGGATTGGAGCAACTAGCTCAAGTTGATACAGTTTATTAATCATTTGTGATACTGCAGGATCGTCCTCTGTAACAGTGACTGCAGGAGCTGCAAATATCTCAATCTGTTGATCAACCATCACTTTTAGCTCATCTAATCCACTGATCCCTTTTAAAAGACGTGCTTCTTCTTGGTTGACTTGTTTTTCAATTTGTTCCGCTTCTTGCTTCAGTTGATTAATTTCGTCATCTCTAATGGCGATATCTGCATGTAAAAGACGATCAATACGTTTTACCTTCGCATCATAGGTTTGCTGTAGTTCGATCATATTTTTTTCAATTTTCCCCAATAGCTCTTTGGCAAGATCGAGATCTCTTTGGTTTTCTTCTGCATAAACCTTAAAGGCGTCTCCCTCTTCAAGTTCACGTCTTAAATCATAAAAGGCGCAGTTTAGCTTGATAAATGAGTTACGGTCTTCAGCATTCTCAAAATCGTATCCTCTATTAAGGAGTGTATCGATAAGTTTAACCACAGAGCCGATTACTGCTCCTCCAGCTGAGATGACAAGTCCGTTTGAATTCGGAATAAGAAGTCCTAATTGAGAGACATTTAAAATGGTTTCTGCGGTCATTCCTAAAAAGGTTTGGCTATTTAAGGTGTCGCGACACTCTTTGGCCATAAGTGCGCTATTAATGATCTTTGTAATGTCAGCTACGCTTTGGCCATTGATCTTGGCAATTGCGAGAGCATTGTCATCTTCAGAGCTTTGTTCATGTCCTGAAGCTTCACGCACTTTATCAATGGAATCTTGAATTTCAGTAGTTTGAACTGATATTTCATCGAGCAGACTTTTGTCTTCACTACACTCAAAAAGCATTTGCTTAATGCTATTTAGTTTTGCTGCTATTTCTGAGTAGCTCGTACTCTGCAAAGGACAGTGTTGAGGGCGGATTGTCTGAGTTCGATATCTCAGTTTTAGTTTTTCAATACGTTTTCCCTCTTCATTACTTAATGAAAAGTCCCGTTGCAATGTACTTGCATGTATTGAAGTTGTTAATAGAGAAGCAATCGACAGTGTCGCCAATGCACTGGCCCAAGTTGCTTTTTTCATAATCCATCCCTTTTTGCGCGTTAAAATGGGTTATAAATTTGCAAGATGTTTGCCAACCCTAGCTCAGTTGTTGATTCAGGTTTTAGTCACTTATATTTCCTAGAGGAGAGAGGAACGTCGATAAATTTTTTTACTGTCTAAAAGTTAGGCACTTTGGTTTAGATGATTGAGCAGGGGAGAGATTGGGCAATCTTTCTTTTTTGAAAAGTATTCTTTAGCATGCTGAACAATTAGTGCGTGGTATTCCTGATAGATCTTTAAGTCTGGAGTGATGGTACTTTCAAAGTATGATTTTGCTTCTTCATAAGAGCACTTACTTGGAAGCAATTTAAGAGCTTGCATTATTCTCATTGTATAGGCATCGATTACAAATGTAGGAACCGAATAGGCGTAGAGTAGAATTGAGTCTGCCGTTTCCGGCCCAATCCCCCAGATATCCAATAATTCGTTTCTATTGGGTGTGCGCCCTTTAAGCTTGAGAAAGAAATTGGTAAATACTTTCAACTTTTTTGCTTTTTGATTAAAGTATCCGCTGGGTTTTATTTTTTCGGCCAGTACTTGTTCCTTCATTTTCGCAATTTTATGCGGAGTAAGTGAGCTTCTCGATGTAAGGTTTTTGATGGCCATCTCTACATTTGGCCAGTTGGTATTTTGAGTTAGGATTGCTCCCACACAAATCTCAAATTGTTCGCTTTCGGTACGGGGAATGCTGTAATCAGATGGGTGATATCCCCCCTCAAAGCTTGTTATTGGCCACCACCCCTGTGGCCCATGGAGCTTCAGCAGTATCTTGTACACCTTATTTATTGATATATGATCCATAACCCATTAATTTTATAACATAAATGACTCTGTTCGCCCGCTCTATGTATCAATTTCATAATCTGTATTAACTACTTGTTATTCGGCAACTTATTGGTATTATTTCACAGTTTTACGCAATTAATGTTTTTTAAACAATTTCATAGGGTTATGGAGTATTGATGTTCTTTGAAGGTTCTGAGAAAAAAGTAGAAGTTGTTGTGGGAAGTGGATCCCCAAATTTGAGAAAACTGGGCAAAGATTATTGGGCCGGGATTGTTGGAAAGTGTCGCGCTCAAATATTGTCAACGGTTTCTAATGATCAATTAGATGCCTATCTTCTTTCTGAGTCTAGTCTATTTGTTTGGGAAGATCGCTTTTTAATGATCACATGTGGACGCACGGTTTTAATCAACTCTGTTTTAGAATTTATTAAAGAATACGATTCAAACTTGATTGAGTCGATCATCTTTCAACGCAAGAATGAATATGAGTCGCGTGAACAAAAATCTTCTTTCTTAGAAGATATCTCAAAATTACGCGAACACTTTGCTGGTAGTGCTTTTCGTTTTGGCCGTCTCGATGGGCACTTTACTTACATGTTTCATTTGAACAAAGAGTTTGTTCCAACTCCTGATGATTACACAACTGAGCTATTGATGTATCACATTGAAGGGCATGGTGCTCAGGTGCTTAGGACAGAGAATCAAGCAGTCGAATCTATTCGTGAGCTACTTGGGCTTGAAAAGCTTCTTCCTGATATGCAGTTTGATGATTTTGTGTTTGAACCATTTGGTTACTCAATGAATGGAATCCTAGGTGATCGCTATATTACAATGCATATTACACCTCAGGAAGATAGCTCTTACGTGAGTTTTGAAACTGATCTCGATTTAGAGCACTACGCAGACCTCATCGAACACTTGGTAAAAGTATTAATGCCACGAAGTTTTGATGTTGTGACTTTCAACAGAACAAGTACCGCTAAGTACAGTTCTGATTATATAACAGCAGCTCATTTTAGAGAGCAGCTACGATGTGGTTACACTGTTAACTACAAGCATATGCTTAAGAAAGATGAAAAAATTAGAAATGCAGTAAGGTTATAAGGAGAAGATATGTTTTCAGATTTATGGGTAGAAGAAAAATTTGGTGATTTTGTTGGTTTTCGCTTCAAGGTTGATAACACTCTCTTCTCTGGGAAAAGTGAATTCCAAACAGTTGATGTTGTCGAAACTCGTGGGCATGGAAAAATGCTTTTAAATGACGGACTCGTTATGCTTACTGAGCGTGATGAGTTTGTTTATCACGATATGATTACTCACGTACCTCTATTTGTTCATCCAAATCCTAAGAAGGTTTTAATCATTGGTGGTGGTGACGGTGGAACTGCAAGAGAAGTTATTCGTCACCCAGAAGTTGAAAAATGTGTGATGGTTGAAATCGATGGGATGGTTGTTGATGCTTGTAAAGAGTTTATTCCTCAAACTGCTTCAAAGCTTGATGATCCAAAAGTAGAGCTGCTAATTGATGATGGCATTAAGTATGTAAAGGAAACAAAAGAGAAGTTTGATGTTGTTCTTGTTGACTCAACTGATCCTTTTGGTCCTGCTGAAGGCCTTTTTGGTCCAGGATTCTACAATGATGTACTGAGCGTTCTTAACGATGATGGTATTGTTGTTTCTCAAGGTGAATCTCCATGGTACGAGCCAGGAAGACAAGGTGAGCTTCTTGGAGTTCTAAATGAGGTATTCCCATTAGTTCGAATCTACAATTACCACAATCTTGGATATCCAGGTGGATTTTGGTCTTTTACTTTTGCTTCAAAAGGTTTAGATCCAATTGCTAACTTTGATGAAAAAAGAGTTTTAGACTCTGAGCTTGAGTTTAAATATTATAACTGTGAAACACACCGCGCGGCATTTGCTCTGCCTGAATTTATGAAAGATGCGGTTCAAAAATATCTTAAGTAGGGGATTCAATGTCAGAAGTTATCAAGACATGTCCAAAGATGACTGCTCCGAGTATTGGCTTTGAAGTTGCTCGTGAGGTTAAAAACGTTTGTAAAAATACAATCCACATCTTGGGATTTGAGTTCGACGGCACTGCATGTTTTAGAAAAGGAACCGTAAAGGGGCCCAATGCTATTCGCGATATGGTTTATGGTATTGAATACTATTCTCCGTATATTGATCGAGACTTGGAAGATATTCCTTCAATGGTTGATCTCGGTAATTTGCCTATTACCCATACCGATGATGTTGATGCTGACTGGAGTGTGGCAACAAATTATTTCTATGAGATTTTTGATGATATTGATCTAGAGGCCAATGGCGTAAAAGTACTCACCCTTGGTGGAGAGCATTCCATTTCTTACGCTCCTATCAAAAAATACTTAGAGCAATATCCAAATCTTGTTTTGATTCATCTAGATGCCCATGCTGATTTAAGAGATGGATACGAAGGACATCACTATTCCCATGCTTCAATTATAAGACGTTCGTTGGACCATTTTGGAGATGGGCATAGATTGATTCAATACGGAATTCGCTCGGGAACTGGAGAAGAGTTTCAGTATATGAGAGAGAATAAAACACTGGTTTCATCTCGTTCTGAGTTTCTTGAGATAGTTGGGGCAATTGATGCGAATACACCAATCTACGTAACTCTTGACTTAGATTACTTCGATCCTTCTATTCTTCCAGGTACTGGAACTCCAGAACCAGGTGGTGAAGATTTTCACTCATTTATTAGTTTGTTAAAGATATTAAAAAATAAAAAATTTGTTGGTGCCGATGTAGTAGAGCTTTCCCCTGAGATCGATTCCACTGAGAATAGCTCAGTCTTTGCTACAAAAGTTGTCCGTGAGATATTGCTCACGCTTTAGTATAAGGAAACATTGATGACTGATTGGACAAAAGAGAATGTAGAAGAAACCTACCATGTAGAGTCATGGGGAAATGGATACTTCACCGTTAATGAACGTGGAAATTTGGCCGTAAGACCACAGAGGGAGCAGTCAAATTCACAGATTGATATATCTGATGTTATTGAGGAAATGAAGGTGCAGAATATCCCTTTTCCTGCTGTTGTTCGTTTTCACGATGTTTTAAGATCTCAGGTTGTAAGTCTAAACCAGTTGTTTAGAAAGAAAATTGATGAGGCCAATTATCTCGGTCAGTACATGGGGGTTTACCCGATTAAAGTAAACCAAATGAGAGAAGTCGTTGAGGAGATTGTTGATGCTGGCGCTGCATTTGACCATGGCCTTGAGGCCGGATCAAAATCTGAGCTACTTGCCGTTCTTGCGCTCAATCAAAATGAAAAATCACTCACCATTCTTAATGGATATAAAGACAGAGATTACCTCAAGCTGGCACTAATTGGTACTAAGCTTGGTCGCAAGATGATGATTGTCATTGAGAAATTGACTGAGCTCAACCTTCTTGTACAAGTTAGTAAAGAGATGGGGATTCGCCCTCTCATTGGTTTTCGTTGCAAGATGATGAGTAAGGGGCCAGGAAGATGGTCTGCTTCAAGTGGTGAAAAATCCAAATTTGGTCTTTCAACTGCTGAGATCATTAAAGGGATTCAAATTTTAGAAGAGAATAATCTTTCAAAGAGTTTAAGATTGATTCATTTTCATATTGGATCGCAAATTACTGATATTCGCGCGATCAAAGATGGGATCTCAGAAGGCGCAAGAATTTATGCCAAGCTAAAGAAAATGGGACTTCCTCTCGAGTATCTCGATGTCGGTGGTGGCCTTTCGATTGATTATGATGGTTCGAATTCTACTCGTGATTCATCTCGTAACTATTCTCCTGCAGAATACGTTTCAGACGTTGTTTATGGTATTCAACAAGTCTGTCAGCTTGAACGTGTTGATGAACCGGTTATTATTACAGAAAGTGGTCGTGCTATTACTGCGCATCACTCCTGTATTGTGACTAATGTTATTGGTGAAATTAAGCCTGCAATTACTGATTTTCCTGTGGACAAAAAAGAGGGAGAACACGTTATTGTAAGTAATCTTCGTGAAATCTTGGAAGATGCAACTGCAAAGAATATCCAAGAAACATTTAACGATGCTACAGAGCAAAAAGAGATGAGCCTTTCTGCATTTAAATTGGGAGTTATTACTCTTGAAGAGCGTGCAAAGATAGAAACTCTCTACGCTAAGATTCTTCACAAAATTTATGACAGTATCAATGATCTTCCATCAGAAGAAGTTCCTGAGGGACTAGGTGAAGTTCGAGAAAAAATTGCTTCACAATATCTATGTAATCTTTCTGTGTTTCAGTCTGCAGCTGACTCTTGGGCAATTGATCAGGTTCTTCCAATTGTTCCAATAACGAGATTAAATGAGAAACCGACAAAACACGTTACTCTTGTTGATATCACATGTGACTCTGACGGTAAGATTGATAACTTCATTGGTGCTTGGGAAAATGAAAAGACTCTTCCTGTGCACGAACTAAAAGATGAAGAGGATTATTACTTAGGTATTTTCCTCACTGGTGCCTATCAAGACGTGATGGGTGATAATCACAATCTTTTTGGCCGTTTGAATGAGGTTCATGTATTTGCTGATCACTTTGATCCGTCTGGGTTCTTTATCGAAGAGTATATTAGGGGAACTACTGCTGGAAATGTTCTTTCAACAATGCAATATAATCCTGTTCATATGGCATATGTTGTAAAAGCAATGATTGATCGTCTAATAAAAACTGGTGATATCCATGCGAAAGAAGGTGTTAAGATGATCGACTTTTACGAGGATTTATTACAAGGTTATACTTATTTATCATAAAAAAAGGCCACCCATTGGGTGGCCTCATTATTTGTTCCTATTAGAAATCTAGTATTAAGTACATCAGTTCTGGGATATCTACGAAAGCATTTCTGTTTCCTTGGAATCCTTCGATTGCACTGTTACGATCAACCTCTGCACTATCAACAGTGTCTTGTTCTGCCCACATTCTGAAGAAGTGCTCTTGCTCTCTATCGATAGATTTCGAGTAGCGTACTGCAAAGTAGAACATACTTCTTGCAACATTACCTTTGTGGTATTGAGGTGGTTCAAAACATTTTGATCCAAATTCGCTAAATCCAAGTGAGCTTCCTTCTCCTGAACTGATTGTTCTTTCTACGTTACAGAATGGCCAGTTACTTCTAGTTGAATTCTTTCTCGACTCAGTAGGGTAGAGATGGTGCAAGTCTGATTTTGCAATTCCTGTTGCCCCTTTACTTTGTGGCCAAGTATGCTCACAGTTCATTACTGTACTCTTAGGGATATCATCAGTTTCAAGACATGAGTCATCATACACCGAGCAAACTATTCCGTTGAAGTTATCAACTTCAGTAAACATTAGGTATCTCGCTCCTCTATATCCTAGATCACGGTTACCACTCAATACTTCTTTAAGTTTACTTCTAAGAGCATCGCCACATAATCCAATCAGTGAGCGATATTCTCCGGTAAGAGCATGTCTTTGTTGAATTGTTGCCCATGCTGTTTCACAACTTCCATCCACTGGTTCAGTTGGTGTTGTTGGTTCTGTTGGCTCCACTGGTTCAGTTGGTTCTGAAACTGAAGGCTTTTCTCCTTCAACAATCATATAGGTACTGACAATTGTTCCTACATCATAGCTAGCTTTATCGAGAACTTCTAACTTCCATTCTCCTGCGGCAGAGTCTCCAACCATTCCCTTAAGAGCATCTACTGATGTTACATAAAGCGATAAGTCATCTTTTCCGCCACCACTTCGATCGTGCAGCTCAACAACTTCACCTTTGGGTGTCTTAAGAAGAACAACTAGGTCTCCAATATATGTATGTTTGATTTCTACTTCTAATTGAATACTTTTGATTTTGTCGATTGTGAAATGACCAAGGCTGATCTCAACACTTCCTTTATCTGGAATATCTGTTGGTCCATTGAAGATGGAATCTTCTTCTGCTGCTAGAGTTACTCCATTCCATCCTAGAAATAATAGTAATGTCGATAAATACAACCACCTCATACAATCTCCTTATTTTTGTTCCCCCGAACTTTAGGTGTCCCTTATGGAACCTATTATGCAAGGCCCTTGCCAAGATGGTATCTTAAAAATAGATGCTAACTATACGAAATGATGAATGTTTGTTGGTGTACGATTGGCACTAGGTGCCCTATGGCACCAATAAAATCCATTGTTTGAAGGTGCCATTTAGTCTTGATAACAGATTAATTTTGCGGGGAGTCGAACTACAAATCTCGCCCCATCCTCGTAATTTTCTGCGTGAATGGTCCCCCCATTTTTTTGGATAACAGATTTTGAAAAGGCCATTCCAAGACCTAGGCCAAACTTTTTTGATGAGTTTTTTGTTGTGAAGTTTGTCTCAAAAACCCTTGGTAATATTTCATCAGGAATGCCGGGGCCGGTATCAGAAATTCGAAGAGTAATAATGTTGCTTGGCCTATCGTATGAACCATCAATTATAAGCTTTCCTTTGCCATCCATTGCTTCACTTGCATTGATGATAATATTGGTCCATACATTACACAGTTCGCTTCCACTGGCCATTACTGTAGGGAGCTCGTCAAAAAGCATTGTCACTTCGATATTGGTTAAGACATTTTGCAAAATGATTAATGTCTCACTGATCGTCATTTGAAGATCGACTTCTGTCTTTTCTCCCTTATCAATTTTAACAGATTTTTTAATCCCTTTTACTAGGGTCTGTATTTGATTGGCAGATAGAGAAATACTTTTAAAGATAGCTCCGATTTCAAAAGCCTTTTGCTTCATCCCCAGTTCTTCATAATTGGATGAGAGTAAATCAGGCACGACAAATTTATTGAAATACTCTTCCTGTCCTCTTGAAAAGGTTCTAGCGCAACCCGTTGGAACATCTTCATGTCTTTCTAGAAGGAATTCATAGCGATCTCTCGATTCTTGAGCTGCAATCGGTAGCGCATTCATTCCGCCGTAGAAGTGATCTTCTAGTTGTTCTAGATGTGATGTCTTCCACAGTGCTTTCATCGTTTGCTCAAGATGTTCTAACGATCTAATTAGAGCTCCTAGTGGATTATTAATCTCGTGAGTAATTCCTGAAAGTAGCTTCCCAAGAGTTATCATTTTTTCTTGTTGGATTTGTTGTTGATGATTGCGGTGTAGGTTAGCGTGTAGTTCGCTCATTCCAGCAAAGCGTCGAGACAAGCTGTAGAGAATATTAACTTGAAGGATATCGAAAAGTTCAGGACAGCTTTCTTTGAGCTCAATGAACTTCTCTTGATTTATCTCTAGAATAGTACAGTCTGTTTTTGCCTCCATACTAACAGAGTGCTTTCTGTCTAAGAAAAATGACAGTGCTCCAAAAAATTCGTTTCGCTCGTATGTATGAAGTTCAACTTTTGTTGTATCGACGTAGCGGAAGAGGGTGACGAAGCCTTCAACAACCATTCCAAATGAATTGGCCTCATCTCCCTCATTAATAATGATTTCTCCCGCGGCAACATTCTTACAGTTGGTATCTAAAAGCTTTGTTTCTGCGAGTAACTCTCTAAGTCTTGCTGGTTGCCGAACCATAACTAATCAATTGAATGGCTTCCTTGAAGCGCATTCATGATCGTTTCTGTCTCAAGAAGGGACATGTACTTCATTAGGTCATCTTTATTGGTGACAACATAATTGGTGAGTTCATGACGAACAATACGCTTGAGCTCTGCTGCATCCCATGGTTTTGAAATATAGTAGTTAAGATTAGCTTCATTAACTGCTTTGATGGTATCTTCGAGACCAGCGTGAGCCGTGATTAAAACTTTCCTTGTTGGAGTTAGTCCTTTTATTGAATGCAGTTTACTCATAAATTCAACTCCATTCTCTCCTGGCATTAGGTGATCACACAAGATAAGGCCAACCGAAATGCCTTTTGTCATAAGATCATTTATTATGCGTTTCGCCGCTTCTGCACTTTCTGCGGTTTCAATTCTAAACAGCCCTTCAAAGTCTGTAAGGTCGCGATAGAGCGCTTCTAGAACATTTGTGTCGTCGTCTACAACAACAATTGCTACATTTTGTTTTGGCATAACTACTCCTATTTTTGGGCACAAAGAATTTATCGGAAATATTTTGATTAATTTAACTTTATTTTGATAAAAAAATATCGATAAGGAGACCAAGATCGTCACCTATAAGACATACGAGGTTAATATGAAACAAGAGAGTAGTGAAACGCTAATTAAAAACGTTGGACTATTTATCGGATTGGGAGTTTTTCTTTTATTGCTTCTTTTGCCAACACCCGCCGGGCTAGAAGTTGAGGCCCAAAGAATGGGAGCTGTGGTTTCCCTGATGGCCATCTGGTGGGTTACTGAAGCTGTTCCAATTCCTGTAACATCAATGTTACCTATTGCTCTTTATCCATTGCTACACATTATGCCAAGTAAGACGGTGACGCCAAATTACACCAATCATCTCATCTTCCTTTTTATTGGTGGTTTTCTTTTGGCATCAGCAATTGAAAAATGGAACCTTCACCGAAGAATTGCCTTGAACATCATTAGATTGATGGGGACAAATCCTTATCGATTGATGTTTGGATTTATGGCCGCGACTGCATTTCTTGCGATGTGGATTTCTAATACTGCAACAGCTGTAATGATGATGCCAATTGCAATGGCCGTTGCGAACCAGCTCGCTGATAACTCTACTTATAGAGGCGATGGAAGTGCAGCTTCAAGAGAAATTGTACGAATGACCTTTGGGTCTGCTTTGATGCTTGGTATTGGGTATAGTGCTTCAATTGGTGGTGTCGGAACTTTGATCGGTACTCCTCCAAACATTGTTTTTGCTGGCTTTATTCGTGAGATGTATCCAAAAGCGCCAGAGATCGGTTTCTTGCAATGGATGCTTGTCGGTTTTCCACTAGTTCTGATCTTTCTGCCAATTTGCTGGATTATTGTTTCAAAATTTTCTACAAAGATACCTCTTAAAGATATTGAGTTTGGAGTAGGTGAAACGAACTTGATTGAAGAGAATATTAAAGATCTTGGACCAATGAATAAAGGAGAGCGTATTATCCTTATCGCATTTGCGCTAACAGTTTTTCTTTGGATGTTTCGGGCACCAATGAATTTAGGAATTGCTACCATTCCTGGATGGTCGAGCTTGCTTCCAACGGGTTATGGTAAGTATCTCCACGACGCTACAGTTTCTATCTTCATGTCTATTGTCCTTTTTATGGTTCCTGTAAACTTTAAAAAGAGAGAATTTATTTTAGATTGGAAAACGGCATCGAAAGGTATTCCTTGGGGTACGGTACTACTGTTTGGTGGTGGTTTTGCAATCGCTTCAGGATTTAAGACAACTGGTCTTGATGCCTGGCTTGGAAGTGGACTTACCGGAATTTCAGGTCTTCCAATGATGGCAATTATCTTCCTTGTTTGTATCTTTATGGTTTCTTTAACAACTGTAACAAGTAATACTGCAACTAGTACAATGATTATGCCAATAATGGCGGCAACTGCTGTTGGACTTGGTGAGCATCCATTCTGGTTGATGATTCCCGCGACAATTTCTGCATCATGTGCTTTCATGCTTCCTGTATCAACTCCACCAAATGCGATTGTTTTTGGTAGTGGGTGGATTCAAATGAGACAGATGTTAAAAACAGGATTCATTTTGAATATGATTGGGATCTTTCTTGTTACTTTCCTTTGCTACTTCCTCATGATGTGGGTTTTTGGACTTCAGTTAGGAACACTTCCTGCATGGGTTCATTAGTTGGGGGAACTAGCTATTCTAAGTAAACAGTAATAGAATAGTTTAAAGATCATTTTGAAGGTGAATCAGTGTACTATGTTCTAAAAATTGCCATTACTGCACTTATTGTTGTAGGAGTTTCAGAGCTTGCTAAAAAGTTTTCACTTCTAGCGGCGATCTTGGCATCATTGCCACTAACTTCGATACTTGCAATGGTTTGGTTATATGTTGAAACCAAAGATGCCCCAAAGGTTTCTGAGCTTTCAACAGGCATTTTTTGGATGGTTCTCCCCTCCCTTTTATTTTTTATTGTTCTCCCAATCTTTTTAAAAGTTGGGATGAAGTTCCCGTGGGCCTTGACCGCTTCTTCCTCGGTTATGGCAATTACTTATATGGGATATGTTTTTGTACTTAAAAAAATCGGAATCAATATTTAATTAGGAGACGCAATTATGAATATTACATCTAAAATTGCTACAGAAAAAAAGATGTCTGCTGAAGAAGCAGCATCTCGCATTAAACATGGTGAAGTTTTAGGAACAAGTGGATTTACTCCATCTGGTCACCCAAAGAAAATCCCTGTTGCCCTTGCTGAAAGAGCTGAAAAACTTCACGCTGCAGGGCAGGAGTTTAAAGTATCTCTTTACACTGGAGCTAGTACTGGTGACGAGCTTGATGGTGCTCTTGCTAGAGCGAAAGCACTAAAGCTTAGACTTCCTTATCAAACCAACTTAGACATTAGAAATGGTATTAATGAAGGTGAAATTGAGTACGCAGATATGCACCTTTCTCACCTTTCACAATATGTGCGTTTTGGATTTGTCGATAAAGTAACCACTGCCATCGTTGAAGCAGTTGATGTTACTGATGATGGAAAAGTGTACCTAACAATGTCATCTGGGATGAGTCCTACATTTTTGCAATGTGCTGATCGCATTTTTATTGAGCTTAATACCGCATGTCCAGAAGGACTTAAAGAAATGCATGATATTTATATCCCAGAAAATCCGCCACACCGTGGCCCAATCCCAATTGTTGGTGCTGGAGATCGCGTAGGTACTCCTTATGTGCAAGTTGATCCTTCAAAAATTGAGGGGATTGTTTGGACTGATAAGCTGGATGCAAGTTATCCACTTCGTTCCCCGGGAGAAACTGAGAAGAAGATTGCTGAAAATGTAATTGATTTCCTTCAGTTTGAAGAAAAAATGGGAAGGATTCCTAAGGGGGGACTTCCATATCAGTCAGGTGTTGGAAATGTTGCGAATGCCGTATTAGCGTGTTTCGCTACTATGCCAGGGATTGACCCAATTACAATGTACACAGAGGTTATCCAAGATTCTGTTTTCCAACTGATGGATAATGACCGATTGAAGTTTGGATCGACAACAGCACTTACTCTCTCTGAGGAGGGGAACAAGCGTTTTATCAAAGAAATTGATGAGTTTAAAAAGAAGGTTATCTTACGGCCTCAAGAAATTTCAAATAACCCTGAGGTTATTAGAAGACTTGGACTTATTTCGATGAATACTGCACTTGAAGTTGATATTTTTGGAAATGTTAACTCGACCAACGTTCTGGGAAGTAAGATGATGAATGGTATTGGCGGTAGCGGTGACTTCACAAGAAACGCTTATATTTCAATTTTTATGGCATCTTCTGTAGCTAAAAATGGAGATATCTCTTCAATTGTTCCAATGGTAAGTCATGTGGATCACAGTGAGCACTCAGTTCAAGTGATTGCAACAGATCAAGGCATTGTTGATTTGAGAGGAAAGTCTCCACTCAATAAGGCCAGAGAAATTATTGCAAAGGCAGCGCATCCAGACTATCGTGATCTTCTTACTGACTATCTCGAGTATGGATTAAAGAATGCACCGTCGAAGCATATCCCACACTTTCTCGACAAGGCATTTGATTTCCATCGCCGACTTGCACAGACTGGTTCAATGAAGGTGAAATAAATTTGGAAACAATAATTTTAAAAGAACATACGACTATGGGTATGGGAGGAGAGGCAAAGTTGATTCGCCTCTCTTCTCGTTTTGAAGCTGAAAAAATTTGGCAGACCGTCAAAAACAAAAGCTATTTTATTTTAAGTGGTGGATCCAATTTACTCGTTGGTGATGACATTTCTGAGCAATTTTGCGTCAAAGTTGAAATTGATGGAGCAGAAGTTGTCCAAAATGGAAAGAGCTTATCTGCCAAAGTTGGTGCGGGGGTGGATTTTGACCAATTTGTTGAAAAAATCTCGTCTTATGGGTTAACCGGATTTGAAGTTCTTTCTGGAATTCCAGGCCTTATTGGAGCTTCTCCTGTTCAAAATATTGGGGCGTATGGCGCAGAAGTTGCTGATTTCATCTGTTCTGTATTTGTCTACGACACTCAAAATGAAGAGTATCTAGAACTCGATGCAAGAGAATGTGGT
The DNA here is from genome assembly GCA_965140515.1 of Bacteriovoracaceae bacterium. Taxonomy (GTDB): domain Bacteria; phylum Bdellovibrionota; class Bacteriovoracia; order Bacteriovoracales; family Bacteriovoracaceae; genus JAGLCH01. The sequence goes on along the minus strand of OZ223251.1, from coordinate 3,314,248 downwards.
TTTGGATATAGAAGTTCAATCTTCAACTCTAAAGCAAAAGGCCGCTACTGGATTTTGGAAGTCAACTTTAATTTTACACTACTTGATGATCTTTCAATTTCTCATCGTGATATTATCACTGAGATTGGTGGGGAGAAATGCGACAATTCTGAAGTGTTGCGTTCTTCAATCATGAGTATTCGCCACCGTAAGGGAATGCTCTCAGGCGAAGATTACCCAAAGAGTGCTGGAAGCTTCTTTAAAAATCCCGTTGTCGGTAATGATCATTATGAACATTTAGTCGAACGATTTGGAGAAATTCCACATTATCCTTCAGATGATGGTGTTAAGATTCCTGCGGCCTGGTTGATTGGTATGGCCGGTTATCCTAAGGGGTGTACTTTTAAGGGAGTTGGTGTTTCTCCTTATCACAATCTTTCCCTCATTAATCGTGGGCATGGAAATTTTGATGAGCTGATCGAATTTTCAAATGAGATAATTCGAGCAGTTGATGATAATTTTAAAATTATTCTACAGATTGAACCGGAAATGGTGAGCTAGTTATGAAAATTAAAAATGTTATTTCAGATATGGATGGAGTTATTTATAGAGGTCACAAGCTTATACCTGGAGCAAAAGAATTTGTTGAAAGAATGCTCAAGGATAATATTAAGTTTTTATTCTTAACAAATAACTCAGAACAGACTCCAATTGATTTGTTGCGAAAATTAGAAAAGCTTGGGATTGAGGGGCTTACTGAAGAACACTTCTTTACTTCTGCGAAGGCAACCGCAATGTTTCTTGCTAAACAGAAAAAGAACGCTACTGCTTATGTTATTGGCGGTGGTGGACTTGTAAATGAGCTTTACCAAGTCGGCTTTTCTATCTCAGAAACTGAGCCTGACTATGTCGTAGTTGGAAAAACCTCCGCCGTTAATTTTAGTATGATTAAAAAAGCATCAAACCTTATTCGAGAAGGTGCCCGATTTATTGGAACTAATCCTGATGTTTTGGATCCGAGCTCAGATGGTCTCGAACCTGCGTGTGGTGTCTTTTTAGATGCCATTGAGTCTGCGACAGGTAAGTCTCCATATGTGGTAGGAAAGCCAAACCCTATGATGATGAGACTTGCAAAGGAAATTCTTGGTGTTCGTGCTCATGAGACCTTGATGGTTGGTGACAGAATGGATACTGATATCTTAGGGGGGATGGAAGCAGGAATGCAAACTGCGCTTGTTCTTTCTGGGGTTAGCTCAGAGAAAACAATCGAGGAGTTCCCATATCGACCAACATTTGTTTTCGATAGCGTTGCCGATATTTTTCTCAGTAAGTTAAAAGAGGAGTAGATGAAAAAAAGTCTTCGAATTACCATTCCGTCCTTACTCCGCATTAAGAAGGATGCTCTTCATAAAGTCGGAAAATACCTTAAGTCAGAAGGGATGGACCGAATCGCCTTGTTTTGGGGAGAGGGGATCGAGAATTTGTTTGGAGAAAAGATTTCAATCTCACTTTCCTCTTCCGATATTGATGTTGAACTCACACGTGAAGTTATGAGTATCAACATTCGCGATTGTTTTGAAAACTCATTATCCTTACCACACTCTGTTAATGGTATTGTTGCTATCGGAGGTGGGAAGGTTCTTGACCATGCAAAGTATATTGCTCATCTTAAAAAGATTCCTCTCATGGTTGTACCCACTATTATTTCAAATGATGGGATTTGCTCTTCGATGTCATCTCTCGTAGTAGATGGTAAGCGAAAGACACAACCGACCACTGTTCCTCACGCAGTAGTTGTAGATCTTTCTGTTGTTCAAAAGGCCCCGCGGTCATTTCTCTATTCCGGAATTGGTGATCTTGTTTGTAAGGGGTCTTCAATTTATGACTGGAAGTTGGCCTATCATCGTAATAAAGAGTACGTAGATGACTTTGCTGTAATGACTGCGCAAAATGCTTTTGATGCTTTTATCAACTTCTATGATAAGGACCTAGATAATCCTGACTTTGTAAAAGTTATCGTAAGTTCACTCATCATGATTGGGGTTGCAATGGAGGTCGCTGGTAGTTCAAGGCCTGCTAGTGGGAGTGAACATCTTATTTCTCATGCCCTTGACTCAATTTCTAAAAGACCAAAAGGTCATGGGATTCAAGTGGGCGTGGCATCTCTTGTTACGAGCTACCTTCAAGGAAATGACTTTGAAAGAGTCAAAGATGTACTGGAAAAGACCGGTTTTATCGATTACGTTGCAAAAGATCCTTTTGATAGAGAGGAATTCATTAGGGCCATCGAATTGGCACCAACGGTAAAAGAAAATTTTTGTACAATTCTTTCTGAGAGCGGTAATATTAAAAAAGCAATTACATTTATTGAAAATGATTCTTTAATGAATAAGCTTATTCGCTCATAACAAGGAAGTTAGATGAAGAAGAAGATTTTTTTTGGTCTATTTGTAGCAGTCATTACAGCTATTCTCTTGGCCGTTTTGGTGCTTAATTACGGTTATTCCACTGGCAATCGCTCTGGGAAGCTTGTTAAGTTTTCTAAGGTCGGCTATTTGATCAAGACTTATGAGGGCACCTTAGATCTTGGGTCGGGGGATCAGCTCACGTGGCAATTTTCTGTTCATGACGATAAAATTGGTGATGAGCTTATTCAGCAAACTGGTAAGCTCGTTCGTTTGAATTATAAAGAACATCTTTTTAGTCTTTTCTACAACTCTAAGTATAATGTTACGAGCTGGGAACACCACAGAGGTGGAATGGATGATTTCCTCTGTCGTTTTGTGGAAATTGTGAGATCGAGACCTGATGTGGTCGCTGTTCTTAAGCCATTGCTAATGGAAAGGGATCAAGAGCTTTTACGTGAAGTTAAGCGCTGTCAGTCTTTGATTAAGCAAACTAATGGTGAGAAGTAAGTTTTTCGATTGATTGATACCACTTTTTTATATTCGTTTTATCTGACCGACATTCTAATGGATGTCGGTTTTTTTGTATGAAGAGCAGTCCGTTGTATCCACTCGAAACTAGTCGTAGTCTAAAAGTTGGTTCCTCTTTTATTGGGTATTTACTCTGATCAAGTAAATCACATTTTCCGGAAGAGTAGACTAATTTTATCTCTCTCGTTTTACCATCCATGCCATTGATTCCTGTGATTGGTGAGAGCTGGCAACTTCCAAGATATTTATTATCTTTCAGTCTTTTGTAAGTCGCGATGGCCTTTAGGTTGTCCCTAATCTCAAAGTCAATTTTGATATATTGATTGAGTTTAACGCTGCACTGGTGCAGAGGTCCTAAAAAGGCGGCATGAATATTTCCAAAAAATAGTGCCGATATAATTGTTGCGACTAGTTTCACTTGTTACTCCGAGGTTTACAGTACCTTTGACTATTTGTGATACAGTGTAAGTTTCCTTTGGCCAGATGTGAGGTATCCCACGTATCAACAAAGCTAACCCTTGCTTTTCTTTTTTCTAACTCTCTCTTTTGATAGGCCTTGAAGGTAGAGTTCTCAGGATCAGAAAAAATAATTTTATTTCCAGCAACTACCGAGTTGGTTGGATTTGGAAAGATTGAGTCTCCAGAACCCGGTAGCGGAAGCTCTTTCCCATTAGATCCATCAACAAGTCCATCAGTAAAAAATAGGTCTGGTACATCGATAAAATCAGGACTTCCACACTGTGGGAGATGTTTGGAGAGTTGTGCTGCAATATCTCTTTTGGCCTTATCCATCTTCTCCTGAATGAGCTCATTTGTAATTCTCAGTTCGTCATCTTTCATCAATGCTTTCGAAAACTGGCCATTTGTGATTGCTTTCATTTTTGTTTTTTCACGGTCACAAACCTTATAGTCGACGTTGTAGTCGCTTGAATCTGCAAATGCATTTTCTCCTAGAAGGATTTTAAAAGCAGTTTCAACACCTTTTACTTTAGGTGACTCAATCTTTTTAAATAGTTCTTTGCGAATATCTGTTACATATAGCTTGCAAAAGATTTTTCCTGGCCCAAAGAACTCACGGGTGAATCGTGAGTTGAGAGAGTTATCGAGATCCTTGCTTGGGATATCTGAAAGATCAAAAACACTTTCTGCTGCATCTTCTTTAAGTAACTCAATTGCTTTCTTTGGACTTGCAATCATGATTGAAAAGTTACAAGGAACATTTGATTTCCCATTTGGTACTAGTTTTACCACTTCATCAACATGTCCCACAGAGAGCCAGTCCACATCAACTTTTACAGCATAGTCTAGATCTGAGCACCATTCTTTTGTGTACTCATCGCTTTGATTGGTTCCTGTGAGACAGATTCCTCCTGGAAGAGCTTCAATGTTGCCCCCCGCCTTTGATCCTGGATCTCCAGGATGTCCTTCGATCCATTGTTCTTCTTGTGGGAGTTTTGGTACATCAAATTCTCCTCCAAAGCCGCCTCCGGTTTTTCCCGGTTTGCCAAACTGATCGGGGAATCCAATATCTGTGTGACCTTGTCTGAGCTTTCTTGCAAAGCCAAGCGGTGCTCCTCTTTCAGGCGCACAGTCGCGTTCGCTTTTCTCCATTCGTGCATTGACGCCTACGGGAGTTCTTGAGTATCTGCTGACCACTCTCGTTACAGGTTTTCCTGTTTCTGCGTTAAAGGTCGATTGCATGTAGTCTTGTTGCCACATATAACTGTTGGCATCGACATATGCGAGGTTTGAAACTAACTGGTCAATCTTTTTTGATTTCAATCCCTTTTTACTTAGCTTTTCTCTCAATTTAACCGTCAGTTCATCAAAAGAGTAGCGTGAGGTAGGGATATAAAATGTTGGCATTTGATTGATGTCAAAGTTGTATCCATCCATAACTTCTGTAATAAAGCTTTCAGGCATACTTTGACCTGCTTTGGTAAAACGATCTGTTCTTGTTGAGACCACATATGCTGATGCGGGATATGTTTCAGGTAAAACTGTTGATCCCTTCTCAGGACAAAGGGGGGTATTGTTATCAATACATCTTCCAGCATAGCTGGAGTACGAGATTAGAATGAGAATACAAAAGATCACAGACTTCATGAAAACCTCACAGTTATTAATAACTTATCGGAGGAAATCAGTAATCTATTTAGGGGCTAAGTCTCTGAATATTAGACCAAGTTACGGGGTCGATTTCAATTGATTCACCAGAATTGGCCTCTAATTGATATTGCTTTTCCCCTGGAATTCTAACCTCTCCTGGAAGCAGCTTAAGTCGATCAATCAGCGCACTGGTTTCTTTTATAAGGTCGTCTCTGCCAAAGAAGTTTTCAGGATTGAGGACTAACATAAATACGCCGTTAGACTCTGGGTGTTCTGGGTCTCCTGAACTTAATCCTGTACCGCTCAATCCTCCAGACAAAATATCCACAAGAAGTGATAGGGCGTAGCCTTTGTGCCCTCTCAGTAATCCTCCTAGAGGTAGAATTGCAGATGGATTTTCTTTTCTAAAAAAGCTAGCAGGGTCAGTGCTTGTTTCTCCATTTTCCTCAACTATCCAGCCCTCTGGTATTTCTTCATCCCAATTAACAGCTTGCTTAAGTCTACCTAGCGCTACTGTCGCTGTTGAGATATCTATGATAATTGGCCACCCTTTATCTGTAGGAAGGCCTGCGGCCAAAGGGTTTGTACTAAAAAATGGTTTGGTCGTTCCTGTTGGGCAGACCGCTGGATTTGCGCCACCATCATTTACAAATAGTAATCCGATGAGCCCTTTTGCTGCTGGAATCTCTACATAGCTACCAAGGCGAGCAATATCATTTGAATTTTTTAGTGCAACAGCACCAATTCCAGTTGCTTCTGCCTTTTCAATAGCAAGCTCCATCCCTTTTACCATTTGAAGTGGGCCAACTCCTTTGTTTGCATCCAAGTGGGCCGATGATGCGGCCTCTTTTAAAACTTTTATTTCTGCGCTGACGTTGATGGTTTTATTTTTAATATCTTCGATATACATCGGAACTCTTGCAATCCCATGAGAGGGGTAGCCTTTTAGGTGTGAGCTAATTAAAATCGAAGTAAGCTCTTCTGCGTCACTATGGGGCATTCCATATTTAATAAATAGATTTTGAACAATTTCTTTTGCTTCATGAATTTTAATCTTCATATTTCTACCTAGTGGATCTGTTTCTTTTTCTTAATTCTAAAGATAAAATAGGAGAAAACAAAGCGCTATTTAGCGATTAGGAGAGATCATATGGCAACAACGATTGAAACAAAATATATTGGAGATGGTCAGTGTGAACTCACACATGGACCTACAGGTAAAAAATTAACGACAGATCTTCCTCCAGATAACGGTGGCAAAGGGCGTGAGTTTTCTCCTACTGACTTATTCACCTCTGCTCTTTCTTCATGCATTTTAACAATCATGGGTAAGGTCGCGGAGAGAGATGGTATTCCTTTTGACGGTTCGACTATTACTATTGAAAAAATAATGAATGAGAATCCAAGACGAGTTAAAAAGTTTATTTTGGATATCAAATTCATAGATGGAGTTGATGAAAAGGCGCAAAAGAAACTAGTAAAGTGTATTGAGAGTTGCCCTGTTCATAAAAGTCTCCATCCTGAAATTGAAGTGGAAGTAAAGATCAACTAAGGGAAACCCTTAGTTGATCATTGTATTTTGAATTTCTTCTGAAATCAGATTTTCAAATGAAAGTCTTCTTTCTTTCTTCTCAGCTTGTAGCTGATGTTTTCTTACAAGGTCACCAACACTTGTTGTTGTGAAGTAGTCGTTAATTGTTTGAGATAAACTATTAAAGTAGTCCTTTAGAATATTGAACTCTTCTGTATCTGTTGATCTCGATTCTGATCCGTTGATGTCTACGTCAATGTTGATGTTTTCTCTTACAGCTAGAAGTGTATCTCTAATTGTGATTTCATCCATTGGGTGGGCCAATACATATCCTCCTCCTGGTCCTCTAACAGCACGTACGATATCGTTTGCTTTCAATCTGCGAAACAATTGCTCGAGATAATGAACGCTGATATTTTGTCTGTTTGAGATGCTGAGTAGGGTGATTGGATTTCCCTTTCCGTGAACGACGATGTCGATGATTGCTCTTAACGCGTATCTTCCTTTTGATGTTACTTTCATAATTCCTCCCTTCCTGGTCGTATAAATGACGGCGTTTTCAAATCAGATTTATTTTTTCGGCCAGAGGGAGATTCGACAATTAAAGTTTGGGTAAGGGGAGGTAAATCTTTATTTCTAGTGCTTTTTTCTCGGGATTAAGATCAATTTGTAGTGTTTTCCATTGTTTACGATATCAATTGTGGCCGGATAATTGAAAATAGTAGTTAATTTTGCATTTCCAAGCAATTTACTCTGTCTTTTTATTTCCACTTTTAGTTTGATTTCTGTTTTGTTCTCGATATATGGGAGGACCTTCAAATTGTAGTCTTTAGGGGTAAATTCTTGCTCTTTGCTCCACATAAATGGTGCATTAAGCTCAGTTTTCTTACCATCAGGCTCAACGATTGATATTTCAAGGTCGAGATCTGATTTTGGCACTTTCGTACATGAAGCGAGAATAACAAAAAGAGCGAAGATTACTTGTTTCATTGCTTAGTTTAGCTCGTATGGAAGAGTAAATGAGAATACACAACCTGTTGTATCGTTTTTATTTTCAACCCAGATTTCTCCTCTGTGGTTTTCAATAATTTCTTTACAGATTGCAAGGCCTAGCCCTGTACCACCAGCGCCAGTCTTGGTTTTAGAGCTTTGAATAAACTTGTCGAATACTTGTTCCTTCTCATTCTCTGGAATACCAATTCCGAAGTCTTCAACGCTCGTTTTAAGGGCCATACGTGTTGTTGAACCTTTTGTAATGTAATCTGTTTCGAAGAAGATATTAATTGATTCTCCCTCTTTCGAAAATTTTAAAGCGTTGGAGAGTAGGTTACGGATGACTTGACCTACTTTGGCCTTATCGAAGATTAGGGTGGTTTTTAAATCCGTCTCGCGAACTCTTACATTGATTTGTTTGTTCTCAAAGTTTGCGGCCATCTCTGTGATGATCTTATGGATAAGGATTTTAATATCATTATTTTGAAACTCGTATTGCATCTTACCTGCTTCAAGTTTCGATAGATCTAGTAGGTCATTTAGAAGAACCATCAGGCGTTCAGCACTATCTTGAATGGTTTCAAAGTAGTGTTTAATCTTTTCCTGTGGGGCCGAATCGATCTTCTTTATCCCAAACCCAGAGAAGCTAAGAATACTGTGCATTGGAGTTCTCAACTCGTGAGAAATATTCGCAAGGAATTCAGATTTCGTTTCGTTTGCTGTTTCTGCTTGAATCTTTGCTTCTTTAAGCATTTTTTCAGCTTTCTTTCTCTCTGTAATATTTGTAATGGCACAAATGAAACCTTCAAGCTCTTTGTTTTCATCTAGCTTGTAACTCCAGTCCATTTGGACATCAATTACTGTTCCGTACTTTGTTTTGTGGCGGAAAAAGATTGGGAAAGGGTTTGGTTTATTATCACGAATAATTTTTAGAATCGAACTTGTTTTCTGTGCCTCTTTAAAGCTTGGGAAGATAATCCCTTTTGCCAGAATTTCACTTTCATCGTAACCAACCATTTTAAGATAGGCCGGATTGACATAAGAAACTCTTCCATAGGTATCGAGTTCCAGAATACCGTGAGGAATGGTATCAACCAGCTGCTTGTGGCGCATTTCTGATTTTTGTCTATTCTGAGTCTCAATCTTTTTCTCACTGGTTGAGATGTAGAGACGAATAATACTGATAAAAAGAAAGATCAAGATGGATACATAAATATATCCATAGATGGTATTACTTTTCCAGATAACATCAATGGTTGCGATGTGGCGATCGTAGTGAAAGACCTTCATAGAAATTGGGATCTTTTGAACAAAGACCTCTCTGATCTTCGCTCCTAGTCCACTTTTTTGTTTTTCTCTAAAGTCGATGTATCTTTCACCATCGACAAGGGTGATGGTAAAGCGAGCGTAGTTCTCTGCATTGGAGATAACATTTACGTATGTTTCAGCTGATTTCTTGTTGAGTTCCCAGAGTGGGAATTTAAGATACTTCCCATAGTTATTGAGGGTATCCCGCGCCGCTTGTCGTGATGACTTTTCAAAGCTGTAGATTGAGATCGCAGCTATGAGCAGAATTAATACAATTGATATCTTATTGAAAAATTTCAAATCAGTACCTTGGAAACTCGGTGTTAAACAATACTAGTAGAAATTATATTTTCTGGCATTTTGATTAGCAAGTGAATATGAGGAAATATTAGTAATTTAAGGGAAAAGGCAAAGTTTTAGGGTAGGAAAATCATCTAGATGCTAGGAAACTTGGAGTTAAGTCTCCTAGCACCTTAGAATGATATTTAATTAAAATAATTTATTGATGATATCATCGCTTGCAATATTTGGTAATGTGACCTTAAGGCGAGGTTCTTCTTCCATTGCGCGCTTAATTGCAAAGATCGCTCCGTCATTTCTGGCCCATGATCTTCTTGCAATACCGTTATTAACATCCCAGTGAAGCATGTTTTTAAGGCGACGGTCTGCTGCATCTGATCCATCAAGCATCATACCAAAACCACCGTTTATTACTTCTCCCCAGCCAACGCCACCACCGTTGTGGATCGATACCCAAGTGGCGCCACGGAATGAATCTCCGATAACATTTTGGATGGCCATATCTGCACAGAATCTTGATCCGTCGTAGATATTAGAAGTTTCACGGTAAGGAGAGTCGGTACCCGAAACATCGTGGTGATCGCGACCAAGAATTACAGGTGCTTTAAGCTTTCCTTCTTTGATTGCGTTGTTGAATGCTTCTGCAATCTTCATTCTACCTTCAGCGTCAGCGTAAAGGATTCTTGCTTGAGAGCCAACAACCAGTTTATTTTTTCCAGCTTCTTTGATCCAGAGGATGTTATCTTTCATCTGACCTTGAATCTCTTTAGGCGATCTTTGCATCATTTCTTCAAGAACTTCTGCCGCGATCTTATCAGTCATTTCAAGATCTGCTGGATCTGAAGATGAGCATACCCATCTAAATGGTCCAAATCCGTAATCGAAGAAGAGAGGTCCCATGATATCTTGAACATAAGATGGGTACTTGAATTCTCCAGCTTTTTCTCCCATTACATCCGCACCAGCTCTAGATGCTTCGAGAAGGAAGGCATTTCCGTAGTCCCAGAAGTACATCCCTTTTTCAACCATCTTATTAACGGCATCTGCATGGCGACGGAGAGTCTTTTGAACTTCCTCTTTAAAGCGCTCAGGCTCTTCTGCCATCAAGCGATTTGATTCTTCAAAAGAAATACCCGCTGGGTAGTAACCACCGGCCCATGGATTGTGAAGTGAAGTTTGGTCAGAACCAAGTTCAACTTTTACATCTCTTTCTACAAATCTTTCCCATAGGTCAACAATGTTCCCTTGGTAAGCGATTGAAACCGCTTCTTTATTTTTGCGAGCAACTTCAACTCTATCGATTAGTTTGTCTAAGTCTTTAAATACTTCATCAACCCAACCTTGTGAGTGGCGAACCTCTGTTGCTTTTGGATTCACTTCAGCTACAACACAGATACCGCCTGCAATAACCGTTGCCTTTGGTTGAGCTCCACTCATTCCACCAAGACCGGCCGTTACAAATACTTTTCCCGCAAGAGTGTCATCTTTGCAGTGTAGGCGACCCGCGTTTAAAACTGTGATTGTTGTTCCATGTACAATCCCTTGAGGGCCAATATACATGAATGAACCTGCGGTCATCTGTCCATATTGGGTTACACCAAGAGCGTTGAATCTCTCCCAATCATCTGGTTTCGAGTAATTAGGGATCATCATCCCGTTCGTTACAATCACCCTTGGAGCATCAGGATGTGATGGGAAAAGTCCTTGTGGGTGACCTGAGCACATATGAAGTGTTTGCTCGTCAGACATATTTGCAAGGTATTGCATTGTAAGGAGGTATTGGGCCCAGTTTTGAAAAACAGCACCATTTCCACCATAGGTGATTAGTTCATGTGGGTGTTGAGCTACTGCGTAGTCGAGATTATTCGAAAGCATCAACATAATTCCTGCAGCTTGCTTTGACTTATGCGGGAATTGTTCAATAGAGCGAGCTGTAATCTTATAATCTGGGCGGAATCTGTACATATAGATACGGCCGAATTTTTCAAGCTCTTCTTTAAACTCAGGTGCGAGTGTACTGTGATGTTTTTCCGGAAAGTAGCGAAGCGCATTTTTTATTGCTAGTTTCTTTTCATCTTCAGTAAGAATATCCTTTCTTTTTGGCGCATGATTGATTTCTGGGTCAATCGTCTTTGGAGCTGGTAGCTCATCAGGAATTCCTCTTAGAATGGCCTCTTGAAATGCCTTGATCTCTTGGTCCATAGTCCCCTCTAATGTCATAAATTTTGTTAGGTTATACGCCTCAGACTGTACCAAATTATGGAGTGAATTGGGTAGATGCGTGGCGTTAAGACGGAGGGGCTATTGCCCTTTCGCTGAGTTCATGAATTGGGCCACGTAGGCCTGTTTGAGCTCTATAGAGGCACACAATTTTTTTAGTCCATCGCGATCGAGATCTAGGGGAGTTAGCACTATTTCATCCTCTGATCCGTAGTTGTTAATTTCATCTACCCGGCCAGTGAAGCTTAGCGTGACGTCGTTACCATCAGATTTGCAAACAATATTAATTTGATACTCTTCTCCACGAATGGCCTTTTCACGTTCTGATTCCAACGAGAATCTCTTTTCGCTGTAATCAACAACGTTGATCTTAAAACTTTCAGATTCCCCGATGAGTTGCATTGTTCCTTCAACTTCGTTTTCTTCAAAGTCTTCAATATTAACCAGCTGAAATCTTCTAAGAGTTCTATTTATCAAATCAATAAGCTTGGGAAAGTTGACGGGCTTCACCATAAAAAAGGCCATAGACCCTTCTGTAAAAGTTGAATCTTTGCCGATTGTTGGGTCGCCACTGATGATAATTACAGGAATTTTTCTTTTCTCATAGGTTCTGATGATTCTTAAAACATCTCCCCCATTTCTTTTAGGCATTAGAAAGTCACAAATAACAGCATCAATAAAATTACCATTAATCACTTTTTCCACTTGGGTAGGATCATTGAGCGCTATTACATCAAAATCAACAGCTTCGAGATAGGCCTTTACTACCTCAAGGATTTTGGGATCATCATCAATTACTAAGATCTGCTTTTTAATTTTACTCATTCAGTATCTATTCCACGCCTTTTGCTGCTTTAAAGAATTTCAAGATATTGGCCTGTCTTTCCATAAAAATACGCGTGATGTTTAAAAGGTCTTCTTCTTTAAAAGAAGTTAACTTCACTGTGACATTGGAGAAACTATCTTGAATCTCATCATCCAAAAATTCTTCATCTTCAATCTCTTCGACCATGCCAGAAAAATCATAGAAGTAATTTCGCCCAAGGTATGAGCAGTCTACTTTGATCATGACTTTTTCATTGGTACCAATTGATCTGCTTGATGGGCTTCTCAGTACGAGGTAGTCCTCAAAAAGATCGTTCAAATTAGCAATTTCTTTGTCATCAAAGATATTCGATTCTTTTCCTTTTCGGACGAGTTCAACAGATAGTTTAATATCTGTCAGATTGACCTTTTCTCCACCAAAAAGATCAAACTCTTTTGCTTTACCCTTGAAGGGAACTTTTTCTTTGGCCTGCGGTCCTGCGTGGGGACCTGCTTGGATATCTTTAGATTTTCGCTCCCTTTTATTTTTAGGAGCGTCCTCTTCTTGCTGGCGTTTTTTTGTGCCGTAATACTTTTCAATGTAATCAGCTCGACTACCTTCTCCATCAAAGTCGCCATCTTTGGTTACATCTTTAAGACCTCTACCGAGCATATTGGAATCTTGATGATCAACTCCAACCTCATTGGTTTTTAGTCCACTTGGGTCGACACCAGGAACTCCCTCTCGGCTAGATGGATCTCGGTCAAATTTGGGAGCTCCATTTTCTCTGCCACCTTGCTCGCTTCCGTATTGTTCTAGACCTTGATTTAAAGCGAGTTCCCTTTTAAGTCTTTCTTGAGGAGTAAGCTTTTCTCGTTCAGGGGTATCACTCTCTTCTGGATTTCCTTTTTCAACATCAGAAGAAAGAGAGTCTGTTAGTCCCATTTCCTTCTGAATTCCATAGTACTTTTGAAGGTGATCTACTTGTCCCTCATGAGGACTATTTTCATTATCTTTTTTGATCGGAAGTCCTAGGGCCTCACGAAGCTTCTTTCTTTCGCTTTCTTCAAGTGGAGATTCCTCTTCACCTTTTGAGTTATCACCTTTATCGAGCGCAAGTCCACGAGACGCAAGTCTCTTTCCTACCATATTGGTATTGATTTTATCTTGCTCACGTTTGTCTTCTTCATCTCTATCTGGTTTTCCTTTTTCAAGATCGAGTTGAACTTTTTTAGCAAGCTGTTCCTCTGGAGGATACTCTTCACCATTTTCTGATGAACTTCCTTTTTTCCCTGGTTCTAGGTCTAGCCCTTTGAAGTTAGATTTTTCACGGTCAAAATTTGGCTGACCATTGCCTATCTCATCAAAAGGGTTGCTCTTATCTTTTTCAAGATCAAGTTCAACTCCTTTCTGCGACTGACCACGAAGCTTGTTATCAATTACGCTTGATGGATTTAGATTCTTTTGAATATCTTTCAGGTGACCAGCAAGGTCAAGTTCTTGTCCTTCTTCCCTTTCCGATTCTGCTAACTCATTTGCACTGTACCTTGAGCGACCTTTGTAGTGGGTTGATAGACCATTTGATTGAGATTGATCTCCCTTAAGATGTCCATCAACTCTATTATCATCGCGTTCTATTTCATCGACACGATCATCGTAGTTCTCTTCGTCTTGAAAGCTTTTATCTTTTCCTTCGTAGAAGTCTTCACTGTCTACGTGATATTCCGGGTTGCAGGACTCTTCAATCATATCCCGCTTGAATTTCGCAGCATCAGAGTTTTCTGAAAGTAATGCTCCCTTATTGTTGGCCAAAAAACGGTAGTGAATTTTATCTTCATCCTCCATTTGAAAACCAAGATAAATATCTCTACCAGTGAAGTGCCAAGTATTATCTTTCCAACTAAATTTAGGTTGTGGCCCTTTAAAAATCCAGCTCCCTAGATCTGTAATAAATGGAAACTGATCTTCCATTTTGGGTACCCATTGCCAGTACTTATCATAGTGGTCATTTTTATTTTGAATCTCTTCCCAACTTCCTGCACAAGGGGAGGGGCCTCTCATATAGATAAACCACTGCTTCATTGCATTGTGAACTTGGTCTTTTGATTCAAGTAGCCAGCAATCTGAACCGAGATCCATTTGCTGGCAATAGCGTATTTCTGTGGCCTTGCTCTCTTCTTCTTTTTTTCTTTGCTCATCAACCTTTTGACATGAAAAATCTATGGCCTTAAACCAAAGATTAATTTTATAGCCAAGAGTCTTAGTGGTAAGCTTTCCGAAGAATTGCTCTGCGCATTGATTCTTTTGAAGATACTTTTCAACTTTTTTATTTTTTAAGTTGTTGTATCCGGCCATTTTAATAGTTCCGTCACGGAGTTCTTTGGCACATGTATTGATGAATAAAAGCAGCTGGGTGACGCAGTTGCGATCAAAAACCGAGAATAGAAGTAGCCCACCTCGGTATTGGCGCATGATTTGAGCCGCCTCTGAACCACTGCTACAAACGATTACATCAGTATTTGCGTGTTTTTCATAAGCTTTTTCTAGTGTCCTAAGTGTGGCACTCTGATCGCTTTCTTTTTGAAAATGTAGAACAATTACTTTTTTATTTTGTGACATTACTCTGCCTTAAGGCGATAAAAAGTGCTGGATTTTTCTGGCCACTTTTCAATAGCATCTTTAAATGCCTGTTCTGCGTCCTCAGTTCTTCCAAGTTTCTTATTATTTTCAATCAGAAGGTAGTGGAGAGAACTACTGAAAATTCCTTCTCTGATAAAATCGTTACATTGTTTTACGATTTTTACTGGCTGCATGTTGAGATGCTTTGTCAGAAAGTCAGCAATTTTAAAATCAATAGAATTGAAACTGTCATTATCAAAGCGCCTGATATACGCTGCGTAATGCTCGTGCTGTTTAAATTCTGTGAGATATTCAATTAGTATTCTTAAAAATTTAGTATGACCTTTAGCCGTTATGCTTGCTTTTTCAAATAGCATGAATGCTCTATCTCTGTAATTCATCTGTAGATAGTATTTTCCGCAGATTAATAATGCTGCACAGACATAATTAATGAGCTCTTCTGTTCTATAATTAAAGCCAATGAAGAAGTTATAATACTCCTCAATATCTGAGTAGTTTTTTGTAATAATCGCGAGGTGGATAATTTGAGCAAGCCTTTTGGGATTTGCAGGGAAGTATTCTGCGATCATTCTTACTACGTCATATGCCTCTTCATGTAGCCGTCGCTCCATGAGTAGGTCATAAAGCCCAACTAAGCATTTGTAGTGAATCTTATTGTGTTCTAGCCCGACCTTATAGCTTTTTTCGGCATCCCCAAGGGCCTCTAGCATATACTTGGCCTGTCCAATATAAAAATAGGCAAGAGTTGGTGTCTCTGAAAGTTTGAGGGCCTTTTCAAAATACTCAAGACTTTTCTCAAATGAGCCAGCAAGTAGTAGATCTTTTCCTGCAGCAATATATTGCATATATTCTGACGGGAATAGTTTATCTAAAGCTGTTTTGATGAAGATCTGCTTGACTGTTTGAATGGTGTAGGGCTTTAAAATAAAAGCATCTACATCTTCTTCTGCTGCTCTTGCAACAACAGATTGAGATGAGTTTGAAGTGATCATTACAAAGAGTGAATCTCTCTGTTCCACGAGCTTACTTTTTGCCATCTCTTCAAAGAGATCAAGTCCAGAGCGAGGTCCAATTTTATAATCAGAGAAAACAATTTTTGGTTTCAGTTCTTTGTAGTGATGAAGTGCTTGCTCAAAGCTTCCAAATGTTTTTATTTTAGAACAAGAGGCCCCGAGCTCAACTAAAATACTAGATAAACGGGCGCGAGAGACTCCGCTGGAGTCTATGAGAAATACGGTGTTACCTTTTAAGTAATCACGTATTACAGATTCGACTTTTTTTTCACTTAAGGTAATGCTTCCCATTTTCTACTATGTCGATCCACTTTGTTTTTAAACAAATGTTAGTATTTGATAGCTAAATCGGTAGAATATGGAGCAAGCTAAAGTAAAAACTCGATTTTTTAGAATAAAATTTAGTTATTATGCTTAAAGATTGACTCAATATGGGAGAATATGCGCATACATTAAATAAAAGATCAGACTATTCCCAATTAAAACACAAATATGCCAAATCTCATGATTTCCAAAGTATGGAGGAAAGGGATCTGGTTTATGGAAAGTAAAGCTAAAGGCCCCAATAGTGTAGGTGATTCCCGCTGCGATTAGAACAAAAATGGCATGTATCCCTAGTTTTTGGTAGAGCGGCCAAATGTAGAAAATAGCAGGCCAGCCCATGAGAACAAAGGTTAGTGTCGATAGGTGCTTGCCCATTCTCGCAAAGAAAATTGACTTTATGGTGATATTAAATGCTGCCAGTCCCCAGATCAGAGTAAATAGCCCCCATCCCATCGGTCCACCAAATACAGCTAATGCCATTGGCGTATAGCTTCCCGCAATGAGAAGGAATATAGCATTGTGATCAAAAATACCAAGAAGGCGATAGTAGCGATCAAAGAGAAGATTAAAGTGTAGTAGGCAGCTTGCCATCATTGATAAAAAGAGAGTGAGACCATAGATTGAGAAACTTACTAAATGTACCCATTTTCCTGCCTGAGCTGATAGAACAATTAATAAAGTCGTACCTGCAAATGCGAGAATCGCTCCAATCAGGTGAGAAATTGAACTCACGTACTCATTACTTCCCAGTGATGAAATCATTGGATCCATTGCTTCTTTTCTACTAACCATAAACTCCCCAAATTTTATTCAATAAAATTAATCAATCGTTTTGATTGTGGCAAGACTGATTTTCGTTGTTTCCCTTGAGTTGACCACAAGCAGCTAAAATGTCATCCCCTTTTGTGGTTCTGATCATCACTCTCAACTTGTGACTGACTAACATTTCCTTAAATTGGTCAATTTTTTCTAAAGATGGCCTTTTATATTTAGATCCTGGAAACGGATTGAAGGGGATAATGTTGATGATGGCGGGCAAATTTCCTAAAAGAGTTGCAAGCTCATCTGCGTCTTCTTCTCTATCATTAATTGAGTCGATTAAAAGATATTCAAAAGTGAGGAATTGCCTTTTTTTCAATGGGATTTGGCGCAGGGCCTCGATCACTTCTTCTAGTGGGAATGCTTTATTTGCTGGAATGAGCTCGCTTCGTACCTGATTAAAAGGAGAGTGAAGTGAAAGTGCGATATTGATTTGTGGAAGTTCTCCTAATTTTTTAATCCCCGGTAAATATCCACATGTCGAGAGAGTTATCTGTCGTTCTCCTAGATGGACACTTTCAGACTGTAAGAGAACTTCAATGGTCTTTCTTACTTCGTCGAAGTTATGAAGTGGCTCTCCCTGTCCCATAAATACGAGATTTGGCCTTGCAATCGCTCCTGGAACATTATCTAATTGCCACTGATAACAAGCGAGATATTGACCTACAATTTCGTGAGCGCTTAGATTTCTGACAAGTCCCTCTGTCGCTGTAAAACAAAAACTACAATTCATTGCACATCCAACTTGGGTTGAAAGGCATACGGTGTATTTCTTGTGAAAAGGAATGAGGACGGACTCAATTAGATTGCCATCTTTCAGTCGGAAGAGAAATTTTACTGTTCCATCACTCGATTGATGGCATTGGTCGATAACAGGAAGCTCAAGTGAATAATTATCATCGACCCATCGGCGCAACTCAGATGATAGAGTCTCATCGGAATGAAATAAGTTTGTCCCTTTTTTATGGATTAGCCTGTAGGTCATTTTGGCGATATGGCGACTAAACCCAATTTGCTCTGCTGATTGAGCAAATTTTAGATAGGGGATTTGGTAGATCGATTCTTTTTCCATAGCTACTCTATATATTTTTTTCGGCGACTATTCAATTTGGATCCCAAAGTTTAAACTCAACTTTATGGAAAAAAGATTTGAATTAAGAAATAGTTATCAAGTTTGGGGGGATTCCACCTCCGAAGAATCGTATAAGCTTTTACTTGCAGGTGAAAAGGCCGATCTCATGATGGCCGATCCTCCTTATTGCCTGCTGACCAGAAGGCGCAAAAAAGGGGATCTTCGCGATCCAAAGAGAGCTAAAATCAATCATGAAGCAGTGACACGCTTTGATAAAATTAAAGATTATCGTTATTTTACTGAGGCTTGGCTTAAAAAGGCCGCAGCTCATCTCAAAGAAGATGCAGTGCTTATCATCTGGACTAACTTTTTAGGAAAAGATCCCATTCAAAAAGTAGCTGAAGATATGGGCTACAAATATTGGGGTGACTTTAAGTGGGCAAAACTCACCAAAGAAGGAAGTGGAAATGAGCTACTGGCAAGGCTTTACGAAGTTGCGATGATTTTTGGAAAAGGTGAGAGGCCATCTCCATCGATCGATGCTCCTTATATTCCTTGGTCATATGTGGGGAACTATGACGATAATAAAGAAGCTGAGCTTTGGGGATCTCATCCCAATCACAAACCTTTCGATCTTTTAGAAGTATTGATACGTTCATACTCAAAACCAGGTGATTTGCTTTTAGATCCTTTCAATGGCTCTGGTTCAACTCCCGCTGCTACCTTGCGACTAAAAAGAAGAGTGGCCGGAATTGAACTTCGAGAGGAGTGGGCAGAGATGACCCGTAATAGATTTGTGCACGAATTAAAAGATTAACTTGAGAAATAAGTAAGGCCTCGAATTCTCGAGGCCCTCTTTTTGAATGAATCTGTAGGCGGCGTATAAGTATTTAATTATTATTCGATTGGAGTGAAAACTTCTTTTCCTAGTCCACATATCGGACAAACCCAGTCATCGGGAATATCTTCCCACTTTGTTCCGGGTGCAATTCCCCCATCTGGGTCACCTACGGCCGGGTCATAAATGTAGTCACATGGTGGACACAACATTTTTTGATTTTCCATTTTTACTCCTTGTATTTGAATTCATTGATTTATTAGTTTGTTAACTATTTATCGCACAATTTTTTACTTAATTGAAATCGATTGAATTAATAGTTTGATAGTTTTTTACAATGGCTTCTTGAGGTAATTTCGCTAAAGCAAAATAATTGCGTACCGAAAAGCAATTAACCTGTTAGCCGCAAGGGGTGTTGTTATGATAAATGAAATGGATTCAAGAGTAATTAGGGCCGGAGTAAATGAGTTCAAATTGATTGAATTTTTGGTCGCTGGTCAAAAACAAGGTATCAACCTAGTTAAGGTAAAAAAGATAATCGAATTTAAAATGGGTGATCTAACAAAGATCGCTGAATCTCACAAAACTGTGCTCGGTATTATGGAGGTTGATTCAAATATCGTTACAGTGGTAGATCTCAATAAAGTCTACGGTTATCCACAGCAAGAGATGGCAGAGGATGATAAGAAATGCATTATCATCACTGAATTCAATAATAATCTCTATGGATTTGTTGTTGATAATATTGCAAAGGTTCACCGCATCTCTTGGGCCGCACTTCAGCCCGTTGGTAAGACTTGTCCTACTGATATGGTTGTTGGGGTCGCTACAATTGGTGATGGCCTTGATATTCAGATTGTAGACTTTGAAACAATTATTGAAAAAATCTTCCCTCATACTCTTAAAGAGCCAAGTGATGAGAGAGTGAAGGCATCTGCCGACATCATGGAGCTTCGTAAAGATGCTATTATTATTTGCGCAGATGACTCTAAAGTTATCAGAAAGAAGCTTGAGTATGTTTTTAAGAAGCACCAATTCGCCAACGTTACGATTTGCAATGATGGTGGTGAGGCCTACGAAACTCTTATGAAACGTAACCTCAAAAAAGAGGAAGCGGGAGAAGCGTTTACCTTCATGGTAACAGATATTGAAATGCCTCAGATGAATGGGCTTACTCTTTGTCAAAAGGTAAAAGAAAAGTTCCCAGATCTTCCAGTATTGATCCTTTCATCACTTATTTCTCAACAGATGATGCTTAAGTGTATCGAAGTTGATGCGAATGCGGCCCTCTCTAAAAATGATATGGATTCGCTGATTGAAGAGATCGATCGTCTGCTTATTGACCAATATAATCATAGGCTTACAAAAATTGGACATGAGAATAAGGGGGAAGAAGCTCCTGAGGGGCATCTAAAAATCTCAGCTTAATTTAAAGATTAAATTTTGATTTAATTGGGCCCGTGGGATAGAATCCACGGGCCTAAATTTTTTTATGCCTAGGCCAATCGCGTATCAGGAGTGATCTTAAATGAAAACAATCTCTATTGAGGAAATTGTTGTTGATAACAAGTACCTAAGACTGAATGACGATGTTGAAACTTTAATGAAAAGTATTGATACTGTCGGACTCATCCATCCATTAGTTATTAACAAGGAAAACCAGTTGTTGGCAGGAGGGCGTCGCTATACTGCGCTCAGCGAGCTAGGAATTGAAAAAGTTCCTGTGATTGTGGTTGATCGAAATCCATTAGAGCAAGAGCTTATCTCTATTGAGGAAAACATCATTCGACAAAAGCTTAATGCTGTTGAGTTTGAAGCAGTATTAAGACGTGCTAAAGAAATTTACGAAGAGCTCTATCCTGAAGTTGCAGAAGATCTTGATAATCCTCTTGAAGATGAGCAGGTTGAGGTTTTAATTGAGGAAACCGGAAGAAAGCCTTTTGTGGTTGAGATTGCCGAAAAGACAGGATCCACCCCATCATCAATTAGAAGTGCAATTAAAAGAGATATTGAATCTTCCGCCAAAGTTAAAAAGGCCAGAACTGTTGGTGAGATAAATGGCTCACAAGCAACTCAAATTGCTAAGCTAGATAAGGGAACTCAAAACGATATTCTGTCTCTCGTTGTTGAGCAAAGCCTGGATACAACAGAAACAAGAAAGTTGGTTAAAGATACAATGGAAGAAGGTCTTGAAACCGCCGTTATGAATCTAAAAAATGCCAACCCCGCTGAAAAAGATTTCAAGAAGTTTGGGAAAACCTTTAAGAAGATAGGAAAAGAAATTCAGCATTTCTTAGAAAGTGGAATTGACTTTGATGGAAGAGAAAAAGAGAAGGCGATGAAAGAAGCTGCATTTCTTCGTTCTGTTCTTAACGAGTTACTAGATCAAAACCCTGTAGAAGAGGAGTAGGATACTTGTGAGAGAGAAGGTCATTCTTGCCATTTCAATTCTCACTCTTTCTCAAGCAGGAAATATTATTCGCTTATGTGATGCGCCACCTGTAACGGTGGCGTTTTATCGCCTTCTTTTCGCTTTTTTTATTCTTTTTCCCATTGCGCTTTCTCGACTTAGAAGGAGATTTTTTTCAATATCTAGAAGGGCCCTATTTCAAATTATTTTAATGGGAACTCTTTTTGCTTTTCACTTCTTCACATGGATTGAGGCCATTCAAAATACTACAATTGCAAATGCCGCAATTTGCTTTTCTATCGCTCCCGTAATGACGGCCTTTGGAGCTTACTTCTTTTTTAAAGAGAGTGTTACTAGAGGGGCGATTGTTGCGATGATTGCAGGAGTTATTGGTGTTGGACTTACGGGATTAGGTGATGTTTCTTTTTCTCCTGAGCACCTGTATGGCGACTTTATGGGGATTCTTGCTGCTATCTTTTTTGCGCTCTACTTCCTAACGGGTAAAAGGTTGCAGGATAAAAGTGAGTACTTCTCAATTATGCCTATTGTTTATATTTCAGGAGCATTTGTATCATCAGTTGTAATGGGGGTAAGTGATCTCTCGTTTTCAGGATTCACAAGTACTACCTGGATGGCGCTGATCACACTTGGAATCTTTCCAACAATTGTTGGGCACGGCTTATTGATTTATTCTTTGAAATATTTCAAGTCTTCAACTGTATCCACTCTGACTTTGGCAGAACCTGTATTTGCCGCAAGCGTTGCGTTCTTTGCTTTTGGTGAACACATCTCTCTTTTTGCTGCGCTTGGATATGCTGTGATTGTAGGTGGCCTAATCTATATGTTTAACGGGCCACGCCGTTTAGCCACTCAATAAACTCACTCGGGTGCTTAAAAGTATAATCTGCTTCACAGTGCTTTTCATGAGAAGGATTAATGTCTCGCCATTCTGCACGAATGGTAACACATCCCGCGGTTTTTCCTGCCTCAATATCGTGATCGTGATCACCAATCATGACTAGTTCTTCCGGAGAAATATTCCAATCTTTTGCAATTTTATATATCCCTTCTGGATTCGGCTTGTTAACAGAAACATTATTTGATCCATAAATTGGATTAAAGTAGTGGATAAGCCCGTGAGAGCGGAGAACATCTTTTGCTGCATTTTGTGCGCGACCTGTCCATATTGAAAGTGGAAGCTTCTTGTGATTAATTTGGGAAAGAAGTTCTGGAATACCTTCAAAAATTTCGACTCTTTCTACATGTTCAAGGCAGTACTGATTCATTTTTTCAACTGCTTGAAGATTTTCTCGTTCATTTAGACCCCAATCTTCAAACAGGCACTCTGCTTTTTTCCCTCGAATACTTTCAATTTCTTGTTTGTTGAGTTCTTTTCCCCAAGGGATTAGGGCGCGCTGATACGCTTCATAAATAACCCGAGAGGTGCTAGCAATTGTGCCGTCTAAATCAAAAATAAATCCTTTGATCTCTTTCATTATAATTCTTCTATCCATTCTTCAATTTGGTTGTCGTGCTCATTTCTGATGTTTTTTTTCCAAGCACCAGCTTCATCTTCTAACTCTTTTCTTTCCTTTGAAGTACTTGTTTCAAGCTTTTCGCGCAATTTATAATTGGATGTCAGTATTGTAAAGGCGTAGCGCTTGCCTTTTTTTGTGTAGAGGTATCCTGCTAGTCCCCCGGAGTAGTCTAGGGTCCCCGTTTTTGCCCATACCTTGTATGCCGATTCTGGTCCATCCATTCTTTTATAAAGCCACCCCTTAAGCCCTGAAATTGATAAGATGCTTCTAAAAAAAGTTCCACCGTATTCCTTATTTCTCATTTTATAGAGATAACGGGTGAGTAGTTGAGGGGAGAACATATTGTGATGATTGAGGCCTGAGGCGCTTACAAGAGTTGTATTGGCCCACTCTTTATCGCCCGTAAACTTAACAAGCCAACGCTTTAGCTCTGAGCCAGCTTGTTCAAGAGTTACTTCTATTCCTGTTCTGTGCTTAACCGCGGCTAAGAGCATGATCTCACTGAGTAAGTTATTGCTGTATTCAAGGTTTAGGTCTACAAGCTTAATAAGGCGTGAGCCTTTATGAGTGATAATGACTTTTGTTTTCTCACTCACTACACCTGGGATTGGCATTGGTAGGCTAATTCCTTCATTTGCTGCAAGCATTCTAAAAAACTGAGCAGTATAAGGAGCTGGGTTCTTTACAGGGAGATGAAGCGGAAACCTGTAGTCTCTTTTTTTCGAGAGTTTCCATAGATCAACTTCTCCACTTTGTCGGACGTTGTTCTGATCCTCCGGAAAGTCTTCCTTAACCCATCCCCCCCCAAGCTGAGGAAGGGATGGTGAGGCCTTTAGCTCTTCTCCCTGGGAATAGAGTTTAAATCGATTAAACTCACTTGAAAGTGCACTTACCCCAGGATTATCAGTTGTGTCTAAATCTCCAAGTGGAGCAATATTTTGAACATGCTTGATATAAGTTTCATCAAAGATAAAGCTACCATTCACTTTGGTGATGCCATATTTTTTAAGCTTAAGGGCCATATCAAATAGATCCCCCGCAGATAGCATTGGATCTCCGTAGCCTTTCAAATAAAGATTCCCGAGAAGGGTCCCTTTACTGATTTTTCCTTCGATTAAAATCTCAGTCTTAAACCGGAAGTCACTTCCGAGTGTTTCTAGAAGGTAGCCTGCAGTTAATAACTTGGTTGTAGAGGCAGGTATCATAAATTTATCGCTATTTTTTGATTCTTTAATTTTTCCATTATCGAGATCAATCAGCTCAAATCCTGTGACATCCCCACTAAAGAGGGGAACTGATGATCCCATTGCTGAGGTGATTACAGAGGCCATAATAATGAAAATGATTTTCTTCATACGTGATTCCAGTGGGTTAAGCTGAGCCTTTTTTGCTCTATTTCCTTTCTGATTGGGAAAGGATTATCATTATTACAAGTTTAATATCAAAGTCATCCGGGGGCAAATTCGATGAAAAAACTGGCCTTATTATCATGTATGGTGATGAGTGTTTCTGCACTTGCTACAGAAGCTCCGTTACCGAATTGGATTGATCATTCAAGAGAAAAGATTCAAGTATACAGCAGAAATGTAGAGAAGGGGATGAATAATCCTCCACCTCAACGTTTCCGTTTACCAGCTGAGTACGAACCAGCTAGTGCTGTTGTAATGAGTTGGTCTTCTTATACATCAATGCTGAAAGAGATCGCTCAAACTGTTACCAAACACGGAGATGCTGAAGTATGGGCGGTAAGAGGTCCAAGCACAATTAGCGGTGCAGACAACTCTAAATACTCAAACTATAGCTGTCCAATTGATACCGTATGGGTACGTGACTACGGTCCATTTACAGTTTCTGAAGATGGAAATGAGCTTGGGGTTGTAGATACTGTATATCGTCACTGGCAATATCGTCGCAATGATGACCGTGTTCCAGAATGTCTTGCAAGCAAGAAAGGAATGGATACATATGGAATGGATCTAATCCTTGATGGTGGTAACCTGATGGTTGATTCACAAGGAAACCTATTCATGACAAATAGAACTTATATTTGGAATAGGGATAAATCTCGTGAAGAAGTAGATCGCTTACTTCGTGAGTACTACAACGTAAAAAATATTCACGTTGTAGATTATGCAGGCTCTCCAGGAAATCCTGCTGACGGAACTGGTCACATCGATATGTTCGTCAAACTTCTAAATGATGAAACTGTAATGATTGCTCAAACAGAAGATGAGCCATTTAAAACAGCAATTGAAAAGGCCGTAAAATATTTTAAATCAATCAAAACGCCCAGCGGAAATGATTACAAAATTGTTCGATCTAAAGCTTGGTCAAGCTACGGTACATGGTACACATTTACTAACTCTTTGATCGTTAATAAGATTGTAATGATGCCTTCTTATAGAAACGCTGAAGATGCTGTAAGACAAGCAGTTGCAGCTTATGAAGGAGCGATGCCTGGAACGAAAGTTTATCCGATTAATTCTGATAGCTCAATCCGCGCTGGTGGCTCAATCCACTGTGTGACCCAACTTGTTCCACACATCAATAAATAAGAAGTAGCTACTTATACTTTATGAAGCACGGCCTTTAGCCGTGCTTTTTTCCATATCTATCGATCCATTTATCATATCTATTTCATCGCTTATAAAACCTCACGATATAGTAGGTTATGAGATAATTTTAATTTACCTCACTTGTCTCAATCTGATGGATTTCAATACCGAATGATAATTGAAAACTCACATTTAATGAGGAGAAAATATGGGCATTTACAAAACTGATGTTAAGCGAGTAGAGGGGAAAGATAAGCTAACAGGAAAAAGTAAGTTTATCGATGATTACCGCTTTCCTAATATGCTCTATGGGGTAACTGTTAGAAGCTCTGTTTCAAGAGGTGTTTTAAAGCGTATTGATTTTGGTAGTGATATTGACTGGGATGAATACACTATCGTAACAAGCAAAGATATAATTGGAAGCAATTTTATTCCTATGCTTTTAAATGACTGTCCATTCTTAGTTGAGCGCGAAATTAACTACATTGGTGAGCCTGTTGCATTGATCGCGCACAAAGATCCTGTTAAGGCACATGAGGCGCTCAATCATATCAATCTAGTCGTTGAAGAGCTTCAAGGCGTTTTTTCAATTGAAGACTCTCTTGATAAGAAGAATGTGGTTTGGGGTGTGGATAATATTCTCGCACAATTTTTAGTTGAGAAGGGAAATGTCGAATCCGTGTGGGATCAAGCAGAATACATCGTAACGGGTGAGTATCGTACTGCGGCTCAAGAACAGCTTTATATTGAAAATAATGGAATGATTGCGAACTTTGATTCTCACTCTGGTGTAACCGTTTGGGGATCGATGCAATGCCCCTATTACATCCACTCTGGTTTGATGAACTTATTTGGATATCCCAAAGAGAAAATCAGAATTATCCAGACTGAGACCGGTGGTGCATTTGGAGGTAAAGAAGACTTTCCAACTCTTCTTGCAGGGCATGCAGCGCTTCTTGCAATGAAAGCAAAAATGCCTGTTAAAATGATCTATGACCGCGCTGAAGATATGGCAGTAACAACAAAAAGGCATCCTTCTCGCACCATTCATCGAACAGCTGTGGATAAAAGCGGAAAAATTTTGGGGATGGATATTGATTTTGTCCTAGATGGTGGGGCCTACGCTACATTATCATCTGTTGTTTTATCTCGTGGTTGCATTCACGCAGCAGGTCCTTATAAGTGTGATAATACAAAAATTAGAGCAAGAGCGGTGGCAACCAATAGTCCTCCCAATGGTGCATTTCGTGGCTTTGGGGCACCTCAAAGTGTTTTTGCTCTTGAAAGACATATGGATAAAGTTGCAAAGACCGTAGGTCTTACTCCTGAAAAATTTCGAGAGATCAATTTTGTTAAAGAGGGAGATGCTCTTGCGACTGGCCAAGTCGTTAGGGAAAAAGTTGACTTTAAAGGGATGCTAGAAAAAGCGTTTGAAGAGGTGAATTACTTCGAGAAGAAAAAAATATTTGCAGAGCTTAATGAAAACAACCCCGTGAAGAAGGGGATTGGTTTTTCTACCTTCATGCATGGGGCCGGATTTACAGGATCTGGCGAATCTAAAATGGCATCAATCGCAGGGCTTGAGTTCACGCCAAATGGAAAAGTAAAAGTTCTCGCAGCATCAACAGAGATGGGGCAGGGAAGAAATACTGTTTTTACTAAAATTGTTTGCGATTTTCTCAATATCAATCCTGATGATGTCATAACTCCAAATCCTGATACTGCGACTCACCCCAATTCTGGTCCAACAGTTGCGTCGAGAACAACAATGGTGGTGGGGAAATTGATTGAAAATGCTGCAATAGGAATGAGAAATATTTTGATTTCGTCAGGATTATTAAAGGAAAATTTCAATAGAGAGAACTTTTTTGAGGCAGCGCGAGAATTCCTTTCGATGTATGGTGATTTAAAAACCTACGCTCAGTATGAACATCCAAAAGAAATTATCTGGGATGAGAAAACCTATAAAGGTGATGCTTATGCAACTTATGCCTGGGCCGTATATCTCGCTGAAGTCAGTGTCGATACAAGGACCTACGAGATTAAGGTTGATAATTTCTTTGCTCTTCAGGAAGTTGGAAAGGTCGTAGATATGACCATGGCGAAGGGACAAATTCAGGGGGGAGTCGCTCAAGGAATTGGGTATGCTCTCTATGAGGATGTAAAGTTTGATAATGGAATTATGATTAATAATCGAATGACAAACTATATTATGCCTACGTCAATGGATCTTCCTGATATTCATGTTGAGTTTTTAGAATGGAATCGAAAGTACGGACCTGAAGGCGCAAAGGGGATCGGCGAGTTGCCAATGGATGGAAGTGCTCCTGCTGTGGTAAATGCCGTATGTAACGCAGTTGAAGCAAACTGTGAACAAATCCCAGTTCTTCCTGAAGAGCTATTGAGATGTATGGAGGGAAGTGATGAATAAGGTAAAAGTAAATTTTAGATTAAATGGAAGAGCTTTTTCTCTTGATGTTCCTCCAATGGCAAGACTTCTTGATATTTTGCGAGAGGGGATGGGATTTACTGGAACTAAGGAGGGATGTGGTGAAGGTGAGTGTGGGGCCTGTGCTGTTAGAGTTGACGGACGACTTGTTAATGCATGTCTCATTCCTATTGTTCAGATGGAAGGTAAAGATATTGAGACAATTGAAGGGATTGCCCATTTAGACAAGTTAGATCCTGTTCAAGAGTATTTTCACAAATACAATGGGGCCCAATGTGGGTTCTGCACCCCTGGGATGATCATGGCAGTAAAAAACCTACTGGCAGAAAACCCAAAACCGACTAGAGATGAAATTAGAGAGGCCGTTTCAGGTAACTTATGTCGCTGTACTGGTTATAAGAAAATCTTCGACGCCGTTGAGGCACTTGTGAAGGAGTCTTAATTATGTATGATCCAGAAAAAGTTGAAATGATTCGTAAAGGCCAGCTTCAAGAAACATTAACGTTTTTGAGTGACCACGAGGATGCAATTCCCTTTGCCGGGGGAACAGACTTGATGGTGGTGTTTCACAATATAAAATCTAAGCAGACTTTTGTGATGATTGATCAACACAAAGAATTAAATGGCATCTGTTGCAGTCATGATGAAGTTGTCATTGGCTCAACCACAGACTTTGGAACAATAAAAAAGCATAAAATTATTCTTGATGAATTCCCAATGCTTGCTGAAGCCGCAGGTACCGTTGGAGCTATCGCCATACAAAACAGAGCGACAATTGCTGGTAATATTGTAAATGCTTCTCCCGCTGCTGATTCATCCCCCTCTCTTCTTTGTTACGATGCTGAACTCACTCTGATTTCAAAAGATGGTGAGAGGAGAGTTCCTTACGCAGAATTCCATCAGGGCTATAAGCAAATGGATCTAAAGGTTGGTGAGCTGGTGAAATCAATTCACTTAAAGCGAGGTGACAAAAACTTCTTCGAGCGTTTTAGAAAGGTGGGGACAAGAAAGGCCATGGCCATTTCGAAAGTTAGTTTCGCTGGGAGATTGAAATACCACGATGGCGCTATCAGTAAAATTCGTCTCGCTTTTGGAAGTATTGCCCCAACTCCTTACAGAGCAAAAAATATTGAAGACTTCTTAGTAGGGAAGGTTTTAGATCAAAAAACAGTCGATGATGCGATTGACTTGTTTGCCAGTACCATCAATCCAATCGCTGATATTAGGTCTAATGAAAAGTATCGTAAAAAGGTCGCATGCAATCTTTTGAGAGATTTCTTAACGAAGCATAATTAGATATTAAAGCTCTTTGGCATCCATGATTATTGTAACTGGGCCATCATTTAAGAGGTCAACGTGCATATGGGCGCCAAAGATCCCTTTTTCAACTTCAAGGCCAAGCTTTTCAAATTCTGTAATCATCCTTTCATAGTAGGAGATGGCCTTATCTGGATTTGATGCCCTAGTGAAATCCGGTCTTCTTCCCTTTTTGCAGTTTGCGTATAGCGTGAATTGGCTGACGGCTAAGATTTTTCCTCCAATATCCAAGATTGAGTCATTGAGTTTTCCATTTTCATCTTCGAAGATTCGTAGATTTGAAATTTTATTTACTAGTTTTGAGATATCCTGTTCTGTGGATTCTTCTCCCACTCCAATTAGCAATAAAAGTCCTTTATTGATAGAGCCTGAGACTTTCCCGAGGACTTCTACTCTGGCATTTTTTACTCTTTGAATGACTACTTTCATTGTTTCTCGGCCCCTTG
Source organism: Bacteriovoracaceae bacterium (assembly GCA_965140515.1). Lineage (GTDB taxonomy): Bacteria > Bdellovibrionota > Bacteriovoracia > Bacteriovoracales > Bacteriovoracaceae > JAGLCH01. Next base: position 3,284,646 of record OZ223251.1, on the reverse strand, counting down.
TGCGCAGCGATAAAAAAAATGATTTTTTCTATACCCAAAATGTATCTCTTAGGTCAAAATGATGCAAATTTCACACAATATTTATTCAGTGGGGGCACTTGAATGATTCTCAACAAAAGAAGAATTGAGAGTTTTATTTTTATCATCGTTTTCTTTGGGATCTTTGGCTATATCGCCTATGTCATGGGACTAAAGAATATGCTTTCAACCATTATGGCAACTGCGCACGACTTGTTGCTCAACACTGTTTTTTATATTATGTCGATTACAGTTCTTGCGGGAGCATTTGGTAACTTGATGATGGAGTTTGGGGTTATTCGAATTTTTGAGAGACTTTTAAATCCTTTAATGAAGCCTATTTTTAAGCTCCCTGGAGTTGCCTCTCTCGGTGCGGTTATGACCTTCTTTTCTGATAATCCTGCTATTATTTCTCTTGCTAGTTCTCATCACTTTAGAAAATATTTTAAGCCAACTCAGTTTGTTTCCCTCACCAATTTCGGAACTGCATTTGGGATGGGACTTGTGGTTATCACTTTTATGATGGGGCAAGGGCACTTTAAACCTGCACTGATCGGATTTTTTGGGGCAATTTTAGGCGCTATGGTTTCAACTCGCATTATGCAACGATTGATTCGAAAGCACGTTAAAGAAAACTGGGATGAAGATAATATTGATATGCCAGAAGTTGAGGATCAATTTGTTTCTGCAGAAGATCCTGGCTATTTCATGAGGTTCTTAAATGCCATTTTGGACGGTGGAAAAAAAGGTGTTGATACCGGTCTTTCAATTATCCCAGGCGTTCTCATTATCTGTACCGTCGTGCTACTTATCACTTTTGGGCCTAAAAATGCTTCAATTGGTTACCAAGGGATTGCATATGAAGGTGTTCCACTCCTGCCAATGGTTGGGGATTGGTTTTCAGTTCCTTTTCACTACCTGTTTGGTTTCACCACTCCAGAATCTGTTGCATTCCCAATTACTGCTCTAGGGGCAGTTGGGGCATCTCTTTCACTGGTACCAACTTTCCTTGCAAAGGGGATCATCGGGGCCAATGAAATCGCAGTTTTTACAGCAATGGGGATGTGCTGGTCAGGTTACCTCTCAACTCATACCGCTATGCTCGATGCGATGGGATTTAGAGAATTGACCTCTAAGGCCTTGATGGCGCATACGGTAGGGGGAATTGTGGCCGGGGTTGCCGCTCACTATCTTTATTTGCTATCAACTTTTATTTAGTTCGCTTTTTTCTTTAATTTCTACAAGTTATACCGATATGGTATAATGAATGGAGTACCTAGTTACTTAAGGAGAAAGTATGTACGAACTACTTGTGGCATTACCTCGAGGATTGAAAAGCGAGGAAAGTCTGGCCGATATCAGAAAGCAGGGTTTCGTGCCTGCAGTATTATTTGGTAAGGATGTTAAATCTGAATCTCTAAAGATTCAGCAAGCAGATCTCCTCCGTATTCTTTCAAAGGATGTACAGATCTTTGAAGTAAAGGTTGGAGAGGGGAAAAAACATCTCGTCAGCGTTCAAAATATTCAAAGAGACGTATTGAAAGGTAATATCCTTCACATCTCACTTCAGAAACTAAAGAAAGGTGAGAGCACCACTTCTAAAGTTCCAGTTGTTCTAATCGGTGAAAGAGATGGGGCAGAGGGTACTATTGTCATGGTCAATGACTCTCTAACACTTGTTGGACTGCCACAGGATATTCCAAGTAGTGTTGAAATTGATATTACTGGACTAAAAGTTGGAGAGAGCCTCTCATCTGATAGAGTGAAGCTTCCTTTAGGGGTTAAGCTTGCAGATGGAGTTTGCGAAGTTGTTAAAAATGCAGCACCTCTCGGTGACACTAATGTTGTTGAGACTGTTGACGTAGAAGTAAAAGAATAATCAATGAATAAATTAGATCAATTAGTAGCAGGGCTGGGAGAGAGAAAAGATAAGTCTCTTCGAACTCTTAGAAATAACCTGAATAATAGAATCAGTGCCCATACTTCAAGCGACCGCTATGGGCGTCAACTTAAAGAGTTGAAAGAAAGCCATCCCCTTTATGGTCTTTCTCTTAAAGATTGTCGTGACCTTTTAGAAAAGGTTCAAAAAGAGATGAAAGAGAGACTTAAAGGTTGAACCCAGTCCTTTCTAAGATTCAAGATTTAGATTCAGTAGAATGCCGCCGCCTCTTCCATGGAAGAGGCAAGTGCTATATAGGGTTTGAAGGAATCTGTGTCGATTGGTACCCTCCATTTCTATTGATTACATTGTATGAAGAAAGCAATGAAAGTGCTGCCCATGAAGTTATCGATGCTTGTAAAGAGCGCTCTGAAATAAAAGGGATAATTCTTCAAAAACGCTATCTTCCAAAATCCCCTAAAGAAGTGGTTTGGGGAGATGTTCCTGAACGAGTTATTGCGACAGAAAATGGGATTAAGTTTTGGATTAATCTTCTTTCCAATCAAAATCATGGATTCTTTTTAGATACGAGACTTGGAAGAGAGCTGGTTAAAGAGCACTCATCTGGTAAGAAAGTATTAAATCTTTTCTCATACACCTGTGCTTTTTCTCTCTACGCGTATCATGGTGGAGCATCGAGTATTGTCAATATTGATATGAGTAAAGGTGCGATTAATATTGGGAGTGAAAACCATCAGCTAAATGATGTTCCAAAGGGGATGGTGCGCTTTCTCGCTCACGATATTTTTAAGTCATTTGGCAAAATTAAAAAGCTTGGCCCTTATGATTTGATCATTATCGATCCACCCTCATATCAAGGAAAAAGTTTTTCTTACAAGACAGACTACAAAAAGATTGTGAAACGTTTGGGTGAGTTCTTGGCCCCCGGGGGAGAAGTTATTGCGTGTCTTAATGACCCCATGGAAGGTCATCAGTTTTTATTAGATCTATTTTCTGAAAATTCGGATTTAAAAAGTGCCGACATTATCTTTTCCCCTCCTGAATTTGAAGAGCAAAATGACGATGCCGGCGTAAAGATTATTCGTTATCGTGATGTCCAAGATGCTCAATAAATTGAGTTCTTGTTAGAATCTCATTCTGTCCTTTATTCACGGCAAGCTTTCCTCTGAAGTCTTCGAGAGAATTGAAGTTGTGGTGAATCATCCACTTGTGGATTCCTTCATTGATTTCAGAAATTACCTTGAGTCCTTCGGTATAAATAGCAGAACAAAGCTGAACTGTTGTCGCTCCCGATAAGATCATTTTGATCGCATCATTAGCATTATAGATTCCTGTTGATGCAGAGAGGTCAGCGTTGATCTCATTGAAGAGAATTGATGTCCAACGAAGTCCATGTTCGATACTTCCTGGAGTCGAGTAGTTCATCTTTGTTGTGAGCTTGATGCTATCTAGATCGATTTCAGGGGTGAAGAAGCGGTTAAAAAGTGTAATTCCATCAACTCCAAGGTATGAGAGACGGTACGCTACATCGTAGATTGATGTTAGGTGTGGAGATAGCTTTACAACAACTGGGATATTGACCGCATTCTTAACATTTACTGCAATATCAAAGATCTGAGATTCTATCTCACCACTGGTCGTTACCTTATTCCCCTCTGTTCCCTTTCTTTTTTCTGGAAGAATCATGATATTAAGCTCAATTGCATCTGCTCCAGCACTTTCAATATTTTTAGCAAAATCAGTCCAGTTATTTGAGGTGTGGCAGTTGATACTTGCGATGATTGGAAGGGTGCTAACTTTTTTGCATTCTGCGATATGGTTTAAATATTCCAGTGACTTAGATTGGATAATGTAGTCTGCTGACTCTGGGTGAGACTCGAGATCATCGTAGGCCTCTTCTGTAATTTGCTCTTCAAAAAGGGAGCGTAATACCACAGCTCCGGCGCCAAATTCCTGCGCTCTTAAAATATTCTGGGGGTTACTTGAAATGGGGGAAGCTGAGAGAATTACCGGCGAGTCCAGTTCAAGTCCTGCAAATTTACATTTAGTAGAGACCATTTGTGTCCATCCTTTTATTTGAATAATTTTTATGAAATTGTTATAGATAACTATATTATGAGTCTGGCCAAACTTCAATTATGGAGTTTTTAAGGGCCTAAATTCTAAAGAGAAATTAATGAAATTCGAAGCTCGCGCCCTTTTTTACCTTCATCGCTACCGTAAGCTATTGATAACTATTGTCGTTTTGTCTCTGCTATACCTTATTTATCGCATCTATCGAGTGGATATTTACCTGTGGTCTTGCGAGAATGAGCAAATCTCCTCTTCCTGTGCCATCGTTGGAATTCTTTCCTTAGAAGAGGGGAAAAAGAGAGAGGGATACTATTATCTAAAACAGGCCTGTGATATGAAGTACGGACTTTCCTGTGATCGACTCGGTAAAGAGTTAATCAAGGATGGAAACAATGCTCAAGCTTTAGAGTATTTTAAACGTGCTTGTGAGTATGATTTTGGACCGGCCTGTGAACGTAAGTAATAATTTAGCGCACTTTCCTGCCACATCAAAAAAAGAGATGCAAAAACTTGGTATCTCTGAATTTGATGTTATTTTAGTGACAGGGGATGCTTATGTTGATCATCCTTCATTTGGTAATGCTGTTGTAACTCGTTTTCTACAGTCTTTAGGACTTACCGTCGGAGTTATTCCTCAACCAAATTGGCAAGACGATCTGCGTGATTTTAAAAAGCTTGGAGCTCCTCGCCTTTTCTTTGCAGTCAGTGCTGGTTGCATGGACTCAATGGTAAATCATTACACTGCTTCCAAGAGACTGCGCTCTGACGACGCTTACACTCCCGGAGGAGTTTCTGGTTTTAGACCGGATTATCCGACAGTTGTTTATACTCAAATTTTAAAAGATATTTTTCCTGAAAGTCCTGTTTTAATTGGTGGGGTTGAGGCCTCTCTTCGCAGAGTTACTCACTATGACTATTGGAAAGATCAGCTTTTACCCTCCATGCTTTTTCAAAGTGGAGCTGACCTTCTCGTTTATGGAATGGGAGAAAAGCCGCTTCAAGAACTTGTGAACTTGCTCAAAAGAGGAGTTCCTTTTGAAAGCTTAAAGACAATTCCTCAAACTGCTGTTTTAATCGACTCTGATCAAAAGCTCCCAAAAAATAAAAAATGGGAAGACTTTGAGTTGAATTCTCATGAGGAATGCCTTTCTGATAAACTTAAGTACGCATCAAATTTTAAGGTCATTGAAGAGGAATCAAATCGCTATCAGTCACAGCTTCGGCTAATTCAGGAGATTGAAGATAAGCTTCTTTTAATCAATCCTCCCTATGCTCCGATGTCAGAGAAGGAGATCGATTCAAGCTTTGATCTTCCCTATACCCGCTTACCTCATCCTCGCTATCGCAAGAAGGGAACAATCCCTGCGTATGAAATGATTAAAAATTCAGTAAATCTCCATCGCGGATGTTTTGGAGGATGTGCTTTTTGTACTATCTCTGCTCATCAAGGGAAATTTATTGCCAGCCGTTCAGAGCGCTCTGTCTTAAATGAAATTGAATCCATTACAAAGGTTGATGGATTTAATGGTGTTTTAAGCGATCTTGGTGGTCCTTCTGCCAATATGTACACCATGAAAGGGATAGATCTAGAGATTTGTAAGAAGTGCAAGAGGGCGAGTTGTATTTTTCCCACACATTGCTCGAACTTAAATTCAGATCATCATCGACTTATTGATATCTACCGCAAGGTGAGAGAGAGCGCCGGAATCAAGCATGTCTTTATTGGAAGTGGTATTCGCTACGATTTATTCATGTCTAAAAAAGATGATGGAACTCTCGGATATAAAAAATATTTTGAAGAGGTGGTTAAGCATCATGTTTCTGGAAAGCTTAAAGTTGCCCCAGAGCATTCTGATCCTACTGTTTTGAAATATATGAGAAAGCCAAGCTTCTCGATGTTTATTAAACTTAAGTCATGGTTTGAAGAATTATCGCAGAAGTTCAATAAGAACCAAGAGATTGTTCCATACTTTATTTCTAGTCATCCATGTTGTGATGAAAAAGAGATGGCCACTCTCGCCGTTGATACTGCAGAGCTTGGCTACCAATTAAAACAGATTCAAGACTTCACTCCAACACCAATGACTCTTGCTACGGTGACATATTATTCTGGAGTTGATCCTTACACCATGAATCCGATTTTTGTGGCAAAAACAAAAGAGCAGAAACTCAATCAGCGCCGCTTCTTTTTTTGGTACCTTCCTGAAAATAATAAGTGGATTCGTTCCAAGCTAAGTCGTTTCAATCTAATCGATCGGGCAAAAAAAATAATGTTCTAATTATTTTGAAATGGGGGCCGACTCAATAATTTCAGTTCGCAAATTGGCAACACTCGCTTCATTTGAAAGTTTTGTGATTAATAGGTGAATGGGACCATTTGAACGGACTATTGCTGTTTTGATGGCAGGATTGTTGTAATCCATTACTAAATCGTATTTGTTTGCAATTTTTTCAGCATCACCTGTGCCATAAAAATCCAGAACAATTTTTCCCGTAAGAATACCAATGGTATCGGTATTGGTATTAATGACAACTCTCATTTCGTCGCTTTGTTGGTTCTCTGTTGTATCTGCCTTATAAAAACTATAACCGTAAAGCTTAAAGAAAGGTCTTTCTTGATCTTTGTTAACATGGGCCTTCGCTATTACTCCACTTACCATTTTGTATTTTTTATTGTTAAAGAATGTAGGAGTGGGGGAAGTGTGCTTCTCAATAAAGTTGAGGGCCGATTTTGAGAGTTCATTTCTTTCAATTTTCGTGGACTCAACTCTAGACTCTTTTTCTTCTTCCTTTAATTCTTTGGTTACTGTTTTGGTGACCTTTGGTGTTGGAACAGCGATCTTCTTTTCTTTCAGATCTGGTAGACTTACATTTCTAGATGATGAATTGGGGGATTTAATTGAGGCCAGGTATATAACGATCGCAAGGATTGAGATCAGCGATACCGTAATTATAGTATATTTTTTCATTTATTCAGCAGTCCACTCATAGAACATAGGAAGAGATGTATTCTCCCAATTATCGACAGCACGGAATTTAAAAGTGTATTTGCTTCCTCTTTCAAATTTAACCTTATGCTGTGACAGCGTTACTTGAATTTGAGTCACATTTCCAATATCAACCCAGTCTAAAACATCATTTTCATCTTCGCTACTTCCAACTGCGATTTCATATCTCATCACATCTTTTGAAGGGGAGGCCTTCCATAGAAAAAGTGGCGACTTCATAATTGATGCCTTGATGTTTGGATCAATTGATATCGATACTGGTGGCGCAGGAGGAGTTTGGTCTATAGTATTGTTTTCTACATGACCAAAGAGATAAATGGACCAGTATTTTAGAACTCCAAGGTCATTACCTTTTTTGGTATCAATAACTTTAATCTTCCATTCGCCAAGTGATTTCTCTCCATAGAACGCATTGGTGCCAATGAAAATATTTTGTAATGACTTATCAATGATTCCGTTTTGACCATTGATGATGATACTCTTTGTTCCCGCTGGAGAGTAAAGCTCAACAGCAAGCTCACGTGCTTCGGTGTGTTCAACATTGAGCTTAATCTGAACCCCTTCAATACTTAGATTGTGATTTACACTAATGCTATCTGTTACCCCTTTGGCATCGAAATCTGGAATCGATATCTTGGGTTCAGAGATGTAGTTTGTTTTGTAATTCAGTTCATTGAATGCGAGTTTAAATTCACCCATATCTGATTTATAGGACTTTGCCATCGATACGGCGGAGTCTACATCCACTTGCCCAAAACCATACCAGTTGTGGAATGTGTATCCCGCATTATTTTTTGTCCATCCCTCCTGATAAACGTATCCTTCAGGGAGTATTGCTCTTCTATTGGGATGAACAGAAACATATTTTGAGTCTTCAGGTTTCTTCGCCGTCATGGCCAAAATATATTTTACATCTCGCCATGTTAGATTCGGATTCGCTTCTAACATTAGAGCTACAGCACCTGAAACCATCGGTGTTGCTGCTGATGACCCATTCATTCTTGCAGTGTAGTTACAATTTGGATTGAGTGGATGACCATATTCAAAAGCATTCTTTGGGGCCTCTCCATCGCTTGGTTTTGCTGATCTTCCTGCATTACAGCCAGTAAGATCTGTGGTTAAAATTCCTGGCTCTCTTACACCATCTTCTCCACCTGGGGCTACAACCCAAATATTTGATCCAGGTGTTGCGTAACTTGCGGTGAAACCTTTTGCGCTTGTTGCTCCTACCACGATGTAGTACGGCGTTGTATTTTCTGCTTCTAAGTTGGTATTGCCGTAATACTTTTCGCTGTCATTATCAGGCACTCGTGGACAGTTTTTGCGCAGTCCTGACCATTCATTACCTGCGGCCTTTACAAAAATTGACCCTTTCCCATTGCGGCCAGCTCTCGCTTGATAACCAAGGGCCTTGAGGTAGCTCATACTAACTGAAGTGGTCTTACACTGGATTGCCCCATAACTGTAATTGAAAATATCAAAATCACCAGATGCTTGATCTAGTTGACTCTCTGAGTCTGCTGGAGATCCAACAAATTTAAATGCTGCAAAGTTTGATTTTGGTGCAATCCCTCTACTACCGATTCCATTACCTGAAATCCCACTAATGATTCCGGCCACCATTGTTCCGTGAGCATCAAGTGAACTTTTTGTTTCAGGGTAGGGATCACCATTTTGTGGAGTATATGCAAAATAGTCGCGATGCTCGCCTTGGAGAGCGTTGTCTTTTAAATCCTCATGCTCAACATCAATACCAGTATCGGATATGGCGATCTTTACACCTTTACCTTCAACTCTTTGCAGGATGGTATGACCCATATTGAGATCATTGCCAGCAATTCCCGGAACTCTTGCAAAGGCCGTTTGGCCATCGTTGTGAAGTGGCCAAAAGTATTTGGTTAGGGGATCGAAAGAAAGAATTTCATTGAGTTCTTCTGGAGCGATTTCTTGTTGCCTGCTCGGAATACTTGCTGCTGCTATATCTCGCGCAGATTCATTTCCTGAATTTCTATTGAAATTACAGGAGGATAGTGAGGCGAATAAAGCTGTTAGTATTAGTACATTCTTCATGAGGGCAACTCCATACTCTTTTATCGGCATAATACTTGAAAATTTTAGTCGGGAATCGCTCTTTTCCTAATTTTTCAAGCACTTACACAAACAAAGGCCCCACCTTAAGGTGAGGCCCGGCTGGAGATAGGTTACTTATCGTCTAAGTTGCCCGACTGAGACTTTAAGTAATCCGCTCCCCCCAAACTGAGTTCTACGTGCCACTGCAGTGATGCGTAGAGCTCTTAAATCCCTCGGATTATTGAAACGGATCTCTCTCGCGTCCCCATTTGAAAGGACCCCCTCAAGTTCCGAAAGAATTCTTGTATTACCGTTCTTGAAGACAACTTCAACTTCAAGGATTCTGAGATCTGTTCTTTTGGCCTTGATCTTTAGAACCTTAACGTTATCTTCTGCCACTCTTACTCTCTTAGTTTCATCGTAGATTTTTGAGAACTCGAGAGTTTCAACTTCTGAGAAACGAACAACTGGGGTTGGTTCGAAATCATCGAAGACTGAAGTTCTGTTCAGGTTAACCACAACTTTTCTGATTTTGAGGTTACCTTTTACATGTAGTTGCCACTGTCCACGTGAGCTGTATGCGGGGTTGTGAATAAGGATGCGATCAAATGTGTACGCATCGCTATCAAGAAAATCTCTAGGTGTACCATCAATCTGGTGGATGAATGATTGGGTGCTATCAACCTCCAGTCTCGCTTTGCCTGCTCCTTTTCTAGATTTTGCAACAAGCACGACACTGTCTAGAGTGAATTTCTTAAGATCAATTTTTGGGAACTGCTCTTTGATCTCTCTCTTTAGGCCAATTGTATTTTCCCCTTGGAGGTGTTGATCAAACATTTTGATTACGAGCTGCCTATCAGATGCCAATGCTGTTGTTGCTATCAGTAATGCTGCTAATCCCGTAAGTGTACCTTTCATAGTCAATTTCATAATTTCTCCCTTACTTTATCCCACGGATTCGATTTGATGGAGATGACTCCCTCTTTTAGTTCAAAACCATCAAATCCTTTGATAATTCATTCGTGTTTTTTGATAAAGCAACATACGTGCCAAAAAATGTGATGTTGTGAAGAGGTGGTGAAACTATTGATCAATAAAGGGGTTTTAAGATAACGCGCGGAGCGTCAAGCAACTACCTGAAAACTGGTGACAATTTGAACTGATGTCACTTTGATACTTTTTGTAGGTGACCAAGAGGTGTCAAGTTGGATTGCTCTTAAGAACGAGCGACGCTCTTTACTAAGTGTCCAACGGTTGAAAGCGCGATAAAAATGACGAGTAGGGTTGCAGCGATACTCATTATAGTTTTCCTTTTAAATTTTCTATTGCACTTAAAAGTGTCTCATCTTTTTTAGCAAAACAAAAGCGGATAAGACGATCTCCCTCATTTGAAGTGAGATAGAAGGGGGAGCATGGGATGGCGGCAACACCATGCTCTTCTATTAATTTCTTAACAAATTCAATTGAATTGTGATCAGTATCCTCTGGTATTGGACAAAGGATAAAATAGGAGGAGCTCGGTTTTATAGGGGAGAGACCCGCATCTTTTAAACCACTAAAGAGGAGATCTCTTTTTTGGGTGTAGTTTTCTCTAAAGCTTGGAAGATAGTCATCAAGTCTTCTCAGTCCTTTTGCCATTGCCTCTTGAAGGGGGCGTGGAGCAGAAAAGGTATTGTTTTGATGGACCATTCTTATCTGGTGGGCGATTTCAGAAGGTGCGCATGCCCATCCGATTCTCCAGCCTGTAAGACCTAAGGTTTTACCCGTTGAGGAAATAGTAATTGTCCTATCATATAGCCCCTCTATTGTTGCTGGAGGGAGATGCTTTTGATCGTCATAGGTAAGATGTTCGTAAACTTCATCAGATATTAAATAACAATCATTCTCAACTATTAGATCTCTGAGTTGCGACAGCTCATCATATGAGAGAATGGTTCCCGTTGGATTGTGGGGGGTATTCAAGATCATCAATTTAGTTTTATCAGTAAAAAGTGATCTCAAATGATCAAAGTTGAGTCTAAATTCTGGAGCTTTTAAGGTGGTTATTACTGGGATTCCTCCTGCTAATTCAATCGCGGGGATATAGGTGTCAAAAAATGGCTCCACTACGATAATTTCGTCTCCTGGATTGACAAGTGCCATAATTGAACTAAAGAGAGCTTCGGTTGCTCCTGTTGTCACAGTTATTTCAGAGATAGGGCAGTAGGAAAGTCCATAATATTTTTTGATGGTATCAGCGATAGATTCGCGCAATTCTACAATTCCATGGGCCGGAGCTTGTTGGTTTTGGCCTTGTCTAATCGCATTGATGGCGTAATCTCGCACCCATTGTGGACCATCAAAGTCAGGCATTCCCTGAGAGAGATTAATTGCCCCCTTTTCCGTTGCCAGCTGTGTAATGGTAGTAAAGATCGACTCTTTAAAATTCTTAACGACTCTTGATGTTGATTTCATGAAGGGATATTATCAAAAGATAAGATAAACATCTATTTTTTCTCACTATCATGATTTCATAAGCTTAGGTATGATTAAGGCAATCGAAATCACTTTGGAGACAATAATATGAAAAGATTAGTTTTACTTCTGGCGCTCTTGTTTCTGGCCTCTGCTCACGCTGATGTTCAGAACATAAAGCGTAAGGAGTTAAGTCAGAGCGAAAAAACAAAAATCATCACTGCGATGATTAGAACTGCGCTCGAAAATTACCACTACAATCACAAAAAAGTTGATGATGGCATTTCAAAGATTGCTTTTAAGCAGTTCATCGAAAGACTTGATTATGGAAAGCAGTTCTTTCTGCAAGGAGATATTGATAAGCTTAAAAAGTTTGAACTGAAGATTGATGATGAAGTTCACGCTGGAGAGTTAGAGCTACTAGATGTTTCTGTTTCTATCTTAAAGAAAAGAATTAAAGAAGTGCAGGGATTCCATAAGGATATCTTTAAGCAAAAATTTGATTTTAACAAGGATGAGACGATTGAAACTGATCCAGATAAAAGAGAGTATACAAAAGATAGTAAGGAGCTAAAGAGTCACTGGAGAAAGGTGTTTAAGCAATCTACGATCGCTCGTTATCTATCATACTTAGAGGACCAGAAAGAAGAAATCAAGGCCGCTCAAGAGGCAAAGAAAAGCAAAGACAAGAAAAAGAAGAAAGTTAAAAAAGGTGCTCTTGCTGGTCTATCAAAAAAGCAATTGCGCAAGAAAGCTCATGAAGCAATTGAGAAAAAGTATAGAAAGTTCTTCGAAAGAATGCTCAAAGATGATTTTTACGATTACCTAGAAAAATATATTAATGCATTAACAACATCATTTGACCCACACACTGTTTATTTCCCTCCTAGAAAGAAAGAGGATTTTGATATCGAGATGTCAGGATCGCTGGAAGGGATTGGAGCAGTTCTTCAAGAGGATTCACCATACATTAAAGTTGTAGAGATTGTTGCAGGCGGTGCAGCTTGGAGACAGAAAGAATTGGAAGTTGATGACATCATTTTAGCTGTTGCGCAAGGTGACGGAGAGCCAGTTGATCTCGTGGATATGAGAGTTGACGATGCCGTTCGCTACATTAGAGGTAAGAAGGGAACTGAAGTTCGCTTAACGGTTAAGAAACCTGATGGTTCAAGAAAAGTTATTCCAATTATTAGAGATGTTGTTGAGACCGGAGCAGGGTTTGCAAAATCTTCAGTTATTAAGTCAAAGAGCTTAGGGATTAAAGTTGGCTATATCAAGCTTCCAAAATTCTATCGTGACTTTGAAGATAGTAACGGAAGAAATTGTACCAATGACGTTAAAAAAGAATTGATAGAGTTAAAGAGCAGAAAGGTTGATGCTGTCATTCTTGACCTCAGAAATAATGGTGGTGGTGCGCTTGAAGATGCTAAACAAATGTCTGGCCTCTTTATTAAACGTGGGCCAATCGTTCAAGTTCGTGATGGAAGAAATAGTCTTGAAATTTATGAAGATCGCGATCCAAAGATTGTCTACGATGGGCCACTCATTGTTATGGTAAATAGACTTTCTGCATCTGCTTCAGAAATTCTTGCTGGGGCGATGCAGGACTACGGGCGTGCAATTATTGTGGGATCAGAGTTTACTCACGGTAAGGGGACTGTTCAACAAGTTCTTGACCTTAATCGCGGAACGATTTTAAGCCTTCTTGGGCCAACAGTTGGAGCTTTGAAAATTACACTTCAGAAATTTTACCGTGTAACTGGAGCATCAACTCAATATAAAGGTGTAACCCCAGATATTTTCCTTCCTGATCTTTTTAGTTATGATAAGAATCGTGAACAAGATCTAGATAATTCTCTTCCATGGGATGAGATTAAGGGGCTCAAGATTAATGAATGGAGAGGGCCAAATTACGATAAGGAAATTCTCAAGAAGAGAAGTGCTGCTCGTGTTGCTAAAAATGAACGCTTTCAACAGATTAACAAGAACATTGATATCTTGAAGAAAAGAAAAGAGGAAACTCTCGTATCCCTCGATATCGATGAGATTCTAAAGGATCAAGAAGAGTCTAAGAAATTATCTGAGCAGATGAAAATCGAAAAGAAAAACACTGACATTGTGGTAACTGATTTTCTAACGGCACTTAAATTCGATAATAAGCATAAAAAAGCAGATATGGATCTTTGGAAAAAAGACTTTAAAAAGAGAAAGGACGAATGGGTTGAGTTATTACAAAAAGACCCAGGACTAGAAGAAGCTCTTAACATTGTTGATGATATGCTTAGAATGAAAAACAAAGTTTCACTTAGATAGGAAAGTTATGAGTGATATTATTGATAATTCAGAAGTAAATATGATTATGGAAAAACTGGAGAACCTCGAAGATGAGGTTCTCGCAGTTGAATTATTAAAAGAATTTAATCGTAAGACAAAGCGGTTAGGTGAGTTAGTTCTTAACCAAGATGCGCAATTAAGTCACGATGAGTGGAAAAATCTTTGTGACCAGGCCCAAGAAGAGGTTGATGAGATTGTTAACCGCATTAAGTCTTTATAGGTGACCAAATGAGCGACGAAAGAGAATTTAATCTTGAATCCCCTCGATCTCAAAGGATGTCTCCAAGAAAGCGCCCAAAGATGGGAAAGGTGACTTCAAAGGATAAGGGGCCGCAGCTTCACTCCCAGAGAAAGGGGAAAAGACCCAGATCAACTTATGTTGAACGTGATGAGGAGCAAGTTGAAAAGAAAACGTTACTAGTAGCAGGCTTTGGATCAAAGCTCCAAATGATACTTTTCCTCTTTGTCATGGCAGTATATGCCTATTTCTTTGTGCCACTCATTTTAGAGTTTTTAAGTAAATCTAAGTAATAATAAGGTGCTGTTGAAAATCGGCTTCTGAGTCAGAATTCTTCAGCGCCTCTTCTTCTGTAATAATACGTTTTTTCACCAAATACATTAAGTGCTGATCAAATGTCTGAGAGCGTCCCGTTCCCTCTTCCTCATATCCTTTTTGAATAAGAGTGTGCAATTTCACAAGTGGTTCCTCTCCAAGAATGATTTCTTTCACTCCAGGATTTACCGTCATAATTTCTTGAGCAATCACAACTTTATTTCGCTTTGATTCAAGCATTCTTTGGCCGATCGTGGCCTTAAGTGTTTCTGATAATCTCTTTCTAATTTCAACTTGAGCATCGCCTTCATACATTGAAATAAGACGACCAATAGTGTTTGCAGAGTTCGTGGTGTGAACTGTTGAAAGAACAAGGTGACCTGTTTCAGCCGCCTTTAGTGCGATATCAAATGTCTCTGCGTCGCGGATCTCTCCAATAAGAATAACATCTGGATCTTGCCTTAAAGCAGAGCGTAGGCCAGAAGCAAATGTATTGGAGTCGATTCCGATTTCTCGTTGAGATATTCTTGATTTTTTCTGGGTATGTAAATACTCGATTGGATCTTCAAGAGTCAGGATATGGTAGGGCTTTGTTTTATTGATATGATCAAGCATTGCTGCAAGAGTAGTCGTCTTACCTGACCCCGTAGTTCCTGTGACAAGAACTAGGCCTCTTTCATAATCTGAAATTGTTTTAATAATGGGAGGAAATTCTAAATCTTCAAGTGAAGGTACTTTTGTATTAATAAGTCTTAAAACAATTCCGATATTTTCGCTGTATTTATAAATGTTAAAACGGAATCTGCAGGTCTCTTCTACTTCAAATGAACCATCTATTTCGTTAATAAGCTCAGGTCTCATTTGTTCGCGATCCATACCAAGAATGATTGCGCTGATATCTAGTGTATCCTCAAATGTTACAGGGGGAGTTTGAACTGGAACTAATGAGCCATTAATTCTTAAAACTGGAGCTTCATTGCTTCTAAAATGAATGTCACTAGCGCGATGTTTTAAAGCTAAATTTGCAATATCTACAAGATTTTTCGTAGTAAATGCCATACAATATCCCTTAATTGGTTCCACTAAATGTAAATGATCTCTCATTATTATGCCTTTAAATAGTGAGGGGAGCAATTCCTAGGAAGAATATGAGCAGTGATCTTAAAAAAACTAAAATTCTTATCGTTAGATTTTCCAGTTTTGGCGACATCGTTCAGTGTATGGCCATTTTAGGGCCCCTTAAAAAGCGCTTCCCGAATGGTGAAATTCATTGGGTAACTCGTTCAGACTTCTCTGGTGTTCTTAGAATGAGCGATCAAATCGATCGTATTCATGAGTTTGATAAGAGAGAAGGACTCGTTGGCCTAATTGCTCTTAAAGAGAGGTTACTTACTGAAAATTTTGATTATATCTATGATGCTCACTGTAACATTAGATCTAAGATTCTTTGTTGGTTTCTTTCCCCTCTTTACAACCGTTTTATTCCAAACTTTGGTCCAACATTTATTCGTAGGAGCAAAGAGAGGATTAAAAGAGTACTGCTATTTAAGTTTCGAAAAAACTATTTTGACTGGCCCTATCGGGGAATGGTGTCCTACCTTTCTCCTCTAAAAAAAATTGGTGTGTCTCTTGATGAAGATCATTTCATTGCAGGTAATTTCTCAGAGGATATCGTTAAGAAGGTCACAAAACTTATTGCTGAAGCCGCGCTTAGAAATAAGGAATTGCCACTTGTGGCATTAGCACCATCCGCTGCGTGGGAGATGAAAAGATGGCCAGTTAAGTATTGGTGTAAGCTCGTTGAGCTCTGTCCTGATATTAACTTTGCTCTTTTGGGTGGACCCTCAGATACTTTTCTTAAAGAAATTGTAGATATTGCTCCAGAAAGAGTGATCAATTTTGCAGGTCAGACATCTCTTTTAGAGAGTTGTGCTTTAATTAAGCAAATGGATGCGGTGGTATCAGGTGATACAGGGATGCTCCATGTGACAGATATTCTAGGGATTAAGGGGCTTGCTATTATAGGGCCAACGGCCTTTGGATTTCCCACATCAAAACTAATTGAAACATTAGAGTTACCGCTTTATTGCCGTCCATGTACCAAAGATGGGCGAGGTAAGTGTATTCAAGATACTTATCAGAAATGTTTAGTTGATATTCATCCAGAGCATGTTGCTGATAAGCTGAAGTCTCTTATTTCATAGCTTTTTTTATCGTATTGTAGGCCTCTTGCATGACAGAAAAGTTTTCGGTGGCAAGCTTTTCTAGAGACTGATCAAGTCCCATTCCTGAAAGTCTATCCGGGTGAAGCTGAGAAGCTAGTTTTTTATATTTTTTTGTAATGGCATCAAAGGACGTATGTTCTGTTGCACCAAAAATCTTAAGAGAGGCCTTTAGGTCTTTTCGATCAGGGCGCTCGATAGGACTTAACGCTTTGATGATTAGAGACATATCAACAATTTTTTTACAGAGATTTGTTGTATCAACAATTTTCCTTCTTTTTTCCTCGAAAAGATAATCTCTTGGATCATTGGGACGAATCTTTACATCTTCCTTAAGCACCTCTGAAATTGTAATTCGTTCACCAAAATGCTCTCCCAAAACTAGCTGGGAGGCCTTGAGTGTAGAATCTAGGTCCGTTTTACTCTGTCTTGCAAAGAAGAGGAGTAGGTCAGACCCATTGCCTTTAATTTCTTCAAGCATTTCATTAAAGAATAGATCCGCGCCGATAATTTGAACCATTTCATCATAATTAATGAGTTCGGTTCTATTAAGAGTTAAAAAGATATTGTTTTTTTTCAAAAAATTTAAAGACCTCGCCACTTTATTTGATTTGAAATCAAATTTGTAGAGGGCCGCAAGTTTGTGGCGAACATCCTCGAATGCTTTCCCCTCTCCCCATCTCGCGGCATCAAAAAGTGCGAGCATTTTGGTGATTTCGCTCTTTCTCTCATCTTTGGTTGATGAGCGCATCATCTCAGAACTGATCTGCTCTTCGATTTTAGATTCGTATTGTTTTTCTGTTTTTTTAGTCGTACTGGCCTTAGGGCCAAGGCCTTCTTGGGAGCGAAGTATGTTCTCTTTTTGGCGTACGAGAGCGTCAAAGTCTGGCGTCTTTTTTTTCTTTTTCTTACCGGTAAGGTGAGCACCTAAAAACTGACCTAGAATTTTTCCTACGACGACAACAAGAATTGTAATTAAAATGATGCGGGAGACAATATTTATTTTAATATCCATAGCTTCTAGGGTACAATTTTAAGATAGGTTTTTTCAACATTAATTCAGGGACGAATATAGAATGCTGAAGTGGTCAATCGAGGAGCTAAAGCTACCTCTCAAGTTTGTATGGAAAATTGCTCGTGGGAGCAAGGCCTTTACCCATATTTTTATCATTAGAGTCAGAGATGAGAGTTTTTGCGGAGAAGGGGAGATCTCTTTCAATATTCGCTATGGAGAAACTCCAGAAGTTATCAAAGAGAGTTTTGAGAAGTTTCAAAGAACTTTCCCTAGTTCTATTGGTAGCGTCGAAGAGCTAATTAACTTCTTAAACGATGGGGAGTACCCAGCATCTTTCCGCTTTGGAGTGGAATCTGCTTTTGTTCACTATCTCGCTCTTTTGGTTGAAAAGCCTGTAAATGAACTCTTAGGAGTTCCTGCGATTAACTCTGTTAAAACATCCTTTTCAATTCCAATTATGGAGCCGGGAAAGGTTGGGGAATTTATCAAACAGCACAATCTCTCTCGCTTTAGATCTCTAAAGATTAAAGTAGGACAGGATGGTGGACTGGACCTGGTTCGTGAGGTTGAAAAATACTACAGTGGGAATCTTCGAATTGATGCCAATGAGGCCTGGACTGACCCTGACGAGGTTATTGGCTTTATCGAGGCCCTTGGTGACAGTTGCCCGGTGGAATTCTTAGAGCAGCCTATGAAGGCCAGTTGCCATGATGAATACCTCTATTTAAAAGATCAGGCAGAAGTTGATATTATGGCCGATGAATCTATCTTAAGTGGTGATGTCACTGACTATCACCGCGACCGTTTTCACGCGATTAATATTAAATTGATGAAATCTGGTGGCTATATGAAGGCCATCAAGCAGTTGAGAGATGCAAAAGAGCTTGGTCTTAAGACAATGATTGGCTGCATGGTTGAAACATCTCTCGGTATTTCTTCTGCTATGAACATTGCTCATGGAGTTGATTACTTAGATTTGGATGGATCACTTTTACTAGAAAAAGACCCATTTAATCTTATTACTGAAGAGAAGGGGAAGCTCTTTTTCTCCCATCTTCAATAGTGAGATGTAAGAAATTGTATGAGCAATTTCGACTTAATGCGTTTAAAATAAATATTGAATAGCTTTCAAAGATTACACGAGGTTATAACTTGAAAAGACTCAATCTACTTTTAGCAACAACACTGTTCACAGGATGTGGCTCTGTCACGATGCTTAATAAAGGGAACGACCTTGCATATGCCAAGGCCCCTACTGAAATCAAGGAGACGGTTACTACAACTCAAAGTGCTCCTGAGAAAACAAAAGTTATCGTAAAGAAAATTTATATTAAATCTCCTGAGAGAACTATTGCATCTACAGATGACAGTGAATCAGGCATTGAAGATTTCTCATTAAGCTATGAGAAAAGACACTTCGATTTCTGGATCAAATATTTTACTAAGAAAAAGGATGCAAGGGATCGCTTTATTCGCCATCAAAGAAATGGAGAGCGTTTTAGAGAGGTTATTGAAGAAGTATTTGCTGAGCATGGTCTACCAAAAGAACTATTCTATGTGGGACTGATTGAAAGTGGATACAACACTCGAATCACAAGTCGCGCTAATGCTGTGGGCCCTTGGCAATTTATGAAGGGAACTGCAAAGCCTTACGGGATGAGAGTTGATAGAAGTCTTGATGAGAGACGAAGTGTCTACAAGGCAACTCACGCTGCTGCTAGATACTTTAAAGATCTCTACAATATTTTTGGAAGCTGGGAGCTTGCTCTTTGCGCATACAATAAAGGTGAATTTGGTATTATCCGTGCAATTAGAAAAGGGAATACCAGAGATTATCGCGAGCTTGTTAAAAAGAAGCTTCTTCCAAAAGAAACAACTTATTACATTCCTAAAGTTGCAGCGGCCAAGTTTCTTGTAGAGAACCGTAAGAAGTTTGGATTCCCCTCATTCTCTAAAGAGATTAAGGAAGGGAAGATTTATGCCAACGCTACATACCGTACAATGTACAAAAGTTTTTACTGGAAGAAAGTTGCTAAGAGGCTAGGTGTTTCTCAGAAGGCAATGCTTCACCTCAATCCTGACTTCAAATCAAGCAAAATTTGGGTAAGTTCAAGAAATCCAATTGAGATTTATATTCCAAAGAAAAACCACGTTAAACTAGCTGAAGAAATTGCTCCAAAATGGGTTAATATGACTGCGAGCAACTCTGAGCCTTCGAGTACAACTTCACATAAGAAGTATCGTGTTCGCCCAGGTGATTCTTTTATTGCGATTTCTAAGCGCTTTAATGTCCCTGTTAATGACTTACTTGCACTTAACAAGATTCCACGTCACAAGAGAAATAAAATCTATGTGGGGCAAAGAATTAAGATTCCATCGAAGAAAGGGAACTCTTCAAAGCTTTATCGCGTTAGAAGTGGTGATAGTTTGATTCGAATCGCTAAGAGATTCAATGTCTCAACTAACTCCTTACGCAACCTTAATGATCTTTCAAGTAGTAAGATCTATGTTGGACAAAAGTTACGAGTACCTGCTTCATATGGAAATTCTTCAGAAGCAAAAAGAACATATCGCGTTCGTAGAGGTGATAACTTATCAACTATTGCGAGACGCTACGGAACAAGCGTGAGTCGTTTGGTATCTTTCAACGACTTGAGCTCTAAAAGAATTTATGTAGGCCAAAAGCTCTACATTCCAAGGAAATAATTCGAGATCGCTATGCGTATTGGATATGATGCAAAAAGGGCCTTTCACAATGTGAGAGGCCTTGGTAGTTTTAGTCGCACACTGCTTTCTGATTTGGGAGAGATGTTTCCCCAAGATGAGCTGTACCTTTTTACTCCTCCCCCTAAAACAAAGCTTTTGGAGTGGGTAAGTGTTTATGAAAATTTGAAAATCATCACTCCGGGAGCGCTTGGAAGTCTTTTTTCTTCACTTTGGAGGAGTTTTTTTCTTTCAAAAGTAATTGCTGCTTATGAATTAGATATTTTTCATGGATTAAGTCATGAGTTACCTCCTGGTATTGAAAATACAGGAGTGAAAAGTGTGGTCACGATGCATGACCTCATTTATGTGAAATTTCCTCACTTCTTTAAAGGTGTCGATCGAAGAATTTTTGAAAAGAAATTTTCTCACGCTGTTCGCAAAGCAGATCTGGTTGTGGCCATTTGCGAACAGACAAAAAAAGATATTATTGAGCACTTTGGTTGTCCCGCTAGTAAGATTAGAGTTGTTTACCAAAGTTGTAGACCACCGTTTTATCAGGATCCTGAGTATCATATTGATGAACTTACGGCGAAGTATAATCTTCCCGAAAAGTTCTTCTTTTACCTTGGAGCAATGGTAGAGAATAAAAATCTTCACTCTTTGATTGACGCTTATGCAAAAGGGGAGATGGGAGATCACCATCTCGTTTTAGCTGGTAGGCCAGGCGATTATCAACGAGGACTTGTTTCTCAAGCAAATAAACTCGGTGTCTCAGATAGAGTTCATTTCGTATTAAGCCCTGAAGATAATGAGCTTCCAACCCTTTATCATATGGCGGAGTGTTTCTGTTTTCCTTCTTTCTATGAAGGGTTTGGTATTCCTGTAATTGAATCTCTTTTTTCTGGCACTCCGGTGATCACTTCAATTCAAGGAGCACTTCAGGAAGCTGCAGGAGAAGGAGCTCTCTTTGTCGATCCAAATTCGGTTGACTCAATTAAAGAAGCAATGGAGCGAATGATTCGTGAACCTGAATTAAAAAAGACCCTTGCAGAGAAGGGTCTTAAACATGTTCAAAAATTTAAACGCGAAGTTGTAACTCGTGAAATGCACAAGGTGTATGAGGAGCTTATTCCTCGGTAATTAGCGCAAGATTAGTTAGCTCGTATTTTTTTAGCTTTGATAGAACCATCATTACTCGATCGTATTTGACGTCCTTATCAATTCTCAGTTCCATCGGGGTCTCTTTGTTTGAGATTCCTTGGAGGCGAACTTCGAGTTCTTCCATCTTTAGTTTTTTTCCATTGATTGCAATACCTGTGGTTGAGAGCTCAAGGAATTGAGTTTTAGCTTCACTCTTCTCATTTGAAAGCCCTTTTTCGACTTTTGGTAAATTGAGAAGAAGGGCCAACTCATCCGTTTTAAAAACAGTGGCAACCATAAAGAATATAAGTAAGAGAAAAACAACATCAATCAGTGGTGTGATCTCTGGTGTTAGTGATTCTCTAGAGCGTTTCTTTGCCATTGCTCCTCCCTAGAATAGTTTTGAGATCAGTTTCTTTTCAATTGTAACTTCCAGGTGATCAATGATCCTAAGAAGGTAGCTGTGTCCAATGTAGTGAGGAATCGCAACGATAAGTCCTCCAACAGTGGTGATCAATGCCATTGAAATTCCTTGAGCAAAGCTTGCTGGGTTATTGAGTCCAGTATTTGACATCACTCTGAAGGCAACTAGTACTCCGATGACTGTTCCCAAAAGCCCAAGAAGTGGTGAAATGGAAGCAACAATTTTTACAGTAGATAGTCCTTGTTCGAGATCACTCATAAAAGATGAGACTTCTTGCTTGGCAAGCTCAATCAGTGTATCACTATTGCACTCGTGGGCCTCAGAAGTAATTCTATTTTTAAGCTCTTCAGCAATTTGATCGGTCTTCTTTTTTTCTCTAAAAAGAACAATAAATTTGTAGAGCATTGTCGCTAGTCCAATAATGTTGAGGAAGAGTAGCACATACATAATAGCGCCACCCTGATTGATATAATCGATTAGTCTCATCCCTGGTTCTCCTAATAAAATTTCTCAGAATATTTTTTCATTATAGTGCAAAAAAAAGGGCGAAACAAAGAGTTTCGCCCAATTTAAGAGAATGAGAGTTAATTGGAGTGTTATTAGTTACAGCTCGCGCAGTCTAAGCTATCACCCATGTAGAAGCGATACTCTTCGAGTTCTTCACGTCCACAGATATAGGTTTGGTAGCTTGCAGCACGACCATATTGATCTCTTGCGTAGTAGTTAACTTGGCCACAGTAAACACCTTGTAGTGGTTTATCTATTGTTGATAGGTCCCACATTCCTTGACAGTATGATGGTGCTCTTGGTCTTTCTAGTTTTCCATCTTTAATATAGCGATAAGATTTCATTGCGGTGTATCCAGCTCCCACTGATCCAACTCCGAGACCAATATATTTGAGAGTATCTGATCCATTGTTGTGTCCGATGACTGCTGCGGCGATTCCCGCAACTGTTGTTACCGCACCTTTTAAGATATCTTTCTTGCGATCATCTTTAGTTTGTTCGTAAATTGCTTTTTCTGAGAGGTACACTTGCTTGGCAATCTTATATTCTCTCTCACAACGCTCTTTAAACTGACCGTAGCCTTCATAACTGCTACCTGATTCGTATTCATAGCTATAGCTATCATCTTGCGATGAGCTATCGTCATAATCAGAGCTTGAATAACTTGAGCCGTTATCTTCTGAAACGATGCTATCAAAGTAACCGCCTTGATAGTCAGAAGCTAAGGCAAAGGTTGATATAAGAAATGATGCAATTAGTGCCAATGATTTGTACGCTCTCATAAACTCTCTCCTTACAAAGGATAAAAATCCAATATTCTTTTATTAAAGCAAGGATGGTGCCAACTTATGTATGTAAAATCAGATGGTTATGCTGATGTTAGTGTCTGGGAAGTGACAGGGTGTCTAAAAAATAAGCAGAAAAAGGCCTCAAAAAATTGAGGCCTATTAAGTATCATAAAAATTTTAAGAACAAGTATGTTGAGAACAGAACACCATTAGATTGGAGTTTGTGTAACATAAAGTCTGTACACTTTATCTTTCGTTCTTCTTATCGCGCACCTTCCAGTGGTCTTGCGATCAATCAGAAAATCATAAAAGTCAGGTTGAGTATCAGCGATCTCTAAAATTGATTTCCCTTCGTGTTCTCCAAAGTCGACGTAAACTTTGTCTTCTTCAAGGATTCCTGTGATAGGACTAATTTCTTGTGCCATCTATTCCCTCCCTAGAATCACATAGCCAATTCTAGTTATTAGTTTGATTGATCAGTTACGAAATGAAAAGCAAAAAAGTGTAAATAAATCAAAGAGTTATAAAGAATTAAGGGGACTAAAATAGTCCACTTTTCTATTCTCGCACTGTCAGCGGATTTTGAAGAACACTACTTAAAAAATTGTCTGAAGTAGTGAACAATAAATTTAAATTCAGTAGGGTAACTTTCTGAGATTAAAACTCTAATAAGCTCAAGTGCATCGTATAGCGTTGTGGAGCTTCTATACGGTCTTTCGGAAATCATGGCCGCAATAATGTCTGAAGCTGAAACGATCATTGTTTCAAAGCCTCCAATAAACTTGTCGTACTTCTCTTTTGGATCGAAGTCATCGGATCCAAGAAGACTAAAGGTATGGTGATTTTCAATGATCTTTAAATATGAAGGGGAGAGTGGAACTCTTCCCGATAACAGGCTAACTGAAATCTCTGGGTGCTTCGCAAAGAGCTTTTTGTCTACATCAGATAGCTCGGGCTCATTATATTTTTCTATTGGAATCGCTGACATCCCTAAATCTTTAAAGTAACTGGTCAGAAAAAGTGATTCAATCTCTTTATGGCTCAAGAGACGCGACTGTTGCAAGATTCCAAGTAAGAAAATAGAGGAGAGCATTGGCTGCGCTAAAATAAAGTGGTGCTTTTGGGCCAGATACTCTCGATAGATTTCTGTGTGAAGCTTTGGGTTGCTGATTAAAAACTGTACTAAATTTTTAATACTCTGAAAAACAATATTGAGCTTTTGATTGTCAGTCGGTGATTCGTAGAGATGCCCCAAACAAATAGTTAAGAGGTTCATCTGCCTCTTGGCATTCTCTAGGGGATTACCAATTGAAAGGGATCGGGTTACTTTTTTCAGCGCTTCCTGTAAAAGTGCAATGAGATCTGGATAGTTCTCTTCTTTTACAAAGAGCTGAACTTGTCCGGAGTAAACCAATTCTTTGATCGAATCAGAACTAATCGGATTCCCTTTATAAAAGAAAACTTGGTAAGGGCCACCCTCTGCCACATAGATATCGCAAGGGGCAAAATCAATGAGCATTACTTCACGCACTGACACTGGGGTCAGTTTAAAGTTTAGGGCATTTTGAAATATTGCAGAAAATGGTTCCATATATTTCAAGTATAATCGAAGCTGAATAATTTGAAAGGGTTAGGTAATTTAGTCCAAAAAAAGGCCAAAGCTTCGTTGCTTTGGCCCAATTTGTGTTGTGCAGGGTATTTGGAGAAACTGTGCATTTCAGGTCGAATTCTCGATCGGTAAGCGTTAGCGCTTCCCCAAAACTTTACGCACTATATGAAACTGGTCCGATTCTGTATAGTAAAAACTTGAGATGATTGCTATATTTTTATTCTCATAATTAGAACTATACTTTTTTTTCTAAAGGATATACATGGAACTTGCTGATATTAAAGATTTTCTTCTAGCTCCGTCGCTCTCAGAACCTCAAGTGATTAAGATGATCAAAGAGATGAGTGCTGGATTTACTACCAATCGCGATATGATTGGAGAGTACGTGATGAGCGAGGAACGGGTCTCTGCTTATACGTCATTTTATTTGCCAACCAACATGCCCAAGCTCTCTTTTATTCTCTCTCAGGTTTCATCAGAAGTGATTGAAGATCTAAAAGAGGCAAATTTCATTGATATGGGATGCGGTCCTGGGACATATTCTTTGGCCCTTTTGGAAAGTATTCCCGATTTTAAGGGAGAGCTTCACTTGGTAGATAGCTCTACTGTTATGTTGAAGCAGGCAAAGAAGTTGATCGATGGAATTTATCCCGAGTTTGAAAATGCTCACTACCATCAATCAATACCTGATAATTTTGAGGGTCCAACGGTTCTTTTCTTTGGACATAGCATGAATGAGATTGGAGTGAGCGATTCACTTCGACTTATTCGCAAACTCGATCCTGACTATCTCTTTATATTGGAGCCAGGGACGAAAGAAGTTTTCGCTGATGTACTAAAGGTGAGAAGAAAACTTCGCTCCCAAGAATATAATGCTCTCTATCCATGTGCTTCGATGGGAGATTGTCCAATGGAGAGAAGACCTGATGATTGGTGTCATGGTGTTATTAATATGGTTCATTCTCCCGAGCTAGAGCGCCTTTCTCAGCTTGTCAGCCTCGATCGGAGGGCCATGCCGTTTATCGGGCATCTCTATTCTAAGAAGCACTATCAGCCTTCTAAAAAGGCCAGATTAATTCAAATTATTGATGAAACAAAGTTTTCATTTGAAGTAAGTGTTTGCCACGAAGTTAAAGATGTTCTTACTTATTCTAGAATTGAACTTCTAAAGAAGGGGATGAATAAGAAAGGGGCGAAAGAATTTAAAAAGGCCAATAGGGGAATCGGAATTGAGTACCAAGAGGTGAAGGTTCTTCCCGGCGGTAAAGTCAGAGCGACATTAAAATAAAAAAGGCCCTCTTGCGAGGGCCTTTTTTTATCATTACTATACTATTTTTTCTTAGCGATATTTGTGTAGCTGTTACCGAATTTTTTCTTGAATTTCTCAATACGTCCTTCAGTATCGATAACTTTTTGCTTACCTGTGTAGAATGGGTGACAAGCTGAGCAGATGTCTGTTCTAGATATGTCAGAAGTACTTTTTGTTTCGAAAGTTTCTCCACAAGCACATGTAACAGTAATTGCGTTGTATTCTGGGTGAATTCCTTTTTTCATATATGGATCCTTTTAAATGATCTTGCTTGATACAAAACCGGTTAACAAATTAAAACATCAAACCCCAGTAATTTGACCGAATTAAGCGTTATTGTCAAGTAGATCGCTCGTTAATCATTAATTTTCTTACTTTTTTTGGTTGAAAGATGGAATCAAAGCGTGTAAGTTTAAGCGGTTAATGTGGAGTTTTCCCATTCCGTTGTTTATAAGTTATTGAAAATATAGTTGGAGGCAGTTGTGGCAAAAGGACCTAGAGTAGTAATTCATTTAGAATGTCAAGAATGTAGAAAAAGTGGTTTACCAGGAGTAAGTCGTTATCACTCAACAAAGAACAAGAAAACTCACCCAGAAAGACTGGAAATCAAAAAGTACTGTAAATTCGAAAGAAAGCACACAGTACATAAAGAAATCAAGTAATTCAGTATAGAATTTCAATATGTTAAAAAGGCCTTTCCAAGTGGAAAGGCCTTTTTTTGCTTAAATTCATATACCCCTCTCCGATAAGTTTGTGTTCAAAAGAGATGGGGAATCATATGGCCTTACGGCTTTTAATTGCAGACATTGACCAAGAATGGGCCTATCAGGCCGCTGACAAGTTTAAAGCGTCCTTGTATGATGTTGATGTTGTTTTGTGCGGTAAGGATGCTCAGCTCAAGGCCTATAATGAAAAATATTTTGCGGCCCTCATCAATTTTGAACTTCAAAATCATTCTGGTATTCAGGTGATTAAGTTTTTCAATAAGAATTACCCTGGGATCAAAATTATTATCTCCTTTGAAAATACTGCTGCAAAAGATGGAGAGGACTTTGCCCTCATCAAGAAACAATTGCGCTTTGGTGCCACCTACTCAAAAGAGGATGAATTAGATACTCTCAATGATTTTTTGGAATCTCATCAGTCTGCTGCAGACATGATGAGTGCGAAGCCGACTTCTGATGTGGCCCATGATGAAGTTGAGATTATGCTCAATGATGATCAGTTCACAAAAGTAAAGATTGATGAGTTTTATTCCTCTCAAGCAGTTTTATTTGATGTCTTTGTTCAGTTATCAAGTGGGAAATATGTAAAAATTCTTCACGCTGGTGATAAGTTTACTAAGGATAGAATCGACAAATACAAGAATGAAAAAGGGGTAGAGTACCTTCATTTCTATAAAAAAGACGCAAAGAAGTTTGTTAAGTTTTCAAATTATTTAGCAACAAAGTTTGGCTCAAATAAAAAAATTGCAACGAATACAAAGCTTGGTCTTTTGAAAAATGTTTCAGAAAAGTTTGTAGAAGTCGCTTTCACAGAAGGGATTAAGCCTCAGATTATAAATCAGGCCCAAGAGATATGCGCTAATGTTTATGCGGTTATTGAGAGTTCAAAAGATTTAAGCTCAATATTGCGTGAATATAATGAGTTCGATCCAAATGCTTTTTCCCATGCCTATGCCGTCACAATGTTTGCTTCGATGTTGATTCAACAATTCGAGTGGCAGTCAAAGACAACAGTAGAGATGGTTGCTATGGCGTGTATGTTTCACGATATCGGTAAAATGAGATTGCCGAAGTCGATGATGCACAAGATGCCTTTTGATCTCTCAGAGTCGGAATTCGAGCAGTATAAGGGCCATCCTGAATTTGGTGTACAGTTACTTTCTTCTGCTCGAGAGGTTCCAAATGCTGTTCGACAGATTATTTTACAGCACCATGAGCGCTTTGATGGGAGTGGTTTTCCTCTTGGGATTAAAGGGAAAAAGATTTTGACACTTGCTAATATTGTAGGGCTTGCTGATGAGTTTTATAATATTTTAATTCAGACGAAAGAGAGGAAACCTGTTCCTGCACTCAAACAATTTCTAACAACCCCAGAACTTGTCAAAAAGTTCAACTCGGTTTTGATCGAGAATTTTATCCGATGCTTTGTCGATGCTGACAAGCTTCCCAAAAGAGATTAGTAAAAGAGTTTCTTGATTTGAATCTTTTTAAAGTAAGTCTGCTTTCTCAAGAAGAGATTTAGCGCATCTTTTGAAACAATCATTGGGTGTGTTTTATTTGATGAAGTGATAATGATTGATTGCCACTTCTCATTTTTGATCCCTGGCAGTTTATTGATCACACCTGTTACTTCATAGCTAATTTCTTGTCCATTCATGGTAAGCACTACTGTATATGCAGGTCTCGTAATGTAGCGCTCAAGTGCCTTTCTTTGATTGTCATCAATTACATCTAGAATGATCTGACTTTTTAATGAGATAAGCTTATCGACAAACTCTTGTGCTCGTTCCTGATTAACTTCTCTGTCTTGCGGATTCAACCAAATATTTTCTTTTCTTTTGAGAGTTAGAATCGGTCTTCCAGCTTTTTTGCCACGATAGATATCTACTTGTGAAATTCCTTTGCTGGAATCGGTAAATACATTTGAATCTACAAACATTGCTAGATCATATGCCTCAATAGGTGAAGAGATAGATCCAACTTGAAAGATGGCATCTTTGTCCTTGAAGGTAACGTAAGTAGAGTTATCAATAGGATTGGTAAGTCCAATTTGTAGCACTTCTCTTTCCGTTTCTCCTGACTCAATATCAATTGTTATTGTTGGAGTATTCAGTGAAAAGTTTGAAAGATTGATTGGATCTTTATTAATGATCTTCTTAATTTTGATCTTTTTAAGGGAGTCTAGCAGCGTATCTACCGCTTGTTTTCTTGCATCAAGTTTTCTCGGAGAGATAAGTGTCCACTTTTCTCCCACTGGTAGCAGATCTTTTTTTAGTGAGTAGTTGCCCAGCTGATTGATAATAGTGATTTTAGTTGCTGATTCAAGTTCTTTTTCATTAAATAGAGAAGTGAATTTAGACAAGTCGTGGTTGCTATCTGTTGGGGCCTGAAAGAAATGGCTAAATGCTGCGCCGAATAAAAGGAGCAATGTAAAGATTCCAAGTAACCAATTTGAAGCGACCTGCTTCTTAGACTTCATTTTTATCAGCACTAGATGTTTCCTGCTTAAGAATACTTGTTTATAATACCATTATTTTAACGATTTAAGATTAGTTCGTACAGCACAAGCGGAGAAAATATGGACTTCATTCAATTGGTCAAAGACGGTGGATTTATTATGTACCCTCTTCTCATCTGTTCAATCCTAGTTTGGGCCGTTGTTATTGAGAAGTTATGGTTTCTCTCTCAGTTTAGAAAGCAGTTCACGTGTCTTCACGACCGTGCCTTCACTTTAATTGGTGAGAGTAAAATCAATGAGGCCAAAGGTCTAGGGCATACCGTTCATCAGTTTATATCATCTCCATATTCTGTTCTATTCGAAGAGAGAAAAAGCAAGGAGCAGTGGGAGCAAAAAATTGGACGTCGCCTTATTGAAACTCAACAAGGACTTAAAAGATCCCTTTGGATTCTCGGGACTATCGGATCGGCTGCACCTTTTATCGGACTTTTTGGAACTGTTGTTGGGATTATTAAATCTTTTGATTCTATTGCGGTTTCAGGGAAAAGTGGTTTTGCTGTTGTGGCCGCTGGTCTTTCTGAAGCGCTAATTGCAACAGCATCAGGGATTGTCGTTGCGGTAATCGCAGTTATGTTTTTCAACTACTTTCAAAATAGACTCACCATTTTAAATACAGAATTCAAGCACCGATTAGAAGATTTAATGGATTTGTTTGAGTAGGAGTTACCATGGCAATTAAAATGGATGATGGAGATAGAGATTCAATTATCTCCGAAATTAATATGACTCCACTGATCGACATTATGTTGGTGCTTCTCATCATCTTCATGGTGACTTCATCTGTTTCACTTGAGTCTGGACTCGATATCGACCTCCCTAAAACTAAGACTGAAACAACCTCACAAGAGGGGAAGGCGGTATTGATATCTCTTGATCGCCATGGCTCGATCTCTGTTCAAGGGAAGGAAGTTGATCTTACAGGATTAAAAACTGCGATTAAAGATGCTATGACCTCAGAAAAAACTTCACTTGTTGTATTTGAAGGGGATAGAAAATCTAATCTAGGTAAGACCATTGAGATTATGGATATCGCCAAATCTGCTGGCGCCGAAAAGTTTGCAATTGCAACTGAGGGTGGAGAGTAGGTTAGAGGTTATCTAATTCGCTGAAGATGTCGTCTTCATCAGCATCTGCAGACTTTTGTTTTCCTTTCTTCCCATTCTTTTCAACCTTAGGCTCGACTGATTGAAGAAAATCTCTCAAAAGAGTTCTTTCACCCTTTTTGATAAAACTAAAGTTCACGCAAACGCGAAAGAGTAGTTTGTTTGTTTTGATGATTCTACTCTTCATATTGTAATTGCGGCAGTACACCACTTGTGCACTAACGATGAAGCGCTTTGGAATTTGAAATTCGATAACAATTGATTGCCCATCTAGAAAGTGATGGTCTGAAAAGAAGAACATTTTATCCATATAGATTTCGGATAGCATTGTTCTTCCGACAATAATTTTTTCTTGTGGAAGTTTGGGCTTAATAATTGTAATTGGCCCATCCTCACCATCTTCAGGAGCAGATTCTTCTGTGCCTTCTTCTGACTCTACTTCCGCAGACTCTTCACCGGCCTCGGCTTCGGCCAAAGCTTTGGCCATTTCATCCTCAGAATCATCTAATTCTGAATCCTCGGCCAGACCTCCCTCTTCTTCACCCATTTGCTCCGCAACTGCAGCAAGATCAACTACGTTGCTTGGAGTGTAGTCTTTTTGAATTTGCTCAATCGCTGCGTCTCTGGAGAGTCCGTCTGCTTGCATCTTTTGAGCGGCCATCACTTCTATTTCATCGCGAAGCAGCCACACATTGAGTGCGATTTTCTTAAGGTATACTGGGTCAGTAGAGTTTCCGTGTATCATAGTTTTATTCTACAACAAAAGCTTAATTTTGGGCCATCTAGCTGAAATTAGGAAGAAAATTCCGCTTTGTGTTAGGACGAGATAGGGAAAAACAGAAAAACCCTCCGATTGGAGGGTTTTACTTATAAAAATGTACTTTTACTCTTATTCGTAAAGGTGCTTGTACTTTCTAAGAAACTTAGAAAGAGATCCAATCTTATCAAGAGTTCTGATCGCTCTTGTAGAAAGTCTAAGCTTTACTGTTTCACCTGTTTCAGGGTCAAAAACTCTTTTTGTCTGAAGGTTAGGTTTTTGAGTCATCTTTGTTTTGATGTTTGAGTGAGAAACTTTGTTTCCAACTAGTCTTTTCTTTCCAGTTAAATCACATACACGTGCCATTGCAACATCCTTTTTATCTTCGTAACTATATCAACTTTTAAATAACTTACAGGCAGTTTCCTGAACTTACGTAATATAAACAATATGAAAGGAAACTTCAACCCCTTTTTTTACAGTTTGTTCGCTGCGTCAAGTTCAAGATTACGTATTTATGGGAGAAAAATGAGAAATATGTGGTTGAACTAATGAATAGGGCAAAAGTACCTAATTTTACTTATTTTAAAGCTGTACTTATAATACGTAAGTTAATTTATTAGATGACACTAAATGATGGAGGAATATATGAAACCACTTAAGGTTGTTACCAAACTTGCCGGTACACCTCAGAATGATCCGATCTATTCAGTAAAAGTAAAGAATGGAAAAGGTGAAGAGGTGACGGTAGCTGATCCAAACGCAACACGCGCGCTTGTAGCTCTTATGAATCAACACGCAGTAACAGGTGGAGCTGCCTGTCACTGGGGGGGACCTGCTGCTTACGCTGAAATGCTAGCTGCGATCCACGCAATCATGTTCGCTGATAAAAGTGCGAACTGGTTTGACAACTATAACTTCGTAAATGACGCTGGACACGCTGAAAACGGAATTTACGCACTAAGAACGAATTACAAATTTGATGGACTAACAATTGATGAATTGATGAAGTTTAGATCAATTGAATCAAAGCTAACAGGTCACGGTGAAGCTCACTTGAATCCGGAAGGTGTTTTCATCTCTAATGGTCCACTTGGATCTGGAGTTCCACAAGCTCAAGGTCTTGCTATTGCCGATAAAATAATTGGTAACAATAGAAAGACTATTTGTGTGGTTTCAGATGGTGCAAGTATGGAAGGGGAAGCGAAAGAAGCATTTGCTGCGATCCCTGGACTTGCTGCAAAAGGTAAGATGAATCCATTTCTTCTTGTTGTTTCTGATAACAATACAAAACTTTCAGGAAGAATCGAAGCTGATTCATTCTGTATGGCCCCAACTTTTGAAGCTATGACTGCTCTTGGATGGAATGTTATCCGTGAAGAGGCCGGAAATGATCTTCAAAAGGTTTACCTAAAAGTTGAAGAAGCAATTCAAACTGCAACTGCAGAAAAACCAGTTTGTCTTATTCTAAAAACGGTAAAAGGTTTTGGTAACAAGGCCACTGAAGAAGCTGCTTCTGGTGGACATGGTTATCCTCTTAAAGCATACGATGGAAAAATCGTAGACTTCATTAAAGAAATTTACAGTGGAAATGCTCCAGAAGATTTTATTAAAAGAGCAGAACCACTAATGTTTAAGCCAGAATCAAATACCCCTTCTAAACCAGCTCCAGCTGTTAAAGAAGAAAAAGTGCAACCAGGTTTTGCTCGTGCTATGAGTAAGGCCGCTGGAGAAGGGCTTCCTGTATTCTCTGTAAGTTGTGATGTTCAAGGTTCAACAGGTGTTGCTCCATTCCACAAAGAATTTCCTGCAAACGCACTTGACGTGGGAATTTCAGAATCAAATATGATTTCAACTGCAGTAGGAATGAGTAAAGTTGGATTTATTCCAGTAGTTGATACATTTGCACAATTTGCAATTACTAAAGGGAATCTTCCTATTATTATGGGTGCTCTTTCAGAAGCTCCAATCATCGGTGTTTTCTCACACGCTGGTTATCAAGATGCTGCTGACGGTGCTTCTCACCAAGCTACAACATATCTTTCTGCAGTATCTTCAATTCCTCACACAACTGTCATTCAGTGTGCGACATCTTTTGAAGCAGAAAACTATATGTACAAAGCAATCAAGCTTCACGCTGAAAAAGTGGAGAAGGGTGAAACTCCTGATAACGTAATTTTCTTCCTAGGACGTGAGAATGCTCCACAATACCTAGATGAAAAAGCAACATACGAATGGGGAAAAGCTCAGGTTCTTAAAGAGGGATCTGATGTTGTTATCGCTGCCGCAGGGCCTATGCTTTTAAAAGCTCTTAAAGCTGCTGAAGAGCTAGAAGCTGAAGGTGTTAAAGCGACAGTTATCAATAATACTTTTATTAATAAAGTTGATGTTGAAACATATAAAGCACAGCTTCAAAAGTGTGGTGGAAGACTTGTTACAATTGAGGATCACCAACTTGTTGCTGGTATGGGAGCAATGATTTCTCATTCTCTTATGAACAGTGGTGTTGACTTCAAACTCCGTTCTCTTGGTATTGGTGGAGAGTTTGGACAGTCTGCCTATAAAGCGGATCAATTGTACGATCGCTTTAATTTAAATCCTGAAGGGATTAAGAAAGCTGTTAAAGAGCTTATGTAATAAAAAAGAAGGGCCCCAATCGGGGCCCTTTTCTATGATCTATCTGCAAATCTTAGAATGAATCTGATTCTGTGTTACCTTCGCTTGAAGATGAATCATCGAGTTCAAGGTCTGAAGATGTGTCCACAGATGGTGCAATTTCTTCAGTTGATGGTTCATCAATTAGTGTAGGTTCAGGATCTACAGTTGGTGCCTCATCTTTAATATCGATCGTAGTCGATGCGCTGTCAGTACTAGAACTGCTTTGACAAAGAGGGTGATCTGGATTTTTTGTACAATCTACATCTGCTAGTGCAGTACCAGCAAGAAGTACTAAAGAAAGGGCAAATAGTTTAATTTTCACTTTATCCTCCAATTAGCCGACAATGTCGGTCATTCTTATTCCAAATTTTTCGTTAATAACTACAACTTCACCTTTGGCAATCGAGCGCCCTTTTAAGGTGATGTCGAGTGGCTCACCGGCCAATTTATCCAGCTCAATTACTGAGCCAACTTGTAGTTGTAAAAGGTCTTGAATGGTTAGAGTTGTCTCTCCCAGTCTGATCATTATCTGAAGCGGAACATCATCGATAAAGCTCAGCTCTGAAACTTTTTGCTTATAAAGTTCCTCATCATGTTCAGGAGAGTCATTGTCGTTGTAATCTTCGCTATCCATGCGAGTGTGGATAGCAAGTGTGGTGCCAAATAAAAACGGAACTAATTGTTCTTGTTTTTGAATTCAGTCTTATCGATATCGTGCTTGAGCATCAACTTTCGGAGTTGACGAGTACTAATGCCGGCCTGTTCTGCAGATTTATTCACTTTGCCTTGGTTATCTGAGAGTAGCTGCTTGAGATAGTTGCGCTCAAATAGTTCTATGGCATTCTTTCTGGCCTCAGCAAGCCCAGCTGAGCACTCTGGAAGTGGAAGAGTAGCTTGAGTTGAGGATTTATCATTAGTTGTAATCAGAAGCTCGAGTGGGAGAGATTCTGCTGTTAAAGTGCTAGAGGACTCAAGGATGTAGGCGCGCTCAATAACATTCTCAAGCTCTCGGATATTACCGGGCCATGAGTAGCGCATCAGGATCTCGTATAGACCGTCCTCAACGCCATCGATGTTCTTTTGATGTTCTCTGTTAAAGCGGTCTATAAAGTGAGTTACAAATAGAGGGATGTCCTCGATCCTTTCTCTAAGCGGGGGGAGCTCAATTGGAAATACATTCAGTCTGTAGTAGAGGTCTTTTCTGAAGGCCTTCTCATCAGATAGCTGCATCAAGTTTTCATTTGTTGCTGCGATAACTCTGATATCTGTGGTGATCTCTTGTTCTCCTCCGATACGAGAAAAAGTCCTCTCCTGCAGAATTTTAAGGAGTGAGATCTGAACTTGAGGCCCTACTGTTCCAATTTCATCTAGAAAAATGGTCCCACCATTGGCCAACTCAAACTTCCCAAGTTTTCGCTTATCCGCTCCAGTAAAGGCCCCTTTTTCATGACCAAAGAGCTCACTTTCAATAAGTGTATGAGGTATGGCCCCACAATGAACTTGAACGTACTTGCTCTTTTTCCGTTGGCTTCTTTTATGAATAATCTTAGCAACAACCCCTTTACCAGTTCCGGTTTCCCCAGTGAGAAGGACTGTACTCTTTGTCTTGGCAACGATATCAATTTGCTTTAGAACTTCTTTAAATTTGCTACTTCTGGTTTTAAGAGTGAAGTTGTTGTACTCACGCCAGAACTGATCTTTAAGGATTGAAAGCTCTGCGGCATTTTCTTGAATCTTCTCCTCATTTTCTAAGATGTAGCTAATCTCAGTAGTATTTAGAGGGTAGTTGAGATAGTTGTCTGCGCCCGATTTAATGGCCCTTACCGCATCTTGTGACCTGGTTGAGTCACTCATGATTACAATAATCGAGTATGGAAATCTGGTGCGAATGGGATCAATTAATTCCCGATAACTACCTTTTGTTGTGCTCTTTTTAAATTGATTGAGAAGTTGAAGGTCTAAGAAGATATAATCAAAACGGAGGTCATCTTCTAAGTGATCAATATCAAGAGTGAAGGTATGAGAAATGGCAAAACTATCCGAGAGATTTTTTTCAAAGAAATCTCTAATGTGTTCTAAATCGCATACCAGTAAAATGGCCTTCATGGAGAATGACTATGGCAGAAATTCTCCGATTTGCAAATAAATTTAGCGCTCCTAGATAAAGCTTAACACCTTGATAACAGGTATTTTCTCTCTAGGATCTCTAAGTATTGCAGTGACCATTAGTTCGTGACCAATTTGGGCCCTAAAACGAGAACTTTCGCCCTCAATGGCGTACTCTTTGCCATTATTGTCTCTGAATACACAGTCATCTTGTCGTACAAAGAAGCGCCCCTCCAGTTGAACTCGTTTGTCCATTTGGACCTTTGTGGTGGGCCTCTTTTTTTGCTCTTTCTTTACTGGGATAAATTCTTCGTCTTCATCCCAACTGAGCTCGTCATAACTCATCTTTTTTCGTCCCCTTATCAAACGTGACTAGCATTCCCTTAGCAATTTTTAGACCATCAATTTTGAGAGCAAAATGATTATTATCGGAACTTACAGTTCCGATAAGTTGTGAGATCTGATCATATTGTTCCGCTTTTTCCCTTTCTCGAGATGGCAAATAGATTGCAAAGGCCCACATCCAAGTATGGAGGAGAACATGACAGAACAAGTTGAAGAAATTTTATTTCAAGATCCTGCCGAGCTAGAGAAAATTCGTAAGCAGGAGCTCGAAATGCTTAATAACCTTGTCTCTGCCGAGGGGCAAAACGCAAAAAAGTATAATATGAGAGATCTCTATGACCAATTTGATCTTATCGACCACCCAAAATTTGGGATGGGGTTCGTAAAAGAGTTTGTTGGTAGAGATAAAGTTTCAGTATTTTTTGAAGATAAAGAAAGAATACTCTTAATGAACTTCAAGAAGTAATCATGAAGGGCTGGGTAATCTATAAGAGCAATTCTAAGCAATTGACTCCTGATCTTTATGAAGCAAACCGACTGGAAGAACAAGCGCGTGAGTTCGGCATTGAACTGACTCACTATACGCCAGATCAGTTTGATCTGATCGTTACAAGAGAAGATGAAAAAAGCATCTATCTCGATGGACAATTAACTCCGCTCCCTGATTTTGTTATTTCAAGACTTGGGGCCGGTACGACTTACTTTACTCTTGCGGTACTTCGTCATCTTGAGCGACTGGGGGTGCAGACATTCAATGCGGCCAACAGTATCGAGACGGTTAAAGATAAGCTCTATACTCAACAGATTTTAGCGCAGCATAACCTTCCTGTTCCTAGAACAATGTTGGTTCGCTTTCCTATTGATATCGATATGGTTGAGCGTTCGCTGGGATTTCCAGTTGTTATTAAGACTCTTTCTGGTGCGAAGGGGAGTGGGGTTTACCTCGCAGATTCTCGTCGCTCATTTGAAGATGTCATGCAGCTATTAAAGTACACTAAAAAGGATATTAATCTCATTCTTCAAGAATATATCGAAACCAGTCATGGGAAGGATTTGAGGGTTTTTACGATTGGTGGAAAGGTCGTTGCCTGTATGCTTCGATCAAATGCCACTGGTGGATTTAAGGCCAATTTTTCCCAAGGGGGAAATGTTGATTCTTTCCCTGTTACCCCTGAAATCGAATGGCTCGCTACAGAAACATCACGTCTACTCGGACTTGATATCGCTGGAATTGATCTTCTCTTTGACAATGACCACTATAAAATTTGTGAAGCAAATTCGTCACCTGGATTTAAGGGAATTGAGAGTTGTTGCGATGTGAACATTGCCCAAGAGATTTTAAATTACGCAAGAGTAAGACTAGGAATATTTGAAGATTGATCATCTTTTTAGTCGTCATAAAAGATGATCCTTTATCTCGCCAATGGGGGAAGCTTATGCTTCCCTCATTTTTTATGTTAACCTATCTAGGGAGGCCATTATGGATTTTGAATTTAAACCCCTAGACGTATCTAAGATTTTTTATCGCACCTATGGTGACTTCTCTGATTCATCAAGACCGGTTCTTATTCTTATTCATGGACTTTTGAGTTCTTCAGAAACTTTTATTGCAGTGGCCCCTGAATTTGAGAAGTTGGGATTTAATGTTCTATCCTACGATCAGCGCGGACATGGTAATACTCCTCGAAGTGGTGAGTGCTACTCTTCTGAAGTTATGGCCGAAGACCTATCTCATCTTATGGATCATCTTAGAGTTGAAAAAGCACATATTCTTGGACATTCCATGGGGGGGAGAACTTTGATGGGGATGCTTAAACTCCACCCTGAGAGAGTTATTACGGCCATCATTGAAGATATGGGGATTCATCAAAGGCGATCTGATAGTAAAGAAGTGATAGAAGACCGACTCAATCGGGCCCGAGGCGCCTTTAGAGATAAACGTATCTTTGATACCAAAGAAGAAATTGTTTCGATTCTTTCCGACGCTTATACACCAGAAGATGCCAATTGGTTTGTTGCAAATAAAGTTGTGGCAACTGATGATGGAAAATGGGAACTCAAATTTTTCCCTGATGTTGCTCTGCTGTACGGGTTGCAAGGAAACTATACTGACATGACTCCTGTTATGCTAAATACAACCGTTCCCGTTCTTTATTTAAAAGCTGACCCCGATCTAAATGCAGTATTAACAGATGAGTGCGCCAAGCATATTTTAAAGCATATTCCAAACGTCAACATTGTTGAGATTCATGGAGCAGATCACTCCATTCATAAGAGTGCTCCGACGAACTTTGTAGAGCAGGTGTCTCGCTTTATTCAGGGGTAGTCTTCTGTCATAATCCACATCGGCCTGTTATCGAAATGGGTATAGAGTGGACGGTAGCGGTCTGTATTGTAAAACTTTTCCACATCGACAACTTTTTTCCCCTCGATTACTTTATTGATGGGAACAGAAGCGTATCTACCTTCTTTTAGTGCAACCATTTTCCCAAAGTTCTTTTCTCTGATGTGATTCATCGCTAAGTTCCCATAGGCCATGGTTACGATTGAGTCGATGGCGTCTGGAGATCCCGAGCGAACCATATAGCTCAAACGCTGGTTGATTACATCAATCTTTTTTCCACCGTTGTATTCTGCTGAGATATCGCGGACATGGGATGCTACAATATCTCCGATACCTCCCAGTTTCTTATGGCCAAAGGCATCTGTCTTTGCGCTTTCAAAGATCATATTGGAGCCTTCAAAGCTTGCTCCCTCAGAAACGATTAGAACTGCCATTTTGTCAGGATGGTTATTTCGATCAATTGTCAGAAGTTCTGTAAGTCTGTGCATATCAAACTTGTACTCAGGTATGACACATCGATTAGCCGCTCCGGCCATCGCTGGCATCATTGCTGTAAAGCCTGCGTAGCGACCAAAAACTTCCATCACTAAAAACCTTTGGTGAGAGCTGGCGCAAGTTCTAAGTTGATCTGCAAGAGCGATGGTTCTAGTTACACAGGTACTGAAACCAATGCAGTAGTCTGTTCCAGGAACATCGTTATCCATGGTTTTTGGGATCGCGACAATATTAACGTTAAATTTATCTAGGTGAGCGGCGTAGCTTAGAGTATCATCTCCTCCGATGGGAACAAGAAAATCGATTTTAAAATAATCTAAGTTTTTAAGGACCTCATTTGTGAGGTCGTTGATCTCTTCACTGTATACACTTTTCAGTCGATCGGGGACTTCATTTTTTTTCACTTTAATTGGATTGGTTCGAGAGGTGTGGAGCATGGTTCCACCAATGGTGCGATAGAGATTGACCTTTACTTCATCAAGTTTGATTAACTTTTCTTGATCCTCAATTGGGACACTTCTATCCACATCGATGAGTCCTTCCCATCCATTTTTAATTCCTACGACTTCATATCCCTCACGAATCGCTTGAAGTGTTAGCGCACGAATTGCAGGATTGAGACCTGGCACATCTCCGCCACCGGTTAGAATTCCAATAACTCCCTTCATCAAAACCTTCCTGATTTAATATATGTGAGTTATTTTAATCCATTCCTACTGGTGTTAAGAGGGTGTAAGAATCTCGATAAATGGATAATGACTGAGTCTATTGGTCGCTATTGAGAATGTCTTGAAGCTCAGAGAGAATCATCGCAGTTGCTCCCCATACTTTTTTCCCTTGAAGATGATAAAAAGGAACCGGTGATAGTCCTCGATTTGGAAGCTCCCACTTCTCGACCTTGATATTGCTATCACAAATCTCGTTCAGATCGATTTCAAGTACTTCAGCCACTTCATTTGGTTGAGGAATCCAGCTGGGTTTTGACTCCATAATTGCGACAAAGGGGTGAACAATATAATTTGATACATGAATAGGAAAAGTTGATAGTCTTCCTATGATTCTAGGAAAGTCAACAGGGATTCCAATCTCTTCGAAGGCCTCTCGAAGTGAGCACTCCTGAAGCGATTCCCCATCATCAAGTCGGCCTCCGGGAAATGATACTTGGCCTGAGTGGGCATATCCATCCTCGACTCTTTGAATTAGCGGAAAATACCACTTCCCATCTTCTTGATAAAAGGCGATAAGTACTGCCGATTCAATCATCCCTTTAGTGGAATAGTCATCTTTTAATGGATGAAGTCCTGGCATCATCTTATTCCAAGCGTCAATGCCCGGTAAGTCCTTGTTTAGCAACACTTTTAGTTTAGCTTCAAAATCTTTCATATCTATATTGTACGTGATAATTAAGAGCGTAAAAAGGATAAAAACAATATGACATATAACGATCTAACAACAGGAAATATATTGGGGAAAATTACGCGAGTTTCCCTTCCCATTATGGGGTCTTCCTTTGTGCTAATGGCCTACAATATCACCGATATGTTTTGGCTGGGGCAAGTGGGAAGTAAGGCCGTGGCAGCAGTTGGAACTGCGGGTCTGATCACTTGGTTTGTCCAAGCATTTCTTTCATTTTTAAAAACTGGAGCAGAAGTTAATGTTGCTCAATCTATTGGTGCAGGAAACATTAAAAGAGCTGAACGCTATGCGCGAAATGCGATTTACCTCTCAATCATCTTAGGCGTGATCACCTTTATTATCATAGCTCTTTTTGCACCTCTTTTTATCTCATTTTTCAAATTGAAAGAGCTCGATGTTGCTTCCAATGCTACTGCCTATTTGCGAATTTATTCTATCGCTCTTTTGGCCTCAGTTATTATGGCCACTATGAATGGGATCTATAATGGAATTGGGAGAAGTAAAATTCCATTTGTTATTAACGGTATTGGTCTCTTTGGAAATATTGTTTTAGACCCCATCTTTATTTATATGTTTGATATGGGGGCAGTGGGAGCTTCAATCGCAACAGTAATTTCTCACGTTATTGCGATCACAATTTTTATCTATTTTATTACTGTGGCAAAACCTCCTTTTGAGGGCTTTTCTTTGGTGGGTAAAATTTCAAGAGAGTTTTACGGAAAAGTTTTTAAGGTGGGGTTTCCCCCAGCAATTCATTACGCAGCATTTTCACTTTTTGCAATGGTGATCACTCGTATTGTTTCAGGGTGGGGATCAACGGCAATTGCAGTGCAAAGTTTAGGTGCGCAAATAGAATCGTTAGCGTGGATGACCGCTTCGGGGTTTTCAACTGCGCTTGCATCATTTGTTGGTCAAAATTTTGGAGCGAGACAATTTCATCGCATCTATCGTGGGTATGCGCTGACACTTGGATTGTCTTGTTTCTTTGGGCTACTGTCTACTTTGATTCTGATGTTTGGTGGACGCTATGTTTATATGCTTTTTCTTCCTGAGCCAGAGGCCATTAAGCTTGGTGCCGAATATCTTATGATTATGGCGTTTTCTCAGATCTTTATGTCAATCGAGATTACAACTGCCGGTGCCTTTAATGGTTTTGGAAAAACAACTCCACCTTCTTTTGTAGGGATTTTGTTTACAGGTCTCCGAATTCCAATGGCACTAAGTCTTTCTGCTGTGATTGGTTTGTCTGGAGTATGGTGGAGTATAACTATTTCTTCTATTTTGAAGGGCGTGATCTTGTTTACGTGGTTTTACTTTTGGTTCAAAAAGGGATCTTATCGAAGATTATCTATTTCATAAAAAAGGCCCGCAAAAGCGGGCCTTCAAGTTTTTTAGTATCTTCCAAACTCATCATCGTCTAATTTAATCTCCGGCCCATTTTCCGCTCTAAGCTGTTGTGTTGGAGCATCATCAAACTCTGAATCCATCACCTCTTCTCTTCTTTCATGATGAGGTTTTGAATGTTGTTTTTTAGATACATGGGATTTTTCTGTGTGGGTATAGCGATCAAGTCCTGATTGTTCTTTGAGTTTAAACTCTGCAATCAACCCTTGAAGTGCAATTGATTGGCTACTCATCTCTTCTGATGACGCTGCAGTTTCTTCGGCACTCGCAGTATTATGCTGAGTTACTTTATCAATCTGGGATAATCCTTCTGTTACTTGTGCAACACCTGTTGCTTGTTCATTCGAGGCAACGGCGATCTCGCCAACAAGATTTGCTGTCTTATTGACGCTTTCTAAAATCTCGTTGAGAGCTTGTGCTGTTCTTTCTGCTAAAGCAGATCCATCATTTACTTTTTTACTTGAATCTTCGATCATCTCTGTTGTTTCTTTTGCTGCTTGTGCAGATCTCTCGGCGAGATTTCTAACTTCCTCTGCAACAACTGCGAATCCTTTACCATGCTTTCCTGCTCTGGCAGCTTCAACTGCAGCGTTCAGTGCGAGTAGGTTCGTTTGGAAGGCAATTTCATCAATTACTTTAATGATCTTGGCAATGTTTTGTGATGACTCATTGATTGATTGCATTGCGCGAACCATTTCATTCATTTGTTGATTTCCGTTCTCTACATTATCTTTTGCTTCATTTGCTAAAGCTTGAGCTTGTCCTGCATTTTCAGAGTTTTGTTTTGCTTGTCCTCCGATCTGATGCATTGAACTTGAGATCTCTTCAACTGAAGCTGCTTGCTCTGTGGCCCCTTGACTCATTGTTTGTGAAGCACTTGCCACTTGTTGCGATCCTGTTGCAACTTGAATCACTGCTTCATTGACTTGGCTTAGGGCAGAGTTTACTTGGTCGATTACATTATTGATGGCATTTTGAGTGTCTTGTACCGCTCCAACAATTCGATCTTCAGCGCTGCAGACTTCTCCAATTTCATTGTTTTGTTTTGCCATCTCGCGAACTAGTTCAAGGTTTCTGTCATGAAGATCAATATTGATATTTTCTCTCCAGTCAGCTTTAGCTAATTTGTTTTTAAGATGTCCGGCCATCTCAATAGTTGCATCAGATAGTTTTGCAATACTGTGGGAAACTACACTCATTGGTCCTGTAATCCCTTTTGTAAGCACAATTCCAATGAAGATTGATGAAATTGCGGCGACAGCAAGACCAATGAGAATCATAATATATGCCCACATTTTTGAGTCATCAATAAATGCATACACTCCATCTCTTACTTTTCTTGTTTCTTCTAGTACTGTTGTAGAGGATTTTTTTTGTTCTTGCTGTGTTTTATCTTGCTGGCCCACAAGTTTTGCATATTCCAATACTTTTTCGTGATATATATTTAGGTTTTCGCTGATCCCATTCAGGGTGTTCTGTGCTCTGTTGGTGCGGTAACGCTCCTTAATTTTATTGGTCTCAGTTTCAACATTTTTAATTTCTGAAATCCAAGCTTTTTGTGCTTTTTGCTGCGCTTCTTTAGTTCTCGCCGCGATAAAGTCACCGGCCACGATTTGTACTCTGTTAAAGCTATTTCTTATTTTTTGTGCTTCAACTGTGTCATTGTAAAAATTTGCTGGGATGTTTTTTCCGTATGATTTTGCTTGGCGGTAGACCACTTCATTCATAAAAACTCTGATTTGTTCAATGATCTTGTCTGCAGTCGCCCCTCTCTCTTCGCCAATCTTATTAATTTTTTGCTGAAGGTTGTAGTACTCTTTATTGTGTTGATAGTAGTTTTTCATTTCATCAACAACTTTATCTGCCATCGCTTTATTTTCCGCTGACTTCATTAAGTCTCTAGCTTGCTTTGCAGCGTTAAATACATTATTGGTTTCTGTTTTAATTTCTTCGTTATACTTGTTATCTTTGTAGAGAATATAGCGAAGAGATCCGGCCTGGACATCTTGAGAGTCAGCAAGCATTGTATTTGCGAGTTTTGCAATCTCCAGTTGATAGGTGATGCTGCGTAGGGAGTTCATCCCAATTGCTCCAACAATAAGAAGTAATCCAAGAACTATTCCAAAACTAATCGAGAGCTTCTTTCCAATCTTTAGATTGTTGAATTTATCTTTCCACATACTGGCTCCTTATAAATGTGATACCGGATTTTTCATGTTTATTTTCGGATTATAAGTGATGCGGATAAGTAAAGAGGAGTGAAGATTGGTGGTAATAAGAAACCGACCCGGAGGTCGGTTTCTCAATGTTTTGAATGTCTATTTTACTTATTTGTTTTTACGATACTTTGAAGCGATTGACTTAAGTTTAGCTCTAAA
The DNA here is from genome assembly GCA_965140515.1 of Bacteriovoracaceae bacterium. Taxonomy (GTDB): domain Bacteria; phylum Bdellovibrionota; class Bacteriovoracia; order Bacteriovoracales; family Bacteriovoracaceae; genus JAGLCH01. Next base: position 3,240,267 of record OZ223251.1, on the reverse strand, counting down.
ATCCTGAGACATCTTCTTCATTTCTTTTCTGAATTCATCTCTTAATTTTTTCATTACTTCGCGCTGCTCTTTCATCTCTTTTTTTCTGTCCATTTTGGACTGTCTTTTTTCCATGTACTTGCTTTGAAACTCTTTTAGGTCAGAAGATGATTTTAGATTAACTTCACTGATCATCTTTCTCTTCTCTTCAATTCGCTTTAGACGTTCCATGTGCATTTTTTCCATTCCCTCTTTTCTCATCGAGTATAGTTTTTTCTCATGATCTAAGCGTAGTTTGTAAGTCTTTTCCTGGAATGATTTGAATTCTTTTACAATCTCATCTTTCGCGCTAGCTGGAATACTGTCGTTATCCATGAACTTGATGATAGTTTGAAATGGCATTCTATCCCCACCTCTTGGGCGATCACCATGTCTACCACCTCTTTCTCCTCTACCGCCTCTATCGTCGCGATAGCTATCATCTCCTCCACCTCGTTTCCCTCTACCATCGCCATAATCTGCAAAACTAATTTGAGTAAATCCAAGGGCCAATACCAGTAGCAATATAATTTTTTTCATAACCGACTCCTTTTTTAGGTTCATACTCTCAATACGGACCAGAACCCAATTGGTTTCAATGAATTTTAAATTCTTTTAATTTTAGATAGTTAAAAGCTTAAGTGAAACTTTCTCCCCATTCAACCGTATAGTGTATAGGAGAATGATAGTGGAATTAGTTTTTAACCTTGTCGGTAGTTTTTATAAAAAAAGTAGCGACCAAACATTGATGACAAAAGTTAGAGATGATGATCGCAGGGCATTTGAGATTCTGTATGATCGTCATAAGGGGAAAATTCTAAGCTACCTCTATTATCAGAGTAAGGATTTAAATGTTGCGGAAGAGTTGGCCCAAGAAACATTCTTAAGAGTTTTTCGCTACCGCAAGCAGTTTGATGAGAATAAAAATTTTAAATCATGGATGTACACCATAGCTCGTAATCTTATGATGGATTACTTTAGAAAGAAGAAAGAGTTGTTGGTGGAAGAGGGAGAAATAGAAAATACTCTCTCTGATGAGGGGCTAGGGGACAGCGAGATCATTTTGATTGGAAAGTCTGAAGAAGAGATGCTTAAGGGGGCCCTTGCAAAACTCCCAAGCTCTCAAAAGGAAGCGCTGACTCTTTGGATGGATGATCTTTCATATGAGGAGATGGCCAAAATTACTGGTAAGTCTCTTCAGGCGATGAAGAACCTTGTCCATCGTGCGCGTAAAGGATTGATTGATTTATTATCCGAGGAGGCGAGATGAATATTAAAAAAATCTTGAGTCGCAAGAGCGAAATTCGCCCGGGTAAAGACTTTGATAAGAAGTTTTGGAACAAGTTTGACGACGAGTTTGAAAAAGAAGGGCGTAAAATTCATTCTTGGCTGGTGGGAAGTGTACTCGCTGCCATGGCAGTATTTGCGATGGTGGTGTTTGTTGCCCCCCCATTTGAAGATAACTTTAAGTCCAAGCTAACTGCTGAGCAAATTGACGAGATCGTCAATGAGATGATTGCGATGAATAGCTACGTTGATGACAATCTCGACGTGGATGTTGCTATCGACTACGAAAATTTTTCGGAGTTATAGAAGTCAAATAACGCCTTACTCCAGCGTGGTGCCTCTTTCTTAAAGTCTAAAGTTGATGCATCGCTGTCTGCATTATCTGAAACTGTTTTAATGGCAATTAATGGTATCGAAAATTGAGCACAGACTGTGGCAACTGCATACAACTCCATGTCGACAACTTCTGCGTGACGAGAGAGCTTTACCGCAAGCTCTTTATCAAAGACAGGAATAGAGGAACTCATACAGCGAAATCCAACATCTCCAAGGGGAAGAATGTTTTTTGAGATTTTAAAATCTTCTCTTAAATTTGAAAGTTTAATCTTAAAAGCAGGTGGAAGCTCTTCGCTGGTGAGTTTTCCACAAACGCCCAGATTGAAAACCTTCTCAATATTCTCGAACCTTTCAAGGACTCTCGCCACTTTTGAAGAGGCATTGATCAGTCCCGTTCCCGTTAGAATCAGGTAGAGCTTTTGGCCTTGGTCGATATACAAATTATCAATTTTCCCCATCACAGGGGTGAAGTTAAACTGGGTCATAAAGTGTTCCGCCTCAAAGCGGTGTGCAAATACCAGTAAGTTCATGTGGCTAACCTCTTAACTCCTTGAAATTCTGTTTTCAGGGAGGCCATAATAATTATAGGGTTTAACCCCCAAATTTCTATTTGTGATAATATCCGATAAATTATTTGGGGGAAACCATGAAAAGAATCATTCTGCTATTATTTGCAGCAATATTAAGCTTTAACGCTCACGCCTTTTTAACGGGGTGTACGGATCAAACAATGATTGAAAAGAAGCAACTTAAAGTCGTCAAAAAGAAGCCGCTACCGGAACTTGTGAATTTAAAGAGTTTGAAAGTTCCCCGTCCCGATAGTCTCTTTTTATCAAAATCGACGCGCCAGCTTTTTCTTATCAGAAATAAAAAGGCCTACAAAGTTTATACCGTCGCTCTTGGAATGGAACCGGAGGGGGCCAAGCTAAGAGAAGGGGACAATAGAACTCCTGAAGGGCAGTACAAGATCGATTGGAGAAATGAGAACAGTAAATACCACCTTTCACTTCACATCGATTATCCAAGAGATGAAGATATTGAGCGCGCTCGGGATCTTGGATATGAGCCTGGAAGTGCGATCATGATCCACGGTGAGCCTAATTACTTAGACGGAGTTTCTGACTTTTTTAGTTCTAGTGATACTGAAAAAGGTGACCAATGGATGCGTAATCTTCTTTACAAGTTTGACTGGACTAGGGGATGTGTTGCTGTTCGCAATAGCGAGATCGAAGAGTTATTCGAACTGGTAAAAGATGGAACCCCCATTTGGATTCAACCATAATGACAAAGACACTTTTAGAAAAGATAACCTGTGATGCGCCACCAATTGTTTTCGGTGGCGCTTCTATTAGTGGAGAAGGGGGAGGCTACGGCTTTGGTGATATCTCTGAAAACGCCGCTATTGATCTTCTCCTAAGCGCTTTAGACCGAGGGATTAGGATCTTTGACTCTGCTCCGATCTATGGTTTTGGCGAGTCGGAAAGGAGAATGGGAAAGGCCTTCAGAAATGTTCGCGAAAAAATTTTTCTGGTTTCCAAATCTGGAGTCACTTGGCATCCCAATCGCCGGGTGGATATGTCTAACGACCCCAAAGTAACTGAGAGGATGTTAGAGCAGTCCCTGCGCGATTTTAACAGCGATTACATCGATCTCTATATGATTCATTGGCCCGACTCTAAAGTCGATATTAGGCGCCCTATGGAGGTTCTGGCCAAGGCAAAGAGTCAGGGGAAGATCAAGCATGTTGGACTTTGTAATACATGGCCCGAGGACCTCGATAAAGCGAGAGAGGTGGAAAAGATTGAAGTGGTACAAAATCAACTCAATCTCTTTGAAACTCAAAACTTTGAGGATGTGCGCGAGTATTTAAAAGAACATTCTATGAGTTTTATGAGCTGGGGAACCCTCGATAAGGGAATTATCTCTGGTAGAGTTCAGAAAGATAGAAAGTATGACAAAAGCGATGCTCGTTCATGGGCACCATGGTGGAAAAAGTCCAATTACAGAGATAAAGTTCAGGTGATGGAGGAGGTTCTTCCCATTCTTGAATCTCATGGGCACAGTGGATTAGAGCTTGCCTTAAGTTTTAATCTATCTTTTCCCGAGGCCACCCACCTCATTTGTGGTGCTCGAAATATTGATCAGCTCACTGGAGTGATTGAAGCTTCAAAGCACTTACTTTCAGATGAATTATTAGCTGAAGTGGTAGGGAAAGTGAGATCTAAAATGGAGCAGATAGAGAAAGGGCGTGAATCGTAGAGGCCCAAATCTCATCTTGAGGATTGCTGAAAGCGGTCTTTAATGTGTAGGCGATATGAAAGTGGTTGAAGTTCGCTCTCGGCATAAAAGTTAAAAATCCGCTATTCACTTTCCCTGTAAATCCTAGAGGAATATCTTCAATAAAGTCGAAGTCGATTCCGGCGTAGAATCCATCAGTAAATTCATAACCATCTCTGATATGCATCCCCACAAAAGGTGAGAAGCGAAACTTCTCGGTATCTATTCTATTCTTGTAGCGGAAGTGGCCCATCGGAAGCTGTCCAAAGTTTCCGTTAGTAGTGCTTTTAGGGTCTTTATAAAGTAGCACCTCTTTAAGTTCAAATAGGTAGCTACTCTTTCCATTAACCATATCGTAGGAAAAGTCGGTGTAGTATCCGATTAGTTTCTTCTCAAGATCATCTGTACTGGCGATCTCTCCATCCTCGGCCATATCTTCTGTTGAAACTGAAACCTCCATATCTTGGCGGATCATGTAGTAGAGGCGAAGATTGATTGAGTCACTGGTGTCCCAATGAATTTTTGAATTGAGTCCAAATTTCTGATCGAGCTTAACGTAGGTTTGTGCTTCTGGGGTGAGAGGATCGTTGGTATTGTGAATGGTGAAACTTGCCCCAGCATTAACTCCAGCAAAGAGATTGGGGAGGAAACTAACCTTACCAATTTTAATAAAGGGAAGGGGCGCTCCAACATTCAAATCGAGAAACAGCATTTTTTCTGTGTTTAAGTGTTTGGTGAGAACCTTGTAGATATTCGCTTCTTTGTCGAATGAGGTAGTTCCCTCATCTTCGGCCTCGGAAATATCGTTTACGATATCTAAAATTCCTGAGGATGCTCCTAGGTCAAAAGAGAAGTAGCTCGAGTAGCGCTTTAGTCCGTTGAGGTCTTGGTCGATCCCGTAGCGGTCGTACATCAGCTTAAAGCGGTCACTTTCATCGCGAACTCCCGCATTGGCGTTAAATACGATTAGTAGAGTAAGTGCTAATGAGAACCATTTGACCATTTATCCTTCCGAAAGTTTGAGTTTGAGTATAAAATTATTTCAAAGACTTATCGGATTTTAAAGCTATGATTTTATACAAACCTTACTTACACCCAGTTTTCCTCGATTACGGCATAAAGATCCCTATCGCAGACGATCGCGCCAGTAAAACCTTTGAGTATTTAAAGCAAAGAGTTGATGGGGTGGAATCTATTGAGTTTATCAAGAATCTTCCCATTACCCGTGAGGACCTACTGAGAGTTCACACTAAAGACTATGTGGACATGCTTTTCAGTAATCCTGAAAAGGCAGTGATGACTTCTTATGAGCTTTTAAATAGTGATGGTAGCTATAACCGATACGACCCAGATCTTGCAAAAAAGACTCTTAAAGATCTGGTTGAGCACAAGCTGATGCAAACTTCAGGTACCTATCAAGCGATGCAATATGCCCTTCATCACGGCTTTTGTTATTACTTGGGGGGAGGGATGCACCATGCGATGAGCTTTGGTGGACGCGGTTTTTGTCTGGTCAACGATATTGTTATTGGCCTTAAGAAACTGATGAACGACGGCGATATTATTTCGGCCTGGATCATCGATGTGGATGCTCATAAAGGTGATGGAACCGCAGAGCTTACAAAAACCGATGACTTTATCAAAACCTTCAGTATCCATATGTCCGATGGGTGGCCTTTAGATGGCGACCAGTTCGATGCTGAGGACAATCTCTATCCTTGGTATATTCCTAGTGATATCGATGTTCCCATTAAAGAGGGGGAAGACGATACATATCTCACAAAACTTAAAGATGGCCTTGATCAGATGGCACGATTCTCAAAACCTGATATTGCTGTCATTGTAAATGGTGCAGACCCTTTTGGGGAAGATGAGTTGGAGAGTTCAAATAAACTCTGCCTCACTGAGAAAGAGATGTTTGAAAGAGATTGTATTGTTTACGATTTCCTCAAAGAAAAAAATATCCCCCAGATTTATACAATCGCTGGGGGATACGGTAAGAACGTTTGGAAAATATACGCAAACTTTTTAACTTTTATCTTTCGTGAGGAAGGATACGCCTTTCTGGAATAAAGTAGCTGCGTGGAGAGTGTCTTAGTAAGTCAGACACTGTCGGCATGTAGATACAGGCATACTTTTCGATTTGTCCTGCAAGGCGAGTTTCCTCAAGCCCTGAGCGCATTTGCTCTCCCCAGTATGGGTTGAAGTTCTCTTGGTATCTCTCAATGTTTTTCGAGATCTTTGAGTTGAGTTCATCAATCTTGGTGTAGAGATCATCTTTCTCTTCTGGATCAATCTTTTGATTTTGTTCGATCCGTTGGGCGTAAAGCTCATTGAGTTTAAACTCAAGTCCGTGCTTCACTTCCATATCTGCGTCGATCTCTTTTTGAATAGGGCGCGCTTTTTCAATCGCTTCAAGCTCACTGATGAGCGGATCGAAAACCATCGCTGTTCTCCAGTTGAAAGTCTTCTTAATCGCCACGACGTCACCGTAGATGTGGTCACCGAGATAGAGAATCTCTTCTGGGTTTAATCCTAAATCTCTTTGAAGTTTCTCTGCGTTTCCACCTTGGTATACACCTTTTTCAAGTTTATCGAAGTGGTTGCTCATCAGTCCTGTTTCTGGATTAACCTTCAAGTAGCCCACCTTATCTGTAAAGAAGCGTGGCTTAGAAGAGAAGGTGATTACCATGTCAAAGAGATCAAGCCATGATTTGTGTTCCTTAAGGAATGGATTGAAAGCGTATTCCATCAGAAGTTTTGAGTAAGGAAATCCTGAGTTGGTGATAACAATCAGTTTCTTTCCGTACTTTTTGTAAGTCTCTAGGAGCTGTGGTAGTTCTGGGTCTTGAATGATGTACTCACCAATATTACTCGCAACTTCATCCTTCAGTGTCCCATCTCCGTGACAACGATCAAGCATCGCTTGAAGATCTTCTGCGATCTCAGCGTAGCTCAATGTATGTGGTTGAGTTTTGAAGAGTTCAACCACATCGGCGTAAAGAATTCCTTTCGCCAGTGAGAAATTAGTATCTAAGCTCACTAGGTCAGGATCTCTAATGTCTAGTTCTCTTGCTCCGTAGATTTGGATCATGGAGTAGAAATCCATTTTTTGATTTCCAAAGTAACAGGTTTTAACTTTTCCAGAGCGACTTAGTTTTAGAATATGGCCATTGTTCTTATTGATGACTAGGCCTTGGATCATTTTTTTGAAGTCAAATTTAAGCTTCTTAAGCTCTTGTGGGTACCCTTTTAGTTCTACTAGTTTGTCGATCATCGAATAATATGCGAGTCGTTCAAAATTTTCAGTGTTGTAACGGATCAGGGTGTAATCCATATCAAACCCAATTGCTTTAATCTTTCTCATGTTCAGGGTTCGATTTACGTAAATACTCATAATTCCTCTCTTTTTCTTTCTTTTCTTTTTTGTTTTTTCGTCTTTTTACTCCCTTTTATTAAAGCAGAAATGGGGGAGAGGGACAATGGGTCGTGTGTCAGGATTTGATTAAGTTTTGGGGGCGGTAATCTTAATTTCAAGTTTGTAGTCAAGGGCCGAAAGTATTTGAACTAATTTATCTACGGTCATATGGGAAACATGACCATTAAAGATCTTTGAGATGCGATCTTGAGTAAGGCCGTCAACCATCGATGCTAGTTTTCGCTGACTGATTTTATGTTTTTTGCAGTGTTCACGAATAGTATCAACTAGATTCATTTTGATTAGAAGTTGCTGGTAGTTTACTCCCATCGACTCAACAAATTCTTCGATGTTCTGAGGGGGAAGATACCCTCTATCTGCCCAGTATTTTTCGTCTTTTTTATTGCTCATTTCGAAGCCTCCTAATTCGAGAGATAATTACTTTTTTATCTTTCTCCATAAGCTTTTGGCTTTTTTTGTGAAAGCCATATACTAGCACTAACTCATCACCATTAATGAAGCATGAGATAGCTCGCCAGTTTCCACTTTTATCTTTCACCTTAAACTCTTGAACTTTTATCTTTGAGTCTAATTTAAAAGTTTTAAACTCTGTTGATGGTAGCCTCTCTCCACAAAGAAATTTAATAATCAGTCTTGCAATCTCTTCTCGTACTGCTTCTGGGAAGTTTTTAATTTCCTCTAAAAACCACTTTGATCTAATTATCTTTTTCATACACTCTCAAACTGAGTGATAGTAAAAATACTGTCATATTTTGTTGATATTGTCATTATTAATGCAGGATCATTTGATGATTTAATGAATTAACATATTGAAATAATTAGGTCGCGAGAGGTTGTTCTGAATTTTTTTTTGAAAGAGGGAAGAGAGTTTCAAAAGTGATGAAAGTACTTGATAAAAGAGGGGAACTATCTTATAAATTATCTATCAAATAAGTGGGCCCATAGCTCAGCTGGGAGAGCGCTACGCTGGCAGCGTAGAGGTCAGGAGTTCGATCCTCCTTGGGTCCACCATTTTTCACACGACATTTTCAGTAGACTACATCAAAACATTTCTAACTATTTAATAACATTTGAAAGCAGTATCAATAACTTAACTTAGTTTGTCCAAATGGGACTACTTGGTTCGCAGTGGACAAATCTTCTAAGGGGACTACTTGGTTCGCAGTGGAGAAATCTTATAATCATCAGATGAAAGAGTTCAAATCCACCAAAAATGGTAAGTGGAGAAACGTAAATATCTCCCCACAATTAAAGGAGATCATACTTCACTTACGAAATAAAAATTCCAATTGTGAATTTGTCCTTGAAAGATTACCCGGCTGGAACAATGGTCAGGCAGGAAGAATTCTTAGAATGTTTCTGGAAAGGATTGGCATTAAAAAATATGTCACTTTCCACACTCTAAGGGCCTGCTTCGCAACCCACCTTCTGGCCACAGGAGCTGAGCCCATGAAGGTCATGCGAATGGGAGGATGGTCAGACTTGAAGACCTTCCAAATCTACATCAGAATGGCCGGGGTTGATGTGAAGGGTGTTAGTGATGCGCTAGAGGTTTTGCCAAGTAATAGCTTTGCTAATGTTGTTAGTATAAATACTTGAAATTAGGGGCGAGATTAATTCTCGCCCTATTTTCAGCTACTTAATTTTAGAAGAACAGTATTTAATAATATTAGATAGTTATAAGTCAAAGGTTTAATAAGAATGAAGATAATTAAAATATCTACTGAAGATTTTACAAAAAACTTCCGAAGTGTTATAATGAGACACGAGGAGGATTTTATGTCACTTCCAATTTTAGACAATTTAAAACAAGCATCTGAACTACTAGTTGAAGCATTGGGGATCAACAACCGTACTATGCTTGCTGGCTTACTTGGGGTTACAGAGAGAAGCTTGCAAGAATGGGAAAAAAAGCCACTAGGTGAAATTACGCCCAAGGCTAAAAGACTCGTTCTTTTATATAATCTTGTGCGTTTTATGGAGCAGCAGTTTCCTTCTGTCCCAAAGGAACTATATAAAGAAATTCTAGAAAATAGTAGAGTTGTTCTTGATCCAGATGATGAAGAAGAGGGCTCAATATCTTTGATGAATATGATTATTTCTGATCCTAGTGAAAAGTACTGGCCACAAATTGCGAGTTCTTCAATTAGTGAATATCTAGAGGAGATTGGAATTGAATTAAGGGGAAAGAGTGAAACAGATAGACCATTACAACAGCAACTATAATGCGTTTTTAAAGGACTTAGAAAATAGTCCTCAAGAACACCTTCCTTTTAAAGTTTTTGGGCCAAAAAAAAGAAAGACTGGAGATTTTCAGTCTTTTTCTTGCATTGGACAAGTATATAAGCAAATAGAAAATCCAGATACTTCAACCAATAGACTTTACCAGGCTCCATTTGGAGAGATTTATAAATATGGTTGTAGACTATCAAATGATGTTTTCTCGGTTATTCAACCAAACTCAAAAGGCGGGAATCAGTTTCAAGGGGATATCTTCAAATTAGAGGATGTACTCGATTTTAAAGTCCAAACGGATCTTGTTCTGTTAATGTCACACAGTTGTGAGGTTGAGAGGGAAAATCTAGTTTCCGTGTTGCCTGTCTATAAAGAATCTGACCTTGAGGCTACTCCTACAAAAGTAGAAGGGATAAGGGGGAAGGCTCCCAAAGACCATAAAATAATTATTAAAAACTGGCTTACAAATGAAAACAAAATTGTTGTTGGCCTCCCTCCAAAAGATATTGATGGAAAAAGTGAACGCTTAGCCATTTATTTGAGAGAAGTAAAAACGGTAAATAAAAACCTTCTGCCAAATGATCCTGTTGTACGTCTCTCTTACAGAGGGCTCTCATACTTACAAATTCGTTTATCACACTTCTTTTTCAGGGACGTTCAAGATTCTGATGAGTCGAGGTCTTTGTGAAACATGTTTTTAGACTAATAGGTTTTATCGTGATAGTAAGCTTGCTTTTTATATCTGCTAAGAGTGCACTATCAAGCACTGGATATGAAAGAGTCATATCTCATATTTCAAATTTTCTATCAATTATAACTTCAATAATTGCTATATCTGCTGCAATTTTTGCGTTTTTAAAGAAGGAATCGATTTCGTTATATTTACAAAGCATTCTTGAAGCTAGGCATTATCATACTTTTATCGGTCCCCATTTAAATAGGATTGATGCTTTAATCAAAGGACATGAACCTAAGAAAGCTTGGCTAACTGGTGCAATCTCGGAAGTTAAAAGTCTTTATATCCATATTCAAGGGAAGTCATATTTTTCCGAAAAAATGAAAACAGAATTTGATAATATTATTGAGTTTTTAGAAAAAGAGCATTCAGAACGTAACCCAAATTATGGGAAAGCTGTAATAAAAATCCGAGAGACTAAGGCGACTGTTGAAGAGTCCTACTTTAGTCCAAATATAGAGGTTGCTAATGAGTAAAATTGTTAAGTTGATTAGTAAAATTATAAATGACAGGGAAAACATAAAGGATGTTGCGATTGGCAATGATGATGACTTATCATTTACATACAAGGATCGTGAGTTTGAACTGAGAGCCAATTGGAATGGCGATTATGGCAAGATGGTGTACTATTTAAGTTTTTACCCTTCAAAGAGAAGGGATGTTCCTGTCGTATACTCAAATGTTCAAAGCTCACTATTTGACTATGATGAACTCTTAGATGAGCTATATACAGTCATTAGAGAAATTGGGACTGGCGCAAATGATGATATAGACTCAATGCTCGAAGATTAATTAAAAGTCTCTTCAAATCTCTGTGGTTAGCTAGCTGCTTCTTTGAAAGAAGATAAGTGGATGAAATTGCTCATGTTGCGACTAATCCACCATTTTTCGCTAGGCTTTTTTTAAAGGCCTTTTTTTTCGCCTGAAATTCAAACCCAAATCCGCACGTCACTTACTTAACTTTGTCATTTTCCACTAACCCCGACAGCCTGAGGGGGAACAGGCAGGGATTCGTGCGCCCAAAATTCAAAATTTGCTATTTTTCATAAGCAAACCTGCTTTGGGATCTCATCTTTTGAGTGTCTTTTCCCTAATATCACTCTAACAGCGGTCGACCCGGGCGTGTTTGGGCCCTCCACTGCGATCAAATTGTGGTGCACATAGTTCGCTGGTTTTTTGACTTTATATTCAATTGTTAAAGAACTTAAGTCGACCGAGTTTCTCCTCGTGCCAACCGGTAAAAACCTAGCGTGCAATGCTTTAAATGTAGTTTCTCTTCTAATCTCTGCACCTCCTTGTAGATGTGGTTTGTAATTCTTAGTTTTATTTTTCTCTGTCCACGTCGCAGCTCTGCTGCGATGTAGACCATCTTTGTTCTCACTCTTTTCAAAAAGCACCCTCTTTGGCTTACGAAGTAGCTGGCATATCTCATTAAGTTATATGCAAAGATTCCCATAAAACCCCAAGCCCTATTTCTGTTGATCGACTGGCAAGGGAAGTGCTTGAAGTCCATTCCGTTTTTCAGATCCTTTATGTGGTTCTCAACATTTGCTCTACCACGATAAAATCTAATCACATCCTCATTGCTCATCTCTTTTTCTGTAAGATCGGTAATAATCGCGTAGTAGCGATAGTGCCTATTGTCTTCCTTTGTAATAACTTTCTTTTTAGTTCTAATGTAAACCACACGTAAAAATGATCTTCCTGCTAGCTTGTGCTTTTTTGGACTGTAAATGGTGCTTGCCACCTGACACTTGTTTGACTCAAAAAAATTAATACGGGTCTTGACCCACTTCCTTTTAAATTCATTTTTATCAAGTAGAGGCGCCCACACAGTTTGGCTAAGACATATTCCAAAATGAACTCCTCGAGTTAAAAGCGCGTTGTAAACTTTGTGTGAGCCGTAGGCACTGTCCGCTCTAAAGTAGCGTTTAATATCTTTTGGGATGTTTCTAAAAACTCTCTCAATCATCTCAACGGCACCCTTGTGAGAGTAAGTGTTTCCAGGCATGAGGCTCCAGCCGTAACAGAACCCCTTCTCATCAAAAGCATTTTGAGTGATGTAGCCTTTCTTCATGTTGTAACACCAATCAACACCTTCCATATATTTGCCATGCTGTTCGTGAAGAGTGGCATCCATTGATATTGTAATAGAAATGCTTTTTCCAAGAAGCATCTCTCTGATCTTAAATGCAATCTGGGGCAGTAGCTCTTGAAGCCTCTCAAAATGCTTTAGCCCAAACCTCTCCATAAACTTTCTCATGGTTGATGGAGCAATTCCCCCTTTTGTCAGTGAGCTGAAGAGTGGGTCTTGCTTTAACGAGTTTAAGTCCTCAATACAATCAGCTCCCGCAATGAAGGCGAGCATCCCTGCGATAAACTTCTCTTTTGATTTTAATATGGCCTTATACCCCATTTGAGGGAGAAGCTGCCCCAGAATTCCTTCGAGATTTAAGCGACTTATTAGGTTTTTTCATTTCGCAGGGCCGTAGACGCACGGCCGTATAATCTAAAAATTGGTGAGTGTAGGAAAATGGTCAAGAGGCAGATTCTGACTACATATAATCTAGGTTATATGGGCTTGACAGGCTTTTTTGCTTTGCAGTGTTGCTATTGAGCGATTAAGTTTTAAACAACTATTAACAATTGAATCAATACTTCAACAGATGAAATGATTATTTGCCGCTACAACGGAATCTCATTTAGTGATAATCTACTCGAGAGATTTATTTATGTTACCTAAGCTTTTCTATTAATAGTAGACTGTGTTGTATTGCATGAAGTATCTAAAAGAAATATACGATATTGCTGACAAAAAGAACTGGGGGTCATCCAGGAGTAAAGAGCATTCGATATCACAGCTGAATGAATGCTTAGAACTTTTGTCATCAAGAAATGATAGAAGCCTGATGTTGTCATTCTTCAAAAGATTTAGGCATTATAATCTTTGTGAGTATTCTCAGCTTCTTGAAACAATATTCTACGAACGCGGTTTAAAAGATATTTTAGATAAGTATAATAAAATAACTATTGCACCAGTTAATAATCCTTATGACATAACGATTGTAAAAAGTGGAGATCACCTAGTTTATCCATTAAAAATCCTAATTCAACAAGAGCGTAGGGTTAGTGTATATGACTATAGGTTTAATTCACAAGGCAAGTGCCCAGATAAGTTTAATGATAGTATTCTTGTTATTCTCGATGACTTCTCTGGCTCTGGTAACAGCATCATCAAGTGTTTAAATACTTTAAAACATCAATCTTTTTCTGAGATTATTGTCGTTAGTCTGGTTTGTCAGCGACAATCGATAGAACTCCTTCAAGAAGTATTCAAGAAAGAGAATATTTTTTATGCTCATCAACACAGTAAACAGATTGACGACTTGCACTCAAAATCAAAATCAAATAAAATCAAAAGGCGAATAAAAAGAATTACGAGCCGCTTTGGGCTGAATGCTACTTATACATTTGGGTATGAAGACTCACAAGCTTTACTGACAATGGCAGATACTCCTAATAATACAGTAGGGCTCTTTTGGTTAAAAGGAAAGAAGTGGAAAGGGCCATACAAGAGGAAGATGAAAGGGAGAGGTTAACTCTACATAGACTTCTCTTTTTGATCAATAAAGGTGCTTCGCTAGATGATGCAAAGATTTCTTTAGGAATATCTTCATCAGAGTTCTTCAGTGCAGTTTACTTATTAAAAGAGAAAGGCTTTATTGAGTTTTTGAGTTCAGGTGTTGAGTTAACAGATAATGGAAGAGTGTACTTAGAGCAAAAGTTTAGCTCTTTTGTATTAAAGGAGCTCTCGTGGCTGAAGACAGATCAACCATTGAGTGCCGACTCTGTATATTTACCTAAGCTTTCTAAATGGAGGGGGAGTAGAGAATAGAATGTGTGTTAGATTGTTGTTGTAGAATCTATCGCATTGACTAGTGAAGTCATTAGTCTGGAAGAGAACCGCTTTTAAAGCGTTGGCCCATCATCTTGCATCGCTACGCTCAGCAAGATGATACGTCAATGCTTTGCATTGCCGAAATATTCAAGCAAGATAAGTATTCTCTGCTCTCTCTTTGTTTTATGTTAGATTTTAATTTATATTCACAAAAATTTCGTCATGCCGCTAGATCTTTGGGATTGCCAAATGATTATATCTCTAATTGTTTGAGCTATGCTGCGACACTTGCTGATAATAAGGTTCCAATTATATATGACATACATCATTTTTCACGACTGGTGGGGTATCAAAAGTCATATATTGAGGATGTTATTAATGATAACTCTCATTTCTATCACCATTTTAAGGTTTTAAAGAAGAGTAAAAAGTCATACCGTTTTCTGTGTGAGCCATATCCTGACCTTAAAGCTATTCAACGATGGATTTTAGAAAATATTTTAAAGACAATTGCGCTGAACCCATGTGCAAAAGCTTATGTCCGTAACAGTTCTATTTATGACTCTGCTAGGCTTCATATTGACCAAGGAGTCTTAATTAGAGTTGATATTAAAGATTTTTTTGATTCGATAACATTTGAGCATGTATTCCCAGTGTTTGAAAAATTAGGATATTCAAGAGAGGTTTCTCTTTGTCTTACTCGTCTATGTTTATACAAGAATCGTATTCCTCAAGGAGGGGTAACAAGTCCATTCCTTTCCAATATTGTATTTAAGAGAATCGACTCTAGAGTCTTTGGGTTGTGTCAAAAGTATGGGGCTCGCTATAGCCGCTACGCAGACGATTTAGTTTTTTCTGGAACTCTAAGTAAAAAAGAAGTTAAAGCTTTTCTATGGTCACTAGAGCATATTTTGCGATCTGAGGGCTTCTCGATTAATCATAAAAAAACCTCTATTCAGCGTAAGCAGCAGCGGCAGTTAGTGCATGGCCTTGTTGTCAACAACAAGCTAAACCTCCCTCGTGCTAAGGTTCAAGCTTTAAGGCAAGAGTTGTACTACGTTATGAAGTTTGGTGTTGCTAACTGTTGTGACCATAATGACATACAGCGAAGCCACTATATTGACCATCTGATCGGGCGCGTAAATCAAGTCCTTTATGTGCAACCATCAAACCGCTACTTTATAAAAGCTTTAAACTATCTGAGAGAGTGTAAGCGAATTAATCTGTTCTAGGACTTGCTTATTTTAGTTAAAGTTTGCTTTATCGTGTTGAATTATCTCTATATCTGAAATGCAAAGGAGGTTGCATTGCTATTGTGCAAGCCGTCCAAGTATCCATGAGACAAAGTTATATCCGATTGTACCGAGTACCCCCGCAACTATAAGAGAGTATGAGTACTTGGCGAGTTTACGTCCTCTCCCAATCTGATTACTCAGCTCCTGAGGGGGAAAGAGCCATTGGGCTATATTGAAGATAAGACGATAAAATACTAGTGAGAAGAATATTGTTAAAATTGCCAGAATTGTCTGCAAGTATAAAGGTGAATTAATAAGATCATTGGGAAAGCTATTTTTATAAAGCCATAAGTAAGTAAGAAGAATTGGTGAAAAAATAAACCATAATATATATGAATAAATATTTTCAACGTTTATGAGAAAGTTATAGTTCTCGAATTTCCGACAGTAGGTCTCAATTCTACCAGCTATTCCTACAACCATAGTTTGATCAAGACCAGTGACCTTTAGAAAACTTGCTTTAAGTGGAGCTAAGGGAGGCACTGCAATAAGGTTAAGAGCATTACGCTCAGTGAAATCAATAACAACTTCAAAATGTACAGGTGGCTTTCGCTTAGTAAAGAACTCATAGTTAAAACAGTTTCCAAACTGTATCCTTTTTATAGTTACCGGCAGGTCGCTCCTTTCTATGGTATTCTCATCATTTATGCTGAGGTATTCTCCATTTGATCCGAGGAACTCTAGCGCCCAGGTGTAGTTTTCTTTTATATGTTTTTCTACTTGTTCATGGTTCTTTCCATCTACCCCATCAATCACAAAATTGCCTGATATGAACTCTGCTTTTATTTTTTCGCAGCATTCTTGGTGAATTTTTAAGCAAAGAATGAAAAGCTCTTCAAGATCATCAATTGAGTACGTTCCTGAAGGAAGTTGCTGCTTAATACTTTGTTCACGATACATTGCTAACCCTTTATTTTTCAATTTGTAGATTAAGTTTTGACATGGCTTTGTGGCTTAGTTTTGGTTATTATCGAATTGGCTTTGTCGTTCTCTCTACTTTATTTTTTCGTGCCTCTTTTGCTAGAGAGAGTGCCTGGTTCTTTATGCTATTGCCAAATATAGTCTCTTCCAAGAACTGTACTTCATTAATTCGTCCAACAAGTGATGAAAGGTCTTTTAGAGTGAGATCTGGTTTCTTTGCACATGATATTATGGTTTTCTTTCGCTTGTTGGGAACGGCTAGATTTCCACTCGGAGTTATTCCTGCTCCTGTAACACATTTAAAGTCATTCGGCCCGCAGAACTCTGTTTTAGATGCTTTAATACGTAGATCATTACTGTTTAGAAGCTTGTTAACGCCATTTAGAAATGCCTGTGGAATTCTCTTTTGAGAAGAGAAGGTCATATCATCCACATATAAGGTAAACGCGATAGAGTACTTTTGTGCTAACTTACCAATTTCATCAAAAATAGATTTATTTGCCCAAAATGCTGCCTGCTGACTAAAAGGGCTACCTGTAGGAACATGCCCTTTATATGTCACAAGGTTAGATAGAGTCCAAGCGATATCAGGCATCATTTCAAAATGATCTTTAAGCGACTTGAATAAACTATTCTGAGTACATGATGGAAAAAAAGCCTTAATATCCATCATTACATAGTATTTTGCTTTTTGTACTAAATGGGCTTCTGCGTTTGTCTTATATGATTCTCCCTTGACTCCTGACTTTAGGTAGGGAGGGGCTTCAATTCGAGCAAACAGATCTTTTAGACGGGAGTGGATTTTCTTTAAATCTGGTTTCGGCTCCTCAATTGGGCGAAGCTTATCTTGACCAAACTTTGTTTTCTTTTTTTTACTTCTAGCAAAGTACTTTGAATCTAAGCAGAGACTTCGTAGAGTTTTAAGAGAATAATTTATTTCAAGTAGCTCACATAAGTGGCGCTTAGAACTAAGCTTGTAGAAAGGACTCGTCTTAATTGTATAGCTCATGACATTCCTCTTTTTTGTAAAAATAAAAACTGATGCACCTAGCGAAAAGTAAATATACGAGTTTAAGTAGAGTAAATACTACGATGTAGGGTCTCACAATTGTGGCAATACTCTTAACTTTTTGGTGTAACTTACTTTTTGCAGCGAGCCTTTCAAGACTCTTTAGAGAAATAAATTTCATAAGGATCTCCTTATTTAAAGTTAAACTAAGCGGAATTGCTTAGTCTTTGCCTACCTTTAAATAAAGACCGCAGGAGATCAGGGATAAAGGGTCGTTTTCGCTGCACCAGTTAATAACGCGAATGACCATTGCCGTCATTCGCGGTAGATACGCGGTGGTCAGAAGTCTGAGAACTGCATAACTACATAACTTATGAAGAAGTGAGCAGAGCTGTACTTCCCCAAAAAGTTGGTGAGAATTTCTTCTCCGAGCCAAGGCTCAAAATTGGCAAATGTTTCCTTTCAAATCTTGCAGTATCCTTTTTCGGATTTTTGCTGTCATCCTTTAGTTTTTTGTGGATATAATTGCTTTTGTTAATTAAACTCGATTCGGAGCAGGTGCTTGAAAAGCGAAACTCAAATAAAAGAGAAAAGAAACAGTCGATTAACAAGTCGTACATATATTTCACATGTTGGGCCTATGCCTCTATGGAAACAACTATTGCGTGATTATCCTTTTAAAGCTTTATCTATAGTGCTGGTGCTTATTGGTTTTTCGCTTCTTCAATATTCGCGTGGCAACTTGAGTCAATTTGGCGTTCTGGAAAACTTGTCTTTACTAGATGGGGCATTGTTTTGTTTAAATACAGTCTCCTATGTGAGCTTGGACTCTTTGTTATCGAATCTTTCATGGTGGGAGTTAGGATCTCCTGTATTGATAGGTCTCTCCTTTGTCCCTTGTTTTGAAAGAATATATGAGTTCAAGCTTTTTAGTAAAAAGTATCCGGTTCAATACATTAAAAATAATGGGGTGAAAACGCTGATATTAAATCAACCTATATTATTCAAAACCGTTGCGATACCAAGGGCTCCTCTCCCTATAAGTATGACATGATTAAGGGAAGGAAAATCAATACCTCTCTAGGGAATGGATTCAGTAAAATTACTATAAGGTGCAATCTATGATGAAATTAGTAATTACAGTCTTAGTTTTTGTTTTATTTGCCAGTTGTTCGACTAGTAATAAGAGGTCTGCAGGAGCTTATTCTGCTTCACCTGATGTCATAAGGATGACTCTAATGGATAATCTTCCTGATTTTATAAAGTGTGCAGACAGTTGTATGCGGACCCGATCAAATAAGATTATTCACTTAAAATTTAAAATCACTTCAGCTGGAGTCGTTTCTAATGCTAATGTTGAGAGTGAGGATAATTCGGCACCACGAAAATCGTTAAACTGTATGAGAGATCACTTGTCTCAGATTAAGTTTCCACCTCTTCGAGGAAAGAACTCTAAATATATTGATGTTTTTCAGCCGATGAACTTATTTCCAAAGAGAGAGTGAGTGCATGATGAAAAGCCATCACAGTTCTACCACAGTTCTCAGGTTGGAAGCATGGAAGGGCAAGTAATATCCTTCGTGACTTTCTTCTAAGAATTGGGATCGATAAGGATGTGACCTTTCACATACTAAGAGCATGCTTTGCCACTCTTCTACTGGCATCTGGCGCAGAACCAACTAGAGTTATGCGTATGGGTGGCTGGAGTGACATGAAAACTTTCCAGATCTATGTTCGTCTTGCGGGTGTCGATGTTAGGGGAGTGAGTGATGTTCTTGACGTTCTTCCAACTGAGTCACTTAACAACGTCGTGACACTCAGAAAGCCAGTTTAGGTTTTCTTAACCGGTATCATCTTAAATTCAAGCGTGTAGAGATTTTTGTCGAAAAGCTTATATGAGTAGACATACCCGAAAACGCAAATTGCTCCTATACTTTCATAAAGTAGTATTTAGGAAGCTTTCAGTCATTGAAGCTATTGCTCTCATTTGTGTGGTAGCTGCTCTAACATTCAAGTTTATGGATTACCAAAACAAGGGAAGCTTACATAAGAAGGATAAGAACTTTATTCGAGCTTATGATTGCGTTCACAACTGTTATGATACAGATAAGCTTTAACTTAGAGTCGATTATGATTGAAACAATGAAGAGACACCTTTGGACCTACATTATTCCACTAATTCTATTCTTGTCAGTTGCATTCATTGCAGAGTTTATTACTTTTCCTGAGTATAGGGGATATGGTGATAGCTTACTTGGAATAGGGCTAGGTTTTGGAATATTGTTTTTCAATCTTGCTGTTTTTGACCATCGAGTCGTAAGGAAGTTTTGCCTGGCATCGATCTATTGTATGTATGTATTCCTTGGGACTGGCATGCTTATGGGAGCAAAGACAACAACAAGTGCATTCTCTGAGATTATGCTTTGGGTAATGCTTGCTTCATCTTTCTTCGCTATTATCTACTGGATAGTGAAAAGTGAGAATAAGACTCGCATGGTTATGTGGATTGTTATTCCTGCTCTTATTGCTGGTTTTTCTATCTATGGTGTAGGGCGTTTAGCGAATTATCTTAAAGACTCAGGATTAATCTAGTAATGGAAAAGTTCTTTGCTTATTCACTACTTGTTCTGCTTGTTTCATGCGACACGATTCCGATTATTACGAAAAGGGACAGTTCAGAGGTTCGAGAGCAAAGAAAGGCTTTCTCTAAGTGCTTTACTGGTAAAGGGGAGATGACTCTAAGGTTCTATGTTTTAAGGGATCCTAAGAGCAGAACTCTCTTTGGTAAGCACTATGGCTACATTGATGAAACATATCCAGTGGACCTCTCCCAATCTGGCTTTGAGCAGTTTGATGAGAAGTGTGTTATGAATAATCTAAGAAAAATTAAGTTCTATATGAGTAATACAATTAAAAGGCGGGAGTCTATCACTCAATCTCTCAAGTTTTAAAAGTCTCTACACATCTCTGTGGTTAGCTCCTAAAACGTGCAAAGTCATGTTAAATAGGTGGTTTTGCGTGTTCGCGAGACACTCCACCATTATTTTTTCTACAAATTTTCAAAGTAAATTCAAATCTAGCTAACTTCTTAATATCAAACACTAATGGTATCGATAACTTACGTCCTGCTTCCTCTATTCACTATCTCTTGAGATCTCTAAACGTCTCAAGAGTTCGCTAAAATTGGCTGAAATTTTGGCTAAGCACCTAGCAACGATTTTTGACCTAGCAATCAGAGATAGCAAATCAAGGTTAACCTGTTGAGTTCATTGATGAGCGTAACACTGGCAGAACTGCCAATTACACTTGGAGAAAACAATGAATAAGACAATTACAAAAGTACAAAATGAATCAAATGTTAAGGCCCTAAGAAGGGCAAGAGAACTTAGAAAACTATCAAGGTCAGAGCTAGGACAGAAACTTGGGATTACCAACAAGGCAGTCGAGTTTTATGAGAATGGGAGGTATCTAGTTTCCGAGGAGAAGATCGGGGCTATCCTGACTGCTCTAGAATTTTCGTGGGATCAGTTTCAGAAAGTCAAAAAGGGAAAGTCACCCTTTGGCCGAGTTCGCGAAGTTAAGGTCACTAAAAATGAAGACCGCCGAAGCTATCAAAAGAATATTACTAAAGAGTGCAAAGTCTTAAAGTCTCTTAGAAAAGAAAATGGTATCTCTCAAGATAATGCATCTGCCCTATGTGGATATTCAAGACCAACAATTGGCTATATTGAAAACGGAAGGATTGAGCTAGACCGAGAGAGGATTGCTCATATTGTTAAATCTTATGGATTTGAGATGGTGAAGTTTGATGAGGCTGTGAAAAAAGATCGGCAGATAGATGAAGTGATTGCTGAATGTACCGCTATACTGGCTAATTTAACCGACTTAAAACTTAACTTAGTAATAGGCATATTAAAAAACTTATAGATGACTCTTAAAGCTAATCTGTTGAGCGAAACATTACGATAAGTATAATATGACGCGAAAATAAAGATTTTGGAGATAATATGAAACAAATCATTACTGCTATCGCTATGTTAGTTGTCTTATTTGGATGTGCATCTGGAGTTCAAAAGCTACGAAAGCTTGATCCTGGAATGAGTCCAACCCAAGTGGATCAAATAATGGGAAGAAGAGATAGCTTTAAGACCTCCACTAAAGACGGAGCTATGTTCACTCTCTATCAGTATACAAATCACCTATGCAATGGCCATGTATCAATTTATGAAAAATGTGATTTTTACGTCATTTTTAAAAACCAAAAACTGATAGAGACAGGCGTTAAAGACGTAAGGAGTAGTCGCCCAAACATGCATTACCTATATGTCTTTGATTAAAGAGCACGAATAGAGCTATGCTATGAAAAATCCAGAATTGAAATATAAGAACAAGGTGTTCACTCAGGGAATTGTGTTAGCCATTTTTGTTGTACTACCTATTCTCATTGGATTCTATATTTATCTTATTAGTAGGACGAGCAACTTACTTTATGTTAAATGGCTCTCTTTCTTCCCACAGTTAAAATATACTATTTTATCTCACAAAATAAGTTCACAAATAGACTTTACCAATTCATTTATTGTTTATTCTTTACCCACTGCACTGTGGGCATTTTCCTTGGGTTTTATACTGAATTATTTTTTATATCGAAAAAAATGTTTAACTTTAGGCTTAATATTTGTTTCATCATTTGAGATCGGACAGATGATAGGAATACTATCTGGAACTTTTGACATTATTGACTTAGCAAGTTCAGTGATAGCCTATGTCTTACCGTATATTTTTAGAAGGAGAAGAAATGACATTCAAAAAATCATTACTATTTTTAAGCATCATTGCCGCATATTGTATACTTGCGGGAGGTAGTGGAGAGCAGTCTGAGGAAGACAAAAGGCGTGCCGATAATATTATGGCGAAAATTATGTGCGAAGGTTTTGTTGAAAAAAGACTTAAATCTCCTTCATCAGCAGACTTCGCTGGTGCATTTGATGGAGTCAAAGGCGCTAATCATATTAATTCTGATGAAAAATTCCACTACTTTGAAATGAAGTCATGGGTTGATGCGCAGAACAGTTTCGGGGCTAAAATACGTACAAACTTTTATTGCAAAATTAAAAATGAAATAGGTACTGACCAGTGGGTTTTAATAAAATTAAAGATGTAAAAGATGCAAATAATCTTAAGAAGGACTATATCATGTTGCACATAATAAAATCACCTAAGTTATTTTATGTTATTATGTTTGCTTTGTTTTTACCTTGCTCTTCATATTCTAAGGAGCTAAGTTTTACACTTATTGACTCTGATTGCAAAATGCTTGGGCCACGTAATTCAAAGATAGATGTTAATAATAGAGCAACAAAGGTTAAAAGTTACTGCAAAGAAGAATCAAGCAATAAGTTAACATGCTCTACCATTGATCCCGTTACAGATAAATTTATATCTAGTCACACCTATAAAATTGCTACTGAGCGAAACAAGAAAGGAGCGCCTAGCCTTCTCATTGGCACATCTAAGTCGGGAAACATTCAACTTACGATTAACTTCAAAGATAAAACTCACCAGTGGGGACAGGTTAATTTTCTAGCATCAGGAACTATTGTTGTTACGAAGTACTGCATAGGAAAAGTTTATCTAAAGTGATATGAAGTTGGGCCTGTTAAAATCTTCTTTCTGTATTTTGAAGAACTAAAGAGCTTCTCTAAATATTACTCTTCACCTCGAAGTTTATTTCTAAAGCTTTGCAAGCAAACCTCAGAGAATTTGTGGATGTCTTTTCTTAACATCCTGTTTCGCTGAATAAAATCATTAACTTCATCAATTTGATTGTTAAACTCTTCATCGCTTAATTGTCGAAGAGCTAGGAGTTGGAACTTACCATTTTTGTACGCTTCAATCCTTTGAAAAAAATCCGCAATTAAATTGTAGTGGTTCTCTTCGATGAATGGCATAGCTTTGCGAACACTAGTTTTTGCTTTTTTAACAGCATTAACAAAATTACTGAACTTTTTTCTATCAACTTTTTCCCAGAGCTCGTCAACTGCATCCTCTAAGTTTGTTACAGAGTCCCAAAGTTTGGTGTTGTGAATCGTCAGCACATTTGGGACACCCATGCTCTTTTTCGTCCTAATGCAGCATCACTAAATTGTGGCCACAGTTGTACTCTTTTCTTCTCATAAATGTTAATCGTCTTTTTTGGTCTCTTTCTTTAACTATCTCCTCTCTCCTTCCATAATAGACATCGTCTGGAGTGACGTTGCCAAGGGATTCGTGATAGCGATTCTTGTTATAGTAACGAATAAACTTTCCAACCTCTGCTTTAAGTTCCGTTGGGCAATCGTACACATAAAGCTTTACCGTCTTCTTAAGCGACTTGTGGTAGCGCTCAATCTTTCCATTGGTTTGCGGGTGATATGGCCTTGCTAAGATATGGTGGATTCCATTTTCAGACAAGTAATCTCCCAGTGTTTCTGATATCAACGCAGGACCACGATCAGAGACTAGGTTTGGCATATCATCTCTCGTGACTCCTGCTTTTCTACAAGCATCATCAATTACCTCAACGAAGTCATCACCAGTCATTGAGTCCAAAATTTTCCAGCTGATTATCTTTCTAGAGTAATCGTCTAAAACAGAGATTAGGTAAAACCATCCCCATCCTTCAACATGAAGATAAGTTGCATCAGTTTGCCACTGCTCATTCACGTACTGTGGTTTAGTATGATACTCCTTCGCTGCTGGAACACTCTCAATCGTTGACTCTCTGATTAGTCCCTCTCGCTTTAAAATCCGATAGACTGTCGATTCGCTGACGCTGAACTTTTGTGAGTCTGTAATGGTGTAGCTAATTTCTCTTGATGAAAGTTCAGGGTTGTCCTCAGCAGTCTTTAAAATAACGGCCTCCTCTTCTGGAGTGATCGCATTCCACTGCAAGCAGTAGAGTCATTTTCTCATCAACGTTCATACGCTTGAACCTTGACTTCTTTAGACTAGTATTCCCAATGATTTTTTTAAGCGAACATTCTCGAGCATCTGCTCAGATGCTGCTCGCCTAAGGTCTGAGTTTTCCTGGCGAAGATTCTTTACTTCTTCACTGGTGGCATTACGCTTGGTTTCGAGAGTAAGTCCATTCTTACCAGCGTCTAGAAAGTCTTTAGACCATTTGTAATAGGTAACCGTTGCAATCCCTTCTCTACGACAAAGCTCTGCTGTGGAGATTTCACCGCGAAGGCCTTCAAGAACAATACGGATCTTCTGCTCTGCTGAAAATGACTTACGTGTTGCCTTTTTGATTTCTCTTAGATTCTTACTCATGACTTGCTCCTTTTGCTAGTTTAGCAATTTGATAATAATGGAGCATGGGATGGTGGGTAAATGTTGATCGTTTTGATCAAGCTATTAGCTTAAATTGTTCCATTTTGTCCCAGATGTTAAGACGACACACAGGTTAATGATTAGCTTAATGAAACAGAAACTTAAAAGAATTTTACTGAAATTTCGTGTGTTCTCTAACCGCCATCTATTACAGAGTTGATTCTTCTTGCTGTAGTTATTGGGGCTACTTCACTAGATCGTACCTTAATCTCTTTGTTCCATTTGTGATAAATATCATGGCTTATCATTGATTGACCTAGCTTGTTACATCCCACTTCTGTATACCTCTACAATTCATATTGGAGGTATTTAGTGGAATTCCAAATTCAGAATATTGAGCAAATGATTTACTTGATTAGGGGACAAAAAGTAATGATGGATAGCGACCTCGCAAGACTATACGGTGTTGAAACGAGAAGACTAAATGAACAAGTCCGTCGTAATATTGATCGATTTCCTGAGGACTTTATGTTTCAGTTAACATCTGCAGAGCACGAATCTTTGAAGTCGCAAATTGCGACATCAAAGCCTGGAAGAGGCGGTAAACAGAAGCAACCACTTGTTTTTACTGAAAATGGTCTCGCAATGCTGTCGGGAGTTCTCAATAGCAAACGTGCAGTGCAGGTCAACATTGCTATTATGCGCATATTTACAAGACTCAGAAGCTTCTTGATGCTAGAGAAAGAGTTAACTGACCGAATGGACAAATTTGAGACTGATGCCACTCAAGTTTTCAAGGTTGTTTTCGAAAGACTCGATAACCTTGAAGAGAAACTGCCGAGTCATCCTGAAGATCGTACAAGTATTATTTCAAAAAAGGCTAAATTTATTTTGTTTGCGTTTTGTAACCCTGTTGTAACTTTAGGTTATTGGGGAAAACTGCGATATTGTACACACAAACACAACACAAGGAGAAAGTGATGAATGAAAGAATCCTAAAAGGAAAAATTGAATTTTTTGAGAAGTTTGGACAAATGCTAAACTCTGGTGTTCCTCTAGGTCAGTCCCTTACAATTCTAGCGAATGAGCTTGGCTCAGAAGATGTTCGTAAAGCTGTTAGTGATGTTTTAAAGAACCTTGATTCTGCAGATTCATTTTATGCATGCTTTGATGGCAACTTCTTTAATGAGTCTACATTGGCCATGCTTAGAGTTGCAGAGGAAAAAGGTGAACTTGATTTCATTTGCATTAAAATCGCTAGTTGCCTAAGAGCTGAACTCGCCTATATCCAAGACTAAGTTGAGGTTAAGATGTACTACGTACACAGAAATGGAGCTATTGATGAGCTTGATGAAGATCAAGTCAATTCAATCAGGTCCACAAAATCTCAATATGACCTCTGGGTTGATTTAGATACCCGGGAAGTCAATGAATCTCAGATGGGGGCCGTTCCGCTGTTTACAAAGAAAGTACTGGGAAGACTACTGTGTTTTCTCATTATGAGAGGAGGGCGGAAGTTTACAGCAGAAGAACTTTTTGGCCCAGTATGGTGTTTAAATGTTTCAGATCTTAGTGAAGAGAGAACAGTGAAGACATCAATCTCACGCTTGCGTAAGCTAATCGAGCCGACCTCTCCAGAGTGGCAGTATATAAGAAAAACTGAACCATCATTTTTGGGAAGGCGAGGAGAGTATTTCTTTAATGTTGAGGCAAACTACTGTCTGATTCAACCAAAGCGGTTTCAGATTTTCTAAATGATGTGGACCTGGTTCTATCTAAGGAGCCTTAGGTTCACCATCTTTCTTTTCTTTTACTTTTTCTTTTTCTTTTTCTTTTAAAATAAATCTCCCAACAAAGCTATTAAATCCAGCAATCAAGATCCCAACAGAGGCAAATACAACAAAAGCGCAGATGGATGATACGGTCTTACTGTCAACCACATTTAGATTTTTCATCATATCATCCTTCCAAAAAAAGAATGTGAGTCCACTCAAAATTCCAGAGATCCAAAAATATTCGGTATAAGCAATTTTTCTCACTTTTCATCACCTCTTTTCCAATAAGGAAATTTACTTCTATTCATTTTATCATGACTGATAATTAAATAAAGTTATAACGAGTGACATTATTATTTCACAACGCTGGTCTTCGATTCTCCTTCCTCTATGAGTTATTGCCAAAAATATTGACGACCTTCCTGGCTTAAAAAAATTCTTTGCAACTCGTCTACTGGCGTCTGGTACAGAACTAACTAGAGTTATGTGTATGGGTGGGTGGGGTGACATAAAACTTTCCAGAAGGCGGTTTAGGTTTTCTTAACCGGCATCACCTTAAATTCAAGCGTGTGGGGGCTTTTGTCGAAAAGAAGGTATGAAAAATTCAAAACTGAAGTACCTTCTACTATTTGGCCCACCTAACTTACTAATCTTTGGTGTAGGGTTTATATCATCAGTCTATAAAGTTGAAGGATATGAGGGCTTCGGAAATTTAAGTATGGGAATGGCATTCTTGTGCCTTGCTGCTACGATGCTGATTTCGATAGCTAGAAAGGATAAGCTGCTTAAGTTTGCCTATGCTGGATTTTACGTCTTCACAATCTTAGTTGTGATTGGAATGTTTTTCGGCTCAAAGATATCAGAGAGTATATTCCCAAAAGTTTCGATGTACATAATGATTGCATCAGCACTCATAGGATGTGTCGGCACAGGCTTCATTAAAAAGAGGCCGTACAAATTTTACCTCGTTACTGCTCTTGTTGTTACTGCTTCCGGAGTATTTGTTAAGCTCGCGAACTATTTAAATGCGTCAGGAATGATTTAGGTAAGATATGAGTAGGAAAAACATTTACGGTATTGTCTATGCCATAGCAGTACTTACCATTCACTTTGTCATTATCTTTAATCTACCAAGGAGTTCAATTACGGTTGAGCTTTCACTTCTTTTTGCACTACTGCTTTTTGTTATAACCTTTGTGACCATGTACTTGGGATATCCTAAGCCAAGGACAAGGGGCTACTGGATAGAGTTGATAAGTTCGTATCCGTTTTTCTTTTGTAAGACGTACTTTTTGCTACGATTGTAGGATTTTATATGCTGTCTAAAGAAAGTAAGAACGTATTTATCGATATCTATAAAGGGGATCTTTCAGTTGAATCTTTTGAGCGTTGGGTTTACGAAAGTCCCCAACTAGAGCATGAGGTTGGAACCGATAATTACCTTGAACTTGTTGAGTTTAATTACAAGCAGCCTCATGCTCGAAATGAGCTATTCAATATTGTTTCTCGCTATGTTAATCGATCAGATGTCGGGCAACTGGAGCTAGACGGGCTAATTAAGCTCCTAAAGTGTGATGGGGTTGAGTTGGCAGAAGGACTAGTCTTATCGTATTTTTTGTATGATGAGTATGGCTTTTTCTTTCTTGAGCCAATTGCATTTCGTTCTGGCTTAACTCTAGCTTATAGTAACTCACTTAATAAGGACTGGTGTAGCTTAACTCAGTCTGAAAAAGAGCAAGTTGCAAAAGATTTTGATTTTGAAGCTACTAAAGAGTCAATTGAGAAAGTCGTTCGTTGGATTGAAGAAGGTGAGATCATTTTCACTGGAGAACTAACTGATCTAGGCTATGTTGAGTACAGTGACTTGCGCAGTAAAGAAGACAAGAAATCAGTCTTTCAACCAACTATTACGGGCAAGATTAAGTCTTTCTTTAATAAAGTGATTGGTGAAATAAAGGAATTGTTCTAAAAGTCTCTACACATCTTAAGTGATTCTTTCATGACACCAATATTCAGCTCCGGAAGAAAGGAAGCATGATGCTGGTCTGTTCTCATCTTAAATCCACTTATGAAGTGGTTACTTCTGAATCGTCAGCACATTTGGGGGCTACTTCACTAGATCGTACCTTAATCTCTTTGTTCCATTTGTGATAAATATCATGACTTATCATTGATTGACCTAGCTTGTTACATCCCACTTCTGTATACCTCTACAGTTCATATTGGAGGTATTTAGTGGAATTCCAAATTCAGAATATTGAGCAAATGATTTACTTGATTAGGGGACAAAAAGTAATGATGGATAGCGACCTCGCAAGACTATACGGTGTTGAAACGAGAAGACTAAATGAACAAGTCCGTCGTAATATTGATCGATTTCCTGAGGACTTTATGTTTCAGTTAACATCTGCAGAGCACGAATCTTTGAAGTCGCAAATTGCGACATCAAAGCCTGGAAGAGGCGGTAAACAGAAGCAACCACTTGTTTTTACTGAAAATGGTCTCTCGAGGATGTCTAGAGTACACAGCAGACTAGGATATGAGAGAGACTTGTGGTACATAAGTTAACTCTACAAAGGGACCTTTTTTAGGAGTTAATAATTGAAGCGATTGATTTTTATCTTACCATTGCTTTGTCTTCTCACTTCAGTTGAAGCTTCCGTAGATAGTCTACCTGTAAACTTAATCAAACTACCTTCTCCCACTGCGAACTGGGTCGACCTAAAAGGGGCCGACGTACGAGAGCATGAATATCAAGTGTCGGATAGAACATTTGGCCCATACGATATTTTATATACAGAATCTTTAGCTTCATGTTCAGGAATCGCAATTCGAGATCAAAAGAGTGGGCGTGTTCTCTTTGCTCATTTTGTCGCATTTCTATTTAATAATCAGAATGAAATTCATAGTTATGTTCAAGAGCTTGCAGACCTGTTCTTTAAAGATGACATCTCTAGTAGTGATGTTTCAGTAACAATTGTTTGGGGAGGGCAGCAGAGAGAACATTTTTTTTGGACTATGGAATCTCTTGTCCAATCAATAAAAATGTATATCTCTGACAAAGTGTCTTTAGATGCGACTCCTACAGATCGCGAGAGAGTGGGGTTTTATATCGAAGTTAAAAGTGGGCGCATGTATCGCTCTGAAGAGTCCTATCATAGCAAGCCTATACTCTTAAGCAATGGTCTACAATCATCTATGATTTTCTTTTAATGTCTTCAAATAATAAACAGGTTAAAAATGAATATCTGGGTTGATGCGGACGCTTGTCCAAAAGTAGTAAAAGAGATCATTTTCAAGGCCGCATTCCGGCTTAACATAAAAACATTTTTAGTCGCCAACAGTTATATGTCTGTTCCTCTTGGTGGTCCAGTATCTTCAATTCAAGTGGATAAGGGACAAGATGTTGCAGATAACTACATCGCAGATCATTTAGATCAAGGTGATCTCGTTATTACAGCAGATATCCCATTGGCCGCCAAAGTGGTCGAAAAAGGTGCTACCGCTATCAATCCTCGAGGAGAGCACTACACTGAAGAAAATGTGAGTGAGCGCCTCTCTATGCGCGATTTTATGCAGGATCTTCGAGATAGCGGTATTGATACGGGTGGGCCAGCTCCATTTGGCAATAAGGATAAAGAGAACTTTGCCAATTCTTTAAATAAGATTCTAGCTCAGTACAAGAAATAAACTTACATTAATGCAATTCTGTTAGTCTCGCCGGTAACTACTTAAAATTATAGCGATATCGTGTGGGAAAAGATTACAAGGATTAGATCCAGTTTCAATCTTTTGTGCTATTTCTCTTTAATATACTTTTGAGGAGATCTCGATGAAGCTAGGTATTTTCCTTCTATTATTTTTTCCATTACTTGGGCAAGCTGCTGAAGAGATTCACAGTCGCCAAGATTTGGACCTTCTCATTCCAGATCAGGGATCAGCTCGTTATGTAATAGAGCATTTGGGACCTTTGGTTGCTGATCGAGTTGAACTCAAAGTGACATTGGATCACTCCAAACCATCTGACTTGATGGTAATGTTCCTTTCTCCACTTGGTAAATACGCTGTACTTCCATTGACTCCTTTTTCTGAAGGGAATCATTTTAACATTGATGTAACTTCTGATGATATGTTGAGTGACTTTATTGGAGAGAATTCTTTCGGTCGCTGGGAAGTTTTAGTCTACGACCAGGCGCCTGGAGGGAGTGGTGTAATTCACTCTGTTGAGCTAAGAGTAATTGGAAATCAACCCGTGGCCCCTGTTCCAACAAAACCAATTGTAGTAAAGGGGAATGGCTGTTCTGAAAAGTGGAATAGTATTCTTGCCGAGATTGAATACGGTGATGACTATCAACCTATGATTAATAAGTGTGGAACAGAGCTTCTTCAATTGCTATTTAAAGCGGTCGATAATCAGCGTTCTGTTACTTATGAGCAAGCTCGTAAGCTTATCTTTACCAGTCTTGATAATAGAGATGGAATCGTTTGTTCTGTCTACTCAAATCGTTGTATTGAGACTGATGATATTCCTTCGAACAGTACCATGAACTGTGAGCACACATGGCCACAGAGCCTTGGGGCAGTTGGACCAGCTAAGTCAGATCTGCATCATCTTTTCCCTGCGATTAGCAAGGAGAATAGTGATAGAAGTACTTTTCCTTTTTGTGAGGTTGTTGAACCGCACGATAAGACTGTAGGAATCCTTGGAACTTCTCGTACTGGTTATAAGTGTTTTGAGCCACCAATTAAGCAAAAGGGAGACACTGCGAGAGCAATGTTTTACTTCTCTCTTCGCTATAAAATGGACATCGATTACGATCAAGAGGCCGTTCTTAGAAAATGGAATCATCTCGATCCTGTGTCTGAAAAAGAATCCCTTCGAAATGTGATGATCAAAAGTATACAAGGGAAAAGTAATCCATTTGTTGATCATCCTGAATTTGTTGATTTGATAATAGATTTCTAAGCTGTTCTATTTTCGTAGAATACCATTACCATACTCCGGTATACCTTAGTTCACAGGTATATCTTTCGTTTTAGTTGGCCTTAAAAAAATTAAGTTTTATCAAAACTTCCACCCATTAAACTAAATTCATATCTTAGAACAAAATGGGAGAAATGAATGAATCGAGTTACGATCAGAGTTAAGTTGCTACTCAGCTACCTCTTACTTGGTACAATTCCTGTGATTGTACTTGGTTATATCAGCTACATTTCTACAAGCAACGCTATTTTTAGTCTGATTGAAGAAAAACTTGTCGCACAAACTGAAAGCTATAAGAAAGAGCTTTCTACTACTATGAAAACGTGGGAAGAGCAAAATAAGCATGCAAAGGATGTCGCGAAACGTATTATTGGGCAGCAAGCTGCGCTGATCAGTAACCGAATTAATAGATCGAATGAAAAAGATATTTCAAGTATTAAGAGCGATTTATTTGAAATGAAAGTTGGGAAAACAGGCTACGCATTTGCTCTCGACTTTAAAGGAAGCTATGTTGTCGCTCCAACAAAAAACGCTGTGGGAAAAAATATAATTGAGGTTAAGGATGAGTCGGGGAAATTTGTCATTAAGGACATGATCAAGATTACCCGCGATTTAAAGCAAGGTGAGGTTGGATACATTAGCTACTTCTGGAAGAACAAAGGAGAAGCTTATGCGAGAGAAAAGATTGCGGCACTTCTTTACTGGAAAAAAATGAATTTAGTCGTTGGGATCTCTGCCTACTATGATGACTTAGTTTCCTTAAAAGAAAGGGAACAAACAATAGCTGACTTCAAAGAGAAAATTCTAAAGCAAAAAGTTGGAGATACTGGCTACATGTTTGTCCTAAACTCTAAGGCCGATGCTGTCATTCATCCTACAATTGAAGGGCAAAATATTTATAAGTTTGATTTCGCAAAGGAGATGACTAAAAAGAAGAGTGGTTATTCAATGTATGAGTGGAAAGGAAAAATGAAAGTCGCCGCGTACTCATACTACAAGGAATTTGATTGGATTATTGGATCGAGTAGTTACCTTTCTGATTTTACTGGTCCACTGGTTAAGATTAGAAATGTTATTCTCACAGTCATGATCGCTGCAATTGTCTTTGCACTGTTTGCGGGAGTTATTCTTTCTAGTGATATTATGAGATCCATTAAGCACATGGTTAATACTTTAGGGCTAGTTGCTGATAAAATCAAAAATGGTGAACTCAACTATCGTGCAGATAATAAGAAAACGGTTGTCGATTTTAAAAAGGTTATTGAGTCGCTTAATACTGTCCTTGATACGGTCTCTGGACCTATTTTTGAATCGATGAAGATTATGAAGTCTATGGCCCAAAAAGACTTTACTCAAAGTATGACAAGTGACTACAAAGGAATATTTGAAGAGTTTAAGAATAATTGTAACGAAGTGAATACTAATCTTAGCTCAGCTTTAAGCCAGATTCAGACTTCAACCACTGAGGTTAGCTTGGGCGCAAAACAGATTGCCGATTCCTCACAAGCAATTGCTGCAGGAGCATCAGAACAGGCAGCATCAATCGAAGAACTCTCAAGTACGATGTCTGAGATGAACTCACAAACGAAGCGCAATACTGAAAGTGTGAATGAAATAGCAACACTTTCAAATAATACAAAAAAAGATGCCGCAAACGGGACCGCGCAGCTCAATACGATGAATAAAGCGATTACTGACATTCAAACATCAAGCGAAAGCATTGCGAAAATCATTAAGATTATTGAGGAAATTTCATTTCAAACAAATCTGCTCGCGCTTAATGCCTCGGTTGAGGCCGCTAGAGCTGGAGTTCATGGCAAAGGGTTTAGTGTCGTTGCTGGTGAAGTTGGAAATTTAGCAAAGAGAAGTGCAGAGGCATCGAGAGAAATAACCGATGTTATTACTGAATCAAAAGAGAAAGTTAATACGGGGGTATCTATTGCTTCGCAAACCGCGGGAACCTTTACCCAGATTGTAGAGAATATTGATAAGATTAGTCAATTGGCCGCTTCTGTTTCATCGCTTTCTAATGAGCAAATGAGGCATATGGAAAATACTACAGAAGCGATTAATGATATGAATAGTGTCGTTCAGCAGAATTCTGCTCAGGCCGAAGAACTCTCAGCTTCTTCTGAAGAGTTGAGCTCTCAAAGTGAAATTATGAAATCACTGGCCAATGACTTTACGGTTAAACGAGCAGAAACAAATCTATCATCTTGGTATCAGGAAGAGGTTTCAATTCAAAGCACAGAATATGCTTTGAGTTGATCGGTAGTTAGTCTTCGCAGTGAGGAATTTTTTCTTTCAATTGTGAAAGAACCTTTTTCTTAAAGTCTTTGATGATTTTGTCTTTGCTTTTAAAGAATGATGTTTTCTTTTCTAGGTCTTCATCAATTAATACTACGCCATCGAGCCTATCTTTATCTATCACTTTATAAATTCTTAGGTCGTAATGGCAGGTTACAAGTTTTCTGAGGTGATCGTAGTCGCACATGTTGCTGAATAGATCTCCAATGATCGATGCTATGTAGGCATTGCGCTTCATTAGTTCAGGAGAAATCTCTAGCTCACCTACGGGGACGTTGTATGTACTGTGGAGATAGCTGCCTCTAATTACTTTATAACCTCTGTTATGAAGAAGTGTTTCAAGTTCATCTCGCAGTGGTGCTGAAAATCCTTTCAATCCCTTTACTGTTCGAATAACGCATTTTTCACTGGCCGGTTTGATCGCCAATTTCTTAATTACTACATCGACTAAAAAGGCGGAGAGTTGATTTGAAATGGTGTAGTTCGATTCCTCGTAGTTATTTCCTGTCGTGGCATTGGTTTCAATCCCCGCAATTCCTGCAAATTCGTGGTGAATCAATTTATACTGATCTTCTGAAGACGTTTTAAGGAAACGCTCAAAGTTACACTCTATCTTATTCTCTTCATTTTGATCTTTATAGTTTTGACATGTCTTTTCTGCATTGCCGATGTGGATAGCATTTGCAGTACAAGAGATGATGGATGAATCTATCGCTTCAATCATTTCGGTGCTGTACTTATAAACTGACATTCCCGCAGGCAAAACTAAACTGTCTGGTCCACCCGCAATAATCCATGATTTGAGATCATTTCTAATCGCTAGAATCTTTTCTTCGCAGGAGTCACCTCCATTTCCGATATCGGTATCTCCGCCAAGTTGCATATCTAAGTTAACTCTAGCGCTAACTGATATTGTGAGTAGAAGTGAGAGCGATGCTAAAATTGATTTTGAATTTATCATCTCTATTTCCTTTTTGCCTGTAGGTTAAACAGTTGAATATTTAATTGGTATAGCTTGTCTGTCTTCTTGTTTTTCTTTGAATCGAGCAGATCATTAACTCTTAATTTGAATTCCTCAATAAGTTGAGTCATTTCTGGAATGATTTCTTCTGAAACCGCCATGGTCTTTCCCGTAATATATCTTTCTTTTATATCTTGATCCTCAATAGCGTCTTTCGCTTTTTCAATCATCTGAGTATGAAAGCTACGGATTGATTTGCTTGGAATATTGGTAGGGCTTATCAGTCGCGCAGTTGTTTTTGCTATCTGCCCATTTTTCTTGGTTAAAAGACCAAGTGACAGCATTCTTTCAATTGCTGAGTTCGCTTGAAGTTCTGTGATTCCAAGGTACTTGGCAATGGAGTAGGTCGTCTTAAACTTTTCTTTGAAGTTTGTCAGTGTTGTTAGATCTAAGATCGCAATATGATACCAGCTCTTAATGAACTCAATTGTTTCAAGTTGCATGTTTACTCGTTCATTTTGAGGGCGAAGCTCACTGATAATTTTTAGCGCATTTTCTTTCGCCTCTTCACTTTCAGAAAGCGAGAGTTCAACAAGAGCAAGAAAGTATCGCTGATCGGCCTTCTCTTCATAGAGACGACTGGCAATCTTTAATGCTGTCTCATATTTAATTTGACGTTTTTCGCTCATCAGTCGACTTAGCTGTGATGGATCAATTCCTAAAGAGCCAGCAAATGCTCTCATCGAGTAGCTGCTGTTTCTTTCCTGACGCTTTACGAGCTCGTCTGTGATTAGTTTTTGATACTTAATATTTTCCATGTGGCAGTTAAACCATTTCTCAATTATCCAGTCAAACTTCTGACAACAAAGGTAATGTTTGCTGACAACAGTTAAGGTAAAGCCTCGTTTTTATTGCTGTTGGAGTTAAGGGAATATTAACTAATTGTAACTTCTGATAATCCCGATCAGTTACTTATAAGTACTTTAAAAGAGGCTTCAATATGTGAGTGATGCTTTTTTACTGAATTTTTCTGGGAATTCTTATGACTAAAATTTATGTTTTTGGAGCATCGGGATCAGGAGTTTCTACATTAGGTGAAGCACTGGCCGCTCAAATTAAATTACCATGGTTTGATAATGATACATTCTATTGGAAGGAGTCTGATATTCCTTTTACGGATGCGAATCCTCCTGAGGTTCGCGCTTCTCTTTTAAAGGACGCAGTTTCCCATTTAGAGTCTTGGGTGTTATCTGGATCTTGTTGTGGATGGGGCGATGACGTTACTAAGTATGCTGATTATGCCGTATTTCTTAGCGCTGGACCAGACATTAGAGTTGAACGTGTTAAGCAACGAGAGAGTGGCCGATTTGGGCTTCGAATAATGCCTGGTGGAGATATGCACGAAGAGCATGTCAAATTTGTTGAATGGGTAGCACAGTATGATGATGGTTCACTTGGAGGAAGAAGTCGGGCCAAGCACGAAGATTGGATGTCGTGTTTTGAGAACAAGATTATTCGTTTAAATAGTGAAGTCGGTGTCGAATCGCTAATTTCTGAAGTTGTTACCTTTTTATAATTGTTAATGAGGAGTTATATGTCGCACTTATTTTTCACCTTGATTTTAGCGTTTACTTTTTTTGGGTGTAGCTCTAATAGCACGAGCGTTGGTAAAATCACTTTACGTCCTGTTTTTGATATCACTTTTTAATCGGTACATAACGCCAGACAAGGGCAAGCGTCTGATTTCCTAACTTTACTCTAAATTTTTTTCTAGAATGGTGACGTCGTAAGGAGAAAATTTGTACTTTTGCCCAGCTTGATTGGTAGACACAGATAAGCTCAATGTAATGGGGTTTATCGCAACGACTATTCCTTTTGCACCTGAGTATGTCCATCTCTCTGGTTGTACTATATCTGAAACACAAACTTTCCCAATGCATTCTCGAGTTATAGACAGTTCTTTCAGATTAAATTCATAGCTTCCGCTTTGAAGGTTGTTTGATTTTATTAGTGCTGTTTGTTTATCTGAATTTGTAGAGACTACAACCCCACCTTTATAAGGTTCATAAGTTTTTTACCGCACAATACACAAGCGTAATTTTGATAGTGTCTGGGAAACACTTAAGTAGGGGGATAAAAATGATTTTTAAATTTCAGATAGTTATATTGAGTAAAACGTTCACAGGTTGAGTTGTTTGTTGTGCATCGCGTCAAATTGTAGTATTTATAATACAACAATTTATTTAGAAATGAGCAACGGAGAAAATATGAGAACACTACTTATCGCAACTTTAATGATGACTTCACTTTCATCTTTTGCATCGATGAGCGACCTTGCTGCTTCTGCTGCAAGAAATACAGATTTTAAAATTTCTCAGATAGAGCAGACTCAAAATTCTGAGGACGAGCTGGACATCATCGCTAAAAATGCTGCTATTTTAACTGACCTATATTTTAATTGCTCTCCCGAGGGGATTGAAAATATGGCCACTTACAATATTACTGCTAACTGCGAAAAAATAATTAAGAGAGCAGTTGAAGCTGGTTTCTCTGATGATGAAATTGTCGATGCGATCACAAAAGAAAGAATCTTAGATCAAACAATGAGTGAAATGTAATTTTGATATAATATTGTTAAGGCCTTCCGATGGAAGGCCTTTTTTCTGTCTTTTCATACTTTTTCAAATCGCCATCTCGTGTGCTAGTATTCCCTCTTTTGGGGAGGGGATATGACAATACAAAGAAAGCCGGACTGGATCAGGTCGTTGATACCAGCTGGAGATGAATACAAGCTTGTAAGTAAAAACTTAAAAGAGCGAGGTCTCTTCACAGTTTGTGAAGAGGCAAAGTGTCCAAATTTGGGTGAATGTTGGAAGCTTAAAACTGCAACAATCATGATTTTAGGTGGGACATGTACTCGCAATTGTCGTTTTTGTAATGTGGCAACAGGAAATCCAAAGGGACTGTTAAACCTAAATGAGATTCCAAATAGTTCTGAAATTGTCGCAATGCTGGGGCTTAAGTATATTGTTGTCACAAGTGTCGATCGTGATGATTTAAAAGATTATGGTGCTGGTCATTTTGCCAATGTCGTTCGCAAGATTCGCGAAGACCACCCAAAAACTATGGTTGAAGTGTTAGTACCTGATTTTAATTGTGTTCATGAGCATATGAGTACTCTTGGTGACGCTGATCCCTTTGTTATCGCTCATAATCTTGAAACAGTACGTCGCCTTACTCCGAGCATTCGTGACCACAAAGCATCTTATCAACAATCTCTAGATGTCTTGCAATTCTATAAGGATAATTATCCCAATATTGCGATCAAGAGTTCAATAATGGTTGGGATCGGTGAAACTTTTGATGAATTGTGCGACGCCATGGATGATTTGCGAGCAGCAGGAGTCAATATTCTTACCTTTGGACAGTATCTGATGCCTACGAAAAAGCACATTCCGGTTGAAAGATTTTATTCTCCTGAGGAGTTTGATCAGCTTAAGGAAGTTGCCCTCCAAAAAGGATTTGATTTTGTTGCTTCGGGGCCCATGGTTAGAAGCTCTTATAAGGCCTCCGAGTATTTAGAATTTTTGAAAGCAAGAGGAACAAATGAATAGTTATAGTGATGTTTCTTTACTGTTTCTTAATTCTCTTAGCGAAGAGTTTAAATCTTTATTTGATATTTTTCCTATAGATGATAATACTCTCTGCTTTAGCCGCTGGAACTGGGACTATCGTGACGCTGAGCTTTTTCAAAAGCAGGCCCTTTCATTTGTTAAGGAACATCGTTATTTTAAAATTTATATTTTTTGTAATCATCCTCACTGTTTTACTATGGGACGAGGTCTACAAAAAATAAGTGGCAAAACCATCTCTGACCTTGTTGAGTTTGATGAAAATATTATGAACTCTTTGAGCTTTCCGATTTATAAAATAAATCGAGGCGGAGGGATTACATTTCATTATCCCGGACAATGGATATTTTATCCCATCATCAATCTATCAAACCCTGATTATAGCTTAAAGAATCTCACTTTTTGGCTTCTAGAAAAAGTTCGATCCGTGTTAGAGCTCGATTTTAGCGTTGGGGAGCTAGATCATCGACGTGAGCTTCTTGGTCTTTGGCGAAGAGATTCAAAAATCGCATCTGTCGGACTAGGGGTTGAACGCTTTGTAACATTACATGGGATTGCACTAAATGTTGAGTGGGACGATGCAATGTTTAATGAATTGCTTAAGATAAATCCATGTGGACTTAGCTCGAATATATATAAAAGTTTTGATTTATTTTGCCCTAGTCCCACTGGGACAACAGTTTCTTTGTTTCACTCTCACTTTTGTAAGAGAGTTCTTGAAAATTATTCTTAGTCGTTTGTTAAAACGGAAGCCTCATTACAACTACAAGATCAATCAACCCATTAACTACAAGCTTTTTACTTGGAGCATCTCCAATCTTGATTGAGGGAGTAAAAGTTATCGCTCCACCTTCATCCACTAAGTCTAGAAGGTTCACTTGTTCGGCCCTTATCTCTACACACTGATCACCAGCGCAAGTATCTTTGTCACTATCGAAATCAATAAGAAGACGTTCTTTATTTTCAACAGCTGATGATGCTACGAGCTTGAGCTCTTCTAGAAAACCTAAGTCCATCCCTTTTTTGTTTTTAACAGAATCGGAAACTTCAAAAAGAATACTTTTAACATATACTCCTTTGATCATCTCACGGTCAAAATCGGGAAGAGGATAGGTGATTGAATCTAAGTCTAGTTCAAAGTTTCCACCAACCAGCATGATTCCACGGGCGAAGGTTTCTAAGATCGCCTTCCCCAATTGCTCAATAGGATTTTTCTTATCTTCTGATCCCGTGAAGTCATTGAAGGAGATATCTTTAATGAGATATTTTACTCGTGCTTTTGTTTCACCCTCTTGAACGGGGATTTCTGTTGAACCAGTTTTATAAGTTGCAGCACTCATTTGTTCTGAAGTTGTGACGGTACTAAATGTTGGATCAATAACTGAGCGCTCAGCGCATCCGACAAGAACGAGTAAAGTGATGGTCAGTGAAAGCAGTGATCTCATAAACTCCTCTTATGTTGTTGATTAGTTGTGCTAATATTACCATTCTCAGCATTTTTCTCGAGGGACTATGTAAATTATTTACTCCATGCCTTAACTATCTAGAATCTATGCTATCGTTTCATTATGATGGGACAATATTTGAAAAACATTCTCATTTTAGGCCTTTTCGCCAGCTCTAATGCTATGGCCTCCTACTACCAAACACTGCCAAAGGGGAGAAGTACTTTAGTTTACCGTTTTGTTAAAACGGGGAGTGTTGAGGGGAGCTATAATGATCTCGGAAATTATAGTGGCTATAACTTCAATGCAAAGATTGATACTGCTGCCTTAGAATCAATTGATAACGTAGATATTCAAAATGCCCTTGCGACAATTAAGGGTATCAATCAGGAGGCCTATGACACCATTCATTTTGGAGAGTTCTCTGCTAGGGCCAGTAGCCGAGTTTCTGCGCATGCCTTTGGTTTTGGTCATGGAATAAGTGATCGCTTAACTCTATATGGCTTCATCCCTTTCTATAAAGCAGAAGTCGACATCGATGTTGTTCGCACCAGTAAAAATAATATCTCTGATTATAATGCTGCTGTTCAGACTGAAGGTGGAATCATTATTAGTGAATTTCCTGACGTTAGCGGTGAGCTCTTGCAGTCATTATTTGTAAATTATATGGGCTACAAACCAATTGGTACCTGGCGAGGGCAGGGGCCTGGAGATATGGAGCTTGGAGCTATGTATCGCCTCACCAATTGGAAGAAATCTGGATTGATGATTACTCCTGGAGTTGTTCTTCCTACAGGGAGAGAGGATGATCCCGATATTGTACAGGATATTGGATTTGGTGATGGTCAATGGGACTTCTTTTTAGAGTTTGGTGGCGGTTACCGTTTTTTTAATTTTCTAGGGGCCGATAGCTTTATTCGTTACACTCATCAACTTGCTTATAAGAAGGAAATTCGACTTTATGAGGATGCAGACTTTCCTGTGTCTGCGGTTAAGGGAAAAGCGAAAATTAATCCTGGTGACATTATCAACTTTGGATTTCAACTAAATTATTCTCCAGTAGAATGGATCACTCTTTCTCCAATTTACCTCTACGACTATCAATTTGAGACAAACTACAGATCGGGAAATGGCAAAGCTGATAGGGCACTAGAAAAGAATACTGAGTCTTATACTCATTCATTGAGACTGAATCTCAATGTTTCAACAATCGATTTCTTTTTTAAGAAAAAGTTTTTCCTCCCGATGCACTTTAATATTGCAGGACAAACAGTTTTAGGAGGAAGGAATACGTATAAGTATAAAAGGATTGATCTAGAGGCGAGGCTTTTCTTTTAGTTTTTAATTTCTAAATTCCATTAATAGTTCTGGGTGATCTGTGTTTTCATCAATCTGTTCTTTCAAAATTTTAAAACCAAACCTCTTATAAAACTCAATTGATTTTACATTTTCCTTGTATACCGTAAGAACGAGCTTCGAACGCATTTGTTTCGCCATATTCATGAGCTCTTTACCTACGCCAAGCCCTTGTTGATCAGGAGCAACAAATATTGCTGCGATGGTATCATCAACTAAAGAGACGAATCCTTTTATCTCATCATCATCGTCTTCATAAATATAGGTTTCTGCTAAAGGAAGATAAACATCTCTCATTTCTGGAACTTTTAACTCCCAGAAAGATGGATCAATAAAATCGTGGGCCTTAATTGAACTCTTTAACCAAATATCAAGAATTAGTTCTGTATCATATTTATTCGATTTTCGTATCATCTTTGTCCGTAATTTTCTGTTTGTTAATGGGGGTTTACGATTACCTTATCATTAATAAAAGTAAAATTGTAGTTAAGTTATTCATCACAGCTTTCTCAAAATACCGATCTCTCCGATACGAACATTATTGGAGGATTATTGGCGTTATTAATTTTATATTTAACTATTGCTGTTGGTGTTTCTTTTCTCTGCTCTATCTTAGAGGCCGTGTTCCTCTCTATAACTCCATTTTATGTAGAAATGATTTCTCCCAAAAATGAGACAGGTAAGCTTTTGCGAAAGTTAAAGAATAAGCCTGATAAATCAATATCTGCAATTTTAATCCTGAATACTTTTGCACATACTATTGGTGCAGCAGGTGTTGGCGCTCAGGCATTAAATGTTTTTGGACCTAAATGGGAGACTCTTACGGCCTTTGTTCTTACGTTAATCATTCTATACTTCTCAGAGATACTTCCTAAAACTATTGGGACTATTTATTGGAGGAACCTCGCTCGCTTCACCGCATATGCTATTAAATATTTGATCGTTATTACGTCTCCATTTATTTTTATTTCAAAAATATTTACTAGAAAACTCCACTACGTAAATAAAGTTACAAGAGAAGAGATTGCGTCGATGGCGGAATTGGGTGAGAAAGAAGGTGTTCTAAGAACGTTCGAAAGTCATTTAATCGACAATATGCTTTCTCTAAAAAAATTTAAGGCCAAGGATATTTTAAGTCCTCGCAGTGTTGTTTTTTCACTCGATGGAAATTTGAAAATTAACCAGATTAGTAGCTCTAAGGAAATCGTCCCACACTCGCGGATTCCAGTATATGAAAATGAACTTGATAATGTTATCGGTCTTGTTTTTAGTAAGACCCTTTTGCAAGAGTTGGCCATTGGCGATGCTAGTCAAAAAATATCTGAACTTGCGGTCCCTGTTTTTCGAGTTAATGAAAACATTCCTGTGTTTAAATTGTTGAGATTATTTATCAGTAGAAAAGAGCATATGTTTGTTGTGACTGATCAATATCAGCAGATGGTGGGGATTGTGACGCTTGAAGATGCAATTGAGACGCTTCTTGGAATGGAAATCATGGATGAAATGGATACTGTTGAGGATATGCAGGAACTCGCTAAACAAAAGGCGGATCAATGGAGAGAATCATCTGAGCAAATTAAGAAAAAGAGTGATTCTTAATTACATAGATAGACTATCGGAACTTTAAAGCGCTCTTTTTTACTGTTATCAATGATAATACCCCCCCCCGAAATTACATCTTTATCTTCAGGGGAGCGGCACAAGAAATATTGGCAGTTATCTAGAACAAGCTGGAAAGTAGTTATCGATCCCTCTTTGGTCTTTCATTAGGACACTTATTACTCTACTTCCTCTTGTTTTTTCCATATAGATTTTATCATCTTTTAACACCAGTTTACAGTTGTTGGCATTATACTCGTTTAACATCCAACTCATTTCAACTTCACGATCCTGTTGATGCATTTTCTCAATCTCTTCTTTTGTCAGTGGATCATCAAAAGGATAGTGCTTTGCGATGAAGAGTTTGTCATTAAGAGATAAACTTACATTGAAGAATCCTTTAAGACCAACGATGCCATCGTAGAGCATGACTGATTGCTGATCAAAGTCAGAGAGGTCCATATTGTATTCAACAATATCTTCTTCTGGAATCCCTGCGAGGTTGACCTTGCACTGTCTTAAACCACTTTCAGTGCTGATATCCAGAAAGAATACAAATTGACACACTCCAAGTAGCTCCTCTTCAGATTGCCCATTTCGAGCATCTGGATGTTGGTGCTCATGAAGTAGTCCAAGAGCATGCCCCATTTCGTGGACTGAAGTTCCTACGAACTTGACCTTCTGTAGTGGAGAATGCTCAATGTTTAAATGAGTGATTTCTTCGAATGGCCATAAGTTGTAACTCGTTCCTATACGTGAATTACTTCTTTCTTCACTGTCAAATTGAACACGAATGGTGTTCCTTCTGTATTTTAGAGGAAAAATGGAATAATCAGGATCGAGTTCATGAAACTCAAACTTTAGATTTACATATGGTGCCCAAATTCCCACTGCCTTTTTAAAGAGTTTGTGATGGGCCTCTGTTCCGTCCATAAATAAAATTTTGATGGTTTGACCATTTTCCCATTTTTGATCCTGAAGAATAATCTGAGAAAAAATCCCATTACTGTATAAGAGTAACGTCCCAACCAAAGCGATAAATAGTTTTTTCACTAAAAACTCCCACCTGTTATTAATTTCAAATTACTTTAAATGCAAAATTAATGCCGTGATTTGGACCTGTTTTTGAAGGGATAGGGCGTTATGAATGATCAGCTTATAGAAATATGTCTAATATTTAGACACTTCGAAGAAAGGGTTATTCTTTGATCTTATCCTCTAGATGTTCAATATCTTGATTAAAGATTTTTCTCGCATTTTCAAAAACGTTGCCAGTCTGGTCGATTGGCATGGGTGGTTCGTCCGCTGGCCCACTTCCCACATTTTTAAATGCTCTGAGATCTTCGTCTTCTGTTGGCGAAATATCTCCAGAAGAATTCTTCCTCATGTAGTAGATAGCACCAAACTCACCAATGATAGTGATTGCAAGTAATCCGCCTAGCACTCTTAGATCGATTAAACTGACACCCATTAGTGCTGGAACTAGAGCTAGCACTGAGGCGACTAAACACATACGAACAAATGATTTCATTGTAATTCCTGTTATAATGTTGGATTCTGATCGGTTTTCCTGGGAAAAAAATTAGAGTTAGAGGGGGGGCTTTGTATATTTTCAGGTTTCATTGCGGTAGGCCTATGCGCATGTTAAGCTATTGAAAGACTGAAATAAGATCATGCATGTCAAACATGAATATTTCATTGTGAGGCATGATGAACTTATCCCATAGTACTTTCCTATCCCTTTTACAGGGAGATGATGCATTTTATTCTTTGAAAGAAGATCAGCCTGGATTTTTAAACCCAGATGAGATGGCGCATCTTTATATTAATTCTGCTCTTTTAGTTACAATCATGATCTTTTTAAAAGAGCAGTTGTGGCTAAAGGATAGGGATGAATTACAATCACATCTATCTTATCGAGAGTTTCTTACTCCTTTGTTTGAGGATGAGCTGGCGCCGGTCGAATTTCTAAAAGAATTTCTGATCGATGTCGGCGCAAAAGGAATTAAGAAGCTTGGAAAAGATGCAGAAATCATCGAGTCAAATATTCTTGATTTGATTTTGAATAGATCTCCTGAAGACCAGAAATCCTTTGCGATTCAGTCATTAAAAGAAATGAGACAGCACTTTATCGATGAAGAAAATAACCAAGATGGGAGAGATCTGTCACTT
Source organism: Bacteriovoracaceae bacterium (assembly GCA_965140515.1). Lineage (GTDB taxonomy): Bacteria > Bdellovibrionota > Bacteriovoracia > Bacteriovoracales > Bacteriovoracaceae > JAGLCH01. Next base: position 3,195,271 of record OZ223251.1, on the reverse strand, counting down.
GGTCATAAGGGGCTAAGGCTTTATCGTACTTTTGATCATATTGATATTCTTTTTGACCTCAATTACCAGCTTGATAAAGATATGGTTGTTGATTATGAAACTAAAGAGCGACTCTATCAACAATCTGGAGTTGGGGTTCAATCAGGATATTCCTCTATCATACTGGCATTACAAGTAGCTTCCCCTGCAAAGGATAGCACCATTATCGATTTAGGTTCTGGTTATGGGCGCGTCGGATTGGTGTGTGCTCTTTTAAGATCTGATATTAACTTCATTGGTTATGAGTATGTTCCTCATCGTGTAGAAGTTTCTAATTGTGCTTCATCTGCTCTTGAGCTCGATCATAAGCTCCAATTCATTACTCAAGATCTTTCGCTTGAGTCATTTAAGATTCCTGTCGCTAATATCTATTATCTTTATGATCCATTCACTGAAGAAACATATCGCCATGTTTTAGAGCAGATTGTGGAATTGAGCAAAAAGCAAAAGGTAACAGTTGTTACGAAAGGAAATGCTAGCGCGTGGCTAACAGAGATCTCTGATAGACATTCATGGCCAGCACCTCTATCTATTGATCAGGGAAATCTTAGAGTTTTTAGATCTTCGTAGGTTACTCGTTAGAGTCGTTTAAAAATTAATACACAATTTACATCACCAAATCCAAATGACGCTTTTGCTGCGTAATTGATCTCTTTTTCAATCATCTCTTGAGGGATTTTATCTCGATAGGGCATCAGCTCTTGGTACAAGTCTTCCGTATTGAGAGAAGGGTGGATGAAATTATTGTCCATTTGTAAGACAGTTGCGACAGATTCAATGGCACCAGCAGCGGAAAGCCCATGTCCGATCAATGACTTTGTCGCATTGATATAGGGGAATTCTTCGGCCCTTAGGTTCAGCGCTTTTTGCCAATTATCGATTTCAATAGGATCTCCAAATGTTCCAGTTAAGTGACCATTGATGTAATCAAGTTGTTTCGCTTTGATACCTGACAGCTCGATTGATTCTTTAATACAGCGCTGTACTGCTTCAGAGTTCGGAGCAGTCATGGTTCCTCCAAGCCGTTGACCTCCGCAATTACTAACCCCTCCTAAGATCTCAGCATAGATTTTTGCTCCCCTGTTGATGGCCGATTCGTAATCTTCGAGATAAAGAATGGCGGCACCACTTCCAGGAATAAATGAATTAGACGAGGCACTAAAGGGGCGAGATGCTTTTTCAGGTGTATCATTAAATTTTGAGTTGATTATTCTCATGGCGTCGAACCCACACCATTGATAGGGGGCCCCGCCTTCTGTTGCTCCACAAAACATCGCTCTCGCTCGACCTGACTTGATGTGGTAGTAAGCATCTAGAATGGCCTCTGCGCCAGTGCTACAAGCAGAAGAGTTGCTTGTTACTTTGTTCCCAAGGCCAAATACTCCCGCGATTTTGGCAGAGACTCCACTTGTCATTGTTTTTTCAATAATCGATATACCCAATCTTTTTGTATTTCCTGCGAGGATTTTTGGGCCGGTATCAGTCATAAGAATATCGACACCATTATTTGTTGTGCCAACCATGCATCCCACATCCCATAGGGGAGGTGTATCTTCGGCCACCTCCTCAAAGGGAGTGATGCCAAGCTTTGCATCTTCTGCGCACTCCATGGCGGCCAAGAGTGCATAAATCATGGTTTCACTCATTCTATTGATATGTGCATTGGGGATTTTTGATTCAATATAATCAGATGAAAGTGACGGCTTTCCTCCGACCTGACAGCGACATCCGTATTCTTCCATCATTTTGTGGTGCTTAAGTCCCGACTTACCACTTTTAAGTGCTGCTGTGAATTCTTCTAGACCAATCCCATTGGGAGATACAACACCCATGCCTGTTATGACAACACGCTTATTCATAATCAACTCTTTGAATTAGATTAACTGCTTACTTTTTTAGATTATCAAAATAGGTTAGGATATCGTTGATCGATCTAAAGCCAGCAATCTCTCGATCATCAATCACAATATCGCAAAGGTCTTCCATCTCGTTCGCAATTTCTACTGCATAAATTGAGTCTAGACCCAATTCTACGAGAGGTGTGTCGTAGTCCTCTTTTTTTATTTTTACGTCAGCACTGTCTTCTATCACTTTTAATAAGTGTTTGAGTAACTCCTCTCGTGTAATCATATATCTCCTGTGCTTTAATCATTTTAGAGAACATTTTTGATTAAGTTTATCTTCCTTAAATAGAGAGCTGTCGAGTTTTGTATTATATTTGATGTTTGTAAAATTAAGCTGGGTCATTCCACCTGTCTTTGTATTTAGAATCTTTCTTTCCGTTGCAGTCCAGTAACCTTTTATTCTTTGAACTACAGTAGTGATACTTTTTTTAATGAGTTTTTCTTTTTTATCGTAGAACTCAATTTTTTGAACAACAAAATTATCTTTTCTTATCCATGCTTTTTTGTAGGCATAAGGCGATTTCTTATTGATAGGAGTAACTTTCAGTACATAGTGCCTTTTTTCATCATCAAGCTTTTTAAAATTATTTTCTTTAATGCTTAGTTTCGTAAGATCTTCATAGTTGTAGTCGCTGCTGATAAAGCTCTTGTTTTTTAAATTGACTGAAATCTTTTTTGCTTTTTTTGAAGATGGTGTTCGAAGCCAAAAGATATTTCCCTCTTTTGTGCTTGCTATGCTTAACAATGAAGTCCCTCTAACCTTTTTGGGAGAGCATACTCTTAAAATGCTACGATCATTATAACGGAGTAGTTCAAGATCTCTCTTTAATGTCTTTCCCTTGCGGTTGATTTCCATCTGGACTTTGGCAGTCATTGTGTTGCCACCTGGAAGACTCATTGCTTTTTCAGCAATTTGTTTTCCCGTAATCTCTGCATAGCTGGCAGTTGTCCATAGTAGTATTGCGATCGATAATACTTTCATCTATACTCCAAATATTAGTAGTGCTCACTACTGATCGGGAATTTGGAAATAATTTTTATGAAAATGAGGGATTTAGCTAAAATTTCCAGCTAGCGTTACCGCTATGGCCTGGTTTGTACCAACAACGTGGGCGCTCAAGGCCTAATGCTCCATTGAAGTAGGTATCCATTCGACATTGAAGCGCGGGATAACTGAGTAGAGTGGTTTCACTTTCGGTGAGATCTGGTGTCAAAAGTGATATTGCTTCATTATTTCTATTAATGACTTCTGTGACAGTAGGAATTGCAAGCGCTGTTCTAATACAAATAGCAACATCTTCTTCATCAGTGTATGACTGTGAGCATCTATTTAAAATAATATTTGGTATCTCTTTACCCCAAAGATAATCTGTATTGTAGTCACCTTCAAAGTACTTCTTCATGCAAACAGATGTTGCATAGTAATCTGATTGACCTTCAGCTGATGCCCAATTGTAATCCGTGATCTCTTCACCTTGATTATTGAAAGTCTTTGTCTTTTTTACTGGATCTCCACCTAAGGCATGGCCAAGCTCGTGGCAGATTATTAATGCCGCTGCATCACTAGTCATCTCTGGTGCATCAATCAATCCTTTTTCCAAAGTAATTCTATAAAAAAGTGATTTTTGCTCAATATAGGCCCGCACTTCCTTCTTTCTAAAGTCCTTAAAGAAGATAAGATCTTTGTATGTCGCTTCTAAAAAAGATGAACTATAAATATCTTTGAAACGATTAATTACAGTATCTAGCTCTGACTCAGATATTGCCGCATAACTGTTGAATGTAATGAGTGATAATAAAATTGTTGTTAGTGCGATTTTCATTATTGCTCCAGTAGGCCTACAATTGCTTGATTGTTATTTTGTATTGCTAATTGAAGAGGCGTTAGTCTGCTCTTTCCAAGTTTCTCTTTATTGACTCTTGGACTATTTAGAAGCAATTGAACTATTTCAAAATTGCCTGCTTCTACTGCATACCATAATGCAGTCTCTCCATATGTTGTGGCATTGTGATCAATTTTTTGGTTATTTAAAAGAATACGAACTGTTTCAAGTGATTGTGATTTTACAGCTAAAGCTAGTGGCGCTCCTTTATTTACTTGAACAAATGGCCATGAGAGTAGAAGCTCAACAACCTGTGCTTGTCCTGCATAAGCTGCACCTGCAAGAGCTGTCCAACTATTTTTTCCAAATTTTTGATTAATAAATATTCTCTTTGATTCAAGAGCAATTCTTACTCTATCTACATCACCACTGAGACAGTAATCATAGAAGTTGTTCACAGCATCTTCAATTAGATCGTTGTTGATCCAATTGTAGATATCAGTGAGCACTGTCTTATTGATTCTGACACCAAAATTATCATTGATGCCACCATCGGTATGAATACCAATAATTGAAGGTGTGTTTGACTCTGAGTCAATTGTGACAATCGCACTACCGCTCATTCCTCCTGCTGTATCGCATTTGTAGCGAAGAACTTTGTTATCTTCTGCTGCGGGACAACTTACAGACCACATTGTTCCAAAATCTTTATCTCCAGGGTAACCCGCAATTGTAATAAGTCCTGAATTGATGTCTGAATTATTGGTTGCAACTTTAAGCCACCCCAACTCATTTCCTAGCTCGCGATCTAGCTCTGCAATGGCGTAATCATATTCAACTTCACCTGTTCTCTTGTATTCATCGAGCACATAGACTTTTTTAATATTGGCGCTTCCAAAAGGGAGGTCTTCTGGGCCTGTCATTGCAGGAGAAAACTCTGTTATTCTATGCCAATTCTGTGCGTTGTAGTTGTATAAGCAGTGTGCTGCAGTCAAAATATGCTTAGGACCTACAAGTGTTCCTGTGCAATTTCCATTGAGATTACCTACGTAACGATAGTAGCGTTTTGCACTATCTGAAATTTGCTTGCGCTCATATATTCCATGATTGTTAAATGGCACCATTTGTGACCATGCTACGTTACATGAAATTGTAAGCAAAAGAAGAGTGTAGAGTTTCAAATAATCCCTCGAGGTTTGATCATATTTAGTGATCTTTTACCCTATATTGGCATACGAGAGTATTAAAACAGCGATACTCTGAAGAAATTACTAGCTTTTGAAGGAGTTTTTAGTTCCTGAGTTGACCTTATTTCGCGTTCTTATACTTAATCCAGTCTCCGAGACCGTATTTGTTTAGAATCTCTGCTAATTTTCCCGATTTTCTAAGGCGGTCAATACCATCTGAAAGAATTTTGGCATACGTTTTACTATTTTGATCTTTAGGTGAGAATCCTACAAAAAGTTTTTTTGGAGTGTCTTTGTTGCTAACCAATTGAATCTTGCCTTGGATGTTTAGTTTTTTTGCGTCGTAAAGTGCAACTGTTGGATCTTCAATAAAGGTATCGATTTGACCTTTGATCAGAAGTTTAAGAGCGCGCTCTGTTACGTTATCTCCGAAAATCTTAACCGCATATTTGCTATCTTTTTTGCTTTGAATATACTCTTGGAATTTTCCGTAGTTGTAGTTATCTACAGCTCCAATTACGAGGTCGTTGAGTGACTTGAGATTTTCAAACTCCCAAAGAGCTTCCTTTCTTAGAATGAAGTGCGGAGCATACACCCCGATGTGATTTTTGGGAAAAATACCAATATCTAGCTCGCTGGGGGATGTCCCAATGATTCCATCTGCTTCATCAGAATGGATCATCTTAAGCGCTCTGGCCCATGGGTAAAGCTTGTACTCCACTTTAGTACCATCTTTCTCAAAGACTTCGCGAAGTATATCTACAATATATCCTTCCTGTTCGCTTTTTGAATTGCAGTTGTAGGGGCACCAATTATCGGCAACAAATAAAATTGTCTCTGCTGAGAGAGAGTGTGATAGCAATGTACTAAGAATTATTGCGGCGAACTTAAACATACTTACCTCATTTAATCACTATGATAGCTGAGAAGTTGGATTTGTACAGCTCTGGACATTTGTCGCGATCAATTGATTTCTATATTTAATAGTTTTCTCTTATAGGTTGTTTAGTTCATTTGTCGATAGGTTAACGGTGAATTCTCCAGTCTCATCAGCTTTTAATTTTTTTACTGCGTTTTCGATAACTCTTGAAAGCGAATCTATTTCGAGCAGGAGGCACTTCTCTGAGATGCGGATAAGAGGCCTTTTTTTACACAGGCAGCTTGCGATTTGAATAAAGTAGATATCTTTCCCTTTAATTTGATTCTTATCTTCTGGATTAGTTAAGCCGTGTAGGGCCGATTCATTTTTAATGACCTCAATCATCGGAATTTCAGACTTACGAAGTCCAATATAGAGATCTTGAAGGATTGGAAAAATGCGCTCTGTTTGGTGATCCCAAAAGCTAGAAATATCTTTGCAATTGCAATACATCGTTTCTCCTAAGTTAATTCTTCTATTTTATCTAATTCTTGAGAGCTAGTGAATTAAATTATCTTTATCTTGTTATAGGGCCTACGAGCGTTCTTATTTTGGAACACAATGTCTTAATTGTTGGCCCTGTTGGAACATGGATATGTGAGCGATAATACAATTTCGACTTTAATATAAAGTGAGGAGTTAAATATGAAGTTAGAAAAAAATATTGATGCTGGATTACTGATAATAAGATTGTCTATTGGAGTTCTGATGCTCTTTCATGGGGTGTCAAAGCTACTCCATGGGGTTTCTTTTATTGAGGGGATGCTCCAGGGGATGGGGCTTCCCACCTTTATCGCTTACGGTGTCTATGTCGGAGAGGTTATCGCTCCTCTTGCAATCATTGCTGGTTTTAAGACAAGGCTTTTTGCCTCTATCTACGCATTTAACTGTATTGTTGCCGTTATGATGGTTCATACGGGAGATCTACTAAAAATGACTCCTCATGGTGGTTGGGCCGTTGAGCTACTAGGGCTTTACTTCTTTGGAGCATTGGCACTAATTTTTACTGGAGGTGGAAAGTACTCCACTCAATCGAAGAGCATTCTGGATTAATTCGCATTATTTGAGGTAGGTGTAGACCTACCTCAAAAATTTACAGATTTTTTTCACTCCCATTGCATCTTTACTTGCGGCACCTTGAGAAAAAGAGAGGAACGCTTGTTTATAATTATCTACAATCATCCCTGCAAGAGCAGAAATCTTATAGTTAAAGAGAACATCATTCATCGGAGTTGTCGGACCCGTCAAGATATTGATGCCATTACTTAGGTGCGGATAGACTTTATGAAATGTTTTATTCACTAGCGTTGTTGCGGTTATGATAGTGATATCAGCTTTTGGTAAAAACTCTGCATATCGATCAACTGATAGTTCATAATCGTGGCGAGGGTTTAATTCAAATACCCACCAGTTTTTTACATCAATCTTATCTTTGAGTCTTTCGATAAAAGGAAATCCGCCGATTATTGCAATATTTTTTCCAATGCCATCTTCTGTAATTAATTTGTGAGCATTGAAGTCAATATTGGTCGCTTTAAGTTTATCTTCTCTGTTGTAGTGAGCATTGATCGCGGCCATGCCAATAGCAACTTCGAGGTAATTATCTGATAAGTAATATCTAGATAGTTCGCAAAGCGTTTTATCTTGAAGTTTGGTGAAATTTTTTGGAGGAGGACACATGCCTGACCCTGCTATACTTGAAACCCCAACTCCTGAGCTTGTTTTTATAATTACTGTGTGATGGAAGATGTGAACTGATTCAACTCTTTCTTCAGGAATGTCGCGAAGAAGTATTTTATAAAAATTTTGGTCAATCATGGCTAAGTCCTGTACAATTTGACAGACAAAAGAGTATTACAAAAATGGACCAAAGAAAAGTTATTCTCATTACTGGCAGTGTTGGCACAGGAAAGACAACTTTCCTTATGAATATGTCAACTCTTCTTCGAAAACGATGGGCAATTGATGGCTTTTTGAGCCTTCCTACTCGAAGACCCATCGGGATCAATAAGAGTGCTGAAAGCTATAATTTAAAGTTTCTCAAGGAGAGTTCACTGATCCCTTGGGCGACAAAAAAAGTTGATGGATTTGGTTTTGACTTCGATCAAAATACGATTGAATTGGTTGAGTCTAGGCTACTCTCTGATCGAGCTCTTCGCGCTGATGTGATGGTTCTTGATGATCTTGGCTTCCTCGAAGTTAATGGAGAAGGGTTTGCAACTCTTTTTGAAAAAGTTCTATTTTCAAATGAAAAAACCATTGTTGTTAGTGTTAAAAAAGAAGCTGTCTTAAGTTTTATTGAAAAATTTCGACTCAGTGATTACATCATTTGTGATCTTGATGAGGTAAAAGGAAAGGATCGCAAGAAATTTTTATACCGAGAGCTTAATAAATTAGATGGAGAAGATATTGGTATCTTTTCGACGATTAATGGTGTTACAGAGGTTACTTTTGGATCGACACTACATGCGATGAGATTTCCTTTGAAAGGACACATATTAGTTGGCCTTCAAAATTTCTTCCTCGTTTTATTTGGAAAAGAACTTAAAGGAAGAGGTATTTTTTGGATCTCTCTTATTTCCGCATGTATGAAGTCATTTTCACCTGCAGGTGGAAGACTGAAGCCAATGATATATATCTTCCTTCAAGGAGTTTGCTTTTCCTTTCCTGTTTCAATTTTTGGATGGAACTTTGTCTCGGCCTTAGTTGGAAGTATGCTGATGCAAATTGCTTCCCTTTGTTTCAAATTCCTTTCGGCATACTTCATTTTTGGTACAACAGTCTTTGACTCCTATCTCAATGGCATTAATCGAATTTTGAGCTTCTTGTCTCTTCCAAGTGTTTCTCTTTTAGGGGTGTTGTTGTTTTTGCTGTTGAGTAAGCTGATCGTTGGCCTCTTCGTTGTTGTGATCGGTTATTCATTTGATTTTTCAAAATTGCTTTTTCGATGGCGCCATCGCGTTGCACGTCTAGAGGATAATTGTGAAGCTATTTCTGAGAATAACAGTTGGAAGCAGGCCATGCTAGGGGGTCTTAGAGATATGATTTTGAAGCGCTTTCTACTTCCCTTTATTTTTACTCTCATGATTATTTATTTCTTTTCTAATCTTTCTATTCAAGGAATTACAAGTGTTACTATAAGGGCATTTGTGCTGTCATGGATTGCTTTTGTTATTTCTAGACGAATAAATTACCAACGTATTATAGGTTACTTAAATCGAAAAGAATTGGGCCATATTGCTCGTGCGATGGAATCAGCTGTTAGAACTGTTACATCTTTTCGAAAACGTTAGAGTTGAGGATTATATGAATCAAGAATTTATTACCAAGATCAGTGATCTTTTGAACAACAAGACACCTTTCGTTATTTCAACTATTACAAAGTTCATTGGATCTACACCGCGTAAAGTGGATGCTAAGATGATCACATATTTGAGTCATGGAAAAACTGAGATTTTTAGCACTATCGGTGGTGGAAAGCTCGAGAAAGAAGTTATCGATGATGCTGTTTCTCTGATTTCAAATGGTGGTCATTCTTACTCTAAAGAATATCGACTTGATGATTCCAATGACATGGCATGTGGAGGCCGTGTTGAAGTCTTTCATGAACTTACTCAAAAAAGAACAGATCTTTATATTTTTGGAGCAGGGCATGTGGCCTTGGCACTATCTAGAACACTAGATGGAGGTCCCTTTACAATGCATCTGATTGATGAGCGAAGCGAATGGGTATACTCTGAAAAGGCTCCTGATGGTGTCGTCAGGCATCATATGATGTGGGATGAGTTCACAGAAGGTGCTAATTGGTGTCCCGATTCGACATATGTCGTTATCATGACTCATGATCATAAACACGATACGTCTATCCTCGGAGATGTTATTAATCGTAATGTTCACTATATTGGCTTAATGGGCAGTAAAAATAAGTGGTGTGGTACCCAAGATCAATTGAGAGCTTCGGGAGTCACAAATGCGCTTCTTGAGAAAATTACTTGCCCTATTGGGGATAAATCATTAGGCAAGGGGCCCACTGAAATTGCAGTAGGTATCGCTCAGCAACTTTTAAAATTATATCACCAGTAGATTCATGAAGACGATAATACGAAATATCATTGTCATAGATGGGCTAGGGACTCATCCTTATAAGGGAGAACTTTTAATTGAAGATAATCTGATTGCTGACATTTCTAATACAACAATCGAACAGAATGTTGATGAAGTTATTGATGGCAATGGGATGTATTTGTCTCCTGGCTTCATTGATTGCCACTCCCATTGTGATCTTGCTAATTTTATTCCTCGAGGAATGAGAGATAAAATTATGCAAGGTGTAACCTCCGAAGTCATTGGAGTTTGTGGGTTAGGTGTTGCTCCGGTTAGAGAGTGCGATCGGGATGAGTTTAGAAAAAATTTAATTATTGGTGATTTAAATGTTGAATGGAAGTGGGAGAGTTATCAAGAGTACCTTGGATCTCTCTTAAATGAAGGATTAGAAAGTAACTTAATTCCTTTCGTTCCACATGGTGTTCTACGCTACTATGTGAAGGGTAATAACTCTACGCCTCTCAATCAAAGTGAACTTGATGAACTCACAAATCAGCTTAAAATTTGTTTTGAGGCAGGTGCTAAAGGTGTGAGCCTTGGAATGATTTATTTACCTGCAATTTATTCCAATCGTGAAGAGCTTCAGGCCGTATTTAAGGTTGCGAAAGAATATGATCGCTTGGTCATGGTCCATCTCAGAAGTGAGAGCGATGAAATCGTTGATGCCCTCGATGAAATGATTGAACTCGCAAAAGACCAACTTCATAATCTCCATATCTCCCATCTCAAAGTGATTGGTGTTAGAAATGCTTCTAAGTTAGATCAGCTGTTTGAAAGAATTGAAAAATATCATTTGAGCTTTGATCACTACCCATTCAACTTTGGGAGCACAACTTTGCTTTCAATTATTCCTCCACATTATTTTGAAGGAAGAGAGCTTATCGATGTTCTTCACTCGTTTTCTGATCCGTCTGTATGTAAGGAGATCTCGCAATATTTTGAAGAGCGTATTCGACCAGCTCAAGGTGTTCCTTGGGATAACCTTCCAGCACTTGTTGGGTGGGATAATATTGTAATAAGTGATTTGAGCCGCAGTATAGCTGATCTCGCAGCAGAAAAGGATATTGACCCTTCAATATATACACTAGAGTTACTTCGAAACAGAGGTGGGAATGTTCGAATGGTTGATCAATATATGGATGAGTCGTTGGTAAAGCAAATCTTTACTCATCCTGCAGCGATGGTGGGAACTGATTCTCTTTTGGGAACTTCACTGCATCCAAGAGTATTTGGGTCTTATCCGAAAATTATCCAGCAATATATTTTTGAAGATCAGTTATTACCATTAGAACAGGCCATTATGAAAATGACATCAATACCAGCAAAGCGTCTTGGACTTCAAAATCGAGGATCAATAGAAAAAGGGAAGATCGCTGACCTTATTATTTTCGATAATTCGTTTCACCTTCCTGAAAAATCAGGGGACTCAACTGGCCTCAAGCATTTGTGGGTAAATGGAGTTCATAAGGTCATCGATGGAAAGTATCAAATCGCAAGAGATGGTGATCTGCTTCTAGAATGAAAAAAGGGCATCATACGATGCCCATAATTTTTATGCTTCTAGCTTTTCTGTAATAAGCATTTTTGTTTGAATATTATCTCGCAGAGTCGATAGGCGGTTTACGTGCTCCTGTTCCCAGTCGGCCAGCCAGTTGTATATTCTTATCTCTTCAGGGTCTTTTGCTTCATTTGCCATTTTGCGGTATTCAATAACTGATTTTTCTTCCATTAACACTGCTGCGGTGACGGCCGCTGCTTCAAAACTTGCGTATTCAATTAACTTTGCAATTGAAGATGTCTTAATTTCTTCTATTTTATTGGTGGTGTAGCGAGTGTTCGTCGTTGAATCAAATTTGCTATTTCTTTGGTAGTATTCAAATTGAGCTCTCAGTATTTCTGCGTGTGTGTTTTCATCATTTGCCATTTGAGTGAAAAACTCTTTTACCTTTGGGTCTTTGGCCTTTTCTGCTGTTTCGCGATAGAGCTTCTCTCCATGCATTTCAAATAAAATACTACTTCTTAAGATATTGTGAGATGTTTCATTTTTCATATCTTCCCCTCTGTCGTTTTCAACTATTTTATGAGTCTCTCCATTTTTTACGAGTTAAATACTCTTAAAATAGGGTGAAGCGACTCTCATCAGTTGATCGTTTTGTGCGGGTACTTGAGTGGCATCTTTACTTTTCTTTAACATCTGTCCCCTTTCAATAAATTTAATCTGTGAGTATTATATTGTTTGGGAAAAGATTTGGGGCTCAAGGAGGAGCAATGCGTCTAATTTCATTGTTGATGCTGATAATTAGTTTCCGGGCCATGGGAGATGTGATTCATGTGCGTGCAGATGTATGGTGCCCTTATAACTGCGAGCAAGAGTCATCTTATCCAGGCTATATCATTGAAGCAGCTACTCTCATTTTTAAAAGAGCGGGGCATAAGCTTAATTACCAAACATTGAATTGGAGCCGTACTATTCGTGAAGTCCAGTTGGGATATTATGATGGCGCGATTGGTGCAACCAAGAATGAAGTTCCTGGATTTATTTTTCCTGAAGAGGCCCAAGGTCGAGCACATGTTTCTTTTTGGACCAAAAAGAGTAGTAAATGGGAATATAAAGGTATTGATTCTCTCTCCAAAATCTTTCTTGGATTAAGCTCTGACTACGATCAAGGGGAAGAAATAGAGACCCTCATCAGAAAACGCCCTCGCAATTTCCAATTCGCTAAAGGGGACGACCCTGTGCGCACAAATCTGCGCAAGCTGATTGCTGGAAGAGTTGACGTCATATTAGCAGAAAATAATGTTGTTAGGTACATATCAAAAAATATGGGTGTGATTAATAATATAAGGCAAGCAGGTAAGGGCAAGAAGTCTAACTTGAATGACGAATTGGTGTATATCGCTTTTTCTCCTGCGAAACCTAAGTCAAAAGAGTATGCAAAGATATTAAGTGATGGTTGGAAAAAACTACGAAAGAGTGGTGAACTTAAAAAAATCCTAGATCGCTATGGCGTGGAGGACTGGAAGTAGAGGATGTTGAAGTTTAGTAAGATTATTATCTTTCTAGTTCTATTTATCTGCGTATCCATTTTTGCATTCGATACCATTATACGTGATCAAGATTGGCAGGATTCTAATACTATTATATGGACGAGATGGTCAAACCCTCCCATCTTTATTGAATCTGGCCCTTATAAGGGGATGGGGGTTGCTGATCTAACTCAAAAGCATCTCTTCAAATTACTCCCAAACTACAATCATAAAGTATTATCTACTAATATTCCTCGAGTCATTGCCTTGGCTAAAGAGAAGGCCCATACATGTAACGTGAGTTGGCTAGATACCCCAGAGTGGAGAAAAGACTTTTATTTTTCCAAACCGTTTCAAATTGTCCCGACTAATGGAATTATTATCCGGGATATCAATAGAGACGCGATTGGAAGAGAGGTTCCGGTTTCCTTTGATGAGTTACTTGGAGCAAAGAAGCTTCGACTTGGTGTTGCGCGCTTTTATGGGGAGGGATTAGATGATATTTTGGAAAAATATAATTACAAAAATAATCCAAAAGTATCCGTTGCAAGTAAAAGTATCAACCCTCATTTAATGTTGATGAGTGGCAGAGTAGACTATATTTTGGGATATCCAATGGAGGTTATCTTTTACCAAAAAACAATCCCTGGATATGATGGAGTTGCCATCCCGACCAAAGAAAATACTAATTATGTTGAAGTTGTCATGGGATGTTCCAAAACTCCTTGGGGTAAAAAAGTAATTGATGAGATCAATAAGATTCTTGAGCAATCAGAGGTGGTCGAGCTTTATCAGAAATATATGAATGATTGGTTGCCTGTTGAATCTCTTCAATATATTGATGACAAAAAATTAATTCCTAGCAAGAAGTAAATTAAAGTTAAAGTGGCTTAATTCTGTTTAGCTTCGGTTAAACCTGTTTGACTCTTGTGAATTCATTTTTGTCTCATTTTGAGCTGCAGAGCTCCGTTAAGTAATGTTGTCGATTAGGAGGAATATATGGATCTCATATCTTTTGCTGTAAAAATGGAGAAGGATGGAGAAGAGCTCTATCGTAAGCTTGCTTTTGAGTCGAGTTCAATTGGACTGAGAAAGGTATTCAAATTGATGGCAGATGAAGAATCAAAGCACGTTGAAGCTATTGAAAATATAAAGATTGAATATAAACTAGACCAACCTCTTGCTTCTTCATTTGGACCTTGTAATGTCTATCTGGAGCTAGTTGATGAGAATAGCAACTTCTTTGTGACTGAAGATGAAATTGAGCTTTATAAAAAGTGTCTTGAGATGGAAAGAAAGAGTAGGGATTTTTATCGGGATAATATGGTCAAAGCAACTGATGAGCTCGAGCAGAAAGTGCTAAAGAGGCTCTCCGAAGAAGAGCAAAAACACATTGACCTTTTAGAGAATATCATTGAACATGTTAGCTATCCTGATGAACATATTGAGGACGCAGAGTTTACTCATTCTAACGAAGAATAAATAATGGCCACTTAAGTGGCCTTTTTCATATGAACTAGTTATGAATTTTCACAGTTTATCGACTGCAAACGGTGCGAAGGGAAAGCATTATTTTCGCACTTATCTAGTTGCATTGATATTAGAGAGTGCAGTCTTTTTTTTGCTTCGGTTCTTAGATCTTTCTCCTGTCGGGCAGAGAGTGATGTTTATGATTATTTTTGGCGTGATAGCTGTTCTACCTTTTTATCGGATTCATCGCTTATATTTCCTTCACGACTGGATCTACTTCTTCTCAACAATCTATTATCTTCTCTGTTGGTCTCTCTTTGTTGTGTGGGATAACCATAGTACTCTTTCTGTTGTTTGTTATTTGGGATGTTTAATAACTTTCTCACTTCACACTACTTTGCTTGATCTCAGGCGATTTGTTGCGCTTTCTTTTTTTCTTCTCCTTTCACTTTTCGTATTGCCATTTAATTATATCTTTTTCCTATGCCTGACATTTTTACTTTTTTCTCTTCGATTCGGGTATGGTGTGATTTCAATGAGAGAAGCGTTAAATGAACTTCGGTCCAAAATTACACTACTGGAATTAAAACTTCAGAGTCAGCGCTACTGGGGGCACCATCTGCTAAACCCGCTCTCCATTGTCAAAGGACACTTAAGTCTTTTTGACCGCGGACAAAAAGATAAGAAACAACGCAAGATTATTATTAGTGCTCTTCATCGAATTCGTGAGGCGCTTGAGAAGGTTGATCATACTGACCCCGCATTTAAAGAAAGACCGCGCCGTTTTCCATTTAAGACCCCTTATCAACGAGCGGAGTGGAGTCCACTACTTTTATCTTTTCTTTATCCTATCGCGGTCTATTTTGAGACGATGGAAAAAGGATATTCTCTTCATATTAACGATATATTAGGGGTGCTCGCGATTATTGTTATTGCCATCTTTCCTTTGATTGAAGTTAAGTTCTCTGGGCAGGAGAGGGCACGTCGTGAGATTGCTGTCATTATTCTCTTTCAGTTATTAGTCGCTTGTATTTTTTATTTTGGAGAGTCTACCTTACTTTATATGCTGTGTTTACTTGGACTTTACCTGTCAACAGTTACCATTATGGCCAGAAGTCGAAGTAAGCTTGTACTCTTTGTCGGGGTGACAGGATCAATTTTGAGTTTGATTTCTGCTGACCTTTTAGTCACACCTTTTATGATTGGTTTTTTGGGCTATCACACCTATTTGATCTTTTCCTCAGTTTTACTCAATCAAGAGTATATGACCGAGTATCAGGTTTATGTTAAGAGTAACGAAATTTCTAAAGGGTGGACTGAGTTGAAGAAAGATTTGTTTCCAGAAGTAGTTGAAGTTTTAGATTCTATTGATGATCATAGTGAAGAGCTCGAAATCGATCGACAGAAGGTATACCAACTGATGGTGCATATCGAAGATTCTATCAAAGGAATTAATAATCGCGATGCATCTGCTTCTTTTTTGTAAGATATTTCCCAAATAGATGCATTACGAGCTTGTGGATTGGGGCCTGGACCACTCTATAAATGTACCACGGAACTTTGGGAATATATTCATGTATAACTGCGAGTGTAAATCTTTTATTATCCACTTGTCTAAAATCCAACCAACCGTAGTCTGTACGCTTCACTAAAACGCCACCAGTAATATAGAATAGATGTCGATGCTCATCTGACCTTCTTTCTACATGGGTCAGCTCCAATAGCGTCAAGTTCACAAGTGATAAAATGAATTTGCAATTCCCATTTGTATCTAACTTCACTTTGATAATATGACGGAAAAGCTTGTGGAGAAATATTGTGTATTCTGTACAAATATCTTTTGAATCCAACTGTGGGCAGGAGGGAAGTCGCTGTATTGATCTAACGGAGTTACTCTCATGTTTCTTTCTGGCCAGAAAATACTTACGAAATGTTCCTTTTGTAGCATAGGAGTTTTTAACGAGCTTCATCATCTGCTCAAAATTGTTTATTTTTATTTGTTCTTTTATCAGAGGGTGAACCTCAGGAGTCGGTAAGCTCACAAGTAAGCTATCAACAAGAGGGGATACAAGATTGATATGAGCGTTGCCAAAGATTGAAACCCATCTTTTAGATATCATTGTTAAGTTAAAAGGAAAAGGAATGAAGATTCTCTTGAGTCCCAATCCTCTTGCTGTTTTTACCAGTAGCTCCTTGTAAGTGAGAAATTCTCCGTTTACCAAATCAATTTGATGATTAAAAAATTCTTTGTTACCGAGGGCCTTGCGAAATACCCGCATCACATCACCAATGTATATCGCTTCTGTTGTATTTTCTGTCCATTTCGGAAGGAGCATGAGTGGTAGATTTTTAACTAAGTTGTGAAGGATTTCAAAAGAGCTTCCCCCTTTTCCTACCACCATACTTGCACGAAATAGTGTGCAGGGGACCAGACTTCCTCTTAGGATATCTTCTACCTCTTTTCTACTGGCGAGGTGTTTACTCGTTATTTTTCCTTGGGGAACGAGTCCTCCTAGGTAGATTATCTGCTTAATGCCATTGGCCTTACAGCCTCTTACAAAATTGTCTGCTAAAAGGAGGTCCGTATCTGCAAAATTACCTTGGAAAAGCCTTGTTGTTGGGAGCATTGAATGAATGAGGTAAAAAGCGTAATCCGCTCCCTTTAGTGCTGCCGCAGCACTTGAAATGGAAAAGAAATCTACTTGTCTCCACTCAATTTCAGCATTTTCTGCAATTCCTTCAATTATGGGTATTTGCTCTCGATATAAGGCAATGATTTTATGATCAGGGGCAAGCGCTCTAATGAGGTTAATTCCGATATAGCCTGTCGCCCCGGTGATTGCAACTATTGGTTTTTCCATTCTCATATTTTACATCAATTGCGCTATCTAATGAATCGATTGGTCGATTTCTCACAGTTTGAGAGAATACACTATAGACTTAGGAGGTCATATGAGTGAAACACACTACTTTAATTCCGTAGGGAAAAGAGTTGCCACCGCTGACCATCATCGAAATCGAGGAACATGTTGCAAGTGTAATTGCTTGCATTGTCCATATGGCACTACGCTTGAAAACTTAGGACTTCAGTTTTTTTCACTTGAAGGAAGTAGATTTGAAGTAGCAAAAGAAATACTAGGTCTTGAAGCAGAAGAAGTTTTTGATGTGGCCAGAATGTTACTTAATGAAGGATACAAAAAGGAAGAGGTTTTTCCTCAGATTGACGATGGCAATAAATCGAATTTTAGATTAGTTGAACTTAAAGGATATGGATGCGGTGTCATAGAAGTTCAAAATGAAGAAGTTTATAAACTATATCTGCACCCGAGGTTTCGAGATCAAGGTTTAGATTTATCCATTGTGAATCGGTACTATCGAGATGCAAAGGAAGCTTAATCACGCCACATTCAGCGCTCCTTTTGTTGATTCATTTGCAGGAGATCATTCTGGGGGGCTCCTTTCTAGAACAACTGAAGGGGTCTTGTACGGTCTTGCTATGCCATCTGTTGTAAGTTCTCCTGATCTTATTGCTTGGAATCAAGAACTTGCTAGAGATTTTAATCTATCTCATCCTGATGAAAGGGATATCGATATTCTATCTGGAAATCTTGTGACCGAATCGATGAAACCGTACGCTTATTGCTACGGAGGCCATCAGTTTGGACATTGGTCAGGTCAGCTTGGTGACGGTAGAGCAATCAATTTGGGAGAACTCATTTCCAAAAATCATGAATCCTGGGAGCTTCAATTAAAAGGAGCAGGGCCAACACCTTATTCAAGGAGATCTGATGGACGTGCTGTTTTGCGCTCGTCTGTTAGGGAGTATTTGATGAGTGAGGCCATGCATTATCTTGGTGTTCCAACCACAAGGGCACTGTCTCTTACTCGTACGGGAGATCTTGTGGCGCGTGATATGTTTTATAACGGAAATGTGGTAAATGAGCCGGGTGCAATCGTCACTCGCGTTTCCCCCTCTTTTCTCCGCTTTGGAAACTTTGAAATATTGGCCGCCAGAGAAGAGTATGAGAATCTTATCAAGCTTATTTCGTGGACTATCAATCGGTTTTTTCCAGAAGTTAAAGGTGAAGGAGAAGAGCGTATTCTAAACTGGTTTGAGCGTGTTTCTATGCTCACGGCCGATATGGTTGTTGAGTGGATGAGAGTAGGGTTTGTTCACGGAGTGATGAATACAGACAATATGTCGATACTAGGTCTTACGATCGATTATGGGCCATTTTCAATGATGGATTGCTACGATCCTCTGTTCACTCCAAATACAACTGATCTGCCAGGAAGACGCTATGCATTTGCAAGGCAACCATCGATCGCTCTTTGGAACTTAGAAAGATTGGCAGAAGCTATTCTTCCCCTCGTTTCTGGTAGAAAAAGTTTAGAAACTATTCTTGTAAAGTATCAGCGTTATTTTTCAGACGAGTACTATAAGATGATGGCCAGAAAGCTTGGCCTTGATCGCTTACAAGATGACAATGACTATGATTTCATTGTTCAAACAGATGCATTATTGAAAGACCTTCAAATTGATATGACACTGTTCTATCGTACTCTTGCAAAGGTTGAAGTTAAGCAAAACTATGCAGATTTATTTGAGACTTCTCTCTATCATTCTTTAAGTGATGAAGAGAAGTTGCGATTCAATCAATACATTGATAATTACTTGAAAAGAATTAATAGAAACTCTTTTGATCGACAAAAATCTCGAGAGTTAATGAATAAAACCAATCCTTGTTTTATTCTTCGAAATTACCTTCTTTATGAGGCCATAAAAGACCTTGAGGAAGGATCACCCGATAAGTTTGAAGAACTGAAGAAGGCAATTGTTTTCCCTTATGAAGAGAGAAACGATGAGCTTACTTGTAGAAGGCCTGATTGGGCCAGTAACCAAGCTGGTTGCTCGACTTTGTCGTGTAGTTCTTAGGAAATAATTTGGGCCCAAATATTGGGCCCTTATCTTTTTAGTATTTTACAAATTTTGATGCAGGTACATTACATGTTGGACACTTCTCTGGAGCTTGTCCAAATTCTAGATGTCCACAAACTGAGCAGAGGTATACCTCTTGATCGAGATCTTTTCCTGCTTTAACTGCTTCAAGAGCAACTTTGTAAAGATCTGCGTGAACCTTTTCTACTTCCATTGCCCATTTAAACATTCTTGCGGCCTTGTGCCCTTCTTTTTGAGCTAATTCATACATCGGTGGGTACATATCTTCGTGCTCATATGTTTCACCTTCGATTGCTGCGATTAGGTTCTCTTCAGTTGTCTTGATTCCATCCATTGCAGCAAGGTGACCATGAGCGTGAATTGTTTCTGCTTCTGCAGCTGCTTTAAATAGTGCTGCAACTTTTGGCAGCCCATCTTGTTCCGCTTTTTTTGCAAATGCTAAGTATTTGCGGTTAGCTTGACTTTCTCCAGCAAATGCTGCTTTTAGATTTTCATCTGTTGTCGCCATAAATCTCTCCTCTTTATAATTGATTAATAAAGTAAAAAATCTTCCAAACTTATCGACATATTTTTATCAATTTTAATAGATGTCTTCCACTTATTATCCGATAAGTTTTGTCGATAAAGCTATTGGATATATTGAGTTGTCACAGGAATAAAATTCTTTAAGATGTTCTTAGAGATTAATAATAAAGGAGATTGATATGAAATTTAATGTAGATCAAGATACATGCATTGGCTGTGCTGCTTGCGAAGGAACTTGCCCAGAAGTATTTCAAATGCAAGATGATGGTCTTTCAAAAGCAATCGATGGTGATATTGACCCATCTCTAGAAGAAGCTGCAATTGATGCAGAAGAGGGGTGCCCAGTTAGCTGCATCTCCCACTCATAATTAATACCTCCTCCGGGAGGTTTTTTTTTGTCATATCTTAACCTTTTATGGTTAAATCCCAGGAGGGATAACTATCTAAATTGGGGATATGACATTCGTTTAACTTGCACTCTTGTGCTGCTATTACAATTTATCTGCGCTTATGGATCACCAATCGAAGTTAAAGTTGGTGGCTATCAGTTTGAGCCCTTTCTTTTTCAAGAAGCAAATGGAAAATGGCAAGGGGCAACAGTTCAGCTCATTGACCAACTCAATCGCTCTCAGACTTCATTTCATTTTAAATTTGTACCAACTTCTCCTAAAAGAAGATTTAAGGATATGGATCGAGGTCTATTTGATATCATGCTTTATGAGCAGGCCGAGTGGGGATGGAATGAGCGTTCTGTTGTGATGACTCAACCTTTTTATCAAGGGGGAGAGTTGTACGTTGCTTTGAAGAAAGATGGTATTAATCAAAGCTTTTTTAAGGACCTAAAGAGTAAAAGAATTGCTGCTGTTCGTGGATTTCACTACGGCTTTGCTAATTTTACTTCTGACTCAGAACAGATGAAAAAGGATTTTAAGGTTGATTTTGTTCCCTCATGCTCTGCGGCCATTGGAATGATCTTAAAGGGAAGAGCAGAGATTGCTGTTGTTTCTCGACTTTTTTTAAAGAATTTGTTTTCTAATGGAACGTTCTCTCCGTCTCAATTTGTGGTGTCAAAGAACTTTGATCAGCGTTATAACTTGAGGGCCATTTTAAGAGTGGATTCTCCGATTAAGACGACCCGTCTTTCTCAATTAATTAATGATGTGATTGCGCTTAATAAAAACGGCGCCACACGGACGCCGCCTTTAGATTAAGAAAAAGGGACAATGCATTATGCCGCTTTTTTCTTCTTGTCTACGTGTTGGTCGAATTCATCATTTCTTTCCTGATGACCTTTGATCAGCTTGAGATGATTCAACTTCTTCTTTTCTTTCTTGGTCAGCTTCTTTTTTTCAGCTTTCCCGAATTGTTTCTTACCCATAGCTCTCCTCCTTACGTTCCGCTTACGAAATTGAGCGGGGTTCGAGTAAAAGAGATACACGCCATTAAACTTATCGGAAAAAAAGAAAATTAGTTTAATTGATGCCCGTAAGCTTTTGATAATCTGTAGGTAGAACGCGCTTGAAGAATAGTTCAAAGAATTTATTCGTATTAACTGCAGTCAATACTTCAACATTTAAATTCTCTTCATCATTTGAAATCATACTTCTTCCAAAATCGACTCCGTTATTGATCATCTCAAGGTGACCAAAAAATCCGGTACAGATGGAAGGGTCTATGAATTGGGCAATCGCTAATGGGTCATTGATCACGCATCCGAGTAGTCCTTCCTGCTTGAGGTGGAAGTCCACATAAAATTGAGTGATATCGTAAATGAAACCTGCAACTTTTGAATTGATTTGTTTGAGTATATCTCTGTGGTCTGGAGTGAGAACAATAGAACGGGTAACGTCTAACCCCACCATTGTTATTGGTGTTAACATATTTTCAAAGACCATTTGCACTGACTCTGGATCTACCCAAAAGTTAAACTCTGCGAACTCAGAGCAATTTCCTTGGGCCATATAATTTCCACCCATTGAAATGATTGAAGCAAAGCGATTGATCGCTTCACTATCTTTTTCTACAAGCCTTGCTAGGTTAGTGTAAGGGCCAAGGGTTATGAGATGAACTTGATCATTGGCATTTTCCAAAAGAAAATCAACTGCACCAGATTTCCATGCCAATTGATTTGAGTAGGTATAGTCCGTTTCACCGAGCCCATCTTCGCCATGAGTATCTTGGGCAGTAATAAGATCTCTTGCAATTGGTCTTGATTCTCCAAGGTACACCGGTATCTCTTGGCGATCGAGCAGTTCAAGTACCTTTAAAGCATTTGCAGCGCCAAGTTCCACTGGAACATTTCCAGCTACAATTGTTAGTCCAATGACATCTAGCTCTGGAGAGTTGAGTGCTAGTAGTAGTGCTAAGGAATCATCGATTCCTGGATCGCAATCAATAATAACTTTTTTAGGCATAGACACTTGCATCATCAGAGTCATCAATTGGACGAATCATTTTGTTTTCTACAAGGTAGCGAGCGAGATAAAGAAATGGCGTGTCGATCGCTGCAACTACAAATTTCATGATGTAGGTTGTCCAAAAGATTTCCCAGATTACTTCAGTTGGGAAAACTCCCCAGAAAGCAAGAATTGAAAAAATTGCATTATCAATAAGCTGGCTGGACATTGTTGAGAGATTATTTCTTACCCAGAGGTGTTTCTTTACTCTCTTTTTCCAGAAAGCGTATGCCCACACGTCATGGCGTTGGGATACGTAGTAAGCGACAATTCCAGAAATTACGAGTCTTGGCATAAATGAGAAAATGGTCTTCACACTTTCAAAGTGTTTGATCCCCTCATTGACTTCTGATGGATGAAATAGAACTGAAATTTGCATGATGATTGTCATGGTAATAATACTAAAAAAGCCGATACTGACAGCTCGTTTGGCATCGGCCTCACCGTGATTTTCGGAGAGAATATCAGTTACAAGAAAGCCACTGGCGTAAACGATGTTCCCAAGTGTTGTGCCAAAACCAAATAGGTCAACCAGAAGCACAACTTGAATATTGGCCATTAAGATTGATATTGGTATCCAGACATATAATCCAATTTTGCCAAACTGTTTGTAGGCAAAAATAATTGCAAAGAAATTGACGAGGAGCATGCTCAGCCAGAGTAGTTCATTTGTCACAGTAATCTGTCCTCTTAAATAAGAATTCATTAATAAAGTCTATTGGTATTATCACCATTTCTTGAGGAAGTCACTTTAACAGTTCAAATTTACATACCTTGAGCTAAGAATTACGGACATCAGTTAATCTGGCAAACTTTTATTAATATTTGCTCTTATTTCAGTCAGTTACATATGATTTAAAACTCAGTATTTGATCAAAAAATACCGATAAATCTTTACTGATCAATGGGGGATCTTGTGAAGAAATTATTTATTGGAGTTGGACTAGTGTCAGTTGTAGCAATCAGTGGACTCGTTGCTGCTAGTTATTACTACGATCAAGATATTCGTTCTTTTGGAAGCGCTCATGTTCCAAAGGCCAAGTCAATTAAAGTCGATGGGCCACTTGGTGAGATGTATGTTGTCGACTTAGAGGAACGCTTCTCTCAACAGTACTCCACTGAAAGAATGGGTGCCGTTGCAACTCAAACATTTGAGATGCATGAGAGAGTTTATCTTCTTCGTGAACTGGTACTTGATTCCAGTGTAGATGATTTTCAATTGATGGAGCTTGGATCTTTCCTCACAAAAGTTATTCACAATCATTCAGAGAACGATGTAGTAAAACGAGAAGCTGCTCGCGTTCTGATTAAGGTTGCTGCCTTGATGGGGACAGATGCAAGACGTACTATCGTTAAATCAATTGGCCCCAAGCTTCTTTTTCTGGCCGAGGGGCCAGATAGTGAACTTACGGAGAAGCTTTTAGAAAACTAGTATTGGTAATCCACTCGATCAATTGTGTAGCCGTATTTGATTGGGCCCGATTTTGATTTGAGTGTGATTTTAAGATAATTCCCTTCAATTACTTCGGTCCAAAATTCTCCTAAATCAGATGTATAGATATCGATAATTTTACCACTGCGATCAGTGATCGTTACTTTGTCATAGCTATAGATATCGAACTTTTTGAAGTGAAGGCGAAAACGAGCGATGTTATCCATTTCAAATTTTTGCTCTAAAACTTTTCTTTTTGGATAGGGGTGAGCTGTCTCCAGTGTGATTGGTTCACTAGTAAATTGTGAGAGGTCGTGATCTTTTAATCGCTCTCCGCGAATTCCCATAATTGCATTGTAGGTATTTAGACGACGGCCATTTTTTGACCAGTGATTGAGTGCAATTCTTTGATCTCCAGCTTCAAGCAATCTTTCTTTGAGTTCAGACACTGATAGTTCTGGATTGTGAGCTAGTGTCATCGCTGCCGCTAATGAAACCAGAGGACACGCTTGGCTTGTCCCTGAACTTTGCTTGTATTGACTCTTTGGTTTTAGGGAGTAAATATCTTCGCCTGGTGCGAAGAGATCTACAGCACTTCCGTAGTTGGAGAAAACAGCTCTGCCATCAGTATTATTGCTAGCTCCAACTACGATTTGATTTCCGATACCAAATGAAGATGGGTAGTCCGGTGTTTGATCTAGATCTTGACTAAAGTTTCCTGAAGCACCGACAAAGAGCGCACCTTTATTTTTGCAGTACTCAATTGCCTCCCTTGTGGCCTGATTTGCCGATGGAGTTCCATATGAGTTTGAGAGAATGTCTGCGCCGTTATCACAGGCGTAGCGAATTGCTTCAGCTGTTGGTGTTGTTAGGATATCGCCACCAATGTCCCAGAGTTTGATTAGCATAATTTTTACGCCAGGGACTGCTCCAAAAATACCTTTATCATTATTTGATATCGCAGAAATAAGTCCGGCCACATGAGTTCCATGAGTTTTGCGGTCAGTGAAGTCATTATTTTTCATCACAATGTTATGGCCATGAATATCGTCAATATACCCATTGCCATCGTCGTCAACTCCTTCGACTCCATTTTGCTCTTTTTGGTTAACCCAAAGTACTTCAGGGGAGAAGTCTTCGTGATCGAGATCAAACCCAGAGTCGATGACTGCGATAACTACTTCTTTTTTGGGAGAGTAGATTTCAAGGGCCTTGAGCATTGAAGTGTCTGCACCCACCACTCCAGAAATTCCATCCGAATTTACTTGGCCAACATTGGAATACCACCATTGGCGAGAGAACTCGGGATCTAGAGGAATCTGATATTCGTTACTCGATTCAATTTCTAATTGCACTGGAAGTGAACTCAGCTCTTTGACTGACAACACCTCAGGGTGAAGCATCTCTGGTATTGCTAGTGCAGACTGCGATAAAAAGAGAAGTGAAGCGAGTAGGTGTTTCATACTGTTCCTTAAACTAGTTTGAGTATTCTAGAATGTAGTAGTTTCCTTCAGTAACAGTAACCTTGATATCTTTCATTTGTTGAATCGCGTCGAAGTCGCGATAGAGTTCTTTTACGATAATCTTTTGAATTCCGCATTGCCATAGAAGGCGCATACAAACACAGCAAGGACTCAGTGTGCAGTAAACATCGCAGTTATCCATTGAAATTCCATGTCTGGCGCAATGTGCAATTAAGTTTTGTTCTGCGTGAACCATATATGGGTATTTATCTGGTCTTGTATTAGGAAGACTTTGGTCATCTGCTCCTCTTACAAATCCATTGAACCCTGTTGCAAGAATGGCCTGAGTATCTCTGTGTACAAGCACTGCTCCCACCTTTGTTTCTGCATCGTGTGAGCGAAGAGAGGCCTGTTCTGCAAAGCCC
Source organism: Bacteriovoracaceae bacterium (assembly GCA_965140515.1). Classification (GTDB taxonomy): domain Bacteria; phylum Bdellovibrionota; class Bacteriovoracia; order Bacteriovoracales; family Bacteriovoracaceae; genus JAGLCH01. Next base: position 3,169,537 of record OZ223251.1, on the reverse strand, counting down.
ATAAACCAAATATCTTTTGCAATTCTTTCCATTGATAAATTCTCCCGTATCTGTTTGGAAATATCTTAGTATAGTTGTCGGGTATCGTCTATTCGCAGACCGGAAATTTGTTTGGCTAGTCATACAAAAGTTTTCTCTAAGTATCCAAAAAAGCAGAACTTTTGGGGTTGGAAAACGTTAACGATGCGATTAAAATGAAACGATAAGTGAGATAATATTAAGTCATTTTTAAAGGAGATTTAAGATGGCACACGTAATTAACGACGATTGTACTTCATGTGGAGCATGTGCTGGTGAATGTCCAGTTGACGCAATTTCAGCCGGTGACGGGAAATACGTAATTGACGCTGATACTTGTATCGACTGTGGTGCATGTGTTGACGTATGTCCAATGGATGCAATTTCAAAAGCAGACTAATTTTTTAGATATATGCTTTCGAATGGGGCCCAAACGTATGTTTGGGCCTCTTTTTTTTTTACCCATACAATTTGCTTGGTTGTTAATTTTTGAAATTAAATTATCATTATCTATGTAAATTATAGAAATTTGGATTTTAGATGATTTTCTTAAATGAAACTCAAGATTTATCTGAGCTTTGTGAAAAGTATGGGACTCGTGCTTTTCTCTTAGCAAAATTATCAGGGAGCGGTGTTGCCGTTCCTGCTAGTTTTGCTCTTTCACTTAAAGAGTATTGGGATGATGGTGAACTGCTAGTTGCGGTTAATCGTATTGGTGGATTTCCTGTCTCTGTTGGACTTGGCGGAACAGCATCAAACAGTTACTTTGTTGATTTTCAATCTGGGGAACGTGAGGTTGATGGAGAGATTAGCTCCATTGATTCTTTAAAGAATGCCATTGAGCTATACTCTAGTTTTTACACCAAAGATTCCGCCAGTAAAAAGGGCGATCACGACAAGAACTTTTCTGTAATTGTTCAAAAAATTATTCGACCTAAGTATTTGGGAAATGGGTATTCTATTGACCCTTACTCTGGGGATGAAGATCTCTTTTTAGTAGAGCTTTCTCACTCTCGTTTCGATGGTAAAGGAGAAGGGGAGATCCTATCTCACTCTTACTCCGTGAACTATCATAATCTAGCTGTTGCTCACAGTGAAGTTGGTACGGGGTATGTTAACTTCACGAAAGAGATGATTGAAATCTTTTCAAAAGTACTGCTTGATGTTCAGAACATTTTGAAGATGCCTCAAAAAGTGAAATTTGTGATTGATGACAACGATAAAATTTGGGTTAAGAGCTCAAAGACTGTTGTTCCAATTCTATTTAATAAAGACTCTGGTAAATTCTTTGGGCTAGATATGCTTGATCCGAATGTTGGGTTTGAAGTTTATTCCCCAATGATGTTTTCAATTCTAAAGGAGTCCATTGATCAGGCATTAAAACAGCAATTTCCTGATTTTAAATTAAAAGGGGACTCCATTGTTCATCGCTTCGGAAGACCTTATCTGAGATTTGAATCAATTTCTGGACTACTGCTTCGTCTTCCATCTTCTAGCTTGGGCTTTTTGCATCAGGCCCTCGATCTACCTGATCGTTTAGTCTCAGAAGATAAGTTGCCCGAGAAGGCCTTTCCATTTGTCTCAAGGGTTAAATCCAGATTTAACCTTATTCGCCGATTCCGTTCGGTGTTAAGACAGTTTGAAGATTTGGAAAATGAATTTGAAGTTATCGATTTAAAGTATCGCGCTTATAGACAGAATGTTGCTTCTCAGCCACATCGAAAGTTAGAGACTAGTTTTTCTCAACTCCTGAACGATTACTATTTTCCAGTGTCATCTCTTTATTTCACTATGTGTATGATGGAAGTCTGTGTTCGTGCAGAACTGATGGAGTGCTTAGATCGCATAGGGGTAACTCATCTCTTTGATAAAGATTTCTTGGCGGGGATCGGTGAGGGACCAAATGTTATTTTACAAAATGATTTGGCCATTTTATTTGAGGTTTTCACTGAGTACGGGATGGATGATCCAATCTATCAAGAAGAGTTAAAAAGCTTCTTAAACCGTCATTACTATTATGGTGAGTCTTCAAGAGACATCATGTACGCTCGTTGGGGTGATGAAACATTAGGTCTCGAGGCCTTCTTCCACTCAATTGCGAGTAAGCGTAACTCTATTCGTAAAATTTCTGTAAATGACAGAAAGGAAGAAGAATTTCTCCCTCATGAGTTGGTTGAGATTTTTGATGGACTTAAAAAGCTTCCTCTGCATAAACGCTACTTCTATCAGATGCGTTTGGAAAACACTGTTGCAACGTTTAGACAGATCTATCAAGCAAGAAGAACTTTGTATGACTATACTCTTCGCTCATTATTTGTTGTTCGCTCTTACCTGATGCAGCTTGCGAGTAACTTCTGTGAACTTGGGATTCTAAAGTCTGATAAAGATATTTTCTTCCTTCACTTACAGGAACTCAATCAGGTAATCGATAATAAGGAAAAGTTTAAAGAACTTGGTCCATTTACTGAAATCAGAAGAAAACAACACAGCGGTATTCGCAATTTTGCGCCACCTCGTCAGTATGGATCGATGGTATCTCCAATAGATAACTCAGCTCTATACGGAGCAGGGGAATTTGCTGGATACGTTGGAAGCCCCGGTGTTGCCGAAGGTGTCGTGGTTATCATTCGCTCGCCTGTAGATTATATGAGAGTTGATAACAATTCAATTGTTGTGGCCGGAGATATTGAAAGTGGTCCCGCACTTGTAGCAGGTGTGGCCAAGGCCATCGTCTTTGAATATGGAAATACCATGAGTCAGGTTGCAAGCTTATGCCGCAAGAATAAAATTCCAATGCTACTTCGTGTTTCTGAAATAACGAAGCTAGTAAAAGATGGAGATAGAGTTCTTGTGGACGCCGATAAAGGGATTATTACTCGTCTTTAACAAAAGTCTTTGTGTAGAGAGCGTACTCCCTTTCTTTGGTCGCAAACTTTACGATCAATGGATTAAAGTCTGACGTGATTGGCATTACCACCCGATTAATATCAACCTTTTCACAGTAATCAATTAGCATCAAAAGAAGCTTGTCTTCGATTATTTTCTGCTGCTCACATTCTTTAACTGTGAAGAAGTAGATGACCAGTGTATGGGGTGGAAAGTCTTCGAGGTGCTTTTTTTTGTGAGGATCACCATTCATCATGATCAGAGCTGGTGATATATCAAAGTGGGTGAGACAAAGCCCCACAATCTCTTGGTCGATCTTTGCGATAAATTGATTCGAATCATTAAAAGTAAAACTTCTTTTTTGTGACTGCTGAAACTCTTCAAAGCTCACCTTAGAAAAGTAGTTGGCCTTGACCCTTTTCTTTAAGATCATTTTATAAATGGGGTGAAGTAGTTCCTTTATCCCACTGACCTTCGATTGATGAATCACAATATCTGAAACATCTTCATGGATTAGATCATTTTTCATCTCTTTAAGTTGATCAATTCCTAGAGTCCAGCCGTCCCACTTTCCAGTTTCTGTCATTCCCATCGCTACAAAGTGTTCATTGTAGTAAATGGGATTGCGAGGTTCTTGGTAGTAAGGTGGCAAATTGTGACCTTCAGTGATAGTGCAAAAGCCATTAAACATATTGAGGTTAATAGGACCTGCTATCTTTGTTCTACCCTGTTTTTTGAGCCAATCAAACGCTAGATCAAACATTGCTCTTGAGACGTCAATATTGTCGATTACCTCAAAAAGGCCAAAAAATCCGGTGGTCTTAAAACGGCTAGAGGAGTCGGTGAAGACAACTAGGCGACCTACGAGATTGCCGTGTTTGTAGCACAAGATGGCCTTCCCCTTTCTTTGCTCAAAGAGTTTGTTTTCCTCTAATAATGGTCGCTGGTCGCAAATAAACGGAGGAATCCATAAGTGACCTTTGGAGTAGATCTTCCAAGGGAGCTCGTAAAATTCTTCTGGGAGCTTTGCGGGCAGCTCAATCAGTCGTAATTCCATTTCAATGATATTTATCGACCTATCCCCCTGATTATATTAGAATTTTTTTTGAAAAAAATATTTGACATATCTTAAGAATGACCTTATTCTCACTTACACAAATCGCAATTGAGGGCGTTTAGCTCAGCTGGGAGAGCGCTACCCTTACAAGGTAGATGTCGGCGGTTCGATCCCGTCAACGCCCACCAAATTTTTTTAAAAAGCCAAAATCTTCGGATTTGGCTTTTTTTTTGCTCTTTTTCTAAACTCTTTCATAAATTTCCTTTACTTCTCCACTACGAAAATGGCCTAAAAATGCCGTTAAGTAAGTATTGGAGAAAGACTATGAGTGATAAAGTTTCTGAGATTATTTCCTCAATGATTGAGGAGGTGGATAAAGTTGTTCACGGTAAAGAGCAGCAGGTAAGTATGCTTCTCGCTTGCTGGCTGGCCGGAGGGCATATTTTACTGGAAGACCTTCCTGGCACTGGGAAAACAGTACTGGCAAAGAGTATCTCTAAGGTGCTTGGGCTCGATTATAAAAGAGTTCAGTTTACACCTGACTTACTTCCAAGTGATGTCACCGGAGGGATGATTCTTGATCCTGCTAAGAAAGAGCTTCAACTTAGAAAAGGGCCGGTTTTCACCAGTATCTTTTTAGGAGATGAGATCAACCGCGCGACTCCAAGAACACAATCTGCTTTACTCGAGTGCATGGCCGAAAGACAAGTTACATTAGATGGTGAGCCATATGGTCTCGATGAGCACTTCTTTGTAATGGCCACTCAAAATCCTGTAGAGCAACACGGAACCTTTCCTCTACCTGAGGCACAGCTCGACCGTTTTATGGTGAAGCTAGCTTTAGGGGCCCCAGATAGACGTTCTGAGGAAAGAATGCTTAAGGGGAGAGTTGGATGTGACCCAATCGATGATGTGAAGGTTATTTTGAAGCGCACAGATCTTTCAAAACTTAAGTCACTTGTAGATAAGGTAAAAGTTGATGACAGCGTCTACGGCTACATTCTAGACCTAATTGAAAAGTCTCGAAATCATAGCGACCTATCCATGGGAGCAAGTCCAAGAGCGACTCTTGCTCTAGTCAAACTAGGGCAGGCGATGTCTTTGGTTGAGGGGAGAGGATATCTTAGACCTTCTACTATTTATTCTATTTTTCCCTATGTGATAGGGCACAGGCTACATTTAAAACCTGAGGCAAAGTTTGGTGGTAAAAGAGTCGATCAAATTATTCATGAGATTCTTTCATCAGTTAAGGCCCCTGTTTCTTAATGAAAAAAATTACCCCTCCACATCTATTTCGCATCAGACCTATTTTCAGGAACCTGCCTCCGGGAGGAGTGAGAGAGTTATTTGCCAGAAATCCAGAATGGGTCAATCCGTACTCTATTTCTGTCTTCTTTATTATTCTCTCTTTCGGAGTGGGCTTTTTTCAGCGTGGAGCATGGGTTATTGGAGTCAGCTGGTTCCTCTATTTATTATTTTCTTACCTTATGGTTTGGAAACGATGTGATTCTCTTTATCTGAAACGAGAATTTTCAAAAAGTGCAAGAGAAGGGGACGAGCTTCCCATTCAATACAAACTAGAAAATCGAGGAACATTCACATTTTCCGAGTTCTACTTTGATGATCACTTTAGTGGGAATAAAGAATATAGGTGGCGCTACTTTAATCGTGAAAAGTTAAAAGCAAAAAGATCGCGAAAAATTGATCGCAAGATCTTGCTCGATAATGGGATGGGTACAAAGGAATTCAAGGATATTGAATTATACCTTTGGGACTTTCTAGGAATCTTTACTTTTAAGATCACTTTTACTTTTGAAGAATCTGGCGTTGAGGTCTTGCCTCTCGTTAACCCTTTTCCCCACGGCTGGGAGAGAGCACAAGAGGATACTCCAAATTTTGGTGGTCTCGAATTGAGCGCTAAGGGAGATTCTACAAATTTTGAAGGAATTAGAGAATATCGCGATGGAGACCCCCTTCGCTATATCAACTGGATGGCGTCTCAAAGGACAGATAAGATTCTAGTAAATGAATTCGACAAAATGGTAGACGCTCATACAACTTTGTTTGTGAATGATGATCTACGAGCTAACTCTGGTGATGGTGCGATGTCCTCTTTTGAGTACTGTAAGGATTTGGCACTAACTATCGCTCAAGATCAACTTGAAAAAGGGAATAAGCTAAGGCTCGTTACCATGGATCAAGCTCATCACATGGGCTCAGGAGATGACTTTTTTCAGTTTTTAGAACTGTATCTTTGCAACCTTATCCCCAAAGATTTTGGACAAGATAAGCGGCGAGGATTTGGTGCAAAGCTGTTTGAATTTGTTCCAAGAGGGGGAACTCTTATCTATCTCTCACCAATTCATTACGGAGAGTACCTAAAACGCGATATTAGGATTTTAAAAGACCTCTCTCTTTCTGATCGCAAAGTGATTGTTGTTTTTATTAATCCTTACGCCCATCTCTATAAGGAAATTCAAAGTATTGGCCGAATAACTGTCGCGGGACTTGTTGAGGGGGCGAAAAAAAATCGTGCCTTAATTGAAGTTGAGCTAAAAAAGGCAGGTATATTTTCTTATACAATTGATATTGAAGAAAGGATTCCATTTAAGGATGCCATCAAAGAGCTTGGCCTCAAGCACCTATTGTTTGAGGAGGTTCTCAGATGATGAGTAAGTGGCCAGCAAAACTATTGCCTCAAGTCATTGTCTTCTTTGCTGCTCTTTTTCTGGGGGCCGTTTTAATCGACGGTTTCAGTATTCGATTGATGATCGCAACTTGTTTGTCCACTATGCCAGCATTTTACTTTTTACTGTGGGTGAATCGCCCTGAAGAATATATCACTTACATTTCTAAAGACAGAGGATCTGATCGTGCTCCAACTCTTCCTGTTCTTGGACAGTCGATTCCACTTTATGATGTCGAAGATCGTGAAGAGGAACGATTCTTAAGGACTCATGGGGATTTTTCAAGAAGGACTAAGAAGTTTGCAATGCTGTGGACTCAGCTTTTCCTCTCTTATATCGCTCTCTTTTTTATATTACCGGGAATAACTCCTGGGGGGATTACTGTGTGTGTCGCTGGATTACTAATGATCCTCTCATATGGGCAAGGACACCTGCTTTTAATTCCTGCAATTCAGGCGATCTTTGTTATTTTAAATCTCAAAGTAATAACGGCATTCACCCCATTTATCCTTGTCGGATTTATCTTTTGCTTCTTCTCACTTTTGATTGGCAGTTATCTCATTCATTCAAGGGGAGAGAAATATTCCCCATTTGAATTTATGTTAAGAGGATCGATCTCTACTCTGATCTTTATTTCTGTATTCTTACTTGTAGACCTTGTTTTACCAAGTGAGGGGAAAAAGTGGTGGGAGAAAGCTCTTGAACCTACTATCTCTAAAGCATCAGTAAATAGTTCTTCAAGGCGATTAAATCTAGGGGCCCTTCCACAAGTGCCAAAGTTTGGAGGAAATTTTAAACTTCCTCTTGATTTGATTTCAGGTCAGTTGGATCAGTTTGGTAAATTTTTGGATTCTTTAGATCGTTCGTTTGGCGATTCATTTTTTCCTGAGCTTTCGTCCTTGAAAGGACAAATTCGATCCTTAAGAACAGATTTCGATCAATTGAAGAAAAAAACTTATGATATCGGTGATGATGAGTACAAAAGAATTTCTGACAAGCTTTTAAAGCTTCAAGGAGATATGAATAAGTTAGAAGAGAAGCTTAAGTTATTGGAGAATAAATCCTCAGACCAAATGGAAAAAGAGCAGTTGAAATCATCCCTTGACCAACTTAAATCTATTTCAAAAGACTTCGAAGTTGATCTTAATCAATTTAAGGTGAGGAGTGATAGAGCTCATACTCCTGCAGTCGAAAGTAAATCGAATAAGAATAGTTTTTTTAAAAGATTATTTTCCACTCAGAATATGAAGCGATTTTTTTATATCTCTTTAGCTCTCGTGGTTCTTCTATTCATCAGAAAATTCTTTAAGAAATTTAAGAGTGAAGAACTAGTCTCTGAGGAAGAGATTAATATCTCAAATGATATTATGTCGACCTATAAAAAGGAGAAGCGGAAGTGGAAGTCTAGGGAAGAGGAAGTTTTAAAGAGTTACTCTATCTTTCACGGAGGGATGGAGCGACTTTATTATGAGCCTCGTGGCATAAAAGCACCTCCTCCTGGAATCTTGTCTCAAGAAGTTAGTAAAGGAAAAAAAGATGTCGCTTCAATTTCGACTCTTTTTTCTTCTGTGAAATATGGTCAAGGAAAAGTCCTACGCTCAGACCTCAAAGAGTACCGTAAAGCTTTTAAGCGTGTTTTTTACACTCGATTTTAGTTCTCTACTATATTGCCGATTAGAATAATGATTTTAATCATATTGAGGTTTAAATGGATATATATGCAGTTGTATTGGGGGCTTTGGCTGGAGGGCTTGCTGGAGCAATTATTGGTTTCTCAATTTCTAAAGCAAAAAATAAGGTGTTCAAAAATATCGGAGTTATTTTAGGGACCGTAACATTTATTATCCTCAATAATGTTGGTCAGCTCCCTCAAGTAAGAGCTGCAATTATGTCTCAGTTTGATGAGCATTATTTAGTTAAGGTCGAGCTGGCGAAGCGTCTACAAGGAGTTATGGAAATTCCTGAGATTAAAGCTAAGTATGAAGAGCTTCAAGATCCAGATAAAATTAAGGAGTACTCCCGAAATCTTGTTCACCGTGGTTTAAAGAGACTATCTCCTCAGGATTTACGCCTCTGGAATAAGACTCGTATTGAACTTGCAGATATTTCTGCAGAAGTCTGCTCAGGACTTTGGAGCGGCAAAATTACTGAATCCATGCTTTTTGATGCGATGGCAAAGCTGCCAAAAGAATCATTTGATAATTGGATTGAAATTTCATCAAATGCGGCAAAACTTGAGGTCGCAGATGGAGCAAATCCCCAACTCATAGACCGTTCTAGCTTTAAGGATGGGATTGATTTAATTGCAAAGGACCTTGATGATGGAGGAAAGACTAGAATGCAAAGAGTCTTATCTTTAGGGATCAAGGCCGAAGCTCAAGACGCTTGTTGGATGATGAATCTTCTGATGAATATCCCAAGTAAAATGGATCAGAAGAGAGCAACCGACTTTCTTCGATTTATGGCCAGCCTATAGCCTTGCGTTGGAATATCAACAGATCTAAGTTCTCTGAAATTAAAAGAGTGGCCCTAAGAATTTTGATACGCCCCTTGACACTTTTTTTTCTCCTATCATCTTTTAATTAGAAGTTATTCATCGAGATAGGAGAAAGTGATGAATCAATACGATCAGATCGTTTTAGGAGCGCTCAATATTGCTCAGGCAACTGCGCTTAAGTATAAGAATAATGAATTGCATCCAGTTCATCTGGTATATGGACTTATTTCAGCTCCGCGATCCATTTGTTCAAAAAAATTAAAGAAGTATAAAAAAGTTTGCGAATCTGATATCTCAAGACTCCCAACTGTATCAAATGCTTCTATTGAGACTCTGAGGCCTTCCGCTTCTTTTTCTGAGTGGATGACCTACGCCTCGAGTAATGCCACTCAGAATGGGCGTAGTGAAGTTACTGAAGGTGACTTAATTAAGTACATAAAGAAATTCTACCAAGCTCTCGAAAGTGAGCCTCTGGACATCTTTGCCATGGAGGAAGAGGGGGATGATGTCCCCCACTTCCTTACTAATCTCAATGAACTTGCGGAACAGGGAAAACTTGATCCCGTAATTGGTCGTACTAAAGAGATTCGCGCGGTGATGGAAATTTTGGGGAGGCGATCAAAAAATAATCCAGTGCTGGTAGGATCGGCGGGAGTGGGGAAAACCGCGATTGTTGAAGGTCTTGCTGAAGCAATTGTTAAGGGAAAAGTTCCCGATGTCTTGCAGGATAAGCTTGTTTACTCATTAGATATGGGATCTTTAATGGCCGGGACAAAGTTTCAGGGAGAGTTTGAAGAGAGAATTCAGGCGTTGATTAAGTTTTTAAAATCTGAAGGGGAGAATGTTATTCTCTTTATTGATGAGATCCATCAATTAGTTGGTGCTGGAAAAACTAGTGGCGCAATGGATGCTGCCAACTTATTAAAACCTGCTCTTGCTCGTGGTGAGCTTAATTGCATTGGTGCAACAACTGATGAGGAATATCAAAAATATATTTTGAATGACTCTGCTTTAGACCGAAGATTTCGTTCTGTGCCAGTTCTTGAGCCTTCTAAGGAGGACTCTATTGAAATCCTCATTGGTCTTCGAGAGAAGCTTGAAATACATCACGGAATCAAGATAACTGATGATGCTATCTATAGCTCTGTGATGCTATCAACTCAGTATATTACAAATAAGAATTTACCAGATAAAGCGATCGACCTCATTGATGAAGCAGCTTCCGCTCTTAAACTCAGTGCTGAGGCCATGCCGGCCGAACTTGTTGAACTTGAAAGTGAGATCCGATCAAAGAAAATTAATGCGGAGTTTGATAAGAAGAATAAAGATATTCTTAAAGAAATTGAAGAGCTTCAATCAGATTTTAATCTACGAAAAGAACAGTGGGAGAAAGAGGTTTTTAATATTAAGAGAGTTTCTGAGCTTAAGAATAATCTTGATCAACTTCGCTTTGAATTGGAACAAGCAGAGCGTAAACAAGATTATGAAACCGCTTCAAAGATCAAATATTCTCAAATTCCAACAATCGAAAAAGAACTTGATGAAACTCAGCATGAGTGGGAGCTTAAGCAGGCCGATATTGCTAAGGTAATCGCTCGTCAATCAGGGATTCCGATTGAGAAAATTCTTAAAACTGAGCAGGAAAGAATTTTAGAATTAAAGAGCTTTCTAAAAAGTACAGTTTTTGGTCAAGATCAGGCCATTAGTGAGATCGCAGATACTCTTGTCTCTTCGCATGCTGGTCTATCTGATGAGTCTAGACCACTGGGGTCATTTTTGCTCAAAGGGCCTTCTGGAGTTGGGAAAACAGAAACAGCAAAACGACTTTGTGAGTTCTTATTTAACTCTACTCGCAATATGATTCGTCTCGATATGAGTGAATTTTCTGAGCAACACAGTATTGCAAAACTGATTGGAGCTCCTCCTGGTTACATCGGATATGATGAGGGGGGGATTCTTACAGAGGCCATTAGAAAGCATCCTTATGCTGTTATTCTACTCGATGAGATTGAGAAGGCCCACTATAATTTTTCTGATATCATGTTACAGATTTTAGATGATGGACGACTGACAGATAGTAAGGGAAGAACTGTTGATTTCAAAAACACGATCATAATCATGACGACAAATGCAGAACATGTTGAAACATCTTTTAAGCCAGAAGTTTTAGGACGTATTGATGCGGTTTTAGAATATAACCAACTTGATTCATCTATTATGATTGATTTGGTTGCTAAGCAGGTTGAACAGTTAAATTCCAGATTAGAAGATAAAGGGATTCACGTTCGTTTATCAGAGGAGTTTACTGAAGAAATCGCCACGAAAGGACATGATCCTCGCTATGGCGCAAGACCTCTTCATTCTGTCTTTAATAAACTCGTAATCCGCCCTCTTTCGGAAAAGCTATTACGAGGTCAGCTGGAAAAAGGCGAAGTCGTTCTAACTGGTAAGTAAGACTTATAAAATTTTTTTATCGTTCTGATGTTTAAATCTAATTTTTGTAGAGATGGATGAGGTTGACAAATTTGTCTGGCCTCCCATCTTATTTATAGAAGGAGGAGATTCCTTCTATAACGACAACTTAGCTTTATGGAGGAGGTTTATGATATCGCCCTTAAGTGATCTCAAGGTTCTTGATTCTTCAATTAAGCTTTTTAATGTTAATTATGATTCCAAACAAAAGGAATATATTTGCAGCATCAAGAATGAGCTAGATTACAACTTGCCCAAAGAGGTTTTATACGATTTGCATTTCTTCAAAGATGGAATGAATCTTTATGGAGAGGCCGTGATTGATGCAAATACCAATATAACAATTAAGAGAGTTATGGGAGGAGACTTAATTGAAGTTGCTGACCAACTTAAAAATAAAATTCTTGAGTTAAACCTTGGCACCCAAAAGATGAGCGCCTAAATCTTGTGTGAGGTAGCTATGAAGAAGATCGTAATTCAATTGTTTATTTTGATTTCTTGTTTTGCATTTTGGATTAGTCGAAGTTATGGACAGATCGGCCCTTTTGACCAAGATGACCCCTTTGCTGAAATGGATCAGATTCAAAAAAATATGGAGTCATTTTTTGGTCAGCACTTTTCCGTCAAGCAGCACTTTACTGAATCCCCTAAATCATTTCAAATCACTCAAAGAGATGATTCAAAATTTAAGTACGTTGAGATCTCAGGTGATGGTGTAAATCATGGTGACTTTAATGTCGACGTACACGATGGAATGATTGTTATTTCTTCAAGTTCGAAAACAAAATCTTCAGATAATAAGGAGGGGATGTCGAGTCATGTCTATTCTTACTCTAGCAGCAGTCAATCCATTCCTGTCCCAGATGGGGTAGATGAATCTAAAGTTGATTTTGGGCGTGAGGGAGATAGAATTATTATTAAATTTCCTAGGATCATTTACTAGGCCCTATTGCCCCATAAAAAATACTGAATATTCACCTAATATGTACCTCTGGGATACTTAAGTTATATAAAATAACCCAGTGAGGAAATATGCGTAAAGTGTTGATATTACAGAGTAGTGATGGGATGAATGCACGACTTTCTCATCAAATTGTAGAGAGCTTATCGCTTCAAGGTGTTGAATCTGATGTGATTGCTCTTACAGAGCTTGAACTCCCACTCTATACTCCTAATCGTGGTGACATACCAAATAGTGTTATAAACCTTCTACAACAAATTGATCGTTCAACTGGAATCATTGTTGTTGCTCCTGAGTATAATGGAGGAATGCCTCCTGTATTGACCAATGCCATTACTTGGGTATCCATTATTGATGAGAATTGGAGGGCCGCTTTTGATGGGAAAGCTATTGGACTAGCAACTCATAGTGGTGGTGGAGGACATCACCTCATTATGGCCATGAGGCAGCAGTTTTCTTATCTCGGCGCTAATGTGATGGGGATGCATTTAGTTACAGCTTATCAGAGGCCACTTGAACAAGAAAAACTTACTGATTTTGTGAAGAAATTTAAGAAGGTTATAAATAATGAGTATAATCTAGCAATAATGCTAGATGATGATGGGCACTACTTTGATGCAAGTTATTGAAGGGGAAGTTTTTACTTCCCCTTTTTTTTATCATGCATGAATTAATTTTTATAAATTCTCCGAAAGACGATGCAACTGAGCGGTAAAGATAATTAAACTCTTTTGAGTTATCTATAATTTCCCCTGTTCCGATACAATAGCAAAGTTACATAGAGAATTTTATGACAAAAAAGAAAACCGTTGGATTGATCGGATCTTTTAAAAGAGGAGTAGTAATTTCTTTTGCTATTCTCTTTATTCTATCAATCGTTGCGGTCTATTTTCTTGAAGGGTTGCACCTTCGAGCAAGAATCGATGAAGGGCGTTCTTTTCACGTTGATGAGTCCAGAGATCTTCTGAAAACAGAAGTTGAACATCTCAAAAGTAGGATTGTGAGGTTGCAGGCGCGGGCCCAAAAAGATCTAGAGCAAACTCTTAAAAAGCGAGTTGATCTTGCTGTGAAAAACATTAAGAGACTTCATCAAGATTATGCTCCCAAATATGGAAAGAACGCGATTATCTCATTCATAGAATCCTCTTTTCGAGGGCAAAATGAAGTCTTAGGGAAAAATTACTATTTCGCAGTAACTCTTGATGGGAAAAGCATTGTCACCTCTGCAATTCCAAATTCAATCAAAAAAAATGTTATTAAGTACAAAAGCTCTGATGGAAGGCCAATTGTAAAAGAATTTATACAGATTTGCCGCGATAGAGGTCAGGGATTCGTTAAGTATAGTACTAATAAGCCTAACATCGATGGAGAGCAGTTTAAAAAGCTCTCATACATCAAGCTTTACCGTCCATTAGGAATATGTATCGGGACAGGAGAGTATCTTGATGATTTTGCAAAGGAGCAACAAGAAAGTATTTTATCTGGCTTGATGGAAGATTTTCACTTTAATCAACTTGGTGGTTTTGTTGGTAATTATGAAGGTGTTTCAATCTACGGCCCATCTCGTGGAAAAAATATGTACTACGTCAGAGATAGTGATGGGAAATTTGTTGTTCAAGAGTTAATTAATGTCGCAAGAGATGGTGGTGGATTTATTTCTTACCGTATGCCTTTCAATGTTCAAAATAGTAATGCTTTAAAATTAAGCTACGTCACAGGAATTCCTGAGTGGAAATGGTATATTGGAGCTGGGACATTTCTTGAAGGCATTGGGCAAGAGAAACAAAAGCAAGAAATCTATTACGTTCATCACTTAACCGAGATGATTGTACTCATCATTGTTCTTTTTACATTAATTTCTTTGATCTTGTTCATCTTTTTTCGCCATTTCTCTAAAATTGTTAAAAATCAGATTCATCACTTTTCAACAGCTCTCAGCGAAGGTGATGTCAGCGCTATTGAAGATCAGAGTTACTATGATGAGCTAAAGCGTATTATTGACAATGTTACAGATATGATCCGCTCAAAGAAAGATTTTGAATCAGAACATGAAAGCTACGAGGTCAAACTTAGGAAAGCAATTAATGAACTGAAGGGGAAATCAGTTAATGCCCAATCTGCATTGGATGCGAAGAGTTCGTTCCTTGCTAATATGAGTCATGAAATCCGTACTCCTCTTAATTCTATTATTGGAATGTCTGATATCCTGAGTGAGATGCCACTTAGTAAGAATCAACGGGATTATGTACAAATTCTTAAACATTCAAGTGAGCATCTCCACTATTTGATAAATGATATTTTAGATTTTTCAAGAGTTGAAGCAGGTGCTCTATCATTTGATTTTGAAGAATTTAATTTTCATTCTCTTTGTGAAGATGTGCTTTCAATCATATCTGTTCGCTTTCCTAGTCTTACTTTTTCTCTCAATTATAGATGTAATGTCCCATATATTGTTGATAGTGATCAATTGCGTTTAAGACAAGTTCTGTTGAATCTTCTATCAAACGCTGGGAAGGCAACAAGTGAAGGAGAGGTGTCACTTGTTGTTGAAATTATGAATAAAGACTTTTTTGCAATTCATGTTATGGACACAGGAATTGGAATTCATGATAATCGTCTTGGTGAAATTTTTGATATGTTCAATCAGCTAGATGGTTCCTTTACAAAGAATTTCGAAGGAACTGGTCTTGGATTGACTATCACTAAGGCCATCGTTGAGCATCTAAATGGAAAAATTGAAGTTGCGAGTAAGGTTGGAGTCGGAAGTACATTTTCAATTATACTTCCAAGAGGTATTTTAAAGGAGCAGGTCACCGTTCCACTTTACAAAGAGATTCTAAAAGGGAAAACAGTAGGAGTTTATTCCTCTTTTTCACTTGAGGCAGATTCTCTTGCAGAAATCTTTTCTCGGTTCGGAGCATCTGTGATGATTTACAATGAAGAGTATATCGATAAACTTGAGAAAAATGAGTTTAACGTAATCTGTTTTTCTTCAATTGCAAATGATCAGGGAAAAATCTCTAAAGTCTGCAATATGAAACAAGATTTTATCTGGACTGCCGCAAATGACACCCATTTAGATGATATATATGGAGATCCTTTTACTGTTCTTAATAGGCTTAAGAGGCCCCTTCTGCCTTCCAATTTATTCAATTATATGGAGGAATATTTGGCAGGGGAGGTTAAGAAAAATAGTAGCAATCTTCAAGTAATCATATTAGAGAGTGATGAAAACTATTATAGATCTTTAAGTAAGCAAGTTCTCAATAGGTTAAATTATAATTTCTTTTACTGTTCTGATCCTGAAGCCGCCGCAAAAATATTTAGAGAAAATAATATTGATCTATTCCTATTTTCAGACAATTTTCAAAGCTTAGATATTATGCGGTTGATGGAGATGTCTAAGAATGGTTCTAAGACGAGCTCCTGTTTGTTGTCTTCAACGGGGAAGATCCGAGATGCTTTTTCTGATCAAAAAATATTTGGAGACCTATATATTTTAAATCGTCTATCTGGGGCAGAAGATATTTATGAATTTCTCTCCGATTTTTCTGATCGGCCGAGAACTGAAAAACGCAACCAAAAGAGTGATGATATGAAGACGCATAAGGTATTAGTTGTTGATGATAATAGTAGTAACCTGATGCTTATTGAGTTGATGCTCAAACCATTGGGACTTGATATTATTACTGTTGATTCTGCTAAAAAAGCATATGATGCCATCGATCATGAGTCTAATCTTTCTCTTATCTTAATGGATATTCAAATGCCAGAAATTGATGGGATGACTGCTATAAAAAAAATAAGGAAAGATGAAATTGATACTGGAGCATGGCCAATACCAATTTTTGCTTTGACTGCTTATTCTATGAAAGAAGAACATGATAAAATCATGTCCTCAGGATGTAATGGAATTCTGACTAAGCCAATTAAGAAGAATGTTCTTCAAGATTTTATTAAGGACTTCTTTCAACTATAGCCGCTCTACTATCGTAGAGCGGATCTAAATCTATGAAGTTGTTTTTTTGCCTTAGCTAAGCTTTTCTTGTTCGCACTTTTGCTTGATGCTTTTGACTCGCCAACTGCAACAACCTGACAGCTATATCTGTCATAAACAATGATATCAAGTTCTCCAATAACGTTTTGCTTTGGATTTTTCTTGTACTCAACTCCACCTGTTATTCTGTATAGATCTTTAGGATATTGAGATGTCATCTCCTGAAGGTAGTATCTAGAAAGAAGTTCAAGAATAACACCAACATTTGGGTGGTGAATTTGCTCCTGTTCTAATTGTCCCCTTGCGTAGTCTAAGTAGGTTTGAAGTTGCTCTTCAAGGTCATCAAATTGAGGGAATGAAGTTGCTCGATTTGGAAGTTTTCCTGCGTATTTTATGAAGGGTCTATCTGTTCCAAGCTCTACAATTCCTCTACAGACCTTGTTGCTTTGACCTCTCTCCGGAACTGCTGCACACCATACTGCATCTACTTGTTCTCTTGTGATTGGCACTTCATAGCGGTAACCAATACTAACTGATTTTTCTACTCCAACAGTGAACCAGTCATCGATCCGTGAGAAGCGATCTTCTGTCCAGCTAGGGCAGTTAGGGTCAAAGTTGTTGTGAGTTGATTGGAAGTAAAGGGCACCGAAGGCATTAAACGAGAGGAGAAGGATAAGAGATAGCAATAAGCTTTTCATTAATTTACCTTTTGTTGCAGGAATTATTTAAGGTGATACTAATTAAAACCATTAGGTTTGTCTAGGGTGAACGCATCAAAAAAAAACTTCTAACACTCTGAAATTTCTACAATCTATCAGATTTTCTTTCTAAATTGTGGTACTTCTTGGTCTGTAAGGAGCACTTAACTATGCGTTTTTTCCTAATTACCTTGATATTATCACTAAGTTTAAATGCAATGGCCACTTCAATTCCAAAGTCATTACTTGGAAAGGGGAGTGGAAAATGGCTCGCTACTTTATCTATTGGTGGCAGCGATTTAGTTGAAGGTGCTACTGATAAACTGAGTGACAGTCTTAAGGATCAATTCATTTCTTCGCTAGGTGGTGATTATGAATTGGCCGTTGAGCTCTCAGATACCAATGCTTCTATTTTTACAGGGGATCTTCACGAGTTCTTTTATGGACTTCGCGATAAGGTTCGACAGTTTAAGAGGCGATTCCCTGATCGACCGGCCATGCTTGTCTTAGGGCTACTCGGCCATGGAACCGTTTCTGATGGTCATTTTTACTTTGCGACCAGTGACGGGAAGATCACTGGTGAGCAGCTTGTAGATCTAGTTTCTCTTATCGAGGCCGATGAGCTTATTATTTTTATTCAGTCGTGCTTTAGCGGCGGTGTAACTTCCGGCCTTTTTCCTCAAAAGTTTAAGCAAATTGCAAATAATAAGAAAAGAGTTGCTGTCATTTCGCCAGTCTCTTCGCAATTAGCATCTCCCGTTTTTATTTTTGAAGAAATCTTATCCCGCTCGAATAATCGCTCTGCAGATTATGACTCAAACGGAATCATTACTTATGAGGAATGGATTAATTCAATCCTCTCTACGAGCTACCGTAATGCTTATTACCTCGATTCTGATTTGGTGGGACGAGGTTATCCCCTGTATGTTGGGATTGATATTCAGATATTTGACTACGGCATTTCATCTGGACTGCCTATGTTTGCGACTGAGCGTTTGAACTCTTCACAAGAACTGACATTAGGAGAGTATTCAAAGGAACCTACAGAGTTGTATCAATCGACAATCGAAACTCAGTGGCAAGAAAGCTCTTTTATTCATTCCTTATTAGATCGTTCTCTTGATGGAAGAGCATTTTATGATCTTCTTTTGAATACGAGAGAAGTCTATAGGGTGAAGAGGCTTCTACTGCTTCTCGCCGCTTCTGACGTTGAAATCAATGATCAGCTTGCGGATGTGATTAATCAACTTTTCCAAATTGGTGATACTGAGCTTAAAACACTTGCTGTTTCTATCTTTGATAACCGATTTATCTATAGTGGAGATAGCTCTTCTGTTGATGGGCTGTACGACTCTTTTGCCGATGCCATGTATGAAACTGAAAGTGAGTATCTTAAAAGAAAGATCAAGTCGCTTTTATTTCGTGTAGAGCATCCTTGGTAATTTAGTAGTGAACAAACTCTTTAATGAGTGTCATTACGATTTCCACAGCAATTAGAATAATGATAATCCATTCCAGAAGTGCAGAGTGTTTGTGACTTTGTTCATCTGCCAGCATCGAAAATAATTCGTGGATCACTTCTAGCTTTCTATTGAGTACTTCAAGCCTCGAGTCTACTTCAAGGTATGCTGATGATACTCTATAGTTTGCATCTAGCTCTGGATATTCCCAGAAGAATTCTGGTTTATCGAGTAGGTCGTAGTTTAGATTAAGTTCACTTCTAACGATAAAAAGATATCCTCTCATCTTTGCGATTTCTTGGCGTGAGAGCTGAGTCTTTCCTGTTTTTGCAACACGCTTTGGAATTTCTCTTGTGGTTTCAATCGCTCTCTGAATAGTTAGCTCAAATTCTGAGAGTTTAAGTGATTGTGCAATAGAATGTGAGAAGCTAAGCTTTTCAATTACTGAATCGTCAACAAGAGTGATATGGTCATTTTTGATGGAGACTTCTTTTCCAATTGAGTAACTTAAGTTTTCACTTTCTCTCTCTGTTACTAAATTAATCATATACGGACGAAGAGTTGAGAGAATTTCTAATCGCTCATCTTTTCCCTGGCCCCAGAAAACAACAATCCCATAATTAAAGACAATAGAAACTTTTTGATCCTTTACAATTGCCACTGCATCGTGGAATTTTTGGCATTCAAATTTTGATTCCAAATCTTCTTTAAGTTTTTGTAGATTAATCCTTTCACATAAAACGTATGAGCTACAGTCCATTTTTATTGACCTCCGATTCAGGTACAATTATACACGAATTTGGAAATTTTTTGTTAAATTGCACGTTTTTCTTCTCCATGGCAGAATGTTTCAGGAAGGAGATTTCTGATGAGATATTTTTTATTGTTAATGTTAGTAACAATCTCTGGATGTTCAGGTTTTGGAGTATCTGAGTGTTCTAAGCAGGATTGGAGTGAAATGGGGCAGAAGGATGCAAAGTCTGGACTTCCTATTGCTCATTTTTATGTCCGCCAAGGTTTATGTTCCGGTCATGCTGATAAGAGTAAGTATAAGGAAGGTCGAAAGCTAGGTCTTGGGCTTTATTGTGAGTCAAAAAATGCATTTCGTGTTGGACGTTCTGGAGAACCTTACCGCTTTGTTTGCCCCTCAAAAGATGAAAAACGCTTTTTAAAAAGGTACAGACTTGGTCACGACATTTATTTGCTTGAAATGGAAATTAGTGACCGTAAAGAGAAAATTGATGAGGTCTACGATAGACTCAAGTATGAAACCGACCTAACTGATTTTGAAAAGAATGATCTAATGGAAGAAATCAAAACGTTAAAAAATGAGCAGAAATCGGATCAAAAATTAATTGATCAAAAGCTGCATGAGGCGAGACTGAGCAATTTAATCGGAGACAACGAATGAAATTAAACGAGGACGGAAAACGGTGTCCTATATGTCGTCTCAATAAAAAATTCTGCTTCTGTCACACGATAAAAGATATTCATACCAAGACCAAGATCTCTATGATTATCCATGTTAGAGAACTGAAGTTAACTACCAATACTGCCCAACTCGCGCACAAGGTTTTGCCTAACTCTGAGCTTTTGGTTCGTGGTAGAGTGGGGGACCCAATTGATCTCAATAATTTGATCGACCCCGACCACATCCCTTTATATCTATTTCCCGATGAGGACGCTGTTGAACTTGATCAAGAATTCATTCATTCACTGGATCGGCCGGTTCAACTTATTGTTCCAGATGGAAGTTGGCGCCAGGCCAAAAAGTTTAAAAAGAGAGAGAAAGTTCTTCAGGGGATTCAGTCGGTCCGTCTAACCTCCACAAGGCCCAGTGACTATATCCTTAGAAAAGAGCCAAATGAGCACTCTCTTTGTACATATGAGGCCATCGCGAGGGCCCTAGGAGAGCTCGAGGGACCACAGGTTTTAGAAGAGTTAGAAACAATTTTTCATACCATGATTGAAAAGGTTATGGAGAGCCGCAAGGGATATGTAGAAGAGGCCCCTCGCTATAGAGAGTATCTTTTAAATAAGAAATCAAGTAGTTAGCTGCTTTTCATCTTCCTTAAGGCATATTCTACCAGCTCAATTTAAGTCTCTAAGATTGGTACAATACTAGTGTAGTACTGTGTCTTGGAGGGATCTTGGTACGAGTCAATTCTGCATTTTTCTGCTTCTTTCTTTTGCTCACTCTTGTTGGGTGTGTGGGGCAGTCTAGTAGTAACTCACTCAACACCACTAGTATTAACGTAATCCCTTTTGAAGTTACTTCCACTGTTCCTGCTGATGGGACTGTTACCAGTGCTGCTGAATCCGATATTTATCTCACCTTCAGTACAATTCCAGATTTAACTTCTGTTACTTTTAATACATCCACAGGGATGTGCTACGGATCGGTTCAACTTTCAAAGGATAACTTCGCCAGTTGCGTTCCTTTTCTCGCCTCTGCAACTCTTTCAGACAAAACAGTTATTTTAATCCCTCAATCTGTCATGCAGAGTGGAGTTACCTATCAGATCCGCACATCATCTGCGCTTAAGTCAAAATTAGGAACAACAATTTCGTCTCTATATGCTCATTCATTGGGATTTCAAGTTGCAGGTGACCTTGAGTCTCCAACGTTGTCTTCCTCATCTCCAAGGAGCTCTGAAACAGAAGTTGAACTCACGCGTTCAATTCAGCTCACATTTTCTGAGCCAATGGATTCGTCTACTATCCTTGCGAATACTGCGGGAACAACTTGTTCAGGTTCTGTTCAGGTATCTAAGGATTCATTTACTACCTGTATACAGATGCAAACTACTCCTATCCCAAGCAATGGAGCACGCACCTTTACTTTCGATCCCGTAAGTAAACTGGAGGCCAATTCCACCTATCAGGTAAAAATTAAAAATACTGTCAAAGATATTGTCGGAAAAACAATAAGTGGTGGTGAAAAGATATTTAGCTTTGCCACTGCGAAACTTAGAACTGTTCGTATTTCATGGGATCAAAGCTTAAATACAGCAGTAAATACCAGTGGTGGAGGTCATAGAGTGTATTACTCAATGACTGAAAACTTCAATACTGATACAGCAGCAAGTGTTAATGTTCCATATGTAAGTGGCGCAACTGCACCTGCTCAAAAAGATATAACTCTTGATACAAAGGGAAGATGGTATTTCAAAGTTGTTGCGTATTCTTTGGCCAATCCCGCTGGTTCTGGAGTTTCAACTGAAACCTATGTAGACGTGGAGTAAGTTTTGAAGTTACTACTTATTGCACTTATTTTTTCATCTCTCTCCCAGGCTGCTTTCGCATTATATCGACCTGGAGAAGTTCTTGTGCGCTTCAAGAAGGAATCGACTGTTACTGGTCGTAAGGCATTTATTAATAAGGCCTCAATTAAGAGTAGTAGTTCTTTAACAACGTTAAAGGCAGTTAGCTCAGGTAAAAAGTTTATAAAGTTGAAACTTAAGAAAGGAGTTTCAGTTGAGAGTGAAGTAAAGCGTCTTTCAAGTGATCCAAGTGTCGACTTTGTTCAGCCAAACTATATCTACAAGGCCCTAGCAACAACTCCCAATGATCCAGAGTTCGGACAGTACTGGGCATTAGATAATGTCGGACAAACTATTGGTAATGCTTCTTACAGCACAAATAATCCGGGGATAACAGGACTGGACCTTGGAATGAAAGAGGCTTGGGATATTCGCACAGACTGTAGCTCTGTTGTTGTCGCTGTCATTGATACTGGTGTTAATTATACTTCCCTCGACCTAATTGGGAATATGTGGGATGGAACAAACTGTAAAGATGATCAAGGGAATACCCTAAATGGATGTATTCATGGTTATGATTTTGTCCACAACGCCAATGACCCGATGGATTATTTTGGCCATGGTACCCACGTCGCCGGAACAATTGGTGCTAGTGGGAACAATGCGCTTGGTGGAACTGGGATCTGTTGGAATGTACAAATAATGGCAATCAAGGTTTTAGGAATTGATGGTAGCGGAACAACTGAAAGCATCATCAGAGGGATCGATTTTGCCAGCGCTAATGGTGCTCATGTTATCAATATGAGTTTAGGTGGAGGATCTGATGGTATGGATCTTCTCTTTAAAGATGCTATGGAAAGGGCCGTTCTATCCGGTGTCTTTATTGCAAGTGCCGCAGGAAATGATGGTTTGAATAACGATAATTCTACAGAGTATCCGTGTAACTTCAAAGGTAATGGAATGGTCTGTGTCGCTGCCCTTGATCAAAAGTTTCAACTTGCAGACTTTTCAAACTACGGCCCAAGTATGGTTGAACTCGCTGCTCCTGGTACGAACATTTTTAGCTTTGTCCACGGTACTTCAAATACCATTGTTAGTGATGATTTTACCAGTGGATGGAGTCTCGAAGGAAGTTGGGCCCGTAAAGAGTTAGGGGAGTGCTGGATTGGATCTCCTGCACTATTGGCGAATCCTCCTGGATATTGCGACAACTCAGGTTACTCAACTGGGATCAATGATATCGCCCAGAAGGATTTTGGAAATATTATCTCTGGATATGACTCCGCCTATTTTGATTACAGAGTTACAATCGATCTTGACGAGTCATCTTATATTGCAATTGCTAAGAGTAATGCTGCAACTGTAAATTTTTCTGATGCAGGCCAAATTGCAGGAGCATTTTCAGGCGCAGGAACTGGAAGACTTACCGCCGATCTAGGAGAGTGTTCTGGAAGTGATCACTGTTCAATTGGCGCGCAATTTGTGTCGGGTAGTAACTCATCATATCGGGGAGTGACTTTTTCTGAACTTGTAATTACTGGCGTTACTCTTCGAAACTATGCCTACGCTGTGTACGACGGAACTTCAATGGCAACTCCGCATGTCGCAGGCCTTGCAGCATTAATAAAAGCAGAAAATCCAAATTACGGCCCATCTGAAATCTATGAAACCTTGATGAATTCTGGAACTACTCTTGAATCATTAAGTGGCAAGACTACAACTGAAAGTGTTATTAACGCTCCAGAGGCGCTAAATTATGTGCCAGTACCATCAGGAATTTCTGCGCAACAGATTAATTAATTGGAATAAATTCTTGGCCTGAGTAGAATTCTCTCTCAAATGAACAAGTGGAAGAGTCGACTGTACCGATATTTCCATCTGTCTTTATCAGTTTTACTGTACACTCTGCACCCATAATACTTTCAGTGGAATAATCCGCGCCAACGGGAGCAAGGCCATTTTCAGGAATTGAAACTGTTGCAGTAGAGCTTCCTAAGTCGCCACTAATAAAGTGGAGGATCCCTTTCCCAATTCTTTTTTTACTTATAATTTTTTTGGCCATTGCTATGGGGATCACACTTGTTGCTTTTGTCTTGGTACGAGCAATGAGAAGCCGCTGTCCCTCTTTTACCTTATCGAGATCGCAATCAATTAGTTTCGCTTGAAGATAGTTTTTTTTGACCGACTCTATCTTAGCTGTGCAGTAATCAATTGTAGTAAAAGGTACAAAAAGTTTTTCGCCAACTTTGGGAGTAATCCCATAGTAGTTTGCGATGATTCCCTGAAGAGATTGGGGGAGGACTTTTTGAATGACAATTCCATACCCAAGCTCTGCATATGAGCGGAAACTAATTAATGTTAGAAGTATGATTAATGCTCTGTGCATAAAACTATATTAGCTAATTGTCACAACAATGCAAAGTTCAAGCTTTATTCAGCTTAACGCCTTGTGTTGTCTCTTTAATTAGTAATGTGAATTTTTTTGATGTAAACTTCCCGAAAAGATGAATTTAAAGTGAGGAACTAATGTATTCCAAAGATTTTATTGCAGAGATTCCCAAGACCGATCTTCATTTACATCTTGATGGATCCCTAAGATTAGAAACTCTTATTGATTTGGCCAAGAAAAATAAGGTTGAGATGCCTTCTTATACTGTTGAAGGTCTGAGAGAGAAAATTTTTAAAGATGACTACGAGAGCTTGCCCGATTACTTGCACGGCTTTATGTACACATGTGCAGTACTTCGTGACCTTGAAAACTTAGAGCGGTGTTCGTACGAGCTCGCCATTGATAACCAAAATGAAGGGGTTCGCTATTGCGAAATCCGCTTTGCTCCACAGCTCCATATGGATGGAAAAGACCTTACAATGGAGAGAGTCTTTGAAGCTGTGAATAAAGGACTTAAAAGAGCAGAGGATGAGTTTAACTCTCGCCCTGAAGTTCAAGAGGGGAGTGAGCCTCCGTTCCATTACGGAATCATCGCTTGCGCGATGAGAATGTTTGGTCGCTCAAGCTTTTCTCCGTACTACACTGAATTTTACGGAGTTCATAAATACTGTAAGCCGATGGAAGTTATTAAGCTTGGAGCATTAGAGCTTGCTAAAGGCGTTGTGGCGATTAGAGATAAATACGGTATTCCAATTGTTGGCTTTGACCTTGCTGGTCAAGAGGCCGGATATCCCGCGGGACATTTCGCTGAGGCCTACAGCTTTGTTCATCGCCATTTTATGCAGAAAACAGTTCACGCTGGCGAAGCTTACGGTGCTGAAAGTATTTTTCAGGCCATTAAAGATCTTCACACTGATAGAATCGGACATGGCTATTATCTATTTGATCGCGATAAGATTACTGATCCAGATATCGAAGATAAAGAGGCTTACATTGAGGGGATTGCTGGCTATATTGCTGACCGCAGAATTACAATTGAGGTATGCCTTACAAGTAATCTTCAGACTAATGCTGGCCTTACTGACATTAAAAAGCACTCTTTTAGACATATGTTGGATCGAAAGTTATCGACAACCTTTTGTACTGATAACCGTTTGATTTCAAATACAACTGTCTCAAAAGAGATTGAACTTGGGGTAAATAATTTTGATATTGATGCTAAGACATTGAAAAATATCATTGCTTACGGATTTAAGCGAAGTTTCTACCACGAAACATACTCTGAGAAGAGAAAGTACACTAGACAAGTGATGACTTATTACGATCAGATTGCTGAAAAATACGGAATTAAATAGTGAGCGCAGGCCAATATATTTCATATCCGATTGCTCGTCTTCATCACTCAGAAGCTCTGCCTGGAGACCTCTATATCTTTGTTGCAGGCAAGTTTGTGAAGTTGATTCACCGTGGAGACGAGCTCCCTGTAGAGAAATTTGATTGGTTTATTCTTAAAAATATTCAATTTGTTTTTATCCATTCCAGTGACTTAGAGCTGTTTAAGAGTTGGTATATGAAGGTTAAGGAATCTTTAGATAGTGCCGACAAGCAATCGATTGGTGAAGAGAGCGGTCCGTTATTTGATTTGTATTCTGATGTGAGAGATGAATTTTTAAATTTCATCACTACAGATATTACAGATGAAAATATTAAGACCCTAGTGGCAAAAACAAAAAGAATTGCTCAAGAGGTATTAAAGACTATCACTGTCGCTGAAATGGTTACTAAGATGCAGAAACTCTCTCCATCACTTGTTGACCATGCGACTAATGTGGCCAATATGTCCATCTTTGTTGGCATAAACTCTGGTTACTCTCATCAACTGTTGCTAGAAAATCTATACTTAGGTGGACTGCTTCATGACTATGGTAAAATAAGCGTCGCGAGAAATTTTTCAGGAGATGATGAGTCTCAGGAATTTCAAAATGCGATGAAAGAGCATCCCACTGTTGGGCGCTCAATGCTAATGGCCGAGACAGGTTTTGGTGATGAGATTTTAGATATAGTTGCTCAACACCATGAACGCTTTGATGGCGAGGGGTTTCCCAATAAACTTAGAGGGGCCCAGGTCTATGAATTGGCAAAGATTGTTTCTCTTGCCAATGTTTTTGATCATCTCGTCAGAGAGGGAAGTGGAGGCCTTAAGAATCGCCAGTTGATGGCCTTAAAAATGATTAATAAGGACGATCGGGAGCAATTTGATCCACGAGTTTTAAAGAAGTTTGTTAAAACCATGGAGCATGTTATCACCCATTGAGTCCTTTTTTGTTACTGGATTTGGAATGGAAGATGGCACAATTGCGGGATTAATTAATCCCGATCAATTTAAAACGGTAAAGCACAAGATCGTGTTTTACAACTTAACCACAGAAACAGAGTTACTGGTTCCTAGACTTATAAGGCTAATATCATTTGGCCCAGGAGTTTTGTCGTTCCAAATCCCTAGTAAAACGTGTGCTCAAGGGCATATCCTTGAGATTTACTTTATACCCGAAGACGATACCAATAAGACTTACAATAAATCGATTCTTGCTCAGATTCATGATGTGGCAATCATGAAAGGGAAGGTGATTGAGTTCGCTCCTAATGAGAAGAATGACAAGTTTATCGATGTTGTTGTGGGCCTTGAATCTTATGATGAAAAGTCATTTAAATCTGTCATTGAAAAATATGAGAAGCGACAGGGAATACTGGACTCTATTCTTCAGAGGTGTAAGGGGTAATGAATACTGCATCTAAAATTGACCCTCGATTCCTTGACTTTTTTAGCAAGATGACTGTTGCTATTTTTGAGCCTAGTTCATCTGCAAAAATCTCTATTCGAAAGGCACTCACTGAGGTCGGTGTTCTGAGTCGCAACATCTTTGTGGCGAACAAATTTCATGACCTTGGATTGATTATAAAAGAAAAGGCACCAAATATTGTTTTTACTGTGGATCATACTGGTAAGCACAGTGGTATTGAGTGTGTTGAAAAACATCTTTCTGCCCGCCCTGATCGTTTAGACGCGGCATTTGCCATTATTACAAACTATAATTCTCTTGTTTCTGTTTCTGAGGTTGCTGAATATGAAGTTGATTTCATGGTTGCAAAACCTTTTAATCAAAAGCAAGTGATGGAGAAGTTAATCGCATCGTTTGCAGAGAAGATAGATGCTGATCCGTATGTAAAAGCGGTTGAAGCTGGTAAGAAGCTTCTCTTTGAAGAGAATTATGACGGAGCTAGAACACTATTAGCAAAGGCCATTGAGGCCAATGGAAAGGATGCCTCCGTCCACTATTATCTTGGACTTTTGGAGTTGAAGTGCGAAAACACCGATAAGGCAATTGCTTTATTCGAAAAGACTTTATTGATTGATAACACTCACTTTAAAAGCTTGATTCATCTATTTGATATCATGTTCAAGCAGAATAAGTTCAAACTTGCTCTGGGATATGCCCGTCGGATTCTTAAGAATTATCCAATCAACCCAAGAAGAATTGATCAATTTATTCGCTTGGCCGTTGCTACGAAGTCTTATGCAGATATTGTCTATTATTGTGAGCTGTCAAAAGAAATTGCTTTCGATGAGTCTATGGAGAAGTTTCTCTCCGCAGGTCTTGCCATTGGGGCCAAGCAGTTGATCGCAGAGGATGAGAATAAAAAGCTAGCATGCCTTTGTTTGAAGCACGCTTCTCGCTACTGCTTAAAGTTTCCTCGAATTTGTTTAAGTGTTGTTGAGTCTTGGATTCGGGTCGGTGAGATTGATCGCGCTGATAGAATACTTTTCAAATTGATCAACGAGGAAGGGCATAAGACGGCCGATGCCTATATCTTAGAACTCGATATTATTTTTAGGAAAAAGGATTATCCAAAGGCACTACTTTTGGCGTTGAACCTTCTAAAAAATAAAACTTTTGCATTTCGCGTTTATGATGTTGCGATTAAATCGAGCATTCACATTAAAAGAAGTGGAGATTTTGTCACAGAGCTCTATCAAGATGGGGTTAGGCGTTTCCCAGAGCTTAAAAATATCGAGGACTTAGTTTATTCTTATAGCAATGGCACCCTCTGTTAACTTGACCCTTCATCCCTTTCTCTGTAGACTCCGAAAAGCTTTTTTTATTGAGGTTTTTTAATGTCAAAACATGATTACTGGTCAATATTTCCTAGAATGCCAAAAAAAGTCACCGTGGGTGATATCACTATTAGAGATGGCTTTCAGCATGAGGAAAAATTTATTTCAACCCCAGCAAAGATTTATTACGCTGAAGAGCTAATCTTCGCTGGCTGTAGACATATTGAGCTTACTAATCTCGGTAACCCATACTTAATGCCTCAATTTAGAGATGGTGAAGAGATTCTAAAATACTTCAAGGGTGAGCTTTTTAAGAAGAAATGTATCAAACGAGGAATTAATCCCGATGATATAAAGTTCACTGCTATTACCATTCGGGAAAAGGCAGTAGACCGCGCCATTCAGCTAACAAAAGAGGGGCATGGCCCAGATCGCCTTCTGATGATGGTTTCAACTGAAGAAGAGCACCACTATGCCAATTCTGGAACTACTCTTCCTGCCTATTGGGAAGAGGCCGAGCGCTGTATTAAAAAGGCATCTGAATTTGGAATGAGCATGTGTGGAACTGTGAGTACTATTTGGGGAAGCCCAATTGGTGGCGCGACTAAGCTTGAAGATGCCATTGAATTCTCTAAGCGTTGGTTAGATATTGGGGCAGAGACAATTGAACATGCAGACCACGACGGTTCTGCAGCAGCTCAAGATGTTTATCGTTACTTCTCAATGGTCTTAGATGAGATGCCAGACCCAAGAATTCATATCGCTCATTTTCATGAGACTAAGCGAATTGCATCTGCTTCAATTCTTGCGGCCTTACAGGCCGGAATTATCAATTTTGAGGCCACCCTTGGTGGTATTGGTGGGCAGCCGGCGAATTTCCTTGATGATTGTCCAGTCCGCGGAACAGGGGATTACTATTACACTGATCCCCGTTATGTTGGACTCGTAACTCTCGAAGACACTTTGGTTCAATTGGATGAGATGGGAATTGCGCATGGCTATGATCTGGATCGCATTCTTCAGCTAGGGAATCAAATGGAAAAAACAGTGGGAAGACGACTTCGCTCAGAGGCCATTTACAATGGCAGAACAAGCAAGGATGGCCACCCTGAGTTTAAACGAGAAGGTCTTGCTGATCTCAAACAAAAGTTTGGTGAATCAATCTCCCAGAGATACCCAAAAGACTGGGAAAATCGTTAAGAATTAATTACTTATTGCGTGCTTTTTTGCTGTACTCGTGATAAATTTCACGTTATAAAACATTCTGTGATAAAAATAACAACAATAGTGGTGATCTGAAGCAATGCCAGATAAAAAGAAGTTTATCCCTGAGAAAACTGTCGAGCGCCTCTCTCTTTATCGACGTATTTTGAAATACGCCAGAAAAGAGGGGATCTCTAGCATTTATTCCCATGAAATCGCTGATCGTGCTAACACCAGTGCGGTGATTGTTAGACGCGATTTAATGAACGTTGGGTATAATGGAAGTTCACGTCATGGTTACAATGTCGATGAGCTGATGGGATGTATTCACAATTTCTTCAATCATGCTAAGCAAGTTCATATCGCTATTGTAGGGATGGGTAACTTAGGTCTTGCTATTCGGAATTATATCGAGGCCGAAGAGATTCAATTTCAATTTGTTGCAGGATTCGATGCGGACTCATCAAAACTTGTTGATGAGAAATGTTTTCTTATTGATGAGCTCAAGTCTGTAATTTTAAATTTAAAAGTCGATACGGTGGTGATCGCGGTACCCCACACAGTGGCCCAAGAAGTGGCAAACAAGATTTACGAGACAGGCGTTACAAGTATCGTAAATTTTGCTCCTATTCGTTTAAAGGCCCCTGAAAGTGTGCATGTGGAGAGTATTGACATCACAACGCTGTTAGAAAAATCCATTTATTTTGGAAATGTTTATAAGAATGATGTGTTTGATAACAATTAAATTATGGTTTTATGCCTTAATTTTTTGAGGAGACGTTATGAGTATTGTTAAAGAAAACTTAATGGATCAGTTTCCTGAGAAAGCGAAGGAGCTAAGTGAGTACATGGACTCGCTTCCTTTGTCTGACGATCTAGAGAAGAATAGGGGTTACCTTATTCAATCTCTTCACCGTGCTCAGGGAATTTTTGGTTACCTTCAGGAAGGTGTGCAGCTTTTTGTTGCGAAGAGACTTGGTCTTCACCTAACTGATGTTTACGGTGTAGTTAGTTTCTACTCTTACTTCACAGACAAGCCAGTTGGTGATTTTAAAATCAACGTTTGTACTGGAACTGCTTGTTTTGTTAAGGGTGCTGGTAGACTACTTGAGGAGCTTAGCCGTTACCTCAATATAGAAGAGGGTGAAACTTCTGAAGATATGAAGTTCTCTCTTGGTGGTCTTCGCTGCGTTGGTGCATGTTCGCTTGCACCTGTTGTTATGGTAAACGACAAAGTTTACGGAAACGTAGCTGGAAAGCAAGTACCTGACATTATCGAAGATTGTAAGTAAGAGAGGAAATCGCTATGAGTAAGACAAAAATTTTGGTCTCCATGGGGACCTGTGGGCGTGCCGCTGGTACTACGCCTGTTTACGAGCAGCTTATCGCTGAAGTTAAGAATCAAGGTGTTGAAGACAAGTACGAAGTTGTTGAAGTTGGTTGTATGGGGCTATGCCACAGTGAACCTTCTATCGAAGTACTTGGAGCTGATGGTTCAAGCATTATCTACGGTAATGTTAAGGCAGAACAAGCTGCAGCTATCGTTAAGACTGGAACAACTGAAGCTCAAGGTCTAGATGTAATTAAGAAAACTTGGTACTACCCAGAAAGTCAAACGGCATCTGAAGGTCAAATGCAGGCCCGTATCGTTCTACGTAACTCTGGTCGTATCAATCCTGAAGATATTCAGCAGTACATTGACAACGAAGGGTATGTTGCTCTTCAAAAAGTTGTTAAAGAAATGAAGTCACAAGAAGTAATTGATCTTATCAAGGACTCAGGACTTCGTGGCCGTGGGGGCGGAGGTTTCCCAACTGGTATCAAATGGCAATTCGCTGCTGACCAAAAGAAAGACAAAAAATATGTTATCTGTAATGCTGACGAAGGTGACCCAGGTGCGTTCATGGATCGTGCTGTTCTTGAAGGTGACCCGCATGCAGTTCTTGAAGCTATGGCAATCGCTGGTTACGCTGTTGGTGCTGACGAAGGTGTTATTTACATCCGTGCAGAGTATCCACTAGCTGTTGAGCGTCTTGAAATTGCTATCAAGCAAGCTACAGAAAAAGGTTACCTCGGAGAAAAACTTTTCGGAAGTGACTTTAACTTCAAACTTAGAATCAAGCTTGGTGCTGGTGCTTTCGTTTGTGGTGAAGAAACTGCTCTTATCGCATCTATCGAAGGTAAACGTGGTGAGCCAACATTTAAGCCGCCATTCCCCGCTGTTTCTGGGCTTTGGAAAAAACCAACTATCGTTAACAACGTTGAAACTTACGCGAACATCCCAACTATTATTAGAAAAGGTGCTCAGTGGTTTAGATCAATCGGTACTGAAAAATCTCCAGGGACAAAAGTATTTGCTCTTGCTGGTAAGATTAATAAAGTTGGTCTTATTGAAGTTCCAATGGGTACTCTTCTTAAAGATATCATTTTTGGTATTGGTGAAGGGATTTGTGACGGTAAGGAATTCAAAGCTGTTCAAACAGGTGGACCATCTGGTGGTGCACTTAAGTCTGACAAGCTTGAAACTCCAATCGACTATGACAACCTAACTGCAGTTGGATCAATGATGGGTTCAGGTGGTATGATTGTTATGGACGAAGACGACTGTATGGTAAACGTTGCAAAATTCTTCCTAGATTTTACTCTAGATGAATCATGTGGAAAGTGTACTCCATGCCGTGTTGGTAACAAGCGTCTATACGAAATCCTAGACAAGATCTGTTCTGGTAAAGGAACAATGAAAGATCTTGATAAGCTAAAGCATCTTTCACAAACAATTAAGGACACATCACTATGTGGTCTTGGGCAAACATCTCCAAACCCAGTTCTTTCAACAATTAAGAACTTTGAAGATGAGTACCTAGCTCACGTTCAAGATAAAAAATGTCCTGCAGGTGCTTGTAAAGATATGCTTCAATATGTGATTAACGATAAGTGTATCGGTTGTACTGTTTGTGCTAGAAACTGTCCTGTTCATTGCATTTCTGGTGAAAGAAAAGAACACCACGTAATTGATCAAAATGAATGTATCAAATGTGGTGTTTGTTACGATCAGTGTAAGTTCCACGCAATCGACAAGATCTAGTTTGCTTTTTTAGGAGAAAAAAATGATTAATTTAACAATAAATGGTCAAGCAGTTCAGGTAGAGCCAAATTCAACTATCTTACAAGCTGCTAAAAAACTTGGAATTAAAATTCCAACTCTTTGCCATATGGATCTCGAGTGTTTTGAAAAAGAGAGTAGAGTTGGTTCATGTCGTATTTGTGTCGTTGAAGTTGAAGGGCGTAATAACCTTGCTCCTTCATGCTGTACTCCTGTTAACGAGGGGATGGTTGTACACACAGATACTATCAAAGCGATTAAAGCGAGACGAACTGTTCTTGAATTGATTCTTTCCGATCACCCAAATGAGTGTTTGACTTGTGCTCAATCAATGAACTGTGAGCTACAAACTCTTGCTCGTGAAATGGGTGTATACAATGTTGAATATGCTGGTGAGCAATCAACATATCCACGTGACATTTCTAATGCATCTATCATCAGAGACCTCGACAAATGTATTATGTGTCGTCGTTGTGAGACAATGTGCAATGAAATTCAAACCGTTGGTATCCTTTCAGCTGTTGGACGTGGTTTCAATGCTGTAGTTGCTCCAACTCTTGGAAAGCCACTTGCTGAAACTAAGTGTACTTTCTGCGGACAGTGTGTAGCTGTATGTCCAGTTGGTGCACTTTCTGAGTACAGTGTGACAAGAAAAGTTTGGGACGAAATCCACAACGAAGATAAAATCGTAATTGTTCAAACTGCTCCAGCTGTTCGTGTTGCCCTTGGTGAGGAATTTGGAATGGAGCCAGGTACTATCGTAACTGGTAAAATGGCCGCTGCTCTTAAAAAACTTGGTTTTGATAGAGTATATGACACTGACTTTGCAGCTGACCTTACAATTATGGAAGAGGGAACAGAGCTTATCGAAAGAGTTAAGTCTGGTAAAAACCTTCCAATCGTAACTTCATGTTGTCCAGGTTGGGTTAAGTTCTTTGAACACCAATTTCCAGATCTTCTACACCTTCCATCAACTGCTAAATCTCCACAACAAATGTTTGGAGCAATGGCCAAGACTTACCTAGCTGAGAAGATGAATATCGATCCAAAGAAAATGGTTGTTGTATCTGTAATGCCTTGTCTTGCTAAGAAATACGAAGCAAATAGAGAAGAGCTTTCACACAACGGGCTTCAAGATGTTGACTACGTTCTTTCAACAAGAGAGCTCGCTGCAATGATTAAAGAAGCTGGTATCCCATTCACTAAGCTTGAGGATGCTGATTTTGATCCAATCATGGGTGAGTCTACAGGTGCTGCGGTAATCTTTGGTTCTTCAGGTGGTGTACTTGAAGCTGCTCTTAGAACTGTTGCTGACGTACTTTCTGGTGAAGATCTACCTAAGTTTGATTACGAAGAAGTTCGTGGCCTGGCTGGTGTTCGTGAAGCGACAGTAAATGTTGCGGGAATGGATGTAAAAGTTGCAGTTACTTCATCTCTTGGTAACGCTAGACTAGTTCTTGAGAAAATCAGAAAAGGTGAAATGGATATTCAAGCTCTTGAGATCATGGCATGTCCTGGTGGATGTATCAACGGTGGTGGTCAACCATACACTCATAACGACACATCAATTCTTCAAAAGCGTATGGAAGCTATTTACCGTGAAGATGCTGGTAAACCTTTACGTAAATCTCACTTGAACCCAGATATTAAGAAGATTTACGATGAGTACCTGAAAGAACCATGTGGGCACAAATCACATGAGCTTCTTCACACTTCATACAAAAAGAGAGATTGGGAATAAAATTTTCCGATAGATATCGATTAGAGGGCCACCCATTGGGTGGCCCTTCTTATTTTTAGGTCGGCTAACTTGTTAAAAACTCGTTATTTGAGAACCAATTTAGTTTACAAACCTTCCATAATTACTAAACAATCATAGGGTAAATTCTATTTTAGATTAAGGAGGAAGCTATGAAAAAGCTGATTTTAACAATAACTCTTACACTTTTAACATCCGCTAGCTTTGCTGCGAACTCTGGACCAAATGAAGTTCGCGACAAAATGCAGGACAAGTGTGGTGCAGATATTGCCAAGTACTGCGCTAAAGTAAAAACTGGCAATGATATGCAGGCGTGTTTCGCAGAAAACTCAGATAAATTTTCACAAGGTTGTACCGAATTTTTAACTAAACTCAAGATATTAATTCAAAAACCATCCAAGTAATCTATGAAGCGGATACTGCTAGTCGAAGATGATCCTATTTTAGGCAAAGGCGTAAAAGTCGGTCTTGAAGTGGAGGGATATTCTGTCGACTGGGGAAAGAACTTAAGTGAGGCCCGAGAGCTATTTCAAGATAAGTCATTTGACTTAATTGTGCTTGATCTCGGGCTTCCTGATGGGTCTGGATTAGATTTTTGTACTTGGGTTAGAGAGTCTAGTTCATTGATACCCGTGGTTATTTTAACCGCTCAAACTGATGAAAATACTGTGGTCTGTGGCTTTGATGCTGGGGCCACTGATTACATTAAGAAGCCGTTTGGAAGTCGTGAACTCCACGCAAGAATAAAAGCGCATTTAAGAACTGCTCATGATCAGAATGAGCTTTTAGAGTTTTCTGGACTTAGAATCTCTATTGATGAGAGGCATGTAACTTACAATGGAGAGGAAATTGTACTCAATCGTCGCCTCTTTGATATTTTGGCCTACTTTGTTAGGCATGAAGGAAAAGTCGTTACTCGAGACGCCTTGATCAATGCAATTGATTCTAACCTCGATATTTTTGACCGAACAGTTGATTCCCATTTAAGTCAATTGCGATCAAAGTTGAAGAAAAGCGGTGTTACTGGTGTTAAGATTACTTCAATCTATGGAGTCGGTTATCGTTTGGAGTCATAGTTGAAAGAATATAAGTGTGCTAGATCAATTCACAAAAGATTTCTTGTCGCTAATTTTATTGTTATCGCCTTATCAGTAATGATTGGAGGATATCTAGCGGGTGAGGTTCTAAGTTACTTTGTTCAGACAAAACATATGGGTGGCCCTGCAAATATGGTATACCATCTGGCCAATACAGAGTATTACAACGCTTTAAAGAAACTTGCAGAAAATCCTGAGTTCCCTGTGGACTATTGGGTAGTTGACTCTGAGCTTAATGTCATTACCAGCTCTAGCGCACAAAAAAAGCCACCATTAAAGAAATCTATTATACCGACTCTTGATGCCAAGAGGTTTGTTCAGGCAGATCTGGGAATTGGTGCCGTAAAGCTAGAGACCTTAGAAAATCGCTATCTCGTCTATTCTTATAAAGAACATGGATATTCATCTTATTGGTGGTTCTATTCAATCTTGTTCCTCTGTTTCTTTTTCTCCGTTGTTATTGGTTCAAGCGTGTTTTATATAATAATTATGAGCCGCTTTAAGAAGCAGCGTGAACGAATTGAGATCTTTTTGACTGAGTTGCAAAAGGGGAACTTAAAGGCAAGAATTCCTATAAAAGTGATGGATGAGCGAGGTCTTGCTTTAAGTCGGTTTAACAATATGGCCGATGAGATCGAAAGGCTCGTTGAGGAGCTCAAACGATCAGACCGTTCTCGCGTTACTCTTTTACAGGAGCTGGCACACGATTTAAGAACTCCTGTGGCATCACTGCGTTCTATGCTTGAAACTCTTTTTGATAAGTGGGAGAAGGTTTCTGAAGATACTCGGCAGGAATTCCTCGATTTAAGTCTAAAAGAAGTTAAGTACTTTTCAAGACTTGTAGAAGACTTGCTTTTCCTTGCACGAGTCAGCGAGCCAAAGTATCGCATTGATTCCAGTGAAATTGAAATTTCTAAACTAGTGGAGGGGGCAATTGAT
Organism: Bacteriovoracaceae bacterium; assembly: GCA_965140515.1. Taxonomy (GTDB): domain Bacteria; phylum Bdellovibrionota; class Bacteriovoracia; order Bacteriovoracales; family Bacteriovoracaceae; genus JAGLCH01. The sequence continues at coordinate 3,132,937 of OZ223251.1, read as the reverse complement.
GGTGTCGGTCAGAGTTCAGTAGCAAATGGTGTGACAATTGAAAGTAACTGTCAGCAGGGATTTTTTATTGCCGATCAAGTTCTAATCGATCGCCTTATTCGCAATGCTCTGACAAATGCTTGCTCTTATGCTGCGCATAGAGTTGAAGTTAATAGTGAAACTTTCTCCGATGGAATCCGTATTACTATCAATGATGATGGTAAGGGATTTGATAAGGAATCTTTAGAAAAATTTGGAGAGAGAAAGTTTAGTCGTAAAATCAACGAAAGATCAAAAGACGGTCGGTTAACCGTAGGACTTGGCTCGTCTATAATGAAGAGAGTCGTTGATATTCATGGTGGCGAACTTAATGTTCGTAATATAATCGAAAATGATGAGGTTCTGGGAGCTGAAGTCGACATTTTCTTCCCAACCCTTTAATCCATAAACGGAGTTTTTTGTGAGACGTTTTTTAATCTTATTATGTCTTTGTTTGCCTCTAAGTAGTTTTGCAACCACTTTGGAGGACGTTCTTAATTATTCTTTGGAGCATGCTCCTCAATTTAAGCAAGTTGAGTTCTTAACAAAGTCTCAAGCTTCATCTCTTCGAAAAGTGTTGGCGGTATATGATTCCAATATTTCTATATCTCTTAATAGAGATAAAGGTACGAGTGCTACCACTGGTCAGTCTGTGGTAACAAACATTGGAGCTGTAAGTGTTGCAAAAAATATTGGGCTAGGAACAACATTAACTGCTAGCGCAACTTCATATGGAACTGACTCTGATATTTATAATAGCTCTGTTCTGTTATCAGCTAGTATCGATCTACTTGAGAATATTCTTGGAAAGTATGATCGTAACAATGTTTTAGGTGTTACCCACTCCGTTGATGCTCTAAATATCGCTTTAAAGAATTCTAGAGAGGCATTGGTTTTTGGGATTATTGATCTTTATCTCTCTGCTCTTTTGATTGAAAAAAAGCTCGAGGAAGATAAGATCATTCTCAATAACTTGATTGAGCTTGAAGGAGCGACGAAAAAGAAATTGAAGCTCGGGGCCAGTGAAAAAAGACATCTACTCCAAGTTAAGGCCAGTCGACTATCAACTCAGATTCAAATTGAGGCGTTACAAGAAGAACTTAAAAGTTCACTTCATGCGCTTCAAGCTGTATCTGGGGGGAAATACTTTGAAGACTTAACATGGCCGACACCAAGTAATAGTCGTTCAAAAGGTGAGAGTTTGTCTGTGGCACAACTAAAGCTTGAGAAGTTGAAGCTTGAAAAAGATGTTGATAATGCAGAGCTTAAATTATTGCCAACGCTTAAGCTAACAGGAAGCATAGGCAAGGAGAGTATTAACAATACGGGGGGCCATTTTAAAGAACTCGATGAGTCATCATCTTCAATTGGTGTATCTTTAAGCTTTCCACTTGGAAATACTGAAGCAAGTAATGAAGTCTCAAGGGTCAAGTATTCTTTGATCGAGAAGGAACTTGAGATTAAGAGAGAGGTGCTTGAGTTTGAAAGAGATCTCGCAATTTATAATGAGCGCCTAAAATCTCTTGAAAAGCAGCTTCAGTTATCTGATGAGGTTCGCTCTCTTCAAGGAGATCGATATAAGCAGGAGTTCTTGGCGTACAAACAGGGGCGTAGTCAAATCAATGATATCATCACTGCCCATAATGACTTGATCAGTTCAAGGTTGTCATTTATTGCCACAAAAAGACAATTTGTCGGTGTTAACTACGCATGGCTTAATTTAAATGGTCTGCTCTCTTCAAAGTTAGGAATAGGTAAATAGAGATGAAAGCGCTTCTTAAAGGATTTGTTGAAAATTCAATTCTTGTAAATTTTCTAACCATTTTTATTATTGTTGCAGGAGGAATGGCCACTTTTAGTATTCAAAAAGAACTGCGACCAGCAGTATCTATCGATAAGGTTGTAGTGAATACTGTTTATCAGGGCGCTTCGCCAGAAGAGGTTGAGAGGCTTGTGACTATCCCAATTGAAGAGGAGATCAGCTCTGTCTCTGGTGTCACAAATATTGAGTCTGTTTCTGCTCCAGGGATTAGTAGTATTGTTGCCGATATTGATACTGATGCTAAAAATAAGTATGAAGTTGTTCAGGAGATTTTTCGCGCTGTTACAAATGTTAATGATCTTCCTGATGATGCCGAGAACCCTGTGGCGAGGGAGATTAAAGCTGCCATTTTCCCAATCTATGGGGTTGCTCTTTATGGTGATGCCACAGAAAGAGAGTTGAGAGATTGGGCCAGAATTTTCCAAGATCGGTTAGAACTTGTTCCAGGTGTCAACTCTGCTGAAATTTCAGGGGTTCGTGAGCCTACAATTGATGTTGTTGTAAATCCGAAGAAACTAGAAGATAAGTCCATTTCGGTTTCAGAGGTCATGACTGGTCTTAGTACATGGAACCAATCGGCTCCTGCTGGTTATCTCCGTATTGGTTCAAAAGAGATCCCTGTAAGAATTGATGAAAGTTTTGATGAAATAGATCGTGTTGCAAAGGTTATCGTTCGAACTAATGACATGGGGGAGATGGTTCGCGTACGTGATGTTGCTGAAGTTAACTGGGGATTTAAAACCACTCGTAGATTGGGACGTTATAACGGAAAGAACAACGTTCAAATTACAATCAGTAAAGATGTTGATGCCGATACCATTGATACAGTAAAGCTAGTTGAAAAAGAGATTGAGCGTTTCAAAAAGAAATTGCCAGACAATATGAAGACAATTGTTTACCGGAACGATGCTCCACGAATCGAGTCAAAGCTTGATAGTGTAGGCCAAAATGCCTGGATTGGACTTGTCCTTGTTGTGGTTGCTCTCCTTCTAATGCTTAACTGGAGAATTGCCCTCGTGACGGCAATGGGACTTCCGGTTTCATTTTTTGGTGCAATTTGGGCCTTGAAACTCATGGGGCACACTCTCAATAGTATGACTATCATTGGGATTATTCTTGTTGTTGGGATGCTTGTAGACGATGGGATTGTTGTCGCCGAAAATATTTTTCACCATTATGAGAAAGGTAAGGGGAGACGGCAGGCAGCGTTAGATGGTGTCACTGAGATTTTTGCTCCTGTCGTCGGAACTATTTTGACAACTATTGTTGCTTTTCTTCCTCTTGCGTTTATGAGTGGGGTGATTGGGAACTTTATGTCAATTATTCCAATTGCGGTTATAACTTGTTTGATCTTTTCTCTATTGGAGTGTTTGCTTATCCTTCCAAATCACGCCGCAGAGTTTATGAATCATTCTAAGTCTAGAGTTTCTCACTTCTTAAATAAGTTGCTTGAGGATATTTATCGTCCAGCACTTAATTTTGTCGTGCGTAAAAGATGGGTGGTTACTCCTCTTATCTTTATTTTTATTATTTCTCTTTGTTTTTATCACGTTTCAAATTTTAAACTCAAAATGTTCCCAACAAAAGGGATCACAAGTTTTGACTTTAATATTGAAGGTCCTGCGAATACTCACTTAGATGTTACTGACAGTATTGTGAAGAAAATCGAGCATGAACTCGATTCAAAAGTCGGAACGAGAATTGATGCCTATAGAACTTCTGTTGGGTCGATGACTGGAAGGTTTAGAATGGCACAGTCGGGGACCCATGTTGCAGGGATAAAAGTTTATCTACTTGATGAACAAGTTCTCGATGTCAATCCAAGAATTATTGTTAAAGAGATCCGTGAACTAATCACTCCACTCATTCCAAAGAACTGGAAGCTTAGTTTCGAAATTGGGCGACACGGTCCTCCTGCAGGGAAAGCGGTTGAGCTAGAGATCAGTCATAATAATTTTGATGTACTCGATAAAGTCTCACAGACTATTCAGGAAAAGCTTAAAACTATACCCGGAAGTGCTGATGTCCAAGATGATTTGATGCGCGGTTATGGGCAGCTCATTCTAAAAATTGATGAGCAAGCGGCTTCAATTTTGGGAGTATCTCCTGCAACAATTCAAAGAGTTGCTATGTCTGCTTTTGAAGGTTTAGCTGCAACAAAGGTTCGGAAAGTAGATGATGAATATGATGTACTTGTTCTCTATCCTGACAAATATCGTCAAGACAAGGAGAAGATGCTTAATCTAAAACTCAAGTCTAAGTTCGGTACATATGTTCCTCTTCGTAATGTTGCCAAATTAATAGAGAAACCGACACTTGGCGCGATTAAGAGATACAATGAAAAACGTACTGTTGTTGTTTCTAGTGGGGTTCAAGGAAATAAGATAACTGCTGGTGAGATCAATAAGCAGCTAAGAGAGTATGTCGATAATGAGCTGCTCGATCAATACCCTGATGTTCGTTTTAATTTCGGGGGAGAAGAAAAAGAGCGTCAAGAATCTATGCTTGAGCTTATGAAATTATTTTTGATTGCTTTGCTTGCTATTTACATGATTTTAAGCTTGGTGTTTTCATCTCCACTTTACCCATTCTTTGTTATTTTAATTATTCCTTTTGGTTTCGCTGGAGCGATGACATCACTTGGACTACACGGTGAAGTAATGAGCTTTCCTGGGATGGTGAGTCTTGTGGGACTAACTGGTATTGTGGTCAATGACGCTATTATTTTGGTTAACTACATTCGAGATCGTTATCGTGAACATAAAGATATTATTGCCGCAGTTATTGAAGGTGGGATGCGACGTGTGCGACCAATCTTCTTAACAACTGCCACAACGGTTGCTGGTCTTCTACCTGCTGCTTATGAGATTGCCGGTAGTGATGCAAATATGAGACCGATGGCACTCGTAATTGCATGGGGACTTTTGTTTGCAACAATCTTTACAATGTTATTTATACCAAGTTTTATGGCCTGTCTTTTTGAGGCAACTGGTTGGCTTAAATCAAAACTTCCCAAATTAAAGCGCTCTAAGCACGATGATTTAGAAGTACATGCGTAAAAAGAAGCGTACGCCTTCACGTAGTAATTTGGTGTCTCCTACTTTGAACTTCTCTTTGAAGTAGGTGGCGCCAAGATTGAAAAAGTTCATATCAAAGTAAGCACTTCCTTCGATCAAGTCTCCATCAACATCAAGTTTTGTGGATTTTGTCTTGCTAGGGAGAAACATTCGATATTCTCCTCTCACACCTAGAAAACTCGCAAGCATAAGATTGAGTCTGGCCATCCCATACTCATTGGTGAATCTCTCATCAAAGGTACTATCTTTGACCTTAAATTCATTGGCCCTCATTCCATATCCTATGGAGAAGTTATTACTTTGCTCGTAGTTACCAAAGATTCTGAGAGTGACTTGACCCTCACCATAGTCTGACTCTAGCCCAGATTGCTCAACGCCACCTTCAAGGCCCAGAAATCCGAGAAATAGTCCCATTTTTCCGCCGATAAATTCAGTTGTTTTGCCAACGCCATTTTCAGCGAACTTAATGTTTGAAGCATAATTTCCTTCTAAGTAGCCTTCAAACAGCGATGCTGGCCAATCAGAATTGAGTGCTAGCCAGCGATCCATTGCTTCTATTTTTCTCTTAGTTGTCATCCATTCGGTTAATGACCATCGGCTTTGTTTCTTTTGCTCTGCCTTTTTTATAATCACCATGTAGACATCGTCTTGGGCAAATCCTGTCAGTGTAAATGATAGTAGTCCGGTGAGTGCTAGCAGCTTTAACATCACAAATCCTCCTAATTTAGAAGTATGTTATCTAAAAAGCGAATTTGCTTCACTAGACTTAGTTTTTTTCCTTTAAAATGGGATAGATAAACCCATTTGATAGGTCTTGTTTGGTAAGTCGTTGAAATTGTATTGCTTTTGTCTCTCAATATTTTTTCATTTTTTTTACTTGGCCTGACTTCGATCAGGCCTTTTTCGTAATAGATCCAGTATGATAGCGAAAAAAGGAGTTTGAATGATGAAGTTGCTGAGGTCCCAGTAAGTGTTAGATATTGATTTAAACAATACTTCAAAAAGTAGATCTTTAGGAGTATAACCACTTGAATTTAGAAAACTCATCCCGAGCTTGGAGACAAGATGAATATAATAGATCACAAAAAAATTGTTAATGAACTTTCAAGTGAGGTGGACACCTCAAAAGAAACAGTAAGTGCCATCTTAGAGAAGGCAAGAAAGCTGAACGGAATTGATTATCACGAAGTTTTGACTTTGATGATGACTGAAGATCAAGAGCTTTACGATGAAATGCTGAGTACTGCTAATTATATCAAGAATGAAATCTATGGAAAGCGAATGGTTTTATTCGCTCCGCTTTATATTTCTAACCTTTGTGTTAATGAATGTACTTACTGTGCATTTAAATGCTCAAATAAACTTCTTACTCGTCGCCAGTTGAATTTTGATGAGATCAAAAAAGAGACTGAAGAGATTGTAGGTCTTGGTCACAAGCGTGTTCTTCTTGTTGCTGGTGAAGCTTATACCGGTGGGAAAGACTTAGACTACGTTCTCGATTCGATTAAGGCAGTTTACTCCATCAATAAAAGCCACGGAAACATTAGAAGAGTTAACGTAAATGTTGCTCCACTCTCTACAGACGATTTTAGAAGGTTGAATGATGTTGGTATTGGTACTTATCAATGTTTTCAGGAGACTTACCATCGTGAAACATATGAGAATGTTCATATCGCTGGGCCAAAGGCAGATTATGATTTCCGTCTTGAGGTAATGGATCGCGCCTTTGAGGCAGGTATTAATGATTTTGGTATTGGTGTTCTATTTGGACTTTACGACTGGAAATACGAAATCCTTGCGCTTCTACAGCATATTCAGCATCTTGAAGGAAAATATGGAGTCGGTCCACACACTATCTCAGTTCCAAGAATGGAACCAGCTCTTGGATCCGATATTTCTAGTAATCCACCAATGCCAGTTAGTGATAAGGACTTCCTAAAAATTATAGCTATTTTGAGAATGGCAGTTCCATATACAGGAATTATTCTTTCAACAAGAGAGAACGAAGAAACTCGTGGTAAGTGCTTTGACCTCGGGGTTTCTCAAGTTTCTGCTGGTAGTAAAACAAACCCCGGTGGATATAATGACAAATCTGATGATACTGATGGCGCTCTTGAAGAGGGATCTGAAGCCCAATTCTCTTTAGGGGATGATCGTAGCATGATTGAAGTCGTAAAAGATCTTGTTCATCACGGTCACATCCCATCTTTCTGCACAGGTTGTTATAGAATGGGACGTGTTGGAAAAGACTTCATGGATCTTGCAAAGCCTGGTCTTATTAAAGCTCACTGCCTGCCTAATGCGATCTTTACATTCGCTGAGTATATTTATGATTTTGGAGATCAAGAACTTATTGATTTAGGTGAAAAGCTGATTGAAGATATGATGGATGATCTACCAACTGAAAAGCTTAAAGAAACAACTAGAGAGCATTTGAAGAAGGTTGTTGACGGGCATCGTGACGTTTATTTCTAAGAGGGTGAATGAGAACAGAAAGTGACTTTTTAGGAGAGTTTGAAGTAGAAGCAAATGCTTTATATGGTGTCCACTCAATGAGGGCCCGCAGTAACTTTCCTGATCAATCTCGGTTTTTTAAAGAGTGGTACTCTGGTATGGGTGCCGTGAAGCAGGCCTGTTATCAAACTTATAGAAAGTTTATAAACAAGCTCGATTCTCGTTATGACTTAGATCATTTGTCTATTCCTGTCATTGAAGATGAAAAAATTGATGCGCTTATTCAAGCGGCTTCTGAAGTTTATAGTGGTGAGCATTTTGAGCACTTTATAGTTCCCGCCATCTCCGGTGGCGCAGGAACCAGTATTAATATGAACATCAATGAGATCATCGCGAACCGAGCTCTACAAATTTTAGGAAAGAGGCCTGGCGATTATTCCTGTGTTGATCCAATTGAGCACGCAAATATCTTTCAGTCTACAAACGATGTGGTTCCAACGGCACTAAAAGTTGCGATCATGAAGCTTTTAGCTGAGCTTGAAAAATCAATCAATGCTCAGAGGTTTGTTATTGAAGAGTATGAGCGTAAATATCGCGATTCTCTTCGAATTGGTTTTACTCAGATGCAGGAAGCTGTTCCTACTAGTTATGGAAAGCTTTTTGGCACTTATCAGGAGGCCCTTGCAAGAGATTGGTGGAGAGTTTCTAAGTGCTTTGAAAGAATTAAGGTTGTAAACCTTGGGGGGAGTGCTATTGGTACAGGAATTACCGTACCAAAATTTTTTATTTTTCAAGTGACCGATGAGCTTCGAACTATTGTAGGCCTTCCAATTACCAAGTCTGAAAATTTAGAGGACACAACTTGCAATCTAGATGCACTTGTTGAAGTTCACGCCATTATGAAATCTCATGCTGTAAATCTAGAAAAGATTTCTTCTGATCTCAGAATGCTTTCTTCTGATATGTACGCTCACCGTCGTATGAAGATTCCTGCAAGACAAGTTGGATCTTCAATTATGCCAGGGAAGATTAATCCTGTTATTCCTGAGTTTGTTATTTCGTCGGCCTCAAAAATTTATGCGAACGACTCAATTATTGCGTCACTCTCTGCAAGAGGGATGCTCGATTTAAATGCCTATACACCGCTTATTGGCCACTCATTGATCGAGAGTTTAAAGCTCTTAATTGGCTGTAACGAGACAATGCTCAAAAATATGCTCGAGGGAATAGAACTGGATGAGTCTGTCTCTGAGGATACATACGAGAAGTTTTACAAATTTGCTTCTCTATCCACGGCCCTTGTCCCTTATGTGGGGTACAACAAGGCCTCAATGTTAGCGAAAGAGATGAAGCGAACAGGGAAGTCTATTTTTGAAGTAAATGACGAAATGAATCTTATTCCAAGTAAGACTCTTGGAAATTTGATGAGACCAACAAATCTTTTGAAGCTCGGTTTTAAGTTTTCAGAGATTATCGAAGAGCTGAAGGATGGTGAAGAGTAATGCTTAAATCCCAGATGCCCCATATTGGAATTTTTGGTCGCCGTAACGTTGGCAAGAGTTCGTTTATTAATGCCCTTGCAAACCAAGATGTGGCAATCGTATCTCATCACCCTGGAACTACTACCGATCCTGTTTCAAAAACAATGGAGATCACTGGCCTTGGTCCCTCTGTCATTATCGATACTGCGGGTATTGATGATGTGGGAGAACTTGGAGAGCTTCGAATTGAGAAGACAAAAAAGGTAATTCGCCAGATCAATATGGCAATTCTCGTGTTTTCAGAGGAAGAATTTGGAGACTTTGAAAGAGGATTGATTGAAGAGTTTACTCGCTTTAAAACCCCATTTTTTATTGTTCACAGCAAATGCGATATTGATCCCCTCGATTCTGAATACTCAAAAGGGCTTGTGGCGGAAGTCGCAACTGACGTCGTTGACTTCAGTAGTGTTGACCGCACTAATATTGAATTAATAGTTTCTACTATAAAAAAATCGCTTCCAGATTCCGTATTTAATAATCCAACAATCCTTGGGGATCTCGTTAAGTATGGTGATGTGGTTTTACTGGTAACACCAATTGATGTTGAAGCTCCTAAGGGGAGAATAATTCAGCCTCAGGTTCAAACCATCAGAGATGCTCTAGATAATGATTGTATTATTATGATGGCCAAGGAGAGAGAGATTGATACCATTATTGGAAAAATGGGAATCCGCCCTGATCTTGTTGTAACAGATAGTCAGGTCTTTCTAAAAGTTGATGCTGCTGTTCCTAAAGATATTCCAATGACCAGCTTTAGTATTCTATTCGCAAGACTTAAAGGTGAGTTCGATGCTTTTATCGATGGAACGAGACATATTGGAAACTTAAAAGATGGTGATCGTGTTTTGCTTCTTGAATCTTGCTCTCACCATGTTTCTTGCGATGATATTGGGAGAGTTAAAATTCCTCGCTGGATTAGTAACTTTACTGGCAAAAAGCTTGAATTCGATGTTGTGTCTGGACTTGCTAGTACTCCTCGTCCAATCGAAGAGTACTCAATTGTTATTCAGTGTGGTGGATGTATGCTCACCAGAAAGCAGATCTTAAATAAGATTCATCCTGCGATTGAAGCAAAGATTCCAGTTACTAACTACGGTATGGCAATTAGTTATTGTCATGGAATTTTTGAAAGAGCGGTTGCTCCTTTTGGGCATCAAACAGATGATTCTGAGGATCTTATTTAAAAAAGCTTTTTATTTCCTCAAAAAATCGTTCTCTAATTTCTGGAATCTCATTGTACATTTCATGATAACCATCAGGGATAACTTTAAATTCCAGTTTGTCTTCAACTGTCTTAAAGTATTTGATGAGATTCTTGTTTGTCACTAGTCTATCATCTGATCCAATCACACACTTAAATCCACATTTGATGTTAAGAGGCCTTGAAAAAACATCTCTGAATTTTAGAGCAATCGAGAGAACTAAGTGTAGGCTAGGGTCGGTATTGTTGAGTTTATCTGCCACATAGTCGTCGAGAACTTTTGGATCATGAGATAGGTAACGTCCATCAATAAATAATTTTCCGCTAACTTTTCTGACTCTCTTCATTGTAAATTTAACGAGTGAACTTGGTAGCGAGTCTCCAATTGCTCCAAATGGGCCAGGAGATCCTGCAGGAGGCGCACTGAAGAATGCTTTATTTGGATATAGTTCTTCGGTTGCATAATCTTGAAGGTAGCTCAGATTGATTAAGGCCCCCATTGAATGAGAATAAAGGTTAAACTTTTCACCATGAAGCTCATTTTTAACATAGGTGATTACTTCTTTGAGATCTTCCATATATTGACCAAAGTAATCGACATCGCCCCAGATCCCTTCACTTCGACCGTGTCCTCTTAAGTCCCAGAAGAATATATTATGCGTCTTACCAAAGAGCTCTGCCATATAGCTATGTCTATCAGCGTGCTCAGCTATTCCGTGAGTGATAATGATCCACTCTTTTGCTCCGATATCTGAGTAGCGACACCAAAGTTTGAGTCCATCACGAGTTTCAATCGATGATTGGGCGAAGTTTTCCATCTCTTTCTCCTGTTACTACTTCTATTATTCTCGATTAAGCGAATTCAATCAATGGAACTTTTCTTTACTCCCAGACGTTTCTTACTCTGTTGACTCTGGGCCTGCTTGCCAATAAAATTTTTTTGTTTCTAATGATTTGGAGTTTGATTGATGTATTGCCCTAAGTGCTTTGATTTGTCCTTAAATGTTGCTGCTAGTGGAGTTCTTCACGTTTCTGTAAACGATATGCAACGTGAAACAGCACAAGTTTTATTCAACTCAAATAGGGAGACTCGATCTGAGATCGCGGGGCATATTATTGAGAAGTTTGATGAGTTTCTAAAGTGGTACGCTGGATTTCAAAATAGAGAGCCTATTCGTTCAGCACATGTTTTTACAAGCAGCTGCCATTGTCAGAATGGTTGCGTGCTTCCTGCTACCGCTCAAATCGATGTGGTGGGAATCTTTATTTCAAAAAAAGAACTCATTGATGGTATTTGCCAGCTGGCCGACAAACACCATCTTGAGGTAAGTCTTAGCGATCTTTCAAGTGATTAATTCTGATTGGCGCAGGTGGATGCGAGTAGTAGAAGTTCGCATAAACTGGATCTGGCGTCAGTGTGCTCGCATTATCTTTGTGTAGTTTTACAAGTGCTGAAATCAGCTCATCTGCACTTGAATATTTTGCCGCGTAATCATCAGCTTCAAATTCATGAATTCTTGAATGCCATGCCGAGATTGGCGTGATAAAGAATGTATAAACTGGAGCGATAAGAGTAAAAAGGATAATTGCCATGTATGGAGATGCTTGGCTTACTCCATGAGCGTGATAGAACACTGGAGAGCTGTATGCCAGTCCAAGTACTGCAAAACCAATGAAGCTCATGAGGAAGATTACGCCCATCTTTTTCATAATGTGTTTTCTTTTAAAGTGACCAAGTTCATGAGCTAGAACTGCTTCTACTTCTTTTGGTGTTAATTTCTCAAGTAGTGTATCGAAAAAGACAATTCTTTTGTTTTTTCCAAAACCTGTGAAATAGGCATTTCCGTGGGCGCTTCTTTTTGAAGCATCCATCACAAAGAGACCTTTACTGACGAAATCACACCGCTTTAAAAGTGCAAGGACAGTGTCTTTAACTTCCCCATCAGGAAGCTCTGTAAATTTATTAAAGATAGGAGCGATGAATCTCGGGTATGCCCATGTTATGACAAGTTGGAATGCTGTGAGAAAAACCCATGCCCAAATCCACCAGTTTGCTCCAAGCGCAGTCATGATCCATAAAATTGCGGCAATCAACGGAAGACCAATGACAGCACCAACAACAATTCCTTTAACAATATCGATAATGAATGTTTTAACTGTTGTTTTATTAAACCCAAATTTCTCTTCAAGAGAGAAGGTTGTGTAGATGCTCTCAGGAAGTTCTAAAATCATTCCAACTAAGGTGTAAATGGCGTAAAAAATGATTCCAGTTACAATTGGACCTTGATTAAATGAGCGGACAAATTGATCCAAATATTCAAGACCTCCAAAAAAGATCCATCCTACAAAGATAATTAGACCGTAGGTGCGAAATACTTTGCCTGAAATTAATTTTGCAAGCGTGTAGTCTGCTGCCTTTTGATGCTCATCAAGAGAAACCTTATCTGCAAAGAGAGTAGGTACCTTGTCTCTGTTCTTTTGTACATATACTCTATTTCTTCTCTCAAGCCATGATTTGGTTAGAGTGTTAATTATGAGTAACGCGATGAGTAAATTTTGAAGTATTTGAGTATCTTTCATCTTGCCCCTTTTTGTTCATTCAATTTACGAGTATAATTATTTCAAATTATTACTGGGATGGAAATATGATTGTTAAAAGGATTTTGGCACAAAATGGTCTACAGAACTTTTCTTATGTTCTCAAAGGGAGAAATGGGAAGGTTATTTGTATTGACCCTGTTATGGAAGAAGAATTGATGGAGGCCATCAATGAATTTGGTGGGCGTGTTGATATGATTATCAATACTCACTCTCATGCTGACCATACCACAGGGAACCATGAACTCGTAAAACTCTTTGATTGTCCTGTTTATGCCCACGGAAAGGGGCTTCCAAACATTTATGGTAATAAGAAAATTGCTCTGAAAGATGAAGAAGAGCTCGATGTGGATGGTGAAAATAAACTCATTATTTTTCACACTCCAGGGCACACTATGGACTCAATTTGTATTCTTCACTGTGAATTTGATAAGGAAGTTACTATTTTTACAGGTGATACCCTGTTTAACGCTGGTGTAGGAAACTGTAATTCAGGCGATCCTTCTGTTCTTTTTTCAAGTATCCAAAAACTTAAGGCAAATCTCTCAAAAGACGTCGTTGTTTGCCCAGGTCACGATTATATGGATACCAATCTCAAATTTTGCCACAGTATTGACCGCGACAATGATCTATATGAGCAGCTTATCGATGAAGCTGAGCTTGTTGATTTTGGGCTCGAGTCTAAAATGAATTTGTTTTTACGCACTGACGAACACGAAGTTCAAATGATGGTGGGAACAAGTGATTCAGAAATGGCATTTCTTAAGCTTCGTGAGTTGAGAAATAGCTGGTAACTATGTAGAATACTCAAAGATTAAATTTTAATACCCTAACCGAGGACATTTAATGAGAATATTCACTTTATGTGTGATTCTAGCGCTTCTTTCTAACGCTGGATTCGCAGCATCGAAAAGACGTGTTCAGATCATGTCTTACAACGTTGAAAACCTTTTCGATACTAAAAAAGATGAGGGAAAAAACGATTGGACCTACCTTCCTAAAGATTTTAAAGGAAAAGCGGCAGAGTGTGCAAAGATCAAAAGTAAACGCTATCGTAGTGAGTGCGAAGATATTGATTGGACAGAGAAGGCCCTTGACGTAAAACTCTCACAAATCAAGAAAGTACTTGATGAAAATGAGTACGGAAAACCAGAAATCTTGGCCCTTATTGAAGTTGAAAATGGCAATGTTGTAGGGCAACTTGCAAAGAAACTTGGATATGAGAAATTTGCGGTTACAAACAGCCCTGACAAGCGTGGGGTTGATGTTGCTCTTATCTATGATGAGTCATCTTCAAAGCTAAAGTTTGTTAATTGGAAAGAGCATCACGTTCCTGCTGATCCAAAGCACCCAACAAGAAATATTCTTGAAGTAAACTTCTTACTAAGAGGAAAGCACAAATTGACAGTATTTGTTAATCACTGGCCAAGTCAAGGTGGACCTGCTTCAGCACGTGTTGCTGCTGCGGAAGTTCTTAAAAAGAGAATCGATGAGATCAAGAAGAAAAATCCTAAGCAAATGATTGTTGCGGTAGGTGACTTCAATACTATTCCAAGTGATGTTCCACATCCATTCCATACTGTTCTTTTTAAGGGCGATATCATGAAAGATGTAAGATGGACACTTGAGAAGGATCGTAAGATCCCTTATGACGTTAAAAATCGTCTTCCTCCAGGAACTTATTTCTACTATTATGGACAAAACTGGAACAACCTCGACCATATTTTCGTTTCAAAAAACCTTCTTGAAGGTTCAAAACGTGAGGTTAAGGTAGACCTTGAGAGCTTTAATATCTTGGCCCCTGAGTTTGCAACAAAGCCTTCAAAGTGGGATGGACGTTTCTATTTGGGTAGATTTGAAAATGAGATTAAAGGTACTCCATGGCCATACAATCACGCTACGACTAAGAAGTCTAAAGCTGGTTACTCTGACCACTTCCCAATCTCAGTTGAATTGAAATTCTAAAAATATTTTTCATATTTTGTTTAGGCCCTCCTTGTGAGGGCCTTTGTTTTATGTTCAGGATGAACGGTATGTCCGCGGGAGGCAGGAGCTGGAGCGGACCGCTTAGACTATCTAGACTATCTGAAATTTTATAGATATCATTTTAGTACCCTAAATACCTACGGAGAACTTAAGTGGACTACAAACAAGCGATGACTGAGCTCGAATGGTTGCGCTCGAGCATAATTGGCCGAAATATCCTTTTTAATACCCCATTTGGAAAAAGACCCCTTGTTTACGCAGATTATACTGCCAGTGGCAGAGGGGTCGATTTCATTGAAGACTATATCAAGTACCTGCTCAACTATTACGCTAATTCACATACTGATGATGATTTCACAGGGAAAGCTGCGACGAATCTACTCCATGAAGCCGCTTCAAGAGTAAAAAGGATCGTCAATGCGGAACCTAATGGGAAGCTTGTTTTCACCGGCACTGGGGCAACTGGGGCCGTAACCAAGTTACAGCAAATTCTTGGAGTTTATCTGCCTCAGGTAACAGGGCTCAATTTAAAATCCATTATGGACTGCAAGAAAATCAATCCTCCTGTGGTATTTGTTGGGCCTTATGAGCACCATTCAAATGAGATCATGTGGAGACAGGGATTATGCGAGGTGATTGAAATCCCTCTTAATAGTAAAGGTGTTCTCTGCTTAGAGACGCTTGAGGCGAAAGTATCTGATCCAAAATATAAAGATCGTTACAAGATTGGATCTTTTTCCGCGGGAAGTAATGTTTCTGGAATTACAACCAAAGTTTATGACGTTGCTAAGATTCTTCATCGTCATGGGGCGCTTGCTTGTTTTGATTTTGCTGCCAGTGCTCCCTATGTGGAAATCAATATGAATAAAGATGAAGAGAGCTACTTTGATGCGGTTTTCTTTTCTCCGCATAAATTCTTGGGGGGGCCAGGTTCAAGTGGTGTTCTCGTTTTTAATGAGAAAATCTATAGAAGGGAAGTTCCTCCAACTGTAGCTGGGGGAGGGACTGTTGACTTTGTAACCTACGATAAAGAAGTATACTGTGAAGATATTGAGACTCGTGAAAATCCGGGGACGCCAGGGATTTTACAGGGAATTAGAACAGCTCTTGCAATGGAGCTAAAAGAACGAGTAGGGGTTGAGACGATTGAATTAATTGAGCATGGCCTCCATAAAGAGTTTCTTGATCGTTTTGGTGATCGCGAGGATGTTACGATCTATGGACCATCTGACGCCGAAGATAAAATCAATATTGTTGCTTTTAATATCAAGCATAGAGACAGAATTCTACATCCAAAGTTTGTGACGAAATTGATTAATGATCTGTTTGGAATTCAAACTCGTGCCGGATGCTCTTGTGCTGGTCCTTATGGTCATACGCTATTATCAATCGATACTCCGAGATCTGATCGCTATGTGAACACCATTCAAAAACGCAAAATTTATGGATTGAAGCCAGGGTGGGTTCGATTAAATCTTCACTGGGCATTTAGCCGTGCTGAGTTTAACTATATTATGGATGCTCTTGAATTCTGTGTAGAGCATGCTCATAAATTCCTATCTCTTTACCATTTTGATTTAAATACCGGAGAGTGGACCCATGAGTGTGATGCAGATAATTTGAATCCGGTTAATCTCGATATGGATGCTGTTATTGCTGGAATGAAACCGATGAATTGTGCTAAGTGCACAGAAGAGCAGAAGTATTCTGAAATGCTCAAACGAGCTAATAATGCTCTTGAACACCTTCGAGGAGAGTGTGAGTATCAAGTGTATGATGAGGAAATTGAGGATCTTATTTTCTTTTATGTTCCAAAAAAATAAAAAAAGGGAGACCATGTGGTCTCCCTCTCTATATTCTGTTTCTCTTATGAGATTAGAATGTCGCGATTAGGTTTGTGTAACCTGAATGAACTTCACGATCAATTGATTCTCCTGCTCCAAATAGACCTTGGGTATAAGTTGTATCAATTTGTTGATAGCTATATCCAAGAAGAAGAGTTAGGTTGTTGTTGAGACGGTAGTTCACGTAAGCGTGATGACCTTTTGAGCTTGGAGTATTGTAAAAGCTTACAGCTCTTCTCTTTGCCCCAGTCATCATGAATGCTTTATCTGTTGCTTGTACGTACTCGTAACCAATTTTTAGGTTGTTGGTTGCGTTGTAGCGAAGTGATGCTAAGTATGCCCAGCCGGTAGATGTTCCCCCATTTGCGTCAGAGAAAACACCTCCAAGATTATATGGATATACGGCAAGTGTTGGGAGGTTTGGCATACCTGTAACTGGAACTGTTGATGTCGAATCCATAAGAATATTTCTAGTCATTGAACCTTCTGATTTTACTTCACTCCAAGCGACTTGCGCTGCAAAATCAAATTTCGATTTAAAGATATTATTGAGCTCCATAGCCGCAATCACTTTCTTAAGATCGACTACAACATTACTCTTTGAATCATCATATACATCTAAACCACTTAGTTTTGTATCTTCATCTGCGAGGCTCAATCCATCGAGCAAGACACCTTGAATTAGGAAACTCATGCGGTCAGCGAAACTGGTGTTATACTTTTCATAATCGGCCATCACTGCAATCATATGATTAACTGAGTCTGCTTTTACTCCTTCTGAGTCGACGGCCTCAGTTGGACTAGTTAAATCTCCGTGTTCAGCAAGGGTGAACGGTGTATAAACCGCACGTGAAGTCAGTGTTCCACCCATTAGTTTTGCAGAATGAGTAAGAGCGATCCCATCAAGGACTGTTCCGTATGAGAATGCAGGATATGAACCCATTGAGCTCTGCCCCATCGAGTAGTGTGTTGGTGTTCCATCAATTGTTGGAAGACGCCCAACTGAAAGTGTCAGCGATGGAAGCATGCGATAGTTGATGAAAGCTCTTTCAACATATGGTGTTGTGTCATTCTTTGAACGACCTTGTGACATAGTGTTGTCACTGTAATCACCTTGCTTTTGGGCGTCATTCCAAAATTTATTCATTGAAAGACGACCATAAAAAGATACTTCGTCATTTGGTTGAGCGGCAATGTCAAGTTGGAAGAGAGTAGAGTAGTAATCGTAGTTTGCAACTTCACCTTCATCGGAAGATTGAATGTGCTCATATTGATTTTCAAGTCTACCACCAAATGTGAAGTAGTTTTCATATGACTTGTATTCAAGAGTTTCAATTCTTTGTTCTAGTTCTTTAATTCTTTCGTCTGCTGTTTTAGCTTGTGCGCCACTTACAACAAGGGCAGCAATTGCTGGTATAATCATTTTTTTCATTTTGTTTCTCCTTAGAAATTAACCACCGATAGATGATGAAGCGTCTTTACATGGAAGTTTGCAGCCGTTGATATCAATTGAATCAGCGGTACACATTTTCCACTTCATTACTGTTCCAGATCTTCCTGGTGTGGCCCACGAAGCTGCTGTTGCATCATCCTTTCCGCAATATTTCTTTACGGCGGCGATAAAATCATCTTTTGGTCCTGCAAAAGCTGTACTTGCAACAAGTAGCCCTGCGACCATGACCAATGCCAATGTCTTCATTAAGAACTCCTTTTCTTGGTTTTTAGTAATCCAAATCATTCTAGTTGATATTCGATTTATAGGGTGTCCCAGTTATCATCACTTTGCTGTGATACCGGGGTTATTGATTTTTTGATATCCTTTATCGGACGCTCATCTCTAAAGGTTGGAGTAGGTATTGAAATCTCTTTTGGTTCAATTGCTGGGGCTACTTCCATTGAACTCAGTTCACCTCTCTGGCTACCTTCGCCTTTGATAATTTCCAGAAGTTGGATAACGCTTCTATTTAGATCTTCAGCTTGAAGATTCATCTCCTTACCTGTTTCCGCAAATTCACCCGCGTTCTTTGAAACAAGCTGTGTCACGTCGTCAATCTGATTGATTGCAGTATTAATTTGCTTAATTCCAAGCGCCTGTTCTTCAGATGCTTTTGAGATTTGTTCTGATTGAGTTCGTACTTCATCCGTTTTCTTTTCGATTGATTCAAGAAGCTCAGAGGTTTTAATTGAGAGTTGGTTCCCTCTTTCTACTTTTTCCTTATTATCTGTAACTACAACTCCGGCCTTATTGATGCTATCTTTTACTATGGCAGCAATTTCCATCGCGGCCTTACCACTCATACTTGCAAGATTTCCAACTTCTTGAGCGACAACCGCAAAACCACGACCATGTTCCCCGGCCCTTTCTGCTTCTACTGAAGCATTGAAAGAGAGTAGTTTTGTTTGGAATACAATCTCATCAATGACTTTTGTCTTCTCGCCAATTTCTTCAATAACACTTTTTAGTTGCTCAATACTTTGAGTACTTTTCATGATCTCATCAATTGAAGTTCTGAGGTCAGTCATAACCTCTTTCCCATTGGTGGCCTCATTGTGAGTATCATTGGCCAAATCCATTACTAATTTCGAGCTTGTGGCATTGTTTTCAACCATCACGTTTGTCTCTTCGAGAGATGCTGAAATCTGCTCAATTGATGATGCTTGTTGGGTTGTATTGCTAGATAGTTGAACACTTCCTGTATCAATCATTGTTGCAACTTCTTTTACTTTACTTGCATTTTTTCGAAGAATGTCTGCTATTTTTTGAATCGGAACGCTTGCAATTCTTCCACCAAAGTAATTAATCCCCGCTGAAATAATCAAAAGGATTGCGGCGAAGATATAGAAGAAATTTTGTAGATCTCTTACTGGTAGGAATAGGGTCTTTGGTTTTACGCCAATTAGAACAGACCATCCTAAGCTATCGATAATTTTCTTTCCAACAACTTTTGAACCCGCGTAGTACATCTCTCCGCTTCCATTGAGGATTGAATCCTCTTGTGCTGTTCCATTTCCTTTGCTTAAGATTAGTTTTCCAATTTCAGAGCTATTGTTAAGCACAGTTTTATTAAGAAGTAGTGAGTCATCATTCACTTTTTTTCCACTTTGATCGTAGTGAACAAAAGCACCCATCTTACCTTCGTCGTTGATAAAGGCGAGTTCAGACTCCGAGTTGGATTTTGTCGATTTGTATAAATCAATAAGGGCCTGTTCAATCCAATCATTTTTTACATAAACTGTAAGAATGGCCTGCACTTCTCCGAAACCATCGTCTACAATTGTTGTAAAGTGATTACCTACGACATCTTTTCCATACATTGATTTTGCAACTGAGTCTTTGTTAATTCTTCCAACGTATGTTCCAAAAATTTTCTTTTCTAGGTCTTCTGTGAATTTTTGATTTTTTGCTCTTTGGAACCATTCTTGATTTGCTACATTTTGATCGGCAACTGCTTTATAGTTGATTTCTTTTCCTGCCGAATTAATTGAGTTTGTCGCAATGATTTTTCCGTCTTTCCCCACAAGCGCGAGATAACCGAAGTCAGGGTAGAGTGTCATCATTTCATCGAATACGTATTTGATTGTTTCTTTGTCTGTTGTTTTGAGTGCACTGTTTTTCGCGATGGCCTGAATGTTGTGATATTTTGAGTGAAATACTTCTGAAAGTGACTTAACCAAAACTTCGCTGTATAGCTGCATATTCTTTCCGATGACATCTTTTTGCATCCCAATTCCACGATTGAAAATCAGAAGCAAAATAAAGGCAAAGAAAAATACAGAACCAAAGTTAATTATAAACAGCTTTGCTGTCAGGTTTAGGCGGCGGAAAAACTTCATACAATTCCTTAAAGGGTATCTACTAAATAAAATTAAAATCTAATCGTTGTCATTCAATCGGATGTTTTGAATAAAAGTATCTATTTATTTTTATTGAGAACACTTAGGGGAAAAAAATTTAGGGGGACTATTGGTCAAGTATTTCTGTTTGGCGGAGAAATTCGATTGGATATTCTTGAGCGAGCTTGTCAAGTAAGTAGGTCAGGTCGTTTTTAAAGCACAGTGGAGTTTTTATATCAATATCTCTGTACGGGCACCCAGTCTCAAAAGGGAGGGTAGAGTAGAAGGCCAGACCCTCGTTTGCTTCTAGGATAAAGTAGGTATATGCCGACTCCTCTTTTGGGACCCGAATGACGGTGTGAAAGAGCATCTGTTGATTGGGCATAATATGACTACCTCTCTAATATCATTGACTTAATGCAGAGTTTAATTACAATTATATATATGTACTACTAAAGAGTACCAAAACCAAATGGTTTTTATGTCACGGAGGACAAAAAGTGAATTTCTTTTCACTCAGAGAGTTTAAAAAAAGCTCGTTAATTCTTGTATTATCAATGGCCTTGGTTAGCTGTACTTCTCTTAGCGATCGAAAATCACTTTTCGGTGCGCGTTCATCTACAGATCCAAAAACAGAGCTAGTTTCAAAAGCTCAATACGATCAACTTCTCAAAAAATACGAGGAGTTATTGAAGAAGACCAAAGAGCTTGAGGCGAGCTCGAAAGAGCAGATTGTAGTGAAGGGTGATAATCCCGCTGATATTGTTGAGAATATTTCAAAGGCCGCTCCTAGCACAGAGTTGACTGAAACAGTTGACTTATTTGGTGCTCCTCCACAAAAGAAAACTCTAACTCGTAGTAAGAAAGTTGATATCAATGCTCCACTTACAGTTGAGAATATTGAAAACCAAATTATCAATTTGAGAAAAGCTTGGAAATTTGTAGAGGTTAATCAGTTTAATAAGGCGATGGGTTTATTGAAAGGATTAGAGGACTCTCAAAATAAGCAAGTTCGTGTACGTGCTAAATTCTTAATCGGTGAAATTTTCTATAAGCAAGGAAACTATGACCTCGCTATGCAGGTCTTTGAAGAAGTTGTTCATACCCATGCTTTTTCGGGCATGATTTTGGATACGCTAAGAAGGCTAACTGTGTGTAGTGACAAGCTCAAGCTTCCAAAGAAGAAAGAGTTGTACTTTTCAATGTTACATGACTTTTTCTAGGGTAGGTGTCATTCGTGGTGAATAGAGAGTTAGCTTTTTTGACATTTATTTTGCTCGTATCTTCGAGAGCGTATGCTGCTAATGCGATCGATGCTGATGCATTGGAGCTTGTTGAGCCTCAAGATATCAATCTTCTTTTAGAGCAAGATTCTGTCGATCAATCAACAATTAAGGATACTTCTTTAAATCTTTCGGAAGTTGAGGAACTCGATGACCTTGAGGCCATTAAAAGTGACTCAACGAAGTTGAAGTATGAAGACGCTCCAAGTGAGTTTGCAACTAAACCTGAGATTGATACTACTGCTGAAGTTAAGCCTAATGTTGTTAACGATAAAGTAGCAGCGAAGGATAAATCACATCAGAAAACAGATATTTTTGAAGTGGGCGATGTTGAGAAAAAGCTACTTGAACAATCAAAAATGGTTGTTGGAAAAATACCTGCTGATGAGTGGAATGAAATTGCCACTGCAAGTAAGGTCGATAAATACGAGATTCAAAAAGATGAATGGCTTTGGAAGATTTCTCAAAAGCTATTTGGTTCAGGGTTCTACTACTCAAAAGTTTGGGCAATGAATCCTCAGATTACTAATCCGCATGAAGTAGAGCCAGGAATGGTGCTAACTTTTGATACAGGGACATCTTCCGATATTCCTAACGTTCATTTTGGAGAGTTTTCCGAAGAGTTCTCAGAAAAAGAGATCATGGAAAAACGTAAGAAAGGGAAGATCGATTATAGAGACTTTTCTGATTCTGAGCCACCAGCTTGGTTGGCAGAAAGAAGAAACCTAAAAGATAAAGGTGTTTACTTTCAATATATCTCAGAAGAGACGTATGATGACTTGGAAGATATTGGTAAAAAAGCACTTATTACTGAATATGAGAAATATGAACCACCTGAAACTAAGATTGTTATTAAAGAGCCAGGTGAGCAGTATGATGAGGCTGGTTTCGACAGAACGTCAAAAATTGATTTTGATTTCTCAGAAGGCTTCTTCCTAAATACTTTTGTTCTTTCTAATATCATGATTGATTTGGGTGAGATTGACAGTTCATCAAGTAACTCAAGCTTTTTACAAATCAGAGATCGAGTCTTTATTAAGTTTGATGCCCCAGGAAGAGTAAAACCAGGGGATCTTTTCTCAATTTACCGTCCCGGTGGAAAAATGTCTCATGAGACTTCTGACCGTGAAGGATATAAGTACACAGTTGTTGCTCAAGTTCGTGCACTTAAAAAACTTGGACGTTTATGGGAGTGTGAGATCTTCGAGATTAGTGACACTGTAGAACGTGGTGAGCGTGTAACAACTTATATGTCTAAGATCAAAAAGATCTACAAGTCATTTAGCAAGAGAATTATTGAAGCATCTGTGATGGGTGGTTACGATCAGATGAAAAACAGCTTTGCTTATGGTGATGTTGTTTATCTGGATCGTGGTCGTATCGATGGTGTTGAGATTGGAAATGTTTTTGAAGTTTATTCAATTACAGACCCGCACAGTAAAAAGAAAATTTCAACAGACCCATCTTATAAGATTGGAGAGCTTACTGTAATTTCTTTGAGTGATAACTTCGCTACAGCGCTAGTTTCCTCAAGTAGAGATACAATCAACGCTGGTAGTATCGTTGTTTCTAAAACAATTGAACACGCAATGCGTGATCAGAAGATTAAGCGTGGAGAAATGCTTGGTCAGGTTAAAGAGCTTGAAACTGGTGCTCTTGATGAGCTAGATATTGAGCTTAATCTTGATAACATTAATGAAGATCTTCTAGATAAAGCTGATAAGATCCAACTCACTGATGATGAGCTTCAAGAACTTGAAAGACAAGAGCGTGAAAAGTCTATCATTAAAGAGCATGAGAAAGATCTTAAAGAGCTTGAGCGTCTTGAGGCCGAAATTACTGAAGCTGAGGCGCAACTTAATGAGGCCCGTGTTGACGAAGATAAGTTCCTCGAGCAAATGAATCTCGACGATCTTGAGAAGAAAATTAGTGAGCCAGACCCTAATGCTTTTGGTTCTCTTGATGAGATAGAAGAATCTGAAGGTCGCCAATATATGGATCAAGATATTAATAATAAAGAGAATCCATATGGTCTTACTGAGTTTGACTTGGAGGAGATCGACGAGTTGCTCAATACTGAAACCAATAAGCAAGAATCTAAATAACACAATGCAGAAAGACGGGGGGCTTCGGCCCCCTTTTTATTTTGCTATCCATCATTATAGCGATTTTTCTTGATCAAATGACCTCTTTGATGAATACTGATTCTAATAAACTGTCTAAGTAGTAAATAATACATGAGAGGTTGCTATGGATGTGGATACATCTAAGGCTGAAGCTAAGAAAACTGTTAAGAAAAAAGTTACTAAAAAGGCCACGAAGAAGAAGGCCTCGAAGAAAACTTCTAAGAAAGCTTCTAAGAAAGTCGCAAAAAAGGCCGTAAAGAAAACTGATTACAGCTTGGTGGTTGTGGAATCACCTTCTAAGGCAAAAACAATTAAGAAATATTTAGGTCGAGGATTCCAAGTTGTGGCATCTAATGGTCATATCAAGGATTTGCCTAAATCTAAGCTTGGTGTCGATATCAAAGAAGATTTCGCTGTTGATATTGTTCCAATCACTGGAAAGAAAGATAAAATTGAAAGAATCCAAGAACTCGCAAAGAATGCTAGTGAAATTTTCTTGGCCCCTGACCCCGACCGCGAAGGGGAGGCCATTGCATTCCATCTTGCAGAGGAGATTGGATCTCGAAAGAAGAATATTCATCGAGTTGTTTTTAATGCTGTTACAAAGAACGCTGTTCAAAAGGCAATTGAAAATCCAACTGAACTGAATAAAGAGATGTATCAATCTCAGCAAACAAGAAGAATTCTTGACCGTCTTGTGGGATATAAGATTTCACCTATTCTTTGGGAAAAGGTTCAACGTGGTATCTCTGCTGGGCGAGTGCAGTCTGTTGCCTTAAGAATTATTGTTGAGCGTGAAGACGAAGTTAATGCATTTATTCCTGAGCAGTGGTTTTCAATCCATGGCGAGATGGAAAAAGATAATACCAAGTTTGAAATCAAATACTACGGTGAAGATAAAGGGAAGAAGACTGATCTTACTGAAGAGTCTCTTACAAAGAAAATTTGCGATGACGTCAATGGTAGGCCATTCAATGTTATCGAAGTAAAGAAACGTGAACGTAAGCAAAATCCAACTCCTCCTTTTACTACTTCTAAATTACAACAAGAGGCATCTAATAAGCTTGGTTTCTCTACAAAGAAAACCATGATGATTGCACAAAAGTTGTATGAAGGGATTCAACTTCGTGACCATGGGCTACAAGGTTTGATCACTTATATGCGTACTGACTCCGTAAGAACTGAGCCAGAGGCACTTCAAGCGGTAAGAGAATATATCGATGGAAGATACGGGAAGGACTTTCTTCCTGCTGAGGCAATCGAATATAAGAAAAAAGGGAAAGGAAAGGTACAGGATGCCCACGAGGCCATCAGGCCGACTTCACTTGTGTTTACTCCAGAAGAAGTTCGTGGAGACCTTGAGCCTGATGAGCAAAAACTTTATGAGCTTATTTGGAACAAGTTTGTTTCATCTCAAATGAGCCAAGCGATCATTGATCAAACTGCCGTAATGTTTGAGTGCGAAGGGCACTTCTTTAAAGCAAATGGTTCGATTATTAAGTTTGCTGGTTATCGTACAGTATACCTTGAAGCGGCTGCAGAGAAGAGATCTCGTCGCGGTGGAGATGAAGAAGAGGATTCAAATGTAAACTCTGGCCTTCTTCCACAGATTGATGAGGGCGAGACAATTACTCCAACCATCACTCCAGCTTCTTTAGAGCACTGGACATCGCCACCTCCTCGTTACAATGAAGCTTCGCTTGTTAAGGAGCTTGAAGAGCAGGGGATTGGACGTCCATCTACCTACGCTTCAATTATCTCTAACATCCAAGATCGTGGATATGTAGAAAAAACTGAGAACCGTTTTCTACCAACAGAACTTGGAATTGTTGTATGTAGAATGCTTATTGAAAGTTTCCCAGACATCATGGACGTAACTTTTACTGCAAAGGTAGAAGAGTTGCTGGATATGATCGAAGAAGGGGAAATCAAATATAAGAAAGTTTTAAGAGACTTCTGGAAGGGTTTTGAGAAAACTCTCGAGCGCGCTAAAGAAGAGATGAAAAATCTCAAGAAGCAGCAAATCCCTACAGGTGTTCACTGTCTCAAGTGTGAGGATGGTGAGTATCACATCAAATGGGGAAAAAATGGGCAGTTCTTCGCATGTTCAAACTATCCAGAATGTACTTCGACTGAAGACTTTAAGAAGCACTTGGATGGATCATATGAGATTCTTCCAAAAGAATATGCAAAGGACCCATGTCCTGAATGTGGTAAAAGAATGGTCGTTAAGAAGGGACGCTACGGTCGTTTCCTTGCTTGTGAAGACTATCCAATTTGTAAAGGAACTCTTCCATATACTCTCGATGTTCAATGTCCTGAGTGTAAAGTTGGTAAGTTTGCTGAGAAAAAATCTCGTTACGGTAAGATTTTTTATGGATGTTCAAACTATCCAGATTGTGAAAACGCTGTTTGGTCACGACCTCATGCTTTTGACTGTGAGAGCTGTGGTTACCCGGTAATGTGCGAGAAGACTACTAAGAAACATGGTAAGCAGCTTCAGTGTCCTAAGTGTCGTCACACTGTAGATTGGGCCGATACTCCTTTTGCTACTGAGGATGATGAATAGATGGAACAAACAATGGACTCTGAAGTAGAAAAGAAGGCATTTGGCCTTTTCAGAAAGTTGTACAATAAAATTCTTGAGAGCTGTCATTCAAAAGCAGCTCCATGGGTTTTGGCAGTAGTTTCTTTTACCGAAAGTTGCTGTTTTATTATTCCGCCAGAAGTGATGTTGCTTCCGATGGGATATGCCGATAGAAGAAAGGCATTTCGCTTCGCTTTCATTACTACTGTTGCCTCTGTATTAGGTGCAATCGCTGGATACTACATGGGAGCTCTAGCTTGGGATATTATTGGGCCTTATCTTACTGCCTATATCCCAGGATTTGATGGCTACTTTGAAGTTGTAAAAATGAAGTATGCGAACAATGCGGTTTTGGCCCTTTTCCTCGCTGCTTTTACACCAATACCATTTAAAGTATTTACTGTTGCTGCAGGTGTCTTTTCTGATCAGATATCAATTGGTCTATTGATTGTGACATCAATTTTTGGGCGTGGAATCCGTTATTATATTCTTTCTGCCCTTGTTTTCTTTTTTGGTCAGAGAGCAAAGATTATTATTGAGAAACACTTTAAGGCCTTTACCATTGTGGTTGGAGTGCTGGTTGTTCTCGTTGGAATTCTTTTAAAGTTACGTCATTAGGACTTGTATTTAGAAGAAAAGGTTTTTATACTTTTCTTACTTATGGGGCATTAGCTCAGCTGGATAGAGTAGTTGGCTTCGAACCAATTGGTCGGGAGTTCGAATCTCTCATGCCCCGCCATAAAATAAAAAACCGGTCTTTTGACCGGTTTTTTTGTTTTATATCGTGTTTGAAAAGTAGAATGACCGAAGGGAGTTCATTGATCGTCTGGATTGACGATCAAGTCGCCGTAGGCGCCCGAAGGGTGGAGGGCAGGAGCCCGACAACAAATCTCTCATGCCCCGCCATAAAATAAAAAACCGGTCTTTTGACCGGTTTTTTTATTTTACATCAGGTTGTTAATTTAGATTGTCCCATTTAGTCCCTGATATTTAGACCGTAGATGGTCAATTAGCTTGGTTTATATTTGAAATATGTTTACACTGATAGTAATGCAAAACATTTTTCAAGGAGGAAAGGTGAAAATTGCAGTGGTCATCCTAATGCTCTGTGTACACACGCCTTTATTTGCTGACGTCATCCAACTACGCGCTGATGTATGGTGTCCATACACATGTGAGCATGAATCGGACCTTCCTGGCTATATTGTGGAAGCAGTTAAGATCATCTTTAAGGATGCAGGTCATACAATTGATTACAAGACAATGAATTGGGCAAGATCTTTAAGAGATACAAGAAATGGTAGTTACACTGGTGTTATCGGGGCCAGTCGTACTGAAGCTCAGGGATTAGTTCTTCCTACAGTAGAGCAGGGGCGCTTTTATGACTCCCTTTGGACAAAGGCGGGTTCTAAATGGAAGTATTCAAGCATCAATTCATTAACTGATATTCGACTGGGCCTAACTTATGGCTATGACTACGGAGAGACCATTTCAAATTTTATTAAGAGTAGACCAAAAAATATTCAATTTGTTACGGGAGACGATCCAATCAAAAGGAATATTAGAAAGCTTTTAGCAAATCGAGTTGATGTTATTTTAGTTGAATCCAATGTCATGAAATTTATATCGATGCTTATGCAAGTAAAGAGCAAGTTAAAGCGCGTTGCTGATATAAAAGTTGATAAGCCGGAGGATCGCAATCTATTTGTGGCATTTTCTTCAAAAAATCCAAAAGCAAAAGATTATGCAAGAATTCTATCTGGGGGATGGGTCAAGTTGAGAGATAGTGGAAAGCTGACTAAAATCTTGGCCAAATATGGCCTAAAGGATTGGAGAAACTAGCTCTCCCGTTTGATTAAATGATATCCAAATTTTGTTCTTATTGGTGCTGATACCTGGCCAAATTTTAAAGAGAAAGCTGCTTTTTCAAATTCACGCACCATCTTTCCTCTCCCAAACTCGGGAAGTAGCCCACCATTGTTACCTGATGAGCAGTTAGAGAAGTCCCGTGCTAATTCTTCAAAATTACTTCCCCCTTCTATTTTTCGAAGTAGGTCTTTTGCTTCAAATTCGTGAGAAACGAGAATATGTCGAACTGTAATTCTTTTCATTTGTGATCCTTTTGGCGTACTATTACATGATTTTATCATATGGAGGCCCATTTATGGTCAGAAGAATCTATTTTGTCGTTGGTCTTATTCTTGGTTTTATCCTTTGCGCGCATTGGGATTGGGGGCGTGATTTTATTCAAGATATCAGCCCAATTTATACCAAGAGAATCGAGCAAGGGATGGAAAAGCTCAAAGATGGGGCCGAGAAGACCGGAAAAAATATTGAGCGCAAATTCAAAGAGGCAATGGAGCGGTAAGTTAAGGTAAGAAAACTAAGTTGTTGATTTTAAAAACTTTAATTTCTTTACTATTGACAGTGCTTGCCCTTTTTTATAATTTCATTTCCATAAAAATTATGGAGAACTACACATGAATAAGATTTTTGTTTTCGCATTAATTCTACTAATTCCAGTTATTTCAACAGCTGCAATCGACGGCGTTATTTGCGGCAATGGTGCACTTGTTGTTGAAGAAGATACTAAATCAGGACGCTATACAGCGACTGTATACGATCAAGAGGCCATTAAATATTTCTTAGAAGAAAGTTACCAAGAGGGGCCAGGGGTCTGCGTTGGTGAGTGCCAAGGAATGGTTCAAATTGTAGAAAAGTCTCTGCCTCGCAATGTGCAGGTCTATTACTCACAAGGTGGCTCTTATATGGAGATCAAGGGGCTTGAAACCAAAAATGGTGGAAGAAGCTTTCACTCTGTAAGCGCTATTAGAAACGGACCACGTGTTAAGAAGGTTGGCGCTGGTTATAAGGTTACTCTTTCCGCCCGCACTTTGACTGACAGTCTGGAGGAAGTTTATTACACGATTGGTGAGTGGCATTTCGAGAACTGCGCTCTTCATTAATACGCTTTTCTCTCTCTTCGAAATAAATTTTTATTCCGCTATTTAGCTGCCCCAGTAAGCTACTGGGGCCGAAAAATTTCTTGAATAGACTATCACTTATTTTTTTCATTCATTGCCTTTTCATACTGGGCGATGATTTCAGGATCCATTTCATTTGGTTGAATTTTCTTGAATGACTTTCTCGCGTTTTTCATCTCTTCGCAGCTGTGCTTGGCCCCATCTGGCTCCACCGCAATATTTTTGCGGCCATCTTTTAGCCACACGATCTCTTTTCCGCAAAATTTGCACTTACTCATTTATTTATCCTTGGTTATAATTAATTCTCATACCTATCGACAATACTTGTCCTGTTTTAAAGGTTATTTTTAAGCATAATGAGAAATCAGTACGTAAACGCTGTAACTTCAGAGACTCTAGAGGTTAAGCGTTCGAAATTTATCACTTATTTGATGCCATTCTCGAAGTTTGACGAGGTTATGGCACGTCTTAAGGAGGAGCATCCCAAGGCCAGACACTTTGTCTATGCTTATCGCTTTATTAATGAGTTTGAGCAGATTGTAGAGAACTTATCTGACGATGGCGAGCCAAAAGGGAGTTCTGGAAAGCCAACGCTAGCAGCGATCAGGGGAGCAGAGCTAGTAAATAGCGCTGTAATCGTTGTTCGATATTTCGGTGGAATTAAGCTTGGGGTGGGGGGACTTGTACGCGCTTATAGTGATGCGACTAATAACGCGATTAATAGTGCAGACCTTCTTGTTTATAAGAAATTGGTCAAGTTAGAGCTCGATGTTACTTATTCTAACTTGGGAAAAGTGGAGCATGCCTTAAAACACTTTGATATTACTGAGATTGGAAAAGAATTCTTAGGAGACAAGGTTATTCTTCGATTTCGATTACCCGAAGAAGATAAGGGGAAGCTGATTGAGCAAACCAAAGATTTTTCATCACTTATTGAGGAGATTTAATGAAGCGAATTAGTACCATTTTACTGATAATTCCGTTACTGCTGGCAGTTGCCTGTTCGTCTTCTGTAAAGAAGAATTTAAGTGAGAAAAAGAGTGCAACACCTATAGAGACTACTGGAAGTTCGTGGTTTATGAGTCCTGAAAAGATTGCAATGGAGCGCTATACGAGAATGCGTGAATCTGGAATGGATCACAATGAGGCCCTTTTGATGCTGAGAAAGCATAATCGGGAAATGGGGACCAAATATTCTTCAGATCAATTAGCTGCCTTGAGAGCAGAAGTAGGACAAAATCTTGCTTTTTACTGTTTTGATTTTCAGAAGTATGGACAATATTCCACTGAGAACCAGTGTAAGGCCGCTGTTCAAAAGGTTCATATACGTTGCCAAGTTTATAATTACGGTTACTACAACCGAGGTGTCTTAGGTTGTGTAAAGAGATTGCTCAAGATGAGGTAAGGTTTGATTGTAAAAGATTGGGATAAGACGGCAGTTGTTCATGGCGATGAGAAGACATCATATAAGGATCTTTTAAAAGGGATTACTTCTGCCAGTAATTTAATTGAGCATTTAAAAGCTAATCGAGTTGCAATCTTTGGAGAGAACTCGTCCCAATGGGCCATGGCATTTTTTTCAAGTTGGAAGATTCATGCCACCGCTGTTCCTATCGACTTTATGGCGACACCTTCTGAGGTTGCCTACATTTTAAAAGATTGTAAACCTGAAGTCTTTTTCATTTCTAAAGCAAATCATGACAAGGCGGTTCTGGCCATTGAACTCGCATGTATTGAAACACATATTTTTATTATCGATGATATCGATCTTTCTTGCGGAGAAGCTGACGCTCTCGAGATTCCTGAGGAAGTGGATGATACTGCTATTATTATCTACACGTCAGGGACAACTGGTGGACCTAAGGGTGTAATGCTGAGCTATCGCAATATTTTAGTGAACGTCCATTCTGTCTCACATGATGTTAAGATATTTGCAAAGGATGAAGTTGTACTTGCTCTCCTTCCATTTCATCACATCTTTCCACTTGTTGGTGCACTTGTTGCGCCGTTATTTGTGGGGGGAAGCCTCGTTATACCTCCAAGCTTTGCAACCGATGATATTATTAAGAGTATGCGTGAGAATCAAGTGACTATTCTTATAAGTGTCCCTCGCTTCTTTTCAATGCTTCACAAAGGGATCATGGCAAAGCTTAACAAGTCAATCATTGGAAGAGGATTGTTTGCTCTTTCAGGACTTGTTAATCGTCTCGCATTTTCGCAATTTATTTTTGCACCTGTTCTAAAACAATTTGGTGGACGTATCAAGCATTGCCCTTGTGGAGGAGCTGCTCTTGAGGCCCAGGTTGAAAAAGATTTAAAGCTTTTGGGCTTTAATATTCTAACGGGATATGGAATGAGTGAAGCTGCTCCGATGATTAGTTTTACGAATCCTGGAGATGCTCGCCCTCAAACGGCAGGGAGCCCACTGCCAAATATCGAGATTAAGATAGTTGATGGTGAAATTTGCGTTCGCGGCGAAAATGTTATGAAGGGGTATTTTAATCGCCCTGACGAAACTGCAGAGACCTTAATTGATGGCTATCTTCATACAGGAGACCTTGGTCACATCGATGAATTCGGTCATCTTTGTATCACGGGTAGAAAAAAAGAGATAATTGTTCTTCCCAATGGCAAAAATATAAATCCTGAAGAAATTGAGTTTAAGATTGGTCGAGAAAATGATGTGATTGAAGAAATCGCTATTTTCTTTTCAGATAAGTCACTTCAGGCATTGATTAGACCTAACTTCTCAATGATTAATAAATATGAAATTTTAAATCTCAGCGATTATATACAAGACCAAATCATTGATCGGTATAACCAAGAAGTTGCTCCCTATAAGAAGCTGACAAAGTTCACAATTATAAAAGATGAATTACCTCGTACCCGCCTCGGTAAATTAAAGCGATTTGAATTGGCACAATTTGTTGATCAGAACAAAAAACGTAAGAGTTCTATTATTGAACCTGACTTTGAGGAATATATTATTTTAAAAGATTTTTTGAAAGTTACCTCTGGTGTTGATATTCATCCTGAAGATAATATTGAAGTTGATCTTTCACTCGACTCTTTGGATAAGGTAAATCTTCTCGCTTTTATTGAAACGAGTTTTGGAATCTCTATTGATGAAAAGATACTTCTTCAGTATTTAGAAGTAGAGAAACTTGCAGGATTTATCAGAGATAATAAGACAAGAGTTGAAGTGAAGGCCCTTAACTGGTCCGAAATTATCGAAGATACAGATGATATCAAACTACCGACGAAGTCATATTTTGTTATTGGTGTTCACCGTTTGTTTAAAGTTATTTTAAATTGTCTTTACCGAGTAAGAGTGAAGGGAACAGACTATCTTCCACAAGTTCCGTGTATCATCGCTCCAAATCATCAAAGTTATTTCGACGGTGCTTTTGTGACAAAGGCGTTGAGTGAAAATTTTCTCCGCAATACTTTTTTTGGAGCAAAAGAAAAACATGTAAATCGACCAGTTCTTCGCTTTATGGCCGAGCGGGGAAATATCATTGCTATTGATTTAAATCGTAATCTTACGGAATCGATCCGCAAGATGGCCTGTGCTTTAAAAACGGGAAAAAATCTTGTTATCTTCCCAGAGGGGACCAGAAGTAAAGATGGTCATTTAAAAGATTTTAAAAAGCTTTTTGCGATACTTTCGAAAGAATTAAATGTTCCAGTGCTTCCTGTGTGTATTGAGGGCGCTTATAAGGTATTGCCATCAGGCTCATTATTTCCAAAACTTTTTAAGAAAGTGCAGGTGAGCTATCTTCCCCCTATCTTTCCAGAGGGAAGGGAAGTTGAGGATATCACTAAACAGTGTTTTCATGATATCAGTGCTGAGCTTAAATTATTGAAATCAAACCGTACTTGATGTTTCCGGTCGGGGACTCGGCAAAGTTTTCTCTCATGATGGTTTACTAGAGTTCTAACTACTACTTTTAATCGGCAATCCGATAAGAGTAGTGATGAACTGGATATTAATTGCTATTTCCATATTCACTATTTCCTTTTCTGCACACGGCGCTCAGTTTGTGCGGAAGATCCATGACCTTGGAAGCGATATTGATATTCGCTCAAAAGAGGGGTGGGTATCCTTGGCAAAAACGGATAGAGAGTCGATTAAATCATTAATAGGAATTTTGAAGCGCTCTAAAACAGCTCGTTTTGTACTTAATAAGGCCAAGAATAAAGCTAGATCCCAGGGAACCTCTTTAACTGGAATTATCTATCCTGGAGAAGTTTCAATTTGTGATACCACACTGATACGTCGCTTTCGACCATCAGATCCAAGCCAAATTTCCTATGAGTCTGTTTCAAAGGTTTTTCTCAATCGGGATTTATCAATACTTGATGGAGCATTGGATTTAATACATGAACTCACTCACTATTCATACAAAACTCCATTTAATCCTTACGATAGTAAGTTCAAATTAAAGCGATTTATTTCAGGTACAATCGAAGATAAGGGCGGTGAGGTTGATGCTTACATGGTTGAGTGTAAGGTTCTGAGTGAATTGCTCCCAAGCAAATCGGCATCACATTCATCATGTAATAAGATTCGAGATCCAAAGACTGGTGAGATCTCCCGTTTCCACGCCATAAAAGAGTTTTATAAAGTTGGAAAAGATTATAAAAAATTCTGGAACAAGGGCGAAGCGTACGGAATTGGAAAAGGTGAGATTACTCAAATATCTGATTTGCATCCTACGTTAATCTCTTCAGCGTATGGAGTTCCTTATCCATTGGCATCAATCTTTGAATATGAATCAATTATGAAAAAGGCCTGTGGAAATGATCTAAAACGCTTGGCCTTATTTAAAAGTAAGTTTGGCCGTTTCCCTGCAAGTGGTGATCAAAAGATTAAAAAGGCCTATAATACGGTTGAAAAGTCATACTATCAGCGTTGCCTGAATTTCAATTAAATTATTCCTTCTTCTCTCAAACAGAATTTAGTGATTAAATAATATTGATGTGTATTACAAACAAGGAATAAGTTATGTCAAAGAGTACAGAGCGCTCTAGTTGGAGCTCGTCGTTCGGATTTATTTTGGCCTGTGTTGGCTCTGCTGTCGGTCTCGGAAATATTTGGAAGTTTCCATATATCACCTATGAAAATGGTGGAGGGGTCTTTGTTATTATCTATTTGATTGCTATTGCATTAGTTGGCTACCCTATCATGGTTGCAGAAATCGCACTGGGGAAAAAGGCCAAAGCAAATGCTTTTGAAGCAATGGGGAAGTTTTCCAATAATAATGTCTTTTGGAAGTTAGTTGGTGGCCTGACCATTTTAACTTCATTTCTTATCTTAACTTATTACTCTGTAGTTGCTGGGTGGACCGTTGAGTATTGTATTCAATCTCTATTTGGAAACTTATCTCAGCTTACAAATGAAACAGTTTCAACGAGATTTGGAAGCTTTGTTGGTAATGGCTGGAAACAAGTTGGTTATCATACTCTATTTATGTTTGTGACAACTCTTGTTGTTATAAAAGAAATTAAGGGAATTGAAAAAGTACTAAAAGTTATCATGCCACTTTTTGTTTTACTTGTTGTGCTTATCGCTGGTTATTCTCTATATGAGTTTGGTGGTGACAAGACTTTTAGTTTCCTTTTCTCTTTCGATCCAAAAACAATTACTCCTCACGCTGTTCTAGAAGCTGTTGGCCACGCTTTCTTTACTCTTTCGGTTTCTGCGGGGATCATGGTTATTTACGGTTCTCACGTGAGTAAAAATACAGATATTTACAAGACTGGTCTTTGGATTGCTGGGCTCGATACACTGATTGCATTAACCGCTTGTTTGATGATGTATCCAATTATTTTTGGAACAGACATTAAAATCGGAGAGTCTGTTTCGATTCTTTTTACGTCTCTAATCCCTCAATTTAATGCTGTTCCCGGTGGTTCTTTTATTCTCTCACTTTTCTATCTTCTCGTTGCTCTTGCTGCACTCTCATCAACTATTTCTATCCTAGAAGTTGTTGTTTCTTTTGTTTCTGAGCAGTTTAATATTAAACGTACAAAGGCAACAATTTTGTCATCTCTAACAATTTGGGGGATTGGAATTTTGTGCGCACTAGGACTTGGCGCTAATTCATTCCTTTCAAAAATTGACCTCTTTACTACGTTTGATTATTTGGTTTCAAATTGGACCATGCCAGTTGCAGGCTTCTTAACTTCTCTTTTTGTAGGGTGGTGGGCAGCTGATAGATATCTCAAAGAAGACTTTGTTGAAGAGCATCATCAAATGCTATATCCGATTTGGAGATTTGCTTTGCGTTACATTGCTCCTATTCTTGTGGGGATTGTTATTCTATACCGCGTTGGCGCAATAGGTTAAGCTTTTAAAATATGGGGAGACTTCGGTCTCCCTTTCTTTTTCTTAAACATCGGGTTAAGAAACACTCTCAAATTTAACTTTTATTTCCAAATCTTTAAACAAAGCTAAATTGACGTTGGCATCCTCAACTATATATATTGATCTCCAATATTTCGATAAAACCATTTTTAAAGGATTAAAATTGGAACAGCCAGTCATACTGTGCGTAGAGGACGATGAGCGAACTCGAGCACAAATCAAAAAGCAACTATCATCTAAGTTCAAACTGTTGTATTTTTCTAGCACAAGCGATGAGGCCTTAAGCTTTATTACAGAGATTCGCCCTGACATTGTTTATGCGGGAAGGGCAAGTGATGTAGACGATGCTTCAAGTTTAATTGACCGAATTAAATCCTTAGTGCCATGTTATACCAAAACAATTATCAACTCCGAATATTCTGAAAGTGTAGGTCATATTTCAGATGCAAATCTCTGTATGGCCGGAGGACTTGATTGCGATAAACTTTGCTATGCTATTGAGACATTAACAGATCGCCTGCATAGCTATTCTGTTAATTGTTGGGACTATCAGAAGTGCGGGAATGGTCCTCTGTCATCGTTGCCGTGTTCAGCTGCTGTTGACGATGGCCTAAATGGTGGAGATGCCGCTGGACGATTCTGTTGGGGGATTATGAGTGAGTCGTGTGAGAAGTGTTCTTTAGCAAGTCGTTATCAAGATTTTGAATGCAGTATTTGTGATTTTCACCAGCTTGTTCAATACGAAGAGGGATATGCACTTGTGCAATAGTTTTTTCTTGATTCTTTAACTGATCTATCCGATACGTTACTGATAAAAATAAGGAGTATCGATGATCAACACAATTAAGTATTTGCTGTCTCTTCCCTTGTTCTATATTTATGTATTTTTTAGCTTTATTGTTACAGTATGTTCCAATGAAGCGTCTCTTGGTAAAGATATCTTACCCACTGCTGCTGTGATGAGCTACATTTTGATCGCTCTTGTAGGTTTTATTTCGCTT
This sequence comes from Bacteriovoracaceae bacterium, assembly GCA_965140515.1. Lineage (GTDB taxonomy): Bacteria > Bdellovibrionota > Bacteriovoracia > Bacteriovoracales > Bacteriovoracaceae > JAGLCH01. The sequence goes on along the minus strand of OZ223251.1, from coordinate 3,096,211 downwards.
GTTACCACTTATTGTTTTCTATTGAAAAAATTTCGCGAAAGATTTGTTGAGGCCTCTATCAGTGCTTGGGACATTTTTGTCATCAATATGGCCTTTATTTTAAAATTCATTTTGCCCGCTGTTGGACTTGCTGTCCTCTACGTTATTGCTGCACTTGTTGTTTTAGGAACTGAGGGAATTAAGGGGAATCAATATTATATGCTTCCACTTCTTGTGGTTATTTTCTTGGTGGCAACTTGTGGATGGATTGCTTCTGTGTATCAAGGAAGCACCAAAAATCTTTTTTCTAATACCATTAAAGTAATTAAAAAGGATTGGATCGTTGCTCTTGCTGTAACACTGGCCATACTCTTTTTTGCAACTCTTGGTGAACTTAAGAATTCAATTATTCCTTATAGACCACTTTCTCCCGTTTATCTTATCAACCTTATTTTAGTATTTTTAACAGCTCTATCATCATGTATCGGATTTATTTGGATCTTGGAATCAATTAAGGCCAATGGAACCTTAGAGAAGAAAAGTGCTTCTCCAGCTGTAGAAGAGGAAAAGGAATCTGATGAGTTGTAGAATTGATCTCTTTAATCAAGGATTAAACGTCCCTGTGTGTGATGTTCAGCATATTTATGAGCGTTGCAATTGGGGGAGTGGCGATATCATTATTAAGGCCATTAAAAATAGTTTTTGCACCGCTATTGCTTATCATTGTGGGGAACCTGTCGGAATCGCTCGAATGATTTCTGATGGTGTTAGTTATGGATTGCTCGTCGATACTATGGTTATTGATGAGCATCAGAGGCAAGGAATTGGAAAGAAAATCGTGAATGAGCTACTCTCATTCTGCCGCTCTGAAAAAATCCACATGGTTAAATTGATCTCATCTAAAGAGGGAATTCCTTTTTATAAAGAGTTGGGATTTAAAGAGTGTGGGCAAGAAGGACCAGGAATGGTTTTACAGCTGTAAAACCATTCCATGCCTTTTATTTTTCTGCTTCAAGTATCTTTTTTATTCTACTACTTGCCGTTTTCATAGAGGTGATATTAAAAGGACCTCCAATACACCCTCCATTACACGACATGACTTCGAGAAAGTGAGTATTAAGCTTTCCTGAGGCATATGCTTTAAGCCTTGCAATTGACTTCTTATCAATGCCATTGATAATGTCCGCACAAAGGGAGCTTGCTCTTTCTTCGCCAAGATAGTCTTTTATTGCTGAAAGAACACCACCAGATTCTGCAAATCCTTTTAGAATTGGTGTGGCCGAATCTGTCGGTTTTGTTCCTTCAAGTGCAATAACGTCAATCTCTTTAGATACAAGAAGGGCGCCTAGTTCTTCAAAAGTTAACACAAAGTCCACGATTGCCGACTTTTTTGCCTCAACTTTCTTTGCGATGCAAGGTCCAATGAAAACAATTTCAGCTTTAGGGTTTTCTTTCTTTGCTCTTTTGGCCGCAAATATCATCGGTGAAGGTGTGTGCGATACATGACTTTTAAGACTTGATATGTGCTTTTCTACTAGCTCAACATAGGAAGGACAGCAAGAACTTGTTAAAAGCTCTCCATCTTTTTCTACCAATTCTTGCGCTTCGTTGATTACTGTTTCCTTGGCCCCTGATGCTGCAAGGTAGATTTTATTAAATCCTAGTTTAATCAAGGATTCGTGCAGTTCATTTTCTCCCACTGAGAACTGACCCATTATCGAGGGGGCAATTATTCCTACAAGATCTTTCTTATCTAGCCTTGATGCCACTTCGACAATGTCACTTTGGGCCATAATTGCTGCAAATGGACAGTTTGCGACACATCTTCCGCAGCTGATGCATCGAGTGTCATCTATTTCGATTGTTCCATTTTCATTTCTTTTAATTGCATCTACAGGGCAACTTTCCATGCAAGGAACAGGGATATGAGTGATTGCGTGGTAGAAGCATTCTGATGCACATTTACCACAGTTGATACATTTTTCTGGATCAATGTAGGCCTTGCCTTGAATGAATCGAATGGCATCCTTTGGACAATTGGTTTGACAGGGTCTAGCGAAGCATCCCTGGCATGCGTTGGTTACTACATATTTGGTTTTAACACAGGATTTACAGGCCAGATCCAAAGGAACTAACTGTTTCAATTTTCTATTTGGGATATCTTCTTGGTACTTTGATAATGTTTTTAATTCATCGCTTTCATCTTTAGGAGAGTGCCCTAATAAGTGCATGATGCGATATTTAATCAAGGCCCTTTCTTTATAGATACAGCACCGCTTTGACTCTGTATTTTTTGGAACCATTGATAGGGGGATTCTTTCTAATTCTTCTTGCTCTTCGTTGTTAATAAAGTGTTTCGCAACACGAACCAACAATTCTCTTCTGAACTTTGTTATATTATTGCTCATGGCTCTGCCACCTTATCTTGGATGATGTTCATCAATTTCTCTTTAGTCATATCCGCAAAAACTTCTCCATTAACTCTTACAAAAGGGGCCTTCCCAAAGTTTTGCTCCATACAAAAATCAAGACATCCTATTCCATGAATATCCACATAAGGAGAAATATGCTCCGGCAGAGACTCTTCAATCTCTAGTAGTTCTGCTCCTCCCATAATGTGACAAGTCGTTCCAAAACAAATTTCAACTTTAACTGTTTTCATAATTCTCCTTATATATAAGTAATCGTTACTTCTTTTAAGTATTTCTCCCTTAGCGTCTTTGCGATTCTTTTTACAATGTTTCTTCTGATCTCTAGATCGACAGGGAGGTTCGGGTCTTGGTGGGCCTCATTAATCCTAGTCCCTACCAAAAAGTTAATTGAGTCACTCTCAATGATATTTTTTACCAATAGTGATGCCCCTGTTCTTTTAAGTGGTTCCTCTCCTCTTTCAAGAAGTTGGGCACATTTTGTAAGAGTTAAAATTCCTTCTGTAATTAAGTCCGCAAAGGAAGCTTGCGAGATAGGAGGAATTTCCCTATCTCTTGTGCTCATGTCATAAGTCATTTTTTCATCAAACTCTCTACTTAATATTTTTGCTGTAGTTCCTCCGCAAACGACTCTTTTTCCTGAAAATAGTGAGAATTTTGTTGCGACTTGCTTATCCTTTTCTGATGAAAATGGTGGCCCTGTCATAACTAGCAACTTCCTCGGAGTTCTGTAGTAGAATACTGCGGCAGTCATGTCATCGTGTGCTTTGAGATCGATACTTTTTCTTCTTGCTGATTCAACAAGGAGGCGAGAGAGTGCACGTGAAGAGATTGTAGGGTTCTCCTTAATAACTTTTTTAATATATTCCACACATCCTTTTCTTCTCCAGCCAAGCTTGTATTCCTCTGACCCATGACCCGCTTGGGTAATTCCATCAGAGCAGATAATGAGTCTATCTTCAGGTAACGGAACAAGAGTTTTGATATGAATTTTTCTCTCACTGTGTCTTGGAGAGTAGATGACTTTTTCTTGAAGTTTCAGTTCTTCCCCATTGCGAATGTAGATGCAAGCTGGATTATCCATTTCGATAATTCTCAGGGAAGACTCGGATAGATTGTCTACAATTGAAAAAGTTGCATAGCTTATCTTGCGCACCTGACAGGTAGGGAGTGCATCCATCATCATCTCTGATGAGTGTAAAATATCTGAGTCACTTCCAATAAATCGTAGACCCATTTGTACAGTCATATTTGAAAGGATATTTGCCTTTACACCACTTCCAAGGCCATCAGATAGTACTGAAACAATTCTCTCACCGTTTTTGAACTTCTTAGATGAAAAATTGTCTCCCCCTATGGCCTCACCGTGCTTATAGATTTGAGCTGAATCAATTTCTATAAATAGATCATCTGAGCTCATTTTGACTCCGTTGTGTCCTTTTCTTCTTTTAGTTTTTTAATTTTCTCTGAAGAAAATCCTTTAATTAGTGTTCTTAGGAGAATTTCTGTTTCTGCCATATTCTCTCCGAGGCGACAGGCAATTTCCTGAACTGCGCCTAGGTTTTTATCAATGACTGTTTTGGCAAGAGTAGCAATCTCTTCGTGTCTCATCTCTGAATTTGTAATATCTTGGAAGAATCCACCTATGATTTCTCCTGGGTTTACGGGGAAAATATGAACATCAATAATCTTATTTTCATAATTGATTGTGGTGCTCATCACTTCTTTGCTGTTAAGCTGCTCTCTAAATTTATCTTCAATTGGAATGATTTTAGAAAGAGACATCCCGTGAAGGTCTGGTCTCACCTCCATCACCATTTTCAGTTCATCCTTAAAAATTTCAGTAAAAGGAGTATTACATTCAATTATTCTGATATTTGGATCTACGAGAACAAGTCCTGCTGGAATATAGTGCATGATAGCATTTGCTTTTTGTTGCGCTCTTTCCTTGAGATATGAGAGACACATCGCTGGTTCTGCTTTTCCTTCAAGTACTGCTGCGGCAAAGTTTCTACAATTCTGATAACCGCATCCACTGCAGTTCAGTTCTTGCTCTTTGCTTCTTTTACCAATTTGGTAAAGAACTTTTTGGATTTCATCCTGGGAGTGTTCTCGTTTCTTTACAGGAAGAGAAATCAGTTTCCTCTCATAAATAATATTTCTAATTGGTTCGTTGTACTGGTGCTTTACTGTCTGCGCTAGGTTATCTAGAACGCTTAGTTCAATGTCGATAGGTGAAGTGTTTTGACCGATACAAGGCCCATTGATACATCCCCCTTTACAGGCAAGTAATTCGATAAAGAGATGGTTTGACCTGATTCTTTTGAAGTCATATTGCTTGAGCGCCCGTTTTGTCTCGGGAATTCCTGCAAGTGTCAGCGATGCGAGGTTCTTTACCTTGTCTTCAATTGTTTTGATCATTCCTGTTTCTATTGGATAAAGCTTTGCTTTTCCTGCATTTCCCATCAGAAATTCATGATTAGCACTTGTTTTTTCAATATAGACTCCCTCTGAATCTAGCCACTCTCTCAACTCAGTAAATGTTAGAGCTAAGTCTGTTACATCAGGACTCTGGTCTGCTTCAATTTTTTTTGCGCTACATGGGCCAATAAAAATTACCGCTGTCTCTTTGCCATACTTTTCTTTGAGCATTGATGCGTGGATTTGGGCCGGAGACATTTTCATTGATAAGTAGGGGACTAGATCTTTGTGATATCTTGCGATGTGTTCTACTGCTGCAGGGCAGGCACTTGAGATGATTGTCTTTGGTTCGTTTGATTCGTTAAATTCTTCTGCCAATATTTCTGATAACTTTTCTGCGCCAATTGCAACTTCACTCACTCCATAGAATCCCAATTTCTTAAGGGCCTCAATAATGTCTTGAGATCGTAAATCTAAAAATTCCCCCGTATAGGAGGGGGCGATAGACGCAATCACCTTACTTTTTGACTTAATCAAAAATTTGGCGCGATTGATATCATTTCTAATATGTTTTGCATTTGAAGGGCAGACAACAACGCAGTGACCACAAGCAATGCATAGCTCGGGGAGTACTTCTGCTTTTCCTGATTCTATTTTAATGGCCTTTACTGGGCATTGTCGTACGCACTTGTAGCAATCATGACATTGAGTGCTTGTTGTGTAGATCGGAAATTGATGATTCACTTTGTGCCTCTATTTCAATTGGTTAAGGGTATCGATTAAAACCCCGCGATCAATATTGGTGAGCTCTTTGCCATTGATACTGATGAGAGGACCCTCAGAGCATTTCTCTTTGCAACTTTTTCCTCGGAGATCAATTTCAATTTTGTCTCCATGCTGTTCGATAAATTCTTCAATGATTTCAAGAAACTCATTATTTCCTCGACAAAAACATGAACTACCAAAACAAATATCTATTTTGTTCATTTCATCCTCACTCGTGAAATAGTCTGGCAGAAAGCACTGCGAGGCCTGCGGCCATATCTTCTTTTTGAATAATTACAGAATCGGGAAGATCTAGTTTTGTAGGAGTAAAGTTCCAAATTCCCCTTACTCCTGCCTTTACTGCGATCTCGGCAACTTCTTGTGCCTGATCTTTTGGGACTGTTAGAATCAGCATTTCCACATGAAGTCTTTTGATCAAAATTGGGAGTTCACTAATATCGAAGATATTAATTCCTTTGATCTTTCTTCCTACTAACGCCTCATCTGTATCAAAGCCGCAAACAATTCTTAGCCCATAGTTTTCAAAACCGCTGTAACCTACTAGTGCTTGTCCTAAGTGGCCCATTCCGACAACAAATGCATCAGATCGATTACTCCATCCCAAAAAATTTTCAATTGCCGTGATCAATTCCGTAACGTTGTAACCAACTTTTGGGCGCCCTTTAATTTCTGTTAGAGCGAGATCTTTTCTGATGCTAATTGCATCAAGCTTGAGCTTTTCACTCATCGCTGTAGTTGAGATCAGTTCCACATTTTGCTGCTTTAATTCTTTAAGTAGGTGTAGGTAGCTGGGCAGTCTTCTAATCGATGGAATAATCAAATTTTTATTCTTATTTTTCTTCACGGTTTCCTCCCTAATTGCATTAAAACATATCGATAAAAAAATATCAATTAAGACTGATGGATGATGTTAGATGTAACTAATTGAAAATATTGTGTTTTGTAGGTTGGGTTATCTCGATTCGGAGACCTAAGATATTAGAATCTGGTCAATTTTGAATTATATAGATATTTTTTTATCGATAAAAAAATATCTATATGCTACCGTCCAATTAGATTAAATCAAAACCGGAGGTTTCTATGACCATGATGAATGTCACAACAGTCGAGGAGCTAGAGCTTCTCATTTCAAAGGTTAAAAAAGCACAACAAAAGTTTGCCCAGTTTCCCCAAGAGAAAGTTGATCACATCTTTAGGATGGCAGCGTTGGCCGCTAATGATGCAAGAATTTCATTGGCCAAAAAAGCAGTTGAGGAGACAGGAATGGGGATCCTCGAAGACAAAGTTATTAAAAATCACTTTGCTTCTGAATACATCTACAACACCTATAAAAACTCTAAAACTTGTGGACTGATTAGCGAGGATAAAACGTTTGGTATTAAAAAAATTGCAGAACCAATTGGTGTTATCGCTGGAGTTGTTCCAACTACCAACCCAACTTCTACAACTATTTTTAAATCTCTTATTTCATTAAAAACTAGAAATGGAATTATATTCTCTCCACACCCAAGAGCAAAGGAATCAACAGTCGAAGCTACGAGAGTTGTTCTTGAAGCTGCAGTGAAGGCCGGGGCCCCTAAAGATATTATTGGATGTATTACACACCCATCTGTTGAGCTGTCTCAATCGTTAATGAGACACGAAAGTATCAACTTGATTCTCGCTACTGGTGGTCCCGGAATGGTGAAGGCCGCTTACTCGTCTGGTAAACCTGCGATTGGAGTTGGTGCGGGGAATACTCCTGCTGTGATTGATGATTCTGCTCACCTCAAAATGGCGGTTAACTCAATTCTTATGAGTAAAACATTCGACAATGGAGTTATCTGCGCATCAGAGCAATCTGTCATCGTTATGAAGGAAGTTTACGAACAGGTTAAAGAGCTATTCATTAAGCGTGGTGCTCACATCTTAACAGCAGAGGAAAAAGATAAAGTTGAAAAGTGCATTATACAAAATGGGAATCTAAATGCTGAAATCGTAGGGCGCTCTGCCTACGATATTGCGAAACTCTCTGGGGTGAAAGTTGTAAAAGACACAAAGATCTTAATTGCTGAAACCACATCAACTGAGCTCGATGAACCATTTTCTCATGAAAAGCTATCTCCAACGTTGGCACTTTACTGCGCATCCACATTTGATAGCGCTCTTCGTAAAGCGATGCGCTTAATTGAGCTCGGTGGAATCGGACATACCTCAGTTCTTTATACCGATGAGGTTAGGCATACCGATCGTATTAAGCAATTTGGAGCGAGCATGAAGACCGGTCGTATCATGGTTAATATGCCCGCATCGCAAGGAGCGATTGGTGATATCTATAACTTTAAGCTCTCTGCTTCTTTAACATTGGGATGCGGATCATGGGGAGGAAACTCTGTGAGTGAAAACGTTGGTGTTAAACATCTACTTAACTTTAAAACTGTTGCCGAAAGGAGAGAGAACATGCTTTGGTTTAGAGTTCCACCAAAAATTTATTTTAAGTATGGTGCTTTACCAATTGCCTTGGAAGAGCTTAAAGATAAAAAACGAGCTTTCATTGTTACTGATAGGCCACTTTATAATTTAGGATACACAGAACATGTCACTTCTGTTCTTGAAGAGCTAGGACTTGAATATGAAATTTTTCATGAAGTTGAACCTGATCCAACAATAGCTACTGCCAAAAGAGGAGTGGAGGTCATGCAGGCATTTAAGCCTGATATTATCATCGCTCTTGGCGGTGGCTCTCCAATGGATGCTGCTAAAATTATGTGGGTTATGTATGAGCACCCAGATATCAGATTTGAAGATCTCGCTCTTCGTTTTATGGATATTAGAAAAAGAATTTATCAATTTCCAAAATTGGGAGAGAAGGCAACACTTGTCGCAATACCAACCACATCTGGAACAGGTTCTGAGGTTACTCCTTTTGCTGTTATCACTGATGAAAAAAGTGGTATCAAATATCCAATTGCTGATTATGAACTTACTCCAGATATGGCGATATTAGATCCGGAACTTGTTCTTTCAATGCCTGCATCTCTTACTGCTTACTCTGGGCTTGATGCTCTTGTTCACGCCTTAGAGGCCTACGTTTCGATTCTTGCGAGTGAGTATACTAATGGTCTTGCGCTTGAAGCGATTCGCTTAGTGTTTAAGTATCTCCCCGAGTCATATGAAAAAGGAGCACAGGCCATTAAAGCGAAAGAGAAAGTACATTATGCATCTACAATTGCGGGGATGGCATTTGCGAACGCTTTCTTAGGTGTCTGTCACTCAATGGCCCATAAGTTAGGAGCAGAGTTTCACATTCCTCATGGCCTGGCCAATGCATTGCTCATTTCTCAGGTGGTTAAGTATAACAGCTCTGATAATCCTAAAAAGATTGCAACATTTCCTCAATACAAGTATCCACAAGCGAAATTGCGTTACGCTAAAATTGCAGATTACTTAAATCTTGGTGGGGACTCGGTTGATCAAAAAGTCGATTTGCTCGTGAAGAAAATTGAAGAGCTTAAGAAAATTGTTGGTGTACCTAAATCGATCAAAGATGCTGGTGTTAACAAAGCTGATTTCTTAAGTAGTCTCGACTCACTTTCTGAGCAGGCCTTCGATGATCAATGTACTGGTGCGAACCCTCGGTATCCATTGATTAGTGAGATCAAGGAATTATATACATTGGCGTTCGATGGAAAATTTGAATAATAAAAAAGGTCCCACATTGATCTGTGGGGCCTTTTCTTTATCTTGAAAGAACAAGTCCGTTCAAATAGTTGCCTTCAGGGAACTGTGGCATTGGCCTACAGTCTTCTCCCATCTTCAATGTCTCAATAACTTTGAGACGATGAGACTTTGCGATAGCTGTAATTTTCTCTTCAAATTTCTTTTTAGAAATTTTGTGAGTGTTTTGGAACACAACAAGAGTTCCGTCTTTTGAAAGAACCTTCGCCATCTGCGGAATTAATTTGTCGTAATTGTCGATTGCTGAAGATGTCTTTTTTCCATCACTTGATGCTGTCGGTGGATCGCAAACAATAAAGTCAAAAGACTCTTCTTTCTGAGCAAGTTGAATAAGAGCTTCAGAAACAGGCATCGCCATTGATTGGTGATCTTTCTCCAGTAATTCCGGATTGAGTTTTAGATTTTCCTCAAGCCATGAAAGATATTTTTGGGAGAGATCAACTGATACGACTCTGTCTGCACCACTTTTTAATGAGAAAAGGGAATATGCTCCAGTGTAGCTGAAAAGGTTTAATACATTCCCTCTGATGTATTTTTTGAGGCGCTTTCTAATCGCACTCATATCTGTATAGAGTCCGTGGTCATAGTTTTGATCAAGACGAACTCTGTAGTTAACACCAAATTCTGAGAGAACTACTTCATTAGGGGACTCTGTATCATTTTTAAGTCCTGGAAGAGTAATTCTTCTAATGGTATTTTCCTTTTCTGAATTTCTTGTTTCGATGTATGCGGTTAAGCGTTCATCAGGATAATAATCTTTTAGAACTGTGGCAAGAGTATGGATTAAAAGAGCTCCAAGCTTTCTCCAGAAGTCGGCATAGTATTGAATCAAAACCTTATTTCCAAGTTTCTGGACAAAGAGTCCTGGAATACGATCTCCTTCTCCAAAAATTAAATAGAAGTTATCGCGCTCTTTACTAATTTCGAGGTTATTTCTCGATTTGATTGCTGAATAAATTCTGTCGTACAGCTCCTTGGGAAAATTCTTAACACCATCTACAAATGGAGGAAGAAGGCTCCACAGTCTACCTTTGACTTGGGGATGAGCAGGATCATGAATAAAAAGTGCGAACTCTTTTTCAAGTCTACCATCAATTCCAATTAAGAAAGTTCGATTGTCTGGAAAGGCCTGAGTATATGAGTCTTTCGTCACCCATGGGTGGCCTTTTTTCATATGCTTTATGGTTGCAGGGTGAAGTTTGACCCTTGGATAAGGCCTGTCTAAGTAAGGATATTTTTTGTTTTTCATTGATTAATCCAGTGGGATCTCTTTGAGGCGGTGAAGCTCTTCGATTGAGTCTTCAAGCGCCACGAGTAGCTTGTTTGTTATTGTAAATGGATCGTAAAAGTCATAGATCTGATGCTGATTAAGGCGCTCTTTGAGATCTTGGTCAATCTCTCCATAGGGATTTAGATTGTCGCAGATATAGCGAAGATCAGCTATCTTGGCCTCAAGCTCTTCCACTCTGTCGTTATTGCTCTCGACAGGAATCGTTAACCGCTTGAATTTATGGTCTAATTGATCTATTTGTTTGTTTTCCATACCGCTTTTTACCTAGGTTTAGGACTTTAGTCAATTGGCCTTTCCATTGCATTTACTTTCTTCATGATTATTACAATATTTAGTCAATTTTTGCTTATTTTATCCCTCGCTCTTGTTATTTATAAGAGAGATCACTACATATTGCTCCCAATGGAACATAGTTATCGCATTTTTAGTGAGTTACGCGAAAGGTTCGGGGATTCCTTTGGGCCCGTAAGCGGAAATGCCCTGCTTTTACAGCTAAATGAGGTGCTCTATCAGAAAAATGGGATTTCGAGTACTGGTACTATTTCTTTTTCTCAGTACAAATTTTATACCGACCTCATTCTGGATCTGTTAAGGGGAATAAGAGAGTATGGAGGAGGATTTGATGTTCTCTATGCACTAAAAGGTATTATTTCCAAAGAGCTTCGTTTTGATAGGTCACTGAGGGGGCATTTTTATGGTGCACTTGTTCAGTTTATGGCCATCGCTGTAATTACTTGGGGATTTGCTCTTTTAACTAATAAAATCGCAGGGGTTCAGGTCTCTTTTATCAAAATGTTAGTTATTTTGTTGCTGCAAGGGGCCGGTTTTATCTGCTTTATTTCACTCTTTATCAGGCTACAGAAAAGAGAATTTGGAGCATTTCAAAAATTTATTAGGGCCCTGTGTACTTTGAGATCATTATCTAAAGCAGGAATGTCCGTTCAGAGGACGTTAGAAGGGATATCACTTGATGATTTGCCACAAAAAGGGGAATTGAGACCTCTTGTTATGCGATTGGAAAGGGCCATCTTTAGTTACTCCAATCTGGGGGTTCCAATGACAGATGATCTTGATTTATTGATGGATGATCTGTGGGCGACACTTGAGTATCATCAAATTCGCTTTTCCCGTTTTCTAGCAATGCTTAAATTTTTGGTAGCAGCAATTTTCTTCTTTTCCTCTTATTTAATCTATCTGCTATCGCTTTTTTCTCAATTTTTGAATTGAAGAAGCGATGGCCTTTTTATAAGCTATCTATTCAAAAATTAAGAATTTAAGTGGAGTAAAATCAGATGGCAGTGAATGACAAACAAGTAATCTACTCGATGTCCAGAGTGGGAAAAGTACACGGGACAAAACAAGTATTAAAAGATATTTCTCTTTCATATTTCCTCGGCGCCAAAATTGGAGTTTTGGGGCTAAACGGTTCTGGTAAGTCTACTCTTCTTAGAATCATGGCCGGAATTGATGATAACCATCTAGGGCAAGCTGTTCTCGCAAAAGGTTACACTGTAGGATACTTGGAGCAAGAGCCGCAGCTCGATCCTGAAAAAACAGTAAAAGAAGTTGTTCAAGAAGGTGTTCAAGAGGTTGTTGACCTCCTTAAAGAATTTGATGAACTCAATGAGAAGTTTTGTGACCCTGCGGTTTTAGAAGACGAAGAAGTAATGAACAAGCTTTATGATAAGCAGGGGAAACTTCAAGATAAACTTGATGCTGCAAATGCTTGGGAATTAGACTCAAGACTTGATCTTGCGATGGACGCTCTACGCTGTCCTCCTGCTGATCAGAAGTGTGGCGTACTTTCCGGTGGTGAAAAGCGCCGTGTTGCTCTTTGCCGTCTCCTTCTCAGAGAGCCCGATATTCTTTTACTGGATGAGCCTACCAACCACCTTGATGCTGAGACTGTTTTCTGGCTCGAGAGACACTTACAAAAATATAAGGGAACAGTTATTGCTGTAACCCATGATCGTTACTTTCTTGATAACGTTGCTGGTTGGATTCTCGAACTCGACCGCGGACACGGTATCCCTTTTGAAGGAAACTATACCTCATGGCTAGAACAAAAAACTGAACGTCTTGCTCGTGAAGAAAAGACAGAATCAAAAAGACAGAAGGCACTTAATAAAGAACTTGAATGGATTCGTTCTAATCCTAAAGCTCGTCAAGCTAAGTCAAAAGCGAGAATTAGAGAGTATGACAAACGTGTTCAAGAGACTTCTGAAAAACGCAATGAAACAAATGAACTCTTTATTCCTGCTGGTCCTCGCCTTGGACAAAATGTTATTGAGGCCAAAGGTGTTAAGAAGGCCTATGGCGACAAACTGCTGTATGAAAATTTGAACTTTAGACTTCCTCCTGGAGGGATTGTTGGGATTATCGGTGCTAACGGTGCTGGTAAGACAACTCTATTTAGAATGATCACAGGACAAGAGACTGCAGATTCTGGTGAGTTTGTTGTTGGGGACTCTGTTAAGCTTGCTTATGTTGATCAAGGACGTGTGATGGATCCAAATGCAACCGTTTTAGATATTGTTGCTGGCGGACTTGATTTAATTCAAGTGGAAGGGCGAGAAATCAATGCTCGTGCATATATCTCTAAATTTAATTTCTCGGGTGATGAGCATAAGAAGAAAGTATCCGAGTTCTCAGGAGGTGAGAGAAACCGTGTCCATTTGGCATCAATGCTAAAAGAAGGGGGGAATGTTCTGTTACTGGATGAGCCTACCAATGACCTTGACGTAAACACTTTGCGCGCTCTTGAAGAAGCTCTGATTGATTACCCTGGTTGTGCCGTTGTTATTTCCCACGATCGTTACTTCCTAGATCGTATTGCTACTCATATTTTGGCCTTTGAAGGTGACAGTAAAGCTACTTGGTTTGAAGGTTCATTTTCTGATTATGAGGAAGACAAGCGAAAAAGACTTGGTGACCAGGCCCTTGAGCCACACCGCTTAAAATATAAAAACCTAACTAGAGACTAGTATATGAGTGTCATTGTTTCAAAATTTGGTGGTAGTAGTGTTAAAGATGCAACGGCAATGAGGCGTTGTGCTGAGATCGTAAGAGACAATCCCAATATTGGGGTTGTTATCTTATCTGCAACGTACAATACCACCAATCAACTTGAGACGATGGCACAACTTGCAATCAACAACAAGTGCGAAGAATCTCTCTCTCTGCTCCGCTCTGTTAAAGAACGGCATTATCAGATCGCTGAGGAACTGAGCGCAGATCAATCTGCCTATCAGTTAATTGATGAGATCCTTCTAGAGGGAGAGTCTCTACTTCGTGGTATTTATCTACTAAAAGAGCTTTCTGATCGCGCTATGGATCGTCTTTATTCCATTGGTGAGAGAATGAGCTCCGCTCTTTTTGCTGGTGTTCTTAAGAGCATTATCGGACGAGAGGTTGAGCTAGTTGACGCAAGAGATGTTCTCAAAACTAATAGTGACTTTAAGCGTGCTCTTCCAGATGTGGTGGCCATAAAAGAAGGTGCTGCAAAAGAAATTCTTCCACTTTTAAATGAGAAAAAAGTTGTTGTTACCCAAGGCTTTATCGGATCTAATCATGAGGGAGCGACAACCACTCTTGGACGTGAAGGGTCTGACTTTTCTGCAGCACTTATTGGTGAGGCCATTTGCGCTTCTGAAATTCAAATTTGGACTGATGTTACAGGTATTTATTCAACCGATCCTAGAATCGTTTCTGAGGCATTCAAAATTGATGAACTCTCATATGATGAGGCATCAAATATGGCACAACTCGGGGCCAAGGTTCTTTATCCAGAAACTCTTGCTCCAGCAAAAAGGGGAGGTATTCCTGTTTATGTGGGATCCAGTCTGTGTTCAACTGAACAGGGAACTTGGATTAGAGATTGTGTTGAGAATATACCAGCTCTGCGGGCTGTCGCCAAAACAGATGGGCACCTTTTGGTGAATCTTCGAGATCTAGAGGGGCGACCAAAGCGAAGGTTTCATAAAATAGTATTAGATATTCTCGATCGCAATCGTGCGGAGTACGAGTCGATTTACGGCACAACTTCTGGGATCACTATCTTGTTTGCAGAGAAGTTTATTATTAATAATGACTTGCTGGTTGAGCTGGAAAGAGAATCTGAAATTGTTAATTCTCAAGCAGTATCTAGAATTTCAATCATTGGTAATGAGCTTGAAAAAGAGGCCGGTGTTGTTTCAAAAATTATGAAAGGCCTTGAGCAAGGAGATATTAATATTATCCGTTTTAACGGAAGTTCTAACTCCTTGAGCTTTTTTGTTACCCCTAAAAATGCTGGACCACTACTAATAAATCTTCATTCAGTGCTTTAACACTCCGTTATTATAGATATAGTTTTTGACTATTTAAAAATAGTCACAATCAATTTTATCTAAAATACTGATCGCGCTATTCTCCTACCTGTAACGAGAACTAGAAAAAAAAATCCAAAATCGAGTAAAGGGGAATTTATGAGCATTTTAGAGCAATATGGAATTGATGTTAAAACTGTAAAAGAAAAAATTGGTGAGCGCTTTAGCGGGAATATTGTATTAACGCGCGCAAGCAGTTATTTGTCTTCAGATGGACATCTTATTACTCTTAAGACCTCAAACAATGACCTTCCAATTGATCAAATCGCTGTAGCTGCTGAAAGGGAGCTCGGCCTTAATAGAAAAGATATCGACGTAGATGGTGCTTACCTATACGTTAGAGAACTGTAATAGTTTATTTTAATTTTTGCCTTGCGAGAAGGGACCCTACGGGGTCCCTTTTTTTGACAAAAATACATCTGCATCTGCTGCAGTCACCTCTGGAGCTTCTTCCATTGGAACATGTCCAATACCATTGTAGAGTTTAAACGTTGCTGAAGGAAGATCACGTTTCCAGAGCAAGTGTTGCTTTACTGGGATAAAAGAATCCGAAGCTCCCCACATGATAAAGGTAGGAACTTTGATGCTTTTAATTTCTTTTGGGTCATGATTTCTATATTTCAAAAGATCTAAGAAAACTTTTGCACACATTTCTCGGTTTCCTTCTTTCAAGAAGATTTCGTAGTAGCGATCAATCACTGCATCACTTGGCTCATTGTTTGGCCCATAGATATCTTTTAGTCCAAGCTTTGCGACAAAGCGAGGAGAGACTAGGGTTGCAGTATCACTAAGTCCAGGGATTGATGCAACTTTTACAATCCAAGGTGGATCAAATGGATATCCGGCAGGATCGAGTAAGATCATTTTGGATACTCTTTCTGGATGGGCCAGTGAATAGTTCCAAGCGATAAAACCGCCGAGTGAGTTTCCAATGATATCTACTTTTTGAAGATTCATTTTATTCAAAAAATTGTGCATGAACTCTACATAATTTTCCTTTGTATACTCATTATTTTTTAGTGGGCCAGTTAGGCCAAAGCCAGGGACATCAAGTCGGATAATACGGTATTTATCACCTAGAGCTTTTACCCATCCATCCCAAGTGTGTAGTGAAGACACGATTCCGTGCAATAGAACAATTGGGGTACCATCTTTGTTTCCTTGATCTCTGTAGTGGACGCGGGTTCCATTTACCGCTATAAAGTGCGATCCATCCTTAGGGTTGGCGTATTTGTTTTCAATTTCTGAAGTTGGAATATCCTTGATTCCAAGAGCGCATCCAAAGGTAACTGTGCAGACAAAGAGTAGGGAGATAAATGTTTTCACTATCCATTCCTTAATGGTTAATTATCAATTTGATATTACAAATTTATAATATTTGTTCATTGGCCGCAACACTTTGTATTGCTAACAATATAGATTCTTTAGTAGGACTTAATTTTTTTGGTAGAACAAAATTCTTAATGCAAATTTTGATATCATGTGTATCCTAAGTTCTGGATATTTTGACGATTTATTACTGGGGGGGCATGATTCGTTTGTCATTGTTTTTTCTTTTGTTCGTCCTTTCTTTCACTGCTTCTGCTAGAGATTTTATAGTCGCTGTTGATCATTTTCCCCCTTGGAAAATTGTTTCGAGCAATGAGAAAGAATTTAGTGGAGTTGAAATTAAGATGATTGA
The DNA here is from genome assembly GCA_965140515.1 of Bacteriovoracaceae bacterium. GTDB lineage: Bacteria > Bdellovibrionota > Bacteriovoracia > Bacteriovoracales > Bacteriovoracaceae > JAGLCH01. The sequence continues at coordinate 3,079,540 of OZ223251.1, read as the reverse complement.
AAAGATCATCAGTGAGTACAATTCTAGGTATTCCCCAAAGCTTCATTTAAAGTACATTAGCTGCCCTTGGCAACGGTGTTTGAATCTTCTTAAAAAAGGCAAGGCCGACTTAGTTTCTGGAGTCTTGAAAAGTCCTGAGCGTGAGGGATTTCTTTATTTCCTCGAACCTGCGTATAAGGAAAAATCAACAAAAGCGTTCTATGTTAAAAAGAGTAAAAAGATAAAGATTGATTCATTTAATGACCTCTATGGAAAGGTGATCGGAACTGTAACAGGTGTGAACTTCTTTGATAAATTTGATTCTGATAGTCGTCTGATTAAGATGGCAGCTCTGAATAGTTCGCAGAACTTAAATATGCTTGATCGAGAGCGCTTCGATGTAATCATCGGTACTGAAGGACAGCTCGATTATCTCATTGAAAAAAATCAATTGAGTAGCTCCATCGTGAAGACTAGCTATAAATTTGATAAAAAGACTGATGTCTTTTTCGCACTCTCAAAAAAATCACCACACGCTGGAAGTGCCATCCGTTTGGGCTGGACAATCAGTCGTCTTAAAAGGCAAGGATTCTTTAGGAAGATGGCCGACTCCATTATTAAATAGATCTGTCTTTTCGGTCACTTAAGCCACTATTTGTCTTTGTAATTAATACATCATTGTTACCGAACTCCCACTTTCTTGGTAAAAGAATGCGTTTTGCATTAATCAATAGAGGTATTATGAACAAGATTATGTTAATCGCTGCAATCGCAGCATGCTTTTCTTCGAATGTATTTGCTCGCAATATTCAATTTTCAAGTCTTATTCCCGCCTATCAAAAAGAGGCATTAGAGAGTGATTTATTGAAGTTGAAGTCTTGGGAACTTGTCCCAACAGAATACGATTCTGAGCTAATGCAAGTAATGGAAGTTGATTCATTAAATAGTGATTCTTTGATTGCGTGGTTAGAGGAAAGAGTCGGATATATTGTGTCTGAGGACTTTGATCGCGATAACGATTTTATTGATCTTGATGAATGGTTTAGCTTTCCAAACCCATACATTTATCCAAGCTTTGGAGACGAAGATACTTCCGTTGAGGCCGATCCAAATCAGAAGCTGTATACCGTAATGGCAAATATTGGCGTTGCAAAGTATCTTCTTGATAAATCTAAGCGTGATCTTTTTGGAATAAATTTTAGATCAGAGGATGGAGATGTTGTTGTTCCTCTTAAATCTCCTCGTGTTGGTCTAATCCAAATCGGAGAAGGGCTTTTTCACCAAAAGCTTCTCGTAAATAAGGATGATATTAACGCCGAATCAAACTCAATCATGAGGTTGATTACTCTCTTTCATGAGGCCAGACATAGCGATGGCAATGGTACTTCCCTAGGTTTTTTCCATGCGGTATGTCCAAAAGGCCACCGCTACCAAGGGAAATCTGTATGCGATAAGGCCAGAAATGGCGCTTACGCTGTTGATGGCCTATTAACCTTGAAACTTATCCAGTCTTGTCAAACGTGTACTGAGGATGAAACTGCACTACTTACAGAGCGGGCGCAAAATTCATTAGACCGTGTTTTACAGGAATATACCGTTAGAGAATACACTGACGCGGTTAAAAAAAGAATTTCAGAATATGAGGAATATCTTTTAAATTTGAAAGAGCAATGGAATAGTCCTTATCTCTCTCCTAAGCAGGAGAGTATGATCGCTAATTCAGTAAGTCGTACGCAAGAGGCCCTTGATCGTCTAATGGCAACAGGGGAGACAATTGAGAAAGTTGTTCCTACAAGGTATTGGGATGCCTCCCCAGAATAATTATATCAATATTGTTGTTTTAATACTCGTGGTCGCCCTTGGGGCGGCCGTTCGTTTTTTTGGAGATCCTGATTTAATTGGTATGATTGCTGGATTCTCTGGTATCGCTTTTCCTCTAGGGATGCTGTCTTTAATAATTATGAGAAGGAAGAAGGAGAAAGATGATCAAGGTAATACTTCAACAGATAAGTAATCCATTTAAGATTCTTGATACAACTTTCAGTTCAATTTTCTGCTCTTAACTTAAGCCTTTTTTAAGTAGCTTATCGTGATTGCCTTAAATCTTTGTAGGTATTATCTTCTCAAATTGCCTCTAAGTTACAGATAATACGAATGCTATTTGGAGATATTGATAACCATTGTTATCCTAATTGTAATTTACATGGTTAATGAATCCTGTTTATGAACCGAGGAGATTGCCATGGAGCAAACGATTGATAAAAGCAAATATCGCCACGACAGCTATAGCGCGCAATTCTTTTTTAAAAGAATGCAGAATATGTTTGATCTACAAAAGCACTACTACCCATCTGTTAATATTTGCGCGAGCGAAAACTTAGCATTAGCGGAGTACAAGCTTCATCGCTCAACTTTTTTTGATCTTGTAAGTATGATTACAAGTATTCTAGACGGTACAATTCACTGTGGAGCAAAGGATATTCAGGTTACTCTCGGAACAAAAAACTCCGTAGACCTGGGCTTTTCATTTGCCTGCGAGGGAGATCAGTTTAAGTTCATGGAGATGGGTCAAGAGGGGGGATGCTTACATCAGATTCGATCTATCGCTGAAGGTCTTGGTGCAAAGTTTGCGTTTAGAAAGACTTTAAATGGAGTGGAACTAAGATTCTCTTTATCCACCCTAACTTAGCTTCTCTTTATTATCTCAATTTAAGATTTATTTTCTTCTTTTTGCCTGCCTATGTTCGATTGGGAGAAAGAGGTAATTTATGACATTAAAATTTAGCCTATTCATAACGTGTATTTTTTTATCATTTCAGTCGTATGCTTTGAGAATTAGCTATCATGCGGGGAATGCGCCTCCATATGCAATGACTATAAATTCAGAGCTTGTCAATGGCGTGATTCGAGACATTGGTGAGGAATTGGGGCGAATTTTGAAAGTCAACATTGACTTTCATTTTACCAGTCGAGCGAGATGTGAGGACGAGATCGCTGCGGGAAAATCAGATCTTTATATAATTTATACTCCAAAGTGGGCCAAGAATAAGAGTAAAGTATTGTGGTCAATTCCTCTGTTTGAGGAAAATGATATCATTGTAACCCATAGGAGAAATCCTATTCAAGTGAATACTAAGTCTGACTTATACGGCAAGAGGTTAGGGACTCTCTATCGTTATATCTATTCTGATTTAACCGATGATTTTAAGAGTGGTCAGATCATTCGTGATGATACAAATCGGCTAGAGCAAAACTTTGAGCGACTTGAGAAAGGAATGATCGATGCTTTTATCGGATCAGATCTTCTTGTTAAATACTATATAAAAAAATCTGGTCGATATGGCGATTTCATTATTAATAAATATATTGAATCTACCCATCAAGTACAAACTATACTTTCATCCAAGTCAGAGATCTCCTTAGAACAGCTTAATTCTGCTTATCGAGAAATGATCAAGAGTGGAACGATAAAAAAGATTCTTGAAAAGTATCGCTAATCTTTGCAATGGTCTTGAAAGGGAAGAATGAGAAGATTTCTTATACTCTGTTTTGTTTGATCGTTATAATTAGGGATTCCAAGCTTTGGATTATTTCTGTAGTCAATTTTTGTAAAGCTTTTAAATAGTCGATCCCATAACGACAAGATTGTTCCGTAATTCGAGTTTAGTTCTTTAAGTTTTCTCGAATGGTGTAGTTGATGCAATCGTGGAGAGATGATCACTGATTGAATAATTTTTTCAAAACCATTTGGAAGTCTTATATTGCTATGGTGAAAGATAGCACAACTGGTGACTAAAACCTCAAAAAGAACGAGATCAACTAGTTTAATGCCGCATAGGAATAGTACGACGGACCTAAACAGTGAGGACAGGATAAGCTCACCAAAGTGAAATCTAAAGGCCGTTGCTGCATCCATTTCTGTGTCGATGTGATGAACATTGTGAAAGCGCCACAGAACGCTTATTTTGTGGTTGAGGCGGTGCCACAGATAGATTGAGAGGTCTAATCCAAGAAATGAGAGAAAGAACTTGTACACCGGTCGAATATCCAGCAGGTGAAGTCCAAAATTCATTTCTTGAGAGAGATTAGTAGAAAAGATGATAACGGTAAGAGCGATTGGTGCAGAGAGTAGGTATCCAATAATTCCCATCGATCCATTTACCAGCAGGCGTTTTAACTTGGAGAAATACTTTTCTTGAAGCGGAATAAAACGCTCTAAAACTGAGAATACGATGAAGGTGATCAGGGGGAGGAGTTTTATACTCATTTATCTCTCATACATCCTGTAAATAGAGAGGCCCGCTTTTGCGGGCCTCTAGGACTTATCACGTTAGCAATTAAGCTTTTTTGATCATGTCGTTGAATTCATTGATAAGCTCATCGATTCTAGTTACTTCGCTGAATGTTCCGAACCAGTAGTTGTCATGGTCATACCATTGAGCGTTTAGTTCCTTGAGGTCTTTAGCTTGCTGTTCAATCCATGTGAAGTACTTAAGGTTGTGGACAGCTTTTCTGTCATTGTAACCAAGTTCTTTCATGTAATCTGTTGTTGTTGAGTGCAGCATCTCAACGTCTTTTTCAGCGTCAGCTTCAGAGTATTTTCCTCTTTCAGCTTCTAGTTCTTCAAGACGTGAACCGTAAAGTTGCATTGAGTCTGTTGCGATTGTTATAACAACATCGTTATCTGTAAGTTCATTGTGTTTTGCAAATTTGATTGCCGCAAGAACGTTACCGATACCAGAAATTCCCAGTAGGTGTAGTTTTTCAACTAGCTCTGGAGCTACTCCATATTTCTTAGCAAGAAGTTCTCTACCAACTTTTTCGTTGAAAAGTCTGATTAGTCTTACTGCTTTTTCATCATCTACAGCTACAGCAAAGTCTGTATCCTTACAGTTGTGCACCCATGGAATGTGCTTGTCACCAATACCTTCAATTCTATGTCCACCAAATCCATTTTGAAGAATTGTGGGACATTGTAGAGCTTCTGCAACAACAACTTTTGATCTTGGGTATTTGGTTTTTAGGTAGTAACCAGCAGCAAGTGTCCCACCTGATCCAGAAGATGATACGTAACCAGCAAAGTTTTTACCTTTGAATGATTTTTCAAATAGCTCTTCAACTGCTGAACCTGTTACATTGTAGTGCCATAGTGGGTTTCCTAGTTCGTCAAATTGGTTAAAGATTTGTAGGTCTTCACCAGAGTTTCTAAGTTCCCAACATTTGTCAAAGATTTCTTTTACGTTTGACTCACAACCTGGCGTTGCAATTGTTTCTCCTGCAACTTTTTGTAGCCATTCAAATCTCTCTTTTGACATCTCTTCAGGAAGAATTGCAATTGAGTCTAGACCCATTAGATTAGAAATATAAGCTCCGCCGCGACAGTAGTTACCTGTTGATGGCCATACAGCTTTAGTTTGTGGCCCGTATTGTCCTGTTACAAGACGTGGGGCAAGACAACCAAAAGTTGCGCCAACTTTGTGAGCTCCAGTTGGGAACCAACGTCCAGAAATGGCAACGATTGTTGCTTTACAACCTGTTAGTTCTGATGGAAGTGCAATGTGGTTTACATCACCGTAAAGTCCGCCTTTATCTTTCTGCTCATTTTTCCAAGTAATACGGTAAAGGTTAAGAGGGTTTAGATCCCACAGACCAACATTTTTAAGTCCGTCTTTTACTTCACTTGGAACAAGTTCTGGGTTTTTCATCATTGCAAATGTTGGGAAAGAAATTCCTTTCTCTTTGCAGTGCTTAGCATTCGCTTCAAGCTGCTTTTTGTTGATTGATAAATCGATTCTCATTTGTCTCTCCTTAATATTAGGTGTAAGAGTTTTAAAAACTATTTAATTTCACTTATCGAGTTAATTGGAGTTGGTAATGCTTCAACTCCTTTTGCTGCTGTCGCTGTATCTTTAAGGCCATTTCCTGTAGTCATAACAACAATCTTTGCATCACGCGGAAGATCATTCATTGCTTTTAAGAAACCTGCGTAAGCTGTTGCGCCAGCTGGCTCTGTAAAAAGTCCTGTTGAAGAGGATAGGTCTTTTTGAGACTTAATAATATCCTCGTCTGAAACGGTGATAACTTTTCCACCAAACTCTTTTAGTTGTTTTAGGGCGTGGTATCCGTTTCTTGGTACATCTACACAGATTGAGTCTGCAACTGTTGCAGTTGGAATATTTTCAAATTTTCCATCTGCACTATTAAATGCTCTATAAAGAGCATCACTGCCTGTAGATTGTACTGAATATACCGTTGGGACCTTCTCAATGATTCCTTTAGTGAAGAGGTCCTTATATCCTTTGTACACTCCAGCTAATATACAACCATCACCAGTTGAAACAAAAACGTAATCTGGTGCCTCTCCTAAGTCTTTAACAACTTCGAGCGACACTGTTTTTTTGCCTTCAATCGTCATTGGATTGTAAGCTGTGTTACGGTTCATTCCACCTTTCACTTTAGAATACTCTAGTGAGAAGTCGAAAGCGCGGTCATAATTTCCATCAACTAGAATTACTTTAGCTCCGTACTGCTGAGCTTGGATCATTTTTGCTGGTGGAGCTGCTTTTGGTAGAAAAATTGTAATATCTTGTCCCTGTGCAGCACCAACTCCGGCCATTGAAGAGCCAGCGTTGCCTGTTGAGGCCAATACGATTTCATTGATGCCGTGCTTCTTAGCAAAGGCAGAAACCAAGTAAGATGCTCGGTCTTTAAATGAAGAAGTTGGATTAGAGCTGTCATCCTTAAAGTAAAGATTTTTAAACCCAAGTTTTTCTCTTAGGTTTTTTGGCTCCCAGAGAGGGGTATTCCCCACAGGAATTGGTGGGAAGAACTCTTTTTCTACAGGAAGAAAGTCAAATACATTAAAGTTTTTGTCAATTTTCCCCTCATATTCGACCTCTAAAATTCCGAGTAGAGGTTCGTCCGGTTTTTGGTTTTTAGAACATTGTGGGCACACCATAAGAGTAGGTTCAAGTTCAAATGTAAGTCCACAGTCTGTACAGCGGTATTGGGTTTTCAAGAGGGCCTCCTTGTGTAAAAAACGCCCGAGAAAGTACGGAATAATAAAAATTGGGGTTCTCGCGAACATCGAAAGTATAGCTTTGATGTATTGGCAATTCAACTCCAAAAATAAAAACTTAAGGGTTCTTATACTGGCGTATAAAAGTCTTTAGTACACGTTGTAGTCGGACATTTGGCGATTTTGGGATATTGCCATTTTTAAAGAATTGGGGTTAAACTTAGTTGACTTTTTAATCGAGAAATCCAGAAGAAATTTTACCATAACAACCAAATAATTATTTTAGTGAGGAAGACAATGGCAAAGAAGCTAAGAATTTTTGCACTAGGTGGAAATGAGATTTCACCAACAGGCTTAACCGATCCACAAACAGGAAAATCAATCGTTCCTGATATCAAAATGCAATGGGAAAGAACTCAGAAAACAATGGAGCTTATTGGCGATATTGTTGCTTCTGAGCAGGACTCAATGTTTGTAGTTGCACACGGGAATGGTCCACAAGTTGGAAACATCTTGAGAAGATCTGAACTCGCAGAAGAGCATATCTTCCCACTACCACTCGACGTGTGTGGAGCTGATTCACAAGGTGCAATCGGATATATGCTAGCTCAACTTACAAACTCAATGCACGTAAGAGGCGTTAATAAAGTAGCATGTGAAGTTGTTACTCAAGTAGTAGTTGATGGTGATGATCCTGCATTCCAAGATCCAGGTAAATTCATTGGTTCAGCAATGACTAAGGTCGAAGCTGAAAAAGCTGAGCGTGAACTTGGTTGGCAAGTGAAAATGTACAAGAAGAACGATGCTGGACAGGAAATTTGGAGACGTGTTGTTCCATCTCCCCTTCCAAAAAGTGTTGTTGAAATTGAAGCAATTGAAGCTCTACTTAAAGCAGGTCAAGTTCCTATCGCTGTTGGTGGCGGGGGGATTCCTGTTGTTAAAGTTACTCCAAAAACTGAAAACGGAAAGCAAGTTTATGAGTCTCGTTTTGGAATCAAATTTGATAACAGAACTCTTGATGGTAAAGCTGATGTTTTCTGTGGTGTAGAAGGTGTTATTGATAAAGACCTTGCTTCATCACTTCTTGGAAATATTCTTCGCGACAGAGCTGAGGCCCGCGGAGAAGAAGTTGACGCTGAATTCTTCATCTTTACTGATGTTGATGGTGCTAAACTTAACTACCAACAACCAGATCAAATTGATCTTAGAACAGTAACTGTAAGCGAAGCTGAAAAGCTAATCGCTGAAGGACATTTTGCTGCAGGAAGTATGGGGCCAAAAATTCAGGCCTGTGTTGACTTCGTTAAACGTGGTGGAAAGAGTGCTTCAATTACTCGCTGTGACCTATTCAAAGAAACGATTGAAGGTACAAGCGGAACAACAATTATTCCAGGTTAATTATAAAGATATAGACCCTAAATTATCTTAAGGAGATATTAAAATGAAAAGATTTGAAGAATTGGTTGCTGAGATCAAGAAACTCGATTCTAAGCTTAGTGAAAAAGACTTCCTATTAACATGGGAACAATCAAAAGATGAGCTAGATGCAGTTCTTAACGTAGCGGAAGCTCTTAAAGAGCTAAGAGAAAATAACTACTCAACAAAAGTATTTAACACAGGAATTGGTGTTTCTCAATTCCGTGACAACTCAACAAGAACACGTTTCTCATTTACTTCAGCGTGTAATCTTCTTGGGCTTGGAATGCAAGACCTTGACGAAGGGAAATCTCAAATCGCTCACGGTGAAACAGTTCGTGAAACTGCGAACATGATTTCTTTTCTTACAGAAGTAATTGGTATCCGTGACGATATGTACCTCGGTGCAGGTAACGCATACATGAGAGAAGTTGGTGAAGCTCTTGATGACGGTGTTCAAGAAGGTGTACTTCCACAACGTCCAGCGCTTATCAATCTACAATGTGATATTGACCACCCAACACAAGCAATGGCAGACCTTGCATGGTTAAAAGAGCACTTCGGTGGACTCGAAAACCTTAAAGGTAAGAAAATTGCTATGACTTGGGCATACTCACCAAGTTACGGTAAACCACTTTCAGTTCCTCAAGGGATTATTGGTCTAATGACTCGTTATGGAATGGATGTAACTCTTGCTCACCCAGAAGGATATGACCTAATCCCAGAAGTTGTTGAAACCGCTAAAAAGAACGCACAAGAAAGTGGTGGATCTTTTACTCAAGTAACAACAATGGACGAAGCGTTCAAAGACGCTGACATCGTTTATCCAAAATCATGGGCACCTTACCAAGTTATGGGTGAAAGAACTAAGCTTCTAAGAGCTAATGATCAACAAGGTCTTAAAGATCTTGAGAAAAAATGTCTTGAGCAAAACGCAAACCACAAAGAGTGGGAGTGTACAGAAGAAAACATGAAGCTTACTAAAAACGGTGAAGCTCTTTACATGCACTGTCTACCTGCAGACATCACTGGTGTTTCTTGTAAAGAAGGTGAAGTTGCTGACTCTGTATTTGAAAGATATAGAATCAGAACTTACAAAGAAGCTGGTTGGAAGCCATACATCATCGCTTCTATGATCATGAACAGAGTGTTCAAAGATCCAGCTGAAGCTCTAAAGAAACTTAGAGAAAACGGTGAGAAAAGAGTAACTGTTAAGTAGTAGACGTTTCTAAAAAAGCACTGAGAGCGACACCGATGTGTCGCTCTCTAAGTGGAGCTGCGTGCCGCAGATAAACAGCACAAACTTACTAAAGCCTAAAACACAATATTGGAGAATAATATGGACGCGCAAAAAATTATGGCACAAGCGGAAAAATACCGCGAAGATATGATCAAGTTCATGAGAGACATGATCAAAATCCCTTCTGAGTCACGTGACGAAGGGAAAGTTATTCAAAGAATCAAAGAAGAAATGGAAAAAGTTGGTTTTGACGAAGTTAAGATCGACGAAATGGGGAACATCCTTGGACGTGTTGGTAATGGTAAGCACGTAATCGCTATGGATGCACATATCGATACCGTTGGAATTGGTGACCTTAAAGAATGGGATTATGACCCATATGAAGGGAAAATTGAAAACGATGTCATCTTTGGTCGTGGAGCATCTGACCAAGAAGGTGGTATGGTTTCTATGGTCTACGCTGGTAAAGTTATCAAAGATCTTGGTCTTGAGGGTGACTACACTTTATGGGTAACTGGAACAGTTAACGAAGAGGACTGTGATGGACAATGCTGGGAATACATTCTTAAAGAAAAAGTAATCGAGCCAGAAGTTGTTGTGATCACTGAACCAACAAATCTCAACATTTACCGCGGTCACCGTGGACGTATGGAAATTGCTGTTTCTACTTATGGTAGAGCATGTCACGGATCAGCTCCTGAGCGTGGTGTAAACGCAATTTTCATGATGAGTAAAATTGCTAATGAAATCGAACTTCTTAATGACAGACTAAAAAATGATGAGTTCCTTGGAAAAGGTACAGTAACTGTATCTTACATCGATTGTGAAACTCCATCACTATGTGCTGTTCCTAATAAAGCATATATCCACCTAGATCGTCGTCTTACTGACGGTGAAACAAAAGAATCAGCTGTTGCAGAAGTTGAAGATGCAGTAAAAAGAGCTGGTTTCGAAATTGGTGAAGAAGTTGGACAAGCTAAAGTTGAAATTCTTATGTACAACGAGCCAAGTTATACTGGTTTTGCATACCCTGTTGAAAAATACTACCCAACATGGGTTCTTTCTCCAGAGCACAAAGCTTGTAGATCAGCTGTTGATACTTACAAAACAATCCTTGGTACTGAGCCAAAAGTAGACAAGTGGACATTCTCTACTAACGGTGTTTCGACTATGGGATTGATGGGAGTTCCAACAATTGGTTTTGGACCAGCTAACGAAGTTTACGCACACTCTGTACAAGACCAAGTTCCTGTAGAGCACCTGATTAAAGCTTGTGCATTCTATGCAGGGTTCCCAACTACATACGTAAATACAAAAGAATAATTGCACTAATGGGGGTGCACTTGCTGCGCCCCTCTATTCAAATCTAAGGGGAATAGAAAATGGAATTTGTTCTAAATGGAGAAACGCTAAAATATGAAGGTGATCCAGAGAGATCACTTCTGCAATTTTTGAGAGATGATTTAAATATCACTTCACCAAAAGATGGTTGTTCTAAGCAAGGTGCTTGTGGAGCATGTGCTGTAATTATTAATGGTAAGTCTGTAAATAGTTGTCTTTCTAAAATGAAAACCCTTAAAGGGAAAACTGTTACTACAATCGAAGGGCTTGAGGAAAATGTTCAAGCTGCTTTTGGAAATATCTTTGCTGATGAAGGTGCTGTCCAGTGTGGGTTTTGTATCCCTGGTATCGTTGCTACTTCTGCTGCTCTGATCATGGAAAACTCTGATCCAAGCCGCGATGAAGTTGTTAATGCACTTAATAAGCATATCTGTCGTTGTACTGGGTATGTGAAAATTATCGATGCTGTTCTACGTGTGGCCAAGGCCGTGCGCGAAGATGTTACTTTTGAAACGAGAGAAGCTCAGGATGGTAAAGTAGGTAGCCGTCTACATAAGTACGATGCTTACGATACAATTCTTGGACAACGTCCATATGTGTGCGACTTAAAGTTTGAAGGTATGCTTCATGGAGCGTTGAAATTTTCAGATCATCCACGTGCAACTGTTAAGAAAATCAATACAAAAAAAGCGGAGAAGCTTAAAGGTGTACATCGCGTAATTACAGCAAAGGATATCCCAGGGGAAAGAATGATTGGTCTTATTCGTCAAGACTGGCCATTTATGATTTCTGAAGGTGATACTACTCGCTATATTGGTGATGTAATTGCTTCTGTTATCGCTGATACTGAAGAAATTGCTCGTCAGGCAGTAGAATTGATTGAAGTTAAATATGAAGTTTTAGAGCCTGTTACAACAGTAGATCAGGCCTTAAAAGAAGATGCACCTATTGTTCACCCTGGCCTTGAGTCAAATATTCTTAGTCATTCAAAGCTTAAACGTGGTGATTTCCAAACAGCACTTTCTGATACCGCTTACATTGCTAAAGGAACTTACTACACTCAAAGAATTGAACATGCGTTCATCGAAACTGAGTGTTGTGTAGCTAGACCGATGGAACCATGGGGACTTGATAAAGTTCCAGGTGTTGAAGTTTTCTCTCAAGGGCAAGGCGCTTACGAAGATCGTAAGCAGATTATGAAGATTTTAGGGCTACCTAAAGAACGTGTTAGAGTTCACCAAATTCAAAATGGTGGTGGGTTCGGTGGTAAGGAAGACCTTACTGTTCAAGGTCATGCTTCTATCATGGCATTGCTTGCTGATGCTCCTGTTCGCGTTTTCTTAACTCGTGAAGAGTCGCTTTGTATGCATCCAAAAAGACACCCAATGAGAATGAAGTATCAAGTTGGTTGTGACAAAAATGGGATCATTACTTTTGTTAAGTGCCGTATTCACGGTGATACCGGGGCCTATGCTTCAGTTGGTATGAAAGTATTAGAAAGAGCTGCGGGACACGCGACTTCAGCTTATTCTGTTCCAGCAATGGATCTAGAAGCTCTTGCTCTTTACACAAACAACGTTCCATGTGGAGCGATGAGAGGTTTTGGTGTTAACCAAACTGCTTTTGCTTTTGAAAACCTTCTCGATGATCTTTGTGAGCAAGGTGGATTTGATCGTTGGCAGTTTAGATATGATAACGCTCTTGACGTTGGAGGACTAACTGCTACAGGACAAAAAATTACTGGTGGTATTGGCCTTAAAGAGACATTGCTTGCAGTTAAAGAGGAATTTCAAGCTGCGAAGTATGCCGGTATTGCAACAGGTATCAAAAATACTGGTGTTGGTAATGGTATGCCTGATACTTCTCAAGCAAAAGTTGTTATCGAAGCTCCAGACCATGTAGTTATTCATCACGGATGGACTGAAATGGGTCAAGGTGTTCACACAATGGCCATTCATACCGTTTGTGAGCAAACAGGACTTGACCCTCAAATTATGGAGGTTAAGGTTGATACTTCTGAAGAAGCTGTTTGTGGTATGACTACTTCTTCTCGTGGTACTTCACTTGTAGGGAATTCACTGATTGAGGCCTGTAAAGGACTTGTTTGTGATTTGAACTCTGGTAAGACACTTGAAGATCTTGTTGGAAAGGAATATCGCGGAGAGTGGATCTGTGATTGGACCACTGATTCTTTCTGTGAAAATCCTGCGGCAAACCCTGTAACTCATTACTCATATGGGTACGCAACTCAAGTTTGTATCCTTGATGAGAATACTGGGAAAATCAAAAAGATTATCGCTGCTCATGATGCTGGCCGCATCATGAACAAAAATCTTTTTGAAGGGCAAGTTGAAGGTGGTGTACACATGGGAATGGGATACGCACTTTCAGAAAACTTTGCAATGAAGGATGGATATCCTGTGCATACCAAATTTGGTAAGCTTGGAATTATTCGCCCTAAAGATATTCCAGAAATTGAAGTTATTGGTGTTGAAGGCGGAGATGAGCACGGTCCATTCGGCGCAAAGGGTGTCGGAGAAATTGGTCTTGTTCCAACCGCTGCTTGTATCGCTACTGCGCTTTATCAGTACGATGGAGTCAGAAGAAAGTCGTTACCAATCGGAATTAATAAGAAAAAATAATAAACGGATGTATGGCCTTAATTGGCCATACATTTTGTGAGGAAAACATGAGTTCAATTTTAATTAAAAACGGGACAGTGGTTACATTGGGTGAGAATAATAAAGTTCTCCATGGCCACGACCTTTTGATCGAAAACGATAGAATTAAGAAAATTGGGAAAAATATTGAAGACAAAGCTGATAAGGTGATTAACGCTCACGGAAAACTTGTTATGCCAGGGTTTATCAATGCCCATATGCACTTTTACTCAACAATGGTTAGAGGTCTTGGTAAGGCCGCTCCATCTAAGAACTTTACAGAGGTTCTTAATAACCTATGGTGGCGTCTTGATAAGAAGCTAACTCTAGACGATTGTTACTACTCAACAATCATTCCTTTGATCAATGCGATTCAAAAGGGAACAACTACTTTAATTGATCACCATGCATCACCATATGCTGCTCTTGGATCGCTTAATGAAGTCGCTAAAGCATCTAAAGATGCTGGACTTCGTGTTAGTACTTGTTATGAGTTGTCTGACCGTGATGGTGAAAAAATCGCTCAAGAGGGAATCGATGAGAACATCAATTTCATTAAAGAGTGTAAAGAAAAAAATGACGACATGATTCATGGAATGTTCGGTCTTCACGCTTCTTTTACCATTGGTGAAGAAACTATGGAAAGAGCTGTTGATGCTGCTAAAAAAGTTGGAACAGGGTTTCATGTTCATACTGCAGAGGACCTTGCTGACCAAGTTGAAACCGAGAAAATGACTGGCATGCGCGTTGTTGAGCGTTTTGCTAAGCACGGTATCCTAGGTAAAGATTCTATTTGTGTTCACTGTGTTCATATCAATGACAAAGAAGTAGAACTTCTCGCTGATTCAGACACTATGGTTGTTCATAATCCACAATCTAATATGAATAATGCTGTTGGTGTTGCTGATATTTTTAAACTTCAAGAGAAGGGTGTTCTTGTTGGTCTTGGGACTGACGCGATGACTGTTAATATGACCGAGGAGCTTCGCGTTGCTCACTGGCTTCATAAGCTTAACCGCAAAGATCCGGGTGCAGGGTTTATGGAGTGTATTAACATGATTGCAATCAACAATGCTAAGATTGCTCAACGTCTATTCCCAAATACTGGAGTAGGTGTACTCGCTGAAGGTAACAAAGCTGATGTTATTCTTATTGATTATCACACTCCGACAGAGTTAAGTGATAATACTTTCTACGGGCACTTAATTTTTGGTATTCCACACGCAACAGTTGATACAACCATTTCTAATGGTCGCGTATTGATGGAAAACAAAATTATTCAGCACCTAGATGAAGAAATGATTGCTGCAAAAGCAAAAGAACTTTCAGATAAATTATGGGAGCGTTTTTAGCGTTCGCTTTCATAATCCCTTAGATAGGCCCACCTATGGTGGGCTTTTCTATTTGGATGAGGTCGTAGAATGGAATGTAGTCGATGTCTTTTACCTGATCATTACATCAATATTGAATTTGATGCTGAGGGTGTCTGTAACTATTGTCGCAATTACGACAAGGTTTCAGATAAACTCAGTGATTATGACCACCTTCAAAAGCTTTTAATAGATCGTATCGAGTTAATGAAGGGAAAAGGGGAATACGATGCTGTGGTTGGCTTTAGTGGTGGTAAAGACAGTTGTTATGTTGCTCATCAATTGAAGAAAAAATATGATTTAAAAGTTCTGCTTGTCACTTATGATAACGGTTTTTTTAGTGAGTTTGCAAAAAAGAGCGTTGATAGTACCGTGGCAAAACTTGGTTTTGATCACCTATGGGTCCGTCCTGATGCAGAGATGGTTGAATCTATTTACAAAAACAGCTTGAAGCGTTTTGGTGTTCCCTGTATTGGCTGTACTTTTTTTGGAATGCTAACAGTTTTAAAAGTTGCTGTCGATAAACGCGTTCCTTTTGTTTTCCATGGACGCTCCCGCGCTCAGATGTTTAAAGAGCTCATTCCTAAGAGTTCTGATCCATTCTTTCAGTTCTGGATGACGAACTTAAATGATTACGATATCGATTACAATCGCGAGTATATGAGTGATAGCATTGTAGAACTCAATAAAACATTGAAAAAATTAATCCCTAGCCGCAAGCTTCGTGAAAGAGGAAAGAGTCTGTTTGGAATAGATCCTGAATCTGTTCGCAAGATGGATTACGCCCCTGAGGCCATTGCTTACTTTTTATTTGAGGCCTACGATGAAGAGAAACTGGTTAACGTTCTAGAAGATGACCTCGGCTGGAGTAAGATGAAAGGTGCTGATATCTTGGGGCACCAAGATTGTAAGATTCATGGTGTGGCCTCCTATCTCTATAACAAAGTTTGTACCTATCCCTTATTGACTCAAGAACTTTCAACCATGGTTCGTGAGGGTGACTTTTCAAAAGAAGCTGCTACTGAGCGTTTGAGTCTCGAGGAAAATCTTTATCGCTATGATTCAATTGCCATGAGTGAGCTGAGTAATGGGACGAAAATGTCTGAGAAACAGATCTTGAGATCTGCTTCCGCTGGAAGGGCAGGCTATTCTTTTTATAAGTTTTTAATGCGTTTTATCCCTTATAATAAAAGGGGGCAGCAACTCTACAAAGATACTTTTGATTGGTAGAAATCAGCCTCCTGATCCAATATAGAAACCAAAGAATTGCCCCATGTGTTTGGGGTTATTTCCCGCTTGGAATCCCATGGCCGGTAGGTCGATCTTCTTAATGTAGTAGTAGATCCCAGCTCCGTAGGAGATGTACTCATTGTACTCTTGGCGTGAGTCAATTTTATGGTAGGAACCCATATCAAAAAATGGAGCGACTGTGATGACCCCTGAGTCAAGCTCTTTAATTTTTAATTGGTAATCAATAGCTAGGGACATCATTTGATCGGTCCAAATGGCAAGGTCTTTGATCCCTCTAAATCCTGGATTGCCACCGTATTTATTTGTGAGATGATACTCTGTATTCCACTCTTTGTGGTACATGGTTTTGAGTTGTAGCACCTGACCTCCAAAGAGAACTTTTTGGTAGTCTAGGTTGAGATCAAAACTATACCTGTTGTCCTTCTCATTCGTGGTGATGTCGTATTGTCCAATCAGGCGTCCTTTAATTCCCTCATTAAAGAAGAGTTTGTAGTGAGTATCGTTGTAGCTAAGAGTCGCCATAACGTTACTTGAGAAGTGGCCGCTTTGAAGTTTGAAACCATCAATTTTTGAGTATTTTTTTTCCGTATAACCAGGGCCAACTGAGAAATTGAGTCTTCGATTAAACTGGTAACCTGGAGTGATTGCTACTGCAAACAAATCCTCTTCCATAGAGTAGAGGGTGTTCTCCCTGTTTCTCAGTGTCATCTCATTAGTGGCCTTGTAAACTTTTGTGAGAAGGGTATAGCGACTTTGAAAGACAGAAGGATCTCTATGCATTAGAAAGAAAGAATTCCCCTTATTTGAGACTGCACCACCTAGTACCAGTAGCTTTTTTCTTCCTAGGAAATTGCTTTCCACTAGGTAGATTCCAACAGTTCTATCTGAGCCATCTGTTCTGTAGTTTGGAACTGGAATTAGGGTCCACTTGTCTTCGACCTTTATTGTGATGATGCTATTTTTTTCAGTGGAGCTGACTTTGACAAAAACCCTTTCATTGAAAAGGCATTGATCAAATTTTGCTTTATGGTAGCGACCATCTTCTTCTTCTAGACATCTCTGCGCTCTGAGTTTAATGAAGCTGCTTTTAGTTCGAGCATTACCTTTAATTACAAAGTCGTAGGCCCATACATGGTTGATAATAATAAGTGATAAAATAAATGTTATTTTTTTCATAGCGACTATTCTAATCAGCAAATTGCCATATGTGTAGTATTGTAAGCCTTATTTGATTTTTCTTGTCGTTTGGAGCTCTTTGCTCTAGTATCCATCCTAGCTGTGGTACCAGCGTCAACCCACATTAATAAAACTGGAGGATCTATGAATGAACTTCTCTGGGGCGTAATGCTCCTTGTCAATTTTTTACTCGTTATCTTTGTTTATCGCGTTGCTGGAAGAACTGGGCTCTACATTTGGGTACCAATTTCAACAATATTGGCCAATATTCAGGTAGTTAAGATGGTTTCATTGTTCGGCTTTGAGGCCACTCTCGGGAATATTGTCTACGCCACCTCATTTTTGGTTACTGATATTCTTTCTGAAAACTACGGTCGAAAGCACGCTAAGAAAGCTGTTTATATTGGATTCTTTTCTCTGATTTCTTTTGCATTAATTATGAACCTTGCTCTCTATTTTGAGCCGTCACAAAACGATTTTGCTCAAAAGAGTATGGTCACTATTTTTAGCCTAATGCCTCGCTTGGCCGTTGCTAGTCTTTTGGCCTACGCTGCTGCTCAATTTCATGATGTTTGGGCCTATCACTTTTGGAAGAAAGTATTTCCAAGCAAGAAGCATATTTGGATTAGAAATAATGCTTCAACAATGATTAGTCAGTTTTTAGATAGCGTTATTTTTACAGTTGTTGCTTTTGTTGGTGTTTACCCAATGGGAGTGCTCTTCGAGATCTTTATTACAACATATGTCTTGAAGTGGATTGTTGCTGCTGCCGATACTCCATTCGTATATCTTGCTCATATGATCAAAGAAAAGCACTTTGTTATGGAGGTAGAGGATGAGCGAGAGCCGATACTCTAAGATTACAACGGGAATCCCAAGAGAGATTGTTCTTCTTCGCTCATTTCCATGTAAATGGGGGAGATGTTCTTTCTGTGATTATATTCATGATAACGGAAACGATGAAGAGGAACTCATTGCTTTTAATGAAGAGGTCCTCTCCCATGTAACAGGTGAATATAGACATCTTGAAGTTGTTAATTCAGGAAGTGTTTTTGAGCTTCCTGAAAAAACTCGTGAGACGATTGATCGCATTGTTAAAGAAAAGGGGATTGAGTCCATTTATTTTGAGTCCCACTGGCTTTACAAGAATAGGTTTGAAGAACTTCGCAATCGTTTTGATATTCCAGTTATTATTAAAGTGGGGGTTGAAAGCTTTGATGATAACTTTAGGAATGATGTTCTTAAAAAAGGGATGGTGTATCAGTCTATTGAGGAAGTGGCATCTCTTGTGGATTCAGTGTGTTTAATGGTTGGTATCAAAGGGCAAACCAAAGAGATGGTTCGTCGAGATATCGACATTTTAATGAAGCACTTCAAATATGGGTGCATCAATATTTTTGTTGAAAACACAACTCCGCTTAAGCGAGATGAAGATCTGGTGCAATGGTTCTACAAAGAGTTTAAGCATCTTGCCAATGAAGAGAAAATTGATGTTCTCTTTGATAATAAAGATTTTGGTGTCTTTACTTAAAATTTAAGTGTTCGTCTCAAGTGTTCAAATGGTTCCCAGATGGCACTACCTTGTATGGTTGTGACATAGACTAAGTCTTTTTCTTCGTGAACAACAGAATCTCTTTGAGCGTTGAGGCGGAACTCTTTATTTAACTCTTTGAGCGCTTGCTTGTATTTTTCGTAGCTTTCTTTTGTTACCTGTTGAGTGCTTGAAATATATTCTGCATTTTTTCTTGATCCCATTTTTTTCAAAAAGGTATTGTAGAATCCTTTATATCCCTCATCAATCATCGTTTGAGCAAGGGACCCATCGCGTTCAATATTCCATTGCCCTTTGAGTAAAAATTTAAATTTATTATTGGCCCCTAATTCAATGAGCCCCATATCATCAAACTTTTTGAGATACTCAAAAAGTCTTTTGTCATCAATATTAAACATCTTTTTGAGTTGGGCAGGTGATGTCATACCTCCTGCGATTTCTGCAAAAACGACGAGGTAATTAAGGTGCTTGGATAAATACTTTTCTTGTTCGGGGTTAAGGGTAAAAAAGATATCTTGGTTCGGAGTGCTTAAGTTTATGATTTCAAAAAACGACACATCAAGTGCCTCTGCGATCTGATTAAGTTTCGATATGGTTACATCATTCGCATTAAGGATCCTTTTAACTGACGATTCAGACATTCCAATTTTATCCGCTAGCTCTGAATAGCTTACTCGCTTCTTTTTTAGGATTTCTTTGATTGTTCTGCTGATCAGTTGAAAGTTGTTCATTTAAGTCCCTGAGATATGTTTGGTATTAGTATTTGATACTATTTTACTTTTAGTGGATCTGAAGTCAAGTATCCGGTACTTTTTCCGTATAGAAAATATGAATAACTTTGGAAAGGGAGTTTAGATATGTACGACAATATTTTTTTCTCAATTGAGCAGAATAACAAATACAGTAACAATGAAATCAGTTTTTATCTTGAAGATATAAAAAGAACTTTTGGAAATTGGGTTAAAATAATTTTTTAGCCTAAATGGCCTCATCAGGGGGCCATATAACCACCCGGGCCGCTTGTTCTTTACCTAATTTTGACTCCATTTTTGATCTCTATCATTCGATCTCCTGCTTCGAGATAATAGTTTCACTATTATTTGTAACAGGTGTTTTATGGTTCGAATTGCAATCGTTGATGATGAAGTTGAAGTCTTCAATTTATTTAAATTGAAGTTCAAGAAACAGATTAGAAATAATGACTACACTTTTCATTTTTTTGAAAATGGTAAGGATTGTTATGACTTCATTCATGGCCATGATGAAATTCAAATTATTATCGTATTTACTGATATTAATATGCCTGTAATGGATGGATTGACTCTTTTGGAGTTATTAAAAAAGAATCATCCAGATATCGATGTGTATCTTGTCTCCGCCTATGATTATGCTCCGTACAAAGAAAAGGCCAGTGAAAGTGGAACCAGTGGATTTATTGCCAAGCCGTTTAACTTCGATGAAATTCAAAAATTTATAGAGAAGTCGATCATGCTACACAATGAGGGGAAATCTCATGAATAGATATTTTATCTTCTTCCTGGTGTCGCAGTTACTGTCGGCACCATGCTATTCTCAGATTTCTCAACAAAAGCTTGAGGCTGCATTTATCTACAAGTTTATTTCATTTATTACTTGGCCGAATCCCATAACCGAGGAGTTTAAGGTCTGCGTTGCTGGTGATGACAAGCTTAAAGATCAGCTTGATCAGACATTTCTTGGTCGCTCAATAAAGGGAGTTAATACCACTGTAAAAACTGTTTATGCTGACTCATTGGATTCTGACTGTTCAATGTTGATAACAGGAAAAGCTGTTTCCCCTAATTCCATTAACGTTTCTGATAACAGCCTTCATATCTCTAAAAATGAAGCTTTATTCACTCGCTCAATGATATTGCTTAAAATCGTGAATGATAAAGTTCGGTTTGATATTAATTACAAATACTCGGTTGAGAAGAAATTTAAAATTCATACAAAGCTAATAAGAATTGCAGATACTGTTTTGGAATAATGAAAAGAGAAAGCTTAGAAAGAATATTTAAGGTCAACTTTTTGATATATGTCTCAATCGTTGTAACACTATTCATTATTATTGAATTGGTTTCGATGTATTCATTTATTCAGTTTATAAAAAAAGAGAATTTCGCTAAGACACAGTTAATCGCTGATACGATTAGCACCGCGGTTAGTTTTCGAATGAATGAGGATGTTGTAGAGATCCTTAAAAGTTTAGACTATAAAGAAACCTTTGAGTCAATTTATGTTTTTGATCGTGATGGTAATGTTATTTCTCATGCAGGACATTCCCAAGAGTATATCGATCATATAAAAGATAAAAGCATAGGGCCATTGGGAACAAAAGTTCATATTGATATTATTTCCTCGGGAGAAATTGTAGGTGAGCTTCATATCGACTATCATCTCTATTTTCTGCTTGATAAGATTGCTTTTGATTTAGTTATTTCAATTCTCTTGATAGGATTATTAATATTTATTCTTTATCGATCTTCCGTTTCTATTCATAGATCTATTATCCGGCCAATTACCTCATTAACTGAAATTGTTATGAAAATTGCCTCATCTAATAATCTTCATCAGATTATTGATGTTAAGGAGTTTGGTGAATCCATTGAATTATATGAATTAAGCTCTCAATTTAATCACATGCTCCACGGGCTCTCACTTGGACAGCTTGAAGTAGAGGAGTCTAAGCGGGTACTTGAAAAGGTTAATCGTGATCTCGAGAAAATTGTTGAGGCCAAAACACAAAAACTGAATGAGACTATTCGTAACCTAAAGAACTATCAAAATAAATTGATATCTCAGGAGAAGCTAGCTTCAATGGGGACTTTGGCTGCAGGCATCGCGCATGAAATTAAAAATCCATTGAACTTAATCAATAACTCAGCTGGACTGATTGAGGCTTTTATTAGAGAAGACCTTCCTGACTACATTGAGTCAATTAAAAAGGGAGATTTTGAAGATAAAGAGCAATATTTCAAAGAAGATATTTCGGGCATTACAAATGCATGTTCGATGATTGTAAAAAATGGTGGAAGAGCGGATTCAATTATTCGAAATTTATTGGCGCAAAGTCGCAGTGAAAAGCTTACTCCTGAAAATGTTAATTTGAGGGAATTGGTGGATGAGTATTTTAACCTCTCTTTTCACGCAATGAGGGCCAATATGGCCATGAATGTTCAACGTGAACTCAAACTCGATGATGTTGGTAATGTGTCTGTGATCCCTCAAGATATTGGTCGCGCCATTACTAATATCTTGGATAATTCATTTTATTCAATGCAGGAAAAGCTATCAGAGTTTGGAGGTGATTACATGCCTGCTATCTCTGTGACCCTTGCAAAACGAAAAGAAAAATTTGCAGCTATTACAATTAAGGATAATGGTAAAGGGATAACTGACGGAATCGGAGATCAGATATTTGAACCCTTTTTTACAACCAAGCCTACTGGATTGGGGACAGGTTTAGGACTTTCGATGGTATTTGATATTATTCGTTCACATCAAGGTGAGATCTCTGTTCAAACTGAAGCAGAAGAGTTTACTGTTTTTACCATTTTGCTACCTTTACATACTCAGGAGAAGGGCAATGATTAATGTGGCCATAGTCGATGACGAAACTGATGTTTTTGAATTATTTGAGATTAAATTTAAAAAGCAGATGAGAGATGGAAAAATAAAGTTTCATTTCTTTGAAAATGGTCTCAAGTGCTACGACTTTATCCATTCTCATACGGAACAACCAAAGATTTTTATTGTTTTTACAGATATCAATATGCCCGTAATGGATGGATTGACACTGCTCGATCATTTAAAGAAAGAGCACAACGATGTTGATGTATACTTGGTATCTGCCTATGACTACGATGAATATAAGGATCGTGCAGAGCTGGGAGGAAGCGATGGCTTTATCGCAAAACCATTTGACTTCACGGAGATTGAAGACTTTATTAATCGTTCAATCACTAAGCATCATTTAGAAGAGTGAACTACATCGGTAGTTCTGCATCCAGGGATAGAAAACCATAGCTAATATTCTCGAGCCCTACATAAAAGTTTGCCATTGGTTTTCCTTTTTTATCTTTCACTTCAGGAAGAAGTATTCCACCTCTTAAATCTGCCTTATCAATGCTCTCTCCCTCAATATCGAAATGAATTGTCATTCCTTTGAGGACAATATAGGCCGGAGGGATAGAAGAAGGCTTTGTCTGAAGGTAATTTTTAATATCTCTTACATTATCTTCAGTAATTAAGTCCTTTTTCTTCGTAATTGTTGATCTTTCGAAAAAACGATTGGCATGTGAAGAGAAATTCTGGGCCTGTCCTGATTGCTCAAATCTGATTTCTGCACCACTTTTTATAACAAATTTTTTCAATGTTACTGGATCATCTGATTTTGACTTTTGTTCTACATTGCCTTCAGAACTATTTGTTAGAGAGCGGAGATCAATTGAAATATCTCTTCCCGATTTTGAAAAGAGTTTAATCGATTTACTTCCATCACTATTGTGAACGACTTTAATCGAGCCAATTTTTCCAATAATATCAAAGGCCATTTGAGGAATTTCAAAGTTGTACTTTTCTTTAATAATGGAGAGGACACTACTAATATCTTCGGCCTTGATCTCTTGTTCTTCAAGGTCTGCAAAACTTTTTAAAAGGTAGAATGTATAGGCCAGTCTGAACTTATCGTTATCTTGATCAAATATTCCCTCATATTTATTGATGTCGCTTAGGACTCCAAATAGGGTGTTGAATAACTTGTTGTTCTTTGACTTAAGAGACTCCATGAGTGGAGCAAGAGACTCTTCAAGCTGATGAGTTGACGGTGTATAGCAGTCTTCGCCAGTTCCAGTAACATCGGCAAAGCTTAAGTTAAATATGAATAGAGTTGATAAGATTATCCATAGTTTCATGGTCAACTTATCGGTTATTTAGGTCAAACAATTAAATGTTAAAATCTGGCAAACGTCTTTTCAGGTACTTACCTTGTCCCGGCCCGATATAACAATGCCCATCATCAATTGCTAGCATACCACGCATGATAACTGACTTCACTTTGCCTTTTATGATCCTGCCTTCATAGCAGTTGTAATCAACATTCATGTGGCGTGTTTGATGTTTGATTTCATGCACTTCATTTGGATCAAAGATTACAAGATCAGCGTCTGAGCCCACTGCGATTGTTCCTTTCTGAGGGTAAATTCCAAATAGTTTTGCAGGGTTTGTTGCTGTGACTTTCACAAAGGTATTGAGATCAATAATTCCCCGGTCAACTCCTTCAGAGAAGAGGAGTTCCATTCTATCTTCTACTCCAGGTGCTCCATTAGGGATTTTCGTGAAATTATCTTTTCCTACTCTTTTTTGCTCAAGCATAAATGGACAATGATCTGTTGCAACTACTTGAATAGTTCCATCTTGTAGACCTTTCCACATCCCATCTCTATCAGGAAGTCCTCGAACTGGCGGGCTCATGATGTATTGTGAGGCCACATCAAAATCTTCATGGGCATACATCTTTTCATCTAAGGTTAAATATTGAGGACAAGTTTCACCAAATACTTTCAGCCCACTTTCCTGTGCTTTTCTTAAGTAGTTTGCAGCTCCTGTTGCTGTCATATGAACCATATATGTGGGGCATTCGGTCTCACTGGCCAATTTCATTAGGGTATGAGCGGCATCACTTTCTGCGGTATTTGGTCTTGTGATGGGGTGGTATTTTGGTGATAGTTTTCCTTCTTTAACATGCTTAGAAACAAGAGCATCAATTAGTTTTCCATTTTCAGTATGAGTTGTGATCATACCTCCTAGCTCTTTAACTTTTTGCATTAGGGTTTTGAGTGAAGGAAGGTCTAGCTTCATTGCCTCATAAGCTAAGAATGTTTTAAAAGAGGTTACACCTTCGATATGGATGAGATCATTGAGTTCTCCAAGTGTGCTTTCATTAACATCAGTAACTGATATATGAAATCCATAATCACAGACACATTTTCCATTTGCCTTCTCATGCCATTTATTAAGTGTCTCATGAAGAGACTCGCCTCGAACCTGATTGGCAAAATCGATAATCGTTGTTGTTCCGCCATGAAGCGCCGCAATTGTTCCTGTTGTAAAATCATCACTTGAATGCGTTCCCATTACAGGCAGTTCCATGTGAGTGTGAGCATCAACTCCGCCGGGAAGAATTAAATTACCTTTTGCATCGAATGTACTATCTGCAGGGCGATCAATTTCGCGATCTATCTGCGTGATCTTGCCATTTTCAATATAGATGTCGCCTTTAAAGATCGATTGATCAGTTGCAATAATGCCATTCTTTACCAGTAGTGATCCCATTTAAACTCCTCGATTCATAATCAATGATAGGAGCAAAAGTCACTTTCGTCTAGATTATAGATTTCCCGGTAGATTGGATTTTCTCCATCAATCCCAATCGGCTGTACGATTTCTTTAATTTCCTTATTTTCAACATAGATGATGATATCAATACTTTTTATCACGAGTTCTTTTACAGTCTTAAAATGAATGTCATTATTTTCTCCATATATTGAGAAAAGCATTCCAATCCTATCAATTGTGTCGCAAGCGGAATTTGCGTGTATGGTTGCCATGAGTCCTCTATGTCCTGTATTCATTGCTAGAACAAATGGCACAATTTCTTTTGATCTCATCTCTCCTAGAATGAGACGATCGGGGGACATTCTCATGGCATAAGACATGTAATCTTGTAGTTCTTTTCCCTTTTGATTTTTAGATAATAACTTGGTTGCATGATGTCGCTCAACTTGTATTTCACTGGTATCTTCAAGTACTACTATGTGTTCATTCGTGTCTATTTCCCTGAGCATTGAAGAGAGCAGTGATGTCTTTCCTGATCCTGTCGATCCTGCAATAACAATGTTTTTTTTTGCCTCGATGAGCTTTTTAATAATAGAAATATCTTTAGACCTCCCATAGTTATTAAGGGGGAATATTTTGGCGCGAACTTTTCTGAAAAATGCTTTGGGAATACCTGTTGAGGTTATCCCTCCGTGTATAAGGGTTACTCTATGTAGATGATTTTTAATTGTTATTGTGAAGCTTGCAAAGGGATCAGAAAAATTCCACTCGACTTCTCCTTTTAGTGCCAAAACTTGAAATGCAGTTTTTAGATCACTTGAAGCGATTTTTAGGTCGCGGTATTCTTTGAGTTCGTTACAGATTAGTTGTACCTTCTGGGGAGTATGGATGATAACTTCGTTTACATCCTCTCTTTCCAGTTCACTTGAAATGAAGTCAATATTTACCATCTTTTGGTACCAGTCCCTCATACTTATGAGGAGCTCTTCTTCATTTTCAAATTGCTCAAGACCTAGATTAAATAGGGTACGTTTAATTAGTATTTCACATTCTTCAATCCGTCCGCAGCTCAGTCTTTTGTCAAATAATGATTTGAATTCTACTAAGGCCTTCTTTTTGTAAATATCAATGAGCTCATCTTTATTCATTTTGTTGTAACTCCATTACTCCAATGATTTGCTTGTAATTAGTGCTCTCGTTACTAGATGAGAAGATTCTTCCAATAAAAGGGATTGCTCCAATGTATGGAATGTTTCCCCGTTCTTTTGCATGACTCTTAATTGTGACTTTAAATAATTGATGGCCAATATTTTTTTCTATAGAAATGCTTCCATTTTCCTTGTTACCAATTATTGAATTATTTGGCCCTGGGGCCGTGAATCTGGTTTTATAATCAACTACAAAAATTTCATCAATTCGTTTTAGTGTCGCCTCAACCTTTAGTCCTGCGAATTTCCAATTGGTATTCTGCCTGCCTGTAACCTCATTAACAGATTTGTAGGCGTATTCTCCACCAATCTCAACAGTAGCTTTGTTGTCTAGGGATAATTGCATTATTGGCTCCGCTAGCGTGTTGATTACGATATTGTTTTCTCTGAGTAGGATTTTATTTTGTTCGATTAAGGTCTGAACTCCACCTGATAATAGAGAACCTATTCCTCCTGTTAGTTGATCGAGACCAAAGTTCAATTCTAGTCCATCCGTTTTTTCTACTTGAATAATTTTGAGTTTGAGAGAGTAGTTGTGATTCTCCCTTCTTCGCGTTGTAGGTGAGAAGTTAACTTGAACTATATCCAAGATAGGGTGAACAACCTTATCAATCGACTGGTTTGAGCTATCGTATTTACAATTTGGAACAATGCTAGAGAACTTGCAGTGGATGGTTTCAATTCCAATGTCGAGAAACTCTTTATAGATAATTGCTCTCAGTTCATTTTTTAGTGCCGAATCTAAGTTAATTTTTATAACGGCCTTAAGTAATGTCTGATCCTTCAAAATTAGCTGTACTGCCCTTAGTGCATCGATATCATGAATCTCGCCTGTTAATACTGTTATTCCACCTCGGACTTCTGATTTGATATTCCATTTTTTTAGAGACTCCAAAATCTCCTCTTTCTTAAGGCGATTTTGTCGATTGATGATGTAGATATCAAATGTTCGTTTTTCCTTTTTTCCCCATATGACCAATTGGGAATATCCTAACTTCTTAGCGCGTAAGAGAAGCTTCCCCTGCTTTTCGCGGTGCGAAATTATCTCTTTGTTTGTAATCGTGAATTTCTCACTTGGAGAAATTCGAATTTCCTGATGTTGGCCAATAGGCATAATCATTTTTTGTTTTATCTGCTCAAATTGTGGGGTTGTATGGCCCAAAAGAGGGAAAAATAGGGCAAATATCAATAATCTTTTGACATTATGCCCCTTTATGAGTAAGTATTTTAAACTGTTATACGAATTGAACATAATTTGCGATAGATATAGGAGTGACAAGATGGTTTCAAGAACGGCCGTAACAACAATTAGAAGAGTAAACAAACTAAAGAAAGCTGGTGCGAAAAGAAAAGCAGCAAACAAAAACAAAGGAACAACACCTAAGTTTGCTATCCACCAAGATAAGTAAGAATTTATTCTACCAATTATTTTTGGGATAATATTGGCCGAAGCATTAATTGCTTCGGCTTTTCTATATTCTTTTTTCATTTTTAAATTCTCTAAGCTGTCCCAGTACAATCTTTCTATTTATTTCCACTAGCTCCATTTGTTTCTTTCTCACGCAAAGATGAATGATATTTTTAATATTCGTTACGCAGGTTCCATTATTTTGGATAATTGTTATAAATGAGGATGGGATTTGCCTCTCTTTAATTATTATTTTCTTAATGTACTCGGCCCTATTTAAATCTCCATCATGAGAGATTAGTACAATTTCTTTTCCAAAAACTTGGAATGAAAGAGTCATAAGGACTAGTGTGATTTTAGATCGTAAATTCATAGGCCCTCTTTCCACTTATTCTTCTACTTTGTTGAACAATTCTTGGCACTAGCTTCAATTGCTTTGGATCTGTTTTCAAAATTTCAATAATTTTCTCTGTTGGTATCTCCAAGATGCACTTACTTTCTTTGCAGCTAATCAGTTCTCCTTTTGGGACAAGTAGCTTTTTCCCTTTAAGAAGTGAGATTTTTTGATTCTGGGAAAACTCATTTGGGATGTAGTTCTGAACCTCCAGACTGATCACTGAAATATTATCTTTGGGGGATCTGATTTTCTCTTTTGATGGTTGATCTTGATTTAACAATAAAAGGAAGAGTAGGGTATTGCTTATCAATACCGCTGCTATTGTCAGCCGATTTGCTCTTCTTCTTTCTGCTAGCATGAGCTCTTTTGGAAGCTTAATGTCTTTCAATTGTTTTCCATTCACGATTAAATTCTTCAATCTCTTTTACGCAACCATTATCAATATGCCTGAGCGTTTTGAGTGCCATAACAGCAGTTATCAAGATCGCAGTTCCCCAAAGGATGCCGCCCAGTGAGGCACTTCCTGAATTTTTTTTGCAAGACTTCCTGCTCGTAATTTGAAGTCTCCAATAAGTGTTAGATGCCTTCCTACGAGAATCACTTTCCATTTTGTTTTCCTTTTCAGTGCTACTCCTTTCAGCCCTCGTTTAAGAGTTTGCAGTGTTGGGTAAAGGTAGGGCGATGAGAGTAGAAGAGCTGAGGTTTGCTTTTTATTACACCATTTTGATCGAGGAATTTTCCTCTGATAATTTAAATGGATTCCTAACTGCGTTAGTTGAAGACCTCGAAATGCGATTTCCAGTTCCTTATTCGTGGGGGCCAGTGTCTTTGCATAATAAGCTGCTTCAATTAGCTTATTGAATGTATCCATTTTTTTTAAATAGCTTTCTAGGGAATTGATATAACTATGGGTACATAGGTATGTATGAGATCTATCCCTTATTTTGCTGTATTTGAGCTCTGCCGTTTTGCAAAAGTAGATAGATGCTGCTGCGAGGGAAAATAGTAGTATGGCCCCGAGTACTGTGACGCTTCCAAGTTCTGAATTCGACCGCTTTATCACAGATGTTTTAAAGCTTCTCTCCCTTTCTATTTCTACCCTTGTTTGTGAGCATAAAGTTGTAATACAGCTTATAAATACAAGGAGCACAAATGTTAGAAGTGTTACTTCTTCAAGCATTAGCTATCCAGAGGAATCGTTTTTACCACGCTCTCTCTCATCGCTGTAATCCTCTTTTGAACTACTGAGCCGAACTGTTTTACAGCGACTAGGCAAAATATTCCCACGAGGCTAGAGATAATAATGTACTCCATTAGTCCTTGACCGCTTTGGGTATTTCTTCTTTTTCTTTTAATTTGTTTCATTGTTTTCGATCCTCCTATCATTTGCTCTTTGTTGATCGCTATCTTCATTGCAGTTCTAGTGCCGGCCTTTTCATCATCTATCTCTTCAAAATTAAAGAGATGGCAGTGTTTGCACCGGTACAAAAATTGGACCATGAGTTTGTTTTTGAACTATTGCGTGAAATTAAAAGGCCGATTAAAATATGAATATGGAAAAACAACAAAGACTTTACGTATTTAACAGAAATGAAGTGGCACTACTTTTTCTCTTTTTAATTGTTATAGCACTTTTAAGTTTTGTGCTGGGAGTTAAAATTGGGAAAAGCTTCTCTTATCAACAGGCCGGATTAACTCCTCAGGATCAGATTAATGTAGAACTGAAGTCAGGGCAGGAAGAGATGGTTAATTCTGTTGTAAAAAACAGTGACCAAATTCAGGCCAATAGGGAGCAAGTTCTTGATTCAACATATAAAAGACTTGAAAAAGAGTTTAATAAGCTTGAAGAAAAGAAAGACATTCCTAAGGATGATGTCGTTGCAATGGCACAGGAAAATGATGGAGAGAGGGTTGAAGAAGTTGATGCTCCAAAGTCTGCTGAAAATAATGCAATGATTGATATGGAATCTGATAAAACAATTACTCCAACTAAGAAAGATGAGTACAGCGGTAAGTATTCTATCCAGTTAGGTTCTCATCGCTCAAAAGAGGATGCAGAGAAGTTCGCTGATGGATTCCGCGTGCGAGGATATGATTTGATTATCATCAATGAAGTTGAACTTAAGGGAAGAGGAACATGGTATCGCGTGAGCTTAGGTGTCTTTGATTCTTTCCAAGATGCAAAGGCATTCTTCTTAAAAGAGCAGTCTTTATTTAAGGGAATGGACGAACCATACATCGTAAAATTTAAATAAAAATAGCGATAAAATATTTTAAAAAACCCGCTCTTAAGCGGGTTTTTTTTGTACTTCAATGTTGCTACAATATTGCAATATTAAGGAGAAAATATGTCTAAACTTTACGCTCTTGTTATGGCCGGAGGACAAGGAACTCGCTTTTGGCCAGAGTCTACTTCAAAAAAACCGAAACAATACCTACAGCTTCTAGGTGGATCTCAATCGTTATTGGAAAAAACTTTGAAGAGATTTAAGGGCCTTGTTCCTGAATCCGATCGCTATGTTATTACCGTGAAGCAACAAGAGGAATTGGCAAAAAAAGCATCAGAGGGGTGTGCTGCTATAAATGGCATCATATTTGAACCATCTGGAAGAAATACTGCTCCTTGTATCATTCTTTCGTTGGCGTCATTGCTCGCTAACGGGGCCAGTAAAGATGATGTCGTAACAATTGTTCCATCTGACCATGTTATTTTGAATGAAAATGGCTTCCGCTCTGTTCTATCTGACGCAGCTAAAGTTGCACGTGAACAGAAAATGATCGTTACAATCGGAATTCCTCCAACTTTTCCGCACACTGGTTTTGGTTATATTCATAGAGGTGAGGAGATTCTCTCTCAAACTTATAAGGTCGCTCAATTTGTTGAAAAGCCAAATCATGAGACAGCACTTGAATACCTTAAAACAGGTGAGTATTACTGGAATGCAGGGATGTTTGTTAGCTCAATTGGAGTCCTTCTCGAAGAGTTCGAAAAACACTCACCAGAAGTTTATGAGCACTTTTCAGCTCTTCTGAGCAACATTAATGATTTTGGTAAGGTTACTGAGATCTACAGTGCTATTCCAAAGAACTCAATCGATTACGCCGTGATGGAAAAGTCTGATCGTATAGCAACAATTCCTGCAAGGTTTGACTGGAATGACTTAGGTTCATGGGATGCACTTGAAGCTGTTATCGATAAAACTGAGGCCAACACTCTTGTGGCAAGTGAAGGACATTACTTCGAGGCGGCTAAGGGAAATGTTGTATACACTCCGGGGAAACATGTTTCACTGATCAACGTTGATGACCTCATTGTTGTATCTAACGAAAATGCTATTATTGTCCTTCCAAAAAAAGATGCCCAAAAAGTTAAATCGATAGTTGAAGAGCTCAAGGGCTCTCAATTCGCCGAAAAACTACTATAAAAGAAAAATATACCCTTTGGCCCTCTTTCATCATTTTGTTATAATTAAGGAATGAGGGCCTTAATTTTCATATTGTTATTCATTCCACTCACTGCATTTAGTCTTGATGTAAACGACAAGCTTAAGGCCAATATCAAAACAATCTACGACGATGGTTTTATTAAAATCAGTAGAGGTCTAGAAGATGGGATCGAGAAGGGCGATGTTGCTCGTCTTGTAACCAAGTCGAAGTTTATCGGCAAGGGGATCTGTAGCATCTCTGAAAAGAAATACTCTATTTGGCAGGTTTTTAGGCAATATACTCCATTTACCAAGCTTGAACCTCTAATGGTTTACTATCGCGGACATGAAACTGTGCCTATCTCTTTAAGGCTACTTGTTGAAAATGACTTGAAAATTGAAAAGTCTGACAAGATCAAAAAGAAGATTGTTAAAGTTGAAGAGGTAGATCCCAATGGTTATCTCTACAGTGAGAAGTATGGTCAAAATGAGTTGGTAGATCTGACTAAAAATAAATACTTTGATAAGAAGGGGTGGAGAGTTAAGGCCGAGGTTTCTCCTTTTATGTATGCCACTGATAGCAAGGAATCAAATTACTCTTTTGGTGGATCTGTTGAAAGAACAGGGAATCATAATTTTGGACTCGCGGTTGATCAATCTGCTCATACCAGTGAGAATGAGTTTACTGGAGAGACTAATAAGACTACAAGAACTCGTGGGATGACTCACTATGAGATAAAAAACTTTTTTGCTCCAGACTACTCTTATCGAGGTTTCGCTAACTACGATAATAAGATAGAGCAGGCATTTTCTCCAGTTGAGCACCATGTGGTATTTGGTTTATTTGGTGTCAGAAAGTATTTTAAGGTCAATCATCCGAATGTTACTCAGGCATCAGTGGGATATGTACCTTCTTTTGATTATTTATTAAGAGATCAGATTATTAATAACTCTGTTCAGTCAAACTCTGAAACAGTCTTTAGGCATGCATTCTTTATTGATGCCACTTTTAGACTCTATGAAGATCAAGTGTGGCTTCATGAATCTTTGGCATTTATGCCTCGGCAAGAGATTAGTAATGTTTCAATTGACGTTAACGATTCAAACTTTTCAAATGAACTCAGACTTGAGGTGAAGCTTGGTAAATATTTTGGGCTTAATTACGTGAATGAGCTTTTATGGAATAAGCGACTTGATATTACAGGAGAGGGCAGTAAAACTGCCCTCCGCCAAACAATATCTTTTAGTTTTGATGCTTCTCTTTAGTTACCTTTTCGATATCCTTTTAGGAACTCTTCCTTAAATTGTAGGAATCTATCTTCGAGAATTGCTTCTCTGGCCTTCTCTGCAAGTCCTTTATAAAAAGCAATGTTGTGATTTGTCGCAAGAATTTGTCCAAGAATCTCATTTGAATCAAAGAGATGCTTAATATATGCTCGAGTAAAGTTTTGGCAAGCATAGCAATTACAATTTGGTTCAATTGGGAAGAAGTCTCTTCTGTAGTTCTTATGCTTAATTCTTAGTTTTCCTCTATTTGTATAGAGAGTTCCACCACGGCCATATTTTGTAGGGATAATGCAGTCGCTCATGTCGACTCCATTTTCCCATAGCATGAAGAGGTCTTCTGGTGTTCCTACACCCATTACGTAGCGTGGTTTATCTTTTGGCATTTTAGGAGCTGTAAATGAAACAATTTTTTCCATTAGCTCTGGCCCTTCACCAACAGATACTCCACCAATTGCATAGCCAGGAAGATCTCTTGAGCATACTTCTTCAATACATTTCAAGCGAGCTTCGTCGTAAACTGATCCTTGAATAATTCCAAAGAGTGCTTGCTTATCGTTGTTCCAAGCATTGATACAACGGTCAAGCCAGCGATGAGTCCTTGCAATTGAATTTTCAACATATGGAAGATCTGCAGGATGGGGAATACACTCGTCAAAGGCCATCATAATGTCTGATCCAAGGTTTTGTTGGATCTCAATTGATTTCTCTGGAGTTAGTAGAATCTTTTTACCATCTTTATCTGGGAATTCTGCACCTTCTTCGGTGATCTTTCTTTTCTTGTGTAGTGAAAAAACTTGAAATCCACCAGAGTCAGTAAGGATTGGCCTATCCCATCCCATAAACTTGTGAAGTCCACCGGCCTTCTTAACCAGTTCTGAACCTGGAGTGAGGTGTAGGTGATAGGTGTTGGATAGGATAATTTTTGTATCCATATCTTTTAAAACACTAGGCTGAAGTGCTTTCATTGCCCCATGAGTTCCCACAGGCATAAATACAGGAGTTGGAATTACTCCATGAGGAGTAATGATTTCTCCTGCCCTTGCACCACAGTTTTTATCTTCATGAATTAATCTAAATTTAAAATTTTCTTTGATTTTTTCTCTAATCGACATTGTAAACCTATTATTCTGTTTTTTCCGATTTGGCGGACTCCCCAGGAGTCTCACTAATAGTGGCGTCAATTCTTTTAAGATCGCCTAGCAGGGGGGAGAGCTGCTCTAATTTGTTCCCCTTATACTTTGTTTTTAGGGATTTGGTAAGAGATCGCAGGGATTTAAGTATATATTTCTCAGTATAGTCGTCTGCTTCTGCCCGTGTCCGGTCAATTTTAGATGAATAAAATTCAGTTATTCCCTTAAAGGCGCCACTTGAATCTGATAGCAGAATATCTTCAGAGGAAACGGCATCTAACACCTCAAAACTGGAATAAGGAACTGCAATATCAGTAGCTTGCTTGTAAATAATCGATGAATTTTGGAGAAAGTCACGATCTAAGAGGCGAGCGACAGTTGCACTCTGTTTAGATGATTTAACCTCAAACATTTTAGGCGGAATGCTTTCAAGATGAATATAGTAGCTATTATTTACCATTCCAATCAAATTGGGATGTAAGGCAATGAGATGATTCATTCTACTTTTTGAAGTAACTGCGGTGTAAGGGGTGTATATTCCCAGTGAACTCAGTAGTTTTTTTCGATAAAGGATGTATGGAGTTGGGAATGGACCCGTTTGGGATACAAATAAATTATAAGTTGGTGGTGTCAGCGAGAGTGAGAGCGTTGTTAATTTTGCAAACTCTTTGGCAAATAGTTGCTGGTTGAGCTTAGACCAGGAATCCTTGTCGCTCAATACCCAGCTTGTTAGGGTTGGATAATTCATTTTAAAGAATGGATCACTGGAATAAATCTTTTGGATCATTTCTCTAAAATCAATTTGAATTTGTAGTTTATTTAAGTATGCCTGTGCCTTCTTTTTGCTCGACATGAGAATAAGGCTTGGGACAATCGCATTTTTATTCGTGGTAAAAAATGGAAGCAGATTAAGCTCTGGAGAAATCTCTGTCTCAATCTCAATTCCCAAACTATGAATTTTTCCATTTACTTTTATTGCGTTTGGTACCTTGCTTCTTTTATTCTTTACGATATCTGTGACATTCATCCCCGTAATGTTATCCATGTCGAGAGCAAATGGTGAGAGAAGGCATATTCCTGCGAGTGGAATAACGATAAAGAATGTGGCGAACAGTCTGATAAAACCATTTCCACACGCACCAAGTCTTGACCAAGTGATGACTTCTTTAAAAGTTGATTTACCAACCAGAGCAGGTAGGTCAAAAATGATGAATGGGAAAGTCACAAGACCAATAATCGCCCTGATAACCGCTTTGATTCTTCTTCCGAGTTCATTGTCATTTGATTTTATTCCCATTAAAAAGTATGGAATTGAGGCCCCAAAGATTAAGTTTGTAAGGATCTCAAGTGCAGCGAAGGTCACTACCATCAATACAAGCGGAGTGATATTGATCACATCAATAAATGGAGTAATCAATTCAAGAAGAGGCTTAAGTTCTTCAATAATATAGCTATCGAGTTCTAGTGGTGGGAAAAGTGTAAAGACAAATGCGTAAGTGATTGCCACATTAGTTATGAAAGCTAAAATTCTTGTCGTAAATTTAGGTGCTGGATATGGCATTCTTTGGAAGAGCTGTTTTTCTCCTTGCACCATTCCAGATTCTTTTATCTTCCCAAAGAAAAAGAGCTTTCTAAAAATTGATGTTTTATCTCCAGATCCTTCTGGTTGGCGTCCTTCTTGGATTGCTTGAAGCATCTTAAGATCTTCTTCATCATATTCATCTTCGTCATATTCCTCTTCATACTCTTCATCAAACTCATCATTTTCTTGAGTGAACTCCGCTTTAACTGCGTATTGAGCTAGAGTAGGGTTTGTATCATCGAGTTGATCATCGATATGAATTGGGCCTGATGGGTCACTATTTTCTACTGTTTCTTCTGGTACCTCTGTAACAACTACAGCTGGATTTGTTTGATCTTCTGCATCAGAGATTGGCAGAGGAGGCATTTCATTTTTTGCTGCTTGAGTTACAACACTGCCTTGAGTAATTAGAAGAAAAGAGTCTCCTATTTTAACCTTGTCGCCGATGGAAAGGAGATACATCTTTCCTTTTCCCAAAGAGTGCTTATCTACAGCAGTTTGTCCCTCGCCGGCGAGGTTGTGAATTGCAATAATATTGTTTTTTACTTTTATTGCGCAGTGATAGTCGAGCAGGCCTTTATCTAAAAAAGAAATATCAGCGTCTTTGGCAGTACCAATAATCAGCTTCTTAGTTAGCTCAAATTCTTTTACCTTTCCATCTGGAGTATGAAGCTCCAGTATTAGGTCTTTGTCCATTCTTCCTCCATGAAGCATGACATCATTATAACCTAAATAATATTGTGCCAAAATATACGAGTATTTCAATGGGAATAATTTTTTAATTTCAGGCACATATGTCCCCCTTTTAAGCAAAAAAGATCTTATTTATTATAGTTCATGACATTAACTTTGAATCGTAAATTGAGGAGTCGCAATGAAGCGGATTATATTTGCAACAGCACTATTGATGGCACTCGGTGCGCAGGCCGTTGATACTGAATTTAAGGGATATGACGTTCTCTCTCGTTATAAGCAATTAGAGGACAAACTAAAAACTCATGAAATGCTGACCCCATATGGGCATGACTTCATTTTTGACATCAGTGCGTACGCTAATAAGAATGTTTTAGATCTTTGGCAGGACGCAAATGATATTCAAGATGTGCCAGATGCTGAAAGAGAGCAAGCTGCTATCGATCTATTGAATAAATACGAGGATACTGAGCAAACTCTCAGATTCAATACACTTGTAGGAATTCCACTATTTAGTTTTAAAGCATGGGGAGTGAAGTTTGTTCCAGATCTTCGTTTAGGGGCGAGTATGGGCGCTCAGATTGGAATTAAAACAGACGACTTCACCGCAGATGATCTTATTCAATTCGTTGGGGATGATGCTCCTGCTGAAGTTCTTGAGTTGATTGAGCAAAACAAAGATGACATCAATAATCTTCTTGCTGGAGCTGGGGGAGATATTGTTGAACAACTTATTGCAACAGGTAATTTGACTCCAGAACAGGAAGCGATAGCAAGTGAGTACAAGGGCACTTACTACATGCCTTCACTAGATAAACAGCCAATCATCCACATGTATACTAAAGCTGATATTCAGGGTGGTTTTGATCTTAATATGTACAAGAATCGTTGGTTTGGTAAGTTTTCACTCTATGGTCTTCACCGTACTGACTACTTAAAGCGTGTTACTGCAGAGAAGCTAGCAAATGATGATGGACTCTTTGATGATGCAAAAGATCTTAATTCAACTCTTTATCTTACAACGGACTACAAAGTTGGATACAAGACAAGTCGCTACTCAGTTTGGACTTCGATTGAAGAAGTAAAGTTGGCCACTCTTAGTGATAGTGAAGATAAGGCCGGTAAAGTTATTTATGGAACTGACCCAAGATTTAGACTCCACGGAGATGCTCTCTTTAAATTTGGTGTTGTTTCATTCATGCCATTTCTAGGTACTCACTACCAAACTGATTATGAACTTCTTGATGGTTTATATGGTGGTGCTGATTGGGGGATTCTCGTTTGGAAAGGACGCTTGGGTATTAGAGTTAGAACAATGCTTGATAACGAACATATTACTCTTGCGCCAAAGCTTAAGTTTGGTATCGGTCACTTAGAAGCGATGCTTAAAATGCCTATGGCAAGTAAAAAAGACGGTGTAGAGCCATCTTCACTTGTTGGGGCAAATTTCCGATTGTTCTTCTAAGAAAATAAGCTACTATTAAAATTACATATTGGGCCTGCTAATGCGGGCCCTTATAATGTATACCTGCAAGAGCAGATGCCAATATTGGCGATTACTTTGGAGCGGAAGCGATGTCATTTGATAAAATGTTCACCAATTGGGATATTCTCGATTACCTAAAAGAAAATAAGTTTAAAAATCCAACTGAGATTCAACAAAAAGCGATACCACTACTTATTAAAGGGAAATCTTTAGCAGCAGCAGCTCAGACTGGAACTGGTAAAACTCTGGCATACGCACTTCCTGCAATCAACCTTGTAAAAAAGCTGGAAGAGAAAGAAGGAATTAATGAAGAGAATGGTGCTCCATTAGTTGTCATTCTATCTCCTACCAGAGAACTTGCTCGTCAAGTTCAAGGTGTTATTAAAGGAATTACTCACAACGCTAAATGTAAGGTGAGACTTTTGGCCAGTGGAGAGTCGTCAAAGAAGACTGTATCTGCCACTCATGGACCAGTTGACATTCTGATCACTGTTCCAGGAAAGCTTCACCAATCATTAAAGAAAGGCGATATCGCTGGAAATAATGTGAGAATGCTTATCTTGGATGAGGCCGATCAGCTTCTAGATGCTGGTTTCTCAAAAGAGATCGCTGCAATCAAGAGTTTTATGCTTGAGCCTCAGATCGCACTTTTCAGTGCAACAATCCCACTTAAGTTTGATGAATTTAGAAAGAGCGTATTCCCAGACGTTCAGTTCGACACTCTATTGCTTAAGGGAACTCACAAGGTTCAGCAAAATATTGAAACTTACAACGTTTACTTGGCATATACTGAAAAACCAAAATTTACAGTTGAGTACATTAAGAAGGTAGGTAAAGGGCAAGGGATCATCTTTTTAAATCAAAAAGAGCACGCCGAAACACTTTATAAGTTCCTTCTAGAGGAATTTCCAAAAAGAAAATTTCATCTGCTTCACGGAGGGATGACTCCACAGGATCGTAAAAAGTCATACCGCAAGTTCGTTGAAGAGAAAGGAATCCTCATCAGTACTGATATCTCCGCTAGAGGGATCGATATTGAAGGGCTTTCATGGGTACTAAATTACGATCTTCCTTTTGACTCTGTTTACTACATTCACCGTGTGGGAAGAACAGGAAGACAGGGGAAAGACGGAATTGCTTATAACTTTGTAACGGCTAAAGATGAAAAGCTTATCGCAAAGATTAATGCCGCTATTTTAGAGCAGGATACTCTTAAAATTAAACCACTCGAGCTTCTTAAGAAAAATCGTGCTGGAGCTAGTAGTCCAAAGAATGCGCCTGCCAAGAAAGCTGCTGGTAAGCACAAGGCGAAAAGAGTAAAGAAAAGTCCAGGATTTGCACGTAAGAAAAAGAGGTAACCATGAGAATCATTACACTCATTTTAGTCTCTCTAATGCTCTTCTCCTGCTCATCTGATAATGAGAATTGGTCAAAGTTCAAGCTGTATGAAATGGCCAAGAAGATTGAGCCAAATGTTGAGATTATCCTACCGAAGGATATAGCAAGTGGTATTCAGTGTCGTGATTATCCTCCGGGATGTATCCGTGGGATGAGAGCAAAGCTTAGAAGAGTGGTAATGATTGTGGTGGAATACGAAAATGAAGAAGCCGCTAAAAAAGCGGCCTTTCACATTAATCAATTCTACGCCAAAAATTGGGTTTTCGACGATGTTTCGGGCGAACCCGTGCTTGAGAGCTTTGTTCAGCAGGCCTTTGGGGCCAAACGTCCTAAAGAGCTCAAAGAAAAAGAATAAAAAAACTTAGAGGGATTATCTCCCTCTAAGCTCTTGTAATGTTTTTCCTAATGATTTTGATTGCTTTTGGATGAAGTTGTTGTTTTCAGAAAATTCTGATTCCTCTTTACATCCAATGCACATCTCAGCAACTGGTCTTGCTTTTAGTCTTTCGAATGAGATCTCTCCATCACATTCTTCGCATACACCATAGGTTCCGCGCTTAACCTTATCAAGTGCCTTGTTGATCTTCTTAACATAGAAGTTCTCACGGTTCTTGAATCTGATATTCTGCTGAGTTTGAACATTGATACTTGCTTCGTCAAAAACGTCACTTAGTTCGTTCTTGTCTAAGCAGTAGTGGGTCTCATCCACGTGCTTGTTCATGATACGCTCTTTCTCTGCGAGCAAAATGTTTTTGAGTTCTTCAATTTCTGCGTCGGAAAGAAAATCGTTGAGTCTGTCCATAATCTCCGTCTCCGTTTTACTGGGTTTGTCTGTGTGTTGTAGTGCTTATAGCTAAATTTCTGTATATGAACAATACTTATTAATCTTAAAACCGACAAAATAATTAAACTTACAAAAAATGACATCTTTAAGAATGGCCTTATACAACCTTAAGTAAATATAAAGATTTGCTTAAATGTCCGATGGAAAGGGGGTTTCACAGAATGGGCAAAACTTCCAGAATTGGAGATCAAGCTCATTCTTACATTTCTGGCAGGTGTACTTCAACTCAAGATCAATGAAGTCATCACCCATCATGAAGAGATCCTTTCTCATTGCTGCAATCGTTGTAGGATGGGCGATATAGCCCCCTGGGAGTAGCGGATCCGTCTTAAATTTCCCCGGAGATACATCTTTATTGGGGCGAATATTGACATCCACTTCTTGATATTGATCGGTATTAAACATTTGGCGACCGGCAGCATTTTGAACGTCACCCGCTTGTCGGTAAATATTGTTTGGATCAAATTTATTATTCATACAAATTTATTATAGCTTGATGCTACCAAAAGCTTAAGAGCTTTCTTTTTCCACCCTTTTGCTTAAGTCCTGGATTAATAGAAAGGTTTTTACCATCTTTATGGCCCAGACCCTTTGAGTTTTGACACTCCTTGCTTTGAGACCTTGAACTTCCAAGACGCCCATAAACTGTTCCAATAGCAACTTTAAGGCCTTTATTAACTCTTACTAAGTCTTTTGATGTGCAAATTTCACTTCGAGAGAGTTCGATTTTATCAGTGTAGCCTTTAGCTACTCCCATCATGTAGGAGTTCTTTTGACGGATTCCTACTTTTCCTTTGATCTCTTTCTTAGCATTGTCCCAGAGTTTTTCGAGTTGATAATCTAGGAATTGAGCTACGTAATCAGCAAGCTCGACGTTGGCCCTACTGCCTACAACTTCCAAATAGAAGCCTCCAATTCCATGATTGAAAACCGGGTGCACATAGAAGCTTGTAAGGATTTCGTAGATGGCGCGATGTTTTCCCATTACTCTTTTTCCTGTAATGACGCGCTTTAAGCAGAATTCATCCTCTTCATCGTTGTGATCGAGGAGTTCAAGATTATGTTTTAGAAGTAGCTGATTTGCTTTAATTGTCGCTAGCTCGGCCTCATGTGGATTGTTGCTTGAAGCTAGCTTGAGTAGTTTTTGAACTTTGCTAATAATGCGCTCAGAGCGAATATCTAACTTGTCATTCTCATTGATGGGAGTAAGATCTGATGCCGCTTTTTTGACATCTGGATCCCACCCGTAGCGATCGCAAATCATTTTAAACTCAGGACCATGCACTAAAATATCACGACCGTATTCAATAAAAGTCATTAGGTGAGCGAGCTCGTGGCGAAGAATATTTTTAATTAGCTCTGTATCAGCTTTATACATCAGGTGTTTGTTGAGTCCCAGTTGGTAGGTTAGGGAGTCAAATCTTCCAAGGACTCCACTTTGTTCAAAGACTACAAGGTGGAGTGGGTAGCGATAACCGTTGTAAGTGAACCTCTTCGATTTCATCTCTAACTTCATTTCAGAAGTCATAATTTGATCAAGTAATTTCTTGATTCTTTTTAAAAAGCTTTGGGATGTATTGGAATAAATTAGCATCAGTTGGCAAACCTAAATTTGATTGGTAGAAACCCCATTCAAGGAGATGAAACCATGGCCGAAGAGTATCCTCAAGATTTTTTTATAGAAATTTCTTCTGATGAATATAGAGAGGGGAGGATCACCATTAATAAATTGGATGATCGATTTAGCTCAGAGATTGATATTGTTCAGAAGGAGACAAAAAAGATTTGGCATCATGTGGGTAGCTACTACAATTTTTCAGATTCTCAATCTAAGGATGAGGTTTTAGAAATCTCCGTTCAACACCTTTCAAATTTTTTGAATCCTAAAAAGGCGTGATTTTTTTGACGCGATTTGCGATGCGTTAGTCATTATTTTGACATAATACTTTTTTGAAAAAACATAGTCTTCACGGTATTACAGTATGTTACATGTGTTTCATAGTTGGCAAAAGTTGGCACGCTACTTGCTATATATATTAACGTGTGTGTGTAGGAGCTACGAAAAAAGGATTTTTTCTGAACTCCATTTAATGTCTCTCAAAAAGGCCCGAAGTTTCTCTTCGGGCCTTTTTAAGTTTGGGCCCATAGTTTTTCCCTTTTTCTACATAGATATTCATGAATTTAATTTGATCTACTCAAGTGAGATAATACGAACATCTGTTAGATGTTAGGAGGAGTTATGCTTACGCTAAGAAAGTCAGAAGATAGAGGGCAGGGAAATTATAATTGGCTTAAGGCCAAATATTCATTTTCTTTTGCTGGCTACTACGATTCAAACTTCCTCGGACTTAGTGATCTTATTGTAATTAATGAAGATAGAATTGCTCCTGCAAAAGGTTTTGCGGAGCACCCTCACAATGATATGGAGATTATCACCTATGTGATTGATGGTGCTATTGCCCACCAGGATTCCATGGGACACGAAGGGATTGTAAGGCCGGGAGAGATTCAGTATATGAGTGCTGGCGCCGGAGTTCGGCATAGTGAGTACAATGCTCTGGATGATGCTGAGACCCATTTGTTGCAGATTTGGATTACCCCAGATCGTGAAGGTGTTGCACCTAATTATGGTCAGACATCTTATCTTGATCGTCTGAAAGAGAATCAGTTATGTCTACTTGTCTCTAGCGATGGAAGGGATGGTAGTATCAAAATTCATCAAGATGCCTCAGCTTATACGGCCCGCTTAAAAGATGGTCATTCGCTTGGTTATACTTTTGCTAAAGGGCGAAGTGGCTGGATTCAGTTGGTATCCGGTCAGCTTAAAGTAAATGGTGTTGAGATAAATAGTGGAGATGGGCTTTCGATCACTGCAGAAGAGCTTATTGAAATAAGCTCCTCCGCTGATTCTGAATTTTTACTTTTTGATCTTCGTTAGTCTCTTGGGAAGAGTACTTCTTCATAGATAAGTGAGGCAAGTGCTCTTGCTCCCCTTTGTCCTAGATTGTCATAAACTGGATTGTATTCATAAAGTCCTGACACAAATAGATCCGTATTGTTTCTGACGTACGAAAAGATCTCTTTAATTGTGTTTAGTGAAAGACCGTCATGGTTTACTGCGCTTACACCTTCCATTATTCCGGCGTCAATTGCATCACAGTCGAGGCTTAGGTAAACAATTTCATCTGAACTTATCGGGATATTCTTTTCTAACCACTGCTT
Source organism: Bacteriovoracaceae bacterium (assembly GCA_965140515.1). Classification (GTDB taxonomy): domain Bacteria; phylum Bdellovibrionota; class Bacteriovoracia; order Bacteriovoracales; family Bacteriovoracaceae; genus JAGLCH01. Next base: position 3,036,100 of record OZ223251.1, on the reverse strand, counting down.
TGTCTTAGAAAAATTATTGCTCTCACTTCTAAATTGTTTGGTTGTGATTAATTGCATCTCTCCTTTAGGAAGCTTGACCATGGTGGATTCCGTATTGGCATAGTTATGAATTCCTAGCTCGATCAATTTAAACTCAACAGCCGACTCCGCTGCAAATTGTCTGAATGGAGTTCCCGAGTGGGGGTGACTATCATCTCTTGTATCCATATGGGCATCTATATTGATCGCAAGGATCTTTTTTCCATAAGACTCTAGGGCCTTAAGCATTGGGTAGGCGTGATCATGTCCGCCCCCAATGTGAACAATAATTTTACCGTTAAAGCTCTTTAGACCAGATATAAGTGAATCAACACTTTTTTGTTGGGCCTCTGCAAAATCCTTCTCCTCTAATTGAGGAAAAGAAACGGGGAGGATTGAAATGTCACGTAGGGGTGGGTGCCCCGCCATTTTTTTTAGAACAGATAGGATTGCCTCTGGCCCGAAACTCGCACCACGTCTACCTCCATTGCGACAAACTCCAAGATCACTTGGCGCAGTGGCAATAAGGATGTCCGCTTTGTCGAGTGACTGAGGGGCATTTAAGAAACACTGAGCGATACTTTCAACTTTTCTCTTGCCCAATACCTCACTAATTTTTTCAAAATCTTCTATCTTATTCATAAATATTTCTTACCTTTTCAGCATTTTCGTTTACACTATTATGATATCACGCTCTCTATTAACACAATTGAAGGAAAATATGTCAAAGGTTTGGTTTATATTTGTAAACGACCGCCATGTCGGTCCTTTTTCCCATGATGATATTGCTCTCCGTTTTAAAAGCGGAAAAATTGATGGCAATACATTGATGTGGAAAGAGGGGGAACCAACTTGGTCGCAAATGAAATCAATAGAAGAATTTCATACCTTGCTTGGCATTAAAAAAGTTCCTGAGCCTATGCCTCAAGAATTTGAGATCCCAGAAGAAGAGTTTGTATCTGTTTCAGAACCAGAGGTTGCAACTGGGCCAGAACCTGAACCTGAACCTGAACCTGAACCCGAATTAGAAATTGATGACGTACTACCAGATTTACCAGCAGAAGAAATTGCGGAGGATGTTTCATTCGAAGATGAACTTCCTCCCCTTCCTATAGAAGAGCTGCCTGAAGAGGCACCTCAAGATGAATTGCCTCCAGTTCCTGTTGAAGAAGAAGTTGAAGCTCCTGAAATCCCTACGACTACAGCAACTACTGATGAGATTGCAGAGGATACAGAGGCGGATGAAGAGCAGGAAATCATTGATGAAGAGCCTCCAGAAGAGATTCTAGAAGTACTTGAGGCCGAGGGAAATGCTAAGAAACGTCGATTTATTCAAGCTGCACTGGGCCTTGCGTCTCTGGTTGTCATCGCTCTTTGGACCGCTTTTTTTCTCATTTCTGGAGATCCAGAGATCCCTGGAAAGGGACTTAGCTCTTCGGACTACAAGAGACTTGTCAGCACTACAGTTGCAGGGGGCGATAAGCTTAGGTTTGAGTTGGCCCTTTCTAAAGATGAAAAGTATTTTGTCCTAACAACAAACTATAATCGTCCGGCCACTATTTATCTAACTTTGACTTCCTTAAACGGAAAGGTGCTAGCAGAGGAAAGTGTTCAAATTTCTTCTATCTCTCAGTTAGAGAACCGAGTTGCTGTCTTTACAGATCTAAGACTTGAAGATTCAGATAAGATTGTGAAAGGTCTTTATATGCTTAAAATCAGGGGACTTGATACAAGCCTTCAGATAAAGTTTTTGAAATTTGTTCGTAATTTAGAAATCTTCAACTTTATTAAATATATACGTGAGGTTGATGATCGCTTTCAGTACCGCGGAGAGTATGTACTGGGGTTTCCAAATCATTACTCTTTTCAATCTGCCTTGAAAGACTATAAAGATGCAGAGAAGAGAAAACAACGCCAGCCAGTTCAAGAAGTGCTTCAGCGCTATAGAACTTACTACGCAATGCTTCAGCGCCTTAATGAGCTTTTTGCAGAAACTCTTAAAGATTTCAATAAAAGAGGATCCGTTAAATCTTTTGAGCTGATTTATGCCCGAGAGATTGCTCCTCTATATCAAACTCTGACAGTAGAGAACCAAAAGATCCAGATTAGTCTGATTGAGTCTAATACTGATCTGTCTCAGGAATATCAAAAATTAGTTTCTTTTGGTAAGCAAATCGGTATTCTGGTGACAGAGATAACCGAAAGACTGAATAAGTACCGGAAATTAAAGAAAAAAACACGTTTAAAAGTATTGCGCGAATTCCAAGGTAAGCTGAATGAACTAGAAGAGCTTGGAAAAATGCGTATCCACAAAATCGAAGAAAAATTATCTAGTCTATAATTTTTCTCATTTTCAATCTATTTCGCATCGCTCCTAGCATGTCATGATGATCGAGTCTATTATGAGGTGTTTGATAAATTAGGAGTTTATAACGATGAATATTCACGAGTACCAGGCAAAAGAATTGCTTAGGTCTTACGGTGTTCAAACGCTTCAAGGATACGTTGCTTCCACTCCAGAAGATGCTGTTACTGCAGCATCTAAGTTAGAGGAATCAACATCTTGGGTTGTAAAGGCCCAAATTTGTTCTGGAGGGAGAGCGAAGTCGGGAGGCGTTCGCTTTGCTGAATCACTAGATGAAGTTAGAGAGTGTGCTAGTGACATTCTCAATAAAAGTCTTATTACCACTCAAAATGGACTTCATACCAAAAAGGTAGAGAAGCTACTTATTGAGCCGCAAATTAAATTTGATCACGAGTACTTTGTTGCTATTTCATTAGATAGACGCATTGGTCGTGTTGTGATGCTTGCCTCTGATCAAGGGGGGGAGCTTCTTGATGATGTGATTGAAAATTCACCTGATAGAATTGTAAGGGCCGTAATTGATCCGGCCGTTGGTTATACCAACTCATTGGGGCGTAAGCTCGCTTACGGTTTGGGATTCAAAAATGGTCAGGTTGAAAAGGCCTGTGAATTTTTTGGAAACCTTTATCAGCTATATGTCGAAAAGGATTGCCTCAACCTTGAAATTAATCCTTTTATTGCAAATGAAAATAAGGACCTCGTTGCCCTTGATGCTAAAATCTTAGTGGATGAAAATGCACTGTTTAGACAAGAGCAAATCCTTCATTATATAGATGACGCACCAGACATCGTCGATGCAGACGTTGTTAAAGGCTATAGTTATCTCGAACTCGATGGTAATATCGGAGTTTTCTGTAATGGTGCAGGTTTGGCCATGGCCACGATCGATGCCCTCGAAAGAATGGGGGAGTCAGCTGCTAACTTTATTGATTTAAATGGTAATGCAACTCAGCACTCTGTCGAGAAGGCCTTCACAACTCTTCTCAATAATGACAAAGTTAAAGTTATTATCGTTAATATTTTTGGTGGGATTATGAAGTGTGACATTGTTGCAAGTGGAGTTATCTCTGCGATGAATGGCCACGAAAGAAAGCTCCCGCTAATTGTCCGCATGGATGGAACGCATGTGGCCCTCGGAAAGAAATTGCTCAAGGACTCTGAAATTGAATTTATCATTGCCAATGATTTACAAGAAGTTGCAGAGAAGGCCCTTGAGGTTGCAAGGAAGGAGGCCTAGTGGCAATTTTGATCAATAGAGATACAAAGTTCATTACATGTGGCTTTACTGGCCATCAAGGAACCTTCCATTCCCTTCAGTCTAGAGACTATGGATCGCAATTCGTTGGAGGAGTTACTCCTGGCAAGGGAGGAACTATTCATGAAGGTTTTCCTGTATTTAATACTGTTGCGGAAGCTGTTGCAAAAACAGATGCTAACGCTGCTCTAATTTTTGTGCCACCAGCGAGCGCTGCTGATTCAATCGTAGAGTGTATTGAAGCTGAGTTGGATCTCGTTGTTTGTATTACTGACGGGATTCCAACTCGAGATATGACGAGAGTGAAATCATACTTGGACCGAAGTAAAACAACTCTTGTTGGTCCTAATACTCCAGGTGTTATTACTCCTGGGGAGAGTAAATTAGGAATTATGCCCGGGCACATTCATATGCCGGGGAAAGTAGGTGTTGTTTCAAGGTCTGGAACGCTTAGCTACGATATCGTTCAGCTGCTTTCTGCTGAGGAGATTGGTCAATCGACTTGTGTTGGAATTGGCGCCGATCCAATTTCTGGAACGAACTTTATCGATATCTTAAAGCTCTTTGAAGAGGACGACGATACTGATGCTGTTTTATTGATTGGAGAAATTGGTGGTATCTCTGAAGCGGAAGCTGCGAGATGGGCCAAAACTCATATGACCAAACCAATTATTGCCTTTATGGCCGGAGAGTTTGCACCTCGCGGAAAGAGAATGGGGCACTCAGGCGCTATCATTAATGAAAAAGAAGAGTCAGTAACTGAAAAGGTCGCGGTAATGAAAGAGTGTGGAGTTCATGTGGTGAACTCGATCTTTGACATTCCAGAAACACTTAAACTTATTATTAAAAACGAAGACTAAGGAGCGTACATGGCCATAGAAAGAACTCTGGGGATCATAAAGCCAAATGCAATTACAGATAATATCATTGGCAAGATTGTTTCTCACTACGAAGAAGCTGGCCTAAAGATTGCTGCCATGAAGATGGTACATCTGACTAAAGAGAAGGCAGAAGGTTTCTATATCGAGCATAAGGAACGTGCTTTTTTCGGTGGACTTGTTAATTTCATGATATCAGCCCCAGTTGTTTTGATTGTGATTGAAGGGGAGAATGCTGTTCTTAGAAATCGCGAGCTTATGGGAGACACTGATCCTGCTGAGGCCGCAGAGGGAACTATTCGTAAACTATATGCAAAATCACTGCGTGCCAATGCTATCCATGGATCTGATTCCATGACAACCGCTGCTAGAGAAGTCGCATTTTTCTTTGAGAAAAACGAGATTTTCTCTCGTTTTTAAGTTGTTGATATTTCATAAGAATTAAGTTATTTCATATAGATAAAGGGCCTTAAAAGGGCCCTTTATTGTGTCGTAAATGTCGAGCGTTCTGAAAAGGGTCGGGGTTTATACCCAAGGATCATCATTTCTACAAAAACTTTTAAGCAATCATGTAAATAGTTCATAGTGCATTGCGGCAAATGCTGATTTTATGTATCTTGTAATAGTATATTACGTGGAGGTAATAATGTTTCAGATCGGAGATTACGCCGTATGCCCAGGTCATGGAGTAGGTCAAGTTTGTGATGTAGAAGACCGCGACCTTGGTGAATCATCAAAATCATTTTACATTATTAAGCTCATTTCTAATGGGATGACAGTAATGGTGCCAACTGATAGTGAAAATGGAGCTAGAAAGCTGGTTGAAGATGGTGAGGTGACAGAGGTTTACGGACTATTACGTGACCACGATATCAAAATTGATAAATCTACTTGGAATAGACGTCATCGTGAGTATATGAATAAGATCAAAACTGGCTCAATTATTGAAATTGCAGAAGTTTTGAGGGCACTTTTCCTACTTAAGACTGTAAAGAATTTGAGTTTTGGTGAGAAAAAGATGCTTGAGCAGTGCCGCGATATGATTGCTGAAGAGATCGCTCTTTCGGCCGGTGACAATAAAGTGGAAGTGGCATCGAAAATCAATTCTTGTTTTAATTAATTAAAATTTATTTCTTTTGTTGTGGTGGCCCCGCAAGTGTCTTAAAAGCGCTTGCGGGGCCTATTTTTTAAGGTTTTCAACTTGGGCTCGATATTGTAGTCTTAGCCGAATCATATTAAGGAGTTAAGCTAATGTCTGTTCGCGTAAGATTTGCACCAAGTCCAACTGGATATCTTCATATTGGAGGAGCTAGAACTGCTCTTTATAATTATCTTTTTGCTAAGGCCATGGGCGGTACCTATGTTCTAAGAATCGAGGATACCGATCAAGAGAGAAGTACTAAAGAATCAGAAGATATGGTGATGAAAGATCTTGAATGGTTAGGTCTAACTCATGATGAAGGGCCAGATAAACCGGGTAATTGTGGTCCATACCGTCAATCTGAAAGAAGAGATATCTACAAAAAATATGCAGAACAATTAGTTGAAAGTGGACATGCTTTTTACTGTTTTTGTACTCCTGAAGAACTTGAGGCTAAAAAAGCAAAAGCTGAAGCCGAAGGACTAGACCCACGTTACGATGGTGCTTGCTACGATATTACTGTCGAAGAGGCCAGAGAGAGAATCGCAAATGGTGAAGAAGCGGCAATTCGTTTTAAAGCTCCACAAAAAGATTATCACTTACACGATATGGTGCGTGGTGATGTAACATATCCTGCGGGAATGGTTGGTGATTTTATTCTTTTAAGATCAAATGGTCTTCCCGTTTACAACTTTGGTTGTGTGGTTGATGATTGGCAAATGAGCATTACTCACGTCATTCGTGCTGAAGATCATCTACCAAATACTCTTAGACAATTAATGCTTTATGAGGCATTTGGAGCTGAGGCTCCTGTGTTTGCTCACGCTTCTCTTCTTGTTGGACATGACAGAAAGAAGCTTTCAAAACGTCACGGAACAACTGCAGTTGGAATCTATCGCAATGATGGTTACCTTCCAGAAGCTTTGAACAACTATCTCTGTCAATTAGGATGGAGTCATCCTGAAGAGAAGAGTATTTTCACAATGGAAGATATCATTCCTCTTTTTGATCTCAACCGATTTAATAAAGCTGCGGCAACATTTGATATGGCAAAACTCGCATGGGTTAATGGCGAGTATATTAAATCATTTGAAGGAGCAAAAATTGTAACAGAAGTAGAAGCACTTCTTCCAGAGGGACACTCATTTAAAACTCTTTCCGAAGAGAAAAAAATAATTGCATGTGACCTCTACAAAGAGAAATGCAATTTCTATAACGATTTTGTTCCACTCGTAGATGCACTCTTTGCAACATCATTTGAAGAGACAGAAGACTTAAAAGAGATTTTCGCCTGGGAAACAACTCCTGCGATTAAGGAGTATCTCTCTACTAAAGTTACAGAGATGATTAATGGTGGAACTGAATTTGCGACAGAAGACGATTTTAATGAATGGAGCAACCATATAAAAAAAGAACTCAAGATCAAAGGGAAGTTTCTTTTTATGGGGATGAGAGGTGTTTTAACTGCTCAGGCACATGGGTCAGATCTTAAAACCACAGTAACTCTAACTCCACTTAAGGTATTTCAAGCACGATTGGGGTAATAATGACAAAACCAATGAATATAAAAATTTATAATGACCTAACTCATAGCAAAGAAAACTTTGTTCCTCTTGAAGAGGGAAAAGTTAAGTTTTACTCTTGTGGACCTACCACATATAACTTCGTTCATGTGGGAAATGGTTTGGCATTAGTTGTTGGAGATCTCATTCATAGAATTTTCAAGGCCCTTGGATACGAAGTAACGTATGTTAGAAACTTTACTGATGTTGATGACAAAATTATTAAGGCCGCAAAGGAAAATGGTGTAGACGCTCTTGAGCACTCTGCTCGCTTTGTTGACGAATGTTTAAAGGATATGGATTCCCTGGGCATGCTTCCTGCTACTCACACTCCAAAGGTGAGTGAAACAATGCCTGAAATTATTGAGATGATTGAGACATTGGTTGAGAAGGGCTTCGCTTACAATCATGAAGGAGAAGTGCTCTACCATGTGCCATCGTTTAAAACTTATGGGGAACTTTCAAAGAAAGATCTAGAAAGTTTAGAGCACGGAATTCGTGTAGATGTAGATAATCACAAAAAACATCCATCAGACTTTGTATTATGGAAGCCCGCGAAAGAGGGAGAACCTAGTTGGGATTCTCCATGGGGAAAAGGACGTCCTGGTTGGCACATCGAGTGTTCTGCTATGGCAAAAAAATTCCTTGGCGATACCATTGATATTCACCATGGTGGATTGGATTTAACATTCCCACACCATGAAAATGAAATTGCTCAATCAGAAGCTGCGAACGATTGCAAATTTTGTAATGTTTGGGCCCACAATCAATTCTTAAATTTTGGAAAAGAAAAAATGAGTAAGTCTCTTGGGAACGTTGTTACCATTCGTGATTTTGTAGAGACTTTTGGTGGAGAAGTTCTAAGACAAATTTTAACTTCTGCTCATTATCGTTCTGTTATTGAGTGGTCGGATGATGCTATTGAACGCGCTATCCGCGATGTGGAGCGTATCCACAAATTTGTTGTTAACTTTGAGCATGCAAGTGAACACAACTACAGTGAAACTGCTCCAAATGATCATTTGATTGAACTTGGAAAAGTAATGCCTGCAATGAGAAAAGAGTTGGCCAATGACTTCAATGTACCAGGAGCTATGGGACACTTTTTCACAATGATTCGTTTAGTAAATCGCGAGTTCCTTGATGAGAATGGTGATTACTCGAAGAAATTGAAGTTGAACGATAATATGCGCCATCTTATTAAGTGCATCCTCAATTTCACGAAAGAGGCAACAGGTCTTATTCATGATAATCCTGCTGAGCTAATTGAAAGATTAAACAATTCAAGAAAAGCTCTTCAAGGAAAAGATGACTCTAGCGATGCTCAAATAGATGAGCTCGTTGAAGCTCGTCGGGTGGCAAGAGCTACTAAGGATTGGGCAAAAGCAGACGAGATGAGGAACAAGTTAAATGAGTTAGGTGTAGTTGTTAAAGACAATCCTGATGGAACTTGTTCTTGGAGTTACAAGTAGCCAACCAACAAAATCAGTTACAGTAATATCTTTTTTCCTCTCTCCGAATAGTAATTTGGAGAGAGGGAAATATGAATCAACTATCATTTCTTAAAAGACAGTTAACTGAGATCCAGTGCTTTTTAAAAGTAGGGTACTGGGAGTACCGCTTCAAAGGTAATGAGATGGGCTGGTCGGATGAGCTGTTTCGTCTTTTGGAAATTCGTGACAATTCAGTAATGCCTTCTTTTGATGAGTTATTTAAAAGAACTCATCCTGAAGATATTAGTCTTGTCCATAATGCCTATCAGAGAGTTGAGTCCGCAGACAAAGAAATTGAATTTACTCATAGAATGCTTACAAAATCAGGCAAGGAGTTATTCGTAAAGCAGATGGTAAAGTTGGAAAGGCCCGAAGGACTTCCTGGTGAAGAGTTTATTGTCGGTGTTATTTGCGATATTTCGGATAAGATTTTTTACGAAAAAGCTCGAGATGAGCTTCAGCAAAACTATATGCTAACAGCAAAATTGGCATCTCTCGGTCGAATTGCAAATGCTATCGCTCATAAGATAAATAATCCTCTGATGGTTTTAAGTGGTAATACTCAACTACTTTCAAAATTTCTTAAAGAGCACGATTGTAAAGATGAGAAGGCAAATCGCTATATTTCTACTATTTTTGAATCACTTGATCGGATCACAGGAATTGCATCTGGGCTGAGATCATATGCTGATGCTGGAATTGATGGTGATGAGATTTTTAATGTGAATACAATTATTGAACGAACCCATCACTTTGCCTCGCTAATCAAATTAGCACCTGATATTGAAGTTTCTGTATCTTTGGCACCAGAAGAGTTGATGATTTTTGGGAATGTGGGGAAATTTCAGCAAGTCATTCTCAATGTTTTTACTAACGCCGTAGATGCTCTTGCTGGAAAAAAGGATAAAGTCATTCGAATCGCTTCATCTAGAGAAGGGGAAATGGTATGCATCACTATCTTAGATAATGGACATGGAATTGAGCCAGATAATATGAGCAGAGTTTTTGAAAGCTTTTATTCGACTAAGGAAAGAGACACTGGGATTGGGATAGGTCTTTCTATCGCAAGAAATATTATTGAGGCCCTTGGTGGCAGTGTTTCGCTTTCATCAACTATAGGAGAAGGGACAACAGCTAAGATTTTGATTCCTGCTTATAATTGATCTACCCCGCCTCATTTGGTAGTATTCCCAGGAATGAAACGCCGAATTCATAAAAATCTATTCTACGTTGTCGCGGGACAAGTTAGAGAGTTTTCTCTTTATTACTTTGTTGCCATAGTTTCACTTGTCGGAACTCATTATGTGCAAAGTCTTTTCCCCGAGTATGCAAAAGACCTCGCAGATATGATTGGTGGTGGGCCCGTTGTAAATATTTATCACTTTTTTATCTTAGCAGCATCGATCCTTGTTCTTAGGACTGCTTCTCGCTGGCTATTCTTTTACCCCGCGAGAGTTTTTCAGCGTAATTTAAGAGTTGAGATTTTAGAAGAGCTAGAATCGGTAAATCCGTCTCGTTATAGAGATCATTCGTCTGGACAGATCTTTCAGGTTCTCTACAATGATCTCGATCACGTTCGAACAATGGTTGGTTTTGTGCTTCTTCAGGTTTGTAACGTTATTGTTGCATCTCTGATTATTGTTCCTAAAATCATGGCGATTCACTCAAGCCTTATTTTGACACTCTCACCGATGTTTGTAGCATTATTCATCTTTTCTTTTGTCGCTTCTAAGAATAAAGAGCGCTATACATTGATTCAAAATTATCAAGGTGAAGTTCAAAACTTCATTATGGAGTCTTACATCGGTAAGAGGACTGTAAAGAACTACGGTGCTGAGTCTTCATTCATTGATGTTTTTAATGGTTGGTCATTTAAAGAGCTTCATAACTTTTTTATTACAGGTTCAATTGTGTCTGTCGCTAGGCCACTAATTCCACTCGGAGTTGGTCTCTCTCTACTATGGGGGGCGCTTGTCATTCATGGACAGGGACTTGGGGCATCAACATTAATCATGTTTTCTGGTCTGTCATTCCTTTTCCTTGAGCCCCTTATGTTTCTCTCTTGGATTGGAATTATTATGTCTCGCTCTCTTGGCGCATGGAGCCGCGTTTGGACTCTGACTTCGGATTTGAGAACAACTTCAAGTAGAGAGAACTCCATTTGGAATGGTGAAAAATATCAGGTGAAGTTTTGGAATAAAGACATCGCAATCAATTATAAAGATCATGAAATTACGGCCATACTTGGTAAAACAGGACACGGAAAAACAGAAGTTATTAAGCAGCTCGCTGATCAATTGATTTTAAAATCTAAGGAGTCTATTTCATTCGTGTTTCAATCTCCTTATCTATACAATGATACTCTCATCAATAATGTTCTACTTGGAAGGAAGCACAGCAAAGAAAATATTGAAAAGGTGCTTAAGTTATTAGACCTTTTCGGACTGGATTATTTTGCTGACAGTGATGATGAACTTTTGAATTTAGAAGTTGGGGAGCATGGAACCCGTCTATCTGGCGGTCAGGCAAAACGACTTTGTATTATTAGAAGTTTGATGAGTAATGCATCGATTTTGATTTGGGATGATCCATTTTCATCAGTTGATGTCATCCTTGAAAAAGAGATCATAGGAAAATTGCGGCCAATTTTAAAGGATCAAAATAAGACTGTTATTTTGACCTCGCATCGCCTTTCTACAGCTGAGGAATCTGATTCATATTTCCTATTGGATAAAGAAGTCGGCATTTTAGAAAAGGGAAGTTCTAAAGTTAACCTAAAAAATAAAGAGAGTAAGCTATATGAATACTTCAAAGATCAGATGGTTTGATCTCTTTACATTTAAAGGCTCAGGCCTGCTGCTGATTGCAATGATGGTCGGCCTCATTTTTTCTGCACTATTTGGTGCTGCTGTACCACGACTAATTACAGATCTTGGTGTGACCTATTCTGACAAAGAGGCATTTAAGTCAACTGTTATTATGTTGGCCGGACTTTTTACTCTTGTTTATCTCAATCATGCATTTTACGAATTCATTGGAAATAAGTATGTTACAAATCTGATTATTCATGTTCGCTCTAAGTGCTACGAAAGTTGGATTTTGAGTTATGACATTAAATCTAAGAAGCAATCCAATCGTGAGCTTTATCCTCAAGGAGAGGTTATCGCTAGGATCGTCAGTGATACTGAAGTTCTTCGTGACCTTGTTACTTCTGGGACTCTTGGTCTTTTCATCGATGTATTTTTTGTTTTCTCCTGCCTTGTAAGCTTCTTCACTATTAACAAAGTTACTGGTGGTGCTCTCGTCTTTGCCGAGATTATTGCTGTGATATTGCTGTTGCGAGGAAGTCGCTATATGCGAGTTGTCTTTAATCGTGTTCGTCACGCAAGAGGTGATGTTGCACGAGCACTGGCAAATGTTATTGGCGGAGTGAATGAGATGTACTACACCCGTCACGATGGATACGCCAGTAAGAAAGGAAAAGAGTCTTTTGATGCCTTCCTTAAAACTCAGCTCTCTTCAAACTTTTGGGATGCTTCATATTTTGCTGTTGCGGAATCCTTGTATCCACTTCTTCTCGCACTGATGGTTTTTGTCTTTCCTCAGAGTCACATTACTGAAACGGCCATTATTTTTGCCCTCGTCGATTTGATTCAGAGATCAATTGATCCGATTAAGAGAGTTTCGGGAAAAGTTGCAAATATTCAAAGAGCAATGACTGGGATTACAAGAATTGGTGAGTTTGTGAGTGATCTTGAGTCAAGTGTATCAACACCATTTGGCCGTCGTCCTGATAGAGAAATGGATTTTAAAGAGATGGTCGTTTCTGTTCCATATTTTTCATATGATAGTAGTGATGGGCGCGATGGAGACTTCGCCCTAAGAGATATTCATTTTGAAGCTACTCGTGGTGAACTCATCGGAATTGTTGGCCTTTCGGGGTGCGGGAAATCAACTCTTTTAAATATTATTGCTGCCAACATTATCCCCCAAAACTGTGAAGTCCTCCTAAAGTCTCAGGGGAGTGAGCATTTTGCATTTCCTGGTAAAGATATCATGGATATTGTTCGCTATAGGGATAAGGTTGGGATTGTTTCACAGGACTCACATATCTTCTCTGAGACTGTGTATTTTAATATCTCAATGGAACTGGTCTCTAAAGAAGAGTTTGAAGACTTTTGGAAATGGATTAGTGATATGATTCCGTACATCAAAAATTGGGGTCTTCATCCAGATGATAAAATTGATCCTAGAGGATTATCTCTCGGACAAAAACAACTTCTTTCTGCAGTACGTGCATGCCTTCTTAAAAGACCAGTGATTCTATTTGATGAAATTTCATCAGCTCTGGATTCTGATTTAGAGAGTGCTCTTCGGCAGGTCGTACTTCTCATTCAAAAATATTCGCTTACGATTGTTGTTACTCACCGTGTTGAAACTATCTTTGGTGCAGATCAAATTCTTGTTATGAAAGCTGGAAAGATTGTAGATCGCGGGAAACATAAGGATTTAATTAAAAATTCAGTAAACTACGGTGAGTTTATCAATAAGATGTCTGAAAATACTTTCAATTAATCTCAATTGGTATAATATTACCTAATATCTTTTAAACGGAGTTAATAAGATGAGAAAGATTTTGCTCTCTATTGTCGCTTTTGCGTTTGTTTTGACACTCGCATCTTGTACAAAAAGTGAAAACAAAACAATCAATTTTGATTTTAAGGCACCAACTAAAGCAGGAATTGTTGCAGAGGTTGGAGATTTTAAAGTAACTGATGCCGATCTTTCAAAAGGCATCGAAGATATGCTTAAGAAAGCAGATCAAAAGCTTTTCCTAACCAAGCTCAACCGCATTAGAGCTTTTATCATCGAGCATTTTATGTCTCTCGATCCTAGGAAAAAAGATTTGAATAATGATGAGTATTTAGAAAAATATATCGTTAAAGGTTCAAAAGTTTCATCAAGAGAAATTTCTGAGTTCGCAAAGAAACAGCAAATTTCTAATGAGGCCCTTTCAAAAGGAGGAATGAAGGATAAGGTTAAGCAATTCCTTCTTGTTCAGAAAAAACGTGAAAAGATTGATAAGTGGATGCAGAAGCTTTCTAAAAAGCACAACGTTGTTATCGGTCTTAAAAATCTTTTGAAGGATGATCCACAACTTAAAGTTGCAACAAGTGGACTTAATTTTGGGACTCTTCCAGAAGGTAATGCTCTTCAAATTGGCAGTGAGCTATTCCCAGCAACTGATCTATTCTCATCGATTAAGAATGATTTGTATGAAGCAGAAACTGAGATTCATAATATAAAGCTGAGTGCACTTAAATCTATTCTTGTTGATCACTTTGCAAAAAAACTTGGTGGTAAAGACGCTAACGTTAATGAATACCTAGAGAAAAATGTTTATTCTTCAATTGAAGTATCTAAGGAAGATGTTGATGCTTTTGCAAAAGAAAGAAAAATTCCAGAGACTGCAATGAACGAGCAGCTTATTACAAGAATCAAGGATTTCATTGGTAACTCTAAGAAAAAGGTTCTTCTTGAGAACTGGCTTGCAGATCAAGGGACAAAAGAAAAAGTTGTAGTATATTTTATGCCACCTGCGCGCCCAGTATTTGAAATTAATACTGTCGGTGGAGTTTTTGCTGGTGGAGAAAAAGCAAAAGTTGTTATTGCTGAATTCACTGACTTTCAATGCCCATTCTGTGCAAAAGGAAGTAGTGTGATGAAAGAGCTTAAAGCAAAGTATGGTGACAAAATTAAAGTTGTTTTCAAGCACTTCCCACTTCCATTTCATGAGCAAGCAAAATTTGCTCACGAAGTAGCATATTGTGCAAGCGAGCAGGGGAATGATAACTTCTGGAATCTTTACTATAAATTTTTTGGAGACCAGAGCAAACTTTCACGTGAGCAAGTTTTGGCATCAGCAAAGGCCCTTAAAGTGGATATGAAAAAAGTTGATACATGTCTGGGTTCAGGTAAGGCCAGTTCTGCGATCCAAAAGGATTTTGAGGAAGGTCAAGCAGTAGGCGTTAATTCTACTCCAACTTTCTTCGTTAATGGAAAGCTAGTCATGGGAGCTCAACCTCTCAGTGTTTTCAGTGAGTTAATTGACGAAGAATTAAAAAAACAAAACTAAAGTAAAATAGTCGGACTTTTTAAATAGTGATGCCCGTGGAGCTTTTTTCCATGGGCATTTTTTTTTGAGTATAATGTATAATTAAAGTAGGATATGGCATTTTTTCCAGGAAGGAAGATATGGAAATTAACGATTACTCACAAAGACTAGCACAGGCCCGAGCAGATTATTGGGATCGATCAAAATCTCAAAAAGAGAATTATGAAAGTGATATTAATAATCTTGAAAATACGCACGAGTATAAAGAGAAAAAGCAGGCCGATAATTACGTCAATGAGAAGCTTAAACTCGAAGCAGAGAATGAGGCCAAGAGTAAGTTTTACGCAGATAAAACTAAGCGTGAGATTGAAAATCGTCAAAGAGAATTTACAGATAATCTGAGATCAACTGAATCTGATTACAATCGTAAAAACCATGAACTACGCGACCAGTTTCGCGATCGTCTCAATAGAATTTCTTCCTCTTTTGATAACAGTATGAAACAGAATAATATCAAGCATTCTGATGAATTGCGTGAGATTCGCAATAATTATGATGCTCGTTATGACTCAGCAAAAGGTGATTTCCAATCAGAAATAGGTGATATCCGTAAAACTGCTGATGATCGCTTTTATGATTATCAAAAGAATCAATCAGAAGAGCAGAAGAGAATGGCACAGTCTCATTCTGATCAAATTTTAGATATTAATCGTGGAGCTGCTAGAAAGCTTAGTGTTGTAAAAGCAAATCATGATAAGATTCTTGATTCTTCACAAAAGAATTTTGAAAACGAGATTAACCTTCTTCAAACAAATAAAGAAAATACTGTAAACCAGCTTAAGGAGAATCATAAGGCATCAAATGATCGTATGACTGAAAACTTTGAGAAGGTTGCGAATAATATGGAGAAGCGCTTTGTTGAAGATAACAAGCGTATGTCACGTGAGAATGTTCAGGCCCTAAGAGATCAAGAAGGGAAGTTTAACCGCGATATGGCCGGTGTCCGCGCTATTGCATCAAAAAATATTCAGGCAAATACTCAAAAGGTTAATCAATCGAACCTAGAGAAAGAAAGAGTTGCAGAGGATTATGAAGGTAAACTAGGACGTCTCAAATCTGAGATGGATGACTACCGCTATAAGCAAACAAGACAACTCAACAAGGCCAATGCTGACTTTACAGAGAATCTACGTGTTCAAAAGCAAGAGAACACTGATCAAATGGAAACTCTTAATAGAAAGCATGAGACATATGATTCGTCTAACAGAGCGAGATTTAGAAAGGATCGAGCTGAAGCTGAGGCCCGTTATCTACAGGCAATGAAGACAACTGAGAATCAGTATGAGGAGAAGCTAACTTCTCAGGAGAAGGATTACAAGGACGTTATTGAAGCGAATGAAAAGCGTCACCAACACATTTCGCAAATGATGTCAGAGAATCATGATCTCGCTCTTAAGGATCTCAATCAAAATCTCCAAGATGAAAAAACTAGTTTCATTGAAAAGACTCGTCGCGATGTTCACGATGAAAAGCTTGATATGAAAGAGGAACTTACTCAAAACTTCAATTTGAAAAACCAAGCTCTCGAACAACAGCTTGAACTTAAAAATGATGAGCTAGAGCGTACAGTTGAAGGTTATGAAGAGAAACTTGCTGAGATCAAGAAGAAGGCAGCAAAAGAATTTGAACGTTACCAGACTCTGGCATCGGATCGCCAAATTGAGAATCAACGCTCTTTAAAAAGAACATTGAATGCTAAAGATCAAGAAAACTCAAAATTGATACTTGAAATGAAGCGTCGTTACGATAAAGAGATCGCTCAAATCAAATTTGGTCATGAAGTAGAAACCAAAAAAATGGTAGAAGATTACGAAAAGCAACTTCGCCTTCTTAAAAATGAATCATCTAAGGAACTTGAAGTTAAACTTGGAATGGCCCACGAAGAGTATAATAATCTGAAAAAGAACAGTGAACTTAGACTCGAAGCAGTAAAAACTCAGTATGAACTTAAGCTTGATAAGATGAGAATGGCCGCTCAGGAAGCAAACTTAAACAGAGGTAACCGCGGAACAGTTTAATAGTTGTACGCGGGTACCAGAATCTTTAAGTAAAATTTAAGTTCACCATTAACTATACTTAAATACCTTAAATAAGGTAATTAGGCTTTGATGTTAGGCGTATTTTAGTCTATTATCTTTCCAGTTACATTCTTTACACCCTCTATCTATTATAAGGAACATATTAATCAATTGAGCACTGTTCCGATAAGTGTGAAGATCAGACACGCAATAACTACAATTTTATATAGATTAAGTGAGAGATTTATGGATTCCAAAGTAAGAAGTTTTAAAAGAAATGCGAAAATTGTCGCTACTATGGGGCCTCAAACAAACAATATTGAGGTTCTCGAAGAGCTAATCAAGGCCGGTGTTAATGTTTGTCGTATCAATATGAGTCACGGAACTCATGAGGAACAAGCAAATCGAATGGCAATGATTAGACAAGCTGCCGCCAATTTGGGAAGAGAAGTGGGGATTCTGTTAGACCTTCAAGGTCCTAAGATCCGCGTTGACAAGCTTCCAGAGCCTCTTGATCTTAAAGATGGTTCTGAATGGGTTATCGGAGAAACGAAGCATAAGGCCGACCTTCCTCATTATAAGGATTGCTATATTCCTACAATCTACGACAAGCTTGTTGAGGATTGTCGTGTAGGTGAGCGTGTTCTTTTTGATGATGGGAACTATTCCGGTGAGATTATTGATAAAGAAGAATTTGTCGTTAAAATCCGCGTTGATGTTGGCGGTCTTCTAAAGTCAAATAAAGGGATCAACCTTCCTGATACAAACGTATCTGTTCCAAGTTTTACTGCAAAAGATAGAGAGGACCTTGCTTTCGGTCTGACTAAAGATATCGATTTTATCGCTCTTTCATTTGTTCGTAGAGCACAGGACATTATCGACGTTAAAGAAATGCTTAAAGAAGCTGGAAAAGATATTCCTATCATTTCTAAAATTGAAAAGCCTCAGGCCCTTCAAAATATCGAAGAAATTCTTGAAGTGACTGATGCTCTTATGATTGCTCGTGGGGATATGGCCGTTGAGGTTGGTAACCACCTTGTACCGAGAATTCAAAAAGACCTTATCAAGCGCTGTAATGCTCTAGGAAAACCTGTTATTACAGCGACACAGATGCTTGAGACAATGATTGAAGCTCCGACTCCTACAAGAGCGGAAGCATCTGACGTTGCTAACGCTATTTGGGATGGAACTGACGCTGTTATGCTTTCAGGTGAAACTGCAGCCGGTAAATATCCTATTAAAGCAGTAGAAATGATGGATAAAATTATTGAGGAAGCTGAAAAAACTCCTCATCAACTTCCATACCTAAGAGACGTTGAAATTGAAACTATCACTGGTTCAATGATGGTTGCTTCTTCAATGGTTGCTGAAAAAATTGGAGCGAAGAGAATCCTTGTTGTTTCTGAAACAGGTTACTCAACTCTTGAAATGATGAGATTTAAGCCAGCTGTTCCAGTTTTAGGTGTAACTCGTTCTATTCAAGCGATGCGAAGAATGTGTCTATATTGGGGAATTCGTCCATTCCACATTCCTTACAACGAAGAAGATCCAAACATCGAGCGCAAAGTTATTGAACTTGCAATTGATGAGTGTGAACTTGAAGCTGGTGATCGTATTGTTATCGCTCGTGGAGATGGACGCTTCTTTAAATCAGGAAGTGCAAACAACCTAAGAGTTGAGATTATTGATTAATAAAATTCTTAAAGAACTTTCAATAAAATGTAAGTGGGGGTATACGGATAATCCGGTACCCCTTTCTTTTTTGCGCTTTGAAAAGTGGCAAGAAGAGGGGCATTTCGGCCCACTTACTTATATGTCAGATGAGAGGGCAAAGCTTAGGGCCGATATTAGAGATGCCTATCCCTCTTTTCAATCAGCACTTGTTTTTATTTTTCCTTTCCTTGAGACAAAGGCCAAGCTAGAAACCATCTACTGCGATCCATCTTGGAATGGACTTAAGATTGCTGCCTATTCATTTGCTTACGATGTTCATGACTATCATTACGCATTGAAAGAGACTCTTCACTCCATTGCACAAAAATTGGTAGAAGGCGATTCTGAGCTTGATTACAAGCTTACGGTAGATACAGCGCCAATTCTTGAAAGAGATTTGGCCTATCGAGCAGGGCTTGGTTTTTTTGGAGATAATGCTCATCTGATCAATCAAGATTATGGGAGCTATTTTTTCATCGGCTCCATTTTGTTAAATAAAAAGCTTCCATTAGAGGTTGGTACTCCAATAGATAGAGACTGTGGGCACTGTACAAAGTGTCTTAGAAGTTGTCCTACGAAGGCCATAGGGAGCGATGTAGACGCGTCTAAATGTGTTTCAACTTTTTCAGTTGAAACTTTTAAGGATACAACTCCTCCCCAGGGGTATGGGGCAGAAGGATATATATTTGGTTGCGATATCTGTAGTGAGGTTTGCCCTTGGAATGTAAGGCCTTTAAAGGGTGTAGAAATGGAGTTTGAGCTAACTGAGCGAGAGAGACATTTTGCCAATTTCTTGCTACTAAGACCTGTTGGTGATATCCTTAATGAGCTCCAACAGATGAGCAATAAAGCGTACCAGCGCTTTTTTAAAGGCACATCCTTTGAGAGGACAGGCCGAGTTGGATTATTAAAAAATTTTAATTACTACTGTAAAGCGAGAAAAGAATGGACAAGGTAAAAGTTTATCAGGCATCTGATGAAGCCGCTTTTGAGTTTGTGGCCAATATTTTAAGGGAAGCATCAATACCTTTCTATAAAATGAGTGCCGACGCAGGAGGAGCATTTAGTCTTTCTGTAGGAGGAATTATTGAAATTTTTGTAGATAAAGAAAATGAAAAATCGGCAAGAGATATTCTCGCAGAATATGAATTAAATTAAGAAGGCCCCATTTCTGGGGCCTTTCCGTTAGGGTGTGTTTTACAGCTCTTCTCCGTAGAAGGCCTGACGATAAATCTTTTTAACATCTTCAACTGTAGGCTGACCTGGATTTGTTAATGTACATGGGTCAGCGTGAGCATTAGAACTCATTCTTTCTAGTACTTCGTTGAATTTTTCTTCTGACATTTCAACTTCAGTTACTGCTTTAAAGTTATCTGCAATACCAAGAATTTTATTCATTTCTTTGATTGCAACTTCTAGTCTTGCAACTCCAAGACGTTTTTCAATTGCTTCGTATTTATCTGTTGAAAGTTTATTGTGCTTAATTACATATGGAAGAAGGATCGCGTTTGCTAGACCGTGAGTTACTCCAAATTCACCACCAATTTTATGAGCAAGTGAGTGAACAAGTCCTAGAGAAACATTTGAGAATGCCATACCTGCGAGTGTTGAGGCATTGTGCATATGGTATCTAGCTTCCATGTCATCACCTTTGTCATAAGCTTTTTTAAGCCATTTGTAGGTGAGTTCAATTGATTCCATTGCTAGTGGATCAGTGTAGCTATTTGCTGCGATTGAGACGTATGCTTCCACTGAGTGAGTCATTACATCCATTCCTGTATGTGCTGTAATATGTGCTGGCATTTTCGCAGGAAGAGCAGGGTCTACGATAGCAACATCAGGGACGATTTCAGCTGATACAATTGGATATTTTATATGATTTTTAGTATCAGTGATTACTGAGAATGCTGTGATTTCAGTCGCAGTCCCACTTGTTGATGGAATAGCTGCAAAGCGAGCTTTCTTTCTAAGCTCTGGCATAGATCCTACTGGAATAATTTCTTCAAATGTTAGCCCAGGATGCTCGTAGAAACACCACATGATTTTAGCAGCATCAATTGCTGATCCGCCACCGATTGCGACAATCCAGTCTGGTTGAAAGTCTTGCATTGCTTTAGCTCCGGCCAAAACCGTTTCCACAGATGGGTTTGGCTCAACGCCGTCAAATACTTGAGACTCAATTCCATTTCCTTTTAATATTTCAATTGTCTGATCGATAAATCCAAAGCGCTTCATTGAGCTTCCACCAGTAACGATCATCGCTCGTTTACCTTTAATCGTTGCTAGGTGATTTAGTGATTCCTCTCCAAATACGATGCTTGGTGGTACTTTAAAAGATTGCATTGCCATAGATCCTCCGGATGAATTTAATCGATAAAAAAATATCGATATGTTTTTACTGATACTATAGCACAAATCTGAATGAGATCAACCTTGTCGATAAATAAAATTTAGAAGGGTCCTGTTATCGAGTAGTTGTACTACTTGATAAGCATTATGGTGGCCGTCGTGAAGTAGATGATAAGGCCTGTTATGTCCACAAAAGTTGTAATCGCAGGTGAAGCTACTAGAGCAGGGTCACCTTTTAAGAACTTCACTATTAGTGGAAAACAAGTTCCAAACATAATTGCTGATACAATTTGAATCGCGAGTGCTATGCCGATAGTTTCGGCCACGGGAAATAGATGTCCTGCATCAGGAAGATGAAGTGTCTTTCCGATAATCGATACTCCCGCAAACGCAATTAGCCCAAGTGATAGTGCAATCATCAATGCTACTCTGAACTCTTTGAATACAACTTGAAGCCAATCTGTAAGAGTGATCTCATCAAGAGCAATGGCACGAATAATAACGGAAGATGCTTGAGATCCTACGTTACCTCCGGTTGCAGCAATAAGAGGCATAAAAAATGCTAAGATCACATACTTGTTGAGTGTATTTCCAAAAGAGTTGATAACAAGAATAGAAATGATTCCCATAAATGTAAGACCAATCAGCCATTTAAATCTCTTTTTGTAATGAGAAAAAACACTAGACTCAAGGTAAGGGAGGTCGCGATCCGTTTGTCCGATACCCATCATTTTTTCAATATCCTCCGTTTCTTCTTCACGGATAACATCGAGGATATCGTCAGAACTGATTAGACCCACGAGTTGGTTTTTCCCGTTAACAACGGGGATATTGTAGAGGTCATACTTTTCAAATTTCTTCGCAACATTTTCCTGGTCTTCGTCCACGTGGGCAGCAGCGATCGCATCTTTTACAATATTTCCAATTTGTTCATCGCGGTCAGCGAATAGTAAGTCTCTAATAGAAACTCTACCGATAAGAGTTTTCTCATCATCAACAACATAGATGTAGAAAAGGTTGTGCGTTCTGTGTTCGATATTTTTTAGCTCTTTAATAACCTGCTCTACAGTCATTCCCACACGAACTGCTTCGAAGTCCGTGGACATAATACCACCGGCAGTATCTGGCTCATAACTATCTAGTAGAAAGAGGTTGCCAACTGTCTTGTGGTCAAGGAAGCGTAAGAATTGTTTGCGCTCATCTTCTGGAATAAGCTGGAAAAGGTCAACTCGAATATCTGGTTCCATGTTCGCAAAAAGCTTTGCGAAGTCCTCTGTGGATAGGTTCTCAAACAGTTCAAGTTGTTCGGCTTCTCCGAGATAGCTGGTAATACGACCGGCCCTAGATTCAGAGTCTGCAAGGATAACCTTCATTACCTCGGTTGTTTCCGCGGAATTTTCGATTACCTCTGCGACGTCAGCATACGGCATTGTCTCGATTTCTTTTAGAAATTCGCCGTAATCCTTCTTTTCAATTAATTCTCCACAGAAGTTATTTTGATTCTCTGTATTGCTATCTAGTTCGATCATAAGTTGGGTGCCTAAATCAAAATTGTTACGTTAACTTATCGGTATTGCGAAGATACCTCTAAAGTATTCAATAAAATAATCTGTTATTTCCACTCTGTCTTTAGGAAAAAAAGACGAATTTTAGTCATTAAAGATTCTGGTCCTTAATCTTCAAGATTACCTATAATAAATTTATAGATTATAAAGGAGCTCATATGAAATTAATTATCTTTGCTTTTTTTGGATTACTCTGCGGACCGGTTATGGCGAAGCAAATGAAGGTGATCGCAATGGACGAAGTGAAAAAGCACAACAATAAAAAGTCGTGTTGGATTGTGATAGACAAAATGGTCTATGATGTTACCGCGATGTTACCACATCACAATAAAATTATTAAAACTCGATGTGGAAAGGATGCGACTGAAGGCTTTAATACTCAAGGGTGGACTGGTAAAAAACACTCTGAAAAGGCACACAAAATTAGAGCGTCAAAGCAGATTGGTGTTTTAAAAGAATAAGACTATTGAACAGTATCTTTCCCTGTAACCATTTTCTTTAATGCCTCAAACATTTTTAGGTCGATCAATTTGAGATGAAATTGCTCTAATTGGTCGATCGCACTTGAGGGAGTGATTGGTTCAACATACGGTGTTCTGACAATGTACTTACAAAACAGGTCAATAATTGAGATTAGTCTTGAAACAGGTGTTATGTGTGATCGTTTTAGTCTGAAGGGGTAGCCTGTCCCTATACAATTCTCGTGGTGCTGCAAAATTACTTGAACGAGGGTTTGATCGAACTGTTTTAAATCATCCACTAACTCGGCACCTTTAAGTGGATGTGATTTTATCATTGCTTCCTCTTCACTGGTCCACTCGCTTTCATGTTTGCTAAGGATCTCAAGAGGAATTTCTTTCTTTCCAATATCATGAAAAAGTCCTGCGAGTGCAATTGTTTGTAACGTCTTGGTAGAGTCCCATCCCATTTGCTTGGCCAACATTACACCGTAAATACTTACCGCCAACTGATGAGCAAATAGGGGCTCGTTACATGAATTAATGCTTTCTAAAATGGTAAGGACTTCATTGCTTTCTGTAACAACATCTAGTGATATATCGATGAATTTTCGCGCGTCATTGAAACTTTCCTCATTGATTTCTTCGTGGAAAATCTTTTCGACGACCACTTGCCCTGCGTGAATAAGGAATGCTTTTTTTAGTTTTTCACTCGCTTTGTCTGAATTCATCACCTTAGCTGCGGTTTTCATGGTTTCTTCAACATATTTCTTATAATCATTACGTGTGAGATAGAGAGTATGAATTCCACGTTGTTCAAATTGCTCAATTCGCTTTCTATCAATGCTTTCCCCTGTAGTTGCAACTTTTACATATTTTGTCTTAGATAACCGGACAAAAATGGGATAGCTTATTTGTTTCGCTGAGATAAATTCTCGAGTAGTGATTGTTGCAAATTGATCATCAAATTCTGTTCCCGCAGGAACTTTAGCTTGTGAAATTAAAAATTGAATTTCTTTTTCCAGCTGTCCCTTTGTAAAAGGTTTACTTAGAACATGTACTTTATTGTTGTTCATTTTTTCTATTGAGTGGAGTAGGTCATCGAATCCAGTCATGAGAAGGATAGGCTCATCAGGGTGTTCTTCCTTTCTCCATCTCATTAATGTAATCCCGCTTTCATTTGGAATATTGATATCTGCTAGTATGAGATCAATCGATCGTGATTTAATAATTTCTTTAGCTTGCTCAACATTTGTTGCTGGGATGGCACAGTGTCCGAGTTGGTGTACTTGCTCTCTAATTACTTCGAGTACATCTTCCTTATCATCAACTATTAGAATAGTTTTTTGTTCATTCATAATATTGCCTATTCTTTTTCAATTAATGCTTTAAGACCATTGATCATTTGTAAATCGATCTGCTCTGAGTGGAACATTTCTAACTGTTTAATTGATTCTCTAATTGTCAAAGGTTCGACAAATGGAGTCCTTATAGCATACTTGCAAAAAGTATTAATTAAGTAAGAGAGCTTCGCCTCATCTGATATTTCTTCTTGCTTGAGTGAAAAGGGAAAACCTTGACCTGTACAGTCCTCATGGTGTTGTAGGATTACTTTCACCACATCGGGGTCAAATTGATTCATATCATTGACCAGCTTTGCTCCCTCTATGGGATGAGAGCGAATTAAGTGTTCTTCCTCTTGAGTCAACTCACTTTGATGCTTTCTCAGTACCTTTAGTGGTATATTCTTTTTGCCAATGTCATGAAATAGTCCACTAATCGCAATTATTTGTAGTTTTTCACTAGGCCAGTTGAGTTTTTTGGCAACCATTACGCCATAGATGCTAACTGCTAGTTGGTGTGCATAAAGCTCTTGGTCCATCGAATTGATGAAGTTTAGGACTGAGTACACTGCTTTGCTCTCTGTTATATAATCTAGCGCAATGTTTACGTATGAAACTGCTTCATTCAGTATCTGTTCATCGATTTCATTGGTGAATATTTTTTCTGTCAAAATTTGGCCTGTTAGCAGTAGAAATGATCTTCTTGTATTTTCAGGAACAGTTTCTGATTCTGATAGTTTTACTGCCGCCTTAAACATTGTTTCTGCATATTTGTTAAAGTCTGGCTTTTGTAGGTATAGCTCTGTGATACCTTTTTCTTTCAGACGCTCCATTAAAGTTGCTTCCATTTCGTTACCGCTTTTAGCAAGCATGATATATTTTGATTCTGATAGCCTAATATAGACAGGATAGTGAATGGTGTTGAGTCCAATAACGCTTCTCAGAGCTAAGGGAATGTACTCTTCATCAAGGGATCTTTTTTTTCCTTGCTCAAGAAGATTCAAAAGCTGGCGGTTGAGATCTTCATAGTTTATTGGCTTACTTAAGATATTGAGTGAGTTTGTCTTGATGGCCTTGTAGGATTCTAATAGCTCGTCTTGTCCAGACATGAGCAAAACTGGAATTGATGAGCAGTTTTCTTCAATCCACTTCATTAGAGAAATGCCGCTTTCTTTTGGCATTTTTATATCACTGATTGCAATATCAATCGAAAAGTTCCGAATGAGTTGTTTTGCATCACTTGCGTTGCTCGCGACATAGCATTCGTAGCCTTTTTCAAAAAGGTAATTACTGATTACTTCTGTAATCTCTTTTATGTCATCAACTATAAGGATTTTTTTTTTCGCCGCCATCTGTTCTCCCACTACTATCTAGTCGGGAAATCCAAGACTCTAGAGAATTAAATTTTTCTAAATTTAGGCGTATTGAAGTGGTGAAAACACTATTCTTTCAGGTACTTTGACGCTTGAAGATAATCCCTATCTGAATAGTAATGGAATAGAACAGATCCACCTTTAATTGCATTGATTAGTCGCTCTGAAATTGCTGTGCGGACTGCAGGACATCCCCAGCTCCAACCAAGCATACCAATCTCATCAACTACATTAGGATTTGCAAACTTTGCTCCGTGAACAACAATATAGCGTTCTCTAGCATTACTGTTGTAGCGTTTGTCGAGGCCATCGAGTTTGAGTGAGTAACCATATTTTCCGTTGTAGGTCTCTGCTGTTAGGTAAAACCCAATACTTGTCTTTTTACTGCCCTCAATATTAGAAAAGTCGTCAGCATATTCTTCCCCGCTATTAATACCATGAGTAACTCTTTCATTATAAAGAAGTTCTTCTTTTTTTAGATCAATGGTAAAGAGTCTCTTTTCTCGAGAAGATTGGGTGAAATCAATGATAGTGATAATCTCTTTCTTTTTATTGATGCGATCAAACCCTTTAAGAGCGTACTCGAATACATCTTGGTCAAGCCCCAAACTTTCAAGCTTTAGTTTCTGATAGATCTCTTGGGCATTTGGCAGGTACGCTGCCATTGCTCCATTGATCAGTAGCATAAATATGAATGGGACAATTACTTTTAGCATTTGACCATTATGACAGAATTTAAAAAAATATCAGCTATGCGTGAAAGATATACAATGCTGTAATCTTAATTAGTTGAGATACTTCTTGCGAAGCCTTTTTAGTTCCCCTGATTTATCCATTTTGAGTAGCTCTTCATTGAGAATTTTTAGCAATTTCTTTGCTTTCTTAGAGCGTTTTGAAACTCCAATATGACAAACTTCAGTTGTTACAACAAATGGATGGATTTTGTATTTGGTGATACCTTTTTTCTTAAGTAAATATTTTCCAACTGGTTCCGCTGTAATAATAAAATCAGTTCTTCTGGCATGAAATTTGTCAATCATGATTTTTTGATTAGCCGCGAGATCCTTAAGGAAAAATGAAGTATTATCAAAATTCTTACCGTAAGTATTACCTGCTTCAAGACCAACAGTGTAGCCTTTTAGATCCTCAAGTTTAGTTATATTTGCTTGTAGATGTTTTGCAGAAAATAACTTTGCTTCATTCCTATAGAGTGGAACGTTGGTGTATTCAATAAACTTTTTTCTTTCATCATTAATGACCAAGCTAAAAATAGCGTCTGCACGGCCACTTTTCGTTTCGAGAAGCGCTCTGTTCCATGGGAGAAAATTAATGTTTAAATTGATATTTCTTCTTTTCTCGATCAGGTTTAGGATTGCAATATCAAGCCCTTTTTGTTCTCCATTTTCTTGATATTCGAATGGAGGGTAAGAGCAAGTAACGATTCTAAATGATTCAGCTTTTGCTGCCCTCATACAATGTGTAAGCAGAATAATCGTTATAAAGAAAGAAATTGTTTTTAAATAATTCATTATGGGTAATCTTTCGGCACAGATACTTTTATCTATAGTTAATTTGTGTGAAGATCCTACGCCGTTGGATAAGTATCAAATTTTGTGATTGATTCAAGGCCATTTTCCCAATTCGCTTTACTACTCACAAAGATATGGGAGTCTGGGAGGATTGGCGAATCGGTATCAAGACAACCTGCGGGAATTACTGTCATTGATTCTCCTACCGTAGGAACTGCTGAACCACAGTGTTGGCAAAAGCTTTTTGAGTGACGAGTTGAGGGGAGGTTATATGTTTTAACTTCTTTTTCTCCTGCTATCCATTCTACTCTTGTATTTGAAGAAAAGATGTTTGCCGCGTGTGCAGAACCGGTATCCTTCTGGCAGTGTTTGCAATGGCAGAGAAAAAAATGCTCAAAATCACCTTCAATTTTAAATTTTATTGCTCCGCAGAGGCAAGACCCTGATACTTCTTTTGTCACTGTAAACTCCTTATCTCAAGTAACTTAAATATTAGTTGCTTTTATAGCAGGTGTCTAAACTTTAGACATATTAATTCACAGATTCATCCACTTTGCTACATATAACTGGCATCACTTTTGCTCTAAATGCATTGGTCGGTTATTTATCGATGTTGTGATTTATTTAAAAGTCACACTTTTGTTTTGGGGAATATGTATGATCTTCCATTTATTTGAGATTTTAACCTTTCTCAGTATATTAACAACTGCACACGCTGGCTCTTTCTATTTAAATGCCGGTGGTGAGGGCCCTTACGAAATAACCCATACTGATATGACTAGTGTTGATAGTGTTATCAATGGAGCTCCCAAAGGCTTTAATCGATATAATAAAGCATTAAATGTTGCTCGTTGTGTTTATAAAGGCACTTGTCCCGATGTATTTCTTTACTCAATTAAAGACACTCGTGATGAGTTGATGGAAGAGTTCAGTGTCGAAGAGGCCAATGCAATGGTCACTTCTTATGTCGCCGGTGTTATTGCTGGTGCAAGCGGAGAACCCCTTAGGGAAAAGATATTTGCAGAGGCCCAATATTCCTTAACATTCGAACAAAAAATTTCTGTTGTTCAGATTCTTGGTCAACTCATGGCAAGCAATTATGATTTCACAAGGGTCAGTGGTGGTGATGAAGGAATCGTTTCAACTGAGCAAATTTTTGAAAGCATTTCAAAATCAGGACGTGCTGGTGTTTGTCGCGACATGGCCGTGGCCCAAGCTCAAACCTTATCAAATCTGGGGCTTAAAAAAAGTTATGTCGTTGCTTTTAAGTCTACACATGGTGGGCACGCTACAGTAATTGTTCAGGACAGTGATGATCCAAGCAAAGTTGTTCAATACAACTATAGTGATACCAATGGTGGGAGTTCGCAGGGGATTGGTGGTCTAACTCAAAGATCAGATCTTCCAGATGCAGGAACAACGTTTAGAGTATTTGATTCAAATGGAAAGCCGATCGATCAGGTTCCGAGTGAAATTGGATTTGTTCTTACAAAAATGTCAGGAATGGATACTGATAAAATTGCTCCAGGTGTTGAAGCACGCGGGGTTCATATTATCGATACTGGCTACGAAAATAGTTATCTCAAAGTGAATGTCTTCGGATCACAAACATCAAATGGTGAGCAAAGTTACGGAATGGGAGTATCCCTGAAGGCGATGGGCATTAGGAGCAGTAATGGTGCCGCCGCAACGATTCAATTTGGTGCTGCTTTTCATAAGAGTGAATTAACAGATGGTGATCTTGAGGTGGATAAGCAAGGAGTTATGTTTCAATTCAAAACTGGACTAATCTCTCCACGTTTGAGCTACAAGGCCCTTGAGGATATGCACGCAAGTGTTGAGTATGCTCGTACACAGTATTTTGGAGTAGGTCATTCTAAAAATGGTGAGTATGAGTTTGAAGAAGATATTCAGGATATGTCAGATATGCTGACAGTAGGTCTTCATACTAAATTTGATGTAAAGAACTATAAAATTATCAGTAAAATTGAAGGGCATGCATCGATTTTAAAATCAGATGTAAGAGATGAAAGCTCAAGAGGACTCAATGTCATTGGTGCGACAATTACAAATGAAATTTCACGTTCTCTATCTAAAAAGAGGGAAGTGGTATTAGAAAATAAGATCTATATCAGAAGAACTGGTAGTACTATGAAAAATAGTATTGTGGTTCGATCAAAAGACGGAAGTGAGGCCTACGAGGTAGGGTTTGCTTCCCCACTAACCGGTGAAGCTCCTTTTTGGGTTGTTGGTAGCTCAAAAGAAGCTAGTGTTGCTGCTAAGAAAGAGTTCTTTAATGGGATAGCAACTTTAAAAGTCGCCTATATCAGAAAAATTGATTTTGATGAGAACATATTCAATCTGAATTTGAACGTTAAGTTTGATACATCTAAATAGAAGTAGTCCCAAAACATATAAACTGCTCCACCTTACTGGTGTTAAGCAATATTTTATGAGCAAGGCAATATGTCTTGCTCTTTTTTTATTTACTTTTGTTTCTTACCGTAATTCTGATTGATTGCTTCAAATTAGCACTAGCTGTTGAATCATAAAAAAAGATGGTGCCCTCGCGCGATTTTAAACAGGTCTGTTTATTGTCCGTTTTTGTTTATTCTTGGCTATTTTTGGAGAGAGTAGACCTGATTAATCTTAAATTAAGACAAAATGAGATATTCCGATAAGCAATTTTGTTGCAAGAATGTTTGAGCCTATTAAAGGATTAAATGAAAAATAATATTACCTCCATCATTTTATTTTTGCTTTCATACAGTATCGCTTGCGCTGACTGTATTTTAGAAAGTGACATGGATAAAATTAGTCGCTCTCAATATATATTTGTTGGGAAAGTAAAAGCTGTTAATACAGAAAATGGAGATATTCAGAAGTTAAAGAATGGAACAATACTCAGATATCTGGTTCGACCTGAGACTTTTTTAAAAGGATATTATTATTCTCAATCTCCACTTAAATTTGAGTATTCTCTCCAACGATCGACAAGGCCTAGGCAGATGGTATTTGATAATGAAGAGAGATATATTTTTGCAGTTACTTCTATTACTGATTCTTTTATAAAACTTGATGGTTTTTTCTGCCTAAGTTGGGGATGGACTATGAATTATTTTTCAGTGTTAAAGGACATCATTCAAAATCAAAAGAAGACTATAGATATGTGCATGGATACACATTCATTAGAGGAGTGCGTTGATTGTTGTACTGATCACTTATGGCCAGCATCTTCGACTGAGTCGCCTTGTCCTGAAGGTTTGCGAGGTTCCGATAGTTTTAAAGCCTACAAAGATCGTTCGACTCTTTTTTCTGAGAGCTCTTTGATGACTTTATGTACTAACTTCAGAGAAACACCGCGCATTTCAAGTAAACATGAAGATAGCTGTCGATCAACTTGTTTATCCAGATTCAAGGGAGCTAATTAATGAAACCATCTGATTATCTAGCGATTGTTGCCTTACTGATTTCTCTTTCTTCGTTGTTTTACTCATATCGTATTGATTCAAAAGCAGAGTACTCACGGTGTATCGATAATGTTAAAGAATTTCCACAAGAGCTTTATGATCTAGGAAAAGAGTACTCTAAATATTTAAACCGATATTTAGCAGTTGATAGTAGTAAGAATTTGCAAATGCTAAAAAGTTCAACAAGGCAATATGTAAACTACCTTGATGGAGTAAATAGTAGCTTATCAAAATATAGTTGTTCATCAGAGTTTCAGAGTAACGCTCGCGAATTGACTGATTTCATTATGACGACAACGAGCAGTGCAATAAATCGTAAGGATGTTGAGATTACTTCAGTTGTTAACGCTCTAGATAAAATATCAAAGTTTGAGTATCGTCCTAAATGTTGTGTAAGCGCTCCATGAATTGCATCTCCCTAATTTCGCCTAGATCTTTTATATTTTTATGGGAGGAAAACTCGTTATGAAGATAAAATATGTTTTAAAACTGTGTGTCGTCTTAACATCTGGGACGCTCTCTATCTCTAATAAACTCTTCAAAAATTTCATTGTTCTTAATCGTGTATAGGTTACTCACGGTCTTTTTGCACTTACTGTCTTTACATTTAGCTATTTTCTCTAGGTATTCCACAGCTTAAGGAGATCCTAACCCTCCTTAAGAGTACCAACAATGATAAAACATTCCAGATCTATTCCCGTCTTGCGAGTGTGGATGTTAGGGGAGTGAGTGATGTTCTTGACGTTTTTCCTACTGATTCACTAGATAACGTGGTGGCTCTCAGGACGCCGGTTTAGGTTTTCTTAATCAGCAGCATCTTAAATTCAAGCGTGTAGAGATTTTTGTCGAAAAGAGGTTATGAAATCCATAACAAAATCTAACTTTTTGATATTTTATCTTCCTCTAATTCTGTTTTTTTGCGCGATGGTATTTGCTTCTTTTAAGCGATTCCCTGATTTGCGGAGCTATGGAAATATCTTATTTTCAATTGGAACAATATTTGGAACAAGTTTTTTCCTGACTCTTCTTACAAAATATCGCTGGGGAAAATTAACACTTATTAATCTGTATGGATCTTACTTTTTTATATCTCTTGGGATCATTTTAGGATTCCAAACAAAAGAGTTTCCGCTTGGTAAGTATCTCGCTATTGGGATGATCGTGATCTCTCTTTTTGTCATGGGGATTCGAATCAGTAAAAGCAAGCAGAAGCTAAAGTCGTTTATCATTGTTTTTGGCACAGCTACTGTAACTGCATCTTTTGTCTATGGCATTAGAGTTCTAGCGAAGTATCTTAAAGACTCAGGATTAATCTAAGCATGAGATATTCTCTTAAGTCATCATTTTCCTACGATACAAAGCGTCTTACTGTTCGTTTTATGAAAAAGAAGGATTTCAAAGCTTGGAAAAAAACTCTTACAACTCTTAGCAAAAAGAAAAACCAATGGGATATTGGTACTGTTCCCAATAACCACGATGCTCTTTTAAGTTTCCAAAGAAGTCAGATCGCGTTCTTCGATAAGCTTAGAAGTGAGGACAAGGCTTATCATTTTGGGGTTTTTGAGAAGAAGACTGGCGCCTTTGTTGGACACTTCTCCCTGAAAGAAGTGAGAAGGGGAGTCTATCAGTCTGCTGAAACGGGTTATCATATCTATCATCAGTATTGGGGAAAAGGATATGGTAAAGAGGCGCTAAAAGCGATTGTTGACATTGGGTTTAAACATCTCAAACTACATCGAATCGAGGCAGGGATAGAACTGCATAATATTCGCTCAATGAGACTCGCTAAAACAGTTGGCTTTGAAAAAGTTGGCTTAATGAGACACGCTGTTTGTCTTGATGGCGAGTGGAAGGATATGATTTGGTATCATATTGTGAATGACTAGGAGTACTTCGCATTGTTATTCATATTTGAAATTTATTGTAATTGATATTTCTAACTATAGTTAGAAAAGCACATCAAAAAGATATTGATATTAATTTTGAGTGTGTTATAACAAAAATATGATGAGACTATTAAAGAAATTCCCATTCATCGCCTTTACTACCATCACCCCTTAGGGGGAATTACATTTTTATCACTAGCATTCGAAGTATATTTTTACGTTTAATCTATTAGATTTTGCTGCGTTCATTGGCGTTTGCAAATTGTATGGAGATTTATCATGAATAAGAAAGTTCATAAGGCAGAGTTATGCCTAAATTATAATGACCACCGAGATATTAATAAAAAACTAAACCTCTTTTCCTTCCATGAGGAAGGACCTGGCTTTCCATTCTTTCTGGCGAGTGGTGTTGCAATGAAAAATGCACTTGTCGAGTACTGGAGAAGGAAGCATCGTCTTAATGGTTATCAAGAGATAGAGAGTCCTATTATGCTTAACAAGGAACTCTGGGAGAGGTCTGGCCACTGGAAGCTGTTTAGAGAAAATATGTATGTATCAGAAGTGGATAAAGGTGACTTTGCAATCAAACCGATGAATTGCCCCGGATCAATGCTTGTCTATAAAGAGAAGAAAAGAAGCTTTAAAGAACTCCCACTAAGAATTTGCGAGATGGGAAAGGTGCACAGAAATGAGAACTCTGGTTCTCTCCATGGCCTTTTAAGAGTTCGTTCATTTAGCGTAGATGATGCTCATATTTTTTGTTCTGGAGAGCAACTTAAGTCAGAAATCAAAGGAGTACTAAAGCTTTGTCTAGAAGTTCTCAATCATTGTGGATTCAATAACTATGAGTTTGAGTTATCTGTTAGAAGCGAAGAAAAAAAGGAGAAGTATCTAGGTCTTGATAGCGACTGGGAACTCGCTGAAAGCGTTCTTCAACAATCATTAGAAGAAATGGGGTTTAATTCAATTAGAATGGAAGGTGAGGCCAAGTTTTATGGACCTGCAATTGATATAAAGATATTCGACTCAGAGGGAAGAAGTTGGCAGTGTTCATCTATTCAAATGGACTTTAATCTTGGGAAGCGTTTTGATTTGAAGTACTACGACAGCGAAGGAAGGAAACAAGTTCCTTATATTCTACATCGTTGCATCTTTGGATCTCTCGAAAGATTTATGGCCATGCTTTTAGAACATCACAAAGGAAAACTACCACTTTGGCTCGCTCCAGTTCAGGTTAAGGTCGTGTCAGCGAACGGAGATATTTCTGGTTACGCAAATTTGATAATAGAGAAACTTGAAGATTCTCGAATCCGGTATGAGTATGACTTGAGCGATAATAGTCTGTCTAAAAAGATGAAGTGTGCAATAAGTGATATGATTCCTGTCGTTGTGGTTGTTGGAAAAAAAGAGCAACAATATGGGAAGGTATCAGTAAGATATTTATCTGGAGAAAAAGAATCGTTGGTTGATATAAAAGAATTATTAGATAAATTTTAAATAGATTTGGGCGCTCCTCATGTATCCGTTACCCTCATTATTACTTTTCAGTGCAGGTGATGGGCTCATGTCGGTACGCAGTGGACCCCAGTCTAAAATTGCCTAAATAAAGCAAAAAAAAAGCCAGAGTGGGTTAACTCTGGCTTTTTAAAATCAACAAAGAAAAGATGGTGCCCTCGCGCGGATACCCTAAGTGCCTGATAGTAGGAAAGTGCCAAACACAACAAAATGCTCTAGATAGCAATAGATATTGGTAGGCAGAGCGATTTTAAACAGGTCTGCTTATTGTCCGTTTTCGTCTATTTTTGGCTGTTTTTGGAGAGAGTAGACCTGATTTAGACCTAATCTCTATCTGCTAGTTTATGTACTGATCTCCTTCATAGGTTAAACTTGGCTTGAAGGGATCCTCTTGTTTGTCGTCTTAACATCTGGGACTACTTGGGTGAATCAAAATCTTATTCATCATTTCTATATGATGAAAAAAGAAGTTCAAGATCTAGACCAATTTCTCCCATCATTTTCATTTGATTTGAGGTAATCGTTGGGCCGGCGTGCATTTCACCTTCCCAGCTACCGTATAAGGACATACGCACTTTTCCACTGTCTCTCAACTCATTTAATTTTTTTCTAATTGGGTGAATTTTCGTCAGTACAAATTGAAGATGATCTTCAAAGTTTTTTGAAAGCACTATTTTTTCGCTATCGATGTACCAAGCATTTATATTACTAGTTTTCTCAATACCCGATGGATATTTGTATAACTCACCCTTAGTACAAAATGAGGTCGATTGAATTCCTAGGAAATCTTCGATTTCTTTTCCTGTTAACACATCTGATATTATGGTCAGTTGTGAACTACAGCTATCAACATACTCAAATTTATCAGCTTCATATTTTTCGTTATTATTAGTCACTAAATATTCCTTAGTATAAATAATCCCTAATATTATCAATTTTTTTTCCATTTGAATCGCAATAATCACCATTGGCCTTGATTTTTCCATGGTGATCTCCTCTTAAATTGTGTGCCTTCTTCAATTTTTCAAGGGCTTTACCCCATTCACCTTTATGGTAATTCTTCCACTCCCTACCGATTACTTCCAGACGCTCTCTATCGGGTCTTCGCGGTTAACTCTGGCTTTTTTAAACCAACAAAGAAAAGATGGTGTCCTTGTGGTGATACCCCAAGCGCCTGATAGCATGTAATATTGAATATCAAGAGAATGTTCCAGATAACAAGAGCAGTAATAACTTTAAGAGGGGAGGGCATTGCTCTCCCCTTTTATTTTGAGATAAAAAAAGAGCTCCACTGCGGAACTCTTTTTTTTGATTTTTGTTTTTGTTGTTTTGCACAAGTGTGCTTTAAATTATTGTAGCATTACTAATAAAACTTGCAATAAATTTTAACCTAAAGAAGGAGTGCTATCGTCAACTCCTTAATCTTTTATCTCGTCGTTGCAAAATAGCTTTGAGGAACACAATACATATCGATAAAGGTTTCATTATCAATTGTAAAAAAACTAGTAAGATATTCCTGATCCTCATATGTGAAGATAGAAAGGTAGAAGTTACCATCAATATAATCCAATGATATGTCAGTATCTTCGCTATTCTTTATGTGATTTATATATAAGGGTTCATCAGTCACATAATTTGTTACTTCAATCCTAACTCGTTCAGTCCCATTGCCAATATTTTTTACAACAATCTGATAGGCCTCTTCTGGATTGTGAATATTAATCCCTCCATTAGATAGCTCATCAGCTCTTCCATCTTCGATCAGTTGATTTAGATTGTGACAAATAAAGAGAGTCGATTTTTTTGCCATTGCCTTTTTTAAAGACTCTACTGACGCAAAGGTTGATAAGGAAGAAAGGATTAGAATTATAGATAATAGAGTTTTCACAGGATGCTCCTCTTTATAAGTTTAACATTTCACAAACGATTGGCACGTTCTTTCCAAAGATCCAAGCGTTACCTGATAAAAGATTGTTATCGGATAAAGTATAGGTGTCTAGCCACACTGAAACTGAATTTTCACTTGACCCACCATTACTATAACTATCAGCGTTTTCTTCGGAGAATTCAAGCTCCCAATCCTCCATCCACTCACCATTGGGGTGATTTGCTGGGTCAGTCAAGTCTTCTTTGTTAACCTTGCTTAAAAACACGAGCTCATCTTTTTCAAACATATAAACTTTAAATAATAGGGCTCCAGTAATTGACCCAATGTCTTTAGCTACGATTTGATAAGCCTTTTCAGGGCTGTGTAAAATGACACCTCCATCAACCTCTTCTGCATCACCTGTACGAATAAGATCATAGATATTGGTGCAATAAAATTTTGTATCAGATTCTTGTGACACTTTATTCAAAAAATCGGCAGAAGCAAAGGCCGAAAAAGAAAGTGAAAAGATCAAAATTAAATAGATGTTTTTAAAAATCATAACGCTAATCCTTCGTTAATATCTGTGCGAAATATCGAACATGTATAAATGTTATTAAATATTTATAGGAAGTTATGAGGAGGTCGCAATAAGTTTGAAAATAGTATCGGATTAATTTTTTCTTAACCCACTAATTCGTCTTCATTTTTTGACACTCTGTTTTGGCACATTAGTCGAACCTGTTAATTTTTGAGAGTTAAGTGATTGAAAGCTCGTTTTCGATTTGACAGGTTTGAACTTTGCCTGACAGGTTTGAACTTTGCCTGACAGGTTTGAACAATTTTTCCAATTACACGTCATTTTTCAGTAAGGTGAATTTCATAGAATCAGAGAAGCATTGTGGCCACAAGTTTTACTGATCAATATTTACTTTAATCCTAAAGAAAGGAGTATGTATGAATAATACAATTGCTAACCTAGAAGATTTTCTTCGTTTAATTATTGTTGAATTTGGGGGGATACTTTTCTCATTCAGCATGCCTTGTTTTTCAAACTTAAGAGTCGGTCCGTCTTATAGGCAAAAGTTATATTATGACGAGTGGCGAGGTACTGCGATATATACATTAACTTCTAAGGCCTATCTGATGACTGGACATAGTATTCATATGAACAATTTATCCTATGAGAGGATCTTTAGAGGTGTGATTAAGTATTTCGCAGGATGCGATGAGACATTAAAATATATTCCTCAGGGGCACTCGCTCTCTTTTAAATTTGAGCATCAGACGCTTGGAACCATCATTGTCGATCCATTTACTTCTTATGTACCAAACGAGTTAAAAGATGAAAGGATTATTATTCTTACTATTCCTGAACGAGTGGATTATTGGAAGCGACTTAAGAGAGAAGTTTATGTTTCTCCAGATCTTTACCTCTCTAAGGTTCAGGCGCTACTTCGTGATTTTCTCGATGATTATAAGTTAGATTTTGATACAGACTATGAAGAATATCTTAATGAAGTTGCAGAACTTAATGAGAAAAAAAGTATGACTTTTGAGAATTCTCTTAGGACTGAAAATTTAATCGAATGTCATGAAATTCAAGACTACTAATCAAAATTTCCAGCGAAGAATTAGTACTTCGCTGGAATTCATTTCTTATTCTCAGCAAATTCAAAATGTTAGAGTTGTTACATCGATGGAATCTAACATCACGATTTTAATCGCTTTTTTGAGATTATTTTATCTACACGTACCCCCCAAAAAACTCCGTTTGATAGGAGGTACGTGCAAAAAAATTGCCCTATTTTACTGGTCATGGTCTCATAACCCCCCATTCCATGGGAGGTTATGTCCTTGATCTGAAAAGTGGAAAAAAGTGGAAAAAAGTGGAAAAAAGTGGAAAAAAGTGGAATTTTAATGTTAAGAATCGCCTCCATAGTGACATTCATTTGAAATTTTTAAGTGAAAGTATGTGGTGCTTGAAAAGCTGATACTGCAAAACTTTTTATTCATATAAACGTATATTAAATAGAATATTGTAAATATATATTTTGTATCGGCCGA
The DNA here is from genome assembly GCA_965140515.1 of Bacteriovoracaceae bacterium. Lineage (GTDB taxonomy): Bacteria > Bdellovibrionota > Bacteriovoracia > Bacteriovoracales > Bacteriovoracaceae > JAGLCH01. Next base: position 2,998,060 of record OZ223251.1, on the reverse strand, counting down.
TGGGTAATTATAGGGAGACCAATGGAATTAGTTGAAGTCTTATATATTATTTTACGTTCACTCGTGTTTATCTTGGCCATTCCTATCTTCGCATTTTATTTTCTTCGTCCTAAGAGTTCTGTTTATTGGACCGTCGCACTTATTTATGTCATTAATCTAGTGCTGATAGAATTTATCGGTATACAAAGTGAGTATGTGGAAAAGCTAGCAGATGCTTTTGAAGCGGGATCACTCGCTATATCATTGTTCGTTTTAATAAAGATTGTTCGTCACTCCTATCTTTCTAAAAAGCGATCAAGGGTAGAATGCATTTCATTTTTATCTTTCTTGTCTTTTTTTACTGCTATTTTTTTTATCTTCTAAATTTGACAGTCCATTTCTTCAGTTCTCTTAAGGTGTCATTTTATGAATCGAATATTCAGTTGCTTATAGTTAAAAGAATGACAACTCCAAACTTTTTTTGACAACTTCAAACAATATTAACAGCTCGAGAAAATTTTGATGTAGATATGATGAAGGAGATTGCCTTAGGGGGGCAACAGAAGCAAAGGAGTTGTTATGGAAACAACAGAACAAAAAGAAATTATGAGTCATGGCCTTCTTTTAACAATTGAAGATGCAAGCAAACTCTTAAATCTAAAAGTCTCTCGATTGAGAAAAGCAATTTTCCATAGAGAGATTAACTACGTTAAGTTAGGCGGACTTGTAAGGTTTCGATTAGTAGACCTAGAGCAGTTTATCCAGACCAACCTTGTGAAGTGTAATTAATTTGGTGTGTATTCTCAAAACTTCCAAGTAGTGCTAAAGTCTGCCTGTGCTCTTTAACAATTGAATAGCTCATTAATAGACGAGACGGACCATAAGCACTCCACTCATAAGGAGTTTTATGGAAATTATTAAAACTAACAACGGGACTCGATATCGAGAGTCTGTATATTTAAATGGTAAGAAACATCATAGTCCATGCTTTCTTAGAAAGTCTGATGCTAAAGAGTGGAAGATGAAGTTTTTAAATCACAAGTACGATGTGCTTGCCGGTAGAGAAAAAGAGGGAAGTCGTACGATTACCTTTACTGAATTTGCTACCCAGTGGCTTGAGAAGTACAAAAAGCATGAACTAACAGAGACTACTTACGATTCTTACAGCGGGATACTTCGCAAGCATCTCATTCCTCACTTAGAAGGCAAAAAGATGAGAGATGTAAGGGAAGAGGATGGTCACTCCTTAGTTCAAAAGCTTAAAGAGAACGGACACAATGCCGGTGGGATTAACAATATTCTAAAGGTAATGAAATCGATCTTTATCAAAGCGAGAAAAACAAAAGTGATAATCGAAGATCCATTTGAAGAACTCTCAAAACAAAAGAGAGGAGAACGAATGGAAAACTTTTGGAGTAAATCAGAGGTTGAGCAGTTTCTCTCTGCAAATAAGGAAGACTGCCGTTATCCGCTTTACTATGTTGCTATCCACACTGGTATGCGCATGGCCGAACTCACAGGACTAAAGTGGGATAGGGTAGACTTCTTCTTAGAGCAGATTAAGGTAACAAGAATCAGAGGAAAACGTGGAATTCAAGAGACAACTAAAACTGGAAACATCAGAACTATTCCGATGACCCCAGGAGTAAGGAATCTTCTTCTTGAACTGAAAGCTGAACGAGCAAAGACCCCTTATGTCTTCACCGATTTTAAGGGGGATGAGATCAGCTATGGCCATCTGTATCGAGATTTCAAAAATGCCCAGAAGAAAGCGGGGATTGAAAACATGATCCGCTTCCACGACTTGAGGCATACTTTTGCCAGTCAGTTTATGATGAATGGAGGAGACATCTTCCATCTTCAGAAGCTACTGGGTCATACCAAGATGGAAACCACCATGATCTACGCTCACTTCTCACCAGATCACCTTAGAGGTGCTATCCCATACATGTTTATGGGAGCAGAGGAAGAAAGTAGACCAGATTTAGACCAAAGTCCGTTTAAGGGACTAAGACTGGTTGCTAATAATTAGGAGGGATTCGCTGTAACCCGCTTGAATTAGAGGCAAAAAAAAAAGCCAGAGTGGGTTAACTCTGGCTTTTTAAAACCAACAAAGAAAAGATGGTGCCCTCGCGCGGAATCGAACCACGGACACAGGGATTTTCAGTCCCTTGCTCTACCGACTGAGCTACAAGGGCATAATCGCTTTGTTGTGTTAGTTAATTTAATGAGTTAATTTAGATTCGTCAACTGGAAACTATTAATTTTTTTAAATATTTTTGGATAAATATATGAGCTATACCATTGAAACTAAACATATTTCTTGTAGAGGCTGGAATATCGACGCTCTTCTCTTTATTCCGCTCAATCATCAAGAGAATGCACCCCATGCGGTATTCACCCATGGATATACTGATCACAAGGGGAGCCTGGTTAATTGGGGCGCTCGTTTGGCCAAAAAGGGAATTCCCGTGGTGATTTTTGACCTCCCGGGACATTATTTGGGCAGTTTTAATGAGGTGGAAACGTTTGAGGAATTCAAGGATCACGCCCATGAATCCTTTTACGCCGCTTATTTGGCCCTAAGTGAAAGAATCAGTCATTCATCAAACAGATTGCTACTCGGAGGACATTCATTAGGTGCTCTTCTTTCGCTTCGAGCGATGGAGCTTTCTGAGTTCTCCCAATTTGAGCTACTCAATATCGCAGTCGGTTTTGGACTCGGTGAGGGGAACGGGGCCCACGTGCTTGAAGGTCCTCTATTTGAATCAACGATGTTCGCGAGAAAGCAGCTGGTGTCTCCAGCACTTCGACCAGAAAACATGTTTCCATGGCTAAAAAACGAGAAAAAGGTGCTACCAACAAAGAATAAGAGAGTTCACCTGATCTGCGGTGAGAATGATGGCATTATCTTTAAGAATGGGATCGATAATATGAAGTCGATTTTAGAGGCCAATGGGAATGATGTGTCTGTAAAGATGCCTAGACGAATGCCTCACCACCTTCCAGACCTAGCAGGTATTCATATCGAACTCTTTTTAAAGAATTACTACTCTGATATCGCACTAGTATAGTCGGTCATTCTTAAGATTTTTAAGGTAATGAAATTATAATCAATCCCGAAAAGTGATTGATAAGGATACTATATGGAAATGAAATCACTAAAAGATAAGAACTTTATCTACGTCTTGAGCATTATAGTCGCAGCATCATTATGGGGCGCAGATGGAGTACTTTTAACTCCACGACTTTACAACTTAGATGTGGCCTTTGTGGTCTTTATGCTTCACCTCATTCCATTCATTCTTCTCACTCCTTTTATGATTCGCTTCATTCCAAGTGTCATCAAGATTCTAAAGTCGAGTGATATCTTTGTGATGTTTTGTGTTGCTTTGCTCGGCGGAGCTGTGGGGACTCTTTCCATTGTAAAGGCCCTTTTCCTCGTTAATTTTGACCACCTCTCAATTGTGGTATTGCTTCAAAAACTTCAGCCTGTTTTTGCAATTTTGCTCGCTCGTATCGTATTGAAAGAGAAGGTGGGATTTCAATTTATCCTTTTTGCCAGTCTTGCTGTGGGGGCCAGTTACTTCCTCACTTTTGGGTGGAGTGTTCCAAATCTATCGGAAGAGTTGCCACTGATTAAGGCCGCGCTTTGGGCGATTCTAGCAGCATTTTCATTTGGCGCTTCCACAGTGTTTAGTCGAAAACTTGTGATGAATCATCCATTTCCTGCGATCCATTATATGAGATTTGGAATGACCACTCTCATTATGAGTGTGATCGTACTATTTGCGGGTAAGTTTGGAGAAGTTTCAAATGTCACAGGTGTTAATTGGGTGGTGTTCTTTTTAATTGCTCTATCTACTGGGTCTGGTGCTGTCTTTCTATTTTATTTTGGACTTCAAAAAGTGAAGGCCTCTGTTTCAACAATCTGTGAACTCTTCTTTCCAATAACTGCAATTGTTCTAGACTATTTTATAAATGATCACGTTCTATCTATCGTTCAATGGGGGGCCGCTCTTGTTATGATGTTTGCCATTGTTCGAATTGCTTTATTAGCCCAAAAGGGTGCAAATCAAACGGAGTTGTAATATGAAGTTATCTACAAAGCTGTACTTATCCTCAGGTATTCTAGTCATTATTATTTTGATTGTCGCTGGAGTGAGTATTCATTTTGTCGGAGGTATTCCTAACCTTATGAAAGGGCATGAAAAAATTCGATCTTTGGAATTTCAAGTCCTGGAGCTGAAGAAAGAGGATGAAAACTTTAGAAAGACTGTTAACGTATCTTTTGATGCTGCAACGAACTTAGAGTCTGATCACGCTAAGGCACTATCTACGTTTAAGCAGGGGATCGCTTCGACTGTCGAAACGATTAAGGCATCAAACATCAGTAGTGAGGAGAGAGCTGCTTTAGGAGAGTTCGAAGTAAAGTATAGTGAATATCTTGGACTCTTGAGTAAAAATATTAAAACAACTGCGAGTATGATTGGTTGGAGGGCTAAGATTGTTCCTGAGGTTCGGAAAATTGAAGATGTTGTTAATGCCCTTTATGAAAGTGTGTACGCTTATATTCAACGACAAAATACAACTTCATCCTCTAGCGCTATCTCAGGTGAATACGAAAAACTGTTAAAAGTGAGAGGACTGCAAAATGACTTCTTACAAATTCGTCGTAGGGAAAAAGATTTTTTTATCCGGGAAGATTTGAAATACTACAAGAAAAACATTGAGGAAGCTGATCACATGATTCAAGATGCACTTTCTCTTGGCGCTGAATTCAATGGCCAAGGGAATAAGGATGCAACAAATCAAGTGGTTCAAATTATAAAGAATTATAAAATGTTTATGGCCGGATATGTTGAAGACTTTAAGCGTGACAATCAAGAGAAGGACAATCTAATACAACTTGAGAAGGAACTTTTCAAACTTGTGAATACGGTTAGTGACCTTGCTAATGAGAGTTTAAATTCAAAGATGAATTCTTTTTATTTTATGTTAACTCTCTTCTGTGGAATTGCGATCGCAGGTCTCTTTATCTCATCAATTTTCATCGTAAGAAGCATTACCACTCCGATCATTAAGTCATCAATGGCACTAAAAGATATTGCAACCAGTGTAAATTCTTCATCTCAAGAAGTTCACGACGCAAGTGAGAACTTGGCAACCTCTGCAAATGAGCAGGCATCATCAGTTGCTGAGACATCGGCTTCAGTTGAAGAACTTGACGGAATGGTGAAAAACAATCTTACTGATGCTGACAGAACTTCTGATCTTAGTAGCAATGTCCTTTCAAAAGTTGAAGATGGAATGAAAGCAGTTCAAGACCTAAGAGATAGCTCTACTGCTATGGCACAATCAAATGCTCGTATTCAAGAACTTGTTGATGTTATTAGCGCGATTGGTGAGAAGACTAAGATCATCGATGAGATTGTGTTTCAAACAAAACTATTGTCTTTTAACGCATCTGTTGAAGCTGAAAGAGCAGGTGAACATGGTAGAGGATTTGCTGTTGTTGCTCAAGAAGTTGGTAACCTCGCTCAGATGTCTGGTAAAGCAGCATTAGAGATTTCTTCCATTGTTAATAATTCGATTTCACAGGCAAAAACTATTACTGATGAAAATAGTAACCGAGTTAAATCGAGCTCAGAGATGGTAGAACGAATCACTGCAATCTTCACCGAGGTTGAGCGTGATTCAAAAGACGTGGCATCAAGCGCTGCCGGTATCAAACAAGCATCTAAAGAGCAATCAACGGGAATTGAGCAAATCAATACTGCTATTGTTGAAATTGATAAGTCCGTTCAGACTATTTCAAGCTCAGCTGAGCAAACATCAAGTGCGAGTAGTGAGCTTGCAGAAATGTCTGAAAGAATGAATAAGATGGTTGATCAGCTATCAAGAATTGTTTTTGGTGGGACCAAGAAAGATGAAATCCATCTCGCAGAGTCTCCTTCTCTTATCGAATCTCCTTCTTTTAGTTCTACTCCAGATACCGATATCATTGCAGATAGCGCAGATGACTTTTGGGAGAAGGATGAGAAGGCCTCTGCTAAGACCTCTGCTGCACCTACAAAAAAAGATGAGGACTGGGACACTTTATAATCTATTTTATGATAATGGTAGATGGGGATTGGCATTTGTTGCATCGATTCCCATCTAAATTCATCTCAGTTACCGCAAACCAATCTCTTTTTATCAATTCAGTACCGCAATTAGTGCAGTAGGTGATGTTTCCTTTGTCTGTCCTTACATTGCCGAGGTAGATATGACTTAAACCGCACTCTTTTGCAATGTCGTACGCCATTTCCATTGTTGTTAGTGGTGTTCTTGGGATATCTGTCATCTTATAACTGGGATGGAATGCTGAAAAGTGAAGTGGTACACCTGATCCGAGGTTTTGCCTAAACCAGTGACATAATTCTGTGATTTCTTTTTTGCTATCATTGATTCCAGGAATTAGTAGATTTGTTACTTCTAGGTGAACGTTTGTTTCGTTGGCCAAATAGATTAACGTGTTTTTTATTGGATCAATTTGACATCCGCAGTGCTTTTTGTAGAAGTCATAGTTAAAAGACTTTAGGTCTATATTTGCTGCTGATATATTCTTAAAAAAGCCCTCATAAGCTGTCGGTGAAATATATCCTGCACTGACGACAATCGTTTCGATGTTTTCAGATCTTGCTAGTTCTGCAGTCTTTGTTACAAACTCATAGTTTATAATCGGTTCATTATAGGTAAAAGCAATGCTAGGGATTTCTTTGTCTAGGGCATGCCTAACCAGTTCGGCCGGAGTAATGCGATGGAGATCAACTGAAAGAATATTACCTCTGCTTAAATTGTGATTCTGGCAGAAAGAGCAGGTTAAGTTACACCCAACAGAACTAAGAGATAGAGTCTTTGTGTTGGGAAGAAAATGATAGAGCGGTTTTTTTTCTATCGGGTCTTCTGCAAGGGCGGATATCTTTCCATAGGTCACACTTTTAAGCTCACCATCAATGTTCTGCCTTGCTCTACAAATACCAAACTTGCCATTATCAATTACACAATTGTGAGGGCAAAGCGTACACTGAACTAAGTCTTTCTCTAATTTGAACCAATGTTCTGCTGGTTGCATTCATTTCCTCTGGTGTTACTATTACGTTGATTCAATTTTACCAGGGAGAGTGAGTTGATAAAAGTCAAAGAACCAAATGTCGCAGGAACATTTTATCCGAGTAACAAGGACGAGTTATTGACAATGGTTGAAGTGTACCTGAATGAGAGAGGAAATGTTCTTCATCTCAGTCGTCCTCCTAAAGCTATTATATCACCCCACGCTGGATACATCTTTTCAGGACCAATAGCAGCTTCAGCGTATCGAGAACTAATCCCTGTTCGTGAGCAAATTAAAAGAGTGGCCGTTTTGAGTCCTAGTCACTTTTGTGATTTTAAAGGGATTGCTCTGAGTTCAGTCGATGGTTTGCGTACCCCACTCGGATTACTTTCTGTCGATCACTCACTTGATTCACTATTACTAGAGTACGATAGTGTAGAAATTATAGATGGCCCTTTTGAAAGAGAACATGCCCTTGAAGTTCAGCTTCCTTTTATACAAGTTTCAATTGGTGAAATCGATATTATTCCTATGATTGTTAGTTCCATTGATGATCGAGAAATGGGGGAAATTATTGACCTTCTTATCGCTAATGATACTTTGGTCATTGTGTCTACTGACCTAAGTCATTTTCATAACTATGATGAGTGCTGTGGCCACGATAAAGCAACTCAGTCCATTATTGAAAGTCATACACCCGAGCTTTTAAGACCCAATGATGCTTGTGGACATTTTCCTCTTAGAGGTCTTCTTCAATGGTGCCAAGATCACGACTCAAAAATTGAAGGAATTGATGTAAGAAACTCAGGTGACACTGCTGGAGATAAGGTCAGAGTTGTTGGTTACGGTGCCTGGATCGTAACTGATTAAGAGAACACTACTGCCGTAAAACTATAAACTTCAGTATCCTTTTCCAGATAGCACTTCTTATCTAATCCGGCCTTTTGACAGGTATGTTCTATGAACTGTTCTCTATTCCAGTTCCATTCTGTTGCGACTTGTGGAAGGAGCAATCCCTGATATCCCCCTTTTTTAACAATGAGGCCATGTTTGCCAACTTCTATTGCTTTAATGTCTCTGACTTCTTGAACTTCTCCCATTACTGAGATCTCGAAGTCTAAAATATCCAGTTCACTTGGATCAAGACCTGGAAAACGCGGGTCAAAAAATGCTGCGGAAACGGCGTTTCTTATAAGCCCTTGATAGAGAGGAATCATCGCTGTAATGGTGCCAACACATCCTCTTAACGATTGCTCAATGGTTAATGTAACAAAGCATCCACAGTTCTTTAGTAGGTCTGAGCTTGCTGGAATGTCTGAGATATCATTTGAATCTAGGGTAAGATAATTGCTATGTTCTAAGTAGTATTTTATTGAGTTCTTGACCAGATTTAGAGCAAATGTTTTTTCATAGTCATTTAATGGCATTGTTACTCCGTCTATTGTCCGATATGATAAGCGTATGGAAAATCAGTATATCATTGTTACATGTAACCCTGGAAATGAAGATTTGGTTAAGTTTGAAATCTCAGAGCGATTTCCTCAGCTTCATCTTAGTTTTTCAAAAAGTGGTTTTATAAGCTTTAAAAATACTAAGAATGATCTGACTCTAGATCATGTCTCGCTTTTACCTATTTGGTTTGCTAGACGTGTCTCTCTCTTTCTTGAAAAATGTAAAGGGGAGCAGTTAGACGACAGACTTAAAAGCATCTGCCAAGAGAATGATGTGCTTGCCATTCATAAAACTGACCTGATCGATCATACAACTGAAGTCACAAAGGTTAAAGATGAGGGGATCTCGATTATTGATCTCTATCGTATTGGAAAGAATGAGTATTGGCTTTCTATTCACAAAAACTTCGAACCTCTTTCTAAAGTTCCAAATGCATCGTATATGCTTGAGCTTCCGGAAGAGTCGCCTTCACGTGCTTGGTTAAAAATTGCAGAGGCCATTAAACGTTTTAATATCGATTTTAAGAATCAGGTCGTCATGGAGATAGGTTCAGCTCCAGGAGGGGCCAGTTATCGTTTACTGGAGGACTCTAAGCTTGTTATTGGAGTTGATCCTGGAGAGATGTCTGATATCTGTATGAATCATGATCATTTTGTACATCTCAAGCGTCCAGTTCAGAGTATTGAAAAGAAAGATTTTATCGATACTCAAGTTGATTGGATTACAGTTGATCTCAATCTTCCTGCTTATTTTTCTGTGAGCGAAACTGCCAGAGTTGCAAAGTTCTTTGGATCAACTCTAAAAGGAATTGTCTGCACCATTAAGATGCCTAGACCAGAAGGTATTCTCGAAATTAATCGATTTATTCGTGAACTAACTGATTGTGGCATTGTTGAACACCACGTGGTACAGCTCGAGTCTCATAAAAGAGAAATCTTATTCTTTGGTAAGACCGCTCTCGCTCATTAAGCGTGGTTGTGCTCTACGATCCTTTTCATTAAGGTTTTAATAAATCCTTGAAGCCAAGGAGGAAGCTTATCCATTGTCTTATTAAAGGATTCCCCTGAGACTTTCACTAATTCGCATTCAGAGGCCGCAATAACGGTTGCACTTCTTGGTGAATTCGTAACAAAGGCCATTACCCCTAAGAGCTCTCCTTCATTAATTTCACCAACCTTTTTAGGTCTTCCATTTTCTGAAACGAAAACATTTAGCTTTCCTGATTGAACTAAATAGATTGTTTTATCTGTATCGCCCTCTTTGACAATGACATCGCCAGGGCCTAAACCAAGTACTTTGGCCATAATCGCTCCTTAAATTTAACAAATCTTTATCGGGAAAAATGGTGAAAGACTAAAGCTCAACCCAAAGGCCAAATGCAGCTAGATGCTCTCTTGTTTCAGAGAACTCTGCCAGACGAACTTGGCCAGAATAAATTTCTAACCCCAAGCGATAAACTTTATCTGTTTCTTTGTCTTTGTACTGAACACCTGTTTGAAAATTGGTGGTAGGTGTGTAGTCATGAGTTGCTTCGGATTCCATATCAAGTGCGGCGTAGTAGCGCCCTTTTTGATACTCCAATCCTCCTTGAAATCTCATTGGGCCAGCATCATTAAAGTCATTTCTTGTAACGCGATAGCCGAAGTCAAAATAGCCACGAACAAGTGGAGAAAACATGTAACTCACACCGATTAAGTTTTCATCTCTAGTGAAGTTTTTTCTAATAACCCCTTGGGTTTGAGCGGTTCGAATAAGATATTCATCACCTCGATGAGCAGAACGGTGCTGATAACCTATTTTAAAAGTTAACTTTTCATTCCATCGAACAGAGATATTATTGCGAATAACTCCATCCCAGCCAATTAGATCAAAGCTTTGGAATGTGTCCGTTTGTTGCTTCATCATTCCACCAATATCAAGCTGAGTCTGTTTTCCCATGATTTCTGACTTCATTAGCTCAATCATTGAGCCCATCTTGGTTACAAGACGTACATTATTGGTATCTGGAATATTGGAGTCCGGTGTGGCCTGCACTGAAATCGATGTGGTAGGATTATTGGTATCAGCAATCCCTTGAGGAAAGAGCTGTCCCTTAGGTAGATAGGTCACATCTCCTGTGGAATAACTTAAGGCCAGTATTGAGTACAGTAATGAGATTATCAAGGGTTGTGCTAACATAATGGAAATTTTAGGACACGATATTCTAAAATGCAATTTCTTTTGAGGTGAAGTTATGAAGTTAATTGGCGCACATGTGTCGAGCTCGGGAGGTGTTTTTAAGTCTCCTAAGAATGCTCACGATATTGGGGCAAAAGGTTTTGCTCTTTTTACAAAGAACCAGAAGAGATGGGTGGCAAACCCACTTTCCGGCAAAGATATTGAGAAATTTAAGGCCGAGATGGCAAAGTATGGCTATTCGGCTAAAGATGTTCTTCCACATGATTCATATCTCATTAATTTGGGAAATCCAGACCCTGAGAAACGTGAGAAATCACTGGGGGCCTTTATCGATGAATTGGAAAGAGTTGAGCAACTAGGTCTTGTCTATTTAAATGCTCATCCTGGAAGTCATCTTAAAGAGATTTCTGAGCGGGAGTGTATCCAGTTTATTGCTGAGGGGATTAATAAGGCCCTGGCCGCTACCTCTACTTCAATTGTTGTTCTTGAAAATACAGCAGGACAGGGGAGTAATATTGGATACAAATTTGAGCATCTTGGGGAGATCATTGATCTGGTAGAAGATAAAAGCCGCATTGGAGTTTGTATCGATACCTGCCATGCCTTTGTCGCAGGATATGACTTAAGAACTAAAGATGCCTATGAAAAGACAATGGCAGAATTTGAAAAACACGTTGGTTTTAAATACTTGATGGGGATGCACCTTAATGATTCAAAAGGTGAACTCGGTTCCAAAAAAGACCGCCATCACAGTATTGGAGAAGGTTTTATTGGAATTGATGCCTTTAAATTCATCATGAATGATAAAAGGATCGACAACATTCCAATGGTGCTTGAAACAGTCGATCCTACAATCTGGGATAAGGAGATTGAGCTCCTCTACAGTCTTATTGATTAAAGTGAAGATTCGAAGGATTGAAGTGCTCCTTCAGTTCTTCGAATAACTTTCGCTCTTGAGTGAGAGAGAATATTTCCAGACTCGTCAACTTTTGCACAACTCCAGCTGATTTTAATTCCTGCAGGAACATTCTTAATAAGCTTTGTCCAGATTGGAGATGCTGGTCCTGGTTTTTCTCCGTATGGCGATGGATTCCAGATGTATTCATAATAGATACTTGGCTCCATTGGGATAATCTCTTCTCTGCCGCCGTTTAGCTTTTTGGTGTCTCCAACGATAGCTATTCTCTCTCCCATATTGGTCCAGCCATTTTTGCAGCTAAAATAGAGGTCTGTTGATTCCTCAAGCTCTCTAGAGAGGTCGAAATAGAAGTTTTTCTCAGTTCTTGTCGATAGCTTTTCAGACTTCGCATGAATCTTATTACTGTCAGCGTAATACCATCCTGAAGATGCGTGATCAAAGGCCTCTTTATTTGAATACTGAGTTAGTTCATTACCATTTAAAAGAACTCTACCTGGGAATCTTCCATCTGTGATCAGTTCAATATGGGTTTCAACCTTTGCTTGATCTCCAAATCTTCCCATCTCTGGAGAAATCGTAACCTCAGTCCAATCTCTACCTGATTTTTGAGCAACATCGATTGATGAGGTTTTATACTCCGGTCTATTGTTGTTATCAAATGAAAGTGTTGTTCCATCATCACGGTAAAGTGTGAAATCACTTGTAGGGCCTTTAAAAACTTTAAAGCGAAGAGCATCATCAATTGAACCATCTCTTCTGTGGCCAAAGCTATCCATTGTCATGTCATCAACTTTCATCACTGGAATAATGGCCCCGGCCTTGGCAAACACAGGAAGTCTCATCACTCCATCAATATAGAATGGAACATCTTGTACACTATCTTGTCTGTCTCCATCAAAGAATTTGTTAGTGTGATAGTTGTACCATCCACCATGTGGAAGAATTATATCTCTTTGGTATTCTCCATGAGATGCAACAACTCCAACCATCAGGTTTGGCCCGATCATTTTTTGATGACCTACAGTTCTGAATCTTTCATCTTCTTGGTAGTAATATACCATTGGTGGCATTACTGCTTCCCCATAGAGGTGAGCGCGATAGGCCAGAGAATAGTAGTATGGTATCAATTCATATCGCTGAACCGTGTTCATCTTATTAGAAAAAGTATTTCCTACAAGATAAGGCGCAGTTCTATACGGCTGCCAATTTGGAGAAGTTGCTTCTTCTGCTGCAAAATCATTGTCTGCGTGTGGACGGAGAGGAACATCAAACCAAGCACTATTGGCATACCACATCGAGTAAAGCTCATTTTGGTAACCGAGGTAGCGACCTGACTTATCATTTCCTGGCATCATCTCTTTTCTGAATCCACCTGCATCGTTTGAGAAGTAGTCAATGCCTGAAAGAGACATGTGCATATGAGCGTTCATGTGAGTGGCAAGTGATTTTAAATTTGAGGCGATATCAGCAGACCAAACTCCAGTTCCAAATCGCTGTGTTCCGGCAGATCCTGATCGTGTCATGATAAATGGTCTTTTATTGATCTCTTTATTATGTCTTGCGTATCCATCCCAGATAGATTTGTTCCACATCAAGTTATAGATGTTGTGAACATCTGGATGCTCATTTTTTCCATGCTCAACACCCACATAGCAAGAGCTTGGATCGTACATTTCTGGTTCTCCCAGATCTGTCCAGTGGTTTGTTACACCTAATTCTGTAAGGTTTTTCATTCTGCGATTGTCGTGAACCCATGTACCTGCTTCAGGATTGGTCCAGTCAATCATTCCACCTTGTCCCCACCAAGCGTTAAGCCACTTGGCCTCTCTTGTCCCATTTGGGTTACAGCGACCATTTTCGCGGTTGAAAGCAAAAAGGTTTTTGTTTTTTAATTCAGAGTAGGTTGATGTTTTACTAACCACATATGATTCTTCAATTGCTGTTATTCCGATATACTCATTTGTATATGACGCAATTTTTTGTCTTGGGTTTGGGAAATAGTTGCTGTTACCATCACTGTTTGATTGATCCCAATCTAATCTTCCCATTCTACTCAGTTCTGGACGAGTTCTATCAATTCCTCCAAACCAGTTTACGTCGAGGACAAAGCCGTCGAATGGGAGTCCTCTTTCGCGCATTCCTTCCTTAAGTTGATCTAGCTCTTGCCAGCTGTGGTAACCAAACTTACTTAGCCAAAGTCCAAATGATTTCTTAGGGGGGACAGGCGGTAGTCCTGTGAGCTCTAGGTACTTTTGTCTGATTTCACGTATATTATTTCCTCCGAGAACGAAGAATCGCACTTGATCTCCATACATTGAGACATTCCACCATTCATTTTCGAAGTTCCAATCTTGCTTGTATAGATTGTCTAGAAATAGGCCAAAGCTTAACTCGTCTCCAACGGCGTATAGAATTGGGATTTGAATATTTCCAACTGCGGCTTGCTGGAATGTTTGGAAACCATTACCAAGTGCCATTCCATTTCTTGTACCGTGGGATACCCAATCTCCATCTGCCGATCCAAGGCGCTTGAATTGCTCTCCAAGACCATAGGCGTTTGATGCTTTCTCGGCATCAATATGGAGTGTTTTTAAAGGAGAGGAAATATTTTGGGGGCAAGTCGTCGTTAGATATTGGCCAGTATATAAATTATCGAAGCGTACGCAGAGTGTACTGGTATCAACCTCCGCTCTCATTCCTGCGGTGTTGATTACGTTATTTGATTTTGAGCTACGAGTTTTTACAGATGAGTAAGGAAGAACTCCTGGCCCTGTGTAGATTGGGTTGCCGTTAGCGCGACCGTTTGCGTATTCAATATGAAACACTTGGTCTTTCCAAACTTCAATCTTTACGTATTGATTGTCCTTTTCAAAGGTGTAAGTTGGAAGGGATGCAAAGCATCTCGATCCAATTAAGACTGCAGTAACTAAAATGGTGCATTTAATTGCGTTCATTTTTTATCCTCAGCATTTCGTTATTTTTAATCCAAAAATATCTGCGTTGTTATCTGCGCCATCCTTGCCTCCGCGCTTCGTATATTTTGTGAAGTGCGATAGTTCTGACATGTTTTGGCCTTCAAGAATCTTCACCGTCACTGGTGTGTTCTTTTCCAGGGAGACCTCAACAGGTGATGAGAAAAACTTTGTTTTGTCATCTTCTCGGTGAGGCATGTAGCACAGAGATTTTTTGATTACTTCTTTGGCCTTAACTTCCAGCCATTTTACACTTGCAGTAATTCCAGTATTCTCTGGGCCAATATTTCTATAAATGAGTTCAAGTCGATATTTTCCTGTTTTATCAACTTGAATTCCTTTAAAGATCAAAGGAATTTTTGTTCCTTTTCCTTGAACGAAATAAATATCATTTTCATCTATCGAGTTGTTAAAAGTTGAAATCTTTTCACTATTTATATCGATAAATTGTTCACTAACGATGTGAGTGTAGGGCGCAGTGGGATGGGATTCATTTCCAGTTCTCGGATCAACTGCAATAAGCGAAATTCTATCCCCTGATTTCAGTGGTTTAACGATTATCTCGGAAGCTGGCGCTACTGTTTCTTCATGCTTTCCATTTTTGATAATATTGAGTTTCACATTAGCACACTTAGTGAGTGTGAAGATTGCACTTGTTTGCTCACTTTTTATGTCTAAAATCTGTGGCATCAATGGCGCGAATAATTTTCTTTTCTCATCTATGTTCGGCCTAGAAGGAGTGAGAACTTCAATTTCATTTATTTCATGGGACGCTTTAACCAATTTCATCTTTGCGCGAATCTCTGAATTTTTTTTGAGTGATTCTTCTTGGATAAAATTTCCATCAATTTTTTCGCCGTCGAGCTCTATAGAGGAAGCACAGTAGGTACCATCAATTTCTTCATTTCTATCTGGAAAATCAAGCTGAAGTTTTAAGCTTTTATTTTTGTAGTTGAAGTTTTTAAGTACGATGCTATCAGTTGCTTCAAAGTCGTAGTTTCTGAGCTTCATTGGAATAAATGGATTGATTCTTAATCCTTTCTTATCCAATTCAATACCAAAAAGTGCCTCAACTATGGTGTTGATATAGGCCGCAACGGACCACAATTGGCGTTGAGAATTTACTACTGGCCCTGAATTTTCTCCATCTTCAAACTCTGGCGAAAGGGTAAGGAACTCCATATTTTCCATGTTTGAAAGATTAAGAGCAGCTGCTGTCGTAAGTGTATTTAAGTTGCGGCGAAATACTTTTTCATTTTTTACTTTTTTGGCCGCTAGCAAGGCGTAAGCACTGACGAAAGGCCAGATCCCTCTGTTGTGATAGATCGGAACTTCCCTTAACTGTGGGTGAACAACAGGTGCTCCAGCTTCAGTATAAGGATAGCTTGCCACAACTTGCTTGGCCCGACTTGGGGATGCGATATCAAATAGTACTGCAAGAGAATTTCCTAAGAGGTCAAATTTTTTCAACGCTTTATTGCCACAATCTTTTAGAATCATACTGCGATAAAGTCCATCTTCTTTACTCCAAAAGTGCTTGTTGATCGCATTTTTGAGCTCTGATGCCCATTTTTCATATTTCTTATCGTTCAATTTTCGGGATAGGAAATTGATTGCAAAGTAGTGACACACATTGGTGGAAAGGGCCTTGGATTCTCCAATTGGAATCGTATTGCTCTTGGTCCAGATTGGATATGTTTGTTCTCTCCAGTCAAGAAAGGACTGTTCGCCTTTATAAAGACCTAGTTCACAATCAAAGATTGTTTCTCTATCTATTAGCACTGTGTTTTCAATGGCCTCGATTGCTTTCTTTTCAAATGAATTTGCAGAGCTGTTTGAAAGTGTATTGATCAGCTTGTCGGCACCAAGTGCCCATACAACGCGATCAGTACTAAGTGGCCAGCTGCCACCAGTACCGGTGTCTTGAACAATCTGAAGATTTTTTTTCTTTCTATCTGTGGATACCTTAAATTCAAGAGAGTTTTTGGCCCTCAATGGATCAATCATTCCAATTCCTAGATGAACACTGTAGGCCGTATCTCTAGTCCACACATATTTCCATTTTTTTCCAGTTTCAAATACGCTTTTGCCCTCTGACTCAAAACTCCAGTCAGAAATACTCTCAACGCAATTTTCGCGTCCTTCCTCAATTGCCATCGAAAACAGGGCGTCAAATAGCTCTGAACCTGTATTAATCTGTAATTGCTCTGGTGATACCAAGATTGACCTGGTTCCCCCTGCAGGAAAATCGTCTTTTAGCTCTGCACTCGTCTTTAGTAAGTAGCTAATATTGTTGTTGTTTTTTGTGGTTTCAACGGTTGTCGTTTGTCCCAGCCACGATTTTGTATTCAAAATCAACCTCTTTTCAATCATTTCAGATAAGTAGTACCTCTAGTGACTCAATAAAAACAGGGATTATTTTTAGACGTATTGGTGAGTAGTAATTACTCAACCATTTTGCAAAATTCCCGCGACGTGATATAAATCATCGTCTTGTTTGGGGATAGTGGACAAAATACGTCTGTTTTATTTCCATTTTTATTTTGTCCGCTGTTCCGTAGGATTACTTAGAACCATAGAATGTAATAATAGGTATTTTATGAAATTTAAGTTAATGACACTACTTTTACTACTAACTGGATTGTCTCAAGCAATTGCAATCATACCTCAAGGTGAGGGAATGATTATCAATGGAGATGGTCGCGGTGGCGGTGACGTTGTGATCTGTTATCCTGACTCTGAGAAGAGCCGCTATTCTGGTCTTTATAGTTTAGATTATCTTCTCACTCGTACGAGTGACTTCAATGAAAATGAAGATGAGTTCTACAAGTTTAGTAATGACTCAAAAGCAGCGATGGATATCGCACTTAGTATTGCAACTAAACTAGAAGACATTTCTCCAAGAGCAAGTCATAGTCTTCTCTCTTTCTTAACTCTTGTTGAGAACGAGGATTGGTCTGATCGCGCTAGTGATGGTGAAGTGTTTAGAGTGTGGATTCCTACTCCACGACTTAGAGATTATAAAGACGAAGACTTTATCAATGATCTTCCAAAAAACTGTTACGCAGAAAATGGGAGAATGAATATTAAGCAGCTCATTCTTCGTGAAGATGTGAACTCAAACATACTGTATCACTACAATAAAAAGCTATTTACAGAGCTAAAAGGTTCGCCTTTACAGATGTCATACCTTCTTATTCATGAGTGGCTTCGCGATTATACTGTTCATGCTGCAGTTATCAGAAGAGTAACAAACTATCTTCACTCTGCGGAGTTTTTTGAATCTCCTGCCTATCAATCGGTAACAACCATTAAAAGAATGGGGATTTATTTTGACCAAGATCTTTCTGCTGTTCCTGTGGTTCAGTTAATGGATTTTGATACTGGTGTCGGTTGTAACGGTGAGTGTGGTTACCTCGATGTTAGAGTTAAAGTTAAAAATGTTGATTTCCACAAATACGTTGCGATCTATTACTCACAAAATGGTGGGCCTTGGAATGAGCTTCCTGCTCACTACGTTCGTCAACTGTCTCATGGCTATGAAGAGTGGGCAGTGGAGACCAACTTTGGAGAGAGTGGTCACAGTATCGAGTTTGCCGTTAAGTATGCCGTTGGTGGACAGATCTACTGGGACAATAACCATTACAAAAATTATCGCGGTGTTTTCCGCTATCCAAATCAATCATCATATTAATTTGACCAATATAGGCCCCTATTAGGGGCCTTCTTTTTACCAACATTTAACATTCTTAACTTTTTCCAATTTTAGGAATTCCGATCGGTGTTTATCGAAAGGAGTCTTATGAGAGCATTGATATGCGGGCCTGATGAAGATGAAAATGAAAAAATGGCCTCATCCCTTGGTGAACAAGGGATGGATTGCTTTTGTGTAGACAATGGAAAAGATGCTCAACTTGAACTTCACAATCACAAATACTTTGCACTCTTTATCGATTTCGATACCAGTAAGAATCACTCCTTTGAAGTTGTTCGCTACTCAAACTTAAATTGTCCTTCTACAAGGGTTATTTTGGTCATAGATAAGCTCAAAAGGCTAGAGGATGACTTCCTGCTCACTGAGAAGAAAGTACTTGAGATGGGGGTTTTAGAAATCCTTGAAAAACCATTCAGCTCAAAGCAGGTGTATGACCGAATGATGGGAGAAACCAAGTATAAAGTATTTAATAAGAAGAAAAAAAATGAAGTGGGAAATATTCCCAAAGAAAGCGTGGTCAAGGCCTTTGATGATGAGTTTACGCGTATTCGAATTGAGGAATTTTTCGCTGGTAAGATCGCAATTTTTGAGCTCTACATTCGTTTATCCGAAAATCGCTACACAAAAATACTCAATAAAGGTGATAGCTTCGAACAGGATCGTATTCGAAACTATCAAGAGGAAAAGAATGTTGAGTATCTCTATTTCAAAAACAAGGACCGAATCATTTACATAAATATGATGAATGACCTTTTAAATACAATCAAGCAAAAGGGATCAAAGGCACAAAAAGCTAAAATCAGAATTATAAAGAATCTTGGGGCAAAGTTTATAGAGGAAACCTATACCTCTGGTGTTACCCCAAATCTTGTTGATGAGGCCACTCACTTGTGTAAACATACAATGGATGTAGTCATGCAGGATAAGCATTACTGTAATCTCCTCAAAATGATCGAAGATTATGGGGGAGATTTGTATTCTCACTCTACAGCGGTGATGTTTGTCGCTTCGCTTATTTGTTATCAAAATGACTGGGCCACAAATCAATCTGTAAATCTTGTTACAATGGGGGCATTGTTTCATGACATTGGAAAGGTTAAACTCGCTGATTCTCTGAGATTAAAGAGACCAAAAAATATGACTCCCAAAGAGTTGGCCCTTTATCAGCGACATCCAGAGTTTGGAGTTGATCAAGTTGAAGGCCTTAAGCATGTTCCTGCTGGTGTTAGGCAAATTATAGCTCAACATCACGAACTCTACGATGGAAGCGGGTTTCCTGAAGGTTTACATGGGGTGAAAGTATTTCCATTAGCTAAGATGGTTTCTCTCGCCGATTGTATTGTAAATATGATGACAGAAGAAAAGCTAACACTGGTTGAAGCTACAAAATCTCTTATTAAGAATAAAAAACTTAGAATCAAATATGATCCGCAATACTTATTCTGTTTAAAAGAGATGACAGGAGGTGAAAAAGTATATGGAGCGTATTAGGAGGGCCATATACATTGGAAGGGATGAAGCGTACCTCACAGAGGTGCAGACTACATTTTCGGCAGAAGATGAGATTTTCTACTACCTTCAATCCATTGAATCTCCAATTAGCTTTATCAATGCTATTTTAGACGTCATACCAAATATGATTATGGTGGATATTACCGAATTTGATCGCTCTCCAGAAGACGTCGAGAGATTCCTTTATATTATGAGGATGCTCAAGTCTTCAAATAGTATTGGCTCTTGTTTGTATGTGGCAATCTTTGAATCAAAAGAGCATCGCAATAAGTATTCTTTTCTTTTTTCTCTTGGTTTTAACGTTGGGGTTATAAAGACAGACGACCTCTCTCTTTACAACGATTTTTCCTATATTGTGGGGAGTCCCAATTTTATTTTTACACCCTATGCTACAGCTCGATTCGATTTGATCAAGTACATGGGGAAAGTGCAAATCGATATTCAATCTTTAACCGATAGTTACTTATTTGTTTCTAGTGATATTCCTATTGAAGAGTGGCAAGAGGATATCGTTTTCAAAATTTTCGATGATTACAATGTTACCTATTACGATCAAATAAGGCTTGAAGGGGGATGTGTCTTTTCTGATTACTTATACAGCTATGCCATGATGTTCCCTTATGCTGGTCCCAATGAGGAACTGACTGATGATAGTTTGTTCCCTGAGATGATAGAGACTTGGATGGATCTTAATAAAAGTCGTATGATTATTCATCAGGGGGCCGCTATGATTATTTCTGTTGATATCAATTATGTGCAAGTCGCTCAGTCTCTTTCAGAAAAATACGATATGGATCTTTTTTATTACCGCTATGTTGATGAAGATGAAAATCCTATTGTTGAAATTCTTCCTGACATTATTATTGTTGACATCAGGCAAATGGAAGAGAGTGGGACTAGTATTAAGAAAATTGTTGAAACCATAGAGAGTGTAGAGGCCTACCAGCCTATGCTCATTACTTTTGGGAACCTATCAACTAGTGAGGCCACCCAGAAAGCATTTTCATATTTTAATATTCTCGCTGTTAAAGAGGATATTTGTTCAAAGTTTATAGATCAGTTAGTTGGTGTTTATAAAAAATCGGGTAAGGTCAGCTCTTGTGAATCTGTGACCCGTTTTAAGCTTACTGATCCGAGACGGGTTGGGAAATTAGATCTTCCTATTGAAGTGACTTCTATTTCGGAACAATTTATTACCTTTGCAAGTAGAGTTGAGATCCCTTTTTTTACAAATATCTTTTTTGATCAGCCATGTGACATTGTCGCAATCATTGTTCCCGCTTTCAAAGAATTAGAAGCAATGCCTGGAAGAAAACATTATATGGCGCTGATCCATTCCTATGGCCATGGAGAGAAACAAAAGCTGAGGCGCTTCGTTAATCAATGTATTTTCAATCCTCCAGATGAGTTTGTATACAAGGATATTGAAATAGAAAAAGATGAGGGATACTTTGCGCGCCCTGTTGATGCAGAGGGAAATGTTATTGAAGAAAATGTAGAGAGAGAGGAAACTAAGGCCGAAAGTGCGTCAAAACACTTTAAGAATAATAAAATAGTGGTTGGTGGAAAGAGTAAACTTTAGGAGAGTTTATGAAAAATAAGTTATTATTAATTATTGATGACGAAGAAGATATTCTCGAAGTCATCGAAGTCAAGCTCGAAGAACTTGGCTGTCAGATAATGACTGCACTCAATGCTGAAGATGGATTAGAGATTATCGAGAATCATAATGTAAGTTGCATACTTTGTGATATTGTTCTTCCAAAAATGAGTGGGATTGATCTAATTAAAGCTTGTCGTGAAAAGAATTTGAATTATCCATTTATCTTTTACTCTGGTGCAGAGCGTGAGCAGTATATGCAAGATGTCTTACAATTTGGTGCTTTTGACTTCGTCAGCAAACCAGATCTTTCTAATCTTGAGGATTCTGTTAGACGCGCTTTGAAATCAGAGTTACAAATTGATCTCAAGGATCAGTTAGTTCAATTTCTTGGAGTACAAAAAAAAGAAGTTGCTGATGAAAATATTCAATACGCTTTTTTACCTAAGAAATCTATTCTTGGTATTCCCTCAATTGATGAACAGCACGACGCTCTCTTTAAGATTCTAGATGAAATAGAGATGAAAATTATTACTGATGATCCCTCCTTGGTGAGATCTATGAAGAGGCTTCAATTGTATCTAAAAGAGCACTTGCATTACGAGGAAGAATTGTTTGAAAGATATAGCTACCCTGATACTAATGTTCATAAGGATCAACATGTAAAATTTTTACGAATGTGTGAGTTGCTTCAAAAGTCGATGAAGCTTGATCGAGATGAGAGGGCTCAAGTATTTGAAAAGTTTAAAGAATATAGTCTTAGGCACTTTGTTGAATATGATCTCAAGTATGGTGATTTTCTTCGGGAGTGCGGAGTTAAGTAAATTGATAATATGAAGATTTACCAACTCCGTGCTTACTTATAATTCCATCAAGTTCCCAGTCTTTTACCCAAATGTTTGCTGTGGCCTTTTTTATCTTATAAATATCTTCTAGTTCTTTTCGCTTAAATTGTGGATGGTTAATTTTGAAATGAACGTAAGGCCCTTTGGTTTGAATATCCTTTGGAATAATTATTGCTGTTTTAAAATGATTTTCAAAAAAGTAATGATTATTTTTCCTGAAGATATTGATGTCGTTTTTCCGGAGTTGCTCAATCGTTTTATTGATCCTCTCAATGCCTGAAATCGGGTCGTAGAAATTTTGACCGTACACGCTATCGATTAAAGACCATTGGCTAATTCCAAGAGAGCCACTTCCAATAATCGCTTGTAATGCTTTTGATTGGTTTTCCGAAATAGTTTTAAAACTCCCATCAGAGTGACGTGTTAAACATGCATTAAGGTCAATGACTTCGAGATTATTCTTCTCTATTATGTTTTGATAGAGTTCAGCGTAGTTGTGCTCTTCAAATTTTGAGTCGCTGAGAAACCAGCAATCCATCTTTTCATCGTGGTTTGAATTTTCTATTAGCCCTCTAATCCAAGGGTTTTGAAGTCCCCTGACTCTTGAGTCTTTTTTTCCTGCAAGTGTACAGAATGGACTTGGTAGGGGATGTGCTCTAAGAGCAATCTTGTCACCAAGTTCTGGATTAAAGTGTGGAACTTGCTCTAGCCAGTAAAAAACTTCAAAGTATGTAGTTGGCCTATTCTTCGATGCCTGAAGAATGTGAAGTGATTTTTCTAGCTCTTGCTTTGCTAGATCATTATCTCCTTCTGCCATTCTTAGAATTCCAGACCACTTATTTAAGAAAGCAAAATCCTTTGTATCTGTTTTTTGGTCAAATAATTCAGCCGCGCAGTCAAAATCCTTACGTGCGTTAGCGTAATCTTTGCCGTGTCCACGACGAAATAGATATTCTCCTCGCGCTTGAAAACATATTGCGCGAAGAAGTCTCTGGTCGTCTCCTGTTCGATTTAGGATATCTGATACGATTTCAATTGCTTCTTTTGAGTTCCCCATCCCTTCGAGTGCATCAGCAACACCAATTTTTGCTAGTTTGTAACGGTAGCTATCAGGGTTATCAATTTGTTCGAGAACACGTTCGTAAAAAGGTAGTGCCTTTTTGTAATTGTAAGCGCCGAAATAGATGTTACCCATGTATCGATCAAGCTCTGGAAGAATCAAGCTCAGTACAATTTTTCTTTTTTCTGTGGCCTCGTTGATACTGTTAAGTAGCCTGTGTGCGTAATTTTGGGCACCAATTTGGTTAAGGATATGGGCCAAAGTCGCTTGTTCACAGAGTTCTTCAATACTTGCTGTTTGAAATTCTGTTGGAGCAAGTTCCTTGTTGATACAGCGAATTGCTTTGTAAGATTGCCCTAAACGCATATGAAACATTGCCAGTTTTATTCGCTCTAAAGGACGTAAGTTCTTGGATTTAGAGAAGAGTGAGAGCTCTTTTTTGGCCAATTGCAACTTACCATTGCGGATAAGTCCCTCAATTTTTTGAAATGTATCAGATGCATTGTCTTTCATAACGTACCTATAGCATCAGTCACAATTTACGTCTAATTGTTTTCCGTTTTTTTTTATAAGGGGGGTTGCTATAACCATATCAACAAATGGGACAAATAATTAAGTTTTTGGGAAGGTATTAATGAAAAAGCTTTTAATTTTAATAACTTTGGCTATTTTTGCGTCACTCTCGCCTCTTTCTCATGCGTCAGCTTCTGATGAAATTAGGGTCACAGACTTTGAGACTGGTGTCGGTTTAGGGTGTTATGGGAGATGCGGTTACTTGTCAGTTACTTTTAAGGTTAAGAATATCGCCTACCACAAGAATGTAGGGATTTTCTACAAAGGAAGAGACGGCGAGTGGCGCGAATTGGCCGCCTACTACACGCGTCCTCTAGAAGACGGTTATGAAGAGTGGAAAATTTCTACTAACTTCGGAAATCGTGGAGAGGATCTTGAGTTTGTAGCTAAATATGAGGTAGATGGAGAAGTCTACTGGGATAACAATTTAGATAATAATTTTTCTGGGGTTTTGCTCTAATTAAGCGTATCAAAAGCGACTTTTTAGCCGATCAGTAACACTGAATTAAACGGCTAGCTAGAGAGGAACCATGATTAAAAACAATCAATCATTCGTCATAGGTATTGATATTGGTGGTACTAAAACTGAGTGCCAAGTATTCGAACTTTCGAATATAAGCACACCAGATACTTTTTTTGTCCCCCACAAATCCTTTAGTACCATCAATAGAAAGTGTGGAAAGCGCATTTCCACAAATGATTCGGCGGGGTATGAGTCTTTCGTTGAGGAAGTTTCATGCCTTGTCGTTTCATTACTTGATGAGATTCAGATTGATGGTTCAAACCTTCTAGGAATTGGCATTGGAATGCCGGGCACTATTTGTCCAAGAACTGGCGTTATGCTCAATGGTAACACCAAAATGTTTGTTGGCCATTCTTTTGGCGATGATCTTAAATCCAAACTTCCATTTACTTCAAAAGTTGGAGTTTACAACGATGCCAATTGCTTTGCTATTGCTGAGGCCTTTTCAGGGGCAGGGCATTTGCACTCTGAATTTTCAGGAATTCCAGAAAAAGAATTGAGTTCTGTGGGAATTATTCTAGGTACTGGTGTGGGCGGTGGTATTGTTCTTCAAGGTAAATGCCTTGTTGGTGCAAATGGCGCCGCTGGGGAAATTGGTCACTCGACATTGGTTCATAATGGAGTTGATTGCTATTGTGGAAGAGTTGGGTGCTCAGAGTCTTATCTCTCAGGTACGGCAATTCAGAGAATTTATCGTGAAAAATACAGCGAAAGTCTTTCTTCCTTAGAGATCTTTTCAAGAGCAAAGGATGGGGAGCCGAATTGTTCGTCTATTATTAGTGAATATAAGCAAAATCTCGCATTATTGATATCAAACCTGATCAACATCTTAGATGTTGATTTTGTCGTTTGCGGGGGGGGCGTCAGTAACCAAGACCTTATTTATGAAGGTCTAGAGCAGATGGTATCTGAGCTCTCATTCATCAATAATAAGAAATTTAAGATATACAAACACCAGATTAGTGATTCGGCAGGAGTTATGGGGGCCGCAATCCAAGTCTGTAACGAATAACAAAGAGGTAATTTGTGAAAGCTTTAGTTCTACTTTTAGTTTGTTTTTTAACTTTTCAATCTATGGCCGAGGATGGCGTCATTGAGGTTTGGACATCTTCAGATAATGTTAAAAAGGCAATTGAAGGGGCCACCAAAGGCTTCGCTGAGGAGTTTGGTGCTAAGGTTAAAATTACGGTATTGAGTAAAGATCTAACTTCACAATTTAAAACTGCAGCTCTTGCGGGGAAGGGACCTGATATTTTTGCTTGGGCGAATGATGTTATCGGTGACCTCGCTGAGTCAGGGCTTATCGAACCAGTTAATATTTCACCAAAGTTAAAAGCAGCGTTTCTTCCAGTAGCATTAAATGCTTACACATATAAAGGGCAAGTATACGGTTACCCTTATGATGTAGAAGCTGTTGCGATGATTTACAATAAAAAGCTTATTAAGAATGTTCCAAAGACAATGGAAGAAGTTGTTTCTTTTTCTGAATCATTGATGAAAAAGAAAAATGGGCAGTACGGTTTCCTTTATGGGATGAGTAACTTTTTCTTCTCTTTTCCATTCCTAACAGCAGGTGGTGGATATATTTTTAAGGATGTTAATGGAACTCTAAATCCAAAAGATGTTGGTCTCGCTAATAAAGGTGCTATTTCAGGACTTAATTTTATTCATTCACTAAAAACAAAAGGAATTGTTCCAGAATCTACTGATAGAAGTAATGCTTTCAGTAAAATGAAAGAAGGAAAGCTTGCAATGACTATCGATGGGCCTTGGGCCATCAATGATCTAAAAAATAATAAAATCGATTACGGTATCGTCCCAATCCCTCTTCTGAATGGTAAAAGACCTCGTCCATTTGTTGGGGTTCACGGATTTATTATTCGTAGATCAAGTAAGAATAAAGACCTCGCAAAAATTTTAATTGAAGATTACTTAGTAACTAAGAAAGGTGTTCTTGAGCTTTATAAGGCCGATCCAAGAGGCCCTGCAAGAATAGATGCTGTTGAGGCCCTATCTAATTCTAATCCAGATCTAAAAGCGTTTATGGAAAGTGCTAAATATGGTGTACCAATGCCAAATATTCCTGCTATGGGAGCGGTATGGAGCGCAATGGGGAATGCAATCAGTCTGACAATTACTGACAAAGAAAAGGCAGAAGCTGCATTACAGCACGCTAAAAAGCAAATTCTATCTAAAACGAAGTAATTAATCTGAGGATGGTTATGAGAAGGTTACTTGTTCTTTTACTTTTTATCCTATGCGGAGCTCAGGCCGCACTTCCTATTGACCGTGGGGCTTCACACTTTTTGTATAGTGGGGCCCAGGCGTTAGGGAATATTTGGGAAAATCAATCTTACAATGAGTCTTCGGATCATTTTGCTCCTAAGTCTGTATCAAATAGATCTATCGCCAGTTATCGAAGTAATGATTTCTTCAGCTCATTTCAATTAATCGCTGACTCTTGGAGAAGCAACTTCTTTACTGATGATTCTCGCTACTACTTGAAGCTTTATTCTGATGGAATGGTTCAAAGAGTTCGTTTTCATAAAGATTTTTGTGCAGGAGTTGATGATATCTCCTTCGAGTTCAAAAAGGGAGATGTTGAAACTGAAACATATTTACTGGGAAGAGATGAAGCTCCTAATTGGCCATCGCTATACGGAATTAACTCAAATGATTATTGTTGGTTTAAATTAACTGCAACAGGGCTTGATCTCAATCGCCCAAAAGATAATCTTTATGTTATCCGCGTTGTCTATAATGGTGAGACATACTATATCGGCGGAATTAGAGACTCTATTCTTCCAGGGAAAAGGGTATTTGATTCATTGGATGGGATTCCATGGATTTCACTAGGTGGACACGGTGCCACTCCTGTTGAAGATGGTGGTGTTTTCTATAAGATTTGGGAGCCAGAGGTCGAAAGAGTTGATCTTTTTATAAATGGAAGCAACAAGGCCATTCAATTAAAGCAAGATTTCGCTCCCCAGAAAAATGAGCTACGTTCCCACGCGGCATACGTACATTCATCATCTGCTGGAGATGAATATCTCTATAAATTTGTTGTTAATGGTGAATACACAAAGCAAGTCTTTTCAAATAATATGTCTCCAACTGCAATCAAAGTCGATCCAATGGCAAAAGAGATTGTTTATGAAAGAAAAGGTGGAGAGCTAAACGGTTATTACCGTCCAAGAGCTGTCGTTCAGGGTGATATCAGCTACCCATGGCAAAATGATCACAGCATTAAAAATTTGTCTCGTTTGGATAGAGAGAACAGGATTATCTATCAAGTGTGGCCTTTAACCTTCAATCCAAAAAAGGTAAGAGGAAAATATGTTGGTGGTACATTCGATGATATTTCTGAAAAACTGGGATATATCAATGATCTTGGAGTAAATACAGTTGAACTCCTTCCAATTCATGAGGGGAAGTTTTACGCAGGGTGGGGCTACTCTCTTGATTCTATCTTATTGATTGAGAAGGGGTACGGCCCAAGTGATTCTCTTAAGAAACTTTCTGATTCTCTTCACTCGAAGAAAATTCAATTAATTCTAGATGTGGTTTTAAACCATGTGAATAATAGTTTGATTCGTGATCCAATTGGGCGTTACGACGATCAGTCGAAGTTCTTTAACGGATCTACTGACTGGGGGCCAAGACCAAGGTTTTCTAGTATTGGTGTTCAGAAATGGGTCGCAGATAGTCTCGTATCTCTAATTCGTGACTTTCATATCGATGGCTACCGTTTTGATATGACAAAGTATATTTATAATCTTGGAGGGAATCCCGCTGGTTACAAGTTTCTTCAAGATTTAAACTACCTACTAAAGCAAGTTCATCCAGAGATCTATCTATCTGCAGAGGAACTTCCTGATAATGTTTGGGTAACTAAGCCTCAAGTTGAATCAGGCCTTGGTTTTGACTCTCAATGGAATGATAAGTTTAAGAATGTATTTGAAGAAGAGTTTGCTCATCTTCGTCCATACAATCAAAAGGTGAATCTATCTCCTCTTCTCGGGGCCATGTATGGGTACAGTAATCATGTTGATTATGGAACGGAGTACAATTTTGGTGATCCGCTCAAGACAGTAAACTATTTGGGAAGCCATGACTTTATTGGAAATAAGAATCCAATATTGAGACTTGTTTCTGATTATAATTTCTACGAACAAGTTGATCGCAATTATTTCTCAAGGGTTCGTCCGCTTGAGGATCCAACCTATGAGCGTTTTTCTTTGATCCATAATGACTTTACTCATAGTGTGGGAAGAGCTGCTTACGGAATTCTTTTTACAAAGCCGGGGGCCATTTTATTTTACCAAGGAGAAGAGCTTGGAAATGATATCAATATTCAAAATGAATGGTCGTATATCAATGCCAAGCAGAACAATTCTATTCCATCGCAAAATGTAGATATCAGCCGTTTTGTTGGATCTCATAAAATGCCTTGGGAGTATCTTGACCCATTTAATTCAGAGGAACTAGCTTTCTTACCGAATGAAGATAAAAAGCTTTTTTCTGGTCACTATAAATTTTTTAAAGACTTAATTCGCTTTAGAAGAGATCATCCAAAGCTAAATCACAAAAATGCATACGATGTTCAGCTAAGTCATGATGGAGAGATTTTGACCTACCTTGTAGATGATGGAGTGAAGAAATTTTTCGTTGTCGCTAACTTTGGCGGTGACAAAAATGGCGAATGGGTTAGCTTTCCTAGGGGGGGGGATTCTTGGTGGCTTGAAATCTATAATTCATCAGAAGAGCAGTATAGTGGTAAGCCATCAATCCATCGCAACGTTATCGCTAATCTAGGCGGAAGGGCCAATCACTTAAGGCTTAAGGCCAACAGTATCATGGTGTACGAGAGATCGAGTCGTGGACAAATTTCAGTTCCACTTTATCTCAGAGGATCGATGTCTAATTGGAACGTTTCTAAGAACTTGAAACTTGAAGAAAGCTCTGAGCATGGTGACGTTTATTCCCTGACTTTAACTGTCAAGAACGCGGGGGAGCATGAGTTCAAGATAGCTTCTAATGACTGGTCCATTGAATACGGGGCACCTGTTCGAGGCGCTAATGTTGAGCGTTTTGGTCGAGATCTTAGTGGTCAACTTAGCAATATGGCAAATATGCCAAACATTAAGGTAACGCTGGAGAAAGGTCGATATAGGTTCTTATTTAGTATAGTCGATTTTAAATTTAGCTTTTTATACATTGAATAACAAAGGTGAGAGAAATGATTAATAAGCAATTACCTGAAAATCTTCAGGCATTAAACACGATCGCGCATAATTATTGGTGGTCTTGGAATAATGATGCAGTTGAACTATTTACTGCATTAAATCCAACGGTGTGGAATGAAACAAGAAATCCAGTAGAAGTTCTGCATAAAACAGACGCTGCAACATTTTCAAAATTTTCAAGTGACAACTCATTCTGTGCTGATGTGAAAAAAGTAAATGATTCTTTGATGTCATATATGGAATCACAAAGCACATGGTTCAATAAAAATTACAGTGAACACAAAAATAAAAAAGTTGTTTACTTCAGTGCTGAATATGGAATTCACGAGTCACTACCGATCTATAGTGGTGGACTAGGTGTTCTTTCTGGTGACCATGTTAAGTCAACAAGTGACCTCGGGATTCCAGGGATCTTTGTTGGCCTACTTTATAAAGATGGCTATTTTATTCAGCAAATTAATAAAGACGGGCAACAAGAAGATAAATATGTTGAGCATGATCCAAATATGCTTGCGGTTTTACCTGCATTAAATAGTAAAGGTGAGCAAGTTGAAATTAGTGTGAATCTCGCTGGTCGCGATGTTTATGCAACTGTTTGGAAAGCACAAGTTGGCCGTGTAGAACTATATCTACTCGATTCAAATGTCGAAAAGAATAATAAAGTTGATAGAGAAATCACTGCAAGACTTTACGGTGGTGACCGTGAGATGAGAATTTCCCAAGAGATCATTCTTGGAATGGGTGGGATTAGAGCTCTTGAGCAAATGGATATCGATGGCGCGATCTACCATATGAACGAAGGGCATTCTGGATTCTTCCAGCTTGAAAGAATTGCTAATTTGATGAAGGAATCAAACCTTTCATTTGAAGAGGCAAAAGTTGTATGTGCTTCTAACTGTGTGTTTACAACACATACCCCTGTTCCTGCAGGTAATGAGGCCTTTACATTCCAAGTAATGCATAAGTATTTTTTCAACTACGTAAAGAATTTTGGTATTTCATGGGACCGCTTCTTGAAACTTGGTCTTGTTGACGAAGGGTCAGATAATCGTTATTTCAGCTTAACCGTTTTTGCGATTAACTTTTCAAGATTCCAAAATGGAGTATCTGAGCTTCACGGTCGTATTTCTCAAAAAATGTGGCGAGATCTTTGGAGTAAAGTTCCTGAAATCGATAACTCCATTGGATATGTTACAAATGGTATCCATGTTGAGACTTGGACTTGTCCTGAAGTAAAAAGCTATATTGAAGAAAAATTTGGTTCAGAGTGGAAAGAAGAGATTGCAAACCAAGAATTTTGGAATAAGGCCTATGAGCTTCCTGTTTCTGAAATTGCAGAAGTTAAGAAGCTTAGAAAGAATAAGATGATTTCTCTTGTTCGCACAAGACTTAAGGAGCAATTGAAACGTAATGGTGCAAAGGCGAAAGAAATTGATGAAGTTGACTCTTTCTTGAGAGACGACGCTCTTACTATTGGTTTTGCAAGACGTTTTGCGACTTATAAGAGAGCAACTTTGATTTTTAAAGATCTTAAAAAACTTGCTTCTATTGTTAATAGCAAAGATCGTCCAGTTCAGTTTATTTTTGCAGGGAAAGCACACCCTGCAGACATTCCTGGTCAAAAGTTTATTAAAGAGATTTATGAGATTTCTCGTACTGAAGAGTTTAAAGGGAAGATTATTATCCTTGAAAACTACGATATGAATATTTCAAGCCACCTTGTTTCTGGTGTAGACGTTTGGCTTAACAATCCGAGACGTCCAATGGAAGCATCTGGAACATCTGGACAAAAAGTACCAATCAATTTTGGACTTAACTTCTCTGTTCTTGATGGATGGTGGAGAGAAGGTTATGACGGAAAAAATGGTTGGACTATTGGGGTAGAGAAAGATTATCCAAATGACGAAGTTCAAGATTTTGAAGATGCAAATGATTTCTACAAAACCTTAGATCAAACCATTGTTCCTCTTTACTATGGGAATCAAAATGACTGGTTTGAAAAAACTAAAGTAAGTTTCGTAACCAACATTACACGTTACTCGATGAGACGTCAGGTGATGGACTATATGAATCAACTCTATTCACCAGCTATTAACTATGGTGAAAAAATGAGAGACCCTGATTACAGTCGAGTTCGTAACTATATCTCTGAGAGAAGATTCTTTAGAAGAAACTGGCACACCGTTAACTTTGGACATCCTCAATTTGATGGAGAAGTTATTTCTGTGGATTCAAATTATAATCAGCTTAAAGATACTCCATCTCACCACGTTGATATGACTGTTGATGACACACTTCCTGGAAGAGTGTTTGAAGGGGAAAGCTTTGATGTGAATCTTTCAGTATATCTCGGTGCAATGGATCCTAAGAAGATTATGTGTGAAGTCGTTTTTACAGATGCGAAAGACTTAGAGCACTTTGAGGCCGTTCCAATGTCATTTAAAAAGACAGATGACAATGGAAATGCAACATATACACTTAAGTTTAAGTCAAAAGATGGTGATCCAAAACGTTTCCGTTTTAGAGTTTACCCAACTATCGAAGGTCTAGGACAAAAATTCGAACTTGGATTCGCGGAGTGGTTCTAGACAATGACTAAACGTTCTTCAGGCGTTCTATTACACATATCCTCTCTCCCATCTCTGTATGGGATAGGGGATTTAGGGCCTTCTTCTTACTTCTTTGTTGATTGGTTAAAGAAAGCAGGGCAAACAATCTGGCAAGTCCTTCCATTGGGAGTCGCTGACCGTTTTGGATGCCCATATGCCTCATTGTCTGCTTTTGGTGGAGATCCCTTGTTGATCTCTCCTGAATTGCTTGTTGATGAAGGTTTAATTGATTCGAGAGTTTTAGATTTATATTCAGTTTCAAAAAATATGTCTGCTGATGTTGATTATTCAACAGTTCGATTTGTTAAACATGGACTATTTCGACAGGCATATATTCGCTTTCAAAAGACGCATATTCTTAGTGAACAATATGATGTCTTTTGTAATAAGAATTTGAGCTGGGTATATGATACTGCTCTCTTTTTGACTCTTTCAAATCACTATGGAGAGAAATGGTGGCTTTGGCCTGAAGAATATAGAGATTACAATTCTGACGCTGTCGAAGAATTTAGGAAAGATTTTAAAGATGAGATTCGTTTTTACATCTTCCTACAGTTTTTGTTCGATTATCAGTGGAAGAAGTTAAAACATTACGCTAATTCCAATGGTATTCAAATCGTTGGCGATATCCCCATCTTTGTGGCACATCACAGTATGGACGTTTGGAGAAAACCTGCTCAATTTAAGCTAGACCTTAAGGGAGAACTTGAATTTGAAGCTGGTGCCGCTCCAGATGCTTTTAGTGATTCTGGACAAAAGTGGGGAACACCACTTTATCGCTGGGAAGAGATGGAGCATGATGGCTTTAGTTGGTGGTGTGACCGAATGAAGTATATGCAAGAAACTTTTGATGTGATCCGCTTGGATCACTTTCGGGGATTTTGCGCTGTATGGCAGGTGCCACATCACGATAAAGATGCGACAAATGGTGACTGGTATCAAGGTCCAGGGGAAAACCTTTTTAAAAAGCTAGAAGAAACTTTAGGAGAACTTCCTATTATTGTTGAAGACCTCGGTGAAATAACTCCTGATGTTATTGAACTCAGAGACTTCTTTGACTTTCCTGGAATGAAAATCTTGCTTTTTGCCTTCGTCTCCGATGAGAAAAATGAGCATTTGCCGCAAAATACAACGGAAAATTTCGTTGTCTATACTGGTACACATGATACCGAAACAATTAACGGACATTTTTGGGAACTCGCAAAGGGATCGCCAGAAAAGTCTTTTGCTTTGAAACAGCTTGGGATGGATGGTTCATTCTCTGAAATTGATTTCAGTTGGCCAATGATTGAATTGGCGATGGAGTCTAAAGCTCAGATGGCCATTATTCCTATGCAAGATATTTTAGGCCTCGGGAATGAGGCTCGGATGAATTATCCAGGAGTACAAGAGGGGAATTGGAAGTGGCGCTTTTCTTATGCGCAACTGGACCCTTATGCAGAAATTAAGTTGGCCATGTTAAGTAAATCTTCAAACAGGAATGAATAACGTGAATAAATGGACTTTTTGGTTATTGGTAGGAGCATTTTTACTCGTCGGTATTTTCTTAAGCTCATATATGCTATTTGTGGGATACCCATTATTTTCAGTTGCTCTTTTGGCCTTTGTTGGTATTTCTTGTTTCATTTTCATTAAGAAGAATGCATATCCACTTCGCTTTATGTATCCTGGACTTGTAACCTTCTTTCTCTTTTTGGTTCTTCCAATTATCTTTACTGTTATTATTGGATTTACAAACCTTAGTACTGGACACTTGTTAAGCAAAAAAGTTGCTACGAAGCTTCTACTAGAAGAGACTTATGTTCCTACTGATGGGACTGAAAAATATTTGTCTTTCGATCTTCTAAAACTTGGTGATTCTGAGTACAAGATCATTGCAACTGATGATTCAAGTTCTAAAGCATATACTGGTATTTTTAATGTTGACTCGCAGAAGGAGGTACAGCTTGTTCCTTTAGATTCTTTGCCAACAGAAGAGGGAATATCTAAAGGGAGAGTCTTTAGACTTTTGAAAAAACTTAAAAAATTAAAAGTAACTCTAAATGATGAGACTAAGCTTGTTTTTCATCGCGTAGATAAGCTTGTAAATGTTAAAAAGCGCTTCTCTATGGATCGTGAAGGTCGCCTACTAGACAAGCAATCTGGAGAGGTTTTTACTGCTGATAACAAAGTCGGTGCTTATAAAAGTGGAGATAAAGTTCTATCACCTGGCTACTATGTCACTGTCGGTTTTGGAAACTTTGCAAAACTTTTTACTGACCCATCGGTTAAGGAATCTTTCTTTAAGATCTTTTTCTGGACAATGATTTGGGCCCTGGGGTCTGTCTTTTTAAGTTTTTCATTGGGGATATCGCTTGCCCTTTTAGTTAATAATAAACTCTTAAAAGGTAAGGCCATTTATCGCGTTTTACTGATTATTCCTTATTCGATTCCATTCTTTATTTCTATTCTTGTATTTAGAGGTCTACTTAATAAAGATTTTGGTATTGTAAATGAGATTTTGGTTGCATGGGGAATTCCTAAAATCAACTGGCTTGGCAATCCATTAGTCGCAAAAATCAGTTGTTTGATGGTCAACCTCTGGCTTGGCTTTCCATATATGTTCTTGGTTACAACCGGTATTCTTCAATCAATCCCTGAGTCTGTTTATGAAGCGGCATCCATTGATGGAGCAAGACGTTGGGCAACATTCAGACACATAACTTTACCAATGACCTTCTCCGCAGTTGCTCCATTGCTAGTTGGATCATTTGCATTTAACTTGAATAATTTTGTTGGAATCTACCTCCTTACTGGAGGGGGACCACCAATTCCTGGAGCAACAACTCCAGCGGGAGAGACAGATATTTTGATTTCTTATACCTACCGTTTGGCATTCGAAGGCGGAGGGGGGCAAGACTTCGGACTTGCAAGTAGTATTGCGATCATTATTTTCTTTATCATCGCAATTATCACCCTTTTTAACTTTAAGATGTCTGGAATGTTCAAGAGTTCTAAGTAGAGGTAGTTATGAGTTTTATTCAAAAGAAAAAGAGTATGGAGGTTTTAGCAAGGCACTTGTTTCTTGTTTCAATCTTGATTGTTGTTTTGTTTCCTGTTCTTTATGTCATTTCCATCTCACTTAATAAGACAGGTAGTATGTCTGCTGACCTTATTCCTAATGATATTTCCTTGAATAATTGGAAGTATATTCTAGGCATTGATTATGTTGATCAGTTATCTGGAAAGACGATTAGTTCCCCTTTCCCAATTATGAAGTGGTTGTGGAATAGTGTTAAAGTTTCTGGAATTACTTCAATTTTGATGCTGTTACTATCTACAACTTCTGCTTATGCACTTTCACGTTTTAAATTTGTAGGTAAGCAGTCTTCGCTTTTAGTACTGATGATTGTTCAGATGTTTCCAAATATTATGGCAATGGTAGCTTTCTACTTCATGCTCGACTTTATTGGTAACTACATCCCAGGACTAGGGCCAGATACACATGGTGGTCTGATTCTTGTATATCTTGGAGGAACCCCATTTAACATTTGGCTGATTAAGGGGTACTTTGACACTATTCCAAAATCAATTGAAGAGTCTGCAGTTATGGATGGATGTAATCGTCTTCAAGCATTTTGGAGAATTATCATACCGCTTAGTACGCCTATTCTTGCTGTTGTTGGACTTTTAACTTTTATTAATACTTTCTCCGACTTTATTCTTCCTTCCATTCTTCTTAAGTCTCAGGAAAATATGACTTTTGCTGTTGGGATTCAGATTTTTATTTCTGAGTCTTTCTCAAGCCGATGGGGGCAGTTTGCAGCGGCCTGTATTCTTGGCGCGATACCAATTACTGCAATATTCTTTTCAATTCATAAATATATCGTTTCTGGGCTTTCCGCTGGAGCGACAAAAGGTTAATTCAAGAGGGCTTAGGCCCTCTTTTTTTTCACTTTTTTTTACCCTGTTTTAATCCGATATCGTTATTTATGAAGTGTTTCAGAATGGCAACTTTGTTGCTCGTGATCCTACTTGGTTCTGTATCTGTATTTGGCAAAACATATAAAATTGCTACTCCAAATATTCGCCCAATTTCATTCACCAACTCAAATGGTCAGGTGGACGGATTATTTAGTGGTGTTGTTGAACAAATTCTTAAAGATAATCATATTGAGTATAAATATGTCGAATGTTCCTGGAGTCGATGTATTGATTTATTGAAAAAAGGGGAAGTTGATATTATCCCTGGGATAATAAAAAATTCAGAGCGCTCTTTGGAGTTTAGTTTCACACACTCGACACTTTCTGATGTATGGGGAGAAGTTCTTTCATACAACGAAAACTCAATTACTGATCTAAGAATGCTTGAAGGGAAGCGAGTAGGTGTTTTAAAAGGGGTATTTTTAAACGATATGTTTGAAGGTATTCTTGCTGTCTATAATATTGATTCGCATATTGTAAGGTTCGATACTGTTGATCAATTATTCTCTTCTCTTGAATTGAGAAAAGTTGATGCAATTGTTACTAATAATATTTTTATGTTAGGTGTTTCTCCTGAATTTCATTATTATCACACAGGTATTGTTTTTTCCCCAAGCTACTTTCGAATTGCAACGAAGAAAAATACAAATCGAGATCTTCTTGAGCTCTTAGATAATTCACTTCATCAGATGAAGAGAGATCCAGGCTCTTCTTACTATCAAATTCGTGGTAGATTTTTAGATACATTTCGTCATAGTGGTTTTAAGTATTCAAACAATGGCCTTGTAGTACTCTTTTTTATTTTTATTTTTACTACTATTATCATTGTTCTGCTCTTTGCTCAGAGATATCGCTTGATGGAGATCTCTGCCTTGAAGTCTACTAATGTGAGTTGCTTTAAGTGGGATGCGCAGAGTAATCAGGTTTATTTTGTCTCAAACCTTGAGCTGCTTCAGAATATGTTTCAAAAACCATTGGTCGATGCGAATCATCTGATGAAGCATGTTCATCCAGAAGATGAATTTCAAGTACGTCAACTATTTAGAGAGATGTGGTCTACCCGAAAACAATATCAGGATGTTGAATTTAGAATCGCCATTCACGGACTTACTCGCTGGATTCATTTAATTTGTAAAGTAGTTAAAGTTGACCAAACAGGTACTCCTACAACCATTACGGGGATGATCAGAGACATCACGGAAGTTAAGGAGAAGTATCTTCATGAAAAACAAGTTTTAAAGCAATATCAAACAATTTTTGAAACTACGAATATTGGCTTTTGGCATTGGGATATTACGGAAGGAACAATGGAGGTGAATACTTCTTATGTTACTATGCTTGGATACTCGCCAATGGATAGAGGGCGTTTCTCGTCGGCAATGTTTGTCGAAGATCAGATTCATCCGGATGATAGAGAGAAGTTTCAAGCAGGGCTCAACCTCCATCTCGCTGGACATACTTCTATCTTTGATACAGAGTATAGAGTTAAGCGCTACGATGGAAGTTTTTCTTGGGTCCATAGTAAGGGGATCGTTTTAGAGCGATCACACTCAGGGGTTGCAACTTCAATGGTTGGAATCAATATCAATATTGATGGCAATAAAATGAATGAACTGGCAATTTTGCAGAGGGAAAGACAACTTAATGAGCTTGCCAAGAAACTTGAAATAAACATGGAAAAGGCCCAGTCTGCAAATCGTTTAAAGAGTTCTTTCCTCGCAAATATGAGTCATGAAATCAGAACTCCACTCAATGCTGTTATTGGTATGACTGATGTTTTGAGTGAAACAAATCTTGATGAGAACCAGAAGTACTACGTCGATATTGTTTCTCAGGCCGGGGAAAATCTATTGGCACTTATTAATGACATACTCGATACCTCAAAAATTGAGGCGGGTGAGTTACATCTTGAGTCTAAGGAATTTGCTGTTCGTGAAGTTACTAGTCGGGCCGTTGATTTAGTTGCATTTCGCTTTAAGGATAAGGATATCGTATTTTCTTTTGATATCTCTGAAGATGTTCCTTCTAAAATTATTGGCGATGAGTTTCGACTTTACCAGGTTCTTGTTAATCTTCTTAATAATGCCGGTAAATTTACGACTGTGGGAGAAGTTCATCTTTCACTTAAAAGAAGTTTAGTTGGTGATGGTGAGGTGTTGAGGTTTGATGTTACAGACACTGGTATAGGCATTCCAAAAGACTCTCTTGATGTTATCTTCAATGCCTTTGGGCAGATTACTAATGATGCTGTTCCAAAAATTGAAGGTACGGGGTTAGGGTTATCAATTAGTCGTCAGCTCGTTATTATGATGGGTGGTGAGATTGGTGTAGAAAGTGAACCTGAAAAAGGGAGCTGCTTCTTTTTTACAATTGACTTAAATGTTTCTGAGGAACAGCCAGAAAGCTCTATGTTGAGAGATTCAATGAGAGGAATGACAGTTGGGATTTTAAATGAGCATAAGTTAGAAAATAACTTGCTTACAAGTCGCTATGAACGGTATGGATGCAGAATCCAACAGTTTAATTCATTTGAAGATGTTAACTTTAAAGAAATTGACTTTCTATTGCTCGATTGGTGGTATTTTAAGACGCAGCACTTAGAGGGGCCGGTTAAGGCCATTGGTCCTAAGTTTAAGGATAAGCTAATAATGCTCCAGCCTGTATTCTACGGCAATGATCAGCTTAATAAGATCCATGAAATTGGAATCAAACACTATGTTCATCGTCCCATTCATTTCGATCGTTTAAATGATATAATACTTGACCGGACGATTGGGGCAAATCCCGCGAGAGGTCATTTCAGTGATTTGAGTCAGACTGTTCATTTCAAATCAATCTTGATTGTCGATGATAGTGATGCAAACCTTGAATTGATGAAAGTATTTGTCAATAACATTTGTGATGAATTTGTTTGTGCGAAAAATGGCCTTGCTGCTTTTGAAGCGGTTAAGTCCAACAAGTTTGATCTTGTATTTATGGATATACAGATGCCTACAATGGATGGATATGAAGCAACAAAAAGGATTCGTGACCATGAAAATAGGTTAGGTAACAGTCCAACCACAATAATAGCTTTAACTGCATATGCGCTAAAAGATGAGGTAGATAAAATTTTTGCAAGTGGCTTCGACGACTACTTATCAAAACCGCTTAAGAAGGCAAGTTTATTTAAATGTATTCAGAAATATAATAAGGCCGCGTAAGAAACGCGACCTAGCTATTATTTGAAAATTAAGTTTAATCCAGTGACGTTATCAAACAGGTGGATATGATTTAAGTTAAAGCTTAAAACCTTCTTCTCACCGATTTGAGGGAACTCAGTTCCCATGACTTCACTTTGAAAGTAGATATCATTACTCTTCATCGTTAGGAATGCGTTCTTCCCGAGAAGCTCAACAATATCAACTTCTGCTTCTGTTCTCCATTCGTGCGGTAAATGGTCATTCTCTTTTGAGATAAAAATGTCACTTGGACGAATCCCCATCGTAAGATTCATTCCCGCACTTATTCCTTCTCGTTTACTTTCAGGAAGCGGGAACTTAAATACTCCATTCATTTCACAAATAAGAAGCTTTCCATCTTCTTCTTTGATCTCGCAGTTGAACATATTGATTGTCGGGTTTCCAATAAAGGTCGCAACAAATTTTGTTCGTGGTCTTTGGTAGATCTCAAGGGGAGTTCCAATCTGCTCAATCTTACCTTCACTCATAACAACAAGCTTGTCACCAAGAGTCATCGCTTCGAGTTGGTCGTGAGTTACGTAAACAGATGTGGTTTTTGCCTGAAGGTGAAAACGCTTAATTTCTGTTCTCATCTTGTGGCGAAGTTTTGCGTCAAGATTTGAGAGAGGCTCGTCGTATAAAAATACTTTTGATTTCTTTACAATTGCTCTTCCCATTGCCACCCTTTGTCTTTGACCTCCAGAAAGATCTGCTGGTCTCCTTTTAAGATAAGGGGTTAGGTTGAGCATTTCTGCCGCTTCATTGATTCTCTCTTCAATTACTTCTTTTGGTGCCTTCTTGAGTCTAAGACTAAAAGCGAGGTTCTCATATACGGTCATATGAGGGTAAAGCGCGTAGTCTTGGAAAACCATAGCGATACCGCGATCTGTAGGAGATATATGATTCATAACCTTTCCGTCGATTTCAAGAATTCCTCCTGTAATCTCCTCAAGGCCTGCGATCATTCTTAGGGTCGTTGATTTGCCGCAACCACTAGGGCCTACGAGTACAACAAACTCTTCATCAGAGATTGAGAGGCTTAACCTCTCAATCACTGTTGTATCTCCATAAGATTTTTTAATGTCTTTTAGTTCAATAGTTGGCATGCTTGTTCATCCTTTAGCAAGATTAGATTTCCATAGTGTACTTAAATCTGATGAAATTTGCATCCTTTTTAGATTCACGCCCTTGGAAGAAGTCTGTTTCTTTTTGTTGGTGAACACGTCCTGCGATAACTGAGATCTCAGCGTTTTCAAATAACTTTTCTCCACCTGGAGATAGGTGGTAGTTTGCGATAAGTCCCGCTCTCCACATATTTTGCTGTTTTGCCCAGCTTTTCCCTGCGTTATCAAGTGCGTCTGTTTCATTGATAACAACTCTTTGAACGTAGTCAAGTCCAAGACCAACGTTAGATGTCAGGGCGTACATTGGACGAGCGTGGATATCAACAAATTGCCAGTCTTGGCTTCCATCAACACCATTCAGATCTCCCATGTGCCATTGGTAGCGTAGGGCGTAGAACATTGACCACATTTTTGCTTTGAGGTCTCCACCAATCTTAACAAGAAGTTTTGATGCTTTTTCATCATTCTTCTTTGAGTCAAATACTGACTGCATAAGACCCGCTTCGATATCTCCAAGGTGTCCGTTAGAGTAGTTGACTACGAAGATATTGTACCAGTTGGCATCAAGAAGTTTCATATTCCAACGAGCGTATTGGGCACCAATTTGGTAGGCCATTGAGTCGTAATCACTGTTTCTTGAGTTATTTTGGTGTAACTCTGCATTGATCGTGATGTTTCCATTAGTGATTGGAAGGATATACTTATTTAGGTAAAAGTTTGTTGTGAAATTATCTGTGATATTGTCAGTTGAATCTACATCGTCATCATCATTAGTTCCGTATGCAAATTCATATTGCCCTGGTCCGGCCTTAATCTTAATACCACCACCAAACATATTTCTTTCATCTAGTGGGAATGAACCTGTTAGGTAGTCTCCGAACCCTCTGTATGGACGACGTCCAAACCAGATTGTACCGTTTTCTCCAAAAATTTTGTGCATTTCAATGTATGCTTGTCTTTCTTTAAATGTTTCGTTTGATGCGTTGTCTTTTTCAAAACGTGTTGTTTGGTCAAAGTTTACACCGTAAACGATTGTCGCAAGATCCTTGTAGTTTGCAACCATATCTGCTTCAGTCAGGTTGTTCATGAAGGCGCTTGATTCTCCGCCCCATGATCCTGGATTGAATTTAGATACATCTTCGTTGCCTTTGGCATTGAGGTCGAGACTTTGGCTGAAGCCTCCACGAACGTAAAGCTTAGGTTTTACATCCCAATCTACAGCTTGTGCTGAGACGGCGCTTACTAGTAGTAGTGAAGCGATTAGGGTCTTTTTCATTTAGTTCTCCTTTTTAGGTACTTTTTTGAGCATCTCTACCTTAACAAAAAGGGTCAACCTTTATTATGGAGAACTATTAGACGGAAATGCGCCTACATTTATTCCCTTTTATTGTTGGTGATGCTTTGCAAAAATGGTATCGTGTGGAGGACTTATGAGAGCACGAATTTCTATCACCCTATTTCTTTTTCTTCTTTCATTAAATGCCATTGCCGGTGTCTTTGGAGAGTTTTCCTTTGTTGGTGAAACCCTACCTTTAAAAGGTATTTGGATTGATCAAAATGTAATCGCAATCAACGAGCATAACTCATCTCAATTTCAATATATTTTAGAAGGCGAAGGGGTTAGAGCTGAGCTAAGTAACGTCGGTTATTTTGACGACGAAGATAGTGAGTTCTACAAGAAGTTTGATTATGTTGCCCGTTCCCGTTTTAGTAAGTTTTTCATTGATCTCTCAAGGGTAAAAATTGAGAAGTTAATTCAAGGTCCGATCTCAATCCTTAAGAAGGACCTTTATTCTGGTCTGTTGGTCGAAAAATTCGCAGTGTCTTTAACTGGTCTTCTTGATAAAATGTTTGCGTATAAAGGTGAGTCTTTGGGAATTTCCTTTGATGGAGATACTACTCAGTTTCGTATCTGGTCTCCAACGGCAAAGAGAGTAAAGCTTCATCTTTACAAGTCTCCTAATAGACGTAGTGAAATTGCGGGAAGTCCTTTTGAACTTTCGATGAACAGTGAAAATGTTTGGTTCATTGAAAAAAATAGTGTTCATGGGCTTTACTATTTGTATGAGATTGAGAGCTTCAAAAGAAGGGCCGGTGGAGTTACTACAGAACTTCTAACTGACCTCTATTCGACCAATCTTTCTTTGAATAGTGAGTTTTCTCAGGTCATTGATGTGGCCAATGCTTCTATGCCAGCGGGGTGGACTGGCCACAAACTGAAGAAGAATTATGAAATTAGAGATGCCTCAGATATCTCAATTTATGAGCTTCATGTAAGAGACTTTAGTTATTTTGACTTCACTCAACCTCCTGAGCATAGAGGAAAATTTTTGGCATTCACCAATCAAAATACTAATGGTGTTCGCCATCTTAAAGAACTTGCAGAATCAGGTGTGTCTCATGTCCACCTATTACCAGTTAATGATCAATCATCTGTAAACGAAGATGAGAGTGAGAGAAGTGATCTCTCGCAAGCTGATTTTGACTATCTTCACGACGCCCTTGAAAGTGGTGAGATGCAGCAAGGGATTGCTTCAAGAATACGTAAGTCTGATGGATTTAACTGGGGATATGATCCTCTCCACTATCAGGCCCTTGAAGGAAGTTACTCCACTGATCCTAATTCTGATGCAAGAATTATTGAGTTTAGAAAGCTTGTGATGTCGCTGCACGGGATGGGACTTGGAGTAATCGCTGATACTGTTTTTAATCATTACTCGGAGCTTTTAAATCTAGATTCCTATGTTCCTGATTACTACTACAGTTTAAATGGCTGTGGTGATATTACCATGGAATCCTGTTGCCCTGATCTTGCTACCGAGAATGAAATGGTAATGAAGCTGATCGTTGATAGTGCAATCAATCTTGTTAAGTGGTATCGCTTAGATGGAATCCGTTTCGATTTAATGGGATTTATCACTAAAGATGTAATGTTTGAAATCCGTAAAAAGTTGGATCAATTAACAGTCAGTCGTGATGGCGTTGATGGAAAGAAAGTCTTTATGTATGGGGAAGGCTGGCACTTTGGACCACTGGTTAGAAAACTTCCAAATGAAGCCGTCACTCAATACGGCGCTGCCAGTATGGATATTGGTCTTGCAACCTTTAATGATCGCTTTCGAGACGCGATTAAAGGTAAAGGACAAAATGCTCATGATCTTTTTGTCGATGATGCTTTTGTTACCGATAAAACTGGAAATCGTGAAACTATTTTAATGGGGCTTTTGGGGTCTCTAAAAGATGTAAAGGGCGGTTATCTTAATAACCCTGGTGAGAGTATCAATTATATTACAGCTCACGATAAAGCAACGCTGTGGGATACATTAGTTGCTAAGGTTGGTCCTTATGCCTCTACTGATCAAATCGTTCGCATCCAGCAGTTGTCACTCAGTATGCTGACACTCGCGCAAGGAGTTCCTTTTTATCATGCGGGAGTTGAGATTCTTCGTTCAAAGTCAGGTGATGAAAATAGTTACGACTCTGGAGACTGGTTTAATAAGATTGATTATTCTTATAAGTCAAATGGCTGGAGAGGCGGACTTCCCCCTTCATGGGTTGGAGAAAATCTTCGTGCATGGACGGATTGGGAATATCGTTTGAAATA
The DNA here is from genome assembly GCA_965140515.1 of Bacteriovoracaceae bacterium. Taxonomy (GTDB): domain Bacteria; phylum Bdellovibrionota; class Bacteriovoracia; order Bacteriovoracales; family Bacteriovoracaceae; genus JAGLCH01. Next base: position 2,953,869 of record OZ223251.1, on the reverse strand, counting down.
TGTATCTCCACCTCTTGAGTGGCATATTAAAGATACTTTTGAGCACTTTAAAGATTTACAGAAGATTAGAAGAAGCTCAAAACTTTTTAGGCTCGCTACTAAAGAACAAGTGCTCGAAAAGATTTCTTTTCCTTACCGTATTAGTAATTTAAATGGTCAGTTTGATCCAAGACTTATTGTGATGAAGCTAGATGATCGCAATGGTCGTCCTGTCGATTCAAATATTGAAACCATTTGGGTGGCCTTTAATTCATCATGGGATCAGTGTATTTCTTTTTCTGATGAGGACTTGGCAAACAGTACTCTTACAATTCACCCAGGGCTTAAGAGATCTAATAATCGCTTTACTAGAGATGCTCTTCGCTACCACTGTGGAGGGGAAAGAAGCAATACAACCAAATGGATTCCTCCACAATCTACAGTTATCTATTACACGACAAAATAAAAAAAGGGAGGCATGACCTCCCTTTTTTATTCTCCAATTGGAGCGATTTGAAACGAGAGTGATAGAAGTTGATCTTTTTTTCCTTCAGAAAGATAGCGCGCGATTTTAATAACTGCTTCATCCATCATCCGGTTTGCTTTTTGAACCCTAGACTTGTCGCCAACTAAGAAGTAGCCCCCATAACCGGCCTTTTCTTGGTTTTCAAAGGGAATGTTAAGTTTATTGTATACCTCAACTGCTTTATTGATTTGGCCCATGGTGAGTTTCTGAAAGTTACTTTTGTTGTCTTCTGGGGTTGCGTATGACATGGACGACTCAACAAAGGTATAGACCAGCTCTCCATTTTCTTCAGTAATATGACCCATCTCAATCAATGAATCGATCACAGAGTTGACCTCATCTAAATCTGTTTCTACTTTATTCGCGATCCATTCTCTAGTTCCAATAAATCCATCCATCTCAAACAGAGAAAGAATAGAGTAGTGGAGCCACGAGTTAATAAACTTCCGCTCTTCCTTTTTTATCTTTGTTAATCTCGACCTCTCTGGGGAAGTTTGCTTGGTCACCCTATCGAGGATAATTTTTTTGAATTCCTTCTTTCTATTGCGATCTTGATCCGCGAGGTCTTTAAGTGTAGTAAAGGATACCTCGTCTAGCTTTAGCGCTTTTTTTATCGCATCTAAGTGGTCAGATGTAAGGGCCCTCTTTCCATTGATAAGGTCGTAAAGCCTTCCTTGAGCTATTCCCATCTCTTTGGCAACGCTTAATTTTGAGTTGTGAGGACCACTTGAAACAAATTGCTCCAGTAGTTCTATGAAGTAGATATTACTACTAGTAAATTCTAAGATATCTTGAGAGGCTATGCCTGATTCCATCTCACTAAAAAAGGAGAATAGTCCTGCTAACTCTGATTTTAGTCGCGAGATTTCTTGTTGCTGTTCATTAATTATCTTTTCATATTTTTCCATATGATATTTTACGTCATCTTGCGGGATATTGGCAGTACTACCAGAGGTGTTGGTACTTGTAATTGCTACACATTACGCCATTTTTGTCACCTTTTGAGAGGCAAAAAAAGGGAGGCATGACCTCCCTTTATTTTTAGTTGATTTGCATCATCGACTTAACTTTTATTCCCTCTTTCTCAAAGCTATTTAAGAACTTGAGATCGATTAAAACCATTGTCTCAATGATTTCATGGCCCGCTTGTTTACACAGCTCCATTGCGGCCTTAAGTGTTCCACCAGTGGCGAGAACATCGTCCACAAGTAAGATCTTTTTAGCAGCACCATCATTTTTGATTTCAAGAGTATCTTCTCCATACTCTAGAGCGTATGAATGAGAGATAACCGGTGGGGGGAGCTTTCCTTTTTTTCTAATAGGAATAAATCCTTTGCTATGTTTTCCAGCAAGTGCCGCTCCTAAGATAAAGCCTCTGGCATCAATCCCTGCGATACAGTCGATAGAAGACCAATCAATTCCCTTGCCCATCTCTTCGAGAACTTCTGTAAAGTTTTCTCTGAGCATTCTTGAAATGTCCTTAAAAATGACTCCCTTTTGTGGGAAGTCTGCAACGTCATCAATGTACTGGTTTAAATCCATTACTACTCCTAAAATTTGTATCTTTTATTTATAATAGATAAGCGTTGTTACTGGACGAGATTAGCATAGCTAATAGATAAGTCAACCTGCACTCAGGGGGTTACTCATAAAAAGTTGATAAAAAGGCAATATTTTTGACTTGTAAGAGGAATACAACCGATTTACATTGTGATATTATTTTGGAGATTATACCTATATTTTGGAGTACTTAAACCATGAGTAACGAGACGAATCGTCCAGCATCAAATTTTATTAAGAACATTATTAGCGAAGATCTGAAAAACGGTAAGCATCAGACTACTGTTACCCGTTTTCCTCCTGAGCCAAATGGCTACTTGCATATTGGTCACGCTAAATCAATTTGCTTAAATCATGGTATCTCTCTGGAAAATCCAGGGGCTAAATTTCACCTTAGATTTGATGATACAAATCCTGAAAAAGAAGAGATGGAGTACATTGAATCAATCAAAGAAGATGTGGCCTGGCTTGGTGCCGAGTGGGGGGAAAACCTTTTCTACGCCTCAGATTACTTTGATTTTATTTATGATTGTGCCATTCACCTGATTAAAGATGGGAAGGCCTATGTTTGTGATCTAACTCCAGAAGAAATTAGAGAGTACCGCGGGACTCTTAAGGAGCCAGGGAAAGAGAGTCCGTATCGCAACCGTTCTGTTGAAGAAAATCTAGAGCTCTTCGGAAAAATGAGAGATGGAGAGTTTAAAAATGGTGAGAAGTGTCTTCGCGCTAAAATCGATATGACATCTTCAAACATCAATATGAGAGATCCTATTCTTTATAGAATTCGTTTTGCTACTCATCCGAGAATTGGGGATAAGTGGTGTATCTACCCAATGTACGATTTTACCCATCCTATTTCTGATGCCCTTGAGCACATCACTCACTCAATTTGTACCCTAGAGTTTGAAGATCATAGACCTCTTTATGACTGGGTAATTGAGAACTGCCCTGTTCCAAGTACTCCGCGTCAAATTGAGTTTGCAAGACTTAACCTCGATTACACTGTTATGAGTAAGAGAAAGCTTTTACAACTTGTTGAAGAAAAACATGTTGAAGGCTGGGATGATCCAAGAATGCCAACTGTTTCTGGGGTTCGCCGTAGAGGCTATACTCCAAAATCAATTCGAACTTTTATGGAGAGAATCGGTGTTACAAAGAAGGATACTTGTATTGATGTAGGTAACTTAGAGTCTTGTGTTCGCGATGATCTAAATGATATTGCAAAGCGCTCGATGGCCGTTTTAAATCCAGTTAAAATTGTGATTGAAAATATTGGAGACGATGAAGTTGTTAACCTCGATTGTCCTGTCCACCCTCAAAGGCCAGAGCTTGGTAGAAGACCAATTACTTTTTCAAAAGTTGTCTATATCGATAGTGATGACTTTATGATGGAACCACCAAAAGGTTATCACCGTCTTGCTCCAAACGCTGAAGTAAGGCTACGCTACGGATTTGTCATTAAATGTAACAATGTTGTTACTGATGATAATGGTGACGTTGTAGAGCTTCATTGTACATACCTTCCTGAAACTGCTCACGGACAAAAGCCTGCTGATGGGCACAAGGTAAAAGGTATTGTTCACTGGATCTCTGATACCGATAAGGCCTATGCTGAAGTTCGTCTGTATGATCGACTATTTAATGAAGCTAATCCTAATCAAGGGAATTTTCTCGATCACATCAATCCCGATTCTTTAAGCATTATTGAAAAAGCATTGGTACACAAAGATCTTGTCGCGGCTAAATCTTATGATCACTTTCAATTTGAGAGGCTTGGTTTCTTCTCGGTAGATCCTAAATTATCTTCAGAGGGATGTCCTGTGTTTAACCGCACTGTTACTCTAAAAGATACTTGGGCCAAGCAAAAGTGATTGATCAATTATTAGAATTTTTAGATTTAAATCTTGATGGTGACGCCTCTCATGGGCGTCATCATGCTTTAAGGGTCTATAAAATAGCGCGAGAAATTGCTGCCAGTGAGAGTGAAATTGATCTAGAGATCATTATGGCCTCGGCGATCCTTCACGACGTGGTGACATTGCCAAAAGATCATCCTGATCGAAAAAAGTCATCTAAACTTGCCGCAGAGAAGGCATCGGACTTCTTGGACTCAATAGACTTTCCAAAGGATAAAATTTCTGGTGTCTACCACGCTATTCTAACTCACAGCTTTTCCGCGGGAATTGAACCTGAAACCATTGAAGCAAAAATTTTACAAGATGCTGATCGAATGGAGGCCATTGGTGCCATTGGTCTTGCCCGTTGCTTTTACACATCTGGATTGATGAAGCGAGATCTGTTTCATCCAGAAGATCCTCTTGCTGAATCTCGCACTCTTGATGACCGTGAGTATGCCTTAGATCATTTTTATGTGAAGCTTTTGAAGCTTCCATCAATGATGAAAACGGAGGGGGGAAAGGAGTTAGCAAACAGGCGAGTTGAAGTATTGAAGCGCTATGTGGATGATCTACTTGAAGAGCTTGCTTACTAAAGTCCTGGACCTTTTTTAAATGTCCATTTAATACCTGCGACTACTGATGGTGCTGTTTTAAGATCTGTTCCTCGATAAGTTCCAATCGCCCCAAATAATTCTAGCTGTTCCTTCTGGTAGAGTAGTGCCAGAGTAGTATTTGAAAATGAGCTATCACTTTTTAGTGCTTTTCCATTAGTTGATGCAATGACCAGTTTGTACTTATCAATACTGTGGCCTGCGGCAACAATCAATGTGGTGATACTGTCTCCTGATCGATTGAGAGGAATTTGTCCATAGGGATCGATGAAGTTGTGAGTTGGATTATCTGCTGGGGTTAAAAATCGCCTTCTAAGATCTGTAAACACAAAGAAATTTTTATATCCCGCCATCAGTCTTGCTTTTAAAAAGCGATGATTTATATCAATTTCACAGCTGTACTTAGAACAATCTGAATCGGCGTAAGAACTGTGATTACTGATTCTCTCTTGGCCCGCTCCTAAGATAAAAAATGAAATAGGCGCGAACTCAACTTGTGCGCTAATGGAGTTGTATTTCCCTGCATTGGATAACTCAAATTTTGGACGAATATAGCCGTATTTGATTTCATCCTGCCTCCATAGAATTTTACTTACCCCAAGGGTTCCAGTGATAGCTCCAGACCTTGGATAGCTCCGGCCAACACTTGAAATATCTCCATCGAGATTAGCAAATACTGGGAGAGATAAAATCAATATAATGAGCGTGATGAATTTCATTTATTTATCGCAAAAAAAAGACCCTATCGGGCCTTTAAGTTATTTTTTCTCTCCATTTACGATGGAGATCAATCCGTTAATAAGGCCATTTAGATTTTGCACCTCTTCGTTTAGTTTGTCACTCGTTGCTGCTGTCTCTGCTGCAGTTGAACTTGTTTCTTGAGTTTGGCCATCAATTATACTCATGGCCTGGGAGATTTGGTTCATTCCAACTGACTGTTGCTTGGAAGCTTCAAGTATTTGAGTTGAGCTAGACTTGACTTGCTCTGCGCTGTGCTTGATTTTGCTCATTGCTTCTGCCGCTTCAACTACAAAGCGACTACCATCTTCAACTTTCTTTCTATTATTTGTGGTAATACCTGAAGCTTCACTGATACTGTTCCTAACAATTTCTGCAATCTCTTGCGCTGCTTTTCCACTCATGCTTGCGAGGTTTCCAACTTCTTGAGCGACGACAGCAAATCCTCTCCCATGCTCACCAGCTCTTTCTGCTTCAACTGAGGCGTTAAAGCTTAAGAGCTTTGTTTGGAAAACAATTTCATCCATCACTTGCGTTTTATCTGCAATCTCATTGATGATTGTCACAAGCTCATCAATTCGATCGTTTGATGCTTTGATTTCATTCATGGCCGTTTTAAGGCTATCCATGGCATGATTCGCATTTTCTGATTCTTTAAAAACATGACCCGCGTTTTCATCGTTTTGACCATTACTCTCTTCATTTTGCTTGATCATGCCATTGAGTTCTTCAAGTGATGCTGTCGTCTCTTCCACACTGGCCGCTTGTTTTCCTGCACCATCAGAAAGACTATTGGAGGCTTCCGTGAGGTGTTGTGCTGCTTGTCCAACTTCGCTAGACGATCGGATCAGCATATCCGAAATTTTAAGAATTGGGCGACTGATTCCACTTCCGATTAAGTAGACTAATACTACTGCGATTGCAATTAAGATAATGCTAATCACCACTGTAATAAATTGAAGGCGGTTGATGGGCGCAAACATATCGGACTTTAAAGCTTTGGCGCAAATAATCCATTTCATCTTATCGAAGTGTTTTGCATAGTATATTGCTCCATTGGTGATATCCTTATCATTATTATCTAATTGAATGAATCCACTTTTGGTTTTTATTAGTTTTTCGTAGAGCTGAGAGAGCCCTTTGTTATTCATCTCTGTTAGGACTTTCCCTTCAAGGTCTTGATTCGGGTGAGCAACTAGTTTTCCGTCAGTGTCTGAGATGAAAAAGTACCCATTTTCAAATACTTTTTTGCTCTTTAATTCATGAATTAGTTCTACTAAGCTATCCTGCTCGCTCAACCCCGTGTATACCGCACCAATTACTTTTCCCATACTGTCTTTAATTGGTCTATACGCCGTTAGATAGAACTGATTGACGACAAAAGCGCGTCCTTCAAAGGTCTTCCCTGAGTCTAGAGTTTGAGCTACGGGAGATGAGTTTGGAATATAGGTGCCAATTGCAAGATTCCCATCGAGTTTTACAATATTAGTTGTAATTCGTAGGTATCCTTGAGGGATTTTCTGAAATATCGTTGTTGTTCCGTGGGTTTCTTTGGCAATGGCCTTAATTATTTTTGGATTTTTATACATCCCTTCGCCATTGATCATCATCTCAGGAATTCTAACTCGTTCACTTTCTTTAGTGACTTGATTGACGGCTTCCACTTCAATCATTTTGTCATTATCAAGTTTTGCCCCAAGTGTTTTTGTTTCAGCAACATCGATACTGATTCTTTGCTGCTCAACTCCCATTTTGTATGACATCTGAAGGGCCTTGTAGATCCCTTCAACTTGCTCCTCAAGTTGGGTATTGCTCATCGATTGGATGATTTGTTTTGAGTAGTAGTAAGATATGGTTGCAATTGTAATTAAGGATATTGCCATCAAACTACTAAAAACAATGACGAGCTTTTGCTGAATACTAAGTTTTTTCATTTCATCTCCTTACTCGGCTATCACATTTGGCTATTCGTGTGCTCGTAATCTTTGATTGATAGGGGTGTAGCAATCTTTAATGAAATTTACTCTCTTATAATAGTTCTGAAGTTTTATTTGGTGCGACATTTTTATTTACTTTAATCACCTATAAGTTTAGACTAATATACGTTGTCAATTTTTAATGTAGGTGGGAAGAATGATTGAAACTTCACAATTTCAGACATTAGTTGCAGTCGCAAATGCTCATAGCTTTTCAAAAGCTGCAGAGGATCTCGGGGTGACGCAGTCGGCCATTAGCCAGAGTATCAAAAATCTTGAAAATAAGATCGAGGTTAAGCTTTTTAGAAGGGCCGGAAAGAGAGTTTTCTTAACTCAAGAGGGTGAAAAGCTTTACAGACTAGCATCTGAGTTTCTTGAAAGAATGAATGATACTCTTGATGAGATCAAATACGAGCACGATGAAATGGCCGGTAAAGTTCGTATCGGTACAGTAAATGGTATTGGACGTAGCTGGCTAGGACCTGAGTTGATGGCCATCTTAAAAGAATTTCCTGAGCTTGTAGCATCTGTTGATATGGCACACTATGAAGATCTAATCAAAGATTTCAACAATCACAAGTTAGACTTTATCATTGTTGCAGAAGAGTTTGCTCCACCTGTTGGAGAGAAAGTTTTCTTAAGTGAGGAGTGTGCGACTCTTGTTTATCCAGAATCTTTGGCATCAAAAATTTCAAAAGATATTGCTCTGGATGACCTTGCAAAACTACCAACTATTATTTTTGATATGAATTCTCCAATGTACGGAGCTTGGTGTAAGAAGCGTTATGGACGTACTCCCAAAAAAACAAATGTTAAGTTTGCGATGAACTCTCACTCATCAATGCTTCAAGCAGTAAGTGAAGGATTGGGGGTCGCAGTTATTCCAAGCCACGTTTTGAACCGCTCTCCACTTAAAGGGAAAGTAAAAACTTTAGGGACTGAACTTGAAGTGACAAATGGCCGTTTCTGTCTTGTTTACCATAGAGAGAGTTATGAACTCCTTCGTGTTAAAACAGTTATTGACCGACTATTACGCGTAAAGAATCCGCTTTTAGAATCAAATGAATAACAGTTTTGATGGCAGCTCGTTTTTTAAAGAGCTGCCTTCATCTCTTATTTCAATCTTTAAAGCTCTTGAATCCTCTGGTTTTTATTTTGTACTGGTTGGAGGAGGGGTTCGAGATTATCTTCTTTACAATAAATTACCTAACGATTTAGATTTCGAAATCCGTCATATAGAACCACTAAAGGAAATTGAGTGGAATAAACGCCTATCTGAATCTTTGGTCATGATTCGAGAGCAGTTTGATCTTCAGATCGAAAAATTATCATATTCTGTCTTTCGCTTTAAGCTAGGTGATTATGATATTGAGCTAGCGTCACCTCGGATTGAACATTTTCTTCCAGGTTCACTTGGGCATTCAAATTTTACAGTTGAACTTTATAGTGATCTTTCCTTTAATCGGGCCTTCTCCCGCCGCGATTTCACCATTAATGCAATTGGTGCAGAGATCTTATGTTCAGAGTCAACAGTTCAGTTAAGAGATCCATTTAATGGAATTGCTGATCTAGAAAAAAAGCAACTTCGCCATTGTGGAGATTCATTTACTTTAGATCCTGTGAGATTATTGCGCGGTATTCGCTTTTCTTTAAGGTTTGGTTTTAGCTTTGCTCCCGAGACTGAGTCTTTATTTTCAAACTTCGATCTTACTGAGCTAAGCCGTTTTTATTTTGAGTCGGAGTCATTTAAATCTCAATTTTTCCCATTTATGAGTTCTTTTTATAAGACTGTGGGAAGGAATCAGATTCCAATCCCCAAATGGTGTCAGGCGGTTTCATTCTTGGGAGAGGTTAATCGCGCTGCTTGTATTAAGACCTCTAGAGAGCTCGCCTGTTATCTAATTTTAAATGGCATTATAGAAGATACCAGGGCATTAAAAAGCTTTTTACCTCTAAAAGATAGTTTCTATAGTTCATTACTTGATCTCAAGGAGCAAATTCAATTATTTGATTACAAATGGATCGTTGAATCCTGTTCTCGCAATGACTTAGAATCACCACACTTTGATTCTTTCTTCAAGTTGTATCAATTGTTAGGTAGAATGAACGATATTAATATTTCACTACTAGAAGGTGAGACAAAGGTCATTGTTGAGAAGATATTAATGCTCATAAGGCTTGATCTCACAGTAGCAATCGAAGACTCAATCCCGAAAAAGTTAACGGGAAGGTATGTTCTTTATAAAAGGATGGAATCGGCATGGAGATCTTAGGGCTCACTCAATACACTGGAAACAAGAATGATTTGTTGAAACAGGTTAAAGAAATATTTTTTGAAGCATCTATCAGAAAGAATTTCGAATCGGATGAAGAAAAAGAGCAGTTTTTTGATCGCTGGTGTGGCGTTTATTGGAATCATTATCCAGAACATTTTTATTTGGCATTAGAAGGAGATCAGCTTTTGGGCTATCTGAGTGGGTGCGCTGATAGCTTAAAGGCACTCGAAGTTCTTAATATGCCAGGATATAAAGAATTCTCTGATGATTTTTCTCTTTTTCCCGCTCACTTCCATATCAATTGTCATCACAGTCAAAGAGGATTAGGAATTGGTGGTAAGCTTACCGATTGGTTTTGCGATGCGTTAAGGGGCGAGAATGTCAAAGGTGTGTTTATTATTACTGCACCGATGAGTCGCCCCACAAGCTTTTATATGAAAAAGGGTTTCAATCATTCTTTTACACGGGAGATAGGATCTGCCTCATTGATTTTAATGGGTAAAAAACTGTAAGCTTATATTTGTTTCTAACTGGTCTTTTATTCTTTAAAATATTCAGGATTTATCGTTTTTAGGTTGGTATTTATGGTTAAAAATCTATTCGTTGTTCTTGCTCTAATTTTTGTCTTAGTTTCTTGTAGTGAATCTACTGATAGTGGAGGAACTGGGAAAAGTGCAGTTTCAAGTCCTGATGTCAACACTTCTAATTCAACAGTAACTGAAGATCAGCCATCTAGTGATGATCAAACTTCACCATCTGACGATACTTCTACAAATACTTCAAACTTTCGCTATTACACCATCAAGACTCCGACTGGACTGGTAAAAGAGTTTCCACGTTTTGATGATGATATGAATTTTAAAGACTTGGACCTAGCTATCAATCGTCAACTGAAGGCATTCAAGCGTTTCGGCCTGAATGGAGAAATTCATCTTGCTGGTAAAAAATATCCATTATCCATTTTGAGGACAAGTATCCTGCGTTTATTTGATCTTTCAGAAAAGGCCAAAGAATGTCTCAAAGTTAATGAGCGCAAAGAGTGTATGGATCGTTTTAACGAAGGTGTTAAAGGGAATTTCGTAATCTATGGGCCACAAAGTAATAGCGATGAGGTACCTGGTTCTAATGTGACATATACTGCTTATTACAGTCCTCTTTATAAGGGATCATCTCACAAGAACCCAATGTTTCCTTACGCAATTTATAATAAGCCTTCTGATGATACTTTGAGAAAATCAACTCGTGAGCAAATTATCTGGGAAGGTGCACTTGAGGGGAAAGGACTAGAGCTATTTTATATTGATAACCTATGGGATCTTTATATCCTTCACCTTGAGGGGGGAGGGGCCATTGAGATTGATGGGAAAATTCATTATTTGAGCTATACTGGTCACAATTCAAATAAGTTCAATTTTATTTCGAAGTATATGAAAAAAATGGGTTATATCACTGACTCATCATCTGCATCACAAAAGAAATACCTTGAACAACACCCTGAGAAGTGGAGAGAGATTTTCTCTCAATGTCCTGGTTATATTTATTTTGAAGAGTCTTATACGCCACCTGTTGGCCTAGAGGATATTCCTTTAACTGACAATCGTTCAATTGCTCAAGATAAGAAGCATTACCAAAGAAAAGGTCTTATTTCTTATATTGTTGCAAAGAGACCAGTGATGGAGAACGGGAAGATTGTTCAGAAAAGCTTTTCTCGCTTTTATATCGACCAAGATACTGGGTCAGCTATTCAAGGTGGAGCGCGTGCTGATGTGTACTTCGGATTTGGCGCGGAAGCTGAATTGGCGGGTAGTTACATGCATACCAAAGGGAAAATGTACTACCTGATTTCAAAGTAGTTGAGTGCTTTAGTCGGCAATAATTGCCTTTAGGTAAAATTTAGTAGAAAAAGTTCTCGATAAGTGTCATCCTTAAGGTAGGAGTGCCTATCCGTTAAGGGGGTGGTTATGGTAGATTTACATTCAATCCTGGCCGATCATCGTTCCAAATCAAAATTTTTGGATACGCGTGATAATCAAGCTCCGCCCAGAGTTCCTAAAGCATCTGGGGTAGAGATACCTGATCTATTTTTTGATCAAATTCTTGTAAATTATAAATTTACTAGAATTGAAATCATGGTTCTTATGTATCTCTATCGCCAAGTTTATTGCAGACCTAATTTGTATAAGGATTATGGGCTCTCACAGTTGCTTTCGCACACAGAGATGGCAAAAAATCTCAATATCGAACTAGAAGATATCCATCATGTGTTAAGAAAGCTAGAGGGGCTTGGCTTTATCGAAACTATCCGTTTGGGACAGTATTTCGTGCGGAAATACTTTACCAAGGAAAATGACGAATTCTTTGGTCAAACTTATGATGATTTTGAAGGCTAAATAAACTAGATTAACTTTCCGCATATTCTTAAACCTTCCAAAGTAATATAATTATTTTGGAAGGTTTTTTTATGAAGCAACTTCTTATTGTTTTTATTTTTGCTCTACCGCTTTCTGTCTACGCAAGTACGTCGAAGATTTGCTATTTTTCGCTTAATAACGAAAAAGAATTTGAAGAGATGCAGAAATTTACGGCGCGTATTAATCAACATTCAAAAGAAAAGATTGAAGTCGTTGAGTTTATGGGAGAGGGCTCAGATGTCGATCGCTCGTTTCTCAAGATGGTACAGTCTGGGGTGAAGTGTGATGGGCTTGTCATTTCTGGTCATCATACAGGTAGCTTTGGTGGGGCCAGAGGTTCTGGAACTCTTGATGTTGATTTCATGGAAAGGCTTTCGTGCGATAAGCGATTTAAAGACTTCTTCCACGGAATTAAGGCCCTATGGCTTCAGGGGTGTCGTACATTAGGAGTCGATAAAATCGAAACGCTCGATTCTGCGGATTACCATATGGAGAGAGTTTACAATGTAAGAGAGCAGGACCACTTGTCGCAAAATCCGCTGGAACTTAATGTTGAATTCTCTCAAACTCTTGATCAGGATAATCCTCTCTCATCTCGCTACTTGCGTATTTTTCCTCGCGCTACAACTTTTGGGTGGACCAAGACTGCTCCCGGAGAGGAGTCTTTAAGTGAGCGTTCTATCCCATTTCATATTGCACAACTTGCTCGACTAAATGACGATCGTGGCGTTTATTTTGATGATCCAACATCTGAATTTAGTGAGCTCTCTGCAACAAAGTACGCAGAGGCCATTCTATCTCTCCTTAATCGCCCAGCTGAGGATGCTCGTTGTGGAAATTTTGAGGATGTTGCTGTTGAAGCGTGGATGGCCCATGGAAACTGGGATAAGACTCGGCGATTTGCTTTTGATAACCCCGATATTAACGCATACAAGTCTCTGGTTACGGGGGATTATGGACCTCTTTGGGAGGCAAAATCTCTTGAGTGTATTTTAAAGGGGACAAATAAAAATTCAGAAATTTTGGATGCCATAAAGCGCGCATCTTCAGATCCATTTCTAGTGGGCTATACTTACAACTCCTTATTTGAAGTATTAAAGCGTGCAAGTCGTGAAGGGAATATCGAGCTATACGACAATGTAAAAAAAGAATTAATGCAATCTCCTTATTTCACTAATTTCATGATGGAAAAGCTTGCAAGTAAGGAACTTGGTATCGTTAGAAAGATCGAGTATTACGCGTTTTACAAAGAGTTAGTAGGAGAAGAGAATAAAGGAATCGAAAAGAAGATCAATGATTCATTTATCTCTTTTATGAATAAACCAATTAATTCTGGAAATGGTGTCGATTACGAACTTCGTGATGCACAAATGACATTGGCCCAGGCCATGATTAAGAATAAGCTAGCGACTCCGGAGTCCATTGCTAAAGTTGTTAAGAATACTAAGAATGATAATGTTTTACTAAGTATTGTTACATCACTTGAGGCCTACCCAGTATCTGGAAGTGCTCCTATATTTTATGAATTGGTCAAGGTCCCTAGCAGTGCTGTATTACGGGGTGCTGGTCTTGCAATTGGATCTGCAAAGATTAGTTTAAGTGAAAGAACCGCACTTATCTCAGAGATGACTAGAATTCACGGAGACCGTGGAATACCAAGTGCTGTTGCGGCCTTAAAGGTTAGTCGTTGTGGTGTTCGCAATTGCAAAGAGACTCTTGCAGCAATGATTGGAAAATCTAGAGATCGTGGTCTTGATAGTATCGCAAATTTATTGGGAGAGATTGAGGTCGATTCGGCAGATACACTTATTCAAGAGATCTCAACTAAATTGAGCAGTTCTCGCTATAAAGGTCGATTTGCGAGCTCAGTTGGACGTGCCAAAGGAGTATCGGCTGACCAGAAGTTAGAGATATTTGAGGATTTATTAAAGGATAAAAAAGTTCCAAGAAGTAAAATTGCTGAGGGGCTTGGAGCTGTTCGAGGAATTGGAGATGATCAGCTTGCTTTATTTGATCGGTTAATTGAAGACCCTGACTCTCGAGTACATCTTGTAAACACACTTGCTCATTCAAAGATATCTGATGGTAAATACAAAGAGCGGTTTAGGGCTCTTGTGAACTCTTCAAAAGGGGATGACTCCCTAGTCGAGATTTTATCCAAAGAGCTGGTGTACACATCAAAGTTTGACTCGAAAGAGCGAAAGACTATGTGGAATAGTTTGATCGCGGAGTCAAAAATTGGTGATATTTCATACTGGAATATTGGTGAGGAAATTTTAAAGCTTAAAACAATTACTGATGAAGAAGTCTCAGTACTTCGCCAAATTAATTCATCGCTATCCCAAAAGTATTTTTCTGAGAGCTTTTCAGAGCTTGTTGAGCAGTCTAGTTCACTAAGTTCTGATCAAATTAAACTAATTCTAGATAAGTAGTGGAAAAAACTACCTAATTCGTTCATCCCTTGCAGTTTAGTGTTAAAATAAATACAAGTAATTTATGTTTATGTTGGGAAGTTTATGGCCAAGTCTGGACGAAAGATTGTTTACGTAGGTGAGGATAAGAGTTATTGGAATGAGCTCTGTAGCCGCTTTACTAAAACCTACAATGCAACGGAATTTGAGTTCTTAAATCTAACTCCTAAAAGTGGTGAGACGTTTCAAAAGCTTTATTTAAAGCTGTTCGATATCTTTCCAGATATTTTATACATTGATATTTCAAAGAGTACGCAAGACCTTCTTAAGTTAGTGAGACTTGTAAAGAGGGAATACGCTTTTAGTGATATTCCTGTGACTGTACTTGTTGATAAAGCGGAGATGGTTCGTCGCGGTAAAACTAGTGGTGCTGATTTCACTCAGATTAAGTGTGGAGAGTATCATGATATTGTCTATGATCCATATCTAGTAAAGTATCCAAAAGAGGCGAAAAAACCGGCATTTGCTGTAGCTAGAATGCAGCTTGATGCTGAGCTTATTGAAGATTTTAGAATCGGTTATATTACCCCAACGATGATCCATGCTGAAGGTGATGTCCGTCTTGAGGCCGGACAGTTGATTGAAATTGATTCTAAAATTCCAGAGCGAGTTATTCCTTCTAAGCGTTTTGTAGTAAAAGAAGTGAGTGAATTTGATCTCTACTTTGATCATCGCTACTCATATGAACTTGAGTTTGTGTTTGTAGACAAGCCTGTAATGGATCCTGATCCACTTGACCCAGAAAAAGAAAAGCAAATATTTGAAGAGCGGATGCTTGAATATCAAGAACTCTTGAGAAGGGCCAAGAAGAGCAACAGGGACTGGGTTATCGATAATATGGATAATACTGCTCCCAAGAAAACAAAGATTTTTATTCTCGATAAAAGTATTTCTGCTCTAAAAGATGATAATCATCCTATTTCAAGTTATCCGTATTTGATTCGCTGTCAGACACTTCTTTCTGAAGATATGAGAGAGATTACAGCGTTTAGACCAAGCTTACTTGTTTTCCAATATCCTGATTTTGAACTGACTGCAGCGGATAAGCTGCTTGAGCCAGAAGAACAGCAAGAAAAGATTGAGGAGCTTAAAGCACTTCAAGATCAGCACACACATCGCTTTGAATATCTTATTTCATTTATTAAAAAGATTGAGGGGTACCAGCCATTTGTTTTGATTTACAACAGTAAGAGAATTAATTCAAAAGGGTTTCAAGAGAGATTTCAGTATCCATTAATTTTGGCCAATACGGATAAGCTGTCAATTCCAAATATTATTCAGCTTGCTGAGATATATGAGAAAAAGCAGGAAGCAAAATACAATGCTGCGATTGATGCAAAGATTAAAGAATTAAAAGCTAGTGATCCAGTTAAGTATCGCAATCTGAGAAAAAATGATTTTGAAGAGAAGCGCTATTATATCAAAAAAAGTCACGATTTAAGTTTTGTATCAGTTAAACACGATATAATGGTAATCTCTCTATCTGAAAGTGAGATTGTATTTAATACTCAAGCGGACCTTGACCTTGGCTCTTACCGTATGACGTATCCTATTCCAATGAGTATTTCACTTATTCCACAAGATGGGAGGAAGTGCTCAACTCAAGGTGGAGTGAATACCTACCACGGGCTCATTAACTCAATTGGAGAAAATGAGAAAAAAGTATTGAGGCAACGAATCAATGATGTCTTTACCAAATCTGTAACTGAGGCAGAAGAAAAAGAGCTTCAGGCCTTTAAAGAACTTAACAAGAAAAAGCAACAGGAATCTGTTAACCAACAAGTTGGAGCTCAACAAAAAGAGGCCGAGCAGAGAATAAAAGATAAAATTGATCGAATTAAAGGCATTGAAAGAAGCTCATCTGAAGAGGTCAAATCAAAAACGGATGAAGAATACGATGGTGAATCTGATTCATTTGGATTTAAGAAATAAAAAAAGGCCTACAGATCAATCAATGTAGGCCTTTTTTATATCTATTGTTTTGATTTTAAACTAATCCCGCAAATCCCATAAATGCAAGAGCGAGTAGTCCAGCGGTAACCATTGCTACTGGGATTCCACGCATACCTGCAGGGACATCTGCAAGTTCTAGTCTCTCTCTAAGACCTGCAAAAAGAACAAGTGCTAGTGTAAAGCCAAGAGAGTGGGCAACTGCAAATGTAATTCCTTGAAGTAGGTTGAATTCATTTTGAACAACTAGAATCGCAACACCAAGTACTGCACAGTTTGTTGTAATTAGTGGAAGGAAAATTCCAAGTGCTTGATAGAGTGGTGGTGCCACTTTCTTCAACACAATTTCAACAAGCTGAACAAGGGCAGCGATGACAAGAATAAAGGTTACTGTTTGCATGTATGTAATTCCAAAAGGAACTAGTACATAGTTATAAAGTAAAAAGGTAACAACTGTGGCAAGTGTCATTACGAATAAAACCGCTCCACCCATTCCAATAGCTGTAGAAGTCTTATTAGAGACTCCTAAGAAAGGGCAAATCCCAAGAAATTGAGAGAGTACGATGTTATTTACAAATATTGCGCCAATGATAATTAGTATATATTCCATCTCTAATTCCTATCCTACGCCTTTTTATTAAGTTTTTTAGTTATTGCGATAATATATCCAAGTGCGAGGAACGCTCCAGGAGGCATAACAAAAATCAGCATTGTTGATGCATTCTCAGAAACAAATTTAATATCAAAAAAGCTTCCACTTCCTAGAATCTCACGAACGCCACCAAGGATAACTAGCGCAAGAGTGAAACCAAGGCCCATTCCGAGTCCATCAAAGAATGATCCTGTAACACTATTTTTAGATGCAAATGACTCCGCTCGTCCTAAAACGATACAGTTAACAACGATAAGTGGAATGAATAGACCTAGCTGCGCGTGAAGAGCAGGTAGGTAGCCAGACATGCACAGGTCAACAATTGTTACGAATGATGCGATAACAACGATAAATCCAGGGATTCTAACTTTGTCAGGTATAAGGTTCTTTATAAGAGAGATAACAATATTTGAAAGGGCGAGAACAAATGTTGTTGCAAGTCCCATCCCAAGTCCATTGAGGGCAGATGTGGTTACACCTAGTGTAGGACACATTCCTAGCAACATAACAAATACAGGATTCTCTTTAAATAGCCCTCTTGTTAATATTTTTAGATTGCTCATTTCTATTTCCTATTTATTGATTTTAAGTTTTAAAAAGGCATTGTAAGCGCGGTCAACTGCGTCAGTGTATGCTCTTGAAGAGATTGTCGCTGCTGTAATTGCATCCACATCTCCACCGTCCTTTTTTACTTTTAGCTTGAAGCGATCAGGATTTTTTCCGAAAAATTGTTCCTTGAACTTCTTTCCGGTAACTTTTGTTCCTAGACCTGGAGTTTCTTTTTGATCTAGAACTTTAATCTTGTTGATAACTCCATCTGCAGTGATTCCCACCATAAGCCACATTTCGCCACTGAAGGCCTTCTTTGTATAGGTTTTGATTGCGTATGATGTGATTTGCTCATTTTTAATTGCAACATATGCATCGAGCTTTACACCAGATTCATCTGGGACCTGGATGATTGTTTTATCCGGTCTATTGTCAAAACCTTCAAGGATGACCTCTTGAATAGCACTGAGCTTCTTTTGATCTTTTGCAAACTGAATTTTATCCTTTGTCTTGCTATAAACAAAACCAAGACTAAAAGCAGAAATTACTGCAACACAGGTCAAAACAATAGTCATGTTTACAAATGTTGATTCTAGTTTTTTCTTTACCATAACTATCTTCCGTATCTTTTTGGTTTTAAGAATTTATCGAGTAGTGGAACAAGTGCATTCATAATCAAAATTGCGAATGATACACCTTCTGGATAAGCTCCAAAAAGTCTAATTAACACTGTTATTAGCCCACATCCAATTCCGTAAACAATTTGAGCCGAATTAGACATTGGTGATGTTACCATGTCGGTGGCCATGAAGATTGCTCCTAGCATTACTCCACCTGAGATCAAGTGAAAGAATGGTGGTGCATAGGTAACAGGGTTTACCATCCAAAAGATTCCAGTCAGAACAAATACGGTTAAGAGAAACATTACTGGAATGTGCCATGTAATTACTTTTCTGTAGAGCATGTATATTCCGCCGATGGTAAGAGCTAGTGCTGAAATTTCACCGAGTGAACCACCCATCTTTCCTACAAATAGTTGTGTAAAGTTTGTTGCTCCAAGGATTTGTCCAACTGGCACACCTGCTGAAACACCTTCTTTTAGAACACCTAGAACTGTTGCTCCTGTTGCTCCGTCAGGAATTAACTGCATTAACTCTGGTTTTGGCCATAGCGTTGTCGCCACAGGAAATGAAATCAGGAGAAATACACGGGCCACAAGCGCTGGGTTAAATGGATTTTGTCCAAGCCCCCCAAAGCTCATTTTTGCAATACCAATCGCAACAAGTGCACCAATGATGGTCATCCAGATTGGGTATCCCGCTGGTAAGTTGAATGCTAGTAGGACACCTGTCAAAATTGCAGAACCATCCATGATTTGAACTTTTGTCTTTAATAGATATTTTTGAATTAGAGCTTCAAAGATGACACAAGCTAAAGCTGCTGTGATTACTACTTTAAGTGCTCCCATTCCAAAAAATAGGATTGAAACAATAAACGCAGGAATTAATGCAATGATTACATCAAACATTATCCTTTGTGTTGATTCATCACTTTGGACGTGTGGTGATGGAGAAATTGTTAACAGTTTCATGGGTTATTTATTCCTTTCTCTAATGAGTTTTCCAGTTTCATTTTTCCCAACTCTAATGAAGTCAAGAAGAGGCCTGTTTGATGGGCAGATGTAGCTACAAGAACCACATTCAATACAGTCCATAATGTGGTTACCTTCAAGACCATCATATTTTGCTATTCTTGCCATTTTAGATAGGAGATATGGTTCTAGTCCCATTGGACATGCAGAGACACATTTTCCACATCTAATGCAATTTAGCTCTTCTCGTCTTGTTGCCTCTTTTTCATTCATAATTAGAATGCCAGAAGTTCCTTTGGTTACCGGCGCATCAATAGTTGTTAAGGCCTTACCCATCATTGGCCCGCCATTGATAATTTTGCCCGTACTTTCTGGCACTCCACCTGCTGCTTCAACTATTGATGAAATTGGGGTTCCAATTCTAACTAAAAAGTTTGAAGGATTCTTTACATCTTTACCTGTTACTGTAACGACGCGTTCAAAAAGTGGTTTGTTCTTTTGAATTGCTTCGTATACCGCAACGACTGTTCCTACATTGATGACTACTGCACCAACTTCAATTGGTAATTTCCCAGCAGGAACATCTTTATTTAGAACGGCATTGAGTAGTTGTTTTTCTCCACCTTGAGGGTATTGAACTCGTAGGGCATTTACTTCAATTCCGGGGTAGTCTTTAGCAATCTTTTTCATTTGCTCAATCGCATCTGGTTTATTTGCTTCAATCCCAATAATTGTTTTCTTTGCACCAGTTGCTTTCATCACAATCTGGCAACCAATCATGATTTCGTGTGTTCTTTCTAGCATTACACGATGATCGGAAGTTAGATACGGTTCACATTCAACAGCATTTACTACAACGACTCCAGCCGTTTTTCCTGCGGGAACCATAAGCTTTACGTGAGTAGGAAATGTCGCTCCACCAAGGCCAACGATCCCGGAGTCCTTTACCTTTTCAATAATCTCCTCTTTTGAAAGCGAGATTTCTTTTTTTAGTTCTGGAGATTGATCAATTGCAGCTTCCCACTCATCTCCTTCCACTTTGATAAAAATGGCCTTTCTTTTATAGCCACTAGCATCTACCACATCATCAATTTTATCGACAGTTCCTGATACTGATGAGTGAATATTGGCAGAAATAAACCCAGAAGGTTCAGCAATAAGGGTTCCAACTTTAACTGCATCACCCTTTTTTACAATCGGTGTTGCTGGGGCCCCTAGGTGTTGACCAAGTGGGATACTAACGATCTCTCCGTGTTGGAGAAATGTTATTTGTTCTGCGCTTGAGAGTTTGTTTTCTTCGGGGTGAACCCCGCCAATGTTAAATCTTTTTAGCTTCATAAATTTTCCAAATATCGAAATTAGGCTTCTTCTTTCTTAGGTTGAATATTGATTCCAAGAATTGCATTTGTTGGGCAGCAGGCCACAAGCTCTGCTCCATCTTTTATAGGATCAACATTTGTATCGATATAAGAGAGGAAGTTTGTAACAGAAACGGATGTTGACTCTGTTACTTTTGTACACTTCATACAGCCAATACAAGCAACTTTACAGTTCTTGCGGGCCTGAGCTCCCTTTTCCTTATTCATACAAGCAACAAATACTCTTTGTCCGTTTGGCCCTTCTGGTCTGAGTTCAAAAAGGTTTCTTGGACACGCTTTCACACAAGCTCCACAGGCCGTACATTTTTCTGTGTCTACAACAGGAAGGCCTGTCTCTTGGTCAACGTATAGAGCATCGAAGTTACAGACAACGGTACAATCTCCAAGTCCAAGACATCCATATTGGCACCCACTTTCTCCAGCAAATAGAGAGTGAGCAGATTTACAGCTCATGCTCCCATCGTATTTTACTTTTGCTGGTGCATTTGCCTTTGATCCATTACATCTCAAGACTGCGATTTGCTTTTCTTTGGCCTCAACTTCAAGTCCGAGGATCTTTCCAACTGCTTGCATCATATCACTACCACCAACTGGGCAGAGTAGCTCATTCAAGTCATCTGCTTTGGTACATGCTTCTGCAAATTGGCGACAACCGGCAAAACCACAACCTCCACAATTTGCAGCAGGTAGAATTTCATCAATTTGATCAATTCGTGGATCTTCGTGAACTTTGAATTTTTTTGCTGCGATAAAGAGAATACTGGCCGAAATAAGACCTGTAGCACCCAGTGAGAGCACTGAGTTTAAAATTAGATTTTCCATGAGACATCCAATGAATTTTATTAATTAATCACTGGCATTTTTGCAAAATTTTCTTAACTTGAAAAGGGTATAGTTGATTGAAATCATTCGATATTTTTTGATCGAATAGCATTATGCTATCATGCTACTTTCTTTCGATCTTAAACTGAAATTGTTTACTTAATTTGCCTCGGAATGGGTAAAGAAGCAGGTAGTAGAGAGCAGTGGCACTGATTCCAATTACGGCAGAGCGGTCCTCTGTTACTCCAAGATTTATTGCAACTACAATTGAACCAACTAAGATGAGAAAAGGTAGCAGATAGCCCCAAAAGAGAGCTTTAAGGCCCAGTGAGTTTGAGATGCAGACCTTGACTTGCTCTCCTATTTCAAAGGTCTCATTTGACTGAGCAATGATTTCTTTGTCTAAGCAATCCATTCCTCCACATGCTCCCTTCGCGTGACAACCTGAGCAGGCACTTTGCGAGTTAATTAAAACGAAGACCTTACCATTTTCTACTTTTGTGACAACACCGTCGTGCTTGATTAGTTCATCCATTTTACAATCTCCTCTATAAAGGCCAATTTTTTATTGACCACCATACTGCACCAGTTAGTCCAAAGAGTATAGGTTGATGAAGCAGATAAATAAGCAATGAGTGTTTTCCTAAAAAGGCCAATGGGGACCTGGGAAGAAAATCTGTCTTTAGAGTGTGAAATTCAATCCTGTGAAGGAGGATCCCAAATAAAACGGCACCAAACCATGGGAAAAAAGGGATATAGTCAACGGCCGGATGAGGAAGGTCTATCCAAGGGAGACCAATTCCAAAAAAAATATCTAGGACGAGTGCCGTGATCCCAATTAATCCTGAAATAACTGGTATCTTTAGGAAGAAAACACCTACCAGTGAGGAGAGTGCTATACAGTGCAATATTCCGAAATAAATCCACCTCTCTGGGAAAATGAAAAATGTTGTAACTGAGAAAACTGCCGCCCAAAATGAGAGTACTAAAAAGCGCTTTGTTACTTTTTTCCAGCGAATTTTCTTTTGATGAACGACTCCAATTGACATCCCAACACACACGAGGAAGAGAAAGGTAATGAGGCGAGGGAAGTAGTACCAGAGCGGATCTTTGATGAATTCGATATGAACGAAGCGGAAAAAATTGAGATCATAGGCGAAGTGAAAAATGACCATCAATACGATAGCAACACCTCTCAATTGGTCTAGAAATATGTAGCGGTTTTTTCCCACATTCATTAGTTCCCCTAAGTCAAAATCTCTGTTAAAATCATCTTATACTTGTAGTTGATTTTAAAGAAGTATTTTCTAGGAAGGACAAGCAATGGAATTAAAATTTGTCAAAGCAGCTAAGGAAGAAGATTTTAAAAATATCTTTAATTATAATATCGATGCCTTTTCTGATTCTCCAGATTTCAAATGGACATTAGATGAAATTAAGCATGAAGTTAAGGAAGGTTGGCTTTTATATGCAGCGTACCTACGCAGCGAAATTATCGCAGCATGTTTTTTAAGACCAGATGGCAACAGTCTTCTCACTAAAAATACTGCGATTAAAATGACTGCTCAGGGGAGTGGATACTCTCACCAAATTAAAGAATTTTTTGAAGAGCAGGCAAAAGAGCAAAAGCTTAATGAGATCGTTCACTACTGTAGAATTGATAACTTTAGAATGTACTCATTAAATGAGAGTCACGGTTACAAGAAAACTGGTAGAAAGCTTGGTGAGCGTGGTCTTATCGTTGAGTGGATCAAAAAAATCTAATTAATATTTCGGAAGATTATTATAGCGACTTTTTAAACCATGGCCAGGCCATGGTTTGTTTTTTGATAGCTTAAACATTGTTTTACAATGCTTCGTTGGATTGCCTTGGGGAAACTTTCTCTTTCCCTCTAAGTAGTCAAGGCAGATCTTTGCATAGCTATCGATAAATTCAGGTATATTTTTGTCAATGAGATCAATAAGAACGTCTCTTTTCATCTCATCTGCAGCATTGAAAAGCTCATCAGGTATGTAATCGAGCTTCATCACCTTATTAAGAACATCCTGCCTCATTTTGAAGTCTTTCCCCAATTGTTCAATAGCGTTCCACCCCTCATTAAAGGTTTCTCCAACCATTGGACCATTAAGAATATAGGTTAAGAGATAACTAAATTTCTCTACCGATGTCAGTTTACTTTTTAGGTTTAGAACTCGATATGAGTAAAAAGAGATACTCTTATTATCTGTTAGAAGGCTTGATTTTAATTCAGGGTAGAGAAGGTCCCAACATTCACCATTTGCGATCTCTCCTATTTTTTTTTGCAGTGTCTTGTTTGTGGGAAGACTTCTCATTTCATTTGCAAGTTGAGCGAAAACCTGCTCTTTAACATCTTGCTTTTTGCAGTGATAGTTTGAAAGTGTTCCTGTGGTTGCTGGAAGATAGAAAGGCCATAGGTCTTTATCCCGTTTAGAAGCTTTTATTAGTCTTCCAAGGTCAATTCCAATATCTGACTGATTTAAGTCACCTTTCTGGCCTTCCCAAAAGAGGTCAATCCTTCTCTCGCACTGCTTAAGATTCTTCTCTAGACAGTTTTTAAAATATCTAAGTAGGTATTTTTGCCTACGCCCTTTGAAAAAGTCATCAGAGCGCAAGACTGGGATTTCATTTAAGCTCTCTACTTTTTTGTAGCTTTCCTCACTAAATTGCTTATGAGTTGTGAGATCCTCGACATAAAGCTTGGCCATATTTTTGGTCATTGTTGACCACTCATTTGTTCTAAGACTGGGACGAACATCGAGAGCATGATTGATGTACTCTTTAAAGCTGTTTTCTGCTGCTAAAATCTTTAGATCACTGAAAGTGTATAACTGTTCTGCGCTATAAATACGTAAAGAAAAGATGATCAAAGTGATCGAGAATATTTTCTTCAAAAAGATGAATGGATTCACTCTAGTATTTTTAGACATATTAACCTATGAGTTTGGTTCACTTCTTATAGTTTAGTTCTTTCTATAAAGTGTCGTCAATTTATACTAAAATAAATGTCAGTTCGTTGATATGAGGTATTTTTCATGACGTCTATTATTCCAGATATTTTAGAGTATAAGTTATCAAATAATTTCACTGTATTTTTCTACGATGACTTCTCGGGGAATTTTATTGATGAAAAAGGGGGGCTTAGGGAGGATCTATTCTCAGAAGTTGTTCAACTGTGTGCGATGAGTTTACCCAATTTTCGCATTCATTTGGAAATTGCGACAATTCCTTTTTTAGTCTCATTTTTCCTTGATAAAAAAGAAATTAGGTTGGCCACAACAAGAATGGGATTTGAATCATTTTTGCTCGCTCAATATTGTCCAAAAAATAAGACTCAAGAGAACTACTCAAATTTTGCATCACATGTGGATCAGATTACTTCACTTATGCTTGAGGCAGGTCCAATTGAGGTCGAGCTTTTTTCTGATAGCAACGGAATTGGAAATTTGCAAGGGGAGTTTGATCTCTCCACTTTTAATCAAATGAATAGTGATTTGACTTTGGAGCTTAATAAGAAGGTTAGAAAATACACTACTTTCTCTCAAAAGATATTTATGCGATGGATGGGATCTCTTATTAACTGTCGGCCAGTGGCCAATTTATACCATAACTATATTGGTAACTTGTGTCTTAATCGTGACAAGGTAAGCGATGATGATATGAGAGATCGTTTTGTCCGAGGAGCAAAAGATTGCCTAAAAAATCTCGAAGACAACAGAATTCATTACGGCCGTTTGTATAAACTATATTTAAAGTTAATCATTCTTTCTTCGAAGCTATTTCCTGCATCAATGATTGTTCGCGCTGTTAGGTATCAATTTTCTTGGCTTGGATCGTCATCCAATTTTTCTATTGTGACTAATCTAAAACAAGTTGATTCTGTTTTACCAAGTATTAGTAAATCTGTTGTACTTTGTCGCCCGCAAGTTGTGAGTAACCGAGATGCAGATAATTACATTGAAGAGCTTTTATCTGCAATTCGCTCATTGGGAAAATTGGAGAAGCATTCATCATCTCATTTAACCGTTAAAGCTTCTTATTTGATGGGGCACTTGAGGCCGTTGGCATTTGAAGAAACCTATTCAAAGGTCGCTCCAAGACTTCATAAGCTTTTAATGACTGCTCAGGATTGTGGTGTTTTTCTGTGCTTTTCTGGGGAAAAATACGCCCATCGAGATTTGATTTTTGATATTTTTGAAAGAATGTTTGATGAATATGTTGATATTCGCTCTTGTAAACAATTCGGTATTACCATTCAAGCATATCTTAAAGATTCAATGTCATTCTTAAAGAAAGTAATTCTTTTTGCACAAAAATATAACATGGAGTTACCAATTCGACTGGTAAAGGGGGAGCATTGGGATTCAGAGTATCAAAATTCCTTAAGGCATGATCTAAATATTCCTGTATACATAAACAAGGAAGAGACTGATGTCGTTTTTCATCAGTTGTGTTCAAAGATTATTGATACCCCATCTCTTCAGTTGAATCTTGCTTCTAGTAATATTGGCGAACATGTATTTGCTCATATCTATGCATCAAGTCGAGAGTGTCATTCTATTGTTCATGAGTTGATGGGGGGATGGTCTCTACCGGTTGTTAGAGCATTGACCTCAATGGGAATGCAAACACGAACTTTAATTATGGGGGGCGATTTATTTATGTCCCTTCAGTACATTTTTAAGAGAATTTTTTTTCAGAATTCAGGTGTTCGAAGATCTCATTTGTTTGTTAATTCTACCTTCTTTGACGAGTCTCTGAGGGATAAGTTGAAGAGGACAGAGTATGTGTCAGGATTGACTGAGAAGTTCTTCAATACACCATCGATTAGCTATGTGTCTAAAGAAAGAAGGGAGTCATTATTTCTCGAAATTGATCGAATTGGTTCTGTTGAGATTAAAAAATTTGATCCATTTTCAGAGGACAGCATAAAGCAGGAGATCTCAAAGCTTGCTGAGGGCAATAAGGAATGGCGTTATACTCCATATCAAAACCGCTCTGCTATTTTGGCGAAGGCGTCGGTGTTATTATTGAGTCGAAGGCTTGAGTTTGCACAATTGATTCGATTTGAATCAAATAAAACTCTTCTCGAATCAATATTAGAAGTGAACGAGGCCATTGATTATTTGAATTTAATGGCAAGAGGGGAGATACGCTTTAATCACCTCTTTCCAAATCCCATTCCCGCAGGCCCTGTTGCTGTAATTTGTCCGTCCAACTATCCACTTTCCCTGCCTGTTGGAATGATCGCTGCTGCATTGGTTTCTGGCTCTGTAGTCGCTTTTAAGTCATCTGAGTGTGATTCTAATTGTGGAGAAAGGATTACAGAGCTTTTATATCAGGCCGGTGTTCCCAAGAAGGCCTTATCTCATATTATAGGAGATTATTCTGTTGGAGAGTTTTTGACCAATAGCACATTTTTTAATTTGTACAATTTTGCAGGAACTAAGGGGGTAGGGCTTCCGCTTCAGCATAGAACTTCAAGGCGGTTGAGAAATATCGATGGGGGTCTTTATAAATGCGATGCCATCGCTTCGACTGGAGGTAATTGCGCAGCTGTTGTTACCAAGAGTGCAAATATTCCTGCCACTGCTTACGCTCTAAGAAAATCAATTTTTACAGGTTCAGGGCAGAAGTGTAGTACAACAACTCGTGTTATCGTAGATCATTATGTGAAAGATCAACTCGTAGATCTGCTCAAAGAGGTCGCGAGTGATCTCGTTATTGGTGAAGTTTCATCTCTTGCTACCGATATTCCTCCGCTAGTTTCTTCAAAGCGCTTTAATGCGGTAAAGAAATGCGTTGAAGGTGTTATCAGAGAGTGCGAAGAATTTGGTGGGACTGTCCATCTTGATAGAAACCATGATCTGCCTGACGGCCATATTGGACCTGTCATTGTTGAAATACCAAGAAATCGCGCCTTGAATACCGCGAGTTTCTTCAAGGATGAATTGCTAGGTCCAATTGTACATGTTGTTTCTTATGAAGAGTTGGATCAGGCCCTTGAGTTGGTTAATTCATCTGACTTTGGATTGGCTTGTGCTATTTTTTCCAATTCCGAGTGGGAGAAAAGTTACCTTATTTCACAACTTGAGGTGGGGAATATTTATGTGAACCAAGAATCCTCAACTGAAATTGTTGGAGCAATCCCTTTTGGTGGAGTTAAGCTTTCTGGGACTGGTCATAAGATTGGAGGTCGTTCTTATCTTAATCACTTTCACCTCTCTCCAAGCGTTGTCCCCAGTCCTGCTAACATTGAAGTGGAGAGGGGAAGTGACTATCAGTTTTATCTCTGTTCTCCTCAGTCCAAGGAAGATGATAGGTGGAGAGAGAACTTTTTAAAGTCTTTAGATGATATTCTCTTAAACTTTGAGTCTTTTTTCTTGGCCAGAAATGCTGATAAAAAGGATATCCTAGGAGGATTTTCTCTTTGGTATCGTAACAAGTTTCTCCGCTGGCTTGTTCGGGGAATTTCAACTAGTAATCACATCAAGTCTTACCTCGACCTAAGAATGAACACTGAATTTTCTCTAGTTGTCGCTTATAATGAAAGACCTGATTTCCAAACTTTTATGCAATTTTTAGCTGCCGTTGCTACGGGAACAGGTGTAACCGTTCTTACTCGAAACAAGCTCGCATTTGAGTGGTGGCAGCGAATGGTAAAAGTGTTTACTGCAAACGGGTTTTCTATTGCAAATCTTGATTGCTATTTCTGTACTAAGGAGCTTCTTGTTAATTCCTTAAAAAATAAGGTTCTTGCCAATATCATTGTTGATGGAAGTGAAGAGCTTATTCAGCATGTATTGGATCAGGTCTATGATTCTGATTGTACAGAGAAGAGAATGCGGCTTGTTCACACTCCTAATAATGCAGTTCATTTAAATAACTACTTTGGTTATGTTGAAAACTTTATTCGTGTTAGAACAATTGTTGAATCGACCTAAACAGGGTTTTCCGAAGGAATAAATTCACAATCAATCTTAAATTTGGCCTTGACCTTTTCCATCAGGGCCTGAATTCCAAATTGTTCGGTCGCGTAGTGTCCACCGGCAAACATATGGATGCCATACTCTTTGCTTTCATGCCAGTCATGTTCACTCATCTCGCCAGTAATATAAGCATCAAGCCTTTTATTATAGGCATCAAGCCAGTTCGAGTTTGCACCACCTGTGATAATTCCAACCCTTGAAATTAATTCTTTTTCATCGGGGGTTGAGATGGTTACGGAATGATTCAATACTGATTCCAGCTTTTTTTGAAGATCAGGAGCAGTCATTTTATTTTTTAGCTTTCCTCGAATACCAGTTACAGTTCTTTTATATTCTCCAAATGGTTCAAGGTCAGTCATTTCAAGCTTGTCCGCAATGACTCTGGCATTACCAATATCTGCATGGCCATCGAGGGGGAGGTGATAGCCGTAAAGGTTGATCCCATTTTTTATTAGAGGAATTACTCGTCTTCCAAATGGTCCAGTGATTGTTCTTACCCCGTGAAAATTCCAGAATAGACCGTGGTGAACAATGAGTGCATCGGCC
The DNA here is from genome assembly GCA_965140515.1 of Bacteriovoracaceae bacterium. Taxonomy (GTDB): domain Bacteria; phylum Bdellovibrionota; class Bacteriovoracia; order Bacteriovoracales; family Bacteriovoracaceae; genus JAGLCH01. The sequence continues at coordinate 2,924,926 of OZ223251.1, read as the reverse complement.
TTCATCTCAACTGCTTTATTGATCGTATCGGCAGAGGCAGTAACCGCAAATGCAATTTTTGAGATTTCCTCTTTCCCTTCAATTTGTAGTCCATTTGGACCATAGTCGTTCATAAATTCAGGGATCAAAAGATCTCTTAGATATCTATCAAGTTCTGTGCAGTGAATGGACAATTTTTTCTCCTTGAGATTAAGGGGTAGGAGAGTCTTCTCCTTGATCATTAAGCTGGTCACTTAAATTATCAAAGATATCGCTTCCCTTTTCAAGCCCTTTCCTCAAGCGGAGTACGGTTTCGTGAAGTTCTTCGTGATAAGGAACGATTGTAAGAGCTGTTGAGAACTCTTCAAGCGCTTTGTTGTAGTCTTTTTTTATGATATAGGCCCTACCTGCATTGATGTAGGGATATTCTTTATTTTGGTAGTGAACGGCCTTTTTCGCCAATTCAAACCATTTGAGCGATTCATTTACTTGGCCTTCTGATAGTAGATAGTTTCCTAGATCATTATATGGAGGGCCATAGTCGGGATCATTTTGAATTGCTTTTAGGCAGTAGGTTTTTGCCTTTTCCCAGTCTTTTTTTAGGGAGTAGCACCAACCGATCAGCGTAAGTACCTCTGCGGTATCACTGATATTTCTCGCTTTTTCAAAGTATGATAAGGCCTCATCGTTTTGTTTGTTATAGATGGCCTCATGTCCCTTTTGAACTAAAGACTCGTATTTTTTCTCTCTTTCCAGTGCCAGAGAGTGGATCTCACCATTTGTTTTTGAAAGAGTATTGAGCTTTTCCAATGGAAGAAAGAACTTGTAGAACGTTTGACCGAGATCAGCGAGCTGTATCTCTTCCATCTCAATGATATTCATACGTGGATATTGAATTTCAATACCATTCTTTTCAAAGCAAAGTAGGTGAAGTTTGAATGCGTTTTCGTAGATTACATTGATAAATTCGACAACTGTGCGAACCAAGGAATCTTGGTTAAAGTCCATTTTGAGCATGCTTTCAAAAAGTCTTGTGGCATTTTGGATCTTCTGACGAAGTTCTCTTGAAGTGTAGTCATAGCTACTTTTGCTCACAAGTTCATCTTGGACAATTGAGACTTCAATTGTGCTCATCACTTCAAAGTAAGTGACAGAAATTAATTCTTTGACTTCTCTGGTATTACCATAGGGAGTGATATCCATTACAGCGTGTAAAATTCGTTCCATATAGGATGACGCTGAGTGGATTTCTCCGATTAGAGCGTTGGTAACGTTTTTATCCATGCGTAGTTTCTCATTGTGTTAGTGGGACGACCGCATCTTATGTGATGGGTCTCGCTGTGGCAACCCCCATTAGTCAATATTTACATGTTCAATTAAGGTGCCATTGTGATTATTCTGTAATGTGTTGAAATCTCGTTTGAGGTAGTGCGTCACTTTGTGTCCAGGGCCGGAGTGACCCTAAAAAAAATGGCCCCTTTCGGGGCCATCTCAGCTTATTTATTTTCTACTGTTTCATATTTGAGAAGTTTGTCCGCCTTGTTAACTGCTTGATATCTCGTTGATATCATCTCAAACAATCCTCGGCCATTTTTAGATCCAATCTGACTTTGAGAGGCGAGTCCTCTAAAATTTAGTACACCATTTCCTTCTGCTGCTTTTTTATCTTTATTGAAAAGGCTACCAAAAGGATTTGAACTCTTTTTAGCTGTCGTCGCTTTAGATCCTCTTCCGCCAGCATATCCAATTCCACTAGTCCCACCAGAGTAAGCAATTTTGGCCTGCTTTTCTGATGATGGCATGGCCCCACGCCCACCAGAACCTCCACTTCCTCCAGGGGCAGATGCTGAACCAGCGCCTCCGCCTCCACCGCCACCGCTACCGGTAGTCGCTCCACCAGATGATTTTACTGACGCCGCCGAAGGTGGTGTCCCCGCAAATCCGCCTGCAGTAGAGTTATCTGCGATTACTGATCCCATTGAGCGAGTAGGGTCACCTGATGATGGATCACCCAGACCTGTTGTTGGGTCATAGTCTTCTCCACGATCAGTTGTTCCATTTGAACTATTTGATCCTCCCCATCCTCCATCTACGATGAAGCCCGAGTCTGCAAAGTCTACAGATTCTTTTGTCGATCCAAGACAGCCTTCTGCGTTTGGATCCTGTAGGCATGGGTCAACATTATCATTGGTAAATCCCAGCTCTGATGGATCAAACTTATTAACGTTATCAATTGCACCCTTTAGCTTACCAGCTTGCTTATTAAGGAGGGCCCCTTCTGCTACTTTTACTACAGCATTTGCCGCATCTTTTGCCATTACCCTCTTTGCCTGATCTTTGGCACTGGTATTTGGAAGGAAGTTGATCTTACTCGCAAGAATATTCTTACAAAGGTAAGCTGGGTCTGTCGGTCCCGTTGCTTCAATTGTTATCCCTTCAAAGGCAGTATTCCAACTAGATATTGTTGCTGAAGAATTTGAAATTGTAGTAGTACAGCTATTCAGTAGTTCTTCTAGACTTGGCATTTTATCGTAGTGGTACCAAACTGCTGCAACTTTTGCTGAGTGCATTGCCGCTTGGGTATTGGCGATTTGCGCTTGCTTTTTAATACCTTTCTTTTGGGCCTCAAGGGCACCAACAGGATTTGACACGTCGTTCATGTAATCTTGTTGCGCATCAGAAGTGGTACTTTGATAATCAATTTTTTGGAATGCTTGCATTCCGTATTCTGCAACAGTGGCCATATCGTAGGCATCAATCATGGCACTACATGCATCGTAGTCCATTGAGTAGATTTCGTAGTTGTAACACTTGATCGCTTTATCCCCACTAACTTTTCTTCTCGCTTTTCGTGGAGCTTCTGTTTCTGCGAGATCTCTCCCGGCCACCACGTGAGCAAAAGCAACACACTTGGTTGCTTGAGTTACAAGCTTAGTCATCTCTGCTTGAAGCTTTTCTGTAGTCGAGCCCTCAGTTGTCTTCATCTCATCGTATCGAGATTTGAGTACTGTATCGAATTCTGCGGCTGCATTTGCTCCGGACTTCACAGATGTAATCAGACTTTCCCAGTCTTCATTATTTCTAAGCTCTGAACACCCCTGCATAAATTTATCTAGAGGAGTATCAATAAACTCGACTGTGGCCGATGACTTGCCGTTTTCGCCTTCAGTAGTCGTTGATTTCCCCGATTCAGTCTTCTCTTCAGAGTAAACCGTCACTGGAATTAGCGATGCTACAAGCAATAAACTCAGTGTTGTTTTAAGTAGATTCTTCATGTTACGTACCTTTGTTTCTCTACAAAAATAGAGTTTCTACTACTATTCTATAACTGTTTCGGAGTATTTAAGTGAAAACTTGAGTGTTTTGGTCTGAAATATTCTACTTTTATTAAAAAAACGTGCAATTTCCTGAAATTATACGAAAAATTTGGTGGGTAATCTGCTCAAAGTCCGGGTTAGGACTAGATTTGAGTGCCAGTAATTATGGGCAAATGATGTACTTAAAAAAGATTTCCTCAGCGTTTTTGAGGATTTCTTCTCTGAGTAGGACTTCACTGTGGGTTATTTGATTAATGAAGAGGTCGATGGAGAGAAGAGATTCAAATCCTTTTGCCGCTGGGGAGTAGCTCAAGTGCCATCTTTCAGGTGCCACACTTCCGCGATCAACAGCATAAGGCCTAAAAAACTCTGTGCGCTTTTCTTCCATTAGTTGATCTAACCACTGGTGAAGGGCACCAAATGGTCCATCATTAGATACTTCATCAGGAGTCAATTTAACCTGATAGTCTTTTGAGGGGAGTGAGTTGTGATCGTATACATCGATATCCGTTCCCCAGTGATGGCGACTAAATCCAGGTATTGCAGACCATCTAAGGATCGCAAAAAGAATTTCTTCCGGAGAAAGCTCATCAAAGGGGAGTGTTTCCCCTGCATCATTTAGTAGTGGCCGTTGCCCTTTTGCCTTTGAATTCCAGATATGGAGTTGTCTTTCGTAGTCGCGAAAACCACTAATGATTCTTAGATCAAAACCTTGAGAGATGCCCCATTCCTTTAGTTGCAAAAACTCGGGGAGGGCATCTCGGTGAATCTGTATTTTTGAGTTCGGAACATTCGTTAAGTGCTTCTGTGACTTTCCAAACATTTCATCCATTAATTAGTCTCCAAATAACTTTTTCATTCCTGAAAGAGTATAACGTTTTGAGATGATATCAAAAATTGATGCATCCTTATCATTATTAATTTCATTATTGTAGTTGTACTTCTTTTTCATGTAGCTGTTATCGACTTTTGTCTTTGGACCTCTGGCCGCAGAGCTATTATCAAAGAGATAAGAGTAGTTATCCTTTTTGGCACCTGTTCCACTGGAAGCTCCTTCATATTGAATACCAGACTGCTTAAGTGCTTCTTCTAAGGCCTTTTTACCCTTCTCATTCATCGCTTTATTACCGGTACTGCTATTTTGTAGCTTGGCGCGGTTAAGAAGTGATGATCTCAGGTTACCTTGTGGAACGACAGAATTTACAAGCTTATCCATCGCAGCTTCGGTATTGAGCTTAATTGGTGACATCCCTTTTGATGCCAGTTTCTTATTTAGATTTTCGGCCATCTTGTCGTTGATTTTTTTCTGGTTTTGGGCCGCGTTGCCAATGGCCGCGGTATCTAGGTCCCCAGTTGAGGCCGCCCCACTACCAGCAGATTCAAGATAGTCTCCAATGGTGCTTGCTGTAGATCCAAAACTTGGAACTGAAATCCCTCTTAGAGTAGGAGATGTAACAGGTGACTTCATACAAGCATTAGAGCCTGACTTACTATCGATAAGTTTTTTACACTTACAATCTAAGTCATACTTACCATTGAGGTAGGCACATCCCCCTGAGCTTGAGGAATTGTATGTGCCTGCTTTGGTAAAATAATCCGTATCATTTTTCGACCATAAATTCTGACAGGTTTCAGAGTTTGTTCTGTTAGAGTTTTTATCTCCATTATCGGTATAGCAGTAACATTGAGGATTATTTAAATCATCACGGCCTGCAGGGCAGTAGGTCGCTTGTGCCAGTTCGAATTTTGAAAGAACGGCTTCTAGAATTTTTGCATTCTTTTCGGCCTGCTGCTGTTCCTTCTTCGCTACACCCGCGAGCTTAAAGTTAACCATTGCTGAAGCTGATGCCATAACGGCTACCGCAGGTGGTGCTTGCAACCATGTGGAGATAAGATTTGAAACATTTGGTGCAATTGTACACATCGCAAATTTTAGCGCATAAGTTTTAAGAGCACCTATGGCCATCCCTTTTGCTAGACCACCAATCTTTTCTCCTGCACTTCCTGCATAAGCTTCAGTCATAAGGTTAAATCGGATCATATAAAGGAGAGAACCTTTAAATCCAATATGGCCAAATGAGATAAAGTCAGGAGCATAGTCTTTTACAACTCTATAGGTCACTAGATCAAATGATGATTTATTGCCTCGATTAAAGCTGTGCCACTCTTTAAATGCGATGTAAGCATTTAAGTCTGTGGTTGCTCCCTCAACAGAACTATAAGCTACTCTTGCACTCATTTCATTGAACTGTGGTTCAGTAAGTGCAAAAACATTCATAATTTTGCGATCAACACTTGATTGAGAATTGAGCTTACTTGTCCAAAGATCGATCTTTTTATTCGCTCTTGCCGCTGATTCCTCATCCCCTATTTCTGTGGCCTGCTTTGAAATCTCTGACCATTGCTTAATAAGGTCTTTTACATATGTTTTGTAATTGGCATCACTAGGTGATGTATTGACCGTGATAACCTCTAATTTCTGAGCATTGTTGATTGCACTCTTAATATTAAAGATAGTTGTTTGTTGTGTATTTTCTGGAAGTTTACTGAAGTTACTTTTCGCTTGAGAGAAGTTTTGTGATCTCGTAGCCTCTTTCGCTTGGTTGGCAAGCTCCTGCCACGAGAGCATTTCATCCAAGCTTGAAGATGCTGCTTTGCCTGCGCGCGCCTTTACGTCACTTAGTATCTGATCTTTCTCCTTTCCACTCATATTTGAGAAAAAGTTCTTATCTTTATCAAATGCTTCCCCAAGATCTTTAAAACCCTCTTTTGTTTTTGTTACCAGGGCCTCACCGCGCTCTTTTATTGCTGTTGCCGTTTCTGATATTTTATCTCCGGCCTGATCGAGAATCCCTTTGTCAGCTACATCTGTTGATTTGGTATCAACTGCGTTGGTTTGAGATGATGTTGAGTTTGCTTGGTTTGAAGTACTTGCTTGATTTTTTGCATTTTCTCCGCCAGATGAGGGCGTTTCAACTGTGCTTGCTGTTGGCGCTTCAATTGGCTGTTTTTTGATTGTTGGAGTTCCTACAACTGAAGTTGATCCATCATGGTTTGAAACAGAAATTGTAGTCTCCGTTATTTTTTCGTTACCTTGAGTATAGGTTTTTGTATCCACAAATTGTTGACTATCAGGGGAGCCATGGTTGTACACTTTGTCTGCTGGCATTGTTCTTGAAGACGTTCCCGATATCAGTTTTTCGCCATCTGGACCTTCTGTATAAGTTTTAGTCTCAACATGGCGAGTATCTCCTTCAACCCAAGTCGTTGTTTCTTTTTTTACATCACTCCCTTTTTCGGAGTAGGTTGAAACCGTTTTCCTTGTGGTTTGGGCATCCGTTGGTTCTGCACTTGAATCTGTTTGGGGGGCCGGTTGTCCCTTACTTTTCTCTGTCGGTTGCCCATTTGTTTGGTCAGATTCTCCCGATGTGGCATCACCATCTTTTCCATCACCTTGTTTTGTAGCGACTTGACCACAGGCCAGTGCCCCACTATCGGTGGCAAAAGTACATTCGAGCTTTCCTGCAAACATCATGGCACTTTCGTAAAGTGCAAAACCTGCAGCTGCAGTGTATCCCGCCGCTGCAACGGTATAGATCATGTTCTTTTGTTTTGCAACTTTGGCAATCGTTTCTTGTTCTTCTTTTAGAAAGAGAAAGGCATCTCTTTGGGCGTCATAGTTTTCCGCTGCAACTGTCTTTTTGTTGTACTCTTCATGGAGGTCGCTAACTTTATCTGAAAGGAAGAAGTAAGCGTAAAGTTCTCCTGCCGTTTGGGCCAGCCCCGTCCACTTCATAATTGTGGTTGAAGTACATGTTGATTGAGAACCTCCCATCAGGGCCCCCCAAATGAGGTTTGCCCAACCGAGAAGCTCAGCTGCTTTCGCTGCTTCTTTGGCATAGTTCTCATTTGTCATCCCAGCGTCTTTTCCGGCACCCATGGCAACTGAATCAACACACTCTTTTCTTTTGGCATCGTCTTCTATCCCATCACACTGAGCATAAGAGTCTTGCATGGTGGTGGTTGTATCGTCGTAAACACACTTATTGCTGGCACAGTCCCATGCCTTTCCTTCGGTGGCCTCACAGTTTGCTTTTTCTTTGGCCATATATGATCCATCTTCGTAGGTACAGTCTGCGGCCATCGCAATAGGCGAGAGCAGTACCTGGAAAATAAATCCAATGGTCACGATGAGTGAGAGTTTTGAATGGTGTCGCTTTGAAGATCCCATAGTATGTTCCTGAGTATGTTCCTGAAAAATGATTATTTTTATCCTCTATTCTTATCGTTCATTACAGCGGGGCAGTTTAGCCTCTTTTCAGATATTTATATAATAATTGGGCCTTTAGAGGATTCTGTAGCTTTTAATTCATCTCTTACGCCAAGGTTGAGGCCATCTCGTGGATATTAGAAGCATATCTTACTGAAAATAATTTGCGTGAGGAGGAAAAATGGGGGCGCGATTCTGCCATCAAATTTTGGCATTGGCCAAGCTAAATGTCCCTCATTCGGCAATTTCTTTGCCTAGGTAAATAAATTGTATGGTTGCGCGGTGACCATCGATATTTTTTTGGCGATTTCTTTAAATTTTATGGCCTTGCCCTGTTGGCATCAAAGAATAGGGGGGGTAAATTACTAGGGTAACTTTTAATTTTTATTAATCTCTCATAACAAGGAATTATCACCCCATGAAAGAACTAGAAAGCGTTGTTGTACGGTTTTCTGGAGACTCAGGTGATGGGATGCAGCTGACTGGGACTCAGTTCTCGGATACTACTGCGCAAATGGGAAATGACCTCGCAACATTTCCTGATTACCCATCTGAGATTCGTGCACCTCAAGGGACGATCGCTGGTGTTTCTGGTTTCCAAGTCCAATTTGGATCAACTGAAATCAGTACTCCAGGGGATGACCCAGATGTTTTGGTTGCAATGAACCCTGCTGCCCTAAAAGCAAACCTTCCATGTCTAAAAAAGAGTGGAATTATTATTGTTAACACCTCTGCTTTTGATGAAAAAAATCTTCAAAAAGCTGGATACTCTGAAAATCCACTCACCACTGGTGAGTTAAATGGCTATCAGCTTATTCCAGCAGACTTGAAAGAATTAGTTCTTGAAAGCTTGAAGGATCTAGAGCTCGACAATAAGGCAAAAATGCGTTGTAAAAACTTCTACGCATTGGGGATTACTTATTACCTGTTCAATCGTACTCTAGAGCCAACAAAAGAATGGATTAAGAGAAAATTCAAAAACAATCCAACTGTTGTTGCTGCAAATATGACTGCACTTGAAGGTGGTTTCCACTTCGCAGAAAAGAGTCATCTCTCTGTTTCTACTTTCAAAGTTCCAGTTGCTAAGATTGAGTCTGGTCGCTATCGCCAAATCAACGGAAACGTTGGTACAGCATGGGGATTAATGCAAGGAGCAGAATCTTCAGGGCTTAAGCTTTTCCTAGGCTCTTACCCAATCACTCCAGCAACTGATATTCTTCACGAACTTTCAAAATACAAAGAGTTTGGTGTCAAAACTTATCAAGCTGAAGATGAGATCGCTGGTATTTGTTCTGCAATTGGAGCAGGTTTCGGTGGAGCAATGGCATGTACCACAACTTCTGGTCCTGGTCTCGCTCTTAAAGGTGAGGCGATTGGCCTTGCAATGATTTACGAAATTCCACTCGTTATTGTAAACGTTCAGCGTGGTGGTCCTTCAACAGGTCTTCCAACTAAAACTGAACAATCTGACCTTCTTCAAGCAATGTATGGGCGTAACGGGGAGTGTCCTGTAATCGTTCTTGCCGCTTCAAGACCAAATGATTGTTTTCATATGGCATACGAAGCATGTCGTCTCGCTCTAGAGCATATGCACCCAGTTATCCTTCTTACTGATGGTTATATTGCAAATGGCGCTGAGCCTTGGAGAATTCCAGACGCGGGAACTTACAAACCAATCACTCCTAAGTTTGTTGATGGTAAAAAAGATCCTGAAGCTCCATTTATGTCTTACGAAAGAGATGAGAATCTTGTAAGACCGTGGGCAGTTCCTGGAATGGCCGGATATGAACATAGAATTGGTGGTCTTGAAAGAGAGGATGTAACTGGAGCTGTTTGTTACGATCCAGACAATCACCAAAAAATGACTGAGCTTCGTCAAGAAAAGGTTGACCTCGTTCAAAACAATATCCCTCTTCAAGAGCTTGAAGGTGAGGATAAAGGTGACCTTCTTGTCCTATCATGGGGGGGAACATACGGTGCAACTCACTCTGCAGTGAAAAAAGCACAAGCAGAAGGAATGAAAGTTTCTCTTGCTCATGTTCGTTATATCAATCCATTCCCTAAAAACCTTGAAGAAATTCTTGGTAACTTTAAGTCTGTTTTAATTCCTGAGCTTAATAATGGTCAGCTTAGAGGATTAATTCGTATGAAGTATGGGGTTGAAGCTCAAGGACTTAACAAGGTTCAAGGGCAACCATTCAAAGTTGGTGAGATCGTAGCTGAAATCACTAAAATTGTGGAAGGACTTTAGGAGGAAATTATGAGTGAAGAACTACATTACTCAAAGAAAGATTTCATCAGTAGCTCTGAAGTCCGTTGGTGTCCAGGGTGTGGAGATTACTCTATCCTAGCATCAATTCAAGCCGCTGTTTGTAATATTGATAAGAAGAAAGAAGATATCGTATTTGTTTCTGGGATTGGTTGTTCAAGCCGTTTCCCATACTATATGGATACTTATGGTATGCACACGATTCATGGTCGTGCTCCTGCAATTGCTTCTGGACTTAAAGTTCAAAATCCAAACCTTTCTGTTTGGGTTGCAACTGGAGATGGAGACGGGCTATCAATTGGTGGTAACCACATGATTCATACGCTTAGAAGAAACATCGATCTCAATGTTATTATGTTTAATAACGAGATCTATGGTCTTACTAAAGGGCAGTATTCTCCAACAACAAAGAAAGGGACAAAGACAAAGTCTTCTCCATGGGGATCACTTGATAGACCATTCAATCCATCAGCGCTAGCTCTTGGATCAGGGTCTACATTTTATGCAAGAACAATTGATACCGATCCTAAGCATATGCAAATGTGTTTTGAGAGAGCAGCAGCACATAAGGGAACTTCTTTTGTTGAAGTTTACCAAAACTGTGTGATCTTCTCTAACAAAGTACATGATGCTTATACAAGCCGCCTTACTCGTGACGACAACACAATTCGTCTTGAGCATGGAAAGCCTATGATCTTTGGAAAGAAGATGGATAAAGGTATTGTTCTTGAAGGAGTTACACCAAAAGTTGTAACTCTTGGAGAGAATGGTATTACTGAGAAGGATCTTTGGGTTCATGATGAGACTGATCACAATGAAGCATTTATCCTTTCAAATATGAGATTTCCAGAGCTACCGGTTCCAATCGGTGTCTTTAGAGATGTTGAACGTTATGTTTATGACGTTGATCACGAAGCACAGATGGAAGAAGTTCGTGAGATTAAGGGGCCAGGCAAAATGCAAGACCTCCTTCAATCTGGAAGTACTTGGGTTATCGAATAATCTTTTTTTTAAATATCTATCGAAGGCCAGCATTTGCTGGCCTTTCTTATTCTCATCTCCTCACAAATATTGCTATACTTTCCCTATGGAAGAAAAAGATATTAAAGACGCAGTTATTGACCACGTAGAAAAAATTTATCAACAGGCCAAAAAGGACCTTGAGAAAGTTCAATGTCCAGAGCACGGGCAAGCTTTAAAGAAGCTTGATTTTGATCGAACAAACGGAAGGTTTGCCATTGAGACCTGTTGTGCAGTGGGCGAAAGGCTTGTAAATGAAGCAATAGCTCGCCTTTAGACAGCTTTTTGACGTTTTTTCAGGTAGTTATACCGACTCTTTATTATAGTTTAAGTTTACAAATCAAATTTATCTTTGGTAATACCTTTTACGTAATGCATTAATTTGGAGGTATCGTGTTTAAGTTGTTGCTAAAGATGATTTTTATCCCATTGATTACCATTTCATGTGTGCTTCAAAATCCAAGCACAAAAAGAACAGATCTAGATGAAAAGGATAAGAAGGCAGAGCAGGACCAAGCTGTAGTTGTCGCATCCACCACAAATGCTGCAGAAATTGATAGTGCCTTGAATCTTTTCTATTCAAGAATTGATCAGTTTTCTCAAGATAATGAAAAAGCACGATTGGCCTATGAGCTTTCAAGAACTAAAGTCCGCGGCCTTGTTCAAGTGGTATCTAAAACAAATAGCGATATGCAAAAGACCAAAGATTTTGCCAAGCTTGAAACGGCAAATGAGCGTAAAGTCTTTCTAGAACAGATAGTAATGCCAATTGTTAAGACTACTACTGACCTCCTTAAAATTGATAATTTAAGAAGTTCATCTTTGGAAGATTTCGGAAGTGTAAAATCAATTTATGAAGATTACTCCTCATATTCTGAGGGACTTATTAAGAGAGTTGATAGTCTTCAGACTCAATATAACGATGTTTACTCCGAACTAAATGAAAAGCTGATTAATTACAAAAAATATTCAGAAGTGACAGACGAAAGAGAGAGTGAAGCATCAACTATTGAAGAGAAAAGTCTTGACGCCTATAAAGCAATCTTTGTTCTTGGTGGTGACTTTATCGATGATATCTACAATGATTTGCGTTTGATTGAGCTTCAATTTGATTCTCTTCCAAATCGTGATGCTGTTCTTTTGAATGTTGCGATTAAAACAAATATCGCGATTTTCTTTGAAAAGAAGTTTCTTTCAACTTTAAAGCTTCATGCTAAAGATAGTCTTGAAGCTGTTTATAATGCTGAAAGTTCTAAGATTTCTTCGATATTAAAGAAGATAACTAATATTCAGGGAACTATTCTTTCTCGTGCTATTACTAAAGTTGAGGAGGAAATTGCCAATAAAAGCGCTGATCTCTCTTCATTTAAAATTGACGACATTCTTGTAGATGAGATCGTAAGTTCAAACCACAAGGCCATTTTTGAACTAAGCCTTCTTCAGATTGGACGACTTCTCGAAGGGACAAATAATCTGGATTTGATCGCAAAGACTCAAAGTACTCTAGTAAAATACCTTCAGCGTATAAAGACTGAAAACAATTTGTTGGAGAGTAAGCAACTTGAGTACAAAAACATTAAGAATAACTCTAATAATGATTTTACTAAGGCAGAAAAGAGTTCTACAGCGTTAATTAATGTCCTTAAAACTTTTCCTGATGCTGAAGCTTTACCTGTAACCACTCCTGCCAAGGTTCTTAATTTTAATGGACTCCTATTTGAACTCGCTTTCCGCTTCTTAACGGATAGCACTTTAGACCATAGGGGAGATGCAACTCTTATTTGGATGCAGCGACTCCCAAATTTAACTGATGCTCAGTTGAAGGCGTTGGCCAAATTCAAGGATTACTGCGATCGAGGAATGATTACTCCTGAGTTCTTGCTCAATTTAAAGATTGAGATTGATAAGGGAGCTGATTCGATTATCAAATTATTACAATAATTAATGGGGCCTTTGGGGCCCCTTTTTTTTGCCTGAAATCTAAGCTATTCTTTTTGTAGATCATAAATTTTAGACAAGGACCTATATGAAAAAAACAGTTATTAAAGCAACCATACTTTTTGATGGTGTTACTAAGCATAAAAATAAATTTATTGTTGTTGAGGGAGATCGAATTGTTGAGATAACCAATAAAGCAACAAAATTCGATTATGAAGGGGTTGTGACTCCTGCTTTGATTGATCCACACTCTCACATTGGACTTGATAGAGAAGGTGAGCCGTGGTCCGAGGGGGAGACAAACGATACAATGGATCAGTTTATGCCCTTAAACGATCCTCTTCACAGTATTTATTTTGATGATCGTGCTTTTAAAGATGCTGTTGATTTTGGTGTGCTTTACAGTTGTGTTTTGCCGGGTAGTGGAAACATGATTGCTGGCCAGGCCCAAGTGATTAAGAATTACGCCACAGGGACTCATGATGCGTTTTATCGCAATGCTGGAATTAAGATGGCATTGGGATACAATCCACGCTCAACTGCTAGCTGGAAGGGGCAGCGTCCTACAACAAGAATGGGGCTCTATGCCATGCTTGAGAAGAAGTTTGATGATCTATTGATTAAGCGTGAGAAAGAGCTACTTGCAAAGCAAAAGAAGATTTTTGAACTCAATAAGAGGCTGCATGATAATAAAGTGACGCAAGAATATTACGAATATGAGCTGCACTTCATTGATCAAGAGTATGATTTAGCCTTTACCAATGAAGACCTAGAGTTAATTGAAGTTCTTGATGGGAATAAGGTTGCAAGAGTTCATGTGCATAAGGCCGACGATATTTACTATCTTATTGAATTGAAAAATAAGTATGGCCTCGATGTTACGGTAGAGCATGCCTGTGATGTTTTTGAAAAGAAGGTTTTCGATTTATTGGCAAAAGAAAATATTCCTGTGATCTATGGCCCACTAGGTGGGATTGGACCAAAAACAGAGCTAAAAAATGCATTCTACCAAAATGCGAAGCTTGTGTTCGAATCACGTGTAAGCTTTGGTGTTATGACTGATCATCCTGTGATCAATTCAATCGCACTTCGCGACTCAATGAAGTACTTTATGATTCACGGAATGAAAGATGTGGATGCGATCAACGCAATTACTTCAAGTAATGCAAAAATTCTTGGTATCGACGATGAACTCGGTACTGTTGAAGCTGGAAAGCTTGCTAGTTTCGTTGTTTGGAATCAAGATCCATTTCATTTTGCAGCATTCCCTTCTATGGTAATGGGAGAAGGGAAAGTTCTGCGAAAATAATTATCCTATCGGAGCAAACTCATCTCTCTTCTTTAGAAGAGGGATGAGCAATCCTATAAATATACAGATGTATACAACCGCAAAGGCGTAACTTGTTGCACTGATTCCCTTTGTATCGATAAAGTATCCTGCAATCGGGCCAAAGACACAAAAAATTATTCTTCCAAAAAGAGCACAGATTGAATTTACCGAGGCCCTAATGTCTCCTGTTGTCCTTTTGTTGAGAGCATCAACTAAAATGACTCTCGTTAGTCCTCGGCACGCCTGAAAAATAAAGCAAAAGAAGACTCCAATCATGGATTCAAAAAAACCAATTCCAAGGTATCCCGCAATTGGAATAACTCCAATAATTAAAAGTGAAAGTTCACTTCCTATTTTCTTTTCTACCTTATGGGCATACCTACCTGTTATCGCAACCGTTAAGTTGCTCAATGCCCACAAATAGCCGAAGTAGGCAATCGGGATATGGATTTCTTGCCAGTACTTTTGAAACATCCAAACTGCAAAAAGTGATGAAATTGAGTAGAAGATAATATTGAGAACAACCAGTGTTAGGAGACGAGATTGTCCAAACATACTTTTTAGGATGTATTTAAAATTGTCTTTATGTTTCTTTTTATCCATCAGTGGACGATCCGGCTCTACAAATGTCATGGCCACCATTACTGGGAGCCATGAGACTGCGATATGGGCATACAGCGTTACTCTGATAGAGATGAGAACTAATAGTCCACCTACGATAGATGCTGCCGCTTCTCCAAGGCCCATATAAAATATCATTTTACCTGTGTATTTGATGGGGGCCTTCTTCACACCTGCAGCATTCATTGTGTCGTATAAAAGGGCCGTGTCTGTTCCCGATACAAAGCTTACGGCTAGTGCCAGTATGACTTCTGCAATTGATAATCCGATAAAACCAGATACAAAGGCGAATAGAGTAAAGCCTATTCCGCTTAATGCCGAACCAATAATAAGTGTATTTTTCCTTCCCAGAAGGTCTGAAATATAGCCAGAAGGAACTTCGAATAGAAAAAGTGCCCCAGAAAAAATACTCTGTAAGAGAAAGATTTCTTTCATCTCAAGGCCTTGTTCTTGGAAAAATGGCACGATAACTGGCATGAGAATCATAAACATATTTACAAATTTGAAGAGAAGAATTTTTGGAAGATTGTTTAGGAGAGATTGTTCTGATTGCATTGTATAAAAAGAGAGTGGGGGATGTCCCCCACATCTATTCCTGTTTTGGTGTTAATGTTTCAATAAAATTGTCTACGCCATCCCCTTGGAGTTCGCACTCTCTGAGGTTACAGATCTGCCAAGTCTCACCATTTTCATGGTAATCAATAACGAAGCGTGAGAGGAAGTATGGTAGGTGTCCTACAAACTTGGGATTCGCTGGCCAACTTCTAGGTACTTTTACAACTCTGTATACTTGATCTGGGTAAGTTAATGCTCGCAGTGCTTCCCCTGAGTTTATCGGGTTTTTAAGAGATTCATGAATAAATGATTCGATCACTTTTGCAATTGGATCAGTTATTTCTGGGTCTTGAAATAGTACTTGAGCACGTCTTGTAAGATCAATCAGCATTGATGCTGGTGATCTAAATGAGTTATCAAAAGAAGTGACAACTTGGTTAACGTACTCCTCTTGATCTGTCGAACTTTTTGCTCTCGTAAGTACAGTCTCTCCATCAATGAACTCTTGGTGTAGGTAATTGAGTGCTTTTGAAAAATTCTCTTTAAATACTGGGTTTCCTGTTATTTCATAAGTTCTTAACTGAAGTTCTGCAAAGGTTACATAGTCCTCCAGATAAGGGGAGTTTAACTCTCTTGTTGTCGAGTGCTTAATCTTAACTTTCTGTGCGTCTTTGGCGACAATAAAAGTGTCATAGGTCGATGTAAGAATTGCATTGAAAATCTCATTGGCCTTGTGGCGAATAACATCAATTTTACAGTACTGCATTACATCGATCAGCGACGATGCCATCATAAAGTTCCAGCTTGCAACTCCCTTTGGGTCTGTCTTAGGTGGAATTCTGTCTTTGCGATCTTCAGAGATTGCTCGGAGTGCTCCTCTTACCAGATCCCAGCCCTCTTGAGAGTAGATATCGTCTTTCGCTTCTGGGTTGAGCCTAATTACATTTAATGGTCCATCAAAACTTCCCTCAGGGGTAACCATGAACCAGTTTTTTAACTTCTCAATATTTTTTGATAATGATTCATCTTCATTGTCTGAATTGTTGAGAGCATCTTCAAACTCTTGAGTGGTATAAGTGTAGTAAAGACCTTCCGCCCCCTCTGAATCAGCACTTTGAGATGCATGAAAATAATTTTTTTCTGATAACATCTCTGTTTCAAGATAATGGAGAGTATTGATGATTGTATCAAATACAAGAGGTGCTGGATAAATTAGACTTAGCTTTGACAGAAGTCTGAGGAGTCCTGCTTGATCGTAAAGCATTTTTTCAAAGTGTGGCACGGTCCAGGTTTGATCGATTGAATAGCGGTGAATTCCACCTTTAGCGTGATCGACAATACCGCCCATCAGCATCCTTTCGATTGACTTGATGATGAACTCACCCTCTTTTTGTTCAATCATTCCCTCTAACATTTGTTCAACTGCCCAGTTGTAGAAAGCATAATTCGGGAATTTCGGCGCATCTCCAAATCCACCATTCTCATTGTCACAAAATTGTTCAATGGCCTTCATTACTGCCATTGGGGCAGGGAAGTGACCTTGATAATCAACTTTATCTTTAGGAACAAGGCCTTCTGAAATGGCCGAAGTCACTTTTTCAGCGTTCTCATTTGCAAGATCTCTTTCTTCGTTAAAGACGCGGCTCATCTCTCTTAAGATCTCTTTAAAGGTCGTGACCTGACCACTTCCCTCCTTAGGGAAATAGGTGGCGACAAAGTAAGGTGAAAGATCTGGAAGTAAAAAGGCAGACAGAGGCCATCCTCCAGTTCTCGAAAACAATTGAGCTGCAACCTGGTAGTAGTTATCTAGATCTGGATGTTCTTCTCTATCAACTTTGATACAAATAAAATTGTCATTAAGAAATTTTGCTGTCTCTTCATCGTTAAAAGATTCGGCATTCATCACGCCACACCAGTGGCATGAAGAATAGCCAATCGACATAAAGATTGGTTTGTTCTGATCTTTTGCAGCTTGAATCGCTTCTGGGCCATATGCCCACCAATCTACTGGATTTGTTTCATGATGCTTGAGATAGATTGATTTTTCCTTTGTTAGACGATTCAGTGACGCTTCAGACATATTTTTGCTCCTTTAACAGGCGTAAACTTGATATTTATGTATTTTCAAGTGTTTATTTTAGGGGATTCCCACCAAATTTCAATTGTCTATTTCTGCCTATTCATCGATTAAATCGTTATTTTTATGGGGTAACCGTGAATTATTTACTCGATTTAATTGAAAGCGGTTTACAGTTGCAGGCCATTCGCGATAGTTATTGGCGCGATGAAATTAGATGGTAGATATAATCATTCTCTTGAGGAGAGGGGTCAGTTTGTGCTCGAGCGCGAGTGGAGATATGTCCTCTATTTACTCCTCACAGCATTTGGGTTCAGTATTCTGTGCTCAAGTATTAGTATTTCTGATTTTTCAGAAATGCCAAGATCTGATTTAAAGCCATTTATTGTTCAGAATTCTAAGTCAGATACTAACAAGCAATTCTCTCAGCAAAAAGAAACAACACAACAATCTCTTACTACTTATTCATACGATTACGCCGTTCCTTTTAAACGCCATATTGATTTAGATCGGGTTGATGAGCTTAGCGCTGATCAATTGAAAGAACTTATCTTAAAATCAACTCCAAGGGCCTTAAGGGGGAGACTTGCGCGCTACATCGATCTTGCTCTTATCTACTCTCAAAAGCACAAAGTAGATCCATTCTGGGTTATAGCGGTGATGTGGACAGAGAGTCACTTTAAAAATTCGGCAAAAAGTCATGTGAATGCGAGAGGGCTGATGCAGATTATGCCTGCTACTGGTCATGAGATTTCAAGAAAACTACGTTTCGCTAAAACTTGGAATCAAACTCATCAAGTTTTAAGAAGGCCTCGATACAACATTGAAATGGGTGCGTACTATCTCAACCGCTTGATGAAAAGATTATGGAATAATCCAACTCTTGCGACTGTTGCTTACAACATGGGACCAAATTGGGTTAAAAGCAGAATTAAGCGCAAAAAGCATGTTGGGAATCGTAATCAATATCTAAACAAAGTAACTCGTGCGTACAACAGATTAACTCGTTCTTATGTTGAATATACCAAAAATACCCCAAGACCATTTACTCAGACCTTTGTCGCTCTCAACCGTACGACCAAAAAGGGTAATTCTGATCTCATCGCATTGAACGACATTTCTTTTCTTTAATCCTTGATTTTTCCTTGATATAATTTTCCCATATTATTTGCATTTAAATGGAGATTTTATGAATCACTCAAGAGTTATTGCACTTGATGGACCAAGTGGAAGTGGGAAATCGACTATCGCTAAGGAAGTCGCAAAAAAATTAGGTATCGTTTATGTGGATACCGGCGCCATGTACAGAGCAATTGGATTTGCTGCAGACTCTCTTGGAGTTCCTTTTGAAGAGGGAGAAAAGTTATCTTCATTTTTAAATGAACTAGACCTAAATTATGGGGTTTCAGATAGTGTTTTGATTGTTGCTAACGGTGATGATCTAACTCATAAAATTCGTGAGCATCACGTTTCTGATTTAGCTTCAAGAATTTCAAAACTTCCAGCAGTAAGAACTTATCTCCTAGAGTTTCAAAGAGCCCTAGGTCGCGCCAAAACATGTGTGATGGAAGGACGTGATATTGGAACTGTTGTTTTTCCTGATTCTTTCTGCAAAATCTTCATGACAGCATCTGATGAGGTTCGCGCTCAGAGAAGATTGAACCAGTTGAGAGAGCAGGGCGACAATGAAGTTCAGCTTGAAACAATTATTGCAGATCTAAAAGAGAGAGATGAGAGAGATTCAAGCCGTGATGTGGCCCCTTTAAAACAGGCCGATGATGCTACTCTATTAGATACGAGTGATCTTTCTTTTAATCAGGTTCTTGATCGCATTTGCGAAATCGCCATCAGTAGAGGGAAAGAGTTAGGCGTCGAAATATGAATATAATTATTAACAGAAGTGATGCTATTGGGGATCTTATTCTTACTACTCCGATGGCCCAGCTTTTGAAAGAGACCTATAACGATGCATCTATTACATTTATTATCTCTAATAAATGTGTTGATGTTGTCCGCAATCATCCACATATCGATGATTATTTTATTCTCGAACACAATAAGAGTTTTTTTCACCGTTTAAAGAGTGTCTTTCAGCTCTTTAAAGAGAAAGATCCACAGGTTTATTTTCATGTGGGTGGAAAGCACTTACCGAGCTTTGTCGCTTGGCTATTGCGAGTTTCTTTCAGAGGGGGACTTCGCTCCAAATGGCAAACCTTCATGTTTTTGAATAAAGGAACGAGACAGAAGCGTTCTTTAGTTGAGATGCATGAGGTTGATTACAATATGCTCCTGCTCAAGTCGCTTGGGATCGAGTACAACTATCTCCAAAAAAGTCGATTTGCTCCGGTTATTCGAATGCAAGAAGGAGAGATTGATAATTGCTATGAAGATTTTTTATCAGAGTATAAAGATCTACCTGAATTTGAAAAAATGATTTTTATTCATCCTGGTATGACGGGGCACACTTTAAATTGGCCTTCTCGAAATTACGGTAAGATTATTCGTCGCTTGAATGCACGCTTCCCTGAGAAGTGTCTATTTATGCTTTCACATACTCCGTCAGATATGAAGTATGTAGATGGAGTTCTTTCTGAGCTTAGAGTTGATTCAACTCTTGATGGACGTGTGATTCTATTTGATGGTGCAAAGAAGGGTCTTAGAAATTATATGGGAATCCTTGCAAAGTCTGATCTATTCATTGGACCTAGTACTGGAACTACTCACATCTCTAATATTATGGGAGTTAAGACGATTGGCATCTATTCCCCCATTAAAGTTCAATCCGCAAAGAGATGGGGTCCATTCCATCAAGATTCTAAAATCAATCGAACAATTGTTCCCAGTGTGGTATGTGGTGAACGATTCAATTGTGCAGGGGAATCCTGTCCATATTATCCCTGTATGAGCGTGATCTCTGTAGAAGAGGTGCTACGTTCTGCTGAAGATTTATTAAATAAAGGTGAATAAATAATGAGTGTTCTTTCAGAAGCTAGATTTGATGAGATTTCGTCAAAGTTCAAAAATTTAGGTCCAATTCTTGTTGTAGGAGACCTAGGAATTGATAAATATACTTATGGCGATGTTAGGAGAATTTCTCCAGAAGCACCTGTACCAGTTTTAGAGGTCACTAAAGAGTGGCTTAAACTAGGTTTGGCCGCAAACATCTCTCATAACCTTGATACTTTGAATGTTCCATCAACTCTTTGTGGAGTTATTGGTGAGGACATGAATGGAAAGGTATTTCATAATCTAATGAAGGAGAGTTCGCTTTCATCTGATTGCTTAATTGGAGTTCCTGGTAGACCAACGACTTTTAAAGAGAGAATGGTTACCAATACCCAACAAATTTGTAGAGTTGATTACGAAACAAAAGAATTGATCAACCCAGCTGTTACGAAGCAAATTCTTGAGATGGTTCAAAAAGAAGCTGATTCTCATTCTGCCCTCATTATTGAGGATTACGCTAAAGGGACTTTTTCAAGAGAATTGATCGCAGGTCTTGTTGAGATCTTCAAAGGTCAGAATAAGCTAATTACAACTGATCCCAGTAAGACTACTCATCCGCTTTTTTACGAAGGGGTAACACTTTTAAAGCCAAATCAAATTGAGTCAGAGCTAATGGTTCAATCTCTTGGGTACCGAGAGACTTCGATTGAGAAAATGGCCGAAATTCTTGTGGATAAACTCAAACTTGAAAAAGTGGTTATTACTATGGGGGGAGATGGGATGGCCCTATTGGATACTGCAAATAATAAGGGGCTTGAAGTTATCCCAACAGTGGCAACAGAGGTTTTTGATGTCTCTGGGGCCGGGGACACCGCTATTAGTGCTATTACTTCAGCTTTATTGGCCGGTGGAACACTAAAAGAGGCCTGCTGGATTGGAAACTGCGCTTCAGGTGTTGTTGTTGGCAAAACTGGAACCGCTACTGTTTCTCTTAATGAGCTTAAGAGTTTCCATCATAGGATATCCAAGACTCTTTAAATCAAATGAAGCTAACTGGTTGAAAATATAATAAACCGAGAGGGCCAGTCCCTCTCTTTTTTTTTTGCAACTCCTTGAAATATCCAGAAAAAGCTCAAGTTTTTGTCTTAAAAAACCAAAAAGTGTGTAAGAACATTTGCGTTTTTTTTTGGAGTCTGCTTGAAAGCTATTTTTATATGTGACAATAAGGATGAATGGGAGATTTATAGTAATCTCTTTAAGGTCCATTATCCAAAGATTGAGTTAACTTGTAAGCTCAATCTCAAAGATGTTGCACGGCATGTATCAGAAGCAGGACCTCCACTTTTCACCATCATTGACTCTCTATTAAAAGAAGACTCCCTTGAAAAAGTTTTTCATGAAGTTTGTATGCTCACGGAGAGAAGACCTGTTATATTCATAGAGCCGGCGCCTCCAGCGAAAAAAAAGTTTCCAATCGATTTCTTTGAAGTGAACAGCGCGAACTGCTTTATTAAGAGGCCGCTTAAAATTGAGTTCTTCAAAGAAAGCATCAATAAGGTCATTAAGTCGATTCACGGAGAGATGATGAAGCTCTCCTCAGTGGAGCTTGATAAGGATAGCTGTCTTCCTGTAAAGGTTAGAAACTTTTATCGTTTTAAGAAAGTTCCTTATGATGTATATCTTGAATTGTCAGATACAAAGTTCGTTAAGATTATCAATAAGAATGAGACTTTCCCCGAAGGGCTCATTCAGAAGTATATTCGTAAGAAGGTTCGTTTTTTCTACCTTGAGAAAAAAGACCACTTGCAGTTCCTAGAGAGATCTTTGGTCAGCCTACTTAAGATATTGCACACCCCAAAGATTGCGAGGGAGAGTGTACTTGCTGCCCAGATTAGTTCTGTTGCCATCATTCATGAGTATGTGAGAACAATCGGTGTCTCCGATCACATCATCCTGCTGACTAAGAAGCTAATCGACAAGACATTTCGTGTATATCGCGATAGTCGCGATTTGATCAATATTTTAAAGATTTTTCCTTTCCGTGACCGAGACCTGTCTGAGCAAGCTGTTCTAATAATGTATGTTTGTGAGGCCATGCTTAACGATATGGGGTGGGGGAATGACATCATGCGTGCCAAGTTAGGCTTAGCATCTGTTATTCATGATTGCCTCTTGATCAATGATGACCTTCATAAGGTTACTTCACTAAATGACCCTAATTTAGAGATGTTTAGTGAAGAAGAGCAAGAGGAGTATAAGGTTCATGCTATGAGAACAGCAGAAGTGGCCCTCGACTTTAGTGGATTTCCCGAAACTGAATTCATTATAACTCAGCACCATGAGCTTCCAAATGGCGAGGGCTTCCCTCAAGGACTCAATTCGCACCAAATTACTGCACTTTCATGTGTCTTTATCATTGCGAATAACTTTGTTGCATCGCTGGCACAAGGTAAGCTTTCAAAGGCCAACATCAATAAAATATTGAAGGAATTTACTGAAATTTATGATGTTGGGAACTTTAAGAAGCCTCTTTCATCCCTCAAAAAGTTCTTCCGTTCAATGTAATTTATCTATTTCAAGCTTCGGTGTTGAAATTTCGACTTGGCCGTGGAAAAATCCAAGCTTATTGTTGTATCAAAAAATCCCTAAAATCAGGATGTTGTAGATGATTGAAAAACTAGATGAGTTGTTTGAAACCTTTAAGGGAAAGCTTGACGCTGTTTGCGATCAGGCCGATGTACTGAACTTGAAATCTGATTATCTTGGAAAAAAAGGTCCTATTTCTGATGTTCTAAAATCTCTTAAAGATGCCACTAATGAAGAGCGAAAGACTATTGGCGCTAAGGCAAACCAGTTAAAGAGTGAAATGCAGACACTTATTAATGACAGGCTTCAAAATATCGAGCTTGAGCGCATTAATAAGAAACTGGATGAGAATAAAATCGATATTACTATGAGAGAGTCTCTTACTACTGAAGACTTTAATCATGGGGGATTCCATCCCGTAAATATTATCCAAAGAGAAGTAGAAGATATTTTCCTTTCTATGGGGTTTGAAGTATTAGACGGACCGCATATTGAAGATGAATTCCATAATTTTGAAGCGCTAAATATTCCAGGAGACCATCCTGCTAGGGATATGCAAGATACATTCTGGTTCCATGATCCACATGGGTCAGAAGAAAAGAAAAGATTGCTCCGAACTCATACCAGTACTATCCAAGTTCATGGGATGCTTGAGCGTAAACCTCCATTCAAGTTTATTGGCCCAGGTAAGGTATTTCGTTGTGAGAGAACTGATGCCAGCCATGAGATGGTTTTTCATCAACTTGAAGGAATGCTTGTTGGAGAAAATGTATCTGTCTCTAACTTGATTTATTTTATGAAAACTTTGCTTTCTGAAATTTTCAAAAAAGATGTTGAAGTTAGACTTCGCCCAGGATTCTTCCCGTTTGTTGAGCCAGGCTTCGAGCTTGATATCAAGTGTCTTATCTGTGGCGGAAAGGGATGTTCTGTTTGTAAACAAGTTGGTTGGGTAGAGCTTCTACCTTGTGGAATGGTTCATCCAAATGTTCTTAAGGCCGGTGGAATTGATCCTGAAAAGTATAACGGTTTTGCTTTTGGTCTAGGACTCGATCGTCTTGTTATGATGAGATACGGTATCGATGATATTCGTCATCTTCATGGTGCTGATTTACGTTTCAGTTCACAATTCAAAGATTATTAAATTCGGAGTTATATATGTTGATCTCAATTGATTGGATTAAAGACTTTGTAGAAGTCCCAAATATTTTACCAAAGGAAATTGGCGAGAAATTCACTTTGGCCACAGCTGAAGTTGAAGACGTTATCTCAAGTGGTGAGCACTTTGAAAAAGTTCACGTTGCTCATATTATGTCTATTAGAAAACACCCTGAGGCAGATAAGCTTAATCTTGTGACTCTCAAACTAGATGAGATTGGAAAGAGTATTGAAGTTGTTTGTGGTGCTTCAAATGTCAGGGAAGGGCTAAAGATTTGTTACGCTCCAACTGGAACAACTCTTCCAAATGGGCTTACACTTGAACCTAAAAAAATCCGTGGATTTCTTTCTGAAGGGATGATCTGTTCTGAAGAGGAACTTGGATTTGCTGAAAGTTCTGAAGGGATCATTGAGCTTCCTGAAGACGCTCCCGTTGGCCAGAATCTAATTCAGTATATGAATCAAAAGAAAGATGTCCTGCTTGAGGTTGATAATAAGTCTATTACCCATCGCCCAGACTTATGGGGGCACTATGGAATGGCACGCGAGTTTGCGACAATCTTTGAAGTTCCACTCAAAACTCCATTTAATTCAAAATGGATGGAAAAATATTTCTCAAAGTTCACAAAT
Organism: Bacteriovoracaceae bacterium; assembly: GCA_965140515.1. Lineage (GTDB taxonomy): Bacteria > Bdellovibrionota > Bacteriovoracia > Bacteriovoracales > Bacteriovoracaceae > JAGLCH01. Next base: position 2,900,233 of record OZ223251.1, on the reverse strand, counting down.
GATGCTTCACCAATTGTTCCTGTCGTTGATGCTGGATCATGTTGTCTTGGCTATTACGGATTATCGGTTTCTGGAGTTAAGGTTGGAGAGTCTCCAGATTGGATGAAGGCCAGATTGAATTCGTGTGGTTTAAGACCGATCAACTCCATTGTCGATATCTCAAACTACGTAATGCTTGAGCTGGGTATGCCTCTTCATATTTTTGATCGTAAAAAGATTAAAGGCGATAAAGTATATATTAAAAGAATTGGTAATGAGTCTGAGTTTGTAACGCTAGATGAAATCACTAGAAAGTTACTTCCAACTGATACTATTATTTCAGATAGTGAATGTCCTCTTGTTCTTGGCGGCATTATGGGGGGGCTCAATAGTGGTGTTTCAGAAGACACTACTGATATCTTCATCGAAGTTGCAAACTGGAAAGCAGCTGAAGTGAGAAAGACATCTACTCGTTTAGGTCTTAGAACTGACTCATCGCAAAGATATGAAAAAACTCTGGATTCTAATTTAATGGAAAGAACAATGATTAGAACTCTTGAGTTAGTTCTTGAGTTGAATCCAAGTGCAAAGGTTGTAGGTAAACTTGAGTATGATGGTGTTGACTTTAAATCTAAGGCACCGCTTGCAATTAAGACGAATATTTTAAAGATTGAAAAAGTTCTTGGTAAAGAAGTTGGTCGAGATCGCATCATCAAAATTTTTACTGATCTTGATTTCGCTGTTGAAGCTCAAGGTGATGATCTATCAATTGTTGTGCCTACATATCGAGCGACTAAAGATATTGAATGTGAAGCTGATTTGATTGAAGAAATTGGGCGTATAGTTGGATACGATAATATCGTTCCAACAGCTCCTCTTGTTGAAGTTGCTCCTGTTAGACTAAGTACAGCAAAACAGATTGAAAGAAAGATTCGCGATTTCTTGGTGTACAATGCTTCCGCTTATGAAGTGATGACTTACCCACTTGTTGGCGAGAAACTTCTTAAGAAGTCTGGATGGCCAAAAGATAATGGACTCAAACTTTTGAATGCTCTTTCTGAAGATGCGGACAGAATGAGACCATCGTTGCTCCCATCTCTTCTTGAATCAATTGCAGTGAATGTTAAAAACAGTGATAAGTTTCGTTCTTTCGAAATCGGTCGCGCTTATTTTGATAATGAAAAGACTTTCTCTTCAGAAGAAGATCACTTAGTGATTGCATTCTACAGTCATGATAAGTCTTGCTATCTCGATCTTTTAAATACTACAGAACGTATGCTTGGAGCTTTAAATGTTCCTCATGATATTTGTGAACGACATCCTAAGTTTAAAAATGAACTTGTTCCAGAAGAGTGGGTAGGAAGTCATCCTCACGATTTTTTAAATATTCGTATAATGGGTAAAATGCAGGGAGCGGTTGCTTCTGTTCATCCTATTCTTCTTAAGGACTACAAGATCAAAGGAAATCTTTCTTTTGCAGTTGTAAATCTTTCTTCATTTAATGGTCGTCCATTAAAAGATAAGACGAAATACAATCCTCTTCCAAAGTATCCTTCTGCTACATTTGATTGCACTGTAGTTGCTGATAACAATGAGCCTGTTGGGAAAATTTTAGATTGCCTTAAAAAGGTAAAACTAAAGGAGCTTGTGGATCGTAAAGTAGTAACTGTATTTGATATGGGTGAGGGGAAGAAGGCCGTGACAATTCGTTCAACCTTCTTTGATCCTAATAAGACTCTTGAAAGTGAGTTAATTAAGAGTGCTGAGAACACCATCCTTTCTACATTAGATAAGAGTGGTTACCCACTAAAATTATAGTCTAAGGCCGCTTTCGCGGCCTTTTTCATTTTTATTCCTACCTTATTTTGTAAGTTAATTTTTTTTAAAAACATCCGATTAGATATGTACAAACATATTCACGGAGAGAAATGTGTCTGAGCTAGAAGTCCTAAAGCACGAAATAGAGCATTCTAAGAGAATTCGTAAGCAAAACCTTGTTGAGCTTAAAAATTCTTATTCCTTTGAGGTTGAATCTGCGCCTAAGCTAAGAAACATGCTTTTTCAAGAAATGATGAAAAGGCGGATTGCGAAGCTTTCGCAGAAATCTCGTAAGTAGTGAAATATTAGTTATTTAGTTTTACGTTTTTTTTAAAAAAAACGTCTTTTTTTCTAAAGTCATCATAAAAATTGCCGATAAAAGTCTAGTTATTTCGGCTAGTTATGTTTTGCATGAAAAAAAGTAAGTTTTTTTAATTTTTTTTTGAAAAAAAGCTTGACCTATGAACGAGTAAAACATAATATGCATTTCGTTGAAAGAAATTGATCTGAACAACTTACCGAAAACATGAAAAAATGATTTCGATGAGCTTCTCGGATCTTTTTTTGCTCTTTAAAAATCGAATACAGTTAAATAAGTTTGTCACTTCGGTGACAATACCAAGATGAGGAAGATCAGATTGAAAGTTTTCACTTTCCGACGTAACTAAGATGTACTTTGTTAGTTATTGTTGCAGTTCATACAGTTGTTTTTCTAGTTGTTTAACAAATTACTAGTCGGAACAAGTCAAAAACTTGATATCTTAGGAAACCCGTTAATTAAAAATAACGAATAACAAATAAAATTCTAGCTTGGAGAGTTTGATCCTGGCTCAGAACGAACGCTGGCGGCATGCTTAACACATGCAAGTCGAACGAGAAAGCTCCTTCGGGAGTGAGTAGAGTGGCGCACGGGTGAGTAACACGTAGGTGACCTACCTTATAGTGGGGGATAACTCCGAGAAATTGGAGCTAATACCGCATACGATAAACGAAATTGAAAAAGTTTATGAAAGAGTGCCTCTCCTTGGAAGCACTTGCTATTAGATGGGCCTGCGGAGCATTAGCTTGTTGGTGGGGTAATGGCCTACCAAGGCGACGATGCTTAGCTGATCTGAGAGGATGATCAGCCACACTGGAACTGAGACACGGTCCAGACTCCTACGGGAGGCAGCAGTGGGGAATATTGCGCAATGGGCGAAAGCCTGACGCAGCAATGCCGCATGGGTGAGGAAGGTCTTCGGATTGTAAAACCCTGTCAATGTAGAAAAACGTCACATGGTCCAATAGGCCGTGTGAGTGATGGTATACACAGAGGAAGCACCGGCTAACTTCGTGCCAGCAGCCGCGGTAATACGAAGGGTGCAAGCGTTGTTCGGATTTATTGGGCGTAAAGCGCGCGCAGGCGGATTAATAAGCCAGATGTGAAATCTCGGGGCTCAACCCCGAAACTGCGTCTGGAACTGTTGATCTAGAATCATGGAGAGGAAAGGGGAATTTCGCATGTAGGGGTAAAATCCGTAGAGATGCGAAGGAACACCAGAGGCGAAGGCGCCTTTCTGGACATGTATTGACGCTGAGGCGCGAAAGCGTGGGGAGCAAACAGGATTAGATACCCTGGTAGTCCACGCCGTAAACGATGTGCACTAGATATTGGGAGATTGACCCTCTCAGTGTCGCAGCTAACGCATTAAGTGCACCGCCTGGGGAGTACGGTCGCAAGACTAAAACTCAAAGGAATTGACGGGGGCCCGCACAAGCGGTGGATTATGTGGTTTAATTCGAAGCAACGCGCAGAACCTTACCTAGGCTTGAAATCCCGGGAATCCTCCCGAAAAGGAGGAGTGCCTTTCGAGGAATCCGGTGACAGGCGCTGCATGGCTGTCGTCAGCTCGTGTCGTGAGATGTTGGGTTAAGTCTCGCAACGAGCGCAACCCCTATTTTTAGTTGCCAGCATTAAGTTGGGCACTCTAGAGAGACTGCCTGGGTTAACCAGGAGGAAGGTGGGGATGACGTCAAGTCCTCATGGCCCTTATGCCTAGGGCTACACACGTAATACAATGGTTGATACAAAGGGACGCGAGCCGGCGACGGTTAGCAAATCTCAAAAAGTCAATCTCAGTCCGGATTGGAGTCTGCAATTCGACTCCATGAAGTTGGAATCGCTAGTAATCGCGGATCAGCACGCCGCGGTGAATACGTTCCCGGGCCTTGTACACACCGCCCGTCACACCATGGGAGTTGTTCTTACCTGAAGTCGTGGCCCTAACTGCTTGCAGAGGGGAGCGCCTACGGTCGGAACGATGACTGGGGTGAAGTCGTAACAAGGTAGCCGTAGGGGAACCTGCGGCTGGATCACCTCCTTTTAAAGGAACTACTGGTTTCGTACCAGTCATTCCGGTCAAAAATTTTCAATTTGATCTTCATCTTGGTTTTATACCAAAAATTATGGGTCTGTAGCTCAGCTGGTTAGAGTACGTCCCTGATAAGGACGGGGTCGCAGGTTCGAGTCCTGCCAGACCCACCATAATTTTAAAAAACTGATCTTTAACAATCACATAACAGTATCAGATAGAAGACGAGGACCTATACAACGACCAAGTATTTAAAATATCATTAGTTGAACTAACTTTTGTTGGTTATTAGATAAAAGCTACTAAGGGTATATGGTGGATATCTTGGCAGTAAGAGGCGAAGAAAGACGTTTGTTAGACAGCGATATGCCACGGAGAGCAGTCAAGCATGCTTTGACCCGTGGATTTCTGAATGGGGAAACCCCTTCACTGGAAACAGTGGACACCGGATGCTGAGTAAAGTAGGCATCACGGGGCTAACCGAGGGAACTGAAACATCTAAGTACCTCGAGGAAGAGAAATCAATTTAGAGATTCCGATAGTAGCGGCGAGCGAACTCGGAAAAGCCCAAACCAGTTAGCTTGCTAGCTGGGGTTGTAGGACTTGCATAAGGACAATACTGAATAGGAGAAGCGTTTGGGAAATCGCACCAAAGAGAGTGAAAGTCTCGTATCCGAAATTTTGTATTGCTGGCGAGTATCCTGAGTAGGACGGGGCACGTGAAACCCTGTCTGAATCTGGGAGGACCACCTTCCAAGGCTAAATACTACTTACTGACCGATAGTGAACAAGTACCGTGAGGGAAAGATGAAAAGAACCCCGATAAGGGGAGTGAAATAGAACTTGAAACCATATACTTACAAACAGAGAAAGGGCTATTGTAAGGCCTGATCTCGTACCTTTTGCATTATGATTCAGCGAGTTACGATGTGTAGCGAGGTTAATCCGTCGCAGGTGTAGCCGTAGGGAAACCGAGTCTTAATAGGGCGAAGAGTTGCATGTCGTAGACCCGAACCGGGATGAGCTATCCATGAGCAGGTTGAAGCGGGGGTAAAACCTCGTGGAGGACCGAACCCATATAGGTTGAAAACTGTTGGGATGACTTGTGGATAGGGGTGAAAGGCCAATCAAATTCCGAGATAGCTGGTTCTCTCCGAAATGCATTTAGGTGCAGCGTCTGTTGAATTCTGTCGGGGGTATAGCACTGACTTGGCTAGGGGGCTTACCGGCTTACCAAACCATATCAAACTAGGAATACCGACAAGAACTGACAGGCAGTGAGACTGCGGATGCTAAGGTCCGTGGTCGAAAGGGAAAGAGCCCAGACCATCAGCTAAGGTCCCAAAATTATGGCTAAGTGGGAAAGGTTGTGGGATTACTTTGACATCCAGGAGGTTGGCTTAGAAGCAGCCACCCTTTAAAGAAAGCGTAATAGCTCACTGGACTAGTGATCCTGCGCCTAAAATGTAACGGGGCTAAAGTCATATACCGAAGCTATGGATTCAGAACTTTTGTTCTGTCTGGTAGGAGAGCATTGTGTTTGCCGACGAAGGCGTACTGTAAGGAGCGCTGGAGGTTACACAAGAGCTGATGCTGAAATGAGTAGCGATAAGGAAGGTGAGAATCCTTCCCGCCGAAAATCTAAGGGTTCCTGGGCCAGGTGACTCCGCCCAGGGTTAGTCGGATCCTAACACGAGGCCGAAAGGCGTAGTGGATGGGTAACAGGTTAATATTCCTGTACTTGGTAATTTTCGTTTGACTTGAAGGAGTGACGGAGAAAGGTAGCGAATCCACCTGTTGGATGGTGGTTTAAGCGTGTAGGAGGGCGACCTAGGTAAATCCGGGACGCTGTTAACTCTGAGACGTGATGACGAGGGCCTGGCCCGAAGTTCGTGATCCTCAGCTTCCCAGAAAAGCTTCGCAAGGAGAGAATTATCAATCCGTACCGTAAACCGACACAGGTAGATGAGGAGAGAATCCTCAGGCGCTTGGACGAACTCTAGTTAAGGAACTCTGCAAATTGGTGCCGTAACTTCGGGATAAGGCACGCCTTGTATGGTGATCACCCTCGCGGTGTGAGCTATGTGAGGCCGCAGTGAAAAGGGAGTAGCGACTGTTTATCAAAAACATAGGTCTATGCAAACTCGTAAGAGGATGTATATGGACTGACGCCTGCCCGGTGCTGGAAGGTTAAAAGGAGGGGTTATCCGCAAGGAGAAGCTCTGAATTGAAGCCCCAGTAAACGGCGGCCGTAACTATAACGGTCCTAAGGTAGCGAAATTCCTAGTCGGGTAAGTTCCGACCTGCACGAATGGCGTAACGACTTCTCCACTGTCTCAACTAGAGGTCCAGCGAAATTGGAGTGCGCGTGAAGATACGCGCTACCCGCGGAAGGACGAAAAGACCCCGTGAACCTTTACTGTAGCTTGGCATTGGTTTTCGATTAACATTGCGTAGGATAGGTGGGAGCTTTTGATGCGTGCATTCCGGTGTACGTGGAGGCATCCTTGAAATACCACCCTTTGTTAATTGGAATCCTAACCTACGGTCATAATCTGGCCGGGGGACAATGTCTGGTGGGCAGTTTGACTGGGGCGGTCGCCTCCTAAAGAGTAACGGAGGCGCGCTAAGGTTCCCTCAAGCCGTATGGAAACCGGCTGTAGAGTGTAAACGCATAAGGGAGCTTGACTGTGAGGCAAACAAGCCGAGCAGGTGCGAAAGCAGGCGTTAGTGATCCGGTGGTTCCGAGTGGAAGGGCCATCGCTCAACGGATAAAAGGTACTCCGGGGATAACAGGCTGATCGCGTCCAAGAGTTCACATCGACGACGCGGTTTGGCACCTCGATGTCGGCTCATCACATCCTGGGGCTGGAGCAGGTCCCAAGGGTTAGACTGTTCGTCTATTAAAGTGGTACGCGAGCTGGGTTCAGAACGTCGTGAGACAGTTCGGTCTCTATCCTCCGTGGGCGTAAGATATTTGAGTGAAGCTGACCTTAGTACGAGAGGACCGGGTTGGACGAACCTATGGTGAATCGGTTGTGGCGCCAGCTGCATCGCCGAGTAGCTAAGTTCGGAAGGGATAACCGCTGAAAGCATCTAAGTGGGAAACCCATCACAAGATAAGATATCTATAAGACGGCTTGTAGACTACGAGCTTGATAGGGTAGGTGTGTAAGTGCAGTAATGTATTGAGCTAACTACTACTAAATTGTCATTTTGCTTTTATTTAATTTGTATAGGTCTTCATTTTATCTGGTATTGTTTTGTGATTGTTTAAGTTAAAAAGACACATTTTGGGTGTGTCGATAGCGGAGAGGAAACACCTGATTACATCTCGAACTCAGAAGTTAAGCTCTTAAGCGGCGAAGGTAGTGCCAGGGACAACTTGGTGTGAGAATAGCACGATGCACCCTTTTTTATATTTTTAAAAAGCCCCTTCTTCGGAAGGGGCTTTTTTTTGCCTTCAAACCGTTTTCATTATCAAGAAATGTAAGTCAATTAATCTATGTTGCATCTAGTTCACTAGCTGTTAATTCATTAGTTAATGATCGAGATTATTTAGCAGAGAATTTATGGGCGCAAAAGTCGATAGACGCTTGAAAATATTCAGCTAATTTAAGAAATACTTAACTCGGTTTTCCGTATTTTTGTGTGCACAATTAATATGGTAATTAACATAGGAGGTTGAATGGCCACTTTAAATAAACTGGCACTAGTCGTTATATTTTTAATTTTTTCAAGTTGCAGCATGATGGCAACAAAAATTACTCCAGAACAAAAAAAGCAGTTCATGAGTTCTGTTAATAAAGTAAAATTTAAAAACGCTAAATCTCTTCCAAAATCAACTAATAAAAGTATGAAGATTAAGAAAGGGCAGTGGGTGCTTACTCTCACAACAATGAAAGATGGTAGTGATCTCACTATGGTGAAGACTAAAATTATCGCTGTTAAGCGCAATAGTGTTGTCATTGAAACTGAAACTGAGAGGGCATCTGATAATGGGAAAAAGAGTTATGCTCAAATTTCAATAGATAATTATCCTCTCCAGTCTCAATTAGTATACACTCCAGCTGAAGCAGAAAAGGTCATCAGTAATATAAAAGTCACAAAAATGCTGACAAAAGGTAGTGATGGAAAAGTTAATGAGATCCCATCACAAGTGTTGATGATTTCTGGAAATATTGGATCGACTATGGTTAAGCAAAGTGTTACTGCTGGCAATATTATGAAATCTGCCTGTAAAACCCAATATTTGAAGTCTAGTCGTTGTTTGAGTTATCCCGTTGAAGTAAAGATTATGGGTTTTTCAAATAAGGCAGATGTTATTGTTCACAGCTCTATCCCAATTAATGGACAAGTTCAAATGGAAGATAAGAACTCCGTTGTTGAAACCATTGCTTATGGAACTGGTGGAGTGTCATCAAACTTTTAATAACGTTAATGGTCTCAGCGCAGCTGAGGTTTTTTTGGTATTTAGAATCGTACTAGTCGTAGACTTGACCAAAAAATGTGACTGACGTCACGTTTTGATATTGGGACAGCAATTTAAAACGGTGAATGTCGTGGTAGGAGTTCGGGCAGTCACGATGCACCCTTTTTTTGCTTAATTTCAAGTGAATTATTTTCTTTAACGCATCGTATATCAAAAAGTATATTGGAACCTTAAGTGAAATCCTTCATAATGTTCCTATGAAAAGGATTTCTCTCTTATCTAAAGTTCTCTTAGTCGAGTATTTGGTATTCGTCTTTATTCTCCACTATAGAGATGGTATTCAGCGCATACACCTTGATTTTTTTCACTTAAAGCTTATTCTCGCGGGAGTGCTTTCAATTGTATGTTTTGGTGAAGTTATTCATCGCGTTGGTCGACTAACTCGACTGCGCCACCTGTTTAATGTCTTGTTTCCTACTCTTTATGGGGCCTTGTTTACATATCACTATCGCGCAAAGAGCTCTTTCTTTTTCAGTGTATTTGCAGACAATATTTCTGAGGCATTCTCTGTTGAGAGTTTAAATGTCATTCTGGGGATGTTTAAGAGGGGCGATTTCTATAAATTAGGGGGGATGATTCTTCTCTTCATTGTAATTGCTTGGTGGTTTCGAAAGCTAAAGGATAAGAAGATATCACCAATTCGTGAAGTACTATCGATATTAATTTATATAAGTGCTTATTTTGGTATTCTTATTTCTGGAACCCCTATCTACGAGGAAATAACGGCATTTAATCAGTCAGTTTATCAGTATTACTATCCCAAAACCTATAAAACAAATCTGTATTATGATCTTAAGAAGAAGAGCGCTCTTAGGAAATTTAAGTCGCCTGCAGTAAAGGTAAAACCAAATATCTTTATTATAGCAATGGAATCATTCACTGATTACTACATGTTTAAAAAAGAGAATGGTAAGGAAGTAACTCCTTTTATTAATTCCCTCGCTAAAAATAATTTTTATGTCAGAAACTTTTATGGGAATTCAATTCAGACGGCCAAGGGTCACTTTGCGATTAATTGTTCCCTACTTCCTTTGATTAAAGGGAAAGGATTTTACTTAGCAGATAAAGTAAATTTTAAGTGTTTGCCCGAGTTGATGAGAGATGCAGGCTATAAGACTCTTTTCTTTCAAGGGTATGGGGATCGCAATTTTGACAAAACGTCACAATTTTCTCTCAAAAATGGATATGAATATTTTAAGACACCAACTACTGCAGGACTTCAAAAATATGTGTGGGGGTGGGGACTACAGGATGACCAATCTTTTGTTCAACTCTTCAATTTTATTGACCAACTAAAGAGAGAGAGTAATAAACCAATTTTTTCATTTGTCTCTACCATTTCTCATCATATGAGATTTCGATCTGTTCCAAATGAGTTGCGAGAAATTTATCCTAACTCTGGCAACGATAAGAGAATGTCATTTATTAATTCTCTTCATCTCTCAGATAAATTTTTGAGAACTTTTTTCGAAGAATTAAACAAAAGAAAAGAGTTAAAGAATTCAATTGTTATTTTGGTTGGTGATCACAGTTACCCTAATGGCCAAAGAGGTCTCTATCATAGTGAATCTGGGTATTATGATGAGTCGTTTCGTACTCCACTTGTGATTATTGGCGCCAAAAAGAAAGAAGTTGAAGGGGTGTATTCGCAAGTTGATATTGCTCCAACTGTTTTGGAGTTGGCAGGAATTTCTGCAGAAGCCCCATTTGTTGGTCAGAGTATGCTTGGCGCAAAAGGGGGGATTGCTCATCTTATTCAACCTTATGATGGAGTGTACCTTTCGACAATTAAGTGGCCTTATAAGTATGTCCTGCATTTAAGAACGGGAAGAGAGCTTCTTTTTAATCTTAGTGTTGATCCGAGTGAATCGAATGACATTATTGATTCTGGAATACCTGAGCTTATGGAGCTTCGAAATGAGATTGGTCGAATTTTCTATTATAATGATATTATTAAAAAGAATCAGTTGCTGAAATAGAGATCAGAAATAAAAAGGCCTCCTTTTCGGAGGCCTTGGTATATCAAATAAATTCTTATTGGATATTTGGAGTGAGAAGATTTAGTTCTCTAAGAACGTTTGTTCCACAGTGAACTTCTCCCATTAGGTCGTGGTATTCGGCCTTTTCCATAATGAAGTGTACTCTCTCATTTCCACCAACAGCTTTACCAAGTTGGTCGTGGACAATTGATTGGTATCCATCAAATGTTGTTTGAGGAACAATCAAGTGATTTCTAAGAACAACCATGTTAGCAGTTCCTGGAAGGAATGAAACACCACCAGATGGTCTACCTTGGTAGAAAGTTTCTCTATAGATTTGAGGAACTGCTACGAAGTTATCATTTGTTGTTGGAGTTTTTGAACTAACGATCTCTTTATTTTGATCGATAACTCTTGCAACATAGATGTTGTATGCAACGAGTTCACAGTATCTTTTTGGTAGTCTTGTTAGTTTTGTACAGCTATCAGCACTTTTTCTGTTAAGCTCTAGCTTTCCATTCCAAGTTCTTTTTGTTGTGTTCTTAAGTGTAAATGTTTTTGAATCTTCAACGTAGTATCTAATCGCACGTTTAAGTTCTTTGATGCCAAAGTATGCTTCATGGTTTGAAGGAAATTGGTATGTTTCATTCATCTCTGGATTGTATTCTGCAAGATAAGTAATGTACTTTTCAGAACCTTTGTAGTTGTAGATCTCTTTTAGTCCCCAGATTGGGTCAGCAACTACAATTGCATAGTTTGCTTTTGGCCCTTTGTAATCTGCAGGGTAGTTATTCTTCTTAATTGAAGGGATAACTGACATTTGTTCGTCAAAGTGTCCTACCGCTAGCCAGCTTGTGTCTGCTTTTGCGTAGTTTACTCTTCCGTTTTTACCAACAAGTTGGTTCTCTTGTTTCCAGTCCATTGTATTACCGAAAAGAAGCGTTCCATCTGGTGTCATTTCAATATTTCCACCGTAGTTACCACCACTTCCTGAGTAAGAGTCTGACTCAATAAAAGGGATGTCTAACATTTTTGAAATTTCTTCAACAAGATTTTTTAGTCCACGTTGACGGTTTACATAGTAAAGACCTGCGACTTGCTCGCCATCTTTATTTTTCCCATATCCTAGGAATTCTCCCCAGTCTTGCATCCAGCGATCTAGATTAAGTCCACCAGGAACTAGGTTTTCTGTGCGAATAAAGTTGAAGTATTCAAGTGGGTCAGGTCCAAGTCTTTGTTCAATTTTGTTGATAAGAACTTGGAGACGTTTTTCACTTCCTGCAACAACGAAGTCGATATCTTGATCAACACCGCTTGTTGAATCGAGAAGGTTTTCGCTTTTGTTGATGTTGTAAACGATTTCGTAAAGGTTTGTTCCGAAGTCAGCATTTAGGGCCGACCACTTTGGGTACTCAGGATCTTGGTCCATGAGTGACATGAAAATCCCTTTTGGAACATTTAAATTAGAGAGAACCGATAGACTTTCAATCTTTTCTACTTTGTTGAGTGTCCCTTGCCCTTGTTGATATTTAAAATCAAGGCCTTTTTCTACTGTAGCAAACGCACTAGTACTTAGGACTGCAGCTGAAAGCAGAAGTCTTTTGATGTTGTTCATGCAATCTTTCCTTCTTTATGGTTAACGTTTAGGGTGTAATTGTCGGCCCTAAATTTCTACCCCAAAAAGTGTGCGCTAGCAAATCGAAGCTTAAAGTGTGTAATAAATATAGAAAAACTTTGAATTCTATCCGTAATCTTGGTAGATAAGAGCTTAATATTATGTCGATTGGAGAGAATAAATGTCAACGGATCTTGTTGAGCTTGGCTTCTGCGTAAAGCCCCATGGTATTAAGGGGGAGTTTGCATTTCACCTGTATAATAAAGATGATAGCGTTTTGCACAAAGGTAGCGTCATCACAATCTTTCCTAAAGATCGCTCTAGTAGCGTTGCTTCTGAAGGTCAGAGCATCAAAATTGCCAGTATTCGCTTTGGTAATAAGGTTATTGCAAGACTTGATGGTGTTGAAAATCGTAATTCCGTTGAGGATCTCATTCCTTTTACTATTAATATTTCCAGAGATGAATTTCCTGATCTAGATGATGACGAGTTTTATATTATGGACCTTATTGGTGTTGACGTATATGACCATCGTTCTGGTGAAAAAATCGGAATTATTAAAAAGATTTATGATAACGGGATGCAGGACATATTTGTAGTCGCTACATACGACCACGGGGCGGTAGAGGTTTTAAATATTCCTCCTTTTGTTCAGCTCGTTGATTTAGACAACAATCGAGTTGAGGTCACCCTTCCAGAGGTCATCAGTGAAAGAAACTAAGAGTCGAATTTGGATTGTCACTATTTTTCCAGAGCTTTTTGGCCCTTTCCTAACGGCAGGTGTTGCGGGACAAACTTTTGGTGGAGATAGAGGGAAGGAGTTTGAAGTCAATCTTGTTCAGCTTCGTGACTTTTCAGATAAGGATTATAAAGGCGTTGATGCTCCTCCCTATGGCGGCGGTCAAGGGATGGTGATGCGTGCAGACATTCTCAAGAGTGCGCTTATTGATGGGATCGCCATTCCTGGAGGGTACGGTGAAGACTACAGAGAAAAACTTCACATTATCTATACTGGCCCAAGAGGGCGTGTATGGGACAATGACTTTTGCAAGGAGTTTGCTTCTTCCCATTGGGGGGATAATTCCAAAGATCTAGTATTTATTTGTGGACGCTATGAGGGAATTGATGAGCGATTCTTAGATAATTATGTGGATGAGACAATCTCCATTGGTGACTACGTACTTACAGGTGGAGAATTAGCGGTAATGGCCATTTTGGATTCAGCTGTAAGGTTTACTCCAGGTGCCCTTGGAAATGCAGGAAGCGCCGAATTTGATAGTTTCAATGACCTTCTATTGGAGCATCCACAGTATACAAGACCGAGAGAGTTTGAGGGGAAAGAACCTCCAAGCATTTTGCTTTCGGGAAATCATGCTAAAATTGACGAGTTTCGTCGAGAAGAGAAGATTAGGCTGACTAAAGATCACCGCCCTGATCTATTTCAAAGATATTTGGAGCAAGAAAATGAGTAACCTCTATTTGGGATTAGTTCATCACCCTATCAATAATAAAAGGGGAGAAGTGGTAACTACTTCAGTAACAAATCTCGATATTCACGATATTTCAAGAAGTTGCAGGACTTTTGGGGTTGAGAGATACTTTCTGATCACCCCACTTAAGGCACAACATGAGCTTGTTGGAAGGATTCTAGGGCACTGGGATAACGATAAGAATGCTCTTTATAACCCAGACCGCCAGGATGCTCTGTCAATTGCCCGGATCGCAGAAAGTGTTGATGCCGCTATTGACTGGATTACGGAAAATGAGGGAAAAGCACCAATTATTGCAGTTACTGGTGCTAATTTTAAAGAGTTCTCAGGTGATGAAAAATCACTGGTAGAGCGGATGGAGCTTGACAAAGTTCCGTGTTTACTATTATTTGGTACAGGATGGGGATTGAATGCCAGCGTTGTTGACCGTGCTGATTATAAGCTCGGGCCAATTTTTGGAGCGGCAGAAGATGGGTATAACCATTTGTCTGTTCGTTCAGCAGTTGCGATTTATCTAGATCGACTTAGAAATAGATAATCATAGGCCTCTGGATCCATTTTAATGATATTGCCTTCGAAAGCCTCCATATCGGAAGCCTCTGGAAAGCAAATGAACTATGGAGATGAAGATGAATCTTATCGACATCGTAAATGAAGATCACAAGAACCCTAATGTTGAAAAGTACCCAGATTTTAGAACTGGGGACACAGTTGCTGTACACGCAAGAATTACTGAAGGTGCTAAGTCACGTATTCAGATTTTCCAAGGTGTAGTTATCGCAATTAAAGAGAAGAATAAACTCTCTGGTCACTTTAGAGTTCGTAAGATTTCTTCTGGGATTGGCGTAGAAAGGGTTTTCCCATTCCACTCACCAAACGTAGAACAAATCGAAGTTGTACAACGTGGTAAATCTAGAAGATCTAAGCTTTACTACCTACGTGACCGTTCTGGTAAATCTGCTAGAATCGCGATCGATTACGACAGAAAGTAATCTTCGACCAAAAGCAAAAAGAATGGGCCCGACTTTCGGGCCTTTTCTGTATCTAAAAGGCGCTTATGAGTATTTTTGATCTGGATTATGTTGAGAGTGATCACCAATTTGTTGCCGGGGTTGATGAAGTAGGAAGAGGGCCTTTGGCCGGCCCCGTTGTCGCGGCAACAGCGTTTTTAGAAGTGAAAGAACTTGGGGAGCTTCGTCCCCTTTTCAATCAACTCAATGAAATGGGAATAACGGACTCAAAAAAACTCACTACAAAAAAGCGTATCCAAATTTTAAAGCAGCTTGGAATATCTATCCCTGAATTAAGGGCAGGGGAAAAATATTGTCTGAAGAACGAAAATTCTTTTTCTCTATATTTTTCAATTGCTGAAATTTCACCTGCTTTGATCGATGAGATAAATATTTTAAATGCATCGTTAAGAGGCATGAGTGAATCGTTCAAGAAATGCTATTCAAGTGGTGGGGGGACTCTTTTGATCGATGGGAATAAGACTCCAAAAGATCTGCCCCACACAATAGCGTCGGAGACAGTAGTTAAGGGTGATAGTAAATCTACTCTTATTGCGTTGGCATCAATTATTGCAAAAGAGTACCGAGACTTTTTGATGGTTGAGCTTTCTAAAGAATTTCCCGGCTATGGCCTCGAGAAGCATGCTGGCTATCCAACAAAAGCACATAAAGAGGCGATTATTAAGCTCGGTGTGACTTCTATTCATCGAAAGAGCTTTAAGGGAGTCAAGGAGTACCTTTGAGAAGTAAAGCATTAAAAGGTGATCTTCTTGAGTGTCGATACTCTTCCCATTTTCATCTAACTGGTGTGCCCATTCTAATATGGCCAACAATTCTTAGATCTCGAGGGGCCGGTCAGCTTGATTTGTCCAGAGTAAAAAATGGTCGAATTGATGTTGTAGAAGTTAAATCTAGTGAAATTCTAAGTAAAAAACAGCTAAATCGCCTTCGAAAATCATGCTTTTTGCTGGGAGAGTGGTTTCAAAGGCCTGTAAAATTCAAATTAGTTGTTTCAAATATTTGCCAAAGGGAAAGACCTTTTTTATCCTATTAATATGATTGGAAAAAAGTTTAAAACAGTAATTCTTGCTATATCGTTAATCACCTCATTTGGATTTGCCTCAAATGCGTATGCTATTGATGCAAAGGCCAAGGCCCTCGCAACTATGGCCCTATATGGGACAGTAGGAGGCGCGATGCTGGGAACTGCTTCTCTCGCATTTGGAACAAGTGAAAGATCAATTGCTGTTGGTGCTTCTCTAGGGCTTTACGCTGGCCTATTATTTGGTGGCTACGTTGTTCTCACTCACGCTGCAAAGAAGAATAATTGGAACCTTGGTGGACCTGGTGATTATTTTGATGATGGTGCCAGCCCATATTCTGATCAAGGGCAGGGTGGAGAGAACTATTACGACAATGCTGGAGACGGTGGGCTTTTTCAATATCGTGAGCTTCAAAATGTTGATATGGGTACAGAGCCGAGTTTTAAGAAGTTCTATCAAAAAAAGACCGGTGAAACACCGGCCTTCTATATGAATCTAATAAACTATAATTTCTAATTATTGTTCAAAAGTTCTTGATCTATTTCCAAAGTGAGTGTTTAGCTCAAGGGTTTCGTCGTTGTCGAAGCTTTGGATCAGTGAGTCTAGTGCATCAAGTTTGTAAAGCTTGAAGACTTTCATAAACTCAGTTTTTACATTCGCGAGTTTGATTGAGCCTTTTTTGTTATCAAGAATTCTAAGAGTATCTACAAATAGTCCAATACCAGATGATCCAACAAACTCGACACGATTCATATCTAGAGTAATTGTAGATAGTGGATTTGTGTCCATCAATTGGCATAGCTCCTCCCTAAAAGGAATACTTGTTTCAAAATCAAGTCCCCCTTCCATGAGAACTGTAATATTTCCTCTTGAATCGGTATGAATTTTAGCGTGTAACGACATAACAACCCCTTTATCTACAATGTCTTGTGTGCTTATATTGCCAGGAAATAAAAACTTCCTAACAATTTAAGATTATAGCATTATAATCTTCGTAGGATTAGGGATGCAAATCTTTCCGTAGCAAATTAGTATCCTAACATCCTATAATTACTAAAGAATTTGAGGTGCACCGTGGCAAATTTGTTCTTAATAACCCTACCTATTGGCAATCTTGGCGATCTTACTGAGAGGGCAAAATCCATTTTGCAAGAGAGACCTCGCTTTATTGCTGAAGATACTAGAAAGCTTATGGATTTTTTGAAGAGGGCCGGGATTGATACTAGCTCAAAAGAGATCATCTCATTTCATGACCAGAGTGATGAAAGAAAGATTGCTCGTCTCGGTGATAACTTAGATCGTGGAGAGGATTTGTTTTTAGTGTCAGATGCAGGAAGTCCGATTATTAGTGATCCCGCCTATCCACTTGTACGGGAGGCCCTATCTAGAGGTCATGAAATTCAATCTGTGCCAGGTGTAAGCGCAGTGACTGTGGCATTGGAGCTATCTGGATTACCTCCTCATCCCTTTTATTTTCATGGGTTTATTTCCCGAGAGAAGGAAAAGAAAAAAAATACTTTTGCAGAGATCTCTGCGCTAAAAGGTACCCATATCTTCTTTGAGTCTCCTCAAAGAATTGAGAATACGCTTGAGATCTTGTCAAAGGAGCTGCCTGATTCTGGAGTTGCTGTTTGCCGCGAACTGACCAAGACATTTGAAAGTGTCTACCGATTCAAGGCATCTGAGTTTGATAAGTCTCAGATTACTTATAAAGGTGAATTTGTCTTTCTTGTTAATGTGGATAAGCAGTCCTCTGCAGGGCAAGTTACTGGAAAGCTTACAGAATTGGTAGAGCAGTATCTGAATGGAAAGAGAAGCACTAAGATGCTTGCCAAGATATTTGCCGAAATAACCAACGAAAATAGTAAGGAAATTTATTCCAGACTTTCATAACAATTCAAAAAAATCAGCGGTTTAGTCAAGTCTTACTCAATTTTTTCCGATTAGATCAGTGGAAGATAATCGAGTAGGAGATCTTGTGAAGAAAAACGATGAAATCCTGTCAAAAATTTTAGAAGTTAGTGACGAGCTGTCATCATCAAAGCTTGAGGGGACCCAAGAGGAACTCTACTATTTGCGTTCAAAAATAAAACGCTATGAGGCCTTGATTTCACTCGGAAAACTAGTGTCTACTTCTATGGACTTTGAGAACGTTCAAAAGAGAATTGTGACAAAGCTAAAAGAGCTGATGGGTTGTGAGCACATTATCTTCTATCGCCTTGATCCAAACACTACTACTCTAGTTGGGCGTCGCAATGAGCACTCAGAAAAAGTTGTATTGCCAGTGGACGAAAATACCTTTGCTGGCGCATGCGCTTATTATAGTGCCATTCTTCACATCAACGATGTGCGCTCTGATATTCGCTATGGAAGGGAGCTTAGATATTTCTCTGATATCAATTACAGCAATATGATTTTGGCCCCATTGGTTTCTAAGGGAGAAGTTTTTGGTGTCATTCAAGCGATTAATTCAAAGTCTCCAGAAGGGGACTTTGATGCCGATGACTTCTATTTTATTGAAGCTATCGCTAACAAGCTAACAGCACTATTAGAGAGTTTTAATCTCTTTGATAAACTGCAAGCTCAGTTCTATCAAGTTTGCCAAGCGATGGGTGATGTCACTCTAAAAAGAGATCGCTATACTGGTGGACATACAAAGCGCGTTGCTTACTTCTCTGAGATGATTGGAAAAGAACTCGATATGTCTCCAGCAGAGCTTCAGGAGATTAAGTTATCAGCAATTTTACACGACATCGGAAAAATTAGTATTGCTGACAGTATTCTGAAAAAGAAAGGTCATCTCACAAGTGATGAGTTTGCCGTAATGAAAAACCATCCACATACTGGTTTTGAAATTATTGGTCATATCGAAGCACTACAAAAAGCTGGGGATGGTGTTCGATATCATCATGAAAGACCTGACGGTAAGGGGTATCCTTATGGTCTAAAAGGAGATGAAATTCCTTTGATCGCTCAAATTATTTCTGTAGCTGATACCTTTGATGCCATGATTAGTAATCGCCCTTATCGTAAAGGGCTTGATCCAATGATAGCTTATAAAGAAATTAAAGATAATGCTGGTACGCAGTTTTCTCAAGTTGTAGTTGATGCATTCGAACGTGCTTTTACAAAGTCACTTATGTACAAACGTTCGAGGCCAAAGCTCAAGCGCGTTGCCTAGGATCAATAGGGGAGTTAGATGCAAGTAAGGATTGTTGGTGGACATGGAGGACAAACTCCAGACACTAGGATGACCTCGTACTTAATTGATGGGAAATTATTAATAGATGCGGGTTCTGTGGCATCTGGATTAAAAATCGATGAGCAAGTTTTAATTGATAATATTTTAATTTCTCATTCGCACATGGATCATATTGCTGAACTAGGTTACCTTTGCGATAACTGTTTTGGTGTCAAAAAGAAGCCCTTTGAAGTGTACTCATGTGATGAAGTTAAAAGCTCTATTGGTGAGCACTACATGAATGATTACATTTGGCCTGACTTCTCAAAACTACCAAATGACAAAAATCCAACGATACGTTTCAATGCCCTTGAAATGGAAGCAGAGACGAAGATTGGACCCTATAAGGTGATGGCGGTTAAGGTTAATCATCCTGCTGGTGGTACTGGATTTATTGTAGAGAAGGGCAAACAGGCACTTCTGTTTACTCAAGACACGGGGCCCACAGATCGCATTTGGGAGTTGGCAAAATCATTTTCAAATCTTAAAGGTATTTTTACAGAGGTGAGTTTCCCAAATAGTATGGAGAGCATTGCAAAGCTCAGTCAGCATCATACACCAAAGTCTCTTTCTGATGAGATCAAAAAGATGCCAAAAGATATTCCTATATTTATTGGACATTTGAAGCCTGCTTATCAAGCGCAAATCTATGAGGAGCTTGATGCTCTTGAAAATGAGCGGATAACGGTGATGGGCTCTGATAACGTCAATTATGTTTTTTAATTATAATATTGTAAAAAAAGCTCCGATTTCTCGGAGCTTTTTTTTAGTTAAATCCTGCTTTGATGTAAAATGCATCACCAGGGATTGGTATCTGTTGCGCTTGAGGAAGATTGAGCTGTCCAGAGTTTTGTACCATTGGAGCTTTTTCTTCTTCGTCCGCTTTTCCTGATCCTTTTGTGTCTTTTGATGGTGTTGTAAGTTTGTTGATATCGTCTATGTCATCTGTTTCCGGAACACACTTGTCCTCTTCTTTATCAAAAACCTCTTCCGCATCGCAAGTGACACATTCGCCGGCCTTATTTTTTATGGTACATCCAATCGGCTCTTCACAGCTTTCGCTTTCTTCATTCCACTCTTTGCCCGCATCACATTTCGAAACACACTTGTTGTCTACTACTTTTTGACCCGCCTTACAGTCTTCATCAGTTAACTGTTTATCTTCAGGGATACAGTCTTTATTTTCATTTCTTATATTTCCTGGAGGACATTTGTCGTAACATTTGTTATCGATTTTGTCTTGGCCTTCAGTACAGGTTACTTCTTCTGCCGGTGCTTCTTTCTCTGTTTCTGCTGCTAGATCTTGGTCCTCAGTAACCGGTTCTTGTTTTTCTAGAACTGGTTCTGGCTTTTCTCTACATTTATCTAAGCTCACATTTACAACGTGAGGAACAGAAGAGTTTCTAAGTGTCAGACTATCTGGCAGTAGACCTGAAAATGTTATGTTTTCAGTCGTTTCGAATTCCTCTTTGAGTTCAGAGTTATTCATCTCTTGTGGTGTACATGATGGACATTTAAGTTCCCAAGGCTTATCAAAATTTCTTGGAAGATTTCTGACTTTCATCTTTAAACTAATTTGACCATCTTTCACTGTACACTCTAGAGGAGTGATTTTTACTCCTGATACTCTGATATTTTGATTACTTTTCCAGTTGATTCTTTGATCTGCAACAAAATTGATAATATCTTGTACGTTATCAAGTGGATCATCTGAAAAGAGTGACTTTAAATAATTATTATCTGAACATTGAGAAACAATAGATTTTGCATCGAGCATCTTTCCGTTCTCATCTAAGAAGAATGGACGGCAGCTTTCACCCATATTTTGAACGTAATCATTGATAACCTTCTGGGCCTTTTTTACAAAGGCAGCTTTCGCGGATTTAAAACGGAATGAGTCCCGTTGTTTCTTAAATCCTTCAAGATATTCCTCTCCTTGCTTGAGATCATCTTCAGCAAAATTTCTCTTTTTAAAGACATTTCTCATTTGATATAGAAGTCTATCTTTTAGGGCAACGTTTCTTCCCCCTGGTCTATCATAATAGATGATACTTTTTAAGATCAATAGGTCTGCAGGCTGGATCCAGTATTTCGATTCGTCATTGTAACTAACAACCTGAAGGGCCTTTGAGAGCTTATCGTAGCCAAATTCTCCCTTTCCGGTTGTGGGAGTTTGTACACTATTAAAAAACTGTTTAATCACTTCAATGTCATCGGTAGAAAGTTTTTGTCCAGTACCTTTTCTGTTTTGTAATGATTCTAATTTTTTTGTGATATTTTCAGCAGTTTCTCCATTGAATTGTTCAAAGTATCCCGCTTTGATAAATGCACGTGAAAACTTGATAAAACTTTGCTCCGCTTGATTATCTAAGAGCATGGCCAGGTAATTTTTTTGAGGATCATCTGCCCCCTCATTCAAAGATTCTTGAGTTAGCTCTCTGAGCCTTTCTGTAATGCCATTAAAGCAGAGTTGCTTTGCCTTTGCTTTTTGCTCTGGCGTTAGTTCCTTGCTTTTTGGAGTGATAAAAGCGACAAATTTTGTGAGAAGAGACGGGTCTTTTTTATCAGGATTTGCCTTTGGCATAGTAAAGCTTGTTGAGATATTCGCTGGGTAGCTTGGTGTGGCAGTTTGCTGCGGTAAAAGATACGAAGGAACGCCAATTGTTTGCTTTGTTGTTGCATTTTCTTGGGCAAAAGAAATTGTGATGTGACAAAGCATGCAGGAAGCTATGAGTACAGCGTAATTAAATCTTTTGAGAGATGTCATTGTCGTTCTTTGCATCATAATTTTCCAGTTGAGTGCGTTAATTACATTTATAGTAACATTGGTCAAAATTTAATGGATAAGAAACCATTAATAATGACGGTATACTTGAGCTTTATCGGAAAGTTTGCGAAAATACTTAAGCTAAATGGTCTAGTAATTAATAAAAAGTGCTTAACAATAAAAAATGTTGTGCCAATAATATGTGGATATTGAATGTTTACTGAGTCAGATTATTGCCCCATTCGGGAAGAAAAGCTGTCGAATATATTGTTCAGCTTGGCCGGAACAGAGACATTTTGTCCCGGCCTAGATCGAATTCGCCCCTTATTTCAGTATTTTACTGATGAATTTCAGCGTAAAAAAATTAGGATCGTTACTGTTGGCGGTACCAACGGGAAAGGTGAAACCTGCTATACCTTGTCACGGTATCTAGTGAACAGTGGGATAAGTTGTGGATGTTGGTCATCTCCTCATATTCTTTCTATTCGAGAGAGATTTCTCTTTAATGATCAAAATGTTGGTTATGATGAACTCGAGGAAGCAGTTCTTCAGGTTAATAATAAGGCCGAGCTGCTCTCGATTAAACTGAGCTATTATGAACTGCTATTTGCAACTTTTTGTCAGTTAGCAGTTGATCGAGATCTAAGATATCTCATCTTTGAGGTAGGTTTGGGGGGGCGGTTTGATGCCGTCAATCTGTTCAATCCAGAGATTACCGCTATAACTTCAATATCCAGAGATCATCAGGCGATTTTGGGTCCTAGGCTTAGAGACATTTTGCATGAAAAGCTTGGAATAACAAGAAAAGGAGTTCCTCTTTTGTCTTTTGTGGAGAGTTCTTATTTACGAGAGCTTTCCTTAAAATTCTGTAATCGCGAAGAGGTTCCATTTTTTGATCTTCAGAATGATTATCCTGATTTGACCGATTATAGCGACCGAAATCGAGTACTCGCACACCATCTATTTACTTGGTTGATTGATGGCAAATATATTCCTTTCTCCAGCGCCCAACTTCTTGAAAAAAAAGAGATTGTATCCTTTAAAGGACGCAAGGAGAGGGTGACATACGGCGAAAGAAACTATATCTTTATAGGTGCGCATAATGTTGATGGAATGAGGAAACTAGTTGATTCAAATTTTGAATTTTCTGAAGTACTTCTCTCTTTTTCAAATCGCCCCCTAACGGATATGAGGGTGGCAACTCAGATGTTGGTTGATGCTGGAATTAAAGTCTTTCTAACTAGCTTTGAACATCCGAAGGCCGCAACGAGTTCTGATTTGAAACAAATTCCTGCGGTTGAGTTTATTGAGGACTGGAAGCTATTTATTAGGACGCGCATAGAAAAGGGAGTAACCCTTGTCGCTGGATCTTATTATTTTATTGGTGAGGTTCAGAAGTTTATGAGTAGGAATGCTGATTAGATTATTAATATTGTTATCACTTTTATTTTGCGTCGTAGATAGCTACGCAAGAGTTGAAACACAACTCGATCTTTACGATCGCATTCATATCTTATCTGATAAGCAATACCGTCATGGTAAAGAGGGCTTTTTCGAGGCCGTGGGGAATGTTGTCGCTCGCTTTCAAGACAAATCTTTGTACGGTGAAAAGTTAACTGTAGATTCAAATACTGGAGAGATTCATGTTTTTGGTAACGTTCGCTATGTTGCAGCGGGAGTTACACTTTATGGATCTGAGATGTATTACAATACTAAGAGTGGACGCTTTGATGTTAAGAATGCTCGAATTCATTCCAGTAATTTTGTTATTCTCGGGAAGCAGCTTTCAAAAATGCCTGATGGTTCTTTCATCGGAAAAGATGCTGAATATACCACTTGTATGGACTGTCCAGAGTCTTGGATTATTCAGGGGAAGGAAGTTTCAATTACAATTGATCAGTACATTTCAATCAAGCATGCTTTGGTTAAGGCCAAGGGTGTTATTATTATGTACGTTCCCTACATCATTTTTCCAATTAAAAAGCAAAGAGAGACAGGTCTTCTTTTTCCTCACTTCTCAATTGATATTTCGGAAGGTGCAACCTTTCAGCAGCCATTCTTTTGGGCAATAGGTCCTTACAACGATGCAACATTTACTCCTTCAATATGGGGAAATCGTGGATATGGTAGTGAGCTTCAATACAGGCATAATATCGGAGATCGAAAATGGTTTGAGATAAACTCAATGGGCGTTTTTGATCAACTCTACGAACTCAATAAGAATAACGATGTTAAAAACGATAAATCATACTTCCGCCTTTTTGGTGACTATGAGCATCAGTTTAACTTTGGTCGCAACTTTTCACACCATTTACAATATACTGGATCAAAAGAGCTCGATTTTATGCGTGACTTTACTGAGTTTACTCAAGATCGCATTGATGGCGGAGAGTTGGGCGCGTCAGGATTTTTTGATTATCGTGCACCTTCGTTCGATCTTTCTATCGAAGGTGGATATCAGCGAAACTTGCTCTACAGCGATGCTTCTGGAACAGATAAGGAGTATGTTCAAGTTTTGCCTAAGGTTAGTTTGTCCACAGTGCCTTACAGTTTGATTCATACTGATCTTCCTTTGCTGAGCGATATCTCAATCGGACTTGATGCCAATGCGACTCGTTTCCGACAGCTTGAAAAAAGTGAAGGTAATTTTATTCGAAATGCTGACCGCTATACAGCTAATCCTTATATCAACTGGAATCTAGGTCGCTTTGGTCCATTTTTTATTAATTCAAGCGGTAAGTTTAATTACCAGAGTTATTTCTTCCCGTATGAAGATGATCGTTACTTTAGAAAGACAAGTGGTGAAGTAACCAGTGAAGTATTTTTTGAAATTGAAAGGATCTTTGGTCTGGCCTACAAAGAAAAAGTTTCTGACAAGAAAGTTGAGCTCGTTAACTCAAGGCAGAATAGTGAGCTGATCGGCCCAATTCCTGATTACAGTGCCCAAAATAAGGGGGTACAGGATACTCTCATAAAAAATAGCTACCGCCATTCTCAAAGCTTTTCTCTAAAGCACTACTATACTTTTAGAGAAAACGTTGATGGTAATTCAAAGTTTGCTACTCAAATCGATGATACCCATGGCCCATTTGATTATACAGACGTTCTCAGGAAGAATGAGCATCAACTTGAGAATGCTGCATTTAGACAAGAGATCCCAGCTTCTAATACACTTGAACTTAAGTGGAACAATTCAATTATTAAAAAGACTCCAAAGGCATTTGATCCATATGAGGATCATAAGCTTTTAAGAGATAATTTTTCATATAGCAAAGTTGCTTATTTTAACCTTTCGCAGGGATATCGCCTTTATGAAATCGACGGGGAAGATTCCAATCTAACACGTCTCCACCTTTCGACAGGGATCTCTCTTGCTAAGACATCATTTAGTGCATCTGAGTATTTCTTTTATCATCAACAACGCCATATCTTTAATATGAATGTAACTCAACACTATGGTCGATGGGTTTCATCTCTCGCATACAATTATGATAATGCGTCGGACCCTGAGAAGCAGGATGTTGCTCTAACTCTTTTGTTTACTCCTGCTGATATCCTTTCAACTTACTTTAAATACGACTATGATATTCAAACTGATGTCTTAAATCAGAGAGAGCTTGGATTAACCTATCGTCCGCTGAGCAAATGTTGGGTGATGCAAGTGAGTCAGAAGAAAACTCAAATCGATACTAAGTATAGTTTTAACTTCTTGATTAATTTCAATGATGAAAACTTTAATTCATTGGATACAATGTAGGCGGCCATGAGATATACAATTGATGGAGTTTACGACCAAAGAACATTTAATCTACTAAAAACTCTGAAAATCGATTCTTTCTCTTTTGACTTCCGTCCCACGAGCTTTAATTTCTTTCAGCAGTATCGATTTTTGGACTTAGTTGAGAAATGCTTTGATTCAAAAGATCGTTACTTCTTACACTTTTGTGGTGAGGCCGATTTTGTTATTCAGAAAATGGTTGATGATCTTAGAGAGAAGGTAAGTGACGAGGAGCTTCAGTGTTTTATGCTAGAGTTTTCTGACCGCTGTTCACCAAAATTTTATGATCAATTTGAATTTCCTTATATCCTGCATTACTCACCTGAATTGAAGCCTGAAAACTTTAGTAATTCAAAATTTTTAAATGGGATTGTTCTTCACTTTTCTCATCTCGAAGAGATGCATCGAGAAGGTAGACTTTTTTCATTCATTCAGAGCTTTTTTCAACTCGTCAAAACGATCGACATTGAGCTCATTTTAAAGGCCGATTGGGACGCAGATATTTTCCCATCGCTCGTTGAATTACTCGATTTTGATTCGGTAGCACTCCCTGTTAATGACAAGGTTGAAGTTTGTTATCGCAATGTGGATTTAAATAAGCTTTCTAACTTGCTCACCGTAATGAAAAGTAACTTTAGGGTTTAGTATGAAGATTCTTTTAACTAATGATGATGGCATTGAAGCCGATGGGCTTCGTGTTCTTAGCGAATTTCTAGAAAAAAAACATGAGGTTTATGTTGTCGCTCCTGAGGGGGAACGCTCGGCCTCTGGACATGGGCTTACTCTCAAAGGGGAGCTTCGTTTTTCTAGGGTAAAAGAGAATTGGTATTCTTGTTCTGGCCTTCCTGCGGATTGTACATTGATGGGGATTTCTCATTTGCTAAAAGATAATTTGCCTGACTTAGTAGTATCAGGAATCAATCGCGGGGCAAACCTTGGAATTGATACTTACTACTCTGGTACTGTTGCTGGGGCGAGAGAGGCCGCTATTCGTGGCGTTCCCGCTATTTCAATAAGTACTTGCATTGATTTTTTTGGCGAAGCTAATCAACAGCATTATGAAACTGCAGCAGCTGCTCTTTGCTCTTTTATTGATAAAGGAATAGTTGATTTAATTGCAGATGATCACTTTATAAATATTAATGTTCCAAATCTCCATCCCTCGCAACTTGATGGTGTAGAGTATGCAGAACTTGGAAAAAGAATCTATAAATCCGACTTTGTTGAAACAATTCCAGGCAATTACAAATATGCTTCAGGGATGGTTAACTATCTAGAAATAGATGGTACTGACTGCGTATCAATCGCTAACCGTAAAATATCTTTAACTTCTCTTAATGTTTTTAAGGGACCTGCCGATAAAGAATCATGGGAAATGTTTATCCGTACACTTTAATACTTGAGTAAAATGGTCGGATAGATTTTGGGATTATGATTCAGTAAGTGTTGTGAATTTTACCTAGAGGTAAAATATGAAACACTTACTACTTTTAGCGCTGATAGCTCTTTTTGCATCTTGTTCAACAATGAATGTTCAGAGTGCAAAGTTTATCAAGCTCCATAAGGGACAGACTCTTAAGAGTGTGGCCAAACAGTACAATGCTCCTGTTTGGCAACTTCGAGAGCTTAATAAGGGGCGCGTATTCGCTCCTGGCCGTTGGGTCAAGATTCCACTTCGTCGTGGAATTCTTGGAGGAGGGGGGAGAAGTCCCGCCAATTACTCACCTGGAGTTTACGATCACTTCTTTTCTACAGCGGGCTTTGAATGGCCAGTACCTACATCACAGCGAATAAGCTCTGATTATGGTCGTCGCTGGGGGCGTCGTCATAACGGGATAGATATTCCTGCGCGTAGAGGAACGAAGTTTGTCGCCGCAAATGATGGTGTCGTCATTTATTCTGGAAATGAGTATTCTGGTTTCGGTAATATCATAATTATTGCTCACCGTGATGGAAATTTTACTATTTATGGTCACAATCAAAGAAACTTGGTTGAGAAGGGTCAGTATGTGCGTAAAGGGCAAACCATCGGTTTAGTCGGGAATACTGGGCGTTCAACTGGGCCACATCTCCATTTTGAAGTGAGAAGAGATGGTGAGCCTCTCAATCCCAATCGATTTGTCGCGAGAAATTAGTTAGCACTTTGTTTTCAATTTGTTACAATTTTCACATCTTATAATTTTAAAAGGATGGTTGTAATGTTCGAGAGCGACATTTTCAAATGTAATGATGTTTACGATTTTTACCCTCCTGTTGGTGAAGTTAAAGGGTTTCTTTCAATTCCACATGCAGGGGAAACAATTCCGTCTGAGTTCGAATCTTATCTCACAGATAATAATTCGGCGATGATGGAAGATGTTGATTACCGCGTAAATCAATTAGTGGATATTGACCGTATTACAAAGGCCGGTATTGCAGTGTTGGTTGCAAAGATTCACAGGTACTGTGTTGATTTAAACAGAGCTCCTGAAATCGCAGTATTAAATTGGAAAGAGAACTCAAAAGGGGCTGAGATTGTAACAGATACTCCTAATAGTTCTACTTCGAGAAAGATGGTAGAGAAATACCATTCTAGTTATTACAATTGCCTTAAAGAGGGAATCGAGTTGATCAAAGAAGCGACTGGAAGAGCCGTTTCTTTTATCGATTTACATAGTATGCCTTCAAGGCCAACAGAGTATCACTTAAAGCTTAATCCTGATCAAAAACTTGATAGGGCAGACTTTTGCGTTTCTGACCTTGTTGACCACAGTTCATGTGTGCCTGAGTTTATAGGTGGTGTTGTTGAGTCTCTTAGGGCCGGAGGATATGATCCTGCTGTTAATGAACCTTACTTTGGTGGTTTTGTTACAAAGTATGTTAATCAGTTTGATACAAATAATATTCAAATTGAAATTAACCGCAGAATTTACATGGATGAGATAAAAAAAGAATTAACTCCTGAGAAGGTAAATGTTCTTCTTCCAGTTCTGACTGATACTGTGATTAAAGCGCTTACAAATACATACTAAAAAAAATGGCCTCTTGTGAGGCCATTTTTTATTCTCCGAATTTTTCAAGTAACTTTAAGTACATGATTGCGGTGTTCTTTGCATCCTCAAGGGCGGTATGAGCAACCTCTCCCATTCCCAGTTCTTTCATAAGACCTGAGCCTGAATATGCTGTCTCTGGAAGATAGTTCATATCTACCAATGTATTTGCAGTGGATGAAAGATCTAAAACTCTGTGATGAAAGTGCTTTCTTAAAAATTCCCAACTAAGATCTCTGGTCAAAAATGGGAGGTCGATCGCATTCATCGATTTTCCAAATAAGATGATTTTGTCTTTTGTATTTGAGAAGTAAGATTTGAGTTCTTTACTTGTGAGATAAGTCTCAAGTTCTTTTTTGAAATTTTTAATTGTTAGTCCATCTTTGTGTGCCTTTCTAATCAGGGATTCATTGTGGTCGATTACCCAAGGGTCGAGGCTTGGAAGTAACTCTTCAAAAGATGGACATTGAATAAAATAGTTACGAGCGAGAGAATCTTCAATTGTCCTTGTCTCAGTGTCGAACGGAACCATTCCAAACTCAATGATATAGTCGTGCTCCCTAAGGCCTGTTGCTTCTAAATCAATTGATAAGTATTTCATAATTGTCCTTCCGTTTTAAGTGTCAGTGTCACCGGGCAGTGGTCGCTTACTCTTTTATAAGTCATTCCAAGTTCATCTTCGCTTGCTGCTAGACAGTTATTCTTTTTGCAGTGGGCGCCAGATGACGCGGTTACTTCCTGATATTTTCCTTCAAGTGAATTGCTTATAAGAATATGATCTAGTAGGCCTGGGTGCTGTAGTCCATCGCTAATACCGCCCCACCAATAAGAGGAGCATTGAACTTCTTGTGCAAAGTTTGTGAGTTTTTCAGTGTCAGCAAAGTCTACAAAGGCATCATGATATTCATTGCCTAAGACAAAGTTTGTGGTATTGAAATCTCCAAGGAGAACAATATTTTTCTCACCAGATCTCTTGAGCTCTTCAATATGCTTCTTCAAGAGCCCAAGTTGCTCAATTCTTTTATTGGCAGAGCTATCTGCGGCACCGGCCTTTAGATGAACTGCGATAATATCGAGTTCAATATCTTCTTTTTTATCGCGTAGTTTTACAAGAAGAGCAGGGCGCACTCCTGAATTACATGCTGATGAGAGTGAAAGATCTTTCAGCTCTTTTGTTTCCAAAAGTTGGAAGCGCTTTTTATTGAAAGCAACTGCAATCTTTTGTTTTGCATATCCTCCACATTTGGTGATAACAACTGAAAAGTTCTGGTTGAATTTTGAGATGACCGATTTGAGAGCATCTTCATTGACCACTTCTTGTAGTGCCAGAATTTGGGGAGAAATTTCATTGAAAATTTCGATTAGCTTTTGATCATCGGTGAACAGACCTGTTCGGCGATCATAATTGTAGTTTTTGATATTATAAGTACTCATCCTGAGTTCTGCACCAAAGGCGATTGGGCCAAGCAATGATGCTAATACCAGTATTAAAAATAGTTTCATGTTACATCCGTGTAATATGTTTACTAAATTTTATCTCAATGATTGTTAATTAAAAACAATTATTTACAAAGAAGTTGATTTTCACCGCGGCGATCAAGTACAGGGGTTGTTGTGAGATCATTTCTATTCCAAAGTCCCAGAAATACATTACCAATTGGGTACTTATGATATGTTGGGATTCTTTTTGAGGAGAGTTCTTCAATTTGCTCTTCATTCATCAACTCTGACTCAATAATAACTCTGTATGGATTGAGGAAATACAATATTCTCCCCCTTTCCATCGCATCTTGAAGTGACTTTTGTGTGTAAGTCACAGTTGATCTCATCATGAGATCGTATAGGATTTGCGCAGGATCTCTGTCTTTGGTTGAAATCATGTCAATTGAGTTTGTATTTGATTGAATGTGACAGATTGCAGAGCGGAGTCCACTTTTTGAGTTACCTGCGATAAGAGGTGCAACACTTAGAGGAAAGAGTGAACCGATTTCCTGAGACGCTGTGGCCATAAAGAGATTATCACCCTCTGTAAGCATGAATGGAACTGAGTCAACAATCGTTGGGGTTTTCAGATATACATTATGTGAGTAGAGGTTAAGGTCGTAGTTGCATTTTATTTCAGAGTTGTACTTCTTTTGATCAAAAGGAAACAGGGTGCTGTCTATCTTATACTTCGATGCTTTATCCCTTTTACTGAGTAGAGATGATATTTTAGAAAAGCTTGGCCTTTTGAGTGTCTCATTCTTCTTAAGTCCTTGCTTACCTCTGAAGTAGTATGATTTTAATTGGGAAAATGTCTTCAAATCCTTTTTGTTATCAGCAATAAAGCGTTGTAGGTCGCTGCCAACAATTACTCCTTCTGGGAAGTAGCTATCCATAATTTTGGCTATCTGCTTTAAGCTTCTACTATTTTTATCATCTTTGAGCATTTGTTGAATGCCATAAAGAAATGGGAACGATCTTTCCTCTAGTGAGTCTTCCTCTACGTGAAAGTCCCTATATCTAAAGCTGTCTCCGTTTCTTAGTCCGTATGTAAAACGGGCAGTTGGGGATGCCATATCTGGCCGAACAATCATTTGGACTAGAGACCACATTGCGGCCTTTTCTGTAAAGGTCGTTTTAATTCTCTTTTTTTCAAGTTGGACGAGGAAATTTTCAAACTGTTCATTTGTATGGGATGACTGTCCCGCAATTGATGGGCCACCATCACTACTTGATTTGCATGAGACAGACTTTTTGTAGTTATCCTCTCCTGATCTATTTTTAGAGGAATCAGTTTTTATGATTGTGTCTATGATTGAGCAACCACTAAACAGAAGTGCGAGAATAAGTGCACTAGTCTTGAATGTAGTAGATGCCATCAATTTCCTCATTTGTGTTTTGCCCAGACAGGTAGTCTTCATCAAGATTAATTTCTACGTTTGGTCGAAGTGATCGAACTGTTGTAATAATCCACATCCCTTCATTATCTCTTTCGGTTTTGAGATCAATGAGCTCTAGTCCGTCATTAATAAAGTTGTAAAATACTCTATCGAATTCTTTTTCACGGTATCCTTTTGACCTTTTTGGAGGAGAGGGCACGTAATAGGTAAAAGTCTGGACTTTAAATTTATCCGGGAAAAATAGTCGGATAATTTTGTAGAATATTGTCTTCATGAGCTAAACTCTTGTGTTATCGATTGGTTACACTAAATTCTAGCGAGTTATTACAATATCCGTCAAATGGGCAAGGTTATTTTGGGCAAAGATTACCTCATTTTTTTTTAGTGTAATAAAAAAAAAAGTTGGATATACTAATAATAGTAAAGGACAGGATGTTCTTTATTTATAGAAGCAGGATGCTTAAAAGAAGGGGACAATTGCAGGGGTCCCCTTTCTTTTTGCCTTTTTTTGACTTTATTTCACCTACATTTAATCCGATCAGTCAAACGCCAGAAGTTCTGGTGTGATAAATACTACGATAAGGAATAATGGAGGAAAGATGGAAGTTAAGATCTCCTATCGTCAATTGGAAGCACAACCTCAAATTGAAGAAAGAATTGAAAGTAAGGCCAGTAAGCTAAAAAAATTCTTTCAAGGTAAAATGCATATTGATTGGACTTGTACCAAAGATGGAGATATGCACCACTCAGATGCAACGGTAAGAGGCGATCATTTTGAAGTGCATGCAAAAAGCAGTGATCCCAATCTTTTTAAGAGTGTGGATGAAGTTGCAGAACGCCTTGAAGTTCAGATTCAAAAAAAGAGTGCTCAGCTAAAAGAAAAAATTCATCGTAAATAAAAATGGCCCTTTTTGGGGCCATTTTTATTTATTGAAGATATGTTGCTTTAAGAATTCGCTAAAACTATGACCATTGTTCTCTAGCATCTTAGGGAACATGGATATCTCAGTCATTCCAGGGAACGTGTTGATCTCATTGAGATAGATCTCTCCATCATGTGTTAAAAAGAAATCAATTCTAGAAAGGTGTCTTAGTTTCATCCCGATGAATGCTTTTTTGGCAATCTTCATCATTGTGTGTATTTGATTCTCTGTGAGGTCTTTCGCCTCCACATGAGTGATTGAATTACTCACATTGCTATACTTCTCTTCATAGGAGTAGAAGTTGTTATCAGGAGTAATGATCTCTCCTGGCTTTGTTACAACAACCTTTCCATTGTATTCGTAAGCAGCAATTTCGAGCTCTCTTGCTTTTAATGCTTTCTCAACTAGAACATGTTGAGAGTAGTTGAATGCTTCAATCACACTCATCTCTAAATTGCTTTCATTTGTTACCCAGTAACACCCAACTGATGATCCTTGAGAAGCGGCCTTTATAAAGACTTCTCCATACTCTCTAAAGAAAGCTTTTGCTTTTTCTAGCTCATCTAAATTTGAAGATGATAAGAATACACTTGGGGTATTCGGAATTTCTAGAGCATCAAACCAAAGCTTTGATGTCACTTTATTAAAACAATTTTGTGATGCTTCTTTATCGCAACCAAAGTAGGGGATTCTTGCAAGTTCAAATATACTTTGAACATCTCCCGTTTCACCCGGAAAACCGTGAAGGCAAGGGATTGCATAATCGATTTGTACCCTTTCTCTAGTGTCAGTGAAGACAAGGTCGCCGGTGAAGCTTAAATGGCAATCTCTTCCATCTGCTGAAACATATCCATTGTCCTTTGTTAACTCTACAGGATAGGGAGCAATTCCCTCAACTTCTCGTAGTTTTGAAAGTACATACTTGGATGAGATTTGTGAGATTTCGTGTTCAGTTGAGCCTCCTCCGTAAAGGAGGAGGACTGATATATTTTTCATGTGATTATCTCAACTCTTCTGGAAATCTTTCGCTGTTCAATTCTTTGAACATTGTTTTTACTTCTTCTAGTGGAACTTGTTTTCCAAATTTAGCTCCATAAGCTCTTAGGTTGACTGCATTTTCTTCGATCTCTTTGTCTCCAACAGCAATCATAAATGGAACTTTCGATTTTTGAATTTGACGAGTTTTGAATCCCATTGTTTCGTTACGGTCATCAATTCTCACTCTTAGTCCCATTTCTTCGAATTCATTTTGGATCTTTTTACAGTAATCCATATGGAGCTCAGATTTGATTGGAACAATTACAGCTTGTTCTGGTGCAAGCCAGAATGGATAAGCTCCAGCAACATGCTCAAGAAGGATTCCAAAGAATCTTTCAATTGACCCAAGGATTGCTCTATGGATTACAACTGGACGAACTTCTTCACCGTTTTCATCTGTATACTTTAGATCAAAGCGCTCTGGAAGTTGGAAGTCTAGCTGAATTGTCGTTAATTGATGAGGACGTCTAAGGGCATCGAGAACTTTGATGTCAATCTTTGGCCCGTAGAATGCACCATCACCTTCATCAATTTCATACGCTTTTCCAGAAGCATCTAGTGCTGCTTTAAGATCGCCTTCTGCCTTGTCCCAAGTTGCGTCATCCCCACAGCGTTTTTCAGGGCGAGTAGAGAGGTTTACTTGTACATCAGTGAAACCAAAGTGCTTATAAACCATAAATGCAATGTCCATCAGTTCTTTAATTTCTTGTTGAACTTGGTCCATTGTTACAAAGATGTGAGCATCGTCTTGAACAAAAGTTCTAACTCTTGTTAGACCAGCAACAACACCTGATTTTTCATAACGGTGAATTCTACCAAAGTCAGAGAAGCGAAGAGGTAGATCTCTATAGCTGTGCTTAAAGTGCTTAAACATTACCATTGCCATAGGGCAGTTCATTGGCTTTACTGCAAATTCGCGTTTGTCGATACTTGTAAAGAACATGTTTTCTTTGTAGTGATCGTAGTGACCTGATGTATGCCATAGGCCTGAGTCTGCGATTTGTGGAGTTACTACTTCGCTGTATTTATATTTCTTAAGGATTCTTCTCATGAATTCGATCATTTCGTTGTAAACATGAGCTCCCTTAGGCATGAAAAATGGTGACGCTGGAGCAGAAGGGTCCATAATAAAGAGTTCTAGCTCTTTACCAAGTTTTCTGTGGTCACGTTTTTTCGCTTCTTCAAGGAAAGTTAAGTAATCTTTAAGTTCTTGTTTGTCGTTGAAACAAGTCGCATAAACACGTTGTAGCATTTGACGATCACTATCTCCGCGCCAGTAAGCACCAGCTGTGTGCATTACTTTGATAAAGCGAGGTAAGTCTCCAGTATTTTCTACGTGAGGTCCACGACATAGATCAATAAAGTCACCTTGCTCATAACATGTGATCGTTTCGCCTTCCGGTAGTTCTTTGATAAGCTCAACTTTTAGATCTTGACCTTTTTCTGTAAAGATCTGAAGGGCCTCTTCACGAGATACAACTGTTCTTGAAACTGGGATTTTTTGCTTGATGAGTTCAAGCATTTTGGCCTCAATCTTTTTGAGGTCATCTTCCGTTAAGCGGTATTCCATCTCAATATCGTAGTAAAATCCGTTTTCGATGGTTGGACCGATTCCAAATTGTACCTTTTGATCAGGGAAGAGTTGTTGAATTGACTGGGCCATTAGGTGGGCCATCGAGTGTCGCACTATGTCAATGTCATATTTGGCCATTATTTATCTCCATATTTTGCCTATTTTTAACATGTTAAAATGTAGCAAGGGCGAAGTTTATTGTCTATACATCTTTATAGTGCTTTTTTTAGCATAAATTCTTCATATAATGATAATCATTATCTATTGAGTGTGTAGATCTTACAGATGTAAGAAATAATGTAAGAAATTTTGACTTAATGCGTTTATATTGATAGAAGATTTTCACTTTTGTGAAACCGATCCTAATTTCAATCAAAGGGGCAGTTTTTTATGACTATGGATAACCTTGAAATTCTTAGCGGAACACAAGCGCCTTTTATCCTAAAATCTCATGATCAAGAAGTCGGAGTAGAGCTAGATCGCAGCAAAATTGCTCGTAGTTTTTATGATCTAGGGAAAGTTTACTATGACCAAGCAGCACTCCACAAAGCTCACGCAAACTTTGAAAAAGCAAGAAGTTACCTCGAATATCCTCGTGATGTTTTCCTTGGGCTTAAAACCTACGGATTTCTTATTCGTATCGCTTCAGAACTTCTTTTAGACGATGCTGCTGGCCAGTATGTGGCAGAAGCAGAGGAGCTTACAGAGTCCTTAACTTCAGTTTTAGGAAGCTTAAATGCTGAATACTTCTATAATGTGGGATCAATCTACAACTACAAAGGTGATTTTCCTAACGCTAAAAAGAACTTCCTACTTGCCTGCAAAATGGCCAAAGAAGAGAACGAACCTGAACTTTTGGCGAAATGTCTACTTTCAGTTTCAAGGGTTTCTCTATCTCTTAATGAGTGCCAAGACTGCCAAGAGCATCTCACACAACTTGAGCAACTTTTGACCATAATTGAAAAGGATTATATCAGTGGTTCAATGAACTTTTTCCTAGGGCGTCTTCACTTGACCCTTGGTAAAAATGATCTCGCACTTAAGTTTTTTGATAAAGCAAATGATCGTATGCGTATTAAGAAAAGTTGGAATATGCTTGGTCAGATTCTCCTTAATAAAGGACGAGCCTATAAAAACTTAGGTGAATTCTCTAAGGCCCTTATGTATTTTGAATTGGCCGACGGAGTTGTTGACAGCTACGAGTTTAAACGTCTTTCAAGCATTGTTCGCGGTGAGATTGAAGATGTTAATGACTCAAGTGTTGATCTTTATCTCGATCGCATTAATCGAAAAATTAAAGAAAAAGATCTTGGGATTATTGACTTTAAGCACCGTTTTGTGCTTCTAGAAATCCTTTTCTTGCTTGCCACAAATATCGGAAGTTACTTCGATAAAGAGAGGCTGGCAAAAGCAATTTGGAAAGATGAATACAATCCTCTTATCCACGATAAACTGATCTATACCAGTATTAGTCGCTTAAGAAGACTTATTGAACCTAAAGCAACTAAGTCAAAGAGAAAGTATATTATTCGCGGAAAAGATGGATATACTTTCAATCCTCATGTTAGAATTAGGTTCCATAGTGAAACTTCTGCAGAGAGAGATACTGCTATCGCAAATGTCGATATGAGTTCTCCTGTATAATTAGGATTGAAATGAATCAAATTATAACTCTGTGCAAGGCCTGTATTATGGGCCTTGCTTTTTTTTGTACCGTTAGTCTTTTTGCAAGTGAACTTGTTAAAGATAAGGCCGTCTTCACTGTCGACAAAAGGGCCTTTTTTATGTCTGATGTTAAGCGGTATATCTCTTCTTTTGAACGTCTGAATTGTCTCTACAGTGATTCCTTGCTATCGATCGCAGCAGAGCTTGAAGGTGATGATAGAAAGGAACTCTTCCAAAATAAGCTCACCTCAAAAAACATTGATGGAGTCATAAAGGTGATAAAAATATCGCAATTTGCTGATTCTCAAGTGAGCCTCGATTTCTCCAATCTTTGGAAGAGTTTTGGTCAACAGAGATGCCTAAAAAATGGCCCGGCAGGCTGGAGCCATGACCTCAAGTTAATGTTTCTTGCTGAGACGTTTCTAAGAGAGAGGTTTCAAAAAAGGATGAGAGAAAGAGGAAGCTCTGACCTCATTTTATTTGGTAGCTCAATTTCAAAAAAATACAAGCATCATGTCTTCAATTAATTTTAGTTACCATTCATCATTTGATCAGCAAATCAGTGCTGAAATTCAGCAATTAGACCTAGATTACTTTCCTTGGCCATGGAGTGGGGAGAATTGGAAAGGGGTTGGTCTTAAGGATCTGGAATACTTCCTTTCTATTGCAACAATAGATGGTAATATCGCTGGCTTTGCCCTTTTTAGGTTGAATCCTTACGAAGACCTTTCTCATCTTTTAAAGATACTTGTTGTCCCCAGTTTTAGGGGCCAGAATTTAGGATATAAACTTTTAGAGCAGAGCTATCTTAAACTATCTACACTAGGATTCCATAAGCGCTATTTAGAAGTTGCCACAGATAACACTTATGCCATTAATTTGTACCGTAGATTGGGGATGAATGTTGTGAATACGGTAAGGAAATTTTATTCCAATGGAGATGACGCACACATTATGTGTGATCCAGACTAACTCATTATTTTCACGATAATTAAGGTTGCAATTATGAGACAGCTTTGGTATTTTATAGCTGTTCTACATTTAATAAGACGAATATAGGGCGGTTTTTCTTGGAAATCCGCCCTTTTTATTTATAAAAGGTAATTTAATAGCGTGGAATTGAATAAAGATAGATCTGGCCTAGAAGCAAAGTACTTTGAATTGTGCCAAGAAGTTGTCAAAGCAGAAGGGCTCTCCTTATATGATATGGAATATATCTCGGGAAGTTCGACCCTTAGAGTTTTTATTTTCAATGAAGAGACAGGAACCGCGATCTTAGATGAGTGTGCAAGGGTTGACCGCGCATTTACTCCTCATGCAGAAACCCTTGAGTGGATCCCAGAAAAACTTGTATTAGAAGTTTCCTCTCCTGGGGTTTATAGAAACTTAGCAACTTTAGAGCACTTTAAAAAAGCACTAGGTGAGAAAGTGAAGCTGTCTCTTAAAGAGAAGCTTGACGACAAAGTGATCACAAATTTACCAAAAGCACTTAAGGGCAATCGCAAGATTGTTGCAGTTCTTAAAGATATCCGCGGAGAGGAACTAGTTCTCGGTGCTGATGGATTTGAGTTAGTTGTAACTTTTGATCAACTTAAAAAAGCAAACTTAGAACCTGATATTTAGTAATAAACAATTAATTATTGATGAGGATGAATCATGAACTTCTCAGAGCTTGGAAGAATTATTGATGCTGTAAGTAAGGAAAAAGGTGTTGAGCGACACATTGTTGTAAAGGCAATCGAGCAAGCATTTTTAGTAACAGCAAGAAAGAAGTATGGAATTCAGGGTGAGTACGAAACTCGCTACAATGAAACTGATGATGATATTGAAATTTACCAATATAAAAATGTTGTAGATGATGACGGTGTTCGTGATCCTATCGTTGAGATTGGATACACTGCAGCTTGTGATCTTGACGAAGAAGTTGAAGTTGGTGACCAACTTGGTATCCGTATTGAAAACCCTAAGTTTTCAAGAGTTGATGTTCAAACTGTTCGTCAAATCATTTTCCAAAAAGTTCGTGATGCGGAAAGAGAAATTCTTTTCTCTGAATACAAGCATAAGGAAAAAGAGCTCGTTACTGGTATTGCTCGTCGATATGAAAGAGGAAATATCATTGTTGACCTTGGTAAGGCCGATGCTGTTCTTTCTAGAAAAGAGATTATTCCTGGGGAAAATTTCAAACCAGGAGATAGAATTCAGGCATACCTAACAGAAGTTGTAATGACTAATCGTGGTCCTGAAATTCGTCTTTCAAGAACATGTCCAATGTTTCTTGTTAAGCTATTTGAGCTAGAAGTTCCTGAAATCCAAGATGGAACAATTGAGATTAAATCTGCTGCTCGTGAGCCAGGTTCACGAGCGAAAATCGCTGTTGTAAGCGTTGATAAGGATATCGATCCTGTTGGTGCTTGTGTTGGTATGAAGGGGAGCCGTGTTCAAAATGTTGTTAATGAGCTTCAAGGTGAAAAAATCGATATCGTTAAATACTCTGATGATGTTGTAACTTTCGCAAGAGCTGCTTTAGCTCCAAGTGAGATCACAAACATTATGCTTGATTCTGATGAGCACATGATGGATGTCGTTGTTGAGGAAGATCAACTTTCATTAGCAATTGGAAGACGTGGTCAAAATGTCCGTCTAGCTGCGATGCTTACAGGCCATAGGATTAATATTATTTCTAAAAGTAAGCTTCAAGATAAAATTAAGAAATCAGTTGAAAATCTTCTACAAATTCCTTCTATTAATGATGCTTGGGCACAAGTTCTTGTGCAGGAAGGAGTTATGGGGATTGGCGACTTAAGTGCGATGGATGCTGCAACTCTTGTTGAGACTCTTGGAATTGGAGAAGAACAAGCTGCTTCAATTATTTCTGAAACTCATACCGCTATCGAAAACGGAACTGCTGAATTTCAATCAGATGATGAGGAAGATCTTATCTCCGCGTCTGCTGTGCCACAGTACCGTGGAATGATTGATAAAGGTGACGAGGAATCAGGTGATGGTGAAGATAAGTTCTCTGATGCTGAGAGAAGACTTAGAGAAGAGCTTGCTGCTTTTAAACTAAAATAGAATTTTGAATAGATAAGGATTGGTAACACTAGTTACTTGGGAGTAGGTTAATGCCTAGAAAAATTATTGATATTGCGAAAGAAATTGGAGTCGGTCCCTACGATCTTGTAGAAGATTTGAAAGCCAAAGGTTTTGATGTTCGAAATCATATGACAGAGCTTTCTGATGACGAGATTACAAAGGTTCTCGCAGATTATGCTCCTGCTGGAGGGGCTGCAAAAGAATCTAAGCCGGCTAAAACCGTGACTCGTAAGAAAGCAACAAAGAAAAAAGTTGTTAAGAAGGCCGCTGCAGATGGTGAAGGTGATGACTCTGATGAAAAGAAGAGCTCAACTGTCCGTCGTAAGAAGGTTATTAGAAGAAAGACTTCTGATGATGGGAAAGATAGTGAAGCACCTGTTGAAGTAGCGCCTACAAATGAAGAGACAACTGTTGAGTCTTCTCCTTCTGTCGAAGAGGATGTGAGTGCTGAAGACGTTGTTGAATCTAAGATGGGTCTACAAATTGTAGCTGAAGCTCCAAAGGCCGAAGAAGCTGAGGAACCAGTAAGTGAAGCAACTGAGCCTGTTAAGGAAAAAGCAAAAGAGGAAAGACCTCGCTTTGGACTACGTGTTGTAAAAGAAGCTGATCCTGAGGAAACTGCAGCAAGAAATAAAAAAGCTGCAGCCGCAAAAAAACCGCATCATGCTGAAACAAACTCAGCTGCTAATAATACAGATGATGATAAATCGCCTGATTCTGCAGACGGTAAGTCTGGAGCTGAAAATAAAAAGAAGATTGGTGGTCTTGCCTCAATGATGTCTGGGAAAAAGCAGGTTAGTAAAGCTACTGTCTTGCAGCAGACTCGTGCGGATCAAGAACTTAAGTCTTACGCGGCTTTAAGCTCTTTGGGACGTCCAATCTATACACAAGTTAAGCGTAAGAAGATTTATTCTGGTCCTAGCAGTTCTACTAAGATTACAGAGGTTAAAGAATCTAAGCGTTTTGTACAGCTACATGGTGGTGCAACTCTTGGTGATCTTGCGAAGAAACTAAATGTAAAATTCAAAGAGCTAAAAGATCAGGCACTAAAGTTAAATCTTTTGGTTAAAGTCGATGACTATGTTGGAGTTGGGCTAGCGTCACAAATCGCAGCACTTTACGATTACAGAGTAGAAGATGTTTCTTTCAACGAAGATGAAGTTATCGGTAAAGTTGAGCTTTCTGAAGATGAAAAGAACAAATTACCTCTTCGTAATCCAATTATCACAATTATGGGACACGTTGATCACGGAAAAACAACTCTTCTAGATTATATCCGCAATACTCGCGTTGCTTCTGGTGAAGCAGGTGGTATTACGCAACATATTGGTGCTTACTCTGTAAAAGTTAATGGGAAGACCATTTCATTCCTTGATACTCCAGGTCACGCGGCTTTTGCGGCCATGAGGCAACGTGGGGCCGACGTTACTGATATTGTTGTACTTGTTGTTGCTGCAGATGATGGTGTTATGCCACAGACTAGAGAGTCGATTAAATTCTGTCAGCAAGCTAATAAACCAGTTATCGTTGCTGTAAATAAAATGGACAAAGAGGGAGCAAATCCAGATCACATTAAGTCTGAACTTGCTAACTTTGGAATCACCCCTGAAGACTGGGGTGGTGAAACTCAGTTCGTACACATTTCTGCACTTAAAGGTGATGGTGTTGACGAGCTTCTTGAAGGGATTGCTCTTCAGGCAGAAATGATGGAGCTTCGCGCTGAACCACAAGGTCAGGCCGAAGGTGTTGTTATTGAGTCTAAGATTGAGCAAGGTCGTGGGCCTGTAGCTACTGTTCTTATTCAAACAGGTACCCTATCAAAAGGTGATAGCATCGTTGTTGGTGAGACTTTTGGTCGTGCGAGAAGTCTTACAAACGATAGAGGAGAGCAAGTTAAGTCTGCTGGACCTTCAACTCCTGTTCAGATTATTGGTCTTACAGATGCACCTGCTCCTGGTGATATCCTTAACGTTGTTAAGAATGAACGTGAAGCTAAAAAGATTGCTTCAAATCGTGAAACTGAACGTAAAGAGCTTGAGTCTACTCCAGTTAAGAAGAAACTTACTCTTGAAGACTTTTTCGCAACAGCGGGTGAAGTTGGTAAAGAACAAAAAGTGCTTAACCTTCTTATTCGTTCTGATGTTCAAGGATCTTACGAAGCGATCAAGCAATCTCTTGAATCTCTTGGTAATGATGAAGTTTCTGTAAAAGTTATCGGTGGTGGTGTTGGCGCTATCTCTGATAGTGACGTAATGCTAGCGTCATCTTCGACTGGATTTATTATCGGATTTAATATGAGACCAATTACTTCGGCAAGAAGACTTGCTGAACAACAAGGTGTCGATATTAAAACCTACTCAATCATTTATGAATTGATTAACGATGTTAAGCTTGCACTTGAAGGTATGCTTGATCCTGAATTCGTTGAAGAGTTTATTGGGCGTGCAGAAGTTCGCGATACATTTAATATTCCAAAAATTGGTCTTATCGCTGGTTCTCTTGTTGTTGATGGTAAGATTCAAGATGGATGTAACATCAGACTTCTTCGCCAAGGTAAAATCGTATTCGACGGAAAAATGTCATCGCTAAAACGCTTCAAAGATGATGTCAAAGAAGTTAAGAATGGCTATGAGTGTGGTATCGGACTTGAGAACTTTAATGATGTTAAAGTTGATGATATCTTCGAAGCTTATATGATGGTTGAACGTAAACGTTCACTTGAAGATAGTTCTACTGTCCTTTAGGAGTAATTGATGGCGGGGAAAACTGGTTTCAAAAAAACTCAGTACGAAAATAGAATTCTTTCTGAATTGAATTCTTTACTTCGTACTAGTTTTAACAATCCTCGCTTGCAGTTTGTTACAATTACGAAAGTAGAATTAACTCCAGATATGTCTATTGCCACGGTTTACTGGGATTCTTTTGATGCCAGTACCCGTGGTGACTCTAAAAAGGCAATCCTATCCATTTCTGGAAAGCTGCGTGCTATGCTTGCAAAATCCTTAAAAGTTAGAAGTATTCCTGAGCTTCGCTTTGAGTATGATGCTCAGTTTGATGCTGAGAGAGAGGTTGAGGAAATCCTTGCAGGTGAGGCGAAGCTTGGAAAGCACTCTTAAATATCGTCCTCTCGTTTTCAATCTTTACAAACCTCCTGGGGTTTCTTCATATGATCTTGTTCGTCATATGAAGAGAAATCTTCCTCGCGGCTATGGAAAAATTGGTCATTTTGGTACTCTTGATCCTTTTGCAGAAGGGGTTTTGATGATTGGCGTGTCTGGCGCTACCAGAATCAATGACTTTGTTCATAAGTTTTTACCAAAGACTTACGTCGCAAGAGGTAAGCTTGGTATATGTACTGAGACTGGCGATTTGACTGTAGAACCCAGTGAGACAGATGACTCAGACTACTTGTTTTCAACTATCGCAAAATTTGACCCTGAATTCATTGACGAGCAGATTAAAGGAAAATTCCTAGGAAAGTATATGCAGCCGCCGCATCGCTACTCTGCTGCAAAGTTTGAAGGAAAGGCGCTTCACCAGTGGGCCAGAGAAGGAGTTGACATTAAGAAAACTCCTGTTGAGCGAGAGATATATCGACTTGAGGTCGTTAGCTATGAGTTTCCTTATTTGACCATTAGAGCAACTGTTAGCTCTGGCACTTATATTCGAACACTTTTCAGTGATATTGCAAATTACTTGGGAACATTAGGAGTTCTTGAGAATTTATGTCGGGAGGCCGTTGGTGGCGTTCACGCTGATAATGCTCTTCATGAATGTGATTGGCCTCAACGCGACGAAGACTGGGATATTTTTGAGCATGGTCATGAGTTAAATAAAATTTTACCTCTCAGTGAAATTACCCTCGATGAAAGCACCTCAAGACGCTATTCTGATGGAATTAGTTTTGAGTTTTCTCCTTCCTTGGTAAGTCGAGAAGGAGAGCTATCTATCGATAATCATTACTGGGTCGTGGGGCCAGAAGGACGCCTATTGGGACTTGGTAAACTTTCTGAAGGGAGAGTAAATCCGGCCTTTAACCTACCAAGAGAGTAGGTTTCAAAACGCTACAAGTTTTATCACATTTTCCGAAATGAGTTTATCTGACCAAATGAAAGGAAGGTGGGTAATGCTCGTTAGGAAGCCGTTTTCTCTAGCTATTATTGATGACAATGAATCCATTCGTGACGTAGTTGCATTAACTGTTGAGAATAGTTTTTCTCCAGATACTGTAATTATTGACTCGTACGGATCTGGGCCTGAGGCACTTGCGGCGTTTAAAGATAGACCTGCAGATATCCTTCTTCTAGATATCAATATGCCAGGTATGTATGGGGATTCATTACTTCAAGAGTATTTGGAGATCAAAAGAAATGCTATTGTTATCATCATGTCTGGAGATACCACTTTCACTATTACATCAAATTGCTTTCTAGATGGAGCTAGGTTCTACCTGCAGAAACCTTTTCATGCTGATGAGCTCGTTATGATACTAGAGAACTGCTTCTACCAGTTAGGTCACTGGCACCAGTTATTTTCTCAGAATCGTAAGAATGGAAGATCCGCTTAGAGGTTTTTAAGCTCAGGTAGAGACATTACTGCCAGAAGTGCTTCTTTATTCTCTTCCCAGATCTCTTTCAGTCCCTTTTCCTCGTCAAGAACAGGACATTCAAGAGTTATTACTGGAACTTTAAGCTTTTCATTTGCATAGTCCCCAAGTGAGCCTGGAGTTGGGTGTCCTTCGATGTCTTCTGCTACGATTGGATAGCCATTTTGTTCGGCCATCGCTTCCGCAAATACTTTTCCATCTCCGTTGTAATTCACCATTGGGATCCATGAGTGGAATGTGAAAATAATCTTAGGAGGGTATTTGGAAAAAATCTTTAAAAGGTATTTATTCTCTGGCTCGCTTAGGGGCTCAGGTCCAGGAAAGTATCTCTTTTCTTTGTAACCCTTCTTCCATGTTTCTGTTGGGAAGTTGCGGTTAAGGTCTACTGCATGAGCATTTGTTCTGGTACCTGCGCGATATCCGTCAACATTTAGGTTAGGGATAATAATAACAGGTAGGTCAAGTTGATCGTTTGATTTAAGCCATTCTGTTAGTTGGTTTAAGATGTATACACCTTCTACTTCATCACCATGAACACCTGCGAGTAAGTAAATATACTTTTGTGATT
Source organism: Bacteriovoracaceae bacterium (assembly GCA_965140515.1). Lineage (GTDB taxonomy): Bacteria > Bdellovibrionota > Bacteriovoracia > Bacteriovoracales > Bacteriovoracaceae > JAGLCH01. Next base: position 2,855,293 of record OZ223251.1, on the reverse strand, counting down.
TACTCTCAGACCTGTATGCCGTAATGATGTCTCCGGCAACGGATGTTCCTGACTTAATTTCGAGAAAATTCATAAGATCCTTTCTGCCCTAATACTGTACTGAGCTGATTGTCCTGGAGTTTCCTCCACCTCAACTTCAAGTTCTTTGAAAGTGTAGTTTAGCTCGGCCTTGATTTCTTCTCTAAGCTTATGGGCAAAATAAATTGCTAAACGCTCACTGCTAATATTTTCAATAGGTAGTATTATTACATCTTCTTTCGGAAAACTGTAATAACTTTTATCGGGAGTTGTGAACTCAATATTTTTTGATGATTCTTTGATCTCAATATGCTGACATTTTTCAGGGAGAAGAAATTTGTGATCAATTTCATCGCATAGGCGTTTGACGATTGGTTTGATGTGGCAAAAATCTACAACCATATCTCTTTCAAGCGCCTCAGAGTGTGCCTTAACGCGTACTCTGTAGTTGTGGCCATGAAGGGGTTCACGTTTTCCATCTTCAAACACGAGAAAATGTGCAGATGAAAAATTAAAGTATTCCTTGTAAATTCTTATTGAATAACTTTCCAAATTTGCTCCAAAAAACTAAGTGCAATTAATTATCACACCAAAAACTACCTTCCAACAAGTTTATTCTTAATCCTTTTGAGAGATGCGTCAATGAGCTAAATTTATTAAAAAAAAGGGTTGTTATTATCGTTTATTAAACGGTAAAATTTTTTGACTATTGCACTAAAACGTTAATGAGGTACTGATGTCTGCGGATAAGCAGGATTTGAATCCAGAATTAGAAAAAGAAGTAGAGAGACAGCTAAAGATTTTGTCTTTTGGAGTTTCAGAAATTACTCCAGAAGATGAGTTTGAAAAAATGCTTCGTCACTCGATCTATAATAATAAACCATTACGCATAAAATGTGGGATTGATCCCACTGGTTCTGATGTTCACTTGGGACACCTTGTTCCATATCGTAAGATGAGACAATTTCAAGATCTAGGGCATGTTGGTGTTGTTGTTATTGGCGATTACACTGCAAGTGTAGGCGATCCAACTGGAAAAAATGAATCTCGACCACCTCTTACTGCAGAAGAAGTTGCAAAGAATGCTGAAACCTATATGGAGCAACTCTTTACGGTATTAAATCGTGAAAAGACAGAGATCCGCTACCAGTCAGAGTGGTTTAATAGCGTTGGCCTTAGAGATGTTATTTCATGGGCCGGTCAAACAACTGTAGCAAAACTTATTTCACATGATACATTTAAAAAGCGTTTAGAAGAGGGGGCATCACTTTCTCTTCACGAAATGTTCTACCCTGTTCTTCAGGGTATTGATTCTGTTTATATCGATGCTGATGTTGAGTTAGGTGGAACTGATCAAAAGTTTAATGTTCTAATGGGACGTGACTACCTCAAAAACGCGGGTAAGAGACCGCAAGTTGCTATGTTGATGCCTATTGTAACTGGAACTTGTGGAACTCAAAAAATGAGTAAGTCTCTTAATAACTATATTGGTATTTCGGATGAACCTTTCGATAAGTTTGGAAAGGTAATGAGTATCCCAGACGCTTTGATGCTTGAATATTATAAGTACATTGCGGGCTCAAATGAAGAGCTGTGTTCTCGCATTGAGAAAGGGCTATCAGATGGTTCCATGCATCCAAATGAAGTAAAAAAGGAACTCGCATCAATCATTGTTGCTTTCTTTCACGGAGATGAAGTGGGAAAAGAGATGCGTGAGCAGTTTGAAAATGTCTTTAAAAAGAAAGGGATTCCAGACGATGTTCCTGTCTTTGAAATTGTGAGCGAAATTGATATTTGCTCACTTCTTGTTGATACAGGAGTTCTTGCCAGTAAAGGTGAGGCAAGACGTATGGTTAAGCAAAATGCTGTTAGCATCGTTGATGGAGATAAAATTTCTTCCCACGAATTGATGATTGATTCATCTTATAAAGGGAAGGTTATCAAAGTTGGTAAGAGAAAATTTCTTAAATTGGCCTAAGGGTAACTATGAGTAAAAGACGATTTGAAAATGCCCTTCGAGATATTCGTACGGCACTTAAAGAAGATAAAGATGCGCTTAAGGCCGTCGACCTTCTAATGAAGAAGCTTTCAAAGATTGAATCTAAGGCATTGGTAAAGGTAGAAGATAAGAATGCCGACTCAATGCCAATTCCTGTTGAACTCATTCAAGATCCATCTGCTTTTGCTATTTTCTCTGACGGTGCTTGTAGAGGAAACCCTGGACCTGGCGCTTGGGGCGCAATGGGTCAAGACAGTGATGGGAACATTATTTTTGAGGCCAGTGGAGTTGATGTTCCAACAACTAATAATCGGATGGAGCTTACGGGAGCTATTGAAGCTATAGAGCATTTGCGAGAGCATCTTTCTGAGCTTGGTTTAAATGATAAGGCAAATATCCATCTTTTTAGCGATTCTAAGTACCTCATTGATGGGGTGAATAGTTGGATTGTAGGATGGAAAAATAGAGGTTGGAAAAAGGCCGATAAAAAGGCGCCTGAAAATGTTGAGATTTGGAAGAGAATTGATGCGCTTAAAGCAAGTCTTCCAAACCTTAGATGGCACTGGGTGAAAGGACACGCAGGACATCCACAAAATGAACACTGTGATCAATTAGCAAATATTGCATTAGATAATTCCGGATTTTAAGGAGGAAATATGAAAAGAATTTTTTTGGCCCTAGTTATTGGGCTCGTAGCAATTTCTTGTAATTCAAAACAAGAAACGTCACAAGACCAACTACTACACGCAACACTTTGGTATCAACAATCAGCAGAGTTCAGAGCTCTTTCTTATCAAGCATTTAATGTTGCTAAGATGAGAATTGATATGGACCTAATGATGAATAAAGGTGCTGAGAAGAAAGCAGTCATCGTGGATGTTGATGAGACTATCGTTGACAACTCACCATACCAAGCAAATGTTATTCTAGAAAACAAACCATTTTCTGGAAGCACATGGAAAGCATGGGTTGAACTAGCACAAGCTAAAGCTCTTCCTGGTGCAGTTGAATTCCTAAATTATGCTCACTCTAAGGGTTACTCTGTTTTCTATATCTCTAATAGAAAACAAGAAGGTGAACTTGAGCCAACTTACAAAAACCTTAAAGCTCTAGGTTTCCCTGTGGAAAAAGAGTTTATGGTATTTAAAACAACTACATCTTCTAAAGTATCTAGAAGACAAATGGTAACAGACAAAGGTTATAGAATTGCTCTTTTAATGGGTGATGCTATGGGTGACTTTAACGGTAATTACAAAGGCAAAACTAACGCTGACCAAAAATCACAGGCAGACGCTGACCATGAAAGATTTGGTGCAGATTACATCGTTCTTCCTAATCCAATGTACGGGAAGTGGGAGTCTGCAACTTACAACAATAACTACAAACTTTCTGAAGAAGAAAAACTTAAAGCAAGAAAAGCACTTTTAGTGCCAATTAAAAAATAACTAAACAAGGAAGTAATAGATGAAAAAAGTTTTAGCACTAGTATCGCTTCTTACTTTTGTATTGGTTGGATGTAACCAAGGAACTTACAAAGTTAAGACAGAGGATGAAAAAGCGCTTTACGCTCTTGGAACTATGATGGGCGGAAGATTTGCAACTCTTAATCTTACTCAAGATGAGCTAAGCGCTCTTACTCAAGGGATTAAGGACGCTGCAACAAAAGCAGAACCACAAATTAAACCAGAAGACTACCAGATGAAAATCCAAGCTCTTTTCAAAAAGAGAATGGAAGCATCTAGTGAAGCTGCGACAAAAGAAGGTGTTGATTTCCTAAACAAGTTTTCTAAGGAAGAAGGCGCTAAGCAAACTAAGTCTGGGCTCGCTTATAAAATTCTTAAGGAAGGAACTGGTGTTGCTCCTAAGGCCGACGATATGGTTGAAGTTCACTATAAAGGAACTCTTATCGACGGAACTGAGTTTGATTCTTCTTACAAACGTGGAAAAACAGTTACATTCCCACTTAACAGAGTTATTAAGGGATGGACAGAAGGTCTTCAACTTGTAAAAGAAGGTGGAAAGATCAAGCTTGTTATTCCTAGTGAGCTTGGTTATGGAAAAAATGGTGCTCCTCCAAGAATTCCTGGTGGTGCAACTCTTGTATTCGAAGTTGAACTTGTAAAAGTTAAAGGGAAACAAGAAGCACAAGCAAAGCCAACTTTCAAAAAAGCAAAAAAATCTAAAAAGTAATAGTAGGGGGGCTTAGGCCCCCTTTTCCTTTTAGGATGATAATTCAGTGAAGACATTATTTATAATTACCCTTTGTTCGTTTCTTTTTTCTAGCACGCTATTTGCTGGAGAACTCTTGGTCTCCGCTGCTTCAAGCTTAACTGATGCGGTAAAGTCAATTGCTTATGAGTTTGAAAAACAAAATAAAGGAATTAAAATATCACTTAATTTTGCTTCTTCTGGAACACTCCGAGGCCAGATTGAGAAAGGTGCTCCCGTAGATGTGTTTTTGTCTGCCTCATCTCGGCATATGGATATTTTGGAAAAAAAGGGACAGATCATTAATAATAGTCGTATTGATTTCGCTAGAAATACTTTGTGCCTAATCGCACCTAAAAAGAATGTGCGTATTTCCATTAATGACTTTAATCAGTTAGCACAGAGTGGAGTTACAAGGGTCGCAATTGGCTCGCCCAAGTCTGTTCCGGTTGGCCGTTATGCTAAGCAAACTCTTGAGCATTTAAAGTTATGGAAACCTCTACTTAATCGGTTTATCTATGGTGAAAATGTTCGTCAGGTACTTGATTATGTTTCAAGAGGGGAAGTTGATTTCGGAGTGGTTTATACTACTGATGCTTTTATCAGAATGGAAAATGTTTCAATTGTTAAAACTGTCCCAACGAATTATCATACTCCAATTATTTATCCTGCTGCAGTAGTCAGAGGGACTAGAAAGACCGCAAAAGGGAAACAGTTTGTCGAGTTTCTCAAATCTAAAGTGGCGCAGAAAATACTTTTGAGTTATGGATTTTCAGTTAAGTAGCGATATATTATTTTCTCTTGGGTTATCTTTTAAGGTGGCGTTTATCGCAACCATCATCGTTGTTTTTCTTTCACTTGTATTAGGCTATTTTATTGCTAGGAAAAGATTCTTAGGTAAGGAATTACTCGATATCTTTTTAACCCTCCCATTGGTTCTTCCTCCAACTATCACAGGCTACTATTTGGTAGTACTATTGGGGCGAAATGGAGTTATTGGTCGCTATTTAGATCATTACTTTGGTGTCTCCTTGCTTTTTGATTGGAAGGCCGCAGTTTTAGCGTCTGTGGTAGTTTCTTTACCGTTAATGATTAAAACAGTACGTGCGTCCTTTGAAAGCGTAGACGACGATTTGGTAAATGCATCCTACACCTTGGGACGAGGGGAGTTTAAAACGGCCTTAACGGTTATTATTCCCCTTTCAAAGAGAGGAATATTGGCCGGAGCTCTATTATCCTTTACCCGCGCTCTTGGAGAGTTTGGGGCCACTTTAATGGTTGCTGGAAATATTCCTGGAAAAACTAATACGATACCTCTTACCATTTTTTCTCTTGTGGAAAGTGGTGACTGGGGAAAGGCCCATGGAATTGTTCTTCTATATACTCTTCTTGCAGGAATTTTCCTGTACGCCTCAAATAAGTTGGTAAGGGAGGAGCGATGACTCTTAAGTTTAAAGCATCAAAAGAGCTCAAAGGATTCTCCCTAGATGTTGATTGGGAACTTGGTAATGAACTCGGTGTTATTTTTGGGCCTTCTGGAAGTGGGAAGTCGATTTCTCTTAAAATGATTGCAGGTCTAATGACTCCTGATAGTGGCCAGATCTTATTAAATGATAAGGTCTTGTTTTCGGAACAGGATAAACTCAATGTTGGCCCTCATCATCGCAATGTGGGTTATGTTTTTCAAAACCTAGCTCTATTCCCTCATTTGAATGTTGAGAAGAACATCGCTTTTGGACTAGATCATATTAAAGACAAGCACGAGAAGCTTCAATTGATTGAAAGTTATCTAGAGCGCTTTCATATTGAAGATATTCGCTTTAAGAAAATTACCGAAGTGTCTGGTGGTCAACAACAACGTGTTGCAATTGCTAGAGCATTAGTTCGAAGCCCCGAAATTTTACTTCTAGATGAACCTTTTTCATCACTTGATGAATTTCTACGAGCTGAGATGCAAGAATTTATGCTTGAGCTCAAGGAAAAGCTTAACATTCCAATTGTTCTTGTTACCCATGATAAGGTCGAGGCCCATCGCCTTGCTTCAAAAATTGTCTTTTACGACAGAGGGCGACTGGCCTAACAATAATTGCAATGAATTGATTTTGACCACTTTAGTTTGTTGATACTCATCTCTTTTGCGTCAAAGATGACAGTCTCACCTTGAGATAGTCCAGGAATGTCCAATAGAAGCTTGATTGCTTCTGTGGCCATCATCGTGCCAATAATTCCAACCACTGGCCCTAATACTGGTCTCGATTCAAGCTTTTTATCTGGAACTTTATCCCATAGGCATCGCAAGCAAGGTGAGTTTGTCTTGGAAAATCTAAAAAGATTAAGAGTTCCTTCAACTTTATATACTGCTCCTGTGATCAGGTCCGTCTTCGCTTTCATCGCCATATCGTGGATTAGAAATCTTGTTTGTTGATTGTCTGTGCAGTCAATAATGAGGTCATGTGTCTTAAATAAAGAGAGGCAATTTTCTTCAGTCAGTCGCTCTGGAACAGAAACAATTTCTACAAATGGATTTCTCTTGCGAAGCTTTTGAGTTGCGAGGGCACATTTAGGAAGCCCTAGTTCATCCACATTGTACAATACTTGGCGGTGCAGGTTTGTAATATCTAAGATGTCGCTTTCTACGACTGTGATTTTCTTTAGACCTGTTCCAACAATATAGGGAAGAACTGCTGATCCAAGTCCTCCTGCTCCAATGACGAGTACTTTTGATCCATTAAGGATGTTTTGGCCAGCTTCTCCAATTAGCTCGAGGTCTAGCTGTTTGGTGTTGTAGTCGCGCTCTGTATATTTCATACTTCTGGTACGTGTCCTTTAAGCCACTCTGCTTTTTGGTCCTTGTAGTGCTCTTTCTTCCAGATGGGGACTCTCTTTTTTAGTTCATCTATTACGTAGCGGCAGCCGTCAAAAGCGATTCCTCTATGTCCTGCTGTGGCCACAACGATTACTGCGATATCTGTAATTTGAAGATGTCCTATGCGATGGACACAGTAAATATGATTGAGGTTGAATTTTTCCTTCGCTTCCTCAACTATTTTTTCCCCTTCGTTCTGAGCGAGTTTGTCGTATACTTCAAACTCTAGGGATTCTACATCTTGTCCTTCATTGTAATCTCTAATAATGCCTTCAAAGGTCACTTTTGCCCCAACACTTGGGTGGGAGAAGTCCTTCTCTTTAATAAATTCATCCAGTGGTGTACTTGTGATCTCAAACATTATTATCCTCCCGCAATTGGAGAAATGAAGACAACAGTGTCGCCTTCAATGAGTCTTGTTTCAGCTGATACATATTCATCGTTTATTGCAAATCTAATCAGATCTGATGAGATAGGGAATTGATAGCGGTCATTAATCTCTCCGTACAATTCTTTAACTGTTTTTGACTTTGTCTCTACTTCTTCTGATGGACAATTTGTCGTATCTTTTAAGAGTGCAAAATATTTAATTCTAATTTTCATTTGCCTTCCTTTAAGTCTGCCAGTGCTTTTTGGTACTCCTCAGGAGTGTTGGCATTAACTAATGCGTGCTCATTAATTGGTCTAATTGCTTTAATTTCACGGTGCTTTAAGAATTTTCGCGGACATTTACTGCCAGAAAGGTAGTAATCCTTCATCTCCTCAAAGGCCCGAGGTGAGTAAATTGAAAAGAGGGGCTCTGCCCACTCTTTTTCAGGATTGATAAAGCAGGTTGCTATCATATTTGGATCGTAGTTTTGAATAAGCTGATTAACCGTGTCCTCGTCTGCATGAGGGAGATCGATGGCCATTACTAGCCACGAACTATCTGGGATGGTTTGAAATGCTGATAAAATGCCACAAATTGGGCCAATGCTTTCAAACTGATCTTTGATCTGTGGAATATCATTTAAGTAAGCAAGGTCCTGTTGTTCCTCTCTGATTGAAATGAAAACTTCTTCAACCTTATCTTTGAGGATTTTTTGAAGGTACTTAACCTGCTCGACGCCGTGGTAGTTGAGTTTACCTTTGTCTGTTTTCATCCTTGTGCTTTTTCCGCCCACAAGGATGAGGGCATTAAGCTTATTTGTTGTAGTCACTCTTTCCCCCTGATTTTGCCAGAAGTTCACACGACTCAATAACAATTTCATGGGAGAATGCCTTACACATATCGTAGATTGTAAGTGCCGCGATATTCGCACCTGTCAGCGCTTCCATTTCTACCCCTGTCTTTCCAGATGTTTTCACCGTACAGTTGATTTGAACTTTATTATTCTCGTTAACTGAAATATTAATGTCGCAACCATTGATTTGAAGTGGGTGACAGAAAGGGATGAGGTCACTTGTTTTTTTTACACCCATTGTTCCTGCAATAATAGCAGTGTGAAAAACAGGGCCTTTCTTGCTATTTATATCTTTTCCTTCAAAGTTGTCCATGACTTCCAGAGGAAGTGAAACAATGGCCTGAGCAGTTGCTATGCGAGTTGTTACTGCTTTGTCACTAACGTCCACCATGCATGGATCATTTGATTTATTAACATGTGTAAATTCGTTCATCTATCCTCCGATTTGGTGCATCGGTTGTTTAAGCATTTCAAGTCGATATATTGGCTTAATTTTTAGAAGCTCTTTCATTGCCTTGGCGATAGTTTCTTCATCCATTTTAGCTAAATTGATGCCTGATTGTAGCATGAGGCATGGCCTTAAGTTCCCATAAGAATCAAGTCTTAAGCGTGAGCACGTTTTGCAAAAATGTTGAGTCTCAGAAGCAATGAATCCGATATTTGAATTAAGCTCATCAATAGTGTAGTTAAATGATGTTGAGTCAATTGGCATTGGCATTTCTTTTAATGTGAAGTGCTTCGAGATCTCCTTAATTGCTTCATCCGCTGACACAAATTCTTTGTCATGCTGTTCTAGCGCAGCTCCAATCTTCATCAGTTCAAGAAATCTGATTTCAATATCGTATTCTGCTGCAAACTCAATTAGTGGGATGATTTGTGAAAAATTGAGGGTTCTAAGAAGAACTGTATTCAATTTCACATGGGCACCGCGTTTTTTTGCCTCAATGATTGATCCTTTGACCTCATCAAACTTGTCTTGTTTTGTAATGGTTTCAAAGCTCTTCCTGTCGAGTGCATCGAGACTGATGTTGATATATTTGCAGTTGTTTTTAAGAAGTGTGTCTAGATGTTTCGTTAGCCCAATCGCATTTGTGGTGAGTCCAAACTTTTTTAGCTTTACCTTTCCTATCTCTTCTACAATAAAGTCAATATCTGGATGAATAAGAGGCTCTCCACCAGTGATACGGACCTCATCGATACCGTTGCTGGTAAGAGTTTTTACCAGTCTAATGATTTGCTTCGAGCATATTGAATCTTTGCGATTAAAGACACTTTTTTGCGGCATACAGTAGAAGCATTTTAGATTACAAGCATCAAGTAATGAGACTCTTAGCTTATGAATGTGGCGGCCATGTTGGTCGACTAGCATATTCCCCCCGTTGATCCCCAGAGGAGAAATTCCACGAGCTCTCCTTGTTCAAATTGAGCTTTTCCTTCAGGTAAAACAATGAGTCCATTCGATCCATCAAGTGAAGAGTAATGCCCAGATGTATTAAAAAGCTGTGGCGTGGCCGTAATCGTTGCATCACTATTAAATGAAAGTTTTGCCGGAACAAAGTCGGTTCTACCAATATCAGACATCACTTGGTTTTCAAGTTTTGCCATTTTTGGTGATATTTCTTTTCCTTGTAATTTATTAAGCGAAGGAATCACATATCGTCTAAGGCATGCAAGTGTTGAAATCGGATTTCCTGGGAGAGCAAAAATAAGAGTTTTCCCCTTTGTCCCGAACCAAAATGGTTTTCCCGGCTTTTGCTTGACCTTGTGAAATACTTTTGTGACACCAAGTTTATCCAGAGTAGTTGGGATAAAATCAAATTTTCCTTTGGATACTCCACCAGAAAGGATTACAACATCATTCTTTTCTAATGCAAGTTTAAGCTCGTGCTCTGTTTTTTCTCGATCGTCAGGTATATGGACGTGTCCAATGTTTGATAGTCCATGCCCCTTTAGCTCTGATAGCATTGTATAGCGGTTAGAGGCCCTTATTTGGTGAGGAGCGAGTGTATCTCCAAGATCAACGATTTCGTCACCACTTGTAATTACAGAAATTTTAGGTTTTTTTATCACCTCAACTTGTGCCATCCCTTGGGAGGCAATAATTCCAATTTGTGGTGATTGGAGAAGGGTACCTACTTTTAAAAGAGTGTCTTCCTTAATGTGGTTGCTGCCCTCTTTTTCTACATTATCTCCAGCACATAAAGAATGTTCTGCGATATGAGCAATGCCATCTTTAATTTCAAGATCCTCGTACATTACAACTGTATCTGCACCTTTTGGTAAAGGACAGCCAGTCATTACTTCGAAACAAGATTTTTGGTCTTTAAGTGTGTCTTGGGGAGATCCAGCTCTGGTTATACCTTCAACTGGAAAAGAGCGAGAATATTGTAAATGCTCAAACTGGATTGCGATTCCATCTTTAAGGACTCGATCAAACGGCGGGTCATTTCTTTCTGCTAAAATGTCTTCGGCAAGTATTCTACTAGACCCAACGGTGATTGAAATTTTTTCATTATCGCCTTGAAGAGAGTTTAAGAGTACAAGCTCCAAGGCCTTATCAGCACTAATCATAGGCAAGAATCTTACCAGAGCTGAAGCTGAATTATTACCTTTTTCTTGAAAAAAAGTGGGGGATTATTAGTGATGCGTGGCGAAAATAAAAAGTTTGGGTTTTAAAAAACTAAACGGAAGGCCTAAAGGCCTTCCGTCTATAAGGGGGATGTTTTACCTTGCTACTTTCGTTACAAGTTCCGTGTGTAAAACTTCTAGTAACCTGATGTTAGTGTATTATTTGTATCTTCTGGGTTGAACCAGCAAAGTGGTCTTGCCCCAATTTCATACCCATTTTCACGAGCACAGTATCCTTGGTGGATATCTTCAGTGCTTGGCTCAATACTTGCTGGTTGGTCACAAAGTGCACCTTGGAAGTATGTATCTACGCGGCATTGAGTTGATGGGTATCCTGCCATATTTGTTTGAGAAACTACGAGTGTACTTGGAGTTTCAATTGATGGAGCTGAAGCATTTCCCATTGCCGCAAGAACTTTACCAAGGGCCTCACCTGCCATTGCTGATCTAATACATACAGCTTGATCATTTTCATCAGCGTAAACTTGCTCACATTTTTCAGCGACAACCGCTGGGATTTCAAGCTCTTTTACACGAGCGATATTATCGTCACCTGCAAAAAGGTGTTTCATACATTTTGCTGTTGCGAAGTAGTCAGATTGACCTTCAGCTGCTGCCCATGAGATTCCCCACCACATTTGTTTTTTCTTTGGTAGACCACCAACTTGGTGTCCAAATTCGTGACAGATAACCGCTGCGAAACCTTCTGGTGTCATGTCTTCCATTCTTGCAAGACCACCAAACATATGAACTTCCCAGTTATTTCCTGTTCTCTTTGTGTATGCATTAACTGTACCGTCTTGCCAGTTCGCAAACATTACAAGGTTACCACCATTTGATTTGAAGATTGGCGAGTAGATGTCTTCGAGCTTGTCGATCATCTCATTAAAAATCCCTTCTGTTACTTGTGAACGAGATTTTTCATTGGCACCAATATATAGATCATTTTGTGGAGCGAATGATGGATAAAATTGAGTTGTAGGCTTTGCGTACGCAGCAGAAGCTGTAAGTAGGGCCGCAGTCACAATTGTCGCTAGACCAAATCTCATATGAATCCTCCTTGATTTTCTTATGAGCGGAAGGAACTTTCTTGTTCCTTTCTTTTTTTGCTTTTTATAAATTATGACTAATGTTTTTTCTCAAGTCTATAAGTTGTATTCTAATGTAAGAAAATATGAGAAAGTTGATTAATTTTGGTTACAGTAAGATTAATAAAAACCTAAGATCAAGGACTTAATGCAATGTATAAATTAACAGTGTTCATCCCTAAGGATTGTAAGGAAAGGGTAAAAGAGGCCATGTTTGACGCTGGCGCGGGCAGAATTGGCGACTATGATAGGTGTTGTTTTGAGCTTGAAGGACGTGGTCAGTTTCGTCCCCTTGAAGGGAGCAACGCTTATATTGGTGAGGTTGGAAAAGTAGAGTTTGTGTCTGAATATCGAGTGGAGATGGTGTGTGAAAATGGTATAGTTAAGGAGGTAATTAACGCAATGTTGGAGGCCCATCCTTACGAGGAGCCGGCTTACGATGTTGTTTCTATTGTTGATGTTAAGGCACTTTAATGAACGATAAAAAAAAGAGTTCAGCTGTTCAAATCTTTCAGTCCCGTGTGCAGGCCGGCTTTCCGTCTCCTGCTGATGACTATGTAGATGGATCTCTTGACCTCAATGAACTATTAATCTCAAATCCTCCGGCAACATTCTTTGTTCGAGTTCAAGGGGATTCAATGGTCGATGCTGGAATATTCGATGGTGACTTGCTTGTTGTGGATCGTTCCGTTGCGGTTAAAAACGGGCAGATCATTATTGCAATGGTGAATAGTGAATTTACTGTAAAGCGTTTTATCAAGGTTTCAGAAAATGAGATCTGTCTTAAGGCCGAGAATACAAGATATAAAGATATTGTTGTTACTCCTGACTCTGACTTTGTTGTTTGGGGTGTTGTTACCAATTCAATCCACACTTTTTAATTATGGAAAAACTATTTGGTCTGATCGATTGCAATAATTTTTATGTCTCTTGCGAGAGACTCTTTAGACCAAAACTTAATAATCGTCCTGTCATTGTTTTATCCAATAATGATGGCTGTGTAGTTTCAAGAAGTGCTGAGGCCAAAAAAATTGGGATACCAATGGCCGCACCCTTTTATAAGGTCCGCCCATTAATTAAAAAGCATGGCATTTCTGTATTCTCTAGTAATTATGTTCTTTATGGAGATATTTCATCTCGAGTGATGAGGGTTATTGCTGACCATGTGCCAACCATTGAGGTTTACTCAATTGATGAGGCCTTTGTTGATCTATCTGATTTTGATGAAGATACGGCCTACGCAATGATGGTCGATCTTCAAAAGAAAATTTTTGATTGGATTGGCATTCCTGTAACCATAGGTATTGCTCCCACGAGAACCCTTGCCAAGGTTGCATGTGTTGAGGCCAAAAGGGCCGGCATGAAGTGTTTCCCTCTTTTAACTGAGCGCGTGCAAGATCAAGTGCTTGGGAAAATTAGTGTCGGAGACATTTGGGGGATTGGGAGGCAGAGTAAGGAGAAACTTTACTTTGCAGGTATTAAGTCTGGTCTTGAATTAAAACATGCTGATCCACGAGAAGTTGAAAAAATTCTTGGAGTTGTAGGAAAAAGAAAAGTTTTTGAGCTTAACAATCTTGATTCTGTTGAGCGAGATAGTATCGGAGAGCAGAAACAGAATATTTCTTCTTCGAAGTCTTTTTCTTCGGGGATCTATGATCTTGATTCCCTGAAAGAGGCGGTTACCTTTTATGCCACAAGAACAGCAGAGAAGCTTCGGGCACAAAAGTCTGTTTGCCAGGTTGTCTCTGTATTTATTACGACTGGCCGCTTTAGTGAAAATCGTTATTTCAATTCAAAAAGTATTGGGTTTGAAACGCCTAGCGACTCCACTCGGAAGATTATTAACGCAGCATTATGTGGCCTTGAAAGTATCTATAGAGAGGGGATTGAATACAAGAAAGCGGGGGTATATCTGGGAGGACTTTCTTCAGGAGATGAATTTCAAGTTAGTATGTTTGATCCCTTTGATAAGACCGAAGACAATTTGATGAAGGCGATGGATAAAATTAATGGAAAACTTGGGCGAGATTCTGTAAACTTCGGAGTAGTAAAAAAGAAGTCTCCTTGGCAGTCTAGTGCTGATTATAAGTCGCAAAATTATACCACTAGCTGGAGTGAAATTTTAAAGGTGAAATGATGAAATTTATTATTTTAATTTTAGCATTTATACTTTCATCTCCCATTCACGCTTCTGGTGTTGAAAGTTTTCTGGAGCAGCTAGAACAGTTTCGTAAGGCCGCCTTTGATGCTGCTAATGACAGAAATCGTGCATTTAGTGATCTTGAAAACCAGCTATACGGTGGAAAGCTAAGAGAGAAGAACATAACTCATAAATATTTACAAACTAAAGATAGTGTTACTGTTGAGTTTTATATTCCAAACGCTGATAAAAGAGAGATTCAATTCGATGTTCAGGAAAGAGCAATAGTCATTGTTATTTCGCTTTCAGAAAGTAAGACCGTTGATTCTGGCCCGGGGTCGTTTCGTTCTGTATTTAGTGGAAGCCAGCAGCAAATTGTTCCTCTTCCTAGGGGAATTGATTTCGAAAAGCCTAAGGTAGAGCAAATGAATGATAAAATTTTATTTCACTTTAAGAAAAAGCCAGCAAAGGCCATTTAATAGGTAAAAAAAAGAGCTTCATAAAGAAGCTCTTTTTTTATGGAGACTATTGATTGAGATCGTCAGCTTCTTCTTGAAGACATCTTTCAATAGCTTGTTGGAATCTTTTGTGTGTTGCAAGCATTGTCCCTTTGTTTGTGCTGTAACCACAACCGCCGTGGGTATGAATCCCGATAATAAGATTTGATCCACGTTCAACAATAGATGAACCAGAGTTTCCTCCCTCTGTATCTACTTTGTGTGCAAGGGTAGTTCCGAAAGCATCAACTAGTTGACCGTATCCTACTTGTTGAGCAAAGTTGTGCTCTGGTCTTCTGTCATATCCGTATCCCGTGATCACAAGGTCAAGTGGTGCCGCTGGAACTTCATATGTGTACCCATAAGTTCCCTGTACATCACCGGCATAGTCGCCTGTCACTGCATTTGGCTGAACTCTAAATACCATCCAGTCATTTCCAGTTCCGCCATTTTGGTAATCAATGATTTCGTCTCTGTAATAAACACTTTCTGCCTCAGGGTGAACAATCTTTCCGTTGATTGATGGATCTGTATTGAATTCAACTACGCTTGAATAGGCACTACAGTGTCCCGCTGAAACCATACATGTTTTACTAATGAGGGTTCCTGTACAACCAGCGTCCGCATCTGCGGTTTGAAGCATTCTACCGATTGCCATATCTTTTGATAGAACTCTGTCATTTGTTGGTCCACATTGTGATTTTTCAATTGCTTGGGCTTGGCCTACTAAAGCGATAAGACCTAATGTGATAATTCTTTTAATCATTTATTCATCCTTGATTTGTTTTCTTACTTCATATTTTAACCGTGGCCTTTAATTTTTCGAAGGCCCTACTTTTTTGCCGGGATAAACAACTTGATTATAGGTACTTAGGAGATACCTGAGTAAAAGGGTAAAGTTCTCTGCGAGACTTTCCGATGAGATAAGTGACAGAAATAGTGTAAGGAGGGGTGTATTAAAACTCTAATTGCTATTACCACATTGTTAGTCTCTTTTAATATTCTTGCTCTCGATTATGGAGCAGAGAAGAGTTATGAGGAGCCTAGAAGACAGGTATCACTCATCATTTCAAAAGAAGGATATTACCCTGAAAAGCTCACGGCCTTTGTTGGTGAGAGAGTTCGTTTTTTTGTGACCAATTCCACTCGAAAGCAAAGCTGTATGATTCTAAGAGAAAAGGATCTCTTTATTTCTACAGAGCTTGGTAAAATTTCTGAAGGGGAAGTTCTCTTCGATAAACCAGGAACTTTTAAGTTTTATTGTCCAACAGGCAATATTTCTGGTTCAATTTCTGTGCTTGAGAGACCTTCAACTGTAAGAAAAAGGGAAATTGCGTCCGAAAAGAAAAGTAAGAAAATTCGTTACTGGTTACCGAAGGATGAGTAATGTCTTCAGTTTTTAATGACGCTATTGCTAATTTTTTGCATCCTATCCGCGATTTGCTGGAGGATGACTCTGTATCTGAAATTATGATCAACGGTGCAAATGAGATTTTTATTGAACAAAAAGGTCTCGTTTTTAAAGCACCAAATACCTTTCCTGATGAGGAAGCACTAATCTCAGCAATGAGATCTGTTGCTCAATCTGTGGGAAGAACTATTGATGATGATAATCCAAGACTGGATGCTCGTCTTCCAAATGGGTCAAGGATTCACGTTGTCTTGCCTCCGATGGCGCGAAATGGGACTACCGTTGCCATTCGTAAGTTCTCAAAAGAAGAACTAACTTTAAAGGATATGATTGCCTTTGGATCTCTTTCTCAAACGGCAGCACGATTTCTAGATGTATGTGTGCATCTTGGAAAAAATATTGTTGTCTCTGGAGGGACCGGATCTGGTAAAACAACAATGCTCAACGTATTAGGTGCAAGAATTCCTAAGACGCAACGTTTGATTGTTATTGAGGATGCGGCAGAACTTCAGATCCACGCTGACCATGTCGTACGCTTTGAAACCCGTAAGGAAGATCCTAGCCGGGGGATTGAAGGAGTCTCAATTCGCGACCTTGTTGTTTCTGCGATGAGACTTAGACCTGACCGAATTATTGTTGGTGAGGTTCGTAGTGATGAAGCACTTGATCTTATTCAAGTTATGAATACTGGTCACGATGGAAGTATGGGGACGGTTCACGCTAACAATCCTGTTGAAGCATGTACTCGCCTTGAAACCCTCTGTTTGATGGGAGAAACAAAGATTCCACCTGATGCGATTAGAAAAATGGTGGGGTCTGCAATGCAGCTTGTTGTTCAGTGTTCTCGCTACCATGATGGGGGAAGAAGAACATCTCATATTTCGGAGATTTTAGGAGTTGATCAATTTGGTAATTATATCGCTCGCGATATCTTCCGTTGGGTTCAAAGAGGAAAGGATCCAGAAACAGGACAATTTATTGGAGAGATGGTTCCATGTAATTATGTTCCATCGTTCTTTGAAGAGATTATGGTCAATAAATTGCCATTTCCAAAGAGTAACTTTGTTGCCCCTGATTGGGCAATCAAGCTCTTTAACGCATAAAGGCCGCTTTCGCGGCCTTAAGTTTTTCATCATCTTCGGCCGCTTCATAGTAGATACAGCAGGCAAGGATGATGTTCATAAATTAAGTCTAACCTATGAATTCACTCTTGAGAAGGCCTAAAATAATTTCCCAGTAAAAAAAATGTGATAAAATTGAGAAGATAATAAATTTTTTCGTGAGAACATATGACATATCTATTACTTGGAATTTTAATTGGCGTTCTAATTGGGGCCTTAATTGTAAAACTCATAACTCAAAGTTCAGTCTCTGAGAGAGAGAAGAGAATTATTGAGCTTGAGACTCGGCTAGATACCTTAAAGCAGAGCGAGGAAATTACACTCGAGTCTGAAAAGCGCTTAGAGAAGGGACTTCTTCTCGCAACTAAAAGTACATTCACTGAGGCCATCAGCAATCTTTTTTCTGAGTCATCAAAGAGGCAGGGGGAGATGGTTAAATTACTTGAGACTACTGGAGAGTCAACAAAAGATCTTTTAAAAGAAACTAGAGACCTTCAGGCGCTTCTTTACAATAATCAGGCCCGAGGTGCATTTGGTGAACAAATTATTTTGAGTTTGATCGAGCGCCTTGGCCTGATTGAGGGCGTTCACTACGAAAAACAGTTTACTAATGAAGACGGTAAGAGACCTGACTTCATTTTTTACATGCCAGAGGAAAAGTATCTGGTTATGGATTCAAAATTTCCATTTGCAAGTTATGCTCAGATTTTTGAAGGGAACTCTAGTGATAGAGAGGTGAAGGCGTTTTTAAATGATGTAAAAAAACATTACAAAGCAATTGGACGCAAGGACTATAAGGGAGATGCAGGAAGCTTAGACTTCGCTTGTATGTTGATCCCAAATGATGAAATCTATACTTTTATTCAACGGGCCGACTCAGCACTTTTTATTGATGCGATGGAAAACAATGTTCTTATTTGTTCTCCGGCACTACTTTATCCAATTCTTAATATTGTTCGTTACTGCGTAAAGATTTTTGGTCTCTCTAAGAACTCCCATGAAATATTGGATCTATTGGAACAGTTTGAAAAAGAGTGGGATAAGCATGCTGAAGAGGTAGCAAAACTGGAATCCTCTTTACAGACTGCTAGCTCAACTCTGGAGCGTTTGATTGGCGTGCGCTCAAGGGCGGTTGAAAGGCTTTTTGCTAAGAAGAATAAACTAATTGAAGGTTAATTCTTTTTCTAAATAATATCCCCTTATTTTCCGATAGGTTACTAAGGGGGAATCTTTGAAATTATTCAGTTTTTTACTCATTTTCTTTTCTTTTTGTAGCTTTGCAGAAAGTACTATTTTTCTGTTCAACGGAAATTCTCCATACTCTGATCCTTCAAAAGATTTTTTTGACGATCTTTATAAGGGAGTTAATTTTCTAGGTGCAATCGATAACAAGGTTGTATTTTTCCCTAAGCAATATGCCGATAGCTTGGACTTCCTCGTTGAGAGAGAGGCCATGAATATTGCCTTTGAACAAACTACTGATTCTTTGGCAAATGCTTCTATTTTTGATGCTGCCGATGATAATTCATTTGGAATTGGCCAGAATTTTGATTTTGGATTTGATTTTTCTAGTAGTATTGATCTTCCTGAAATGACTCAAGATGAGAAAAATGAAGCGGAAGCTCGCATGCGACTGCGTTATTTATACGATATGCATCACGATGATTTTGCGAGTAAAGATACGCTATCAAATTGGCTTGATAAATATATCGTAGATGAAAATAAAAGAGGTGGAGAATTTAAAGGTGATGTTACTCTCTATTTTACTGATCACGGATCATTAAAGCAGGATCCTCAGACCGGAGCTGATATACACAGCTTTGGCGCAGGAGAAGGAGATTTATTCATAAGTGATATGGTGAATTATCACAAGATGATTCACGAGAGCTTTCCCGAAAAGAAAGTTGTATTTATTCACGATCATTGCTTTAGTGGTGGAATGCTTGATTCTCTTTGGAAAAATCGCGACACGCTTGAAATCTATCCCAATGTTTGTGGTTTTGCTGCGGCTTCTCCAAAACAACCAAGCTATATGGGTGAAACTTATATGGACATGTTGTCGCAGATCTCTCAAATTGATGATCCGGAATTGATTAAGAAGATCGATAAGAATGGTGATAAGAAATATTCTTACGGTGAGGCCATGGATTATTATCAGTCAATTCTCCATTCAGATAAGAGTGTGGGGCGAGCAATTCCTTTCTCTACCAAAGATGTATTTCTTGGTGCCGTTTACGAGCAACTTGAAGATAAGTATCCTATGACAATGGAGCATCAATCAAAGAGCTCATGCACATCAGAAGAGCTCTTCGGTTCTATCGATAGCTCTTCTATCAATGATCCAATTTATAAAATATTACTTGAGTCTCATATTCAAAAGTCAGAAGTGGCACTCGACCAGTATCTTTCTTTTTTAAACATCGATAAAGAGGGAGAGGTTCTTGATACTCTTGATCAGCAGCTAGCTGTCGATAAGAGGGATCTTGAACAATCTGAGGAAGAAGCGGCTAAACTTCAAGATGAATCACTTATGCTTAAGAATCAAGTGATCACTTATATTACATCTTTGTATGAGCTTCCTGACCCTATCGGATTTATTGTTAATCTTAATGATGAATTGAACCCAAAAATCATTACTGATTCAGAATATTACTTTGAAAAAGTGGAAGAGGCCTTACGTAATAGTTATGCTGTTTCGCGCGGAAAAGAAATTGACGCTACTGAATTTAAAAAGCTCTTTGATCCGTATGCTAAGGCATTTAAGGCGCATGAAGATAAGGAAGCGTATGTTCAAAATTTTAGTACGCGTACAACCAAGTATCAGCGTGTACTCAAAGAGTATAAAAATGTTGAGGCGCTAAAAGGTTTAATGGGCGCCATGAAATCAAAAAATCCAACAGAGGCCAAATGGGCACGGGAAAGATTTTTTGATTATCTATCAATTTTGGAGTGTGAAAACTCAACTTTTACAGAGGCAAACATTGAGTCGTAAATTCGTATTTTTTTTCGCATTACTTTTTTTCTCTTCTAGCTTTGCCAGTAGTGTTGATACTTTTACTAAAGGCAAATACTCACTTTATGGAAAGCTTAAATTTAGCTATCCAAGCAATGAAATTCGTCTTTTACTTTATCCTGATACAACAAGGCAATACACAATTACTCTTAAGATGAATGATAAAAAGAGGGCCATTCTTTATAATAATAAGTTTGTTCAAATTGATGGTAATATTGGAAAGGAGAGTAAGGGGATCCAAACGATTGTACACGATGCTATTATCGTAAAGTCTGTTCCCCAGTCCCTAGCTGCTAAAAAAGCTTTCTCCCGCCGCTAGTATAGATGAATTACTGTAGTTGATTTTCCTGGTACTTTTACACTCTTGGCATTGATCTTTACCGCAGTCGTGTGCAGTGGGGTTGTTCCAGCGCTTAGATTATCCACCAAGATATCTTTGTTTTTAAATTCTACAAGTTCTCTCAGTGGAAGCTCAACGTATTGCTTAGAAGAGTTATGGATAACAAGTAGTTTCCCATCTGAATCTAAGCAGTCGAGAGTGTAAGCGATATATGGATTCATGGTGATATCGCCTTCACCTGCAGTGTGGTTTTTATAATTTAAATCAACCGTCGCAAGCCCTGTCTTTTTATTAATTGACCACGGATAGATCGAGTTACTTCCCATCTTACTGTAGTACTCGTCAGGAATATCCCATTCTCCGGCCTTTTTGGCTAACTTGATATGAAGGGCCTCAGGGGTTCCCCATCCTCCGAAGTCAAAGTTAGCGATATGAGCCTTGGTAAATGAAAACTCAGCTTCACCAAATTCATTGAACTTAATTTTAAAATTGTTGTTTGGAGGATTTTTATGATCTTTTCCATGAACTTCACCAATGATAAACATCTCTTTATTGAATGGGCCATTGATAAATTTAATGGTAAGCCTATCGATATCTTCCCAAGACTGATGCCGCGTTCCCTCTTTGACAACAAACTTCGAGGTGTTTGGAATGTTCTCTTCAATAAATCGGAAGTGCTTGTTAATAAGAACGCGATCTTTATAGCGTAAGCAATTAAACTTTTTACGCAAATGAATCAGACCTTTTAGGTATTCATAAATTTCTTTGTATTTATCATATCGTTCCCAATCATACATATTCGTGAGATCAGGAGACTTGTAAGTATTTTCGTGAAGCTTCGTTTTTACACCATCTTCGTCACTTACAAAACTTGTGATGTGAGCTCTATGGGGATTTGGGTCATTTGGAGCAAGTGGTTTTGTCCGCGCCATTTCCATTCCTGCCTCTAGAACAACTCTTCCTTGGCCTGTAAGTAATAGTCCTAGTGCGAGTTTATACATTCTTTCTTTTGAAAACAGGTCATCAGGTGTTGATAAATTGATCTTGTCCCAAAGAGTATGTCCATCGTGAATAGATAGGTAATTGATTGTTTGCTCTGGTTCCTGCGAGAATGCGTGATAATCGAATTGATCGAGAAATGCATCTAAATGACCATCTTCATTATAGTCAGTCTGGCAGCTTTTGATTGCACCTGTGAGGCCTGTTTTCGTGAGAGGAGCAAGTCCATAATCGCTCTGAACAAAACCTCTTGTTCCTTTTTCTCCTACATAAGAGTTTCTGGTTGAGTCGTTAAATGCTCCCACTTTTTGCTCATCAGGAAGGTGTCTTTTTGTTGTCGCTTCATTGTGGGGAATGTCAGTAAATTCCCAGGCCTCTCCATAAAGAATAATGTCTTCTCCAAGTTGTTCTCGAATCGCGATCATTGTTTTGTGATCAATGAATCCCATGAGATCAAATCTAAAGCCATTAAATCCATAAATATCAGCATAAAATCTAAGCGAGTCAACAATCAGTCGACGAACCATTTTGGTTCTTGTCTCGATAGAGTCTCCAGCACCAGTAAATGTTGAGATATGTCCATCACGTGTTCTTCTTAGATAACATCCTGGAGCTACATCTTCTAAAAAGTGACGAGAGTAGTTGTGATTGTATACAACATCTAGTATTGCTCCAATCCCATTCTCGTGGAGAGTGTGAATCATTTTTCTTAATTCCTCCATTCTTGCGGATGGAGTGAAGGGATCTGTGGAGTACCACCCAGATGGGATGAAGTAGTGATGAGTATCATAGCCCCAATTGTAATTTATTTGAGCGCGATCAACATTTTCATCTTGGTACCTTCTATTTGTCTCATCTACAGTATAGAAAGACTGGATGGGCATAAATTGAACATGAGAGATGCCTAAGTCTTTGAGGTGATCGATTTTTTCGCAAAAACCAGGGTAGGTACCGCGTAGTTTTTTGTCTACTTTTGAGCTTCTCGAAATTGTAAAATCCCGTACATGAATTTCTTGGGCAACAAAATCTAGCTTATCTTCCATTAGATCGGAGTTCTTTTTCTTTTTATCTGCATGCTTTTTAAGGGATGTTTTGTTGAGGTCGATTAAGGCCCCTTTAAGTGCTTGAGTTCCTTTTGTTCCATCGTGCGCTTCCATTGATAACGCATAAGGATCTAGAACTAATCGCTTCCTACAAAAAACTGTAACTTCAAGCTGATAGTAGTATTCGTGAAGTTCACTTATATCTAATTCACTTGAATCCCATTCAAGTCCCCAGACTCCACATTCTTTGCGCACCATCGGCATTTCAGTGACTTTAATTTGGGGATTATTTTTTTGATAGAGAATGAACTGAACATCCGTTGCTGGTGGTGACCAAAAGTCTAATTCTAGTTTTGAACCATCTACTCTTGGACCTAATTCGCCATCGTAATAAAAGTATCGATCTATAACATCGCGGCGTAAGTATGCGTTAAGAGATTGTTCTCCAACGATTACGTAGTAATTGTCATTGAAGTCAAGAGGTGATGCTGTATTAAGAACAATGCAGTCCTCGTAGGTTTCTACACTAGTAACATTAATCAATTCATCTCTATGATTCTTAACCGTTAGCTGGCTTCTTTTGATTTCATAGTGTCCATCAAAAATGACTTCAATTTTAGATCTATCAATAATCCAAACAAATTTTGGCGTATTCATTCTTTTCCTTGAAAGCGAGTGCTATTTCTCATCGGTTGTTGCTTATCAAACTTTCCTCTTTTTTATGAAGTTCTAGTTATTTAACACAATTTTAACAATCGTTATCAGGCCTAAACATGGGAAAAATTTCTTGTTTAAATCGTGGAAACACAATTCAGTAAAGGTTTTACGTGCCCCTACCGAATTAACTCATAGGGGAACTTGGTTAATCCATGGGGGGATTATGCAAAAAATTATGTTATACTTGATTGCTTTGGTCGTGCTTTGGCCATCTTTTGTTTTTGGATTTAATGACACTTCTGATTATTACAAATGTTACAACCGTACTGGTGGAAGCTGGGCGTACGGTAGGGCACCATCAATTTGTGATGTTACTCCATTTTTGGATGAGGGGTTTATCAAACGTGAGTTTGCAGATTATGTTTTTGAAGATCTGAAAGGAATTGATTCTGAAAGACTTAGCTACATGACGGAACTTCATGCCATGATACGTGAAATGGCCATTTGGTATCTCAAGGAAAGAAAACCAGCTGTTGGTAATGTTGAGATGAATAACTGGATTGAGGCAGTGTTTGCCATGGCCAATCAGGAGAGTTACTGGAGTCATTATAGAATCTCTAGCAGTAAGCGCTTACAGATGATGAGAGGGGACTATGGTCATGGACATGGTCTTTTTCAAGTCGATGATCGCTGGCACTTTAATGCTGTTACAGATGGTAGAGCTGCCAATATTGTGATGAATGGTATTTATTCTTTAGAAGAGTATTACGCGGCTTGGGCCCGCTCAGCAACAGCTTGGTGTATTGATTCTGAAACTGATTACTACAATCGCTCTCGAGCTGCCTATTCTGCGTATAATGGTGGCCCTAGTAAAATTTGTCGTTGGACTAATCCAAATGATAAATGGGCGAGAAATGATAAGGGCTACAAGCAAAAATTAGATGGAAAAGGTTGGAGAAAATACATCACTGATTTTAGTCTCCCATCTAAAATTGATATTGGCTGTGTTGTGGATGGTAGTGAAAATTGTACTGCCGCAGCAACTACTGATGAGCTGATTGATGGAATCCTATATCTATTAGAAGATGGAAGAGTTTGTGCTCTTGATAATGGCGCGTTGGGATGTGTTGATTCTATTGATAGCGGAGCATGTCTCGCAGGACATCTAAGAAATAAATTTGGAAGTAGTGCTCCAGTGAGGAAAGCCTCTCCTGAGCTACTCGATGGAATTCAAATTTCAAATTGGCCTAAGCAATCTATTTGTTCTCTTGGGGTCAATGGGCTTTTTTCTATTGGGGACATTATAAGCAGCAAAAAAAATATTAATCTTCGCTCAACTCCTGGTGGGAAACTATTAAAAACCACAAAAGCGGGAGAGGTCTTTCAGGTTATGGGATATGCTGTCACTGAATATCCAGAGCTTAAGCGCTACTACTTCATTAAAAGTGGTGCGCAGTTTGGATACCTCTATGCCGGTAAAGAAAGTGATTATAGATCTTGGACTGTCATTAGTGACAAAGAACCTGAGGAAAAATTTATTGCAAAACGTGGAGATCTATTGAAAGTTGTGGCGCTAGAAGGAATTCCATTTTTTGAAGATGGAATTCGCTCTGGAGATCGTATTCCTGAAGGGGAAGTTCTTGAGGTTAATTACTTTGTTGTGACATCAATTGATACCCTTTATTACTCAGTAAAATACGGTGATCAGTCCATTTTGATATATGCTGGAAATGTTGGAGATATTCAAAATTTGTCTAAAGATATTGTGATCTATGACGAAGATAACATACCTGTCTGGGGACAGCTTATTGACAGCATCTACTATATGAATGTGAGAAGTTGTAAATCTACAAGCTGTAAGATCAATGGCGTCATTTCAGGGCCTAAGATTAAGGAAGAAAAGTTCATCATTCATGAAGATGATGGAACGTGGTTGAAAATTTCTTCTGGTAGTATTGAAGGCTTTATTAAAAAGAAATATGCAGTGATCGAGGAGTAGTCTTGAAACTTAAGTTGCTCCTCATATTTATGACCGCAACAATTATCAGTTTGATATTTCTGATAAAGGCATCAACACCTTTGTCGGACATAACAGCAAAGAGGGGCGGGGACTTCACACCTCCTCGCCCTGCTTTAACTTCAGCGGCTCCTGCTCGAAAAATTGCATCAACAAAATTCTCTGTTACCAGTGAAATTGATGAGATCCAAAGTATTGAATCCTGTCTACAAAATCATTGCAGCTATGATGATAGTGATCCTCGATCTTATGAGTTATCTGTTTATAAAGATCTAGGGGAAAAGCTCAAATCATTCTATGAGAGGGTTGTTGCCAGCGGACTGCAGGATGAATCAATTGCAAAAATGGCCCGCTACTACCTCTCCTTTGGTGACGGACATGTAAAGGAAGCGGCGTTAGAGCTTATGAGTACTCAGACCCCAAGTCAAAGCAATTTAAGTGCTTTAAAAAAGTATGTCTTTGATTTTCATGATCCACTTATTGTTGCACAAGGAATGGGGGAACTTCGTAAATACGTTAAAAAGTATGATGATGAAGTGAATCAAATTATTTCCGGTGTTCTTGCTACTGGAAGTATTAGTGCTCGAGAAGAAGTAGCAAAAGGGTTATTCCCCTTTATCAATAAAGACAACTATCAAAAAATAGTGAGTCTTCGGTCAAAATACAAAAAGGGAAGTCGTGTGTACCGACTTATCTCACAAGCTTTAATTCAGTTTGATAATCGTTAGGCAGTAATGGCAATTTTTGTTTTTCTTCTTGTTGTCTTTGCCGGAGTTTTCGGTGCAGGATTTGATTCCACAAAAAATGGATACTCTGCTAGATGACTTTCAAATAGGCTCTTGTTCGCTTTAAGCTCAAGTGTTTTTTGCATTGATTGAATAAGATCTTTAGGAAGCTGTCTAAAGATTACTGATAGTCTTTCTAGTGCAAATCCTACTTGCACTTGTCTTTGTTCTACAAGCGCATTCATATGGTTGACTAGCTTGAAACAAGCAGCTGTTCTGTAGTTCTCAAAGTAACGTGAGAAAGCTTTATCCCAAGAAAAGTCTTCTCTCATTCCTTCAATTCTTTGTTCAAGAAAGTCTTGATGAGAAAATTTAAATTTGTGAATAGCTTGATCTAGCACACTTCTTAGGGCGTATACTTCTCCCCAGTAGTCAGAGCTATCGGCCCAGTCGTAGTAGATGCCACTTTTTACTTTTCCAAGTCCACCAGTTCTTCTACAAACTGGAACGGTTCCAAGCCATGCTGCTTCGATATCCGTTAGTCCACAAGGTTCAAATTTACTTGTGATAACAAAGAAGTCGCCGCCACCTTGAATTAGTGCTGCCATTTCTTTGTTAATAAATTCATTGAAGAAACGAACTTGTCCGCGGCACTCGGGGGAGTGCTCAATGTGATGAATTTGAGATGCTACACTGTAACCCTCTTCATCACCTGGTTGCCCACCGATAACAACTTGTCCACCTAGGTAGACGATGTGTTTGATATTTTCAGCAAGAATTGAGACATTTTTTTGAGAAACTAAACGGCTGATAAGTACAAAAATTGGTTTTTCTGGCGCAATTTCAAGACCCGCATTTCTCTGAAGCATCTCTTTTAGCTTTGCTTTCATTTGGTGAGTTCTTTCAATTCCCATAGGACTTAGAAGATCATCTCCAAAGTTTAGGC
Source organism: Bacteriovoracaceae bacterium (assembly GCA_965140515.1). Classification (GTDB taxonomy): domain Bacteria; phylum Bdellovibrionota; class Bacteriovoracia; order Bacteriovoracales; family Bacteriovoracaceae; genus JAGLCH01. Next base: position 2,828,354 of record OZ223251.1, on the reverse strand, counting down.
CAGATAGCCATGCTCTTCTATCGTTTAGATCGCTTACAAGTGGGTGGATGTTTGCGAGCTCAACTTCTTTTTTCTTTTTAAGAAATGGATGGTTTTTGGCGTGAACTTTATCACTGAGTCCATTCTCAATACCCATGAGAAGTCCCATTTCTTTTCCGTCATTTGGAATATAGATATTGTTCCAATCTTTAGGAGCACAATTTTTCTGACGGTAAATTTCATCACCGAGTTCACCAACAGATCTTTTAAGTTCTTTGGCGTAACCTGAACTAACAGGGATTCCTGAAATCAAGTTGTGATCTTCGATATAGCGGATAACTTTTAATGAGTTGAATGTCCCGTTATCTTCGAAGTATTTCATGTAGTTTTCAAAGCTAACACCTAAGATAGCGAGCAGGTGATCGTTTGCTCTCCAATCGCCTCCAGGAATTCCAAATGGAAAACGTGGATCAGCTTGGCGATTACCACCGAAGTCTTTTACCCAGTAAACGCCTTGGTACCCAGGACCTGCGTTATGAATGGTTAGAGAAACGGCAACAGATTTATCCATATGAACTGCAGCAAGGCCAGTGTGGTAGTCATGTGCGTGATAGATATTTGCTCCAACCATTTGTTGAATCGCTGCAACTGAACGATTGAATAGTCCTAGTTCAAAGGCCTCTTCCCATTCTTGTCTACCAGTGTAACTTTCACCTGGGTATGGATTGTAGAGATTGCGATTTGAATCTCTCAGTGTTCTTCTTTTAAATAGTGGATGATCAACAAAGTAGATTGTTGCTCCAAGTTCATGTTGGTAGCGGTATACTTCAACTTTCTCTAATCTGTGGCCAACCCAAAATTCAAAGCTTTTTACATAGCTGCACTCTGGAATCCCATCATACGCCATAAAAGCAAAAGAGATATTTCCATTTCTTTTTGCTTTTAATAGTTTTGGAAAATTATGAATCATGTCGTTAATAACAACGGCAAGCCCACCCACTTTTGCAGTGATTGGTTCTCCCTTGATAAAGAGAGTTCCAAACTCCATTGCAGACATCAGAATGTTTGGTCTTTTATCGATTTCAATAAGGCGTGAAATATGGCGGAAGGTATTATTGCCCACCGCATTTTTCATTTGGATCATTTTTCCTAAGGTAAGATCAATAGCGTGATTAGGAAGTTCTTTACTTCCTTTACTTACTTCTTGAATTTCAATTTCAGTATCGCGTCTCATCTTTTATAGATCCTTACAATTCTTCATCTATTTTAACGGAATATACCACATTTTTCCGAGTCAAGATTGTGTTAAGAATTCAGGGAAAAATATTCATACCGTCCTTAGGACCACATATAATCGGACTTTACCGAAGAAAAATTAACGAGTATATTTCTGTATATGAACTATCCAAAAATTAGAATTGGAGTCTTTGACTCGGGTATTGGGGGCTTTTCTATATTGTCCGAGATTATCCGTAAAGTTCCAAATTTAGATATTGACTATATATCGGATGATGCCTTTGCTCCTTATGGGGAGAAAACAGACCTCCAAATTGTTGAGCGCTGTACTTATATCACCGACCTTTTGCTTGAAAGAGGTTGCTCTCTTGTGGTGGTAGCTTGCAATTCTGCAACTGCTGCTGGCATAGCTGAACTACGCACTAAATATTCGCAGATTCCTTTTGTTGGGGTTGAGCCTTATCTAAATGTCTTAAATCACAAGGAATTATTTCCAGCAATTCGTAAGGCCGCTGTGATCACTACCCCTCTAACCGGAACCTCGCTCAAGTTTCATAAGCTGCGTGAGAGGCTAGACCCTGAACATTTGATCCCTCACTTTTCCATGCCCAACTTGGCGACCATTGTTGAAAAGATTTTCTCTGAAGGTGTAACTGATGATAACTTGGCCCTTTTGAAGGTTGAGCTTAGACCTCTTAAAGAACTTGATCTGAGTCATCTTATTCTTGGGTGTACCCACTATCCTTTGATTGCTTCTTTAATTGAAGACATACTCAAATTGTCCACTATTTCGCCTGGCCCCTATGTTGCGAATAGAGTGAAGGACCTTTTGGCCAATAATGACGGGGATCAGACTACTACATTTAACTTCTTGTCCACCCGTGAGATGTCCTGGGGGGTTAGGGATGTTAAGACTCTCTCTTTGCAACCCGAAAAAATTAAGACTGCAATAAATTCCTCTATTTAGTTGTGATCCATGTCTGCCGATAAGTGGAGTAGATGGTTCTGATTAACGGGGAATATCATGAGTGCTAGCATTAAAAAATACGGTTCTATGGATTACTATTTGATCGCATCATTTTGCGCTTCAATGCTGATTTGGATGTCATTGTATTTCTTTGAAGGCAGACCGGTAATCGATAGTTTTTTTGCTTCAACTTTTGTGGTTGGGAGTTATTTCTTTCTTCACAGAGGTATCGGACAGGGAATTTTATTTCGCGAATCAAAAAATTACGCAGCACTTTTTATCTTTCAAATTGTAACTCTTGTCGGCCTATCGCTTCAAGAGCAGGTTGTTGGAGCGATCTACCTTGCTCTTATTCCAAGTTGTATGGGGCACTATCACTCTGTTGTTTTTGAAGGTATCACTAAAACAAATCGCAACCGCACTGGTCTTGGATTTTTTGTTATTCCACTTTTAGGAATGGCCATTTTTGAAAGTATTTTTGATCGCCAATTTTTAGTGGGACAAGAGGGGATTTTCGCGATTACATTTTTGATGTGGTCAGTAATGACCATTTACACTGGCTCATCTATTTTTAGAGGAAAAGACTTTTCTGTGGCATCTATTTTCAATAGAAGATTTAGCACTATGGATAAGATGGATCGTGATCGCGATGATCGATTGTTCTTCCACGATATTATCAATCAAACCCATGGTATTAATCTGATGCTTAGCAATCGTATTAGTAAAGGTGTCGGAGTTGACTCCACCGAATGCCGTGACCTGATGGGGGAGATTAGAATTATTCAGGCACAAATTAAGGACCATTACAAGTTTTCTCATAAGAATTTAGTTAATAATTATGAGTACGTTTCTTTTGACTTTGCTCGTCGTTGGATTGAAAGAACTGTTGATAGCTTTTTACCAACTGGTCTTGTTGAATCCACTTTTGTTTATCGAGGACTTGTATCTCCTACTGCTTCCAAAGAAGAGAAAAAGAAGGCGGTTATTCACTATCCTTCTTTCAGTCGAATTTTAACTAATTTAATTAAAAATATTTCTGAGGTTAAGGCCCATGATGTCTATTTAGAATTTGAGTACGATGGCAGTGGGCTCTTGTGTACCGTTAAGAATAAGGTTTTTGATCAGGAGGGAAATGTTGTTAACCTTGAGCATAAATTGAGGGAAAGTATTCTCAATAGCTCAAGAAATCCAGTCCTAAAAAACGAATCTGGAATTGGACTCGAATCAATTTCATCGATTTGTCGAGAACAGGGAGGAGATTTTCACTTTTATCTCGAGGATGGATATTGGGTTAACAAAGTATTTCTTCCAACACCTCATGTTAACGGAGAGCAACTAGCAGCTTAATTTTTTAGGGATGGGAAATGTTCAAAAGGATTTGTATTGTAATCACTCTACTCGGGAGTGTTGTCTCTTACGGTAAATCTACTCAAGCTAACCACGCGTACTACCCAAGTGCAGAAACAGTTGGAGAAAAAGGCTACAGCCTTAGTTTGGATGGTAGCTACTTTACATCAACTGGATTTTATGACGACACTGGCGCTTTAGAGGAAAGAGTAGAGGGGACATCTTTTACTACTACTAATGTTGAAGGGATTGCGCGCTACGGAATTAGTGAGCGTTTTGAAGTTCGTATTGGTGGACGTTACCGAATGAATGCATCAAATGATGGAACAAATGAACTTGTTGCCAGCGGCTTCGAGTCATATTTTGGCGGGGCTAAATATCGCTTTCGCCCTTTTGGAAAGTTTACTTTTGCTCTTGATCTCCAGTATAGGGCATCCGCTTTTTCTTATTCAAAATATAGTGAACGTGGAACTGCGCCAACAGATGAGATTGTTCTTGGTGATCAGGGAACCGAGATTACTTCCGGTGTGCACGCAGCTTACGCTTTCTCTCGAAATTTGATTTTTTCAGGCTTTGGAGCTTACCGTATCCCTTATGATGATTTAAGTGATGAGATTGTATACAATGGTGAGCTTGCTTGGAAGAATAATTCAAATTCATTTGCTGCGCTTGCGGGTGTTGATGGAATTTATTCGTTGCAAACAAGTGAGTACTCAGAGAATCCAGATGCTAGACCATCAATTTACGCAGGTTCAACCCAACTCTATAACAGTGTTAATCGTAGTTATGTAAGACCTTATGTCGGTATGAATTTTGGAACAGGGTCCATTGCTCTAAAGCTTAAAGCGGCGACAGTTGTAATGGGGACTTGGACTGACGCAGGTTATGAAATAAGTGGTGGACTTACTTTTCAGCGATCTGGAAAGAATCAAAGCTACAAAAAAGTAAATCGCTTTAAAGAGTATGAGATTGAAGCATCTGTTATTAAGCTTTCTCCGCGAGGAAAGTTTGTTAAAATCGATCAAGGTGTTTCTCACGATATCACTAAAGATATGAAGATCGATATCTATAAAACAGACTACTTTGGTGGTAATGTTTTAGTTGCTTCTGGAGTTATTTATCAGGTCGGAAGTGATTGGGCCATCGTGAAGCTTTTGAAAAAGTACAGAAAAATCGATATTCAAGTCGGTTTTACTGCTCGGGGCTACTAGGCGCATCTTCAATATTAACAAGGTCGAGCTCTTCAATATTAAGATCTTTATCAACTGAGTTAACAATTTCTTGTGTTGATGATGTTCTTAGGGTTTGGCCTTTGAGTTCAATTGGTGGGCAGCCACTTTTGATGATCTGTTCTTCAAAATCTACTACTCGGCCGCTGGCAACTTTAATTTCGAAAACAATTTTATCGTATAGACGCTGAAGCTTTAGGCGAACCTTTTCCTGAGATTTTCTGAGTTTTCTTTGCATTTGAATGTTTTTGCTCAGAACTCCTTGAAGTTTTTTGATGTGCTCTATTTTTAATTTTCGCTTATCTGTGAGGTCATCACACACTTTAATGATATTTGGATCTTCGATTGCGCGGTCTACATAGGAATAGGCCCGAGCATAAAAGCTGAGGGAAATGATCAGGATAATGGAAACCGAAATTATTTTCATATAATTATTATTTCATACTTTATTGCTCTAAATCAATTGGAGAATAATTCCGATAGGTTAGTCGTAGATAATAGAATAACATATTGTAAACTCTTACAAGGATTAAATAATGGACAAGATCTTCAAGCTATCTGTCATTGTAGTTTTCTTGATGTTTGGAGCAACTGCTCATGCAAAGAAATTTACTAGCCAATACTGTGAATTTGAACTGCCTTCAGGCTGGGAATGTGCTCTCGAAGGAAGTGAGTGGGTTTGCCAAAGTAATAATAAAGATCGCAAGAGAGAAGCTATTATTATTTTTGCTGCCAAAATTCGTGGAAAATCGGATGACCTTCCAGCGTATCAAGAGTACTTGAAAAAAACTAAGACGTTTGTGCTTCCGGGAGGACAGACTCAAGTATCAGAACCAAAATATACTAAGGTATTGAGAGTTAAAGATCATAGTTGGATCGATTCAATGCACCTTGCTAGTGAGGTTCCTGGTTTCTTTACTCGCTACCTTGCGACTGTAAAAGAAGATCTTGGTGTTGCTGTAACTCTTTCCGTTGCTAAGGATCACTACGCGGCTTACCAACCTCTTTTTGATCAAATTGTTAAAACTCTACGTGTGTTTAGACAAAAGAATCTTAACTTGAATAAATACAAGCTTGCTGGAAAGAAAAATGATGGCAGTATGATTGATGATACAACTTTCATCAATACTGATAATCAGGATTTCGCAACGAGTGGTCAAAAGAAAGGCGGAAAAGCAGGTTCATCTGACAGCTCTGATCTCATCTTTATTCTTGTAGGGCTCGCTGTTGTTGGATTTGTTGTTTACCGCCTTAAAAAAGGTAAGGGCAAAGGAAAAGCAAAAGGTAAGGATAAGAAAAAGAAGAAATCAAAATCTAAAGAAGAAAAATCAGAATAAATTAAGGGCCTCCAATCGGAGGCCTTTTTATTTTTTTGCAAAAAAAAAGGCGCCTTAAAAAGGCGCCTTATCTATTTCAATCAGCTTATTCTAGTAGTCGCCAGAAGCCGTTCTTCCTGTAACGATTTTAACAGATGAACTTGCTCCGATTCTTGTTGCTCCGTTCGCAATCATTGTTTCTGCGTCTTCAGCGTTGCGAACGCCACCAGAAGCTTTTACTCCCATTTCCGGGCCTACAGTTTTTCTCATGAGGTAGATATCTTCTTTTGTTGCTCCACCTGTTGAGAATCCTGTTGATGTCTTTACAAATGCTGCTCCAACTTCTTTTGATAGCTCACATGCTTTTACTTTTTCTTCATCAGTTAGAAGACAAGTTTCGATAATTACTTTTACTGGAGTTTTTCCTGCCGCTTCAACTACCGCCTTAATATCATCTCTTATGAGGTCATAGTTTTGATTTTTCATGGCTCCAATGTTGATTACCATATCAACTTCGTCTGCTCCCAACTCAATTGCATTTTTTGTTTCAAATGCTTTTGTTGCAGAAGTATTTGCTCCTAGTGGGAAACCGATTACAGTACAAACACCTACAGGAGTTCCACTTAGCTCTTTCTTACAGAATGGAATGTTTGTTGGGTTAACACATACCGTTGCGAAGTTGTACTCTCTAGCTTCTGCACAAAGTGTTTTCAATTCAACTTCAGTTGCGTTGGCCTTTAAAAGTGTGTGATCAATTTTGCTTGCAATCTCTTTTGCTTCCACAATTTGTCCTTTGTTATATGGTTTTAGTCAGTTATTCGTAATCATATCGTATTATAGAAAATATAACTTTATTAACATTATATCAACATTGCTTCATTATAGTATAGATGTCATAATTAGATAGCTTATTCTTATTGAGATACTGTTCTCATCTCCTAAAGCAATCACTGAATTTGGTGGACTTAATTTTTTTACATTCATATCAATATTTCAAATGCATGGAGGCGAAGTTTGAGAGTTGGAATTGTTATTGGAAGAATTGGTGGAGTAGATGGAGTCGCTTTAGAAACAGAAAAGTGGATCCATGTGCTTAAAAAACTCGGTCATGAGATCTTCATTGCGACCGGAAAGCTTCAAAGCGATATTAAAAATGTCACAATCATTCCTGAGCTCGACTTTCATCACCCGCTCACTATCCTTGAGCAGGATAACGCTTACTTTAAGCAAAATGTAAATGAAGAGACCATTATCAAACGTATTGAGCGCAATACCGCTCATATTGAGCAGTCTCTGCTCACATGGGTTGTGCGAAATAAGATCGACTGTATTCTGTCTGAAAATGCTTCCGCACTACCTTGTCATATCGCAATGGGCCTTGCCCTTAAGAGAATCTTTGAAAAGACAGGTATTCCTGCAGTCACTCATGACCATGATTTTCATTGGGAGCGGGGAGATCGATACAAGACAAAGTACCGTTGGGTAAAAAATGTCATCAAAGAATGCTTTCCAGTTAATCTTCCAAATGTTCGTCATGCCGTAATCAACCAGCACGGACAGGCGACGTTAAAAAAGAAATTTAAAATGGATTCCGTTGTGATTCCGAATGTGATGGATTTTAGTCACCCTTATGCTGTCAAAGATGATTTCAACGCCTCACTTCCTAAGTCATTGGGTCTTAAGGAAACGGATATTCCTTTATTTCAAATTACAAGGATCGTTAGGAGAAAAGGGATTGAGACCGCGATTAAGCTTGTCAGTGAACTCGATGATCCAAATGTAAAGCTGGTCATCACGGGAAGTGGTCTCGATGATTACAATGCAGACTATTTCGGTGAGCTTGTTGATTATGTCGAAGAGCTAGGACTTTACGATAATGTTCTCTTTACTGCTGAGCACTTCGCTAGTGAAAGAATGGTTGGCAAGCATATGGCGATGGACTTGACTGAGAAAGTACTAAAAACCGTGAAGTATAATCGCAAGCGTTACTCTTTAAGTGATGCTTATGCTTATTCAAAGGCCTGTACCTATTTCTCAACCTACGAGGGATTTGGTAACGCTTTTGTTGAGTGCGTATTGGCCAAGAGGCCGATCTTTGTCAATAACTACAGGCCTGTTTATTGGCCCGATATTGGTTCACTTGGTTTTGAGGCAGTTATGCTGAATAACAGTAAGCTCACTCGCAATGCGATTCATGACATCAAAGATGTACTCTATAATCCTAAGAGAGCAAAGGAGATTGGAGAGTACAATTTTAAATTAGGTAAGAAGTATTTCTCTTATGAGGTTCTTGAGAAGCTACTAGATAAACTATTCACTTTTTAAGGAACAGGCATGGGACTAAAGAAAGAAAGGATTTCTGGCTATAAACGATTATTTAAGACTTTGACGGAAGAAAAGATAGAGACTTGGTTTGATATGGGGTTGATGCTCGATCGCCTAAAAGATAATCAACGACCTTTTGAATTGCCGCGATCTTTCAATAGCTTTAAAAAAGAGATAGGAAGTGGGATCGGTTTTGTAACTTTCGATTATGGCATTGATGGTGTATCGATCGAGGTTTCAAAGTATGCCCATGCTTTAACCAGTCTATTTCAAAAAGATTTTTCATCTACTCCATCTTTTTCTTTTATCGGAGGACATTTCTCGAAAGAGACAGATACTATTTTTGATCCCTCATGGAATCGTCATATCCTTCGATCTGCCCTTGGTTTTGACGCTTGGGAAGGATATAGTGATTTCTTTAATACAACACTTGCAAGAGGAAGTAAGGAGTACAATGATCTCGCCAAGAAGGTTTGGAGCTGTACTCAAAAGCTAGCACTCGAAATCGCTGATATTGTAATAAAAAATAATTTGGCCCTTCTCTTTCCTGTAAATACAAATTCAAATCCGGGCAATGTCTCTTTGGCCATGGGCGTAGTGCTTGTTTCGGAATTTATGAATGTTCCTGTACTCGCTTCTCATCACGACTTTTATTGGGAAGATGGTAAACGACCACAGGATAAAAAAGCTGGAGAGAGAGCAGGGCTGCGTGATCACTTTTTCAGAAACTCCCATATTGGTGAAGTCCACTCTTTGATTGAGGTTCTTTATCCGTGGTGCAGTAATAGATGGTTCCATACTGTTATAAATTCGAGGCAGAAAAGTATCTTGGTCAACAACTTTGGATTTCCGCCTGTGTCGATCAGTAAAATTCCAACCGCCATTGATCTTAAAGCTTACAAATCTCGTACAGATGAAGAGCGAAAGGGGATATATAATAGACTTAAGCTTATTTTCTCCGGAGGAGATGAGAAGTTATACTCGTCGAGCATATTTGACTTGCCCGAGGAGTGCGCTAATTTAAAAAATTCAGGAAAGGCATTTTTCTTTGGAGCAAAAGAGGGGATTGAGGCGCATTTTAGACATTCAAATATTTTGCTCGTACAGCCCACTCGAATAATCAAGAGAAAGCGAATTGAACTGGATTACTTATTTATTGAGAAACTCCTAAATGATACGAAATTTGCCAAATTTTTTAATACTCATACCCAGCTGACGATCACGCTTCTCATAACAGGACCTATTGCTAATGGTCACGACAATTATTTCAATTCCATCATTAAATGCTTTAAAGACTTTTTAGAAAGGCTTCCTGATGAGTTTAGAAATCGTGTCTTTCTCGCTCCTGCGTTTGGTTTAGAAAACAAGCAAGTTCTCAATGATATGGGGCTTGAAAGTTTGACTATTGAGGAGTTGTATTCTGTTGCATCAATGGTAACACTTCCCAGTAAAACTGAAGGAAGAGGGCTCCCAATTATTGAAAGTTCTGCAGTTGAAGTTCCAATTATGTGCCATCGCTATGAGCCAGAACATGTTTACTCCGAAGTAATTGGCGAGAAACTTGATGAGGAAAAGCGATTGAGGGTTCTCGAGTTTAAAGGAACTGATTACTCTGATGAGATGATCTCACTCGCGGCAGAGTTATTTATGGATCCGGAGGTCCTCGCAGAATTTGTTGATCACAATAGAAGTGTCTTGAAGAAACGCTACTCCATGAATGTGCTTCGAGACTCACTTGAGGGGGGGCTAAAAGGTCTGTGGCTGTTTGCTCGTTCTGAAAGTAAGGTCCTTACAGCTGTCCAAGACGCATTTAATGAACACAAGAAAGTTACATCTTACGGTAAACGCTTTCATTCACTGGTACTCAATAAAAATAGAAAGTACATTCCAGGGATGACTAACCTTGAATTTATGATCTATTTAAAGTCTTTGATTGATCCAAGTTTTTTCAGAATTGAAGAGAAGGAGCTTAAGGGTCGTATATATGACTTTGCCGAGAGGTTAACTTATCTCTATCTGCACAAACGTTCAGAGGAGCACGATTCGCATCCTGACAAAGTGATTTTTTACAAAATGATTGAGACTATTTTTCATTACCATCACGGAACTGATCCTCTGGCGATTGATCACTCTTATAGCTATAGACATCGCAATAGGTGGCACTATCCTTACCGTAAAATAACGGAACAGGAACTCTATGGGATTGTTGGAATTCTTTTTAGAAAGGTGTTTAAGAAGTATCTCAACTTGACAGTAAAAAGTGGACCTATTGGTCACTTCTTTGACTTGCGATCATCTATTTTGCAGTTTGCTCAGAAGAAAGGTAATCAGCTTGTTATCGATGATTCTGAGCGTTTGCTCTGTGATCTAATTTCTCAAAGTGACTTTGCTGTCTTTCCTGGGCACTTTTTTGAACATGAGCTACGAGTATTTGTTCTCAATGTTATGAAAGAGCGCCTTGGGTTGCCGATGGATCATATCTTATCTGATACTGACCTAACACCTGCAAAGATCAAAGGAGTCGGTAAAGTTTATTTCTTTGCGCGCAAGAAGCCGCTCAACGATATTTCGTACGATATGATGCTTAAGTGGATTAAGACATCAGCTGGTAGCGAAGTTAAATCGCTCTACAAATCTGGATTATTTCAGATTGTCGGAGATGAGAATCTTTCAAGAGGAATTCATCTCGGACAAATGGGTAAAGATGCACTTGATATTTTGTTGAGTATAAAAAAGAATAATGGCTTTATTGTGGCCAGTTCCAATTCAAGTTTCATGCTGGATATGATTGATATCCCTTGCTATCACATTGGACAAGTCAAGACTCCTCTTTTGGCCAATTTTATGGGACTTAATATGGATGATTGTTACTTGCAGTGGGTTCCAGCTGGTCTTAAGCCAAGTCTAGCTTATCCAACTCCCGTGCAAACGCCCAAAGAGTTCTCTCAGGTTTTTAAGAGCAATCTTTACGATGATTGCGTCCGTCGATTTGGTGAAGATGCTGTTCTTGCTAGACTCCGAGAAGATGCTGATGAGTTTGGAAATCCAATTCAAACAGTACTTGAAAGAATGCTAAAAAGTGGAGAGCAGGGGAAAGAAGGTGTTTTCTCTTCCACCATCAATGGCATTCATGATGATGGACTTCCTTGGTCTGGCGCTATGGTAAAAGTTCCAATGAATAAACTTAGCGTTAAGTACAATATTGCACTTTCCGGTGCTGTCGCCAAACCTGTTGTAGAATTGATCAAAATATTTGAAGAGGAAACCTCAACAAAAGTTGCTTTTGCTTGGAATGGGGGCTACATCCTCAACAATGAACTTGTTGGGAAGTTAGGCCTTCCTGAAGAATACATAGGTTCTCCTCTCGGGTTGATTTGTGCTAATGGTGAGGTTTCAGCTCTACCACTTTACAATAAGGCGGCAATTTTAATTGATGACAAAGGAAAGATTTCGATGGATAGGATCAATCTTAAAAAAGGATTGGTTATCGAGTTTTCTAATGGCAAGAAATTTGACCTTGATGGTTCTCAGCTTAATAGGGAGAGTGGAGAAGGGCCGATTTACTACGACTTAATGTTCCCTCGCACAAAAAAATACTGCATAAAAGATCGTGTTCTCTACCGATTCGCTGGAAACAAAGTAATTGAGGTAATAAAAAATCCATCTGATTTTCCAACGATACCGGTAGGGTTAGTCCTCTCTGTTCCTGTTTCACAAGCAATAGATGTAGAGGTTGGATCACTGGTTAAATACACAGTAAAAGGGCTAGAAAATATTATCGATGCCATCGAAGCAGGACCTATGCTCGTTGAGCATTCGAAAGAGGCTATCGATATGGTAAAAGAGGGATGGAAAACTGAAAACTCCATCGCAACTCAAGCTGCAAGGCTTGATTTTATTGATATGCGTGGTCCTAAAATGGCCGCAGGTCTGACAAAAGATGGGGATCTGGTTCTAATCGCCATTAATGGAAGAATTAGGGAGTCAGTTGGAGCAACCCATGTGGATGCTGCTGAAATTCTTATTAAACATGGCTGTGTAAAAGGCATGGGATTTGATCCGGGAGGATCTGTCACTCTTGTTGTTAATGGGAATCAATTAAATATTTCTCCTTACAACAAGGAGTATGAGAGTAATATCTACTCCTTACCTCCTCAGGCAAGATTTGTTGGAAATGCAATACTAGGAACAGTTTAGTTTTTTACTCAGGTTACCGATAAGTCGGTATTATGATGAAGCTAATTCTTGCACTTCATTTATGTCTTCTATTCTCTTTTGCACAAGCAAAAGAGAAAAAAGAGACGTTGCTTGTCTTAGATTATTTTAATAAAAAAAGCATTTCTTCCCCTGTGGCCTCTATCGATTACGATGGTGTTGAGTTCATTGAGGTTCGCGCTAAAAATGGACTGCGTTGCCGTTTTTCATTGGACAAAATGTCCAGCAATTTGCCTGCAATTAAAGATTGTAATGGCGAATACGTCGATAGTTTTGAGCAAAACAAAAAAGAAAATATTGAGATTTTTTCAACTCTAAATCTTGGAGGTGTTATTCACTGCCAGCATTCAAATGCTGGAGAAGTTGTTGGAGTTAATATAACGGGAAATGTGAAGTTAAACGGAACTCCTGCTCTAATTCATAGAGGGATTGTTCTCAATATGCAAGTCTACCGCGATGAGGCCCCTGAGCAAAAAGAGGATAACAAAACTCTTCAGCGTTTTGGTCGTTTTGTCTTAAAAGCTCTTTTCTCTGAACTCTAAAATTGTGATGTGGAAAGCATCACTAGGGTACATCCTTCAATCACTTCAATTCCTTCCATTTCGGCCCTATCTTTAAGCTCTTGGTTTTCGGTTCCTGGATTCATGATTATTCTTTTAGGATTGAGTTCAAGAATTTTATCAATCAACTTTGACGAAATTTGTGGGCCAACATAGAGAGTAAGAGTGTGCACTTGCTTCGTAATCTCGGAGAAATCAGATACGAGCTCTACTCCTTTAAGGGAGAGTGATTTGGGAGTGACGCCAATAAGATTGGTGTAGCCGTGATTTTGTAAGGAGTTAAATGCCTTATAGCTGTATCTTTCGGTTGAGTCAGATATTCCTAGTATTACGACTGTTTCTTTTTTATCTGTTATCATCATAGTGGTCACCTAGTTTTTTCTTTTATTTTACCAGATTATTGTGGTTAAGAGTTATAAGATTTTTCTATAACTATATTAAGAGAAATTTTGGCGAAACCTATTTCTTTCGGAGGTATACTAAGTTCGTGAATGCAGTAATTCTATTGAACGGTCATTTTGATGGGGACAAGGCACATTTCAATTCATTATTTGAGCAGTCCAATATCTATTGTGCTGATGGTGGAGCGAATATTGCCTTTTTTCTCGAAATGACGCCTAAAAAAATTATTGGCGATATGGATTCGATTTCTAGTGAAGCCTATGATTATTTTACAGAAATTGGCGTTGTTTTTGAACAGTATGATAAGGACAAAGATTTTTCTGATTTCGAATTACTGCTAGAAGACATTGGGGATCAGTACGAGAGGATCTATGTGCTCGGAGGCCTTGGTGGAAGAACTGATCACTCTTTCTTTAACCTAATGCTGCTTGAACACTTTCCAAATGTGCATTTTATCAGTCAAAGTGAAGAGGTTTTCATTGTTTCTGATGAGGTTCTGATTGAAGAAAAAGAGGGAATGAGTCTTTCGATAATGCCAATAACTGAGCTCATTCATGGTGTTGAAATTTCTGGAGTGAAGTTTCCACTCATAGGAGTCGACATTACAAGAGGATCCACAAGAACCTTGAGTAATGTGATCATTAACTCCGAAGCTAAGGTTTCTATTAAGGATGGTAAGGCCATCGTATTTTTACATAAGGAGAATTTGTATGACAGAATGTAGCGCTAAGGAACATTGGGTTGATAAGATGCTTCGTGGAATTGCTGGAACTGTTATTCTAATTGCTGTTGCTCTCTACTTTTTTCATTCGCATTATTGGATTTGGTTTATTGCTTTTGTTGGGCTCAATCTATTGCAGTCTTCTTTTACCAACTGGTGCCCGATGATGACTATTTTAAGAAAGCTAAGAAAAGAGTAGTTATTTCTTAATAAATTTTTTTGATGCTCCTCGCTAGCTTTTAATAAAGTGGTGGGGAGTTTTTTATGCTCTGAATTATCTCTTATTGCTTCGCATATTTTTGTTCCATCCCAAGTATTATACTTTTACGGTAAAGTATTATTAGCAAAAGCCGAGTTGTGACCTATGGTTACTTTAGGTTTACCTTATGACCCTTTTGGGTTTATTATAGGCTAGTGAACTTTAGCAATAATAATTTTTTATATAACAAGTGAGGATTTTATGACTGTAAGTTACAAAGACCTTGGTCTAGTAAACACAAAAGAAATGTTCAAACACGCAATTGAAGGGAAGTTCGCAGTTCCTGCCTACAACTTCAATAACATGGAACAACTTCAATCAATTGTTACAGCATGTGCTGAGAGTGATTCACCTTTCATTCTTCAAGTATCAAACGGAGCAAGAAACTACGCAAATGAAACTCTTCTTCGCTATATGGCGCAAGGGGCAGCTGAAATGCTTAAAACTCTTAATCCACATCTTAAATTTGCTCTTCACCTTGACCACGGTGATTCATTTGAGCTTTGTAAAGCATGTATCGATGCTGGTTTCTCATCAGTAATGATCGATGCTTCACACCACTCATTTGAGGAAAATATTGAGATCACAAAGAAAGTAGTAGCATACGCTCACGAAAGAGATGTTACTGTTGAAGCTGAACTAGGTGTTCTTGCTGGTATTGAAGATGAAGTTGTTGCTGAAAACTCAACTTATACTCGTCCAGAGGAAGTTCAAGAGTTCGTAGAGAGAACAGGTGTTGATTCACTTGCTATTTCAATTGGAACTTCACACGGTGCAAACAAATTTAAGCCAGAAGATTGTACAAAAAATGCTGATGGCGTACTTGTTCCACCACCACTCAGATTCGACATCCTTGAAGAAATTGAAAAGAGAATTCCAGGGTTCCCAATCGTTCTTCACGGAGCTTCATCAGTTCTTCCTAAATACGTAAGCATGATCAATGAAAATGGTGGGAAACTTGACGATGCAATTGGAATTCCTGAAGAGCAATTGAGAAAAGCTGCAAGCTCTGCAGTTTGTAAGATCAACATCGACTCAGATGGACGTCTTGTAATGACTGGTATCATCAGAAAGGTACTTCTTGAGAAACCAGGTGAGTTTGACCCAAGAAAATATCTTGGACCAGCTCGTGAGGCCCTTAAAGAGATGATCATTGAAAAAAATAAGAATGTTCTCGGATCGGCCGGTCAAGGGAAAAAGATTTTTGGTTAATTTTCAATCAAAAGATATTAGTGAAAGGCCCCTTATAGGGGCCTTTCTATTAGTCATGCTTATGTTAGATATTAGATCGATTCTATCTGTTTATTAGATTGACCTTCTTTACTCGTTATCATATTTTTCTCCTACTTAATTAATTAGGAGACCGGTGTGAGAACCCTCATTGCCATTTCATTACTATTTTATTCTCTTACTACTTTTGCTAGTAGTGCAATTCATCAGTATTCAGAAACCAGCAGAGTTTTTGATGCTTTAATCTCTTTAGAAGACGATGCTTTTCCAGGACTGGTTGAGTTCAGATATGGCGAGGATTTCTCGTTGCCTGAGTTTGGAGAGTCTGTGTGTAGAGTCGTTTCTTCTGGTGGTGTTCTCCGCATGCTCACGGACTATGTGGACTCACTCAACGAGATCGGTATAGGGGAATTTGATACTCTTCTATTTAAAAAGCAAATGGGTGTTATTCTCGGGGAAAAAGATTACCGTCGTTGTGTCGTTCATTCCCAAGATGGAAATCTTGAAAGAGTTGATAGCTTTATTAGTTCTGTTGATGGAGTGTATAGGCTTTGGTTGACTGAGTTTTTTGCGGAATAAAATTTTGAAAAATTGATATAACAAAGGGCCTCGTTTTGAGGCCCTTTCTTTTTTAAGCGTGTCCTCTTCTGTACTCCGCTAGTCCTTCTTTAAGGATGTACATTGCTTTCTTTGTTTTTTCTTCGTTTAGAACAAAAGCAATTCTAACTTGGTTTTCACCAAGTCCTGGAGTGTTGTAGAAGCCGTTTGCTGGGGCAAGCATAACTGTTTCGCCATTAATGTCGAAGTCAGTTAGTAGCCACTTAACAAAGTCTTCTGCATTTTTTACAGGAAGACCAATTACGATATAGAAAGCACCGTCTGGAGTTTTAAAATCTACTCCTTCCATTTGTGATAATGCTTCAACAACTACATCGCGTCTTTTTTGATATTCTCCAAGAGTTTCTTCAAAATATGTATCGTCAAGTTCAACAGATGGAATTGCCATCAATTGATCTACAGTTGGAGCACAAAGCCTTGCTTGAGCGTAACGAAGTGCAGAACTCATAACATCAGCATTTTTAGAAACAAATGCTCCGATACGTGAACCGCATGCTGAGAATCTTTTTGAGATACTATCCATGATGATAACGCGATCTTCAATGTCTTTAAGGTTCAGTAGACTGATGTGCTTGTCATCGCCATAAATAAATTCACGATATACTTCGTCTCCAAGAAGGAAGAGATTGTGTTTCTTTGCAACTTCAGCAATTTTTAGAAGCTCTTCTTTCCCATACAACTTTCCTGTTGGGTTATTTGGGTTACAAACCATAATTGCTTTAGTTTTAGGTGTGATTTGTTTTTCAAATTCTTCTGCACTTGGAAGTTGCCAGTTGTTGTCTAGAACTGTTGTAAGTGGTTTTACAACAACTCCGGCTGCTACTGCAAATCCATTGTAGTTTGCGTAGAATGGCTCAGGAATAATTACTTCGTCACCTGGATCCATACAAACAGTTAGCGCCATAATAATGGCCTCACTACCACCGTTCGTAACGATGATTTGTTCTCTATTTAAATTGATGTCGTGCTTTGCGTAGTACTTAATTAGGGCATCTTGGTATTCTGGTAATCCTTGGCTTGGACCGTATGGAATTACTTTTTTGTCCAGTTGCTTTAGTACATTAAGCATGTTTGCTGGAGTTTCAATATCAGGTTGACCGATGTTGAGTTGATAAATAAATTTTCCGTTTGCGATGGCCTCATCTGCAAATGGCTTTAGTTTTCTGATAGGTGAAGCGGGTAGTGAATTCCCTCTTTTTGATACTGTAACCATTGTTTAAGATCCTTTGTGAATGTCCCCAATTATGGGCCAAATAATCGCACCGAAAGGGTGATTTGGCAATAAAATTGGACTCAAATTGTAATTCGTGCTACGTTTCACACGTCTCTAAACAGCGAGGTTAGTATTGAAAGTATCCACTTACATTTCCCAGGCCGAACTTGAGAATAGAGTTAAGGATTTGGGAGCTGAAATTTCAAGAGATTATGCTGGACGTACGGTGCATTTGATCTGTGTTATGAGTGGTGCTGTTATGTTCTGTACTGATCTTGCTAGGTATATCGATGTTCCTGTTCATATGGATTTTATCGATGCTTCTTCCATCGTCGATGGTGTTAAAAATAAGGAAAATTTTCATATCCGTTATCCCCTCAAAAATAGCATTGCAGGTAAAGATGTAATTGTTCTTGAGGATATTGTTGATACCGGTGTTACCCTTTCAAGTCTTCTGGAGTATCTCGGTGAAATGAATCCAGCAAGCTTAACTCTTGCAGCACTATTGTATAAACCTGAGCGAGTTGAGTACAAGGTTAAGCTCGGTTACTACGGGTTTGAAATTGAGGATTACTACGTTGTTGGTTATGGCATGGATCACAATGGTGAATACCGGGCACTACCTTACATTGCAACACTAGAAAAAGACGAAGCTTAAAGCGAGTCGTTAAATCTTGCCATTCTTCCTTTAATAAAAGTTGTTTTTTGTGGAGCAACTGTGATCTTGTAGCTTTTTGCCAAGAATCGATTTCCTTTGTGGTTAACTTTCATTAGAAGCTTGTGTTCGTGTCCGTCTTTTGCTCTACCTGCGAAGATAAATCTCACATTACTTGTTGCGGCATCATAGTAGTCATCCTCTTCACGATCGTAGAGTACAGTGAGCTTTACATCGCGATCTAGACGTGAACCATCAGCATTTCTAAACTCGAACTCAAACTCTTTAGGAGTAATATTTGGATGGTCTAATTTGAGATCTAAATCAATAGAGAACGAAGTCGTTTTTCTTACAATTCTCTTATCCTTTTGCTCCATTGGAAGATGGAGTAGTCCCTTCCACACATATTCATAGGCCATGTGATCGCAATACTCGTTTTTGATACATCTCTTTGGTATTTGGGCCATACCTTGAAGGGGTCTAAGCCATTTATATACACTGATTTTACTCAAAGAGGTATGGAGTCCGTTGACCACAAAATACTGGCTTAGTTTGGTCTTTTTTTCTGATGCGATCACTCTGCCAGATCGATAGTGTTCGACATCGTCATTTGTATAGTAGTAGTTGAGGTTTGAGCTAGAAATTGGCACTGCAATATCATCATCCATCATTCGATTGAAGGTGGCCGTATTTGGATAACCTAATGCGTTTCCACCAACATTAACAACATTGATCCCCTCAAGGTATTGATAAAATTTTGAGCTCGGAGTGTTTAGCTCCTTTTGAAGATAATCAGTGGTGTGACTTCCCCAAAGCATCTCAATCGATTCAATCCTTCCAAATGCCTTACCGAAAGTACGAGTCATCCAGATAGGAAATAGGGTGATAGAGGTCCCCCAAAACGGTGAGCCTAATGAGATAAAGGTATCAACATATTGGTGAAAATCTGTGCTGTATCGTCCATTAAATGATTGGTTCAGCCAAAGAATAGAGACCAATCCACCTTGAGAGTGTCCAACAATAGAGATCTTGTCTTCGTCAGGATTAAATCCCTCTTTCATAAAGTGATCAATTAAGAAATTATTAAAGCTCTCTGCGAAATCATAGGTTCCCAAAGAGTCGCTACCAGTATCGTAATCAAATGTTCTGATGATGTAGTCTCTATTTGATCTTTTATGAAGCACCTTATCCAATGCCTTGGGCATGTCAACGAAAGTTCTCTCAGTGTTGGAATTGATACCGTGAATGAGAAAAACATGGGTGGTTGCCCCAAAAGTTGTTGAAATTGCTGACCAAAATAGAATGTTTAAAAGAATTAACGTTTTCATACTCTTTTAATCGGTCGTTTTAGATAAATACTTGAGTCTTTTGGTCCAATATTGTCCGTGAAGGTGGAACTTTAAGTTATTAAAATCTAATTTTTTTAAGGGGAGGTGACGAAAAGAAGTTGATTCTATAAATAAGGAGATACTGTGATCGAGAGAAAAAGCTTTCCTTTTCGCCCACTACTTGATGAGCGTAAGAGGATGTTTTGTGAACTCTATGCTTCATTACTAGTGCATAGAGAGATGAGTTCTTATGAAGATATGCTTACTGCAATTGGCAATCCTCAAAAACTTATTTCTGAAGGGGCGATAACCTTAAACACAATTAACCGTTGTGTTGAATCTATCGATAATAACTACTCACATAGAGGACTTATGTATCTCATCGACTCTGTTATTGAGTCTGTGGTGGCCTCATTCCGTGATGAGAATTTTGAATATTTTGTAATGTCATTTCCTCAGCACAAGGAAATGATTGAAGAACACCAGTTCGATCAAAAGGCCATTCAAATGGTTGATACTCTCCTTCGAAGTAAGCTTGAGGGGATGAGACAGGTTTGTGGAGATCTCGATAGAATTTATCAAAATATCCACGAAACTTTTTGCCAGATTTATTTCGACTCTACCAGCTTTAAAGGGGCGAAGAAATCAAAGTCTACTTGTGTCGTTGGACCAGTAGTATTCTCATGGGGAGGCTCTCCAATGGGGGATGCGATGGCGGATACTGTTGTTGATCGCGCAAAGCAAGAACAGCTAGTGAATATTTGTATGCATCATATTCTCGACTATCTTAGAAGAGTAGAGGCGTTCCATCGCCTAGTTATGACTTCTTTCTACGGTCTATATCAAGTTTTTGCAGAGGTGAGTGATCGTTTCAATGATCTTGAACTGAGCCTATATGAAGACCTACATCAAATTACAAGCGATACTGATAAGGTCTTTTCTGATTACTATCAGTCTGAAATCGAAATGATGCACGAGACCTATACATTGAATATCTCTGAGGACGATAATATTACTTTCAAAGAAATGGTTGAGCGAGTGAGTGAGATGCTTCCTCTCTACTCAAAAGTAGATCGCGCGGCTTAATTATCTGGAGATATCTATGTTGAATTGTGATCAATTAAATAATGGAATTATTGAGTTTATTAAAAACTCACCAACTGCTTTTCACGCAACTGAAGAGCTTACAAAAATGCTAGAGTCTAAAGGGTACACCCTTTTGTCTGAAGGAGATAAGTGGGATCTTAAGAAGGGTGGAAAGTATTTTGTAACAAGAAATAATTCATCCCTTATTGCCTTTAAAATGGGAAATAGTCCCATTTCAGAAGTTGGAATTAGAATGGCCGGTGGTCATACTGATAGTCCATCATTCAAAGTAAAGCCTAATCCTGATATGACTACTAAAGGTCATTATCAATTAGCAGTTGAGCCTTATGGTGGAATGCTTCTTGGAACGTGGTTTGATCGCGACCTCTCAATTGCAGGGAGAGTGAGTTATCTTACAAAAGACGGAAAAGTTGCTTCTTGTCTTTTAGACTTTAAAAGACCAATTGCAGTTATTCCTTCACTCGCTATCCACCTCAATCGTCAGGCCAATGATGGGCACACTTTTAATAAGCAGAAAGAGTTTCCTCCACTCATTTGTCAGCTTGAGGGAGATGAGAAGCTTACATTTGAAAAAATGCTAATCGAAGAGCTTGGTACTCAAGGGAAGGCATCTGATTGTTCAAAAATTCTAGAAACAGAGATGTTTCTCTACGATACAGTTGCACCACAGATTATTGGGTATCGCAATGACTTCATTGCCGCAGCAAGAATTGATAACCTATACAGTTGTTATATTTCTGTTCAATCATTGATTGAAACTTCAGATGATATTCCTGCTCTCGCTGTTTGTAATGATCACGAAGAGTGTGGATCCGCATCAACGAGTGGTGCGGGGGGAACATTCCTTAAGGATGTCTTAGAAAGAATTGTTGGTGTGGGAGAAGATTTTTCTCGAGCGATTCACCGCTCAAGCCTTGTTTCTGCTGATAATGCTCACGCTCTTCATCCAAATTACATGGAAAAGCATGATGGTAATCACTCACCAATTATCAACCAAGGCCCAGTCATTAAGCTAAATGCTAACCAGAGATATGCGACAAACTCTCTATCATCAGCAAAGCTTATTGCTATCTGCGAGAAAAATAATATTCCTTATCAAAAGTTTGTTGCTAGATCTGATATGGGATGCGGATCAACAATTGGCCCTATTACTGCGACACTTTTAGGAGTTGAGACATTAGATATTGGTCTTCCTCAGCTTGCAATGCACTCTGTAAGAGAGCTTTCTGGTACTAAGGATGCTTTCAATCTCTATAAACTGTTAACTTTTTACTACCAGGATATTTAGACGATGGAGATCAATTACAGCGATTATCATGTTTTGTTAGTTGATGACTCTGAACCAATGTTGGCGCTTTTAAGTGAACACTTAGTAAGCGCCGGCTTTAAAGTCACCGCGATTTCGGATGGGGAAGAGGCATTAGTAAAAGTCGAAAGTGGACAATACGATCTCATTATTACAGACATTTTTATGCCAATGGTAAATGGGCTTGAGCTTTCTAAAAAAGTAAAAGGAAGGGTCCCTGTTATTTTAATGAGTGGAGTTGATCCAGGTGATTTAGATCAAAATATTGCAGATCTAAGTGATGCTTTTCTAGATAAAAGAATCAAAAGGGAACAGTTGATCGTTGCAGTCAAGAAAGCAATTGAGCGCTGGAAGTTGAAAAACAACATCAAGTAAATAAAACATATGGAGTTCTTGTGAGACCACTTAAAAGTTTCTTTGCACCTATTAAGAATATTAAAGTTAGAAGGTGGCATGCTGAGCTACTTTTATTGGGCTTTCTTTTAATTCCAATTATGTTTTTTATTCTCTGGCTTCAACAGGCCACTTCCGGCGTACAGACCGATGCAGAGGTCGGTAAGAATCTTTTATTGGGCGTTGCCGCTGGCGTTTTAGGTCAAGCAATTTGGTTTCTTGGGGTCTCTGTTCTAGGGATTAATCTAATGAAAGATATGCTCGATCAGATCAAAGCTATCCGCGAAGAACTCTCAAAAAATAAGCCTGACTAACATTCATAGGAAATTCTTTCCTTTCTTCGATCTTAAGATCTTCTTAAGTAAATGTATTACAATTAAAACCGAAACTAACTGTAACAATCGCATTTAGAAGATTAATTCGAACACAAGGATGTTTTATGAAGGCGCTAATCCCAATCTCACTTATGATTTTGTCATGCTCGGCGATGGCAAATGTCTACAAATTATTAGATACCAAGACTCAAGGCGATGTTACAGTTGAAGAGAGTGGTTCTGATGTTTCTGTTTCTTTTCACATCTCACAACTTGAAACAGAGAGTTCTGACAATGTTCCTTTTCAAAACTTTGAAAAGCTAAGCTTTAATACACTTGATGTAAATGCTGAAGCTGGTCAGCCAGCAATGCCTTTCCACTCAATTGTTGTAAAAGGAAAGCCTGGTGATTATGCCGTTGATTACAAGTTAGGAAAAGGTGCTGATATTGATGGTGTTGTTCCAGCTCCAGCAATGCCTGAAAAATTTCGTTGTGATGACTGTGCTCAACCAGAACTTACAGTTGACTGGTCAAGCTATGCAACTGCAGAAAGCAAAATGTTCAAAAAAGAATATCTTGGAGAGTTCAGAGGGCAACATCTTACAAAGATTACTTTCTACCCAGCTAACTACAATGGTGCAAAAGAGCTTCTAACTGTTTATCCTGAAGCAAACTTTGAAGTAAGATCAACTGCGAAAGCAAGTCTTGATTCAATGGTTATGCCTTCTGAAATCATTAAAGAATCTGATCTGAATAAAAAATATATGATCATCACTCCATCAAAATTTGCAAAAGCTATGGAAAAGTTTGTGGCTTGGAAAACTGAAATGGGTTACGACGTTGATATGATCATGCTTGAAGATGTTGGAACAACAGCTGATGAGATTAAAGAGTTTATTCATGCAAGATATAACGATCCTGCAACTAAATTTACTTACGCTCTTTTAGTTGGACACGAAAACAACTTCCCAACATTCTACAAAAGAACTTCATCAAGTTATAGAACTCCAACAGACCTTCCATATTTCACATTTGGTGGTGACGAAGACTATATCCCTGATGCATTCAATGGACGTTTTGTTGCTGACAAAGTTGAAGAAGTTGAGCGTATGATCGCTAAAACAATTGAGTACGAAACAAGAGCATATGCTGATGACAGTGGTCTTAAGAGAACTGTTGGTATGGCATCAAATGAAGGTTACAACCCATCTGATGTTCAATATGTTGAAGCAATGCTTGTTGAATTTGATAACATGTTTGGAATGACTCCTAAGTATTTCCTACAACGTAACTCTGATTCAACTCCGACTAATGTAAACGCTGAGTTTAACAATGGTATTGCATGGCTTAACTATATCGGACACGGATCTGGAACTAGCTGGCCATCACAAAGAAGTACATACTCTTACTCAAACATCAAAGACATTAACAATGTTGGAAAAGTTAAACCAGTTATTATCGATGTTGCTTGTCAAAATGGTAACTACTACTACGGACGCAATAAACTTGGTGTAACTTTCATGAATGCTGAGAAAAATGGTGAGCCAACTGGTGCAGTAGCTTACTACGGTGGATCAGTTAATATTTCATGGCACCCACCAGCGATTATGGCAGTAGGGATGAACAGAGTAGTTGCTGATAAGAAACTTGAGCACCTAGGTGAAGCACTTCTAGCAGGTCATTTCTACCTAACAAAGAACTACACAAGAATCACTGACATCCAGTACAACTATATCTGGTACATGCTTCAAGGTGATCCATCTCTAAAACTAAACTTCTAATTGAAATTTAGATAATAAATGGGGCCCAAGCTAATGCTTGGGTCTTTTTTATGATTTAAAACTAATTATAGTATTAAAAAGGCCGCTTATTAAGCGGCCTTTTTTATTTTCTTAAGTTTCTCTGTGACTTTGTCTTGGGTTGGTTTGACGATTTTATCGTTCTTTGCCTTTTCTTTTACCAGCTCAATCGTCCCTTTTGCGTGAAGTTCTAGAAGCTTTTGGATCTTTGCTACCTGCTTCACAATGGCAGGGTTATTCGTCTTAGCTAGTGGTCTGAGAAGTTGCTTAATTTGAAACTCAAGTGCTTTTGCTTCACCTAAGTGTTCCGCAAGGAATTCGGCCTTAAACTCTGCAAGAGCAACTTTTACTTCTGCGTGAGTTTTTACTTCATAAATATGGGCCTGAATTTCAGCATCATCTACAAGAGTAGTTGGTTTATGAGTAGCAGGTCTTGCCACCTCTTTGATCACAACCTCTCTTGTGACTTCTCTTTTAACTGGTTGTGCCATCTGCTTAGGTGCTGAGCTTTCCATCTTAATACTTGGAGAGCTATCTTCTGATAGCTTGTTTTCAATTGCTGGATCGCTTACATCTTCCTCAGCTTCAGCTTTTTCATCTTCTGAAGAAGGCTCTTTTCTAAGATGTACAACTGTGGCGGTATTGTGTCCTGCTGCCTCATCTGTGAACTCAACTCCATCTTCGTCTTCGACGTAGTCTGTGTTTTGTTCTGCTTCTTCAGCGTTGGTTAAAAGGGGATTGTCTCCGATCACTGTGGCGGCAGAAAACTCAAGAGCAGCGTCATCTTCATCGATGATCTCTGTCTCTTGGACTTGATCTTCAGCGTTGTTTTCCTCTTCATAGACGAATTGCAACTCTG
Source organism: Bacteriovoracaceae bacterium (assembly GCA_965140515.1). Taxonomy (GTDB): domain Bacteria; phylum Bdellovibrionota; class Bacteriovoracia; order Bacteriovoracales; family Bacteriovoracaceae; genus JAGLCH01. The sequence goes on along the minus strand of OZ223251.1, from coordinate 2,802,976 downwards.
AAGATTTTTTCTTTTTCTTTGCTGCTACTACCATAGTTCTCCGGCCTGTCATATAATTAAGACTGTGCCTTTTATAAGTCTTCTTTAATTATATCGGCATTCTTTAAAAAAACTTTAGTAAAATTGTCAGTTTTTCGCCTTTCTAAATACAAAATATCGTATTTCGATAATAAGTTATTGAAATGTTACCATTAGATAATATTGTGATTTTAAAGGCTTATTTTATTTTTTGAATGTCCGAATTGGTATTCAGGAACAAATTTATTAAGACTAAATAACAGGAGAAACCTATGGACGAACCTATTGAACTAGAGGTTGGTCAGGCGCAGGTAAGTGAAAACAAATTTGCAACTGATCTAATTTTTGAATTAGAAGACAGACCACCTTTTGTGCCGGCCTTTTTTGCGGCACTTCAGCACGTGCTATCTATTTTCTTAAGTATCATTGCTCCTCCGCTAATCATTTGTGGAGCACTTGGGGTAAATATCCAGACAACTAGTTACATTGTAAGTATGTCACTATTTATCTCTGGGATTGCTACTTTTATTCAAGCTAAGAAGATTGGGCCAGTAGGGTCAGGTCTTTTGAGTATTCAGGGAACAAGTTTTTCTTTCCTTGGACCAATTATTGGGGCTGGTGTTGCTGCTGTAAAAGGTGGATCAACTCCTGAGCAAGCACTTGGAATTATTTTTGGAGTATGCGCGGTTGGATCATTTATTGAAATGGGTGTTAGCCGTTTTTTCCATGTGGCGAGAAAAGTATTTACTCCACTTGTAACAGGAACAGTTGTTACTCTTATTGGGATGACTTTGATCAAAGTTGGTATGACTAGTATGGGTGGTGGGTTTGCTGCTAAATCTAATGGAACATTTGGTTCATGGGAAAATCTACTCGTTGCCTTCATTACTTTGGGAACTATCATTATCTTCAACAACTCTAGAAATAAATATATGAGAATGGGATCTATTTTCATCGGTATTATTGTTGGATACGTTGTCAGTATTTTTATGGGAATGGTTGATTTTAGTGAGCTTTCTCAACTAGGACTTGTTTCTGTTCCTATGCCATTTAAGTTTGGAATCGGATTTACTTGGGATGCATTTATTCCAATTGCATTCGTATACTTGATCACCTCTGTTGAATCAATTGGTGACCTAACTGCAACATCTGCGGTATCAAAGCAGCCCGTAAAAGGTGAAGTGTATATTAAGAGAATTCAAGGTGGTGTACTTGGTGATGGTGTGAATTCACTTATTGCTGCAGTATTCAACACTTTCCCAAATACAACATTTTCACAAAACAATGGGGTAATTCAGCTAACTGGTGTAGCTTCTCGTTATGTTGGTTATTTTATTGCCGTGATCCTTATGATTATTGGTTTCTTTCCAATCATTGGTGGGATTTTCAAACTTTTACCACAGGCCGTTCTTGGGGGAGCAACAATCATCATGTTTGGTACTATTGCCACTAGTGGTATTAGAATTATTGCATCAGAGAAAATTGATAAGCGAGGCGTTCTAATCCTTGCAACATCTTTCGCTCTTGGTCTCGGTGTATCTTATGTGCCAGAAATTCTTGCCAATTTCCCACCAACAGCAAAGAGTATTCTATCTTCTGGTTTCACAACCGGTGGTCTAACTGCGATGATTCTTAACATTATCATTCCAAACAAGACCTATAAGACAAAAGAGCTTGAGTAAAAATATTATTCTAGTATCATCTTAGGGGCCACTTTTGTGGCCCCATTGTTTTTACTAGAAGGATTGTATGACTGAAATTATCTTAGCGAGTACCTCAAAATATAGAAAAGAGCTTTTAGAAAGATTGAATCTCAAGTTTAGTTGTGAGGCACCCAGTGTGGATGAGGATCAGTTTAAAGAACTAGATCTTGCGCCTGTTGAGCTTGCTGAGAAATTGGCAGTGATGAAGGCCTTTGCAATCTCAAGTAAAAATCAAAATGCAATTGTGATTGGAGGAGATCAAGTTGCTTGTATCGATGGAGATATTTTAGGAAAGCCTGGAACAATTGAGCAGGCAAGATTGCAACTCAGAAGGCTTGCAGGGCAAGAACACGTACTGGTTACGTCTATTTGTGTAAAGCAGGGGGAGAAAGAGGTTGTTTATACCGACAGAACCTTCCTAAGAATGCGTCCCTTAACGGATGAAGAAATTGATCGCTACGTTGCACACGATATGCCACTTGATTGCGCAGGCTCCTATAAGCTAGAGTCTCTGGGGATTGCGCTTTTTAAAAAGATTGAAGGAATTGACCACACCTCTATTCAAGGGATGCCACTGATGAAGCTTGCAGAAATTTTAAATGAATTCGGCGCCAGTGTTCCTTAGCCCTCTTTTCTATCGTAGAGATTCGAGCGGTAACAATTGATATTGTCGTAGTGGAACTTATCAAGCATCCCTTTAACGACTCTTTCAAACCAGTCTTTTGCCATTGGAGAGATGACCACCGCATCGAGTAGGGTTGTCGGACAGATAGTAACAGTCCTTCCTGTATCACCTTTAAATGGATCCGATGGATTTTTTTGCTCTTTAATGAAGGCGCGAACCTCGCACTCATGTTTAAAAACATCTCGTTTGTAAAGAATTGGGATATCGAGTCCTCGACTGTCAATGAATTTAGTTTTTTTAGGGGCATCAAAATCAATATAGTCAATTGCTCCGATATATACAGGCCATCCAGAGTTACTGACCGCTGCTTTTAACTTACCAATGGTACTTTTAAGAGCTACACCAAATTGTTGATTAGAGTAGAGCTTCCAAAATGGCTCAGACTCTGTGTCATTCATATGCCAACAAGAAACAGCAAACTGCTTTCTCTGTTCTAGTGATTGGTCAAAGAAACTAATGATACTTTCGATTTGTTTTCTACTGTCGCCTAAATGCTCTTTCCAAAATGATCGATCGTGATAATAGCTTGGCCATGAGCCTTCCCATGGATCGTCAAAGCAGTCAGAACGGGTAAAGAAAAGTTTTTGATGAACCAATATTGAGCAAAACTCGGGAAAATTCATAAAGTGCCAGATAACAGTGTTGTCATTAGGAGTTTCAAAATTTGAGTTTGAAATGTACGGCATTTTTTCCCCTTTGCTTGTATAAAATATTCTTCGGATTAATTGGGTATTTCGTTTATAATTATTTTAAACCTGAAAAAGATGAGGCCTATGAAAGATTTTACGTTTTGTATCCCAACAAAAATTATATTTGGAAAAGATAAGACTGCTGACCTTGGAAAAAATCTCAAAAAAGTTTCTAAGCGTGTTCTAATGGTCTACGGGTCAGGAAGTATCCACGATAATGGGATTTATAAGCGTGTTACCAAGTCTTTAAAGGCGGCAGGCATAGAATGGGTTGAATTCCCTGGAGTTCGCTCAAATCCAGTTTTAAGCAAGGTAAAAGAGGGGATTGAGCTCTACAAAAATGAAGAACTCGATGGGATTTTGGCCATCGGTGGGGGAAGTGTCATTGATTCGGCCAAAACCATTGCTGCTGGAGTTTGTTTTAACGGGAATATTTGGGATTGTTTTTTAGGTAAGGGGAGCATTAAAGAAGCGGCCCCAATTGCTGTTGTTCTTACGATGGCCGCTACTGCTTCGGAAATGAATCCTACTGCTGTTATTACAAATGAAAGTACAAAAGCAAAACTGAGTATCACTTCACCAGCTCTTTACCCAAAATTTTCAATCCTTGATCCAACAAATACTTTTTCTGCCCCGCTTGATTACTCAATGTATGGAGCAGTTGATGCTATCTCTCACTTATTAGAGGGGTATTTTAATACTAGTGCTTTTCAGCTTCCAATTCAGCATACAATGTCTGAAGGACTGGTAAGAAATATTATTGCCTGCGCTAATGATATCTATAAAAAGCCTGATGACTACAAGGCCCGCGCTGAAATGATGTGGGCAGCTTGCCTTGCTTTTAATGGCCTTGTGGTATCAGGAAGTGGGGGAAATACCTTTCCAATGCATATGATAGAACACTCCCTAAGTGCAATCTATGATGTTCCGCATGGCGCTGGGCTATCGATTATTGTCCCTGCGTGGCTTAAGTTTAATCTCAATCCAATGTGCAATAAGATCGCTCAATTTTCTCGCTACGTTTTTAGGCTAGATATTGAAGACGATTACGAGGCGGCAGAAATTGGGATTGAAAAGCTTGAGGAATGGTTTCAATCGATTGGTTGCCCTGTTCGATTGCAGGAGGTTGATATTCCAATTAGTGAGATTCGCATGATCGCGACAAATGCGTTGGTTATTGCAAAGCAATGGGATATGAAGAATTACTCCCAGGAAGTGATTGAACGCATTTTGATGCTTGCTGCCACCTAGAATTTCTTTTTAATTGAAAAGGCTATAACGGAATCGTGGTCTCCCTCTAGTGGGAGTTTTCCCGATAACGAGATTTCAAAATTGTCGCTGATCTTCCGTTCATATGTGGTAGATAAGGTCGCTCCATAAATCCTATCTTGATCAATGGCCTTATCACTGAGCACAATACTTAACTTATGATTATCGGATTCAAACCCCGTATAAGCACTGTATACGGTGCCAATCTCCTTGTATTTCGTCGCGGCTATTCCAGAAACAAGTGCTAACTCTTTGGTCAGCTCATCTTTGTACTGCGTGCGGATTACATCGTATTCATGCTTAAGCCCCAATTTTTTTTCCTTAGAGTTGTCAAAATGAGTGTAGATTTCAAAGGAAAGCTCACCATCACCTAATTTGTTTTTAACACCAGCTCCTGCTTCGCTACCCAGATGTGCTTTCAAGAGCTCAGACATATCTGCGTCTTGCAGCATATCCTCTTGCTCTGTTTTGCCCAGCAGCTTGTCGTAGAAAACTATGGCCCCCGCTTCAACTTTTCCTCGGAGGTATATATGAGAGTTGATTTCTTTCGTCCCTTCTTTGCTCACAATTCCAGCGGCCGTTCCGTCCCCATTCTCTAGTTTGTACTCCCCAAAGGTATCGGAGACTATTCCGTAGACCTCTTTTCCGTCCTTTGTTTTACCCTTGAAGACTCGGCCGAATTCTTCAATTGAAATTTCTGAATCATCTTTGAGGTCAAAATCAAATCTCTTCTTTTTAGTATCTTTGTCTGTTAGTCCAGATTGTGAGTCTGCCTCGCGCCCAGCGACAAGCAAAATTAGCTTAGAGCTGCTTTCAAGTCCTGTTCCTGTATTTGGCCCAACCATCGAACCGAGTGAACCACAGTCAATAAATATGAAATCTCCATAAAGCTCTTCTAGTTCATTTTCAAGCATTGAGCGTTCAAACCAAAATGTTGCAACTTCAGAATCAATATTGAGATTGGTAATTTGAACTTGAGGAACTGCTTCAGTAATTTTTCCTGTATCTGCGGCAAGATGTAGGATTTCCTCCATACCAAAAGCTGATACGGATGTTAAAAACATCAAAATGATGAGTGAAAAATATTTCATACTGCCCCCACAAACCTATCGGCATAGTGGAGCGTTCTCGTTAGTCTTGTTACCGAATTGAATGGAAGGTTTTTGTCTTAAATTTCTCCCTAAACTTTCCGGGGGATGACACTTAAGCTTTGACCATGTAAAACCGAATAGATATAGTATTTTAAATTCGATATTTTTTTATCAACTGATATTAGCATTTATTAATAACAATATAAGATTTGCTTAAAATGAGGTATTTTTTATGGCGAAAGAAACAATCGTAAGCAATTTTACGCTGATCGGAAGAGAGACTCTTTCTTCTTATGCTGCTTTCACACTTGAAGGTGAGATGACTGCAAAAGTTAAGCGTGGAAAGGAAACATGGACTATCACAGAGAGAAATGGTGTAGCGAAAGGTACATCTGACGGTGAAGCTGAGGCGATCTACATTCCAAATGCGAAAGCGATCAAATCAATTGAAAAGAACATTGTTCCACTTCTTCCTTCAAGAGTTGTAATCAAAAAACCAAGTGACATTCTTGATGCTGTTGCTAAATTCGACAAAGCTCTTGTTGAGAAAGCTGGTGTAAACAAGAAGAAATGGGGTGGTAATGCTTGTCTAGCTGCTTCAACTTGTCTTTTCCAAACTCTTCTAAAAGCTTCTGGATACGAAGCTTGGGAAATTTTCCTAACAAAAGAAACAAAAACTTTCTACTTCCCAAATATTGGTTTCAATATGGTTTGTGGTGGTGAGCACGTTCCTGGAACAAAACAAGATATCCAAGAAATGTTCTTCTTTGCAATGAAAGAAAAGTCTGTAAAAGACGTTTTCACAACAGGTATCAAATTCTTCAAACAATTTGAAAAGAACCTTGTTCGTGACAAAAAACCTACAGGTACTGCAAAAGAAAGAGGATTCGTATTCCCAGTTAAGAATAACTTTGAAGGTCTTGAAAGAATCAAAGAATGTGCTAAGCAACTTGGTCTTAAAGACGCTGACTATGCAATTGGTACAGACAATGCGTTCTCTGAAATTCAAAAAGGTGAAGAGCTAAGAAAAGCTGGTAAATACGATATGAGATTTTCTGGAAAAGGGATCAAAACTCGTGAACAACTAATTGCATTCAACGCATCAGTTGTTAAGAAAGCTGCGAACTTCGTAACTATGGAAGATCCAGGTTCAGAGCACGATGTAGAAGCTCACAAAATGATGACTGCAAAATATGGTGACAAGGTTCAAGTTGTTATCGACGATGCAGCTGTTACCCAAATGCGTTTCATCATTCCTTTCCTTGCTGCTCCAAACAGAAAAGACAGAGCAGGGAACTCTATCCTTATCAAACTTAACCAAGCTGGTACATTTACAGAAACTCGTCTTGCAGCAGAAATTGCAATGGGACTTGCTGATCCTAAGCTAGTTAAAGAATTCCTTGATGCAAGAAAAGACACAAAATATGTTCTTGCTGAACTTAAGAAAATTGGTGTTAGCTCACTTGAAGAAGCACTTGAAAATATCAAGTCAAATGAGTTCACAGCATTCTTCTCACACCGTTCAACAGAAGGTTCATCTGAGTTCCTTCCATACATGCCACTAATGTACGGAACACTTACAAACAAGCTTTGGTTCAAAGCTGGTGCTCCTAACGGTGAAAGAAATCTTCAAAACTACAACCCACTTATCAGAGCTGAAGAGCAAATGAGAGCGCGTGGAATCAAAACTGCAATTCCTGGTTTTGAAGGACTTCCAAAAGAAGTTAAGATTGCTGGACTAAGAAAATAAGAAAAATATTTCGTAAGAAATAAGGGAAGGCCTCCAACGATTTGGAGGCCTTTTTGTTTTTACTGAGGTATACTGCACCAAGAAATTCATTAGAGAGGTAGATATGAGCGATTTAAAAGCGGAAGTAAGTGAACAAATTAAAGCGGCAATGAAAGCAAAAGATAAGACGAGACTCAATGTTCTTCGTTACCTAAAAAAGCTTTTTATCGACAATGATGTTTCAACAAAACCAGTGCCAGAGATGGATATTGTTATTTCTCACGCTAAGAAAACAAAAGATTCAATTGAGATGTATCCCGCAGGAAGTCCTCAAAGAGCTGAGATTGAAGCAGAAGTAAAAGTTCTTGAAGAGTTTTTGCCAAAACAACTCTCTGAAGATGAAGTGAAGGCCATTATTGAAGAGATCAAATCAGGGTTAGAAAATCCAAATATGGGTGGAATTATGAAAGAGCTCTCTCCTAAGATTAAGGGGCAATTTGATGGAAAGCTTGCTTCAAAATTGGTTCAGGACAGTTTGAAGTAGTATTAAATTTCAAGCACATATGAGTGAAGACCTTCTTTTTTAGAAGGTCTTTTTCATTTTTGAAGTAATAAGTTTAATTTATGGTGCGATAGATCCGAATAGTAAGATGGTGGTGATACAATATTACCAACGTTTAATACTAGTGAGGTTAGATATGGCATTTGAAAGAACTTTAGGGATCATTAAACCTAATGCTACAGGTAAAAATATTATTGGAAAGATAATCGACAAGTATGAATCTGAGGGATTTACCTTTGGTAAGATTGAGCACACATGGATCTCTGAGGATCAAGCAAAAGAATTTTATATCGAGCACAAAGAGCGTCCATTTTACAACGATCTTGTGAAGTTCATGACTTCAGGACCAGTTGTTCTAATGGTTCTCGAAAGAGATGACGCTATTTCATATAACCGTGAAGTTATGGGTGCAACAAATCCTGCAGAAGCTGCTCCAGGTACAATTAGAGCACTATGGGGAGATGACCTTGAGGCCAACTCTGTTCACGGATCTGATTCTCCTGCATCTGCTGCAAGAGAAGTTGAATTCTTCTTTCCTGGATACCTAAAAGAAGCGAAGAAAGCCGCATAACAAATCTGAAAATTTTTTTTCATAAAGACCTCCCTAAAGGGAGGTTTTTTTAATGTTTGTTGCTGTACTTTTCTAATATTTTATCAAAGACACCGTTTTTGAATCCTTTTGCTAAATACTTGTTGAACTCTTTAATGAATCCTTTTTTCTTGAGATCCTTACTGAAGCCAATATAGTTTGGATCTCTTTTAAAAGGAGTTTTTAGAAAGACAATTTTGTCTTTTCTCTGCTGGAGATAGGGGTCATTATTTATTTGATTTAAAGCAGATTCAATTCCTGGTCCAATTATCGCAGCATCAGCTCGATCGCGTAGTAAGAGTTCGATTCGTTGAGGAAGCTTACCGCTATCTTCGATTACTTCAATCAACTTTTCATTGCGTCGCTCTTCCCACTCGTCACTATAGCTGGCACCTCTAGTAGAAAGAATTCTTTTACCAGTTAGGTCGTCAAGGCCTTGGTACTTGAATTCCTTTCCTTTTACTACCACCAGCATCAGATTATCGTGATAGATAACATCTGAGTAATCAATAATCTTCATTCTGTCAGATGTTTTGGAGAGTCCCATGATGGCACCCTTGCCACGAAGCATATTAGTGTATGATCGTTTCCATGGAGCTAACTCGTATTTGAATTTACAACCCATCTCCTTTCCAATGTAGTTGAGCATGTCGATAAAAATTCCTTTTGGAACTCCATCTTCTAAATATGATTTTGGGTACTTTTGGTGATTACCATAGAAGGTGAAATCACAGTTATCCTTGGCATTTTTATCTTGGGCCAAGATTACTGAAAAAAGAACTTGAAAGAGCAGAACGATTGCGAACAAAAGTTTCACTAATTCTCCCTAATTACTGAGTGGGCATTGATTATATCGGTAAGTTTAATCCGTCACTGTAATAACTTTTGTTTAAAAGCTGTTTTTAGGCCATTTTATCGTGTTAAGATTGTGTTATGACAGAATTACTACCTCAATATTCACCAGCAGTCTTCATCCGTTACGGGCAAAATGGATTAATCCACGAGGAAACTTGTGGTGTTGAAGACCAATGGGGTGACCTCGTCTTTCCAATCTATAGCATTATTAAGCCAATTATTGGGTGTTCTATTCTGATGCTTAAAGATCAGGGGAAGATCACTCTTCAGGCGAAGCTTAAAGATTTTTCTTTTTGTCCCAGTATTGATTGGGTTGGAGAGCTGAAGCTTATCAATATTTTGACCCATCGCTCGGGACTTGGGGATTACGGGTATCTCAAGGAGTACCATGAGCTTTTAAGTAACTCCTCTAATGTTGGGGGGAGTGCAAGTCAGCTGATTGAGATGGTCATCAATCAAGGTCCCCGCTTTAAAGAAGGGGATGACTTTCTTTATTCAAATATCGGGTACCTCTTTTTGAGAAAAGTCGTTGAAGAGATTTCGGGAGCTACTTTTGACCAATACATTTCTGAAAAAATCATTAAGGCCATCCCTCTTACTACACTTGAGGATATGAAAAGTATTACTTTTCCCTGCAAAAATTCTAATTTTTTAAACGGAAGTATGAAGGACTTGTATCATCCATCTTTCGTTTCTCACGGACTTTTGGCATCAACCGTAAGTGATGTAAAAGACTTTTTAAATAAGCTATTTTCTGGGGAGCTTTTATCTGATGATTCAATGGCACTATTAAGAGACCCTGTTCCTGTTCCTCATCCCGGAATCTATACTTCTCCCCATTACGGAATAGGAGTGATGGGAGACCCAACGGCATCATTTGGTTCGATGTTAGGTCATGATGGCGGTGGTCCTGGTTTTTCACTTGGGGCATATTGCATTGAAAACGGTGAGGACAGAGAAATCGATATCTTTGTTTCTGGATGTGAGAATTTATCGCCTCATGAGATAATCGCTAAAAGCAACATTGAGAGAAAGACTCTTCCTGATTTATGTGTCTCTTTAGATAAAGAAAATCTGGGAAAAGAGATCTTGGATGGGAGAGGAAATCCCATTTCTTGGGATAAACTTCCAAAACTGATGAGACAAGCGCTAGATTCAGGCGCCCACCTTTGTACCGTTTTTAGATCCGGTATTCTTGAAGGATATTTATTCTATCGCTCTAATGAACGCGAAGCTTTTGTCTTAAGTATTCAGGTGAGAAATCCTGGTAGAAATTTAAAGACGCTAAAGCAGTTGATGGTACACGCTTTAAAAGAGCTTAATAAGAGAGAGATTGATTTGATTAAGAGTGTGGTTGATAAGAACAATATAAAGTCACTCTCTTTGCATCGCAATCTTGGATTTGAGATTACAAATGAGAGAGAGACGGCATTTTGTTTTGAGATAAAGAAAGATGACCTTATAAAGAGGTTGGGGAGGTTTGCTCCCGTTACTTCTGCTTAAAGTAAAAAGAGAATCCGCCCATGTATCGATACATGGCATCGCCTGCGTTGAGATAATCTATTTGGAAGGTTAGGGCGAAAGATCGGGTGAGCTTTAAATTTAATCCTGTATTGATAGCATATCCGTAGAGTGTTTTGACTTCCTCGTTAAACTTTCCAATTAGGGCAATTCCAGATGCTCCTACGTACGGAAACGCTACTGTTGTCAGTGGGGCAAAGGGATTGATAACAAATCCCACTCCGAAGTCTCCACCTATTGCATCGCCTTTCATTCCTGCAAATGACACCATTCCTCTTAGTAAGCTTCTCGCATTTGATAGACTTTGGAATTTTACGTGCTGACTTGATTCTGGAAGTCCTGTTCCATTTTCAGCATCCGCAACACCAAGACCACCGATTAAATCAAACTGGTTCATGGCATAGTCCACTGCAAAGAGTTGTGATGACAGAAGAAGTGAAAGTATCAAAATTATCTTTTTCATATTGTCTTATTATTTTTTCAGTGAAGCACATGCGTCGCAAGAAAACTTTGAGTTAAGAAGAGTTAATGGGAAAACTGAGGGTGGTGGTTAGTTTTTTGAGATTGTAGAAGAAAAGTTTTGTTATCTCGTAGGGGAGAGTTGAGTTCGACTCTCGCTACCTCCACATGTATGAAGCCAATGTTCTGATTTGGAACGCTATTGAGAAGAAGGTTATTCGTACAGGTGTCATCACTGATGGAATGACTACTTGTAGGATGATGATTAACTAAACTTTAGTTTTCTCAGCTTTGTGCGTCCCTTAAAATAGTGTCTAGGAGATGACTATGAAATACCTATTTTTATTCTGCCTTTCTTTTAACCTGTACGCTGGAACAACTTCTGTCACGCTAGAAAGTGGTGGCCTTTGGCAAACTCGAAATGATATTAAAATCCCTGGAGATACGGGGACTCTTGTTAGCTTTGACGAGTACGATAAAGGTCCATTTTTTCACTATAGAGTTGAAGCTCACTATCAATCTGATGGACCTCATGGTTTTAGGATTATTTACGCTCCTCTTTCCCTATCTGTAGAAGGTGATGAGAGTAGAGCTATAAATTTCAATGAAGAGACCTTTAGTGCAAATACTCCTCTAACTGTAGACTATAAATTTAATTCTTACCGAATAGGCTATACCTACAAACTGTGGGGGAGAAGAAAAAGTTATTTCAAGCTTGGGATTACTGGAAAAGTAAGAGATGCTGCAGTTACTTTCAAACAGGGGAGTAAGTCTAATACATATGACAATATTGGATTCGTCCCACTTTTATACTACGCTCTCAAGACAAACCTTACGGAGAGCTGGTATCTATTTAGTGATGCCGACTTTGCCTTCTCCCCTCAAGGACGAGCTGCTGATGTTACACTAAAATTACGAAGAAGAGTTGCTCCTAATGCTTCTGTAGGACTTGGTTACCGAGCATTAGAGGGGGGAGCTGATAATGATAAAGTTTTAACTTTTACCTTCGTGCAATACGCTGTGCTTGATTTTATTATTGCGTGGTAATGAAGTTGTTCAGCTGCTCAAGAATTGAGTCCACAGGAATATTGCGACGAAAAGACTTCTTTCTTTTGAAACTGAACCAGTATCCCATACAAGTCCTGGCCGTTTGAACCACCTGCTTTCTGACGGCTTTTGAATACTGAGTTCCAATAGACTCCCAAGGGCGTCCTGTTTTGAAAATAATATGATAGTCAGTCCAAAGAGGACAAATTCCCTCTTTTAAAGTTCCAGTCGGCCTTACGTAACATCTATGGTGTGAGTTAAATGCAACCTCGCTGATAGATTTACATTGATTGCTTTCACGCGAGGTTGTTCTTGCGATAAAGTTATCAAAGAGTGCTGTTTGAAGGCAGACCATAGTTCTATCTACCCAAAGCTTACCTTTATCAGAAAGCTCTTCCTGTATATTCTGAAACCCATCACAGAATCGATCTCCATACTCAACAGGGTATTGGAACTCTGTTGATTGGCAGTTGAACCGATCCTCTAGGCACTCAGTATAAAATGTGCATTTTGCTTCTGTTGGTCTACTGCAATCTTTCCCATAACTTATGAGTGGCAGCAGGATAAATATGGATAGAAGAAGTCGTATTAGCATGTTGCCAACTTAACATCATGTACCTGGAAAATCAGGTTGTTGTAAAGATTATAGAGAAAGGGACCCCGAATGGGTCCCTTGTGCAAATTAGTGGATGGTCTTTTGTAGTTTTGAAAGGTCGAATCCTTTCTCAGCTAAAAAGTCTAAGATGTTTTGGTAGGTATCCTCATCCATCTCCTTTGTTCTGGAGAGAATCCATAGATAATTTTTTGTAGGCTCACTTACAACTGCATATTGATAGTAGTCATCAAGTTTAATAATCCAATAGTTTCCTGCAAACATTGGCAGCTTGAACCATGTGAGGAAAAATTGAACTTTAAGTTTGGCATTAGTTGTTTCATCCACAACCCAAGCTCTGGCCTTTGCTTTTTTAAGTTCTCCATTCGGAGAGTGGAGTCGACACTGATTGAGTACGTTAACTTCCCCTTTTGTATTGAGAGAGTAAGTGGCCGTTGTAGCAGTACAGCCCTCCTGAAACTTTTGTGGGTAAGAAGCGATTTCATACCACTTCCCCATATAGCGTTCTACATCAACGTAGTTGACTGATTTAAGTTCTTGGTCCGCACCAAAAGCGGTAAATGTAACAACAGATAGGAACGTAAGTAGTAGTAACTTCATAGTATTTCTCCTTAACTATTTATCTTTTTTTATATGATAGATCAGAGTAAAATGATTTACATTAGACAAAAGTTAGACAAGGTTGATGTGAAGTACGCAATACAGACTGTTGCCTCCATTACAGGAGTGAGTACCTATCTTCTTCGTGCATGGGAGAAAAGATATAACGCAATTTCTCCCAAAAGAGATGAGCGAGGTAGGAGATATTACACCACTAAAGAAGTGAGTAGGATAAAGCTACTTCGTGCTCTAACAGTTGCAGGATTCGCAATTGGTGATGTGGCCACAAAGAGTGATCGCGAGCTGCTTTCTCTTTTAAATACACATGGCATCACTCACGATGCGGGAGAGCTGCATCTCTCTTCCCAGATTGATGGTGAAATACTTTTGCATAGAATCTTATCCGCAATCAAGCTTCACCAGATGGAGATTATTTCTCATGAACTAACTTCAATTAAGCACGTTATGGGAATTCGCGATTTAGTTTATAAAGTGATTAGCCCATTAATGGGGTTCATTGGGAGAATGGTCGATAAAGGCGAACTTACGATTGCACAAGAGCATGCTCTTTCAAGTTTGATCAAGTTTCACCTAGGACAGTTTCTTTATACCAGTTATGAGACTCAGAATAACACTATTCCACCAGTAGTTATCGCGACACCTGAGGGAGAGTGGCATGAATTTGGTATTTTACTTGCGGCACTTCTATGCCGATTTCATCATATTTCATTTCTCTATCTCGGTGCCAACCTACCAGTTGAATCGCTTATGCAAACGGTGAAGGGAGTTGGTGCGAGCAAGGTCATTCTTGGTGTTAGTGGCCTCGTTGATAATTCTCAATATCTCACAGAGCTCCTCATAAAAAGTAGAGGGCTTGACTCTGTGGCCGTAGGGGGAGACGGGATTTGTTTCCTTGAAAGCTTTCGTCGACGGAAGAAAATTGAGTTACTTCGTGATTTTGGCCACTTAGAGTCATGGCTAGTTAAAACTTGCACACTAAAATGGTAAGTGCTCCACTTATCTAAATGATGAAGAGGTATCTATTAAACATGCCTTGGAGTGCCAGGAAATCTACAAAGAGTTAGACGAGTATATGAGAGCAAAGGTTGATGAGAAGCTGTAGGCTCTAAGAGATTGTGCCCAAATGAATAGTTTGCTTGAGTATTGGATAAAATCACTGAGAAGTTCAGCTAAAGGTAGGAGATCCTCATATAAATTTGTATGGGCGCTCTGTTTCTTAGATTGGATAGAGAGTTCTCCTGATAAAAATGATCTCACCTTAGATGAGATCTATGACTACTTTGCAGAAAGGTACTTCAATAATCGTTCAATGTTTGGATTTGTTGAAAGTGTCGATCCAAACCGTGAAGCTGACTTTATTACTGCGGTTAATGAAGTCTTGGCAAATGATGAATCTTTATTCCCATTTCCTGAGGATCGAGTTGGGGATTATGACAATCCTAGAAGTAAGAACATGCCTGAAGGAAGCTGTACGCTTTACCACTGGAGTGCTAAAGAAAGTAAAGTAACAGTGGATAAAGGTATATCTAAGAGCATAAAGCCAATGATTGCTATTTTACGTAATTTAACAATTCTTGAGTGGGCCAAGTTTATTGAGCTTTTTAATAGCTCTCCTCGAATTATTAACAAGCTTGAGGATGCTTTATTTGGGATTGAAAGAACCGCTATACCCAAGTGGATGCGTGACTATTTAAAGAAGTATGAGAAACAGTGTTTTTACTGTGGTGACTCGCTAAAAGAGTCTGAAATCGAAGCTGAGCACTTCATTCCTCACTCTCACATATACAGTCACTGTATATGGATCATCGTTTCATCTTGTAAGGATTGTAATCGTGGGCTTGCTGGAAAATTTGATAAGATTCCAAACGATAAAATGCTCGATAAGTTGATTGAAAGAAATCGTTCAGTTTATAAAGTATACAGTGAAACGCAACTGAAAGAGTTTTCATCTTTCCCTGTGTTAGAAGGTCATATTCGAAATCAGTATCAAGGAGCTCTTGGTGGTGGTGTTTGTGTGTGGAATTATATGTGTTATAAATTGACAGAGTAAGAAATGAATACCGATAACTTATTTTGCGGCAAGGCCTACATCTTAGTAAATGTTGAAGCCAATCGAGTGAAGATTGGAATTACGATTAATGATGTAGAGGAACGACTTATAGATGTAAATCGAAAGTGGAAAGGAAGAAGTGCAACTTGCCAAATTTGCGGTTCACGACTACTTTTGAAGCGTGATGGAAATATGCAAAAGCATCTAATAAGTGGTGTGCCCTGTTCTGGAGGTAGCTTCTTACCTTTGGAAAAAGATTCTTCTCTTGCACAATATCACCTAGAGAAAATGAGAGAAAACCATAAAAATCTAAAGGGGAGCGAGATGGGCTCAAATACCAAGCGAATAAAAACCCTTGAAGCAAGAATTGAACGATATAAGAAGTTTGGTAAGCCGGTAGGTCGCTGGAAAATTGATACTTTTTACTCAACCAATCATGCGGATAAAGTGGAGCAGGAAGCGCATAAGGTTTTATCATGCTATCTAAATGTTGAAGCAACTTATAGATAGCAATAAGCAACAAATAGTTAAGTGACAATAAGGCAGTAATGATCGATGTTTTCGAGCGATTTGTTACTACCTTTTGTTGTTAGTTGTTTTTGGTCGTTTTTCCCTGCATGGAATCTCCCACCTCCACCATCATCTCAAGCAAAATCAATATGTTACAAAATAAAACCTCGTCTGAATTGGACGTGGTAGACGCTACTTTTTACTTGTAAGTGTATAATAAGTTATATTTTAACTGATATGAGTTAAAAATTGATTGATATCAGTCACAAAATAACCGATAATATAGTCATGTTAGATAAATTATTTGGAAATGAAACATTGGCCTTGATCTTATTAAATCTCTATCACTACGGGGAAGTGTACTCTGCCCTAGTGGAGAAAAATACTGGAATTGCAAGTAGACCTATCTTAAATCAGTTAAACAAAATGGAAGAGGCAGGGATCTTTGTTTCCAGAGTCGTTGGGAGATCTAGGCTTTATCAATTCAATCCAAAGAGTCCTGTCATAAGGCCACTAAAAGAAATTATTAACATTACCTATTCAAACATGACTCTCAAAATGAAAGAAGAAATGTTCAAAGAAAGAATGAGGCCAAGAGCAAAAGGTAAAGAAGTTAAAAAGTGAAAATTGATTTTAAAAAGTGCACAGAAGAAGAACTATGGAAGTATGTTGCAACTAAACTTTCGAAGAATGAAGTTGATGTTATTTTAGTCGGTGGTGCAGTCGTCTCGCAAGTTATATTCATTTCAGTGCGCATGAATGTTTAGATCAGGCAGTACTCGTTGCTAACAAACATCCAATAAATTTGAACAAAGTAAAAGAGTGGTGTGAAAAAGAAAATGCAACATGGGCCTTCGATGAGTTCATTAAACAAGTGAACAAATAAGGAGATAACTATGAATAAAGTATTTTTTATTTTTTCTTTAATCTTATGCACTAATAGTTACGCTCTCTTCAACGATAAGACTGTTGAGCCATTTCTGGGTCCTTATAAGCTGAGTAAAAATATAACAAAAAACTGTCCAAGTAATTTGCTTTTAATGGCCATGTGCTCTTTAGGGCAACTTGATCTTAAGCATACAAAAAATCTTGATTTTACTTTCTTAAGCTTTAAGGGAATTAACGAAGGCGAGATGATCACTCGAATCAATGGTTCCGTAGTTGGAAAAAGTAAATCTGAGTTTAATAATCTAGAGCTAATGTCTAAAAAAGAATCTTATATAAAAAGATATAATATGTGGTTTGAAACAGAGACAAGTTTACGATTATCAAAAAAGAACTTTATTCTGGTCAAGAAACAACGTCGTAATCGTAAAGATGACTATAAGCTGTCATTAAGTTGCGAGTATGTTTTTGATGAAACAGAAAATAAACGAATGACTGAGTCTTTTAAAAAATCACTCAAATGAGAAAGATAAGAGCTGTGGGATTTTATTCATTGAATCTAGTCTTTAATTTTGCTAAATTTTTTTTACTTTTTATTTCTAATAAACATTTCTTCAATTTCGATAAGTTTTAGTAATATCTTTCAGAGGAAATGTGATGAGATTAATCAAGTATAGTGTACTCATTTGCGGCCTACTTTCTACAATCTCCCTTTACGCAAAACCACAAGTCACATGGACTCGTTGGAATGATCCTCCCATCTTTATCGAAGATCTCCCTTTTAGAGGAGAAGGACTTTTAGGTAAGATGGAGGAAGAGATTAAGAAGGAACTTCCTGAATATGAGCACTCATTGATTTGGGTAAATTTTCCTCGTGTCCTTCAGTCTGCAAAAGAAAAACGCGAGACCTGCAATGCCGGTTGGCTTGATACTCCTGAGTGGAGAAAGGTATTTTACCTCTCAAAACCATCATTTATTATTCCCGCTAACGGCGTTCTCATTAAGAAGAAAAATCTCCATCTTGTTCGCGACCTCGGACCTTACTCTCTGCGTCGCTTACTGTCCGCAAAATACCTACGAATGGCCATTGGTAGGCTTTACGGTGAAGGTGTTGACGACTATCTGAAGAAAGTGAATTATCAAAATCACCCACAGATCGATGTGGTGAAAAATAGTGCCACCGCTCATAAAATGCTTCAAATGGATCGTGTTAATTATACGATTGGTTACCCATTTGAGGCCTATTACTACCAACAGATTATGAAAACTCAGGATGCATTCAAGGGAAAGGTTCAGGATCAGATTATTCATTTACCACTTGAAGAGAATGCGAACTATGTTGAAGTGGTTTTCGCCTGTGCTAAAACTCCGCAAGGAAAGAAAGTAATTGATCGCATTAATAAGCTTTTAACGGATAAGAAACGTCTCAAGCGGTTTGAGGGGTATCTCGACCGGTGGCTTTCAGTTGATGAAATTAAAAAACTAGAACTGCCACGAAAGTACTTTTATAAGAAGTATTATCCACAATTTACGAAAGGCAGCTGATCAAACCGCACGGTTTTATCGTGCTTTCAAATTCTGTTTGTCCGAATTTTAAAATTTCTTAATTTTAAATTAACCTCGGTTTGTGTTTTACTTACAAGCTATGAGTAAAATGAATTGTTATTTTCACCCGAAACAACTCGAGTTCCATCCAAAATACGAATGGTGCTTGGGAACTAGAATTCGACATCCTGAAAGCACTCAGCGTGCAAATAGTATTCAGCGTGCATTGAAAAAGAGAAAGGATGCTTTTAATCTCATTTCTCCAATGGTTATCCCATTTGATGAGATTTCAAAGCTCCATAGTAATGAGATTATAACCCTTTATAGAACTGCATTAGCTATTCCCGAAGGAAAGGTATACTACCCAAATGTATTTCCCCAAAGGATGAATAGTGCTCCAAACCCAACAAAAATCAACCATGCGGGCTTTTACTGCTTTGATTCGGGAACTCCTCTTGATTGTCATACCTTTGATGCTGCCTGCTGGAGCGCTGCTTCAGCTGTTGATGCCGCAAACGACGTGTTGGAGCGCCGTTCCCACTATGCTTACGCATTGAGCCGTCCGCCCGGTCACCACGCATCTTTCGATACTTATGGTGGATATTGCTATTTCAATAACGCGTGCCTCGCCGCAGAGATTTTAAAGCAAAATGGGAAGGTTGTTATTCTTGATATCGATTATCACCACGGTAACGGTATACAAGACTTTTACTACTCCGATCCAGAAGTCCTCTATATCTCTATTCACGGAGATCCTAAGGATTATTTCCCATATTTTCGCGGATATCCTGAAGAGAGAGGGGATGGGGATGCGGTAAATACGAATTTGAACATCATCCTACCTGACAACGCCAGTTTGAATGAGTATCTTACTATACTGCAAAATGAAGTGCTGGACGTTATTACTGATTTTAATGCCAGTACACTAATCATTTCTGCAGGGTTCGATACTTATCATCTTGACCCGATTGGTAAGTGTAATCTTGTGACAGAGGATTATTACCACATTGGTAAATTACTCAAAGGTCTTGGGCTCCCAACAGTAATCATTCAGGAAGGTGGTTATTACACAAAAGACCTCGGTGAAAATGTTGTAAACTTTCTTCTTCCGTTTGTATCAGAGGTAAACAATGAAAAAAGCGAATGAAGGCCATCAGCTACCAGCTGAGGTAGAAGAGTTAATTAAAAAAGAAACCTATCAAAATCTACAGGACGAGTGGTCTGGACTGACCCCTAGTGATAAGGATATGGGAGTAGTTACTCTCTACTTGGATAAAGGGGTAAAGACAACTGTTATGGGGACCGTCTACGGTCTAGATTATGAGATTGAAGACGATTCTTATTCCGCATCAGTCTACATTGATTACTACAATAAGCGTCTTAAGATTTCTGACTATCAGGCCACCGATTACCAAAAGATGATTAAACGATTTTCTTGGATTGCTGAGGCAAATCAGTTTGATAAAATTTTCGTAAAAACCAAGTCAGAAGACTTCCAGGAATTTCTCTCTCGCGGTTATGTGATGGAAGGAGTTCTCCGCTACTATTTTAGTGGAGAAGATGCTTATGTTCTTTCCCGCTTTAGTAGTGAGGAGCGAATTCACAGTGACTGCCTTATTGAAGAAGGAGTCATCGTCGAGGATATTATTTACGGAAGTAAGAAAAAGGAGGTTAAGCCTCTAAGTGAAAGCTTTGAAATCCGTACCGCCACTTTGGATGATATTCCCCAACTGGTTTATATTTACCGCTCCGTTTTTGAGACCTATCCTTCTCCTTTGGCCAACCCTGATTACATCAAGTCGGCCATGGGAAGAGATGTTATTTTCAAACTTGCTTTCGAGGATGGGATGCCAATCGCTGCTGCAAGTGCTGAAATTTTAAAGAAACATTCCAATGCTGAGATGACAGATTGTGCTACTATTCCCGCTGCCCAGGGAAGGGGGATCATGCAACATCTCCTTGCTGACCTCGAGAATGTGGTTCGTGAGAAAGGGATCAAAACGGCCTATACTCTGGCCCGGGCCCAAAGTATCGGGATGAATAAGTCATTCTTTCGCCTCCGCTACGAATACTCTGGAAGGCTTATTAATAATTGTGACATTTTTGGCCAATTTGAAGACCTCAATATTTGGGTTAAAAAGCTTAGTTAACGAGATCATTTTTGTGCTACATTTGAGTTAAATATTTACTCATTTTCAGAGGGCGGAAATGCACATTGTTATTTTATCTCTTGGGAGAGGTCTTTACTCTACTAAGAGACTCGTCGAGGAAGGTAAGGCCCGTGGGCATAAGATTGAAGTGGTACACACCACAAAATGCTTCATGGATATTTCCAGTGGTAAGCCTATGGTCCACTATAAAAAACGTAAACTCAGCACTGTTGATGCGGTTATTCCAAGAATCGGCGCCAGCATCACTAATTATGGGAAATCAATAGTTCGGCAATTTGAGATGATGGGAGTGTATTGCCTCAATTCGGCCAATTCTATTGGTCGCTCTAGAGACAAACTTCGCTCACTTCAAATCCTTTCTCAAAAAGGACTGCCACTACCAAAGACAAGTTTCGCAAACTCCACTGAACAAACCGATAAATTGATCAGTCTGGTTGGAGGTGCGCCACTAGTTGTTAAGCTGCTCCAAGGATCGCAAGGAAATGGTGTGGTTCTCGCTGAAACCCATAAGGCAGCAGAGTCATTGATCGATGCCTTCCGTGAGCTTAAGGCAAACTTTCTAGTTCAACAGTTCATTCACGATGCCCAAGGGGCGGACATCCGCTGCTTTGTGGTTGGTGATAAAGTTGTGGCGGCGATGAAACGTCAGGCAAAAGAAGGGGAGTTCCGCTCAAATATCCATAGAGGAGGAGAGGCCCTAAAAGTAAAGATCTCCCCTGAGGAGAGAAAGATTGCCGTTGGCGCTGCCAAGGCCATGAGACTTAATGTGGCCGGTGTCGATATTGTTCGATCCGCGTCTGGGCCTAGAATACTAGAGGTGAATTCATCTCCT
Organism: Bacteriovoracaceae bacterium; assembly: GCA_965140515.1. Lineage (GTDB taxonomy): Bacteria > Bdellovibrionota > Bacteriovoracia > Bacteriovoracales > Bacteriovoracaceae > JAGLCH01. Next base: position 2,781,532 of record OZ223251.1, on the reverse strand, counting down.
GGGCTTGAGGCCATTGAAGGATGTACTGGAGTTAATGTGGCCGGTGCCATCATCCGCTTCATTGAAAGGAATTATCCAAAAGTAAGAAAGGATACATAATTGAACAGTCAATTTTTTGGGATTGATTTAAAGAAGGTTCCTGTTGGCCGTGTTAAAACATATCACGCCGACTTTCCTTCTTTTTATGGAATCCAAAATGTCAGTGCTCCTATTTATATCCACCGATCATCGGAAGATATCTCCCCCTGTGTTGTGGTTACTGCTTGCTTGCACGGTGATGAGATTGAGGGGCTTCGCGTTGCTCAATCTTTGATGAGAAGTAAGAGAAAGCTATCTCAGGGTACTTTGATTGTTGTCCCTATCGTAAATATTTATGGCTTCATGAATAAGAATCGCTATCTTCCTGACCGCAAGGATATCAATCGATGCTTTCCAGGCAATAAGAAGGGGAGCTTTGGTAATCGCTTTGCCAGCTATATTTTCGACAATATCAACATGGTCGGGGATGTCTTTATTGATTTACACTCCGGGCCAATTGGCAGATACAACACTCCCCAGGTCCGCTGTAATTTTGGAAGGCCTGATGTTAAAGAGTTTGTAGATAAGCTTTCAGTCCCGGTTGTGGTCAATAGCTCATCTCGAGATGGCTCTTTAAGGCAGGCCCTGGCGGAACACGATAAGATTTGTCTGGTCTTTGAAGGCGGTGAAGGCCTTCGAATGAACGCTGAGATTACTAAGGCCGGTCATCAATTTGTGGAGAGTGTGCTTTTCCAACTAGGGATGATCAAGCGTTTTGATCAACCCAAAGATACTTCAATCTACATCGAAAAAAGTTCCTGGATTAGAGCGAAAGAAGGTGGAGTCCTAATCAATAAGATTAAGAAAAATCGTGTTCTAAAGGAAGGGGAAGTAATTGGTGAGCTGAGAACAATTACTGGTGAACTCGTTTCAAAGATTAGAATGGAACGGGATGGTGTTGTGCTCGGTATGAGTCAAGCATCACTAATTATGTCCGGAGATGCTCTATATAATATCGGGTTTCTGGATGGAGAATTCTCGCCATTTGATAATGAATTTTTCAGTTACTACAATACAGATGATGATTATCTGTAGCTAATAAGAAAAAGCAAGGCCAAAGGCCTTGCTTTTTTATCTCTACATTCCAAACATTTCCATGATTTGCTTTTCCGTAAGATCGATTGTTTTGTCGGCAAACGAAAAGCTCTTAGACTTCTTATCAATAAAGTACTGATACTTAAACTCTGGAGTGAATGAATCTTTAAAAAGCCCTAGCATCGGTCTATGAGAGTTTTTATCTTTTACTCTATAAAAAAGATGTGTTCCGCATTTCTTGCAAAATGCTCTTTCTGCCCACGGAGATGACTCGTATCTTTCAACAAACTCTTCACCTTCAATTTTAATATTTTCCCCACAACCAAATGCCATTTGAGGGGCCCCTGTCCATACTTTACACATATCGCAGTGACATGCTCCCATCTCATTATCAAAGTCATGAACCGTGATGGTCACAGACCCACATAAACATTTTCCTTTTGCTTCTTTTACTTTTTCCATGAAAGTTCCTATTTCAAGTAGTTAATAAGCTTCCCGCGATACTTACCTTGTTCTACAAAGTACGCATTGATATGTTGCTCCTCTGGGATTTGCCAGAGCTCTTTTGGTTCTTTGCCTTTGTTAAAAATCTCCTCTCCAAACTCAAATTCCACCACTGGGTCTTTCTTGCCATGGATTACCAGAAGTGGAATCTCTGGCACTGATGAAGCGGAGTAACTATTGTTCACAATAAGGTAGGCAAGGGGAAAGAAGAGATAGGTAATTGCGCCACTTTTCATTTTTTTGATGGCAATATTACGATAGGACATAAATGTCGATTCTAGGATGAGGTGATCAATTCCTTCTGTGCCATAATCCTCAAGCGCTCTCATCAAGACAGCTCCTCCAAGACTTTGACCGTATACAATAAACTTCTTCGCCTTTCTCTCTATCTGACATTCCTTTGCTTTTTTTAGTGCTGCTTGAGCGTCGAAGTTTAATCCTTCTGGATCAGGGCTTCCCTCTGAGTTTCCATAACCTCTGTAGTCGAAAATAAAGAGGTCATAGCCAAGCTCTGTTAGCCACACGAGACTGGCCATGTGGGAACTCATGTTTTGAGCATTGCCGTGGAATTGGATAATAGTGCCTTTGGGTACTTTGTTTTTTGTTTTAAGTAGCTTTGCTTTGATGGTGATTCCATCTTCCGTTTTGATATCAAATGATTGGTAGCTTTTGACGAACTGCTCTGGAGTGAAATAGGTTTTGGAATCAGGGTAGTAAAAAAAGGTTGAGCAAGAGGTCAGTAGGCCCATAAGAATAAGTAAAATCGTCGCTTTCATTAGAAATGCCCTTTGATTCCAAATTGATATTGATGAGTTTCATCAAAGTAATGATATCCCATTTGTAAGGAGTAGTCTTTGGAAATTACAATCGATCCCAATCCTCCGTACTCATTTCCTCTAAAATCTATTCGATCTGTGCGAGGAGAGTAGTATAGCTTTAACTTCACTCGTCTTAAATCCATAAGAACTCCAATCTCTCCTATCGCTCCGTACTCAACATTTCTACTGTCTAATAGATATATTGTTGGCATCAGGTAGATTGATAATGTCTCAAAAAATTCAGTGGATACCCCCATGCCAAAGCGGTGAAAGGAGTCTTTAAAATTATTCAAGAAGTTTGAGCTTAGATGGTAGCTTGGAGAGGGGGATAGTTTAGAAAATGGAGAGTAGCTCTCTACTTCAAAGGGGGTAAAACGCTCCAGATAAAATTTATTATCAGTTTCACTGAAACTTCCCATCAATTCCAAAAAATTTAGGGAAGTATTTTTAATATATCCCGCGCTGCTGTCTGTAATAGAGTGCACTCCCGGGGAATAATTTAAAAATACCTTGTCGGTACCATTTTTGAGATATCCAATTTGGATTCCCATTGAATCGTGTCCCATGGTTGGATCGATTTTTTTTATCTTTATTTTGCTTGGTGGCGTTTTGTCTTTTGAACGCAGTACCAGCAGTGAGGCAAAGTTTTCAGTTCCCTCTTTATCAAGTCCTCTGTCGATGTGCTTTTTCAATTTGTAATAGAGCAATGCTGTATCCAATATCTCTGTGGATGCCTGTGAAGGGGTATCAATAATTTGATTAAGCTTATCTTTCTCTTTTGATGTTAACTTCTTTAAGCGGTGATTGAACTTTGATCTAATGGCAGGCCTATACTCCGCGCTCTCAATCAACCCTGCTTTTTTTACTTCTTTGACTGTTTCAAGGGGGGAGATATAAAATTTTAGGCGATCTCTAAAGTTGATTTCAGGTCTTACAATCTCCAAAAGTTTTAAGATCATAAAAGAGCAATTCTCGTTGAAGAAATAGTAATCGAAATAAGTGTTGTACTCAATCTCCCAGATGTGTTCAATCAGCTCTACGACTTCTTCTGTGCTTAAATGTAGTCGATACTCCCACAGATCGCGGTTCTCAAAATTATTGTACTCATTGACCTTCTGATAATACGGGGCCACTGAAAAATGTCCCTGATAAAGTCCAAAAACACCTTTGTAGATAAAGCTCATTGGCCCATCGTCCCCAATCTCTGCCGCGTAATTGAGCCCATAGTCTAAGAGATCTAATGCCTTATTATCCATTCCCTCCTTTTTACTGGAGTTAACCCTCAAAAAGGTATGACCGAAAATAGAGGAGGGGTTATTGGCATAGGCCGAGGCAAAGATTAAGGATATCGACTTTGGTGACATCCCCTTAATCCAGTTCTCAACTCTAGGGCATGGTGGAAGATTTCCAATCAGTCCTTTCTCTTTAAGAAATTTTGCTCTGGTTGGGAAAGCGCAGTGGGCCTTAAGTTTTAGATGCCCAATCTCTCGTTGCTCATCAATGGCATTGATGGTTGCTTCCAGTTCTCTTTCAGGGGTCCAGTCTTCGATTTTATACAAAAAAAATCCAAGACCTTGGGCCTTGGATTTTTCATCTGAAAGGTGAAGTAACTTGTTCCATTTGTTCGATTTAGAGACATCTGCAATTGTTGCAGAATGGACCGTGACGGCGAATAACGGCAATATCAATAGAAGAACAAATCTAAATGAGAACAAACTTACACTTTCCTCTTGTTGCTGTATTTGTATTCAATGATTTTTTTACATTGTTTAACATCTCGTAAGGAGAAACATCTGGAGAGTTAAAAATATCGGTGTAGTTTTCCTGAGTGATTTTTCTTACCTTAGGAATAATTGACTGATCACATCCTAGAGTTGTTGCAAATGCATCGATATATTGTCCCTCACCAATTGCCATATCAACCTTTAGGTTTTCGATGTTGGCCTCGGCGTAATAAACTGGTGCCATCTCTGTTTTAACAATACTGTGTTGAGTACAACCACTTGTTCCTGTTGTAGTTCCTAAGTATTGAGTGAGAAAAATGTTATTGGTAATAACACGTGATGTGGCAGATACCATTGATTGTTTTTTGAAAATCATTGAACCGAGTCCACAACCAACTGAATTATCCGCAAAAACTTGAGTACTACTGAGTATCAGAGCGAGACCAGCGATTAGCATTTTATTCATTTTATCCTCCATGATCGTTTTAAAAATAATAGAGGGCCTTGCATTATCTAGAAACTTAATTGGTGTAATTTTTGTTTAATAGAATTTACCAAAAACACTCACTTGTTCCTGTCATTTCGATGGGTTAGCGAGTGGGATTATTTTTCACTATGGGTGAGAATTGGATAAATTGCTATAATTTTGGTGGGTACTAGTGCCCAACGATTTGAGGTTACTACATTGAGGCAACTCTGTTTCGCCATTTTCATTTTGATAATGTTCCCTGTGATTTCACGGGGCAGTGTCGATTTTAAATTGAGTGGTGGCTTCGATCGCGGAGTTGTTGAAGACGATAATCGCTCTAAAGCAGAAAACTACGGTTACTCTGCAGAGGGACACTTGATGTTTTCTGCATTTGAGCCTCTCTATCTAGGGATTTTTGGTTACAAAAACTGGTCTTACACCAACAAAATTTATAAGGGCGACAATATCGATAACTTTCACATCTCTCCTCAGGGAGCAGGTGCGGAGCTTGGACTTCGCTTTTACTCGGTTATGATTAAAGTTGGTATTGGTGCCTATGAAGCTGATGCAAGGCGCGTTGAAAATAATGTTGGGCGTGATTACAAGCTTACTGGTGGCCAAGGTTACCATGTAGGTTTTGAGAAACGTTTTGCAATCACACGAACAATGAATTGGTTTATTGGTGGTTATTCCAGAAATATTACTTACTCGAAAGTTCGTATGAAAGATGGGGGAAGCACTGTTGAGCTTCCCAATAAGTGGGAGCAAAATATTCATTCGGTGATGGTTGGAATTGCTTTTAACTTTTACTACACCGGCAACGAGAGTTCTAAATCAAGTAATAAAGGGTCTAGCACCCCACAGAGGTCTGCACAATGAGATTAGTAATTGCCTTGTCATTTATTGTTTTATTTAGTGGTTGTATCACTCGTCCAGATGCGGCGACCAGTGAGTCAAGTGTACTCGATGTCTTTGGACCGATCTCTAATTCTGATGCTCTCCCTATTCCCGGTAGCAATGGTGTGACAACAATCGCTTTTATGGGAAGCGATTCTATGGAAGTTCACTTTACTTTGGCATCTGACGACAATACTTCCCAAGGTGCTCTACTTTACAAGGTCGTTCATGCTCCAACTCTAGATGAACTCTCTCCAGTTTCCACTGCGCTTTTTGATTGGCAGACATTTGATTCAGGCGTTCTTACTATTACAGATATGGAGGCCAAATCTTATTACCTTCTTTTGATGGTTAAAGATAATAAGGGACAGATATCTCGTTATCAACCGTTTACCAATGCACCGATTCTTCCAAGCTCAACGGCCATTTCTCCCACAGCAATTACAGGCAACTCAATTGATCTCGGCTGGGAAAAGGCATCTCATATCTTTTTAAATCCAACTGTTCTTCAGTATCAGCTCTACGTTTCTGATGCTGACAATATGAAAACCCTAGCTGATACTCGCGCCAATGGAACATTGATTTCAGACTGGACCGCAAACCAGAATTCTTTTTCGGTCACCGGTCTTGATACCAGTACAACCTACTATTTCAATGTTGTGGTAAAGACTCCTTTCGGAGCAGAAGTACTTTATGGTAGTGGAGAGGAAATCTCTACACTATAAGGGGAAGCTCTAGCTGCTTTTCATTGGTGATCTGATCTTCATCAACAAGTTTAAATCCAATTCCCAATAATCGTACAGGAATGCTGTGTCGCTCATATCCCATTGTCATCAGAGATTCAAAGAGATCTTGTAGTTCACCATCAATAACAAACTCATCAAGAAATTTTTGAAAGAAGCTCTCTGGTCGACATTTCTCAACTGTGACAGCTTTAAAATCATTGAATTTAACTTTTATAAAGGCCTTATGAATAGGAGATGGATCTTCCGTTTTTGAGAACCACTTCTTATAGCGTCTCGATAATTCCTCAAAGAGACGAGGCAGTTGCTCTAGGCATTGACTCAGATCGTTTAGATCGTACTCATAGGTCTCTTCAATACTAAATGATTTTCTCACGTAGTGAGATTGAACCTCTCGGTCATCAATCCCTTTGGCGTACTCAATCAGTGTTGGCCCAAATTTTCCAAAGTTATTTAAGATCACTGCGGGATTGGCCTTAAGAACATCCTGACAGGTTTGAATCCCAAAGCCTTTGAGTTTTTCTGCAGTGACTTTTCCTACCCCAAAGATCTTCTTCACAGGAAGATCTTTTACAAATTCTCTGACATTATTAGGAGGGATGACGAATAGTCCATCTGGCTTGTTCCAGTCGCTGGCAACCTTTGCTAAGAATTTATTGGGGGCAACTCCCGCTGATGCAGTAAGGCCTGTTCGCTTTTTAATCTTCTGCTTGATCTCATAGGCAATAAGTGTGGCACTCCCTTTACACTGAGTGCACTCTGTTACATCTAAGAATGCTTCATCTAAGGATAGGGGTTCTACAATATCGGTGTATTCATAAAATACGTCTCTAATGATTGCTGATGCCTCTTTATACTTATCAAAATTTCCGTGGATCACCACAAGCTTTGGGCATTTCTTTAAAGCAAGGGCCGTAGGCATTGCTGCGCCCACTCCGTACTTTCTCGCTTCATAATTTGCGGTGCAAAGAACGGAGCGTCTAGAGGTGCCTCCGATCGCGAGAGGAACATTTCTTAGCTTAGGATTGTCGCGCATCTCCACCGCAGCGTAGAAACAATCCATATCAATGTGGATGATCTTTCGCTGCTTCATCGTGGCCTAGTAGTAGCGCACTAGTCCTGAGAGAACGCCTGCAATTTTGAAATCACCATCTGTAATAATAATTGAGGAGAGCCTGTCATTGGCGGGGCGAAGCTCAATATGATCGGCCTGACGGTAGTAGTACTTCAAGGTGGCCTCTCCATCTACAATTGCAACTGCAATCTGCCCCTGGGCGGCGTGATTTGTGGCGCGACAAACAACAATGTCATCTTCAAGAATTCCCGCATTAATCATTGAGTCACCTCGTACTGTTAATGCGAAATGTCTGTCTGTTCCAGTGACCATGTGCTTGGGAACATCAATGGTATCAGATGGATTTTCAAGAGCTTCAATTGGATTACCAGCAGCGATGAGACCCAGTAGGGGGATCTCCTCGGTAGCCTTTGCCATTTCGGCCTGATCTGTTTCTTCAGAAACGACCTTAAGTCCCCGGCGAGCATTCCAATCCATCTCAAGGTATCCCGCATCCACGAGATATTTAAGATAGCGTTGTACAGAGCCAAAGGACTTAAGGCCAAAATGATCTTTGATTTCTTTCTGAGTAGGAGCAAGCCCCTGGCGATCAGAATATTCAATAATATAATCGTAAACTGCTTTTTGCTTCTTTGTTATTCCCATAGATTTGATCTTAGCGTAAGTTTTGCGTAAGTCAAGCCTCTTTTTGCGCAACTTTTGCGTAAGTATGTATTTTTTACGATTTTAGCCCTTTTTAGCCCCGAAAATTGCCATTTTGTGGGCTTCAAGGTACTGTTCTCGGGCCGTAAGAAAATGTTTGTTTGCATTAGTGTGACTTATGGGATATATAATTTGCACTAATATAACAGTTGGAGGAATTAATGAACAAGCTTATCATCGCTCTCACTCTTCTTATCTCTTTTGCAGCGTCAGCAAATACTGTACAACTTTCATTTGAAGAGTCTGATGTTGCTAAATCAGGACAAATTGAAAAAGGTGTAGACCAAGACTATTTCCAAATTGAATCAGTAGAACTTACTGAGCTACGCGAAGATACTTTCACATTAGATGATCTCAACTTGGTTGATGACTACATCAATCAAATTTCAAAAATTACAGACAGCCTTATTGCACTTGGGAAAAAGATTTGGCCACTTGTTGAAGCGGGAAGACCAGTTATCAATACTGACTTCAGAGATGCTATCAGCGTTATTCCAAACATCGATGGAACTGGGAAACCATTCTATGAACTAAACTATTGGTCAGCTCCAATTTCTAAAAAGTTTAGAGTTGATTATAAAAACCTATACGGAATCAATGTTGTTAGTTTTACTTTCTCAGTTAACTCACAATACGGTGGACAATACAACGGTAGAGGTCAATACCTTACTGGTGTAACAATTGTTCCAAACAATATCTCAGTAGCATGGGGATATGAATTTGATGCTTCTTCACAAATGATTACGATCTCAAATAGAGGCTCAAAACTTGATCCAATCGCAGCTGTTACTCTTGAAGTTGATTACAGAGTTAAGACAGTTCTTAAAGAAAACAGAGTTAAAGCACAGTTCCACGTAGCTGGTAACGGTGACATTATCCAAATCAACTAATTCATTTTTCTATAACTGTTAGAAAGGCCACTCGTAAGAGTGGCCTTTGTCTTTGTGGCACATGGACAATGCCTATCGACGGATAAATACTTTCAACTGTAAATATTAGGTATATTGAGCGATCATTTCTTTATAGGAGAATGAAATGAAGTATTGGATTATGAAAACAGAACCAAATGTTTTCTCTATTGATGATTTAAAGAAACTTAAGGTAGAGCATTGGGATGGTATTAGAAATTATCAGGCCCGCAACTTTATGCGCGACCAGATGAAAAAGGGTGACATGATTTTAATCTATCACTCCAACTGCAAGCCCCCTGGAGCTGTTGGGGTCGCCAAGGTTGATTGTGAGGCCTATCCTGACTTTACCGCACTTGATAAGACTTCAAAGTATTTCGATCCAAAGGCCACTGAGGAGAAAAATCCTTGGAGAATGGTGGATGTGCGTTACGTAAAACATTTTAAAAATGAAGTTTCATTGGATGAAATGAAAAACCATAAAGATTTAAAAGATATGAGATTACTTCAAAGAGGTAATCGACTTTCTGTAATGGAACTAACAGAAAAAGAATTTAATTATATTTTAAAACTAGGAGGACTTTAATGGCCCTTGAACTATTAGAAGTTGGAAAGGTTGCACCGGCCTTTACTTTGGTAAATCAAAACGGTGAGAAAATTTCTCTTAAAGATTACAAAGGGAAAAAGAATGTCGTTCTTTATTTTTATCCAAAAGCAATGACTCCAGGGTGTACTGTGCAGGCCTGTGGAATTCGAGATACAAAAAAAGAGTTCGAAAAGCTCGATACTATGGTTTTGGGTGTTAGTACTGATGAGTTTGAAAGATTGAAGCGTTTTGAAGATAAGCAAGATCTTAACTTTGATCTACTGTCTGACCCTGATCACAAGATCGCTGATAAGTATAAAGTTTGGGGACTTAAAAAGTTTATGGGAAAAGAGTATATGGGACTTAATCGTGTGACTTACATTATTGGTAAGGATGGGAAGATCTCTCATGTTATGGAGAAGGTGAAGACAAAGACTCACCATGACGATGTTTTAAAACTGTTAAAATAGGAAGAGGGGAGAGTTATCTTCCCTCTTTTTTTATTAGACATCCAGCGGAGGCCTAAAAATAAATATTTCTTTTGATTTCAACTAGTTATTGGCAAACCAACAGCTGGGACGGAATCCTATTGTATCGCCATTTTTAGGATGGCAGTAACCAATTTCTGGTTTAAAAAAGTGGCCCTCAGTTGTGGGATCCACATTACAGATGGCACCGGCCAAATAGGTATCAAGGCGACATTGGTTGCTCGGATATTCATCGCGGTTGGTTTTTTCTACCACCTTAAGTGATGGTGTATTAATCGATGGGAGCTCAGTTGGATCTCCTTCAACCATATGAAAGATTCCAGTTAGAACTTCCGCTGTTTTTGCAATTCTACTGCACATTTGAGGATCTGAGGCCACGAGACATTGCTCGATAGTCTCTGTTTCTGTCTCTTCTGGAACAATCGCAAAATACCTTTTTAGGCATTTCGTAGCAGCGAAGTAATCCGATTGCCCCTCTGCTGCTGCCCATGAAGAATAAGGACTGGTCTTGGATGGAGTGCCTCCAAGGTGGTGACCGTACTCATGACAGACAACCATGGCAAAAGCATCACTTGTCATTTTTGGTAATCTGGCAAAGCCTCCAAAGAAGTTTACCGACTTTATTCCCATCACATTTTCTGCATATGCATTAACAGTACCGTCTTCCCAGAATTTATACACCTGGATACCTGACTCGCTATAAAGTGAGGCAACTGTATCGATAATTTGCTCGAATTCATGTTCCGTCGTAGTACTGCTTTTTTCTCCCACAGGAATATAAAGATCGTTTTGAGGAACGATCATTGCGAAGCTTGTTAGTGATAATAAAAATACGGTTGTTGCGATTAGTGCTTTCAAAGTTCATCCTTAGGAAGTTGTCCATAAAGTGTATCTCCCAATTACTAGATGCGCAAATTACACCCTTTTTAAGAGGGCGGATGCCCATGATAGTCCAACCCCAAAACCACACATGATAAGGGTTTTGGCCTTTCCTATGAGTTCTTTTTCTAACAAAATAGGGATCGATGAAGAAACGGTGTTTCCGTAATCTTGAATTGAATACTCGTACTGATCATCTTTTAAATGAAGTTTTTTGGCCACGGTATCAACAATCTTCTTACTCCCTTGGTGAAGAATAAACTTATCGATGTACTCCAGCTTGGTACCGGCTTTATCTAAAAGGGCCTGGACGCTTTTAGGGGCCACTCTGGCAGCGAATTTGAAAACGGCCTGACCATTCATATAGAGCTTTCCATCTCTGGTCATAAGGTGCTCATAGGCCTTTCCATCGGTTCCAAAGTCCACTTGATGGAGAGTTAGAATTGGATTTTCCCCAATCAAGGTCGCTGTAGCAGCATCTCCAAAAATCATTGAGGTATTCTTATCATCAGGATCTACAATTTTAGAGTAGGGGTCAGCGGTTAAAAGAAGTCCATGCTTCATCCCATGCCGTTCCATAAAGGCGATGATGTCAGCTAGTCCATAAACGTAGCCTGAGCATCCTAGAGAGATATCGTAGCTAGCACAATTTGTCGGAGCATCGATCATTCCATGTACGATAGAAGAGGTTTGAGGAATTTGATAGTCGGGGTTTTGAGTGACAACAATAATCACTTCAAGTTTTGATGGATCAAAATTAGTTTTTTCTTTAAGCTTCTCAATTGCTTTGAAACACAGGTCTGACGCCTTTTCATGCTCTTTAGCAATGGCGATCTTTTCCACTCCAATCTTATCTCTGATGAAGCTTTCATCGATGCCAAATTTATCTAGTACCTCGTAATTTGATTTCTTTCCTTCTGCGATATAGCTTGCGATATTTTCGATTCCGATCATTTTCACCTCTCCAAACTATTTTTACAGAAAATGTATTCAGTTCAAGGTGAAAAGGTGACAAAAAAGCACAAAAAAAAACCCTCCGGGATGGAGGGTTTTTTATCACTGGTCTCCTTCTGGGCCAGTTCTGTCTGCATCCTCATTGTCGGCATTGTCCCAATCTGCAGAGTCACCAGATCCAGTAAAGTTTCCTCTGTCGAAAGCTTCATCTCGTGAATCATCTCGCTCTTCACTATCGTAAGTTTTATCTGCGTCTGCTTGTGACGCAACATCACGTCCACCATCTTCATACGTTCCTTGGAAGTAATCGTGGTGCATGTCTGTTCCGTGCCCGTGAATCCACTTCGCCGTTCCACCAAAAACTGATAGAGGGATCAGTGCGATAAAGGCCCAAATAAATTTTTTCATATAGTCACCTCTTTGCTGGTTTATCTCCTAACAAATTGATCGGAATACTAGAGTTAATACTTGAGTAAAAAGGTCTATTGTTTTGTTGTTTTACTTTGATTTTAGGTATTTAGGCAAAAAAAAGTGGGCCATAAAGGCCCACTTTCTATTGATATCTTTACTTTTAATTAGAACCAGTAAGATAGTGAAGCTACTCCAGTTGTAACATTTGAAGTTAGCTCATCCCCAGCACCATATCCTTGGTAACGTGTTTTGTTACCGTCCATAGCTGCTGAGAATTCAATTGTGTTTCTTTCGTGAATTACACCAACATTGATGAAAGCATCTTTGGCCATTTTGAACTTTGTACCAAGCTCAACTCGGATACTATCAACTGTTTTTTCGCTGTCTAGATCTGGCATCCAGTAACCTTTACTTGTGATTTCGTACTCTCTATCCACAGTGTGGTAGTACTCGATGTTTGTGTAGAAGTTCATTAGCTCAGAGAAGTCGTACTCAGCACCAATTTGAGCGATGTGCTCTTTTGATTGAGCCACGTGGTACGTCGCTTCTAGTTCTTCTTCAGTTTCATCGTGCGCGAAATATTCACCATAGAGGTATCCGGCCCAGATATTCCATGATTCACCTGTGAATTCATAGTAAAGATGACCAGCGTAAGTTGCTTCTGGAGCAAGGTCATGTTTGAACCATTTACCTGAAACAACAAATTTGTGCTCATCATTTAGCTTGTAAGTGATTTTGTCAGCAAAACCGCGTTGCTCTCTGAATTCAAAAGTCTTTTCAGATTTTTGCTCTTCGTAGCTATTTCCTTCTTGTGAGAAAGCGCGACCGTAAACAGAAAATTCGTTAACAAGACCTAGGTTTTCATTTTCGTACTTAACACTAGTAAGTAGAACGCCTTCTTCATTTCTGAAGTGAGTTGGTCTAAAAGTACTGTGATCGTAGAAAGAACCACCATCTACTAGGTATGGCTTAATCGCACCGTAGTGGAAGTTTTGGAATGGTAGAATTGCTTTACCAAATGTTAGGTAAATCATGTCTTCGTAGTTATATGTAACGTTAACTTCATCAAAGAGGTGGAAAGAGTCAGCTGAAACTTCGTCTCTTGTAAGGTCTAGGTTAAGCACCATTTTCGCAGCAAAAGCATCTCTTTTCCCTGTGATGGTAGCGCGGAACATATCAAAACCAGTTCCTGAAGTTGCGTCTTGGTCAGATACCTTTGTGTAATCAAAAAGGTTAAGACCGATAAAACCTTGTAGCTTCGCCGATGCAGCAAAAGCATTGGCCGATACAAGTAGTAGAAGTGAAAGTGCTATTTTTTTCATTTTTAGCTCCAAATATATTGAATTCTTATTTTGTTATTAAAACCACATTGAGAGACCAGAACTAAGCTGGTAGGCCCAAGTTGTATTTGTTCCAGCTCCACCTTCTTTTTTGTAGAACTGTTTTTCAAATAGTGATCCCACAGTGATCTGAGTTGAACGAGCAACTTTAAACTTCACCCCCATATCGGCCTTGAAGTTGTTTTGTTCCTCGCCATACGCATTTTTAACTCCAGAGCTGTAACCAACCCATCTAACCATTGTTCCCTCTACGTCGAATAGAACATCGATTAGGTCATTAATTTCATATTGAACACCAAGTTGGAATGTATTTTCATACGAGTTAAAAACAGAATATTTAGCAGCAGATTGAGCACCATTTCTTCCCCATACGTACTCAAACCAAACTTCTAAGAAATCAAAACGGTAGCGTCCACCTGTATCAAATGCATAGTTTGCATGTGGATTCATGTCATGTTTGTAGTAAAGACCTGATACTGAAAGTGACCATGCCTTAGTTGGAAATAGTTCAAACATGTTGGTGAAACCACGCTCTTGGGTGAAGTCAATTTTGTAGTTCTTGGCAAAATTATCAGTGTTACCACTTGAATTTGTCTTAGGGAGATCTGGATTTCCAAAGATTGAGAAGTGGTTCATGAATTTCTTTCTGAAGTTACCGTAGCGAACGGTGAAGACAGGTCGACGGTCAAGATCGCGATACTTGTGTTGTGGGTTTAGAATTGTTCCACCGTCAGTATAGCAGTGCTCTGTAACACCCCAGTGAAGGCGGTGAAATTTTGCTTTACCTTTACCTGCTGTGATTCTCCAGTCCCAGTTTGGCTGCCAGCTAACTGTGAATTCTTCAACAAAGTCTAATTGGTGGTACTTGATTCCTTTACTATCCAAGTCAAATTTTACCTTTGAGGAAAAATCCTTATGGCGAGCATAGGCCTTCATGTCTAGAACCCCAATTCCAGAAGAGTAGTCCGCATTTTGGTCTTCCACCTTAAGGTAATCTAGAAGATCCAAAGCAGCAAAACCACCAATTCTTGCACTTAGGGCAAAGGCATTGGACGCAAGCATAAGTCCAACGAGAGAGATTGCGATTTTTTTCATTATTGCTCCAAATGATTCAGTTTCCAATGATTTAGGTCACGAAAATGGTATCAGAGCAAAATGATATAGCAAAGGGAATTGTAAAAATGTGAAAAAAAAAATGGCCCGCTACACGAACCCTTATTGTAGCAGGCCATTTCTTTTGCTTGATGCGATTAGCTAAATCTTATTTGTAGTAAGCTTTGTGAGTTTCCTCTGTTTCTGGAGCGTCGCCAAAGTATGAGCGCCATTCCTGATCAGAGTGTTTCATGTACTCCATTTTTTGCTTTTCTGATGCAACAGTTCTACCGGTATGAGAACAAGCGGTAAATAATGCTGCGACTACAAATAAAGCTGCTAATCCAAGCGATGTAAGTTTCTTCATAATTCAACTCCCAAGTAGTGTTGATAACTACTCTTCGGGAGCTCGGGAAAATACTTTAGGGAAATTGTCGGGTATTAGTTGTTTTTGTGTGAATTCAGCATGTTACTGCACCATTTTAAAACATGGTGCAGTCAGCTCCTGAATCTTCTTCCATATTCTTTGAATCTCTAACAATGTCATTATGGTATGTTGCAGGTTCGTCACCTGCCATTTCATCTAGAAGATCAAAGTATTTCTTTTTAAATGCAGCTATTGAAAGCTGTGCTGCCTTTGGATCATCTCTGAGGGTCTGGAAGGCCGGTAGGGCAACCCCTTTACCAGCGTTGTAGCTCACGTGGAGGAGGACCTCAGTGATTTCATCTTTATCATCTTGCGATAATCTTCTATCGGCCCATCTTTTTGCGGCCCATTTCTCTACAACTGAGTGAGGAGAATAGCGAGGGTCACCATCTTCAATATACATCTGATAGTAAACGCCATAGATGATATTTCTTCTTGGATTTGGTGGAATGATGATTCTTGAACAGATTCTGTTATCTCTCATCTCTTCAATATCATTTAAGTAGGCACATTCTGGCCTTGTTTTAGAAAATTCTTTAATCTTGTCCAAAAATCTATTCATGTCTTTAATCGCAATTCCTGTGAGCTGTCCAACTCCACCTGCGTATGAAGGACTTAAAACATTTGGCATAAAGCGTGATTCATGAACAAAGATAGGGAGAATTTTTTTGTAACTTCTTCCAAGGCACTTGGCCGCCATATAAATTTCCATCGAAAGTGTACCCACAAGTTCCTTTGAAGGACACGGGCGACATTTGCGATAGAGGTTTTTAATGAGATCCGTTTCTCTATTACAGTTGTAGTAGTTTCCAACTGGCTTGTTGTTGATCCCGGCATTCACGCACTTTGCAATTTTCATGAAATCTTCTGAATAAATATCCGTACTCATGAGATCTCGTGCTTCTTTGTAAGGAGCACTAAGCTTTGATTGAAGATAGGTATCGTCACTTTTACAGCGTGTAATATCTCTTCTGTTACATGCCGTATATTCCAGCTGATCTAGTGGATCATTCGATTGATCTGTGCAAGTTGAGCAATCTCCTGGTTGAGTACTTAGTGCACCTGTGGATTGGGCCTGAGAAGTTATTTGTTCTAGGCCTTTAACAACGTCTGATGGATCAGCATCATCTACTGTTGCAAAGCATGTTGTCGTTAAAATCAATAAAACTATGGGCAGTAGTTTTTTCATAGGTCTCACTTTTTGTTACAAATTGAATCGAATATTTTTAAAGGAATCTGTGCTAGCGGTTCTAATTTTTTATGAATTTTTCCCGTCTTATAGTCTGAGAAATTTTTAATCAGTAGCTCTCTTTGAAATTCACAGTCGCTCTCTTTGAAAGGGGTTGTGAGTCCAATAAGGTTTCCATGAAAGAAGTGAAGCTTGAATAGCTTTCCTTTTTCTTTTTCATAATTTTTATCATTCACCTTTGCAATCTCTTTTTGAAGAAATGATTCAAGGTAAGTGACGTGCTTAAATTTTTCAGCGAAGACTTTCTCTTTTTTGATGTTGGAAGCAACTTTTTCTATCTCTTTGTCTACCGATGGCATATCGATTTGGGCCATTGCTTGACCAACAAATAGTAGTGGAATAATTATTTTTAAATTGAACATTTAATCCCCGCGTTTTTTTCCATGACCTGAAGGTCTTTTAGGACTTTCCCGTTATAGTTTGCCGCTTCACTGCGGACATTTCTTCTCAAATAAGAGTAAAACTGATCCAAGAACTGATCTGTTGGCAGGTTTCTGTAGCTCGGTGATGCCGCAAAAGTATTGAATGCAGTTAGTACAGCTCCGGGACCTGAGTTGTAGGAGGTACGAAGAAGCATTTCTTCTACTTGGACTTTATCTCTTTCACTTATGGATGATGATCTTCTCGATAGCCAACGATCAACGGACTTTTTTGGATTTAAGCTTCTATTATCTCTTAGTAGTCTCTGATAGATGATTGAGAAAACAACATTTTGACGTGGATTAGTAGGGATATGCATTCTTGAACAGATAAATCCAGTGTGCATCTCAGGTACGTCTTTTAAGTATTCACATCCCGGCTTTGAACTGTAGCGCTGAATGTAGCGATCGAGATTTCTGTTGATTTCTTTAATTGCAACGCCTGTTAACTGACCTACGCCTCCAGCTCCGGTAACACTTCGAACATTTGGTATAAAGCGAGACTCATGTCTTAAAAGTGGGAGAACTCTTTTAATATCTTGTTCAAAACACTTAGATGCTAGATAGATTTCAGAAGCTGTTGAGCCAACCATGCTTTTTGAAAGACATGGCCTAGTGGATTTTTTTCGTGTGGCCTCTTTAAGAAATGATTTTGGAGAAGGGCAGTTGTAAAAGCCACCAGTTCCGCCCATCGTCCCTTGCATTCCGCCATAGATACATTTAAGGGCAGTATCAAACTCTTGGGTATTTACTTCATTTTTCATTGCGGCCATCGAAGAGTTAAAGGCCTTTGCAAAATTTGGTTCAAGGTCGTTATTTGAGGAGTTACATGTTTCAAATATCATTTCATTTAGAGGTGATTGGCCTACAAAGTCCTTACAGTCTGCACATTCTGCGGTGTCTGGTGTCGATGGCCCATTCGCTAGATTTGCAATTGCGTTTTGAGCTTGATCCATTAGTGACTGCGAACCTTTCTTTTCAATTTCAGATTCGTATTTTGAAACCATCTCAAGAAAGTACTTATCGTACTCTTCAAGTTCCTCAGAGGTATTTACTGCTGCTTCATCTTGTGATGCTTGGATTCGCTCTTCTTCAACTTTTATTGGTTCTTTAGAGATTGAAGCTACCGGAGTAGGTGTTTCTTTTCTTGTGACTTCTGGTGACGTTGGCCCTGCTTCTTCCTGGTCTAGGTCAAAGCTTTCCATTGTCGAAGTAAAAACTTCAAAGTCTGGTTCATTGACGTTGTAGTAGATCCAAGCTTTCTTTCCCGCATTTGGTCCAGAAACCACGTTAATTCTGAGCGCTTTATTCCCAGATGGGAGAACTCTTACATCAACAATTTCAGAAATATCTTGGGGAGTTAGGGTGAAGGCCACGTTTTTCTTGCCCTTAAAGAAAATTGAAGTTCTTGCGTTATATGTTTTTGAACCAATTTGTAAAACGTCGCCAGCTTGTTGCGCTAAGCAGAATTGATTTAAAATAAATAGTGAACTGACAAGTAAGACTATTAACTTCATGTGATAATTGTAGCATTACCTTTGCTTTATCTTCCAGTAGTGGCACATTTTCCCCCTCATTATTGTAGGTGATAACTATTATTGATTGAGCGATTTGCTCGAGTTTTGAAAAGTTTTATTGACTAGTGTATTGGCCCATAGGATGATTGTTGTGATTACAAGGGATTATAGGCTTAGTATTTGGCCTTATGTTTTATTTAGGAAGATTGATGAAGTTAGATTTTATACCAGAAAAAACCCTCGAGGCCGCACAAAACCTCAACTGTATTTTGGGGGAATTGCACCCCACTGAAATCTCCAATCTTTTAAATGAAACTGTTTTATCTGGTGGGAAAAGACTACGCCCTATGCTTTTATTTTTGATTGGTGAGCATCTGGGGATTAAACAGGAACTATTAACTTCCTATGCTATCTGTGTCGAACAAATTCATGCTGCTAGCCTGGCCCATGATGATGTTATCGATGAGGCATCTCTTAGACGTGGCCGTCCATCAATTAATGCTCTCTCTTCAAATAAATACGCTGTTCTTTCTGGAGATTACTTACTTGCAGATGTTATCTGGCGTCTGGCCGAGTTGAAAAATAACGAAATCCTCCAAGAGTCTTCAAATGTTATCAAAGATCTTTCTCTTGGGGAGTGGATTCAGTTGAAATCAATCGAAGAAAATGGCATTGAGTTTGAGAGTATTATTGATGTCTGTGAACTGAAGACTGGAAGTGTGATGGGCCTTTGTTCAACGATCCCTGCAATTCTTCAAGGCAAGGAACCTCTAAAAGAAAAGTTAAGAGATTTTGGGCGAGCTGTTGGGGTTGCCTTTCAGCTCGTTGATGATGTTTTAGATTTTTCTGATGCCCCTGAAAAAGAACCTTTTAATGATTTAAAGAATGGGCAGTTAAATGCTGTGATCTACAAAATTTTTGAACATGCTCCAAGTGTGAAGGAGCTCTTTTACTCCGGAAAATTATCTCCTGAATCTGTTCCAAGTGAGTCGTTGGAATATGCAAAAAATGCTGTAATGGAAATTGCAAAAGAGAAGATTGCATTCTCAAAAAGTATTATCGATGAAATTCCTGGAGATCACGCTCAAACAATAAAGGGATTACTCGATCTTATTCTATTAAGGAATCACTAGTTCTTGATAATCAGAGGCGCAGGCCTTTTCAATCTCTTCAATTGTTTTAGGGATTTCTTCTGTTAAAACTAAGTTTCCTTGTTTGGTTACGAGAACATTGTCTTCAATTCGAATTCCAATTCCTCGATATTTTTTTGGAGAGTATTTGCTATCAAATGGAAAGTAGAGTCCCGGTTCTACTGCAATCACCATTCCCGGAGAGAGCTTTACAGGAGTTCCATCTTCTTCGAAATGTGGATTAATATCATGAACATCTAATCCCATCCAATGGCAGGTTCTATGGGGAGAAAAATGTAAAATTTGTTTTGACTCAACAATGTCATCAACAGTTCCACCAAATACATCGAGTTCAATTAATCCTTCAATCATTGTGCGCATTGCAACTTGATGGACTTCAGCTAACGTTATTCCTGGGCAGATTGATTCAATTGCTGCCACTTGCGCTTTAAGTGCAACAGTATAGATTTCTTTTTGTTGCCCGCTAAAAGTTCCATTTACTGGAATTGTTCTGGTTACGTCACTTGCATAGCCATCAAACTCTGCGCCAGCATCAATCAGCAAAAGCTGGCCATCTTTGAGTTCTTTATCATTTTCAGAGTAGTGAAGCGTTGTTGCATTTTCTCCGGCCGCAACCACTGATGGGTACGCTGGACCTGTTCCTCCTTTTATCTTAAATAGGAATTCTAAAAGTGCCGCTATATCGTGTTCGTTTTTCCCGGGGGAGGAATATGCCATTGCCGCGAGGTGTGCTCTTTGGGTTAGTGAGATCGCTTTCTTGATGCGTGCGATTTCTGTCCCGTCCTTAATCGCTCTCATGCGAGCTATGTTTTCAGCAATATCAATGAATGCTTGGGGATAGGAGTATCCTCTGGATTTTCTTTTTTTCTTTATCTCAAGGCAATACTTTCTAAGCCTTGTAATCAATGCATCATCTGAAAATAGGTTGAGGTAAATAGAACGGTGTTTTTTCAGAAGCTCAGGAATAATCTCATCTATTTGAGCGATGTCATACACCTGTGTCATTTTTAAGGTCTCTTTAATGGTTTCTTGATCGAGGCCTTTCTCGGTCCACTTTTCCTCAATTGAATCTCTTTTCTCAACAAAAATCATCATGGCCTTCATACGGTTGGCCTTTGCGAGAACAAGTAAGGAATTTGGTTCACTAAAACCAGTGAGATAAAGGAAATTACTATTCTGCCTGAAAGGGTATTGGGTATCGTTACTGCGAGTTTTTAACTCCTCAGATGGTATAAATATAATGCCTTCATCTATCGTGCTGAGAAGTCTTTCTCTCCTTTCAACAAACCTTTCCATAGGTATTCCCCTGTGATAAGTTTTATCGTCTTAAACAATCTTATGCTTTTGAGAGCGATTGGACAAGAAAATGGAATTTAAAAAGAAAGAAATGTATAGATATTTGCTAGTTCTAAGCCTTGGTTCGATGATCAGTTTTCAGGCATGGAGAACTTTGTTTAATAACTTTGCGGTTGAAGTTGCTCATGTGGACAGTTTTGGTGTAGGGCTAATTCAATCACTGAGAGAGGTTCCTGGATTCCTCGCGCTATTTGTGGTGTACTTGCTCTACCTGATCAAAGAGCATCGTTTGGCTTCAATTTCCATTTTGGTTATGGGAGTAGGTATTACGTTAACTGGTTTTTTCCCAAGCCTTGGCGGACTCATTCTTACCACGCTTCTAATGTCGTTTGGATTCCATTATTTTGAAACGACAAATAGTTCTTTAACACTTCAATATTTTTCTAAAAAAGAGACGCCATTTGTTCTTGCACGAATTCGTCGCTTTTCCTCATTGGTCAGTATTGCAACCGGTGGAATTATTTTTCTAACGGTTGCTACTTTTTCTTATAAACTTAATTATTTGATGTTTGGCCTTGTTGCGATTGCAGCAGGGATTTGGTCTTTAAGGATTAACCCGACAGATCCAGATATGCCAGCTCAGCACAAAAAATTAACTCTTAGGAAAAAGTATTGGCTCTATTATGTATTAACTTTTTTAAGTGGTGCTCGTCGCCAAATTTTCATGGTTTTTGCCGCATTCTTAATGGTCCAAAAATTTGAATTTTCGATCACGACGATAACACTACTTTTTGCTTTTAATAATTTTGTGAATTTTTTCTGGCTTCCTCAGATTGCTAAGGCCATCGATCGATTTGGAGAACGTAATGTTCTTTTCATCGAATATATTGGAATGATTATTGTCTTCTTAACTTACGCCTATGCGCAAGACCCTGTGGTTATCGCTATTTTTTATGTTATTGATAATATGATTTATAACTTTTCAATGGCGATTAAGACATATTTTCAAAAGATCGCAGATCCAAAGGATATTGCTCCAACCGCTGGTGTTAGTTTTACAATTAACCACATTGCTGCGGTTGTAATTCCCGTTGTCGGTGGTTTGTTATGGAAGTTGGATTATAAAATTCCATTCTATCTCGGTGCTTTCATCGGTCTTCTTTCGCTTGTTTTCTGTCTGAAAGTACCCGTGTTTGAGGAGTTCTCAGATGAGTAAAAAATTGAATATTATATTTGGTCCGGTAGCATCAAGAAGACTAGGCGTTTCTCTTGGAATTGATCTTTTACCTCCAAAAACTTGTTCTTTAAACTGTGTCTACTGTGAGGCGGGAAGGACAACTAAACTAACGCTTGAGAGGGAGGAGTATTATCCTCTTGAAGATGTTTTAGGCGAACTCGATAGCTTCCTTGGTAACAATCCAAAGCTTGATTACATCACCTTTGCTGGTTCTGGTGAGCCAACTCTTTATCTGCATTTTGGAAAAATTGTTGAGCATTTAAAGTCTAACTATCCTCAGTATAAGATTTGCTTACTGACTAATGGTACACTTTTCTATGATCCTCAAGTTCGTAAAGAAATGATGGATGTTGATATGGTTGTGCCATCAGTTGATGCAGGAACTGATTTTGCCTTCAGAAAGATCAACCGTAATATTCCTTCAAATACTTTGGAGAAAATTGTGGATGGACTTGTAACCTTTTCTAAGGAATACAAAGGGGAACTTCAGTTGGAAGTCTTTATTGTTCCGGGAATCAATGATTCGGAAGAGGAAGTTGAGGCCATTGTTAAGATTGCAAAAATGATTAATCCTGAACTTGTTCAGTTGAACTCTTTAGATCGTCCTGGAACTGAAAGCTGGCCTGAACAGGCCACTCCAAGTTCTCTTAATGCAATTGCAAAAGAGTTTGCTCCACTTGAAGTTCTTGTGGTTTCAAAGTTTAAAGGACAAAAGGGAAGCTACTCAACTGCAGAATTTGAGAGACTGGTTATAGATACCATTTCAAGAAGACCTGCTACCGCAGAGGATTTTTCTGATATTACAGGAAAGTCGATTGATGAGGTTCAATCTTTATTAGACGCTTTGGTTAATTCCGACAAAATTTATCCTGTAAATCAGAAACGTGGGATTTTCTACAAAGCGCGTTAAACAATTTTGCATCATTCCTTTTTCTCTCAAATTATTGTGTAATATTGGTGAATTTCACCAATATTTTTGAAGGAGTCTGCCATTAAAGCACAACAGGTACAAAAGCTATTAGATACAGTTGTATCGAAATCTGATAACCATCAAGAGAAAGAGGAGCTTAAAAAGTTGCTCGGTTTTGATGACTTAAACTTGGCCTACTACATGGCCCTTTATGGTAAATACAAAAAATCTTTGTCTGGCGAAAAATCAGAGCTTCCGCTTTATATTCATGAATCAAATGTTAAGAGTTCTGGGGATATTGAGATTGTATATCCTACAGCGATAGCAAATGAAGAGCAGATGAAATTGCTTCCAGCAGTTCACTACAAAGATCTTGTGGCATCTGGAAAAAAGGACTCTGCAAAAAAGGCGGCCCTTTGGGTTAAAAAGATGCAGGCCGGAACTGGTTCTTCAATGACAAGAAATTCTTACCTTGCTGAGGAGAAGGGGATTAAAGAGAGTGAAGTTCGAATTGGAGCAAAGGGAACAGACCTGTTTATTGATTACGCTCAGGGTAAAAAAATTAGTATTGCAGAGGCACAAATTCTTCAAGCGATCACTGATGAAAAGAAAGGTGTTTTTGGAGCTGTTGTATTGCACGATATTGTTTCATCTGAAACGGAGAGTTCTATCGACAGTATTTGGGACAAGGAATGTCTTTTAAATCCAGGTTCTAGCTATCGCGCAGTTATTGAAAAACTTCCTGGTGTTCAGTACTTTGGTAAAAGTTTTCAACACTATATCCCAACTTTAGATAAGGATAATAACGTTTCTTTTAATCGTTCTGCTCCTGGGGGGCACGCTCTCTTTGGAGTTGATGCACTTCTTGCTGCATTTAAAAAAGAGATGAGACCAAACGTTGGGCAGTGTCCATTGATTAGTTCTATTGGTAATGGCGAGGATCTTTCAAGTTCTCCTGACGCTTATATGGTCAACTGGATGGTTGAAGAGAATATTCCAATTGCAATGGTTACAACAACCAAGACTAGCAACGATATGAAAGGTGGTCAGATCGCTGTTGTTCCTGGTGACAAACCTTATGTCACAATGATGGAAAAGGCCCAAGCAGAAACTGCGAATCAGTTACCCCTCTTTGAATCTCTTGGACTTCGTGAAGGTGATGGAGAGGCATTTTTTAATACAAACATGGTGCTGATTAATTACAGTATTCTGGTCCCTAAAATCGAAAAATTAGTTGATGAAATTGGTGAGAATGAGTTCCTAAAAATTATCGCTCCAGATCTAATTCAAAATAATAAAAAGCAAAAAGATAGCGATGGAGTGGAGCGTAGCTACCTTCAGCTTGAAGGGGCAATGGGAACAGTTGTTCTTAATCTCGATCGTTATTGGAGAGAAAAATATGGGGAGCCTGTTGTTCACTTTCTAAACGTTGATGCAATTAATAGAACGCAGTTTTTCTGCCCTATTAAAACAGCATTTGATTACTTTATGCAATTTCACTCAGACCGTTTTGCTTTTGATCCCAACACATTTAGGTTGATCAACTTAAATCCGGGGGAATTACCGATGGTAAACTTTAAGGCCTCTGAGTACAAAGATGTGGGTAGTGTTCTTTCACTTTTTAAAGGTGCCAAGATCAAGCATTTGAAGAACTTATCTGTTGTGGGAGTTGTTGATTTTTCTAAAGTTGAAATGGTTGGAGATATTGAGGTTATCAATGAAGATGGGCCAGTATCAATTCTTCCCTTCGCCGATGACGGTCGCATTAAAGATTCTGTCTTGAAAATGTAATATTTTAGGGGGCTTATGACCCCCTTTTTTTATCCCTCCATTGGGAATCAATTTCTCGCCGCTTTTCCCTTTATTCAGTTAAATAATAGCTGCCTATGCCGATAAGTTATAGACGATATTAAGGTAGGAGACTGAATATGAAAAAGTTTTGGATTTCTCTGGCGTTAATCATTCCCTCGATTATGGCCATCTCGGTAATTTCTGTTCATTACAGTTATGAAGGAGAAAAAGGAAGGGAGATTGCATCGATTTTTAATTGGGACTTCTTTGATAGAGATGTCAAAAAAGCTGCAACCGCAAAAATTGAGACAAATGAAGCATTTGTTATGCTTGATAATAATCACGCTTTTCAAAGTAAGCTTGATCTAATTAGAAGCGCTAATGAATCAATTCGGATGAGTTATTTTATCTATACAGGAGATCACAGTACATCTTTACTGACAAAAGAGCTTATTGCAGCTGCAAAGCGAGGGGTCAAAGTAAAAATCATAGTCGATTATCATGCCAACTATAAAAACTTAGACTTCTTTAAGATGATTGAACAAGAAGGTGCTCCAAATATTCAAGTTAAGTTGTACAACCGTCCGACCAAAAATATTGTTAAAATGGCAGTTTATCTGACCACTCCATGCCCTGATATGGATCTTTCAGATAAAGCATGTCGTAAGCACAAAATGAAAGTAACTGAAAAAGTTATGAAAAACTCAGGTCATCATTATCGTGGTGAAAATCGGAATAAGATTTCTAACGCCTATACCAAGTACTCACAAATGTTTCTTACTGGTCTCTATGCCAAAGATCCAAAACTTATCGCAAAGGCCGTACTTGAGGGGCAGCAGCTAGATATTGATGAATTATTGAACGGTGGAGGTGAGACATCTCCTGAGGAGAAAGAGGCACTCAAGGAATTGGCAACTCTTTATTACAAGTCAAAGTTTGGTGATCCAATCGAGGCGATGAAAAGTAGCGCAAAGTTACTCGCGGCAAAGATTATTTATCGTGATGATGTTATGCCTGTTGTTAATCTGGCCACAGCGCTTTTACCGCTTTCAATTAAGAATGATAAAGATTTTGTTAAAGATCTTCGCTATATCACTGATTTTACCCACCACAAGATATTACTTGTGGATGATCGTCGTCTTCAACTCGGTGGTAGAAACTTAGAAAACTCCTATCATATGGATCAAAATCCGCTGACTGCTAAATACACCTTTATGGACACTGACGTAAGATTAGAAATGATTAGTGGCGGACGTGAAATGGTCCGAGCATATGATGAAATTTTCAATTATCATCGAATGCTTGCGACCTTAAAAGAAGTTCGTATGCATGCTCCAAATGATTTGTCTCAAAATAATGAGGCCATGAATAAAGCAGATGAGCTCTGCAAAAGTCACCTTGATGCTCAAGATGAGGACGGTTATAGAAGTTGTTATGAGGAAGAATTTAGAAAGCATGAAGTCATTGAGAGAGTTCGCATCGCAGAAATGAAGAGGCAGATGAATGAAGGTGCAAGAGCTTATGTGGAAGAGTATCGCGTTCCTGAATTGGCACCTGAATTCACTTCAACGTTTAAGCATGATTTTGTTATTAGACCTGGAAGTGATTCAATGATTGGCTATATTGAAAACCTTCACTTGAATAGACATGAGAGAAAAAAGAATTATAACCAAAAAAATGATAATGGAGGTTTCCTTGTTTCTCCTGAAGATAGAACAAAAACTTATGGGTCCTCTAATGGCTCTGACCTCGCTCATGGTAAAAATATTAACTACCTGATCAAAAACTCTTTTGAGAGCGTTTGTAAGCAGGCGCAAGAGGGAGGAGTAAATCGCATTATAATTCATAATGCCTACTTCCTTCCACCCGCAGGTGTTTACACAGAGTTCGCAAAAATGATTGATGGTACCTATAACTGTAAAGGTGTTACAGTTCAAATGTTAACAAATTCGATGGAGACAACAGACCTTTCAATGATGAATATCTTTGGTAAATATGGTCTTTCTACTTTCTTAAAATTCTATAAGGAAAATAGAGGAAGTCAGTCTGCTAAGTTTGAATACTATGAGTATAAACCTCTATCAAAAGACCCAAAGAAGAATATGTCTTTGCACTCAAAGGTCTTTATCCTCGGTGATCACGCATTCATTGGATCATTAAATATCGATCCACGCAGTTATCATATGGATACAAACAACGGACTTTTCTTCTATAAGGTTCCAGAGTTTACAAAAGAGTATATTAAGAACTTTGACAAAATTTTGTCTAACCCTAAGTTTGTTGAGAATAGAACAGATCTTTTTGCTGAGGCAAAAATTGATGACTATATTGAAAAAGATATGGCCATGATCAATGAGCTTCTTGCTAAAGCAGGAGATGCACGTAATAAGATTCCAGAGCAGTGGAGAGCTAAAGGAAAGGACTTCATTGTGAAGCAGCTCCGTTGGCTAGGCGAACAAACTAAGCGTGTACTTCAAAAGAAGAAAGAAAAGGATGCTGATAAATTAGATAATGTTCTACAGCTAATCTAAGCTTTAGGCCCGACTCAGTCGGGCCTTTTTTGTTAGAAGATGCCAACTCTTCTAGGCAAATTCGTTCACTACGATAATCCGTTTTGGTATAAATATCTTTTTTTCATCTCAAATTTCATTGGGTATTCAATATAAGTTCTAATGATCCATTAATAAAGGAGTTAGACAATCAAGTTTAAATTCGGGAGCTAGGTCCTATTTGTTTTCCCTATGTTTTTTATTGTATTTAGCTCCGATTATCCGTATTTATCGTACTTTTGGAAGTTCTTGTTTGTTAAAAACTTGTGCTTCATTGATAATATTCTTTAGGTTACTAATTGAAATATGGAAGCACGCATTATGTCATCATTAAGTAGTATTGAGGCCTCAAATGTTTTTCACCTCGCAGGATTTACAGATCTAGATAAATTCGGTGTGGCGATTCAAAACCTTTCTAGTCAGATATTTGGGTCCAACTCCATCTATCTTCATTTTGATGATAGCTTGAGAGAAGTTGAGGTCGGTGATGGTATTGCCTTGGATTTCACAAATCCTGGTCGTCCGCAAATGTTTCTTGTGTGTTCATACCTATCAAAAATGAATGACACCAACATAATTGGTGAACGTATTCTTAAGATTTTAACATCATACGATAATGATAAAGACTATTTTGAAGCTCTTCTTACAGAGCAATTAGATGACTTTGCTGATTCTGACACTATTTTAGATCGTGTTTTTAGTAAGGGAAAGTTTGATGCTCGGGAGGCCTTGATTTCATATTTAATAGGTTCTCCTTTGAAGCTCATTGTGATGACTGATCGTGCGCAGGAGTCGCTGTATAATGTAGTATCTAAGATCAATGCTGATATTTCAGTGCTAGAGGTCAGAGCATTTGTCGATTCTCATGATAAAGAATACTTTATGTTTGATTCTCTTTATGATCAGCTAGATGATTACTCTTCCTTAACTGATAGTTCTCAAGAGCTTATTGAAGAGAGACGGAAAAGAATTGAGAGACGCTCCACTTGTGACACTATGGTGGTTGCTGTAACAGAAGGTGATTTTTCTACCATCTTTATGAAAGAACATCGCTGGTATCCAATTGATATCGGTCCAGGGATGAAAAATAGAGTTCAGTATATCGCTGCCTATCGAAAGGATTCAGAAAAGGCCATTACTCATATTGCTAAGATTAAAGAAATTAAACACTATAAATCTACTGGGCGTTATGAAGTAATCTTTAGTGGAGAGGCCTGGGAAATTGATTCTGTTGTTCCAGAAAAAATCCCCCAGGATGTGATCTATGTTCGTACTGTCTTTGGAGAGGACGATTAGACTTTCTTTCCTTTTACTAGTTCTACCAATTCCACAACAAACTTGTTGAGTAGTGTTGCTTGAGCACTCAACTCTTCACTTGCAGATGCTGTTTGTTCAGAAGTTGATGCATTTTTTTGTACTGTTTTATCAAATTGGGCCACCGCCTGATTGATCTGTTCAATTCCCATGGACTGCTCTTTTGATGCACTAAGAATCTCTTTTGAAGACTCTAATACGTTGTCTGCGTGCTTTTTAATCTCTTCAAGAATCTTTGCATTCCCATGGATTAGATCATGTCCCGAGGAAACCTCTTTTAAGCTTTCCTCAGAAATTCCTTCTGCCTTTTTAATGCTGTCCTTTACAATTTCTGAAATCTCGGACGCGGACTTGGCCGAAAGTTGGGCCAAATTTGCAACTTCTTGTGCCACAACTGCAAACCCTCTCCCGTGTTCTCCAGCTCTTTCTGCTTCTACCGATGCATTGAATGATAGTAGCTTAGTTTGGAATGCGATTTCATTAATTACATCTGTCTTATCGCTAATGTCATTGATGACTGACACGAGATCGTTAATTTTGCTAGTCGATTGTTGAATACTATTAATTGAGGTTACTATGATATTCATCGCATCGTTACCTCTTGCCGATTCATCACTAACAACTTCAGCAAGTCCCTTTGAATTTTCTGCGCTATGAACATTCCCTTGAATAATATTAGTTAGTTCTTCGATAGACGCTGAGGTCTGTTGAATTGATGCTGCTTGCTCGTTTGATGACGATGCAAGCTGGCTACTGGCGTTGGAGATTTCTCTGGAGGCAGATGCCACTTCTTGAGCTGATCTTCGAAGCATATCAGATAATTTAATTACTGGTAGTTCTACGATCAATTTTAGAGAAAAAACGATTGTTACTGCAATAATGATGAACGCGATAATTGTTACTCCAACAATGATTTTAATGGAGTCAATCGTTTGCTCCTTGACATCATTGACATAGATTCCTGTTCCAATAATCCATTGCCACTCTTTAAAGCCTTTTACGTAGGATAGTTTTGGTGCAGGAACTTGAGTTCCGGGAAGGTTCCACCAGTATGGGACGTACCCTTCTCCCTCTGATTTAGCAATTGTAACCATTGGGGCAAAGATTGGATTCCCCTTGACGTCTTTGAGGTTTTCAATTTTTTTTCCAACTAAATTTTTAGAAAAAGGGTGAGCGATCATGACGTGGTCGTAGTTATTAATCCAAAAGTATCCCTTTCCGCCATCGTAGCGTAATGCTTCAATTGCTGATTTTACTTTTATTTTAACTTCATCAAGCGACATCTCTCCATTCTTATAAGCGGCATAGTTTCGATCAACAATACTCATTGCTGTTTCCACTTGATCTCTTAAGATTGTTCTTTTTTCTTTCATCAAAAGATCTGAAGTTGAGATGTATAAGAAAATAACAAGTCCTATGATAAAGACTGTGAGTGGAGCAAATACGGCGATTAAAATTTTTGCCCCAAGGGATAAGTTTTTCATAATAATTCTCCTTTTACCTACTTCCTTATCGAGATGGTTTAAGAATTATTATTCTAAATGTTAGAAAAATATTGGATAAGTATATTAACTAGTTAAGCTGCTTTACAAAAATTATCCCTCTTAGGAAGCATTAGTCCGTTCATTGGAGTTTGGAAATTATACTGGTTGTACATCTCCGCAAGCTCTTTCACAATTGCGTTGTGCTTTTCATGGTCAAACTCATACTCATACATTTTTTGCACATAGTGATGAGCGATAATAAAAGTACAACAGATCTTAGATAGCCTCGAAGGGTGGACATTATATAGGCCATCTCCTTTTGGTGTTTCGTGATGATTCCTTACTATATCGATGACTTCACTTGGGATTGAGTCAATTGTCTCCAGCATCTTGGCCATTTGATCTGGGTGATCGAGGTAATTGTCGATATCTGCTTTAGAGAAGTGTTGAAGCTTTTGGTCATCCATTCCTTCAACTGTCCCTAGCTTTGGATTTTGGATTGTTAAATCGTGTAGAACCGCAGCAGAGCAGAGTTTTTGGATGTTATCAGCAGTGTCCCAATTCAATCGGTTAAAGATATCACAAGCAACTACTGAAATGAGATAACCATGATCGTAGAGATAGTTCTTATCATTGAGTTGTTTCTCAAAGAGTTCAGATAGCTGAACATTATTTTTGATCATTGTTGCGACTTTGTTGATATTCTTTTCAGCTAGTTTAATGGCCTCATCTGAGAAGCCAACTTTTGTAATTAAATCTTGTAATACCATATGAGTAGTACTCATCGCATTAAAGCTGTCTTTTGGGTCCATACCTGAAGCATCAGCTTCAAGAAAACGTTGATTTGTAAAAGAGACTTGAAACTTTTCAAAATCATTATTTGAAATAAAAAAGTGCTCAATTCCTTTGTGGTAATAGTTGTCTATTTGCGATTTTTCATAGTAGCTATTTGTATTAAGAACTTTTACATATTTTCGATCAGATAATTTCACATATACGTTACAAAGAACTTTGTTAAAGCGATAAAAGTGAATTAAGCGCACTCTTTGAAATGCAGGTACTCGCTCTAGAGAGGAGCGAGAAGGGGATATCGCTTTAAGAACTTGATCTTGAAAGTCTTTTGGAGAGAGTGGCATTTTGATGGTGGCATTGTTTTCGTTGATCGATTTGTAGCCATCTAGCTCTGGATAATTTTTGTCAGAGCTTTTTCCAAAGAGAATGAAGATTGTTCCTGGGCTGTCTTTTTTTAGTGATCTAAAAACAGTGCCAGGAGTTCCTCCAGTAATGGATTCACTAATCAGTGCTGCATTGTAATTTCTTGTTTTAATATTTTGAATTGCATCGTCTGTAGTTGAGCACTCTGTTATTTCAATATCATGAAGTGTGTTTTCAAGATAGATTCTGTAGAGTTGTCGTTCGTGATCATTGTTGCAAGCGAACAATACTTTCATCTGCTTAGGCCCCCAAAAAGTAGTACATCAGTTAATTACTTTTCGGATATTTTGAGACAAATCTTAATATTCTTAACTCGTTTAGATGATATTGTTAAAAAGAAATATCCGCCTAGATCGCTGTCTTGAGCGGACCTTGTATTTGGCAATGAAAATTGCCCCCTCTTTAAGAGGAGGCCTCTTCTGTTGTTACTTTCTTTGATAGGGTTAATTCTACCAATTTATAACATGTTACGAATGCGATACCGGCAATAAGCGCAAAAGTCGCATTCGCTCCTGGGTTAGTCCAATAATATGGATTGAGTCCAGGTATAGATATTCTTAAGTAGCTCATACCGAAGTGAACTAGAAGAACAATCAATGAGCTTAGTGTGGCCATTCTATGAGGAAGCTCAATCTTAAAGATTTTTGCAGCTACAGGAATAAAGGTTGCTGCAAATAGAGCATAAACTCCGTTAAAAGCAAATAGGGCCACAGACACATTAGGATTAACAATCTGCTCATATGTTAAAAAGTAGATTACAACCCCAGAAAGAACTGTCAGGACTTTTCCCATGGTTAGGATTTTTTTCTGAGTCTCAATTTTTGTAACGTCGGCCAATTTGAAGTGTGCTGCAACAGGCATGATGATGTCGAACGAATATGTCACTGTAAATGAAAGTAGAATTGCTTCTAGAGTTGAAAGGCCAGCACATAGAATCCCAATGCTCGCAAGAATTTGGAAGAACTTTCCAAAGTTTGAAGTAATATATACCGGAACAACCATATCTGGAACAACGGGAGTTGTAAGGGCATGTCTGGCATAGAAGCCAATAAACATAACAGTTGAGAACACTGTTCCAATTACCATAGCGTAAACAAGCATTTTATTTACGTCTTTGCTTGTTTTAAGAAAAAGACCTTTGGCCAAAATGTGTGGTTGGCAGACAATGGCAAATCCAATCAATACGTTTACGAAGAAGACTTCAAATATGTCTCTAAACATAATACTTTTTGGATTAGTCACAGCAAGTAGTTCTGGAGACATTTCTCCAATTTTATTGAAGAAGTTTCCAAATCCACCTTCAAAGAAGTGTATTCCTGAAACAATAAGAATTATGGCCACAACAATCATCACAATACCTTGAATGAAGTTTGTGTAGACGTGTGAGTTAGCACCACCGATTTGGTTATACAGAATAATAAAACCAATCAGCATGATTAGTGCTGAGTGGATCGAAATACCAAGAAGCTGTGTAATAATATTCGTCAGACCTACAAAGATTAAAACTATATAGGTGAAAAGAAGTAGGGTTGATATACCATAGAACAGTCTCGTGATGATATCTCCCTTGTACTGGCCTTGAATCCATTGTGGAACAGATACAATTCCACCATCAATTCCAGACTTTCTGAAGCCCTTAAGGAGTACCAGTAGTCCTATGATGATTCCAAAGTTTGCTGCTACCGAGAAGCTTAAAAAAGCTGATAGTCCATACTGGTAAACAAGTCCAGGATTAACTATAAATACTGCTGCACTTGTAAGTGTCGTTGCTAAGCTCATTCCAATTGCTAATGGCCCCGCTCCTGATCCTGTTGCAAAGCTTTGTGCATTTTTTGTTCTAAATTTACTCCAAATTGCAATCCCTAGAAACGCAGCACCAAAAGTTAGAATTGCAATCCATTCACTCATGTGTCCATTCATAAGTCCCCCCTGAATTAGTATGTAAAGACGTTTGCGCCAACAGCAAATCCGGCCCCAGAAGCGATGAACATAACTTTATCACCTTTCTTCACTTTCCCTGAATTAACTGCATCTTCAAATGCCATCGGTACACAAGCAGAACCTGTATAGCCATATCTATCCATAACACATGTTGTGTCACTCATTGGTCTACCAAGTTCTTTCATCACGTCAACAATAACACTTTTATTGATTTGGGTGAAAATAAAGTGATCAATCTCTTCAAGTTTTAACCCAGCTTTTTCTGCGAGCTTTTCAGCTACCATTGGCCATAATCTTACATTTCTGTCACCAGGTAGTCTTTGAAGTAATTGAAGTCCATAATCATTGTTATCAAGGATTTCTTTTGTGATTGGTTTTCTTGTTCCACCGGCATAAACCCCAATGTAATCCCATTGAGTTCCGTCTGCAATAAACTGACCATCAATATATCCAGAAGCGTCACTGTCATCAGTTTTTTCTAGAACTACCGCTCCTGCTCCGTCGGCAAAGATGGTTAATCCAAACACATCTCCCTCTTTTACAAATGCTGGCATATTGTAAACACCTGTTACTACCGCGTATTTGTATGATGGATCGTGAGCAACCATTCTTGCTGCAGTGTCCAGTGCTGTCGTGAAACTAGCACATGATGCTGCAATATCAAATGCGCCCCCCCATCTCTCTTCTTCTTGGATGCGGCCCTGTACGAGAAGTGCCGTTGCTGGAGAGATATGCTCTGGTGTATCTGTACCCACAATGAATAGACCAACTTCTTTTGGATCAATTCCTGCGTTTTTAATCGCATTCATTGCTGCTTTGGTCGCAAAGTCGGCCGTAGTTTCTTCAAGACCTCTAAGTTTTGCCATATGGCGTTTTGCAATTCCAAGCTTTAACTCAGTCTTTTCGTGATTGAACTCAATCCCTGTAAGCTCTTTTAGCTCGAGATTGTCGATGGCATCACCTGGTGCATATGTTCCAATTCCAATTATTTTTGCTTTCATTGTTCTATCCTTTTAAATACTAAGATGTCAGGAATAGACATAAAGGCCAAAACCTACAGTCTATCCCTGACATTATTTCCGCCATCTGGGGGCTTGTGGCGGAATCTTAATTATGCTCTTTTTACGATGAGTGTTGTTCCCATTCCTCCGCCGATACATAGTGAAGCAAGACCAGTTTTACTGTCTCTCTTCTCCATTTCGTGGAGTAGGGTTACTAGGATTCTTGCTCCAGAACAACCAACTGGGTGTCCAAGTGCAATTGCTCCACCATTAACATTTAGTTTGTCAGCTGGAACTTCTCCTACACCTTCTTCTTTAAGACCTTTAACAACAGCAATTGATTGTGCCGCAAAAGCTTCGTTTAGTTCGAAAAGATCGATGTCTTCAAGTTTAAGATCTGCTCTTTTTAGAGCATTTTTAATCGCTGGAACTGGTCCGTATCCCATGATTGAAGGATCAACACCACCATTTCCATAATCAACGATTTCGGCAAGAATTGGTGCTCCAAGTTCTTTTGCTTTTTCTTCACTCATGATTACTAGAGCAGCAGCTCCATCATTGATACCAGAAGCGTTTGCTGCAGTTACTGATCCGTCCTTTTTGAATGCTGGACGAAGTTTTGCGATTTTTTCAATTTGAGCGTCTTTTGTGTAGTGCTCATCTCTCGCAAATGTAACTGTTTCTTTTCTCATTTTGACTTCAACAGGAACGATTTCATCATCAAATCTTCCACTTTCGATAGCAGCTTGTGCTTTTCTTTGAGAGTCTAGTGAGAAACTATCTTGCTCTTCTCTTGTGATATTAAATTTTTCAACAAGGTTTTCTGCTGTGATTCCCATGTGATAACCATTGAATACGTCGGTTAGTCCGCCTTCAACAAGCTCATCAGTTGCTGTGACGTTACCCATTCGCGCTCCCCATCTTTGGTTCTTTAGGATGTAAGGAGTTTGACTCATATTTTCAGTTCCACCAGCGATAACGACATCAACATCACCAGTTCTGATAAGTTGAGCTGCGAGTGATACTGTTCTAAGTCCAGAACCACAAACTTTATTAATTGTCATACTTGGAACTTGAACAGGGATTCCAGCGTCAATTGAACATTGTCTTGCAATGTTTTGACCTAGACCAGCTTGAAGTACACAACCGTATACTACTTCGTCTACTTGCTCTCCAGAAATTTTTGAACGCTTAAGAGCTTCTCTAATTGCAGTTGCTCCTAATTCGCGTGCAGGTACTGTTGAAAGGCTCTTTCCATAAGCTCCAATTGCAGTTCTTGTTGCTGCTGTAATAACTACTTTTCTCATTAATTTCTCCTATTCTTATTCTAAGATATAACCTAGTTCAATTGCTTGTGTTGTTAGTTGTTCTCTAAATGCAGGGTCAGCAATCTCAATCAGCGCTTTTGCTCTTTCTTCGATTGATTTTCCTCTCAGTTTAGCTACGCCCCATTCTGTAACGATATAATCAGAGTTACATCTGTGGAGAGTTACCGCTGTACCCTCTGGTAGAGTTGGAACTATTGTCGACAGTGCTCCACCTTTCGCAGTTGACTTACATGCAATAATTGATTTTCCTTTCTTGTCGAAACCTTCTCTTGCACCAGTTGCAGTATCAGTTTGTCCACCTGTTCCTGAAAATTGAACCGGTCCAAATGATTCACTTGCAACTTGTCCTTGTAGGTCGACCATCAGGCATGTATTGATTGAAGTCATTTTTGAGTTTTGTTGAACAATTTTGGGGTCATTTGTCCATGATCCTCTTCTGAATTCAACTGCCATATTATTATCTAACCACTCGTAAAGAGCTTTTGTTCCCATTGCAAATGTGGTTACAAATTTTCCTTTCATAAGTGTTTTGTTCTTATTTGTGATTACGCCTTCTTCATAAAGCTTCATCATTGCATCAACAAGCATTTCCGTATGAACTCCAAGATCTTTTTTCCCTTGAAGCGCCATTGCTGCTGCATTTGGGATACCTCCAATTCCAAGTTGAATTGTAGACCCATCTTCAACAAGTGTTGCAATATTCTCACCGATTTTCATTTCAAGGTCAGAAGGTACTGCATCAGGTAGAACGGGAACATCCTGATGATTGATAACAAAATGATGAACGTCATTGATATGAACATGTGTATCTCCAAAAGTTCTTGGAGTGTTTTTATTTACTTCTAAAATGACAAGATCAGCTGCCTCAACCATATCCTTTTCATATGTGATACCTAGAGATAGTGATACGAAACCTTTGTCATCAGGTTCAGAACAAGTTCCGAAATAGATATTTGGTCTTTCTTCTGTTGAAAAGTCTGCCCATACTTTGTGAAGCATATTAGGAACGAAAGTAACTGTTCCGGTTTTTGCCTTAACAGCGTTTCTTACAGGAGCACTGTGAAACCAGCTATGAAGTTTGAATTTACCTTTCATCTCTCTTGAGTTGTAAAATTTATAATCTCCAAGAGGAAGGCAAGAGTATACTTTTACATTTTCAACTTCGTCTGCTCTTTCGTGCATTTGAGACATAATACCTTGTGGCTCTGATGCACACATACCACAAACAATTGTTGAGTTTGATTGAATCTTTGAAATTGCTTCTTCAATTGAAATAACTTTGTTCTCGAAAGTTTTGTTATAGTCTTTCATTGCAGGCCCCCATGCAAATGTCCCCCACAAGAGTGGGGGACACATATTTTGAAATTAATTATCCGAGGATGATTCCACCATCAACGTTCATGGTTGCTCCAGAGATGTATTTCGCATCGTCAGAAGCAAGGAATGCAAACATCGCACCGATTTCTTCTGGCTCTCCAAGTCTCTTTAGAGGAACTTTTTCTTCCATCATTGCGATTACTTTTTCTGGCATTTGACGAACCATTGGAGTTCCGATGAACCCTGGAGCTACAGCGTTTACTCTAACTCCGTATTTTCCAAGTTCTTTTGCCATTGTTTTTGTGAGGCCGATAACACCAGCTTTTGATGCTACGTAGTTACATTGACCAAAGTTTCCGTAGTGAGCAACAACTGAAGAAGCGTTAAGAATAACACCTGAGTTTTGTTGCTTCATTAGTGCACCCGCAGCTTGCGATAGCATGAATACAGACTTAAGGTTAACGTCAAGAACTTGGTCCCAGTTTTCTTCAGTCATTTTTGCCATTGTTGCATCACGAGTAATACCTGCGTTGTTGATTAGAACATCAACACCATTTTGCATCCATTCTTCAACTGCTTTTCTACCTTCTACAGTTGCTAGGTTTGCTTGAATGTAAGTCATTCTTTCAGGGAAATCATTCCCAAGTGTTGTTTCCGCTAGTGGAGACATATCTACAAGACAGAGTTCTGCTCCCTCTTCGTAGAAACGCTTTGCTGTTGAATGTCCGATTCCGCGCGCGCCACCAGTAATTACGACTCTTTTTCCTTTAAGTCCTCTCATCTCATACCCCTTGTTCTTTTAATGTAAATATCTAAATGTGATTATTGGATTGGGCCCCACTTGATAACATTTGCGGCCCAGGCGTAACCGATACCTGCTGCAATCATAGAGATTACGGTTCCATCTGCTACCTTTTTGTTATCAAGTGCAAGCTCTAGTGAAAGAATTTGGTCAATTTGACCCATGTGCCCGTACTCGCTTAAGTAGATACTTTGATCTGGAGTTAAGCCAAGTTCAGCAACCATGAAGTCATGCATAGATTTTTTGAAGTGAAGTACTGCTAGGTATCCTAGGTCTTTCTTATCGATATTTGATTTTTCAAATGCTCTGTCGATACACTTCATCCAGTTGTCCATTGATACTTCATTAAGTCTATTCTTCATGTGTTCAGCATCAAGAAGACTTAGTGACTTGTAAGCTTTTTCAAGGTTGAATTCATTGATTGGGTGTAGAGTCCCACCAAAACGAACTCCAGCATCT
This sequence comes from Bacteriovoracaceae bacterium, assembly GCA_965140515.1. GTDB lineage: Bacteria > Bdellovibrionota > Bacteriovoracia > Bacteriovoracales > Bacteriovoracaceae > JAGLCH01. The sequence goes on along the minus strand of OZ223251.1, from coordinate 2,743,422 downwards.
CTTGCCATGCTACCATCAGTCATGATGTGAGTTCCAAGTAGTTCGTTTCTTCCAAGGTTCTTCTTTAAAATGATGGCGCCGCCACCAGCAGAAAGATTAAACATCATAGACATGTTTGGATCTGCGTAGTCTACAAAATCACCATTTCTATAGCCGCCGACAACCATGGCAGTATTGATCTCGTCATCCGCGAGCATCATATCTTTAGCGATTTTAAGAGCTGAAACTGTTGAACAGCATCTTTGTTGCAGGTCAATCGCCCATGCGTTGTGCGCACCAATTTGTTCTTGAATATAGATTCCTGATGTTGTTAGTGGATATTCTTTCCACTCTTCACCCATACAAAGGATTAGATCGATTTCTTTCGGATCAATTTCCGCTCTTGCAATTGCATTTTTTGCAGCCGTTACACCCATTTCTTGAGTGCCGTCTTTCTTGTCTTCAGATGGAACTGATTTTTTTACAATTCCAAGCTTCTTTGTAATGGCCTCCTCGGCCCAGATTCCATTTGTAAGTTCTGCAATATCTTTTGCAGTCATGTACGTTTCTGGAATATAAAGTCCAGTACTTAAGATTCCGACGTGGTCTCGCATAAATGTTTCTCCAAGAAAGGGCCAATGAGGCTTGCCACTTCCTTAGGTTTTTCAAAGAAAAATAGGTGTGACGCGTTCTCAATGACATGCATTTCAGAGTTCTTTATCTGTTTGTGAAGAACTTCTGCATTTTCAACAACAATAAAATTGTCATCACGAGCAGTGATGATAATGGTAGGGCAGTTGATAGCTGTTAGATCTTTTTCTTGATCTAGCCAGTTGTCGCATGCCTCAAGTTGGTAAAGCGCCTGATCAAGTACTAATCCACCCTCGTATACCTTGCGAAGCTCAATGAGCTCTTTAACCCTTTCGGGGTTGGCCGCAAGGAAATCCGGGTGGACGTACTTTTCTATGGCGATTTGATGTTGAAGATCTGCGTCTAATTGCATGAAGCCTGTGAAACCTTCCTTTGTAACTCTGAAGGTAATCGGATACGCAGGCCCTGGACCTTTAGTTGCAAGAAGCCCGAGCACTTTAACTCGTTCAGGAGCTGTGAGAGCGATCTCCTGAGCGATAAAGCCACCCATACTAATACCCAAAACTGAAAACCGATTAAACCCTAACTTATCCATAACAGTAATTGCATCTTGTGCAATCGCGGAGAAACTATAAGGTCCATTGGCCTTGTCCGATTTACCCATTCCTCTATTGTCTACCATGATCAGCTGATAATTCTCAGATAGATCATCGATGAGACTGTGGAAGTTCATGTTGCTGTTGGCGAAACCAGAGAGACACAGAAGTGGCTCACCGCTTCCTGCAATTTCGACGTGAATATTTAGCCCCGAATCTACTTCAATGAATTTTGATTCAAGTTTTTTACCCATTTTTGCCTCCAACGGAATGAATTTATCTTTTTCTTTAACGGGTGGTCAAGAAAATTTAACATATGTTTAATAAAAAAAATTACATGTCCAATAAAATTAATGACTTTGTATAGTGAAATAAATACACTGTGTCTTTAATATCAGGTAGTTAGAACGAATGCCTGCATAATAATTGATGTAAATGTTCTATTACCTATTGCGTTTTTATGCTCTAGTGCAGTAATATCGCTGTGACATTTACGGAGAACAAAGAATTATGAAAAAGCTTTTATGTCTTCTACTTTCTGTTTCAATTTCATTCGGTGTTTTTGCTTCTGATCTTGAACTGGGCAGCGGTGTTCTGCATGAGAAATCTTTATGGGGACAAGCTACCGAACTTGGGCTTGGTAATTATCTACTGTATGTTCCTAAAACGGTAAAGAAATCTGATTCCAATAAACTTGTTGTGCTTTTGCACGGTTGCTTGCAGCCAGCAAAAGATATGTTTGATGGCAGTCATATTCAAAAATATGCCGATCAAGAAGGGTTCATTGTTCTTCTTCCACAACAGTCTGAAGATGCCAATCCATATTACTGCTGGAACTGGTTCTTCCCTGGAAATCAAATTAAATCTAATCCATTTTTACCAAACGAACCACAGATGATCATTGGTATGATTAATTCAGTGAGAGTTGCATACAATGTTTCTGGTCGTGAACACGTTTATATCGCGGGAATGAGTGCTGGTGGAGCGATGGCCAACATTGTGGCAAGCTGTTATCCGCAAGATATTGGAGCTGTTGCTTCTCACCACGGGCTTGAATTCGCAGCTGCTGCCTTGAGCTGGTGGGATATGGATGCACTTAAGGTTCTTGGACAAGAGGGAAGTGATGTGGATCCTGAAGCTTCTGCTTATGCAGCTTTTAGTTGTGCGGCTTCTTACACAAATCCATTTTCATATCTTGGTAAATCGATGCCTTCGATCATTTTCCACGGGACAGATGGCTATATGACTTACCGTCATGCTCGTCAAATCGAAGATCAGATGTTGCATTACAATGATTATCTCGATAACGGGATGAGAGATGGTTCTATAAAGTATTCAAATGAATCTAAGTACTACGCGCCTGAGACAAAATATGCGTATGAAAAGACTGAAACTCGCGATCAGAACGGGAATTTGATTGCTGAGCGCTATAAGATTTTTGGGCTAGGGCACTCTTGGAGTGGCGGTGAGGCCAACAAAGAGTATTTCGATACCAAAGGCCCAGAGGCCACAAAACTAATTGTTAACTTTTTTAAGAAATTTGGTTTATAATAGTTTTTATATAAAAAGCTTGGGAGTAGTAATACTCCCATTTTTTTGTGCCAAAATTTAATTTTGCTTTTTGTATAAAAACCCTTTGCACTTTAGGAGACTACATGAATAAAGAACTCGATCCGATGATGTTTAACCTTTTTGAGTTTAGACCCAGAAAAGGAGATCTTAAACGGATGGAGATTATTCAGGCCACGATTGATTGCTTATCAACAATGGGAATCGACAATACTACTTATGACGCAATTGCAAAAAAAGTAGGAACAAGCCGTGCCCACATTGCTTATTACTTCTCCGACAAAGAGCAAATTTATCTTGCCGCAATCAAGTACATCTTGGCGGCTTATCAACAAACTGTAATTGATAACCTAAGTGAAGCCAAATCTGGCCGAGATATGTTAGAGCGCTATATCGAGTCAGTATTCATTTGGGCCCAAAAATACCCTGACCAATTATCCGTAATGCTTCTTCTTTACTACCTCTGTAGCTACCGCGATGAGATGATTGAGCTCAACCACCAAATTAGAAAAGGTGGATATGAGCGTCTTTACTACATCTTAACGACTAAGCTTAATAAGAGATATAGTGAGAAGAAGGCGACCACCCTTGCCCGAGCGATTTTAAGTTTAATTACGGGGTCTATTATTGACTCTGTAGCAACAAAGGGAACAACACTAGAGGATGCACGGGAACGAACGATTCAGACCGTACGCATGCTCATAGATTAACTTAAATCCTTAAGGGGGAGTTTATGAGAAAAACTTTGTGCTTGTTGGCGCTAATGAGTGCTAACGCTATTGCTGCGCCTACTTTCTATGGAAAAATGAATTTCGAAATGCGCTACATCGATCAAGATGCAGAAGGGCGCAGAGCGGAAGTCATTGGGGCCGCAACAAAAAACCTTCCACCAAGACTTGGTATGATTGGTTTCTTTAAGTCAGAAGACTTAGATACAACAATCATGTACTTTGGCGAAATGGGATACCACACATGGGGGAGTGATTCTGACTTTGGTGGTGGAGAGATGAAGCTTCGTCTCGCAGGTGTTTCTTTCGAGAATACATTTGGTAAAGCAATTATTGGTCGTCATTATCCTGCTGGTGACCTTGTGGGGACAGAGATCGATCCACTTGTTGATACTGGGGTTTCTGGACAAGGTCTAGATCAATACTACGACGTGGCTGGGGCCAAATCATTTAATGGTGTGGGGTACTATAGCCGCTATTTTCAGGACGCTTTCACATACAAGACTCCTGTGATGAAGGGGTTCCAATTGGCCGCGACTGTTGATAATAACAGCCGTCAAGATACTAAGGCGATTAAGTATACTTATGACTCTGGAAGCTCAGTAACGACTCTTGCAGAGGAGTATTCTGGGACTTATTACTCGCTTCTTGCTACTTATAATCTAGAGCTATTTGGAACTAAAACTAAGTTTTTCCTCGGTGGTGTAAAAGGCGCTGGACTAAGTTTCAACGCTGCTCACCTAATCAATACACAGAGTGAAGAACGCGCGTATGCGGCGTTTAATACCACTTATAAAGACCTCCAGTTTGGGGCCTACTATGCAACTTCAGAGTACGAGAAATATAACTCAGAAGACGTATACAACACTACAAACATGATGGTCGCTGGGTCTTATAAATTTGACAGAAATAGCGTAGGTGCAACTTACTCTCGTGCTGAATTTAAAGCCCCAACAGATACAACGACTCAATCGCAAATTGCATTGGGTTACAAGCGCTTTCTAGCAAAATCAGTTGCGCTAACAGTAAATGCTGCACGTATGGATATCGATCACGATTCCGCAACTACTACTGACAATATTGCTTATATTGGAACAGTTGGGACTGCGCTTAATTTCTAATTTAAAAAGAAGAGTAAAAGTTTAGTGTAGGGCATGGCGAAAGCTATGCCCTATTTTTTTTCGCGAGCTGGGTGGTGTTCAATATGTTTATGAAAGAGGGATGAAGGCATCTCTTTAATATATTTCTCCCGATCTTTGGTGATCGATTTGAAAAACTCTGCGTTAACATCCCGACCATTATCTTCGTATATATCGACAATCTTCTTTCTAACCCCTTCATCTTGATTGAGGAAGTACGCTTCACGGATGAGCCCAAAGCCTTTTATTTTGTCAGTACAGAGGTCTGATTTGAGAAGCTTCGTTCCACTCTGATACTTTTGTTTGGCATCTCTCTCAAAGGAATAGAGCTCTTTACTGCTGATCAGCTTTTCAATGTGATTTGTGCGAGCATCACCTTTGAGGTTTTCGGTCATTTGGCGCAGCTTTGAGGCCACTTTGGCCAGCTTATAGGCATTGATCATTCCCACTCCATTATTGTATTTCCAGTGCCCTTCTGTTTCGTTGGCGACAACCTCAATTGCAGTGTTTTTAATCATTTTTTTGAGTTGCTTGGTGGTAAGTCCTGGAACTTGAGCGAGGACATTATCAAGGGCCCCTTTGACAAGCGGTGAAGAACCACTGGTTCCTCCAAAAGTTTGTTGTTTCCCACCGGCGATTGATTGAATCCAGTAATCACTTGGGGCAAGGACTGTTACCGCATTACCTTGTTGTGAAAAGCTACTGACATATCCTTGTGGTGCCAGACTTCCCACTAGAATTTGTTCATAGTTGGCATAGATCGCATCTACTTGCTCAGTACCATCGTCAAAATCATTTCCGGCAGCAGTGACGATGATAATATTTTTTTTATTGATCTCTTTTAAAGTATCTAGTACTTGGATTGGAGTACTGGTAGACATGTTGATAATTTGAGTTCCGTTATCCATTGCCTCTTCGAGACCTTCAATCATTCCAGAAGACCACTTTGCGGCCTTTACCATTGAGAGCTCTGCTACAGAGGATACTCCAAACTTTGGATCGACCATCAACGAAACTACTGCACTTCCGTGCAAGGTTGCAGCATCTGTCTTATCTGTCGCTTTGGCCTCTTTCGTTCTAGAAATCGCGTTGGGACTGACTTTGTATTTATTGATATCAGACTCGGCAAAATTGGTGTCAATCACTCCATCTTTTACATTTAAGGGAGGTTTGCCTTGGGCAATTTCATGCTGGTTTTGTCTCTTCATATACTGATATGCGAGATCTGCACCGATATACTCTTGGGCCCAGAGGGGACTTAGTTCGTAGTTTCGAAAACCGCCAACAAGTCTTGTGTTGCCACCGTTACTTTTGATGCTGCCAAGTTTGTATGGATCTGTTATGTCACAACCCTTCAGAGAGTCAGACACTCCGCTAAACCAGCTTCCTAGCCCACGTAGCAGAATAAGTGAATCATTTCTTTCGTCACTACAGGTCAGTCCACCCTCTTGTTGGTTTTTTATTTCTACATTTAGTTCACATTTTTTAATGAACTTATGCTCCAAATACATTCCACAGAGTGTTTTTAAATAGTCTTCGTTGTAATTGAGACCATCTACTTTTGAAACTACAACATGTTTTGGTAGTTTTTTTGAGGCATAGTAAATCTTTGTATTGTAGTTCTTATGGAGTTTTTTTAGCTTGACCTCTTTTGCTTTGTCGAAAGTTATAATCACGCCAAAACTTTTAGCAAAAGTTGATAATGAGAATGAAAGTAATAGGACCAATAAAAGATACTTTTTCATACCTTCCTTATCGGATAATCGCTATTGATTGTTAAGCGTTATTAAAATTTTGATAGTTTATAACTATCTGTATTTACAAGTCGATTTCACAGGATTAGTCTGGATTATATTGCTTAAAAGGTGAACTGTGGTGTGATTCCACGACTGTCCCGCAACTGTAATCCTTGAATGGTAGTCAGATCCCTGAAAGTAATCCTATTTACCCGAGGAGGTCTGTGTGAATTTTAGATTTTTTGTTGTGTAACCATCTATTCTTATTCTTTTAAATTAAATGTTAACTTTTTTGCGAGGTCGTATGGAATTGCTAATCCATCACAAATATTTTTTTCTTATGTCCTTTTTCGCCATCGTTTTTTTGGGCATGTCATCAGGTAAACTGAAAATCAAGGGAGTAGGGCTTGGTCCTTCAATGGTCGTTTTTGTCTCAATTTTCTTTGGCGCAATTGGAGTTTCTTTTCCTTCAATTATACTTCAACTCGGTATTGCTATTTTTATCTTTTCAATTGGCATACAAGCTGGGCCAAGTTTTTTCCAGACAATAAAAAAGGAAGGCAACGTACTTGTGCTTGTCACTGCAGCTCTTATTTTCTTTTCTGTGTGCACTCTATATTCTGTTGGATATCTCCTTGGAGTCTCTCCAGAGTATCTACTTGGAGTTCTCTCTGGGGCCCTTACGAGTACTCCTGGTCTCGCCGCAGCTGTTGAAAGTAGCTCTAACTCGAGTGCTATTTTTGGATACTCAGTGGCCTATCCATTTGGTGTTATTGGAGTTATTCTTTTTATCCGCCTATTACCAAAGCTTTTTTCGACTACAATTGAGGAAGAGGAAGAGTCTTTACTTGCATCTTATCGGAAAAAAGATCGCCTCCACGCTAATTACTATCAGGTTAAAAATCAAAATATTGATGGTATGACGCTCCAACAACTTTTAGATACACTTTCTATTGAAGTAACTATTTCTCGCTTGATAACTGGAAATGAAGTTACTGTTCCAAGCTCAAAAAGTATCTTTAAATTAGGAGATACTTTAAAAGTTGTTGGCACTTCTGAATCACTTCAAAAAGTTGAGTTGCTCGTTGGTCCAACTGTCGAATGTGATGCGGAGATTAGTGACAACTATCTTGTCAAAAATATTGTTGTGACAAATAAACGTGTAGTTGGAAAGACTATTCGTCAGATTAATATCGTTTCCAACTTTAATGCAAGGGTTACCCGCGTACAACGAAATGGAGTTGAGTTATTCCCTCATAGCAAAATGAAACTTCGTTACGGAGATAGTCTTGTTATGATTATTCCATCTGAAAAAGATGGTGAGCTTGTTCGATTTTTAGGGGCGAAGCCAAATAGCTTATCTGATGATTTCATCGTTCTCGCTGTTGGGGTTATTTTTGGGATACTTTTGGGAATTGTTTCCGTTCCAATCTTTGGGAATGCAAAGTTTAGCCTTGGTCTTTCTGGCGGTGTTTTGTTATCTGCGATATTACTAGGGCACTTTGGAAAGATTGGTACAATCATTTGTCATCTTTCATCCTCGACCAATAAGGTATTAAGAGAGCTGGGGATCATATTGTTTTTTATTGGAGTTGGTACCCAGGCCGGGAACAACTTATCGAGTATTGATTTGAGTCTTGGTCTTAAATCATTTGTTGTTGGGATTCTCGTAACAATTATCCCAATGGTTGGTATTACCATTTTTCTTCGAAAAGTTTATAAGATGAACCTTGTAAAACTTGTTGGAATCATATCCGGAGGGATGACATCAACTCCTGCTTTGGCATCGATTTCATCACAGATGAAAACCGACTTTGCTACAGCGTACTATGCAGCGGTTTATCCGTTTGCATTAGCATTTTTGATTGTTGCGATTAAGCTTTCCGATTTTATCAGTCGCTAGCTTTAATAGAGTGGTGGGGTATCCCCATCCACTCCCTTCATATTACAATGCAACAATCTCTTTGGTGACTTCGAGTAAAACCCTTTTTTCAATTGGATTGTCATTAAATTCTAAAAACTGTTTTTGCTTGTTTAAGCTGTGACCGAGCTTGTTGAAGAATTTAAAGCTGTAGTTTTTCTTCCACGATAAGTTATTTAGAAGCTGAATTGACTTAGGGAAGTAAATCGGAGTTTGATTATCCCATTCTCCGTGAAGAAAAAGCACTTTTAAAGAGCTCTTACTTAAAATCTCATATGTTGAAGGGTAGGTAAGTTCTTGCAGTAACCACTCTTTAATAACGGCGCTATAGTTTTTGTAGTAGTTAATATAATTTGCAGCATCCCACTCATTAAGTGAGATAATCTTATCTTTGTCTGTGTCAATCACCGGAAGTTGCTTTAGGTATTTATTTTCATTGCGAAGCTCCCATCTTGTGAGTTCATCATTTTTGTTTCTATCTAATCGCTTAAACTCACTTCTAAAGCGATAGAGAGATTGCTCAAGAATAGTCTCGTTAATCTGACCATTATAGCTTCCAAGAAGAGCTAGCTTTTTGAAATTTTTATTTTGGTTCGCCAGTTGAAGTCCTATCCAAGTCCCTTGACTGTGTCCAAATAATATAACTTCTGCTTTTGGGAAGATTGATTTGGCGTAGTTTGCAACTGCGTTCACATCCTTAATGAAGTAGGTCATAAAGTGCTTATCGAAATCAGTTGAGTCATATTTTTTTAATCCCTCTGGATCGCTGTAGGTCATGAGACGCATTTCAAATGTTCTTTTGTGAAAACGTGCTGTGGCAATCCCTGATTTGTTGAGCGAGTCAGCAATGCGGTCAAAAAGCTCTCCCTCTCCTTCATTCCAGTCATTTGGGCCTGAACCGTGAATAAAGAGAACAATCTTTTTTGGATCTTTAACTGGAGTTTCAATTAAAACATTGAGAGGAAAACCATCGAAGCTCTTGATGTATTTTGATCTTTTATTCGTTGGGTATTTCGTAGAGAACCAAACCGTTACGAGTTTGTTATCTTTTGATGTTTCAATTTTAAGTGGACGAATCGCTTTTTCAAATTGAATAAAATAGTTTTCGGTATTTTTATTTTTATAGACTTGCTTAAGTTCTACAAATTTTCCTAGTCCACCAATTGAGTTCTTCCACGCTTTTTTTAAGCGATCTTCTGTTAATTCTTTTGCTGTTTTTTCAGCAATCATTTTGTGAGCAGCTTTATAGTCATCGGCCAATAAATAGGTGACAAATTTATCACCCATCGATGCATAAATTGATGTTTGTTTTTTTTCTGTTGTTGAGCATGATGTTTGGATTAATAGTGAAAAAAGAAGTGCTAGGGAAATGAAAATCTTCATCAATTATCCTTATATTTATATTGAAAATGTTTATTTTTGATCATTGTACCGGTGGGGTAGGATGGCGTAAAGTGGGCCATTTTATAGGATCATCTGAGTGACAGATTACTGAAAAAACCGCTACTTGTGAAGAAAATAACAATAAAAAAAAGCTATTTTTTTAACTAGTTAAGCCCTATTTGTGAAAAACGTGAAAAAAATAACGTAGGCCTCATTTTTTGGTTGATTATTGCCTAAAATTTATCGATAAATAGACATCGAGATATAAGAAATCTTTACTTTGTTTTGAACGAGTAAAGAGATCTAAGCGATATAATTATTTTGTTTGTTTTTACCATAAACCCTTAAACCCTATTAAAAGGAAGTCACAAATGAACCCTTATGTAGCCGAAGTCTTGGATCAAGTAACTAAAAAGTATCCATGGGAAAAAGAATTCATTCAATCTGTAACAGAAGTGTTTAACACAATCTCTCCTCTAATCGACAGAGAGCCAATGTACAGAAAGTATAGAATTCTTGAAAGAATGGTTGAGCCAGAAAGAACAATCACTTTCCGCGTTCCTTGGAAAGATGATAATAACGAAGTTCATGTAAACACTGGTTGGAGAGTTGAGTTCAACTCTGCTCTTGGGCCTTACAAAGGTGGACTACGTTTCCACTCTTCAGTAACTCAATCAATCCTTAAATTCCTAGGTTTCGAACAAATCTTTAAAAATGCTCTTACTGGCCTTCCTATGGGGGGTGGTAAAGGTGGTTCTGACTTCAACCCACGTGGAAGATCAGATGATGAAATCATGAATTTCTGTCAATCATTCATGACTGAACTAAGCCGTCACATTGGACCAAACACTGACGTACCTGCTGGTGACATCGGTGTAGGTGGACGTGAGATCGGTTATATGTTTGGACAGTACAAACGTCTAAGAAACGAATTCACTGGAGTTCTAACTGGTAAAGGTGCGAACTGGGGTGGATCACTAATTAGACCAGAAGCAACAGGATACGGACTTGTTTATTTCGTAGACGAAATGCTTCAAACAATCAATGAAACATTCCAAGGGAAAGTTGTTGCAGTATCAGGTTTCGGAAACGTAGCTTGGGGAGCAATCAAGAAAGTAAATGACCTTGGTGGTAAAGTTGTAACTCTTTCTGGGCCAGATGGATACGTATACGATCCTGAAGGAATCACAGGAGAGAAAATTGATTACATGCTAGTAATGAGACTTTCAGGTAACGACCGTGTTAAGGACTACGCTGACAAATTTGGTGTTGAGTTCCACGCTGGTAAAAAACCTTGGGAGCAAAAAGTTGATATTGCCCTTCCATGTGCTACACAAAATGAAATGGACGGTGACGACGTTAAAGGACTTATCTCTAATGGTTGTATCGCAATCGGTGAAGGTGCAAACCTTCCACTAACTCTTGAAGCGATTGAAGCAGCTAGACACTCAAACCTACTATACTCACCAGGTAAAGCATCAAATGCTGGTGGTGTTGCGTGTTCAGGTCTTGAAATGTCTCAAAACTCAATGAGACTAAGCTGGCCAGAAGAAGAAGTTGACGCTCGTCTTAAGCAAATCATGAAGCAAATTCATAGTGACTGTTATAATGCAGCACTAGAACTTGGTCATAAGCACGACTACGTACTTGGAGCTAACATTGTTGGATTCAAGAAAGTAGCTGATGCAATGATCGATCAAGGAGTTTGCTAATAAGCAAAACCATAAATAATTCTTCAGTTGTTTTGACTCCTTACTCAAATTATAATTGAACGAATTTTATGGATATCGATTTCGGGTGCGGGGCGGTCCAAGTGGGCCGCCCTCTGTTTTTAGATATAAAAAAGGCCAAGCATTTGCTTGGCCTTTTTATTGCTATCCGTTCTGATTTAAGCGACGATTCTTTCCATTTCATGAATCTCTTTTGCCGCATCAAATGCAGAAAGAGCAAGCTTGAAGTTTGGTTCTTTGAATCGAAGTGCCATCTCAATTGCAATTTTATCTAGCGCATCAATATTAAAATCATTGTCATATAGTTTGGATACAAACTCATGGGCGACAATGAATGTTGCGCAAAGTGTGCTCAGTCTTGAAATATGAATTTTCTCAGGAAACCCTCCTTCTGGAGTGATGTGGTGGTAGCGAACCATCTCCACTGTATCTTCAGAGAATATTCCCATTGATTCCATTAGATTTGCAGTAAGCGTTGGATGCTTTAAGTAGTTCTTTACTTCATCATGAGTGAAGTCTAGTAGTCTTGGATCTTTTGCTCCCTTTACAGAGGAAAGAGCAGGGTTTTTTATGGTCATATCGTGAAAGATACTGGCCATACAGAATTTCTTGATATTCTCGTGAGTGCCCAAACCAATTTTTGTAAAAATCTCGGTGCATACTATCGCTGTAAAGTAGCTGTGGTCGTACAGATAATCCTGTTGTGAAATCTTTTTTATAAATAGTGATTCAATTCCAGGGTGGTCTACAATAAAGAACATCGCTCTTTTGGCATTTTCTTCTGCAAGTTGAATTGATCGCTCACTGATTCCAACTTCTTTGGCAATGTCGTTGATTACGAGGTGAACATCGCTGAGTCTATTGAGCATTTCTTGTGGGCTGAGTCTTGCAAAGTCCTCATCTTTTTCTAAAAAGCTCATCTTAGAAAAACTCACATCAAATTTTCTAAAATCATCATCTGAGATATAGAGATGCTTCATTCCTCTTTGCCTGTAAGTATCTAGATCTATTCTTGAGTAGTAAGAATCGGCCTTTTGGACTTTTACAAATTTTTCGTCGCTCAATCTTACAAAAATATCACAGAGGGATTTGTTGTAACGATAAAGACTAATAATTGGAATCTTGCGGTATAATTTTTCTCTACAATATAGGTCCCCTGTAATTCTTGAAACCTCGTCGAGAAAACGATCAAAGCTTAAGTTATTGAGCATGAAATCACTATTGCCGCTATTGAACTCTTCTGGTTCTGGAAAGTTTTCTGGATAGCTTTGGTTGTAGAGAATGAACATTGTACTTGGAAGATTTTCTGAGCAATAGTTGTAAATGTCAGCCGCTGTTCCTTGCCTTAGATCATCACTTGCAAACACATAATCGAAGTCGAGTCTGATTTGACACAGCTCTTTGAGACCACTAAAGCTATTAAGCTCAATGATCTCTATCTTTTTAACAAGGTTCTCTAGGTAGAGACGACAGAGCTTTCTCTGCTCATCATTTCCAATGGCCAAAATTATTTTTTTCATAACTCTTCTCTCGAGTGATTTAAACACTATATCTTTAACCCTATCGGCTCCTCACTCCAGATATTTAAAAAGGAATGACGGATAAGTATACGAATATTCGAAAAAAATAGGATGGTGCTATAAATTAATATAACTGTGATAATTGGTTAAAAATTGGTGAGATAACCTTATTTGTTACTTCTAAAGTGCTCAATAGTAGCTCTTAGTCCATCCTGAATCGTGGTGGAATAAGACCAACCGAGTTGATCTAGCTTTGAGACATCTAATCGTTTAGTCATTGTTCCGTCTGGGCGGGATAGGTCATGAGATAGCTCAAGCTTTACACCCATCTCATTCATAATGAGCTCTGCTAGCTCATTAATACTGATATCTTTACCTGTGCCTAAGTTGAGCATTGAGGGAATTTCACCTTTATAGTTCATTAGAAAGAGGCATGCATCTGCCATATCATCTACAAAAAGAAATTCTCTCCTTGAGGTTCCTGTTCCCCAAATTTCCAGAGTCTTTTGCTCTGACTTCGAGGCATGATCAATTTTTGAAATAAGGCCGGCAATCACGTGTCCAGTTTCTGGATCAAAATTATCATGAGGACCATACATACTTGTAGGCATTAGGACCAAAAATTCCCGTCCGTATTGTTTGCAAAAGCTCTCTGCCATTTTTAGGCCCGCAATCTTAGCAATAGCAAAAGCATCATTCGTTGGCTCAAGTGGTCCAGTGAGGAGGTACTCCTCTTTTATGGGTTGAGGGCATTCTTTTGGATAGATGCAAGAACTCCCAATAAAGAGAAATCTCTTGATATCGTATTTGTGGCATGCCCCAAATACGTTGTGTTCAATTCCTAAATTTTCAAAAATATAATCTGCGGGGTAGCGATAGTTATCAGCAATGCCACCAACTTTAGCGGCCGCGAGAATGACGTACTCCGGTTTTTGTTCACTAAAATAGTGACTTACTGCAGAGTTGTCCAGTAGATCTAGCTCAGATCGTGTCGGTAACAGAAGGTTTTTGTATCCCGTTTCAGTAAATCGCTTTACCAGCGCCTTACCAACCATTCCACTTGCACCTAAAATTAAGATCTTGCTAGATTTTTCCATTCATACCTCACAAGAATTAAGTATAGATAAAATAACCATTAATCATCAAGTCTATAGCAATAAATAAGTATATCTTTGAAAGAGTATTTATTGTCTGTTATATCAAATGGATGATGATTGAATCTTTTCCATTGAGAGTTTCCCTTCTAGGCGGAGGAACTGATTACCCAGAATGGTTCTCCATTAACGGAGGATTTGTAATTGGTGGCGCAGTTGATTTTTATGTTAGCTGGGGAATTGCTGCGGGAAAAGATAAGCTCACTGCTGTTGAACAAGAGATACTAGAACAAAGTGCTTCTTTTTTGGATTTTCTTGTTCCTAAAAATGTTTTTACTGATTCTAGTCGATTTATTGGAAAAGGACTTGGGGCAAGCTCAGCTTCACTCGCTGCGCTTTTTTCATTGCTGTATAAGGCCAATGGACAAGTTATTAGTAAGGAAAAATTGATTTCAAAAATTACAGTATTCGAGAGATTTGTCTTAGGAAAAGATGTGGGGGTTCAGGACCAGATCTTTACAGTGGAGCAGAAGTTTTTTGGCCTAGATCTCAAGAAGGGCGATGGCGACTATATTATCTCTCCTATCCAGTCTTCAAACTTTATTAGCACGCTCAGTTCAAACCTGTATCTTGTCGATACTGGCATTGAGCGACAGGTAGATAATATTCCGGGACAGTACATTAACTCTAAAACCCTCAAAGATGAGCGTCTACAGGCCATTCATCACATTTCTCGAACCTCTTGGGATGAATTTAGAAGTGGAAGTCTTTGTCTCAATCGATTTGCTAAAATTTTAAATGAAAGTTGGGAACAGAAAAGAAAAGTTTCTACTGTTATCAGTTCTCCCGATATCGATTCTCTCTACTGTTCTGCGATGAGTGCCGGGGCCCTAGGCGGCAAGTTACTTGGCGCAGGTGGAGGCGGCTTCTTACTTCTTGTTGTTCAAGAAGAGAATATTGATTCTGTAAGAGAAGCACTCTCACATCGCGATCTTAAAAAAGTTTCTTTTATTTTATAAAAAAGCGGAGCAGCTCTTTTGCTTGGCCACGAATATCTTTAGGTAGTAGAGATCTCCCACTTGATTTCGTTCTGAAATACTCAGCTTCACCATAAGAACTTTTTCATTTGCTGTTTCTGATAATACTTTAGGCGGGGAGAATTCAATTCTTCTATTATACCGGATGACTTTCCCCGGAATTGCAAAGTTTTCCATTTTAAGCGAGAAATTCTCCGGAGATGTGAAGAGTTGTTCACAGAGAACCTGCGAGTCCAGTTGGACTTTAATTTCATTTCTTATTTGGTTATATATTTTATATGACTTACTTGGAAGCTCCGCCCACTGAAGAGATGAATTATCTGACAAGACGTATCCCGCTGCCATAATCGTAACGATAAGAAAAAAGAGAATGGATGTGATCAACTCTTTAGATAACTTCACAGCTAATAATTTCCTTCTTTTTATTTCTAGTTACTCTAATTGGGATTGATCTTGCCACTGATAGTTTTTCGCCGTTTGCTCTGACATCTCTTGTTATCGAGTAGCTGTACGTAAACACGACGAAGTTCTCGCTTTTATAATCGATCTTGGCCGGTTCAACTATAAACGTTCGCTGATCCCAAACCCAATGTGCTGGCATATCAAACTTTAGCCAGCTCTTATTGAAGTAGATGTGATAATTATCAGTCATTGGCTTTTCAAGAGCATTCAAGTGAGTACGGCAAAGGTTTTGGTCACTAAGGGTTTTAATGACTTCAGCATGAATCCACTCAATATCTCTGTAGAGAATTTGATCCCAGAACATCCGCGTGCGTGTTTTAAATATTACGATCGAGCAGATTATTGAGATGCCAATAATTGCAGAGATGAGGGCAATGGTTTTCTTTGTAGAATCTTTCATGGTACTCAAATATGGTATTTGATAAGGCATATCTTTTCAATCACAGTTTTTCTGGGCAAATTGGCCATTTATCACATATAATTTTTATCTATGAGAGTTATTCGAGCACACATTCCTGAAGCAATACTCCTAATTTTGGGCGTTCTATTCTTTTTGTATTCCATGGCAAAAATTTATGCCCCTGGAGCCGGATTAATTGGGATTAATCAAACTCACTGGAGCTATTCCGATTACTTTGATCAGACAGTAAGTCTCGCTGTCGCTAAAAACTTTGCAAAAAATGGTGTGACTTCAAACTTCGGTATGCAGGATCGCTCTGGGATTGCCATTCATAGCAGCTTTGATGTTCCATGCCACGGTAAAGCTCTTTCTCCTGTTACGATCTCTAGTTTTGAAGAGAATTCCCAAGATATTCAATCTCTAGGTGGAAAATGTGTTTACACGAAAGCGCCTCCACTTATCTTTGGGATGTATGGTTTTATTTATAAGATTTTTGATAATGGAAGAGCTGTCCGAGTTACTTCTGTTCTTATTCATCTCGTGCTTCTTTTCACATGCTTTATTTTCTTGAAGCGCTTTTTTGGTGTTATGCCTGCCTTTTTTACAACGCTTGTGTACTTTGTTTCCCCACTTTATTGGGGCTGGGCACACTTCTTGTATTCTTTGGCCGCGGCACTCATGTTTTGCATGTTATGCTTCTATTTCTTCCACTCAAAAAAATCAAAACCTTTATTGGTGGGACTATTTGCTTTCTTGGCCGCATTCTCCGTTCTAGATATTTTACCTGTTTTGACCATTTATCCGTGGCTGTTTGCCCTGTTTTCTTGGGAACGTAAAAAGGCACGATACGCGCTCTTGATTTCAGTTTGTGCAGGAGCTTCTTTACTTGTGACAATGGGACTTTCAGTTGGCTATCTCGGAGGAATTCGTCCCTTTATCGATGAGTTTATTCAACTCAGTGAACGCTACCAGTTCTATGGAACAGTCGTAGAGCTATTTACATTCTTATCTGATGCGTATTTTAGTCGCTTACTGAGACCTACCTTTTATCCTCCTGAGGTTTTATTTATTTTATTTGGTGTGGCGGCATTAATGCTGCGCAAGCATTCGAAGAAGTATTTTTTCATAACAACCGCTTTTTCACTTATGGTTGCAAGCTTGTGTATTGGTGTCATTTCTCCTGAGCACACTTCTTATCATATTCGAGCTCTTTTTTACTTCTCACAACTTTTCTGGCTTTTCCTCATAGGTGCTTTTTTCTACGGAGTATGGGAAAGTGGCCGTAAGAGGGTTTCTTATGGCATGAGTATAACACTTGTTTTTTTCAGCATTTGTTATTCAATTCCATTTATGGCCAAGGATTCATCGCAATTAGTTGCTCATTATAAAAACTATGATGTGAGAGATATAAGCCGCAATATTGTGGATGTTACGATGGAGTTTGCTCCATCTCCAAGTGACTTGCACTTCTTTGTTTATGAGTTTTGGCCAACATGGGAAAAGCGAATGTCCTTAATTGATGGAACTTTTCCTCCTATTGATTCTGGTGTAATTTTGGATCCCAAAAGGCCCGTTACCTTTCGTTTTTTCTTAGACTCAAGCTACTATGTGAATAAGTTTGAACTTTTAGTTTCTCGTGACACTTCTTTAGATTTCCTTCGCTGGTGTAAGCTTAAAACCTATGACTATCGTTATCAAGTCACGGATGTTGCATCTAATGAGGTCTCTTTTCGCGATCAGAATGAGCAATCCCATTGGGTACAAATCCCAATTTCATCTAATATTAGAGGATTAAGTGTTCACTGCGACAGTGAAGTACCGCTTACTTTCTACGAAATCTCTATGAAATAAATCTCTTCTTTGCTCTTTGATACTGGTTATCTATAATAGTTAATCATTAGGAGTCTATTAGTGAAGAGACGAATTTTAATAACTGGTGGTGCTGGTTTTATTGGCTCACTGTTGACGACAAAGTTACTTGAAAGAGGGGATGAGGTTATTGTCCTTGATTCGTTGTATTTTAAACAATCGTCTTTAGTCCATTGTAGTGCTTTTCCAAACTTTAAATTTATCCATGGAGATGCAAGAGATATCAAACTTGTTGAGTCCCTAATTGGAGATGTGGATATTATCATTCCGCTTGCTTGCCTTGTGGGGGCGCCACTTTGCTCAAAATTTCCAGATGAGGCCACTTCTGTAAATCTTGAAGCGATCAAAATGATTGAATCATTGCGTGATGATAAGCAAAAGATTATCTATCCAACTACAAATAGTGGCTATGGAACGAAGAGTGGTGATACCTATTGCGATGAGAATACTCCACTCGATCCTATCTCTCATTACGGCAAGACTAAGGTCGACGCCGAGGCATATCTTCTACGAAAGAAGAATGTTGTAACATTAAGGCTGGCCACTATCTTTGGAACTTCATATCGCACAAGAACAGATCTTTTAGTGAATGATTTTGTTTGTCAGGCCATTGAGAAGGGGGAGCTTGTATTATTCGAAAAGCACTTCCTTAGAAACTTTATTCACATTCGTGATGTTGTAGATTGCTTTCTCTATGTGATGGATAATTTTAGGGAGATGAGTGGCGAGTGCTACAACTTAGGGCTCGATGAGGCGAATATTTCGAAGGAGCAACTTGCCTATAAAATTAAGGAGCATATTCCTTCACTCGTTATTTCAGAATCAAAAGATGGGAAGGACCCCGATAAAAGAAATTACATCGTTTCAAATCAAAAGCTCAGAGATGCAGGGTTTGAGGCCAAGAGATCTTTAGATGAAGGAATTGCTGAGCTAATTAAGGTCTATCCTATGATTTGCAATACAAGGACTTCAAATGTCTAAGAGTGAGCACTTGAACTTTTTCGTGCTTGCTGGGGGGAAAGGAACTCGTTTTAAAGAAGTGGACCAGAATACCCCAAAAGTGATTGCTAGAATTAATCAGAAGACTGTGATTGAAAGAATTTACAATAAGGCCTCATCTTTACCTCTTTCTCGATTTGTTCTCTGTACCGGTGATTCCTCGAGTGCCGTAGAGAAGTATTTTAAAAGTGTTATTCCCACTGTGCTTTTTTCAAGGGAAGAATTTCCTCTTGGTACCGGTGGGGCATTAGCGAAAGCAATCTCTAAATTTCCATCTGAGTATGTACTTTTACAAAATGGTGATACTTTTTCTGATATTGATTACGCTGATTTTTTTGAGTCACACATTGTTAATAAATCAAATGTTACTATTGCTGTAAGAAATGATGTCAATAGAAAAAATGTCGGTGGAATTTCAGTCGATGGGTCAGGGAACTTCAGCTCATTTGTTGCAAGAAAGGATGAGGGAACTTGTATTACTAATGCAGGGATTTATCTCTTTAAGCGTGATTTCTTAGCGGAGCGATTACCGCAGTTCGATTCTTTTTCTTTAGAGTCTGATTTCCTTTCAACTCTTAAGCAAAATGATGACGTTTCATTATTCTACTTGAAAGAAAATTTCTACGACATCGGCACAGCAGAAGGCCATGCCGAATCCCGTCACTATTTTTCTAAAGACTCTTAAGAGTTTCAATTAATTGTTCTTCTCCAAGACCGTATTGCTGTTGGAGCTGTTCTCTACCGCCGTATTGGTAGGTGTACCCATCTTCTAGAGGGATGCCAAGACGTTTTACTGGTAACATTACTTCATTGTCCGAAAGGGCCTCAAGGATTGAGGAGCCTAATCCACCTGAGAGTAGTCCTTCTTCCACCGTAACAATTTTTTTATAATTCTTAGCAATGGAAGCTAGCTCTTTTGTATCAAAAGGGAACTTATAGATATCAACTAGACCAAATTTTGAATTGTCACTCATTTGATCGATGATGGTTCCCATTTTCGTGGTCATTCCACCTGTAGAGACAATGAGAGTCTCTTTGCCATCTCTCATCTCGCTAATCCCTGAATCTATTTTGATTTGTTTTTCTCCATAGATCTCTCCAAGAACTTGTCGCTCCAAGCGAATGTAATTCGGAGTACAACTGATTTTTTGAAAGTTTTTACCAAGAAATTTTGCGAAGTGTTGGTCTGCGACTGAATAGGTCGTAATGTTTGGTAGTGACCTCATTATGCTTATATCTTCGATCAGATGGTGAGTTGGTCCTGAGTCTGGGTAAGAAAATCCAGCGCCAACTCCCACTAGGGTTATGGGGATTTTCATCATTGCATTTTGTACTCTGATTTTTTCGATACAGTTTAAAGTTAGAAAGGAGGCAATGGCATATACCAATACTTTTTTTCCTTCTTTCGCTAGACCGGATGCAATCAATATTGCATTTTGCTCCGCTATTCCTGTATTTACAAATTGGTGAGGGAAGTCTCTTCTGAACCTGTCCAGTGAAGGGGCGCCCATATCGGCACTCACGACAATGATGTCTTTGTCGTCTTTCGCGAGTTTATAGATTTCGTCCCAGAAGGCATCTCTTTGGGTTATCATAGTCCTAATTCCTTTTTCGCTAATTCTGCAACTTCACCGTTTGGAGCAATGCCGTGACATAATGGTTGGTAGGACATGCATTCAAGTCCTTTACCTTTAACCGTCTCAGCGATGATCATTGTCGGTTTTCTAGATGGTCTAGACCTTAATGAATGAAGAGTTGTAATTATTTGCTCCATGTCGTGTCCATCAATTCGAACCACGTTCCATCCAAAGGCAGCAATTCTTTCTTCAAGCGGTTCAAGCTCAATAATATTTTCTGTGAAGTCTGTAGTGCAAAGATAGTTGCGATCAATGATCCCCACAAGGTTGTTGAGGTTATTATGAGAGGCGAACATTAATGATTCCCAAATGGAGCCTTCATATAGTTCTCCATCCCCAAGCATCGTGTAAACTAGATGGAGGTCTCTATTTTGTTTTGCTGCTAGGGCCATACCTGATGCAAGTCCTAGACCATGGCCTAAAGCTCCTGCTGTGGTCTCAACTCCAGGAACTGAGTTCTGAAGGTGAACTCCAAAGAAGCCATCTTTTTTGGCAAATGTATGAAGCTTGTCATCACCGAAGTAGCCACAATCCGACAGTACAGAATAGAGTAGTGGGCTTGCCTGGGCCTTACTTAAAATAAAGCGATCACGCTTAGGTGATTGTGGATCATTTGGGAAGTGGCGAAGAGTCCCACTGTAGTAAAGTGCCACTAGAAGTTCGACACAAGACATGGATGAAGTCACATGTCCGGTCTTGGCCTCAAGACAAATCTCTAAGACCTTCTTTCTGTGATGCTCACACTTTTCTTTCAATTGTTCAATATTCATCTTTATCCTAGTAATTAGGTTTTGCTAGTTGTCTATTAACGCCGTGATTTCTCACAAGTTTTGTTTTCGTTATTTCGTGTATGTATTCTACTGTATCGCGACCAAACTTCTCTTCCATCATTTTCAAATAGTTTGGATTCTGGTGGAAGATTGTCCACGCTTGGTCCCTGAATGTTAATACTTCGCCACCTGTTAGATTGTTTGTTGGAAGAGGTAGTGAATCCTTACCGTGCTGAGTATATGCGAGCCAGCTTTCTGGCATTGGCCACCCTTTCTCTAAGGCCTCATTGTAAAGTCCTGATCCCGGATAAGGCATAGAGCAGTAAAAGTTTGCTGTCTCAACATTGAGTGACATGGCAAATTCTAAATTTCTCTGCATTGAACCAATATCATCATTTGGTAGACCAAACATAAAGTTTGCGTGAACTTTTATTCCTGCATCTTGAACGGCCCTAACCTTTTCGATGATGTCGTCTTTTGTAAATTGCCCTTTGCCAACAACTCCTCGCTGTATATTGTCAAAAGACTCAATTCCGAGAACAAGCCAGTTGATACCCGCTTTTTTTAAGGTTGGGAGAGCTTCTTTTTTTATGCTTTCAATCCGAGCAAAGGCCCAAATGTTAAAATCATAATTTTTCTCGGCAAGTTCCTCACACAGAGGAAGGTAATGAGATTCTTTTAGTGTGAAAAGCTCATCTGCTATTTTTATGTTTTTAACTCCTCGCTTATAGAGCTCTTCAAGTTGGTTGAGAACTGTTTCTTTTGACCAGTGACGATAAGAACTCTTCTTTAATGATGAGTGAATGCAGCAAAAATGACAGCTATATGGGCAGCCAAGGCTTGTGTAGATTGATCCATAGGTATCTCTCCCATCAAGATCTCCAAAAAGGAACCAGTTAGGTGCACGGTAGCGAGTAGGGTCGATATCAGCTAGATCAATGCCAGGAAGCTCTTTATCAATTTCTTCTTGAGGAACTAATTTAAATTCTGGTCCAAGTCTTAATTTTTTTCCGTCATAAAAATATAGTCCAGAAACTTTTTCGAGTTGTTCTCTGCTCTCAAGGTCGGTTGAAAGCAATTCTCTAAGGGAATAAATTCCTTCCCCTTTGATGACGAAATCCACTTGTTCTTCATTTAATGTTTTTTCTGGAAGAGCACTTACATGGCCCCCTAATATTACGATCTTAATCTCTGGGAGGTGTTTTTTTAGAGCGCGGGCAACAATTCCTGCTCCATGCATAACATGGGTCGATGCCGATGGGTGTTGGCCATAAGCAGCAAGTACAACAAGGCGTGGGGAAATCTTTTTGACTACATCGATTAGTGATTCTTCTGAGTGACTTTCAATGACACAGTCAATAATCTTAGATTTAAATCCTCCAACTTTTAATGACGATGAAAGCATCATTGCCATTACCGGGGGCTCAATTGTCATGATGTTGCTGCGTAAGGCGCCGTAAACTTCGGCCAATCCATCTGGATTGATAAAAAGTGCATCAATATTATTCATCCGTGTGATCCTTCGAGTATATCTTATCTACGATATACCTAGGCCTTTTACGAGTTGCTGAGTGAACTTGAATAATATAAAGCGCGACAATTCCAATGGAACCAATAATAATCGCGGTCAAAAAGGTAAAGTATATCGCAATCGGTGATGTGGCCAATTTTTCAAAAAAAATACCAAATCCGTTTGATAAAAAGTAAACTCCCATTCCTGTTACTGCAAGCATTAGTAGGGCCACAGCAATAATGACTGGGAGGTACAAAAGTGTATAAGAAAAGCTGGTTATTGCTTTTAGAAAATCTTTATAGGGACGATGTCCAAAAAGAGAGAACTGAGTTTTTCCAGCAGATCTGGGATCTCTCTCATATCTAAATGGGACTTGCTTCAGTCCAATATAGTTGTAGAGACCTTTGAAGTATGAGTCTGGCTCTTCAATTTTATTGATTTCATCAATAAATCTTTTATTGAAGACTTTAAGGTATCCCGCATTTTCTGGCATTTTGATGAAGCAAAACTTATTTAAAAGCCAATATGAGACTCGAGTTAGAAGAAGTTTTGTTTTGGATTCTCCAAAGCGTTTGGTCATTACAGAGTAAACGAGATCTGCATTTTCTTTTTTCAATTTCTCAAGCATTTGAGGGATTAGCTCTGGTGGGTCTTGAAGATCTGAGTCCATGGTGACTCCATAATCACCCGTGGCCTCTTTAAAGCCTACAAAGAAGCACTCATGTCTTCCAAAGTTTCTCGCCATAGAAATGACTTTGATTCTTGAGTCTTCTTCGCTGTATTTGATTAGTTTGGTGAGAGATCCATCTGTTGAGCGATCATCAACAAATATAATTTCATAGTCATAAGACACTTCTTTAAATGCCTGATCAATGCGACCAATGAATTCATCAATCGTGTGGAATTCATTCATGGAAGTGATTATAAATGAAACTTTTTCTCTTTTAATCATCATAGGTATCATAACTCAGTAATGGCCCTATATTCTATCTAAAAGTTTATCTATCTTGGAGTGCTTTTTGGGACTTCACTATTTGCGTGAATCATTAGTGGATAAAAAAGGCCTCCCAGTAGGGAGGCCTCAAATATTACTTAGCGTAGTACACTTGGTAATAAGTTGGTTCTTCAAGGATAGTGTCTACTTCTTGTTGAACTGTTTGGCGCTCGTGAGAGTTAAGCCATTTGTCCCAAGCTTCAACGTTTTCCCATGTTGAAATAACCATTGTTTTTGAAGGGTCATCCTTATTGATCAAGGTTTCACCTTTCACATAACCAGGCTGCTTATCTGCTAAACCTCTCAATTGAATGAGGTATGGCATCAGCTTTTGCTGGTTTTCAGGAGTAACTTTTCTGTACATGATGATTTTAACGTGCATCATTATCTCCTTATTTTCCTCTTACATTTGACCAAGTACTGCTAGTAGTACCCCGGCAGCAATTGCTGAACCAACAACACCTGCTACGTTTGGTGCCATCGCATGCATTAGTAAGAAGTTGTTTTTGTCATAATGTTGCCCTATGTGTTGAACAACGCGAGCAGAGTCTGGTACCGCAGAAACTCCGGCCGCACCAACTAGTGGGTTGATTCTATTCTCTTCTTTTAAGAACAAGTTCATAAATTTAGCGAAAAGAACACCACTTGCTGTCGCAATTACGAATGAAAGAGCACCAAGACCAAAGATCATAATTGACTGTGGAGTCAAGAATGTTTGAGCTTGAGTCGACGCCCCAACTGTGATTCCCAGAAGAATTGTAATTGAATCGATCATTGCATTACGTGCTGTATTTGCAAGTCTTTCTGTCACCAAACTCTCTTTAAGAAGGTTACCAAAGAAAAGCATACCCAGTAGACTGACTGCACCTGGTGCAATTAAACAGCTGATAAGAAATGCTACGATTGGGAAAATAATTTTTTCCTGCTTTGAAACCATTCTTGGCGCTTTCATTCTAATAACTTTTTCTTTTTTCGTTGTTAGAAGCTTCATTACTGGTGGCTGGATAACAGGTACAAGTGCCATATAGGAGTACGCTGCAATCGCAATCGGTCCGAGCAACTTCGGTGCTAGCATTGACGATAGGAAGATCGCAGTTGGACCGTCCGCACCACCAATAATTGCAATTGCACCAGATTCTTGTGGCGAAAACCCTAAGTACATCGCACCAATGAATGTGAGGAAAATACCCATCTGCGCAGCCGCTCCGAGGAGCACCAGTTTTGGGTTACTGAGCATGGTGGAAAAGTCAGTCATCGCCCCAATTCCAAGGAAAATGATCGGTGGATAAATCCCCTTTGATACACCTTGGTACAGGTAGTAAAGAACTGAACCCTCATCATACACACCTAAAAGTAGTCCCTGCATTGGAGGTAGATTTCCAACAATTATTCCAAATCCAATTGGTACGAGTAGTAGTGGCTCATAATCCTTGGCGATTGCCAAGTAGATGAAAATAAAAGCGACGACAAACATCACCATATTTCCCATCGTGAGATGAGTTAAGCCCATCCCATTAATAATATTTTCTAAACCCATTGTTCCTCCTAACCAACTACGATTAGTTGTTGATCTTGAGCAACGTTGTCACCTTCGCCAACAAGAACTTTTAGTACTGTTCCTGAAATTTCAGAAGTGATAACGTTTTCCATCTTCATCGCTTCCATAACAAGTACTTTTTGACCTGCTTCAACTTTGTCACCTTCAGCAACAAATAGACCTTTAATAAGACCTGGGATTGGAGCGTTAACTCCACCCGTTGCTGTGTTTTGCGGAGCACCTGCAGAAGGTGTTGACGCTTTTGAAGGAGCTTGCTTGTAAGCAGGCTTCATTTCCGCTTCATTTGGCATAAGTCCTGGAAGAGGCATGTTTTTAATTTCATTGATATTTACTGTGATTTCTTTTTCGTCAACTTCAACAGTTGCTGTATCAAGTCCAACAGATTTCACAATCACTTCGATATTTTTATTGTTGATTGTTAGATTATATTTTCTCATCTCTTACAGTCTCCTTAGAGGTAAGTTTTGGCTTGAGGCCAGAACATCAGCATGCATGGCATTTTTCCATGAACGATCTGTTTGTTCTGAAAGGTCCCAAGTGAATTTTTGGTTTTGCTCTCCATAGTTTTGGTCCATGTGTAGGGCCAAAGCGATGGCAATCATTATTTCTTGGTCGCTATTTTCTACATCCTTCGGATCGGCCTTAATCATTGTTTGAGCTTGAGTCTTTTTAGACTTGTCTCTTTGAAGTAGTGCCAAGACTTTAGGTAGCGCTGCGATATAAAGACTAATAAGTATTAAGCCTCCGAACACTACCGAAATCCCAAGAACTGAGAATGTGAGCGCGTTGAAGTCACCTTGAAAAAGATTCCCCCAACTGATGTTAGTATGTAACATTCTTCACCTTCCTTTATTATAGAGGGATGTTTCCGTGTTTTTTCATTGGGTTTGTATCGCGTTTGTTTTTAAGCATCTCAAGAGATTTAATGATTTTAAATCTAGTTTTTGATGGCTCAATAATGTCGTCGATGTAACCTCTTTCTGCTGCACGGTAAGGGTTAAGAAATGCTTCCTTATACTCTGCTTCTTTGTCGGCAATGTATTTTGCAGGATCTTCTGCGTTTTGAGCTCCACGAGCGTAAAGGATTTCACTTGCCCCCTTCTCACCCATTACTGCAATTTCAGCTGTTGGCCATGCGTAGTTGATGTCCCCTCTAAGGTGTTTTGAAGACATAACACAGTAAGCGCCACCGTAGTTCTTACGAGTAATGATAGTTACTTTAGGTACTGTTGCTTCAGCGTAAGCGTACATTAATTTTGCTCCGTGGCGGATAACTCCCATGTACTCTTGAGCTGTTCCTGGTAGGAATCCTGGAACGTCAACAAAAGATACTAGTGGAATATTGAAACAGTCACAGAATCTGATGAAACGAGCTGCTTTACATGAAGCATTACTATCAAGAACACCTGCTAGGAATTTTGGTTGGTTCGCTACAATACCAACTGCTTTTCCACCATATCTTGCGAACCCAATAACGATGTTTGCTGCAAATTCTGGTTGAACTTCAGTAAAACGTCCGTCATCAACAGTTTTTTCGATAACATCTTTGATGTCATATGCTTGATTTGGGTTTTCAGGGATAATTTGGTTCAGCTCAGGAGCTGGTCTGTCAAACGCATCGTTTGTTGGAACGATAGGAGCGTGCTCAACATTATTTGATGGCATGTGCTCTAGAAGTGACTTGATGTAGTTGATTGCATCAACTTCACTGTCTGCAGAATAGTGACATACACCTGATTTTGATCCATGAACTGATGCTCCACCAAGTTGCTCTGGAGTTACGTCTTCGTGTGTAACTGTCTTAACAACTTTAGGTCCAGTTAGGAACATATAAGAGTTATTTTTAACCATAACAGTAAAGTCTGTTAGAGCTGGAGAGTAAACTGCACCACCAGCGCATGGTCCAAAAATTGCTGAAATTTGTGGAACAACACCTGAATACATTACGTTTTTAAGGAAGATTTCTGAGTAACCTTTGAGGGCCTCGATTCCTTCTTGAATACGAGCTCCACCTGAGTCGTTCATTCCGATAACTGGGCAACCATTTTTTGCCGCCATTTCCATTATCTTACAGATCTTTTCAGAGTGAGTTTCTGAAAGTGATCCACCGTGAGAAGTGAAGTCTTGAGAGTAAAGGTAAACTGTTCTACCGTTTACTGTTCCGTAACCTGTTACAACACCGTCAGATAGGATTTGGTTCTTTTCCATTCCGAAGTTTTGACATCTGTGTTTTTTAAACATGTCGAATTCTTCAAAGCTTCCTTCGTCTAGTAGAAGCTCAATTCTTTCACGTGCTGTTAAACGACCTTTAGCGTGATGCTTGTCGATTCTTGCTTGACCACCGCCGAGACGAGCTTCCGCTCTTTTCTTCATCAGTTCATCAAGTCTTTCTTCAATTGTTGCCATGATTAACTTTCCTTTTTATCTAAGTAGAAATTACTATTTCTTTGGTTCACTAAGTTCTGTTAGAACACCCATTGTAGATTTAGGGTGTAGAAATGCGATATTCATACCGCCAGCACCACCTCTTGGAGTTTGGTCGATAAGTCTTACGCCTTCTGTCTCAACGTGTTTGAGTTCTTCTTCGAGATTGTCAGAAAGGTATGCCACGTGGTGGATTCCTTCCCCTTTTTTCTCAATAAATTTTGCAATTGGGCTGTCCTCGCTTGTAGGCTCAAGAAGTTCAATAAGAACTTCACCGCATGGAAGAAATGCTGTCTTAACTTTTTGATCAACAACTTCTTCAATCTTTTCGCACTTTAGGCCCAGGACTTTTTCATAGAATGGAATCGCGTCATCTAGTGACTTAACTGCGATCCCAAGGTGATCGATTTTCTTAATCATAAGATCCATCCTTAAGATTGGGTTAGGGTATATATTCATAGAGTTTTTTTAAACGCCATAATGGTACCAAACCATTAAACTAGAGGGGAAGTGTTTTTTTGTCTAAAATTCGAGAATTTTTAATAGGTTCCTGTTAGCTTCTAAACAAAAAAAGAGGCCAATTTGCCTCTTTCTCTTTAATTAATTGCAGTCAATATCTATGGTGTTTTTATCAAGCTCTAGATCAACCCCTGTACTGACGAAACAGTTTGGCCATGACGCGCCTTGTCCACACTTTTCTCTGCCATACAGTGTGTAGTTACCACTTCTGGATCTTACGGTGTAGTAAAATTTATTTGAATAACTTGTATCAGCTATTTTTGATTTTCCAGGGGAGATAAGGCGTAGGCCTTTTTTAAGATTACCGCGAATATCCTTTGTCAGAGTTGTAACAATAATTTTCTCTCTACAGTTATTGAAGAGTTCAACCTTTGTGTAATCTGCAGGTTCTTGGTCTAGGTAAGGGTTACTCACAATATGGATCGCGTGAAAGACATCGCTTCCGGCGAAGCTCTTTTTTGCCATTTCAAGATATTTTGTCATTGTTTCACGAAGAAGAACTCCGGTATTTTGTCCCTCTTCCCCTCTGGTGTGAATGCCAATAAGATTGTAGCGGTCTTCGGCCACTTTTTGAAAGATTGGGGCCCCACTCATCCCTCCGAGAGTATCACATGGGTAGTAGAGTCTTGTGTCGTCACCAGCTGCAAGGCAGCTCGATTCCCACATCTGATTTTTTTTGTCCTGAGGGTAGCCTGCAATTGTTATCGGGATACTTGGATCAAACCTGGTATTCAATTTGAACATTCCGTATTCTCCCTCAACGGGAGCATTGAGAAAAAGGAAGGCAAAATCGAGTCCCGGCTCCAGTCCATCCCTATAACCCGACGGAATTACTGCTTTTTGCCAGGTGATACTTCCGTATGGAGTTTCACTTCCATCTTTTGATAGGCCGAAATTGAAATAGGGATTGTAGATATCTGCGATACAGTGGGCCGCAGTTATAACAATGTTAGGTGCAATCAGAGATCCAGTACAAAAGTCACCAATTTGACCAATTCTATTATATGGGGTCGAGAAGAGGTCTTGAACTCTCGCTCTTTCATCAGTTCCAATGATTTTTTTTGGACGAACTGCTGCTAAAGTATTGATTGAGATAAATAATGCAAGGAGTGGGAGGAGAGCTTTCATGATAATCACCCTAGTTTAAAATTAGGTAAAAATTTTCTAATGATTGGTATCAAAAGTAAAGCTCCACAATTGGCCCGAATCGTGTCACAATTTATGGGATTACAATAGGATAGATCATGAGAAAAAGAACTGGAATTTCCCACGCGGCCGATAATATTGTTTTTAGAAAGAATGGAAGTGAGTTAGAGCTTCTAGTAGTTAAAAGGAAATATCCTCCCTATGAAGGAGGGTGGGCGTTTCCTGGTGGTTTTATCGAGCCAGGAGAAGATCCATTAGCTGCATCATTGAGAGAATTAAATGAAGAGACATCTCTCACTCTTTCTGGCGATCGCGCCATCCCACTTGCTGTTAGAGAAAAAGAGGATAGAGATCCTCGTGGACGAGTTATTTCATATCCCTTTTTGTTTTGGTTAGGAGATGAGGAAGCATCTGTTGTTGCTGGTGATGATGCAGCAAAAGCTGAATGGGTACCTCTTTTAGAACTCGGAAGTCTTGCTTTTGACCATGGGGCGATTTTGTGTGAGGCCCTGGGAAAATTTTGGCCAAACATGCCTTCTTATGATCAAAGATTGAAAGGGGCCGAGCTTCCCGACCTTTTCTACAAAAAGACAAGTCATTCATCTGTCTACTTTGGTGGAAGCTTTAATCCTTGGCATGAAGGTCATCAAGAGTGTCTTGATCAGTGTCGCGAGGGGCAGGGCGAGTATGACATTGTTGTGGTTCCTGACTTTAACCCTTGGAAGTCTGGCGAGCTTGAATCTGAGCAATGCTTTTATCAGAGCTATCTCTCTCTTGCTACTAAGCTTAGTGGAACACCATACTCATTATTCTCAGGATTTTGGGGAAGCGAAACTCCTAATCCAACGGTCAACTGGCTTCCTAAGACAAATGATTTATCGCGAGCGTTACTTATTGGTGATGATAATTTCTTAAAGCTAGATGAATGGAAAGATTTTAAAGCTCTTCTGAATTCTATTCAGTCATTATATGTTGTTCCAAGAAATCATTCATTAGACGAAATCAACATTAAAAGAGATTGGTTTAAAGCCACCTTTCCGGAGCTCAACATCCATATCTTTAGTGAACACCGCTACCAGCACTTATCTTCTACAGAACTGCGAGGGCACTGAGTTTATTTTGGAAGGTTGATTTCCTTCCACTGACCAACTTTAATATCATTTAGTTGAATTTTATCAATAGATAACCTGATAAGGCGTAATGTTGGATGTCCAATGGCCGCAGTCATCCGTCTAACCTGACGGTTACGCCCCTCTTTTATCTTTATCTCCAGCCAACAGGTTGGAATTGATTTTCTTGAACGAATTGGAGGGTCGCGATCTTCTATTTCAAGTGATTCTAATAATCGGGCCTTGCAGGGAATCGTCTTTTTACCCTGAATGACAACACCTTTTTCTAGAGTTCTTAGTGAATCTATAGAAGGGATATTTTCAACTTGTACTAGGTAGGTCTTTTCTTTTTCATGTTTTGGATTTGCTAACTTGTTTTTTAAACTGCCATCATTTGTGAGAAGAAGTAGCCCCTCACTATCTTTATCGAGTCTTCCCACAGGATAGACGTCTTTGGGGATTCCAAAATCAGCTAGTGTTTTTTCTTTTGGATCGGGAGATGTGAATTGGCAGATTACATCGTAGGGCTTGTTAAAAACGATGTAGAGATATTTGGCGTTTTCTCTCTGTATCTTTTTACCTGATAGAATTGTAGAAAACTCTTCAGGCAAAGGGGCCTCAATTACAATATCTTCATCTGTAAGAGAGTTATGGAAACTTAAGCGAAAGGCATGGAGTAGTTGCCCTTTGATTGAGTGCTTTTTGTTCTCTTCGAAATTGCCGTAAATATCATCGCCAAGAATCGGAAATCCAAATTGTTTTGCATGAGCGCGAATCTGGTGCATTCTCCCTGTGATAAGGTCAAATTCCATAAGAGAAAGTCCATTCTTTTCTGAGCGTAAGGCATACTCTGTGATGGCCTTTTGCCCCCCTTTGTTTACGGGAACCATTGTTTCAACCTTATTGATTTTCTCTTTTTTTAGAAACGACTCAAGGCGGCCACTCTTTTCTTTAGGTGATCCGATACAGATGGCACAGTATTCTTTCTTTGCCATTCTACCTTTAAATAGGTTATCTAAAACTTTGGTCGAGCGCTCTGATTTTCCGAAAAGAACAATTCCAGAAGTATTTACATCCAGACGATGCTGGAGAGTCAGGTAGACCTTTTTTCCATTGTTACGGTTGCGTAGAAATGCCTTGAGAGCATCGAATAGGTTCGAGCGGTTGGGATCCAGTGTTTTGTGAACCGGCCATCCCCGCCTTTTGTTGACGGCGATAAAATCGCCGTCTTCAAAGAGGATATCCCTATGGGAAAGTCTGATCGTATATTCTTTCTTGCGCATACTTAAGTTCTACAGCTTAAATATTTTTACTGCAAGTAGTATTCTTTATTGTTTGATGATGGGGGCGTTAAGAGTGCTGTGCTACAAATTGTTTGTAAAATTGGTGAAGTGATTTTGTCACCGCACCCGGTGTTCCTCCGCCAACAGGGGCCCCATCGATCTGGGTAATAGGGATAATTTCTTTAGTTGAGCTTGTTAAAAAGCACTCATCCGCATTAATCATCTCATCTGGGTAGAAATTTCGCTGCACGGTTTTGATCTTGTTATTGCTTGCGAGCATTAGAATCGTTCGCCTAGTAATCCCTTCAAGAATTCCGGCCTTGAGAGGAGGGGTCATCACCTCTCCATTTTTTACGATCCACAGGTTACTAGTGGTTGCCTCTGTCACATATCCGTCACTGTTGAGCATAATGGCATCGTAGACGTGTTGTTTTGCTGCCTCCATATAGGCCATCACATTATTGAGATAGTTACCAGACTTGATATTTGGATCTAAAGAGTCTTTATCTGTTCTATGAGTACTAGCAATAATCACGTGAACTCCATCACGGTACCAGACCTCAGGGTAGTTGGTCATCTCTTTGACCATGATGATTAGGTTATTGTCGGTGAGAGTTGTTGGATCCATGCTGAATCCCCCCTCGCCACGAGTTACAATAACTCTGATAAAGACCTCTTTTTTTCTTAGCTCTTTATGAGTTCTTTCAATCTCTTGTTTGAGAAACTCTTTTGAGAATGGAAGATGCATCCCGATCTTGGAGGCACTGCTTTGAAGACGATCGTAGTGCTCATCCCAAAGAAATACTTTCCCATTGTAGGTTCTGGTGACTTCGTAGACCGAGTCTCCGAAGAGGAACCCGCGGTCAAATACAGAAATGACTGCATCCTCTGGTTGATGGATTTGTCCATTAATATAGATGATTGAATTTGCCTTCTTATTCATATCTGAATTCTAGGCCTCTCCATCAAACTTGAAAAGTACAACAAAGGTAAAAATAGAATAATTGTTGACGATGACAATATGCGATGAAATAATTTTTATAATGAATTCAAAAATTTACACCATATTGTTACTTCTGATTTCGCTTTTTTCAGCAGAGGTACTCGCTTCATCTTACATTAAGCCATATCTTAATGATGATGATGAGGCCTTGGTTTATGTGAGTTCTCTCAATTTTACCCAAGTCTTGACGGAAATGAGTGGTGATGGCTCCTCAGAGGGGTCTGCAATCAAGATCTACGCTCCGGTTGATGACTCTAGACCTGTTACAACCAACACCAATCTTTATGGGGGAAATATCCTATCAAGCAGCGGTGAGGTTCGTCTTAGATTAGATATCAATAATAGTGATAGCAATGACCGCTATTTGACCTTGGCATATCAAAAGGATTCAAAGTGGTACATCACTTACCAGTACCTTGTTCCTTCGGCCACTTCTGATGAAGATTTTAATGTTGATTTCAATGCCAGCGTCTTTTGGGATACTGACTCCAGTGAACTCTCAGGTCTGGTTGAGAATCACTACTTGTATCTCTTTTATACAACTACTCAATACAGTACTCTCGGAACTGGTCAGGAGGTTGATGAAAGCGCGTTGGGGGAAGATGGACTCTATTATCGCATTTATTTAAGTGCTCGCACCTATGACTCCGCTCCATACACCGCGCCAACTCTTCACTACGTTATTAAAGGTGATGGCCGTTTGTTTATGGATTATACGGGAAGCCTTTTAGCTGATGCCTATAAGGCCGTTGCCGTAAAGCACGGAGCTGGAGTTAGCACTTCAGTTGATATCTTTACCGCTGAGGCCAGTGGAGAGCTTGTTGATACAGATTACCCGGCCTGCTCTGGTGAGAGACAGCAGCTAACAGTGTCTGATCTAGATAATACAGTTGAGTACAATCTGGCAGTGGCATGTGTTGATAAGTTTATGTTTGCTACTAATTTTTCGGTTCCGATCAAAGAGACTCCTGAACTCATCGAGCCTTTTTTGGAAAAGAACGCTTGCTACTTTATTTCTGCAGGCTTTGGGCATGAGCATTTTGTCTTAAAGTTTTTCCGTGACTTTCGTGATCATGTCTTAGTGAAGAATTCTTGGGGAAAAAAGTTCGTCGGATGGTATTATCGCAGTGCGCCTAAATACGCCGGAATTGTCTATAAGAGCAATGTGTTAAGCTTTTTTGTGAGGATGGGAGCTTATTTTCTTTATTTTATCTTAAGCTTATGGAAATTGCTTTTCGTACTGCTCCCAATTATAATTGTTTCACTAATTTTGGTTCTCCGAAAAAGGAACGTAAATGCTTGATTTCTCAAATTTTTCTGTATTACTCGTTGATGATGAAAGAGATATCATAGAATTTCTCGCTGAAGAGTTCATGGATATTGGTTTCATCACTGATTGTGCCCACGGCGTGCAAAGAGCAATCAAGTTAATCCGTGAAAATACATACGACGTTATTATTTCTGATTTTAAAATGCCTGATGGAGATGGTCTTCAAGTTCTAAATGCGGCAAATGCCTCTGAATATGCTCCACATTTTTATTTTATCTCCGGCCAAGCAGATATTCATCCTG
Source organism: Bacteriovoracaceae bacterium (assembly GCA_965140515.1). GTDB lineage: Bacteria > Bdellovibrionota > Bacteriovoracia > Bacteriovoracales > Bacteriovoracaceae > JAGLCH01. The sequence continues at coordinate 2,709,141 of OZ223251.1, read as the reverse complement.
AAGAAGCTGTCGAAATGGGGGCCAAGAAGTTCTACTCTAAACCCTTTGACATCCAGGAGCTGATCGAAAACGTTAAAACAAATTTAGCGAATTAGTGATGTCGATTCATGAGGAGTTTTTAAAGGAATGAAGAAGCAAATCGTATTGCTTTCTGCTAAAACTGTTATTGCTACTGATCTACTAAGACGCTTGAAAGAAAATACTCAAGTTGACTGTCGCTCTTTTACTTATAGACCAGAAGTTGTCGAGTTTATAACAAAAAATCAAACAGATGCTATTGTAATGATGGATCTCGATAACAGTAGAGATATTTCTCTTATCTTAAGAGGGATTAAATTTTCTCTTAATCCCAACGATACAAAAGTAATTATTTTGTCTGAGGATCTCAATCAAGCTGCTAAGGTTTATGACGATTTTGAAGATCTTAATATTCAGATTCTATCTCTGCATGAATCAATTGAAACAATTGTCAAAGAGATTCATGTTCATATTTTTGAAGAGCTGAGAAACTCTCTTGTTGAAGAGGGGAAGAAGGCCGAGTCTACTTCAAAAGAGCAAAAGCTCGACGTTAGAATGAACATGGAGTTCTTGAAAGTCTTTATTGATGCAACTAAAGATGTTGTCTTCCAAATGAGTGGTGATAGCACTATTTCTCATGACAAACCCACTTTCCTAACTTCTATGACTCAAAAACCTGATATTGGTATTCGAAGTCGAATTGAGATTGCAAGTGAGCACTTCAAAGGAAGCTTCTTTATATCTTTTCCTGCGGAGACTTATCTAAACTTTGTTGAGCTTGTGCTTGGAGAACGTCGTTCTCAAATTGATGATGAGATCAAAGATTTTATTTTAGAACTTGGTAATATTGTTTACGGTCAATCAAAGAGAATTTTAAATAGTTCTGGTTTTCATCTTGAGATGAAAATTCCAGAGTATTATGAGAAAGATATTGTTTCTCATTCTCCTATCTTTGTTATTCCATATTCGACAAAATTTGGACCTTTCTATATCAAGGTCGCCCCCAATTTGTTATAGTTTTTTAGACCATCTCGTTAAGGAGTACACATGACTCACCCTTTAGGGCAGTGGGCCGTTATTGATATTGAAACAACTGGTGCAGATCCCGCTAATGATCAGATTATTGATCTAGGTTTTTTAGAGTTTGAAGGAACTAAACTTATTCGTAAGTACAGTTCTCTTGTTAAATATGATGGCAAGCTTTCTAAGTTTATTGAGAAGCTAACAGGAATAACTCCTAAGATGCTTAAGTCTGCTCCTCAATGGAGAGATGTTCTTCCTGAGCTTCAGTCATTGCTCGGTTATAATTTACTTGCTCATAACGCTGACTTCGAGCACTCATTTTTATCAGGTTTTTTTGAAGAGATTTCCGAAGGGGATGACAGGGAAAAGTATCAGGATAGTTTGTATTATTTGGCATTACTTTTTCCTCAGTTTTCAACTTTGAAACTAGAAAAGTTTATTGTTGATCTTGGGATTGCTGACACCGAGATGCACCGTGGTTTCGAAGATTCACTTGATCTTCTTAAAGTAATTCTTGTTGCCACTTTAATGGTGAGAATGGATCGAGCTTACTATGCTCATCTATCGGCCACTTTTGATCGCTATGAAATGGAAAATTTCTGGTACCATAAATTTTTTAAATTAGATGTGGATGAACTCTATACTATTGCTGATCAGATTGAATTTGATTTGGAAGAAGCGCTTAATAAGGCACTTGTAAATTTCGCGACAGTGGAAGTTGATGATGGTGTTGATGAAAGTGATTTTTCTCTTGAGTTTTCTGGTGGAAATATCTCGGCCATTTTAAAAGATGAAGAAAAGGTACGAAAACATCTACCATTTTATTCTTTTAGACAATCTCAGCTCGATCTATCTTTAAGAGTTGGTCAATGCCTCAAAAATGATGTTCATGCTTTGGTTCAGGCCCCTACGGGAACAGGTAAAACTTTAGGATACCTTCTTCCGAGTGCTCTCTTTTCGTTAAATGAAAAGAAACAAGTTCTTGTGGCAACTGGAACCAAAACCCTACAAGAACAGGCCATGAGTAAAGACGTTCCTCAGCTTCGAAGATTATTGGGGCTTAAAAAAGATCGTTTTAAAATCACTCGCATGATTGGATCTTCTAACCATATGTGTGAATTACTTTATCGACAGGGTGTCAATGATAGCTCTTTTATGAGTAAGACATTACCTTTTGATGAAGCCTATTCTGAAATTTATTTTGAAATGGTTTTCTTTTACAACTCTAGAATGCCCTACGAGAAAAAAATTGTAAGAGACGAGCTTCCATTCGTACTTAAGATTAAAAATAAAGATTTTAGTGAAATGGATAAGAGTATCGCAGTTGATTTTAGAAGTTGTACTGGATTTAAATGTCCTTACAGAGATGTTTGCTCTTATATGAATGGGATTAATGAGGCCAAGGAGAGTGATCTCATTATTGGTAACCATGCATTGATGTTTAGTTGGCCTAGAGCTTTCCCGCGTCCGGCCCATATTGTTGTGGATGAGGCCCATAAAATTGAAGGGGAGGCAACCAATGCGTTCTCCCTTGAAGTAACCAATGATACTTTGCTTGGGATTGGCAAAAGCTTACGCCACAATCAAGGACTTGGTGCGCTTTATTACTTGCTGGAAAATGATGGCGATACGCCAAATTCAACGGATGTGATAAAAGAGCTAAAAGATGAGGCCCATCTGGCCTATACATCGATGCACGACCACTTATTGGCCTTACCCGATATCATTGAAAAATTCTTTAAAAGACGTCCATATTATACAGATACATTTTGGAATGAATCACCAATGGTATATGAAGGTGAGACTGATGATGCCATCGCTCTCAGTATTTATAACTCACTTTTTAGTATTAAAAATATTCTAGAACTACTTTCAAAAGTTCTTACTCCGTACTACTCCCGTTGGGACGTAAAGAATTTGAAAGACGATAATAAGATCATAGCACTTACTCGCTTCCAAACTTTTTTCGATCAACTGGAAGATACTCACTATGCTTTAAGCGTATTACTTGAGGGAAAAGAGGGGTATTCTCATGCACTAAAATTTCATGAGAATTTTGGCTTTGCGACTTACTCTGGTCCAATTGATGTGGGGAGAGTTCTGCATGATGGTCTCTTGGCCACCAGTCAAGCTGCTGTGTTTACTTCGGCCACTCTTGGTAATGCTAAAGGTGATCAGGGGACTCGTGGAGTTGAATGGGCCACAGGCTACTTATATTTAGGGCCAGAGCGCAGATTTAAAAGTGGTTTCTTTCTCCCTGCTGTTTACGATTACTCGAATCAAGCAAAGGTATTTCTATGTGACGACACTCCTGAGTTGTTTCGGCCTGAATTTGTTCCAAAAGTTTTAGATCCGATTATGAAGTTGATTGAGAATATTGGTGGTAAAACCTTATTGCTCTTTTCGGCCCGATCGCGCTTTGAGATTGCACGTGAGCTTCTTCTCGAGCGATTCGATGGCAAGATTCCTCTATTTATTCAAGGTATGGGAAGTAATGTTGTTGATGAGTTTAAGGAAAAGGGGGGAATTCTTTTAGGGATGGAATCTTTTGGAGAGGGGATTGATGTTCCTGGAGAAACTCTTCAGTTTGTTTTCGTCGACAAAATCCCTGACTTAAGACGAGAGCTTGTTATCGATGATCGAAGGGATTACTACGAAAAAAATATTGGAAATGAGTTTACTGACTATTTCTTATCTCACAGAACTCGCTCACTTCATCAGAAGTTAGGACGTCTATTGCGTACAACCAGTGATTTTGGTGGGGCCATTGTTGTGGATTCTCGAATCAGAAAGTGGAAAGGCGCCACTATGGGCAAACTGGTGAAGTTAATGGAACCCTATAATTTAGAGAGGGCCAATCTCACCGATGCTGTAAAACAGGTGGAAGATTTTATCCTTAAGAAGCATTAGTATTACTTATAGGTGCCATTAGGCACCACTTCTTCTAGTGCCAAAGTAGCACCGGTTCATTTTGATCAGCTTTTGACGCTAGTGCGTCATTTTTGCTTAAGTTCTTGTAATTCTGTGGGTTTGTTTTTTTTCAATTTTGGCACGCTACTTGCTTTAGTAATAGACAACAAGCTGGCAACAGACGGTAGCCTTGGTCGATTATAAAAATCATCATTTAATCCCACCTTCGCCAGCGCTTTGCGAGGCCTCGAATGGGGCACGATCTAAATCACACCTACACACACATCTTTTGAATTTTAAATCTATGACCAAGGCACCCGGCGCTTATGCAGCATCTGGGTCTAGGTTATTGAGGTATTTGACTAGGATCACTAGTCCCGATTCAGCGTCTTCAACTCTGTACGGAATCGACTTATGCTTACTAATATAGGCCGTGATAATGTCCTTTGTTTCATCATCGCTATCATTATTACTCATAGTCGTCAGAATATATTCATCTCCTTGGAGAGAAGTCTTGCCAATCATAATGGGATCACTTGAAGGATTATCTTTATGTAATGATAGTGTGGTTTGAGATATTCCTTCCTCATATTCCCAGTGGTTTTTACTGCTATAAACAGCATAGTAGTTTTTCCCATTAATATCGAATTTCTTTGAGAGCAGATAAATGAAATTGCTACAGGCCGCTGGTGTTGAGATTGAAAAGCGAGGTGGGCATGAGCAAACCGATTCATTGACTTTGCCCTCTGAATTTGTAAAACGATAGGTTATATTATTTTTTTCGTGATCGCAGAGATATTCCTCATAGACAGTCTGCTTCCCAAGATTTTTAGTAACTTTTACATTTACAGGGGTCCACTCTTTTCCCACTGTAAAATCCACATCAATCTTTAAGAGCTCACCAGTAGAAACTCTGCTTAATATTTGAGATACAAAGCGATATGTGAGTTCCCTATAATCCTTAAAGACCTCAAATGTTTCCTCAGCATACTCTGCCCCTTGAACTGAGTAAGTGTACGCTCCTCTGTATACTTTTCTAGGTTTGTTTTCATTCATAGTTCTATGTTAGTGTAATTTAATAGAATATAAAGGGGAATTAATTTGCAGGGAAGTTCAGGATTTTCAAAAGACTACTGGGATACCAACTACGCTGATGCGGATTCTATGGATGGTATCGCTAATGCTTTTGAGCACGCTCAGTATATCAAATATCTTTTTGGAATCGAATTCATCGATATCTCAAGCGTTATTGATCTCGGCTTTGGAATGGGGCATCTTTTTGAAGAGATTCTAAAGACTTTTATCCCTTACAGAGCTCATGGCATTGAACCCAGTAAACACCCATATGAGCTAGTTAAGGCGCGAGATATTAGGCCTGTTGATTCAACAAAACTTACCTTAGAAAATGTTGATCTAGTGAGATGGGCCCAAAAAAGCGGCAAAAAGTATGAACGTAGGTTTGATTTAGGTATTTGCACTTCAGTATTTCAGTATTTATCCGAGGAAGAGATCGATATTGTGTTACCTGTGATCGCGAAGAGAGTAAAGTATCTCTATTTTTCGGTACCAACCAACAAGGAGTTGGACCGTCAAGTAGAGGATTTAGAGTTCCACGATGAGTATGCCTTAAGGAGAAGTCGTACCTGGTATCAGCGGAAATTGAGAAAGTACTTTACCTTTGTCTCAATGAGAGTACTCGAAAGCAAAGAGCATTTTTCGGAAGAGGATAGTCATTTCACGGACTTGCTGTTCCGATATTAGTAATTTTACTTGTAATCGACCAAAAATCATTGATACAATTTATGCTCGTATAACTTATATTGATTATTCAATAATATCATTAATCTATATCTTATTATTTAGGAGATTTACTTATGGATTTGTGTCCTTGTTCAAGTGGAAAAAACTACAGTGAGTGTTGTGGTCCAATTATTAGTGGTGAAAAGCTTGCACCTACTGCAGAAGCGACGATGCGTGCGCGTTACACTTCTTTTGTTAGAGGAGAAATTTCCTTCATTAAATCAACCTACAATCCAGATGAGCTAGATCAGTTTGACGAAGAAGGTATTTCGAGATGGTCAAAAGAATCTGAGTGGAAAGGTCTAGATATTAGAGAGATTGAAGCTGGTGGAGAGAATGATTCTACTGGAAAGGTTGAATTCATTGCTAAATATGCAATTGGCGGAGTTCAGCAGAATCACCACGAAATTAGTGAATTTAAGAAAATTGATGGGAAATGGTTTTTCATCGATGGGCAGATTGTAGGAAGTACTGTTTCTAGAACCAGTCCAAAGGTAGGTCGGAACGATCCTTGCCCCTGCGGAAGCGGTAAGAAGTTTAAGAAGTGCTGCCTGAAGTAGTAAAGCGATCTTAACTCACATTTTTGTGTGAAAAGAAATACAATTTATTGGTAATACTCAAACCGGATTGCGAATGATGTTTAAAATTAAGCAAGGCTTGACGCTGCCTATTTGCGGAGCTCCGTCTGCTGTGATGGATTCTGTAGAAGTGTCTCGTGTTGCCGTTACTGGAACAGACTATGTTGGGATGAAACCAACGATGCTTGTGAAAGTCGGTGACCGCGTGAAACTAGGAGATCCCCTTTTTGCATGTAAGAAAAGAGCTGGTGTCGTTTACACTGCTCCAGGTGCAGGTGAGGTTGTTGAAATCAACAGAGGCGAAAAAAGAATCCTTCAGTCTGTTGTTATCAAACTTGATGGCAATGAAGAAAGAGAGTTTGAAAACTTTGCTGCAGATGCCCTAAAGGGGTTAGGCGCAGATAAAGTAAGAAGTATCCTTCTTGAATCCGGACTTTGGACGGCGCTGAGAAGAAGACCTTACTCTTCGGCACCAGCTCCATTTGAAGTGCCCTCTTCTATCTTTGTCACTGGGATTGACACTCATCCCCTTGCAATGGACCCTGAAGTGATTATCTCAAAATTTTCTGATGATTATTTTAATGGTATTACTGTTTTAACAAATTTGGCAGAAAACTGGGTCCACAATATTGTTCACAAAAACTTTTCACTCGGTATTCCGGCCATTGAAAAGTGCCAGACTACAAGATTTAGCGGTAAGCATCCTGCGGGAAATCCTGGAACTCATATCCATTTCATCGACCCCGTGACTGAGCACAAAAGTGTTTGGCACATTGGATATCAGGATGTGATTGCTATTGGTAAACTGTTTACTACGGGGAAAATCTGGACGGATCGCTATGTGGCCCTTGGTGGCCCACTTGTAAAAAATCCAAGAATTTTAAAGACTCGTTTGGGAGCAGACATCAAAGAGATTGTTAATGGAGAGCTTAACGAGCAAACTCCAAGAATTATCTCTGGCTCTGTTTTAAATGGGCGAAAGGTTGAGGGGCACCTTCAGTTTTTAGGTAGATTTAACAATCAGATTTCTGTGATCGAAGAAGATACTGAGAGAAGACTTCTTGGTTGGATCCGACCAGGGCTTAACAAGCATTCTGTAAGTAACGCTTTTCTTTCAGCGTTATTTCCTAAGCGCAAAATTGCAATGACATCAATTCAAAATGGTAGTCACAGACCAATTGTGCCAATCGGGCTTTTTGAAAAAGTATTCCCTTTTAGAATGCTTCCTACTCACGTCGCAAAATCTATTGTTATGGGAGACATTGAAAATGCTCTCAAACTTGGAGTTATTGAACTAGATGAAGAAGATGTTGCAGTTATGACCTATGCTTGTTCTGGGAAGAATGATTACGGGATAAAATTGCGCGAATTATTAACAACTATTGAGAAGGAAGGGTAATGAAGTTTTTAAGAGATACGCTTGATAAGCTTGAAGCGCCCTTTACAACTGGTAAATTTAAATTCTTTTACCCGTTTTATGAAGCCGCTGATACTTTTTTCTATAACCCTGGAGATACTGCAAAGGGAAATGTTCATGTTCGCGATGGGCTAGACCTCAAGCGCATGATGACATTTGTAATGTTCGCCCTTATTCCTTGTATTTTTATGGGTGTTTATAATGTTGGTTGGATTACTCACGTCGCTGTAGATCAAGGAGCTACTGCCGTAGGTTGGAGAGTTGATGTCATGTCAGCACTAGGACTTTCGCTTGACTATAGCAATGTAATTTCTAACTTTGTTCATGGACTACTATACTTTCTTCCTATTTACATCGTTGCCTTTGTAACAGGTCTTGTTTGGGAAGTTTTCTTTTGTATGGTGAGAAAGCATGAAGTGAGTGAAGGATTTTTTGTTACTTCAATTCTTCTTCCATTGATTGTTCCTCCAACAGTGCCACTTTGGCAGGTCGCGATAGCGATGAGTTTTGCTATCGTTCTAGGAAAGGAAGTATTTGGTGGTACAGGGATGAACTTTGTGAATCCTGCTATCCTTGCTAGAGCATTCCTATTCTTTGCTTATCCAAGTGGAATTTCAGGGGATAAGGTTTGGGTAACAGTTGATGGCTTTTCTGGTGCAACTCCACTCGCTCTAATTGCGGGAGGAAAGGTTCCAAATATTGCATCACCAGATGCTCTTTCACATGTCGCTCGTACGGTAACCGATATGGCCGGCCCATATATGCAGTTTAGTTTTTTCGATGCATTCTTAGGAAACATTCCTGGTTCAATCGGTGAAACTTCAACTATTGCCTGTATTATCGGTGCAATTTTTCTCATTCTTACCGGTGTTGGATCGTGGAGAATTATGCTCAGTACAATTTTAGGTGTTGTGGGTATGTCTCTTATTCTTAACTTAATTGGAAGTGATACCAATCCAATGTTCGCTGTGAACCCTTTATGGCATCTTGTCTTAGGTGGTTTTGCTTTTGGTGTTGTTTTTATGGCAACAGATCCTGTTACTGCAGCTCAAACCCAAAAGGGACGCTGGATTTATGGTGCGCTCATCGGAATTATGTGTGTGCTCATACGTACGGTGAATTCAGCTTATCCAGAAGGGATGATGCTTGCAATTCTCGTCGGTAACATTTTTGCTCCACTCATTGATCATTTCGTGATCGAAGCGGACATTAAAAGAAGAGGGAGAGCATATGCAAAGTAATGATTCAGTAAAAAAGACAGTTTTTGTTGCGACTATTTTGTGCCTCTTCTGCTCAATTATTGTTTCTCTTGCAGCGGTTAAATTAAAGCCGTTTCAAGAGGAGAATAAGGCATTCGATGTTAAGATGAACTTGCTTGTTGCGGCAGGTCTAGCAACTGCAGATTCTTCTAAGACCGAAGTTCTTGAAGCGTACAAAAATATTGAACCAATCTTAGTTGAATTAGATTCTGGTAAGATCGTCGATGATTTTGGTTTTGATCTCAAGAAGGCCCTTAAGGATTCTTCACTTAGTAGCAGAATCAATAAGGATGATGATTACGCTGGAATTCTAAAGAGAGCTAATAATGCTCGTGTTTATATTGTGAAGAATGATGGAAAAGTTTCTCAATACATTTTTCCAATTTACGGTAAAGGACTCTGGTCAACAATGTATGGTTTTCTAGCGCTATCTTCTGACTTTAAAGAAGTTAAGGGGATTGGATTTTATGAGCATGGAGAAACTCCAGGTCTTGGTGGTGAGATTGAAAACCCGAAGTGGCAGAAAAGTTGGATCGGAAAGAAGACTTATTCTGATGAACTAGAACTTCTTCTTCATGTCATTAAGGGTAAGGTGGATCCCGCAGAAGCGTCAAGTGCGTATACAGTTGATGGCCTTTCTGGTGCCAGTTTAACAACTGCTGGTGTTGATCGCACTATTAAGTTTTGGCTTGGAAAAAATGGATTCCTTCCATTTATTAAAAAGCAACTTGAAGGAGGGATGTAATGAACTCTCTTAAAAAAGTATTAATTGAACCAATTTTTAAAAACAATCCAATTGGTCTTCAGATCCTTGGTATTTGTTCTGCCCTTGCTGTTACAAGTAAACTTGAAACTGCTATTGCGATGGGACTAGCTGTTACACTGATTACGGCGATATCAAGTTTTTCTGTAAGTTTAATTCGTAAGCACATCCCAACGAATATTAGAATTATTGTTCAGATGACGGTTATTGCATCGCTAGTTATTGTTGCTGATCAAATTCTCAAGGCGTTCTTTTTTGATATCTCAAAAAGTATGTCGGTTTACGTGGGACTTATTATTACCAACTGTATTCTCATGGGACGTGCTGAAGGTTTTGCCCTTTCAAATCCTCCCGTAAAAAGTTTTGTTGATGGTATCGGAAATGGTCTAGGCTATTCTGTTATCCTTCTCTTTGTTGGTGTAATTCGTGAATTCTTTGGAAGTGGAGCTCTGCTCGGTTTTCAAATTTTACCGTTGGCTTCAGATGGTGGCTGGTATGTTCCAAATGGACTAATGGTACTTGCACCAAGTGCGTTCTTTTTGATCGCAATCTTTATTTGGATTGTTCGCTCAATCGATAAGTCACAGGTTGAGGAGGAATAGAGATGTTAGAACATTATTTAAGTATCATTGTTAAGGCCATCTTTATTGAAAATATGGCACTTGGTTTCTTCCTCGGGATGTGTACTTTTTTGGCCGTTTCGAAGAAGGTTAAGACTGCAATAGGATTAGGGGTAGCGGTTGTTGTTGTTCAGACAATTACCATTCCTGTAAACAATCTTGTCTTTACATATGTATTATCTCCAGGAGCTCTGGGCTGGCTTGGTCCTAAATTTGAGAGTGTTGATTTAAGTTTCTTGGGACTTATTACCTATATCGGTGTTATCGCTGCGATGGTACAGATCCTCGAGATGACATTGGATAAATTCTTTCCTGCTCTTTACAACGCACTAGGGATTTTCCTTCCTCTTATTACTGTAAACTGTGCCATTTTGGGTGGGTCACTTTTTATGGTTGAGCGTAGCTATGACTTTGGAGAGAGTTTGGCCTATGGATTTGGTTCTGGTGTTGGTTGGGCGCTCGCTATTGCTGCTCTTGCGGGTATTCGCGAAAAACTTACTTATGCGAATCCTCCTGCAGCACTACGTGGACTAGGTCTTACTTTTATTACCGCTGGATTAATGGCAATCGGTTTCTTGGCATTCTCCGGGATCCAACTGTAGGTGAATTATGATTGAGATTATTCTTGGTGTTGTATTTTTTACTGTTATCGTTCTCTCTTTGGTTGCCATCATTTTAATGGCGCGCAAGGCCTTAGTTCCGAGCGGTAATATTCATATTAATCTAAACCAGAAAAAAGAGTTTGATATTCCTATGGGAGGGAAACTCTTAGGTGCTCTTGCTGGGCAAGAGGTTTTTGTTCCATCTGCATGTGGTGGCGGGGGGACCTGTGGCCAGTGTAAAGTTAAGATTGAAAAAGGTGGTGGCTCTATTCTTCCTACAGAAGAAGGCAAGATTTCAAGAAAGGAAGCGCGCGAAGGCGTAAGACTCAGCTGTCAAGTTGCTGTGAAGCAAGACATGGAAGTTGAGGTTCCTGAAGAAGTCTTCGGCGTTCGTAAATGGGAGTGTGAAGTCATTTCTAACCGTAATGTTGCGACTTTCATTAAAGAGTTCAAGCTAAAGCTTCCTGAAGGGGAATCAGTTCCTTTTAGAGCTGGTGGTTATATTCAGATTGAATGTCCTCCCCATGAGGCCAAATATAGCGACTTCAATATTGAAGAGGAGTATCGTGGAGATTGGGATCGTTTCAACATGTGGCAATATGTCTCTAAAGTTGATGAAGATGTAGTGCGCGCTTATTCAATGGCAAACTATCCTGAAGAAGAAGGGATTATTATGCTTAACGTGCGTATCGCTTCTCCACCTCCCGGAACAGCGCATCCTCCTGGACAAATGTCTTCATATATCTTTAGCAGAAAGCCAGGTGATAAAGTTACAATCTCTGGTCCATATGGTGAGTTCTTCGCACGTGATACTGATAAAGAGATGGTATTTGTTGGCGGTGGTGCTGGTATGGCGCCAATGCGATCACATATCTTTGATCAGCTTAAAAGGCTATCAAGTACTAGAAAGATTACTTTTTGGTATGGAGCTAGAAGTAAGAAAGAGATGTTCTACCATGAAGAGTTTGATGAGCTTCAAGCTAGCAATCCAAACTTTAAATGGCACGTTGCTTTAAGTGATCCTCAACCTGAAGATAACTGGACAGGGTACACTGGATTCATCCATAACGTTATGTTTGATGAGCAGATAAAAAACCATGAGGCACCTGAGGACTGTGAATATTATCTTTGTGGACCTCCTGTGATGAATGATGCTGTGATCAATATGCTCCTAGAACAAGGGGTTGAGAGAGAGGACATCATGCTTGACGATTTCGGAGGATAATCGTGATAAGAAAACTTACTCTGTTTTTATTTTCTATATTGATGTTAGCGTCCTGTTCAAAGGACGCTAGTATTATTTCTTTTAATGGTAGAACAATGGGCACAACATATAGCATTAAGTATGTTGAGCACCCAAATGTTACAGAAGAGTTTGTTGTTTCTAAAGCTGAAGATGTTTTAAAGGCCGTCAACAAAAGTATGTCTACATGGGATAAAACATCAGAACTATCTCTTTTGAATCAGTCAAAAGAAGTGAAGTGGCACAAGCTTTCAGATAATTTGTATCGTGTTATTGAGACCGCTCTATCTGTTTCAGCTACAACTGGTGGTGCTTTTGATATCACTGTCGGGCCTGCTGTAAATTTGTGGGGATTTGGCCCTGATGGGAAAAGAAAAATTCCATCAGATTCCGATGTCAGTTCTGTATTAAAGAGAATTGGATACACCCATCTTTCCCTTGATCCCCAAAAGAAAGGGCTTATAAAGGATGTCGCAGATATCTATATTGATCTCTCTGCTATTGCAAAAGGTCACGGGGTTGACCGCGTTTCTGATGCCCTCGAATCCATGGGAATTACAGATTATATGGTTGAAATTGGTGGTGAGGTTAGAACACGAGGCCTTAAACCTGGTAAGAAACCTTGGAGGATTGGAATTGAATCTCCTACAGAAGGAAGAGGCAGTTTCACCAAGATTATTGATATCTCTGGAATGAGCGTCGCTACCTCAGGAAATTACCGCAACTTTTTTAAAAGTAATGGAAAGCTTTTCTCTCATACAATTGATCCCAAAACGGCGAGACCTGTTGCACATAAACTCATCAGTTCTTCAGTTATTCACGAAAACTGCATGACTGCTGACGCTTTGGCGACTGCGCTTATGGTCTTGGGCCCAGAGAGTGGAAAAAGTTTTATTGAAAGTAATGGAATCGCTGCCTTTTTGATTTACCAAGAGGGAGAAGAGTTCAAAACTTATGCCTCCAAAGCATTCGAAAAATATGGAGAGTAGGTATGCTTGAATTAATTTTTGCAGTTGCTGCTATGGCCCTTTTCATGGGGATCATGCTTTATGTTAAGACTGTTCGTTCACTAAGACGCGCAAAATCACCGGTAATGACTTGTGGTGAGCGCTCACAATGTTGCTCGACCCGCTCAAAATAGCGGGTCAGTAACACCCTAATAATTCTTACAAATCCGATTTTTATTTAATCCTTGATCATATCGCTCCGATAAGCCTTTTACCTCTTTTAAGGAGTTGGAATGGAATTAGTTATGATTAGGGGAAAGCTTTATTGGTTCAATGATTTTGATGGTGAATCAATTGATGGAATCGCCGTAAGCGCTTTTAGTAATGACATCGCAATGAAAAAAGATGATGTATATTACATCTTCGAAAATGCTAAGAGTGAGCTTGCGAATTGGTTTGATACAACTGAGAAAGAGATGGTTAAACATTTTTTCGATAACTATCCATACTCAATGGAAAGTTGTCCAAAAGAGTTTATTCATCACCGTAAGGCAGCCTAACTAACCATTGATATAAGTGCCTAGAAATTTTGATATAGTTCATTTCTATATCAATATTTGGTATTAGTTCGACTTCCTAACATTGGCTCATCACACTTTATCTACTAATTAATGTGTGATGAGGTTAATATTCTTTACCACTATTTTAATTTTACTTACTTCTTGTGATCAGTTTCACTATTCACCATTTGTGGTGGGAAACGAAGAGTATAACTACAATAAGGCCCAGCTTGAGCGCCTTGATATGAGTAGTGAGCGCACTTCTGAAGTCTATAAAATCGCTTTTATCTCTGATACTCATAATGACTACTCATCCTTTAATGACTTTGTTGATTATATCAATGCGCATTCGAGTGAATACGCTTTTGTTATTCACTGTGGGGACCTCACAACCTTTTCTACTAAGAGAGAGTTTGAGCAGTCTCGAAAGATTCTTTCTAAGCTTAAGGTTCCTTTCTTTGTCACTTCGGGAAATCACGATTTAATTGCCAATGGTAGTTCACTATTTAAAAAATATTTCCACTCATCAGAGCTTTCATTTTCTTTTAGGAATACTCTCTTTGTTCTTTATTCCGACAATAACTGGGAAGATAATGGTGCCCCCAATCTAAAGTGGATTGAAAAGCAGCTTCAAGAATCTACTGATGTATGGAAGGTTTTGATCACTCACATTCCACCTAGACAAGCTGAGCGATTTTCTCGTGACGAGATCGATCGTTTTGATGACCTCCTATACTTTTATAATGTCGACTACATTGCCTCTGGTCACATCCATTCCGATGGAGCATTTGGCAAGTACAGCGATAAAACTCGAAAGATCGATGCCGGGCATACAACAAGATTGAGGCGCTTTAAGGCACTGGTCTTTGATGGGGTTTCAATCGATGAAAAAACTATTTCTTATTAAGCTTTTCATATTTATCTCTCTGCTTTCTCCTTTTGCCTGGGGGAAAGATACATCATTTCTTGATTATACAAAATTTCAGTTTGCTGGAGAAATTGGTTTTGTTTCGGTTGGGGTTGGTAAAGAGTTTACCAGTTGGTATCAGCTTACGCTGATGTATGGAGTTGTTCCTGCATTTCTTGATGTGGATGACATTCACACTATTGCCCTAAAAAATGATTTCAATCTCTATAAGTATGAAGATCGATTCCGTCTTTACTTTGATGCCACAATTTTTATGGCCCTCGGGAAGAAGTTTTGGCCCGCTTTTCATAGCGATGATATGGGCGCCTGGTACTATTATAACAGTGGTTCAGACTTTCTATTGTCTCTTGGATCAGAATATTACTTCTTTGATGGAAAGCTGGGGCTTTATGGTGAATACGGTGTAGTTGGGCAATGGCTCTATTTTTACCTAAAAAACAGAGAGACTGTTGAATTCTCAACCATCACAAGTCTCACTGTTGGTCTTAATTACTACTTTTAATTTTAGTTTGGATTTTGGGCAAAAAAAAACAACCGAACGGTTGTTTCAATAAGAAATGGAGCGGGAGACGAGGGTCGAACTCGCGACATTCAGCTTGGAAGGCTGACACTCTACCAACTGAGTTACTCCCGCTTATTTCTGAATATAGTTATGCACCCATTTGTCTGATTAATCAACCCTTTTTTTTAAAAAAAATAACTTTTTTTTCGTTTTGTTTCAATAAGTTATCTTTATTTAATGAGGTCGTTTTCTCATCCCGATCCACTGGTTAAATTTTCTTAAGAATCCAATAATCACTGCTTTGGGCATTAAGATCTGAGATAATTTGAACGATAAGATGCTAATAGGGAATATTTGTATGATTCGAAAGAGGCTCGTATTAGTCCTTCACTCGTTTTGCCTATCACTGTTGTTGATCGGGTCTTTCGCCTATATTCAACTGGAAGAATTCATTACGCGAAACCACGCTATTGATTCTGTTAAGCAACTTTCCATAAGTTATTTTATTCCATTGAGAGCATCACTCGTAATACGTGATAGTAGCTCACTCTCATCTCTTGTAAATCAGATCTTAATGTCAGATAAGACAATGCTTTTAGTTCAGATTAAGGATCGCTCAGGGCGTATTTATCAGGCCGAGAGAAGAGGGGGACCAGATATTGACCCCGATCATTCTAAGTACAATACAGTTGATCTCACAAGCTATGATATTAATGAATTTGGAGGCATCCTCTCAAAGCGCCTCATACCAGATCCTGAGGCGATTACAGTTATTGAACGCTCATTCTCTGATGTTCACGGTAAGATTGGATCTATTAGATTAGTTATGTTACCAGATATGGCCATTAGACCTCTACTTAACAATATTGCAATCGGTGGTAGTTTGGTCTTCTTGTTGAATTACGTGATTTGTTTTTTGATTTTTTCGACTGCTAACAGATCGCTGCGCAACTACTACTCTTTGCTTAAGCAGATCTCTAGAATTGATTACAGTGCTCTTGGAATTACACCACCAGAACTTCGTCCTAAGGCCGATGATGCGACAAGTATTTCGCAGACTTTTAGTGTATTGGTTGAGGAAGTAAAAAAGAGCTACGCTGAATTATCTGATCAGAACTATGAACTAAAGACTTCGAAAGAACTTTTTAAAAGCTTTATGGATAGCATGTCTGAAGGTGTTCTTATCCGCGATCGCTATCGTAATGTCATCTATGCCAATGACTCATTTATGAGGCTCATTGGAGTTAAAGATGATCTTCGAGGCAAAAAAATTGATTCTTATCTCTCTGAAAAATTGCAGGGAGTTGATTTTGATACTGATCTCGAAATCACAAATGATGTTAATTTCCTTAATCGCAAAATTGAGTTAGAAGAAAGGGTGTTTGACCTTAAAAAATTTAGTGCTGTTGCTAGCCGCAACCAAATGATTATTGCAACTGTTGTTCGAGAAATTACGGCAGAAGTCAAAGCTAATAAAGAGAAGGCACACTTTCAAAGAAGAATGTTCATTTCATCGAAACTGGCCTCACTAGGTGTACTTGCCTCTGGTGTGGCCCATGAGATGTACAATCCACTCACAGTCCTCGTAGGTAATCTTGAGCTGTTAAAGCGTGATTGTCCTGCCACAGAGGATTCAAGTACAAGACTCGAAAGAATGTCTACTGCCGTGGATAAAATGAAAAACTTTGTGGATCGGTTACGCGCTCTTGATCGTCCTGGTGGGGATCGAAAGTTCAGAAAAGTTTCAATTAATAGCGTAATTGAGTCTGCGTCAGAGCTTCTTTCATCTACTCTTTTCACTTCAAGTATTGAACTTGATTTAGAGCTTGCTCCAAAGCTTCCCGATTTTTTTGGGGATGAATCTTTGATCGAAAATGCACTTATTAATCTGTTCATCAACGCCAAAGATGCTTTTGACTCGATGATTTCAGAAGAAGTAAAAAAAGTTATAACCATTAAAACGATGTTAAGTCCAGCGGGCAACATATGTGTTGAATTCTCTGATAATGCTTGTGGCATCCCTGAAGATATTCAAGATAAGTTGTTCGACCCTTTATTTACAACGAACGAAGTTAAGAAGTCTGGACTTGGATTGTCTCTTGTTCGTGAGATTGTTCATCAACATGATGGAGATCTTTTCTTCTTTTCAACTGAAGGTAGGGGAACAACATTCAAATTTTACATTCCTAAATACAAAATTGAAAATGATGTCAATGACTCAATCCGTCCAAGGCCTAGAGGACGGGAATTTCCTCATGACGACATTACAATTTTATTTGTTCATAAAAATACAGATTTTGGAGAAGTTGTTAGAGACTATTTGATGGGTCATTACAATGTTATTTCTTTTACTGATATCAATGATGTTGATGAGGGGATGGCAAAGAGCTGTGATTTTGCATTTGGAGAGTGCTCTGGTGATTTATCTGAAGGAAAGAAGCTTGTTGAAACACTTCGTAAATTGTCATCTGAACTTCCATTTGTTGTTGTTGGTCGCGATCTCGATGATGAGATGCTTAAGAAAGATCTTTTCAATAAAGGCGCAAGTGATGTTGTATCTAGAGATTTATCTGAACTAGATGCTCTTCATGAGCTGATTTCAAAGTACATATAAAATAGAGCAAAGCCAAGGCCTTGCTCTTACGTTGGTCAATTAATTGTTTATTAGTTGGTTGAACTTTTCTTGGCAAAAGCAAGAATTCCTCCTAAGGCGATTCCCAAAGCTGCTGCCATTAGAACTCTATATTCTGGTGGAAGAATAAAAGTAATGGTGTGTGCAGGTACCCAGAACCACCATACTGTTGGCCATACTTTTTTCCACATATTTGTCCAATCGATTTTTGACCATATTTCAATGAATGGCCATTTCCCGATTAGCTTATTGTCGTCAATCAAGGTATCTGTGATTCTGTGGAATACCATCATTGGGAAGGCAAAGAGACCATTCATCCAAAAACTAACCCAGAATGCAAATGAAAGTGTTGCAAGAAAACCAGTTGCAAAGGCAGGTAGACGACCTGAAGCGATTAAGGTTTTGATTCCTGCGCCGTAGATTGGGAAGACAAAAGTGAATACCATCCCAAGAATCCCCCAAACAGCTGCTCTTTGAAGTACGCGAATTCCGCGAAGCTGCCACTTTCCTGTTCCGATCTTTCTACCTAGTAGTTCTCCCATTGTGGCGAGAACGAAGAACTTAAAGAATCCCATAATCAAAGGATATGATTTTGTGGCGAAAACAAAGAGCTCACGAGTTGTGTCGATGTAGAGAAAAACCCCGATTAGAGCGATAACGCCGCACCAAATTGCGCTAAATAGAATTTGCATAGTACCTCACTTAATTTTTGTAACTATTTACTATAACGGTATTGATGGAGCATTTTCAACTCCTTAAAAACATATAAAAAAATGGTTGCCAAATATGGGGAGGGACACTATATTATTTTTAATTGCTCGGGTGGTGGAATGGTAGACACGCTACGTTGAGGGCGTAGTGGGCGTAGGCCCGTGCTGGTTCAAGTCCAGTTCCGAGCACCATTTTTTTTAAAGACCATGATTTTATCAGGTCTTTTTTTTTGCCTTTTTCCAAAAAAAAAGACTGCCGAAGCGGTCTTAACTTATTTCATTCGTAAAATTTCAAAGGCGATTCTTTCTGGATTTCCAATCAAAACTGACTTTCCTTCATCGATGGCCAGCAATTCAACTCTTTCAATCACTTGGGCCAGACTATCCGTCATTTCTCCACAGGCCAAGTACTCTTTCCATTGAATTTGATGGAATAAGAAAGAGAAATACCAGTAGTGTGCTATTTTTTTTCCTAGTGAGAGGTTAATAATGAATGTTTTACCCGGGTAATATTGACTTTTTTATTATACCCGGGTAATATTAGTTCTACCAAGGAGAAATTAATGGAAGAACTATATATTGCATTTGAAAACCACGACCTGATCGCAGAGGGAACTCAAGCGGAAGTTGCTGTTAAGCTAAAAAGAGATTTCAGCAAGAGTAGTGGGACTATTTTGATTTTTAGTCAGCGCACAGGAAAGCAAATTGATTTGAATCTTAGTGGGTCTGTGAGAGAGGTACAAAGTCGTTACGCTCCAGTTAATAAATCTCCTGAGGAGAGTTCGTCAAAAGTTGGTAGACCAAAGCTAGGAGTTGTTTCAAGAGAGGTCTCTCTTCTTCCTCGTCATTGGGAATGGCTCGCTTCACAACCATCGTCTGCGTCGGCCACAATTCGGAAGTTGATTGAGGATGCTCAGAAAAGAAATCGTGAAACGGATCTCATACGTCTTTCTCAGGAAGCTGCTAATCGCTTTATGTCGATGATGGCCGGTGATCTTGTTGGTTATGAAGATGCTCTTCGAGCACTGTACGCCAGAGATGAGAAGACCCTAAAAGCTAATATTTCTACTTGGCCAAAAGATATCAGGAATCAAATCTTGAAATACGCTAAGGACGCATTATGAAAGTTCTGATTATCAACGGTAATCCAAAAATTGATTTATCGGCCTTTGATCAATTTCTAGAATCTGTTTTATCCGTTGGAATTAAGCACAATTTAGAGACTGAGATTGTGCACCTTAGAGAGTTTGATTTACACGATTGTATTGGTTGTTACTCTTGCTGGTTAAAGACACCCGGTGTGTGTTTTAGAAGTGATGGAATGGAGATAATTTTAAAAAAGTATCTCGCCGCAGATGTTGTTGTGCTTGCTTCTCCAATTGTGATGGGGTTTACAAGCTCGCTTCTTAAGTGTTTTAGCGATCGTCTTCTCCCTTTGATTCATCCTTTTCTATATCTAAAAGAGGACCGAATGGGACATGTCCCTCGCTATACTCACTATCCTCAAACTGTATTGATATTGGGAGAGCAGGAGAGCGGAGATGCGGACTCTCTTTCAGTGGTAAAGGAGGTCTACCAGAAATCTAGCCGTGACTTAAAAAATATTTTTTCAACAGGTGATAACGTTGAGGAGGTTGTTAATGAAATTGCTAGTTATTAATGGCTCTCCAAAGCTTGGTGAAAACAATACTGGTATTCTTCTAGAGAAGTTTATTGAGGGATTTCTTGAGGAAGATGGCAATTCTGTTGAAACTTTTCGGATGAATCGTAAAGAGACTTACCTGTTGGGCGCCGAAAAGTTTAATGAAGCCCAAAACATCTTAATTGCCTTTCCTCTTTACAGTTACTCTATGCCTGCTGGAGTGAAGCTTTTTATTGAGGGGTTAGAACCGTATCTGAAGAAATGCTCTGAAAAAAGAGTTGGGTTTCTTGTCCAGTACGGTTTTATGGAGGCAACACATGCTAGACCTCTTGAAAAGTACCTCAAATCACTTTGTGTGATGTTAGATTGTGAATACTTAGGAACAATAATCAGGGGTGGTTGTGATGGTCTGACTAAGGGAAAGACCCCATCTAAGAAAATTCTTCCAGAGATTTATGAAATCGGAAAAACTTTGGGGATTCACGGGACATTCGATAGTGAGCAACTTCTTCAATATTCTGCACCAGAAGTTCAAAAGAAAATAAGTCCTTTTATCGCAAAGGTTATCTTTTGGCTGATCAACAAGCTGTACTGGCAGAGAGCGATGAAGAAAAATGGAGTAAGCTTAAAAGATAGTTTTGCAAAACCCCACGGAAAATAAAAAAAGGGCACCCATGGAGATGCCCTTTTTGAGACGTTATGTGTTTGATTGTGAGCTAGTTGCTCACTAAATTTAAACTTTCTAATACTTCAACAGAATTTGAATTCTTTCTCTGTTTTTCTTTTGGAACGACACATATTCCTGATGCTTTACACACAAGGATTGGCTCCTCTAAAAGATCACAGGCCGAATCATTGATATCTGCTCTTGGAACGATATATTTGTAGGCTTCAAACTCCATCTTTCTAGATGAATTTCCCATTTTAGTAATTTTGCCTTTGGCCTCGATGAAGTCTCCAGCATAAACAGGAGCAGTAAATTGAACATCGTCATATGCGCAAAATAGTCCTTCATCTCCATCACTCATGATAAGGAGTGCCGTGGCAACGTCGCCAAAAATACCTAGCATTCTTGCTCCGTCTACTAGGTTTCCCCCGTAGTGAGCATCGTGTGAACTCATTCTAAGCTTGATACTTGTTTCCATAAGTAGCTCCAATTTGATTGTGATAAGTGCATATTGGCAAAGAGGAAATGAATTGACAAGAAAATATCGATAAAAAGGTATCGATATTTTTGTGTTGAGACGACTTTCGTTTTCAATAACCTACGTGTGTACTAAGTCTTTAATTTTACTATGATTTAAATCTTCTTCTCACTATAATGAATGAATGAAAATTATTGTACTTTTGTCATTCCTATTGATTCCTTCGTTGGTTCTGGCCGAGCAAGTGGCGGCCGTGCTTGTTCGCGGCAAAGTTTTGTCTGCTCAAAAAGTAGTCTCTGTTGGAGATACGTTTAATGAGGGAGAGGCCATTTCCACATCAAATAAGAGTGTAGTGAGACTTCGTTTTGAGTCTGGTGCACTTTTAACTTTGGGACCCAACACTAAAATTATAATTAATGAGCTTCGGGCCGGAGAGACAAAGTTGTTCTCACTCGTGAATGGATATTTGAGAGGGAAGTTCTCGAAAGATAAATCAGATGAGCATAAAATTCTTATTAAAACTCCTACCGCTGCCTTGGGGGTTCGTGGAACAGAGTTTAATCTTACTTACAATAATCAAAATAATGTGAGTTCCGCATTGGCGCTACAAGGTACTGTTGAGTTTTCTTCAAGGGTTGATAGTGATAGTGGTCTTGCTAATGATCGTGTCGATATTTCTGCAGGTAAATTTTCCAGCACATTTTCACAAGATGATGCTGTTATTAGACCTGTCAAAATTTCTCCCCAGCAGTTCGCTGCACTCAAACGTAATTCGAGCTTTAAAGTTCGAGACAGGAAAGAGCAAAAAGTAACAGATGGGCAACAGCTGATTTCTGGAAGTGAGGGAGAGCAAAGTGTTCCTAGCGAGCTCATTGGGAGCGAGTATGAGCACGCGAAAGAGAATTATCGAGATGACGTAAGGCCTGGTGGTTATATCGATTTAGTAACGGGACTTTATATTTCCCCTCCTGAGGATGCTATTTATAACGAAGAGCAAGATGTTTTTGAAGTTCCTAAAGAGCTTGGAGGTTTTGATCCTGATACTGGAGAGTATATTCCACCGCTTGGACTTATTTTGCATCCACTTAAAGGTTTTGTACTTGCATCAACAATGATTGAATCAGGCGTTTATTATGTCAGAGAGAAAGCAACTGATGCAATTTCTATGGCCACAACGGCATCTAAAAAATTGGTAAAAGGTGTCGAAACATTCGGTCGTACTTTGGAGCAGAATACTGGGAAAGTTGGTGAGACCACTGGTAAAACATTGCGCTATCTGGGACGAACTACCAAAGATGCTGCAAATAAAACTGGTGAGATCGTACATAAGAGAGGGTTACTTACTTTGAACGAAGGTATTGAAAAGATGAATCACTACCTTTACTACGGGGCCTTAAGACACATTGAGACTGTGAAGAATAAGTTGCCTCTGATTTCTCAGTTCGATCTAAAAGTTTCTGATCGATTGACTTACTCAACCCTTCAGCGTGATATGACTTATCGTCAGGTTGATCAGATTATAAGTAGTCCATCATTTTCAAATGATTTTCAATTTTCATCTCAGTATTACAAATCCATGTGGGATAAGATTTTTATAAGGCCTAAATTTCAGTTTGATAAAAAGAATTATTTTCGCGATCATCTTCATCCTCTAAATTGGTATCGATATGGAGTCGGTTTTGATGTCGGAACCATGGGGAAATTTAAAGGCAATACGATTCAGGCCTATTTTCACAGTAATTTCGCTTATAGCTATAAAGGGGAAGATTTCAATCCCTATATAAGAGACAGACAATTTGGTTTTACAAAATTACTTATTGGGAAGGAGTATATGACATCAAAGTTTGATTACACCTATACTCAGTATCATTTGAGAGATAAGTACCACGGTAGAATGCACCTGCTTTCACTTTCTGAAATTATCAATTTGGATAACAAAAATTATTTCAACTTAGGTATCAATTGGTCTACTAGACAACGAGAAGAGTATAAGAGGAGTATCTCAATTTATGGAGGACGTTTAGAATATTTTATCTCTCATCGTCAGCACCGCTTTACATTTAGTTCTTGGGTTGACTACAAAATTATTGATGATCAATTGAATCGAGGAATTAGAGGTGTTGAGCAAAATTTTGACTTAGGACTTAAGTTAAATAAAAATTTTCCAAAACTTTTCTCTACGTCATTAGAGTATAAATTGGAGAAACTATATTCTGATAGTATATTCTTTGATAAAACTGGCCACTCATTTGTGGCCGGTATTAACGTTTCATATTGAGTACAACTAACGATAGAAGTGATGCTATCGCGAGTATTGGAATCAGTAAGAATGCTGTCTCAACTCCAAAGTGATCTGTAATTTGTCCAAAACCAATGTGCATGGCACTCATAATCATACCAATCGCCGCAAATGCCCATGTGATCATGTCATCGCTTGATTCTTTAAAGCGTTTTGAAATTGTGTCAATCGTCGTTGGAAAGAAAGGTCCATTGGCAAGGCCAATTAATGGATAAAATAAAGGACTGATATAGTGACCTAAAGTAAACAATATAAGTGAGCTAAATAGTGATAGACCCATCAGTTTTTCATTTGAGATATTGAAGTGTTTAAAAGCAAAGAGAAGGCGTCCACACATCAAAAAGAAAAAGAAAAGACTTAAATAGTTTCCTGCCACTTCAATACTCATATTGTGATGAAGATGTAAGTAAAGTGGAAGTCTTGATGAAAGAGCAATTTCAGATGATACGTAGAGTCCTAACATCAAGCAGATTAAAAGCTTTGCTCCAAGAGGTCCCTTTTGGGTGGTGCTTGAGTCGTCTCCGCGCTCCATTTTTGATGCTCGAGATGAGAATGAACTCAAAAGAACGACAAAACAAACTACAGCTGTGAAATAGAAGAAAGCAATCCAACTCATTCCTAGAAGTAGGAAGCCTGATAAAATTAAAGGCGCCATCAGTGAAGAGAACCCATAAACAGCATGAAGTCCTGAAAGGTATTTTCTTCGAACGTCTGGGAGTGTTCCTTTAATCACTAATAGATTCATAGTTGAAGAGGTGAGACCAACACCAATCCCCATTACGCAAGATGAAATTAAAAGAAGAGGTAAAGACATTGTTTGGCCAGAAATGGCCAACATGGCGGAACTAATTCCTAGAACAAATTGTCCGGTACGTGCTCCATTGAGTGCCTTTAGGCGTGGGAGCCAAAAGCGGGCAGTCAAATAGGTTAATAGGCTAAATATTGTGGCAAGGGAGAACATCCATGAGCCCGTTGATGACCCAATTTTAAAAAAATCAAGGATGTCAGGGTAGGCCGGGCCTCTGCCGTTATCGATTAAACTTAGGCCCACAAGGCATAGATTCGCAAAAATTATAAAGAGATAGTTCATACAAAAATTATATCAAATTATTTTGATCAATGTCATTAATAGGCAATTTTTGGAATGGCCAACTGAAATTGAACGATGATAAGTTATTTTTATACATATGTTTAGTTTTATCGGAGGACGAATGGGACCAGAGATTTTTAAGTATGTGGTGATGGGGGCGTATGTCGCTCTAACTTTTTATCTTTCGTATTTGGGGATGAAAAAGACAAGAGGACTATCGGGTTATTCAATTGGAAATAAGGATATGAGTCCTTTTCTTGTTGGGATAACAATGGCCGCTTCAATTTCTTCTACTGCGACCTTTGTAATTAATCCAGGATTTGTTTACAAAGATGGACTGAGTGCTTTTATCCATTACGGTGTCGCGGCGTTATTGGGAATCATTGTCGCGCTAACGGTATTAAGTAAAGGGTTTAGAAGACTTGGTGCTGAGCGAGGGAGTCTTACTATCCCTGACTGGATTTTTCACCGTTATGGCTCTAGGGGGCTTTCGCTTTTCTTCGCTTCAATTAATCTTTTGAGCGTTACCTTTATTGTTTTGATTCTTTTCGGTTGCTCTATACTAATGAGTGGTCTTTTTGAAATTAGTATCCATACTTCTTTAATTCTTACGCTATTATTTGTTTTCTCATATGTGTTGATGGGGGGAACATATGCTCATGCTTACACCAACTCAATGCAAGGTGTGATGATGATCTTCATTTCTATCCTCATCTTTACTGTTGGATACTTCTCAATGGAAGGTGGGTTTGCAGAGAACATGCACAATGTTTCTCAAAATTTTGGAGCGTTAGTAAATCCTGAGAGTGCTCTTTATAACAGCTATTTTTCTGTATTTGCTAGTGGGTTCTTGATTACTTCTGCGCTGATGTTTCAGCCTCATATCTTAACGAAGATCCTCTATATTAAGGATGATCGTGACATCAATAAGTTTCTAATCACGACTTTCGTTTGTGTCGCTATTTTCAATCTTATGCTCTTTGTCGGCTTCTACGCAAAATTCGCAGGAATTGAAGTGGCCGCTCAGGATAAGGTCGTTGTTGCTTATATCAGCAAGGTTTTTGCAACTGGTGTTATTGGGCCTTACGTACTTGTCCTCGTTTCTGTAACACTTTTAGCTGCAGGGATGTCAACTTTGGATGGTATTCTCGTTGCACTTTCTTCAATGGTTGTTAATGATATCTATTTCCCTCTTTCTAATAAATCACTTGAAGAAAAGGAGCAAAAAGGATTATCACTTTCTCGCTATCTACTTGTTGCTGTTGGATTAGTTTCTTTTGCTCTAGCTTGGAATCCTCCTAAGCTTGTGGGGATTTTTGCTCAAGCGGGAGTTTATGGTATTGCCGCTGCTAGTTTTGTTCCGATTATGGTTGGGGTTCTTTATCGCAAGATGATTCCTGTTTGGGTTGTTACAACAACCGCTGCAATTGGTATTTTTGGACACCTCTACCTTTTCAAATTTGGTGGCGTTACAAATCCAAGTGTTTCTTCTTGTATCTCAATGCTTGTGAGTCTTGGCTTCATTCTGTGCTACTTTGCTGTGAGTGCCTTTAAGACAGCTCCTCAGGCAGAACTTGCTGAATAATTTTGAAATCGAACTATCATAAGAGAGGAGGTCAGTGTGGCCTCCTTTTTTGTGGAAATAAATGGCATGTATTTATTTGGATCAATCTAGTATAATCTAATGATGAAAAGCTTGCGTTGGTCATTGGTACCATCACTTATTTTGATTGCATCAAGTTTTTATCTCTTTCCGGGGATTCACACCGATGAAGCATGGTTGATCTCATCCGTGTCTGGAATCTCTTTTGAAGAACTACTTTCATTTAGAATTAATTCTTATACTAGTGCTTTTTATCCCTCAATTGCGTATATCTTAGTAAAGGTTTTTGGTTCGAGCTATTATGTGCTTAGAACATTTAACCTTATTAGTTTTATTTTATGTTTTTATATTACGAATTTAATCTATCATAAAAAAAGGATTCTTTTCCCACTATTGTGGGGAACTGTAGTATTCTCATGGCCATTTATTGCGACATTTTCTCGCTTTTCTTGGGAACTCACAGCACTTATTCCTCTTTTGCTATTGCTCGCTTTCTACCTCTTTGAAATGAGGGGGAGTCGAATTCATAAATTGATTGCGATTTCTCTCGCAGCACTTGCGGCCAATGCGCACATTTTAGGATTAATTCCAGTTATCCTTTTTTTTGCGATTAGAAGAAGAGAATGGCGCTACCTTTTGATTTTTTTATTTATGTTAATTCCTTTAGCTTATGATGTTTTGACCCATACAAATGATGGGCTTGAACGAGTCGTTGTTACTGCTGAGCGATTATCGGAATTCCCACAGACTCTTTATCATCTATTTTTTGGATCTAAACTTGAACTTCAGCTTGTTGGATTTGAATTTATTGATAGTCTCCTTTGGGGGATTCCTAGTATTGTTTTATTGATTGCTTTATTTGCCAGGGCGAAGAAGAACATCATTTTTCCATTATTTATTTTTATGGCCTGGGCACTTTGGGTCGCAATAATTTCACCAGAGTTTTGGCCACGATATTATGTTCTGCCATCGTTTTTTCTTTTGGTGTCACTTCCCTTATTTTTAAGAGAGCACCGGACTAATGTTTTTCTCGCCTTTGCTATTATTGTTATTAATGTTTGCAGGCTTTCGATTAATTTCATTACTCCTTATTTGCTAAAGATAGATCGGGGTGTCTTTTATCCTTTAACCTCGTGGAAACAAGGAACTAGCTTTCATTTTGTGAGTTCTGTGGAGCTTCCCATATGGCTGGAACAAACGAAACTATCAGAGATTGGTACAAATGATTGGTTTGTATTTAATATTTTAAGTTACTATAAAATTAATTCTGAACTTAATCTTAAAATTCACTATCCTCAGAGCCCCAAAGGAATTCCACTTATCAATTACAGCTATAATCGTTACGAAATGCTCTCCGGTTATCACAAAATAGAAGGTGTTCCTCGTCTATTTCAGGTTTATAAGCTCGATTAGTCTCTTGAATTGTTAGGTTGTACTTAGAGTAAATCTTTTGCCAACATTACAAGATAAATATTTACTGTCGAGAATTGACTTTAGATCGTTTTAATCAGTAGTAAACGCTAAAAATTTTATCTTGCATAAATCTCTTGTCCTGTAGCACTTCATCCAAAAGTTTTTTGAAACTATTAACGGTTGCTTGATCAACAGATTTATTAAACCCAAAATAGAGCCCACCCTTTGAGTTGATATGAATAATTTTTATGTTATCACGTGAAATGATTTTAGATTCCTTAATATCAAAATATGTTGTCAGTTCTCCTCGGCAAAAATAGTCATAGCGTTTTTTCATCAGCATTGAATAAAGTTGTTCCTTTGATCCAACTTCAACAATATTTGAGATAGGTATCCCTGCGTCTAAGAGACGATTTTTTGCAATGTCATCTCTGATCACACCAATTTTTTTACCAAAGAGGTCATTAACACTTTTTATATTCTTTGCATCAGTTCTTCCAAAAATAACACTTCTTCCATAAGTAAATGGTCCTGCCCATTGGAAAAGATTCTCCCGTTTTGGAGATCTTGTGATGGTGAATATCATATTTCTTTCATTTGATCTTTGGGCCCTTCGATATTGCCTGGCCCAAGGACCAAAAACAATGCGCTCATTATCTAATTCTATATTTATTCTGTTGTAGACCTCTCTGAGGATATCAATTGCCATCCCTTTGGGCACTCCATCTTCAGTGTAGTTATAGGGGGCATTTTCTTCAGAGAGCAAGATTAATTTTTCTAAGGACAGCGCGTTTGCACTACAAATCATTGCGAGAAGAAATATGATGGTCTTAAACATAGTGAGATCGCTCCTTGATCTATTAGTGACACCATTATTGTATCGCTATTTTATGTTTAATTCACAAAAATCTGTTGTTTTTATTGATTTTATCCTATGGATCAGTTTTAAAAACTGCTAAAGCAGCTCTTCAACAAAAATCTTTTCAGTGATTTTCCAAAACTTCCCTTGTTTCCTTGCTATCACATATGCTGGCATCCGGTAGAGTGGCCTTGCTCTTATGGCATCGTGAATTGTGGTTAATTCAAGGTCAAGTTCGGGCCTTCTCATATGAGAGCGAAGAAAGTTGATATTAAATTTTTTAATTGCAGTAGGGTTATTGAGGTAGTGGAATTCTGAGAGGTACTCTGCATCGAGGTCGTAGTATTTGATCTCAAGGAATGGGTTCCCATTTCGATCAACTCTCTCTTTCATTTCAATCGTGTCTGGTTTCAAAATGTGGGCATGCTTTGATAGCTTCGCTTGCTTTAGCTTACTGTCGGCATCGATTAAAACACCTCCACATTCCTTACACTCTCTTGCGGTAACATCATTTTTTGTTGAGCATTCCGGACATAGTTTGTAACGAAAGAGATAACCGCATGGAGTGATTTCATAGGTATCTGGGTCTTGAAAACCACCGCGACATTTTCTTCCATAGTGTTCAATCACTTCGCCATCACAATTAGTTCTTCCCCAGAAGTTGTTTTCAAAACCACAGTCGGGACAGGTGACAAGAACCGCTTCTGATTCCTTGTCTGGTCTTTTATCATTTATTTCGGGACTGTAAATATCTAAGTCGATTCCAGTGTAGTCGAGGATAAAGCAATCTTTTTTCCCTTCATCTAATCTAAGTCCTCTACCAATAATTTGTTGGTATAAGCTCACTGATTCTGTGGGGCGTAGGATTGCAATGACATCTACATGAGGAGCATCAAAACCTGTGGTAAGTACAGAGACGTTGACCAGGTATTTGAATTTTTTATTTTTAAAGTCCTCAACGATTTGATCTCTTTCACTAAGTTCTGTGTCTCCAATAACCATCCTCGCTTCGCCTTCAGGGAGGTATTCCATGATTTCCGTGGCATGTTTTACCGTACTGCTAAAGATCATGACACCTTGGCGATTGTAGCTCTTCGTAATATCAATGATATTTTTGATAATTAAAGGGGTGAGCCTTCTCTGCTGATTTAGAATCTCCTCTACCTGGGCCATGGTGTAATTCTTATTGTGCTCTGTGAGCTCAGAGAAATCGTAACAGGTTACAGGAATGTTGATTTTAACCGGAGGAGTTAAGAACTTATTTCTGATCATGTAGGTCAGGGGCAGCTCATAGATACAGCGCTTAAAAAATCGCTCCTCTTTTGTTTTTAGTTCTCCGTCTGAGGCATAGTTGAAGATCCATCCAAGACCTAAGCGGTAAGGGGTTGCTGTAAGACCTAAGATGCAAAGCCCCCCATTCTTTAATTTCATCTTCTTGATGACAGAGGCGTATTGTGAGTCGGCATCTAGCCCAACTCTGTGACATTCATCGATGATTAAAATAGTAAAATCATCAAAGAAGTCATCATCTGCTCTCGCAACAGATTGAATACTTCCAAAAATAACTTTTTGCTTTGATTCTTTTTTTCCAAGCCCAGCGGAGTAAATACCTGCTTCTAGACCATAGCTTTCATATTTGCTGTGATTTTGCTCGACTAGTTCCTTGACGTGGGCAAGAACTAGAACTCTACCCTTCGCGATGCGGGCCATTTCTGCGATAACCAAACTTTTACCGGCCCCTGTTGGAAGAACAATAACTGCTGGATCTCGTCTCTTTTGAAAGAATCTGATAGTGCTATCAACTGCTTCTTTTTGATAGCTTCTTAGCTTATACATGAAGTGATTTTACACAATCACTTGGAGCTTTGTCATGACGAGAATCTTCGATTTCTGAGTAATATTGCTTTGAGCAAGGGTATCTCCTTAATATCTCGTTGTAGTTTTTATTGACTTATGTCCCGCTATAAGGGATAAAGCCTTATCATCTGGACATGCTGTATGATTTTTTAGGCCACTGTTGTTCGGATTAAGCTGGTCTAGAGCGCTTTTGCGCATAAGGAACTTTACCTACAACATGTCTGAATTCAAAGAACTGGGCCTTCACCCAGTGATTCTCAATAATCTCAATAAAAAAAATTATCTCACTCCGACTCCCATTCAGGGGCAATCTATCCCTGTTTTGTTAAAAGGGCGTGATTTATTGGGAATTGCTCAAACGGGGACAGGGAAGACTGCGGCCTTTGTTTTGCCAATGCTTACACAGTTTGCAGCGAAACGTGTTAAGATTCGCCCTGCTAGAATGCGTGCATTAATTTTAGCTCCGACTAGAGAGCTCGCATCTCAGATTGAGCAAAGTGTGAAGGATTACGGAAAAGGACTTGCTAATTCCACTCTTACCATTTTTGGTGGTGTAAATAAGAAGCCTCAGATTCAAAAAATGGTGAAGGGAGTTGATGTTTTAGTTGCTACGCCTGGAAGGCTTCTCGATTTGATGGCCGAAGGGCATATTATCTATGATCAGCTGGAAGTTCTTGTATTAGACGAGGCAGATCGTATGCTCGATATGGGATTTATCAATGATATCAAGAAAATCATTGCTAAGATTCCAAAGAAAAAACAGACATTATTCTTTTCTGCAACGATGCCTAAAGATATCGCATCTCTCGCTACATCTATGCTTGTAAATCCAGTTAGAGTAGAGGTGACTCCTGAATCTTCGACTGTTGAGCGTATTCAACAAAAGATTAACATGGTTGAAAAGAGGAATAAGCCTCTTTTGCTAGTTAGCATTTTGAAAAGTAAAAAGATTAAAAGTGCCCTCGTTTTTACCCGAACTAAGTATGGCGCAGATCGAGTGGTTAAAAGCCTTGAGAAGGCCTATATCACGGCCGCTGCAATTCATGGAAATAAGTCTCAAGGTGCGAGGGAGAATGCTTTAGGTAGCTTTCGCAAAGGGAAGATAAAAGTTCTAGTTGCCACTGACATTGCTGCCCGTGGAATTGATATTCCTAAGGTTGACCATGTCATTAATTATGATATTCCTGCTGACCCGAAGAGTTATGTGCATCGCATTGGTAGAACTGGTCGCGCCGGGCGAGATGGCATTGCTATCTCTTTTTGCGATAAAACTGAACTTGATGCCTTAAAAAGTGTTGAAAAGTGTATAAAAACCCAAATTGAAGTAGATACAACGCACCCTTTTCATGGCGTTCCCCCTAGGGAAGTTCAAAACGGGCCAAATCGTCCGACGAAGCAGAATAATCGTCCGACGAAGCAGAATAATCGTCCGAGCAACAGACGTCGTAGGGAATCAAATTGAGTGCATCTCTAGTCGCACAATCTGAAGCTGTACGAAATGGGAAGACTTTTGAGCAAGTTCCTGGCGTTCATCCACTCCTACATGCAAAAAATTTGGACCGATTTTTTGGTTATCGTATTCCCAAAATAGAGGTTAAATTGCAGCAGAAGTATCGACCTTATTATATGGTTGATGATTCCAGCAACCGCAAAAAGCACTATCAAGGGACCCAAACTTGGATTGGTCTCCACCCTCAAGTGCTCTTAACTCCTTATAATTATTTGTTTGAAGCATTCAATCAGATAAAAGACCATGATATTACGAGGGTTGTTGATATTGGTGCTGGGTATGGGAGAGTTGGCATGGTTATGAATGCTGTTTTCCCAAATGCTCGCTTTATTGGTTACGAAATTTTAAAGCAGAGGGCAGATGAGGCCAATCGAATTTTTGATCGACTAGATTTAATAAATTGTGAGATACTTTTAAAAAATGTTCTTGATGATGACTTCATTCTCCCAAGGGCCGATGTCTATTTTATGTATGATTTCAGCGAAATGAATGATGTATGCCAAATTTTGGATATTTTGGTAAAAAGAGCAGAGGAATATAATTTTCTCTTGATTACTAAGGGCGAAGGCCTAGACTATCTTTTAGAGAAAAAGTATAAAGATTTTTGGGTTAATAGTAATATTTTGATCTCTGGTGAGCTCAAAATTTATAGGTTTAAAAATATACTGAACTAACGAGCATGTTACATAGGAGTACAAATGGCGACAGGAACAGTTAAATTTTTCAATGGTGACAAAGGTTTTGGATTTATCACTCCAGATGATGGTGGAAAGGACATCTTTGTTCACGTTTCAGCAGTTGAAGAAGGATCTCTATCAGACAATGATAAGGTCGAGTATGAAGTTGGTGAAGGAAGAAAAGGGCCTTGCGCTCTTGAAGTTAAAAAACTTTAATCTCTTCTCATTGAAAAATGACGCGACGTTGGTCGCGTTTTTTTTTGCCTGTTTATTTTTTTGAATGAGTAGAGAACTATTTTATATAGTGATTTTTAAGTAAGGAGATGATGATGAGTAAAAATTGTGAATGTTGCATGATGCCTCTTTCTAAGGATCCAAAAAAGAGTGGTTCTGATAAATACTGCAGCTACTGCTACGTTGATGGAAAACTCCTAGCAGAGGGGATGACTCTTAAAGAGTTTCAGAAGCGCTCTTGCGATGGAATGGTTGAGGGAGGGATGAATAAGTTTGTTGCGAAATTCTTCTCTTATATGATTCGTTTTGCTCCATATTGGAAAAATAAGTAGGCTAGCGACCCACTAGAAGTTTGATTGACTCGCCTTCTACTCTACAGTTAACCCATTCTGAGTCCAGATCCGCACCTAGTGACTTATAAAATTTAAGAGATGGTTCATTCCAGTCTAGACACTGCCACTCAAAGCGGTAGCACTTGGTTTTAACTGCAATTTGGGCCAATTTCTTCATCATCATAATACCGAGCCCATGGCCACGGTATTCAGGCATCACGTAGAAATCCTCTAAATAGAGATTTCGACCCTTCCAAGTGGAATAGCGATTGTAATAGAGCGCCATTCCCACCGGCTTATCATCAATTTCAGTGATCAGTGCTTTATAAAGTGGGTTATTTGAGAAGCCATCTTTCTTAAGTTGTTCGGCAGTGATTTCTACTTCTTCTGGTGCCTTCTCGTACTCTGCTAGATCGTGGATCATTTGGAGGATAAACTCACAGTCTTTTTCTGTTGCTTCGCGGATTTGTTTTTTCACTTATGTCCTAAAAAAAGAAAAGGGATCAATACTGATCCCTTTTTATTTGCTCACTTTTTAAAAAGGGGAAGCGCTTCTTTTTTTTTGGCGGTTCCGCTATAGTGTGCTGTTTTGTGTTTTGTTGAAAGCAATATGACACTGTTTCATTTTAATTGGGAGCAACACTATCTTTTTTACATGGTAATTTAAAGAGATGTAAGAAAATGTCATTTTTCTAGACCTCTTTTTGCTATAAATTGCGAATATCACTGGATAAAATGCTGCATTCTTTACTGCTAGGAGCTCTTTTGAAGACTGTAATATTCTCACTTTTGATGCTGTTCACGCTCTCTGCTTTTGCAAGCACTCCTGATAACGATTTTTATATTGGAGCTGATGAAAAGGCCGCCTCTTTACTTCAGGAAGAGGACTACAACCGCATTATCGATCGCGTTCAAGAAATATATGGAGACACGGTTACCATTAATAGAGATTGGAAGGATGGAACTGTTAATGCTTATGCTCAAATCTACGACGGTGAACGCTATATTTTCACTTTTGGTGGTTTTGCTCGTTTCCCAAACATGAATGAAGACTCATATGCTCTTGTCCTCTGTCATGAGGCCGGACATCATTTTGGCGGAAAACCAAGAATGAGAAGAGCAAACAGATGGGCCTCTGCTGAAGGACAAGCAGATTACTACGCAACTAATACTTGTATGAAACAATATTACTCTGATTGGACAGATGAACAACTTCTTGATGGGGTTTCGATGCCAGATGAGGTCGCTGAAAACTGCAGCAAAGTTTATTCCGACTCTCACGGTGTAAACATTTGTGTACGCACTGTTTGGGCAGGAGAAAATCTCGCCAATATTTTTGAGCAATTTGATGTTTACAGTATGTATGTTCCATCTGTTTTAACACCTTCAGAAAGAGTTGTGACTAAGACATTGTATGACAAGTACCCCTCAACTCAATGTCGCTTAGATACTTACTATTCGGGAGCGGCAGATTGGAATAGACCTGCCTGTTGGTATCATTCTGAGAATTAGTTTTAGCTAGTTTGCTGATTTTTCTTGGGGCTTTTTGCTTCTTTTGTTTTGCTATCTTTTGTATCGGAGACGATACAATTTCTTTTTGCTCTAGCTCATTGAGTTCTGCCTGAAGCTTTTTGCTGTCAGCAGGTATTAGAAGATAAATGAGACAAAATGTTCCTACGGTAAGTAAGGTTGTAACGGTATATAGAAACCATTTTCCTATAGTCTTTAATTTACTCTTTGAACTCATACAAATATTATTGCTGATTTCTGCAAAAAAAGAAAGACGTCTATTTAAGCTTTTCTCTTAGAGTTTTTCTATCAATCGCAAGAATCTCTGCTGCTTTTGATTTGTTACCATTTACGCTCTCAAGCACTGCTGTGATATGTTTCTTTTCCGCTTCTTTTAGGGTTAGGTTTGTATCAACAGAAAAACTGATGTTGAACTTCATCTTTTCTGGAAGTTCTGAGCAATCAATTACTCCCGTTTCATTGACGATCAGCACGTGCTGTATTGTGTTTTCGAGTTCTCGAACATTTCCTGGCCATGAGTATTTTAGAAGCGCCTGGGCGGCCGGTTCAGAAAGCGTCGGTTTCATCCTATTAAAAATCTTCGAGTATTTGGTGATGAAGTAATTTGC
Organism: Bacteriovoracaceae bacterium; assembly: GCA_965140515.1. GTDB lineage: Bacteria > Bdellovibrionota > Bacteriovoracia > Bacteriovoracales > Bacteriovoracaceae > JAGLCH01. The sequence continues at coordinate 2,673,830 of OZ223251.1, read as the reverse complement.
AATAGGTAAAATATCTTCTGCCCGTTCTCTTAGGGGGGGGATGTGAATGTTAAAGACATTGATGCGGTAGAAGAGGTCATTTCTGAATACTTCTTTTTTTACCAGTTCTTCTAGATTCTTATTTGATGCTGCAATAATTCTAACATCAACATTTTCTGAAAGTGAAGAACCCACTTTACTTACTGTTTTTTCTTGGAGAACTCTTAGAAGCTTTGATTGCATATGAAAATTAAGCTCTGTGATTTCATCAAGAAATAGTGTTCCTTTGTCGGCTGAACTAAAAAGTCCCGCTTTCTTTTCTGTTGCACCCGTGAAGGCACCTTTCACATGACCAAATAACTCACTTTCGAAAAGTTGTTCTGGAATTCCTGGGCAGTTTACGGGGATAAAAGGCCATGTGGCCCTGCTGTGGTGTAGATAATGAATGGCCCTAGCAACGAGTTCTTTTCCTGTTCCACTCTCGCCAGTTATAAGAACTGTTGCACTATTTAAACTAGCTTTTTCAATTAGATTAAAAACATCATGGATTTGTTTTGATTTTCCAATGATACCGTACTCCCTCCATTTAAGATCATCCGGTGATGTCTCTTCAATATCTGCATTCTCAATCCTTTTAATCATTTTTCGAACGACATTCATGAGGTCAATGTCTGTAAAAGGCTTGGGGAGATATTCATGGGCACCAGTTTTCATCGCCTCGACTGCGTTATCAATTGAGGCATAACCTGTGATCATGATAATTTTTATCTTAGGGTAGTGGTCCTTTAAGTAACCAATAAACTCTAGTCCCGTAGTTTGTGGCATTTTGTTATCAGTAATGACAAGTTCGATGTCATTTTGATTTAATGCTGTTATTGCATTTTGTACATTACTAACACAAATAGTTTTGTAGTTTTGTTTTGCAAGATTTCTTCTAATAATCTCAAGAGTATTTTTGTTATCATCTACGATTAAGATATTTTTTTTATACATTCGTCACTGCCTTCGATTTTCCAATAGGTATTTTAACTTGAAATGTTGTGCCTTTATTTAATTCACTACTCACGGAGATATCTCCCCCGTGTGATTTGACGATTCCATAAACCACAGAGAGTCCTAGCCCAGTACCTTCTCCTACATCTTTTGTCGTGAAAAAAGGCATGAATACCTTGCTGATATTTTCTTCTGCAATTCCATGTCCATTATCTTTTACTAAAAGAATAGCATCTTGTCCTTCAACCTTTAGCTCAACTTCGAGTTTTCCCTCATACTCCATTGCTTGAATAGCATTAAGAGTTAGATTTGTGATGACTTGTTTAATCTGTACAGGATCAACCAAAACCGTAATGTCTACAAGTCTTGTTTCAATTGAGATTTTCTTTTTTGTACAACGGTTATGAATAAAGTATAGGCCATCTTTTATCAGATCTTTGAAGTTTACAAAGTCAGGACTAAAAGAACTTTGACGTGAGAAGTTCATCAGTTTTTGGATGATCTCTTTGGCATGAAGTGACGCCTCTTCAATATTCTTTAAATCTTGTCTTGTTTCTGCTGTCAGATATTCTTCTCCAAGTACCAACTGAGCAAAGCCTAAGATGCTTGATAGAGGTTCATTGAGCTCGTGAGCTACACCTGCGGATAGTTGACCAATTGTTGCCAGCCGATCTGAGTGGAGTAGTTGTGCCTGGATTAATTGTTTGTGTTTGCTCTCCTCGTTTTGTTTTAACAGTAAATCAATAATTCTTGATATTCCTGCGAGCAAATCCTTCTCCTCAGGTAAGAACGGAGAGTCTTTATTTATTTTCTGCGAATCGTGATAATAAACGATGATCGATCCAACACATTCGCTATTTAAATGTAACTCCTCTTTTAGATAGATATCTGTTGGAACTTTTGGGTTGAATCTTACTGGCCTTCCATAAAGCTCGATGTTTACTTCAACTAACTCTGGATGCTGCCAACCTGCAGGTATGGCGTCAATGATACTTAATAGAGTAGAGTCAAGATCATTGTCAGTAACAACAAACTTGGCAACGTTGTACATACAATTGAGTTCCTTGACTCTTTCTCTAAATTCAAGCTCTCTACCGCTATTTTCTATATAAAACTTTTCCAGAAACTCATTTCGTTCCCGTAGCTTTTTAAGCTCGTTATCGCTCACAATTCCTCCTGATGTGATCGTATCGGATAAATTTATTTAACTCTATACTCGTTACAATTGTACACTTCCATGGTTTTTGAGTAATTGCATCGCTCAAGATTGTCACAGTTTTGGCAAAGTCCTTTTACTGAACTTGGTGCCATCGTCTCTGTTGGTCTAGTAAAGTTTCTCTTTCTTGGACTATCGATTTCAAACTCTTCACAGAAAAGAATTGGCCCATTGTGATTCGCTTGTGTTCGGCATTCGTTGTTGTGCATACATGTGATGCAAAGTCCTTTTGATGTATTCATTTTTTAGCTCCTGTTTATTTTTGTACTTTGTACTAAGCAAACAGTGTGCCGCTTTCTAAATATATTATTTCAAGATGTTAGGTGATTTGCTTTGGGGGAATTTTACCCAGTGGGGAATTCCGCCCCTTTTAGTCTGTTTTTTAGAGTTATTTTATTGTTTGTGGAGAAATTCCTCGGCCATTTTAAAAGTGGGGGGATAATCCCCTCCTGTCTTTGGGGTTAGTTGTTTTTTATTTGTTTGGAGTGAATATTTGTAACTTTTCTTAAGTTTTGTTTTGTCTTTTATCCCGGCGTCGAGCACAGTCTACCTGTATCACTCTTTATTTATTTTTCAATGAAGGTCTGATCAAAGGAGGCCATAAATGAACCCTTATGTAACCGAAGTCTTGGATCAAGTAACTAAAAAGTATCCATGGGAAAAAGAATTTATCCAATCAGTAACAGAAGTATTTAATACTATCTCGCCACTTATTGATAAAGAACCGATGTACAAGAAGTTTAGAATTCTTGAAAGAATGGTTGAGCCAGAAAGAACAATCACTTTCCGCGTTCCTTGGAAAGATGACAACAATGAAGTTCATGTAAACACTGGTTGGAGAGTTGAGTTCAACTCTGCTCTTGGGCCTTACAAAGGTGGTCTACGTTTCCACTCTTCAGTAACTCAATCAATCCTTAAATTCCTAGGTTTCGAACAAATCTTTAAAAATGCTCTTACTGGCCTTCCTATGGGGGGTGGTAAAGGTGGTTCTGACTTCAACCCACGTGGAAGATCAGATGATGAAATCATGAATTTCTGTCAATCATTCATGACAGAACTAAGCCGTCACATTGGTCCAGATACTGATGTTCCTGCAGGAGACATCGGTGTAGGTGGACGTGAGATCGGTTATATGTTTGGACAGTACAAACGTCTAAGAAACGAATTCACTGGAGTTCTAACTGGTAAAGGTGCGAACTGGGGGGGATCACTTATCAGACCAGAAGCAACAGGATACGGACTTGTTTATTTCGTAGACGAAATGCTTCAAACAATCAATGAAACATTCCAAGGGAAAGTTGTTGCTGTATCAGGTTTTGGAAACGTAGCTTGGGGAGCAATCAAGAAAGTAAATGACCTTGGTGGTAAAGTTGTAACTCTTTCTGGACCAGATGGATACGTATACGATCCTGAAGGAATCACAGGAGAGAAAATTGATTATATGCTTACTATGAGACTTTCAGGTAACGACCGTGTAAAAGACTACGCCGATAAATTTGGCGTCGAATTCTTTGCAGGGAAAAAACCTTGGGAGCAAAAAGTTGATATTGCCCTTCCATGTGCTACACAAAATGAGATGGAAGGAGACGACGTTAAGGCACTTATCGCTAATGGTTGTATCGCGATAGGTGAAGGTGCAAACCTCCCTCTTACTCTCGAAGCTATTGAAGCCGCTAGAAATTCAAACCTATTGTATTCACCAGGTAAAGCATCAAATGCTGGTGGTGTTGCGTGTTCAGGACTTGAAATGTCTCAAAACTCAATGAGACTAAGCTGGCCAGCTGAAGAAGTTGACGCTCGTCTTAAGCAAATCATGAAGCAAATTCATAGTGACTGTTACAATGCAGCACTAGAACTTGGTCGTAAGCACGACTATGTACTTGGAGCTAACATTGTTGGATTCAAGAAAGTAGCTGATGCGATGATCGACCAAGGAATTTGCTGATTTTTTGGCCATAGTGTTCTTCAGTTGTGTTGACTCCTTACTCACATAATTGAACGAATTTTATGGATATCGATTTCGGGTGCGGGGCGGTCCAAGTGGGCCGCCCTATTTTTTTTAATATCAGATGTTTAGCTCATAATACTTAAGTTTGATCTTTGATATGGCGAAAAGAACAGTATGAAACGCTATCTCTTTGCCTTACTTTTATTTTGCTTTCAAGTTTTTGGACAAGAATTTAGTCTGATTCGTTCAGATAAGAAAAATGAGCTATGGAAGATAGATGGCAAAAAAGCGAGCTATATTGCACTGACGAAGAAAAAGATCGATTTTCAGAGTAATAAACTCCTAACTAGCTCAGACCTTTTTCAAAAAATAGTTTCAGATAAAAAGAAAATTTTAAAATTAATGGGTATTTCATCTTGGAATGTAGAAAGAAAAGACTTTAAGAAAATGTCTCAAGGGGAGCTGGTTTCATTTAATGGTACATACCTAGATCGAAGTTCTACAAAAATTTACTACACTGAGAAACATCTTTTTACTGGGGGAACTGTAATTCAGTTACTTTATACATCACCTTTTAATGAAATATCGCTATACCAAGATGCTTTGATGAATAAGCTTCTTACTTTTGGAAAAAAGGAAAGAAGTCATGAATAAACTTCTTCCAGTCATATTTATATTCTTTTTGCTGGTAAACACTTCGCTAGCACAGAGTATTAATTTGAGTGTTCCAGTGATTGAAGAGCAATCTTTAAATTGTGCAGAAATTGCTCCCGTTACTTCTTCTGAGAATTTATCTGACGTATGCCTCGCTACTGTTCAATCTGAAGCATGTAAAGAAATCCCTGAGAATGATTTAAAAAGTTGTAGTGCTTCTGTTGGAGAAGATAGTATCAATGGCCTAGATTTACTCACATCATGTGCTGAAGGTCTTTTTGACTCAGTCTCTGAACTCGTAGAGTTTATATGGGACGTGATGAAATTTGCATGGAGTTCTGCCACTGATAGTGAGTATCGAGGTGAGATAAGAGAGCAAGCTGATGCTTATATGGATTCAGCAAAACTGTATTTGATGACAGAGTATCAAAAAGCATTCGAAGAGTGTTCATCTCCTTTTAAACAAGTAAAAGCTTTAAAAAAAATGGGGGGTGCCATCGCCAATATGATTGTTGATATGGTGATGGAAGCTGTTGAGAATGAAATTCAAGAGTTTAGCTGTCTCAATAATCCTGCAAAATCAAAATACACATGTCAGTTACTTGGGGATCTCTTTTTCCCGCCTGCTGCAGCTTTGGCCTTAATTAAGAAGGGCCCCAAAGCTCTTAAAGGCCTAGGCAATGTTGCGGATTCATTTGGAGAACTTAAGAAAAAATTCAAAGGTAAGAGAAAGAACGTCGACTTTCCCGGTGAAAAAAATATTATTGATCTAAGTAGTGTTGATGATGATCTTATCGAGCTTGAGCGTTCTCTTCGCAGCTTGGCCGTGACCGAAGAGCTTGGAGATATTGAAAAGCAAGTCCGAAAAATTATGTTTTTCAAGGGAAAAGCATCACCTGGTGAACTCAAGAAGCTTAATGATCGAGCGATGGTGAAACTTAAGAAGTATTTTGACGAGGAAGGTGTTCCAGCACGATTTACTAAAATGGGAGGCGATAATCCTATTGTCGAACTTGAAATTGATTTTTCTAAGAGTTCTGATTCGCCTATATTCCAAAAATTAAAAAGATACAATGATAACCTAGGGAATCGTCGACTTAAGGTTTCTCTTCAAGGACTTTATTCTATTGGGGGAGAGGGCGTCTTTCAGTCTGGCATCAATCAAGTTAAGATTGGGATGACGAGTGTTCTTAAGTTGATACGCGGTGAGACTGCAACAACATTGAGTCATGAGTATCGTCACTCAATGTTTCATCAGGCGAGAGATGCTGGAAAAGACTCACTGTTTTACGGAAAACTATCTGCTGTTGATGATGGGGCAAAGGTCTCAGGAGTTAAGGCGTATTCTAAGTATATGAGCATGGAAGAACTCTATAACCATAGCTCTGATATTTTCGATGGCCTTAAGGGAAAAAAGAAATTGAGAAAAAGTGATCTCAGCTTTGTATCTTTTAAGGCCGAAAACGTTAAAGAGATGTCTATTGCTCTTTATGACAATGCAAAAGAAATTAATTCTGCGACAAGTTCCTTCAGGACTGGGGCTAAACTAAAGCGCAGTTCCCCTAATACTATTTTTTCAAAAGATGGTCACAGCATGACATTTGCCGAGAATAAGCTGACAGGCCGCGGAGAGGTTGTCATTGAATACAATGGGAAGAAATATGTGGAGCCAGTCGTAACCGATGCTCAACAGTCTGCATTCAATGATGTTGTAAAGGGATTCGATCATTACAATGCAACAGGTGATATGTCTCAATTCAACCAATACTCTCTACCAAAGTTAGGGCGATTAGTTGAAGATATTGAGTCAAAGAATACTAGGAGAGCACGTGTTTCTCTTTTTCAGTATCAACAATCTACAAGAATGCAAGATTACCTGAAGGGGAAAAACATTGAGGATATTGATTTAGATAAATTAAAGAAAGAGGCCGGAGCTGTTAAGCAAGGTGTGAGAGAGAAGAGAAAAGAGTAACAAGCTACCGCCTGAGGATCGGCAGTAGCTTGTAAGTTTTAACTAATAGCAACCTCTAAAGAGAAAGCTATCTTGCGTTTTTCCGTTATCAACAGCAAGCCATGTTCCATTGTCAGTCCCAACTGTTGTGTATTTTCCTGCTGAACCAAATGATCTATATCCGTTGCTCATTTTATTTGTGAAGTTTACTACAAATTCTTCTGATTCTTCATTGTAGTAAGCAGCGCATACACCTTGATAACAATCGTTGTATGGAAGAAGTTCTTTCATTCTTACTACAACTTGTGGTTCACGGATTCTCATTTGCATTACGATTCCGAAGTAGTTGATATCGTATCTGATTCCTACTTGCTGTGCGCAGAATTCATCTGCCATCAATGATGATGAGGCCAGTAATGCGATCATAAGTAATAATTTTTTCATTTAAATGCTCCTTTGGGGTAAGTCTTTTTGCAATCTACCCTAGAGGAGAAATCAAGATAAATGGAGATAGATTAGACGAAAGGGGATTCTGCTCACTCTATCAGTGAACTTTTTATTCGAGGGAGCGCTCACTATTTACGGCCTTTAAACATATCTTTTCAACAATTGAAGGAAAGAGTTTGCTCACTGACCACAGTCGTTTCATCCGTTTTGGAACAACAATGACGCCGATATCTTTTTTTATTTGAGTAAGGGCGTCGGTGACCACTTCTTCCGTTGTATAAGGTACTTTGGTCCAATTGCTAAAAAAACGCCTTATGTTAACTCTATCGCTTGAATCCAGTAGACCTGTGTCTGTGACTCCTGGGCAGAGAACATTTACTTTTATCCCTGAGGCCTTTGCTTCCATTCTTAATGCACCGCTTAGACCTACAATCGCATGTTTTGTCGCGGTATAAGGGGCAAGTAGTGGAACTGGTATCAATCCCGCGATTGAAGAGGTGTTAATAATCTGACCAAAGCCTTGCCGCTTCATGATCGGGTAAACTGCATTGATACCGTGAATAATGCCTTTGAGATTTACGTCAATTGAATGATCCCACTCTTCCTTAGTTATTTCTGTTGTTTCTCCTGCGTGGCCGATTCCTGCATTGTTAAAGAGTAGGTCAATTTGCTTGTGTTTATTAATAATAGTTTCTACAAGAGCAATCATTCGATCTGTATCAGTTACACTGAATTGATGAGGATAATGCTGATCGCTAATTTTGAAGGTTTCATTGATATCTACAGAGTAAACAATGGCACCTTTTTTTATGAGCTGTGAACAAATCTCTTTGCCAATCCCTGATGCTCCACCAGTAACAATCGCAACCTTATTGTGCCAATACATTTTAGATGACTCCTGAATACAAACTTATTTGATGATTTTAGCACAGTGGATGAGGAAATTTATGAAAAAAAAGGGTGACCAAAGGCCACCCATTATAATTTCGTGATTACAATTGATTGAGGAGATTTGGAATCACGTCATTAATATCTCCAACGATGCCAACATCAGCGATCTTAAAGATCGGAGCATCTGGATCTTTGTTGATAGCAACAATGAATTCAGAGTCTTGCATACCTGCAACGTGTTGGATTGCTCCAGAAATTCCACATGCGATGTAGAGCTTCGGACGAACCGTAGTTCCTGTCTGCCCAACTTGCTTGCTATGCGGAAGTAGACCTTCATCAACTGTAGCTCTTGATCCCACAATTACTCCTCCCATTTTATGAGCAAGTTGTTGTAGTATCTCGAGTCCCTCCTTGCTTCCGGCACCTCGTCCTGCAGCAACAAGAACAGGAGCTTCAGTTATAGGCATTTCACTGCTTTCATGAATCACTTTATCGATGATTTTAACAAGCAGGTCTTGAGGGGTCGCTTTGACCGCAATATTTTCAATATTTGCTTTCTTTGAAGTCTTAACCCCTTTTTCCATGACGCCTGGTCTTACTGTAGACATTTGAGGTCTATGGTTTGGGCACACAATTGTTGCCATGATGTTTCCACCAAAGGCAGGACGAGTCTGTTTAAGCTTTCCGTCCTCTGGATCAACTTCAAGTGTTGTACAGTCTGCTGTTAGTCCCGTTTTTAGACGTGCCGAAATTCTAGGGGCCAGGTCTCTACCTAAAGTAGTTGCTCCAATTAGAATAATTTCTGGTTTTCTTTCGTTCGCTAGGTTGCTAATCGCAGTGGTGTACGCTTGAGTTGAGTAGTCTTTCAAGTCTTCATTATCTAAAGCAAGAACACTATCAACTTCATACTGAGCAAGCTCATCGGCAATACCCGTAATTTCACTACCGATTACGAGAACGGAGAGTGGAACTTTTTTAATGTTTGCTATTTTTCTACCTTCACCAATTAGTTCAATCGTAACTGGTTCTAGTTTTCCATCTCTTTGTTCTCCGTAGACCCAAACTCCTTTGTAGTCTGCGATATTGATAGATGATTGCGCTCCTTGAAGTGGCTCAATTGCATTTACTGGACATACACTTACACATGCCATACATGCTGTACAGCCATCAATTACTTTGGCCTTTTTGTCACACATTTCAAGTGAATTGAAGTTACAGGCCTTGAGGCATAGCTTACAACCAATACATTTATCTTCTAAAATTTTAATTCCCATTTCTTACTCCTTACAACAAAGATCTTTCAGTGAGTTTTGCAATGAGTGTTGCGTTCATTTCACTAATTTCTCCAGACAGCATTTCTCCTTGCGCTTTAGGCTCTGGTGTAAATGATCTGAAAACTTGAGTAGGGGAGCCTGAAAGACCAATTTGATCTTGGTCTACATCGAGGTCACTAAGAGTCCACACATCAACTTTTTCACTTCCATCGTAGATATCAATAATATTTTTGATTGATGGATAGCGAGGCACATTGAGTTCTTTGATCGCTGTTAAAAGAACTGGTGTAACCGTTTCCATTGTGTAATGGCCATTTTCGATTGCTCTTTCAACGGTGATTTTGTTTCCGTCGATATTAACTTTTTGAACATAAGTAATTTGAGGAATCTCCAGGCGTTCTGCGATTTGTGGGCCAACTTGGGCCGTATCGCCGTCAATGGCCTGTCTTCCACAAAAAATAATATCAAAACTACCAAGTTTTTTGATCGCACCTACAAGTGTTGTTGTGGTCGCCCAAGTATCCGCTCCAGCGAATGCTCTGTCGCTAACAAGAATGGCGCGATCTGCTCCCATTGCAAGAGCTTCTTTCAGTGCTTCTTTTGCTTGTGGGGGGCCCATCGTGATCACAGTGACTTCCGCACCGTTTTCATCTTTGAGCCTGAGAGCTTCTTCTAAAGCATTCATATCGTCTGGGTTGATGATACTTGGTACTCCATCTCTGATTAGTGTTCCTGTTTTTTGATCTATCTTAATTTCATTTGTATCTGGTACTTGTTTTACACATACTACTATTTTCATAAGTGCTCCTTAGGCCAATACCGATGCGGCAATAACCATTTTTTGAACTTCACTTGTGCCTTCGTAGATTTCAGTAATCTTGGCATCTCTCATCATTCTCTCAACTGGATATTCTCTGGTGTAACCATATCCACCGTGAAGTTGAACTGCTTTAGTTGCTACTTCCATTGCCACTTCCGCAGCATAGAGTTTGGCCATTGCAGCTTCTTTCCCAAATGGTTTTCCATCACGTTTTAGGCATGCTGCTTGATATACTAGATTTCTTGCGGCACAAGTTTTTGTTTCCATTTCTGCGATCATCCATTGGAGACCTTGGAATTTTGTTAGGGGTTTCCCAAATTGTTCTCTTTCTTTCATATAGCGAACAGCTTCATCGAGAGCGCCTTGAGCGATACCAAGCGCTTGAGCTGCAATTCCGATACGCCCACCATCTAGTGTCATCATCGCAATTTTGAACCCTTTATTTACTTCACCAAGAAGATTGCCTTTAGGGATTCTACAGTTTTTAAATACAAGCTCTGTTGTCGCAGAAGCACGAATTCCAAGCTTGTCTTCTTTCTTCCCAATAGTGAAACCTTCTGTATTACTTTCGACGATGAATGCTGAGATTCCTCGTGTTCCACGCGATTTATCTGTCATGGCGAAGATGATGTATACATCTGCGTAACCACCATTTGTGATAAAGATTTTAGAGCCATTAAGTACCCACTCATCTCCATCTAAGAATGCTTTTGTTTGTTGTGATGCCGCGTCGGTACCGGCACTTGGTTCTGTAAGTCCAAAAGCACCCAACATATCGCCTTTTGCTAGTGGTGCGAGGTACTTCTGCTTTTGTGCTTCAGTTCCAAATTTATAAATTGGCCAAGTTCCAAGCGATGTGTGCGCTGACAGAATTACACCTGTTGTCGCACACTTTTTACTCAGTTCTTCAACCGCCATTGCATAGGATAAATCATCACCTCCAGCTCCACCAAGCTCTTTGGGAAAGGGGATACCTAGCATGTGGTATTTGGCCATCTTCTTTACATTTTCAATTGGGAACCTTTCAGTCTTGTCGATTTCAGCAGCAATTGGAGCTACTTCTTTCTCTGCAAAGTCCCGCATAACTTTTTGAATCATCAATTGTGATTCGCTTAATTGAAAGTCCATACTCTCTCCTCTTAAAGTATCTGAACCTTAGGTACTTCTATTTTATTAACAATAATCTTTTCAGTAGGGGGAATCACTTCCGATTCACCTGTAACAACCACATCTCCTTCTTGGTTGGTGATGGTGTTTTTCAATGTAATTCTTCTTTTCTCTTGATTGATATCTGAGACCTCGACTTGGACTGTAATCGTGTCTCCCTCTTTTACTGGTCTACGAAATCTAAATGATTGTCCAAGGTAAATAGTCCCAGGCCCTGGATAGATTGTTCCTAAAATGGTTGAGATAAATGAGCCACTCCACATTCCATGTCCAATTACTTGCTTGAACATCGACTTCTTTGCGTACTCTTCATCCATATGCGCTGGATTAACATCTCCACTCATTGCAGCAAACAAAATGATATCTTCTTTAGTAAGCTCTTTTTTGATTTCTGCAACATCCCCAAGTTTAATCTCTTCAAATGATTTACTTATAAGCTGTTCCATATTTCACCTCTCTATTATCGATATCTTTTTATCGATATATTTAGCACGTTATTCCTCTGTGTGCGAGAAGTAAATGGAAATTTAACGTTTGTTAAAATATTTACAGGGGGAGTTATGGATTTTCAGTGGGTTAGCAAAAAAAAAGACCGCATTTGCGGTCTTCATTCTTAATTAAAGATCAATAAAACTGACATTTCGGTATATTTTGTCTCCGTAAAGTGTGGCCGTTCCTGATATTGCTTGGCCCACTGAATAATCACATTTGCCCATAATGTCGATTCCCATATCTTTAAATTCGTCTTCATCTAGGCCGTCGATATAGGCAGAACGATAGTAGTCTATGTTTTTGACTTTAACATTACAGCCGGTAATAGTTTTTTCTATTGAGGTGACTGTCCCAATAAACTCTGCTTCATAAGTTTTTTCATTTGGGTTATATGGAGTTTCATTCAAGTCTGTTGTTTCAGGGTTAAACCAACAGCGTGGTCTCTCTTGGTTGAGAGCACCAGCAAGTTGTGTGTCGACACGACATTGGCCATTTGGATAATCGTTATAAATTGTGTATTCAACTTTAAGCTGTGAAGGGTTTTCAAAATTCAATCCACCGATGTGATAGATGTGGGATTCTGCAAGAATTGCAAGGCCTGTTCTTAGGCAAACATCTTGTTCATCGCGGTCATTAAATGAGCTACTACACTTTGAGCTCAATGTTTTAGGGATATTTTTATCGGCCAAGAATAATTTATTGTCCTTATTTTTTAAGTAGCGTTTAATACATTGTGAACTTGCAAAGTAATCGCTTTGACCCTCGCTCCCAAACTTGTTTGAAGGCTTAACTGAGGGAGCTCCTCCGATGAGATGGCCAACTTCATGACAAACAACTAGGGCAAAGGCATCTGCGGTCATTTCTGCTTTTCTTGCAATTCCGCCGTGAACCGTTAATCTCGCTTTATATCCTTTTCGCGTTACCCCTTGATTGATAACTTCGCTATCCCAACGCAGGTCAACCTCTAGCTCGAGTCCGCTATCTACCAATTCGGTACTGTAGTTTTCAATAACTTCAGCAATAATTGAACCTGCTTTACCTTTTGAAATTGATGCAAAAGTACTGGCCGTTATGAGCATTGAAATAAGAGCTAGGGTAATTTTCATTCTTTCTCCAAGATACAATTTTTTTACACTTTAACACAAAATGACGCAGTGCAGTAATGATATGTAAAATCTATAGAATCTAGTAGGTTATTTTGTTGTCTCAAATTAACTAGTTCTAACTTTTGATCAAACGCTACAATGTTCTAAATGGAGGTTTAAATGAGTTCCGATGAAACGAGAAAATACTTGGAAGAGTGCTTGGGGATGTTACCAATTGCTTGGTATTCTTTGACCAGCAACTTCTATCATACCCAATACAATTGTCCTCTTGGCAAAGAGATTGATCGAGAAAATCTGCGAAGCGGAACAGGCGACCGAGAGATCTGTAAACAGTGTATGGACCTTGAGGCCATGGAAAGTGAAGCAGAGTCTCCAGATGATCATGGAGATAAAGAGAACTAGCGAACTTATAGGTCGTCAATCTCCTCTAGAGACAATTTAATGGCACTTTCTACATCCATACTTGTTGATAGTTTGGCGGCATAAATTGCTCTTACTTCATTTACAATACCACCGGAAATAACAGCATTTTCAAGGAAGTCTTTCTTATCAACTGTTTCTATTAAGATATTTTTGACATCTCCCGATGTGAGAGATTCATTTTCATCAATGATTCTTGCCGCAACATTTGTTACGAACGGAGCTGCCTGACTTGTCCCTGTCATTTGCATATGATCCCCACCTGGTACTGTTGATTCAATCCCAACACCAGGTGCTGCCACGTGAACTGTTTTCTTTCCGTAGCAAGAAAACTCAGGAAGGTGATTTCTGTCAACTGTTGCCGCAACAGTAATTGCATTGTCTTTATTTACATTTGCCGGTGTAAAGATGTTAACGTCGTTGTCTAGACCATTATTTCCTGCTGCAAATACATAAAGTGTATTTGGAGATAGTGATAGCGCCTCTTCTTGTTTTTCTAAGAGTTTCTTTTGATACAATTGAGCAATATATTTAATCTCTGCGATTGGTCTACTATTTTGGAAGACAGTGTAAAAGCGATTAATGACAGAGAAGTAGACTGTTCCGAATGATCCATTGGCAACCCTTGCTCCTACCTTATCCAAGTACGTTGCAACATCACGTAGGAATTGAGTTTCTACTTCTGCGAGAGGAGTTACGTTATAGTTCGAAATTTGTTTGATTAAGACTGGTGTTAGGTTTACTTCACTTAGACCTTTTTTGATTCCTATGAGCTTGATGTTTGGGTTGTCTTTCGCAGCAATGCCCGCCACATGAGTTCCATGAGAAAAATGGCCGTACTCGTATGCTTTTGGATTTCCCAAGTTCTTTTGGTACCACCTGAAGTCTTCTTCACTCATCGAGTTGTATCCTAACTTGAAATACTCCGCTTGAGATTGCATTTGGAAGTAATCTTGGATAAATGGCGTCAGTAGGCCAATATTTGTGCGGTCGAGGAGTACGCCTGTTTTATGCTCAAAGTCATAGCCGTTAATATCATCAACTAGGCCATTTCCATCATCATCGACACCTTCAATTCCGTTGAGTTCTTTTTCATTCACCCAAATCTTACCAGCAAAATCTTGATGTTCTACATCTAGGCCAGAATCAATAATTGCTACCGTGGTGGCCTTGATTCCAAGAGATAAAAGAAATGAAAGTAATACGAGCGTCTTTTTCATCGAGTATCCTTTTGCTAGAATAAATTAATAACGCACCGCACAATCTTTGTCTAGCCTTCATGTATTAATTACCAGTTGTTGAATCTTTTCCGGTCGTAAAACTTTTAGACACGCCGCTGCTTCTAAGTTCCCTAAATTACAAGCTGCTATTGGCATGATTTTTGCTTTTTATTACCTGAGTTTGTAATTTATGAGGTGTATTTTGAAAAAAATTATTGTTCCGGCCATTGTTTTAATCAGTTTGTTTTTGCTTTCCTCTTGTGGACAGAGAGATGAGGAGGTTCTTGATCCGGATATTGAAAATGATACCGTTTTGCGGGCCCAACTGCTTGATTCAAAGATTGTATCCAGTCGAGAAGACAGTGATGCAGGTGTGACTTATTTAACATATAGAACTCTATCTCCAACACCTGATATTGAGACTCTTGATACCGATCAAAAATTTGTATGCGTTTTAAAGAAAAGTGTTGATGCAATCAATAGTGAAATTGAAAGGGAGAGAACATCTTATCGCGTGCTACATGAGCGATTAAATAATAGCAATTTAAGTGATGAAGATGAATATAAAATGATTGAGCTGCTTGTGAAGTATCGCTTGATTGATAAGAATCACTATTTTAGTCCTAGTTCTTATACTGCAGAGCAAATAGAAAACAAGATTAAGGACAAGGCCAGTAGTGTTTATGAAAAACAAGGTGTTCCTCGCCAATGTAAATATAGTTATCAGTACTATTACACCGATAAAAATGGAAAGTCGGTAAAAGGCTACAAGATTACTGCGGCCCCATTGGATTCAGACGAGTGCTTAGAAGCCTTTTTGAATCGCGCTCAGGTTATTCCAACTGCACTTGTGTTGTCACAAGCTGCTCTTGAGTCTGGCTGGGGGTCGTCTCGCTTTGCTCTAGAAGGAAATAATTTATTTGGACTGCAATACCGATTTAGCTCAAGAGAAGAACTTTTGAAAAGGCCGCATTGCATGTCTCCAAGTCAGAGTTCTACTCGTTGTGTATTTAAGTTTGTTTCTATTAATGATGCGATCAAAAGTTATTATGGCGTTTTAAACGCGGGTACATATCAGACATCTTTCCGCCTAAAGCGCGGTGCGGGTTCAATCAATCCAAATAATTGTGATCAGGCATCAAAGCTTATTTTGGGTCTAGATCAATACGCCGAAGAAGGAAACTATTTTACTTTGGTTCGAGAAACTATGGGAAAAGTTTGTCCTCTTATCGATAAATGTGAATAACCAAATAGGTCACTTTATTATTTTATTTTTTAAGAATTTTGTTCCTTCGCAAATGCTAATTGTTAAATATTGTAGAATGTTCTGAGGAGAGCTTTTCGATGCAATATTTTTTCAATCTATTTCTTATATTTTTTTTTTCTGTTTCCACTAAATGTTCTTTCTGATGATAATACTCTTCATCTATCGGTTCTTCATTGGCCCCCTTATATGATTGAGGATGGGAAAAATCGTGGCATCATGATCGATGTTATTAAAGAGCTATGTAAGGCGCAAGGGATTCAGCTTCAATTAAACTTTGTTTCTGATACAAGAATTTATAAGTCTTTCGATATGGGAACTACTGATGCAACTTTTGAGGCGATTGAGTGGTCATCTGATCCTAAAAAGTATTACTGGTCTTCGCCTATTGTTACAAGTGAAGATGTATTGGTCGTTCGATCGGAAGATAAGGGGAAGTATTCAAGTATAGAGCAGCTTTATGGCAAAAATCTTGGCGCAATAGGTACTTTCGCTTATCCAACTCTTGATAGTTTGTTTGATTTAAAAAAAATAACTCGAGTAGATGCAACTCGTGAGAAGATGATGTTTGAAATGTTGAGGAAAAAGAGGACTGATGCATTTGTGACAAATCGGTATGTTGCACTTCATTACATCAAAAATACCCCGGGCCATAAAAAGGATTTTGTAATAAGTGATATCACAGTCGACCGAGCTTTTTATCGGATTCTCTTTAACAAAAGAGAGCGCCTTAAAATAATGCGAGATAAATTAAACCGTGAAATTGAGAAAATGAAAAAAGATGGGCGTCTTGAGCGCATCTTGAATAAATATCTTCATTAATAATTTAATCGTTATATTGCGCTTCGTCAATACGCACCAAGCATTGCGAAAAATTTTGATTTCTATTATATTCCATAATCTAGTATGGCCAAAACTTGAAAGGGGGATGCTTGGATCAAGATTTTTTACAATTAATAAGTGAAGAAGAAATTATTTTGAATTCTGTTATTGATTCTATCCGTAAGGCACCTGACAGATTGCAGTCAGACTTGCGTGCTATTGTAGAGAATATTGAACTTTTAAAAGAAGACATTAAAGTTGGTCGTGAGGATGATTTGCCTCGCTTATTCCACGAACTCGATTTGCAGCAAAAGCTATTTGATAAACTTTCTTCAAGACCGGGGCTTCCTTCTGTTGCATCTCCCTACTTTGGTCACATGAAATTGATGATTGATGGGCGACCAAGAGATATTTTGCTTGGCCACGATTCTTACTCTATTCCAAATGTTGACTTTAGAATTGTTGATTGGAGAAATGCACCAATTGCTTCTGTATTTTATAATTATGATGAAGGAGATTGTTTTGATCTTGAGTTGCCTGATCGAGAAATTGAGGGGCACCTTATTTATAAATCAATTCTTACAATTATCAATGGATCACTAGCTCGCGTAGATCGTAATGGAGAGTCTTTTGTTAAGCGAAATAGTGAATGGATATCTCTCAATTCCACTTCCTTAAAGCTTTCTGGTGGAGAAGGTGCCGCTTGTCGAAATTTGGGAACCGGCCAGACTGGAATTGCTTCACCGGCAATTGCATCATTGCTTGATAAAGAACAATTTTCTATCGTCAACAATCTGTCTCGCAGACCACTTTTGCTGATTGGTGGTGCTGGTAGTGGAAAAACCACTGTTGCATTACACCGTGTTGCTACATTGTGTAAAAAAAGAATCGCACATCCAAATTCTGTTTTAGTTATCGTTCCTCATGAGGGGCTTGTAAGGCTTTCAAAAGATTTGCTGCGGCAAATAGGGTTGAATGATGTAAGAGTACGAACGAATGAGGATTGGTTTGATGATCAGTGCTACCGATTGTTTCCTGACTTAACTAAGCGAGTATGCAATTCGACTCCTCTTTCCGTTTCAATGCTCAAAAGACATGGATCAATGCTCGATCTTTTAAAGAGTTTCGTTGCGAGAAAAGAGCGTGAAGAAGTTAACTACTTACGTAGCATTTCTGAAGGTGTTGATCTATCTGAGTATTACGTGAGTTGCTCAAAGAAAACAATGCTTGAGAAGCTAGAATACGTTCTTTCAAATGCTCCGCTTAGTGCAATCCAAAGAGTAAACGTCAAAGAGCGGATCGCTGATGTGTACGATATCGATGCCAATAGACTCGAATTGTTGTGTGATAAAGAGTTATTGAGAGAGATCATTGATTTTGGATCAGGTGTTGTTACAGAAAGAATGGTTGATGCAACGGTAACCCATACTCGCTATCAGATGAAAGAAGTTGAGACCGAAACCGACAAGAAATCGTTAGATGGAAAAGATGTTGTTACAGGATCGTTGATGGAATTAAATGGAACCATAGATCGGGAAGATTTCACTATAATGCTTGCTCTTTTGATCTTGAAAACAGGAACTCTATCTTCTCTTGAAGCAAATATAAAAGATTACGATCATCTTGTTCTTGATGAGGCCCAGGAACTATCTCCGCTTGAGTTAATGGTATTTGGAAAAGTAGCGGAGAGAAAAGGAAGTATTACTGTCGCAGGCGACGCTGCTCAGCAGATTGATCCATCTATCAGCTTCCATGGATGGAAACATACTGTATCTCTTCTTGGTGATAGAAATGCACACCCATATGAATTAAAAATTTCATATCGATCCCCTCAATCAATTGTCGACTTTTCACATGATGTATTAGGCCCTTATGCTCCAGATTCAAGGCCTGTAAGTAAAAAAATTGGGAACCCTGTTATTCATACCCAAGTTCAACACCTTCCTCATGCATCTATCATTTTAAAAGATGCACTTTTAGATTTAATGGGCAGAGAGAAACAAGCATCAATTTGTATTATTTGTAATCGTGAAGCAATTGCAGAAATGTTCTATAGGGAACTTAAGGACCTTGGAAGGGTAAGGCTTGTTTCAAGTTCAGATTTTAGTTTTAGGCCAGGAGTAGATATTACAACAGTTGATCAAATTAGAGGTTTAGAATTTGATTATGTTATTGTTCCTGATGGAAGTGCTGACAACTATCCCGACAATGTAAGGGCACGGAAGAGGTTACACCTTGCCGCAACTCGCGCTATACATCAGTTGTGGGTTCTTTCTCCCGGAAAGTGCTCGCCTTTAATTCAATTATAGACTAGTTTGAGTTTTCTTCGATCGTTTGTCTGATTGCTTGGCATTGGTCAGGTAGCAGTCCTGTTCCTATTGATGGAAGCTTTCTTGGCCTCATGGGATCATCGAACATACCGCCCCCTCCAAATCCTCCAGGATTGAAGACTGGTGCAGGTTTTGAGTATCTGAAAACTGACATCAGATTGTTTTCTTTGCAGTTGAACTCTTTACCATTCTCTGTGCACATGTGTGCTGGATTATCTTGGATAAAAACATGTCCAAGTTCATGAGAGAGTAGACGATTAAGTCCTCCACAATCCCGTTGATTAGAATGAAGAAGAATGTAGTTTTTCAAACTATTCGTGAGTGGGTTTTGTTGGTCGTTCTCTAAGTAATCAAATTGAATCTCAGGGAATGCATACCCACAGTACCCGTCGAAGTCATTTACGATTAATATCTTTACTTCATTTGATCTTCTTCGAAGATTATTGTTTTTTACAATTTGGTCCAGTTCATATTGATAGAATTTGTAAGTGTTTTTCTCACCATTAATAATTTTTTCTTTAGGCAATACTTCAATCTTGTATTCAGATGGCATGCTGGTAATTTCATCTCCAAGTTCAACTCTATAGTTGAACTCTATTCCACATTCTCTTGATAGTATTGATGCAAAAGCATTGACTGCATTTTCAACCGATTCTGTCTTCATTGTGTTTTGGAATGGGTTTTGATGAACGGTAAAAACAATTTCTGCCAAAGAAATATTTGAGTAAATAAGAATGAGTAAAATTAATGTTTTTTTCATTTAAATTCCATATGTAAGTTGTCTGTTAAAATATTGCAAAATATAGACCACTTTCTCGTCGGAAAATCTAGTAGTTACGGTCCATTCTGTGTCTAAATATTAGTCAGTTAAAAGTTGTTAGGTCAGTTTTTGCTGCAGGCTTAATGATTTTGCTCAGACACAATTTATTGGAGATTCCCTTATTATATTTATTGTACAAATCAGGGAGTATACATGATCAATAATAGTCTAGTGGATGAGGCCGTTTCTATTTATGGTAATGATAGGGAAGCATTGTTGCCAATACTTCAACATATTCAAGATTATTCACAGTATTTAGATCGATCCACGCTTGCAGAAGTTGCAAGCTGTCTCGATATTGCTCCAACAAAAGTTTTTAGTGTTGCCTCTTTTTATCATTATCTTCACACATCTCCTGTTGGTAGATATCGGATTTATGTTTGTAAAACGATCAGTTGTCACATGGCAGGGGGGAAATCTGTTCTAAAAAAGATTGGTGAGATCTTGCGAATCGGCGTTGGGGAAATGACTGAGGATCAGTTGTTTTCAATTCATCAGACAAGTTGTTTAGGGCAATGTGATAACGGTCCTGCAATGATGATTAATGACCTTCCATTTACTCACCTTACAGAGGAGAAAGTTCAATTCATTCTTGATGACTATCGTCGGAATGAGGGGAGGAATGCGATTGTTAAGGAGTTTCAGTCATGAATATACAAGGAGTAAAAAAAATTGACCTTATTTTTCGCAAGTTTGATACGACTTTAGAGTTGGTTGAAAAAGAGATGGGACGCCCTCAGGGAGCATTGATAGATGAACTTAGAAAATCAGGAGTCCGAGGAAGAGGGGGGGCCGGTTTCTCCGTTGGAGATAAATGGGATATCGCAGCTAAAAGTGATGGCGATAAGAAATATGTGATTTGCAATTGCGACGAAGGGGAGCCTGGTACTTTTAAGGATCGCGAAATTCTGATCAATACTCCTGAAAAAGTTTTAGTTGGTATGGCCCTGTGTGCGAAAGAGATTAAATCAAATACAGGATTCATTTACCTTCGGCGAGAGTACAAATATCTTTCGGAAAAGCTACAGCATCAGATCGATCGCTTTCACGAGTACCTAAAGGAAATTGGTTTTGATTTCACTATAAAAATATTTTTAGGAGGTGGAGCATATGTGTGTGGAGAGGAAACTGCTCTTATCCAGTCAATGATGGGGAGAAGAGGTGAGCCTATGAATAAGCCTCCATATCCAGTTGTTCATGGGCTTCACGACATGCCTACTGTTATTAATAACGTCGAAACTCTAGCGACTGTTGCAGTTATTGCTCATATTGGTTCTCATGCTTTTAGAGAACTTGGAACAAAGGAGTCATCGGGGACGAAATTGTTTTCAATATCAGGGGATACTCCAAGGGCAGGTGTTTATGAGATTGAGCTAGGGATGAACTTGGAACGATTTGTTCAAGAGTTTGGAGATGGCGATACGAAGGCCGTTCAGGTCGGAGGTGCAAGTGGTGTCTGTGTTCCGAGAAAGGATTTTCGTCAAACCAGAATTGGGTTTGAAGCAATTCCTACTGGTGGATCAATGATGCTCTTTAATAGTTCACGCTCAATGTTTCATGTTTTGAAAAATTATTTGGGTTTTTTTGTTCTTGAGTCATGTGGTCAATGCACTCCTTGTAGAGTGGGGTGTCAACAACTTCTGAAAGGTATCGATTTAATCAAACGAGGTGAAGAGTCGGAAGAATATTTAAATCAACTCGTACGTCTCGCGGGGCAAATGAAGTTAGCATCAAAGTGTGGTCTCGGTCGTTCTGTTGGGAATTCTTTTGTCTCAATTGTTAATAATTTTAGAGAAGAGATGATTTATTAGTAAGGTGGTTTATGAGTTCGTTTAAAGTTTCAATTGATGGAAAAGAGCTGGTTGCTTATTCTGGCGAAACTGTCTTAAAGGTCGCTAAACGAAATAATATTATGATTCCTAGTCTTTGCTATCATGAAGATTTGTGTATTGCTGGAAACTGCCGCGTTTGTGTAGTTGATGTTGAAGGCTCCCCGTATCTTGAAGCATCATGCGCTCTTCCCGTATATGAGGGAATGGTGGTACATACTTCGACACCTAAAGTAAGAAATGCTAGGAGAGAAATTATTTCTTTGTTAGTTTCTGAGCATAAGACAGAATGTACAACTTGTTACCGCAATACCAATTGTGAGCTACAAAATTTAGCTTCCCAGTACAACATCGATAATGAAACTTTTAGACCGATCGTAGATGAAAAAAGAGAGATTGATCGGTCTAGTTCTGCAATTGAGAAAAATGACAAAAAATGTGTTCGCTGTAAGCGCTGTGTCCGTGCATGTGAAGGACTTCAGATGGTCAATGCAATTGATAGCTCATGGCGTGGAGATCGTATGAAGATTACCACCATGGATGATATCCCTTTAAACGATGCAATTTGTGTCAACTGTGGTCAGTGTGTTGTTCATTGTCCTACTGCAGCTTTGACTGAGCGAAGATATTTTTCCGAAGTATGGGAAGCTATTTCAGATCCCGAGAAGTTTGTCATTATTAATACTGCGCCATCTGTACGCGCAACATTGGGAGAGATGTTTGACTATCCACCCGGAACTCCTGTTACGGGTAAGATGGTTGCTGCCTTAAAAGAGATAGGGTTTGATGCTGTTCTCGATACAAATTTTGCTGCTGATTTGACTATTGTTGAAGAAGGATATGAGCTTCTTGAGCGTTTAACTAAGCAGTTTAAAGAAGGCGAACCACAAAAGCTTCCTATGATTACTTCGTGCTCTCCTGGCTGGGTGAAATTTATTGAGCATATGTACCCGGAGCATTTGGGTCATCTATCTACTGCAAAATCACCGCAACAAATGTTTGGAGCTGTTGCTAAGACTTATTACGCCAAAAAGATGAATATTAATCCAAAAGATATGGTTGTTGTTGCGGGGATGCCGTGCTCTGCCAAAAAGTATGAAGCAAAGCGACCTGAGATGAGAGCAAGTGGTTTTATCGATGTTGATTATGGACTAACAACAAGAGAGATAGGCCAGATGATTAAGCAAACAAGTATCAATTTCCAAGAACTCGAAGATGGAACTTTTGACAGCTTAATGGGCTTTTCTACCGGTGCTGGTGATTTGTTTGGCGCTTCTGGTGGAGTAATGGAAGCTGCTCTTCGCACTGTCTATGAAGTTGTTACGGGAAGAGAGTTACCTTTTGAAAACTTAGAAATGAAAAGTGTAAGGGGATTAGACTCGATTAAAGAAGCTTCAGTCTTATTTGAAAATGTTACAAGTGAATTTAGCTTTCTCGAGGGGATAACTGTTAATGTCGCTGTTACCCATGGTCTTTTTAACGCTAAAGCGTTGATGGATAATCTTGTAAAAGGAAAATCTGATTATCACTTCATAGAGATTATGGCCTGCCCTGGTGGGTGTATTGGTGGTGGTGGGTCACCGTATCCTGTAAATGAATCGATTCGAAAGAAAAGAATGAACGCTCTTTATTTAGAGGATATTGGAAAAAAGATCCGTAAATCTCATCTCAATCCAGAAGTGCAAGAATTGTATAAAAATTTTTTAGATCACCCTCTAAGTGAAGAAGCTCACCGCATATTGCATACACATTATGTGAAGCGTACAAAATATTAGAGATTTAATTTACTAAAGCGCCAAAAATGTTGTACTTAATAAATTTTCGTTACAGTTCACCTTATTTTCCCAAGCGGCAAAAGTTTACCTTTAGCCAGTCTTTAGGTTGTCTTTAGTTTTGGTGGGTAACTTTGTTTTAGTTGTTATTTGTTTAAACGTAATTATAACAACATTTTGGAGGTCTAATCTTTTGAAAAGTTTAGTTTGTGACCGGTAGAGACCGACTATGTGTAAAAATTTTCTTGAGCCAAAATTTTATTTACATGAAGATCATTCTCAGTTATATTCTTTAAGAAAGCTAAACGTAAGGTTGGTAAGTATTGAAAAACACAACATTATGTTTGTTTTTGTTAAAGATTTTTATTGAATGATTATATTGTTACTAATTTTCTAACCAGAGGTTTCTTATGCGTTGTTTTGAAAATATTGCAAAACTTATCCGTACAAAAAGATTAAGCCACGAAAAAGGCTATTCGCAATCTGAACTTTCACACTTGCTTGGATATAAAAATGGGCAGTTTATCAGCAATGTTGAACGTGCATTATGTAATATCCCACTAAAGATGTTGGGAAGAGTTTCTGAAGTTCTTGATATTAATCCAGAAGAGTTGAAGCAATCGATTCTTAAGGATCAGGAAAAAACTCTTGATAACTATCTAAAAATGGGACTAGCTCAGGATGAATCAAGCATCACTATCCCTGGTAGCGAAGATTTCGACAAGGCCGGAAATGCTACTATGGTAGAAGGCCAGTTTAAGCCATTCTTCTAAGATCTGCAGATCTAAAGAGATAAAAAAAAAGGGCGATTTTAATCGCCCTTTTTTATTCTTTAATTCTAATAAATTGTTTTAAATCATCTTCTGTCGCCACCGTTTCTTCGGAATCACCGAGAAAGGCGAGATCCCTCTGGGTTGGGAGCTCGTGCGGGTCATATCCTTCAGGGTCTTTATTTGCGACGATTTCTGCCTCCCAATCTTCTAGTTCTCCAGACTCTTTCATCTGGCCTGAAACTGAATTGTCCTCTGGGTATACAATGATATGATCATAGAATTGCTTCTTTGTATCGCCTTCTAGGCCATCTTCAAATTCGCGGAGTTGCTTAATTGCCGTAGTATAATTTTTCTCGCATTTGTTTTTTTGTTTAGTGTCGTTCGAGAAAAATACTGTGAATAGCTTCTTTCTAGTGTTGAGGTACATTTCCATGAAGTGCTCATATTTTCTAACAACAGTTGAGCCTCCACCATTATTTGATTTTTTTCTTGAAGAAGATCTTCTGGATTTTGAAGCAATAGAGGGCTTTTTCGATTTGAATGAATTGCTCTTACCCGGTTTTTGTCCAGGTTGATTACTCTTTGGTTTAGGAGGTCTTACCCCTTTATTCCCGGTGCTAGAAACGGAGAACTTTTTTTTATTTCTAGACTTTCTATTTCTGTTATTTTGGCTCGAATTTTGGTTATTTGATTCCATTTTAATCCTTATAAATAATGCAGTCTAAACGATTGTAAGAAGCTTAAATTAATTAGTCAAACGTAGGATATAAACCTTCTCAAAGCATCAAAATATGTACTAATATGTTCTTGTTTTCACCTTTTATACATTGCGGGGGCAATATGATTTACGAAGGTCTCAAACTTACTGCTTTGGGTATGGTCGCAGTATTTATTTTTCTGGTTATACTTGTATTTATCATCAAACTGAACTCCATTCTTTGCGCTAAATCCACAGCTTTAGAGTTAGATGAATTGGCCGCAGAAAAAGTAAGTTCTGGACAGCAAGGTGATACCGATCTTGTTGCTGTTATCTCCGCTGCAATCAAAAAATTTAAAGCTAAAAAATAATATATTTAGGTCTAGGAAGTGCTTATGAAAAAGATTCAATTTATGGATACTTCGTTTCGAGATGGATTTCAGTCATATTTCGGAGCGAGAGTTTTAACAAAAGATATTATTCCAGCAATTGAGGCCGCAGCTCATGCTGGCGTTGAGCATTTTGAAGCTGGTGGTGGTGCTCGTTTTCAGTCGCTACCGCTTTATTGTGGAGAATCTGCTTTTGATATGATGGATGCTTTCAGAAAGGCAGCTGGTCCGAATGCGAAACTTCAGACTTTGGCCCGTGGTATTAATGTTGTTGCCCTTTCTGCACAGCCAAAAGATATGATTGATCTACATGCAAAAATGTTTAAAAAACACGGCATGACTCATATTCGAAACTTTGATGCTCTTAATGACGTTCAAAACTTAGAGTACTCTGCGGAATGTATTACTAAGCATGGTCTTCACCACCAAGTGTGTATAACTCTGATGGAGCTTCCTCCTGGATGTGAAGGTGCTCATGATGTTGATTTTTATATTTTGACATTAAGAAAGATCTTAGATTCTGGTTTACCTTTTGATTCTCTTTGTTTTAAGGATGCCTCAGGAACCTCAAATCCAAGGAAAGTCCACGATACAATCGCTGAGACCCGCAAGATTCTAGGACCAGATAAAACAATTTGGTTCCATACACATGCCACTGCGGGAATTGGTGAGCTTCAGAATATGGCGGCCATTGAAGCTGGTACTGATGGAATCTGTGTTTCAAGAAGTCCTGTTTCTGGGGGAACTGCCCAGGTTGATCTTTTGACAATGAATCATGCACTCAAAGGAACTGATTTCACTTTAGATATTGATTATAAGAAGATTCTTGAAGCAAATAGTGTATTCAAAGATTGTTTAAAAGATTATTTTTTCCCACCTGAGGCTCAGAAGATTTCTCCAGAAGTAATCCTTTCTCCAATGCCAGGAGGTGCTTTAACTGCAAATACAATGATGATGCGCGATACTGGAACACTAGACCTCTATCCGCAAGTTATTGAGGAGATGAGCGAAGTTGTAAAGAAAGGTGGTTTTGGTACTTCTGTTACTCCTATGAGCCAGTTCTACTTTCAACAAGCTTTTGCGAACGTAACTCAAGGACGTTGGAGTAAAATAACTGATGGTTATGGTAAAACTGTTCTTGGATATTTTGGTCAGACCCCAGTGGAACCAGATCAAGAAGTTGTAAGAATTGCTGCTGAGCAATTGAATCTTGAGCCATTTAAAGGGAACCCGCTCGATCTAATTGAGCCTGGAATTCCTCAGGCCGAAGCATTACTGAAGGAAAATAATCTTGAAGTAAATGAAGAAAATATTTTTACAGTTGGAGCACTACAAACACCAGGCGGAAACAAAGGGCTTGATTTCCTACTTGGTAAAGCAAAAGTTTCTGTAAGGAAAAATGTAGAGGAGCAAGTACCTCAAACTGTATCTTCAGCTTCAACTTCTGGTCCTGAAAATTATACTGTTACCGTAAATGGCAAGAGTTACAGTGTTACTGTTGCTGAAGGTGATGTTGTAACGAGTGTTACTTCTGCCCCAGCTCCTGCTCCATCAGCAGGTGGTGTCGAAGTTAAGGCAAAGCTTCCCGGTAACGTTCTTTCGATTCAGGTGGGAGTAGGTGAAGTTGTAAATAAAGGTGATAAGCTGTTAGTCCTTGAAGCAATGAAAATGGAAACTCCAGTTATTGCATCTGAAGATGGAACAGTTTCTCAAATATTGGTTTCTGCTGGTGATACTGTTCGAGCTGGCCAATCACTTGTTGTTCTGGGGTAGTGATGAGAAAGCTTCTATTATTTTTTACTACCATGCTGTTTGCATTTAATCTCTTTGCATCTACTGCAAATTGTCCTCATGCAAATCAAGTTGATCAATGCCCTTTCAAGGCCAATGTTGAAAAGACAGTTAAAAATGATGTGCCCTCACATTCTGATGCTGATCTTAAAGAACTTCCCCCTTTTAATAGTTTGGTCCATAAGTTGTGGGTTTCGACTGGTCTTTCATCATTTATCTATAATAACGATAAGTCTTGGACTGACGGTATCGGTCGCTTCCTGATGATTCTTGTGGGAATGCTGCTTTTGTTTCTTGGAATTAAGAAGGGTTTTGAACCGCTACTCCTTATCCCTATCGCCCTTGGATGTATTCTTTCTAACGCTCCTCTTGCTGGAATCAATGAGGAGGGGGGAATTATTTGGTATATCTACCATATTGGAATTGAGACTGGTGTTTTCCCATTAATTATTTTCATGGGAGTGGGGGCGATGACCGATTTTGGGCCGATGATCGCAAACCCTATTACAGCGCTTCTTGGAGCTGCAGCACAGTTTGGGATCTTTACAACTTTAGTTGGAGCGTTGGCGCTTTCTCAGTGGATTCCTGGTATTAACTTTAGTTTTACTGATGCTGCTTCTATTGGGATTATTGGTGGTGCTGATGGACCTACTGCAATCTTTTTGGCATCTCAGCTTTCACCAAGACTTCTTGGATCTATTGCTGTTGCTGCGTACTCATATATGGCACTTGTTCCCATTATTCAGCCACCAATCATGAAGTTCTTAACAACTGATGCTGAACGTACTATTCGTATGGAGCAGTTACGTCATGTTGGTAAGGCCGAAAAGATTTTATTTCCAATTCTAGTAATTGCACTTTGTATTTTACTTCTTCCATCTGCAGCTCCTCTTATTGGTTTCTTTATGTTTGGAAACTTAATGAAAGAGTGTGGAGTCGTTGAGAGGCTTTCAAGTACTGCTCAAAATGCATTAATGAATATCGTTACAATCTTTTTGGGGCTTGGCGTTGGTTCGAAGCTTTCTGCTGATAAGTTCTTAAATATCGAAACGCTTGGCATTTTGGTTCTCGGTATTGTCGCTTTTAGTATTGGAACTGCTTCTGGTATTTTGATGGCAAAGGCCATGAATCTATTCCTCAAGCAGAAAATCAATCCTCTTATCGGATCTGCAGGTGTTTCGGCAGTACCAATGGCGGCACGTGTTTCACAAAATGTTGGTAGTTCCTATGATCCTGAGAACTTCCTACTGATGCATGCAATGGGACCAAACGTTGCTGGTGTTGTTGGATCAGCTGTTGCTGCTGGTGTTCTTCTCGCTGTTTTTGGTTCTTAAGAACGTGACGAACCCCCTAAGGAGGGAGAGGCCTTAGGGGGTGTCAAAATAAGGGAGGAGATAATAAAGGTTGTTACT
Organism: Bacteriovoracaceae bacterium; assembly: GCA_965140515.1. Taxonomy (GTDB): domain Bacteria; phylum Bdellovibrionota; class Bacteriovoracia; order Bacteriovoracales; family Bacteriovoracaceae; genus JAGLCH01. Next base: position 2,645,353 of record OZ223251.1, on the reverse strand, counting down.
CACGATCTTTTAAAGTGTCGTACTTAAAGTCGTGAAATGGAACTTTTTTGATAACTTCCGCGCTGCTTGAGCTTGAGATTGTTCTGCTCTGTCCTGCGCAACTTGTAACTAGTAGTGTGATAAGAATTAGCTTAATTAAATTTTTCACTGGCGACCTCCTTGTCGGCCATCTTCTAAAGGCTTCCTGCCTTTCTCTTATTTATTAATAAAGCAATCCCCGTGCCAAGAATATGGCAAAATATCGGGGGCAATCTGACCATTTTGGACGATTCGGTGTAGAAGTGACACTAATAGGTGGTATTAGTTTGGCTAAATTTTAAGGGTGCTGATTATTGTGTTTTCAATAGTTTGAACTAATTGTTCGTAATACAGCTCTTGAGGATAGATTTCATCCATAAAAAGAACATTGCTACCTAGGTTTTTATTTACTAAGTCGTCAAAGTCAACCAGCCGTAGATCATGTTTTTCAGCTGCTTTCCTAATAATGTTATTAAAGACAACATTTCCTCTCCATGTCGCGCAATCAAAGGCCGTACTATTTTCAAAATAAGTTTTTGCCTCAGAAAAACGACCAAGCTTCATTAGAGATTGGGCAACAAGACGATAGGTTCTAGCATTACCAATTGTATGTTGGATGAGTGCTTTGGCCTTAATATAGGCACTTTTTGCATCCCCATCATTGATGAGGAGTTCAATTTCATCTTGTTCTCTTAGTAGGCTTGAGGAGATTGAATTTTCACAAACTCTCTTTGGTTCAATTTTTAAATTGAGGGGCGTTGTCATTAGAACTAGAATCGATCCCTTTTCCCTAGAATAGCGTATTAGTTCTCTGAGTTCATGGATGTAGAACTGATACATCATCTCCATTTGAATTTGCTTGTGCTTTTCAGGGTATTTTGTTTTATCTTCCATGATGTTAGACCCCAAGCGGTAGTAGCTTAGGGCCTTGTAGATAACTTTAGAGAGTATTGGAAAGGTCATAATGAGAGAGAGCATTTCGTCGTCATCATATAGTTTAAAGTTTTCTGCAATGACCTTTTGATCTGAGGTTAGGAAGCGCTTTTCGAAGAACTCTTCACTGGCACCGTGATAAAAGATAAGTTGAGGAGGACTTTTCAGTGACTTTAGTTTTGCAACTGTTCTATGAATACCTTCGTGCTCTGCTGACCAATTTACTATAGAGAGCGGCTTTTTTAGGTTCTTCGAGGTATTTTGCGTTAGTGAATTAATGTATCTATTTAATCTGAGGCCCATTCTGTCTCCGAGAATGAGTACATTCGCAGAGGCGGCACTGTCGCTACCTTCCCATATTTTCTGAGTAATAATATAGGGATAGGGAACAATTGTTTCAGGTTTGAACTTATAAATAAAGGCGACATAACCAATTGCGCCAATAAGTAATAATACAAATATCTTTTTCATTTTTAGTGCCTTTAAAGTTTCCTTTATTCTAACTAAATTTTCTGATATCTTCCACAATATGTTTGTACCAGAATTACTGTCCCCAGCGGGGAATCTTGATAAATTAAAAGTATCGATCAATTATGGCGCTACCGCTGTGTATTTGGGCGGCCAAAAGTTTGGACTTCGATCAGCAGCTGATAACTTTACCGATTCAGAACTGAGAGAAGGTGTTTCCTTTGCACATGGTCATGGAGCAAAAGTTTATGTGGTTTTAAACAGCTTCTTGCACGACTCAGAGATCGAAGAGCTGCCTGTATTTGTAAAGACACTGGAAGAGATTGGAATTGATGCCGTTATTGTTTCTGATCTTGGTGTTGCTTTAACTGTTTCTGAAAACTCTAATATTGAAATTCATTTATCTACTCAGTCCTCTTGTCTTAATGCAGAAGCTGCGAAGATGTGGAAGAAGATTGGAGTTACTCGAGTGGTATTAGGGAGAGAAGTTTCAATTGAAGAAGCGGCACGGATTAAAGAGCTTGCAGATGTTGAAGTTGAAATGTTCATTCACGGTGCCATGTGTATGTCATACTCCGGTAATTGTGTCCTTTCTAATTATACTGCTGGACGAGATGCTAATCGCGGTGGATGTGCTCATACCTGCCGTTTCCTTTATACTCTTGAAAGTGAAGAGCAGAGTGTTCAGTCCTTTTTCATGAGTTCAAAAGATTTAAATGGTCTAATGCTTCTTCCAAAATATATCGAAGGTAAGATTGACTCTCTTAAGATCGAAGGAAGAATGAAAAGCCATCTATATGCTGGTACTACGGCGATGGCGTATTCCCGTGCGCTAAACTATTACAAAGAGAATGGAAAGCTTACGGGAGAGGTTTTGGAAAGTTGCTATCGTGAGCTTTTTAAAATTACTCACCGTGAATACACTGAAGCATCGTTGGAGAGACCAGCGGGTGAAGATACAATCTATGATGAGCGTGAACACGATGAACGTGAGTTTGTTGCTGTTGGAAATATTCTTGAGGTGGTGGAAGGAGAGTACCTTACCATGGACGTGAGAAGTGCCTTTCATCCTGGAGATACCTTAGAAGTTCTAACTTATCACGACGGTGCAATTGATCTTAAACTTGATTTTGTCCTTAATGTAATGGGGGAAACGGAAGAGAGAACAAGACCTGGAACAGTGGTTCGTATTCCTTATACTAAAGGGGTCGAAGTCGGGAATATCGTTAGAATTGAGGAGGCACCATGCAAGTAGTTTCCTATATCAAGTCTGCCGAAGAATTGAGTTCTTTTGTTGACGCCGGTGTTAGTGAACTCATTGTTGCTCCGAAAGAATTTTCCCGCTTTGGTCATCTATCAATCGAGCAGGCCTTAGCTCTTTCAGAACGAATTAAAGAGAGTGGTATCCGCACCGTTTTAGAGTGGGACATTCTAATGACTCAAGATGTTTTTGAAGAGAAGTCAAAAGCAGTTCTTCCGCTCTTATCATCTTTTGATGCGGTAAGAGTGTACGATGTCGGGGCCTTAAATTTTGTTATTGAAAATAGTGAAACCAATGTCCAGCTTGTACTCGAGATTGGGAACCATAATTTAAAAAGTATTGATGGTTGGATAAAGCTTTGCGGGGATCGTATAGATCGACTTGTTTTATCACTTGAACTCGATAGTTCGATGTTAAAAGAGTATGCAGCAAAACTTGATGTACCCCTAGAGTTTTATGGGTTAGGGCGAATGCCACTTAGCTACACTCCAAGAAAGCTAGTATCTCCAATCTTTGGAGATAAAGGGGAAAGCTTTGAAGTGATCGCTTCAAGTGAAGAAAGTCCACATAGAGACTTCCCTGTGCTTCAAAACTCCCACGGAACCTTTGCTTTTTATATGAAGGATCATGGCCCCATTGAGCACTTTGGTGAACTTAAAAGTTTTGGGATCGACTACCTAAGAGTTGACCTTCGCCACCTGCCGGATCTGTCTCTTCTTTCAGATGTAGTCAAACTCGCTGGAGAGTTCTCTGATGAACTGTGCTCTTCAATTAAAGAGCGCTATCCGCGACAACTCTTTAAGGGGTTCTACAATAAAAATAAAAGTGACTCTGTTTTTAAAAAGCTAAAAAATGAACGGCTATCTAGAGTTGAAGATGGATACTTGGGCGAGGTGATCGATGTTGCTAAAAAGCGCTATATGGGAATTCTCATTCGCTCTGATATAGAAGTGAGACCTGGAATGGATCTTATCTTTAAAACCCCCGAGGGGAAGACAAAAGAGCTCAGCTTAAAAGCGATTTTTGATTCTAAATATGATCCGATTGAATCTGCTTCAAAGGGGAGACTATTTTATCTTCCGCATTTGGGAGGGATTAGTACGCGGACAGCGGTGTTTATTAAGTGACCTTAGTTTCTAACTCTTTTAGTCGCTTTTCAATTTCTTCAAATTTTTTCTTCGTTATTGAGCTATTTTTATATAGAACTAGTAGATCATGTTCGATCCTTTTTTCAAAATTTGAAAATGTTTTTGAAAGGTGATCATTATTTTTTAATTCCATCATTAAATTTTCATTTTTTAAGACAAATCTTCGTAGGTGGGTGAAAGCTCTGATGATAAACTGACCCATTTGAACGGCCTGCTCCGAACGCAGCACAAAAGACAATGCAAAAGCTCCCGCCTCCGTGAAAACGAAAGGCATTGATCTCGCTTTGGAATTTCGATAGGTTATAGTATTTGCGATCACAGATTGTGATCGCAAATCTTCTAACTCTTTGTAATTCAGTTGAAACATAAAATCAGAAGGAAATCTATCAGAGTTTCTTTTTACGGCCTGATTTATAGACCTGACTTCTACGTTGTATAGTTCAGCTAGGTCTCGATCAAGCATCACTTTTTGATCTCGAATTATATAACTATTTGATTTGATAATTGCTTTTTTTGATTAGAGAAAAATCTTATATCAACTCTTTTCCAAATCGATGAAAGTTCACACTTGGAATCCAATTCTTAATGGGCACTGCAATTGTCACTCGTGAGATTCTTCCAATGAAATTTTCTCTAGGAACAAATCCCCAATAACGGCCGTCGGAGCTTAGGTCTCTATTATCTCCCATCACAAAGTACTTATCTTTTGGGACGATAAAAGTGAGATGCTCTGGTCGAAAATGAGTCGGAGTTCTATGAATCGTAAACTTCTTTCCGCCAATCTTTTCTGTGTAATCAAAGTTTCCACTGCCTTTATAAAGTTTCATCAGATCTCGTTCATAATCACTTGGATTATTCAGGGTGATCTTTCCATTTACAGCAACAATTCCGTCTCTGATTTCAACCTTGTCCCCAGGGACTGCAATTAATCGCTTTACGTATTTTACTGATGGATCGAGAGGATATTTAAAGGTTACAATTTCACCTCGCTTGGGATCTCCCATCTTTTTAAGAATCATATTTGTAAATGGGAGTTTTAAGTCGTACGCCATCTTGTTAACAAAGACATGGTCTCCTAGTTCAATGGTTGGGAGCATGGAACCTGTAGGAACGCGGTAATGATCGGCAAAGCTCCAACGTATAGTAAACATCATCAATAAGAATATAAGGAATCCTTTATTCTCTGCAATTTTGTCGAAAATCTTGCTCAAAACTCTCTTCATTGTCTTCTCCTGATGTCAAAATGACTCGTTTCTGCGACTTAATGTCGCGCATGCTTTACATTTAGTGTAAAGTGTACTTGACATAAGGACAAGAAGAATTTACATTTTATATATGAAACTCAAGAATTTCATTAAGTTGGCCCGCGTAAAAGCGGATGATATCACTCAGCAGCAGCTTGCTGATCTAGTAGGCTGTTCTCGTCAGACTATCAATTCCATTGAAAAGGGCAAGTTTAATCCCTCAATTGAATTGGTACTCAAATTATCCAGAGCACTTGGTGTATCCGTTGAAGAGATCTTTGCTTTAGAGGAAGGAGAGGAGTAGTGGACTTTTATTTCAGTTGGCAGAATGTATTTATCTTTTTAAGCGTGGTTATCTATTTCATCTACGATTACTTCGATGGCAAACAGATCAAAGACGAGAGAGAGGAGCTTATCAAGCTAAAGACCTATAGCTTTGTTCAGAAAGTGAATATGGCCGTGCTCTTTTTGCTATCGCTCGCTTACTTCTTTATCCCATTTATCAGTGGGGTGATTATTATCATCGCTCTGATTCTATCAGCATTGTACTCTGAGATCATTGCTAAGTTTTATTACCGTAGAAAGCTGTAGTCAGCGGTATCTGTCTACGCCCACCACAAGACAAAAAAGCTCCCTTTCGGGAGCTTCTCTTATTTATCCTGTAATTTATTTATCGCTTTTTCCGTTTTGTAGAGCCCTAGCCCCACCAAAAAGACAAAGCAGAAGAAGGATACTCCAAGGGCGTACCACTTCGGGGTAAACTCTTCAGCGAGATTGAACCACCACACATAGTTGTATGTCGCTACCATTGTCATCAGCACTGTGGTTCTTAAAAGTTTCTTAGGGTCGTTCATTTATTACTCCAACACTCTTTCAACTGTGTAGCCGCGCTTTTCAAGAAGTTGAAGAACGCCTTGCTCTCCACAGAAGTGTCCCGCGCCAACGGCCATAAATGCATTCTCGTAATTGTAGTGCATCATATCGATCAGTCCAATCCAGTTGCGATTGCGCTCGTAGAGTAAAATCTCATTTGCAGCTTCACCTTGTGCTTGGATCATTGTACAAAGCCCCTCTTGGTTGCCAGCTTTGTAGTAATCTAGCATCTGTTGCAGAGGATTACTTCTTTGCATTTGTTCTGCCAGGTACATAATTAATGATTCAAGAGATTCTGGTGTTGTCATTTTATCAAGAACTTCAAATTGGTGAACCCAAGACTCCATATAAGACAGTGTCTTTCCTGATTCTTTAGCTGCTGCTTGAAGCTGAAGATCAAGCCCACCAGTTCCTTCTTTGCTGCTACTAGAAAGAATTTTGATAAGATTTGATTGGAGGAACCAAGGTCTAAGAGTTTCTAACCTTTCTGCTGGCACATCAGGAATTAACATTGTTAGAAGCTTGAAAGCTTCTTCGCTGATATAGTTTCTAAGGGAGTCTCCCTCTGGGTAAAGTTGATAGAACTTCATCACGTCTGGAGTGATGGCATTAAGGTTTGTCTCCATGGCAAACATTTCAGCTTGTTCAAACTTTTGATGAACTACTTTCGGAAGGTCATCAAAGTCAATTTGGATATGAATTGTTCCCAGCATGTAAGAGCTGATCCCATCTTTGGTTATTTTGTAGAGTAGTGGTTTTTCAACTGGTGCTGCAGAGAGTGCTGCTGATAAAAATAAAATCGAAAAAAGTATCAAAATCTTTTGCATGAAACCTCCAGTATGATTTTCTAAGGGGTCATATCATAAGGGGAAATTTATAGCTATAAGTTAGAATATTTTATACCATTTCAGTAAGTTGAAAGGGGCAATGATGTTTGCTACTGTTCAAAATTGGCCTTTCATACGCAGCATTTGTATTTGTGCACAAAAATTAGTGTCCGTGGGTTGTTCCGCACAGCTTATTTGTAACCATTATAATATCTCTTGAGACAAATTTCCACGTTGATGGTGCTGTAATCTCTTTCATAAACTCTACCGTTGAAATATCTTTGGGTTTACGCGAAAGGAATAACGCAAGGTTTTTATTTTCTTCACCATTGAGTTTTATTTTATTGTTACCTTTTGTAAATACCCGTTGATTGAATGAGTATTCACCTCCACAAATTCTGATGCAAGCAAAGCAACTTTTTTTCTTCGTTAAAAAGATTTGTTCATTCTTTCTTACGACATTTACAATTTCGTTGTCGAAGTATTGAATAAAGCTATCAATTGCCGGCCATGTCTCAAGTTGAAGAGGATAGCGCTCATCAAACTCTGTCGTGTAGTCATCGAATACAAGAGTCCCTCCATCCTTCAGCAGATCCCATGACAAAATTCCATCAGTAAGAACATCTCTGCCACGATGTGATCCATCAATATAGATTAAATCGTAAAACTCTTCTTTTAAAAATTTGAGTTTCTTTTGGGATGACCCTTTTATCACTGAAATCTTTTTATCTTCACCTGAGCTTTTGATATTTTTTCTAAAGCGCTTTTCTACGACTTGATCGTAAAAGATATCAACTGCAGTCATTGTCGATTTCTTATGAGCTGCAATATTTTCAAGAACCCAAAAAAATGATCTACCTTCCCATACCCCGACTTCAAGATAGTTAATCGGCCTTGTTTTTAGGTGTGAAAACTCCTTTCTCCAATTTTCCTTCAGTGCCTGATGGAACCAGTTAGAAGTGAAATCGTACTTGGCGTAGCTTAAATTACTATAGGCTAAGAAGGCCGAGATCATTGAAATAAAGAGATCGGTTTTTATCATGCATTGTCTCCCTTGAGTTCGGTCGAGACAATATCATAATATCAAATTATAACTAGATCAAAAGCAAGAACACTTGATATCAGTAAATTAATTACACGGGTAAAAGTGTTTTGTTTTGTTCAGAATTGCCCTTTTAGCCCCGATGCCCCGTAAGAGGGCCATTCTTAAGCTCTGCCTCTTGATGCCTTTTGATGGCGGCGAGAATGTTTCTTCGACTGATCACCCCGATAGGGTGACGGTTGTCATCTAGAACCGGATAGCAGTGTGCCGGAATCTTTAAGAATATTTCTGCAAGATCCATTAGAGAAGATTTTCCTAAAATACCTGTGATCTCGGTATTCATATAATCTTTAACAGTTCCGTAAGGTTGATCGTAGTAGAGGTTTCCTATAGTGGCCTTGAGACAGTCATTTTCACTGATTACACCTATCAGAGTGCCTTTGCCATCGACTACTGAGCCGCCTGGAATCTCTTTATCAATCAACACAGATACCACTTCGTTGATGGTTTGATTTTCAGTGAATAAAATATTTCGCTTTTCCATGCAGTCGATAACTCTCATCTTATCTAGCATAATGACCTCTCGTATTTTACAATTTGTAGTAAATAAATATTACCTCATAAGTGAGTATATGCTCAATACGATAGTGGTGAAATTTTGTTAACTGCTTGATATTTAGTTCAATTAATTTTGCTTGACCGACCGACCGGTTGGTCTGATAATGGTGTTATGACTGACAAAGATATAAAACAAAGAATTTTGAATTGCACCTTGAAGATTATTGGATCCGAAGGGGTGCGAGGACTTTCCACTAGTAAGATTATCAATTGTGCTGGAATTAGTAAGGGTGGGCTCTACCATCACTTTAAGTCTCTTGATGAGATCATTATGGAAACCATTGGAATTTTAATTGATGAGATAATGGATCTCATTGATCTCGATGGTTATAAAAGTGGTCGCGATATGTGGGAAAATTTGGGAAAGGTTTACTTCAAGCAGATGCACGATCAGCGGGAACTCTATCTGGCATTCTTTTCTATTATGGAAGTGGCCTACCGAGATCCAAATTTTATGGAAAAGATGTACGAAAAATACGCTGACTTTTTAAACCTGTGGTTATCTGCTCTCAATAAGTACTACGGTCTCGATCCCAGTGATCCAAGAACCCTCAGTATTTTTTCTGTGATTGATTCAAACATGTCTGGCTTTTCAATGCTAGGCCTGGCCGACCCCGAAGGGAAAATGTTTTTTTCTGCATGGGATATCTATGTTGAGATGCTCGACCGTTATTTAGTTGAGCAAGGAGAAAGAAAATGAAAGTGATACTTCTTCTTTTATTAGTTCCTACAATTGTTTTTGGAAGCGAATTATCAGTAAATGAGCTTTTAGATAAAGTTGATTCCCTCTATCGAAGTAAGGATAGCTACGCTCAAGTTGAGATGGAAGTGGTGACTCCACATTGGGAGAGAACCATGAAGCTCGATATGTGGTCAGAGGGACTCGATAAAACATTTATTCGTATCCTCACTCCAAGAAAAGATAAAGGGGTTTCAACTCTAAGGCTTAAAAATGAGATGTGGAATTACTTTCCAAAAATTGACCGCACCATCAAAATTCCTCCTTCAATGAGGATGGGGGCATGGATGGGATCTGACTTTACCAATGATGATTTGGTAAAAGAGACAACTTTACGTGAGGACTACAGCTCTAAAATGATCTCTAAAGCGAGCGATACCAACTATATAATTGAGCTTACTCCAAAAGAAAGTGCAGTTAGTGTATGGGATAAAGTTATTGTTTTTATCGATAAGTTGAGTGTGCTTCCAGTAAAGCAAGACTTTTATAACGAGAGGGGAGAGCTCGTTCGCACTATGAGTTTTAAGAGCGTGAAGAAGATTGGGGGAAGAGTTCTTCCTACAGTGATGGAGCTTATTCCTCACAATAAAAAAGGTCAGAAAACGGTTGTTCGCTATTTAACTGCTGAGTTTGACAAAGGGGTTAAAAGCTCAATCTTTACTCGTAGAAATCTACAAAAAAGAAGGTAACTATGCTTTTGAAAATGGCATACCGACACATCGTTAGATATAAGAGGCGATCGATTTTAAGTGGTCTGGCAATGGGAATTGGCGCCACTTTATTTTCTTTCTCTTATAGTTTGGGTGAAGGAATGTATGGAGATATTATTTCTATGTTTACCTCTGAGAGTGTTGGCCATATTCAGTTGTATCAGGATGGATACCTCGATACTCCAGCTGTTTATAAAAATATTAAAGACTATCCAAGTATTATTAAAAAGATTGAGGGTATTCCAGAGGTTGTGAGTGTTACTCCAAGAGTTCGCCTTAACGCTCTCTCTTTCTTTAATAAGAAAACTTCAGGGGTTCAGATTTTTGGACTTGATTTTGACCGTGAAAAGAAAACGACATCTTTGCTTCATAAAAAGCTTGAAGGGCGACTTCCTGTTATTAATGAGTATGAAGTGGTTGTTTCTAAAAGAGTCGCAACTATTTTGAAGATTAAACTAAATGAAGAGCTGGTTTTGATCGGCCAAGGGGCCGATGGATCAATCGCAAACGATATTTTCAAAGTTGTTGGTATCGCTGATTTTGATGGTTCAATGCTTGGTGATAGTGTGGTGCTTACAGATATAAAAACTCTTGAAGAGTTCGGAACACTCTACGGAAGAGTACATGAAATTGTTGTTCGCTTAAGTGACTATGAACTTTCTAGGTCCATAGCAAAAAAAATTGAGAAATTAGTTCCTACAGATATTCATGTTTTCCCGTGGGAAGTATCTCAGAAGACATTTTACAACTCCATGCAAGCGGATAAGCGAGGTAATATGATCAGTCTTATGATTATTATGTTTGTGGTTGCTCTTGGGGTTCTCAATGCCGTCTTTATGAATGTATACGAACGCATGAAAGAATACGCTATTATGAAGTCCATCGGCGTTACTCCTAAGCAAATATTTTCACTGATAATTTCAGAAAGTATCATGCTCGCTTTCATTTCACTTGTTCCGGCGATGCTTGTGGCCTACGGAGTGAATTATTACTTTAGTATCGCTGGAATTCAAATGCCTCCAATGGAGTACGGCGGGGTAATGTTTTCAAAGATGACCGCTAGCCTTGAACCGCGGGTCTTTATTCTTCCTTCCGTTGTGGTCGTCATTATGGCATTTTTGGCCAGTATTCTTCCCGCCATCACTGCATCGCGTGCAAATCCTTGTAAGTTGATGAGGAGGAATTGATGTTATTTAGAATAGGTCTTAGAAATATTTTTAGGAATAAAAGAAGAACTGCAATTACCATTTTTGCTCTCGGGGTGGGGATTGGTGCGCTTATCTTAGCTGATGCTTTTATTTTGGGCACCATTGATGCGATGAAAAATGGTGTGGTTAATACTCTAACTGGTGAGATTCAGCTTCATCATAAAGATTTTACAAAAAGTCGTGAGGTAGAATTTTCATTTGATCCTAAACCTTATGAAAAGAAGCTCTCTCATAATAAGGACCCACTGCTTTTTAGTGAACGTGTAATTGCTGGTGCAATGGTTACTTCCCCGCAAGGCTCTCAAAATATTTCACTCTACGGTATTGATTCACAGAGAGAAGTGAAAATAATTGATATCGAAAAGAAGATTGTTCAAGGAAAACTTTTTGGGAATGAAAAGGTTATTTTAATTGGGACAGAACTTGCTAAAGTTCTCGATGTGAGACTTGGAGAAAAGGTTTCGTTGACCACCAGTGAGGTGGGGAGCGGAGATCTTGTTCAAGAGCTTTTTCGTATCGGCGGGATCTTTAAGTATGGAACTAGAGAGATCGACAAGTATATCGCGTTTATTCCCCTGATTCACGCCAACAGCATGCTTAACATGAAGGGACTGGTCCATGAAATAGTTGTTAAAAGTAAAGGCCTAGATGATGAAAAACTTTCTATAACCGCAGCAAAGTTTTCAGACAATACTGTAGAGTCAAAAACTTGGAGAGAACTCAATTCATCGATAAGTTCTGCTATTGATATGAGCCGTTATTCATCAATGATTATAGCTGCTGTATTACTGGTAATTATAGCTTTTGGAATTATGAATACAATGTTTATGTCAATCTATGAGAGAACCTACGAATTTGGTATTCTAAAGGCCATTGGTACTCGCCCTTTTCAACTATTTAAACTCATACTCATTGAGAGCTTTTGCTTAGGTGGAATGGGGGCAATCTTTGGGATTATTTTAGGGCTTATCTTCAGTCTTTGGCTTCAAAGAATTGGCATCGACTATTCTGATGTGGAGATGGGGGCGATTGGTTTTACTGAGCCATTAAGACCTCTAATTGTGTTTTATCAGTATGTAGTATTTCCTGCGCTTTTTTGGTGCTTCACGGTTTTAGTTTCTATTTATCCTGCAATCTTTACAGCAAAGATTAATCCTGTAAAAGCGATTAGAGATTAAGAGGTTGTTATGACACTTGAAACAATTTTTGAATTAAATTCAGTTACAAAAACATATGGTAAGAGAAAGGAAACAATCGTTAAGGCCCTTGATGATGTTTCTCTTAAGATTAATAGTGGAGAGTTTACTGTTATCATGGGGCCTAGTGGATCTGGTAAAACCACTTTGTTAAATATTATGAGTGGTCTCGATAATCCATGTGATGGAAGTGTTGTGCTAACTGGAAAAGACCTATCATCGTTGACTGGTGAGGACCTCTCTGAAATTCGTCGAGACCATATTGGAATCATCTTTCAGGCATACAATCTTATCCCAGTTTTAACTGTTGAGGAAAATGTTGAGTACATTATGGTATTACAAAATATTCCCAAGGAAGAAAGATACCTAAGAGTTAAGGAATTGCTTCAACTCACAGGGCTTACAGGAAAGGAAAAGAGGTTTCCCAAAGAACTTTCAGGAGGTCAGCAACAACGTGTAGCTGTAGCAAGAGCATTGGCCGCAAAACCTGATATTATTATTGCGGATGAACCCACTGCAAATTTAGACTCAGCTACTGCTGGTGAGCTACTTGATATGATGGAGTCACTCAATAGTGAACTCGGCACTACTTTTGTTTTCTCTACCCATGACCCACGAATCATGGAAAGAGCTAAACGTCTCATCGTGCTCCAAGATGGAAAAATTGTTGATGATGAGGTTCAGTCCTAATGAGATTCTTATTTCTATCATTATTCCTTTTTTCTAGTGCAACACTTGCTGCTGAATTTAAAGGGCATTACAAGGCCCAAGGGTCTGTCAGTTCTGATGTTGAGTATCTTGATACTCAAGCTTATGGAATTAATAATCAGCTGGCACTTAAAACCACAGGTAATTATCAAAAAGTCTTCTTTGAGGGCGCCTATCAGCTTGACCTCTCGATATCTAGACGCTTAGTTGGTACGCCATATATTTATACTGATATTAAGTTTCCATATCGTGTTGATGACTTAAAAATTGATCTTATCCATGAGCGCAGTGATGATGGAGAATCTATTTCACTATATCAAAACCTCAATCGGTTGAATGCAAATTTTTCAATTGGTAAGTATGAGTTCAGTTTCGGACGCCTGCCTGTATCTTTTGGAGCAGGGCGCGTGATTTCCCCCCTTGATATTTGGGCACCATTTGGTATTTCTGAAATCGATACTGAGGATCGACTAGGAGTTGATTCCTTAAGAGTTAAGCGTTCACTAGGAGAAATGGGGCAACTCGATTTTGGTATCGTATTATCTGATCGTCACGATAATGAGAATGTTCACGGCTTTATTGATGCTAAGTTTGGAGTATGGGGAACTGATTTTGAGTTTAATGTTGCAAGTTTTTATCAAAACTATCTCTATGGGATTAGTATTCAAGGAGATGTTCTCGGAGCGGGATACTGGGGCGATGTTGCATATTCTTATATGAGGGATCGAAAAAATTATACCCGGGCCACCTTTGGTCTAGACTACGCAATTACTCCACTTGTAACCGTGAGTTGTGAGTACCACTACAATGGCGCTGGAAGCCGAGAAATCAATAATTATATGGCCGATTTTATGGAGAATGATGCTTACTTAGAAGGAAGTGTCTTCTTGTTGGCCCAGGACTATTTTATTCCATCTGTTTCATGGAGTGTCCATCCACTAGTTACTCTAAGTGGTAATGTTATTTTTAATATGGATGATCTCGGACAGTACTATGGTTTAAAGATGGAATACAATGTGGCCGAGGATTATTACCTAGATGCAGGAGGATATCTCTCCGCCTTTGGAAGAGAGAACAGCGAGTTCTCACTATACTCTGATTTCTTATTTGCTTCCCTAAGGACCTACTTTTAATTAGATAAAACCGATTGCAAGCAGAATTGAATAGATGATTAGGAATTGGCCAGTTCTCTTTAGGGAGATATTAAGGTCAATTCCAGCGATGATTTTTTTCCATACAGGCATGAATACAATAAAGGCAGGAAGAACCAGTGCTAGTGCGATGGATCTGACATATAGATACATCAGTGATGGCGCTGCGGCTGCGATTAGTACAAAAATAACAGGCATGAGTGCTGCCCTTTTTTTGCTAAGGATATTTGCAAGGGTATGCTTGCCTGCCAGTTTATCTGTCTCTCTATCACGTAAATTATTAATGGCCATAATGGCGGCAGAAATTAATCCCGGTCCAATTCCAACTAGTGCAGGAAAGTAGTCTAGGCGTCCAGTTTGAATAAAGTAAGTTCCCCAGACAGCAATTGGTCCATAGTAAAAAATGACAATGATCTCTCCCAGGGCATAGTAGGCCAGTGGAAAGGGGCCACCGGTGTAAAGATAGGCCAATAAGATTGAGCTAACACCAATGATTGCGATTGGAGCACCAGCGGACTGTATGAGATAGAGTCCGATCAAAAAAGCAATTGCAAATGAAGCGATGAATGCAAGGCGAACTGATTCTGGTTCAACTTCGCCGCTTCCAGTAATTCTAGAAAATCCCTTCCTATCATTTTTATCGATTTGATTTTTCCAATCATAGTAGTCGTTTGATAAGTTTGCCCCAATCTGCATTAAAAGGGCGGCCAAAAGAGTTAGTGTTCCTGTGAGGATTGATATTGTTTGTTGCAGGTTATAAGCTACAGCAAGACCGATTAGGACTGGTGCTATAGATGCCGGGAATGAATAGGGTCTAGCGCCTCTTATCCATGTTTTTAATCTCATTGTTTTTTACCTTGAAAGATTGTTGCTACGCCGAATGTCATTGGCGTCCTTTTTATGTTAACAAAGCCAACCTCTTTGAGTTCTTCTTCAAAATCTATGTTACTAGAGAAGTACTCGATGCTCGCGCCGAGATAAATCCATCCTGAGCGATCTTTTGATAAGAGGTTTCCCAATCGTGGCATTATTTTGTGCAGGTAAAATCTGTAGAGCTTTCTCAATATTTTTGAGGGAGGCATCTGAAATTCAAGATAAAAAACATTTCCACCTGGTCTTAAGACTCTATAGCTTTCCTGAAGCCCTTTTTTAAAGTCAGGAAAATTTCTAATACCAAATGCATTTGTGACAATATCAAAACTATTATCTGAAAATGTTAAATTTTGACCATCTTCAGTAGAGAAGTTGACATGGGGGCCGTGAACCTTGCTTTTTGCAACTTCGAGCATTCTTGTAGATATATCAATTCCGAAATACTCGCCATTTTTCCTTTCGGCAACCTTTTTAATAATCGAACCGGTGCCGCAGGCAATATCAAGATGTCTTACATTGTTTATTTTTGGGATCTGATTGATAAGTCTATTTCGCCAATACAGGTCAACTCCAAAAGAGAAGAAGAGATTTGCCTTATCGTAACTCTTGGCCAGGTCTCCAAAAAGCTTACTCATTTCTGGTCTGTTCATATCCCAATTATAGACCTTAATGAATCGATTAAGCTACATCTGAAAGGTAACTTTCACTATCTTTTATATAGTCATGATACAGTGTGTCTTTCCCTTTAATGTGAGTTACAAGCCAGTTTGTCATGAAGCTTAAATCTTCTTCTTCAAGTTGCCCTTTTTCGCTAAGGTTGTCTTTTAGACTGTAAAGATTATCTACAAATTTTCTATGTTCCGCAATATGCTCGACTCTCATGGGGTAGTTATACTTATGGAATAGCTTTTCTTCATTAGAGAAATGGAATTCAGTGTATTCGAGCATTAAATTAAAAAGTTGTCCAAGTGATGACTTGTCATTTCTATTGACGGCGTCAAACACTTGGTCGATGAGATTAAATAAGTGCTTATGCTCATTATCAAACCTAAGAGTTGTGACACTGAAGTCCTTTGACCATTGAACTTTTGTTCTTTTTTTCCTTTGTTCAAAAAGTTCAAATTTTCTAATAAGACTGCTTAGTTCCTGAGATTGGCTTGAGAGCTCCTCAGACATTGCCGCTGACTCTTCTGCGATATTCGTATTTTGCATTACAACAGTGGTAACTTGAGTCAACGATTCATTGATTTGATTCATCTCTTTAGCCTGTTGGTTTGAAGAGGAGTTGATGTTTGAGACTTTGCTTGTAACGGCATTAACTTTATCTTTAATATCTGTAATCTGCTCAGCAACCTGCTTTGCAACATTTACTCCGTTAGAGACATTGTTTTTTGACATCTCTATGATGTTTCTTGTGTTTTTCGCAGCATCAGATGCTTGGTTTGCAAGTGTTCTCACTTCATCTGCAACTACAGCAAAGCCCTTTCCGTATTTTCCCGCTCTTGCTGCCTCGACCGCCGCATTTAAAGCGAGTAGGTTTGTTTGGAATGCTATATCTTCGATTGTTTTGATGATTTGAGTTATTTCATCTGTTGATGATTCAATTTGTCCCATCGCAGTCATCATTTCCATCATTCTTTCAGCTCCAGAATTTGCATTTGACTCTGCCTTGCTACTATCTTCCATTGCTGTGTTGGCATCTTTTGCGTTTGTCTGAGTTTTACTGTTGAGTTCATTGATTGAACTTGTTATCTCTTCAACTGTTGATGCTTGTTCTGTGGAGCCTTGTGCTAGCGTTTGACTTGAGTGTGAGAGCTTATCAGAGTTTGTGCTTACAAGAGAGCTTGCGTTGTTTACCTGATCAAGTGCACCGTCCATTATATCTACTGCTTTATTGATATCTTTTTTTAACTTATCAAATTTGCCAAAGTAGATACCAAGAACTCTTTCTCCCAGCTTTTTGTTCGAAAGACCTTCAATAACTCTAAATGTTTCAGTTAGTGGCATCACAAATGAGTCAATTAGTTCATCTAGTTCCCATAAAATGCTATTGAAATCTTTTGAAATATTATCTTTTGAAACTTTTGCACTCAAGTCGCCCAGACGAGTTTTTCCTGCTAGTTTTGTGATCTCTTTTGTAAGGCGATTGATTGATCCAAAGAGGACATTGTAGACTACAAAAAACGCAAGAATTGAGAGTGCTCCTAAAATAAGCAAGGATGCCGTTAGGTTTGTTTTTAATCTCGCAACCTTATCTGAACTTATTGCTTCAAGCTTTTGAACTACTTTGTTTGTCTCGACTAAAATTGTAAGGTTGCTATTCTTGATATACTCAAGTGAATCAAGATTTTTGTCGCCATTAATGATTTTCTTTAAGTGATTCGAAAATGGAGTCCAGAGGGATTCAACTTTTTTAATTTGCTCAATTGTGTCTGTATCGCGAACTGCGGTAATTTGCTTGACGCTATCGCCATTGAGTAGCACCTTATTTGAGCTTTCAAATAAATTCATTGCATCTGTTAAGGACTTTGAAACCTGTGTTTGTCCTTCGGAGTAAAACTCTAAGAATGCGTCTTTACTCATTTTCTGAGTGAGCATTCTTTGTCGTCCAGCAATATTAATTTTTACACCATCTGATTGTTGCTCAATGACTACGTGCTTTGCCATATAAAGCGATAGAGCACCTGTTGCAATTATTGATATAAAAACTAATGAGATCCATAGTTTGATACTGATTTTTCGCATAATCACTCCTTATAAGGAAATCTTCCCTATCTTTTCGAGTGATTGATTTATTTTTGTGGTGAATAGTTATTAAGATTGAGTAAAAAAAATGCTGCGCGGGAATAATATTTTAGAAGTCCCAGATTAAGTCAGTCAGATAAGGCATTATCACAAACGGATTATCAGTGCCTTGAACTTTTTTGATTAAATTATTTCTGATAATATCATCTTGTGTCACAGGATCTTGTTGGTGCCACATTCTTAAAAAATTCTCTTGGGTTTGACCAATCCCTTTGTAGTAGCGAACAGAAAAGTAAAACATCGAGCGAGCAACATTTCCTTTGTGCCCTTGAGGTGGCTCAAAACATTCCTGGCGGTTTGCAGAACTTCTTCCTAGCTTGCTTCCGCCATAGCTCCAACTCACATCAACTACATCACAAAATGGGTAATCACTTCTCATGCTGTTGGTTGATGTTTCGGCCATATACAGGTGGTGAAGGTCGCTAATTGCAGGTTTTTTCCCAGCGCCTTTTGATCTAGGCCATGTATGTTCAAGATTTAGTGGTGCATTATCCATGCAATCGTCTGGCGAGTAAACAGAGCATGCTACTCCTCTAGGTCCTCTATTATCAATATCGCGAATGAGTGCCTTTTTGGCCTGGTTGTAGTGAAGTGGTCTTTGATCTTTTTCAAGTAGCTTTTGAAGTTTTGCTCTCAGCTCTCGGTTACACAGTCCGATAATCTCAGAATATCCTTCAGGGATCTGGTTTTTCTCTAGGACATTTGCCCATCTTGTTTCACAGTTGTCTGCAGCTGTTGCTATTGAGGCAAAAGTAATTAGTACAAATATGAATGTTACATGAATTTTTTGCATTGAGTCCCCTTTAGTGAGAAAAAATAGTATCGCATCAAATAGGGGAATTCAAACAATTAACCTAAGATAATCGCTCAACTGAAATCAGGCGTACATTAAGTCCACCATTTTTAAACTTCATGATTTCAATAAGTTGATGATCTTTTGGGATAAGAACCTTTCTTAGTTTTAGCGAGGTTGGGATAATCATGGCAATTAGCTTTGGTGAGTAGCTTTGCCCAAGAGATTTTATGATCTGAGAGTAAAAGCGATCAAGTTTATTGTCTGGAATAATTCTTTGCCCATAGGGGGGATTTATGACTATAGCACCATTTTCAAATTCTTTTGGATAGACGGTTGTGGCATCTCTCCTCTCAATTGAGGCGCGATTCCCCACATTTTCCTTGGCGATCTCAACCATCTTTTTGTCAATATCAAACCCATACAAGTTTTTTGCAAGAGTAGCATGCATGGCCCCGAGTTGTTTCTCACTAGTTGGTATGTAGAGAGGGAAGTATTGATATGAAAATTTTCGTCTGTAATTTGGAAGATAAAAATCTCTCGCCTCAATTAAGAGAGTTCCGGCCCCACACATTGGATCAATGATGTGATCGAGATCTGCGATTTTATCTTTTAGGGAGTAGAGGACTCCTGCTGCAAGATTTTCTCTAATTGGAGCATCTCCAATTAACTTTCTCTGTCCTCTGATATTGAGCCTCTGACCTGAGGTATCTACGCTCACGGTGCAGTGATCATCCTCAATTCTGAGAAAAATAATTGTATTAGGCTCTTCAAGTTGTTCCTCTGTTAGCTTTTTGGGAGGGAACCCCTTGTAGTATTTTTTTATCGCAGAATGAGTAGTTTCCTTGATTCTTTTGGTATTGATGAGCCGTGAACGCCTTGAACTACAATCGACCTTCGGTATTTGGCCGATTAAATATTTGCGCCACTCAATTTTCTTGATTTTGTTATATAGCTTTGGAAAATCGCGACATTTAAATGAATCAACTCGCAATAAAATTCTAGTTGGAAGCTTCAGGATATGGTTGAGAGAGAATCCAATTTCATGTGGTAAATCGAGTTCGATTCCCCCTTTAGTAAGAATCAACTCAGGTAGTACTAAGTCTGGATAGTAAAAATTGAGTTTTTTACTCAATTCATCTGCGGCCATCTCTTCAAAATTGACCGGTACAACAATATAGAAAGTTCCCGTATTTTTCATATAATTACAATATATTACCAGTTTTCCTGATTTGAAAGATGTAAGTTGTTCCTCCTAATAAAAATGCTTAGTCGAATGTATAATTGTTTATGACCAATTCTTTATTCGGAGGTTGAAATGAAAGCAATCGCGCTTTTATCTCTTTTACTTACTTTATCTGCTTTTGCGTCTATTGATAACCAGTTTATTGAGCGTGATCAAAAACTTTTGCTCGAAACTTTTACAGGTCTTGAACGAACTATGGGGTTTTACGCCAATAGGATGAAATCTATTGCTAAAAAAGTTGAGAATAGCGATACCTATATTCTATCTGTTTCAGAAAACAGAGAAGTCGATTCTTTTTGGGAACGCTTTAATGATATTAGGATTTCCCTTCATACTATCTACAACACTTACAAAGATGTTAAGTCTGATGATCCTCGCATCTCATTACTTCGTTATGGTTCACTTGTTGGTCTTATTTATCCTGGAGCTGTAATTGTTAAAGATCTTTGGAAAAATGAGAGGATGCGTCAAATCCTTGATGGCGCTGCTAATGTACAGATTCCTCACGGCTCATATATTAGTATGCAAAATGAGGTTTTCTATCAAGAGAAGAACTTAAGGGAGCAAAGTGGAGAGAATATTGAGTTTTTAATGTTATTTCCCGGCTATAACGTAGATCGTGAAGTTGAACGCTTTAGTAGAAATAGAAATGTCCTTCGTCTTTATAGAGATCAAATTAGTACTTTGATTCTTAATTCTGCGGACTTGTACCATATGAGATACCAAAAGATTCGTCCTTTCTTCCAATCTCTAAAAAATCTACTTGTTCTTAAAATGAGAAATGCTGTCTATAAATTCAAAGATATTTTTTATAAGAACTTCTTAAAAATCTCTACATGGATTGGTGATACAAAGGTTCACCGTGTTGACCACGATTATTACAATGGGACAACTCTTATAAATATCGAGGATGCAAAGAAACTCAAAATTAAACTTAGAACGGGGGATATCATGACTTCACGTTCGAATTGGTTTCTATCAAACGCATTCCTGCCGGGATTTTGGCCCCACTCTTTTATTTATCTCGGGACTCAAAAAGAGTTTACTGATTTCTTTAAGGATGATGCTGAAACAAATCAATTCTATAAAAAGAAATGTGTGAGTGAGAAAAAGGAATGTAACTCATTTCTAGGCTATTTGGCCAAATCATCTACAACAAAAGAAGCTTGGAAAAACTACCCAATTAAAGACGACCACGGTTATGAAAATGTTCTAATTGAGGCAACATCAGAGGGGATTCACTTCTCAAGTCTTAGACATACTTTTTTAAATGACTACCTTGGAGCGTTGAGACCTCGCTTGAGTAAGCTTCAGCTTGCTCAAACCATTTATACTTCATTTACTCATTTTGGAAAGGAATACGATTTCTATCTCGACTGGGCGACGGATGATCGTATTGTTTGCAGTGAGTTGGTTTCAAAATCCTTTAAAAGTGATAGCAGCATTATGAAACAAGGCGTTGATTTCAACTACAGCATTGAGCAAGGAATGTATGTTGAGCAGATTATGGGACGAATTGCTATCCCTGTCGTCAATATAGTGAAGAAGGCCTACGACGAAAATGTTTTAGGAATTCGGCCTTCTCAAATGGATTTCGTTGCATTCCTAAAAGGTGTTAGAAAAACAAACAATGCTGTATTTACTTCTGAGAAGGAGTACTACGATTCAATCAAGTGGCCGAAATGGTCATTTATGCAAAATTAAATTGTATGCTGCTCCTACTTAGTAGGAGTAGCTTACGATATTTCCTCAAGTGATTCTTGAAGAGTTTCAAAAATCATTTCTTTACCAATTAGATCGTTTAGACCTGATCGTTGCATTGGTCGCTGACAGCTTTCATTGATTTCACAAAGCTTCAGTTTGATGCTGTGATTTTTAAGATTTGTTATAAGATTTTTAAGAACCTTAATTCCAGTAGCATCTAGTAAATATAGTTGATTCATTCTCAAGATAATGGTGTCACAGCTATGCTCTGTTTGCATTAACATATCTTCAAATTTGCTGGCGGCGCCGAAGAAAAAGGCCCCACGGATTTCAAAAACTCTCACATGATCTGGGATATCAAATTGAGATAATCCGTCAGGTCGTGAGTAGTAGTGTTTTTTGTCAGCTACACCATCTGTGTATTTTCCTGATCGGTAACAGTGAATACTTGAAACTGTAGACATTTTAGACATAAAAAGGAAGGTTGATAAAATCATTCCTACTTGGATAGCAACTACTAAGTCGATTGCAACGGTTAGTCCAAAAGTAATTAGTAGTACCGATATATCTGATTTAGGAGACTTTAATAGAGCACGAAACTGTCTCCACTCACTCATATTGTAGGATACAATTACAAGAATTCCTGCAAGTGTGGCCATTGGGATATTTCCAGCAAATTTTCCAAAAAAGAGAACAATGAGTAGAAGTGTAATTGCATGAACTAGACCAGCAATTGGAGTTCTTCCCCCATTCCTCGCATTTGTCGCTGTTCTCGCGATCGCTCCGGTTGCTGGGATCCCCCCAAATAGTGGTGATGCAATATTTGCAATTCCTTGAGCGATAAGTTCTGTATTTGAACGGTGTCTACCACCAATCATCCCATCTGCTACAACAGCACTTAAAAGTGATTCTATCGCCCCAAGTAGAGCAATGGAAACTGCTGGGATCATCAATAGTTGTATGTTTTCAAAACTCAAATCTGGTAGTGAAGGAGATGGAAGTGAAAAGCTCAGGGTTCCAAATTTACTGTCAATTGTTTCTACTGGAAGTTTAAAATAGTATGTCGCAGCACTGGTTACAATCAGCGCAACAAACGCTCCTGGGATCTTTGGAAGCCATCTGGTCATTACAATAATAATGACAACTGTACCAAGCCCAATAAGGAGCGCCCAGTAGTTGACTGCTCCCCAAGATGAAAAGTAGAGTGCCCATTTTTCTATAAAGTTGGCCGGAACATTTGTTAAATTCATTCCAAAGAGTGATGGAATTTGTGAAGAGAAAATAACAACAGCAATACCACTGGTAAAACCTGTTACAACGGATGTTGGGATATATTTGATCCAAGTTCCGATTCTAAATACTCCCATCAATATGAGAATAATTCCTGCAATAAAGGTTGCTGTTAGAAGTCCCGTTATCCCAAACTTTTCAACAATACCGTAGACAATGACAATAAAAGCACCTGTGGGTCCACCAATTTGAATTCGGCTTCCTCCAAGGAGTGAGATGAGAAATCCTGCAATGATTGCCGTTATCAGACCTTGTTGCGGGGTTACTCCACTTGCGATCCCAAAAGCGATTGCTAAAGGAAGAGCAACGATTCCTACGATGATCCCTGCAGTGAAGTCTTTAATAAATAGTGAAGCACTATAGTCTTTTAATGTTGTTAAAAGTTTTGGATGGAAGATTGTTCTTTTCATGACAGTAACTGGCCTTCTGTTATAATGCTCTGAGTGTAGTTAAGTTTTTAGGAGATGTAAATTGAGAGTATTCATTGTTTTTTGCCTTTTTTTAGCTCTTTCAAATCGTAATCTTCTGGCGGATTCGAATGGAAATCGTCAGCTTATTATGGATGAGATCAAGAAGTCGATTCAATATGATTATGACCTCAAAGAGGAGACCAAAACCATATCTTTTGTTGATGATTCCGATAATGAGAAGGGTGAGCAAAAGAAAGAGCTTACTCGTGGAGAAAGAGTCGTAGAAGAACAAAAGGCGAAGGTCAGGCAAAAGCTCAGCAAGATGCGTGGTGATGATGGGACTTCAAAGCTCTCTGGTAAAGAGAAGATCGAGATGCTTCTTAAAAAGAATCGTGAAAAGATCAAGGCCATGAAGGATAAGGAGAAGACAAGTTCCTCCAGTTCAAGCTCTTTATCGATGGATAAGGTAAAAGAGTGGGAGAATTCCTCTTTAAAAAAAGTTTCTCGCTGGGAAGAAGAGAAGAAAGCTACACTCAAAAAATGGGAAGAAGATAAAAAACGATTTCTTAAGATGATTCCAGTGTATCAGAAAAACCTTGTTAATATCGAAGAGGATTATAAGGAGTCTGTAGAGGCGACTCCACAGAAAAAGTTAGTCGCAAAACCACCAAAAATTTTAACAAAGAAAGTGGTGATGGATCTCTTTGATGATATCCACTTGGTGAAGAATGCATTTTCATCAGAAGTTAAGGATCAGGGAAGAAGACCTACTTGTGCTGCTTTTGCAGGAACTCGAGCTCTCGAAATTGTTTTGGCCCAGAAGGGGAAAACGATGTCGCTCTCAGAGCAATACTTCTATTGGCTCAGTAAGCCTCGATGTCAATCATCACCGTGCCCCAAGGGGGGATCTTGGGCATTGACCGGTTACCAAATCAGTCAGCGTTCACCAACTCTTGATATACCTTCTGAAAGTGAATGTGAGTACAACGGACAAGCAGTGTCCGGAAATACTACGCAGATTCCTTTAGCTTCTAGCTGTGGCCGAGGTGTGGCCCAAGTTAAGTCATTCTATCAGTTAAAGACAATGGATCAGGTATTGAATGCTATCAAAAATAATTACCCAGTAGTGGGTGGTTTTAAGCTTTCAAAAAACTTCTATCGCAATAACGGTTACGTCTTTTTAAGCGACAAGTCAGCAAAGGGGCAACTAGATAGTCACGCCGCAGGCCATGCCATCTTATTAATTGGGCACATGAAACTTCCTAAGGAGCTTCACGCACGCGAAGGGCAATACTGCCTCATTGCTGCAAATAGCTGGGGTGTTGGTTGGGGGAAAGGCGGTCACGCCTGCCTAAGTGAGAAATGGCTTAAGAAGTACCGCTTTAATGTTCCATTCCTTGCAGTTACTGATGTGAAGTCTATCTAAATATCAGTAAATATTATAATAATACCTTGAAAATAATGCACACGGTCTTATAAAAATACCGATTCCCTCCTATAAGGGAGGTATGAAAGGCACATTAACATTAATTCCAACTCCAATTGATGAGGAGCACCCATTAGAAGGTGTTGCTCATTCTACTCTTATGCAGGCCGCAACTGAGCATGTTGCTAACTCAATCTTCGTCATTGAAGACCTAAAGCCTGGTCGCAGGCGATGGCTCAAGTGGAAGCTACCGCGTGAAATTGTCGATGATTTTGTCCTCTACAATGAACATACAGCAAAAGAAGTTTGTCATGATCTCCTTGCAAAACTTAAAAAGGGAGTGAATGTTTTCATTATGAGTGATGGAGGATTGCCTGCTTTTTGTGATCCTGGAATTGAATTGGTTTCCATGTGCCATGATCATGGAATTAGGGTAACAAGTACTCCTTTTTATAACTCTATCTCTTTGGCCTTGGCCCTTTCAGGATTTAATCACAACCGATTCCAATTTGAAGGCTTTTTGCCTGTAAAAGACCCCGAAAGAGGGAAGCAGTTAGAGCGAGTTCTTACGGATAATCAAACACTTATACTAATGGACACCCCTTATAGGATGAAAAAGTTACTAGCTGAGTTGGATGAAATGCTGACTGGGAGTAAAATCTCCCGTCGCGTGTTTGTTGGGATGGATTTGAACTCTGAGAACGAATTGTTAGTTAGAGGAACTATCTCTCAAGTGATGAAGAGAATTGATGACTTCAAGCGTGAATTTATTTTAATTTTGGAGGCGCGTGAAAGATCGCAAAAAAGATCACATTAAATTAGCTGCAGAGGCCAATATAGATGCCTCACAGATCGATAAGCGATTCGATTATGAGCCGCTTTTGTCTTCACATGTTGATGGTGTGGATTTAAGTGTCTCCTTTTTGGGATGCAACTTGGTCTATCCTATTTGGTTTTCCAGTATGACTGGTGGAACTCAAAATGCTAAGGAGATCAACCAAAATTTGGCCAAGGTTGCCGCAAAATATCGGGTTGGGATGGGACTTGGCTCAATTCGTCCACTCCTTGAGGATGATGAGTTGCTAGCTGACTTTGATGTGCGCTCAATCCTTGGTGATTCATTACCTCTGATGGCCAATATTGGGATCGCTCAGCTTGAGGACTACATCTTGGCCCATAAGTTTGATGCGGTTGAAGAGGCACTCAAAAAGCTTTCTGCCACTGGACTAATTGTCCATGTAAATCCAATTCAAGAGTTTTTACAACCAGAGGGGGATCGCTTTAAATACCCACCAATTGATACAATCAAACACCTTCTAGATGTCACTGAATATCCAATTATGGTAAAAGAAGTTGGATCAGGAATGGGGCCTCAGAGTATTAAGGCCCTTACAAAGTTGCCGCTAGCAGGAATTGAATTTGCTGCTTTTGGTGGCACTAATTTTTCAGAGTTAGAACTTCTACGAAGCGATGAGGAGCAGCTCGACGCTAACCGTTGCCTGTCGTTTGTTGGACATTCCGCAAGTGAGATGGTAGGTATTGTCAATTCTGTTTTGGAATCATCACAGACTCAAGTAACTAATTTTATTATATCCGGTGGGATTAAAAACTATCTCGACGGACACTACTATACTGAGAAATGTCGTGGAAATGCTCTATATGGAATGGCCTACCGATTACTTAAACGTGCCGATTCATATGAGCTACTCGATGAATATATGGAGAAAGAGGTTGCAGGCCTAGAGTTTGCGAAACGCTTTCTAAAGGTAAGTGAGTAATGAAACCAATTAATGGTTTTTCAAAATTATCAAAGATAGAGAAGATTCGTGCTCTTTCAGAGCGTGAACTTGCTCATGTCTATCGCCCAGAGGAATTGCTCAAAAGCTTCTGGCATTCAAATTCAGATCTTCAAAAAGTCTTTGATGACTTCACTGAAAATACAATCTCAAATTTCTACTTCCCATATGGTGTATGCCCAAATCTTCTACTGAATGACAAACTCTACACTGTGCCAATGGTTATTGAGGAGAGTTCAGTTGTTGCAGCTGCATCTAAGGCGTGTAAGTTTTGGCTAAGTAGAGGTGGATTTAAAGCTGAAGTCATTTCAACGACAAAAAATGGACAGGTTCACCTCAATTGGACTGGTGATTCTAGTGAGCTCGTTAGTTTATTTGAACAGAAAAAAACAAAGCTTTTAAATTCTGTAAATGACTTAACTACTAATATGGAAAAACGCGGTGGCGGTCTTAAAGGAATTAAGCTTATAGATCGAACTCAAGATGAAGATGGATACTTCCAGCTTTGGGCCGATTTTGAAACCTGTGATGCTATGGGTGCCAATTTTATTAACTCGATACTAGAGGCCCTTGGACAAAATCTTTGTCAATATGCAGTTGAGCTCAATGGAGAGTTGACTGTTATTATGGCAATCCTTTCAAATTATACACCAGACTGCCTTGTTAAGGTTTCAGTCAGTTGTCCAATTGAGGACCTCGATGATGCTGGTCATGGGATGAGTCCTGAGCTTTTTGCAAAGAAGTTTACTCAGGCCGTAAGAATCGCAACTATTGATGTAAATCGTGCTACGACCCACAATAAAGGAATCTTTAATGGGATCGACGCGGTTATTTTAGCTACAGGTAATGACTTTCGTGCAGTCGAGGCCTGTGGTCATACTCACGCTGCAAGAGATGGACAATACCGATCTTTGACTCGCGCAACATGTGATAACGGTATCTTTAATTTCTGGATTGAAATTCCAATGGCCGTTGGAACAGTTGGTGGACTAACAAAGCTTCACCCTCTCGCAAATCTTTCACTAAGAATGCTTGGAAATCCTACTTCAAGTGAGCTTATGATGATCGCAGCAGCACTTGGACTTTCTCAGAATTTTGCTGCGCTGAGAAGTCTTGTTACCTCTGGAATTCAAAAAGGTCATATGAAAATGCACCTGATGAATATCTTGAATCATCTTGAAGCAACAGATGAAGAACGAAGCGCAAGTAAAGACTATTTTATAGACAAGGTTGTTTCTTTTAATGCTGTACGTGAGTACTTGTCTGAATTAAGGGGACTTTAAAACTATGATGAACATGATGGAAGACACAAGTATTAATGTAGCATGCCCTGATCAACATTTTTATGGCCGCGGTAAATTACTTCTTTCTAGTGAGTATTTTGTTTTAGATGGTGCGCTCGCATTAGCGCTTCCTGTTAAAGTCGGACAATCGCTCTCTGTTTCTTATGAGCAATCATACTCACCAAAGCTGAATTGGAGAAGCTATGATGTAAACGGAAGCTGCTGGCTTGAAGGCAACTTTGAATTTTGGCACTTTGATAGCTTAGATGAAAATCCAAACCCAGATGTTAAAGTTTTGCAAAGTGTACTTCGTCAGGCCCGTAAGCAAAATCCACACTTCTTAAGAGATGACGTAGATGTAAAAGTTGAAACAAAACTTGGGTTCCCGTTGGAGTGGGGCCTGGGAAGTAGTTCAACTCTTGTTTATAATATTTCTCAATGGGCGTATGTCAGTCCTTTTGAACTGTTATTTAAAGCGTATGGTGGATCTGGCTATGATATTGCTTGCGCTCAATCTGATGGGCCAATTCTTTATCAAATGAGAAATGAAGGGCCTAATTGGGCAACTACAAACTTTGATCCATCTTTTAAGGAGCAATTGTTTTTTGTCTACTTAGGTCGTAAGCAGGATTCTAGAGAAGGGATTAGTCTTTACCGATCAAAGAGTCCTTTTCCTCCTGAATTAATATCGAATCTTTCAAATATTACTGCTGATATGGTGAACGCTTCTTCTGTTGAGGAGTTTGCCTTCCTTATCAAAGCACATGAAGAACTGGTTGCTAAAAGTTTAGGTCTAACTCGCGCTAAGGATATCCTTTTCTCTGATTATTGGGGAGAAATTAAATCTCTTGGAGCATGGGGAGGGGATTTTGTTATGATTACTAGTGATCGCTCAAAAGAAGAAACCCGCAAGTACTTTGCAGACAAAGGGCATCATGTATTTCTAACATATGATGACCTAATCCTATCTCGCGAAGACCTGTCCGCTTCATTTGAAGAGAAGAAGCATCGTACGATTCATTAATTGGAGCTAGCATTGGTTAGAGAACGCGGGACGTGTAGTTGGAAATCTCCATCTAATATTGCAATTGTTAAGTACTGGGGGAAGCATGGTATTCAGCTTCCCAAGAACCCATCAATTAGTTTTACTTTGAATGATTGTTCTACAATCACTTCTCTGACTTGGGAACATGGTGCTGGAGACATCGGTTTTTACTTCGAAGGAAAAGAAGAACCAAAGTTTTTAGAAAAGATTAGAAAGTTTATCGACTCATTATCTGATGAAATGCCTTTCTTGAAGAAGTATGATCTCAATATTGAGTCATCAAACTCATTCCCTCACTCTGCTGGGATTGCTTCTTCTGCCTCTTCAATGAGCGCACTGGCCCTCTGCTTGGCAACAATGGAAGAGTCTGTTACTGAAAGTGATCAAGATTTTTATAAAAGAGCAAACTATATTGCACGACTTGGATCAGGGTCGGCCTGCAGATCCGTTTATCCTAATGTCGTAAGTTGGGGGAAGAGCTTCCTTCCTGATTCATCTGATGAATTTGCGATCCCTGTGCCGGTTCACAAATCATTTGAAAGTTATAAGGATGCAGTCGTTATAGTTGATGATAGAGAAAAGTCTGTTTCAAGCCGTGCAGGCCATCAGTTGATGAACGGGCATATGTTTGCTGAAATTCGTTATGATCAAGCACATTCTAATTTAAAGAAAGTTTACACTGCGCTACTTGAGGGTGATCATCATCTATTTGGTGAAGTCCTTGAAGAAGAAGCGATGACATTACACGCGATGATGATGACATCAAAACCTAGTTACCTGTTGATGCGTCCTAATACTATCGCTGTTATTGATAAGATTCGCTTCTTCAGATCCGATACTAATATCCCTGTATATTTTACCCTTGATGCTGGTCCAAATGTTCACATCCTTTACCCGGATCAATATTCAAGTGATGTCGAATCATTTATTGAAAATGAAATCAAAATGCACGCTGTTAACGATCGTGTTATTTTTGATCGCGTAGGTCTTGGTCCTGAGAAATTACAATGATTCAAAAAAAAGAATTCTGTTCAAAAATTTTATTATTTGGTGAATACAGTGTTATCAGAGACTCGATGGCATTGGCAGTAAATTATCATACGTTTTCTGGTCATTTAAATTTTAGGCAGTCCGATTCTCCTTTTAACAATTATCGAGATGTTGAGTTGACCTCTTTCGCGGAGTATATGGAGAGGGTCGAAGAGAGCGAAAAGTTTAATTTTGAATTTGATACCACTGCTTTTAAGTTTGATGTTGGGCAAGGGTTGTTTTTTGATTCGACTATCCCGCAAGGCTACGGAGTAGGTAGTTCTGGTGCACTTATCGCTGCTCTATATGACCGATATGGTGGTGGGAATCGTCCTGTGTCTGAACTTAAAAATATTTTTTCTATTATGGAGTCACACTTCCACGGAGCAAGCTCTGGATTTGATCCTCTTGTGAGTTATTTGGATTCTCCTGTCCTCATCCGTTCGAAAGATGAGGTTGTTCCAGTTGATATTCCTGAGTATAAGCAAGTTGGACAGCGCTGTATTTTTCTGTTGAACACTGGGCGTCCAAGACGAACTGAGCCACTTGTTAACCTCTTTTTAGAAAAATGTAATAACGAAGCTTTTGCTAATAAAATTGAGGATGAATTAATCCCTATTAACAATAGATGTATCGAAGGCTTTCTTAAAGGTGATGCAAGTGAGTTTGTTGGGGGATTCGACAAGCTTTCATACTTTCAATATAAAAACTTTGCTCCAATGATTCCAAAACTTTATCGGGATTTGTGGAAGCAAGGGCTTAAGTCTGAAGAGTTTTATCTAAAACTGTGTGGCGCTGGAGGTGGCGGTTTTCTTCTAGGGATGACTCGTGACTTTAATAAAACAAAGAGAACTCTAAAGCGCTATAACATCATGCCAATATTTGGATATTAAAAAAACGCGAGCATCGCTCGCTTAAATTTAAAACTCTTGTTTCCAGGATATATTCAAAATTTTTGTATCAATTGATCCTGAGTCGCCTCCTCCATCTGCGACTTGCATCAGAGCTCCAAGTCCCTCGTTCCAAGGCCCATACACTATGTCCATTCCGTAGCTGTAGCCGAGATAGCTGTCGATATCCTGTTCATCAGTTGTCTCATAACCAGCAGAATACACAGTTGTACTAACGCTACCTCCAAGAATCCAGTTAAACATAAGAAAGGGAGCGAGAGTCCATTTTTCATGTACATGAATACCGCCTTGTAGCCCAAGGGGAATGCCGTACATGATACCAAATGAATCAATATCTGTTGTATGGCCACTGACCTCAACCGATGCACTACTGAAGAACATTGGGAGGTTAAATCCCCCAAAACCAATCAATTAAAAGTATTTCTTTTTGAGAATTTGTTTTTCAAATCCAAACCCAACATTCCACGCCATTACTGTTAGATCTCCGCTTGCTCCCGAATATGTAAAGTCTCCGCTAAGAACATTGAGACCAAAGTTGATATCAATAGCTCCTTTTTTTTCTTTAAGTGTTTGCCGTGCAGTAAAATTAAATCCTCCGCCATAAATTTCTAGGCCATCCCCTTCCATTGATACGTATGAGGCATTGTACTGATTTGTTTTTTTGTTTGCCTCATACTTTGGCTAGGGAACAGGCGCAGGAGAAATTTGAAAGGTGAACACGGTCGTGGGTTTGCTGTCGTTGCTCAAGAGGTTGGAAATCTTGCGAGTATGAGTGATAAAATCTTATCTGCTTCTAGAGAACAAACTCTTGGACTTAAGCAGATCAATGAAGCAATTACTCAACTTGATAAAAACACTCAAGAAAGTGTGATTACTGCTGAAGAAATGGCAGACTCTGGACATAAGCTTGATAAGAGTTCGTCCACTCTTAGAGCTGAAGTTGAAAAGTTGCTCCAAATTGTACGAGGGCAATAATCTATTGTATGATTCCTTTATTGTTAAATTTGTTTATTAAGAGGTTGTTATGAGCTTAAAAGATCAGATTATTAATCTACAAAATGATAAGAGTGCTGCAGATTACGAGTTGTCACTAAATAAAATTGAGAAATTTGTTACAGAAGGAATTCAAGGGAGCAACTATTCTGATTTATTACAACTGATAGCAAAAAGAATTCTCTTTTATCGAGAGGTTGAAACGCTTAGAGACCTTTCCGTTGAGAAGTATAAAGAGATTAGTTGTGAACTTTATGATGAGCTTAGGCCTGAAAATTATGGGCAGTCTTATGCTAACCCTAGCTACTCTGAGTCTAAGTTTCCTGGGATGGGAGGATTGATTTCATTTTTCTACTCTCAGTATCGCGCATATTTCTCTTATGCTAAACACCACATGCAGTTCAAAATGACCAAGTACAATCTGCAATTTTTGGATTTTATAGCTGCTGTTAAAGAGGAAAGAACTAGCTTTGATGAATTGAAAGCAGTTGTCACAAAAGTATCAACTGATTTGGATCACGCATCAATATCATTAGATAACTTGGGTGTTTTCGACCCTGAGTATTCAAGTAATTATTCTATTATCATGAACTCCGATTTGAACGATGTTTCTTATTTGTATCGTTTTGGAAAATATGTTTCTGACAATGAGCTCCGTACCGCTGAATTTTTCAAAGAGTACTCTGACGAGAAAGTTAAAAAAGTCGCTAAAACTATTGTTGATGGTTACGTCAGAAGTTTTGAGCTTGAAAAGAAGGATTTATCAATTAAAGACCGAGTCCTTCTATATTTTAATCTTGGTCAAGAAAAATTGACTCGAGAAATTATTAAGCTTTTAGAGAAAAGAAATCTTACACCACTTGTAAACCTCTCTCTTTCTACTGATGTCAACAAGCAGTTCGCCTATGATCACCGCTTTGATAATGCTCTGTTCTTAACTCAAGAATATTGTGATAAGAGATTAGAGATGACAAAAGAGGTATATGAAGAACAGAAGGCAATGATTTCTGGTTATTCTGGTGTTATTTATATTGAGAAGTTTGGTGAAGTTCCTTTTTCTCCTGAATCAAAAGATAGTTGTCTTAAGTTGAATGAAGATCAACAAAAAATCTTCCAAACTTTTAGTAATAGCGCGCGTCAGCTTAAAAATTCATATACTCCTAGTACTGAAACTAGTTTTTGTATCGTTGCATTTCCAATGCCTGAAATTGGAGATCGTTTTGAAGAGATCTTTGAAGATACACTTGAAGTCAATATGATGGACACTCATCATTTTGAGTCTATTCAACAAAAGCTTGTTGATACCATGGATAAAGCAGACTTTGTTCATGTGAAAGGTCTAGGAAGCAATAAGACCGATATTAAAGTGAAAATGCAAAAGCTTGTTGATCCAACTGCTCACACTAACTTTGTTAACTGTGGTGCAGATGTTAATATCCCTGTTGGAGAGGTGTTTACTTCTCCTGCGCTTACGGGAACAAATGGTGTTCTTCACGTAAGTGAGATCTTTTTAGATGGTCTTAAGTATATTGACTTGGAGATCAAGTTTGTCGATGGTTATGCTACTGAATATACTTGCAAGAATTTTGAAGACGAAGAAAAGAATGTGAAGTTTGTCCAAGAAAACTTGATGTTCCCTCACAAAGAATTGCCTCTTGGGGAATTTGCCATTGGAACCAACACTTTGGCCTATGTGATGGCCAAAAAGTATGACATTTTAGATAAGCTTCCTATTTTGATTGTGGAGAAAATGGGACCTCACTTCGCTGTTGGTGATACTTGCTTCTCATGGCGTGAAGATCAGAAGGCATTCAATCCGATTGACAACAAAGAGATTACAGCAAGAGATAATGAGCGCTCTATTCTAAGGAAAGAAGATATTCAAAAAGCATACACCGGCTGTCATACCGATATCACTCTTCCATATGAGGAACTCGATTTTATCAGTGCGGTAACTTCAAGCGGTGAAAGCTTCGATGTTCTTCGAAACGGAAGGTTTGTGGTTCCGGGGACCGAGGAACTCAATATTCCGCTAGATAAAGAATAGAATAAAAAAAGGAGGTCTGTTGACCTCCTTTTTTTTAATATAGCTGCTTGTACTCGATATTATCTTCAAGGCCAGGGTAAGGTCCTTGGTAATAGGGATCAATATCTGGATAGATGATTTTGGCAATTGTTTTGGTTTTGAGATCGAGTTCAAAGCGAAGCGGGTGCTCTTCATCAATACCCTCAAATGTCATTTGTAGAAAGTCTCTTAGTTCGTAACAAGTCGCAGCTTTGTCGAAATTGAAATCTGCTACAACTTGATTGAAGTAGTTTCTGTAGCGAAGGATGGGGAGCTGTACATTATCCTTAAAAGTCGTCCCGCAGGTGAGTTCTTGCACAGTCCCATAGCTGCTATCCATTTCCACCGTAAAAAAACTCTCAATCCCCACTTTGACAATTGTCAGTTGAATTATTCCGTCGTGATAGTTTCTCCTGATTATTTCGGTGGCATTAACTGTATTGATTAGAAGTATGCCCGCGATGTATATGAGCTTTTTCATTAGAGTCCACCTTCAATTCTTCTGATAACAAATCCTCTGAACATAAAGCCGATGATCAGTGCAATAAGAGAAAAGAGAATAATAAAGAGATAAAGGTGTTTTTCAATCCTTTCACTAATTGGAGGTTTCGATTTTGCCAACTCTTTTAGTTCTTTGTTGAATGCCTTTTGCGATTTGATAGAATTTGCCATCTCTGGTGTGTCAACCATCGAAATTAAATCATTTAAAAAGTGTACATTTACTCCATAGCCACGAATTGTGATCCCTTTGGAGTTTGAATCAGCATAGATTCTTCCAATTTTACTTAGGAATGCCCTAAATGAGCGTGTAATTATTTTTGGGGAGAGATGCTTTACTTTATAGAAATAACTAACAAACTCTTTTGTCTTTGGAACATTTTTTGCCTCTTTATAGTGAGGAAGTGTTTCGTATTTTGCTGAACGAAGCGAAAATATATTGAGTTCCTTTTTATCCTTGCTCCTAATGACAGTCAGACTGTGTGATGTGGCAAGAGAGATTATCAAGCGATCTAGTTTTTCTTTATCAATATTTTTATTTCCATAAAAATTAATTGAGAAATGCTTATTCTTAACTTCATTTGAGATAAAAACATTGGTTTTTGTTAGCTTCCCATAGTCTTTAATCAACTCTAGTAGATCGAGGTCTTGACCTGTTAGAGAGTATGTTCCATTGCCGTTTGGCGAAAGACCTTGTGCATTGGCGTAGATCGTAAAAAAGGAGAATGTCAAAAGCAGAATTAGTCTACGCATGAATGGCCTCCTTCTTAGTTGTTTTTATACTTTCCTTTGACTTCTTATTTGATGGCCTTTTCTCTCCCTGTTCCTGTTCCTTTCTTGCTTTTTCTTCCATCGCTTTTTTATAAGCTTGATATGCGTCTGGTGTATCCATTTCATTTACAATATCTAGCATTGACTTCATCTTATTGCCGTAATCAGAAATCAAAAGAATTTTTCCTGCAAGACTATAAATGCGCCCCTCTCTAGACAGTTGTCCGCGAAGAGATCTCTGGATTGACTTTGCCATAGGGTGCTTAAGTTCATGAATAACAGTGATATATTCTCTTTTGGTAGGGAAGTCCTTTGATTTATAGTAGTCGTGACGCTGGTACTTTGCTGTTCTTACAGGGAGTACTTCAATTAGTCCTTCAGATTTTAAAGCATACATTTTAACTGCTCCTAAAATCTGTGAGAAGTAATCATCAAGTCGATCAATTGTAATTGGTGAGTATGTTGAGATATTCACTTTCTCCTGCAGTTTCCTTGTATTCGGAGTTGTTACCATTACATCCTTGATCTCTGCATACTCTTTGATGAATTCAGCGATAGTCATCTCTTCGGCGTTAAAGGGGGCTATTGTCCCATACTCAAGTTTTAAGGTAGCAGCAGTCGCCGAAAATGCTTGTGTTGCGAATAGTAAAAATAATAGTTTTCTCAAATTATTCTCCTTGGGCACTCTCTGAGTCTAATACAGTTGTTCCTATGTCTATAAAGTTTCCATCGTATTCAATAGATGGTGCACTTAATAAAAGAATGATTAAAGCTGCTGTTACCGGGATAAGCAATGGTGCCACCTTTAGGTCTACACTAAGTTTGAATTGAGATAAAAAAACATTCAGTCTTTGTCTTTTATATGCTTTTTCTGCAGATCTTTCTCGTCTTTGGTCGAGAATCTGATTTGCTTCTGAAAATAATCTCTCTTCATTTTTACTTGATAATTTAAATTCTTTCATTGCACCACTCATTGTTGCTGATTTTTTGTTGAAGGGTTTTCTTTCCCTTAAATAGTGCCTGCTTTATTGAACTAATGCTTACTCCTAGTATTCTTGAGATTTCAAGATAGCTTAGTTCGTCAAAAACTCTAAGAGATATTGCAGACCGCTGCAAAAGAGGGAGTTTGCAGATCTCTTGTTGAATTGAAATGTAGCTTTCTTTTTGAATTGTTAGTCCCTCTATTGATGGGATCTCATCAACAGAATTTTCCAATACTGTTCGCTTTTGCGTGCGTAGTAGATCTATTGCTTTATTGGTCGCGATTCTCATCAGCCAGGCCTTTAGTCCACCTTTCTCTTTAAGATCAAAGAAGTTAATCTTATCTAGTGCTGTGATAAGAGTTTCGTGAAGCACTTCCTCTGCAATTTCTCTATTATAGGTTAGACTAAAAATCTGTCTCATTAAAGATGGACTATAGCGTTGATATAACTCTTTAAAAGCTCCTCTTTCGCCTTTCTTTAAACCCTCAACAATAGTTTTATCTGTCCAATTACTCATTACAAATATTAAACGATTTAGAAGTCCATTTTGTTATCTTAAAAAAAATAAAAACTACTACTTTTCTTATATTTCAGAGAGTTATATGAAAAAAAAAGGGCCAATGGCCCCTTTTTGCTAACTAAATTATTGTATGAACTAATGTGACATTTGATTTTCGCGTTCTCTTTTTAGCATTGATGAGAGTTCTTTCGCGCTGGTAAATTCAGGTTTTAGGTCATCTCTTTCTGCCCAAACTGCTTTTCTCCAGTCTCCCATACACATTCCTGCAATGGCATAATCTTTTTCGCTTTCGCGGGCCTTTTCAATTTGCGGAAGAATTGAGTCAAGTAGACTTCTTTTGGCCTGAATTCTTGCGACTGGAGCTTGTTCCGCTATTACTTCTAAGTAGTTCTCAATAATTTCATTTTCTCTGTATTGCTCAGAAATAAAACCACTTGATGATAGATCATTTTCGCTAATTGGAAGTGATGTTAAGGTCCATTTCCTTGCAAGTGCTGGTGAGACCACTGCTGATAGGAAGCCAATTCCGCCACAAGCTGGAATAAGACCTTTGCGTAGGTGATCAAATTGGATTTCTGCGGTTTCTTTGCAGAATCTAAGGTCTGCACCGACTGCAAATTCAGCGGCAATTCCTCTCGCCCCAGTACCAAGATCAATCATAATTGTCTGTGGAAGAAAGAACATTGAGTAAATTACTTTTTGTAGGCGATCCATTAGTCTTTGAATCTTTTCATCTGTCATCTTTGATAACTCTCTTCTGTCCCATCCTGTTGAGAAAAAATCAGTAGATGATTTAATTAGAACTGAGTTGATCTCCATGTGACTAGCGATCCAAGAAAAAAGTGTTTCTAGTTCGAAAATCATTTCTGAATTAAATGAATTCTCCGCCTCTGGGCGGTTAAGAGTTACACAAATGGTTCTTGTTTCTTTTTGAAGCTCAACTAAGAGAGTGTT
Organism: Bacteriovoracaceae bacterium; assembly: GCA_965140515.1. Lineage (GTDB taxonomy): Bacteria > Bdellovibrionota > Bacteriovoracia > Bacteriovoracales > Bacteriovoracaceae > JAGLCH01. The sequence continues at coordinate 2,607,814 of OZ223251.1, read as the reverse complement.
GTAGTTGAAGATGGATGCCATTTTAACCTTCCTTGGTTTTTGCGCCTTTCCTGTGGTTTACTCCTTAATCCGTGGAGTAATTCCTTACATAAAAATTGTCTCAAATCTTAAAACACAATGTCAAAAATTTTGTGCTTCATTAAAAAAGTCAGGTATTAACCTCTGGAAAATAAAAGGCCCAGCTAATGCTGGGCCCTAAATAAATATCTATTTGCTAATTTGAATTATTCTTGCTCACCTAGCCAGCGTTCTGCAGAAATCGCTGCTTGGCATCCGCTTCCCGCTGCAGTAATCCCTTGGCGGTAAGTTGGGTCTTGAACATCACCACAAGCAAATACTCCTTCAATATTAGTGAAAGGCCCGTTGTGAGTATCAATAAAACCGTGTTCATCAAGCTTGATTTGGCCACCTAAGAATTTTGTATTTGGAAGGTGTCCAATTGCCATAAAAATACCATCAACTTTGAGATCGTTTTTCTCTCCAGTCTTTAGGTTTTCTAAGCGTGCGCCTGTTACTCCATTTGGATCAAAAAGAATTTCTGCAATTGTTGAATCCCAGATAAATTCAATTTTTTCATTATCAAAAGCACGTTGCTGCATTGGCTTAGATGCTCTCAGTTCATCACGTCTGTGGATCACGTAGACTTTGTTTGCAAATTTTGTAAGGAAGACTGCTTCTTCCATTGCGGTATCTCCACCACCAACAACTGCAACATCTCTTCCCCCGTAGAAGAAGCCATCGCAAGTTGCACATGCACTTACACCTTTTCCAATGAGCTCTTTTTCATTTTCAAGGCCAAGGTATCTCGCTGATGCTCCCGTTGAGATGATAACTGAATTCGCTTTAATTTCTTCGCCGTTGTCACATTTTAAAGTGAATGGTCTTTTTGAAAAATCGGCCTCAGTTACATTTGCGGTCATATATTCGGTGCCGAAGCGTTCTGCTTGAGCCTTCATATTGCTCATAAGCTCTGGCCCCATAATACCATCAATAAAGCCTGGGAAGTTTTCAACTTCAGTTGTTGTTGTTAATTGTCCACCTGGTTGATGTCCTTCAATCACAAGTGGTTTTAGATTCGCTCTCGATGCATAGATCGCTGCAGTTAAACCCGAAGGTCCAGTTCCAATAATTACTACATTTCTCGGTTCCATTTTTATCCCCGTTAGTCTTGGCTTAGCTCCAATTCTTTCTTGATTTTTTCAGGACGATCGTCCTCTTCTGGATTAAGTTCGTAATAGGCTTGAATAGAGATTAAGTCGTCTGGGTTGTCAGCTTTTTTAGTGACTTTAAATCTTTCACCAGTCATCGTACATTCGTACTCATATATCTCTTTCTTTCTTCTCAATTTTTTTGCCACGTTAATTCCTTAAGTTTCTCTATTTTTACTACTAGTCATTTATAGAATTTTTTTTTCCTAAAATCAAGAAGTTGGCATCTATATTGACATCGTCAAAATTTATTAACAATTGAAATCGATAGATGTTATGCAGGAGCTGAAATATTATAGTAAAGTAGACCATTTTTCCCCATTTTTCGTGTTGTATCAATGTGATTTGGCGTGTTAAACTTTTAATATATTGTTATTATTGGGAATAAATGGATTAAACAAGGACGTTTTTCATCTATCGGATAATTCCACTCCTATTAATTTTATTTTCTAGTGCGCTCTTTGCAACTCCGCGTGTTGTAAAGGTTATTGGCGTCACCAGTTCGGGAATGAGTATCATTGTCGACTTGGGTAGTATTGAGGGAGTTAAATCCGGTGACCTTGGCGTCTTTTTTTCAAAAGACACTATAGGAACAAGAACTCCAATGGAAGTGGCCAAAGGTGAGGCCGTAAAAGTTTATCCTGACTACTCCTTTTGGTTCTTATCAAAAATCAGAAATATGGAAGAACTCCAAAAAGGCAATATTTTGGGGCTTATCAGTGAGTCTGAGGTTCGTAAAGGCAGGCGCAACTTCGTTGCTCGTCATCAATCCATTATCCTTACAGATAAGCAGAACGCTAAAAATCATAAAATTGATGAAAAAAGAGATTTCCCTAAACAGTTTGTTAGAGGGCGTGGAGAGTTTGAAGTTGGATACGAAAATGTTACCAAAACAGAGCTAGATAAAGACTACGATTACAAGCGCTCTAACTACTTTGAGTGGGTTGATGGAGAGTTGGCCGCAGTAGATGGCTTTGAAGAGAAGGTACGTTTTAAAGTTAAAAAGAAATATCCAAAGCTAAAAAATCAAGAAGAAGTTGAACAGAAAGTTCGTCAAGAGATCTTCGAAGCATACGTCGAATCTGCTGTATATAAAGATCGCGATCAAGTTGTTGAAATTGACCGTATTGCTTCGGGAAGAAATTATAATCCTGAGAATACTTTTAACCAGTACGTTGAGCATACTCAGCGTGAAAAGGAAATTTCTGCAGAGGCCCTCCGAAAAATTAAAAGAGATAACGGACTATGGTCTACAGGAATGAATGACCAAGAGCTTAGAAGATACATTATAGATAGTGGACTTCAGTCTGAAGTTAAAAGAAGAGAGCGTGTTCTTGAAGAGAAGATGGACCATGAATTTCAGCTTCGCTATTCTCAAGGTGTTGCCTCAAATGCTACTGCAACAGGAGAGAAGGAAAATCTTACTCCGAAGCATATGGTGTTCGGATATGAAGCCTATTTAAAGCGGGTATCTAGTTATTTTGATCGCTTTACTTTTGGACTTTTTATTGAAAATGGACTCGGATATTATGAAAATAATAATTTAAATCTTAAGGCCGAAGAAACCTCTTTCAGGGCGGATCTGTCTTATTATTTTATGCGTCCTCCATCAAGTATTAAAATGGTAACACCGTTTGTTTCTATTGGAACAAAATTTGGAATTGCAACTGTCGAAAACTCATATTTGTCTAACTCATATATTTATCAGGTTCGAGCGATGCCTAGCTTAACTCTAGGTTTTAAGTATCGCTTTCATGCTGGAGATGAGTTTAATGACTATATTCATATGGGATTTGGTGCGCTATTTGCCCTTACGTACGAGCGACTTGAATTTTCAACAGCCGAAGTTTTACGTGACGAAGATATTTATGAATCATTTGTTAAAAATACGATAAAGGCCCAAGCAGGGGTTAGCTTTTATTTTTAGGACATTGTATGAGACTACTTTTACCACTTTTTCTTTTCTTTATTTCAACAGCGTCTTTCGCTTTAGAAATCGATGAAAAATTAACATTAAGAATCCTTGATGTTTCGTCTTCAAAGAAAACCATTTTGATCAATAGAGGTATTGAGGATGGTCTTGTAGTCGGTGATCACGCTAAGTTTTTTAAGACGACAGGTGTTATCGCTAGAGGTGTCGTTTTAAAGGTCTCTCCAACAAGATCAATTTGGAGTTTGTATCGTCTAATTGAAGATGACTCTGTTGTTAAAAATCGTGTGTTGAGTTTAAAAATTTCTGCTCCCGTGAAAGTTACTAAAGACCCAAGTCGTGCAATCAAAGAGGAAGAGGCCACGTCCACTGGAATTATTGTTGCCGAGGGGGCCGATGATCTTCCAAAAGACTTGTCAAAAAGTGAGCAAGAGGACTTAAGTAGTCTTTCTGATGATGAAGGTTCTTCTTCGAGTGTTGATAGTTCAGGAATTGATAAAGACTCATTATGGCAAGTATTCGCTTATGGAAGCTACAATACATTTACTACAACTGTGACTGAGGGAACAACTGAAGGCACTGCAAACACAACAAGTATGACGGTAGGTGCTGGTGTTGAGAAATATTTCAGTGGAGTTGGTAGCTTCATGGACCGCTTTTCTCTTCAGGTCTTTGCAGAAAAAACAATGTCAGCTTCTCATGATATCGACACATTTGATGCTTCTCAGGTTACTTTGTTTGGAGGTGGTGTTGGCATCCACTTTATCAATAGTCCATTGAGTTATGGGCGCTTTATCCCTTATCTCACAGCAAATGGTGGTATGGGGCAGACGTCAACAACTTACTCTAGTGTTGCTTCGAATGGTTCTGTTACTTTCTGGAATGCTGGGGCCGGTCTTAAATACAACTTTAAGAATGGTTTTGGGGTTAGAGGTGCTGCTTTATTTTCATATCGCAATGAGACATACAGTTTTGAGGGAGGATCTATCGATCAATTGACCGTTGCCCATTCTGGTTTCGGCGCAAGTTTCGGCGTTTCATACCGATTCTAGGAGTTAGTGTGAAAAAAGGGATCATCATTTTAGTTATTGTCGCTTTCGCGGGGGCCGGTTTTTGGCTCTTTAATTCGCGAGACTCTAAGCCTAATGAGGAAAACCTTACTGTTGATACTCCTGTTGTAATCAAGAAATCTACTGATATTCAGGTTCGTGAGATTGATGATGAGGTTAAGGCCTACCTCGATCAGGATTATGAAACTTTACTTCTAAAGCTATTTCCTGCCGAAGGTTATGTAGGAAAAGATCTCTACAAGAGGCTTGAATACCTTCAAAAATGGCTAGATTCTCTCAAAGTTTTTATTGTTCATACCCTTGACCTCGATGTTCGTTATTATGCGGACTATATTGAGTATCGCTACCAGTTTACTCAAAACCGATTGAGGCAGAGAGAGAGTCTTAAGAAGAGATATGGCGATTATGAGTCTTTTTCAAAGGCCTATCAGAAGATAAAGGATGAGGTTCACCGGGAATATTTTGATAAATTAGAAGAGTTATTTGGCGATTCTTTTGATGATATTGTGAAGTTTAACACGCAATTCAACGATAAGATTAAAAGCGAACATATAGATCGCTATAGTGATGAGTTAATTACTGTAGAAATTTAGGAGTAGAAATGGGATTGATTTCCTCTGGTCTTACACATATCGGTATGAAGAGAAAAACAAATCAAGACTCTATTTACATTAATAGAGAGAAGAACTTTTTTGTCGTTGCTGATGGAATGGGAGGGCATAATGGAGGAGATATTGCTTCTGCTATTGCTGTTAAGGTGGCCCCAGAGCAGTTATATCGTTCATTAGCAGATAATACTCCTGTCCCAAAGTCGCTTCATAATTCTATCAATGCGGCCAATAAGGCCATTTATAAAAAAGGTCAATCTGATCCTATGCTTGAAGGTATGGGAACAACTATTGTCTCTCTCTATTTTGTTGGTAACTCAGTTTATATTGGAAACGTGGGGGATTCTCGCGCATATTTGATCAATAATCAGGAGATTTATCAGCTCTCAAGAGACCATTCCTTTGTTCAGGAAAAACTATCATTAGGCCTTTATTCAAGAGAAGAGGCCGCCAAGGATCCCCATAAAAATGTGTTAAGCCGAACTGTGGGCTATGAGCCATATGTTCAATCTGAAGTTTTTAACTATAAAGTACATCGTAATGATATTTTGTTTATATGTTCCGATGGGCTTCACGGGAAGGTGAGTGATGCAGATATGGTTTATCTCATCAACAAGCATATTCCAGATCCTTCTGTTTGCTCCCAGGACCAGCTCGATTCTCTTGCCCAAGTACTAGTTGATCAGGCCAACGCAAATGGTGGAAATGACAATATTTCAGTAATCGTTGTCATTGCGCAATAAATCTCCAAATACCTTGTTGCCAAGGGGCCTAAAAGCTCTTAAACTACTGTAATGTAGTGCTTTTTTGAAGCTTTTGGATCAGGCATGATCCACCTATTTCATGGAGAGAAAATCTTGAATCGCTATTTTACAGTAATGCTTATACCCGAAAGGGAAAAAGGTGTTCGCTCGTTCAGGATTCCCCGTATTGTCTTTCACGCGGTACTATTTTTAATAGTAGTGTTTATATTTCTACTGGGGATTTTAGGATACGACTACTGGAAGATTGTTAAACAAATCTATCAGAACAAACACCTTTCAATCGAGAACAGACAACTAAAAGAACAAATTCAATTGTTCCAAATGAAGATCAATACGCTTTCTGAGGATATTGATCGCGTAAAAACATTTGAGAATAAGCTTAGAATTATCACTGGGGCCGAAAAGTATGATACTTCACGGCCTATGGAAGCTCCTGTTGATGCTCAAAAGCAGCAGGAGGAAATCCATCCACCAATTCCTACCTCTGGGATTTATAATAAAATCAATAATGATTCAATTATTGAGATGGAACCAGAGTTTAAGGAGCTCAAGAGCTTGTATGAAAAGAAGATTGCAACAAGCTTTGGTCTGTACTCCGGTTATTCCTATACCAAGGACTGGTTTGAATTAACAAAGCAGTCATTCTCTTTAGCGAAACAATACGCACAATTTGATTACAAGTATTCTATTGTAAAGAAATATGTAGATAACCTTGAAGTTGATATTCACAAGCTCGATCAGTACTTACTGGAAAAGCAATCTATGCTTCGCTCAACTCCAACTCTATTGCCAACTAGAGGATGGATAACCAGTTATTTTGGTCAGCGTCTGAGTCCAACATCTGGGCGAATGAAAATGCACGAGGGGATTGATATCGGGGGAAAGATTGGTGCCCCGATCGTTGCACCGGCGGATGGAATCGTAACCTATGTCGGAAAAAAGCCTGGTTTTGGCGTACTGGTACAGCTTGACCACGGTTATGGTGTAGAGACAATTTATGCTCACACCAACATTGCAACGGTAAAAATGGGGCAAAACATTCGTAGAGGAACAATGATTGCTAAGGTTGGAAACACTGGAGCATCTACTGGACCTCACCTCCATTATGAAATTCGTGTCAACGGTACTCCCGTTGATCCACTCTATTTCATTCTTGATTAAAGCTTAGGAGCTTAAAAAATGATTTCTATATTTAAGAAAATGTTCGGAACGAAAAATGATAGGGACTTGAAGACCCTAATGGTCAAAGTTCGTCTGATCAATTCGTACGAAGAAAAAATGGAAGCTTTGAGTGATGATGAACTCAAAGCTCAAACTGGGAAATTTAAAGAGATTCTTGCTAATGGCGGAACATTAGAAGAAATTTTGCCTGAGGCATTTGCGACAGTTCGTGAGGCGTCAAAGCGTGTCTTGAAAATGAGACCATTTGATGTCCAGATCATGGGTGGTATCGTTCTTTTTGAAAGTAAGATTGCTGAAATGAAGACAGGTGAAGGGAAAACCCTTACTGCTACATTTCCAATGTATCTTCATGGATTAACGGGAAAGGGAGCACACCTCGTTACTGTTAACGACTACCTTGCTACTCGTGACGCTCATGATATGGGTGAACTTTATAAGTGGCTAGGACTGTCTGTTGGATGCATTAAAGCAGATATTAGTGATGAGGAGAGAAAGGAAGCTTACTCTTGTGATATCACTTACGGAACGAATAACGAATTTGCTTTTGACTACCTTCGCGACAACATGAAGTTTTCTCTCGAGGATTACGTTCAGAGAGAGCATAACTTCTGTATCGTCGATGAGGTTGACTCTATCTTGATTGACGAAGCAAGAACGCCGCTTCTTATTTCTGGGCCAAGCGAGGGTAATTCAAATCTTTATCAGATTGCAAATCAAGTTGTTCCTCGTCTTGCAAAAGAAACTCACTTTACAGTTGATGAGAAAGGTCACTCTGCAATGCTAACTGACGATGGTGTAATCGAAGTTCAAAAAATGATGAACATTGATAACCTTTTCAGTATGGAGAATACTTCGCTTGTTCACCACTTGAATCAAGCGCTTAGAGCACATCATCTCTTCCATCGCGATACCAACTATGTTGTTAAAGACGGTTCAGTTGTTATTGTTGACGAATTTACTGGTCGTCTAAAAGAAGGATCAAGATGGTCTGATGGATTACACCAAGCAATTGAAGCAAAAGAGGGTGTTGGCATTAAGCAGGAAAACCAAACTCTTGCATCTATCACTTTCCAAAATTATTTTCGACTGTACAAGTCTCTTGCTGGTATGACTGGTACTGCTGATACTGAAGCGGAAGAATTTAAAAAGATCTATGATTTAGATGTTGTCGTAATTCCTACAAATCTTCCAATGGTCCGTGATGACCAGGCCGATGTTATCTATAAAAATTCTGTCGCTAAATATAAGGCCGTTGCAAACTTGATTGAAGACCTCTATCGCAAAGGGCAGCCAGTCCTTGTTGGTACAATTACTATTGAGCACTCGGAAGAGATCGCTAAGGTTCTTAAAAAACGTAAGATTCCACATGAAATCTTGAATGCTAAGAATCACGCGAGAGAAGCGGAGATTATTAAAAATGCTGGACAGCTAAAGGCCGTTACTATTGCAACGAATATGGCCGGTCGTGGGACAGATATTAAACCTTCAAAAGAAGCACTAGAGCTTGGTGGCCTTTTTATCCTAGGAACTGAAAGACACGAGTCCCGTCGTATTGATAACCAACTTCGAGGTCGTTCCGGCCGTCAAGGAGATCCTGGAGTTTCAAAATTCTTCCTATCTCTTGAAGATGATTTGATGAGAATTTTTGGTTCTAATCGTATTCAAGGATTCATGAATACCCTTGGTATGAAGGATGACGAGCCTATTGAGCATAAGATGATTTCAAATGCTATCGCTAAGGCACAGAAAAAAGTTGAAACGCATCACTTTGAAATTCGTAAGCATCTTCTTGAGTACGATAATGTCATGAACGATCAACGTACTGTTATCTATCGGATTCGTCGCTCAATCTTGGGTGATGAAGACAATATGGGCTTTATTAAAGAGATGATTGAAGATGTTTGTTCTGTGGTTGTTGACCATTACCGTCCTCAGAGAAAAATTCCTCTAGAAGATTGGAGTTGGGAAGAACTTCAGACTGGCTTCACTAACACATTTAGTTCTTCCCATGCGGTAAACTATAAAGAATGTGTTGAAAATTATGATGGAGACATTGAAGCATATTTTGTTGACCTCGCTAAGAAGCAATTGGAAGACAAGTTTTCTAAATATGATGATCTTCAAGTGACTCTTGCTCTTAGAGAGATTCTTCTTTCAATTTTTGATCAACATTGGAAAGACCATCTACTTCAAATGGACCATGTAAAAGAGGGAGTAAATCTTAGAGCATACGCGCAGAAAGATCCACTTTCAGAGTATAAGAAAGAAGCTTTTAACCTTTTCGAAGGAATGCGTGAAGCTGTTAAAATGTCAGTCGTTCACAATATCTTTAAGGTTCAGCTTTATACTCCTGAAGAGATTGAAGAGCTTAAGAAAAGGCAACAAGAAGAGCTTGAAGCTCAACTTCAGGCCCATAAACAGGCACAAAAAGATGCGCAAAGTGGTAACGCAGATATGGTTCGTAGAAATAAGCAGAAGGTCGGACGTAACGATCTTTGCCCTTGTGGATCAGGGAAGAAGTTTAAGCATTGCCATGGAGCATAGTGTATGTCTGATAAGAAGGACTTAACTAGAATTGAAGATCTTTCTGAATACTTGCATGAGGAGGATCCTGAAGTCGACAGGCTTTTGAATGCGGTTCCTCCGAAGCCACCTGCTGATGTTGACTCATTAGATGAGCTGCCTCCAACTCCAATGGACGATGATGTTAGTGAATTTGATTATTCGTCTGATGAAAGTGAGGAATCTTTTGAAGCATCTGATGAGTCATCAGTGGATGATGATGTTGAGTTCTCAACTGAGGATTCTTTTGCAAGCTCTGATGATCTTGAGACAGAAGAATCCTTTGATTCTTCATTCGATAGTTCTTTTGACTCATCTGAAGACAGTACATTTTCAACGGACTCAACTGAAGAGTTTGAATCTGATTTTGATCAAGGGTTTGAGTCTTCTGGTGATGGTTTTCCATCATTATCAGAAGAAGAAGGTGATTCTTTCTATGAAGGAGATTTTGATCAATCTTCATCTGGAGAGTTTGAGCAGAGCTTTGATCAAGAAGAAGAGGAAAGTGATCAAGATACTTCTTCTTATGAAGAACCGAATGATATTGAAACTGAAATTGAAGAAGAGCTTCCTTCCTATGACGACACATCTGTAGATGATGTTGCTCTGCCGATGATGGAGCAAACCGTAACCGAGTATGCCGCACCTTCTCCTGATTATCGTCCTGAAACTTTTTCAGATGTTAAAAGTTTCGCTCAAAGTGTTTCTTATGGAGTAATGGCACAAGGTGGGAATCCCCCTTTTAGCGTCATGCTAAGAAATATTAAGTTTAAAGAAGATTGTGAAGATATTTTTCTCATATTAAAAGATCATGGTCTGATTACATCAGACTCTGAGTCTGATATTAAAACCGGGCTTGACCACGGATCGCTCTTGGTTTCTCAGCTTAGCGAGTATTGTGCGATTTTTCTCGCACACAAGTTAAGACGTTTTGATTTGGATATTCAAATTGGACTTTCGGATGAACTTCATCCTTCAAAAAGCTACACGCGTGGAGAAAGCGGGCCAATTAATAAAAGTGCATTGATGCAAAATAAGGAAGAGTCTTTCAACCGAGTTGACTCTCCAATTGATTTAAAATCGGTTGTGCTTGCTACATCTCCTAGCTTGGAGGGATATCGTATTTTGCGCTATCTCGGTATTATTTCAGAGCATGCTCTAGTTAAGGAGTCTGAGCTAGAAGCATTCGAGGTAGAAGAGGATCAGGGGCTAGATGTTGGTCAGACCTATTCCTCCCTTGCTGAAAAGCTTAAGGTGAAAGCACTTAAAAAAGGTGGCAATGCTGTCTTAAATGTAAACTATCAATTTTCACCACTTCCTGCTGGTGCCGATAATATTGGTGAGAATACCTATAAGGTTACTTGTACAGGAAATGTGGTTTGGGTTACTGATAACGGAGCATAAATGAAAGGTAGCAGGTTACTTGAGGTTGATGAGTGTTTTGACAGTTTAATCGTTGGTGGAGGTATCACTGGCGCTGGTATGTTTAGAGATCTTGCTCTTCATGGGGTTAAAACTTTAATGATCGATAAGAAGGACTTTGGTTCTCAAACCAGTCATAAAAGTTCAAAAATGTTTCACGGCGGAATTCGCTATATGGAGTCTGGAAACTTCGCTCTAGTTTGGGAAGCGCTTCATGAAAAGAACTTGTGGTTAAAAATCGCACCTCATCTTTGTAAAGAGCTACCATTTCACATGCCGGCCTTTAAGGAATCTAAATATCCTGCGTGGATGCTAGGCATTGGTCTTACAATGTACGACGCACTTTCTGGTTTCCAAAATTCAAATCATAAAATGGCAAATAAAGATCAAACTCTTGAGCAAGTCCCCCATCTTCGCAGTGAAGGGCTTGGTGGTGCTGGTATCTATTACGATGCAATTATTGATGATTCAAAAGTAACACTCGAAAATATTTATGATGGTCTGGAAGATACAAGCAGTGTCGCACTAAACTACGTTGAACTATTAGATTTTCATCATTGTGACGATTACTGTACAGTCCTACTTCGCGATACCATTACTGGTGATACTAAGAAAATTAAGGCAAAAGATGTGATCTTTGCTACTGGTCCTTTTACAGATCAATTGCTTGATCGCTTCCCTGAAATCCCATGGCGACCTTGTATGCTTTCTTCAAAGGGATCTCATATTTGGATTTCACACGATAAATTGCCATTAAGTAATCCGCTAGTAATGCAAACAAAAGAGGGAAGACTTGTCTTTGTTATTCCTCAAAAAGAGATGGTACTTGTGGGAACCACTGAAATCATTATTGATGGAGAGCTTTTTGATTTAAAGGCATCAGAGGATGAAATCAATTACTTGCTCGATAACTTAAAAAGTTATTTCCCTACAGCTAATATTAAGCGAGAGGATGTTCTTTCTAGTTTTGCTGGAGTTAGACCTCTTGTGAAGTCGAGTAGTTCACTAAGTGCTGGGAAAACAGCTAGAAACCACAAGATTTTTCATCCGTTCTCAAATGTTCATGTAATTGTTGGTGGCAAACTAACAACATTTCGAGTTATGGGACAAAAGATCTCTAAGCTTTTAGTAAGAAAAATCGGACATAAATACGATAAAAACCTGACAAAGTGTCCACTTCGTAAGCGTTCAGTTTTCGACTCTTTTAAGGTTATTCATAAGGTTTCTAAGGAAGAGATTGAGCGCAGCTTGAGAGATGAACATGTCAGAACATTTTCTGATTTAGTACTCCGTAGAATGAGTATTCCTAATCGCTCTCACTGGAAGATTGATAAAGATTTTGATGAATTTTTCATCAGTTTACTTCCAATGATGAGTCAGTATATTGATGTGACGGAGAAAGATATTAGGAATTTCAAATAACCAATCATTATAGTCTATTATCTAGGGACCTTTTGGTCCCTTTTTATTTCTGAGTAGTAAACAAAAGGCAATAATTTCACTTTATTATAATTCGGGCACACGTTATAATTATATTTGAGATCTATCTTTCAAGGACGGAGGATTTAATGGCCAAAATAGATATAGAAAAGTTCATGGGTGATAATTTTAAAGTTGAAAATTACGCTCATTTACACTGGGATGGAACATTTCAAGATTATTTGAATCTTGTAGAAAGCAAACCTGAAATTGCTCGTAACGCTTTTCAAAGAGTACATGACATGATCATGTCGTACGGAATGGAAAAGTACACTGAGTACAAAAAAGAAATCACAAGATACAAATTCTTTAATGATCCATTTAGTGGTGGTAAGGATGCTGTTTTTGGTATTGATGTTCACTTAATGAAGCTTGTTAACTTCTTTAGAGCTGCTGCTGCTGGATATGGGACAGAAAAACGTATTTTACTTCTACACGGGCCAGTTGGCTCTGCAAAATCATCAATTGCTCGACTACTCAAAAAAGGTTTAGAGAGATATTCAAAAGAAGAGGATGGAGCGCTTTATACGTACGAATGGATTGACGATGTCGAAAGTGACATTTTAGGTGGTGCAAAGCAGTTTTCGTGTCCAATGCATGAAGAGCCATTGAAGCTTATTCCGAGAAGTGTTCGTAAAGAATTTGTTTCAGAATTCAATAAAGGAAATAAAGGGTTTAAACCACAAATTAAAGGTGATGTTTGTCCTGCTTGTCGTTATATTTTTAATGAATACATGAAAAAATATAATGGTGACTGGCTTCAAGTTATGAAGCACATAAAAGTTAAGCGTTTAATTCTTTCTGAGAAAGATAGGCTCGGTATTGGTACATTCCAACCAAAAGATGAGAAGAACCAAGACTCAACAGAGCTTACTGGAGATATCAACTACAGAAAGATTGCACTCTACGGATCTGATTCTGATCCAAGAGCATTCAATTTTGATGGTGAGTTTAATATTTCAAATCGTGGTATCGTTGAGTTTATCGAGATGCTGAAGCTTGATGTTGCTTTCCTTTATGACTTACTTGGTGCTTCTCAGGAACAAAATGTTAAGCCTAAGAAGTTTGCTCAAACAGATATCGATGAAGTCATTATTGGTCATACCAATGAACCTGAATTCAAAAAACTTCAAGCGAATGAGTTTATGGAGGCCCTTCGCGATAGAACTGTAAAAATTGATATTCCATACATTACTCGTTTGAGTAATGAGGCCAGAATTTACCGGAAAGATTTCAATCAAGAGACAATCCCTCATATTCATATTGCTCCTCATACTATTGAGATGGCATCTGTCTGGGCGATCTTAACTCGTCTTGAAGATCCAAAAAAAGCGGATTTAACACGTCTTCAAAAACTTAAGTTGTACAATGGAAAAACTCTCCCTGGTTACAATGAAGACAATGTAAAAGAGCTCCGCAAAGAATCAGTTGAGGAAGGTCACTTTGGAATTTCTCCTCGTTATATTCAAGATAAGATTTCTAACTCTCTTGTAAAGCATGGTCATACAGGATGTTTAAATCCGTTCATGGTTTTTAATGAACTTGAAGCTGGGCTTAAACACCACGCTCTAATTAGTACTCCCGAAATGATGGATCACTACAAAGAGATGCTTACCGTTGCTCGCCAAGAATATGAAGATACCGTAAAAAATGATGTTCAAAAAGCGATCAGCGTTGATGAAACTGCAATTCAAACACTTTGTGCAAACTACATTGACAACGTAAAGGCCTATACTCAAAAAGAAAAAATTAGAAATAAATACTCTAATAAACTTGAAGAGGCCGATGAGCGTTTCATGAGATCAATTGAAGAAAAAATTGATATTCCTGAGTCTCGTAAAGATGACTTCAGACGTGAGATCATGAACTACATTGGTGCACTTGCAATTGAAGGTCGTACTTTTGACTTTAAGATGAACGAAAGATTACATCGCGCGCTTGAGCTTAAACTATTTGAAGACCAAAAGGATTCAATTAAGCTCACAACAATTATCTCTAAAGTTGTCGATAAAGAGACACAAGAGAAAATTGATGTTATCAAATCTCGCTTGATCAAGAATTATGGTTATTGTGAGATCTGTGCTACTGATGCGCTAAATTTCGTCGCTTCGATCTTTGCAAAAGGCGATTCGGCCAAATCTTAATGTTTGATTTGGAGGAGTGATGGGCCATCCTATCAAGCGCGATCTCGCGCGATTTAAAAAAATTGTAAAAGGTAGAGTTCGAGATAACCTCCGGAAGTTTGTTTCCGGAGGCGCCTCCGTCATTCCTAAGGGAGACGGTACTGTTAAGATCCCTATGCCTTCCATTAATACTCCACGATTTATCTTTGGTGATAATCAGGGCGATGGTACTGGGCAAGGTGAGGGAGAACAGGGAGATCCTGTTGATGGTCAGCCGCAAGAAGGTCAAGAGCCTGGTGAAGCTGGAGAGGATGAGGGATCAAAAGAGCTTGAGGTTGAGCTAACTGTCGAAGAACTCGCATCAATCTTGGGAGAAGAGCTTGAACTTCCTAATATTGAACCTAAAGGGAAAAAGACGATTCAATCTACTACGGATCGCTATACAAGTATTGGAACATCCGGACCAGACTCGCTTAAGCATTTTAAAAGGTCTTATCGTGAGGCCTTGAAGCGCCAAGTTGTTATGGGAAGCTATGATCCAAAAAATCCAATTATTATTCCGATTAAGAGTGATATCCGTTATAGAATGGCAAAGTCTCACGTCGAATACGACAATGCTGCTGTTGTCATCTATATGATGGACGTATCCGGTTCAATGGGCGATGAGCAAAAAGAAATTGTTCGAACCGAAAGTTTCTGGATTAACTTATGGCTTAAGTCTCAATACAAAGATATTGCGATTCGTTATATCATCCACGATGCAACTGCAAAAGAGGTCGATGAAAACACTTTCTTTAGAACAAAAGAAAGTGGTGGGACACTTATCTCATCTGCATTCAAGTTATGTCGCGAAATTATCAAAAAAGATTATGATCCAAATGAGTGGAACATTTACCCTTTCCATTTTTCTGATGGTGACAACTGGTCATCTGATGACACAAAAGAGTGTATGGAAATTCTACGTAATGATCTTTTGCCTGCTTCAAATGTTTTTTGTTATGGGCAAGTTGATAGTCGTTATGGGACTGGACAGTTTTATAAGGATCTAATTGATGAGTTCGGTGAAAATAATGACGATGTTATTCTAAGTCGTATTGAAGATCGCGATGCTATCCTGGACTCTATAAAAGACTTTCTAGGTAAAGGGAAATAGGTCAGCTATGTTAATGAATAGATCTAGACCAATTAGTGGTGAACTACTTAGACTCAAAGAAGAGATTGAGCAGTATGCTTTAGACTATGGACTCGAGTTTCCTGAGGTCGTATTTGAGGTTTGTGATTACGACACCATCAATATTTTGGCCGCTCAGGGAGGATTTCCTAATCGTTACCCACATTGGAAGTTTGGTATGGAATATGACCGAATGTACAAGGGATACGCTTATGGTATGCAGAAAATTTACGAGATGGTTATTAATACCGATCCTTGTTATGCCTATCTCCTAAATGCAAATAATACCGTGGACCAAAAAATTGTTATGGCCCACGTGTACGCCCATGCCGACTTTTTCTGGAATAATGCTTGGTTTAAGAACACTAATCGCAACATGATGGCAGTAATGGCGAATCATGGAACAAAGATTCGTCGTTATATGAACCGTTATGGGCAGGATAAGGTTGAGAAGTTTATTGATACCGTTTTATCTCTTGATAACTTGCTTGATACTAATGTTCTTTTTGAAAAAGATGATGCTAATAATCGAGTTGAACAAATCGAGTTTGATGAAAACGACAAGGATATTTCTCCTGCACTTCGCAGTTTTATGAGATCAAGAGCTAAGAATCGTCCTGTAGTTGAGACTCTGGATGATGATAAGGTTGATATTCCTGTAAAAAAAGCATCTTCTCCTCGTGACGTTCTAAAGTTCCTTATTCAAAATGCTCCTATCGAGGACTGGCAAGCTGATGTCATTGGGATCTTGAGAGAAGAGGCCTACTACTTCCTTCCACAACGTATGACTAAGATCATGAATGAGGGATGGGCATCTTATTGGCATTCAACTATTATGACTGAAAAGGCCCTTAAGGCCTCCGAAATTATTCACTTTGCTGATCATCACGCTGGCGTTATGGCCATGAGTCGTAAGCAGTTAAATCCTTATAAAATTGGAATTGAGCTCTTTAGAGATATTGAGTTTAGATGGAATACTGGTCGCTTTGGTAAAGAGTATAATGACTGCACTGATATGCACATTAAGGAAAATTGGGATCTACAAACTAATAAAGGGCGTGAGAAAATATTCGAAATTCGAAGAACTCATAATGACTTAACTTTTATTGATGAATTTCTTACTCCAGAGTTTTGTGAAAGACAGCAGATCTTTACTTATCATTACAATCCAACGACTGGAAGAAATGAGATTGATAGTCGAGAATTTGCCCAGATTAAGCAAACTCTATTGAATCAACTTGCAAACTTTGGGACACCAGTAATAGAAGTTGAAAACGCAAACTTTAATAATCGCTCTGAGCTCTTGCTTAAGCATGTCCATTACGGAAGTGATTTGGATCTCGGCCAAGCTCAGGAGACAATGAAGAATCTATATGCCATTTGGAAGCGGCCAGTTAGTGTCGCTTCTACAGTGGAAGATAAAGACGTTCTTCTCACCTATGATGGAAAAGAGTTTAAGCGCGCCTAATTCGCGCGCTTAGCTGTTTTCTCCCCAGTTCTTAATACGATGCTTGAGCCCAAGCTGAGTTGTGCCATCTGGGCAAGCAACCTCTTCAAATTGAAAGTACTGAGATTCTTCAAAATAGGATGCCGGTTTTCTTTTTAAATACTGCCAGTCTCCGAGGTAGAAGACTGATACCTGATATTTTCCTTCATCTTCAAGAATACCATCAATCTTATAAATATGGCCTTTTGGAGCGTGTCCCGGAGCATATGTTTTGTTTGTTTCTATGATGCATGTGCCAGGACTCCAAGTCGTTGAAAATGGAGATCTTGAACACGATATTAGAAGAGGAATAATTAGAGAGCATATTAGCAAAAATTTCATAACTAGATCCTTATTCGAGGACATTGTGATGAATAAACTCGGTATTGGGTAGGGGGAAATTTAGGTCTTTTTTTGAGAATTTTTTTTATTGCTTGAATTACAGAATGTTAGTCCATCATGGGGATTTTGACTTCTTTTGAGTCAAGTTCTTCAATGTCATTTTGGTTGACGTTAATGGTTTCATCCATCTCTTTGACAGCAACTCTATTTCTTAATGACTCAACAGAAAAGTCTTTCAAGTTGAAGACTTCTCCTTCTCTCTTGATTGTTTTTGAAATCGAAGGCCACATGGTGTGTTGAAATTTAAGCCAGCAGTTGAGGCCATCAAACTTTTGACAGGCCTCTTCTGAAAAGTATTGCTTGTTCTTTGGCTCATCTAATTGGGTAGAAATATAGCTATTCATTAGAACTAGTTTATAAGGTCTGTTCTCTAGAAATTTTCTGTTGAGGAGTAAGATCTTTTTTCTGGCGAGTTCAAGATCACCCAAACGGATATCAAAAGCAATATCTAATGCCCTTTTGGCGAAGAACTCTGTATTGACATGCTTGATAAGTAGATCCTTTCCATCTTTAAACTGACCAAGCTTCCATGCAAGAGGTATGGCCCTCTCAATGGCATTTCTTGAATTTGCTTTCTTTGTTAGTGCGAGCTTAAAGTGTCCAAAAGCAAGTTCGTATTCTCTATTTTCTAATTTGATATTCCCTTTGATATTTTCAGAGTTTGCTGTTGTGATATCTTCAGCAAAGCTCATTGCTTTTTCGTGGTTACCAAGACGGTAGTAAGCATAGGCAATGATTTCACGAACACGTCTTGATTGATAAGCATCACTTGGTAGTGAACCAATAAAGTAATCGATTGACTGTTCACGATTAGAGTAGAGCGCCATCTTAAGCCAGATCCGAGCAACCTCAGTCCCTTGAGTTAGAAATGGATTTGTAAGTCCATTTCTCGTATTCATTTTGAACTCTTTCTTAGTTGCAAGATCAATGAGGTTTAGTAGCCAGATTTGCCCATTCCTACTGAAATCCGAAGAAATTGCCTGGCATCGATTATTGATGGCAAGAATGTTCTTGTTATCACCGAGGGCCAAGTAGGCAAACATTTTCATCAGGCATACTTCTCTAAATGTTCTATTTCCAAAGAAGTCTTGGTCATTAAGGGTAGAGATAACTTTTTTAAAGTCTCCCTCAATAAAATAAATCAGCGCCTGATATCTTTTCTTTACTGGTCCAATTTTGCTATCACTCTCATGGATTCTTCCAAGGAAATGAGTTGCCAAACGAAGATTCCCATTAATCATATGGGTTTTTGCTTCAATTAGATTTTTTACATCTGTATTTCTTTGATTGTATTCTTCTTTCTGAAATATCTCTTGGGATGCTAATTGTTGCTCGATAAAGTTCGCACGTTTAGAGGCCAGTGCAGATTGCCCAGCGAGATAGGAAAAAAGTGATAGAAAAAGAATAAACTTAACCATCATATTAAACTTGTCGGTTAAGTTTCCGATAATATTAATATTAGAGTGATTTTTTTGGAGCATTAAGTTTGAAGAAAATTATTGCCGCTATAATGATCCTATTCTGGGCCACAAAATCTTTTTCGTTGGTGCCCCTTGAAAGTTTGTTGCTTGGAGATTTTTCCGAGCATTACGCTAATTACCTCGATGAAATCGATCCAATTTCTTATATCTTTAAAGAGAAAGGTCGAGGTAAGGATGAATATCGTGAAAAGCTTGCGCTTTATCGTGGCTTTATTTTAGAAGGTGAGAATCTTAAAAATCGATGTGAAAGAACTTCAAAAATTAGCTATCCAACATACTGGTTAGAAACTCAATCAAAGCGTTCAATCCTTGCAACACTTCAATACTTAGGTCTTGATGTGACCGTTAGGGCCTTAGCTCAATATGGAAAGTATTTTGAATTTTCTGATGGAGAGTATTCTGACATGGTAGATAATCTGGTTGGGAATTACTGTTCAAATAATTTGTCCATCATTAGTCATCGTCAGTTGAAAAAGAATATGATGTCTCATTTTCGTGGTAACTCTACTGGGTTACAGTTGCCTTCAATTGATGGAAACCCTTTATTTCCACAATCACTTAAAACCATCAATATGGTTGACAAGGCAAGAGAACAAGAGTTTGCGGTTACTGCTAAGTTATTTCGTTCATTTTGTTCTTGGGGTGGGAATACTGACAACCTTCGTCTTTTGGTTCCACTTCTGAAGAATCCTGCCGTCATGGCATTTGTGATTAGAAAGATCAGTGGCACCGAGCTTAGTTGGAGAAAAGTCGATAACTCTATTGTGAAGCAACAATCAAATCATCCAATTGGCGTTCTTTGTGAAAACCTTATTTGTCGCAAGAAAAAGTATGATGAAGTTGTTCGTGCATTCCCGAGATCGATGGGGTTCAAGTCTTTTTCTGATGATCTCGAGCGTGCTTATTGTTCCTACTATAAAGACGCAAATTACACTATCAAGTCGCAGGTTCCAAAGATTAAGAAGATTATTGACTCTCAATCTCCTGAAGATGAGATTTTCCTAGTATCTCAATTTGTTTCACTCATAAATGGAGTTCCTGATTTTTTTATTTCACTCGACAAGTGGACCGATGGAGAGGAACTTCTGCGCTCCAGTATGGATCGATCATGGGATGAATGGGCCGACGAAAGAAATAGACAATTCTCAAGAGACTTGATGTTTGAAGAGCAGCTTACGATTGAGAAGGTCGATAACTCTCTCTACTTCAATATGTATAAACCTAAATTTCAAGTTGAGTTTGACGTTAACCTTGGAGAGTACGATCGCATTAATCAAATTATAGGGAAGGTTGATGCTGCATTTAATATCAAACTTTCAAAGAACTACCTGGCCTTAGTTCGAAGGCAGTGGGGTAAATTAGATCCTAAGGATAAGGAAACTCGCAATAATATAATCAGTAATTTTAAAGCACAGATTACAAACGATGTGCAAAGAATCAGGAAGCTTTTCACAAGTCCTCTTTGGAAAGGTGATATGGAGAGGATTATTGCGATCGAAGTTCTTGATCAGTTGGCAAAGTATGAAGGTGATTTTTTTAAATTTGCGTCAACCAAGAAAGTAAGCATCCCTGTTACCTTCAACTTTGCGCCGTTTGCGCTTAAGTATCTTTCTTATAAGTTTAATATCTTGGAAGAAGAGCGAAGAGCTAAAGAGTTTCGCGAATCTCTAGGTGTTAAATAGCTTATTGAGTGCTACATTTGCATCATCACTAACTTGAATTGCGATGTCATCTCCAAGCTCTCCAGAGTGAGTAAGCTTTACTTTTGCATACCACATCCCTTCGACTTTCTTGATTTTGTACTGCTGCTTTTCAGAGTGAATTGTTCCAAATGTAAACCAACCGTCCTCATTATGATTACAAATGGTTTTCTCACTGTCCATTGTTGCGATAAACCCGAGCCTTTTTGAAATGCTCTCAACAGTTTGGTTGGCGTAATCATTTCCCTGAGAAATATCTATTAGAACGCGAAGAACTTGGTCTGGGTCAAGATTGTTTTCTTTTAACACTGAGTGAATCTTATCAAATTCATCTAATACATCTCTATTTAAGAAGTCTGCCAAACCTTGTGTGTTATAGAATTCCATTCTTTATCCTATTTATGAGTGATTTTGAAGCACTTATGAATTTCAGTATCTCTAAAGTCTACAGGGATTGTGCTTGCGCTAATATCTTTAATACTAAATTTTTCAGAGACTACTGGGTCTAACTTAAATTTTCTCTTATTATTAGAGAAGTAGAGAACGCCATCATCGCTTAAAAGTTTCATGGTGTCTTCAATTAGAGATACCTGATCTCTTTCAACATCGAAGCTGTCATCCATTCTCTTTGAGTTGGAAAAAGTTGGTGGATCTAGAAAGATTAGATCAAATTTTTCAGAACTGTTTTTGATATAGTCTAGAACGTTAGCACGAGTAAAACGGTGCTCTGTTGGTTCTAGGCCATTCATACAAAAGTTTTCTTCGGCCCATTCGAGATAGGTCTTGCTCATATCAACGCTTGTCACTTGACTTGCGCCACCAAGGGCAGCAAATACGCTTACAGTGCCAGTATAGCAAAAGAGGTTTAAGACTCTTTTTCCTTCACTCTCTGAGAAAATACGCTGCCTCATTGGGCGGTGATCTAGAAAAATTCCAGTATCAAGATAGTCGTGAAGATTAATGAGAAGAGTTGCTTGGTATTCGCGGATCTCATCCTTTATGTTTTTTCGAGAGATCTTTTCGTACTGGTTCTTACCTTTTTTACGCTCACGCTCTTTGATGATGATTGAGTCGTCATCAATATTAAAGAGTTCGCAAAGGGCATCCATTAAGTGGTAGCGGTGTTCTTTTTTGTCAGCATCTATTTTGTCATCTTCTCTTGAATAGAGAACGACTTGATCTTTATAGACGTCCACAATATATGGGTACTCTGGAATGTCCCATTCGTAGAGGCGGTAGGCCTCAACTTCTCCACCTTTTAAAAGTGGTTTTCTCTTTTTTAGATTCTTTCGAAGTCTATTTAAGATCATTTCCACTATTTGTAATCCGAGTTTTTGAAGAATTTAACTTCAGGGAATTTTTCCATTACAAGTTTAAGGTCCCATTCTGAGCGAACGGCAAAACAGATCCTTTCTTTGTGGTCGTATAGGACATTGATGCTATTTTTGGAGATGAAGTTGTCCTGCATCTTTTCATCTGGGAATTGAAGCCAGCGAACAGCAATAAATGGGTAGTTCTCATAGGCACCGTGAACATTGTATTCATCTTCAAGGCGGAACTTCACAACTTCAAACTGCAGCATCCCAACCGCACCTAAGATTCTATCTGTTCCAGAGTGGCGGGTGAAAAGTTGAACCGCACCTTCTTCAGATAGTTGGCGAAGTCCTTTATCAAGTTGCTTTCCTTTCAGAGGATCTTTTAGAAGAACCTTTTGGAAGATCTCAGGAGCGAAACTAGGGATACCTGTAAATTCAACTTTTTCGCCTTCAGAGAAGGTGTCTCCAATTTGGTACTTTCCATTATCTGGAAGGCCAATGATGTCTCCTGGAAGTGCGAATTCAGCGATCTCACGGTCCTGCGCTTGGAAGATCATAGGAGAAGATATCCTAATTTCCTTTCCGGTACGAACGTGGAAGATCTTTTGGTTTCTTTCAAAGCGCCCTGAACACACGCGCATAAAGGCAACGCGGTCGCGGTGGTTTTTGTCCATATTTGCTTGGATTTTAAATACAAATCCGGTGAATTTCTTTTCTGATGGCTCAACCTTTCTAGTTGGAGAGTCGATCTCAAATGGTGCGAGTTTTACTTCACGTCCACTAGGTCCAGGACATTTTGAAGAGATCATATCGAGTGTCTCTTTAACTCCAAAGTTGTGAAGTGCTGAACCGAAGAACACTGGAGTTTGGATTCCCGCAAGAAACTCTTCCTCAGAAAATTCTCCGATTAGTTCTTCAATCATCATTAGATCTTCCTCAAGTTTTTCTTTGAGGCGCTCAGAGATGAATTCTACGACATGTGGTGCGTCTAGGTCACTGGCATCAATGATCGTTGGATTCATTGGATCTTCAGCACCCTTAAAGCTGGTAATTGTTTTGGTTCTTCTGTCGTAGACACCTTTAAAGTCAACACCATCACCAATCGGCCATGTCATTGGTACGCATTGGATTGAAAGGATACTTTCGATGTTATCGATCAATTCGAATGGATCCATGGCATCCCGGTCGAATTTATTCATGAATGTTACGATTGGGGTGTCGCGAAGACGACAAACTTCCATCAATTTGATTGTTTGTTCTTCAACCCCTTTTGCTGAGTCGATCATCATTAGAACTGATTCAACTGCAGTAAGAGTACGGTAAGTATCTTCAGAGAAGTCCTTGTGGCCCGGAGTATCGAGTAGGTGCATCGCGCGGTCATTATATGGAAATGACATTACCGATGATGTGATTGAAATCCCACGTTGTTTTTCTAGTTCCATCCAGTCAGATTTGGCGTAATTTCCAGATTTACTCTTAACCATCCCCGTGTCGCGAACAACGCGTCCAAACCACAGTAGTTTTTCTGTCATTGTCGTTTTACCAGCATCCGGGTGGGAGATGATGGCGAAGGTGCAGCGTTTGTTTTGTTCAGACATGAGATTCCTTTAATATCAGATATTTGCGTAGGCGCCAGGGCCCTTAGTTTTGTCTTCTGACTGTTATAACTTATTGAGTTTAAGTAGTAAATGGGGATGGGTAGCAATGATGATTTCATAATCTGAATTTTAAATATTCGGATAGGCAATACTGACCATGTTGGTTCGACTTTATTATTTGGTACAATTTCAATATTGATATAAATAATGGAGATGATATGCCCTATAGAATAGTCGTGATGCTAGTCATTTTAGTTCTAGTTACACCAACAACTCATGCTAATAGTTTGCTTCCATTTTCAGATAAAAGTAAGTTTACATCCGTTATGTCATCTCTAAATACTCTTGGCGGTAAGCTGTGTTGGGTTGGTGATTCGATTGTAGAGCAAGGTAAGTTAGATCATGGTAACGGAATCGGCTTTACAACATATATTGAGGAAAAATTTCCAGAAATTACATATGTGAATGAAGGAATAGGTGGCAATACTACTTTAGATGTATTGGAAAGAATCGAAAGCTTGAAATTACTTTCATGTGATTTGTATGTTGTTGCTATCGGTATCAATGATGCTCGTTATAACAATTTGAGTGGCGCAACAACAGTAGATCAATATATTACTAATATTGAGCAGATTACAGCAGAGCTTCAGTCTACTGGTGCACGAGTTGTTGTCATTTCAATATTTCCATCTTTTTGGCAAGATCAGTTTTCCTCGCTTGGGAGGGCCGCAACTGATGAGAGAATAATTGCTTGGAACGATGCTCTTCACCAATTTTGTATTGATCGTAATCTTTTATTTTTAGATGCCCATAAAAATATTGTTAACTATGTCGATTTCAGAAATGTTGCTGAGCTTATTCCTGATGGTGTTCACCCCGCTGTTCTTGGCCGATCATATGGTAAAAAGCTATATGCTGACAGTGTTCTGTATGATGATATTTCTGGAGAAGAATACGCTACAAATGTTCTCCCAGAAGGGAACTTCTTTTTTAAGCTTGAGATTAAAAATAATGATCCCTCTTCTTTGTATGGGACTAGTGGATATTGCGGCATAAGTAGTATCGCTTCATCTAATACTTTGTTTGTCGACTCTCTTGCATATTCTGCTAATGCTCCATACTCTAGCATTGATCGCCTTTTTAACGAATATGACCCAAGTTATTTAAGCTTCTATAATAAGGCAAATGATTTTCCTATAAATATAGTTTTTTCTTCAAATGAATTTCCTGCAGATATTTATCTGAGAACACCGCAGGGCGCGGGGCATCGCGGAGTTCGATCTTTTAAACTGTATGCTTCTACAGTTCCATCTTCAATGAATAAACTTAATCATAGTAGTTGGACAATTATAAATTCTGAAGATTCCGATGTAGGCATTCTAGTCAATGCTTTACCAAGAAAACGTGAAGGTGTGTTTTACAAGCTTAGAATTAATTCTGCACATAATGGCCATTCTACTGTGAAACTAAAAGGAATCTTAGGTGGTAAAGCTATTAAGATTTGGGAACAAAATATTCCCACACAAAGTATTCGTTTTTATGATCAACTTTTCACGCATGGTCTGACTGATAATAATGCCCTCGAAGGTCTTGTTCCAAGTATGGTATTGGCATGGGAATCCGAAGAGGAGGTAGATCATCTCATTTTAAAATCTGTTGATGATTCTCTAGGAGATTGGGAGTTAAGTAAGTCAATTTCAAATGAGGCCTTGGGTAATCCTCAACATTTATCTTGGTCGGTTATTTCATCAGGAATTGGCGATACTCAGATCAACCTTTAGAATTCTTAAGTAACCCTATAGGCATTTTAAACGACGAATGTTTGTTAAGAAATTCTTAACTGTCTTTATTTGTTAGCATACATTACAACTTGCACATGTAAGTTTTTTTTAGAAAACTCACAGACCCCTGCAAAAATGCACTTATCAAAGCATTAAGTTTTTCTTTTGCATTTTTTTGGCCTTCCTTTGGCCATTCATGCTGTTGACGCATAATTTTAAATCTCTCTATTCTCATTTGTAATTTATTTTAACAACGGAGTCAGTGTGAAAAAATTTATTTCATTTTGCTGTCTTTTGGCCTTAGTTGGTGTGGCCAATGGAGAGGATACATGTCCTACAGGAGCTGCAACTGCAGCTCATTCGAATGGTGGTGGTTTAGTTGAAGTGACAGCTTCAGTTGCCGCAACAGCATTTGTTGGACCAAATGCAATGGTGTGCGGAACAGCTATTGTTAAAGATAATGCCCATATCAAAGACACAGCGAAGGTTTATGGGCAGGCCGAAGTTAGGGCAGATGCAATTGTTTCTGAAAATGCACAAGTGCGTGGTCGTTCTGTGATTAGTACAAATGCAAAAATTTATGGAAATGCAATTATTCAGGGACGCGGTATGGTTTACAACACTGCTGAAGTTTTTGGTGATGCAGTAATTGGTGATGAACTACAAATTGGTGATACTGATCCAATGCCTCAAGTCTATGAGCAAGCGAAAGTTTATGGGAGTGCGGTAGTTAAAAATTCTGCGTTAGTCAAAGGCGATTCGCATGTCTTTGATAATGCAGTTGTCGAAAATAATTCACAGGTTAGTGGTGCTGCAAAAATTTTTGGTAGTGCAAATTTAGGGTATTTTGCAGTTGCCTACGGAAACGCCCAGCTATTTGAGAATGCTGTCGTAAGAGGGAATGCACAAGTTTATGACGATGCTGCAGTATTTGGTGCTGCTCAAGTTTTTGGTGCTTCGCTTATTCGTGGTGAAGCTTATGTCTATGGAAGTGCATCTATCAATGACAATTCTGTTATTGAAGGTGAGGCTCAAGTTTATGGGAATGCAAAAACTTATGGGTCGGTGAAAGTTTTTGAAAATGCACAACTTTACGGAAATGCTGAGTTGAGTGGAAATGTGAATGTTTACGGTAGTGCAAAAATTTCTGGCGATGCAAAGCTTATGGATAATACTCAAGTATATGGGGATGCAATTGTATCCGGCTTCTTTAGTGAATCACACACGACAACACTTTCAGGAGATGTTCGAGTTTTCGACAATGCTGTTGTACTTGAGCAAGTTAAGTTATCTGGTTCTGCTCAAGTATATGGAGACTCAACGCTCATGGGTGGTGTAACTGCAACTGACAACATTCATATATTTGGAGATGCTGAGCTTACTGGGGACGTTACAATATTTGGAGAAGCTAAAATATCAGGGAAGTCTAACATTAGTGGATCTGCACAGGTTGGAAATCAGGCAATAGTTGAAGATGGAACTGTTTCTGGGAATGCAAAAGTTCTTGGAAAATCAAAGATTGCTGGGCAGGTGATTGATAGTGCGGAGGTTTACGGAACTGCTATCGTTCTGAAACATTCAATCATTAAAGATAATGCAAAAATTTACGGAGCAGCAATTATCAAAGGTAATGCGAGCGCAAATACTATTATCGGCGGATCTACAGAAGTCTTTGATATGGCACAGGTGCTTAATGGTGCAACAATTGCTGGAGTTGATTCAATTCATGTTGGAGGATCAATTAAGGTTTCGGGCAATGTTGTTATTGAATCGCAAGATGAATTATCAAATTATTAATTATATGGAGAAAAGATGAAAAAAATAGCTATTTGTACATTGTTTTTTGTGCTTGGAGTTTCAATTAATGTTGCTATTTCTGGTGGGGTAATGCGTATGATTTTGCCGACAGATAGCGATCTCGCGTCATACCCAGTTGTAAATGGAGAATTAGCACAAGATAGTGAAACTGGATTATTGAAAATTTTTAGAGATGGAGCTTTCAATTTATTACGCTCTGTTTTACCGAGCAATTCTGAATTACTTAATGTAACTGTTCTTGATGGAGAATTGTCTTATGATAAAACTACAGGACTTGTAAATGTAGGTATGGGCGGGCAGAGGTCAAAATTGAGAACGGCCCTGTATGATTCTGCAGAGTTGGAATCATTGAACCCACTAGATGGGGAGCTTGCTTATGAATCAAGTACTGGAAGAATTCTCGTAAGAAATGGTGGTACATTTAAGAAGCCAGATGTTTATGTTGAGAAGCTGCCGATTATATATGGTAATGGAGATAGAATAGATGTTTCTCCTGGTAAAATTGTTATTGAGAACTCTTTTTATATAAATCAATCCTCTGTAAGCTGTTCTTTTTCTACGTCTGGAGTAGGAGGAGTTGATAGCGGTAGTGACTTTCAGGATAAGACATTTGCATATATTTACCTCGTCCCTAATGGAAGTGGGTTTGGATGTATTATCTCTTCTAGCTATGAAGGCCCGATAGCTTCTTATCAAGGCTGGAAAAGAGTGGCCTCTCCAATGCTAACCTTTACAAAATCTGCAGTTGGTGAGTTTTTTAGTCGTGATGGGGTAACTTCTTATGAATATAATAGTGGACTTGCAATGTTCACTACTGGCGGATGTCAAGCTTGGGATTTGAGTGCCAACGTTCCTGCGACAGCATATTCCGTATTTGTAAATTTTGGAACACCTTCTTCAACACCTCCTGCCTTTGAAGCTATTTTTTATTCGAGTTCTGATTGCTCTGGTTATAATTTTTCAGGTCACGAAGCTATTAATAGCCCAGAATCTGTGATTGAGTTTCCTATTCAGACTTCTCAAACTCTTTACTATGTTCACACAACTGGTTCATTCTTTCCTGTTTTTGAAAAAGTTAGAGAGTTAATTGTCGAGTCTGGTGAATAGTAGGAGGGCGCAGTGAAAAAGATTATTTTTGTATTTTGTTTATTGTTAGCTAGTTATTCTTATGGCACTGTTGATGAATTGCTTATCAAAATGCTTAAGGAGTCGAGGTCAGTATACAGTGGCAACTGTGATATTGATGCTAAAAATAACCTTAAAATTGCATTTGAAACGACTCTGACCAATCAAAAAGTATTTTTAAGATTAGATGTTGCGAAGCTTAATTCTGCATTTTTATCTGTTGTAAATTCAACGAGTGAGTCTAAAAATAATTTTACGGTTCCTGAAGTGCAGGTCAATTTGCTTTCAGTTACAGTTGATGGTCAGACGACTAGCCAGTGCAATGGGAGTGATATTCTCGCGGATGATATTTCTTGTACTTCAAAATCATGCACTATTGTTCAGCGATTAATCTCAGACTGCAATGAGAATGATTGTTGGACTGTAGATTCGTCTATTGACCGTAAATTGGCAGCTGGAATTAATGAGTCTTTTTCTTTATCAAATGATATCGATATTTCAAATTGTGTTACCAATAATATCCAAGGGACTAAGCACGTGATTTTGGTTGAGACTCAAGATGTTGCTGCGGGAACCCCTAGTGGTGGAACAATCAATTATTCATTGTCTCTTCAAAATGATGTTATTTCGGAGGAATGATGAAGATAATAGTTATTGGTGCATTACTTTTGTTCTTCATTGGCTGCTCGCGCCAAACTGAACGCGCTGTTATTTCAGTAGGTGATCTGAAAAAGTCATTTTTAATGAGCAAGGATGTATACTCAATCGATCGTAATGTTGATGCACAAAATCAATCGACATTGTATTTTAGGAATGCATTCTCTGATCAATTGTTTGAGTTAAACCTTAGGATTGAATCGCCGAATACTTCGTTTTATTCTTTGATAAATAGTCAGTCTGAAAACAAAGAGTCGAGGTCCACTGCACGCTTGTCAGTATTCATAAATAGTGTTGATGTAACTCAGTGTCTTATTGATATTTGCTCTGAAGTCGCATGTACTTCAACTGGCATAAATAGTTTAGTCGAAGGGTTTCGCTCTGATCGAATTTATTTTGACATCTCAAAATTATCACTACGCACTACTGCAAGCTGCCAGGGGTTAGAGCTTAATCTTTCTGAAAAAAACAGATGGAGTAAAGCTGAATTTCGCATCACAGATGGAAGTGGTAAGGCCCTTAGGGTTAATGCCCAAGTTATTGCATATCGCACCCCAAAAGGACCTAATTATACAACTTCGTTTATTCGTGGAATTAAAGAGGAGGTAGTGAAATGAAGAAATTCATCATTTTTACACTCTTTGTAGCTGTTCCTACATTTGCGGTTGAGCAAGTATCGCTTTCTTTGATTGCAGATCAATATAAAGAAAGAGGGTGGAATAGCTTGTTTGTAAAGTTTTCTAGAAGTGCTCTGCTAAGTAATTACAGTGAGGTAAATAACATTGAAAAAATTGTTAATGCATCTCAACTATTAAGATCTAATATAGCTTCAATGAATGCCGAAGATACCGCTTTTTTCTTTCCTAATGAGAATATCTTGAGTGATTCTGACCGTATTGAGCTAGATAACAAATTGCAAGAAAATATTCATTCTTATACGTTACTATCCAAATGGCATGATTTTCTCGCGACTCTTTCGACTGAGCGTTGGAATGATATATTAAATGATAATGGTGAGTCCCTGTGCTCACTAGATATCGTTTCAGGTACCTCTCCTATTGATAGTGGTAATTGTGGACGCATGGCACGTGGAAACTATGTAGTTGCTAATTTGCCTTTAGCTTTAAGAAAAGAATTACCTCGTTTTCTAGAGATTGTTATTGACGATATTAATTATGCAAATTCTTTGAATGAGAATTTACCGATAGGTCCTGAATTAATGCGAGTTTTTCATGTTTTGTTTAACAAAAAAGCTATTGCATCTTTCATTTCTCCAAATTATTTAATAAGTTCCGATATATATGATAGTCTTGGTGTTACTAATAGAATTGCTATAATTCAAGCTATGATTATTCAGGCATTTCAAGATAGCTCAGGTTTGCTGAGAAATAGTGACTTTGAAGATATTGCTCTGGAAGATACTAACTGCGATTCTTCTGATGTTACTGTATGGAGAGCTTGCCAACTCAAGTATCTGCAAAATTTAGTAATAAGGACAGACCCTGATTATCAGAGCTCCGGGCCGGAAAATTTGCTGCTCGACCCAATTTTTGTTGAGCCATTTTTTTCTTCAACCTTGACTTTGCTCGATGACATTGAGCCAAGTGAAGTTTCTAATTCGATAGATTCTTTTGGTGAGAATTCATACGATTTCTTTTCGTTGTTAATAGGGGTGCCTCCTGAGAGTGTTAAGATTGATGGCACGGAATTTAGTCAGTTAAATAATCAATTACTCAGTGGGATTGAATATTTAATCAGAAAGGGTTCTTTGCCGTCTTTGCTTTATTCAAAAAAAGTATCTTGGATCGCTCATGTGATGGAGGATTACTATGCTCAATAAAAAAAATATCGTTGTAATCCTTTTTATTTCTCTATTTACACTATCTTTTTTTGCTCTACTTGGAGATACCAGAAGCAAATTGACAGTCCTATTTGAACGTCAATTTCTTTATGATGTGAAACAAGATACGAATGCGAGTCTGCTGAGTAAGCTAGAGAATGAACAAATCGCAACTGAGTTCTTCGACAAGGCAATGATCACTGTGGATTCCGCGAAAAAGGTTAGATATCTTCGTAATGCTAAGATTCACCTAATGGAACTTAAAAAGGATAGATTATGAAATATTTATTATTACTACTGCTGATTCCCGTGATTTCGCTAGGGCAAGATCTGGATGAGCTAGTAGCCAAAACCTCTTTAGCTCTTGGAAATGAATACTACAAGCTTGCGCAGGATATAAAAAGTAAAATTGTAACTTGTGAGGAGCTTAGTGATGGATGTGATGATTATCTCGAGCTAGTTGATCAGTACGATAGCTACAAACAGCTTGCTCTTTCAGAGTATCAAGCGATTATTTGTACCGCTTCTGAGTGTGCTTCAGATTTCGGGATACTACAACTTTCATCTGGTAACTACTATTTACGCAAAGAAGCAATGATCCGTTTTGATCAGATTACTAAAGGCTTAGGTGCGAATGGTGTTATTGGTAATAATGCTTCAATTTATGCGGTTAATTCTAATTTTGAAGAGCATCTGATGGGACACTTAGATCGACTTATAGCTGATCAGGTTGCATTAGATAAAGAGGCAAGAGCTTTTAGACAAACTTACCTAGATTTACAGAGTGCCTATGTTGGGTTGGATGATGAGATTGTCGGAGTAGAACAGTCTCTTTTAAGAGATACTAACTACACCGCAGAGAACCAGAGTCAGATCTTATCATACGAGGAGTGTGTTGAGGGAGGTGAGTCTGAAGCCAAGTTTGAGAGTAATGAGATAGATAAAGCATATACTCAAATTGAAATTTTAGAATCAAATTCTCTGAATTTTCATAAAGAAATGTTTGATATTGTTGTTCCATCAGCATTTTCTAGTGGAGATGTTATTGTTTCAGCAAATAAAACATGGCAAAGTTTTGATTTCCATTTTGATGGAGCATCAGTTGTGTCAATTTCAGGAACAGGTCAGTGGAATGTCAAGGGAGCCGCAACGGAATTTGCCGATGGTCAGCTTTATTACGATAGCGACTCAAACGATAGCGCAGCATGCTGGGCACTAAGTAATAATGGAAAAGGTGTGTCTGCGGTTTCTAACTTAAAGAATGGGTTAAAAACTGATATTAAGCTGTCTTGTCTTGAGAACTTTAATCATGAGGCTGTAGATATGCTTTCAACTGTTGGAATGCAATCGATCACTTTAAGTGGATTCAGAACAGACGCAGGTGGCTATATGTTCTCGATGTCTTCTTCCATCGGTGGCTCACAAAGTGGCTCTTCTGGATCTTCTAGCTCTTCTTCTAAACCCAATAAGAAAGGAGATGGTACTATTTCTAGTGGTAGCTCATCTTCATCTTCAAGTGGAGTTTCCAATTCTTCTAGCGTCGGAGCTACATTTCCTTTGCGGTTGACAACAACTTTCTTACCTGAAGCACCGTTGGGAAGTTTAATTGGATCTTTTTGTGATGAGGTTCCAGACGGAGAAAATTGTGAGGTATTTGTAATTGGATCGAATCTTGTGTTGAGTTCTTCTGAGATCAATATTGGGAAAAAGTTATGGCTACGAGCGAATGACTCTTCGAATGTTGAGAACAATACTGGTTCAATCAGTGTATCGGTCCGCACGAGTACTAAAGTTGCTGCTTATTGGAATGAATTTGTGTCATGGAGTAACAAAAAGTGTGATGATAATGGAGAACATTGTGGGCTAGAGGCAATTTTGAATAATATTGCATATTCGGCAAATCCATTTCTCGTTGCTAAATCAAGTTTTTACAATCATTTCCCACTTATGCCTGCACAGTTGACAGATATTTTCCTTCAATATGTTAATTATGCAATTGAGAAAAAGGTTATTGAGCGAGATATAAAAACAAAAGAACACAGTAGGGAACTTCAGCTCGCCAAAATCGAGCAATGTAAGAGACAATTAGTTTTAGCAAAGGATTCCTTGAGTAGAGCCTATGATCTAGTTGCTACTTACCAGAGACGAGAACAAAACACTGAAACTAGGCAACTACTTCTTGATACTTCTAAATCGTATTATGAGTCTGAATTATCCAATCTTAACCAAATGAGAGACAAGAATCTTGAGAGAATTAAACGGTACTTCGCCTATGCTGTGAATGCTTATAACTATCTTTTCTTAGATCAGTTCAGCGCAGCTGGAGAACCTAAGAAATATCATGAAGGAGATTATTATTATTCTCAACTTAACGAAATTAAGGATCTTGTATTTGATATTACGACGGAAAATGATCTTTTGAACCCTAACCGTGGTTTTGTTGTCTACGAATTGAACAGTAGTCAGCTCAAACCTCTACAATCTAAAGACTTTAGAGATAGAAAAGTTCAAGTTAGATTAGATATCAGGGATTTTTTCTGCGATGGATTTAACCTTGAGGATCAAAGTCGCGTAATGATTGATAAAGTTGGTGTTTTACTCGATATTGATCCTGAAAATGAGTATAAGTTCTTTACTAATCCGCATGTGAGAAGCACAAAGGTCTCTCTGACTCATGGAGCTGAAAATAGATTGTTCGATTTCTATGGAAATGAGCATGAGTTTTGGATGCCAGGGCAAAAGAGAAAGGTTAACGCTATTTCTTCCCGTGTTTTAGTTGATAGTGACTCTGACTATATGGCGCTAAGAGAATCTAGGTATTTTGATCGATTATCGTTTAGGAAAACAAGTTTTTCTACAACCTGGAATATCGAAATGAGGGACCCAAGCGTTCAAATGTTTGATTCGGCAGATGTAGATTTTTCTAACCCATACTTAAAAGGAGTTAAGCTTGTTTTCTGGTATAACTCAACTGAAACGCAGAATGATGGGATCATCAATAGCTGTTTGATTCCACCGTTTGGAGTTGCTGCCGCTTATGATGCTACAGGTGTTGCTCCAAAGATTAATTTGCAGTTTTCAATTGATGTGGATGATCCTGACTTTGAAACAACAGATCGATATTTTGTTTACAGAAGTTTTGAGTCAGATAAGGGGTTTGAGAGAGTTGGATATGTAGACAAGTCAGACGTTTCGGCTTGTCGTGAAAGTGTTGATTCATTTACGTGTGAGTGGAGTGATTCCAGTATTAAGACGTTAGGTGGAGATACGATATATTACAAAGTTAGAAGTGCATATAAAGATTCTAATAAAGGGGCTGATTATATGTACGGTATTTGGTCAACGTCATCTCGTGTGACTGTGCCATAGCTTCAGCTTATATATAAGGTTTGGTTGTGATTAATAGATATCTATTGTTTCTGATTGTTTTAACTATGCCCATCTGGCAAGTGTGTCTTTCCTCGGAAGATGGGGGGGCATATGATGAAAACATTTCTAATCTTTATCAGTCAACAGCAGTTTCTAGTGAGGCCATTTCGCTTCCTGAAGGTGACGCCACCATCTCGGGCCTATCTAGTGAGTTAACTCATGATCAAAGTAATGTTGGTGATTTTAGTTTTGATTTCGCAATTGAGCTGCCTTCGGGAGTAAACAAGTTTACTCCCGACTTGCATTTCTCGTATTCGTCCTCATCTGGAGGAGGAGAATTCGGTCTTGGGTTTATATTATCTGTTCCTAAAGTGTCGAGGTCTGTAAAAAGAGGTAATCCGACATATACTGATACTGATGAGTTTGAGTCAACTTTGGATGGGGCACTGGTTGAGGTCATTTCTGATTCTTCGGATTATCGGTTGTTTGCTCCTAAGATAAATAAAACTCAAAATTTATATCAATATCATGAAAATGCCAATAGATGGGTTTTGCTGATTTCTACTGGAAAGAAAATCATTTTGGGGGGCAATGATAAATCAATCTCTATCAATAGTAGTGGTACATTTGCATGGCAAGCAACTTCTGAAGTTGATCCATTTGGAAATAAGATCAGTTATTCTTATTTTAAGGAAGGTGGTTATTCCTACTTGGAGAATGTTGCATTTGCATACTTGAATGATGTGCCACACTATAGTGTTAAATTCTACTATCAATCTAGAAGTGACGTTACTACTAGCTATAGGAGTAATTATCCTGTTACACTTTTAAAGAGATGTTATCGTATTGAAGTCATTTCAGGAACTAATCATGTTATAAGGTCATATAATATAAGTTACAATGAGGATTCTGTTGTTTCGAAAGTCGAATCTATAAAGCTTTTGGGGGAGAATGACCAAGATACAATCCCACCATACCCATTATTATCGTTTAAATATTACTCGACAAGCAATGCTCGTTCTACGAAATCTAGATTGGTTGCTTTTAATGATGTTAAATTTCCTCCATCTCTGTCAAAAGGTAGAGTAACTCTTATTGATATGAACAAGGATTCATTGCCTGACATCATTGAGACTTCTTATTATGGTGCTAGTGTTTGGATCAATAATGGAAATAACCAATTTGATGCTCATTACAGTTTACCTGAATTTGTTCATAATATTTCTGATAATAATGTTAAGCTACTTGATGTAGATGGCGATCGTTCTGTTGATGTCGTTGGAACTGGACTTTATCCTCGGTTTTTTAAAGGAGGAGAAAGAGAAAGTGATGGTAGGTATAGTTTTTCCACAGATCCGAGTTCTATTGAGAAGTTGCCACCATACTCGATAGGTAGTGGAAATATAAGAACAGTCGATGTTAATGGTGACGGCAAGCTTGATATCTTAGTACGTGAGCTTTCGACATTTAATGTTTATCTAAATTCTGGTGGAGGATCTTGGGATAAGGTTAACTCAAATGAGCTAAATACTTCTTCATATAGCTTTTCCTCAAGATTCATGTTTTTTGCAGATATGAACGGAGATTCGCTTGCAGACATGGTTTTTGCAAGGCCGACTGGAGTTATTTATTTACCAAATAGGGGGAATGGTTTATTTGATTCTCCGAAAAGAGTTCTCTTTAATGAGTCTTCGCCAATCGTTTTGAAGCAATTTAGGATTAACAAGTATAACTTTGTAACAGACATTAATGGAGATGGACTGGCCGACCTAGTTTCTGCGTACAGCGATGGTTTGACTTATTCTTTGAATCTTGGGAATGATTTATTTAGTGAGTCAGTACTGATTGATGATATTCATCAAACTGCTTTCAATACAAAAGGGTTAAATATTACCAATGCTGACATTGATGGAAATGGTGTCACCGATATTATTTGGTCAAATGATTTTGCTGATTTTCGCGCGTTTGATTTGTATTCAATGAAACCAAATTTAATGGTGGAACAAAATAATGGAATGGGGCTAGTGACAGTCGTAAACTACAAGCGTGCCCGTGATTATTTTGATAGTTCTCCAAGCAATAGATCAAATATTCTTCCTTTTCCTAGTTATGTCGTCTCTTCTATAGTCAAATCATTCTGGGATAGTCAAACCGTAACGTTTCAAAAGGATTATGCATACTATGCTCCTTTTTATGATGGTATTCTTAATGAATTTAGAGGGTTTAATGTTGTTGATCAATTTATTCCCTCTGATGATTCTGCTCCCGCTTCTGTCCAAAGAAAATTTTACCATCAGGGGCGAGTTGAATATGAGGAGTCAATATATCAAAAGTCTTTGGTGTATTCAGACAAGACATATCAATTTAATGAAGAAAATTATACTTTTGGCGAGCTGTTGAAAGGTACTGAAACTGAATTTTCTGATGTGGAATTGTATGTAGGGATTGAAGAAGATAGTAAAATGCCTTTTTCTTCACGGGTGAAGTCTATTGAAGGGGATACCGATCCGACAACATCAAGTCGATTGCATGCTGTCACAAATGAGGTTACAGTTAGTGACAATATTATAACAAGTCGTAAGGTCTCAGAATATTTTGAAAATGGTGAGCGATACCGCTATTGGATTGTTGACTACGCAACTCCAACTACAAATTACGTATTAAATAGAGCGAGTGATATCTCTTTATACAGTAGTACTGATAAATTATTAAAAAGAGAGCGTAATTATTATGATAATAATGAATGGGGTGAAGTTTCTAATGGTAGTTTGACGATGCAGAAGAGGCTACTTGGTAATAGCTATGAGGTGAAAGGTTTCTACACTTATTACTCTAATGGTCTTTTGAATACCGTTTCTGATGCTGATGGAAACACGACGACTATAAGTTATGATAGTCATTCTTTAAATCCAACGATGGTTGTTACTCCAGAAAACCTTAGTAAGCAGGCCACTTATAATAGCGATAACGGTAAAATGTTAACAGTTACTGACGAAAATGGACTTGTTACTTCTTTTTCCTATGATTCATATCTCCGCTTGGTAAAAATTATTGGTCCCACAGATACATCTGAATTGCCGACTCAAGTTAATAATTACTATTTTGGAACGAGTAGCTCCGACCCCTCTCGAGTGCTGATTGGCAAGAGGTTTAGGTCTGGCGAAGATAAGCTTGTTTCTACTTATCAGTTTTTTGACCCACTTGGGAGAAACTTTGCAAAAACAAAAACTGCAGGGACTGGTAATTATATCCTTTATGATGCGAGTATTTACAACTTAAGGGGTAAAGTTTCTCAGACATTTAATCCTGAGTTTGTATTAAGTCCTTTGGCATTTAGCCCTTCTACTATCTATTCATCTATGTTTGCATTTGATGAGTTGGGTCGTCTTGTTTCTATTGAAAATCCAGAGAGTACTAGCGCCTCTCCTTCGATAATTACATACCAGTATAAAGTTGGTGAAAAATTAACGACTGATGAAGAAAATAGAACATCGATAGAATATTTTGATATTTTTAATAGAAGAGTGCAGTATGAGAATGCACTTTCTAATTCTGTGAATTATTCTTGGAACGAGCAAAATAAAGTTTCAAAAATTGTTGCTCCAAATGGAGATCAGACTCTGTTCACATATGACTCAGAAGGGAGAAGGATATGTAAGCTTGATCCAACGACTGGCGTTTCTCTATACTCATATGATACTCGAGATAATATTATATCTCAGAGTGATTACGGTTTTGTTGCGGGCATGACAGAATGTGCCGCGCCGATTGGGATTACTCCTCACAGTGTTTCTCTGTCTTATGACGGTCAGAATCGAATTTTGCGTGCTGATTTTCCTGATGAAAGTGGGACGAGTGATATCGTTTATTCTTATGATTTGACGACCAGTTCCTATTCTAAGGGCAGGGTTTCTACAATTGACTTCGGTGCCGGAAGCAAAAAAATGGACTATGATATTTATGGTAATCTCTCAAAGTCGACATTGACTATTGACGGTAGCTCATATGGGACTGAGATTTCTTATAATGTGTTTGGTGCGATTGACTTTCTGAGATACTCAAACGGTAAGGTCGTGAACTATCGCTTCGATGATTCTGGGCTTGTGTCTGATATTACCCTTCTAGATGGAGAGAGTGAAACGGCACTAATTACTGGAGTGTCTTATGGTGAAACGGATGCCTTGCTTTCATTTTCAAGGGCAAATGGGATAAATTCCACCTATAGTTATTACGCAGACGGCTCAAATCGACTTCAATCTATTAATGCTTCTGGAGTGGCAAGCTTTTCTTTATTTGTCGAGTCTCCAATTGATACTTTAAAAAATGGTTTTAGAACTACTGTGCAGTCTTTGGAGTTAGGCTACAATAAAATCTCCAATATCGTATCTCGGAGGGATGAAGTGTCTGGAGACTCTGAGGTCTTTAGCTATGATGATTTGAATCAAATTACCAATTATAACCTGAATAATGTCTATACTAGATCCTGGGTTTATAATTCAATTGGTAATATTTCCTCGATTACAGAAGATGCTATAAAAAACTATGTTTATAGTAGCGATCGTTCTCAGATTTTAACACAGGTTGGTAATGTTACTTATGTTTTCGATGCCTTTGGGAATTTGGTTTCAGACGGCTCGAGAACTCTAAGCTATGACTGGAACAATCGTCCGACATCCATTACTAAAGACTCTGTTTCGACCAGTTATTTTTACGACGAAGAGGGAATCAGAGTCAAAAAAATAAATGCTAATTCGACCTCAATCTTCATCGACAAGTACTCTGAGATCACAGACAGCTCAGAAATTAATCATATCTATCTAAATTCCGATAAGATAGTTACGCTAAGAGGTAATGAGGTTGTTTTTAACCACTCTGATCACTTAGGATCAAGTGTTGCAAGTACAGATATGGATGGAAATATCTTATCAACAAATAGCTATAATCCATTTGGCTCAAAGAGAGCTAGTTCTGGCGTAGTAACGATTCCATATCGCTATACTGGTCAATATGAAGATTCTGAAACAGATCTTTATTATTATAAAGCAAGATACTATGATCCAGTATTGTCTAGATTTATTACAGCTGATCCACTTTTTCTTGAGGAGATGGATCAGCGTGGAAAGACTGTGCTTGATCTGAACCTTTATGCTTATGTAAAAAGTAGCCCGATGGTAATGGTCGATCCTAGTGGTTGCGCGATAGAGTACGCTAATCTTAAATCTGCAATATATTTTGCTGACTCGGTAAATTCGATTTCCGCAACTGCTGAAGGTCGTTCATTAATAAATAGGCTTGAGACATCTAGTGATATCTTTACTATCCAAGCAAGCTATTTTGTACGATATGCTTCAGCTACACAATCTGATCAGACGGTTCGTATTAACCCAACTTGGGCTGGGCGGTATTCATATATAGATACTCCTTTAGGTGGGGTCTCTTTGGCGAGTGAAACAAGGATTCTTGCCCACGAACTATTGCATTTGGATCAGTGGAACAACGATGAGATACAAACGGTATCATTAGAAAATAAAGTGATGTCTCAATTGGATGATTTGTATAGAATGAGATATGATGATATTTTTCATTATAATGATGCGATCTTTAATGATTATGCAAATGGAGAGTTAAATATGGGAACTTTAAATGGTGGGTATTACTTATCTGATGAGCCTGAGCATGTGCCTAAGTGAGCCTGAGCATGTGCCTAGGCCAGTTGAAAATTGATATTCGTTGCATCTTTTGTTTGGTCGCTGCGATTTGTTGTCTCACACTGTTGAGTGGTTGTAATGTTGTTCCGAAGTATGATGTTTACTATGTTCCTTTTGGAGTTAAGTATTATTCTGAATTAAACATTAAGACAATAGAAGAGTGTCGCATATGCTTCAAGTTGAGGAAAATTTCTTCTGAAAATATTGAAAAAATATTTAAATTAACTGAAACTCGCAAGTTCACAAAAAACTCTGCTTCAGCAGAAGGAATACGTATTAAATTCGTGGATGTTCTAACAAATAAAAGTGTAGTTATTTCATCCACTAGAAGGGTTTTTAGAGATTATAGTGAAGAGTACTCCATTCCAGATGATTTATTAAATTCCATTTATCGCGATATTATCAGATTTATAGTCAAATCTCCCCCCCCTCATTTTTTTCAAAAAATGTATAGTGAAGGGGGGTTGGAGCGTTTTTTAGTTCAAGATTTACTTCGAACGAGTGAATTTCAATGACTTTTCTGCTATTTTTAAAGTAAGTTGGGCCAGTGCCACGTCTTATCGAATGCTTAATCAGGAGGGCCGTTTTACGTTAAATAAGGAAGGTCAAGAGATTCGTGAAATTGGTCTCTCTATTCCTGGGTTGGGACTTAATTTTGGAGGAGAATATCATGAAGATGTTCCAACTGAGACTGTTCCATTGTTTTCATTAGAACAAGCGCCCATTGAGAGGTAGTAATGTGAAAAAAGATATAATAACTGGGAAATACTATTTTTTTTTAAAGTATGTATTTTGTCCATTTTCTATGACTATGCTGCTTATTGGGATTATTCTACCTGTTCTTGATATAATCAAAATTAGATCGATTTCAGTTATGCATGTTTCGTCTATCATTATGTCTGTAGGTTTTATTTATTTGTTTTATAGGCTCTTCAGGTCATTGAAATTTGTTATTTTATCAGATATTGGATTCTTTATACAGCGTAAGATTATCCCTTATAAAGATGTTGATGCAATTTATTCTTTTTTTATTCCATGGATTATTATTAGGTATAGAGTAAGTGATAAGAAGCTTCTCGCATTGACTATTTTAAAGTTTCCATATTGTTTTCCATTTTTAGCAAATTCCTATTTAAGGAGTGTGAAGAAAAAAATTGAGTTTGCTAAAAAAGTTAAATAGAGTAGTGACCTGCCCCCATAATAATTTTTTATTTTATGATCATACCCCAATGGATAATGGAAGTATGTTGGGAATATTAGAAATAGCGATTGCCCAGGGCCAATAGAGAGGTGAAATTAAAAGAAAGTATTTTGGCCCTAATTGTTTCAATATCATTGTCAGGCTTTTTTACACTTTTGATGCATTTTAAAGTTTTGCCTCAAGGGGGAAATTTTAGTCCTGTCTTCAAAAGCTTTAACAGCTATGTTGCTCCTCTATTTTTTATCCTTATTTTTTCTTTTGGCTTCTACTCCGTCTTTTATTTCACTAAAAAGCAGCTTGGTAAGCAAAAAACATTCATTTGTCCACAATGTGAAAAAGTAAAAAACGTCTTAAATTCAGAGAAGGGGACTCCAGTTTGCTCAACGTGCAATCAAAAAATGGTTCCTTTGGAGGGCTTTTACGATTAAAATATGGGAGAAAAATAAAATTATGTCGGGTGCGACTGGGGGGTGGAGCGCTTTACCTCGATGGTAAAAAGAGTGAGGGGATCATTCGCCACATGAATGATTTAGCTGTTTACGCTGTAGGACAGTTTGGTTTTTTCTTTTAGATTATTACTTACAGAAAGGAGAAGAGTATGCAGATACTATCAAAATTATCAGATCAAGAAGTTATTGAGCTTATTAAGCAAATCGATTCAAAGAAGCTATGCTTTTTAATGATGGGTCTTTGCGAAGAAGATCAGAATAAAGTCTATTCTCAGATCTCAACAGAAGCACGCAAGCTTATAGATCAAGATATTGCCATTTTAAACTCTGCAACTATGGGGCTTCCTTTAAATTTATAAATATTTTTTCATCGTGGGTTTTATCGTTCTAGGATTTGTTTTGTTTAGATTCTTAAAAAATACTTTTTTGATTTACCTACTACTTTGTTTTATATGTTCATGTGCTGAAGTTGTAGGTCGTATGGCGGTTGATTCCGCTCACAGTATCGGGGTAACACACCCTTTGCCTCCTGCGCCAAAGCTTATAAAACTCAACCTCTCAAAAGAGGCAAGGGGAGTTGTAATAAGTAAAAATGTTAGCAATTGTTCATTTTTATCTGTCTTCTCGTATACCCCTCGAGCTTCAAGCACAATTTCATTTGACAATGATCTGATCTATTATCGAAACCAAACTGCTATGATTGGTGGTAATACTGTTTTTATAGTTTTCCGTGATTACTTTGAATCTAGGGCCAAGGCTTACAGATGCGAACAATAAATCAACTTTTACCACTGTTACTATTAGTAATATTACTATCATCTTGCACTGTGGCCAAAATTGGAAAGTTTAACTCGGTAAAAATTAAAAATGTACCCATTAAAGATTTTCAAAAGCCAAACAATAAAAAGGTTGGTAAAAGTTGTACTACTCAGGTTTTTGCTTTTCCAGTTGCCGCTCATGATATTGAAGGGGCACTTCTTAATCTTTGTCCGCAAGGTGGACCTATAGAAAACGTAGTGATTCATGAGGAATTTTGGACTACTTTTGTTGTAGGGCAGACCTGCACTGTTGCAACAGGACAGTGTGCGAGAGGTCGTAAGAAATGAGTAGACTATTTGTAATAATTACTTTGCTCGTGCTCGCCTCCTGCTCATCTAAGCGCATTGTACGTTTTGACTATATATTTATTAAAGATAAGAAGGCTGGGCAAAAACTCGTCGTCTTGAAGGAAAAGTATCGTAATCAATATTGTGGACCCTCAAGTTTGAGTTATTACGATTTGAACAAACTTATACTGGAGTCGTCTTTTTCTCCTTATGAGGATACGAGAAATATATATGGTATGACTGATGTTGTTGTTGAGTCCTCTGATTTTATCGATACCAGTGCAGGTTCACGCTGTTTAAGTGTTTCTGGATATCCAATTGTGCTTAAGTAGTAGTTCGCTATTAAGCCTATTTCAGTTGTTTGTTAGACTATCTGGGTCTGATAAATACAAGGAAAATCGGGCCAATAGTGTGAATCGTCAGCGCATTTGGGACTCCCATGCTCTTTTTCGTCCTAATCTATAGATGATCACCTAGGATCAAGTTCAGTGAGGACAGATATAGCAGGTAATGTTGTGAAAGAGATTTATTATAATCCTTTTGGGACTAAAAGAGTCGATAATGGATCATACGAGGGGATCCCTTATAGATATACAGGGCAATATGAAGATGCAGAGAATGACTTGTACTACTATAAAAAAAGGTATTACGATCCAGTGATAGGAAGATTTATTTCGGCAGATCCACTTTATTTAAGTGAGATTGATGAAAGGGGAGTCTCCTCGCTAAGCACAAATATGTATGCTTATGTAATGAATAGCCCACTTATCAATGTTGACCCCACTGGGCTGGCAACAGAAGGGGTAGGCTTTTCTGTAACTGTTGCTGGGTTTGGGGTCATTGGAACTTTTGGTGTACAGGCAACCACTGATGACAAAGGGAACTCTGGCCTCGTTTGGACACTTGGAGGAGGTGCTGCTGTAGGTTCTAGTAATGTTGTTCCTTCTGGATCTGTAACAAGAGATTCGACGAATACCTCGGCTGATAATATTAAGCAGCTAGCTGGTGGTAGTGCTCTTGTCGGAGGAACT
The DNA here is from genome assembly GCA_965140515.1 of Bacteriovoracaceae bacterium. GTDB lineage: Bacteria > Bdellovibrionota > Bacteriovoracia > Bacteriovoracales > Bacteriovoracaceae > JAGLCH01. The sequence continues at coordinate 2,564,227 of OZ223251.1, read as the reverse complement.
TTTGCAAATGGGGTTGCTTTTGCACAGGAAGGAGTAAAGGGCGAAGGATACTTTGGGGATACAACTAGTATTGGTGCAGGTACGCTTGGTGCCGATGCGTACAATATGGCAACCTATTCATGGGTCACAAATGTAGAGAGCGCAGAAAAGGGAAATGTTGATATGAGCTCTTTATCTCAAGCAATTAATGACCTATCAATGATGAACAATTCAACACAGAGCAGTGCAGATCAGGAGATGGTTAGTGAATAGAGAGCTCATTTATCAGAGCAGTCAAGCAGATGAGGTAGTGTACCGCTTTGCTTTACCGATTTTAACCTCCCTAGTGCTATTTGTGTTTTTTGGAGGCATGTTGTTGGCCCTTGTTTCAAGTAATCTTTGGGGTGGTGTTGTTGCTACGATTGTGGCTTTTCCTCTTTTTTTTGTAGCTCTTTGGTATTTAGTTATTCGTTTGATTGTTTACTTTAAGAAGGTCAAGATCTACTCCGATAAAATTGTAATCGGTAATCGTATCATATTGTGGGATACTGTAAGCTCGATAAGAATGAATAGCTTTAGTTTTATCTTAATAACTTTTTGTGATGGTGAAAAACTAATTATTTTAAGTAGGCATAGAGAGGGGAGACATAGCATTTTTAGAGGTGAATGTAAGCTGCTTACGCGTCTTTTAGATTTAAGGAGTGGAGCTAATCCTTCATTAACCAGTTATACTAATATTGAAGTAAATAATACTCCGAGAAGTTAGTTTATGGATTTTAGCTTATTCTCGACTAATAGTGCAGCAATGGAATCTACAGCAGCGTCTAGTAGTCAAATACAGGAGTAGTCAACATTTAAAGGTTGGTTTAGTGAAGATAAAAGAACTTATTATTGTTGCAGTTTCAATCTTCCTTAGTGGTGGCATTGTTGGCTTGATGTATATTCAGAAGTATGGCGTACTATCAGGAAGGCCATATTTTACTTCTGAATGGGATGCTTTTCTACTTTGGGGTGTTTCTTCTTTATGCCTGTTTTCCCTTATACTCTATAGCAACTATAAGAGAGAAAGCATATCCTATATTTGTCCTTCTTGTGAGAATATAGTTGATGGGAAGGATGGTGAGTCTCCTGTTTGCTTTAAGTGCGGTGAGCTGATGGAGAAACTTGAAGGGTTTTATGAAAGAAGAGAAAAGGAGAAGGGAGATACTGATGAATAGACTACTGCTTTCAGCTCTTTTGATACTAGGTTTCTCGTCTTGTGCAACATTAACAGAGCAGGCGAAGCAGCTAAGGGAAATTCATTCTGAGAGTGAAGCTATAGGTTGCGTTCGCGTTGGCTCTGTTACGGCATCTTCGTCAAGCAACTCACTAGGAGAATATATCGGTGTTAAGAATCCAACCCAAAAAACAATTGAAGCGCTATCTAATGACAGTAGTAAGTTAGAATCAATCATGGAGAGTTCATTGACAACTAACACCCAGACTTTAAACTCAATGAACGATGCTGGTAAGCAAGCTGAGCATATGCAAAAGAAAGAGGAATAGGTTCATGTTAGATGTAATCTTATTTTGCTTCTCACTAGCTTCATATATTGCAATGTTTGTTCTGTATGTCAGAAGAACTGATGATATTCGGGCCATCTTCTGGCTTGATGGTCTAGAAACTTTTTTAAAGTTTTCATGGGTTGAAAGAGGATTATTTGTTATTTCTTGCATTTTTCTCTTTATGTGTTCTTTCTTTGATTAGTTGTGAGTTGTGCAACGGTAGGAGAAAAGGTAATGACAACATCTAGTATTTATTCGAAAGGACTTGTTGTTTGTTTTTGTTCAGATACGTTATTGCAGTCGATTATGTTTTGTCTTCCCATTCTGTAAGTGTTCCTGATACCTTGGTTGGTTTAACAGATGTTGTAGGGAGGATAAATGAAGTTGGTGTTCCTAATATTATGAATGACCTAACTGGTGGTCCAGATACAAGCCAGCTTTTAAGCTCTCAACAATCAGCTACATCAGCGAGTGATGCTGGCGCTGCTGTAAATAATTCTCCAAGGAACTAATGCATGAATTATAATTCTCTGTTGAAGAGGGTCGGGTTCGCCTTAGCAATGAGCTCTTTTGTTACTCCAATTATCATTGGTATAATGTATATTGAAAAGTATGATAGGCATACAGGAATTAAGCATTTTGGGGGGGGCGTCCTTTCTACGTCTATCTTAGCTTTTGTACTAATATTTTCAACTGTATTTTATTCTACTAGGCGACGGAAAATCGCTTATATATGTCCGAAGTGCGAAGATGTTAGAAGCACCACTTCTGATTCTGCCCCTATTTGTTTTACGTGTGGTGTTTCAATGGAGAAATTGCAAGGGTTTTATGAAAGAAGAGAAAAAGAGAAGGGAGATACTGATGAATAGACTACTGCTTTCAGCTCTTTCGATACTAGGTTTCTCGTCTTGTGCAACATTAACAGAGCAGGCGAAGCAGTTAAAAGAAATTCATTCTGAGAGTGAAGCTATAGGTTGAGTTCGCGTTGGCTCTGTTACGGCATCTTCGTCAAGCAACTCACTTGGAGGCCACTCTATGGCAAATCATGATGCAAAGGTCAAATTGTTTAATATGGCCGCTGAACATGGGGATACCATTTTGGTAACAAAAAGTGAGCAGCGATGGACAGGTATGGATTATCAAGCAACTTGTGAATCGTTCAATGGCAAGATGAGAGACGAATTTTTAAACGGAGAGATTTTTTACTCACTAAAGGAAGCAGAGTTTTTAGTCGAAAAGTGGAGAAGAGAGTACAACCATATTAGGCCACACAGCTCTTTAGGTTATAAACCACCTGTTCCTCTGGCAACATTGCCGAGTTATGAGAGGGATGAGGTTTTAAGAAATTGCATTAACTAGTGGACTAGGATATGGGGGCAGGTCACTTGCGACTTTTTGCCACGAAAAGAAATAGTGCACCAGACAGCAATATTCTGAGCTTAGTGTTGGGCATTGAACTCATGTAGTAAATGTGGATGCGAAAACATTCATTTTGTTAGTGAGTGATCCAGAGGAGCGGTCTGGGAAACCGTAGAGCCGTCGGTTCAAATCCGACCGTCACCTCCATCAAAAGGCCATCAGAGTCTTATGATTCAAATACGAAAAAAATTGGGCCTACTAAAGCAAGATACTGGCGAACAATTCTTATCAATGATAGCCTCCAACGACTCATTATGGATATTAGAAGATCATCTGAGAAATTGCCTTCTAATCATGTCCTACCAAGAATTAAGGATTGGGATAATGGAGATCAGGTAGTTCCTCTCAAAACATTTTTGAAATCCATTAATGTGAAGCCTATCAAGCTTCATGCCCTGCGGGCTTGCTTTGCTGCTCAAATGTTAGCAAATGGTGTTCCTGCTCCTGTGGTAATTAAAATTGGAGGCCGGAAGAAAACAGCAACTATGGATGTTTATCTTAGGCTTGCCGGAGTTGATATTCATGGAGCGACAGATTGCCTTTCATTTGTTCCAAACGAAATTGATTTTGGGGCAAATATGGTCAATATGTTTGATAGGAGAGCGAAGCAATGAAAGAAGTAATACTCAGAGAGATCGAGAATAAAATTTATGTGATTAGAGGTCAGAAAGTGATGCTTGATAGTGATCTTGCTGAACTTTATGGTGTTGAGACTCGAATTATTAATCGGAATGTTAAGAGAAATGAGTTGAGGTTTCCACCAGACTTTATGTTCCAACTTACATCTGACGAGCATGACAACTTGAAATCCCAAATTGGGATTTCAAGTGATGGGCATGGAGGTCGACGAAGGTCTCAACCCACTGTTTTTACAGAAAATGGAGTTGCAATGCTCTCAAGTGTTCTAAATAGCGAGAGAGCAATATTGGTCAATATTGCTATTATGCGAATTTTTACCAAACTTAGAAGTTTTTTAGCAATGGAATCAGAGCTTAGTTCTAGGATAGATAATCTTGAGCATGATACAACTACAATGTTTAAGGTTGTATTTCAGAAGCTTGATAACCTAGATCATAGAGTGGGGGAACTCGATAAAAAGCTTCCGGCCTATCCTGCTGATCGTAAGAAGATTGGGCTTATTTCTGATGATGAATAATCTTTGAGGTCACAATATGTGACCTCAAAACTAGTTAATTTTCTTTTCTCACAAGTTGTTTTTAGTCAACGGTAGCTGTTGCTGCACATAATGTAGTCGATTTTGTTGATAACTTGTCAGGAGCTCTTGCTTCTGACTGTTATAACTTATTGAGTTTAAGTAGTAAATGGGGATGGGCGAGGATCTATTTGAAGGGGTAAATATTCGACAAGGAATATTTACTGTGAGATTATTTTGTACACAGGAGTATATATGTCTAAGAGAATTTTGAGTTTAGATATTACTTTGGCCATGTATTTTGTGCTGGTCGCTTTTTTTGCTGTTATTGCCATTACCTTTGAACAGTTGCCTTGGAAACTCTTTTCTGTTGGAATTGTCTTCTGTGCTCTGATTGCAATTCCCATCCGTATTCTTGTTTTAAAAAAACTCTCGTCAGATGTGAGTCTTAGAAAGCTCAAGTTTTGGGATGATGTTATTTCAGTTGTACCAATGGGGGTTGTATTTTATTCCGGGGCCATTTATTCCCTGATCAATCCGGGGACATTCCTAGCGTTTCATACATGTGTTATTCTGTTGGTCATGCCTATCTTTGCTATCTATTGGGTTTTCTTTAAAAGCAAATAGTATGAGCGAACTTCTTCATAATCGAGCTATTATAATTTCACTCATTCTTAGTTTGCTGTCTCTGAGCTTGAATCAAGCCTTTTGCACTGAACATCTTCAGTCTAAGTCTTCAAATATTTTTGAAGTAACTCCTGAGCACTTAATGGCGCTAAAAGATCAACTGGGTGATAAGCTGCTCCTCGCTCAAATAGATAACTCAAACAATACAGATGCTAAAAAAAAGGTAGAAGATTTCATTGAAAATGATCATGACCGAGAGAGAAAGAAACAAAATAGCTCAGACTCCGGTCATTTCAGTGTGTTGAATTTTAGTCACTCAAGTGGTTCTGGTGGTGGAGATGGAACTGCGATAATTGCTTTAGTGGTTTTCGCTATTATAGGTACGGTTATTTTGGTTGCATGGGTGCCTTACTTCCCGACATTTGCATATGCTGCTGCCACGGGAAAAAAAGATTATTCATATATTTCAATGATTACTTTCAATGGACTTGGATTAAGTGGGATATATGAGGCCAACAAGGAATCTGAAAAAGAGAGACGAGTTGGTGAGATGTATGGAGCACGTTACTCATTCCTATTGAGAAAAAAGAAGGTTGAGCATTTCTTTCAAAACACTGTCGGTATTTCCGTTGAGAGTGGATACTATCACTTCACGGATGAGAGCTCTGTTACTGATAATAAGGCGACGTATTATGGGATGTACGCAATGGCCGGACCTTCAATCATCTTCAGTTCTGGAAAACTTGATGATGTATTCGGTTTTTGGAAATTAGACATGATGGCCGGAAAATCCCTAAATAGTGATCTCGATCTTGCTCTTAGAGGTGATATCACAGGAAATATTGTTATCGATGGTACTGGTTTTTGGGGATTAGGGGTTGGTGCGCTTTACCTCGATGGTAAAAAGAGTGAGGGTATCATTCGCCACATGAATGATTTAGCTGTCTACGCTGTAGGACAGTTTGGTTTTTTCTTTTAGATTATTACCTATAGAAAGGAGGAGTATATGCAGATACTATCAAAATTATCAGACCAAGAAGTTATTGAGCTTATTAAGCAAATCGATTCAAAGAAGCTATGCTTTTTAATGATGGGTCTTTGCGAAGAAGATCAGAATAAAGTCTATTCTCAGATCTCAACAGAAGCACGCAAGCTTATAGATCAAGATATTGCCATTTTAAACTCTGCAACTATGGGGCTTCCTTAAAATTTATTAATATTTTTTCATCGTGGGTTTTATCGTTCTAGGATTTGTTTTGTTTAGTTTCTTAAAATTTACTTACTACTTTGTTTTATATGCTCATGTGCTGAAGTTGCTGGCCGTATGACGGTTGAATCTGCTCATAGTATCGATGCGATTAGCAAAATTCGACTGTTAATAATTCAAATGTGAGTTGCCTTAGGAGTATGTGTGAATAAGATTATGGATGATAAAGTCGGGATTGTTTTCTTAGGACTTGTACTAGTTAGCTCTATAAGTTGCTCATCCACGGTTAGGCGTGTGGATATTACAGCTCCATTTTCACCGAACCTCATTCGAAAGACTTTGATGAATAATATCCCTCGCTTTAGAAGGTGCTTAGCCAACAGGGTCCAATTAAACCATGGACATGATCTAGAGCTTATATTCACAATAAAAGCAAGTGGTGAGGTTCATAACGCTAACGTACTAAGTAACAATAGTACTATTCGTAAGGAAGAGCTTACTTGTATTAAGGATCATCTCCTCACAATTAGATTTCCTAAATCTCATGGTGCAAACGACTCAAGCGTTGAAGTTCGTCAGCCTTTGAATTTATTTCCAAGGTAGTGAAGCTTACTATGTTGAAGAAGTTGTGGGACAAGATTGTAGAAAGTGGTATAGCTCTTGTTTTATTGGCAGCAGCAGTTGTCGGGATAATTGCTCTTTTAAAATGGGCCTTAACAGAACCAGTCAGTACTTTAATTACGAGGTAATATGGGGTTGAAATTAATACCACTTTTGAGAAATAACCCTCCAGTTAGTCTACAGGTGGCGTCGCTTAGCTATTTCCTTATAAGTATTGAACAAGTCATTCTTAATCGATTTGATGAGTTTCAGTTGCCAGTTTATATCTTAATTTTTCTTGTTAATTTCACCGTTTACTTTCTGCTACTTGGCAAGAGCTGGGCCAGAAAAATATTGATTGGGATGAGTGTAGTTTTGTTGTTTGGAGAAGGACTTGCTTTTAGACAAGAATTAGTTGGCTTGTTCTCATTCTCTGTGAATGTCACAGTGATTTTTTTCATGTTCTATTTATTGTTGTTTTCACAAACTGTTAAACGATATTTTGGTGCTTTAGAAATTAATGACGATGAAAAGTTGGAATCGAGTACTAGTAATAATGATGAGAAAAAGGCAGATAGGGAAAAGGCACTGATCGTAGTTATTCCCCTGTTCTTTTTTATCTTCCAGCTTTCTTTTCCGTGGAACAAGGTTAGCTCTTATGAACTTGCAGGAATTCTCAGTTCTGATTTCGTTAAGATTTGGACTTTGGGGATTACACTTGCTCTTACTCCACTCGTTGGATACTTGATTCATATTACTTTTAGAGTAGGGATCAGTATTATTGTGTATTTAAAGATTTATGCATTCTTCTTTGCTGTAATGACATACATGAATATCGGGGAAATTAATATTTACTATGCCGATAAACTTCAAAAACCTGCTGTTAAAACCGCAGTCTTGCGTCAGTCAACCCGAGGCAATCCCGGAAGAAGTGATGAAGGTTGTATACGGGGTGCATGTTTAGTAATTGTAGATCCTGTTACTTCATTGGAGTTAACAGACCATGGTTATAGCTATCGACTATTAAATCCTCAGTCTAAGAGGAAGTTATTCAGGGGATTAAAGTCTGGTCAACAAGTTAAACTCTTTGTTCGAACAGGTTTTTTTGGTGCTCAATGGGTGTCAAAAGTAGAATTTTCTTTCGAAGAATACATTAGGAATATTGGCGGAGCGCAAAACCTTAGAATGAGTGATTTTGAAGCTCTCGTAGGTAATGTTGATCAGAAGATGGTAGATAAGTATTATGACAAGTGGCAGAGATCGTGTTTCAACGATGCACCTGAGAACTGTCGTCTGGCCTCTTATATTTCTAGGGTTATGATAAAGGATGACTCTAAAACAAAAGGATATTTGCAGCAAGGCTGCAGCTCAAAAGACTTTTTATCTTGTTACAACTATTTCTTCTATGATGGTCTTTCTTCCGACGACAAGAGGTATGCACAAGTTCAAATTAGAAAAATGTGTGATGAAAATCAAAGCTACCCTGAGTCCTATATTAAAGGGATTTGTAAGGTGGAAGACATAGGTGGTGATCTTTGAAATTTGTAATTATAATCGTTTTAGTCGCAGCTTTACATGTCGTTGGTTTTTATTTCCTCTCAGCTGATTCAATTAAAATCAGTAGTTCAGATCCTACTCCAAAAACAATTGTTAAGCCTGCGCGCAAAATGAAGCTCTCTGATCTCAGTATGGACAATGTTTTAAAACAATCTGCTTTGAACAGCTATAGGGACTTTTTTTTACAAATATCATACATGCAAAAATAGATACTTATGTCTACTTGTTGCTAATTATTTAGCAATGTGGTATGGTGCTAGTATGATTGATGTAATTCAGACCTTAGATATTTTAGATAACCATCTTCACGATAATAATCAGACTCGTGAGTTTATTGTGTGTGGTGGCTCTGCAATGATTTTAATGAATCTAAGTGAAAGGCCTACGCTAGATGTTGATATGATGGCGCCTGAAATTGATAATGTCTTGAAAAAAGCTTCACTGTATGTTGCCGATCAGCTAGGCCTTAGGGATGATTGGCTCAACTCTAGTGCCCAAGCTTTTCGTGACTACCTTCCTAGTGAGTGGGAGAGTAGAAAAGTTCATGTATACTCAGGCAAAAGTTTGCAAGTGTATTCCCTCTGTAGAGCAGATCTGCTTATTCTTAAAATCTTTGCAGAGATTGAGCGTGAAACCGATATTCAAGATATCATTTCAATATCTCCTAGTGTTGATGAGTTAAATATCGCTTTAGACTTTGTAGAGCAAAATAAACATTTGATAACTGTAGATGGAGTTTCTTATCGGTTCGCCGTAGACTCAATTAAAAGAGAGCTAGAAAATGGATAATCTATGGTATGAAGCTGCATCATCTATTGGAATCGCAGTAACAGGTAATCAGGATCAGTTTATTATTCCTGAGGATGCGATTGTTTTACTTGCTATTAATTTTGACTTTAAGAAAAGTCGAAAAGATTTTGGACTAATGAAATTATGGCTAGCTCATTACGCAAAGTATTTAAGAGTTGACCTTTTAAAGTCTCGAGTTAAAGAACTTGCTCTTTCAGATAAAGAACTTACTGTCATTGGTGCGCTGGTTAGTTTCTGCTATGAAGTAGATGGCATTAGGTGGAAATCTCTTTTTGAAGATATCAAAAACTCTTGTAAAGGCTTTAATTTGCAGACCGCCCCTAAAGAGGTTTTAGATTCAAGAGGAAGAGATAGTAACTTTATGCACTTTGGTGTGGAGATTTCAAAAATTGCTATAGCTGACCAGAAAAAGCTCATGAACTCTAAGTTTATTATGACCAATAATAAGTGGATGATTTATAGAAAGCTTTTAGGCCCAATTATTAGAGCAGACTTTCTCACAGCTTTTCAATATTCACTTGTTGATAATCCTTTTCAGGCAAAGCAAGTTTTAGGATGTTCTCAGGCAAGTAGTTATAGAAACTGGAATGAACTTGATTCCGCAGCCTCCTATGGGCTGTTGACTAAGAAGAGTGTTGAGAAAAAGGAGCTTCAGTTATTTCATGATGTGGTTTGTTATCTCAAGTCAATGAAACATTCTTTGATTTCTAAAGCTTCATAAAGCTCCTTGCCTGTAGCTTAACTTTTCTTTAACTAGCATCTTTTGGCATTAAGGACATTTACTCCTAGTGTACTTTTTAGAATTTTCTGTCCGGTTCCTGTGGATTTGTATGGAAGTACATCATCATACAAATCGTCATACAATCGAAAAATATACTGTTTTTCCTATATTTGAGTCATAATCACCAAAAATTGACCGTATTTGGGATATTATGTGTTAGCAAATGGCCTTGACCATGTAGTAGCACTTGCATTTTCTCGAACGGATTGCGATATCCCAATGAGACGGTACCCAGAAGGGTGGAGACCTCACACTAAAAAGCTTGTTGAAATTAAGACTATCATTAAGCAGACAGAGGAGATGATGAGGGAGATCGATCCTAAACAGCTAAGAGAGCTATTTGAATTTGGGCCATCTCTTGGTGGTGGAAGGCCTAAGGTATCACTAACCTATGATGGATCACACTTCTTAGCAAAATATGAAGCATCTCTTGATACGCTCCCAGAGCAACCAGGCAACTAAAGATCTCAAGAAGGCCCTAGATGAAGGCATATTATCTAAAACGGGAGAGAAAATAAATTCTCGATACACGTTTGTTCCGTATACATTAAAAATATAATTATATTTGGTAAGCACTGTTGCTCTTCATGTATTATTTCAAACACTTACTCCCTGTAACATCTACTAGTTTTTATACTATCTGTATAAAATAATATCTAATTGTGACATATTGCTCTCGGTATTTTGTGGTCTACAGAAACTCACTAAACACTATGTTTTGTGAAGTCTTGATTTAGAAACGGTGGCACCGTATAACAGCTCCATCGAAATCAATTAAGTCTTGAGGGAGACATGTTATGAAAAATCTTATTATCACGACACTAGCACTTTCAATCGCAATGCCTGTTATGGCCAAATCAACAGCACTACTTGGTGGAGATCGCAATAAACCATTTTGTGCAGATGCCAAGAACATGAACTTTTCACAAACCTATGAAAACTACTGTGGATCTCAAAGGTACTGGAGTGGAAACCAGATCTGTAATGATTTAGAACTTGCTCAAAGTGAAGAGGCCTTTATGGCCTATGATCGTTACTGCGCTTTTGACCCTGATTACAATTACAACGAAAACACTATTTGGAGCACTGGAATTGATGGACACCAACAACCAGCTCCAGAGCCTGATTTCTATAAGGTTGTTGATAGTGCAATGAAAAATGCTTATGGCAAGATTGTTTCATCTATCGACTGTATGGGAGAGAGCGATCCTAACCAGTGCGTTTGGACTATGAGATCTAATGAATTCATTAACCTCCTTCCACAAGGAACAACAGCTATTGCTGCAAATGATCTTCCTTTTGATGTTATGTATGGAGTCCGTTCATTTTTTGATGGACGAGATTTTAATTGTAAGGGGATTTCTAGTTGTAGCTTTAATGTTAATGACGATTACATCTTTAACTACGATTTAGTTGCGGCAGCAATGTTAAGAGATGGTAGCTATTTTGTTTCGTATATTGGTCGTGGGGGCGAATGGGGAAGACCTGAAGGTCACATTCGCTACATGGTTGTAACTGCAGATGGAACTATTCTTTTAAATAATCAATTCAACTTTTTATAAGATATGAGCTTTTACGGTAAAGACTATAGAACAATTTTAAAGGCCGAGTTTGAACGGCGAGCAAATAGGAACGCAATGTATTCGTTGCGTTCCTTCGCGCGTGACCTCGATCTCTCTGCTTGTCGCTTAAGTGAGATCTTCAATAATAAGCAGGGGCTTTCTGGCGCTAAGGCCAAAACAGTGGGCGAAAAACTTGGGATGAGCAAGGATCAACTGGATTACTTTTGTACTCAGGTCGAGTCTCAACATGCCAGAAGTAAGGTAGCAAGAGATGCGGCACGAATTCGACTTTCCAAGTTTAAGTCTAATGCCGATGAACTGTCCTTAGAGTACTTTCGTATTATTGAGGACTGGTATCACTTCGCTATTTTAGAACTTACCAATATTAAGGGCTTTGTGAATGAGATTCCTTGGATTGCCAAGAGACTTGGGATCACTGAGATTGAAACAGAAATGGCAATTAAGAGACTAAAGGATATTGGTCTTTTAACTGAGGTTAGAGGAAAGCTCAAAAAGTCTAGGTCACTTGTTCGTACTCCTTCAGATATTCCTTCGGAGAGCATTAAACGTTATCATGAACAAGTTTTGCGCAATTCTTTGGATGCCTTGTACTTTCAAGAAGTAGAAGATCGTGACTTTGGCTCGATCAATTTCATGGTAACCAAAAAGCAAATTCCAAAACTAAAAGAGAAGATCGCACAGTTTAGACGTGAACTTATGCATGATTGCGCTGAGGCCAAAGGGCGTGATCGTCTTTACAGTTTTTCAACTCAATTGATTCGACTCGATCGGGAGACTATATGAAAAAGGTATTACTCATTCTATTGACCATGGTATTTGTCATTACTGCTCATGCCGTTCCTCGTGAAGAAGATGAGATAGGAAGCCTTGGAACTGAGGTTGGAAATGGTGGTGATACCATTTCATCTGAGTTTGTTGGAATTGGTCACAAAGTTTTTGAAATGCTTAAGGAAAGTCCTCTCGAAGAAGTTGATATGGATGTTCTTTGGCAGATTCTTCTATCTACTACGATTATAACGAAGGATAGCTTAACTTTAAGAGGAGTTGAGGTTGATGCAATTAATATCCCTCAGGCCGAAACAATCTACGTTAGCCGAAGCCGCTGGTTAGACATTCAGGATGATAGTAAAAAATTGTATCTGGTCTTTCACGAATACCTGTGGATGATTGGTATTGACGACACAAACTACCAGGTGTCACATAAACTCGCTTTGTCAGGTGACGGAGGACTTCTTAATATCATTAGTGGAATCGAGCAAAGTATTTATCAAGGAAATGATCGTTGGAAGAATGAGTATGCTGCTTATGTTAAGGAAGTGGTTTCTAGCTCACTTGATTTCGATGTCCTCTATCAGATTAAGAAGTTGATGGTAAATCGTGGCTACTCATGCCGCGGATATGACCTTTGTGAAATTGAGGGGGACGTCACTAATTTGTCCGGAATTTATCTCGTTTACCAAGGGAACGAGAGTTCATATATCGTAGAGTTCCGCGGAGATTACTCTGAAACGTTGATTTGCTCTGACCAAAGCTGTAGGGCAATCGAATAGCTGTTTAATAATTATAAAATATCTCATAAAGGCCAAAGTTTACTGATCTGTAAATTTTGGCCTTTATCATTCACAACAAATGTTTAAACCACGGTCACCCCTTACAAGGTTTCATATCTTGCAGGTGGGAAGAAGCATTTAATTTTTGGGAAGTTTCTAGAGCTCTAGATTATTTTTCATTCAACCAAATAACAGCACTTTCAAAGTCATCGAAGAGCTGAAAGTTATAACCCTCTTCGGTGACTAGGTTTTTCATGTATTCATGATACTTTCCGCGACCTGGTGTTCTGACTACAGCGATTCTAGCGTCCTTATGAACTCCAAACTTGTCGAAGTCTTTCATGATTCCACCGATGGCCAGAACATTGTCTGAAACTTCACCATCTCTTGCATCAACAAGAATATGATTTCGCTCTTCGATAGAATAGTTTGTGATAATATCATGAATGAAATCTCTCACTGCATCTGCAGTGTGGGCCTCTGTATACTTTACCCAAATGAATTGATTGTTTGTTATTTTGTAGCTCATAATTAGTTTCTCCTGCTAATCAATGTCTCTTCGTCGAATGCCTGTAAGAATTAAGCAAAATTCACGTAAAATCAAAGAATTGGAATTCAAGATGATAAGTTATGTCATACTAATGTTGTGGAGTATTTATAACGATAAGAATTATACGTATGCGCAATATATTCTTGTTTTTTATATTTTTTGTACTATTAGCTGTCGATCAATTCAGCAAGGCCCTTGTGCCTGTTGCGGATAGGATCATCAACTCTGGCATATCTTTTAGCCTTTTTTCCGATGTGTCTCCATACTTTAAGATTGTTTTTATTAGTACATTTTACTTTGCAATTCTCATTGTATCTCTTGGTCTCCTAAGATTAATTAGCTCGAAATTATATTTCATTAAGCTTGGAATAGTCATTTGGTTGGCCGGAGCGACAGGTAACGTCATTGATAGAATATTTTGGGGAGGAGCAATTGATTTTATCACTTTCTATTCTAGGTGGTATTTCAATTTGTCAGACGTCTTCCAGTTAATTGCATATTTGATTCTTGTCTACTCAATCTTCGTTTACGACAAGAAACTTTGGTATCCACAAAATTTAAGGAAATGGACTAAATTTTCCTCATCAGATCAAGTATGGTTTGTTTTGAAAGTTGCCATAGCGTCTACCATTTTATGTGTTGGACTTGGGGTGCTTTCTCTTACCTATATCATGTATGTGATTAAATCAATTTCAAGCTCTGATATCTATCTGTTTGTTTCAGTATTTATTGCTTTTTCTTTAGTTTTTATCATAGTGATAATTATTTTCTCCATTGTCTTTACAAAAAGAATTGCTGGCCCAGTAATTCGATTTGAAAAATATATAAATAATCTAATTAACGGAGAGGAAGAGACATTTATTCTCCGTGATGGAGACTACAATCAAAGATTGGTTTCTATTGCAATCAAAATTAAGGAGCACCTCAATGAAAAGAATTCATAGTGGAAAAGCGCTATTTAAAAAAACAGGTTCGATCTTAAAAGCAAAGGTAATACCCATTGGAATGGTAACGCTTCTAACAGGACTTCTTTTTACATATCACAATTGTGGTTCGAAGAATGATACAACATCAACTTCTGTTAATGCAGCGGAAGTTTCCCCAAAAGATAATACAACTGATTCAACAAAAGTATTTGGAGATGGATATTATGTAACTTCTAAACAGTCTAGTGTCGTTCTCCATCTTAGTATAAAGGAGAAGGGGACTGCATACTCAATGGGGGTTATGGCGAATGATAAATATACAGTAGAGTACGGAACCATTTCGTACGCTGGAGATATCGCAACTTTTAGGCCTGTTGCGCATCTTCCGTCAAACTGTGAAGATATTGATATGGAAGCAGAAGAGTGGACATTTTTCCAAAATCAAGACTTTCTTGCGATGAATAAGGTTGGAGAAAATCCTGAAGAGTCAGGTCTACTTATGTTGCGCAATACCGCTGATTTAAACACCTATTTTGGTGAGAGCGCCAGTCCTGATTGTAATCTTTTAGCTGGCATTCAGGAGGGTGATGTTGATATATCCAATGGTGGAAATGAAGCGGATAGTTCTTATGAGGTTGACTCATCAGGGCTTGGATTTGAAAATATTGAAAGTACAAGCATCAACACTATTGTAGCTGCGTTTAATCAAAAAGTTGATGGTCTTAAGGCGTGTAGTTATGGGAATGACCGCTTGAGCACCGTTCATTTTCCACTGAGTCTCTACAGTACAAATGCATTAGTTGCTAATCAGTCTCCTGCAGTTTCAACCTTTTCAGGAATTATTGATAAGGTGTATCTTGGTGTAAGCAATTTTGGTGATACTGTAGTTGTTAGTAAAGTTGGATCAAAATACTACGCATCTGTGTCGATGTGTCCATACGGAGGATCACTTATCTCTACCAGAGAAATTAAGGCATTTCACACTCCACAGGGGATTACATTAGCGGAGAGTGATTCCGCGATTAGTTCTATTCTTGCGCTCAAAAATTCGAGCCTATTAATTGGAAATGATGGTCTTCAAGCTGAGTCGTGGTTTGGGCCAACAACATTTTACCCAGTTAATATCAAATAAAGTGTTTTTTATTACGGGGAGGTTAAGGAAAACTTAACTTCCCGCTTTCACTTGGATAACCAGTCTCTTTGTGTGGCAATCGTAGCTCTGGACGAACCTCATACGATGAATTAAACTTACTTCTTGGGTACATCTTTTAATTTTGGATTGGGATTTTATGAAACTGATTGCTTCTCTCACTCTTTTACTTTTCCTTGCTAGTTGTAAACTTGATAGTGGTCTGGTGAAATTTGACCCATGTGTGAATGGGGCGACTGTTGCAGAGCAAAGTACTGCAAGTTCTGTTCATACCGTATCAAGCGACGTTCTTGCCCAGAGTTTTCAAACTAACTGTAAGGGCGGAGTTATATCAAGTGTCACAGTGCGAGCAAAGACTGTTGGTGCTGGACTACAGTCCAAATTAGATGTTTCTCTTTATGCTAATCAGAGTAATGGATCTTTTGAGGAAATGATTGATTCAACAACCATCGATAACGTTACCTCTACCTTATCTGATTATACTGCGACTTTCGATTATGGAGTTGAGCTCATTCCTGGGAAAACCTATTGGATCGTTATTTCAAATCCAACTGCGAATGTTTCTGAAATTTCTACATCAGGTGGAAGTTCTACATATGTAAATGGTTCATTTTTTGAAACAATCCCAGAATTCAAGGTTCCAACCTTTCATCGGGATTTATATTTTAAGGTGAAAGTTAGAACAAACTAATTCTTATTTCACAAATTTCTTAAAAGATATAAAGAGAAACAGGTTAACAAGAAAGATTAGCTGAAGTGCTAGTAAATACTTTGCAGTTGATACTGCTAATACGATAAGCCCACCGCTGATTAAGATGCTCGTAATTGAGAAGAGTCTTTTTGAGTCTGTTCTCCAGTCTGATTCAATGATTTCATATTTTTTGAATGTCACTCGTTTTTTCAACACAATTAATACTGACGTAAATTGTCCAAAAACAAGAATTGGAAAGATCCAGTGAAATGTTGGGAGCAAAATTTTTTGAATCGCAAACAGTGTTAAAAATATAAGCGTTGCTAGCAAAATGAATTGATATCCCCGTTTGTCCAATTTCGCTTGAAGGTGAGTCTGGCAATTCTCGCACACAAAGCTATTAAAAATTGATTTTTTATTTAAAAGGCCAAGCACAATTTCATTATAACAGTGCGGACAATTTCTTCTGATATTCATGAAATCTCCTCATTATTCTGCTCAATTATGAACTAATTGTTGAATAAATTTAAGCCTGCCCATCAAATAAGTGTTCATTAGTCGTAACTAGTCGAATTTCCGTATGCTAAATATTACACGATATCTATTTTCAGATACTGAAATGAAGTATTTTAAGGTGTTAAATATTTGGAGTTATATATGAAATTTAAGGTATTGATTTCGGCCATTTTATTCTTTTCGGTGAGCTCACTTTTTGCTGGTGATCAGCTTTTTAAGGGAGCAGATGATAAGACTATGTATGTCTATCCCTCTATTCCAATTATTGAAGGGGCAGATCTTCAAGAATTTCACGAGGCCTATTCGAAATCTCGATTTGAACAGGTTGGTGAGTTGGTAAATTCTGCTAAAGGTCTTTTAGGTGCGGGTGCCAGTGGTGCTGAGGCGCTTGAGATGATTCTAGCATTCGATAATTTAGTAACCCATAGAAGGGCTTATTCAAAAAAAAGAATGGGCGTTAGTCTTGAGGGATATTTCAATGGAAGGCTGTCCGAGCTATATCGTACTTATGAACCACCTGTTAGAAAACTCGATTTCAAGCATGTTGATCTACCAACTAATATCTTACGTCATGCAAATCAAGAAAGGCGTCCAGGCTACCTAACTGATGCAGATATGGTGAATCTAGATTTTGTAATCTACGGTTCATATACCGTTGCTTTTGGCGGCAATATTGATATGTCACTTTATGTATTAAACGTGAATAGTGGGGTGACAAGAATTTTTAATGGGCGTGGGAATCCAAAACAGGCCGCTTATTATATTGCTGATCAACTTTTTCACGAGTTTCAGAAAACTAGATTCCCTTCAGTCTTAAAGCTTGGAAGTGGAAAATCCATTACTCTTCTTGGAGCGGATCGAATTAAGGTTTCAGGTTACGCTCAGATGAAAAACATTTATGAGGATGCGCGATACAGCTGTGAGGATCTTGGCGGTAGACTCGTCAATAAGAGAGAGCTGAGTTCCATTGGTGCTGCTGGGACATATCGTGGTGGAGTTACTGTAAGCAACTCTGGACGTGAAAATTACTATTGGGCGCTTGATCGTGATGATATCTATGTTTCTTATGAGAATAGAGTGACTAAAAAGTGGAGTCTCAATAGTACTCAATACCTCAATTATATATGTGTTTCTAAGTACTAGAACTTAAATTCTATGTAATATTTGCAACGGGTAGTGCGTGATTAACTCGCACTTGATATGAGAGAGAGAACAATTAAGGAGTAATCATATGAAAAAGATATTTTTAGCAGCAGCGATCTTATTTTCTGCAACAACTTTTGCCTCAAATTTGAGAGATCAATGTGAAAATGCTTATTACGCAAATGCAGGGGGAGTTACTGAACTTCACCAATATCGCGTGATTGTAAAGTGGGGCGTTCTTTCTGATTCACTATTAAAGCAAGTAGAAGATATTGTTTATGCTGAGCAAGCACCACTTAAAATGCTTTCTGAAAAGTATGTTGATCAATCTGCTCTAACCGGTAAGAAGATTAATACTTCATTTTATGTGATGAAAGAACAAGCGGGTTATGACTACCGTGACTATGTGATCGCTCTCGAAGAGCTTGAAGAATTACCTGGTATCAGCGTTAGCTGCAAATAATATGAAGGCGTCCACTGGGCGCCTTTTTTTTGGCATCAATTCTGCATCTATCAATACTGTAACAGACTTTTTTATCTCATTTCGATGAGTTAGAGAGTTAGTGTTGTCAACTTAATATACAGTTGATCATTTTCTATGGAGCTATTGATGAAACATCTTCTAATTTTAACTCTTTCTCTCTTTTCTACTTTTGCTTTCGCGACACATTGGGAGGGGGCAAAGGATTTTGTTGAACAGGGATGTAAGGTGATTAATGGAGGGCCTAGTAATATTAGTCTCGATGGCACTGCTTCTCAATGGGTCGAATATTTCAAAGAAAATAAAATAGGATGTACTTCACATACTCTTTTATTGAATGAAGCAAGCTATGTTATTGGCCGATATAAAATGAGCAACACTGCATCTGAGGAAGATAAGACAGAGTATGATGTCATCTTTTTTTCTATCATTGATAATCAACAGAAGGTTCTTGCTTCTAGTTTTTCTTGGATTGTTAGTGAGTATAAAATCGAGTTCGGATTTGATCGTGTAATCGCTGAGGATGGGATCGAGCTTGCAACCCTCTATGGACGTTTTTTAAGCAGTGGGCCCTATAGTACTGTGCTACAGCGAAGTCCTTATGTTCACGATAATATTGCAGAACTTTCTGGTTTACTGAGTTTTTTAGCTTCGGGATATAATATTGCTCTTCAAGGAGTGCGCGGCACCTATCTCTCAGGAGGTGATTTTACCTGGCTTAATCCAATTGAGATTGAAGATGGGCACTCAATGATTAATTGGGCGAAAAGATTTTTTGCAGAGGATAGTATTATTCTTGTAGGTACTTCCTATGATGGTTTCGCTGCTCTAGCTGCTGCAATTGATGCTCCTGAAGAGGTGAAACTTGTTATATCTGGAAGTGGCCCAACAGACGTCAAACGCCATTCTTTTACTGCTGGTCAAATCGCTGGCTATGGACTTTTGAGTTATTATTTTACTCAAGAAAATTACGATGATATTCCATCTGATTTTAATGCCTTTAAATTACTCTTTTCCGACAAGACCATTAACTCTTTGATGCCTGATCTACTCGATGATCAGCTTCTCGGTAAGGATAACAATGAGTGGGATTATTTACTTCAAAATTACGCTGACATTAGCTCTCCGTTTTGGGAGGAGCGCGGGATTATTGATCGCCTAGGTGATATTAGCGCAGAGACATATATCATTGGTGGCATGATCGATGATCAGGACTCTCTTGATAGTTATGACAATTTTAAATCACTCGAGAGAGCATTTGGCGATCAGGACAATTACCATTATATCTTAGGAAATTGGGGGCATAGCTATCCTTCAAGTATACAATCAACGATTGTAAAAGGGTTTTTAAATGGTGAAAAAGCATTTCCCGGTAAAGCATTTGTGTACTCTCAGGTTGACGATGAGTTAAGAGAAGTGAGTGAGTTCCCGGCTTCAGATCAGAAGTATTTAGAGGTTGCTCTTGAGTCTGATCAATCTTTAAATGAGATTATTCAGGATAGTGAAGATACCTATTATGTTTATGATCCATCTCAGGTTGATTACTCTTTAATGAAGAGAGATCTTCATGATAGCGGTTGGCTTGAAGTAATGAGTGAGACATTACTTACGGGAGTTGGGAGGATTGAGCTAGAGCTTGAGCTTGTCACTAAGTCGATTGATTTATATTTTTATTTCTACATAAAGGACGCTGAATCAGGAAAGTGGAAATCCATTTTATCAAATCAAAGAATTCGTAAACGCGTCGTTAAAGATGGGAATGGGCCACAAAAAGTCGTTGTCGATATCCCTCCTCACATGTTGAAGTTAAAGGAAGGCGATCTATTATATATCGGGTATTCACACCACGGCCCTTATTTATTAAGGGACACAGCATCAGATAAATCTGGAATTGATTTCTTCAAAGATTTTGAGAAATCCATTCTTAAGTGGACCACAGCGCCAAATGTTATGGGAAAGGTTTATTTACCAATTGAAGAAAGAGTAGAAAAGGCCATTTAGTGGCCTTTACTCGTTTTTAGTAAACTCTTTTTCGCCACAGACGGGACATACAGGGAGTTCATCATCATCACTTTCTAGTGTTATTATTTCGCCGCAGGTTGTGCAGGTATAGCTTCCTGCGCCAGGTTTATCTCCTGTATGAAATTCCATAAATTCTCCTCGTTTTTATTTAGTTGTTATTCGGATTTTAACGAGTTATCGATGAGTTAAGCTTTATTTACACTCTTTTACTAGGGCCCTTGCTATTGTTTGGGCGAAACGGTAGAGTGTCCAAGCTATTGAATTTGTTGAAAATAGGATGCGTAGATGGCAAAGAGCTATAAAAAGAAAAAGAAGAATAATGATATCGAATTGACTCCGGATCGCGAAAGAGGATCTAGCATTAATTGGTACCCGGGGCATATGGCAAAGGCCTTGCGCCAGGTAAAAGAAAGAATGAAGGGTGTCGATATTATTCTCGAGATTAGAGATGCTCGCGTTCCTATGACATCTGGAAATGCTGCTTTAGATAAAACCATTGGTGATAAGCAAAAGTTAATTGCGCTTAATAAGAGCGACCTTGCTGATCCTGAGCTTGTTAAGGAGTGGGGGGATTGGTTTAGAAAGCAAGGGACTGAGCATATCTTTGTGAACTCTCTCAATAAACATACTCTTAAAAAACTTGTAGAGCAGGCGAGACAATCCGTTTTAAAGCGCAAGATTGCTTCTGGTTCAAAGGCTCCTGCACAAACTCTTCGCATGATGGTTATTGGTCTTCCTAACACTGGAAAGTCTACATTTATTAATACTCTTGCAGGTCGAAAAGTTGCCAGAACTGCTGATAAACCAGGTCATACTCAATCTCAGCAGTGGGTTACAATCAGTAAAGATTTAGAGCTGATGGATACCCCAGGAATTATGCCTCCAAATATTTCTACTGATGAGCAAGGATATTGGCTTTGTTCTATCCATGCCATCAAAGATGAAATTGTAGGAAAGGAAGATGTTGCTTTCTTCATTATCAACTATCTCTTATCAATCAAGTCAGATGAATTTTTAAGTCAGTACAATTTAGAATCGTTTGATATGTCTCCTCTTGAGATTCTTGACCAAATCGCTTCTGATCGAAAGTGTATCAAGCAAAAGGGAAATATCGATTACGAAAGGGTTTACGCTATTATCTTGTCTGATTTTAGAAGTGGTAAACTTGGTAATATCTGTTTTGAAAAACCACCACTAACTTAGTTCTCAATTTTTTACTCTAGTGTACGAAATGTTTGTACGAGAGGAGAGTTGATGAATCTAAAACTTATCCAGTGGTTTGGAAATGATGACATTGAATCTTTTAGTTCTTATTGTATCGGGGTCACAAGATTGCTGAGCGCTTCTAAGCTGCCCTTTGATGTGGTTACATTTAGTGTTCCTGAAGAGAGTAAAGTAATTGAGCATAGACTTTCCGATGTTCCTGTTCTTCGCAATGATAAAACTGTCATCAAAGGTTATGTCCAATGTATTGATTACCTCCGAAAATCTGGATTCATTCGTCGCCTTATACCAGACAATGAGCATGATCGATTACTCTGCCAAATGACCCATGAGTGGTCGATTCTAAATTTCTTCCCAATGAGTACCTATTTTTCATATGGAGATGATGAAAGTTTTAAGCGACTAAAAATTTTGATGAGGAAGTCAAAAGTTTTCTCTGATCCTGTAATTAAGGAAAGGGCAAACCTAATCAAGCAGTCGATGAAGGAACAGCTCACATCTAATGTGTACCTACATCCTATCTTTTCAATGAACCGAAGTGAAGCCGAGGCATATTTTCTAGATCACTTACAAATGATTGTTGAGCTTATCGGTAAGAAGCGTTTTTTTATCAGTGATTACATTTCTGTATGTGATATCACCACGTTTAGTGTATTAGTAAGATTATTTTATGGCGCTCCTGAGATCCTTGAGATCAGCAGAGCAAGGTTTATTCCGCTATTTAAATGGATGGAGAGAGTTGAGCAAATGACAAATGGTCCTAAAACAATTTACCCATTTTGCCTTAAGTAGAGAACTTGAATAGTCAGCTTTTCTTAAGTCTTCTTTAATCATAATTGAACTCACATAGCTCTATTTTTTCTTATAATGAAGAAAAAAGGAGTTAGTTATGAAAGTACTTGTTGTATTTTATTCTATGTATGGACACGTTTATCAAATGGCCAAGGCGGTTGCTGAAGGTGCAAGTTCTGTTCCTGGCGCACAAGTTGAGCTTAGAAGAGTTCCTGAAACTCTTCCAAATGATGTTCTTGAAAAAATGGGAGCACTTGAAGCACAAAAAAAATTTAACAATATTCCTGTATGTACTACTGATGATCTAGCTAATGCTGATGCTATTTTATTTGGTACGCCAACACGTTTTGGAAACATGTGTGGACAAATGAGGCAATTTTTGGACTCAACTGGTCAACTGTGGCTTAATGGCTCACTAATTGGTAAAGTTGG
Source organism: Bacteriovoracaceae bacterium (assembly GCA_965140515.1). GTDB lineage: Bacteria > Bdellovibrionota > Bacteriovoracia > Bacteriovoracales > Bacteriovoracaceae > JAGLCH01. The sequence goes on along the minus strand of OZ223251.1, from coordinate 2,541,489 downwards.
TAGTGTATTTACTTCTTCGGCAACACAACATGGAGGGCAGGAATCAACTATTCTTTCTTTCCATACTACGCTTTTACACCAAGGAATGGTTATTGCTGGTCTTCCTTATTCTTTCCAGGGACAAATGGGAGTAACTGAAATAACCGGAGGATCTCCTTACGGAGCAACAACAATTGCTGGTGGTCAAGGGGAGAGGCAACCGAGTTCTAATGAACTTGATGGTGCTGTTTTTCAAGGGAAACATGTTGCCACTTTGGCATCAAAACTTGTGAAGTAATGAGTGAGGTCATTTGAAACGTAGTTCAGTTCTTTTTTTTGTAATGATCAGTTACTTTTTTACGGCCATTGTTGGAACAGCAATGGTCGTTGCTGTTCCCGCTGTTGGGAAAGAGTTTAGCACAAATATTGGTGGACTTACTTGGGTGTTGAACTCCTATATTTTAATCAGTGCGGTGTTGCTTCTTCCTATTGGGCAGCTAGTTAATAAATATGGTCATGCTTTTGGCTTTAACTTCGGCGTATACAGTTTCTGTATTACTACCTTACTTTGTGGAATATCTTGGTCCCTTGAGTCTCTAATTTTCTTTCGGTGCCTACAAGGAATTGCTGCCTCATTTTTATACTGCAGCGGAATGGCCTTAGTTTCGTCACACTTTCCACCAGAAACGAGAGGGAAAGCACTTGGTGCAGTCACCTTCATGGTTTATGGTGGCCTGTCATTGGGACCTGTTTTCGGTGGATTTATTAATAGCATTTATGGATGGAGAGCTATTTTTATCGCCTGTGGATTATTCTGCCTTGTATCCTGTGTGGTACTCGCTTTATCGGGGCGTATCAAGAATGATAAGCATGATGAAGAAATAGATATAAGAGGGGTCGTATTGTATGTCGCTGCGACCTCATTGATCTTTTACGGTATTTCAAGGCCATTTAATATTGCTATTATTTTAGTCGGCAGCGGTATTATATTATTTGGTGGATTTATGGCACTCCAAAAAAGATTAGCAGCACCATTACTTGATTTAACATTATTTTCTGAAAATAAAGTTTTCCTTTTTGCAAATTTGAGTTCATTTCTAAATTACGCAGCGACCTCGGCCATTTTGTATATGGTTTCTTTGGAACTCCACCAAGTCTATCATTTTGATTCTCGTTACGCTGGGCTTATCATGCTTTCGCAGCCAATGCTAATGGCCATTTTTGCGCCAGTTTCTGGTGTACTTGCAGATCGTATTCGACCTCAATATGTTGCTACTGTTGGAATGGGCATTGTGAGTATCATGTTACTTTCAATGGTATTTTCAACTGGAGAAGGTGGAAGCTTACGACTTATTTTTACACTGGCAGTACTTGGTATTGGTTTTGGTCTTTTTTCTCCTGCCAATAATACCATAATTATGAACTCATTAAAAAAACACCAGTATGCAATTGGTGCGTCGATTCTTTCAACGATGAGACTTTATGGACAAACCATTAGTGTCTCACTTGCTGGTATTATTATTATGAAGTTTGGTGGTGCAGTAGCGTTAGATAAGATGAATGAGATCGATTTAGTCAGCGGTATCAGTTCTAGTTATATTGTTTTTACTATCCTTTGTTTTATAGGAATATTTTTTTCATTAGTGGGTGTTCACAATTCTAGGAAATAAAAAGGCCGCGTAAGCGGCCATGATTTTTATAGTACAGTACAAGATAATTTTTCATTTTCCGCGCTGATTCCATCTCCATCATCAAAGGAGACAAAGACATTAATTGTTTTTCCAGCATCTAGCTCATACATCTTATTAACAAATCTAATGTCGATAACAGTTGTATAATACCAATTGTATTCTACTCTCACAGTACTTTCTCTATTCCATGTGAATCCGATTGGCTCGTTTGCAATCATTTCCCCGATTCCAAAATGTCTAATATTTTGAAACGTTGCTGTATTTGTAGATAAGTTAAGAGTGAATTCTAGATCAGTACATTTTAAACTCACTTTATCCATTTCAAAATTAGCAGCAAATGTGGTTGCCGAGAACACAAGCATCAGTAAAATTATGATTTTTTTCATTTCGATCTCCTTAAATTAAAACTAACTGCATTTTAGCTTGTTTTAAGAGAGGTCGGAATCTACTCTGTAAGAATTTCATAACTGGCCTACTTAAATGGGGGCGAAGCTAATTATGTCTTTCACTTATATTCAAGAAAAATGTAATTAGTGCTTTAAAAGTGTGTTGTTGTAATAATCAATGAAAATATCAATGTGATGTTGAAGCATCTTGGGAACTTTTGTTGTTGCCCAGGTCTTTCTGACAAGCCGATTGATATTGTCTCGAAACATGGCACAGGTATGATTTATTACAAAAATCGGATCATAAGCTACTTTTTTGAGTTCTCCTTGCCCCGCAACGCAGCTTCGTTCACTTTTATAGGTCTTGTGACTGATGTCGGGAAGGTGATCTTTTAAAATCTGCGGATATGACTTGTGTTCATCACTTCTTACCTCCGCATCTCTTGCAATAGATGGAGCAAGTTTAGCAATAAGATTATTCAAAGTCTCATAGTGGGTACTCTTGCGATAACCATATTTTGCTCTCGATTTTTCGGCCAACAAACCAAATGCTGGAATCTGAGATACTGCCGCCCCAAGTATTTTTCGATTCTTGGAGTCAACAACAATTGAAATCGAAAGCGGCTTAAGCTTTGTATGCTCGACTGTGATTAAGTCATCAAGTTGTATATGAGATGTAGGTGATTGCTTAAGCTCCTCAAGCATTTGCGCAGTAGATATTCTTGCCTTCGTCGCCAAGTAGATGAGTTTTCTCTTTACCGTTAAACGATTGACCCCCAAGAGTAATGCTGCCCTACGCATCGAAATTTTTGATGCGAGCAATCCTTTTAGGAGATGATTTTTGTGGCGCTTTTTCTGATAACGTTCAAGTGTAAAGGTTGCATTCGAAAACTTTTTATTACAGGCATTACATTTGTATCGGTTGATTTTTTTGGCATCGCTCTTCCGATAATAGTGACCATCCTTAGTTATTTTCTCGGTATTTTGATAAGAATCGCAATGTGGGTTTGGGCAACCAAATGACATGTGAAGGCCAGGTGCATTGTCCTGCCTAAAGTGCGACTTCTATATTGCTGATATTATGGGGCTTCAAAATGGAAAAAAGAACAAAATTTAGTAGAATGATAATATTTAACAGAATAGTAACAGTTCATTAACCCCATTTTAGTGTGCCAGTTTCAAAGGCCCACCAAAGGTGGGCCATGTCGTGGATATTATTTGATTTTTTTTTATAGACTTAGTCCGAAAACTTCTGGTAGCAGTCTGTTTTCTAGGTTGTCTGCTGAAGTTCCGATTTTTTCTGCAATTGTTTCAACAAGTGCTTCTTTCTTTTCTGGACTTTGTGCCGCTTCGTTAAGCTCATCAAGTGATACTCCAGTTACACTAACAAGGTCTCCCATAAGTGCTGCTTGGTCTTCTGCTGTTAGCTCGCCATTTGTTTTAACAAGCATGTTTTCAACTTTCTTTCCAAGTGTTACTAGCGCTAGTGATGTTTTCATATCAACGTTATATGTGAAAGATACTTGAGCAGCTTTTGTGTAGAATTGCTTTTGCTCTTGTTCTCCCGCCATTAAACTTACGTCGTGGCTTTCTTCTTCATCTTCGTATAGGTAACCAGAATCGATTCCTTCAAACACTGGATCTCCCCAGTAGTCTTCACCAACATAGTCTACGATTTCGTAGTCATCACCGAACCCATCTCCGATAAGTCCATTCCAGTACTCATCATCTGCTTGTTGGTCACGGAATTCACTGGCCGTTTCATCGTATTGGTTGCTGTAGTAATCGATATATTCAAGAGTCTTGATGTAATCGAGGTCGACTGCAACATATTCCATGTTCTTCTCATCCCAGATTACGAACCAATCTCCAGCTCTTTCTGTTTCGTAAGTATCTTTGATTAGTTCATTTTCATCGTAATAGCCTGCTTCATCAACATCATTAAGTGCGTCAACGAATTTTGTGGCCGTGATATTTGGTGAAGAATAAAAGTCTGGCCCATGATAACTTCCACCGCTACTTGAAGATGATGAAGATCCTCCTCCGCCACCGCAGCTGGCCAAAGTTGTTGCAAGAGCTGTTAATACTAGTACGTTCCACGCATTGTTCACTAAATTTTTCACGACATTTTCTCCCTTTTCTCTATTAATGGAAACAAACTCCCAATTTGTTACCGTTTTGATTACTTCTTGTAATTTTTTTGGTTATCTTTCTCTATACAAGTTACGTGCCAACTTTTTTGGGGTAATTTTGTCTTATACGAGCATTTTGGTGGTGTCGGTGGCCAGTTTGACACTTTTTGGCCGGTGACAAAATGTGGGCGCTCTGCGTTATTTTTGGGCAAAAAAAGGAGGGTAACTAGACCCCCCTTATATTAGTTTGCGAGTTTAAAGTAGCTAAAGTGGAGTCTCTTATCTTGTCCCAAGCAGACAAAACCATTTGTTGTTGTACCACCATGATTTTTTATACCTAAATTAATACAGTTTTTTGGTGTTCTGAAGCTTAGTGCAAGAGGGCGAGTTAGGCCATTATCTGAACTCACCATTGCATACACTCTATTTCCGTAGAGTAGGCTCGAATCAACTAGAACTCCAACTCTGTTCGATCCTTCGATCTCCCCTGAAAATGGTTTCATTGTTTCACTGAAGCCAACACCTGGGAAACTTGAATCTCTATTTAATGGAAGGCGAGATTCACTAATTTTTCCATTTTTAATTTCTAAATGGTTTAACCAGTATCTTGTTTCCACGAAAAGATGCTGAGTGTCTCCAAAACTATATCCCCCAAGGATATCAAAAACAGGATCGCTCCAGCTCATCGTGCTCCATTTTACATCTGTAGTTACATAGTTTCTTTCAAATGCAACTCGGATCTGGTTCTTCTTTAAAAGAGTTGTATGGGCATAGATATCTCTTTTACCTTCAAGCTTAACTGTCTTGTTACTTTCTAGGTAGCTCGAGTTATTCTCAATTCTATTTAATGTGTACTCTGTTGGACTTTTAAAAGTTACAACATAAAAGTCTTTCAGGAATTCATTTCCAAAAGCAAGCAGCGCTTTTACTTCCTTGTTTTTGTAGTCAAGTGCTGTTTGATCGTAGAGGTCGTTCAGTTCAACTTCTGTATCAAAGTTCGCTCCAAGCTGATTCTTGATTGCAGATAAAAAGTTAAATGATTCTAGAGTTCTGATTTCAACATTAACTGTATTTCCAGATACCACAGGGTTTAAGTAATAAGGTCTTACCTTAACAGTATTTGGAAGAGCATCAAAAAAGTCATCAGTATTATCCGCCTCTGGAAGTGTCCATTGCTTTTTAAGGATTGGAACTCTAATTTTTCCTAGAGTAGGGTTATTCACCACCAGATATTGGAATTCTTCCTTCCCATCCTTAATCGGTAGTCCTTCAAACTCTGTAATTGGAAAGATAAATCTAGATCTCTCTCCAAATAGCGGTGAACCGTCATTTTTGTAGTAATCAAAAAAGATATTCTTTTTATCTGCAGAGATCGAGTATACAAAATAATCTCTATTTCCATCAAGATTGACGTCTAACTGGAAAAGTCCAATAACTTTATAGATATCTGTAAGTTCAAGCTTTTTAAGAGCTCCAGTTAGACCATTAAGGATAAGAACATTATTTTGAGCATGAATGTAGTACTCATCCTTTTCGTGATCTTTTTCAATTCCTTCAACGGGTCTGATGTAGAGCGATCTTTTGCTTGGAGTAATAAGAGCAAAAAAGTTATTAGGATTTTGAATACTTCCCTTCGCTTCAAGGGCATTGTCTTTAATTAAATTTCTGGCAAAGGCCAATTGAAACTTACTCTGATGAGAGAAGTTTTCTGATTTCAGGCTTACTACAAGTTCTAGATCGGCCGATACCATTGCATTCTCAAATTCACCGCTTAGAGTGATATTCTTGCTTTTGCCAGCTCTAAAATTAAGGATTGAATCTTCAAGTTTGTAAACTTCTTGCTCCCCATCTCTAAGAGAGATTGTAACGTTTACTTTTTCTTGATCTTCTCCCATGTTTTTAATTGGAAGCTTAAAGTAAAATCTATTATTAAATACTTCAACAACTTGTAGCGACTTGTAGTCTGGAATGAAGAAGTTACTGATCTCAGTTGAAATGGCCTTTTTCATATCAACCAATCCAAACTTAGAATATTTCTCAGTGTTTTGTGGTAACTCTCTTGCTGTAGCGTAGAGTCGAGCTTTTATCTGATCAACAGAGATCCCTTTGTTTAAAAGCTTCATGCTTGCAATGATCCCTGATACAAATGGTGCTGCTTGCGATGAACCATTTTTACTCTCATATCCTTTGATTCTAAGAACCCTTGACTCTTTCTTTAGTGGGTAAAGACCTAGAATTGAGTAACCTGGTGCCAAGATATCAACCTTTCCGCCGTAGTTTGAGAACTCAACAATTGATCCTTGATTATCAACAGCTCCTACACAGATAACTCCAGGTTCCGCACATGGGTATACTGGAAGCAATTTATTGTTATTCCCTGAAGCCGCTACAATTGGAACATTCTTTGATATTGCGTATTGGATAGCTTTTTTAATCTTTTCTCCATGAACAAGATTTGGCCAACCAAGACTCATGTTAATAACATCTGCACCGTTATTAACTGCAAACTCAATTGCTTCTGCAAAGATATCTGTAATCAGTCTCTTCTTATAAACAAAGCCATTTACTTTTGAATTAATGGCCTTGATTGGCATTATTTTAACCTGTGAAGGAGTAATCCCGGTAATCCCTTTGCCATCCTTATTTGAAGCGATAATTCCAGAAACGTGGGTTCCGTGACCAATATCATCGGTTAAATCATTATTTCCGTCTAATACATTACGTCCATTACAAGCGAGATATTTCCTTTCTTCCTCAGTTTTACCTTTACACGCTTTATTTTCCCAAATTCTTCCCTGCAATTCAGGATGGTTGATGTCGACACCACTATCAATTACTGCGACAATAATTTCATCTTGAATATCTTTTCCAATCTCAAGACCAGTCCAGTTAATATCGATGTTTGACCTTCCAACAAGTTCATCTCTTGTGAATTCTCCACTCGAGGCATGAATCACTTGTCCATTATTAATTACACCCCATTGATCCTTAAATAATGGATCAGTCGATGCCATTGTTGATAGCGCGACACTTAGTAGGGGAATTGTTAAAAGTATATTCTTCATTTTCATTGCCATCTCCTACAGTATCTCTCTAATCCAGCTTCCATCAAATGAATGACCTGTCATGCCGATCATTGATCTCGTTTGTTCAACTGGCCCATTCCAAAATCTTCCATTAATTTTTCCAATGGTATTTGATTCAATAGGAGCATTTAAGATTTCAGATTCCTTTCTAAAACCATTAATTGTGCCATAAATATAGATGTTTTCTTTCCCGATAATATCCATCATGTCTTCAAATTTAAGAATCTTTTCAAGTGACGTTACAACGTCTAGTAGACACGCATATCCCTCTCTAAGTTTGTTCTTTTTAAACTTACGCTCACAGGTTCTTTTCTTTCCAATAGCGTAGTTTAGCTTTCCGCATTCTGCCCTTTCGTAACTGCTTTCAAAGCAACCTTTCATTCTTCGCACATAACCACGGTCTCGTTGGAACTTTTTGAGCTCTTTCGATGTCATGTTTTTTAGGCGATCGATACCTTCTTCGTAGATGTTCATATTGATTGCTACGTTGTAGAGCATCAGGCCACTTGCTTCTTTAATTGCAAAGTGATCAAATAGTTTATGGCCATATTTGTCTTCAATGTTGTCTTCAATTAGCTCTTCAAGATCATCGCTATCTATTTCCCAGCCTTGAAAGTTCTTTTGAATTGAAAGGAATCGATCAGAATATTTATCTGAAAGTTTTCTTGCTTCAAATCGTGAAATTCTTTTCTTGCTAACGCCTTTATAGCTATGTGCTTGGTCTCCCCAAGTATTAGAAGCTAGCATGATGTCATCAGTTACCTTTGATAGATAGAAGTTCGCAATATCGGTTACAAAGGCACGGTTATTGAATCCTGATGATTTCTCATCAGTGATCTTCACTAGCTCGACTTCTTTCCCTTCCGGAGTCTTAAATTTGATATTTCCTGATTTGTCTAAGTGCTTTGTTCTCCAGTTTAAGAGGGCAAATTTAAATGAATCATCATTGAATTTGTTATAGAGTGAGTATGGTGGTGCAACTGCATCCATTAACTCACTTGAACCTTCATCAATTAGATATGCAAGAGCACGTGCATTTTCTTTTAAACCAGGATTTCGTTTCAAATCAGGATTGATATTTAGGTTGTGTACCTGAATGTTGTACTCCCCATCATTTGATCTACCTTGTAGTCTGATTATTGGAATAAACACACTATAAGTAAAAGAGATCCCCATACCTTTTGATGCACCATCTTCTACATAAACCTGTATGATATCCGCTGATTTTCTGTAAATTTGCGTTCTTTTGATTACAACACCAGTTGTATTAACACCAAGTGTAAACTTGTGAATATCTTTAATGAGTGATGCTTGGGCCGCAGCACTTAGATCAATCTTTTCTGTTGTAATCAGCGTTTCACCAACACCTAGGTGCTCGTTGACATAATCCATCAGTTGCCCGATTTGATCGCTGTCCTCTCCTTCCATTTTACCGAGGTCGTTTAGACCATTTTTTAATTTTCTTTGAAAGTATGGAACAATCATATTTTTATATGGTTCTTTAAGCGACTGTCTGAGTGTTGTCACTGGCTTCAAGTGAGTAAATGTCTTTGTAACTCTGAGATCAGATGCAGCAAAACCAAGAAGCTGTTGAGGTAGATTTTCTATCCCAAGATGTGCGCCAAGTTTTACGCTAAGACCAAAATTATCTGCCAATTGGACTAAGTGATCTGTACCAAATTGGTTTCCAATAACAATATCTCTTGAGAAAATAATATTCCCATTCAAGATTGGAGAAATCCAAGTATCAATTTTTCTCTCAAGAAATTCACCTGTTTCTAGGTAGTGCTCAAGTCCCTTTTGAAACTCTTCTCTCTTAAATTTATAGCGTTCTTCACCGATGTCAAAACCAACAAGAAAGTCATTGATTTTTGCCATCGCATTAGTGATAACTTCTGATTGAAGCTCTGAAAGGATGTAATATCCAAAGTCTTGAAAAGGAGAGTCTGGAGCTCCGTGAGTGAAATTCGCTGCATATCCATCCCATTCTTCTCTAGTTAGGTGGCCATTTTTAAGCTCATTTTTGTATGAAACCTTCTCGTTGATTTCAATATTTCTTACATTCTCATTAAGTAGTTTATTGAGAGAATTCCTTCTTTCAATTAGTTTCTCAATTACAACGAGCTCTACCGATTTAGGGTAATGCGCCTCTCTAACGATTTGCTCAAAATCTTCACGAGTTAGTTTCGAAATTCTTCTCATTGCCCACTTTACATCTGCAAGTGTGGCATTCATATTTGCAAGAGTGAAGTGTGGAAGTGATAACTTTTCATTTGCTATTCTTCCTACTTGCCAAGTCATTTTATTAATACTTTCTGGTACATCACAGATAGCATAAGGAGTAATAAGTGATCTAAGAGTTCTACTCATGAGTGTTCTTGGTGGAACGCCCATCGCAAGGTTGTAGTGATCGCTTTGTTTTGGTGTCATTACAATAATATCTTGAAGTGTCACTTCAAGCGAATCACTCTTTAGACCTTCTGTAATCCATCTCTCTGGAGCACCGTATGTGGCATTTGGAATATCTTTTAAGAATTGTTCTTTTTCTTCTGTACTATTAAAGATAACTCTTAATTTCTTAAGATACTTCATTCCTGGGATTACATAACCCATCTTGCGTAATAAATTCTTTCTTAGAAGAGTAGTGTGAAGTCTTTTTTCAAGCATTACTGTAAAGTAACTATCACTTTCAGATGTTGGGGATACATTGAAGCGATAGATTGATGATTGAGATGTAATACTTCCTTCAAATTGAACTTCATCGTCTTCAGTTAGTTCAACACGATCCAATTCTTCAGATAGATATTGTGGAGTGTAGTCGCTCCAAAGAACTGATTCTTCTGGATTTAATTCAGATAAATCTACTTGGCCAGCTTTCTCAAGTCTCCAAGCATCTTCAGCTGTGATAACTTCACCATCAAAAATAAGGTCATTGGAAGGAGTTCGTATTGATTCTAATGGAATGAATTCAGTTGCGGCCAAGACCACCAATGAATTCATTAATAGAAAAAGTGCTATTGCTTTTTTAAACATATTGCTTCCCCAAACAAAAGTATTTACTTTTTATAACACAATGCGTTATTTGTTTGGTGATGAGTGTAATAATTACACTAAATTAGAGAGCAATTTAATCTTGTAACTTATTGTAATTCTGTAGAGGACCATCGTTGTCAATCCCATTTAGTTCTACTTGAAGTTGTTTATCATTTACGGCATAGGTAACTAGGCCACCCGCGATTGGTAGGTAAAGATTTGGCAATCCCTTCTTAGAGCAAACAGTTAAGGCCTGAGCTGTTGTAAATGTTCCAATCATTGGATTTTTAATTTCGTGAATGTATTTAACGTTTTTTGATCTATAGTCTACAAAGATTTTTAAAGTGATAGGGTAGTTTTCATATTGATAATTACCCAGCAATTGATCCAACTGTTCTTTTGAAAGTTTTAGCAAGTCGTTTTTACAGACAAATCCGTTTGCAGATAGTTGGCTGTCTAAAATTTCATTCGATAGATATGATGAGTATTTGTAGTCATATGTTTTTTCTAGCTTTAAAAGGCACAGAAGCTCATGAACTGCTAATGCTCTTTTATTGTTAAGAGATAGGGAATTCCACTTTGCGCTGTTAATTCTAATGATCGGTCTGCTTTCAGTATCGAAGTAGTTAATAGCAGTTGATATTTGCTTATTATTATTTCTATCGATTAGAAGGTCTTCGTCTGTAGAAGCAATCAAAGATTTGTCTAAAATATTTTTAAGATCACTTGTTGGAATTTTTACTCCCATTGAAATGAGAGCTTCAATTCCTGCTCGGGCAGATGCTATAAACTCAAGCCCAACTCTATCTCCACCGTGACTTTCACGACCCATTTGCATTTCTTCATTTTCAAGCATAATTGGTGATGCAAAAAGGCCATTTGCTAGTGTTACGAGGCCAAGTAGCAGTATTAATTTTCTCATTGTAATTCTCCAGATGTTAGTGGAAATAGGGAGATCCCTAAGTGATAAACATCGGTTTGCTCTCCATCTTCAAGAAATGCAGAGAGCTCTCTTTGAAATTTAATTATCATTTCCTTGGCCTTTGGTAATTTTTTGGTATCAATGGCCATGGTCATTCCCGTTTGACTACGCTTTTCAAGCGGATAGTTACTCATCGCTTCAGAAGCTTTATTTAACAATTGTGTTTGCATTTTCTTATGTGCAGGTGTCGTTAGATTTAGATCTAGAGTCGACACATTCTTAGCTGAAATATCGCGGTAATTTCCATCTTTGTCGATTTCAATAAATCCGATTCTCGCAAGCCTGAGGAGCGCTGTTTCGATCTCGCTCTCCTCAAGTCCAAGTACTTTTGAAATCCACTTCGGAGTCGATTTAAAACCTTTAACAGTGAGTAATTCCATAATTGCAAAGTAGTACCATTCAGAAGTAATCTCGAAGAGATCTAAGGTTAGTTCTGAATAGTTCTTTGTAGGGTCAAAACTTAATAGTTGTTCAGGGCCTAAACCTAACTTTTCAGCAAGTCTCTCCTGCATCTGCTTTGAGATTTTTCTCTTACCTCGAATAAGTTGAGAAAGAGTTGAGTGATCGATCTCAAGATAATTGGCAAATGCACGCAAAGAGTAGTGTGGATTTTTTTTGCATCTATCTACCAGCTCACCCTCTAGGTAGCTTCTAAAAGATAAATGTTTTTTCATTCTCGAGTTCATTGTGCGATTTTAATCCAAATAAGTGTTTAAGTGTCTGTTTTTGTAAAGATTACACAGCGCGTTACTTTGTGTCTAACCTATGGAAATTATACCGGAATCCCCCCCCCCGCAATTCCGGTACAATTCTTATTATAATCTTTGGTAAGTGCAGTTTGTTGCTTCGAAGCTATCTACTAATCCATTATTAAGTAGGAACTCTTTGTGATCAAAAACTAGATTTTGGTCCTCATTTAATAGAAGGTAAGTTTCATTTTGCAATTTATAAACTCGCCCGTCATCATATTCTGTTGTTTGTACTACTCCGTGATAAAGAATATCGGCTGAAGTGATCATCGTATCTTTCATTAAAGAGAAATCAGATGTTGTAATCGTTCCCACATAGACTGGTGCAGGGATATCCTCTACTAAGAGTGGCAACTGCTGATTGATGTTGCAGATTTTTTCTGTTTTGGCCCATCCCATTCCTGGTGAATTACGTTTGATTGATAGACATAGTCCGTTTTCATTTTCAAATTCCGTAATGCTGAAGTTTTGCTCACATTCAGGACTTCCTTTAAGTAGTTTATATTCACCAACGAAGTCTGTTGGAACTGTCGCTAGTACAGAAGTTGATAATACAAGTAGTGATAGTAGTGATAGTGCTTTTTTCATTTTTTGCTCCCAATTGTTTTGTTGTTGAGGCAGTTATATCACTTCGATAATTTTTCTCAATGGGCCTGAGGACAGAGTGGGGCAAAGTTGATGCCCCGTGTAATATGTATATGAAAATGACTTGAGATTACAAGTTTTCGGCTAGTTGGCCTGATTGAAGGCCATTTTAAATGGCCCAATCAGCCTTTTGATCAGCTCGGGATCAAACTTTTTGCCCTTATCGTACTCCAATAGTTTGATGGGGTTTTTGTAAAGCTCTTCAATTGGGAGATTGAATTTTGGAATCGCGTTGTCGAACTCATTTGCAATGGAGATGATTTTTGCATACTCCGAGATCTCGTTTTCTTGTAACCCATCTGGGTATCCCTTGCCATTATACATTTCATGGTGCTGGTGAACCATGGTAAGAACTTGCTTAGGGATAGACTTAGATTTTTCGATAATGGCAACGGCCTTTTTTGGATGTCCAAACAGTGCTTCGCTATACATAGGGTGAAGCTTATTTTCGAGGATTCTCTCCGGTATTTTGGCCTTGCCGTAGTCGTGAAAAATTGCTCCCATATAGATGTTTCGAAGAATTGTTTTATTTTCGTAGCCAAGAGTCATTGAGATAAATAACGCGATATTGGCGACATTTACAGAGTGCTCCGCAATTGATTCATTGTTTTTAGTGAGTTTTGCAATTACTACTTGTGGTGTTTTCTTCTCAGAAACCTCTTTAATAAATTCTTGCACCTTACTTTGTATTTCTTTTACGTCTTCTTCGTTAAGCTCCTCTTCTGTAAAGCTGTCGATTAAGTCTTCTCGAAGATTTTCTCTTTTTTCTGCGAGATCGCGGTGTTCTTCACCAACTGTGTGAACCAGTTGGTTTATCTCCTCCTCTCTTTGCGTGATTGCCCATTGCTCAAATAACTCTAGCTGATCCTTTGTGATGAAAATTTCTTTTAGATTCTTGTGGATGAAGTAGTCATATTTTGATGACTCAATGATATCACCTGACTCTTTATATTTAATGTACTTGCCATTAATCTTGAGATAGATATCTGTACTAAGCTTATAGTCTGGAAATATCCTTCCGATTTTTATTGCGATATAATCTTCCATTTTGAACATCCGATAGAAATGTTAGTGAATCCCTATCGGAATTAAGTGGTGATAATTTAGTTGATAAGGTTAAAATGTCGGGTAATTTTGTCGAGTACGATTGATCTCACTTCGTCTAATTCCCGGTGTATCCAATGCTTTGAGTCTTCTATTCTCGTGAAATTACAGCCTATCCTTTTGCAAAAGGTCTCTTGCTTCGAATTTTTAACGACTGAGTCATCGCCTGCTTGAATCAAGGCGGTAGGAGGAAGTTTTAGTTTGTCGATCGATTTCATAAATTCATTATCAGCGTCAATCATCATCTTTAGCCAGTACCATGTAGGTCCAGATGAAATCATTTTTGGGTATTTCTTAATCCAATAGTTTCTTCCATCAAATCTTTCTTTGCTTCTGGTGCCGTTATTGAGCGCCATTTTATATTTAAACTGATTGAGAACATATTTGGGAGCAACATACCATTCGCTTAACCCCAGAGAAGTCATCTTATCAGCAACATTTCTAGCAATCTCATTAGGAATAAACTTTGTGTTGATTTGGAAGAGGGGGGATAGCATTACAATTTTTTTAAATGTATTGGGATGCCCTTGTTCATATCTCGCAACAATATGTGAGCCCATTGAATGTGAGATAACTAAGATGTTTTTGTATTGTTGTACTTTTCTCTTCAGTACAAATTGAAGACTTTCAAGGTATTCATCAATTGAGTTTACGTGTGTCTTGCCACTATCTTTTAGATTTCTGTACGAAAGTCCTTGAGATGGGTGGTCATAACCGATTATTGGAAGGCCAAAATTTCTTAAGTCATAGATAAGCTCATCGTAAAACAAAACCGGCTCTGACCAGCCTGGAACGATAAATATAACCGTGTCACTGCTCGCAAGTGACTTGGGAGTAAAATGAATAGTGAAGATTTTTTTATTTGGGGAAAGTTGAATGTATTCTTGTTTTACATCTTCTCTTACAAACTTTCTGACAAGCTTACTCTTTTCTTCGTATGAAATAGCATGGCCATTTGTTGCAAGAACTAAAAGAATAAGTGATACAAACAATTTCATATTCATTTGCCTCAAAAAAAAAAGCGAGGCCTAAGCCCCGCCTTTGTTATTGATTAGGCGTTCGCCTTTCTCTCATTATGCTTCTTTAGAATTAATTGCATGATCTCATCGATTGGCATGTTTTGAAGATCTTCAACTGCAATAATATCCTTTTTAACAACTGGAAGCTTAGAAATGTCTCCATGAAGTGTAAGGTTTTTGTTTGCATCAACTTCATCAACTTTAGTTACAGGTGTGAAGTGTGGTGCAGTTGTTAGTACTTCTGGGTGCTCAACTAGCATTTTGTGAATTGCAAGAACTGCTTCAGCGAATCGATCAAGCTCACCTTTTGAGTAAGACTCAGTTGGCTCAACCATAAGCCCAAATACCTCTGGGAATGCAACAGTCGGAGCATGCAGGCCGAAGTCTAGGAATAGCTTACCAATTTTTGCAATCGCACTTGTTTTTGGTGTCCCTGTTTCTGCAATTTTCTTAAAGATGTCATCAGTAATTGTGATGATAAACTCATGCATTCTTTCTGTTGAACCGCAGTTACATGGAAGTGTAGGGTAAACTGTATTAAGTTTTTTATGTAGGTATCTAGCAGATAGTACCGCACAAGCAGACATCTTTCTCACGCCTTCAGAGCCAAGTCTCTTTAGGTAAGAGTAGCATCTGATTTTATGAGCGAATTGACCATTGTGGCGGTGTAACTCACCAATTGATTTTGGAGCGCGATATGTCTCATACTCTGAACCATTTTTACGAACTTGCATTCCTGGAATGAAGTCAACAAGCTTGTCGCTTACAACAACAATTGCATCTCCTGGTCCACCACCACCATGGCTGATTGACCATGTTTTGTGGAGGTTGTTGTGACAAGCATCAACTCCCATCGCCCCAAGATTAATCCAACCAGCGATAGCGTTCATGTTTGCACCGTCCATATAGACAAGTCCACCAACAGAATGAATGAGCTCGGCCATTTGCTTGAATTCAGTCTCAAATACACCTGAAGTATTTGGGTTGGTTACCATGATACCAGCGATTCTGTTTCCGTATTCCGCAACTTGGATTTTTAGCTTATCCATGTCGATGAGCCCGCACTCTGTTGCTTCAATTAGTACAATACCAACTTTCTTTCCATCAACGACTTTAGTTACATATCCCGCAGCACTTGCAGTTGCAGGATTTGTTCCGTGAGCTGAGTGAGGGATAAGAATAACATCACGTTCTTCATTATTTGCTGCGTGATAAGCTTGGAACATTTTAATCCCAGCAAATTCGCCTTGAGCACCAGCAAGTGGTTGAAGAGCTACTCCAGGCATTCCAGTCATCTCTTTGAACATTTCTTGAATTCCGTAAAGAACTTCAAGTGATCCTTGAGCGTCTGCTTCTGGAGCTTGTGGGTGAATATCTGTGAATCCTTCTAGATTTGCGGCCCAGTCATTAATAAGCGGGTTGTACTTCATGGTACAGCTTCCTAGAGGATAGATTAGATTATCAGGTGAAACGTTTTGATCATTTAGATCTTGGTAGAATTTTTTAAGTTCTTCCAATTCAAAGTTTGGAAGACCTACTGCTTCTGTTCTTAGTAGTTCTTCAGGAATCGCTGGAACTGCTACTTGAAGATCTTCGTTTGCTGCACCAAATTGTTTTTCGAATAGATCAATTAGGGCATCAAGGTCTTCATCATTTTGGTTGTCTGTAAAGCTGATCTTCAATTGATTCGCTTTACCAACTCTATCACTAACGTTTACTCCGGCGTGAATTCCATTTTGTGATGCTACATTAATGAACTCATTAACGTCTTTAGGAAGTGTTAGCACAAACTCATTAAAGAATGGGGCTTCTGGATAAGTAAGTTCAACTCCTTCAAATTTTGAAAGTTCAACTGCCATTTGGATAGCGTTGTCTCTTCCTTGAAGAGCTGATTCTGTCATTCCTTTTTCACCGCGCTCAAGAATTGCCGCTCCAGCAAGAGTTGCAATAAATGATTGGTTAGAACAGATATTTGATGTGGCCTTCTCTCTTCTGATATGTTGCTCTCTGGTTGAAAGAACCATACATAAAGCATCATTGCCCTTTTCGTCTTTACCAAAGCCTACAAAGCGTCCTGGAGTCTGACGGATAGATAGTTTATTTTTTTGATTATAGCGGATTCCAAAAACTCCCAGTCCTGGACCAGAGTAGTTTGGTGCAATCGCAAGGTGTTGTCCTTCACCAACAATGATGTCACAGCCTTCGTTATCAGAACCGAATTTGGCAGGTGCTTGAAGCCCTTCTGTTGCAAGTAGCATTGGATCAATTACTGCAATAGATTGGATTTTACTCTCACGTGCAAAATCAGTAAGTGCATTTACATCTTCAAGATTACCAAGGTTATTTACTTGTGGAAATGCAATCGCTCCAACAGTACCTTGAGCAGTTTCGAAAGCTTTTTTCACAGCTTCAAGATCTGTTACACCAGTTTCCTTGTTGTAAGGTACTTTGATGATATTCATTGGGAAGCCATTTGCTATTGTATCCAGAACTTTCATGTCCCCAGGATAAATTGATTCACAAACCATCACGGTATCTGCTTTACGTGTAAGCTTCATACCCGCGTTTAGCGCTTCAAATAAACAAGTTGAGCGATCATACATCGAGGCGTTAATTGCTTCAAAACCAGTTAGTTTTGAAATTGTATTTGAGTACATCCAAAGTGACCAAAGAGTACCTTGACTTCTTTCTGGTTGGTATGGCGTGTAGGCCGTAGATAGTGATCGAAGGTCTGAAACGAATGGAACAATTTCTTTAACTTTATAGTCTGGTAGTCCATCTCCAATAAAGCTTTTCTTGGTATTGTTCTTGTTTGAAAGTTCAAGCATGTGGTCAATTAGTTCCTCATACTCGAAAGTTTTTGAAACATTCGGTGTTTCGCTGAATTTTACATCCTCAGGGATGTGGCGATAGAGATCGCTAAGTTTTTCGAGTCCAAGTTCATTTAACATCTCTTTAATCTCAGTCTCTGAGAGTGAAATGTAGTTAGGAACGAGTTCTCTTGATTGTGATTTCGGGTCGTAATTAAGTTTTGAAAAGTTGCTCATGACTTAATCCTTATATAGATAGGGTATTAGGGTAAACCTGTTGTTCATTTCACGGTGAATTTATCATAGATATCAAATAATTAGCTACCAATTTTTCTTGATTTAATATCTTTTTTGATAGATTTTCTTATTGAGATACACTATCTTTACCGATAAGGTATATTATTCTTTATTATCAAAGGGTTACATATGAAAATTGTCTGTGTCATGGCACTTTTGCTGCTAGCAAGCTGTGCTTCAAAAGAGTACAAGGTCGGAGAGGTTTCTTCCTTCGAAGTTAAAGGTCAAAATGTTACTTATGTGAGGGGAAGTGGGAACTCAATATTTATTGATGAGTTTCATGATTTTAGACCGAATAAGGGCCCTATTGGTAATGTCGCAACAGGAATTTCAAATCAGGTTACTCCTGTAAAAGTTCAAGGGGGAGACTTCTCGAAGTTTGCTTCAAACTATTTCACCAAAGCATTTATTAAAAGAGGCATTTCTGTTGGTAAGAAATCAGATGCTAATTTTATTTTGAAAGCGTCAATTAAGAAGTTCTGGATAAATGAAATGTCTCCTGTTTTTGGAGCTGAGGCCATTGAATGTACTGCAGAAGTTGATTACTTCATCTTTAGACGAGCAGGTCACCACCTTGAGTGGCAAGGGCGTATGAATCTTGGTTACCGCCACCCAAGTGCATTATTTGATTCGACAAGAGATACCTCAGAAGCAGTAGGAAGTTGTCTTAATGAGCTTGTAGAGCGGCTAATCGGTCTTGAGAAGTTTCAAAGTTTAGTTGGAATTGAAGTTGTTAAGTAGTGCTTATTCAATCACCTAGTTTTCCTATTTCACATTTTGATGAACTGCTTCAGGAAGTTGGGCTTGAGCCTGTGGATACGATCTCTGGAGAAGGGCTTCACTATGTGGAAGGGAAGCTTTCGTATGGTCCGGTTGGTGGAAAGAAATCTGATCTCGTTTCTTTTGATTTAGAGAAGGAGTGGAATTCTCATCGCGGTAAAAATTACTCTTTAAAGAAAGAACCTTTGGCCAAGGCCTTAGGAATTAAAGGTGATGGATCTACCACTGTCATTGATTCTACCTGTGGTACTGGAAAGGATTCAATTTTATTGTTGAAGTTTGGTGCCAGGGTTATTTCTTATGAGCGAAATCAGGTTGTCGCTGCACTTTTTTTTGATGCGCTTATGAGAGTTCACGCTAAAGGTGGAGAGCTGGCCGATATTCTTCGGGATCGTTTCGAGTTTCACTACTTGGATTCATCTTGTATTGCACCGACTTCTGTTGATGGTATCTATATTGACCCCATGTACCCTTCAAAGAAAAAGAAAGCACTTCCTAGAAAAGAGATGCAAATTTTTAAATCGGTAGTTGGAAGTGATTCTGATGCAGGTAAGCTGCTCACATGGGCAAAATCGTTTGACTGTAAGCGTATCGTGGTTAAGAGACCATTGCACGGGGAGTTCCTCTCTGGAACTCCCACACACTCTTTTGAAGGTAAGAGTACAAGATATGACTTGTACTAGTTTTTACTTAAATAGCTTTAGATATTTCTTATAGCCTCTACTTTCCATTTGGTCTTTTGGAATAAACTCCAATGACGCAGAATTAATACAGTAGCGTTTCCCTGTTGGTTCTGGTCCATCATCAAAAACGTGACCAAGATGACCATTTCCATATTTAGATTTAACTTCAGTTCTTGCCATACCAAAAGTTTTATCTGATTTTTCAACGATGTATTTCTTATCAATTGGACGTGTAAAAGAAGGCCAACCTGTGCCTGAGGCAAATTTATCTTTCGAGCTAAATAGTGGTTCGCCAGTAACAATATCTACGTAGATTCCTTCTTTTTTGTTGTCCCAGTATTCATTTTTAAATGGAGGTTCAGTTCCACCTTTTTGAGAAACCTTGTACTGAAGCTCTGATAGCTTTGATTTAATTGCACTTTCGCTTGGTCTAAAATATTTATCCCCGGGACCTCTGATATAGAATTTTTTATCTCCCCATGAGTCTTCTAAGAACTGATCCCTTCCTGAGTTATAGCGATAGAATTTATATCGAATTGGATTTTTCTTGTAGTAGTCTTGATGATAGTTTTCCGCCGGATAAAATTCCGTTGCAGCAGTAATTTGTACAGTGATCTTTTTATCGTAAATATTACTTGATTCAAGTTGCTTCTTACTCTCTTCCGCAGCTTTCTTTTGCTCATCACTGTGATAAAAAATCTCTGGTCTATACTGTTTTCCTCTATCGACAAACTGTCCATTACTATCTGTAGGGTCTACGTTGATCCAATACTCTTCAAGTAATTTTTGATAAGTGATAACTGCTGGATCGTATAGCACTTGAATTGCTTCAGTATGACCAGTCGTCCCGGAAGACACATCTTCATATGTTGGATTTGCTTTAGATCCGCCAGTGTAACCAGATATTACACTTGATACCCCATCCAATTTTTCAAATGGAGGTTCCATGCACCAAAAACAACCACCTGCAAAAGTCGCCTTTTCCATCTTCGCCCCCAATACTTGATTCGGTATAACAGTTAATATTAAGAGGGAAAACAGTAGAGATATCAAAATATTAGATGTTTTCATCTCCCCTCCCTTGTTTCCTATACTTCTATTTTCTCTCTATTTTGGGTCAAGAAGAAATCGGAATTCTCTATTTATAAATAGAGAAATCTTTACTTCTCACAGATCAACAATTTCGCGATAATAGAGAGGAATTGAAAAGGAGGACTTTGTGGCACTTACATATTCAAAAATGATGGAACTTGGAACTCTCGCACCTGACTTTAAATTAGTCGATGTTGTGACTGATCAGTATGTTAATTTTAGCGACATAAAAGGTGATAAGGGGACAGTTGTAATGTTTATTTGCAATCACTGCCCATATGTTATCCATGTTCGAGATGTTTTGGTAAAAATTGCACACGAGTATATGAATAAGGGGATTGGATTTGTTGCAATATCATCAAATGACGTGACAAATTATCCCGATGATTCACCAGAGAAAATGCGCGATCTTTCATATCTTCTAAATTTTCAATTTCCATATCTTTATGATGAGAATCAATCTGTAGCGAAGAACTATATGGCAGCATGTACTCCAGACTTTTTTGTTTTCGACTCTAACAATAAATGTGTTTATCGAGGAAGAATGGATGGAGCTACTCCTGGAAATGAAGTGCCAGTAGACGGCGTTGACTTAAAGAATGCTCTTGATGCCGTTATTAAGGGGAAAGACGTTGATCCTGAGCAGAATCCGTCAATGGGATGCAATATAAAGTGGATGGAGTAGTCAGACTACCACAATTTATCGTCATTTAAATCTAGCCCTTTTGACTTTGTTGTCTTTGGGGTGAACTTCATGCAATCAGAACCCGATTCATTTTTTACTGCAATTGATGGAAGCAATCTTCCTTTAAAACCGAATGCCCTGCAGCCATTTGGTGCCTGTGGGTCCCATGTTATATAAAAATGCTTGCAGTTTCTACAATTGACTTTTTCTTTCATTACTTAATTATATGTGATTTTAATGCTTTCGTTAAATTGCTCTAAGGGGCAAAAATGTCGATGAAATTCGATCTATTACCTTTTGTAATGGTTGCCTTTTTGAGCATTTTTCCATTTATGAAAATTTCGTATTCACCAGGAGGTAGGTTAAATGTTGCAATTGCCTGATCCTGCGGAAGCAATGTCCATTCTCTTAAATCAGCTAGCTCACTCTTATTGAGCTGAGAAGCGGTTAGCCGGTAAGAGGCGATTGCAGCGGGTAATGCCAGTGCCTGAGCTATGCCGCCTTTTTTGAAGGCCTGTGAATAGGTAAAATAGAGTCCTGTAATGGTTGCAATATGTTTTGTCGCAATTCTTGCCCCAGCTTTACTTAAGCTTTGAATCTTATTATTTTCCACTTCAAGCTGAGCGACCTCGCTTACAGGATTTAGAATTGCAGCTGGTCCTTTTGCAATCGAAATGCCTTTTTTCTTAATTTCAATTTCGATGTTTGCAGGTAGTTGTTTTGAAAGATCAATATTCGGTCTTTCAAATTTAATTTTGGGAATACCCGCTCCCGGTACACTGAGGAGAGATGCCGCAAATGATCCTATACTTAATGCTTTTCCTGACGCTGGGATTACTGTGCCAAAACGAAGAGGGTATTCATATATCTTCGGCACCTTTGGGGCAATAAGACCATAATTTACAAGCACAACTGTATTGTCGCTTTTTCTCTTCTGCATTTTTTTTGCGGAGGATTCAATAAACTGAGTCAGAGTTGCTGCGTTATTTGTTGGTACGATGTATTGCTTTAATTCTTTTGTGCTCTTTTTAGGGAGATCTGAGTAGTCTTTTACGTATTTTCCACTAGCTTGATTGAATGTGGGGTAAGCTCCATAGTTTTGCTTTAATACTTTTTGAGCATCGATATAAAGTTGCCGCGCAATCTGTTTTTCACTACTACTTCCAATTTCTTGATGGATGAGAGCGCCTAAGATTTTTGCCGCCATATCTTTTTTGTATGTAGGACGCCCAGCTAGTTCTTGTGACTTGGTATCAAGATAGGTGTCCCAGTCCAAGATTGCTGCACGAGCATTGAAAAGGTAAGCGCGTGCTTTTTTACTATCTTTTTCAATATGGTATAGCTTGAAGTTCACCAGTGCCGTGTAGTAACGAATAAGTGATCTCTCATAGATTTCACCGTAATAGTTATCTAGGTTGTCACTAGTGACCAACGTTTTCGCCTTTTTGCTAATACTGACTGTGTATAACTGCTCGCTTAAGTCTCGCGCTTCATTCAGCTTATCGATGGCCTCGAGGTATTTTTCGGAGTAGTAGAGAACACTCGCCTGATTGAGTAATCTAACAAGTTTCGATCTTTCCTCTGGGTAGTATTTTTTACTAGAAATAAGTTCGAGGGCCTTATCATAATTCTTTTTTGAGATCTGCGCTCTCAAATCATCGTTGAGCTTTCTCTGGAAATGAATGCTTTTTGTTGCACACCCTGTGGCAATAATGCATAGGGTGCACACAATTAAGACTTGAAGCTTACGCATCAGTATTACCAACCAATCTTGGAGTTTTTAGAGAACTTGTTAACACGAACTCTTGTTCTTAAAACCTCAATTCCTCTTTCTAGATCAGTCATACGAATATTTACTGTATATTCTTTAATCGTTTGACCTTTTCTTTTTTGGGCCTTCATTCTAATCGCACCAAATACGAGTAGGTCAGCACCTGCCTGTCTTCCGATTGTTTTTGCCTCATTTGGATCGACCATTCCATCATTCTGGTATTGGATTTCTTTTAATAGTTTATCTCTTGCTGCTGCATCAATTAGAATAAAATCTCCACTTTCTGAAAATCTGTTAAGCATTTCATCGTTGAAGTCTTCAATTGGGAAATATGCTTCTGAAGTTTGGTTTTGAACTTCAGCAATGAAGATTTTTGGAGTTCTCCCCATCTTTGCAAGATAGCGCTGGAATCCCTTGTGGGCCCCAATTTGTCTGATCACTTTGTCTACTGAGATTTCAGAGTCACGAACCATCCATTTATCTGTAATTTCTAGTCCCACTTCATCTGATTCATCTGCGTCAATTCTTTTTGCCTTGAATCCACCGCAACTTGCGAGTGAAAGCAGTAAGCTTAGAATCGCAAAAATTCTTACTGTTTTTGTCATTTCTATCTCCTTCTATTCAAAATTCAAATTTTCGATATTATTTTGTATATATTCTTTTAACTTTGGAAGAGCTTTTTCAAGACACTGTTTATGGGACCTTCCCACTGTTGTAATATTGTGGTCAATTGCTCCAGTCTTGCTACCCGACTTATTGACAGCATAAACCTGAAGTGTAAATGTAAACTTTTTGAATCCATCTACATTAATGTATTCCTCTTTTTCTTTTATTTCACCCTTAACCGTATGGGTGATTCTTTTATCTCTTTCTGTGGATGCTAGTTTAAATCCTTCTGTAATAAGAATTTCTTGTAATTCCCCTGAAAGCTGTCTATTCGATGCACCAGTTATATTGACATAGACAACAAGTCCTTTTGTAAGTTGCTTAGAAAGCTTTTCAATCTCTACAAGAGTAGTTGGTGCGGGTAAGCTCACATTTGTCAGCAAGGTGTAGGATTGTTCAAGGGGAAAGCGTTTTTTTAGAAGCCTTTTCACGGAGAGTACCGTGTTAGATCTTTTCTTTTCGAGGGCAGATTTGATTTCTTCGTCAATTTTTTCAATCTTGCCCTTGATTGTCGTTGCTGTTTTGTGCTTATTAATTGCTGCTATTACATAAGTTGTATCGTCTGTTTCATAGCGCTCTAAAATTTCAATTCCACTGATAACTCCTTCAGTTGCCTCATTGATCTCTTCACTCATTTCAAGTGTTGATGAGGTTCCTTGCATTGACTCTGTCGATTTAAATACAGATTTTATTTTTGTTTCAAAGATTTTGGAAATGGCCTGCCTAGAGTCTGCTGCTGCTTGAGCGTACGATTCCCCTTGGCCTACTGCGCACAAATCACTTTTCTTGCACCATTTTGCGGGGGCATCTAACCAGACAGGTGCTTTGGCCAGCGTAATAATTGGTGATAACATTATAAGTAGAATTAAAAGTGTTTTCATGCAATACCGTAAAAGGAATGGGGGAGAGTTTCCTCCCCCAACTGTTTAAATTAGTCGTTTGAAACTGGACCTGTCATTTGGTCCATTTTTTTAGCAACATCTTTAAGTGCTTCTTTTGCTTGCTTCTTTGATTCAGTATCTTTAACGCCGTTATCTAAGAATTTTTTTACAGATGCTTTTACCGCTTTTTCAAGAATGTTGCGTGGAATCTTTACTAGGGCATAACAAGTGTAGAGTGTCTCATCTTCTTCAGCTCCCAGGTCCATCATGTATTTGCGCTGCTCCCAATAGGTCTTAACTGTACTTACACCGGCGATGAATGCCATTGCTTCATTTGCAAGGGACTCATTCATATATTGTTCTGCTTCCTCGTTTGCATTTGATTGCATTGCTTCAGTGTAGTCATTTTTTATTACTTGAGCGATTTGTGCTGCGATATCCGCAGTTGCTCTGGCCTTTGCTGACTTCATGCACAGTCTTTTGTTTTTTACTCTTTCAGATTCTGAAACAAAGTATTTAAACTTTTTTCTAATCGATGCAGCTTCTCCATTTTTCTCCTGTGGTTCTTCAATCCACTCTGGAATTAGACCAAGTTTTGCATCGACAACTTTATATACTTTTGTGAACTCTCTTGGCTTTTCTTTCTTTTCTTTTGAAGCACAACCAACAAGGGTGAGAGCAATGAGTGATGAAATAAGAAGTATTTTCTTCATGTATCCTCCTAAAAATGATTTTTTATTATCCGTTAGTTCGATTAACTTAATGTGTTCATTTATGACTAAAGCATTATCTCATAACGGATCTGTGATCATAAACTTAATTTAATTTTTCCTATTATAAATATAATTTTGGCATTATCCGATAAGATTAGGCGATTACTTCGGAGGATTAATGAGGACAGTTATTGCTATATTGTGTCTCTTTCTATCATTGTCATTATTTGCAGAAGTTAATCTGCTATACTATCAATTGCCAGATAGCTTTTCTATTGGGCAGTATCCTTCTAGATCTGTTGATTGGAAAAGGATGATGAGCGCGAAAGAGCGCAAGTCGTTACAGGAGTTGTGTTTAAAGGCAAAAATTCCTTTTTCACTTATTTTATCAGATTATGATAGTGATGGTATTCGTGATTTCACTCTTTCAACCACTCCTGATGGTAGCTTTATTCTTAGTGCTGAGGATCTAGATTGGGATAACGATGGTATTATAAACATTATTGATGCAACGGTAGGCGATAAGGTCGTTGGTAAAGCTGTAGGTCGCGCTCAATTTTCACATTCACTTGGTTCATTTCGCTTTGATCTTAAAAAGCTACCAGTTCTCGCTGATAAGGATATTAAAATTGAAAGCGCTGTTGTGAGTTTTGCACTGGATTTGATTGGTAAGTATAAGTTCAACAATGTTGAGGCCATTCGTGCAAGTGTTCCTCTTTTTTCATATGGTCAGAATGCCTTCTTTTCTTTTAATCCACAATCTAGGGTTCTTGAAGTATATACGGATAAGTTTAAGCATTATCTCGACAAACGCTTTAGAGAGGATTTCAAGGGGGTTAAACGGTCAGTTTTTATTAATCGCTTTGTTTTTCCCGTTATCATTCATAGTTTGGCACATGAATTAGGGCATTCGACACTTCCATCTGATAGCTTGATTGAAAAGTTAGCGCTTGATAGTGGCTGGACTTTTAAAAAGGTCAGTAACTCATCTCTATATTCAACTAAGATGCGAATGAAATCAAAGCATAAAAAGTATTTTTATAAGGATCTGAAGTATCGCGGGAGATTTGCTAATGATCTACTCAAAGAGTACAAGGCGAGTGCAGCGAGAGACTTTTTATATACTAATAAACTTCCTACTGCTTATTCTTTGACAAGTTTAAATGAGTGGTTTGCAGAGAGTTTCGCTGCATGCCTTTTTAGAAGAGTCGTTGGAGGATCTGGTACCAAGGAGAAAGGACAGTTCTTTGAGCAGTTAATTGGGCTTCGTCCTGATATTGTTCCTGAATGGTTTTGTAAAAAAGTTTTAAAATAAAAAAGGGCCCTTAGGGCCCTTTTGTTATTCTGATTTTGGTGATTCTGAAAATAAGATTGGAAATGCTGTCTTCATGTATCTCACTGTGATTAAGTTAAAGATCGATACATCTGGTTTATTTGCGATTTGCTCACCCTCTGTCTTGCGGTAATCGTACTCATCATCACTATCTTTATTTTGTGTTTTTGCTGCAACTTTATTTGTTTCGTCAAAGTTGAAGTTAACACCCGCAAATGGATCCGCCTTTTCTTTTGCTGATGCTGCGGATGATCCAGTTGAGCCCTGATCTTTTGCGGCAGCAGTAAGAATCTTATTTTCTTTTTGGTCATCTTTAGGATCACTCTCTGCTGAATTTTCATCAGCTCCAGCGGGCCCTGAAGCTAGGGCAAGTAGCCTTTTCGCATTCTCTGGGCTCATTTTTTGAAGAGACTTTGATACCCCATCGTTAAACATTTTTGCATATTTCTTTTCCAGTTTATCAAATGGAATGTTTTTCTTTCCTTCTTTTGTAAGCTTATCATTGAGGTCTTTTTGAGAATCTTTAAGAACCTTTCCTACCATAGCAGCATTTCCCAGTGCAGACTGCGCAGATGTTGATGCTTTGAGATAATCACCAGAGTAAAGGCTATTACCTGTTGATTTCAAGGCACCCAGCGCTTGATTGTAACCAGAAGGAAGGCTGAATCCATTAAATTTTGTAGTTGGAACCATTGCTTTTTTGCATGTGTTTGTTTTCTTACAGCTACATGTTGTATCTACCATTGTCTCATTGCTATCTGCTGTAACAAAACAAGTTGATGAATCAACAGATGTAAAGGCAGGGTCTTCTTGGGCAGCAATAACCTCTTGTGCTGGAGTTACTTCTGCTACTCCACCAGTGGCATCGTTATTGACCACATTGGTGTTCCCCATATTTTTCAATTGGCCTGCAAGCATCTTATACTGCCCCGCACGTCTCGCCAGTTTTTGCTGAGCGTCGCCGATTTTAGTTGCCCCCAACATCGTTATTGCTGCATGGGAACCAAATACTGCTGCTCTTGTAATTGAACTTGTTGAGATCCCAAGTAGCCACTCTGGCATCATTCCTGCGATTGTAGTCCCCCACATTGCTGTTGCTGCAGCTCCTGCAAGACCTAACATAATCCCCATCTTTTCTAACTGCTGATTGGCCATCGCCGATGGAGTGATCAAGTTACCCATTTGGTTGGCAGCAAAAAGAAGACCCGATTTTAAACCAAATGAAGATTTTGTATTGAACACTTCTTTTCTAGCATTGTACTCAGAAAGTTTAGAAGAGCTTTTCTTGCCATTTGCTATACGAACCAGCTCATCAAAAAGTGCATATGAATTTAAATCATTAGAAGATTTTTCAATCGCTGCAATTGAAGTTCTTTGGGTATCAAAATTAAAGTCATTGATTTGGCCTTCATTGCTACCAATACCGGTACAAGCACCAGGAGGGTTTGGAATGTTGAATGGCCAACCTTCATAGATCGCCATTGCCGCCGCTGCAGTATATCCCATGGCAGCAAGTTGGGCGAAGAGTTGCTTTCTCTTTGCTGCTTTCGCTGCTTCATCTGTTTGCTTTGCTGCCGCTTCAAGAGACTCGACTTGCTCTTTAACATTAGAATTATTGTAGGCCTTCATGATTCTGTCTGAAGCTTTGTTGTACTGTCCCCAACTGATTACTTCAGCTCCAACATAAATACCTGCCGTTGCAGCATAGATATAAGCTGATGGCATATTGCTACACCACATGACATACATTGGACCCATGATCCCTGACGCTACAATACTGAGTGAACTTAAAGTCATAGCTGTTGCTTCATCACTTTCCGCATCCTCTTTTTTGGATTCGTTTTCTACAGTAAGAACATTGCTTGGATCATCTGCTGTTTTATCAGCAGCAAATACAACTCCAACTTGTAAGTGAAATAAGCAAAAAGCTAAAATTAATACTAATGGCCTTCTCATAAATTATCTCCCATCTATCTAACGTACTCTTATCGTC
The DNA here is from genome assembly GCA_965140515.1 of Bacteriovoracaceae bacterium. GTDB lineage: Bacteria > Bdellovibrionota > Bacteriovoracia > Bacteriovoracales > Bacteriovoracaceae > JAGLCH01. Next base: position 2,512,979 of record OZ223251.1, on the reverse strand, counting down.
AGATATGGTCTTCTTATTTACATTATAAAATTTGTTGGTCATTAATGCTTACTTAAGATTTTATAGATTTAAGATCTGGAGGCTAAGTGGTTGATTTTAAAAGCATTTGTTGTTCGCTGTGGAGTGAGAGTAGGGCGCAAGGTGCGCCCTAAATTTTTGGCATCACTTAACTGTTGAGCAATTCATTGAGATTGGAGCATGATCACTCATTGCTTCCATATACATACGGTAATATGTTTGCTCGTATTGTTGCTCTTCAAACATTCTTCTCTTAAATTTTGCAATTGTTTGATCTAGGTTTCTGGTATCAGGAACAACTTGATTTCTTGAAATTGTTTTCTTAGAAGATAAGTCTTTGTAAAGAGCATCAACTAATCTATTGATCCTTCTCTCTCCAGCACTTGTAATAAGAAAATTTCCTTCGCTATCTCTTCGGCTTGAACGAACTGAATATCGTCTTTTGATAGAATATCCAATTCTTCCACTTGTTGTGTTCTCTCTCTTCGCAGATGAAATATCACATTCTGAAGTATTCTCAGGATCTAAAACAAAGTGATCGTAGTTACTTGCATATCCACCTGTTGTTAGACCACCAGTATAGAGCTGAGTCGTGAGACTTGTTGGCTCATCTACAAGTACATTTGCTCCTGGAAACTCTCTTAGGATATCATTCCAAAAAGGATTAGACTTTTCCAGGTTGAAGTCTCCAACAAGAATGATGTCATCTTCACTGTAATTCATTCTAAGCATCTGCATAAATCTTAGAATTGTAGCGGTCTCTGCAAAACGTGCATAGTTCCCTTTATTGATTCCAACTCCTAGATCATCTAAATCTGTTAATCCAAAGACTGATTGAAGAATTGAATTTTTGATCTCTTCATCTTTAGAGGAGTTAAATACAATATGAGTTGCAAGTAGGGTGAAATCAAAATCACCACTTTTAAAACTTGCCATTAAAGGTCTACGTGAGAACACGTGCCTGTAGTCCGCGCCCATAAAATAGTTTGTAAAATTAGGAATACAAGCAAAAGGAGTTCCTATGCCATTCGTTTTTATGTCTTTACAGTATTGGTTCACTGTAGGACGGACAATTGATGAGCGATAAAAGAAGCCTGAAAGTTCTTGTACGTCAGTTTCTTTATAAGCTTCTCCTCTCGGTGCTAAAAGTAGTGCCCATGATTCATCTAGCTTTCTAAGCTCTGTCAAAATCTTTAGATAACCAGGTGCTCTATATAGTGATGGTGCTTCAGAGAGATCTTTCTTAAGTTGAGAGAGCTTTTCTCTATAAAGAGCAAGATCTGCGATAGATTTTTCAGTTACACGTCTCGCTTTAACTTTTGCAATTCTTTGTTCAAGATCTCTGATTAGATCATCGCCAGATGCCAGAAATTTTATGACTGCATCATTGTTTCTTAGATCATCACTTACTACTGGTAAAAGTTCTAGAGCTCCTACAACGTCCCAGTTGTTCATAGCTTTTGCCACGAGCTCATAATCCTTAAACATCGTTTTTGTGGTTCCTGGGTGCCAAAGGTTAAAGCCAGCGATTCGTACTTGCTTGTTTTCTTTAGCCTTTGAAACGCGATATCTGCGTTTGTATGAAACAGAGTTGTAATGGTGATAGTTGTAGTTACAATTTACTGAATACTGATTTTTTACAAGAAACTTTGCGTTTTCTAGGCACTGCTTGCGGTACTGGATGTTCTTCTCCATCTCCGCATTTTCGTCCATCTGGGCCGCAAGGCCTATTGTGCTGTATAATAAGATTGTAACTACTGTTAGTTGGATTAGCTTGTACATCTTGCCCCCGATATAATGAGAGTGTATCGCAATGCGTTATAAGTGTGGGGCAAAGTGAAATATTTACACAGATGTAACGCGTCTAAGTAATTGAATTTATAATCGGGGGCGCTATTCTGTTAGTGAAAATGATTGATCTATGTACTTTTTAAGATCATACATTGCACTGACTTTTGTGATGTCTTCACCAAGACAGCCATCTTTTTCACATTTGGCAGGTCTTAAGCAGCCACTTTTGCGGTCATACTCATAATCCTCTTCACCTCTAATAAGGACTCCTTCTAGGTCTCCTGTTCTTTGATTGAAAACTGGGGATCCTGAATTGCCCGTAAAAGAGTCAAAGTTTGTCTTGATATAGTTGTGGTAGATTTCTCTGATTTTTCCATTTGTTGTGATTTTAAGTGGAAGTCCAGATGGGTACCCCATCATTACCAGCGTGTCGTCAAGTTCTGGATTCTTAGCACTTGTATTAACATTTACTGGTTGTCTATCCTCTACGATTCTATCTAGTGCGATGAGCGCCCAATCAATTCCTGCTGAACGATTGTAGACTTTTTCTAGAACTGCAGAACATTTATATACTGACTGGGAAGGAACAAAATCACTTTCGCTTGTGTAGTCGAATACCCAGCGGTAGTGCTTGCAAAAATCTTTATCTGTTCCCATCACACAGTGTGATGCTGTAAGAAGAAGATTTGGGCCAACTAGAATTCCTGAACAGTTTGATACTGTAAGCTGCTCTGTAAATCGCTCGTCTGGGCAAACGTTAAGCTTATCTTCTAGTGATCTGCCGTAAAGTTCAGTCCAGTCTTGATCGAACTCTTCGAGGTTGTATCTGTGGATTAATGCAGCTGTTGCTCTCTTTCCATTTTCGATATTGTAATTGATAAATTGTGCTTCGGCCGGTTCAAGTCTGTCGTCGGTTTCACCGTATATAACTTTCGGAACAGGTTTTCTGATAATCTCATCTAAGCTAGTGGTCATCGGAATGAAGGCCAGTGCTTGTCCAGATAAAAGAATTGATGAGATTAAGATTAGTTTCATTTTATACCACCTATAAGGTTCCATTTGGCCCATCTATAATCTCAGATAGTTGAGTAAAATGGTAGGGTATTATTCTTACAGTTTCTTACATCTGGTTCGGCCGTAATATACTGATTTTGCATTGTTGAAAAGATTACATATACTCTTTAACGCGTCGCGCAGTTGTGGTATTAGTTGTGTCACGTTTTTTAAAGAATTCATTTAGGGGGACTTTATATGAAATTAGTAAATAAGATTCTTTCTGTGTCATCGGCACTGCTTATACTGGGGAGTGTTCAGTCCTATGCTCAGCAACTTGTTAAGATTGATTATACTGATGGAATTGATAATCAAGATACTAAGGAATTTCCTGATCCAAATAAGGTTTACCGTCCAGGTAAAGATACTGGTTGGCCAAAGCCACCAAAGTTTAACCGTGAGGTTTCACTAACTTTTGATGATGGGCCTGATGCTAATCTTACTCCTAAGGTTTTAGACATACTTAAGAAGTACAATGTTAAAGCAACATTCTTTGTTCTTACTTCTAAGATAAACAGCTCAACCAAACCTGTTATTAAAAGAATGTTGAAAGAGGGACATACTCTCGCATCACATGGTGTATCTCATTACAACTCAAATAGTATTTCCGAAAGAAAGTACAAGGATAATCTTAAGAGATCAATTCAGGTCATTGAGGATTTAACTGATGAGTTTGGAGTTGATCAGAAAGAGATGTACTATCGTTTTCCATACGGTGCTTTTGGACGTGGATTGAAGACTGAATATCATCATCTCAATACGATGAAAGTTGTTTCAAATGAGATTTATGGTGAAAACTGTATCAACTACGCCCTTTGGGATATTGATACAGAGGACTGGGTTTCAGATATGACTCCTCAGAAAATTGCACAAAATATCAAGGCATATGTTGAAGGTGGAACTTACTATGAACACGCCAAAAAGAATGGTAAGTGGGTTACTGTTCCAAAGACCATGTCACATCCAAAAGGTGGTGGCGTAGCTCTTCTTCACGATGTAAAATCAAAAGATATCGCTGCTCTTGAGATTTTTCTAAAATATGCAAAGGAAAATGCTGTTGATGTTGTTCCACTAAGCGTACTTGATACATACAATTACGACTCAAAGGTTTGTGAAAGACGATAATGAGGAAAGTAATGATTAAAAATCTTTTTATATCATCTTTAACCCTGCTACTTTTTAGTAGTGGGGTTAATGCATTTGAGATCCATGATAGACCATACGTGTTTCCCATTAAGGATCACATTTATGTTCCTGGAGTTGATACAGGTTATACCAAATACAATACTCCAAGCTTAAAGGGAAGCCGTAAGATTGCACTCACTTTTGATGACGGACCTCATCTTTCTATTACTCCTAAGATTTTGGATGTGCTTAAAGAGTATAATGTTAGGGCCACTTTTTTTACTCTTGGTGAGCGGATCAACAAGTCCACAATGCCACTTATTAAGCGTATGTTGAATGAGGGACACTTTTTTTCATCTCATGATTTTAATCACATAAATAAGAACACTGTATCTGAGACCACCTATCGTCAATTTCTAAAAAAAGCGATTAATTTGACTGAGGATATTGAGGCCAGGTTAGGGGTCAATCAAAAAGAGATGTATTATCGTTTTCCATACGCTGATTACGGTAGAACAAAAAGCTATCACCATTTAAATGTTTTAAAAGAAGTATCCGATGAGGTTTATGGAGAAAATTGTATCAATTTTGTCTTTTGGGAAATTGATTCAGCTGACTGGGTACCAGATATGACCTCAACAGATGTTGCAAATAATATTATTGCGCAAATTGAAGGGGGAACTGCTTACCGTCATAAGAAGATTAATGGTAAGTGGAGAAAGTCGGCATATGAAGTAAATGACCCGTATGGTGGTGGAATTGTACTCTTGCATGACATCCAGAGGAAAAATATTGAATCTGTTAGAATGTTTCTAGAGTACGCTAAGAATAACAATATTGAGATTGTCCCGCTAAATGAGATTGAAGGCTATAACTATGATGGCCTGAATTGCGAGAGGCAATAGTATCAAATGGAGATTCTATGAAAAAGGTTTTGATTGTTACTACAGCGCTATTACTTCTTTGGGGTTGTTCAAAGAAAGATGACGATGATGACAAGATTTTTCAAACCGAGTCTCTAGCTGTTGAGTCCAGTAAAGCTGTCGCAGAAGTTCCACAGAAATCTGTAAGCGAAGAGAATAAGCTATCAGAAGAAGAGATTAGTGAGATTAAAGCAAGATTTGCTGAAGCTGAGGATAAGCTTAATAAATCAATTAAATTAAAATTCTACCGTGACGGTTCTTCAATGAAGGCATCCATCGAAATGCGTTGTGAAGAAACAGATGTAGAAGAGTTAAAAAATTGCTTAAAAAATATTCAAAAGAATCTAGAATCCTTTATGAGAGAAACATCTATCACTCTCGGAGATGCTGATGATGCAGCTTTGAAGGAAGAGATCGCCAAGTATAATCTATCTACGAAGTGGTTTAGTAAAATTAGCAGAAGCATCTACATGGTGAGATAGTGGCGAGAGCTGTTTATCATATTTTTGTTTCTGGTCGAGTTCAAGGCGTTTGCTTCAGACATAATGTCAGTAACTTTGTTTCAAAAAGACTTCCAGAATGTAAGGGATATATTAAAAACTTGTCCGATGGGAGAGTTGAAATTCTTATCTCTGCAACTGAAGATGAGTTGGAGACAATTCGATCATTTTGTTACAAGAGTATTCGACTGGCAAAGATAACTGAATTTGACTTAAAAAAGGCCCAAGTAGATGAATCTAGCTTGGGCCAAAGTTTTACAATTTCACACTAATTATTTCTTTTCAGAACCTCAACAGTCTGATTAGCGATTTCGAGTTCTTCGTTTGTTGGGATTACTAGAATCTTTACTTTACTTGATTTCATAGAAATATCTCTAGCTTCACTGTTGTGAAGTGCATTCAGCTCTTTATCGAGTTCAATCCCAAGTGCTTCTAGCCCTTCACATGCCATCTCTCTTACTCTAATTGAATTCTCTCCAACTCCTGCGGTGAAGACAATAGTATCCACTGTTCCGAGAGCTGCGTAGAATGCTCCAATTGTTTTTTTGATTTTGTAAGTATATATCTCCATTGCTATCTTACAGTTTTCATCTCCTGCAAGAATCTTCTCTTCAATGTCGCGAAGATCATTAAGTCCTGTAAGTCCTTTCATTCCAGACTCTTTGTTGAGTATTGTATCAACTTCATCCATTGATAGGCCTCTTGTTTGGTAGAGGAAATTTGGAAGAGCAGGGTCGATATCTCCACAACGAGTACCCATTACAAGGCCCGCGAGAGGAGTCATCCCCATTGTCGTATCAATACTAATTCCACCTTTTACTGCGGCAATTGATCCGCCATTTCCAACATGGACAGTGATCGTATTTGTTTCTTCAAACTTTTTCCCTATCATCTTTGCTGCTTCTCTTGAAACATAGAGATGGCTTGTTCCGTGGAAACCATATTTTCTCACTCCATCTTCTTTATAATATCTGTCGGGAACTGCGTAACGAAATGCTTTTGGTGGCATTGTTTGGTGAAATGCTGTATCAAACACCGCGACATGCTTTGCTTTCGGGAAAATCTTTGTTGCTTCTTCAACTCCTGTAATGTTTGCGGGATTGTGAAGCGGTGCTAGTGGAATACATTTTTTCATTGTCTCGATAACTTTTTCGTCTACTAGAGTTGATTCGCTGAACTCCTCTCCTCCGTGAACGGTTCTGTGTCCGCAAGCGACGATCTCATTTGCATCTGAAATAACTCCGCATTCTGCGTCTTGTAAAAGTCTTGCAACCTCTGCTAGTCCAGCTTTGTGGTTGGGAAAGCTCATTTCTTTTTCAATTTTTGCTTTGCCACTATATTTGATTTTACCTGTGCCTGGGCCAATTCTTTCAACAAGTCCTGATGCTATTGCCGTTTGGTCTTTTGTATTTACGAGCTGAAATTTAATGGAAGAACTTCCAGTATTGATTACTAGTACATTCATTTGGCCCCCTTATTAAAATTACATTTATAGTAACTTTATGTCACAGGGGACTTTTTCTGTAAAGGAATTCTTTAACGCGTGTTAAATTAGTAGAATTGGGCCTGATATAGCTTCACAGATTCTTCCAAGCACTCTTTGGCCTCCATGGCATCTAGGAAATGACTGACAATAACTTCTTTATTTTCGAGACTTTTGTAGTCCTCAAAGAATTTCTTAACCTCTGCCATGCGGTGAGGAGGAAGCTCGTTAATTGAATTGTAGTGGCAGTACTCAGGGTCATCAACATGAACAGCAATGATTTTGTCATCGGCCTCACCTTGGTCCAGCATTTTCATCATACCGATAGGCTTAACTCTCATTATTGTTAGTGGGTAGACTTGTATTTGTCCCAAAACTAAAACATCGAGCGGGTCATTATCTTCACAAAGTGTTCTTGGAATGAAGCCATAGTTGGCGGGGTAGTGTACTGAGCTAAAAAGAACACGATCGAGACGAAGTAGCCCTGTTTCTTTATCTAATTCGTATTTATTTTTTGAGCCTTTTGGAACTTCAATTATTGCTTGAAAGATATCTGGTGCTTCTTCGCCTAAACGAACATCGTGCCATGGATTTATCAAAATAGTACTCCTTGTTAAAAGGAGTACTATGAAAGATTCTACATAAAGATTCTAATCAATTGGGTTTATACCCAGTTAGTTTTTATCTAAGGATTAGAAGCTAGTGATTTTTAGGTGGCATCTCCCCTTGAACGTCGTTCCATTCTTAAGCACTACCTGTGATGATAGTTGACCAGGATGTCCAATTAAGAGATTTACTAGTTTGATTTCTGAGTCAGGATTTTTATTAACAGATTGAAGGTGAAAGATCTCTCCTTTTGCAAGAACACCAGGAGCGTAGTATTTCATTTCACCAGATAATTCGTAATCTTCAAAAAATAAAGTACTTGCGTACCCCGCAGACATTGTTTCCAGCGACATATCTAGTGGAAAAGCTTCAAATTGGCCTACACCATTTTGAAGATCAAAAGATCCTTGGATATCAATTTTATTAATATAAGAGAAGTCCGGTGAGCTACATACGTAATCAACCCAAACTGCTGCCGAAGCTGAAGTCATAAATAATGCTGTCACAAGTGCTAGTAATGTTTTTTTCATTGGGGTCTCCATAAATAATATTTTCAACTATTATGTGAACATAAATCTTTTAGGATGTACAGCTTGCCAAGCTCAATTTTTGCTTAGAATTTTTTACCGTTTTAAGTGATTGTTTACTATCTGTTTTTTTTGTTTCAAGTTATTGAAAATAAAAGGAATTATTGCTTTTAAAAGAGAGTTTACAAAATTTCCAAATTACTTAGCATAAAAAAAGAGCACCAATTAATGGTGCTCCTTCTTATTTCTTTAAATATTTAGATTAATGATTTTTTAGAACTTCAACAGTTTGGTTTGCAATTTCAAGCTCTTCGTTTGTTGGAATAACGAAGATTTTAACTCTTGAGTTTGAACCAGTGATGTCTGTGTTGTCTGTTTTTCTACCTTCATTTTTAGACTCGTCAATTTCAATTCCAAGTCCAGTCATGTCAGTACAAACCATTTTTCTTACGATATCTGAGTTCTCTCCAACACCAGCTGTAAACACGATAGCATCTACAGTTCCAAGAGCTGCAAAGTAAGATCCGATAGCTTTTTTGATGCTGTAAGCATAGATTTCCATTGCTTCAGAACATACTGGCTCACCTTCGATATATTTATCTTCAATGTCACGAAGGTCACTGTTGCCAGTTAGCCCGTACATACCAGATTCTTTATTAAGGATTTTATCAACTTCTTCGATTGTAAGACCTTTGTTTTTACATAGGAAGTACGGAAGAGCAGGATCGATATCACCACAACGAGTTCCCATTACAAGACCTGCTAGTGGAGTCATTCCCATCGTTGTATCAACTGATTTTCCACCTTTTACTGCTGCGATTGAAGCACCGTTACCGATGTGTACTGTGATAACGTTTACATCTTTTTGTTCTTTGTTAAGCATTTTTGCTGCTTCTCTTGAAACATAAAGATGACTTGTTCCGTGGAATCCATATCTTCTGATGTGGTCTTCTTCATAGTATTTTGCTGGGATTGCGTATTTGTACGCTTTAGCTGGCATTGTTTGGTGGAAAGCTGTATCGAACACACCAACATGCTTAGCTTTTGGAAAGATTGTGGAAGCAACTTCAATTCCTGTGATATTTGCAGGATTGTGAAGTGGTGCAAGTGGAATACATTTTTTCATTGTTCGAAGAACTTGGTCATCGATGAGAATTGAGTGGTTGAACTCTTCTCCACCATGAACTGTTCTGTGCCCACAAGCTTCAATTTCGTTAACGTCTTTTACAACTCCAATCTTTTCATCTTGAAGTAGTTCTGAAACTCTCTCAAGTGCAGCTTTGTGGTCTGGGAATGGGCGCTCTTCTTCGTATTTTTCTGCTGCCTTATATTTAATCTTACCAACGCTTTGACCAATTCTTTCAACTAGTCCTTCTGCAAGAACATGATCATCGGCCATATTAATAAGCTGGTATTTTAGTGATGAACTTCCAGCATTTAGTACAAGAACTTTCATTTTTTTCTCCTAGGTCTAATTATAATTAGTTTTCAAATTGTCTTGATTGAATCGCAGTGATGAATACTGTGTTGATAATATCAAGCACTGAGCATCCACGACTTAGGTCATTAATGGCTCCATTAAGTCCTTGAAGCATTGGACCAATGGCCTCTGCTCCAGATTCTCGTTGAACCGCTTTATAACAGTTGTTACCTGTATTTAGGTCAGGGAAGATGTGAACTCTTGCTTGACCCGCTACTTTTGATCCTGGCATCTTTTTCTTAGCAACAGCTTCATTTACTGAAGCGTCGTACTGGATTGGACCTTCAAAATCAAATTCTGTATTTTGCTCTTTTGCAATTCTCGCTGCTTCTGCTACAAGGTCTACATCAGGGCCAGCTCCAGAAGTTCCTGTTGAATATGAGTGGAAAGCAACCTTTGTTGGAATTCCAAAAGCTTTTGCTGTTTCTGCAGATGAAACTGCGATTGCTGCGAGCTGCTCTGAGTTAGGATTTGGGTTAACAGCGCAGTCTCCAAATAGACTTACTCTGCCGTCAAGACACATAAAGAATACTGATGATACAACAGGGATTCCTGGTCTTGTTTTTAAAATTTGAAAGGCCGGACGAATCGTATCACCTGTTGAGTGTGCAGCACCAGACACCATTCCGTCTACATCACCAAGCTTTACCATCATTGTTCCAAAGTAAGAGACATCTTTCATTGTTTCTCTTGCTTGTTCCTCAGTCATTCCTTTTTTCTTTCTAAGTTCGAAAAGCTCATTTGAATATCTATCAAGCTTATCTGAAGTATTTGGATCAACTAGAGTTGCTCCCTCAAGGTTAAGTCCAAGTTCTTTTGCTCTTGCATTCATCTGATCAATGTTTCCAAGAACTGTTACATCTACAATTCCTCTTCTAAGTAGGATATCTGTAGCTTCTAAAACACGATCGTCTTCACCTTCAGGCAGAACAATGTGTTTCTTTACTTCTTTAACTCTTTTTAAGATATTGTACTCAAACATTTTGTAAGTCATTCCACCAGCAGGTGCTTCTTCAATCGCGCTGTGTAGTGCACTTTGGTTGATTGAGTTTTTGAAGTGAGCAATATCAATTGATTCAAATGTTGAAACACCAGCGTTATCAGTAATAAGTGCTAGGTAAGGAGCATCGATTCTTAGTGTTTGATTTTCATTTGCAAGATTTAGGATTGCACCGATCATTGGAATGTTTGCATTTTTGTATGCATTGTATCCAAGAGTTGCACCAATATTGGCCGCTTCCTCTTCTTTATCCTTTCCTGAAGCAACAAAGAGAACTGGAGTACCAAGGTTTTTCGCAAGCTTGATGTTGAGGTCTAGCTCAAATGAAGTATTTAGGCCATGATAACCTGTCCCTTCACATACAACAAAGTCATACTTCTCATAGATCTCCATATACTTGGCAACGACTGTTTCAAGAAGTTCACTTTCATTCCCTTGGGCCAAAAGTTTTTCTGCTTCTTGTTTTGTGTAAGCATATGTTTCTTCATAGGTCCAATCTGTTTTAAAGTGTGATTGAATCTCAGAAACATTTTTCTTATTTCTTTCGTTGTCGTTAACAATTGGTCTAAAAATAACAGTGCGCTTGTGATGCTCACTCATCATTTCAATTAATCCAAGAGTCACAAGTGACTTACCCGCAAGGGATTCTGCGGAACCTACGTAGATTGACTTGCTCATAGCGTTTCCTTTTATATATTGATAAAAAAATTGTGAATTATATCCTTATACTTACACCTATTTAGCTTATGCTACAAGGTAATTGTTAGGAGGTTTTTGTCCTTTTGTTCAATAAAATTTCAGCCTAGTATAAGGCCCTAATTTTTATGTCATTTGTTACTTCGACGCGACACGCTAAGCGTACGTGAGAGTCTAGAGGGAGAGGAATATTATTCTTCTCAAGAATCCCCTCAATTGTTATTTTTTCAATTGTTCCCGGGGTAGGGAGCTGATTTCCCCCTTCAATGATGATGGTCCTGCAGGCACCACAGCTTCCAGCTCTGCACCCATGTGGATATTTTTCGCCGTTATCGAGCAACGTGTCTAATAGATTATCACCTGATTCGCACTGAAATGTTGTTGTTCCAGAGTCCTTTTCTAATGTAATTGTGGGCATTCTCACTCCTTAATTATTCAAACGTTATCCTTTTCGGCGGCCTGAAAAATTTGTCAAATTAAAAGGTGCTGTGTAGTCTCACCCTTGACGAAGTTATTTTTACTACCACCTTATGGATGTAGTGTTGATATTTACAAGTCGTTGAAAGTACATGGAAGAGATGACCGATAAGAAAATAGTTAATGATATTGAGGTGCTGGACGCAGATGGTGTTCAAGTATCGCTATCTCAGTTGGAGCAAGAGGCAAAGGATGAGCTTTTACCTGTTGTCATTCCAAAAGATGATCGCGCCTTAACTGTTTATGCTCCGGATAAGAATTTAGATCCTCTTACCCAATATATTCGAGAAATTAGTCGATATAAAATGTTGAGTCCTGAGGAGGAGCAAGAGTTAACTCAGAAATTGATCGATTCAGGAGATATTGAGGTCGCAAAAAAGCTAGTTGTCGCTAATTTGAGATTAGTTGTTAAAATTGCGATGGAATATAAGTCTGCTTATCAAAATGTATTGGATTTAGTCCAAGAAGGTAATATTGGTCTAATGAAGGCCGTATCTAAATATGATCCGACAAAGGGAGCAAAGCTATCATATTACGCTAGCTGGTGGATCAAATCATATATTCTAAAGTTTATTCTCGATAATTTCCGATTGGTAAAAATTGGAACGACAAATGAACAAAAGAAACTGTTTTTTAATTTGATGAAAGAAAAGGAGAGGCTTGAGCAAATGGGAATACGTCCAGATGCTAAGAGAATCTCTGAAAATCTTGGTGTTTCAGAGAAGGCCGTAACCGTTATGGAGCACAGACTTTCATCCGAGGGAGGGGAGTTTAGCATTGACCGACCTGTTTCTGATGAAACCACTAGTACATTTGCTGATACCCTTTCTAATGGTGCAATTGAGATTGATGATGCTCTTGCCCTTGATCAAGAGATTGGTATTTTGAAAGAACACTTGGGGGATTTTCTTGAGAGTTTAAAAGATAGAGATAGAGAAATTTTTAAAAAAAGGTTGTTAAGTGAGGCCCCCGCTTCGCTCCAAAGTATTGCCGATGATTATGGAGTATCAAGAGAAAGGATTCGTCAGATAGAGGAGCGTCTGATCAATAACTTGAAAAAATTTATGCTTCAATATTTTTAGGGATCTTGAAAGTAAATACTGTCTCTCCGTTCTCCGATGATATTGCCCAAATTTTTCCAGAGTGATCTTCAATTATTTTTTTACAAATTGCTAGTCCAATTCCTTTTCCACCTGCACCTGATTTTGTATTACTACTTTGTTCGAAGTTATTGAAGATTGTTGCTAATTCCGTTGGAGGGATTGGAACTCCATGGTTTGTTATTTCAAGATAAACGTATTGGGCATCCTCTTGTGTCTTAATTTCAATTGTTGTCCCTGGATCAGAGTACTCCGTTGCATTTTTTAATAGACTGCGGATTACATTTTGAATGTTTTGTGAGCATAGTACCGCGGTGCACTTTTCTGAAGAGAGCTCTAAATCAAAACTAATTTCTTTCTTAGAGATAATTTCACTAAACTCATCAAGTGATGATTCTACCAGTAGGTTGAGCGAGTGATTGTGAAATGCGTACTTTACTTTTCCTGCCTCTAATGAAGAAAGTAATAGTAAGTTTTCTACAAGCTTAAATAGCTCGTCAGAACAGCTGACAACGTGATTGAGATGGGACTCTACTTTTTTATAGTCATTTTTTTGCACTCTCTTGAGTGCGAGTGTTGAGAAACTAGTAATGCAGTGTAAAGGTGTCCTGAGTTCGTGGCTCATATTTGCAAGGAAAGTACTTTTGGATCGGTTTGCATTTATTGCAGATAATCGTTCTGTTTCGGCCTTTATTAATTTTAACTCCATTGCTTCAAGTCTAGTTATATCTGTGATGACAATAATGATTTTACGATGATTGATTTCCTCAATTTTTGAAAAGTCTGCCTTGAAAAGGACTGTTAATTTTGTTTTGTCTTTTGTTTGAAGAGTCATCCTTTCGTTACACCCGTTGCCGAGACAAATTCTAGCGAGTAGAGATTCGTATTGCTCTTTTGATGTGAAAATATTATCCAAGGTGAACCTTTCTTCGAGTGGTGCTCCAAAAAGGTTTGTGAATCCTGAGTTTGAGTATTGAGCGTTTCCTTTTTCATCAATAATTGCGATCGCCTCTGAGCTTGAATGGATGACTTGCTGAAATTGCTCCAGCTTCTCCAAGGCAGAACTTAGTTCATTTGTTCTTTCTTGAACAATTGTTTCCAATTGATTGCGGTGTCTTTCTAGTTCAAGCTCAGCAAGTTTAAGAGGTGTTACATCTCTTCCTTCTGGAATAATAAAATTTACTTTTCCTGTTTTGTCTGTGACTGGTTTTAATGAGAAATCGACGTAGGTATAGCTTCCATCCTTTGACTTGTGTTTGGCCTCAAAACGAATGAATTCTCCTGAAGATGCTTGGGAAATTCCTTCTTTTAGTCTTTCTTGCGACTCTTTGTCGTCACTCCACCATGGTGTGTCCCAGAATTTTTTATTTAAAACATCTTCTTCTTTGCCTCCTATAAAATCAAGCGATGTTTGATTAGCTTCGATTAGGGTTCCATCACATGTTAGAATGCCCATCAATTGGAATGTCTTATTGAAGATACCTTTGAATTTTGCTTCGCTTTCTTCAACCTTCTCCCTCATTGACTGCATTGAAAGTCCAATGATATTAAACTCCCTGATCCTTCCTTGTTTAAACTCCTCTGTGCTGCTAATAGGTCCTTTTTTTATATAATTTAATAAGTTTTTTGTGTCATTTGAAACAAATATATTGAAAATGATAAAGCTTATAATCGCAATTATTAGAATAATACTTATCCAGATTGTTCCATTTGAAATAAATTTATTCCTTAGACCAATGTAATATTTGTAGTCATCTAGAAGTGTTGCTTGAAGGTTGTTACTTTGATGTGTGGCGATGATGTCTGTTTGATAGACAAAATCATTTTTTGCTTCAAATTTGTTCTCTTTCAGATTTGAGGCAGTTTTAAATGTAGAATATATTTTGTTGTCTGTAATATTTGTTGTAAGGATAAGATCTCTATTAACCAGTATTGATGAATCTTTTGTCGCAGAAAAGCTTCTTATTTCCTCAAGGAGTTCTAAGGCATCATTCAAAATGATTCCGCCATATATGTTTCCAAGAACTGTTTGATCCTCTTCTGATACTAATTCTGTTTTAAAAATTAATAGAAAATATTTGGTCGATTGATAGTTAATAATAATTAGGTCTTTATTTACTCCGTTCCTTTTTAAATTTTCTATCGCATTCGCTGTAATCACTTTACCTGGGTAATAAGGGGAGCTTTCATCAACCTTAAAGTCTCCATTAAGAGATTCTGCAAATAGTATGTCAAAGCTTACATCGTTTTCACGTGTCTGGATTCCACTGAGCGATTTGTTTATTTTGCTCACGTCTCTTTTATTAAATGCTTCAAGTAAGTTTTCGTTTCTGGCAATGTGGTCTAAGGTGATTAATGATCGTATTTCATAGCTTTGATAAGTTTGCCTTGCAGATTGGAACTTCTGTTTGAATGAGTTCATTAACGCTGTTTTTACCGCATCTTTTGAGATGTTGTATGCTGCGCCGGTTAGACCAATTAAAATTATTAAGGATATCAATGCAATAAATAATGCACTTAGTGTTGAGATCTTTATGCTTTTACTATACGGCCTATTTTTTTTCATTTTCCTGAAAAGCGAAATGCTTTTTCTTTTAATTTTTCTAATTCTTGTTGGGTTGTTGCTGTTGTTACAAGCTCAAATCTTCCAGAGTATACCTTCGGGATTTGATTTGTACTTCCTTCTATATCTAATGCCATTGCATCGGCCATGGCAATTCCATTATCATCATTCATTCTCATCACTGTTACATCTAGACCATTTTTTGAGATCGATTCTAGCTCTGCACTTCCACCTCCCCAGCCATTGATTCTTATTTTGCTCCTTATCTTAAGCTCGTTTTTTGCTTCAAGGGCACCCAGCGCTATATCCGTTGCGCAAGCGTAGATGAATTTTATATTCTTATTTCTTTTTATTATTTTAAGTGCAGCATTTTTTCCTGACTCTTTGCTGCCATTTGTGTAGATCGCATTTGTTAATTTAAGATGTGAATGTTTATTAATATAATTGATGAAGGTTTTTCCGCGCATTTCACTTACAAGACCTTTTGTATAATAAATCACGGCATATTCTCCTTTGCCACCTGTTTTATTGATGTACCAGTCTGCGATAATTTTGCTTCCTGTTTCGTGGTCAAAACCAACATAGAGAAGGGGGCCTCTGTTTCCCCATTTCTTTAGTGGGGTTGTTATATTTTGAAGTATAACTTTGGGTCTCTTTTTTGAGAGAATTCTTTCTATAATTCTCTTGTGTTTCTTAGCATCAAGTGTGAACACTAGATAGTCTGGCTGGTGTCTTAATGCTTTTAATATTTGTTTTTCTTGTTCCTTAAGCTCTACTCCTGGTGTTGTGTAAAACTCTTGAATTGTATGTTTTATGCTTCTTTGTTTTAGTCTCTTTTTAAATGAGTCGGAGCTTCGTCTCCAATAGTCTGATACTTGATTTCCTGGATAGATAATTGCAATTTTTATTGATTTTACCTGTTTCTTGATTCTCTCTGCTTTATCTTTCTTTACTATTTTTTCAAAATTTTTTGACTTCAGTTTCTCTATCGGATTTTTCGCGAAAAAAGTGCTTAGATCATATGTTTGTTCCGCTACTGCTAGGTTAAATACAAAAATATTTATGATAAAAAGAAATGCTTTCATTGACCCTCCTAATAAAATTTTATCAGATAGGGAGGGATGTCGAAGTGAAGATTGATTAACAGAGTCGTTGAGGATGTCTATTCTTTGATGGCAATATTTAAAAGCTTTACGAAATCATCCCGGGGAATTTCAATTGCGCCCATAGATTCGGTTATTGGAGTCACCATCTGAGTATCGAGCCACGTTCCACCTTGGTCTAAAATATATTGAATTAAGTGAACGAGACAGACTTTACTGGCATTTGTTGCCTTGTAGAACATTGACTCCCCTGCGAAATATTTGCCTATTCTTACTCCATAAATCCCACCGACAAGTTTTCCGTCTAAATAGGCCCCTACAGAAAAGCAATAACCGATATTGGCGAGAGCAACATAGGCGGAAAGCATCTGATTTGTTATCCAAGTATCTGTCTGATCCACTCTATTCTCTGCTTCCTTGCAACATCTAATTATATTTGCGAAGTCTTGATTAAATGAAATAGTGTAAGGTGATTTCCTTAAAAACTTATTCAGTGATCTCGAAACGTGCAAGTTATCACAAAATAGAATCCCTCTTGGGTCAGGGGAAAACCAAGTCAATGGATAGCTTGATGATATTGGCCATGGGAAAATACCATTCTTGTATGATTCCAATAGAGTTTCAGGTTCTAAGTCTCCTCCGATGGCAATGAGTCCTTCTTCAGTGGCTTCATGAAGAGGAGGGAACACTACAGGCATTGTTCCTCCAAAATTTCATAAAACTTTATTGCTAGTTGGCCAGCTACTTGTAGAGAGTTTCTCATTACAATCGGATCTATTTCAAAACTAGTGTACGGAGCAAGTTCTACAAAGTCGATGACATCAACTTTGTAGCGAGATGCTAATTCTCTGATGAGCTGAATAACTATATGTGGGGTGATCCCTCCGCTCTCAGGAGTTCCACACATTGATGCTAATGTTTGATCAATTGAGTCAATATCAAATGATATGTAGAGGTTTTTAACTCCTGAAGCATCTAGCTTTTTGACTATCGCTTCTAATATTTCATCTACTGGTTTTTCTGCGATTTCGTTGGCCCAGATTTGAGTAACATGTGTATGTTCTTCCCAGTGGTCCTTATCCTTTCCTGATGAGCGTATCCCAAGTTGAATAAATCTATTGCTGTCTTTGATTTTACTGGATACGTGATACGCCCAGGTTGCAAAGCACATATCAATTCCAAGCCTTTTTTCCATGAGGTCGGTATGTGCATCAAAATGAATAATTGCAGCATTGGAATGCTTTTCAATATAATTTTCTGCGAAAGGCCTACTGATAGAGTGATCTCCACCTAGTATAAACAATGGGGCGCTGTAGTTCATAAAGTAATGTTCTGCTACATACTCACACATTGAAAGTGGTGAGACAGGAAAATCTATAGACGATGAATTATCGTATAGTCCTTCTCTGATCTCATTTAGTTTCTTCTGGTTTAAGTAACTGTCATGAAGCAGGTGAGGGATAACTCTTATATCTCCTAGATCTCTCCAATTTTTCTTGGCCTCAAGCAATTTACTTCTTAGAAACAATGGTCCCCAGTTGCATCCTCGAAGTATTCCGGCCCCATTATCAAAAGGGATACCAAGCACAATTGGTCCGTTGTTATCGGCAGAAGATGGGAATGACTTATTGTAAGAGAATAAAATATCATCCCCATAAAATTGATGTTGAAAATTTGCTTTTGCTGACTGTCTTGTGTGGACGGTGTGAATTCCACTTCCAGCAGGAACTAGAATATTATTTAAGCTCATATTAAATGACCATCAACAATTTTGTTTTGTAGAATTTCATTTTTATACTTTTTGCTAAAGCTGCTTTCATCGCATTCTAAGTAGTCTTTGAGGACTTTAAGTGAAAAGTTTAGAATTGATTGGTTAAGTCCTTCAGTTACCCCTGCGATGTGTGAGGTCGGATGCAGGTTGGTAATATTGTAGCTTTTTACATCAATTGGCTCTGTCTCAAAAACATCCAAGTAGGCCTTTGCACTAGAGTTTTGATTTAGAAAATTAAAAAGAGCATCTTGTTCTATAAGCTTTCCCCGTGCTCCGTTGATAATAACAACATTATCTTTTAACAAACTTATGTTTTTGAAATTTAAGAAATGATGGCTTGTGTAATTGAGACCACAGGCAAAGATAATTACATCGGCCTTATCTAGTTCGAGCTCATTTATTCCAAGGAATGGATCGTAGCAAAACAATTCATCCACAATGCACTTTAGTGAGTCATAGATCATAGCTCCAATATGACCTTTGCCAATAAGCTGCACTTTGAGATTATTGATATCTTTTCTTTCCCATATTCTCTCCTTATCCCACACTTCTTGGAATGGCAGTTTCACAAAGTGGTCAAAAAGAGCTGATAAGGAGTAAGTCGCGACGGCATTCGCTCTAATTTCATGACCTATAACAATTGGTATAGAATATTTCTCAATTGTCGCGACATTAAAATTATCGTAACCAGAGTTTGGATGTATGATGAGCTTAATTTTTGAGAGGTCGTAATCTTCTAGTGATGTGTGAGTATTTGTAATCAAAATGTCGGCATCCTCAGCGCTGTCGAGGTACTCAACATCTAGCTGCTGCAACAAGGATTTTTCTTTTTGCTTAAAGTCTTTTCCTTGATAGGGCGACATTGCGGTGCGAAATACTTTTAGTTTTTCCATATTTATCCTTGTAATCGGCCACTATAAAGTATAATGTTTTTGCCATGTTTTCAACGAACTATCGAGGTTTTAGGCCATGAATGATAAATTGATCCATATAAAATCAGAGCGCGAAATTGAATTGATGAGAAAGTCTTGCAAGTTGGCCGCAAATACTTTGCAGTTCATTGAGCCTTATGTAAAGGCCGGAGTTTCAACAGAAGATTTAAATAAACTTTGCCATGAATTCATTATGGATCATGGCGCTTATCCTTCGCCTCTCAACTATCACGGTTTTCCAAAGTCAATTTGTACTTCAATCAATGAGGTTATCTGTCATGGAATTCCATCAAAAAAACAGATTTTAAATGACGGTGATATTATCAATATCGATGTTACTGTACTTCTGAATAAATTCCATGGGGACACGAATCGTACATTTTACGTTGGCGAAGTCTCTGATGAAGTACAAAAACTTGTGGAAATTACCCATAAGTGTCTTTACTTAGGAATCGAACAGGTACGCCCAGGTGGAAGAATTGGTGATATCGGGCAAGTGATTGAAGATTACGCTCACGATAATAAGTATTCTGTTGTTGAAGAGTATTGTGGTCATGGAATCGGGCGAAACTTTCACGAGGAGCCACAGGTCGTTCATTTTGGACCAGCAGGAGTTGGTGCCCAGATGAGACCTGGAATGACTTTCACTATTGAACCAATGATCAATCTTGGTAATCGTTACAACCGTGTACTTAAAGATAAGTGGACTGTTGTAACAAAAGATAAAAAACCTTCTGCTCAATTTGAACACACTGTATTGGTTACTGATAATGGTGCTGAGATCCTAACTGTTCCTGATACGCCATTTTTAAGACAGTTTGAATGTGAGTTGATGGACTAATTCTTTTTTTTCTTCTTACATTGATTGATTAGATCTGGAAGCTTATTTAATCCATTGAAGATTTTATCAAGTTTCTTTTTGTCGTTAAATAATTCTTCTGCTTTTAGATCTGTTTGAAGGTATTTGAATCTCATTTCAAAGTATTCAATTTCTGGAATCTTTTTTATTAGGCATTTGGGTGTTTCAAGCATGACCTGAATATCTGCAAGGAATGAAATAAAAATTTCTGGCAGTTCGTCGTAAATAGCTTCAATTGAATTTTTGGCAAGCTCTGGATTTTGGGTATTTTTATAAATAAATAACCCACTTCTTTTATTAATCATCTCTCTCAAAAGCATTACCGAGGGAGACTTTCTACTGACATTTGCACAAGCTTTTTTTCTAAAGTTTTCATCAATTTTAATATCGGAGATACTCACAAACTTGCTGATAAATTTCTGGTTTAATTTATAAATCGGCCCTGTGATATAGCTCTTGTGGAGGAATGACTCCTCTTTTCCAAGGCATTGCAGAAATGGTCCAACTGAGGCATGGGATAACACCGGTACAAGTAGTAAAATTAGGGCAATAACGCGTCTCATAACATCCTTTTTATTTCTCGATTACATTTGATATGATATTGTTCACAGATAAAAGAATCAATTAAATATTTGGAGACCTAATATGATTTTGGTAACAGGTGGAGCTGGTTTTATTGGAAGTGTCCTTGTAAAGGAGCTTAATAAGCTAGGTCGTGAAGATATTGTTATTGTTGATAGACTTCGAGACACACTGAAGTGGAAAAATCTTCGAGGACTTAAGTACGAGCGTTTTATTCACGCAGAAGATCTTTTTTGCGGTGAATTTGATTCGCTGTTTGGACAACTAAGCGCCATCTATCATATGGGGGCCTGTTCTGCGACAACTGAACTCGATATGGATTATCTATTTGATAACAACATTGAATACTCTCAGCGCTTATTTGATATCGCTACTCGTCTTGATCTTTCTATCGCCTATGCTAGTTCTGCTGCCACATATGGAGCAGGTGAGTTTGGGTATGATGATGATCACGAAGGGATTCGTCAATTACTTCCACTTAATCGTTACGGTTATTCAAAGCAGTTCTTTGACGAGTGGGTGCTGCGTCAGGATATGGCCCCATCAAAGTGGTTTGGACTGAAGTTCTTCAACGTCTACGGACCAAATGAATACCATAAAGGTTCTATGAGATCGATTGTTCATAAGTCATTTGGTCAAATCAATGAGACTGGTGTTGTAAAACTTTTTAAGTCTCATAAAGAAGGTTACAAAGACGGTGAACAACTTAGAGATTTTGTCTACGCTGTTGATGTTGCAAAGGCAATGATCCGTATGGTTGAGAGTGCTAAGTCAAAAGACTCTGGTATTTATAACATGGGAACTGGTGAGGCCAGATCGTTTAAAGATCTTGTACTTGCGACCTATAAGGCAGTTGGTGTTGAGCCTAATATTGAGTTTGTTCCGATGCCAGATGAGCTTCAGGGGCAGTATCAATACTACACACAGGCGAATATGAGTAAGTTTAAAGCGCTTTTTCCTGATTTTAAGTTTCATTCTCTTGAAGAAGGGGTTGAAGATTACGTGAAGAATTATCTTATTAAGGATAATCCTAATTGCTAGGAGTTTGAATGCCATATAAAGGGTTAAAGTCTGCGATTGAAATGCTCTCTGGGTTGCCTCTTGCTGAAAGGGAAAATTTACTTGAGATCATGGCGAAAAAGGATCCTACTACTGTAGAAGTTCTTCGCAACGGACTTGTGACCCTTGAGGATATTCAATTTATAACAATAAAAATGCTCCAAGAGCTTTTGCGCGAGATCAATATTGACGATCTCGCTTTATCTCTTAAGATCAGCTCTCCCGATCTTAAGTCTTTTATCTATTCTAATGTATCTAGCTCGATGAAGCGTAGTATTGATGATACTTTGCTGGGGGCGCCAAGGCCTGTCTCTCAGATTCAAGAGGCACAAGATCGGATCATTTCAAAAATGAGAGAAATGGTTGATCAGGGGCGACTCATCATAGAACGCTCTGGGACTGATCCCTACGTTTAATTAAAGTTTCTATTTTCTTGCTGCGATTTAAAGAACTCAATGAGTTCTTTTACTCTTTCACCTTTGATGGTGACAAAGTCTGAGATCTGCTTGTAGCGAGTAGAGCTCGCTCCAAGTAATGATGTACTTGCGCCAAGTGTGAAGGCAACAGAATTACAGCCAGACTGTTTTCTTCCAATACCAAGAATTCTTCCAGTTGTTCCTTCGTTATAAGAAACTCCCATTGCAGTAACGCCCTCGAAGTTCCCCAAGTAGTCGTCCAGCTCGTTGCATTTTCCGTAGAGTATTCCATTAGTGATGGCCGCACCGATTGGGAGAGATATATCTAGGGAAATCCCATAAAAACTTACAACTCCAACTTGAATTGAGTCATCTCCATTAACGAGTATGACAAATTCTTTACCTCCAACACCGCCGATTCCAATTGCTCCTGCTGCATTCCAACCAAAAGCCACACCGTTAATCTTTTGATCCTTTAGGTAAGGTCTTTCCAATTGATACTTCATTTCATAGGTCAAGCATTCTGGTGAAAAACTAGATTCTTGGAGAAGTGGTATGAGGGTCTGATGTTGAAGATCACGAGTTGTGGTAAGAGCGATCTTACGGTAGTTACATTCAAATTCTCTATTGTCCCCGTTGAGAACAATTATTTTGTTGTCAAATTTTTTGCGCTGAGCTCGCTGATACTCAGTTCGATTCATATAAGAACTCGAATAACTGACCTGATATTCTTCAGCACTTCTTTGAGAATAGTCTGCGTACGCTGGAGCTAGAATTAAAGAAGATAGGGTCAATAAGATAAGAGCTTTCATAGCATTCCTTTCAGTGAGCATAGTTATTCAAGCTATTCTCTTCAAGTTTGATGCCAAATGATTTATATCATTTCAGCACCTTAACTCTATATTTGTGTGTATTCCTATGAGCAACTGTACATTATTTTGACACCATAAACTGGGCGCCTTGTGGCCCTGGTTTCCTTTGTTTTATTGTAAGTGTTTAAAAATACGTTCTAATAGTTGGCATTAGTTTTGTATTATAGTGGGCAACAAAGGGTGGGGATCCCTTTAACGAAAGGAGTTACTAATGGATAAGGCAACTGCAAATAAGTTTAAACTAAAGTTCATCGATATGTTAAATGAACTTACTCATGAGCAGGCCGAATTATTTACTGAGCTTAATAATGGGGATGTTGTTGATAGAACAAATAATGAGAGAGAAGAGCTTCTAAGGCTTAAGTTAGATGGTCGTAAGTCTTTTCTTGTTAAAAAGATATTAGCTTCACTTCAAAAAATTGAAGATGGAGAGTTTGGAACTTGCAGCGAGTGTGGAGAAGAAATTTCTCTCAGTAGATTAGAGGCCAGACCGATGGCAACTAAGTGTATTACTTGTAAAGAAGATGAAGAGAGAGAAGAAACTCATATTCCATACTCAAAACGTTCACATACTCTTGGTAAGACAATTAAAAATGATAACGCTGAGATTGATCTTGGTGAGGAAGTTAAAGGTACAAAAACATTCGCTTTTGATAAAAGTAAGAAAAAGTTAGGCCTTGGAACTGTGCTTCCCGCTTGACCCGATCCATTGGAAATGGATATTATTTACCCCATCAGGAAGTACGGGTAATATAACAGGATGTGAATCATGGGTAGGCTTTGGATCTTATTTCTAATTTTAATTACGGTTACCATTACAATGGGCCAGTTCTAATAAAAAGGGCAGCGTAAGCTGCCCTTTTTTTATAGTGCTAATTTTGTAAGCTCACTCATTAATTCTTGGGATCTAGAAACAAATTTATCCTTATCTTCAACTTTGAGTCCTTCTGATGAAATGTAGGCCAAATCTTCAACATAATGACAGAGTTTTTCTACAAGCTGCTCATTGTTACCTTTTTCAGAAATTTTAAATGCATTTTGGATCAATGGATTGTTTGGGTTCACTACAAGTGTCTTTTTAAGTGGGAAACTTGCATCTTGCCCCATTGAACGCATCATGTTTTGCATTCTTTTGGCCGACTCATCGATCTTAATGTATGCAGGAGCTGCTTTCCCACTTTTAATCTTGCTTATTTCTACATCAAGCCCAGTCAGTTTCTTCATTGGATCTTTATCATCCTCTTTCTCTTCACCAACTAAGAATTTTTTAAACAGATCTTTGATTTTTATATCATTAGCATTTGTTGATTCTTCCTCAAAGATGTTTCCAATTTCAGAGTCTACAGAGCTAAATTTATATCCTGACTCTCCACTCATGTTGAATTCAACATGTTGCATGAAGTGAGGATCGATATGATCATCAACTTCAATTGTTTGAATTCCTTCATCGAGTAGGTGGGAACGAAGTGAGTTATCAGATTTGTTTTTCTCGAAGTAAATTACTTTTCCTTCAAGCTTCTCTTTATATTTTTCTGGAGTCGATTCTTTGTACTCTTGAAGGGTAACAAATTTATCTTCTGAGTTTTTAAAGACAACTAAATCGCGCATCAACTCATCAAATTTTGGATCACTAATAACTCCGTACTTAACGAATAGTCCGATATCTTCCCAAATTGCTTCATATTTTTCTCTATCTTTCTTCGCAAGTTTTTTAAGGGCCTCTGCAACTTTCTTAACAACATAATTAGAAATTCTTTTAATATTTGGATCTCCTTGAAGCGCTGACCTTGAAACATTAAGTGGAATATCGTGTGAGTCAATTGCACCTTTTAGAAGTGATAGGAAATCTGGAATTACATCTTTAACATTGTTAGAAACAAATACTTGCTTACAGTATAGGCGAATGTTTGATTCATTTGTCGGCTTTCTCAAGTTCAGCTTTGGGAAGTAGAGAATACCATCCAATGTAAAAGGGTGATCAACTTTTAAGTGAATCCAAAATAGTGGAGTTTGCTCCATTGGATACATCTTATGGAAAAAGCTGATGTAATCTTCGTCTTTTAACTCTTTTGGATCTTGCTTCCAAAGCGGTGTTGTTTCGTTAATTTTGCGTGGCTCATATGGGAGAGTCTTCTCATCATCTTTAAGGTTTTTCCCTGCTTCTTCAGCGATTTTCTTTTCCGCTTCAAGCTGCTTTGTTTCATCAACCACATAGATCTCGTGTGGCATAAAGTCGCAGAAATTTTTAAGAGTTTCTTCGATTCTATAGTCGCTTAAGAACTCTTCTCCATCCTCATTGATATGGAGTCTTATAGTGGTACCAACTTCAGTCTTGTTTGAGTCGGAGAAGGTATAATCGGTATCACCTTCACAGGTCCATAGAGTTGCCTTTGCTCCCTCGTTCATTGAAAGGGTTTCAACTTCTACTTTACTTGCAACCATGAAGGCCGAGTAAAATCCAAGTCCGAACTTACCAATGATATCCATTTTGTCTTCGCCGCTTTCTTTGAGCTTTTTGACGAATTCTTCTGCTCCAGAAAAGGCAAGCTGGGCGAGGTATTTTTCTACCTCTTCCTCAGTCATTCCAATCCCGTTATCTCTAACTTCAATTGTCTTATCCTCTTTTGAGATAATGACTTCAATTCGACCTTGAGGAAGTACTGTGTTGAGGCTTCTGGCCATGGTGGCACGCTTTGTTATGGCATCTGTTGCATTTGCGACAAGCTCTCTTAAAAAGATATCGTGCTCAGAGTAGAGCCATTTTTTGATGATTGGGAAGATATCAGAGGTGTTGACCTTGATCTGACCTTTTCTTTCACTCATTTTTTGATCTCCTACAATATAATTATATGTTTTTAGTTTATTACTCTTTAATAATGGGAGTGAAATTTAATGCGTCAACCCCACTTTTTTTTGTGCGCGGGGTCATTGCTTAAATGTTCCTTTTTTTCTATATTTATATCCATATTTCACATGTGAGGTTGAAACGTGGACAATAATCCCCAAAAGGTCATCATTATTACAACTGGTGGCACAATTGAAAAAACTTATAGTGAGTTTGATGGCTCTTTGATGAACAGAGAGTCTATTATCAATGACCAGATTATTAAGAAGCTTAGGCTTCCTTATACTGAGTTAGAAATCTTCTCAATTTTGTCGAAGGATTCATTGCAGATGAATGAGCAAGATCGCAATTTTCTTTTGACATCAATTAGGCATCATATGGAGAAGGATACTCCAATCGTTGTTCTACATGGTACAGATACTATGCAGCACAGTGCTGAATATGTTCTTGAGCATCTTAAAGATGAGATTGATATCCCAATTATTTTCACTGGAGCGATGAGACCTCTAGGTTTCTTTGATAGTGATGCGAGACAAAATGTAACTGAAGCGCTTATGGCATCAAAGTTACTCGAACCTGGTGTTTACATTGTTTTCCACAATCGTGTATTTAATATTCCAGGATCACGGAAAAATAAAGAAAAAAGAACTTTTGAAACTTTTGAATAAAAAAATGGCCTCCGACTGGAGGCCATTTTTATTGTTTGTTTTGATCGATAAGTTTGTTTAAGTCTTCTACTTTTGTTCTTTTTCTTTTCTTTGCTTCATTTTCTTTTTTCGTTTTGGCCTTGGATTTTTTCTTTGCGGCCTTTTCTAGGGGGACTAGGTCTTTGATCTTTTTAGGAACGTATTTGATCGTACCATCCTCCTCTTTAACCGCTTCGTACATTACAACTTCTTCTGTTCCATCGGGAAGTTTTTCTGTTACGTAAATAGGTTGCCCATTGGCCTTTTTATACAAGTCACTCATAATCTTTTGGTCACTTGTTTTGAAGTCTTTGGCACTAATTGTAAATTTACCTTCGAGGTTTACTGATTCTGCATTTAGAGCAAAGTCACTTTTACTGCTCGATTGAGAACTAAATCCTTTGCTTCCACCTAGTGAAGACATTGTTGGAGCACTTACTGAAGACTGCGATGATGCCATCGGTGTAGATGATCTACTCGCTCCGGTTGCTACAGCTTGTTTATTCGCAGCTACGGCTTTTTGAGAACTTGATTTAGCTGGAGCTGATTGATTAACCGACTGGAATGGAGTAATCCCAATTGTAGTTGGTTTAGACTCTTGCTTAGTCACTTTGCTCACTTCTTTTTTCTTCTTGGCCAGATCATCAATTTCGGCCTGAAGACCTGCAATTGTTTGCTTAAGTTCATCTTTCTCTTCATCAATCTCTTCGTCTTCTTTATCGGCCTTTGATTGTTTTGCAAGCTGCGCTGATTTTGCTGTAAGCACCGCCATTTGTGCCATCATCTCTTGCATTCTCATCTCGTAGTCGGCCAGAGGGTTGGCCTCTGGAGTAGGTATTTCCTTACTTATTCCTTCAGCGCTCGACTGTGCTGCTTTTTGAGTCGTAGTTGGTAGCCCCACTTGCGGGAGGTTTGTGATCCCCACACTTGGTGTCTCTAGCACTGGGGTATTATTTATTTCGGCTTCTGTCTCTTCATCATTTGATGTCGCATTTTGACCTGCTCTTTCTCTGAGCTCATTTATATCTGAAACCGTTTTTCCTCCTGTTCCCACTCCTGCCGCTGGGGACAAATTTGTATCATCTGGTTTGCTCGCTGATGTGATTGTACTTTGAGATCGCCAGTCATATATCGGTGTGAATCCTACGTTGTCTTTTGTTTTAATATTATTTTCTTCTCTTGCTACCTTTGCTAGGTCTTTTGACCAATTTGTTGCACTATTCATGAAGCCATATGGGTCGTAGTTCTGGAAGCTATCTAGGAGCATGCTAGGATCAGTATCAGCAATTCTTCCCAAAAATTGACTATTGAATGCTCCATAAGAATTGCCAATATCACTAAAGCGCTGAAGGTTTTTATTTTGAGCAGGTGCTAGTAGTATCCCCGGTACAAAATCATTAAGCATCTTAGGTAACACAAAGGTACACTGTAATGAACTTACGACATCAATCATTTTCCTACTGCTGTATTCTTCATTTAACTCTTCGGCACTAGGGATATTGGGGCGATATAGTCCCATAAGCTCTGGATCATAATCAAGATTAATAGGAGAATTATAATCATGTTTTTTGTTGTTGAGCTCTGTGCCATAAATTCTTTCACCCAATACTTCGTTTACAATCTTTGCCATATGCATTGGATCTTTTTGAATACTTTTTATTGTTGGATTTATTGAGGTTGCACTTTGGCAAATATGTTTTACTGTAACTTTAATTTCAGCGCAAAACTGATTCTGCTGCGAAACCTCATGATCAATTACTGCTTTTAGGTTTTTTTCTATATCATTCAATTGAAGAATACTCTTGCTATTCTCATTACCAATCTCAATTGATAAATTTTCCCTTAATGACCCATACTGAGATTTTTCCATTTCTTCAAATAAATCAGGTTTCTCAATTACATTTAAAAGATTTGCCATAGGATTATTGAATGTATATTGGCCACTGTTACCTGTGCTAATTTTCACTTGAAACTTTCTAAGTAGAGGATTCTGATTTAGAAGGGACTTAAGTTTATTATCAACCTCACTAATTTTTTCGCTGGGAATTAACTCCGTCTTTTGGTTGTGGCGGTATACCGTTTTTAATAACGCAGCTAATTCACTGGTGATATTTTCGAATTCACGATTATTATAGGTCTTGGCCTTGAATTCATTATTTAGTGCTCGGAAATTATCATCTAAGAGGTTAAATACATCTTTTTGATTCGTCATTTCTTCAATTTTGCTCAAACTTTCTGAAGAGCACTCTTTTGTGGCCTTATTAAAGTTTGAAATTAGTGTGCTAGGGCCACATGTAAGATTCGCAGATCTTCCGTACTTGTTCATTGCTTCAATATTGCTTAGAACTTTATCCTTTAATAATTGGAAGGTGGTATTTACATAATAGTTTTGTTTCTTTTTTGCTTCTTCAATAATTTTTCCGAGAATTTCATTATATTTTTCCGGATCAATCATCCCTAATGAGTTTTCGGCCATGCAACTACAAAATTCATCACGATCAGTCCATCCTGCAGAATTTTGTTGATGACAGACTTTTGTCGGCTCAATTGAAAGATAGAGTTTGCTTGAGAACTGTTCGGTAGTATCAGAGCAAGGAACGTCAGTGCTGATAACTGAGTTAAATGATGAGTTCATTAACATTCTGGCCATTTGATAATTTGTACCGGCACGAGGTGCCAACTCAACTTCATCCCTTAATTGTTCAAGTAAATTACCTTCAACATTAAATCCGTAGATATCAATTTGAGCTTCAGCAAAGCTCCTAAATGAACAAAACAACAATAATATGACCACAGTTAATTTCATGGGACATTCCTCTATCATAGATTTAAGTCGTCTCTTACATATTCGGCAAAATATCCTGACTTCTTTAGTCTATTATAGTGGGGGGAATTCGTCTTTTATGATTGTTTTTTTTATTACTATTGTAAGTACTAATAATTATAATGATTCAGTGATGATTTGTTTCATTATTGGTGCCTATATTTGTTGTCATTTTATATTGATAGCTATTGCCTCATATTTTTGCCATAGATGAGAAATATTATTGATTAGATAAGTTACTGATAAAACATTTAATTGGAGATTAACTAGGCAATAATTGGACAGAGCGAAATTATCAGGTAAAATTTAGTATAATGAAGTGAGGAATCTGTTCCTTCGATCATTGGACAGTTTATGGCAAAAAGGTTATCAAAATTTTTTAGTAAGGGTGGAAGTATTATTCTTTTAATTCTTCTTCTTACACATGCTGTATCTTGTGTTCAATCTCCAAGCAAAATTCGAAAAGATATGGTTCAGCCTTCTACTGATTCTAGTGGTGATGGCGATGGTAGCGGACATGGTTCCACTAATCCTGATACCGATGGTGATATTGATCAGAGTGATACTGACCTGGATACCAGTAAGTCTTCGGTTGAGATTAGATGGTTTGTTGATCCTTTTGATGGAACCTATCAGTCAAAGCTAACTCTTCCTAAAAACTTTGAAGGCATCCTTTATCTTTCTGTACTCAATGCTCCTTCGCTTTCTGATGCATTTGTTGATGTACGTTTTAACTTTGGCCTAAATTCATCTCCAATCACTGTTCCAGCGACTGCGGCCAAGGCCATTAATGGTGGGATTACTCCTCAGACTGATGTTAAGGTTCTCGTTCTTAATTTTAGTCAAGCATATTTTAAGGACTTAAAGCTTCTCTATGATCTATTTGATTATAACGACTATGGTACAGACGATGCTCCAACTTTAGATCCAAGAGATGTTGGACTTTACTGTCGAGGATTGCGCTTAGAAAATGATCCAACTTTTACTAAGTCAGGTGCTTCAGGGTGTAATAGTTCTGGAGACAATTGCCTTTATGCTTATGCTAAAATTAATGACAGTACTCTCTATCAAAGTGGAGTTGATCTAACTCCAACTTCGACTCAAATTGACTCTGTAGGAGACGGTTATTCTTCTCAGTCTATTACGTACACTAAAACAAAGTGTCTACCAGATACTGCGGATAATGCTACTATTCAGTCTATGTTTGCTGGCGGTGGTTCTGTCAATTTTAGCTACGGAAATACCAATATTTCCTTAGGCGGAGAAACATTTACTTTCCTTGGACCTTATTACCCAAGTTCTGCAAGTCTTTGGCAAATTACTGATGGTGCCGTCACTGGTACGAAGGGGATTTTTAAGAAAAGATTTGATGATGCTCCAACTTCTCTAACTGATGCTTACTGGTGGTCAAAGGGTGGCTACCGTTCCCTTCTTTTCCCACTCGCTGGGACAAGGACCCTTAAAAAGGGTGTTGAATATTACGGTTCTGACGATCCTTTTGCTGAAACCCGTGGGTTTACACAACTCTCAAGTGATGGCGATTCTAAGTATATGGATGGGTGCAACTTTAGAACACTCTATCGCAATGATTCTACCAACGATACCATCGCTTCATGTAATGTTGTGGCATCTATTGAAATTTTAGCAAAAAGAAAAAATGATGATGGCACAATCACTCAAGAGGTTGTTGCAAAAAGTACTGATGTTAAGCTCCAAGTTATTCGTGCCAGTGATACCAACTATGAAGGCGATGAAGAGATCATCACAAGTTTTAAAACTTGTGGAAGCAGCAATGAATGTGGTGGTGATGAGTGTTGCTTCAATAAGCGATGCTGGTCTAAGAGTATTGTTTCTCAATGTGTAGAAGAGACTGATGAGTTTATGACGGGTGAAAATGGGGCGACTTGTGGATCTGATTTTCAATGTCAAAGTTTGTGCTGCAGTACTACGGGAACATGTAAAGAACACAAGATAACTGACGAAGGCAATGTTCTTTGTGAGAAGCCTGCTGGTCAGAGTTGTGTTGCCAAAGAGTGGTGTAAGCCGCAATCAGTGCAAGTCTGCAAGGTTTATAAAACAGGTCAAACAACGATTGATGGGAAGCCTACTTGTAAGGTTTACTGTCTGCCTGAAAAAGTTTTTGGAGACTGTGTAAACGGATATTGTCAGACTCCAACTGCACCAGAGCCAGAAACTATTGATGAAGACACTGACTGCTCAAATATGCCAAGTCTTCCATCATCTAGCTAATTTTTCTCTTTTCCCAAAAGTATTATGGCGTTAAACTTGAAATGGATTCATTTTAAGGAGTTGCCATGAATGGAGGAATTCACCTTCCAGTTTTAACCAAAGTTAATAAGATTATTGTGATCACAATGGTTGCAGTCTTCTTGCTTGGTTCTATCTTATCTCAAGCTGCTGGGATTAATTTAACAACTCTATTGGGTTTGTCCTCGGGTAATATTTTGCGTGGTAATCTTCTTTCTCCTGTAACTTACCCATTTATTGGTACAGGACTAATGGAAGTGGTTTTTAATGGCCTACTATTTTGGTTTATTGGAAGTGAGCTTGAGCCTCTTTGGGGGAGAAAGAGATATTTAGCATTTATGACCGTTTCTGGTCTTGGTGGTGCATTGATCTTTTTACTGATTCAGTTCTTTTTTATGGGAACTTCTTTTATCTCTCTAACTGGTATGGCCGGAATCACCAGCTCCCTTTTGATCGCCTATGCAATTCTTTATCCTGATCGTACATTTTTATTTATGCTTCTTTTTCCCGTTAAAGCGAAATATTTCTGCATGCTTTTGATTGGGATGCAGCTTTATCTAGGCATTTTCTCCCCAGCTTTTGTCCTATCTTGGGGGCATTTGGGTGCCATGGGAAGTGGATTCCTCTATTTACTTTTTGTTGCTAATGCTAGGAATTTCAAGGGGATGCCTCCGTTTAAGGCAAAGAAAAAGAAAAAACATCTGAAATTGGTGGATGATTTTGATGACAAAAATGAGAATGGACCAAAGTATTGGCACTAAGCTTGCCAAGTCTGTGAATAAGTGTTAATTTTCAAGGTCTTGAATACATTATACAAGTTAAGGAGCTTACTATATGAGACTAAGTGCTGCGTTGAAAGATAAGTTGATGGATGTTCGCCTAAGAGACAAGCTTGTTTCTGAAGGGAAAATCTCAAAAGAGGAAGTTGCAAAATATCAGTTAGAACTTGCTGATGAAACTTCAAATGCAACTGATACTGCCACTGTTGATGCCCAAAGAAAAGAAGGGTACGAGCAGCAATAAGCAATCGGAAGCGTGCAGTGGGGAAACCTACTGCACGATGAATTTTGAAAAGAGAATTTCTTTTACCACTGGTTTTCCCACATACTTGTTTATGTGGTTTTTTATTCTTGTTTCCAGAAGTATTTTTCCTGCGACAGAGTTGATTTCTTCAGGCTGCATTCTACCAGCAGTGTCGATAATTATGTCTTTGATCTCTACGTCTTTCTTCTCAATAATTGAAATAAACTTTGAACGGATTGGAACGATGTGAAGATCCATTTCGACAAAGCGTAATCTTGTTGATCTCGATTTTAGATTTACAATTAGCTTCTTGATTTTGTAAGCGTTTTTTACTTGAATCTGTGAGGTCTCTTTTTCCATTTTTGAGAACTCGAGGTCATTATCAATGGTTGGTTTTTCATAGATCATGGTGGTGTACACGAATACCCCAAGGCAAGCTATAGTTGCGACTGTTGAGAGTCCCATAATTACATAATCTAAAATTTTATTTCCAGTCATTCTTCCTCACTGTAGAGTTCTATACTATTTTAACCAAAGGCCTACTAATATTCAAACCGGTCATTATCGACTAGGGGGGAAACTCTTCCATGATTAAACCTACTATTGGCCAACTCTTCTAGTCCTTTGTGTGAGATTTCATGATTCATATGAATCAATCCCGCTGATTCAGGATTGATCAGCTCAATATAATTAAATGCCTGCTCAGTATTCAGATGAGTTTGATGTACCTCTTCTTGCAGGCAATCAATGATCAAAAGGCTTATATGAAGTTCCTTTAATTGATCTATTAGTCCAGAAGAGATTGATGAGCAGTCTGGAATATAGCACAGGCCTTGGTGGTAAAGGCCTGTGGTTGTTGTATGCCCATGGGGGAGATTGAAAAAGTAAAATTCTTCTCCGATGAAGTTTACACTACGAAGTTCGTGGCAGGAGAGTTCTTCTTCAACCATTCTCAAGTGAGGTATTCCCCCTCCAAGAATCGGCCTCTTCTCATTAAAAATTTCCTCAGCCTTAAAAATATAAGGGAAGCGCTCTTTAAGTCTTGGAGCAATCTCTGTTGAACACAGTATTGGAATATCTTTTTTGGGCGGCCCAAAGCAGTAGGGTCTCAAATCATCTATCCCGTGAAGATGATCTGCGTGGTCATGGGTAATAATTCCACCGTCAATATCCATCACAGAATGAGAGAGTAGTTGGGTTCTAAGGTCTGGAGTTGTATCGATAATAATAGTTTTATTCTGTTTAGTATGAATCAAGAGTGATGTTCTAAGCCTCTTATCCCTTGGATCAGATGACGTACAGACCTTACAACTGCAACCAAGTTGAGGGGTTCCAGTACTTGTTCCTGTTCCTAAAATTGTTACGCTATTTTTCATCGAAATCTCAAAAGAGTTAAGTTGTTGCAATAAGGTTGTCATAGCTTTAATCTATTTCCAAGTGAATAAACGTATTTGGAGATTTAATTGAAGTTCCCACAAATTTTTCTTTTGATATTATTCTTATCGAGCTGCTCGATTTTTAACCACAATAATGGCACCAATGAGACTTCGGCTCAGGGGATCTCTTTAAAAGTTCAAAAGTTTACCCTAGATAATGGTTTGCGCATTTTAGTGCATGAAAATCCTAGGTTACCAATTTTTAGTTATTACACTTTTTATGAGATTGGTTCCCGATTTGAGCACAAAGGTGTTACTGGTTCAACGCACTTTCTTGAACATATGATGTTTAAAGGCTCAAAGAATCATGGTCCTAGTGCTTTTGATACTTTAACTTTTGCTAATGGTGGAATGTCCAATGCCTATACAACGTATGATCGCACGGTTTATTACCAGTCACTCCCTTCTTCTAAATTAGAGGAGATTATTGAGCTTGAATCTGATCGTGTTAAGAATCTTTCTTTAGATGAATCACTGCTTGAGAATGAGAGACAAGTCATTTTGGAGGAGCGGAAGTTACGCCTAGAAAACAAGGCATCGAGCAAGCTTTATACTGCAATGATGTCTGCTCTTTATGAAGGAACGCCGTACGCCGGCCCTGTGATTGGAAGTGAAAGAGATATCAGTGGAGCTACTTCATCAGATCTACTTGATTTCTTAAAGCGTTTTTATGTCCCAAATAATATGGTGATTGTTATAGCTGGCGATGTGAAGGCAGAGCAAGTTTTTGAACTGATTAAGAAGAAATTTGGTGATATTCAATCACGTCCTGAGGTCGAAATAGAGAAGAATCAATTAGATCGTCCTGAGCTTTACAGCTTTAAGGGGCGCTATAACAGAACCCTAAGAGTTCATGGCAGTGTTCCAAGTCCTGTTTTTAACTATTATTTTAAGGGATTCCCTATCGGAAGTAGAAAGGCCTATGTTGCAGACATCGTTGGATCGATGATTTCTGGCGGAGGTGCCTACCTTAATGAGAAACTTGTAAACTCACGCCATCCAAAGCTGACTAGTATTTACGCTCAAAATATGTCTTTGAGAAGATCTGGGTCATTTATTGTTGGAGGAACTTTATATCCAAAGTCTGGTATTAAAACAGTAAAGCTCCTTGTCGAAAGAGAGCTTGTCCAGGCGTGTAAAGCTGGTATAAACCAGCGCGAGCTTTCAAAAACATTGAATAACTATCTGGTTAGCTATTACCGTTCGATACAAAGCAACTCTGGGATCGCATCTATTATTGGTGCTGGAGAGAGTATTTTTGGTGATTACAACCAATATTTAAAGGATATCGCAGAGTACCGTTCAATTACAATTGATGAAGCTCGTGATGTCTGTCTAGAAATGTTCAAACCAGAGAATGGTATTTTCGGAACAGTGTGGGAAAAGCACCCTAAAAATTGAGGATTAAATGTTTAAAAAGCTGATTGCAATAATTTGTTGTGTCGGTATATCTGTGGCATTTGCAGAAACTGATCAACGAGTAAAAAAATTAAACTGGGATGGGATAGAAGTTGTTTGGTTGGAAGACAACCGCTTTCCAACTTATGATATTGTATTTTATTTTGGAGAGGGCGCCTTAACAGATGCTTCTAATCGCATTGGGGAAACCAATTGGATGTTTTCACTAATGACTAGTGGTACCCGAAGATTTACTCGCAAGGAGATCAAGGATCATCTCGATTATTTCGGTGCAAGCTATGGTGGTTCTGCCTTTCATGAGTATTCAAAGTTTAATGTTTCTGGTCTTGTCAAAGACGTTATTCCTACCGTTAAAAAGGTTTGTCATCTTTTTGATGATGCCAATTTTCCAGAGAGAGAATTGCGCCGTTTAAAAAGTAGGGTTATTAACAGTAAGAAGAATCTAGTATCCTCACACGATTCAATTGCTCAGATGTCTTTTCGTGAGCTCTCGCTAGCTGGTTCACCTTTTGCTCATCCTTCTCAGGGGAAACTTAGAGATATCAAAAATATCAGAAGAGAAAATCTTAGAAAGCGATTGGATTACTTTAACAAAAAAGCATTTAAACGCATCTATATCACGGGCCCTAAATCTGTACTTGGTATTAAGAATTTGGTTCTAAATGAGTGTGGTTGGAGTGGCAAAGAAATGCTTCCACCATATAGGGTTGAAAAATTCGAGAGAAAAGAGCAGGAGTCGCCAAGGATTTACTTGGTAACTGTTCCTAAGGCCAATCAGGCCAAAATTATGATTGGAAGATACGGATTACCAGAAGAGTTGCCATCAGATGTCACTAACGCTGTGGCATCAGGCCTAGTCGCAGGGTCACCTCTTGGGCTTTTACCTGACGAGCTTAGAGATAAGAGAGGACTTACTTATTCCGTAGGTTCGTATATCTCTATGCAGCGTGACTACGGCAGAATGGCAATCAGTACTTCTACTAAAAGTGAGAGTGCTGTAGAGGCCATTGAGGCCATTAGAGATGTACTTGCTCAAATTAAAAGCGGTAATTATCCCAAAGATAAGCTATCTATGATCAAAAGTAGCATCTCTGGTTCTTATCCTTTTTCTCTTGAAAGTAATTTCAGCTATTTAAGCACACTTTTACATATGGACTTACTAAACCGTCCTTATTCAACTTTTTATAGCTTTCCCGAGAGAGTAATGAAGGTGACTGCCCTAGAAGCACAGGTAGCAGCTTCCAAGGCCTACGATTGGAATCAAATGACAATTGTTGTGGTTGGAGCAAAGTCACTGGCCAAATCTTTGAAAAAACTGGGTCCAGTGAAGGTAGTAAGTTACAAAAAGTTTTTGTAGTAGCTTGACAACAATACGGATATCGATTAATTTCTCATAGGTTAAATCCCTTTATTCTAGGTTTTGAAAATAAGTTCTCTACTTGGAGTTTAGGTTGTGAAGGAGATAAAATGATCACTAAAGAAGAAACAAAAGAACTAATCAAAAAGTTCGGAAAATCAGAAAACGACGCAGGTTCAGCTGAAGTACAAGTTGCAATTCTTACAACAAGAATCAACAATCTAAGAAGCCACTTCGACAAGCACATTCATGATTACCACTCAAATCGTGGTCTTATGATGATGATTGGTAGAAGAAGAAGACTTCTTAAATACGTAAAAGCTAAGTCAGTTGAAAACTATTCAAATCTTATTAAAGAGCTTGGACTTAGAAAATAAATCAAAAAGAAGGGGCCTTTTGGCCCCTTTTTTATTACACTATTTGTAGAACTATACCGATATTGAATTGGGCAGGGGATTTTAGGAGATATTTGAAGAATTAAACTCGTTTGGTTTTTGAAATATCTTTCTAAATTCCTACCAAGAAAAATATCAAGACATTTATTTAGATACTGCACCAGAACTAGCTTCTGTGTGCAAACAATCATTTATGGAGAAAATTATGAATGAAAACAAGGTAGTTTATTCCCTTAATTACGGGGGAAAAGAAGTAACTATCGAAACTGGTCGTCTGGCAAAACAAGCAGATGGATCTGTTCTCGTATCTTGTGAAGGAACACAAGTTCTAGTTACTGTTTGTTCTGCGACTGAAGTTAAAGACGGACAAGACTTTTTCCCACTACTTGTTGAGTACACAGAGAAGTTTTACTCAGCAGGTAAATTCCTTGGTGGTTACCTCAAACGTGAAGGTAGACCATCTACACAAGAGACTCTTAATGCACGTTTGATCGATAGACCACTTAGACCACTATTCCCTGAAGGGTACATGTTCGACACTGTTGTAAGCTGTACTGTTATGTCTTACGGAAAAGGTGGCGACCCTGAGATCTTAGCATCACTTGGTGCTTCTGCAGCACTTTCAATCTCTGACATCCCTTTTGCTAAAGCAATTGGTACTTGTAAGGTTGGACGTATTGACGGGAAGCTTGTGATCAACCCTGATTTTGATCAGTGGGAAAAGTCAGATCTTGAGATCATTGTTGCTGCTTCAGATGACGCGATTCTAATGGTTGAAGGTGAAGCTCACATTGTTCCAGAAGACGAAGTTCTTGAAGCGATCTTTTTCGGACACGATCAAATTAGAGAGTACGTTAAAGTTGTTGAGAAGATGAAGGCTGAAATTGGGAAACCAAAGCGCGAATTCGTTTCTGCTGCAGCTAACGAAACAATGAATGCTAAAACTGAAGCAGATTACGCTACAGCAGCTCGCAAAGCTATCGAAATTAACGACAAGCTTGAGAGACAAAAAGCTGTTAAAGCGATTATGGCAGACGTTAAAGGTGCAATCGCAGCTGATCCTGCAGCATTTGGTCTTACAGAAGACGACAGTCCTGGAAAAGAAGCGTACAAAGCTGTTGATGAGCTAATGTACACAATGATGAGAAAAGATATCCTTGCAGAAGGTAAGCGTATTGCTGGTCGTGGACTAACTGAAGTTCGTAAAATTGAAACTGAAGTAAGTGTATTGGATGCTCCTCACGGTTCATCACTATTTACACGTGGTGAGACTCAGGTTCTTGCTGCAGTTACAGTTGGTGGATCTGCTGGTAACCAAATGGTTGATAGAATTGTTGGTAAAATCGAAGATAGCTTTTACCTTCACTACAACTTTCCTCCATACTCTGTAGGTGAGGCCCGTGGTGTCAGAGGTGTTGGTCGCCGTGAGCAAGGTCACGGAAACCTAGCAGAGCGCGCTCTTAAAGCAGTTATGCCAGATCAAGAAAAATTTCCATACACTACAAGAGTTGTATGTGAGGTTCTAGAATCAAATGGTTCATCTTCAATGGGCTCAGTTTGTTCTGGTTCTATGGCGCTTATGGACGCTGGCGTTCCTCTTAAAGCTCCAGTCGCTGGTATCGCAATGGGTCTGATTACTGAAGGTGATAACTTTAAAATTTTAACAGACATCCTTGGTGATGAAGACCACCTTGGTGATATGGACTTTAAAGTTGCCGGTACTGAAGATGGTATTACAGCAATTCAAATGGATATTAAAATCACTGGTCTTACTCGTGAAATCGTTGAAAAAGCGATGGCACAAGCTCATGACGGACGTAAGCATATCCTTGGAGAAATGGCCAAAACTGTTGCTTCACATCGTGATGAGTTCAAAGCTGGTGTTCCAAGAATTCAAAGTTTTAATATTGATAAAGATAAAATTGGAGCTCTTATTGGCCCAGGTGGTAAAAACATCAAGGCACTTCAAGAAGAATTCCCAGTTGAGCTTGATATCAATGACGATGGAACCGTTAAAGTTCTTGGTACTGACCCTGAGATCATTACTCAATGTATCTCAAGAGTTAAATTGCAGCTAAATGGTCCAGAAGTAGGATCGATCTTCACTGGAACTGTTGCTAGTATCAAAGATTTTGGTTGTTTCGTTGACATTTGCCCAGGTGTTTCTGGACTGGTTCACGTTTCTGAAATTGCTGAGGAGCGTGTTCATGATGTTAATGATTATGTTTCTGAAGGTGATGTTGTTCAGGTTAAGGTTCTCGAATCTGACCGTTTTGGTAGATTCAAGCTTTCAATCAAAGCCGTAACTCCACTTGTGAACAAGAATCCTGATGCTGACAGAAGCGAAAGACCAGAGCGTCCAGAAGGTGACCGTCGTCCACGCGGAAATGACCGTGGAAGAGATTCAAGAAGAAGCGATAGAGGGGACAAACGTCCACGTCGCGATAAGAAAGAATAGTTTTTTCTTTTAATATCACCCATTGAGGTGTAAATAGATGGGGGGCCCAATTTGGGCCCCTTATCTATATAAAAAGGCCAGAAATGATTGAAATTAAAGTACTTCCTCTAGAGCATTACGATCGTGAACTCCCTTTGCCATTTTATGCCACCCATGGTGCCGCCGGTGCTGATATTAGAGCATCTCTTCCGAATGGAGACACTATGGTGATTGCCGCTGGAAAACGAGAAATGGTGCCAACAGGACTCATTTTTGAAATCCCAGAGGGGTATGAAGTTCAGGTAAGACCTAGATCAGGACTTTCACTTAAGACTGATTTATTGGTTGTAAATTCTCCCGGTACCATTGACTGTGATTACCGTGGCGAGGTAAAGATTCTTTTAGGTAATTTTGGAAATAGCGACGTGGTAATTAACCACGGCGAAAGGCTAGCTCAGCTAGTAATAGCACCAGTTATTCAGGGAAGTTTCGTTATAGCAGACGCTGTTAGCGATACCCATAGAGGAAGTGGTGGATTTGGTTCTACGGGAGTTTCTTAATGTATAAGTTGCATGTATCTCCATCTGGAGAGTGTATTGATATCGATGAAAAAACAAACCTTAAGCAGGCGCTAAGAGATGCAGGTATTTATTTAAAAAGTACTTGTGGTGGCTCAGCTGTTTGTGGAGAGTGCATTGTAAAGATTCTTTCTGGAGAAGATAATCTTGTTCCACCAAGTTTTGCTGAGCTATCTCGTTTGGGAAATGTATTCCATATCACTAAAGAACGTCTTGCATGTCAGACCTTTGTTGAGGGTGATGTCACGATTGATATTTCTGACCATTTGGGGACTGAGGCCAGTGAATCTTCTGAGTCAGTAGATAGGCCGACAACTGCTGTACGTAAAAAAGAAGATGTACAGAAGATGTACGAAGAAAGAGATGAAAAAAGACGCGAGCGTGATGAAGCGAGAGAAAACGCTCCTAAGCACTGGCAGGAAGAAAAAGACCCAATGAAGTTTAAAAAGCTTGGAGGCAAAAAGCGTCCAAAGCCGTTTAATACTGATATCGATTACGATCAGGTTCAAAAAGATCGTGAGGAGAAGAGAAATTACCCTAAGCGTGACGGCGACCGCGATTTCAGGCCAAGACGTGATGGAGATCGTGACTTTAAACCAAGACGTGATGGCGATCGTGACTTTAAACCAAGACGTGATGGCGATCGTGACTTTAAACCAAGACGTGATGGCGATCGTGACTTCAAGCCAAGACGTGATGGAGATCGTGACTTTAAACCAAGACGTGATGGCGATCGTGACTTCAAGCCAAGACGTGATGGCGATCGTGACTTTAAACCAAGACGTGATGGCGATCGTGACTTCAAGCCAAGACGTGATGGAGATCGTGACTTCAAGCCAAGACGTGATGGCGATCGTGACTTCAAGCCAAGACGTGATGGAGATCGTGACTTCAAGCCAAGACGTGATGGAGATCGTGACTTTAAACCAAGACGTGATGGCGATCGTGACTTTAAACCAAGACGTGATGGCGATCGTGACTTTAAACCAAGACGTGATGGCGATCGTGACTTTAAACCAAGACGTGATGGCGATCGTGACTTTAAACCAAGACGTGATGGCGATCGTGACTTCAAACCAAGGCGTGATGGAGACCGTGACTTCAAACCAAGACGTGATGGCGACCGCGATAGAAAACCTCGAAGAGACGGAGATCGAGACTTCAAGCCAAGACGTGATGGCGATCGAGACTTCAAACCAAGACGTGATGGTGACCGAGATAGAAAACCTCGAAGAGATGGTGAACGTGATTTTAGACCAAGAAGAGACTCTGGAGCTCCAAAAAAAGGTTCAAGAAAAGACTTTCTTGGGAAAAAAGATAAAGAGTAGGAATCTCCTCTAACTCCCTGAAAATATTTCCCTTCTTTTAAATTAGGTGCGCTCTAGTATTATTAAATAATGGATAGAATATTTAAGTGCACCTTTTACGTAACCGTTTTATTTTCTGTAACTCTTTTTGTTACTAATTTGTTTGCTGCTGAGCCAGTTCCAATGACAACTATTAATTGGGGGCATCTCATCCTTGGGCTATTTGGTGGGTTAGCATTATTTCTCTATGGAATGGAGCAAATGAGTAATGCCCTCAATAAATCGGCCGGAAATAAAATGCGAAATATTCTTTCGCTTCTCTCAAAGCATCCAGTTCTTGCTCTTTTAGTCGGTATTATCGTAACTGTCGTTATTCAGTCTTCAAGTGCAACTACCGTAATGCTTGTCAGCTTTGTGCAATCAGGGCTGATGCCTTTTTCAAAAACATTAGGAGTAATTCTCGGCGCGAGTATCGGGACAACTGTAACTGCTCAATTGGTTGCTTTTGAAGTTAAGTATCTCGCTTATTTTATGGTTGCTTTTGGCTTTGCTCTAACCTTTATTGGAGGGAAGCGAGACTATATTAAATACTTTGGTGAGGCCCTTTTAGGTTTCGGTATTCTTTTTATCGGTATGAAACTTATGAGTTCATCGATGAGCCCACTTCGTACTTATCCTGAGTTTATTAATCTTTTAAGAGAACTTGAAAATCCTGTGTTAGGTATTTTGTTTGCGGCCTTATTTACTGCTCTGATTCAGAGTAGTGCTGCTTTCTTAGGAATTGTCTTTGTTCTCGCAAAACAACATTTGATTGATCTTGAAGCAGGTGTTCCTCTTGTTATTGGAACTAACATCGGAACTTGTGTTACTGCTCTTCTTGCAAGTATTGGCACTTCAAGGGAGGCCACAAGAGTTGGTCTCGCGCACATTCTTTTCAAAATTGT
Source organism: Bacteriovoracaceae bacterium (assembly GCA_965140515.1). Classification (GTDB taxonomy): domain Bacteria; phylum Bdellovibrionota; class Bacteriovoracia; order Bacteriovoracales; family Bacteriovoracaceae; genus JAGLCH01. The sequence continues at coordinate 2,470,524 of OZ223251.1, read as the reverse complement.
AGGGGCCCTTATTTTTGTTTTTTGGATTCACGAATTTTCACAGTTTATTGGATTCCTATCTGATAAAGCAGGTACCGTTGAGCCTGCCCGTCGTATAGCAAATGCCCATACTGTGTATAATGTCGGGCTAGCAATTTTATTTTTCCCGTTCCTAAAATGGTTTGAAAAATTAGTGATGTTTATCATCCCTGAGAAGATTAAAACGTCAGAACTACCATCACTTGAAATTAAGCATCTCGACGATTCTCTGCTGAATTCACCAACTATGGCAATTGATGTTGCAAGAGCTGAAATCGCAAGAATGGCACAAAATATTCGTACCATGCTTGGGGCATCGATCATCCCTATCATTTCAGATGACTACCATAATGATGATGAGTATCCCTCCCTTACATTGGTTGAGGGTATCCTTTTCCGTGAGAAAAAGATTAATTTCATCGAAAAAGAGATTAAGAGGTATCTTATTAAGATATTCCAAAGGGGATTAAGTGATGACCAGGCCCAGGAGGCCTATGCATTGATTAATATCGCCCAAGACCTTGAGAGTGTTGCAGATGTGGTAAGTAAGGGAATTGTTCCTCAGATAGCTAAAAAGCGTGCCTCAGAGGTTAATTTCTCCATTGAGGGGTTAGAAGAGCTAACAATTTACCATTCAAAGGCCTGTAAACAGATTGCACGACTACACGGTGCTCTTCATGTGATGGACCCTGATCGCGCTCAAAGAATTATCGCTAAAATGGAAGGATATCTTCACCTCGAGTCTGATTACAAGCTGTTACACCTAGAAAGACTTAGAGAACGTCGTACGGAGACCGTAGCAACTCATGATATGCATACGGCGCTTATGGACTGCTTCAAGAGAATTAACGTTCACACAGGTGATATTGCTAAGACCCTTACTGAAATGGGCCATGTGGTTGATTCTGAGTAGGAAAGTTAATTTTTTCTTAACCCAATTCATTTTTCACCCTAGATTTAGTTGAATTCGCATTTTTTTTGTGTAATCATTTATCTGTTATTTTAAATTGTAAAAAGATTTAAGATTTTCTTAATTGATAACTGAATTAATAAAATAGTGAATGAATTGATTATTTAGATGGGGATACTTATGGATTTTGGATTAGAGAACACAATGAGACAGGATCGCATCGCTGCGAGTATTATTATTTGTGCGCGTAAAATGAAAAGACTTACTCAGAGTGATGTTACGAAGTCAGTTGGGTTAGCGCAGTCTACACTTTCAAGAATTGAGGCCGGAATTCTTGTTCCTTCTGTATTTTTATGGATGGACCTTACTGATCTTTTAGACATCCCAGTAGATGCTCTTCGTTATGGAGTACTTGATGGTATGTCAAAAACAGAAATCCGTTCTGGTATTTTTGAGAATGGATTTAAAATTCCTAGAATGTATGCAAAAGAGAAATGTATTAAGGTTCGTGAAATTGCACCAATCATTCGTTACATTGCTTCAAAGCATGGTGAGAAAAAAGCTAAACGGATGCTTAAAGAGCTTGGGATTGATAAAGACTTCTTTGTTTGCTACGACAATCAATTTAACCTAAGTCTCGTTGATGACCTACTATTATATCTTCGTGATGCATTTGGATTTAGGATTGAAGATATTAATGAAGTTGTTGAGCTTGGTATGTGTGACCAATACATCCATGGGCGTCTAGCTGCTGAGTATAAGACTGCTGAAAGCACAGTTGAACTACTTCAAAAGTTCTTCAAAAATATTCCACTTTATCACACGCTTTATCGTCAAGAGCTAACAATGGTCAATGATAAAGAAATGATTGTTTCTTATATCCCAAACCCAGTTGTTTACGATCAAGTGAAAGGTCTAAGTGATTATTCAAGAGAGTTCCTAGAACTTTATAAGCGTGAGTTCATTAAGAATCTTCCGCAAATGACTTTTGGTAAGAACTCATCACTTTTCGAAAAAGTTGATGTGACAAGGGAAGATTGTTCTGATGACACAATTATCTCTTACAGAATCAAAATCTTTAGATAATTCAAAATTATTATTTGATAAAAAAGACCCGCTTTCGAGCGGGTTTTTTATTTTAGGAAGAAATTAATTCTTTTTTGAAATTTAAAAAGAATGCAAAGAAATAGAATTCCTAATAAAAATGATAATGGACCTTGAGAATCATCAGTTGTTGTTCCGCAGGTTAGGGCACCTTGATAGACGTTGTCTGAATTCACCCCTTTTGTATATGGAGGCGGATCAATTGTTCCACTGTTTTCAATCATACCGTCATAATCATCTAGGCGAATGCGACCTTTTGCTCCATTCCCGCCGTTGCCGCCGCCATCAGTTCCAATTCCTCCCGAACCTCCGAGTGCTGTGATATTTCCATTTATTGTGATGTCTCCCTTAGACTGGAGATATATGGCCCCACCGGCGCCTCCGCCTCCTGCACCGCCGAGGAGTGGTGCAACTGAAGATACATCATCTGACTGTCCATTTCCACCATTAGCAATAATTGAACCATCGACGACAATATCCCCTCCTGCAATTATTCGAATGACTCCGCCACCGGCACCACCATTTCCACCTAATCTTTGAGCAAATAAATCAGTAATACCTGTTTGACCTTTGGCTCCACCGGCCCCTCCATAAATAACAAAGTCAAAAAATGCTTCATCTCCATATGATGTTGTTGCAGCTGCTCCTGCTTGTCCATTAGATCCAACAGTTGGTGATCCTCCTGCTGTTGGTGGATAAATTGAGTTGTGATGGCCGCCGCCGCCGCCCCCACCTGCTTCGTTTGATCCCGATCCAACGGCATCTGTGGGTGTTGCAGGATAACTACCAGAAACAGGTCCATTATTTGGAGTGTAGCCTCCACCGTATGGAGTTGAATCATCTGCAGATGCTGTTAGTGTCCCTGTAATAAGTACATCGCCAGTCACTCTGAACATCACTTTGCTATTTACTAGAAAGCCTGTGATCCCCGTGATCGTGAGTGAGCTACAATTATAAATGGATTTTGGAAGTGATGTTGTACCAAATGCACAAGCTCCATCGGACTCATCTCCTGTGTCGGGAAAAGTGTAGCCGAAACAGCTTGTTGAGATTATGAATAAAATAATAAAAAAACCTTCTCTCATAAATATATTTTACAAGAGAAGGTTCATCATTATTAGCGGGTAATTATTAATCGATTTTAGTAATTTTTATTGTTGAATATACTTCATTTCCACCAAATCCTGAAGCCAAACCGAAACCAACATTGTTCATTGTTTTACTACATTGGTGCTCAAGTATTAGCAGAGAATCAGTGCTGATTGTAACTGCAATTGAAACTTTTGACTTTGTTATTGACCCATATGATCCATGGGAGTACTCAACTGTGCCATAGTAAATTTGGTCTCCAACAATTAATCTCGCTTTATGTTTTTCAACCATAAAGCCAGGTGCTATTGCTTCAATTAAATACTTCCCAGCTGTTAGTGTAACAGCATTATTTTCAATTGAAGCAAATGTTGTATTGCCCTCAATTGTGTTGATATCACGTTGTAGCCATTCATTCGCGACACATGTCCCACCATGAGTGCCTGAAGCTTTTACGTCTTTAAATAGTGCAACTTTAACTGTTGTTCCGGCCGTACTTTCTGGGAGAAGTTGTGGGTTAATTTTACCATTATCTTCTACCTGAACAATTTGACCTGGATATAGACCAACATCTACTGCAATTGTTCCTGTACTACTGATCGTTCCAGATCTTTCTCCGGAAACAATACCTGTTCCTGCAGTGAGTGATACTGTGGCGTCATCGCCTTTATCACCCTTGTCTCCTTTTAGACCCTGTGGACCTTGAGCTCCGGTGTCACCTTTGTCACCTTTTAGACCTTGAATACCTTGTGGACCTTGAGCTCCGGTGTCACCTTTATCACCTTTATCACCTTTATCACCCTTGTCCCCTTTTAGGCCTTGGATACCTTGTGGACCTTGAGCTCCAGTATCACCTTTATCGCCCTTGTCCCCTTTTAGACCTTGGATACCTTGTGGACCCTGAGCTCCGGTATCACCTTTGTCACCTTTTAGACCTTGGATACCTTGTGGACCTTGAGCTCCGGTGTCACCTTTATCGCCCTTGTCCCCTTTTAGACCTTGTGCCCCGGTATCACCTTTGTCACCTTTTAGGCCTTGAGGACCTTGTGGTCCAACTTCACCTTGAAGACCTTGAATACCCTGAATACCTTGAATCCCTGGGTCGCCTTTAGGACCTTGAGGTCCCATTGGACCAGCTGGCCCTTGTGGACCCATTGGACCTTCCGGACCTACGATAACAATTGGTTCATCTGTATCATCTTCTTCAATTTTGCCATGTAGGTTGGCAGTAATTTTCAATGATGTGAAGAAAGCGTATGATTTTTTTACAAAGATATCGATGTTTCCATCAACTTGTACCCAGTCTCCAGCATGAGAGCCCTCATTACATTTTTTTAGATACATTTTCTTTGTTCTGTAATGTTTGCCTCGGTACTCACAACTTACGTCTCTACCAAGATTCAAGATTGCGCTATCTTGTGAACCGTAAACGTACCCTTTATTGATATCAATGGAATTTGGAACATTGATCTCTCCACGGAAGCTTATAGACTCAACCGGTGAGTATTTCATAAACGGCGGCTTAGTTGCTGAAACTGAAAGTTTCTTGTTTTTGTTGTCAGCGTACGCATTTGACATCGACGCCAGAACAATCGACAGAATAATTAATAATTTCATAGCTTTCATGTGACCCCCTCACCCCAATATCTTTTCGGGTAGAATGGTCGGCTAGTTAAGTGATTGACTGTATGTTGAACAAACGTGCAGCTGGTAGTTGAATCAAAGTTTAAGCCGTTATCTCTTGCTATTCTCTCACGACATTTATCATACGCTAAAGGTAGACTTTCATTTATGACCATATCCTAATAAATCAGTGCATTATGATTCTAATCTATAGATAACTTGTTGTGTTGTTATTTCTGTAACGCAAACTATTGTTGGCGTTGGCCAGTTCTTAGGCAATTTTTATCGAGCGCGTAAAATATTTCATTTAGCGCTATAATTATAAGAGGTCACTTTCTAAAAAAAATGGAGTTTTTTTAATGAGTGGAATTGCTGAATTAAATTCAAGGTTATTCGACAATAGGGATCAACATGCGGCTGCTAAAAATGAAATGGCAAAAGAACATAAGCGTGAAATTGCTAACTTAAAAAGTAAGCATGAGCACCAGGTAAACTCAAACAATAAGGCACACTACGAAGAAGTTGAAGAGATTGAAGGTGATTATGAGACAAAAATCTCTGAACAGAATAAAGAGCAGACTGAACAATTAAGAAGACTTAAAAATGCGCAAAATCAAAAGCTAACAGATTTAAAAATGAATCAAGCATCTCAACTAGGTGATCTTAAACTTGGTCATCGCAAGAATCTTGATTCTGCTCGTTTTGATTTTAATTCAGATTTAGAGAGCACAGAGGGGCGTCTTAATTCTAGAAATGCGAAGGCGCAACAAAATTTTGTTGAAGACTTAAATGAATTAAAACAAAATTCAGAACTCAAAGAGGTTGCGCTTAAAGATCGCTTTTCAACAGATGTTAGTGAGGCGAAGCGAGAGATGAGAGAGAGGCTCGATCAAGCGAAATTTGATTTTGATAAGAGAGCAACTGAAAATAAAGCAGAGTGTGCTGAGAATTTAAATAAGCAGAAAGTTCGTCTTATTGAAGAGAGTAACCGTAAGCAAGAGGCGGCAGCTCTTACTAATCAGAGGCAAAAGGACATTTTATCTGGTCGTCTCGCTTTTTCTGATACCGAAGGCCAGCGACACTTAGAGAGTCTCACAGAGAAAAGTAATAAGCGGCTTAACAGTATGCAGGAAACTTTTATAAGTGAGAAAAAAGCGATTATCAATCACTCTAAAAAGCAGATGGATCAGTTCGGTGAAAAAGTAAAATCAGATTATGCCGTGCGCTTTGATAAGGTTACTGACGATTATTCGAAAAGGCTTCATCAAAAAGATATTGAAAATCAAAATATTCGTGAGCAGTATCGCAATAAAACTGAGGCAATTGAAAGTGCAGCAGTTCAGCAGATAAAGGAGTATCAACTATCTGCTAATAGAACTGTTGAGCTTGAAAGAAATGACATGCAGGAAAAGATGAAGGCGGAAAGACATGAGCATGAAGTTCGTCTTAATAAGGAACGCATGGATCATCGAAATGAGCTTGCACGAGTTAAAAATGAAAACTCAAAGCGTATGCTGAGCGTTGTAAATCGTTATGAAGAGCAATTAAGAACTAGTAAAAAAGAGCATATGAACGAAATCCATAATCTAAAAATTGCTCAAAACTCAAGAGTGAGAGACTTGGTTGACGAATCTACCAAAGAAAAACGTGATCTAATAGCTGTTTACGAAGATAGACTTGAAAACTTGAGAGAAAAAAATAGCGAAGTCGCGCTCAAGAGATCAACGACAGCTACCGTTTAGGTGCCACTGAGCAAATCGGACATTCTTTTGGATCATGTCCTTTGGCCTTACAGTATTCCCTTCCAAAAAAGATAATTTGAAGGTGTAACTTATTCCACATTTCTTCAGGGAAAATACTTTTGAGATCCTTCTCCGTTTGGACAACATTTTTGCCAGAACTTAGCTTCCATCTCTCTGCCAATCTATGGATATGAGTATCAACCGGGAATGCAGATACACCAAAGGCCTGTGACATTACAACCGATGCAGTTTTGTGTCCAACTCCAGGAAGTTCTTCAAGTTCTTCAAATGTTTTAGGCACTTTTCCATTATGTTTTTCAAGAAGAATAGAGGAGAGCTCCCATATTGCACTTGCCTTATTTTTTGATAGGCCACATGAACGGATGATTTCTTGAATTTCATCTTTGGTCAACTTGATCATATCTTTTGGTTTTTTGGCCCTTTTAAATAGCGCTGGAGTTACTTTGTTTACCCTTTCATCTGTACACTGAGCAGAGAGAAGAACTGCAATAAGTAGGGTATAAGGGTCGCTATGATCAAGTGGAATCGGCGTCTCAGGGTAGAGCTCATCGAGCTTTGCTTGTACAAATTGAATAAAATCTTTCTTTTTCACAACAGTTCTCCTACTCATCCATAATAGTGATTTGAATCGCTAGGTCAAAGGAATTTCAATAACTAATCTCGATCATATGATATTGAAAGTTAATTCTAGAGGGGATAACCGCTTAAACTAGTCAATTTTGTCTATTGGCCTATTGAGTATTATGGTTTAATTATTCATCAAATTAAGACGATAATAGACTGTAATTTAAAATAATATCAAGGAATTTAATTATGTCAGTGAGTCGTCTTGTAGCTGTCGTGTTTATCACTCAATTAATTATTGTAGCGTCGTTCTGTGTTTTTCAAGAAAAAGTTTACTTAATGCCTTTGTGGTCTCGCTTGCTATTTTATGTGCTCGTTTTTGGTGTTGGATATTTATTTGTTATTAAAAAAATTATTTCTGTCCTAAATCATATTAGTGGGCTTGGAAAAGATACAAAGAAAATTTCTGGTGTTGTAAGTGAGCTTGCACTTGAGTCTCAGTATTTACTGGATTCTGCAAATGCACAAAGCCGTTCGATCCAGACTTCAGCATCTTCAATTGAGGAGATGAGTGCAATGGCGGAGCAGACTGCGACTCAGGCCAGCGAATCAAGTGAAATTGTTACTGAAATTGATAAGGCCTCAAAGGACGGATCGATAATCATGCAGGAGTTGAATGACTCAATTGGTTCAATTAATAAGGTTCGAGCTGATATTGAGAAAATTCAAGAAATTTTCCAAAAAGTTACTGAGAAAACAATAGTCATAGATGAAATTGTTTTTAATACGAGACTACTTTCATTTAATGCCTCTATCGAAGCTGAGCGCGCTGGAAGTATGGGGGCTGGGTTTGCTGTTGTTGCTCAGGAGATTGGGAAACTTGCAAACCATAGTGGTGATGCTGCTAGAGAAATTCGTGAGATTTTAAAACATAGTGGCGAGCAAGTAGGTGCTATCGTTGTTGAGACTTCTGATAAAGTTACAAAAGGAATTGAAGTTACGGAAAGAGCTACTGTTAGCTTTCAACAAATTGCAGAATCAATTTCTGAAGTTTCTAAGAGGATTGATAATATTAGTGCAGCAACGAGAGAGCAAAATATTGGTATTAAGCAAATTGCTGAAGCCGTTTCAATGATGGATCGCTCTGCCCAGGAAAATGTACGTGTTGCTAGAAGTACTGAAACTTTTTCTACTCAAACTGAAGAGTCCATTAATGACTTGTTTAATTCACTCAAAGGAATGTCCCTTTCAGTTTCAAAGTTAAGTGGTGCTAAATTAGCGTTAACGATGTCTTCATCAAAAGAGTTTATGCCATGGGATGATAGTTACAGTGTTGGGCTAAATACAATCGACGATCAGCATCGTGTTCTGGTTGATCTTATCAACAAACTTTACCGCGCAATCAGACAAGGTAGCGATGAAAGTAGGCTTAAAACTGTTTTTGATGAATTGATTAACTATACTGACAAGCACTTTTCTTTTGAGGAGAGCTGGTTTGCAAAAACTCGTTATCAAGGGACTGATGAACACGTAAAATTACACCGAGAACTCGTGAAGACAATTGTGATGATGAAAGAAAAGTTTTTTGCAGGGCAATCGGTTACTGCAAGACAGTTGATGGATTTCTTAAAGAATTGGTTATTGAACCATATCGGTAGAGAAGATCCTAAGTACGTATCAACTTTTAAAAAGCATGGTATGAATTAAAAAAAGCGTGCTCTAGCACGCTTTTTTTATTCAAATGGGTAAGGTTCTCTCTCGTCTCCTTCCCCTCCAGGAAATGGATGTTCAGGCATACGCTCTAGAGCACTTAATGTTGCTATCTTTTCAAAAGCGACATCGATAGCTTTTTCGCCACCTATTTCATAAAGTGTTTCCAAGTCTTCAAAGTCTACTTTCTCAAGTAAGACATCTATCTTATCTTCGAGTGTAAAATTCTTTTGAACACTTCCAAAGCTGAGTGGAATTGAGGCAATAAATAGAAACACTAATAATGTGAGTTTCATCTTCATAATGATCTCCCTGTTGCGAAATTTAGTTACAAATTATATGCCAAGTTTTTTACTTGTAAGTGCTCGAAAAACTGTGTTTGATGCGGTGCGCTGGTGCGAGTTTGGCACTGCTTAATTGTCAAAGTGGCATCACTTTCTAATGATGGAAAAATACTCTCTGTAGTTAGTAGTTGTTGAAAAAGGTAAGATTAAGTGATGAATAATCTAATTATAACTATATCTATGCTCTTTTTAACAAATGTTCACGCTGAAGTTTATCTCTTTAGTGGGGCCAATGATATTGAGTCTGATCAGCTTTCATTTTATCAAGATCTGAGTGTCGGAAAGAAAGCTTTTTCAAGCAGAGAATCTCAATTTTTTTTACCATCATTTTATAAGCAATCCCTAAAGCAACTTATGAATTTTAGTTTCGAGGGAAATTCATTTCAAAATACAAACTTTTTAACTCATTTAAGTGGAGTGGAGTCTAGTGTTGAAAACCTTCGCATCGCTGTATCAAAGAAGAAATTGAAAGATTCGGTGGTTTTCTATTTTACTGATCATGGAAATTACGACCCAATCTCAAAAAAATTTTCAATCTCATCTGCTAAAGGTGAACTTTATACGTCAGACTTGGAGCAATTAGAGAAGTCAATTCACAATAGGTTTAAAGAGAGCAATGTTTTGTTTATTCAAGATCATTGTTTTGGAGCAGGGCACTTATCACTTATATATAGTGACGCTGATAAAGTTAATGTTAAAGATGGGGTCTGTGGGATGTCATCTTCTTCGCCTGATGAGCTGAGTTACAGTGGTGAGTCTATGATGCATTTTTTTGGATCGATGTTGGGACGCAATCCTTTCCAAAGGGCCGTTGCCGATAAAAATGATGATAAAATAATTTCTTATCAAGAAGCATTTGATCGATATAAAGAGTGGTTTATTATTCAGGATAAGACAGGTCTTTCAACTCCGATGAGTTCAATGGATTTTTACCTCAATAATTTGTATCAGCAGATGGAAAAGGGGGAGAAGATTCACTGTAATGTTTCTGATATTATGACAACTTACTGTGAGGCAGAAAAAGGCGCTGCAGAAGGTCTTAGTGCTAATTTTTCTATTCTTTACCTCGATCAACATATTGAGAAAGCAAAAAAAATCCTTTCCCTTTCAACTAAGAAACTTTTTATGAATAAAGATGCTGTGAATATTGAATCTCTTAATCATTTGGATCTAAAGCTTGAAAAACAGCAAGCGATGTTAGTCGATGATGAGCTTGAGATGGAAGAGTCTCTTATGCAACTTCAAAATGATTTGTTCGAAATTATTGGTAGTACCATTAAGAGTGAGGAAGGACTTGATGATTCTATTAATAAGGCCATTGATTTAATTCAGGATGTCCCTATGAGTAAGAGTGTATTCATGAGTAGGGTGCATGATATTTATGGTAAGAAAGAAGTGTCAAAAAAATTAGAGGATAGATTACTAGCTTTTCACAAAAAATATCTCGGTATTGAAGATAAAATGAAATCAATTTCTGAAAAAATGTCTCTTATTGAGGTTCGCAGAGCAACTCTTAAATCGGCAAAACGTGATTATAGAAATCTTGTTGCACTTAATTCTTTGAGAGATAAATTGTCTTCTGATGATCCCAACAAAAGAGATTACGCAAATGCTGCTATAAAGGCGATTACTAAAATTGATGATTGCGAATCTCAGGAGTTTTTCAAGCGATGAGAACTCTTATTCTTACACTTTCTTTTCTTCTTACCGTTGCGAGCTGTTCTGCAGATAGTAACTTATACCAGTTTTATGGAAAGATTCGTTCAACAAAAGATCATCAGTTTTACCTTCAGGTCTTTCCGGGGCAAACACGAATGTACCGCATCTTTCTCAAAGGGCAGAAAATAAAGTTGGCCCCTTTTCTTAATCGCAGTGTCGGATTTAAAGGGGTGTGGCGAGGAGACAGAAAGGATCATATTGTTGTTCACTTCCCAATTAGGGTTATCCCTAAAAATAAGCTTAATTTAGCACCAACAAAATAAGTCGTCATTTATACTCATCAATCAATACTGTCTAACTTTTAGACAGGTGTTGGTTCATGTCCATTTTTGGGTCGTTATAAACTGTTGATTATTCTCCTATGTACTTGGCGTGCAAATTGCAAACATAACTATAGTTTGTATTGTAATTTGTTACCCATGAAGAATGGAGGAGTTATGTTGAGAAAATTAACCGCAGCCTTTGTATCGACTGCCCTTGTTTCGAGTTCAGTACTCGCAGCAACACCAAAGATTGATACGAGTTTATTTCCAAGTGCAAATTCAAAGATATATGTCGCACAGGGATTATTACATGATGATAAGTCTTGGGATGTAGCTTATGAGATCTTAAGAGATATTATCAAAAACGATGAAACCATTAATAAGGTCTCTCGTAAGAAAGTTAAAAAGGCCGCAAGTCTAATTCGAAACTATAATATTCAAAAGCCAATTCTCAACGCTATTAATATGGCCCAGTATAAATCTAGACCTTATGTTGAAGCACAAATGTATTTGGCAGAAGCACTTATGGATTCAAGACTGTTTCTCAACCAGTCTTACGATACAGAAGTTATTTTCGTAGAAAAACTCCTTAAAAATTATTTCTATCCACTTCAAGGTGATAAAGTTACAATTCATTATCCAGCTCCATCTACCTATGCATTCAATACATGGGCAATGACAAAAGAAAATCTTGAAAAAGCTCAAACAGGTGTTGCTGTTGAGAATGAAGGATTCTTTGACTTCTTAGATGAAAAGAATAGTGCTGCTTCTAAGCAGAAGTCGACAACATCAACTTCTTCAAGCTCTTCATCTTCAAATAATAATTCTGGAACTCCACAAAAAGGTGTAAAAAAACCACCGTTTGTATCAAATCCACCAACAACTACAAAGTTCCCGCCAACAAATAATTCTGGTCAATATCAGGTTCCTGCTTATGGAAGCAATAAAGGTGGTACATCAGCTGATCAAGCTATGCAAAACGTCGATGATCCAAATGCGCAAGACAAGGGGATTATTGAAGATGCTGCAGAAATTGTAGATGTTGTTGTTGAGGTTTCTGATAGGGCAGAAGAGTTAATGAATATTTATGAAGAATACGAGAAAAAATCTGATCGTATTAACAATAAATATCTTGGACAATCAATGCTTGTTCAAGCAATTGCAGAGCCTGGTTCAGTTCTTGTTGATCCACAACTTCAGGCATTTGTTAAAGGTGTTTCAATCGAGTACTCACTTGGTGAAGTTGATATGCCTAAGCAGTTAGAACTTGAAGAATTGAATGATAATCTTGGTGAGCAAATTTTTAACGGTGACACAATGGGGAAAGTGTCAATCGACCTTACAAAGCTTTATCAGTTAAATAGAAACGGGTCTTATTCGAATTTAAAGCTTGAGTTCCGTGAGCAAGCAAAATCAGGTAAGGGAACACTATTTGTTATCTCATCACTATCTGGTGAAGACTTGATGTTTAACCGAGTGCTTCAGCATGCAGCAAGTTTAGCTCAAAATTCAGAAGTAGTTGCAAATACGAAAGCTGCTGATGTTGCTGTTAAAGCAGTAAATACAATTCCAAAGTTTTTCGCTCATATGGGTGAGGCCGTCTCTAAAACTATTAAGTATGGTCAAGAAGCAGATAAGTTAGGAAAAATGGGAACTATTTGGAATGGCTCTAAAATGGCCCTCGTTCAAGGTCTAAAAGTTGCGAACGCTCCAAAAGTTGCATTCACAAAAATTGCATCGTCTCCTACAATGCAGAAGATTCTTGATAAAACTGTAAGGACAAATTTTGTAAAAAGTGGAAAGCTATTTCACTCACTAGTTGCCCTTGGACTTATTGCTGAAATTACAACTGGAATTATTGAATACAATAACGCTGAAACTGCAGAAGAAAAGAAAGATGCGCGTGAGGAAGCACTTGCTAGAACTGGGGCCCAACTTGTTTATCTTGTACCATATGTTGGGGCCGCTGCGATGACTGTTGACTTCCTACACTATACAATGGGGCTTCCAATTGAAACAGCTGACGTTTTTCGCGGAGCAGGTTACCTTGGAGAGTCAATTGGACTTTGGATGGCAGGTTATAACCATACAACGTATAGACTTCTTGAACTTGAATTAGAATATGAAGTTCCGCGACATGAAGTTTATATTGTTAAACACGCTTATAATCTAGAGTCTGTTGCTGATGCGGTTGAAGCAAAACAAAGTGTTCTTAACTCTGTTCAAGATGCTGCTCTTAAAAACCTAGTTGTAATTTATAGAGCGCATAGAAGTTTCGGTGAAAAGCAAAACTATGATTTTGGTCAAAGACTTGCCGAATACAGAGAGCATTTCCAGACAATGAATATTGAAAAGGGACATTGGGCACTTGAAAAGATCGAAGGTCAAATTGCAGGACTTAGATTAAAAGAAAAAGTAAACCAAACTCTTTCAGAAGTTCTAGATATTAGTGTTGAATAAGATAAATGACCAGTAATATTAGAAAGGGCCCCATCTGGGGCCCTTTTTTTGTGTTTGTTACTTTCTCTTTCACTTCCTTAATATATACCCATTTCTTTTGCTCAACTTTTAATACAATCTTACCGATAAATTACCAGTAAATAGTGATGTTCTTTTTGAGAAATGCTTTTGTGATTTTAGTGAATTATAAGATCAATATTTAACATAAAGATAAATATCTAGTCTGTTCGTCCGCTTGTAGTAGTAGATCTTATGAGTTGGGCCTAGGAGGATTAATTAATGAAAAAGTCTCTTATTGTATTTTTGTTGGCAATACCGATGATTGTTAATGCTGCTGCATTATCAGTATTTGACTCACTTTTTTCTAAGGGGATGAAGGGGCTCGATTCAACACTTGCAAAGCATTCACTTGATGGTGTTTCTGCAACTAAGATTAAATCCTCAATTATCGCTTCTCTAGAGGCATTGTCAAAAGTTGATGGGCAACAGATTGAGCTCAAGCAATTGAAAGAGATTCTTGATCGTTCACCTAGTTCTGACGCTGAGATTTTTAAGCTAAAAAAACTTTTAGGGAAAAATGTTGATGATCTTAACGCTACTGAAATTGGAGACCTCGTAAATGGATTGTCTTATATTGCTCTTTCAAAAGGCGCAAATAAATCAAAACTTCTTACATGTTCACTGTGCGCTGGTGATGATCTGTCGTCAATTGGTATTAAGGCCCTTGTAAGAACTCCAGGTGTTGGTACAACTGCTTCAAAACTTTCAAAAACTATTCCTACTAGCAACTCATCATTAAACCGTATATTGAAGTCTAAGTTTACTAAATTAAAACTTGGAGATTTTGTTGAGCAATCTGTCGGAAAAATTACTCCTGATGAAAAAAGGTCTCTTGCTTTTTTCCTTGGATATTTAGAAAAAGGAACTCCTGAGGAAAAGAAACTTGCTATGGCCATTGTTTCATTTAGTAAAGATGAAAGTGGTAATCCTCGATTATTAGAGAATAACAAGCTTTGGTCTATTTTCGACTCAATTCCTGAGAAGTCAGTTGGAAAAGAAAAACGTGAGAATTTCATTCAAAATTTATCTGCGATGCTTGAGGAAATTTCTGACGAGAAACCAATTGATGGTGGACGCAATACTAACTTTAGAAACTATCTAGAAAGACGTGCTAAAGAAGAGCCATCACTTCAGAAATACTTAGACGAATTTAATTCTAGATCACTTCCTTGTTGGGGACTGTAGAGCTTGATTAAAAAGACTGTACTATTTCTTATTTTTTTTGGACTCCTTCCACTCATTGCTTGTGGTGAGGAGTCTTCTTGTGTCGACCCGTTTGGCCCAAAGATTGTACAGTCAGAGAATTCTCTTTTTGACCTCATTGATTTCTCTCAGAAAATCACTGAATTTTCCTTAAAGCAAAATGACTTGGATCAGATTCAACATTTTATTGATTTGTCTGCTTCTCTTATTGAAAGAGGATATGCATATGATCAAGATGCCGCTGAAGATGCTCTTTATAATTTTGTGATGGATTATAAGAGGATTGTTAAGTCGCATAAGTTTACTGATGAAGAGCTGCTTCAGTTTTTTGAACAATCTGAGCTTTCTACGATTATTTCTAAAGGGATTATTGGGCGAACCATGGGGGACCTTATTGTGGATACCTTTACTGGTGGACGTTATCTTATTAATGATGACCCAGGTATTGAGGCCCTTGCTGACCATTTTATGAAACCTAAAAACCTCAATGTATTTGTTAGCTCAAAAGAAGGGAAGAGTCTGATTGATGATGTAAAAAAAGAGGTCTTACTTCCAGCTTTAGGTAAAAAGGGATCTACTGATAATCCAAGGGATCGCATTCATAGAGATATTGCAGTAGCAGTCTTTACTGATCTTAAGGATTATGGTGTTTCTGAACGCTTTACTGAGCTATTGTACCGCAGCGACTTGGTGAATCAGTTCAGGTCTTATCGTATGCGAACGGAGATTATAACTTTGGGAATTGCAAATACCGAAGATGTTCCCCTAAAGTACAACTGGGAGCATCTTCGTAAAACTAGTTCTGGCCGCAAAGCTATTGAAAAGTTCGGAAGAGACATTGTTGCACAAGCTCTTGCAGGCAATGAAGTGACTGATTTCGAAATAAAGAAGACCAGGCAAGAACTCGCGAAGCTGCTAGATGAAGCAATGAGTGAGGTGGAAGATGAGTAAGTATATTCTTCCCATCATTAATTTATTGATTGTTATTGTTTGTGCTGTTCAAATGCCGCTTTCGACAATTCCTTTGCGCCTTCCCGCTAGTTGGGGAAGGTCTCTAAGTATTGAGCAGATTCGCGCAGAAATTGAAAATTATCGCACCGTTGTTAATGGAAAGGATATTGAGTGCAATGATGTGTCTTTAAGTGAAGAAGAGCAGGGGAATACTGCAGCTGCTGCTGAGATTGATAAACTTATTTCTCCAGAGATTAGGCAGTACACCCAAATTGCAGACGTTCCTAGAGAAGAAAGTTCAATTAGCGCATGTGAAGAACTTGGCTATCGCTTTGATGATGAGAATAATGAAGTTGTTGAGGGCTGTACTCCCAGGCATGAACGAGGACTAATTGATATTGTCGCATTTCAAACTATGCTTGATGAGAAAGCAGAAAAGAGCAGCAAAATCTTGACGGTCCAGGATAAAATGCTCCGTTCTCTTCATGAGAAAGGTCTACTCATTAGATCTGAAGTGTTAAAGGTTTTAAAAAATGACGACCTTGATATTGATGAAAGAAGGGAGTTGCTTCAAGATTATCTAGGTGGCGTACTTATATCTTTTCGTGATTTTCTTGTAATTAGAAGAAGCTATCTTCCTCATGAATATGGTGGAGATTATTTTGTAGAGTCTCTAATCCCAGAGTTTCCAACTGATCTCATTCCGGATGGTGAGTCTTATTCCGACTCAATAATTGCTGGTAAAATACTCATGGGTCCTAATCCTCAAACTTCGCCATGGAACTTAAAGCATGTTCCGAAAATGTGGGGATCATCAACTATTCAATTCGATTCTCTAGGCGTCCTAAATCGAGACATCGTTACTCTATTAAAGGCCCCATCTAAGCAAAATTATGTTCGGGCGCTGAAGTGGATGAACCTTCAGATGATGCTTGGACAGATTCAGCTCTACAGCTCAATTCACAATGATAATAAACCAATTTATATCCCAAGAAGTTGTCAGGGGCACTTTAATGGCGATTTACCAGAAACTTTCAATCTGTCAGTTAGGGAAGGGGAAGGTGATCGTATTGTTGAAAATCTTCTAGTAAATGCAGGTCTGTCGCTTTCTGTCGACCCCAATTCTTCTGATGATATTGCTGAAAAGTCATCACGCTTTATCGAATATTTTATTAACTCTGTTGATACAAACCCCCTTAAGGACGGATATTCTGGTCTCATGCCCTTTGAGAGCTATAAGAACGCTAGAATTGGAGTGCAGCAGGCCAAGGGAACTTTTTTCTTTGATCATAAACTAGAACCAGGCATTGATGACCGAACTGATTTCGAATACGTCGTTAATGAAAAAGGCCAAGAGGCGATGGCCGTATTTAAAGATACAGAAGACGGAAAAGTTATAAGTTATGACGGGTTTGAAATCTTTCAAAAGATTCTTCAACAACCAAATCCAAATGAGCTTTATGCGATTGAAACAGAGAATGGAGATGTCGTTGAGATAGACTCTACTTCTCAAAATTTATCACAATTTATGCTTGAGAGGATGCAAAGACTAGGAGTTACCTATTACCAGTTGGCAATTCCTGAACCAGTTAAAAACCGTCTTTCACAAAACACTATCAAGATTGATCTTCCGCCATTATATGGACCTCAGGCATTGCGCCACTGGGGGCTGCAATTACTAGTAAATGCTACGGATATTGCAGTTCAAAATAATGACAAGAAATTCCAATACTTCTTAGTTAACGCATGTCACTCTACTGGAAATAAACCTGAGTTCTGTAAACAAAGAAAGTATTCTCCAGAACAACTTACAAAAAATTTGCAACAGTTTCTTTCAGACTTTAGAGATCCTGACAAGTTTGTACCACTCACTCGGTTCTATGAAGAGCGTTTTAATGCTGCTTACCCCGCTCTGATGGAATTGTGGGTGAAACTTCGCGACAAGACAAATATGTTGTCAGAGGCCACTGTTGATGAGTTTACTTTTATTATTGACCAGCTTGAGACTGGTAATGAATGGGCGAGACTGAGGTTGGGATATCTTGTTGCTCTTTATGAACTCTCCTCTCAAGTTCGCACTGGCGCAACAATTAGACAATATAATCGTGAACAGAAATGTGAGTACAGAAATATTTCTGTTAAGATAGGGCGTTTGAATAAGGCCGCTAAGAAACTAATGCTCAATAAGCAGCTTAATTTATTTCATGCAAACCGTTTACTCTCAAAGAAAGAAAAGATTTTATTCTGGCAAAAGCAAATCGGTGAAACTAATAAAGGAAACTCAGATCTCTTCCAGACAATTTTTGAGAATGGCGCTGATCTATACTCTAGGATGGAAGCATTAAGCTACAAGACCTTGCTTTCGAAAGATGCTACATTCGATTATGCCGATCAGAAGATGAGTGACATTGACACTGATGATTACACCTCTCTGGTTGAAACCATCTCAGAATCTGATGTCGCAACTTATGCTAATTTCTTTGAAGAGCTCTTTAAGTTCAAAGGAACAGTAGATGATAAGTTGGATTTCTATTCAGGCAATGCTCCCGATGAGTTTGTAGATGATCCAGAATATGCAAAACTATCATTTTTAATGATTGATAATAGCTATAAGCAGGCACTATATCGAGCAATGATACGAGAGGCATCAAGAATTAAGAAGAGAAAGTTGATTGAAAAACTCGATGAATTTTGTTCTCTCGAACCAACTGATTATAGAAATTTTAAGCGAATATTTTATTCAACTACTCGGGCACAAAATTATGTGAACCAACTCGCCGGTATTCCTGGTGTTCCTGAAGCTGTTTTAGAAAAAGTTGAGGGGATGAGTCCAGAAGAGAGTCAGGACCTAATGATTGGTATGGCACAGATGGGTTTGATGGTTGCGGCATCGACACTTGGTGGGGCGTGCACTGTTGTGAGTGGTGGTCTTTGTGCACCTATTGGTGTCGCTGTTACTGCAACTTCTTACGCTCTTCTCGCATCTCAGATTGAGATATTTAGAAGAGAGTTTATTCGCAAAATTGAGGCAGATGAGGATAAGGCATTTATTGGTGAATATTCATCGATAGGTTTGAGTGATTTATCAAGCGTTGATAAAATGCATAAATCTTGGTTCTTTACCATTTTTGAAGCCGTTAGCACGATTACCTTTGTCGGAACTGTAGCTCGGGGAGTTCAAGTCGGTACCAAGTTAACCAAAGAATCTGCAAAAGCAGTATTAAAACACACAAGTAAAGAATCTTTTTCTAAAATTGCTAAGGCCGTTGTTCACCAGAGCGATACTTATCTAGCTGAAAGTGTTTTGAACTATACCAATGTAAAAAAGAGTACTACTGCGATGAAGAAAGCACTCAAAAAACCTTTGAGCGCACTTGCTCTATTCAAGCGTGGTAAAATTGGGAAAGATGCTCTTGTCAAAGCATTCACAAACGCTGCTAAAGAATTTACGAAGCCGGTGTCCAATGTATTACTTGATTCTGGCGATTTTTTGAGATCTGCTAATGCCGTAAATAGAAGAACGGCAAATGTTGTTAGCACTTATTGGAATAATGATCCAAAACAGTTTGCTCGCTTTCTTTCTTCCTACAATCGTAAGATTCAAAGGGGAAGGAAAGCAATGGAAGCGATGAAGAATAAGGAAGGGATTCTTTATAAAATTCCTGTAGTAGGGTGGGCCAAAGGGAAAATTCAAGGTATGCGTTATGAGAATCTTGTTAAGTACTCTGACGATATATTGAGAATTGAAAAAGAGGCCAATTCTGCGTCTGATTTAAGTAGTGTCATCTCCAAAAATATGGATCAGTTAACTGATATTTTTACTAAAACTGGATTCAGGAAAAGAGAGATTCCTTATATGACTCTTTTACAAGGTGGCCCACATCTTGGGGGAATCAGTGGTGGAAAGAGAATTCCATTTATTTACGCTGGTGCTGATGCTTTTATGATGAAAAAGTTTTTCTCTGCTAGAGGTGTTCTTGCATATGATGCTTACAAAACTTCTGCAAAGATTAAGCTAGGGCTACCACTAATAACAAATATTGCTGACACCACTTCTGATGCGGTAGCAGCATTTCAAACTTCTCTCCGTGGAGCAATTTCTAAGGTATCTAAAACTGAAAAGAATGTTTTTCTAAGGAAGTATGTAAAACTTGAGGGTGAAATGGTTAACCAAATTTATTCCTATCTTCAAGAATCCGGCCAAACAAAGTGTAAGGCCTATAGTAAGAAGGAGCTAAGAAGTATCATTTTTAAGCCTAGTACTCTTGAAGAGCGTGCTCTTGGGACTACTATTTTAAATACAGTTCCTGCGGAAAAAATCTTTGGAATGAAAGATATTTCTGACATCTCATATCGGGCGGCAAAAGAGCTTTCCACTGGACCCAACTCATCAATTGATCAATTTGAGGATTTTCTCCAGGCACTTAAGGTTCTATCTATTCAAAGGGAGATTACTCCTGTTGATTACATGTAATGTTCTATTCTTTTTCTCCCGATAAGTAACTCATGGAAGAAGGAAAAATTGTAGTTAGAGTTACATTATTGGGTATGATTATAAACTTGATTCTTGCTGGAATTAAGTATGCTCTCGGAGTTCTAGGGGGGTCTAGCGCTCTTGTTGCCGATGCCATTCACAGCTTATCTGATCTCGTATCTGATATGGCCATTATCATCGGTGTTAAGTATTGGACAATGCCTGCTGACGATCATCATCAACATGGACATAAGAAAGTTGAATTGTTGGCATCCCTTTTTATCGGTTTACTGCTTTTCTTTGTTGGTTTAGGAATTGTCTATGATTCGATTGTTGATATTAAGACTGCTACTAAGGCCCCTCCTAAAGTTATCACTCTTGTCGCCGCACTCTTATCTATTGTTTTAAAGGAGGGTCTTTTTAGATGGACTCTCTTTAAAGCGAAGAAAATCAAATCTTCAGCGTTGATTGCAAATGCATGGCATCATCGAAGTGATGCAATTAGTTCTATTCCAGTTGCTATTTCAATTCTTGTGGCAACATTTTTTACTTCTTGGAGTTTTGTGGACTTGATTGGTGCCGTTTTCGTTGCAGCATTTATCCTTCAGGCCTCATATAAAATCATAAAAGAGGCATTAGAGAGCTTGCTTGATGCCGCTGCTCCTGAGGAAACTCTCAAAGCAATTGAAGGGGTAACTCAATCTGTCCCACAAGTGAAGGGGATTCATAGTCTTAGGACTAGGTATTTAGGAAGTTCTTCAATTTCTGTAGATTTTCATCTAGAAGTTGATCCTGATATGAAAGTAAAAGATGCTGACGTTATCGCACATGAAGTTGAAGAAAAATTAATTGCTAAGGTTGAAGAGGTGGTCGACGTTGTTGTTCACGTCGATCCACATGTTTCAACTTAAAACTGAGGTGATGTTGTCAGTTGAATAAACTCATCCGTATTTTCACAACTAGAGACTTCTAACTTTATTCCCTTTATTCTATTCACTTCCAGACGAGAAAGACCTTCGACTTTAATTCGCTTTCTTTCTTCTTTGGGAAATGAAATCACTTTATTTGAGAGTAGCTCATTATTAACTCTATCCTTCGCTATAAGAAATACATCCACCTTGCATCTATCCAAGTCATAATTAAGAGTTGATGTTATATCAATGCTAACGTACGAATCATTCTCTCTTTTCTTATTCGCAAATGATCTATATTTTCTGAATTTTAGGTTAAAACGATGATCATGAGCAAAGTACAATTGATATCTAAAATCCTCTCCAAGATTTAAGTAGTATTCTTCATTTAAATATTCAGGGTGATCTCCTGCAGCTTCAATTTTGTCCATTTTAGATATTTTTCTAAGCTTTGCACCAATTGGTCCACCAGCAGCGTTAATCAAGTCTTCTTGTGGCTCAGATTTTCCACCCATAATATGACTTCCAACACTTTCTACAAAAGACACAAATGAGCTACGAATATCACCTTGAACGTATCCATAAAGAATTAATCCAAACAAATGATACCAAGAGCCGTATTTATCACCTTTATCTTGATAAAAATTGTTGATCGGACGAAGCCGAAGGATTGGCCCTAGTCTTTCCCTGTCTTTTGCCATCCAATGGTATGAAAGAAGATTTTCAATTGTTAAAAGAGAAAGGTAAATATCTCCATTATTAATCTTATAACTGGCCCGGTAGAGTTCTGGTAGCGTGATACTATTGTACTCTTGCGATAGCATCCAGTCTGCAAGGTCATCCTCGGTTTCTGTGATCATATAAAGGTATGTTCTTCCTAATGCTAGTGCTGATAACATTTTTGAAAGAGATGCTGCTGGAAAAATGTGATCTAGGCTTTTGTATTTAAAGTTGTTCGACCACTTATGAACAGTACCTTTTTTGGGAGTGATGCCGTTACTTAGTTCCTCTCTCATAACTTGAATAAAGGCATTTACAAGCTCTTTTCTTTTGATAGGATCTTGTTTTCCCTCAAAGCTTAGGGTGTTATTTAAATAATCTGCATAACGATTTTCTTTTTCTTGACGGGATAATCTTATATCCTTTGACAGCGATTCTTTAAAGTTTGGATCGTATTTGTATTTTTCTCTATTTTTATATTCCTCATATTTCATCAACTTTATAGAGGAGTTAAAATGATCTTTATACTTTTCTTTTTGCTCTCCTATATATCGCAGATACTCCTGATACTTAACATTACTGCCAATGGTTGAGTATAAAATTGCTTTAGGCGACATCTTGACACGAGTGTAAAGTGCATAATCCCCTTGTTCATCTTCAAGTTGATAATGCAGCTGCCTATAAGCAAGGTTATACCCTAAGTCCTTAGATATTTTTGCATATCCATTGGCGCTAAGTGCTAATAGTAGAGTTACTGCGATTAGTTTCATTATTGTGCCATTACGTTATAGGTTCGCTTAATACAATCTCTAAGTTGCCCCATAAGAATCTTATGGGCATTAACAAATGGTATGCTGTCAATTTTATCAATTGCTCTCTTATCTGCAGCTGCAATAGAGTAACTAACCACAACGGTTTGATCACCATAAGGAATAAACATATTAATCGTGACAGATTTTTTAAATATTCTTGTGAAGTTACTTTGGGTTAATAGCTGATACTTTACAGCATTAGATAGAGAGTGATCTAGGTCAATAGCTGCATCAATCCATTCCTCAAATCTATCAGTTGTAGATACATAGTCATCTTTAAAATCGATTTTTAAATCGAAGTCCATGGATATCCCCATTTCACTGACACCGATACGATAGAGGAAATCTTCTTTTTTTGTGACACTATTTGCATCATAGATTCCTTTTATCCCCCCCTCATTTAAGAAGAAAGCATGGTCGAAATCAGTAATTGGCTTATTCACAATAAATGCAGCTTTTAGAAAGGCCAGCTCAGTATTGCTAGTTTGTGATAAATTCTCCACGTCAATCGATGCAATATTATAGCGATAAAAATCCTTAGTAGAGATAAACTCTATCGCCATGTTCAGCTTCCCCAGCCGCAATGTATTTGGTGCCACTGAAAAATTTAAATCTTTTTTGGTAACGACAGTGGCCGCAAATGCAAAATTAACTAATAGCGGTAATAGCAAAAATAATCGTAAAAGACGCATTGGTCCTCCAAATGGTTGATGTCATTCGAGCTATTAAATGCAAGATCTAGGCCAGATCCTCTGGCATATTTTCAGATAGTTGCTTGAGGAGCGTGTCTAAACTTTAGACAGTTTCTTGGTGTCTTTTACGAATTTTCGTTCAGTAAGTACCTCTTTGAGCTCTACCATTATAATAGTTGGTGAAGAGCGTCTCTCAACAGTGACTTTGCCTTCATTGGCCTCAATGATTGATCTGGCGACACTAAGTCCTACACCTAAATGCTTAGTTGAAGCTTTTGTTGTAAAAAATGGAGAGAAGATTTTATTTTCTATATCTTCACTAATACCTGGACCATAATCAACAATCCTTATAATCACCATATCGTCTTTATGATCCATTTCGCAGTTGATGCTTGTTTCATTGTCATCTACTTTTGCTTCCCACGCATTTTCTAATAGTGAGCTAATCGCCGTGGGTAGAAGGCCCGTTTTGTCTTTAACTGTTTTTGTAATATCTGTTTGGAGGGGAAATGCAACATCGACGTAAGGGTATTTATCTTGAAATTGGTCAAATGCTTTCATCATCAGTTGATCAATTGTTAGATTGGTTTCAATTATTTGTGGCGCTTCACCTCTGAGACCTTGAAATTTATCAATATTTCTTAAAACATCATCAATTCCCTGCTTAACAAGATTGAGATGATCCTTTCTGGAACCACTCTCCGTATAAGCTAACATCAAGGTGTCGAGTTCTTTCGCAATTGCTGTTATTGGAGGAATGATTTGTTCTCTTAATGCATTACTAAGTCTTGCCAGATCATTTAGTCGAATTGCTGTGGAAATTTTTCTACTTTCATCTAATTTTGAAAAGATATCAAGTTTCTCTAGTTCTGAAATCTCAGAGATCGCTTGGCCCCCAGCGATTGTGATGCATACAATTGTGATAAGGGCGATCATAAGAGGTATTTGAAATAGTTGTAAATTGACAACAATTGGATAGAGTAGTGTGATTATGCCAAATATTAATGCACACATACTTAAGATCTTGATAGATAT
The DNA here is from genome assembly GCA_965140515.1 of Bacteriovoracaceae bacterium. Taxonomy (GTDB): domain Bacteria; phylum Bdellovibrionota; class Bacteriovoracia; order Bacteriovoracales; family Bacteriovoracaceae; genus JAGLCH01. The sequence continues at coordinate 2,446,099 of OZ223251.1, read as the reverse complement.
TATTTTTTTCTTATTTTTTAACAGTACTCTTATTCCTGAGTCAATGAGAGGATAAGAGCAGGCAACACCTGTAATAACATCGCCAATAATTTTATGAATAGCGATATTACTAATATGGGCCATACCAATCAGTACTAAGAAACTCATTAAGTATTTTTTCCAAGGCCAACATATTTTGCTTACAGTTGTAAGAAAATTGCTCAGTGCTACGTTGCAGATAATCATGAGTTGAAAAATAAGCTGCTGCATGATTCCAGAGCTTTTGAGCAATTGAAGTTCAATTAAACCTACCAGTAAGTAACTAAAAACCATAACACAGAACGAGCCCTGTATTCTCGTTCTATGAACGTACCAATATATTGAAAAGATAATTCCATTTGCGAGCAAAGCAATAAGAGTTGCAATTAAAAATGATTGTGCGAGCATAGCTTCCCCTTTTTTATATTTTATTTTGAGGAACAGTTGGGCTCAATGGATAGATATTACTAGTAAATCATCACTAACCGAGCAAGTGGGTAGGTGGGATTAAAAAAGAGCACTGATAATCAGTGCTCTCAAAACCATATTCTTTTAATCGACTACTTTGCAGTTAGTGCGGCCAAAACGATTGATAAGAACTTTGACTCATGTGAGTCTGCTCTTGAAGTCAATACTATCGGTGCTGCGGCACCTAAGACACATGCTCCGGCCTTTGCTTTTACAAGTGTTGCTAGTGTTTTGTATAAGTAGTTTCCTGATTCGATGTCGTTGCAGAGAATGATGTCTGCTTTTCCCGCAACTGGAGATGAGATTTTCTTAATTCTTGCAGATTCTTCGCTGATAGCATTATCAAGTCCAAAAGGACCGTCTACAATACAGCCTGTGATTTGGTTCCTATCGCTCATTTTTGCGAGTAGTGCAGCGTCAACTGTTGCAGGCATTGCTTTTGCATTAACTTTTTCCACCGCCGCAACACAGGCAACAAGTGGAGTTTCAATTCCCAATGCGTGAGCAAAAGATACTGAGTTATTGATAATTTTTGCTTTGTCATCAAGTGTTGGAGCAACATTGATTGCCGCATCAGTTACCATCAATAGCTTTGGATAGTTTGGAGCCTCAAATGCTGCTACGTGAGAAATAAGTCCGCCTTTATTAAGACCGGCCTCTTTATTCAGTACTGCCTTCATGAATTTTGAAGTATCGATTAAACCTTTCATGATAACTTGAGCTTTGTTTTCTCTCACTAGAGAACAACAAAGTGTAGCTGCTTTTGACATGTCTGGTTCATTGATGATCTCAAAGTCTTCAACTGAGATCCCTTTCTCAGAAGCAATTCTTCTGATTTCCTTTTCATCACCAGTCAAGATGGCATCAGCAAGGCCTTCGTCTTTGGCATCTCTAATTGCTGCAAGCACCTCCTCGTCATTAGCACATGCAATCGCAATTGTTTTGGCCGGAAGGCTTTTTACCATTTTCTTAATCTCTTCAAAATTCTTCGCCATTTATTCCTCCAAATATGTTTAGTCTGGGTAATCTATCTAAAAATAGGCCTAAAAACAGCAGATTTCAAGCTTTTGCATGACATCTTTGGTCCAATTTCTTAAAATACAGGCAGGAGACATTCTATCTATGAAAACAATTAATCTTTCGGCCAAATCTCGTTGGACTTTTTTCTATTTTTCTTTTGCTTTATTTATTATGGCCATCGCTAGGTGCCTTATTTTTGCCTTTAACTATCAGTATTTTTCACCTTTGGATTTGTCTTCGACAATAATCGCATTCTTAGATGGTGTAAGATTCGATTTTTCAACACTTTTACTTTATACTGCAGTTCCAACGCTGCTTCTCACTTTACCGATTTATAAAAAGTTTTGGTACTACCCCTTAGCACTTCTTAATATTGTGCTTTTTCTCTCCCTATTTATGCTTATTGCTAGCGATATCGCTTTTTTTAATGAGTCGCACTACCATATTGGCAACCACCTGTTGATAATTGGTAGTGACCTTTCTTTTGTGGTTCAAACTGCTATTTCTGAGTATTTCTACTATATTATTGCAACCATTTTGCTTGCCATCTTTATGATTCGAAAGATGATTCGGATCTGGAAGGATGGAGATCATTTTATTGCTCAACCTTGGTATACCTTTTTTCCTAAGTTCATTATTCTTGGGATCATTATCTTCTACGGTGTTAATGGGAAAGTTGGGATAAAGATTGACCGAATGATTAGTACATCTGATGCTTTTTCAGGCGGATCTATTGAGTATGGAAACCTTGTTTTAAATGGTGGTTTTACTACCTTTCAGGTTATTAAAGAAAAGCGATGGAAGAATAAAACAAAGCATTTTAATAGTGACGAGGCCATCAGTGTTGTGCAGGAATCGTTAAAGCAAAATGGTGTCTCTTTTATTGATAAGGACTTTCCATTGCTAAGAAAGAGAGACTCTTTTCAAAGCTTCTTTCCTGTGGATAAAAAAATGAATCTGATGATCATTATGCTTGAAAGCTGGAGCTCTGAGTATATTGATTTTTTCTCGGGCAAAAAAGCAGGTAATACTCCTCATTTTGACCAAATTGCAAAAAATGGCATTTCTTTCAATAATTTTTATCCCAATGGAACCATGAGCCTTTATGGGATTTCATCAATTTTGACTTCGTTGCCACCAACTCCAAGGGTACCTGCTTTAGGAAAAGGGCTAGAGGTTTATAATTTGATGAGGCCTGGTGCGATTTTTAATAAGCGTGGTTATGAGACAATAGCGGCACAATCTTCAATTCGCGTCTCCTTCCGTTTTAATACGATTGCAAAGTATCTCGGTTTTAATGAGTACTATGGTAAAGAAGATTACCCACGAGTTCATAAACTTGAGAGTCCATCTAATGGCTGGGATGATGAGATGTATTCATTCTTACTAAAGCGTTTTGAAGAGGTTAAAGTTCCTTTTTTCAGCTTTATATTTACGGGAACAACTCATATTCCGTATATGGTTCCTGATGATAAGTTTAAAATACATCCTCATGGACCAAAAGATATGAATGGCTTTTATAATACTCTCTATTTCTCTGACCAAAAGCTGGGAGAGTTTATTGATACATTGAGAACAAAAAGTTGGTTTGACGACACATTATTTGTCTTTGTCGCGGACCATACATTAAAACGTGAAACTTATGGCAATAATGCAAAGATTCCATTTGTTCTGTACGCTCCTAAATATTTGAAACCAAAAGTTATTGATACGCTTGGTTCTCAAGTTGATATCATACCTACTATTTTCGACCTTCTTCATATTGACGCTCCATACTCTGGTGTTGGGAAATCAATGTTCTTGAAAGGTGACGATCCGTTTGTTTTATCAGAAAGGTCTAGAAGGGTTGGGATTCTCAACAAGCATGGTGTTCTACAACATGATATTAATAAGCGTATCTCGAATAGTATGCCTGATACGTTTTCACTTTCTTCCGAGAAAGAACTCTTATCTGCAGAACAGGTTATTTGGGAAGCAATCGAGGCGAATAGGGTACATCGTTAGTGTACCCCAATTACCGCAGAGGTATGTGCTGGAACAAAAATCTTATTTGTCTTAATCTTAATTTTACTGTCTTTGATGGCCTCTGTTCCTGCGTTATCACTATCTACTAGAATTTCAGCATTCTTTGCATTCACTTTAGTTTGAATAAGTGCCTCATCATCTCCTGCATTGTGAATAACAATAAGATTTTTATATTTTGATTTTCCCTCCAATGTTGCATCAAGGGTATAAGCTACATAGTCATTGTAAGTAAAGTCAACACCGCCAGCGGAGTGGTTTTTTATCTTGAGGTTGAAGAGTGCGGTTTGAGTTTCTTTATCGATAGCACTTGGTAAAAGAGTGTTGTTTCCCATTCCTGTGTAGGCACCAGGTACTGCGTCCCAGAGTCCAGGTGTCTTTACGAGTTTAAACTGAAGTGATGCTGGATTTGACCAATCTTTGAGTGCAAAGCGGGATATCTGTTCTTTTGAAAGAGTAATTTCTCCCATTCCATCAGAGTCAAATTCAACAAGATACCCGTTATCTATTGGGTTTTTATTACTTCCGGGCCATACCTCGCCAACAATGTAGTACTCTTGATCCTTTGGTCCACCAATGAATTTAAGCGTTAGTTCGCTGAGTTCTGAAAATGATTTAAGGCCATTTGAAATTCTAGATGACGGCGCCGGAGGTGGAGTTTCAGCAATAAACTTGAGCCCCTTGTTGATGCTCGTTGCAGAGCTGTAGCGAAGTGAGGCCTCCTGCTTGCGTAGGTCAATAAGTCCTTTAAGATAACTCTTAATATCTTTGAAATGCTTTTCATTGGTCCAGTTGATTCTATTGGTAAAATCAGATGAACGGTAACTATTAGTGTGGAAAGGACCGTACTCATTCTTTCCAGTAAATGTTCTTTTAGGCTCAGGGTCATTGGAAGTTGCATATTTGCTTCTTCCTATTTCATCACCAGCGTGAAGAACAACCTTGCCTTGTGAGGTCATGAGAAGTGCAAGGCCCTGCTTTAATCGCCTTTTTCTATCTTCTATGGTTCCCTTGAAGTCTCTATTAATTTTATCCCAAGCTGTTGCCCCATCATGGATCGCAAGATAATTGATTGTATTTGAAGGAGTCGATGCGAAGTTATGATAGGAGTCATTTGAAATAGCGACTCCTTTTTTAGGAAAACTTTTAATCCCACCTGTTATTCCCGAATGAACTTTTGGCAACTGTTCTCTTTCGCCAAGTATAAAACCAGGCCCTTCATCTCCTGCGAGATAGGATTCACGACTTACATCATTAAATGCTCCAAGATTTGCTTTCGAAGGAAGTTTTGACTTTGTTGGTGCTTCACTGTCAGGAAGATCAGTAAACTCCCATGCCTCTCCGTAAAGAATGGGGTCATTTCCAAGGCGTTTTCGAATAGCGATCATTGTATCGTTATCAATGAAGCTCATCAAATCGAATCTAAAACCATTAACGTGGAATTCTCTGTGAAAATATTCGAGTGAATCAATGATCATTCTTCGTGCCATGAATATTTTTGAATCAAAAGTATAACCAGCACCAGATTTTGCCGATGGTGTCCCGTCACTTTCTCTGCGGAGATAGCATCCAGGGGCCACGGCCTCGAATTGAATTCCATTGTAGAGATGGTTGTAAACAACATCCATTATGACACCAATGTTATTCTTTTGAAGCTCCATAATCATTTCTTTGAGCTCTTTTACTCTAGTCGTAGGATCTGTTGCTACTGAAGAGTAGTGTCCTTCAGGAGAAAAAAAGTGGCCTGGATCATATCCCCAATTGTAATTTATATGATTTTTTGAGAGCTCTGCAGGTTGGTAACTTCTGTCGTATTCATTTACGGTCATGAAATTTTGAATTGGTAGTAGTTGAAGGTGGGTAACTCCTATTGATTTAAGCTTCGGAATTACACCCATCACTCCCTTGTATGTTCCTCGTTCTTTCTCATCGATATCGAGCGATCGATCCATTGTCAGATCTCTGATATGACCCTCGTATCCAATAAATGACATTGCTCCTTTTGGGAGAAGTTTACGGTTCGTTTTATATGATTTTTCAAATCCTTTAGGTGTTGTGGACTTGAGGTCAATAATCGCAGATTTTAAAGTCTCATCCTTAGTTGGCTCATGGGCCGCTAACGATTTTGAGTAGGGGTCGTACCCCTTATGAATTTTTCCAAAGGCGGTAACTTCGAGTTGGTAGTAATAGTTTGTAATACTTTTTGATGGTGTTCTTGCGGGATCGATTTTGATTTCCCAGATCCCTTTTTCTCCTCTGATCATTGGTCTCTTGAGTACAAGAGAGTCCTTATTCTTTTTATCAAAGAGTTTAAATGTCATCTGGGTAGCTGTTGGGGACCAGATTGTAAGGTTAAAAATACCTTTTTTGTCAAATGATGGGCCTAACTTATCTTTGTAATAAAAGTATTTATTGAGCAAGTGTCTACTTGGGTATGCGTAGATCTTCTTACTCTTTTCCTGGGTATAATAGTTGTAAATAAGCTCTGAAGGTGCTGTATAAGCAGTAACCTCTTTGTTTTTTATCAGCACTTTTTTAATCGGTATTGGTGTCCCCCGATGATTAAATAATTTAAAATCTTTGAATTGATTTTCTGAGATTTGCTCATTGAATACAAAAATAAATCTCGTCTTTTCTTCCTGCCACAAAAATTTTAACTTCATTCCATTCTCACTAGCATGAAGAGATTGTGTACAAATTAATAGAACTAGGAAAACTAGTTTTCTCACAATAACTCCTTAACAGTATTTCTTACTATTATAGCACTGAAAATGTAGCTGTAATGGGAAAATGATCAGACGAAAAAATATTGCGATGAACCGTTCCAATATTTGTTTTAAGGCCTCTGTAAAAGACGTGATCAAGTTCATAACCGCGAGTTGTACGAGTTTGATCATTCAGTTGAAGCTTCTTTAAACCAAGCCTTTCTGCTATTTCAAGCATCTTTTGAAATTTTCCTTCCGTCCATGTATTGAAATCACCAGCAAAAATCATTGGTCCCTTATGACTTTTTACAGTGTTATAGATATTCTCCATATCTTTGTAGTAAGTGTCATTTCCAACAAAGTTGATACCATGGATATTAACAACCATCAGTTTCTCTGGTGAAGTCACAATTGAATAGGTTGTGATCATGGTCATTTTTTTAGAATGAATGATTGGTTCACTTCCCAATGTCTTCAGAGGAATAGCGCTCTCACTTTTTACATTTGACAGGGTTGCGACTCCAGTCAACCTCTCTTTTCTTTTAAAGGTATAGCCGATATTTGCTTCTTTATTTGATAGAGTTACTTCTTCCATCATCATTGGTGAATCTACAAACTCTTGGAGAAGAATGATGTCACTGTCCCGATTAAAGCGTGCGAAGTCTTCTGACCAACCGTAGTCTTCGCCCTTATGGCAATTCCAAACTAGAATTGAAAACTCAGGAGAGAGTTGTCTAAAAACAGAGACCTCGGGAAGAATATACTGGTGTTCATTTTTCTCTGTAGTATGCTCAACCCATGCAACTGCTGATGCTGCTGAAATAAACAATGCCACGAGCAGCAAAAGACTCAAAATATATTTCATAGTTCTCTCCAAGTTTGCTGCATTTTACAACTTCATCTATTTCAAGGCAAACTATGGGGGATGAAAGTAGTAACAATTGAGCCATTTTTTGGTCAATCTCATAAGCTGTGGTGTGAAGGGTTACGCGATAACTCTTCTCATCAGATAGAAATTTTGTCGCTTCCTGGGCGCCATTGGAAGTGGAGGATGCATGGTGCAGCGATTACTCTGGCAACTCAATTTGTAGAGTCTTCAAAAACTGATTGTGATCTCATTATTGCCTCTGATTTTATAGACTTAGCTTTGTTTAAGTCTTTGATATCTAGAGATGCGCAGATTCCTTTGGCTCTTTATTTTCACGAAAACCAATTTGCTTACCCATGGTCTGAGACCGATGAAGATAAAAGTAATGGTAGGGATGTACACTATCAGTTTACTAACTATTCATCTGGTTTGATTGCGGATCATCTCTTTTTTAATTCTTCATACAATATGAATTCTTACCTTGAAGGAATTGAGAGAATGTTGTTAGCATTTCCTGATTACAAAAATATGTCCACAGTTAAGGATATTGCTAACAAGTCTTCGGTTCTTCCCCTTGGCGTTGATCTCGGTCGATTTGATTCCCATTGTATTGATGAGAATGTTGAGAGTGTTGTCCCAATTATTCTTTGGAATCATAGGTGGGAGTATGACAAAAATCCTGACCTTTTTTTTAACTCACTATTTCGCCTTAAAAGTGATGGTGTTCCTTTCAAGCTAATTGTTACTGGAGAGTCTTTTGGGAGATGTCCTATTATTTTCGATCGGGCAAAAGATATTTTAAGAGATGAGATCATTCATTTTGGTCATGTTGATTCCTTTGAGCAATACGCGCGATATCTTTGGATGGCCGATATTGCCTTCATTACTTCTAATCAGGATTTTTTTGGAATTAGTGTCGTGGAATCAATCTATACCGATTGCTATCCTATTCTACCAAATAGACTTGCTTATCCAGAGCATATCTCTACTCAGCACAAAGATTGCTTTTATCAAAGCGATCCATATCCACGTCTAAAGCAAGTTATCGAGGAAAAAAAGTATAAAGAAAGTTATCGGGCCTGTGTCGAACGCTATGATTGGAACAGGATCATTAAACTTTACGATGATCAGCTTTCTAAATTGATATCGATATAAGTTGAATAACTAACTCTTACCGTAAATTCTACTCGCCTTGTTTTGTGACCTTTTGCTTTTATGGTTGCTTTAAGATTGTAATCTGTCCCACCGGTATTGATATCTCCGAAATATTGAAATCGAGCATGATTGCTGTATTTTAGCGATTTCTTCTTGTGGTGAGGCCATCCTGTAAATGGCAAACCAATAGCTAAATCGGCCCTCTTTAATTCTTGCCCATCTAGGAGTGTAAATTCGATATCAATATCAGAGAGTTTCAAGTTCTTATCTATCCCTCTCAGATTAATCTCTAATGAGAACAGGGTCAGTCCCTGAGTGATATCTTGATCTACTTCTGGCATCGGCCGATTGGTTAAATGTGCTGCTATATACTTAAAGCTTGGGTGGGAGCAGGCGTTATCTCCTTTGCAATTTTTAGGAATTTGAATAACACCTGGAAGCTTAGAGTAGTTAGGTGTCAATGAGTGATGAACTGCATTCACCAATACATAGGGAGTCATTCCCGTCTCTTTTTGGTTTGAAAGTGGGATGGTGTCTCCATCCTGATAGCTCTCTTCAAGTGATCTCTGGTAAATGAAGTCGGCCCTCGCGCATGGGAGCGCAACAGCGTTATCCCCTTCAACTATTCCTGGTTCTCCGAGAATATAGTTCAGTCCACCAAGTAGCTTGGAATAAGCAGCTATATTTAAAGGGCGAAGGTTGCTTTGTAGTAAGGAGCGATATTTTTCAAACTCAGGCGCGATAAAAAACTCACGAAGCATAAAAATGGAATCACTCAAGAAAGACATTTCCTGCAATTCTTTTTTTCCAGCTGGGAGAGGAAACTTCTTTCCTGTTAAGTCCCATCCTTTCCTGATTTCATTCCAGATCTCTGCGATTTTTGAACCCCAGAAAGGAACAGCAATGGGAATGAAAGAATCGAGGTGCTCTAGGTATGGACCTTTTTTAAAAAGGGTATCCCAAAGCCAGAGAGTACCAACTAATCCGCCTTGAGAGTGCATAACGAATGACAATTTATCGCCATTTCTAAGGGGTGTTGATGTAAAATACTTCCCTAGGAAATCATTGAGGTCATTAGCAAAATCAGCAGTTGATTTATTGTCGCTACCAGTGTCGTAATCAAAGAAAATGACTCTTGGGCAAAGCTCATATTGGTGCTCTTTTGCATAATTTGCAAAAGCTTGTTCAAAATCTCCAAAAACGTCTCTGTTTACAGCTATTCCATGGAGACAAACGATGTAATGAATTGGTTGATTTGCGCCGCTCAAACAATAAACCTTAATTTTTTAGTTAATCCACTAAAGAAAAATTACTAATATTCCGTATAAACATAAGTATATCATTATTTTATGAAACATTATTCGTTTTGCAAGCGGGGATATTTGCTTATGAAGGCACAGTACAAGTTGACTAAACAAAGAAAGGTGATTTTGGATGAGCTCAAGAAGATGGAAGGTCATCCTACTGCAGAGGATATTTTTGAAACGGTGAAAAAGCTTCAGCCAAATATCGGACTGTGTACTGTTTATCGTAACCTTGATCGTTTTACTGAGTTAGGGTTAATAAAAGAAATCGACGGCAAATTACGTCGTTTTTGTATGAAACAAGAGCCACATCACCATATTCGCTGTATGAAGTGTGGCAAGGTTGAAGACCTTAATCATCAAGTTCATATCCCATCTGAACTGATTGCAGGACATGGATTTTCAAATAAAGAAGTAACCCTTGATGTTACTGGTATTTGTCAGGAGTGCTCTGTTTCGGCCGAAGTTGAAGTGAAGCAAACTGAGACTCACCCTGGGCCTATTCAATTGAACTAATTTTAAAAACAGATACAAAAAGGCCTTCCAAGTGGAAGGCCTCTTTTTTTATATCTATTAAGATACTATTTTGTAGCTTCAAGAATCGTAAGAGCTACGCGATCAAAGCTTTCATCTTCAAGCTCTGGAACCATTTCTTTTACGATTTCTACTGTATTTACAAGGTTTTCTGACGCTTCATCAGTTGCAAAATACTCAAGTACATCATCTTTTACAACTCTTAGCTCCGCTTCTTCAACACCAGCTGCAGTTAGTCCTGTAGTTGATGCAAATGGAGAAACAACGGTTACAAGTGCACTTCTTACTAGATCAACAGCTGTATAAACTGGCGATAGTGTTAGATCAACAGCAAATGTTGGCATTGCACCTGCGATAAGTGATAGTAGCGCTAGAACCTTAATCATCTTTTTCATTTGATACCCCCTAGTACCCAAATAAGTGTTTTCAATAATTGTTGAGGGATATTAACACGTCGCAAAAAATGTTCAATCCACTCTGAAATAAATACCTGTTTCCCAGCTTTTAAGTTGGCCACCAAGTTGCATTATATACAGTAGAATTTAATATTTCCTCGTTATTTCAATAGGTTATTTTGGGGTAATGTGTTTAAAGTTTTGACAGGTGTCAGGTGAACTATGAGAAAATTACTAATCATTGTCCTCACATTTTTATCGTTTAATGCCCTTGCATCCTATAGCTCTGCCCCAGCTAGTAAGGGATTGTACAACTTGAATTTCGATTCAGTTCCAAGCTCTATGGCCTTTGAAGTGATGTTATTTGCCTCTGATGTGGAGGAAATGCTTCCGGTATCCATGAAAGAAGCATTTAAAGATCAGGTTACAATTGATTTTGCTGAGGCAAAAGAGATCGCTGATATTGATAGCATTGATGGTGTTGTTTATGGTGGTGTGAAGAAAGAAAGTTTATTTCAATCAAAGAAAAACATAAAAAAGATCTATCTCAATGAGATCCTTCTGAGTCAAATTGTTAAAGCGTATCGCACTGGTGACTATGAAGCTGCAGATCGTGCGAGAAAAACACTTATCCATGAAACCACCCATCTTTTCGATTATAAAAGAGCGCTATTGGGACAAGAACTTCAGTTCGAAGAGCACTGTATTAATGGGCCAAAGATCAGAAGAAGAAAGATGAGTGGTGGTGATAATAATGACTGGGAGTGGGTTCCAAAAGATCCTGTTTGTAGAAAATTTATTAAAAGTAAAAGAAGCATCTCTGAGAGTCCGCTTTTTCTCACTCTTTCCGGTTGGAATCTACAGGGGATTATTTTTAAGACTCGTCGTCAGATCAATAAAAATGAAGAGAGAAGCCCTGATCCATACGAGTATACAAATCCGTCAGAATATCTTGCGGTTAACATGGAATTCTTTTTAACGGATAAAGAGTACCAGTGTAGAAGACCAACTCTTAATAAATACTTTGTAGATGTATTTGGTAGTAGACCATTTGAAAGTGATGAGTGTGAGATGTACACAAGAGTTGCTGAGAGTAGTTCTGCTTTTAAAGGTGAAAGACCAAAGCTAATTGATATCGATCCTAAAAGGATTTATCAGATTCATTACCTGTTTGCCAGTGAAGGTGACCAAATGATGAGTAAGTGGGGACATGCGATGTTTAGACTCGTTATGTGTCGCCCAGGAAGACCACTAGGTCCGAAATGTCTTAATGACGTTGCATATGATGTTGTTTTAAGTTTTAGAGCAAATGTTGAAGATGGAAGTATCGACTACGCAAAAGGCTTAAGCGGTGGATATGATTCACAACTTTTTATTCTTACAATGAAAGAAGTTATTGATGAGTACACAAAAGGTGAATTTAGAGACTTGCTGTCTATTCCACTAAATTACTCTGAAGAGCAAAAGGACTACTTCATCATGAGTACACTTGAGCAGTACTGGAGTTACTTAGGATCATACTTCTTTGTTACCAATAACTGTGCAACTGAAACGATGAGAATGGTTAGAATTGCCAACTATGAAAACTACTCATTTCAAAATAAAGGTGTTTTCACTCCGCTTGGACTTATGGAGATACTTGAAGAGAGTGGTATCTCTGATATGAGTGTTTTCAAAAATAGGGAAGCTGCAATTAAAAAGGGATACCTATTTCCAGGTTATGATGAAAAACTTGATCGTTCATTCAAAGCGCTCAAAGAGGCCCTTGGTCTCGATTATAAAGACTTCAAAGAATATGTCGCTGACAGCAAGGCATTAGAGCGTAGAGAGCATATTGCAACTATTGTTGACTCTTTTGAAGGGAAAGAGCTTAGAAGATATCTTGCAATGATGGCACAGATTGAAGATTTTGTTTTCATTGCTGGTGAGAAAGCATTTTTATCTGAAGTAATGGTTTATATCGGCGATAAAAAGAATGCACCTGAAAGTAGTCTTGAAATGATTGAAGAGAAAGTTAGAGAATACATGGCCGTTCAAAAGATGATTGCTCTTGATAGTAAAATTGAAGGTGGTTACGGAATTCCTGTTAAGAGTGAAATCGTTGAAGCGGATCCATCACAGATTGAAGAAAAAATCACTGTGATGCAAAATATCTCGACCCAACTCAAAGAGTGGGCCGAGGACAATTTTCCAGAGATGATCTTTGAAGTTACAGCAAACGCTGAAAACCGTCAGATTATTATGGATGCTCTTCTAACTACTTTCTAATTAGCGGATAAAAAGCATATCAAAATAGCGAGGAAGCTGCCAGATAGAGTCGGGAATTATTAATTCAAGAGCATCTGAGTAGCATCTTACTTCATCAGAAAGAGGGTTCAACTCTTTAACAATAATCTTGTTGGCATCAACCACACATTCAGGGAGCGTTTGCAGTGCTTTTTCAAGCTTCATTGAGCTGTGAAACATCCCTTCAAGCTTGTCAGATATATCTTTTAAAATGAGCTCTTCTGCTCCACCTTTAATTCCCATTACTGCTTGCTTAGAGAGAACAGTTAAGAGTTTATCCTTGTACTCAATGGCGTAAGGGATAATGCTTTGCTTAACCATTTTAAGCATTGTCGTAAGGTTGATAATAGATTGTTGATAGTAATGCTCTTGAAATACATTGTAGCGAGATACCATCTCGTTACTGCGATAGACTCCTGTGCGTGACAAGAACTCAGTCTGTTTACTGTCTTTCAAAATCTCTAAGGCCTCGATTGCATTTTTTAAATTAGGCAACCCGCGTTTCTCTGCCTCAATTACCCAGTCCGCATTGTAGCCATCTCCATTCATTACAATTGGGTGTGAGCTTGTATAGAAACTTTTTATAATTTCAATCAGTGCACTATTTAGATCGAGCCCTGATTCTAGTTTCTTTTTAAGCTCTGCATTGAGATCCATAAAAGCATCACAAACAGCGGCATTAATAAAGCTAAGAGGAATACCAATCGATTGGGATGAGCCAACCGCTCTAAATTCAAAGCGATTACCGGTGAAAGCAAAGGGGGATGTTCTATTCCTATCTGTTGTGTCTTTAATTAGCTGAGCAAGTTGTTTGGCCCCAAGGTCCAGATACTCTTGGGCCTTTGGTTCAACATTTGTATTGGAAACAATACCTTCAAAAATTGCTGTTAAGGCGTCTCCAAGAAAAACTGAGAGAATGCATGGAGGGGCCTCGTGGCCACCGAGACGGCAATCATTGCTAATGCTCGCTGACGCCAATCTGAGCGCCCCAGCGTGGCGATAAACCGCTTCTGTGATAGCACAAACAACTGCTAGAAACTTATAGTTTGTTTGAGGTGATTCACCTGGATCGAGTAGGTTGTTACCAAGATTGTCCCCAAGTGACCAGTTTAAATGCTTTCCACTTCCATTAATATTTTTAAATGGCTTTTCGTGGAGTAGTGCTACTAGATCGTGCTTGTCGGCAATCTCTTTTATTTTAATCATGATTAATTGATTGTGATCGGCTGCAAGATTGGCATCAGTAAATTGTGGGGCAATTTCAAATTGTCCCGGTGCTACTTCATTGTGGCGAGTTTTAGATGGAATTCCTAGTCGATGAAGTTCAAAGTCTAGTTCTTGCATAAAAGAGAGCACTCTTTCTGGAATGGTGCCAAAGTAGTGGTCGCTTAATTGTTGATCCTTGCTCGAGTTTTTCCCGAGTAGGGTTCTACCGCTGACAATTAAATCTGGTCGATGGTAGTAAAAAGCCTTGTCGATAAGAAAGTATTCTTGTTCAGCACCACAGGTAACATAGATATCTTCAACTTTATCTTCACCGCATAGATGTAAAAACTCTTTTACGGTTTCACTAAGGGCGTCGAGACTTCGAAGGAGTGGAGTTTTAACATCAAGCGCCTCTCCATTGTAGGAAACAAACGCGGTTGGAATACAAAGAGTTTTTCCATTCACTCCTTCCAGAAGGAACATCGGGCTGGAGAGGTCCCAAGTGGTGTATCCTCTGGCCTCAAATGTTGTTCTTGATCCACCATGTGGAAAAGAAGAAGCATCCGGTTCGCCCATCATTAACTTTGAAGGGCTCAATCTTTCTATTGGTGTATAACCTGCAAAATCAAGAAAGGAGTCGTGCTTTTCGGCCGTGGCCCCCGTGAGGGGTTGGAACCAGTGGCAAAAGTGAGTTGCCCCTCTGTCTGTGGCCCACTTTGTTGCAGCTTCGGACACTATTTCAGCATGCTCTCTTCTCAGCGGTTTTTTTGATTTATAGACTTCTATGATTTCATTTTTTACGTCTTCGGCAATCATTCCATTGCTTCTGAAATCAAATATATTTTCTTCGTAGTATTCACTAATTGTAAGTCTTCTTCCATCTGGATGAGTTGGGAGTTCAATGACTCTTGATTTACGGGTGGTTGCGACTTGTTTTGTGTGTTGTTTAATATTCATCCTTACCTCACTAACTTGCTAAAATTATACACAAAAAAAATGGGGGTAAAATGGAAAAAAAGTAAACTTATTGTTTCCCTTTAAAAATCCTTTTGATTTGGGTAGAGTCTTGAGAGAGAAAAGGGGTACTAAATGGATAAAATGATATTCGCTGAAAAACTGACTCGTTGGATGGACTATGCAAAGGCCAACCGCATTAGAAAGATGGAAGCATGGCCATTTTGGTTGCAGTTTACTCGTATGATCGGTTACAACGTGCCACCTCTCTACTTTTGGCGTTCAGCTAATATTTATATCTATTACTTTCTTGCTGCCTTTATTCCTTGGATCGCTCTAGTACAATACTTCACAAGGAACTTTATCTACAATGGAAACACTATCCACTGGGATAATATCGGTATCAGTTTAGGGATTTGTCTTCCTATCGCCGTGCTTCTTGGTTGGAACATCTGCCACAAGAGACAGAAGCTTAATCTTGGAAGTTGGGAGAATTTTTAGTTCTCTGTACAGTTGATATTGACGAAGGTACCAGACCAATCGCCCCATGTCCCATTTGTGCAGGTTCTGTACTGTAGTTCTTTTTCGCAGCTACTGGAGACTGCATCCTTATAGCGGTAGCGAATTGCTGAACCTTGGCAGCTTTGTGCATTCTTTGTGCTAAAGAGTGTTGGAAGTTGAGATAAGATATTACTGCTATCTGCTTTTGATGCGCCAGATCCAATAGACTTAACGATTTTATCTTCAACTTGCAGCATAAAGAGCTGGAGTCTATCTTCTATATATTTTTTGGTGGCGACACTATTCTCATCAGTACTGGTTATTTCACAGTTTCCTTTTTCCTCATTGAGCTCACCTCCCAGCATCAGACAAGTCTCTCTTTTCGCCGCAAGAACTGTTGCATCTTGATCTGTATAACAACTAGTAACAATCCCTGATGGGTCAACAGTTGCTTGGATCATTAGTTCTTTCGTTGTTGATTTCCCGCCATAGCCTTTTCTAAGTCTTTCTAATTCAATATTTACAAAGAGACTTCCAGTTCCCCCTTCTTCAGGGATATCGTTATTTTTAGTACTGAGTGATTTTATTTTGATGAGGTTTCTTCCAATGATTTTGCCCACCATAAAGATATCTTTCTTATTTTTGTTTTTAATTGCTTCAAAGGAGTCGCCAATTTTGTGATCTTTGAGAGTTTCGCCGCAGGCCAGTTTGTCTGTTAGAGTTAGCTGAATAGAGCGAATTACAGAGGCCTCTTCATTTTTCATTTCAAAGTATGAAGCAGATTTTTGCTGATTTTCCATCAGGCGCATTCCAACGAGTGCCATTCCCCCAAGCATTCCCGCAACAATCATTACCTCAACAAGAGACATCCCTTTATTCTGGTTCATTATTTCTCCATGAATTTACAATGTACCTAAATTATAGGGGATTTTTACAAATAAAAAAGCCGGCAATTAAGCCGGCCAGAATATTTTTAGAAGTCTGATATCTCATCAACTAGGGATGGGTCATCGATAAATGGGTTTCGATTCCCCTGGATCCTAAAGATTTGCTCGTGAATCTCACGATCTTCTTCTGAGACTGGGTCCAATTGGTTCCACTCTCTTAAAACTCTTTCCTCGCGGTCACCAATTTCTAGGTCATAGCGAACTGAGAAGTAAAACATACTTCGAGCAATATTACCCTTGATGCTGTCGTCTGGCTCAAATAATTGGGTTTCTTTATCGTAACGTGAGCCTTCACATCCCATATAAGTGTATTTTCCTTCTTCTACATAACCAAATTCATGGTTACCTCTCGTTCCGTTTGCGCGAGCATCGACTGGAAGAAGATGGTGTAGGTCCGTTTTTTGGCCTCTCTTTGATTCTTTTGTACTGAAGCGGCTTTGGGGCCAGATGTGTTCAACATTTAATAGCTTATTGCTTGGGATTTGTCCTGGACCAATAGTTGAGTGATAAACAGGTTCTTGACAGTAAACATCATAAACAAAGTAGCGGCTGTTCATTTTCTCGAGGTAAAGCCCCCCTAGAATATGCTCCCTAGCTTGATCGTACGATAGAGTGTGTTGTCCTCTCGATGCAATCGATTTGAGATCGCGTTTAGTGTAGTTCTTACCCGCATGCGCTGAGCTTGCGAGGGCCATAGTGAGTAGTAGTAAAGTAATAGTTTTCATAAGGTCAATCTACGCCTGTTTGGGATGTGCCGCAATGCATTCCCCAGTTCATGAACTCTTTTCAGTGTCTAACTATTTGTTTTCTTGAACGTTACTCCAAAAAATGGACTAACTTCTAGGCCATTAAATATAGTCTCTTTAATTTCAAGCTTTAAGCGATCAAGTTTTATGAGATAAAATGCCTTTGCTTTGAGATGGTAGTAACTAGAAGTGGGATCAATCGACTTATAGCTACCGATATCAAGTGTGAGCTTGATCCAGATAAATCTTCCATCAAGTGTTGGTGAGAATGTTTTCTCCCAGTTGGCAGCAGAGAAATAGATTGATTGTGGAGCATAGGTGCCTTCTTTTACACCAACTAGATCACTACATATCTCTGTGCTAGGAGAACAAGACTCTTCAACCGCATCAATCAATTCCCTCTTAATCCTATCTGTTAAATCCAGTGAAAGGTTTTTACCTTTAAGGACAAGCCTTTCTTGTCCCGGTGATTGAATAAAGCTTATGGTTTGTAGCAGAGGATCTTTTGTTCGAGGAAGGTGAACTTCGTTAAAATAACTTGAAAGCGTATATGATTCTTTCGCTGCATTTAGGCCAATTTTTGCACCAATTGAGTCTAGAAGGTCGTGGTTGTTTTCACCAGTATGGTGGCCATATTCATGAAACAAAATACCAACAGCTTGAGGAATATCAATAGTAGAAAGTCTTTTTCCCTTTTTTACATAGAGCAGATCTCTATTGAGATAGATTGGACTACCTACTTGTCTTGCTGTTTTAGCGACACGAATATTATTGTCCAAAAAGAAGAACCCTGGATTTTGGTTACCACTGAGAACAATAATCTGATTATCCTGCTTGAGTTCTTCATCAAGAATTCCAAGAACATTTTTTGCAATGGTCTTTTCATTAGTTGTGCTTAGGCATTGAGTAGAATCGAGGCAAAGCTTAATAAAATTGTTTAAGTGAATACGAGCAAATGCAAAGTTTGATTCGCTTAGACCTCCACCATTACCGATGTGATCTCCTCCATCAGTGTTAATCATTTCTCTTTCAATCGCATAAAGATTTGAAGAAAGAAGTAAAAGAAAAATGATGTTGAGTATTGTCTTAATCATTTTTAGACCTCACTTCTTTTGTATGGGGAAAGAACTGAATATTCATTTGATAAATATCATCAGGAGCATGTTGTGAGTGAAGAAATCTAGCGTCAAACTCATTAAGAAATTCTTCAATCAATTTTTTTGCTTCAGGAATATCGCTTTGAGAGAAGGCAAGTGTGACTGAAGAAAAGTGTCTTCGGTCCATACTCTCATCGTATAGCGCTTCTTTTGCTCTTTCTAACATCCCTTCATGATGCCTTTTAATTGCGATCGAAGGTATTGAGTTTCCTGTTTTTACAGGTGAGCTATGAACTAGCATACCATTGTTCATAGAGCGTAAATGGCCAAGTTTTGTAAGCAGGTCAATCGACTTTTCAACTTTTGAACTACTTACTTTTCCTTTTAGACGTGATGAAATTGATGAGACATTGTTTCTAAAGCTTTTAAGGCGGGTCATTTGCTTAATTACTAGGTGATACCAGTCACTAATATATTTAAATTGATCCGTGTCTATTGCTTTTAATTTAAGATTGTGCGGATTGATTTTCGAAATTGTTTGATCAATTGATTTGAAGTCTTCTCCTTTAATTTCAAGGACAGCTTTCTTTCTAAGAAGTTCAAAGTATTTTCTCTTATTACCTTTTAGTCCAAGATAGTCCGCTAGTTTTTCTTGAAGTTCTTCACTCGGAGCTCTTTGACCTTTCATGGCCATCGCAACAACGCGTGGGGATTGATAACCCATCTTGGATGCCCACTTGTTCAGAGTAAATCCGCCAGTTGATTCACCTTTTGCTTGAATATAGTAAGCATTAAGTAAATCTTGGAAACGACTAAATTGGTAAATGTCGATTTTTCTATTCAATTGTTCCATAAATTCTCAAAACGCACATTAAAGTTTCAATATGTCTTATTTTTATAATATTTTACGGTTGCTAGTCAAATCATAAGTTGATATAAAAGCGCACGGAATGTGCGTTTTATTTTGAATTTTTGAGCGCATTTTATTTTTTATTTTAGCATCTCGAGGATAGTTTATTTTTAATTCAACTTAATCCGGGAGAAATTATGAAATCTATTTTTATTGGAATTATTTCATTCATTTTTGTTTCAGGTGCTTTTGCATCAAATAGCTTTAAAGTAACTTTAGGGAAAAAATTAGAGCTAGATCACAAACCTGTTAATTCATTTAGAGAGGCCAGAACTTTTGTGTTCGGACACCTTTATTTAGAGGAAGATAATGAACAGTTTTTTATTAAAGATCTTTACTGTAATAAAGTAATCTCTGGTGATGATGTTGGTCCAATGTCTGTTCCAACTGCTTCAAAGATTAATACAGAACATGTCTGGCCACGAAGTAAATTCAGTTCCGATTATCCATTAACTGTTCAAAAAGTCGATCTCTTTAATCTTATTCCTGTAAATCCTGAAGCTAATGCCATTAGAGGAAAACTTCCTTTTGGTTACGGTATAGCTTATCTATCAAAAGAATGTGGTGTAAAGGTTGGACACAATACTTTTGAGCCTGCAGATGAAGTTAAGGGGAATATCGCACGAATTATGTTTTACTTCTCGACTCGTTACCAATTAGAGATTGATGACAATGAAGAAGAAGTTTTAAGAAGATGGAACGAGGAAGATCCAGTGGATAGTGTTGAGATGGAAATGAATAATCGTATTCATGAGATCCAAGGAAACCGTAACCCATTTGTTGATTTTCCATCATTTGTAGATAGAATTTCAGATTTTTAATTAAAAAAAGGCCGCTTATGCGGCCTTCTTCTTTTTATCTTTTATCTCTTAACAATCAATGTTGTTCCCATACCACCACCAATGCAGAGTGAAGCAAGACCTGTTTTAGAGTCGCGCTTTTGCATCTCGTGAAGTAGTGTTACAAGAATTCTAGCACCTGAACAACCGATTGGATGTCCAAGTGCGATTGCGCCACCGTTGACGTTCACTTTTTCAAGATCTAATTCGCCAACACCCTCTTCTTTTAGTCCTTTAATTACTGCGAGAGATTGAGCTGCGAATGCCTCATTAAGTTCAAATAACTCAATGTCATCGAGTTTCATGTCTGCTCTTTTTAGCGCTTTCGTAATTGAAGGAACTGGGCCATATCCCATGATTGAAGGATCAACACCACCTTGTCCATAATCTACGATCTCACAAAGAATTGGAGCTCCAAGTTCTTTTGCTTTATCTTCACTCATGATTACAAGTGCTGCAGCTCCATCATTGATTCCCGAAGCATTGGCCGCAGTTACAGATCCATCTTTTTTGAAAGCAGGTCTAAGCTTTGCCATTTTTTCCATGGAAGCATCTTTTGTGTAGTGCTCGTCTGTATCAAAAACAACAGTTTCTTTTCTCGTTTTCACTTCAACTGGAACAATCTCATCTTTGAATTTTCCAGCTTCGATGGCCGCTTGCGCTTTTTGTTGTGAATTGAGTGAGAACTGATCTTGTTCTTCTCTGGTAAGATTAAATTTATCAACTAGGTTTTCAGCTGTGATACCCATATGAGTGCCACTGAAAGCGTCTGTAAGCCCTGCAAACACCATTTCGTCTACGACTTCAGCATTACCCATGCGTTGACCCCATCTTTGATTTCGAAGGAGGTAAGGGGCCTGACTCATATTTTCTGTACCACCAGCAATAACAACATCAACATCGCCTGTTTTAATAAGCTGAGCAGCGAGAGAAACTGTTCTAAGACCAGATCCACATACTTTATTAATTGTCATTGTAGGAACTTCAACAGGGATACCTGCATCAATTGAGCATTGTCTTGAAATGTTTTGACCGAGACCTGCTTGAAGAACAGAGCCAAAAAGAACTTCGTCAACGTGCTTACCTTCGATCTTAGATCTTTTTAGAGCTTCTCTAATTACAGTTGAACCAAGATCACGTGCAGAAACAGTAGAGAGTGATTTTCCATAGGCACCAATCGCTGTTCGTACAGCGGAGGTAATAACTACCTTTCTCATATATAAACTCCTTTAATTGGGATTAATTTAGGGTATTCTAACTCCGGAAACCAATACATGGCAACATATTGAAATATTATGCTTAACTCGAGAGCTACGCAGATTCCTGCCGGCTAAGCCTTATATATTACTTTGATATTTCACCACTTTTAGAGTAAAAAAGGGCCATGACAAACGACTCAATTATCTTCAATTTATTCGACTATACTCCCAGCAAGGGGGATCTCAAAAAACTGGAAATTACTCGTGCTGCAATCGAGTGTCTTGCAGAGGTCGGGATTGAGAAGACAACTTTTGAAGCAATTGCACAAAAGATTGGAACTCGTCGTGCTCACGTAGCATATCATTTCCCTGAAAAGCATAAGATCTTTCTTTCAGCTGTAAAATATGTGCTATCAAACTTTCAAGAGCTAATCTCAGCATCCGTTAATCGTGGAGAGACTAACAAAGAAAAGCTTACCAATTATGTTAACGCATCTTTTGATTGGATGGAGCAATATCCAGAGCAGGTAACTGTTCTGATGTTGATGTTCTATTTGTGTGCATTAGAACACGACTTTATGGATTACTATTCACTAGTAAGAGATAAGGAACTTGAACGCCTTCAGCATATTTTAAGAAGTGGAAATAGTCTGTGTGACAATGATCGCATCGCTTTTATTTCTAAAACAATTTGGAATACCGTTCATTCTGAAATTATGATTATCGTAACCAATAAGGGAAAGGTGATCGAGAAGGGACGACAGAATTCATTATCAACATTAAATTATCTTCTAAAATAAAAAAAGCGGCTTAAATGCCGCTTCTTTTTTTATCTTAACAATATTAATTCGATTTCTTGTTCTCTTTGTTGTCATCTTTTGATGAAGCAACCTTGGTCTTCTCATCCTTCTTGTCTGGCTTTGCATGAAGTTCATAGCGGATTGCGGCCATAATCCCTTTTCTCATACGGGTCCAATAGCTGTGTGCTTTTTCGGCCCCTGATGTTGGAAGTTCAAGCGTATAAACAGGGACTCCGCGCTCAGTCGCAGCATAATTCCCCAATGATCCCGGATAAATTCTAAAACTTGTTAGAGGATAATTATCACTCTTTTACTCATTGTTTTAGCAACACCCTTAGATTGAATTTTAAACAGTCTAAAATCATAACCATCTGGTTCATCCCAAGCATTGTTTCTTCCTGGACTGTCAAAATCTAGCCATCCATATGGAGAGTGGATTGAAATAATCTTATCTGGACGATACTTGTCCATAAGCATCATCTGAAATCTTGTCTCAATTTCACTCGCTCCCTTTTTCCCAGGGTATTTTCTTGGAGTTGAACGATACTTTCTTTTCCAATCTTTCAATGCATGGGTGTCAAAATCTCTGGTTGGAAAGTTGCGATTAAGGTCAACACCACGACCATTTTGACGAGTTGGGTTCTTTCTGAAAAATCCATCAGGATTTACGAGGGGAGCGATAACAATGCGATGACCTTTATAGGCGTCTTTGTTGTCAAAAAGAATATCTCTTACCATATGAATACACATGTAAACAGTCGGTAGCTCATCACCATGAATACCACATTGAACAAGAGTAGTGGTTTTCTTAATGTTTTGGTCGTCACTATCAAATACTTGATGAACTAAAGGCCATTTCCCCACTGGCGTTACAAAACGTTCATCCCAATCCCATGTCTTAGGATTACAGATGATATGTCCCCAAAAATAGCGATTAATTTCCTGGTTAAATCGATTACAGTAGCGCTTCAGCTCTTTGTCGCGGTCAATTTTTATTGTAGTATCTTCGCCTGCTGCGAATGAAGTAAGGGCCCAAGCGGCCATATGTATTACCAAAAGTACACGTATCATTAAGTCACCAATCGTGAATTGAATTAAACAATAATAATAATAACTAAAGATATCAAAAATCTACCCCAAGTTGTCAAGCGAATATACATGATTTTAGATATTTAAGATAGGCCAATAGATAATTTTAGGTACAAATTTAGTGGGCGCCATGATAAAACACCCTTGCTACTACTCAAGGAGTAAATGAAATGGGCTGGAACTATTCAGAAAAGCTAGTCACGATGTTTCAGGATGCCCTAAATGGTACAGGGGAATCCTATCACGGAAGAATCGAAAGTCCTGATGGAATCGGGCACTATGGCTCGATAGCCTGTGGTGATGCAATCGTCTTCTCATTCCGAGTTGAACGCGCAGCCGATCCGTTGCAGGATCAAATAGTAAGTGCAAGATATGAGACTTTTGGCTGTACCTCGGCAATTGCATCCTCTGAGGCACTCTGTTACATCATTGAAAATATGAGACCAACTCCGGTTGATGCTCTTAAAATCACTGCAGAAGATATCGCAAAATTCCTAGAAGGGATGCCAAAACAGAAAATGCACTGCTCAGTAATGGGAGCAGAAGTACTGCGTGAGGCCGTAAAAGACTGGGCAATCAAAAGAAATGTTGATTACTCTCAGTTCATTGATGATGATCACCACCATGAAGACGATGGACCACTTATCTGTACTTGTTTTAACCGCACAGAAAAGTACCTAAAAGACTCTATTGCTGATTTGGGGATTACATCACTTGATGAGTTAATGGTCAGAACTCAGGCAGGAACTGGCTGCGGAAGCTGTATCAATTCATCCGGTGGTCTCCACGACATCTTAAAAGCAGAAGTTGAAAAAAGTAGAACTCAGGTAAAGCCGATCACGGCACACGATGAAAAAGAAAACCAAGAAATTGAGGCCAAGGTTACACTAGTCATCCAGACGGTCATTAGACCTCATTTAAACCGTCAAGGGTCAGATATTAATCTTGTAAGAGTGAGAGGAAACCTCGTTTACTGTGAACTTTCTGGCGAGCATGGCCCAGAACTTTCAAATATTATTGATAACCTTTTTAAAGAGCTCGTACATCCAGAGCTGCGCTTAGTGGATTTCTAATGAAAACAATCTATGCAGATAACAACGCAACCACACAGGTAGATCCCCAAGTTTTTGAGGCGATGACACCTTACTTTGTAGAAAATTACTTCAATCCTGGCTCTATTTATAAGCAAGGAGAAGCAATTTCTGAGATTGTTGAAAACTCAAGAGAAGTTATCGCCCGACTAATTGGCGCTGAAAGCAACGAAGTTACTTTTACAGGCTCAGCTTCTGAGGCCAACAATATGGCGATCAAAGGTGTTCTCGAATCAAATCCTGATCGCAAGCACATCATTACTACAAGTGTTGAGCACCCAAGTGTCCATTCACTGTGTAAAGATCTCGAAAGAAATGGTTACGAGGTAACTTATCTTCCAGTGGATAGTAATGGAAATCTTGATATAGTGGCACTCATCGACTCAATTAGACCAGATACTGCCATCGTTTCAATCATGCACGCCAACAATGAAACCGGCGTAATTTTTCCCATCAATAAACTATCTCAGGTAGTAAAAAAGACGGATCCACTCATCGCATTTCACACCGATGCTACTCAAACTATCGGTAAAATGGATATCAATATCACAAGAGATTTTCCATTCGTTGATATGCTTTCATTCTCAGGACATAAAATTTATGCGCCAAAGGGAGTAGGGGTTCTTTATAAAAAACCATTGGTACTCGCCCGACCGCTTATTGTTGGCGGTCATCAAGAAAAAGGACAGCGCGCAGGAACTGAGAATGTTCCTTATATTGTTGCTACGGCAAAGGCCTTAGAAATTGCTTATTCAAAGTTTGAGGACATCGATCCTTTTGGTGAACCTACGCTTGAAACAAGACTTCGCGATCGTCTTGAACGATTTGTTTTAAATAATATCAAAGGAATTAAGATTAATGGCGCTAAAGCTGAAAGGCTTGGTGGAACCACAAGTATTAGTTTCTTAGGAATCGAAGGCGAAGGACTTATTTACGGTCTAAGCGAAAATGGAATCTGTTGCTCAACTGGCTCAGCTTGCTCATCAGGAAATCTTGAGCCTTCGCATGTTCTTAAAGCGATGGGAATCCCTTTTGAATACGCTCATGGAACTCTCCGCTTTTCGTTTGGACGTTTCAATATAGAATCTGATGTTGAGGCCATTGAAAAGACACTTCCACCAATTGTACAAAACCTAAGAAGACTCTCTCCATTCTGGGATAATCATAAGGATGAATTTAGAGCAGATCCGCTAGAGGGATAATCATGTCGATTGAAAATTTTGAATACAACACAATCATTGATGAGAAATATTTAGACGTCTACGGACACCTCAATCACGCTCATTATTTAACTGTTTTTGAAGACGCCAGATGGGGCTACTACAAGACCAAAGATATCACTCCTGAAAGTGTAAGAAATGGAAAGATTGGGCCTGTAGTTTTAAAGGCAGATATCTCATACAAAAAAGAAGTGAGTTGTGGCGAAAAAGTAAAAATTGTTTCTGAACACAGAGGCTATCGCCACAATCTTTGGAATCTTCGCCAAATCATGTACAAAGAAAATGGAAAAGCGAGCTGTGTTGTAGACTATGTCTTTGGGCTTTTTGATCTGGAAAATAGAAAGCTCATTACTCCCACTGGGATCTGGCTTGAAAAAGGAAAAAATGAGTAGGGCGACCCCTACTCGAAATTTTATCTAATTTTGGGCCTATAAGGCCCTTTCTTTTTTAATTCTACCCATACCCTAGGTACCCCTAAACGCTTAAAACGCAAATAAATGCCTCATTCTAACAAAAACTAATGATTTTAGCACTTTACATGCTCTTTTTTTCGTATAATATCAATTATATGAAGAATATTGGTGAAATTTCCAAAAAATTGAGCTCTGAGAATCAAAAATATTTTGATGAATTTTTGAACTTTTTGAGGCTATCAAATAGATCGGTTCATACCATCAAAAACTACAGCGCAGATCTCTTAAAATTTTTGTGTTGGTTTCAGTATCTGTACAAAGGTCGAAAAATTTCAAAAATCGATGGAAAAATCATAGGAATTTATCTCGATTTTTTGGCCACGGGAACGTCAAAAATTGAGCGCGAAATATCCTGGCTTCCAGGCCCAATCCGTAAAATTCTTCTGAGGGATACACGGGACATTTCTGAAGTAACTGGGCTGGCCTTAAGTGTTGGCAGCCAAAAAAGGCATCTTTCTACCATCAAAAATTTCTTTGAATTCCTGCGTGAAACCTACGGTGATAATGGGCGGAAATTTGCCATAAATCCGGTCAAAAACAAGCTGCACAGTATACGGCTAAAAGATGTAGATATTGAGCATACAAAACTCTTAAAAAAGAGTGACTGGAATCGAATCAATAAAATGGTGCTTGGAAGCCGCGAATTTTTGATCCTATACCTTATGTACTATGGAGGTCTAAGAATCAGCGAGGTGTGCCGTCTAGAGGTCGAAAATTTTGACCGAGAAAGGCTCAGTATTGAGGTGGAACGAAAAGGGGGAAAACGGCATAAATTTATCCCGAGGAGAGCACAGTCGATTTTCAAATTTCTAAGGATGCATCTCGATCGATCTGGGATAAATGATGGGCCAATCTTTCCAGGAAGAGATGGCGGTACGATTTCAAGCAAGACAGTGTACAATCAAGTGAGGACTATTTTAGAAAAAGCACGGACTGAAAGCGGGTTAACGCCACATAGTTTTCGAAAAGCGTGCGCTACAGAATTGTATGGAAAGTGCAAGGATCTCCTGAAAGTGAGAGACTATCTGAATCACTCAGATGCAGCGGTGACCCAGACCTATATCGAGAATCTGGAGGTTATCCAGTAGGGGTCCTGGAGAGTTACGTAAAAACAAGGACTTAACAGTACCCCATATAATGATTGCTTTCTGGGGTCAAAAACCCCCTCAAATATCCCAATTTGTCTAAACTTTAGCTATTAATTTCCGATTAAATTAGTGTGATACCCAATAAAAATAATGCCTGTAAGTTCGGCAAAACTTACAGGCAGGTAAATGCTTGTTCATGGAAAAGTGATAGATAAATCCACAAACAGACGAAAACAAATTTTATCACTTTTCCATGTTTTTTACAAGATTTTCCTAGGAAAAATCGGAAAAATCGACATGGGAAAAGATCACTTTCACTTTACAAACATGGTCTTAAAAACCATTGCTAGTGGGGCTTTAAAGCTTAACGAATCAAGGGTGTTTAGTGCCATTTTGTACATTTCTAAGGGTAATACTAAACCCGCGGGCAGAATTGAAATTCAGAGAGTCACACAATTAGATAATGGGAAGCTATCGAGGGCACTAAAAGGGTTACTAGATAGCGGCTATCTAAAAAAACTTAATGCTAAAAGTGACAAAGTTTGGCAGAAATCTCACCACAAACAAAAATTCTATCTAATTTCTATTTTTAATGGTGCGGAAAGCGCACCTATAAAATCTTTAGACACTGACAGTTATAAGTGCGGAAACAATACCAATAAACCAAGTTTACTAGTTCAGAAAACGCACCAGTTAATGGGTGCGGAAAGCGCACCAGTAAAATCCTTCAATGATGCACAACCACAGGTTGAATCAACTACAGATAATCGAGAACATAATTATATTAATAATCTCTCTAGTGAATCCCCAAGAATTGCCAGTTATTTAAGCAATGAGCTTTCAGACCCTAAGACGCGTGAGAGAGTGGGCAAATGTATTTTAAATTTATTTAAAAGCTACACAACTATAGAAATTGAAACTGCATTCGATATTGTGGCCCCTAAAGTTAAATATCCCTCTAAAATAGGACAATTTATCGCTAATAACCTTGGAGATATCAATTATAAGCGTGAAATCGATACGAAAATTAAAGAAGAGAAGGGCGAAAAGTACAAACAATTGAGAATAAAGCTGAATAAGCTACAAAATCCCCTCTATGAGTTTTTAAGGCCTGATTTCGATCAAAGAGTAGGGCTAAGAGATCAAAGAGCTTTAAATGAGCTATTTGAGCTCTTAAATTTTGATATCGACATAGCTCGTAATGAATATGAATCAGGTATGCAAGAAGTTGCATTTTTAAATCAACTTCACAATTTAATCGACAGACTTGAACAAATAGAAACTAAACGATAATTACCATCAACAAAGGAGTTAAGAATGGTACAGACAATTGACCAGTACAAGGCAAACCAACAAGAAAAGCTAAGAAAAGCTAAACACCGCTTAAGCCAAGCTCATAGGGCAGTAAGTAGAATTGAAAGTAATCTCGACAATCCAGAGCAATCCTTTAACGAGTATCTAAGAAAGAAAAAAGGAAAAAATATTGTGGAATCTACAGAAAAAACTAGCGAAGTCGTAAATAAAACAGAAAAGAGCGACGACGACTGGTTTTAATATTTAATCAAGGAACGGCAATTCCTTAAAATTCCAAGGATAGGAATATGACAAATGAAAAAAGTGATAGTAACGATCAAGACATCGTTAAAAAAGACATTATTAAAAACTTTCATAGCTCTTTTAATTCTAATAGTGGGGCTAGTGAAGCAACCAATAGTAACAATTCATATAGTGGTAACGACCATTCAAATAAGACTGTTAAAGTTGATTTGCTTACTGCTATCTCGCCCAAGCTTTTTAGCTCGTTTCTTAAGATCGAAGAACTGGTATGTAAATTTCTTGTCAATGATCTGCCAGATGATCTTCAACTTAAACTTAAAGAGAGCTGTAAAACCGATCAAGAAATTTACGATTTTAGATTATCTCTCTTCAAAGACGCATTTAGAGAGCTCTTCCCTGATGTTGACCTTGAAACGTCACCACTATGGGCCTTTATTATTTCAATGTTTTCAGGTGCGGGAATGGTTACGATGTCAATACTCGACACTAAGAGAACGTATTTTGCAACCATTGAACAAAAAAAGGCGGTGTAAGATGGCTGTACATTTTTATTTTGGTAGAACAGGTTCGGGGAAATCCTTTAGAGCAAAAAAAGAGCTCGCAAAGTTTAAAAGAAAAATTGTATTTGACCCATCGGGTAGCTTTGAAGCTAAAAATGCCTTTTATGTTTCAAACTATACAAACCTACAACCGGCTTTTAACCATGCTTTTAGTAAAAAAGAATTTTGTATCGTCTTTACTCCTGACCTTAGTAAAGACTTAAGAGAGTCGGCTAATATCGTCGCAAAATTTGCAATTTTCGTTGGCTCTCTTCGTAAGGAGTTACATAAACGCAAGCATGGAAACAAACCAATCAGTGAGCTTCCTGAGCTTGAAAAGATAGCTTTATTTTTTGACGAGCTCGACAAGTACAAAATAACAACTGATCTAGTGAAGGGAGAACAAAACTACCTAAAAACATCTATCGAAATGGGAAGGCACTATGACCTTTCTTTACATTGCATTAGTCAAGTTCCAAGTTCTTTACCAAAGTATTTTAAAGATAACGCGAGCTCAATTTTTGCTTTTAAATTGGGAGAAAATGAGTTTTATAAAAAATACTTCGGAGAAGAAAAAAGCAATGAACTTGCCTACGGCATGAAGGATTACCACGCTTACCTATGGCAAGATGGAAAAGATATTAGACTTGTAAAACCTAACTAGTAGGCCGTTATGGTACAGTTAAAAACTTTTCCAAGTTATTTTTACGATCTTAAAAACGATTGCCTTAAGAATAAAAAAGGGCAAATAATAAAACCTATGAGCAATGGACGCTCGTGTATGACTTATAGACTTTATAAAAATAATATTCCGTACGAAGTGCGTAAGATTGAAGTGATTAATGAAGTCTATGGCCTGTACTTACTCATGGATGAGTAGGGTTTTTATTCTTTTTCGATCTTTTAACTTTTAGAGTCGTCTTTATGACGGCTCTTTTTTTTTAGATCATCGGCATCAAAACGCCTCCTTTACGTCATATTATCAACTAATCAAATCTTTCAAAATAAAAGCTCAACTATTAACGAAAAGCCGTAGGAGTTTTTAAAATGAAAAATTGGAAAAAATACGCTGTTATTGCAGGTGTTTCTCTCGCAACAAGCGTTATCTACAATGTATTTGTAAAACCAAAGTTTAACCTTGAAGCAATTGTAGCTCGTAAAGCATAGTAGGGGTAAACGATGGAATCAGTACAACAAGTAGTCGATCAAATCGACTCGCAAGGAAACATGGTACTAGACCCGATCACTGAATATACTGGTAGGGCAATGACAAAGACGATCAAGCTACCTAAGACTAACCTAAAAAATATTCACCTTCACAGCATTTTCTCTTTTATTGCTACTTTTACAGGTTCACCAGTAGCTAAAAAAGGCGGGTTACTTCTTAACTTGATTAGAAAAATCCGTATTAAAGATGCTTACGGCGATCTAAGAGAAGTGACAGTAAAAGACCTTAGAGACTATGTTAGTCACTATAAGGGAGAATCTTCTCCAATGTGGTTAGCGCAAAACGATACAGAGCTTGGCGACAATGCGACAGAAGCGGAATTTACTTTTGGTACTAGCGGAGAGCCTGTAACAGTTGGTGAGTCACTTATTATTCCTTTTGATATGGTTCTTGCCGAAGGTAACTATCAAGCTACACTCTTGAACTATAACAGAGGACAATCAGAAAACACTCTTGAAATCGAGTTTAACGACCTTAAAGATATCATCGATGGTAATGAAGAGGTTACTTTTAGCGGTGAAAATTTCCGCACAGAAATTAACTGTAAAGTTACCCAAGATCGCGGTACTCGACGTTGGAAGCAACACCCAAAAGAAGAGCAGTTTACAGCACCTACAAACGACAGAAAGTTTGACCTTTCAGGTGTTAAAAACTTTATGAACGCGAAAGTAGAAGCTTACAGACTTGTAGACGGGAAAAAAGTTTATCTAAACCTTGCCGAGTGTAACAAAGTTAAGCTCGATCTTGAAGTTATGGTAAATGGTACTCGCACGAGAATTAAAGAGAAATGTTCTTTATATACTCTTATGCAAGAGTGGTACGACCAGAGAGATATCGCAGTAAGAATCCCCGCTACAGCAATGTTCAACGTAATTAGTGCAAATATGCTTGAAAGTGCATTGCCTAACACGTTTAACGAGCTCGACATACTTGTTTCAGTTGGGGAGTTGGATTTTTCAAATCCTGTATTTGTAAGAATCCTTATCGATGAACTGCAATAATAAAACGCTCTTAGTAATTACTTACTAGCGCATATATGGGCGTACAGAATTGTACGCCCATTTTTTTAGGAGTTAACAAATGGGATTTTTTAGTAGCGTAGGAAAGTCTTTAAAAAAAGTTTACAACGAAGTTTCTAGACCAGTTACAACCGACTTAGATAAAACACTTGGAACCGCTGCCGTTGGTGCGGCTACATATTTCGGAGGCCCTCAAGCAGGAATGGCCGTTAATGGTGCGATCGGTGGAAATACTTATATGAGTGATCTTGCGGATGAATTTGGGCTAGGGGGAATTGTACCAGGTATTGGCACAATGGAAATGCCTGAGGAAGAAATAGTTAATGTGGCACCCGCAACAATGCCAACACGACCGAGACAACCGATATCAACAAGTATGAAAACACCATCAAAAAATGTTGTAAATTTAAAGGGAGAACAAAATTTAACGGTACCACCAGTGCAACAATACGGAGTACAAAAACCTCTAAATAAAGGGCTACTGATTGGCGGCGGTATCGGTGCGATTTTAATTGTCGGATTAATCGCCTTTCTAATTGGCAAAAAGTAGGGGGCGAACCATGAGGGAACTAGAACAAATAATTTTACCTTTAGACAAAGAAACGACGATTTCTGAACGTGATGGAAATCATTTCACCTTCGACGTTAAATCGATTTGTATGGTGGATGCAACAGACTCAAGTGTAGTTGTAAGTTGTACTTTCGATGATAGTGAAGTGCTAACACTTAAAGCGGGTCAAGCCATCAACTTTAGCAAAAAGCGTGGAAAGGTAAGTTTTTCATGGAAAGCACAACAAGGCAAAACCGCAACTATTATTATTAGTTCCGTTTTCGAGCAAATGCCTACCACGATTAGCGATAGAACATCACAGCAACAAGTTACAGAGATTAAGAAAACATCTTTTGCAGTCGATTCTAGCAAACTTAACGATTACCTTAAAGCTTCAGGAAGAAGGATTAAAACGATAATCCGAAATATTGGTATGTCCAGAATACACTACGGTGGCTTAGACGAAATCAACACCGACTACGATTGGAACGGTGGCGATATTATTTTAGGTTTCCTTGGTTTGCCTTACCTTGAGTCGGGTGAATCGATGGAATGGGTTTCCACAGAAGGACTATACTTTAGGAATAGAGATCAGTCACCGCCGGAAGTTGTCTTTGATACTGTTAATTGGAGAAATTCAGAAGGTAACGGATACATTGAAATTGTGGAGTATTTAGCATGAAAACTAGAAGATATTTGGGAAGAGCTATATTTGAGTCTAAAGAGTCTTTCCGATTTGATGTTAACGACAATGAAAGCTTTAGTGCATTGAGTTTTGGAGTTGAAGATAAAAGACCAATGTTACTAGAAGTTGAGTACGCTGTTTGCAATACAAAAAGATTACAAATTGTTGCGGGAGAAACATGGCCAGAAAGTGGACTACCAGAAGGCGACTATCCTTATCGTGGCCCAATGTTTGATAGAACTCTAGTATCAGAAGACGAGTTAACTATGGCGACAAGTTTTGTTGGTTCTACTCGTTTCTATGCGTTTACACCTGATTGGTCATTGATATTTTCATATAAATGGTATGACAACAGGGCGCAAGCTTTAGATAAACCTTTACAGGTAATCATCGATCTTTACGAGGTGTTATGATGTTAAATTTTTTTAGTAAACCTACAGGTAAAAAAGCATTAGATATCTTCTATAACGAATTTAAAAAGTATAACGATATACCGTATAACTCTTTTGTTGAAGAAGTCACTAGCAGAAAAGGCGATTTAGTTGGTTCACTTGATCTAGGTATAGATGTAGCCGAGCTTTCGGATAGTGTGGTTGAGAAAGCTATGAAAAAGCTTGCAATGCAATCACATGGCACCGTCCCAAGTAATGCCGCTTTTAATACCGCACTAGCACAGAAAGATGCAGAGTTTGACTTTCAAGATGCTATCAACGTGACTACCGAAACAATACAGGATACGACCAAGATCGTTAAAGATACTTTCGATAAGTTAATGCTCTTTAAAATTCTTGGAGTAATCGGTGCAGGGCTTTTATTTGCGAACACCCTACTTAAAAAAAGGAAAAAATAACAATGAGCAAAGTAATTGCTTTTATCATCGCTTTGATCTTTTTGCTCTCAAGAAGACTTAATATTAAAACTTCATTTTTTAATGAACTATTCAATACTGATTATGATTTTAATCGCTTTGATGATCTTTTTATATCCGAGTCTCTTAAATATGGCATTGATCCAAAAATGACAAAGGCAATTGCTCTCAATGAGTCACTGGCAGGTTTTAATCGAGATAAAGAAAAAATAGGTAACACTCAAAACTTAATGCACGTAACACTCTCTACAGCAAGGCAATTTGACCCTAGTGCTACCCTTAGTAATCTCTCCAAAGACGCTTACAGCTTAAATATGGGCCTCAAATTTTTGGAGTATCTGACAAAAAAATATGATGGAAACGAAAAGCTTGTAGTTATGGCATATAACGGCGGTGAAACGAGAGTAAACCAATTTTTGGATGGTAGCTACAAGCACAGTCCAAAGGCAGTAAAGGCAATTGAAAACATGACTGAATATTACGAACGCTATAAACGAAACTACAAACGATTGGGATAACCTCGATCAAAGGAAGGAAAAATGGAATTTTTAACACAGTATTGGCCACTAATTGCAGCTTTCATTTACATGAATGTTGAATTTTTTCTTGGAAAAACTAAGATCATTAAATCCGGTTCTGTACTTGAGCTCATTTTGAGAACTATTTTAAAAGTTATTTCTGCGGTTACACCTACAGTAAAATAATGGATACAGTAAACCTCGTTTTAAGCTTGTTAATCCCTATTGCAAATATTGTTGATAGGGATAACGAGCGAAAATACAAAGAGCGTCTTCTTGAGCTAAAAATGGCGATAAATGAAGAGAACATAAAACCTATATGGAACGGAACAGATGAAAGTTTTAAAACTGGTAAATATCGCTGTGATATTCGTTTTTATAAGCTTGTTCACGAGCTGTACGAGCTTGGCGCGATCATGGCAACCGAGCTTAGTAAGCTTAAATAACGATCTTATTTTGCGCATACATGACGATGGATTTATCTATTATGACCAAGAACAATGTAAACGAAAGCACTGGTACAGCACAAAAAAACGCTGTCATATGGTGCGAACAAAGATCTTACCAAAAGACTTTAAAAAATTGCGTTTAATGGGTTTTAAGGTAGTAGGGCAAAGATGGCTGAAATTTTAAGACCAATATTTACAGACTTTGGAAGCCCCGCCGATTTGATCGTTTTAGCTTTATTAGTCTACTATCACGCTGACGTAAAAATTTTAAAATTCAAGGTAAAGCGCATTGAGGAGGTCTTACAAGATCATGGCATCTTGTAAGACCTAAGCACCCTAGCCCTTATTGCAAGTAAAATAAATTTCGTTTTCAGCACCCCAAACGCCATAAGTTGACCCCTCGGAGTTTACTTTATATCCATTTGGACATTTCTTTTTCATTTGTTCCTCACAACCACCACGCAACTTGTGACAAGAAGCTTTAAAGCTATTTTCTCCAACCATTTGCACAGTGGAAGCACACGAAACAAGTAGTAATAGTGCCGGCGTTAATAGTAGTGTTTTTTTCATCTGCATTTACTCCTGTAATTGATATATCAAATATATCGGTCATTACAGCATAGTATTTAACGAAAAAATCCCAAAATGAAAGTTAGTTGTTGTGGCAAAATATGGCCGATTCGCTCACGTGCGCAAATCCCATGCCGTTGCCAGAAATCCGATAAATCCAATCTCCAGTTATGGAACATGGGCTAACGCCAACGATCTTAAACCACATTGGTGCGCAGTCGGGCAATGGCCTAAATTTAATTCGATCACCAACATTGTATCTGGGGGGCTTATTTGTTTTATTCTTCATGGTGACTTATCGGCAATGTGCGCAAATCCAAAACTTAAGTATAGGTTAGAAGCTCTTAAGATTATGCCATTTATAAATATTCCTCAAAATTTCTTGAGTTTTTCAAGAACTTTTGTTAAATTCTTTCGGTAGCGGTAAATGCCAACACACTTTACACACTCGGCAAAGTTGTAAAGACCTTAGACGATTAAAAGGGATAGAAACCATGAAAGTCGAAAAATCATTAAACACAGTAGGGGGAAAGCGTAAACACCTGTAATAAGGTGTATTGTGCCCTACCCAATATAATGATTGTTATATGGGGTAAGATCTCGAATCAATTATTATCAGCTATCCCCTCTTTATTCATCAAATAGCGCTAATAGTCTCGCATGATTTGCTATTGTTCCACTTCCAAGCTCCTGATAAAATTTTAAGAGCTTTAGGAGATAAATATGTTTGCCACAAGTCTACTTTTTTCACTTTTTATTGCCCCAGTACAAGCTGAAACTTCTAACTCAGAATCAGTCCAGTTCTACAACGATCAATTACTTAAATTCTACAGCGACCAAGAAGCTTCAAAGCAAGCGATCAAAGAATTAAATACCATTCAAGAAAAAGTAGAGTCATATGTTGAACCGATAAGTGGCAATACAAACTGCTCAGATATAGATACTGATAAAAAATATAGCTGCAAAGAAAATTTTAACAATAAAAACGTCTTGTATATTGGAGATTCTCATTCATATCTTTTCTCAAAAAATGGCGACAGAATGGGAAACAAAGTCGCTGATAAAGTAAACTCATGCGGAGCTAGCGACTTTCACTATCGCAGTTTTTGTGGTGCTCGACCAAAAAACTGGATGCCTGGCAATACTCCTAAAACAACTTGCGGACACTCTCTATTAAGCGGTAGCGAATTCAAAACAGCAAATTCGGGAAAAGGCGTCAGTCTTGATATACTCATCAACAATATCGGCCCAGACCACATTATCATTAACTTGGGTGACAATATGTTTAGTTGGAAATCATCTGGTAACAAAAGAAAGGCGTATATTTCTAGTTCCACAGCAGTATTAAATGAAGTTAAAGGACTTCTCAAACAGCTGTCTTCAAAACATACTTGCACATGGATAGGGCCTATATATCACTCTCCTGGGAAGTCCTATATAAAGCCTAATAGCGAAGTCGATAAACTATATTCATTACTTATTAAGGGAATTGATGGAAGATGCACCTTAATAGATGGTAGAAGCTATTTCACTAAAACCTCACCAAATGATGGACTTCACCTTATAAATAAAGAAAGCAAAATTTGGGGTGAAAAGATTGCAGATAACCTGTAAATTTAGACTATACCTGACACAACTGCATCTCCCCTCAACTCTCCAACCGAAACCCCATCTCGCTCAAGCATCTTTAAAAGATTTCGATTAATAGTCCTGGCCATACTTGGACCTTCATAGACGAATCCTGTTAAGACCTGAACCAAATGAGCGCCCAGAGAGATTGCTTTGTAAACATCTTCAGCAGTACGAATACCGCCGCAAGCAATAATGATTTTAGAGCGATCAACGCTACAATAGATGAGCTCCACAAGCTCAAACATTCGCTCTTTAAGCGGAAGACCACTTAGGCCACCACGACCAAACTGCTCTGCAATTTTCCTACCATGTATGAGCTCATCTCTGCTTGTTGCAGTATTACCCAAAATGTAACCAGAGACATTAAAGCTTTCACAAACTTCTAAAAGCCTCACCAGTTCTTGGTTAGAAGGCCCCGGAGAAAACTTAACAAAAATTGGTTTTGAAATCTTATGAACTTTTAGTTTAAGCAATAATTCATGCAAGGCCTCTGATGATTCAAAGGTCTTTCCCTCCGTGGTATTGGGACAGCTAATATTTAAGGTAATGTAGTGCCCACAATCTTTTAGTAACTCAAAGCTTTGATGAAAGTCCTCTACTCCATCAGCGCCTATTATATTCTCACTGTGAGTCTTAGCGATATTAACGCCAAGAGGAATACTGTGACTTCTTTCTAAAAGTCTTTTTCTTACCACCTCAGCGCCGTCATTATTTAAACCACAACGATTGATGAGAGCTCCGTCTTTTACCAGTCTCTTCATTCTTGGAAGTGGATTTCCTTGGGAAGAAAGCCGCGTTACAGACCCCACTTCCACAAATCCGAATCCGAGCATTTTGAGAAAGGGCACTGTCTTCCCATTCTTATCGAGACCTGCAGCAACTCCTACGGGATTTGAAAAAAGAATTCCATGAAGTTCCTGCCGAAGTCTTGGATGGTCCACCCTAAACCATTTCTCCAGCCGTTTTAGTACTGGAACTTTCCCCCCATACTCCATTATAAGCGCCACAAGATGATGGGCACGGTCTGGAGAAAGAAGAAAAAGAAGCGGTCTTATTGCTTTATACATACTTTGAAACCTCTAATAGGATGTCATTTGCTCTTTTAACCTGCTCATCGGGAGAACAATTAGAGAGCTCTCTTCCCACCACAATCATAGAAGATCCGTTCTTAATCGCTTGCTCAGGAGTTGCCGTTCTACACTGATCACCTTTCGCCTCAAAGTGCCTTATTCCAGGAGTGATATAAAAGAAATCATCTCGATGAATTTGAGTCAATGATGGGAGATCATTGGCAGAACAGACGATTCCATCTAGACCTGCATTTTCACTCATCTTAGAGAGATGCCTAATAATATTGATCATACTTCCATCCATCTTTAGATCATGAGCAAGCTCATCTTCAGAATGGGATGTGAGCATGGTCACCCCAATAAGCTTTGGCCTTTCCTTATAATCCGTTTTCAGGAGCCCTTCTCTTGCGGCCTCAAGCATTCTATGACCGCCTAAGGTGTGAACATTGAGATAGTGAATCCCCATTGAAGAGGCGGATTGAACCGCCTTTTTTACAGTTATAGGGATATCGTGAAATTTGAGATCGAGAAAAACCTTACGATTCCTTTTTAAAATCTCTTCAACTAATTTGTTCCCGAATTGAGTATGGGCCTCAAGTCCAACTTTGAAACAACCCACGTATGGTGTGAGATTCTCAATCCGCTCAATCACACCACCGAAAGAGCTGTAATGATCTAAGGCATGGCAAATATAGTCGCGAGTTTTTCTCATGAGTTGAACTCCTCACGAACCATCGCCTTGAACTCTTCAGATGCTTTTTTTCTTTCGAGATACTCCTCAGCAAGATCAGATCCCTTGCTAAGAGCGATGCTAGGGATTCCGTAAGCGTCTTCAATGACTTGGTTTAGGCAGTCTCCCCTATCAGTTAAAACAAAAATACAGTCAACTTCTATTCCGTTAAACTCTTTTAATATTCTTACTGCATCCAACAGTGAACCTCCCGTGGTTGTCACATCTTCAATTAAAGCAACCCTTCCTTTGGGTCTACCTATTAAATATTTGTCGCTCTCGCTACCGTGCTCTTTGCTCCTCCCTCTAATCATAGAAAAAGCATGAGATCCTTTTGAGTAGTTTTGCGAGAGTTTAGAAAGCTTATACTGAGTGAGTAGCCCAAGCTTGGTCGCCCCTTCGGCGACACCAATCACAGTATCTACCGAGTACTCACTCATAACCTTTGCTAAATGGTCGGAGAGTTGATCCATTAGATACATATCTTCAGAGACCGTTCTCCAATTGATATAAATGTGAGAAGACTTCCCCGACTTTAAAACTATTGGTTTTTCAAATACCTTAAAAACCTCATGTTCTATTGCAAAGGAAGTAATAAAATTAGTTTCGTACTTCAAGTTCACTCCTTTTAAGAATCCGCTCACAGTAATGACAGCGAACTTTTAATGGACGATGACCCTCAAGGTAAAACCTACTCTTGGCAAACTCCTTATGCTCCTCTCGACTAATACACTTAGGGTTTGGACAATCGAGAAGATCATCAATCACACTCGGTAAAACAACGCGTCCTTTTTTTGTCACCCGCTTATCGTTGATGAAATTAATAGTGTGGTCAGAACTAATCAATGCCACTTTGTAGAGTTCATCTGCCGCCAACGTTCTCTCATGGATGGCAATGACATCTTTCTTCTTACGTTTCTCACTATTGATATTCATCGACAGCACGACTTCCGCGCCAATGACTTCTCCAAGGTTTAAAGCATTATAAACGGCCATCCCTTTTCCTTGTTCGATGTGATCAATGAGGGTTCCATTATCTAAACGGTAAACCAATTTACTTCCAATTTTCTGTCCATCAGTAATCTCGAGTTCAACAAGATCGGCAGGATGAACTTCAGCAACCTTTGGTCTTCCAATAAGCATTTTTCTGGCAAGAGCTGTAATGATTGCTTGTCTCATGAAAAGCCCATTTTTTGCCTGCTCGATATACTGAGCATACGGAGTGGCATCCACATCGAGCGAAATTTCAATATTATTTTTGTCTCTTGGGAGTGGATGCAAGATGGCCAGGTTGTTTCTGACTTGGTTGAGCTTATTTGCTGTGAGATGAAAGTGACCACTCACCTTTTTAAACTCCAACTCCCCCTCTAGATCCTGAGGAAACCTTTCCCTTTGAATCCTTGTCATATAGAGCACATCTACGTCATTGATAATTTCATCAAATGAATGAGAAATAATCACGTCTCTCCCCGATGACTTTTTATAATCTTCGATTCTCCAACTTGGCATTTGAAGTTCCGGAGGAGATACCAAGTAAACATCACACTTGTATTCAGCTAGGGCGAGCAAAAGTGAGTGTACTGTTCTTCCGTATTTTAAATCTCCAACCAAGGCGATCTTTTTGTTATCAATTCCATCTTGGGTTTCAGCAATTGTCATCAAATCCAAAAGTGTTTGAGTCGGGTGAGAATTTGAGCCATCTCCACCGTTAATCACAGGAATTGAAACATTCTCTGAAACGTACTGGGCCGACCCTTCAAGTCCGTGTCTCATGATGATCATTTCATATCCGTAGGCCTCAAGCATCTTTGCCGTATCAATGATTGGCTCACCTTTACTTACTGAAGTTCCTTCTGCGCCAGAAAAACCATTGATCTGATAACCGAGATTGGTTGCTGCGGTTTCAGAACTGATTCTGGTTCGAGTTGAATTTTCAAAAAAGATTGATGCAATCTTTCTTTCCTCCTTCTGTGGGATTGGCGCAATCTCCCTCTTCATCTTGATTGCCATTCCAATTAACTTATCAATGTCTTCCCTAGTTAAATCTCTAATTGAGATCAAATCTTTCACTTTCAAACCTCCCAAATGTTCTTGTGCTTAAAGGAAATTGTTTATTTTCAAACGGGGACCACGAACACTTCGTCCTTAAAGTGTCAAAGGTCACAGTATGTGTTTCGCTAAAATCGAGCAGAGTAAATGAGGCCAGATAACCTTTCTCAATCTTGCCCACTTTTATATTAAGAAAACGACTGGCCCAATTACCAGGATTGGTTGCGCAGCATTTAAGAATTATTTCTGGAGAAATATTATGATCTTTGATCAGCTTTCCCATTACCAAGGCAAATGTATCCAGCCCTGGAATACCAGACAGCCCCTTGGCCTTCTCATTGATAAGATGGGGAGCGTGATCTGAACCGATATAGTCGACATTTCCACGCTTTAGTTGAGAGAGAAGATAGCGTTGCTCATCTCTTCTTCTTATAGGGGGATTAACCTTAAAGGTAGAAGCAGTGCCGCTGTCTTCAAAATTAAAAAGAAGGTGATGAGGTGAGACTTCAATTTTTAAATTAACGCCGCGTCTTTTGGCCTTGAGACATTCCACAAATCCATCACGACTTGAGACGTGACAGATAATTCCCTCGAGTTCATATTGTTCAATCAATTTAATGGCCTTCCTTATGGCAACCACCTCGCTGATTACAGGACGAGCATAGTGATGAAATGAACTATCAACAAAGAACTCAGGATCTTCACAGTGAAAGCTTACGCATTTGCCTCGATATCGATCAAGTACTTTAGAGTTATCGCTTCCCCCTACACCTGTGGTTGGACCCATAAAGTACTTGTAGGGAACGTTCTCCTTAATAGGAGAACTTTTTGAATTAATGGCCCCATAAAGAATGACAGGAATACGCGAACTCTCCGCTAGTTGCTTCTTAACCAAATAGGACTCATCATCAATTGGAGGAATTGAGTTGTTGGGCATATCTCCAATCGCACAAACTCCACCGTTAATGGCCGCCATAGATGCAGTTTTAAAATTTTCTTTATGGGTTGAACTTTTAGAGTGATCTTCACGACAGTGCGTATGGATATCAATAAATGAAGGAAAGACTAGGCAGGAATCTCCGAAACTAAAATTAGGACTGCCAAGACGCTTTCCAACACGGGTAATGACAAAGTCTGAAGCGTCATACTCCACCTGCAATCGTTGTACTCCACTACTTATTACAATATTACCTTCAAATATTTTTTTCATAATTACCTCGGCTCCCATTTTTGGACAAAAAAAAGAGGGGTCGATTAGGCCCCTCCGCTGTACACTCCGATAAATGGCAACTCCCTGTAGAACCCATCGAGGTCGAGTCCATAACCGATGACAAATTTGTCCTCGATCTCAAAAGCGAGATAATCGATATTGACCTCTCTTTCTAGGCGAGATGGCTTAAAGAGCAATGAAGCAAACTTCACCTCTTTTGGAGACAACTCCTTAATTGCTCCAACGACCTTATGAAAAGTGTGACCCGTATCGACGATATCTTCGAGTATCAATACTCTCTTATTCCTAATACTCTCATCTACACTTCCAAGATTTAGCGATACTTCGCCAGAACTAACTTGAGCACTGCCATAAGAGGAAGCGCGAACAAATTTTAGGTCCATCGGAAAGTCAAAATGACGGATTAGATCCGTTGTAAACATGAACGCGCCATTTAACACAGAGACCACAACGACTTCATCACCATCATAGTACTGAGAAATTTCACGTCCCAATTCACAAATCCTCTGATCGATCTGCTCCTTTCCAATTAATACATCTACATTTTTAAATTTATTACTCATGGATAAACTCCTAGTTCAAATAAAGTATCTGCTCGCGGCTAGGCCCGTAGGCCACCATCGATACAGGAACCCCAACAAACTTCTCAATTATTGAGATATATTCCTTGAGGCAATCTCCCATCTCACCATCAACTAAGAATTCCTTAGAGATTGGTTTGATAGCTTTAAAAATGGGAGTGACGTTTTGAAGATCGATTCCAGGATAAGCACAATCGATAGTGCGTTCACCCAGACGATATCCAGTACAAACTTTGAGCTCTTTCATTCCGGCCAATACATCGACTTTTGTTAAAGCGATCTCTGTAACCTTTGACGCCATCACTGAATACTTTAAGAGAGGAAGGTCGGGCCAACCACACCGTCTAGTTCGTCCCGTTGTCGCTCCTATTTCTCCACCAACTCTTTGCATATATGATCCAAAGTCATCGAATAATTCCGTAGGAAAAGGTCCTTCACCAACACGTGTGGTATAGGCCTTAGTGATTCCTATGATCCGCTCCAACCCTTTTGACCCAGCGCCAGTATAAACGCCACCAGAGGTGGTATTGGAAGATGTAACGTAGGGATAAGTTCCGTAATCGATATCTAAAAGTGCCCCTTGGGCCCCTTCATAGATAACCTTTCTTCCTTCAGATGCTGCTCTTTCTATCTCTAGGAAAGTATCACCAACAAATGGAGCGATTACTTTCCCAAGTTCAAAAAGCCTTTCGACCTCTTCATCAAGAGAAGGATAATTTGAATGGTAGAGTGACTCAAAAAGAACCTTTTTCTCTGAGAGATTATTGCTAAGCTTACTCAGTAGAAGTTCGCGATCGAAAAGATCGGAAACCTTAATGGCCTTGCGAGAAACCTTGTCTTCATAAGCTGGACCAATTCCCTTTCCAGTGGTACCAATTTTGACTGGGCCTTGCCCTTCGCGAAGAGCATCGATCAACTTGTTGTAGCTTGTAATAACCGTGGCATTTGAAGAAATCATTAAGCGCTCAGGAGTAATCTCAACTCCGGCCATCACGAGATCGTCCCTCTCGCTCAAAAAAGCGTCGGGGTCGAAAACGACCCCGTGAGCGATGATTGATTTACATTTTTGGTGGAGGATACCCGATGGGATTAAATGCAAAACCGTCTTCACACCATTTGCAATAATAGTATGGCCAGCATTGTTCCCACCTTGGTAGCGAATCACATAATCCGCATCGTTCGAAAGGGTATCAGTAATCTTCCCTTTCCCTTCATCTCCCCATTGGGTACCAATTATTGCGATTTGGGCCATTTCTCCTCCCTAATAAAAACAAAGGCATATTCAACAAACAAATACCTTTACTTATCAAGTCCATAAGATAAGCTTATCTATAAGAGATACTAATCAAAACCATTAGCCATTGTAAATAGGGAAATTTAATTTTTTTGGAGAAAATATGATTCCTCGATATACCCACTCAGAGATTGCAGAAATATGGAGTGATACTTATAGGTTCAAAACATTTTTAAAGGTTGAACTGGCACATTTGAGATCTTTAGAAGGAACGTTGGTTCCAAAAGGAACAGCAAATGACATTTCAAAGAAAGTAAAAATAGATCCCTCAAGAATTGAGTTGTTAGAAAGGGAGACCCATCACGATGTCATCGCCTTTATAACATCAATAACAGAACAGCTGACAAAAGATGAATCACGCTATTTCCACTTTGGCCTCACCTCCTCAGATATAATTGATACTGCGCTATCGCTACAGATTAGAGATTCTCTCCATTTAATCACGAATGAACTTGAGCTCTTACTTGATGCATTTTCAAAGCGTATTATTGAACACGAAAAGACGCTTTGTATCGGTCGAAGTCATGGGATTCAAGCGGAACCCACAAGCTTTGGGATTAAACTTTTAGGTCATTACGCAGAGTTTAAAAGAAGAATAAATGAGCTAAAAAGATTCATGGAAGAAGATCTGACAGCACAGTTTTCCGGAGCAATTGGAAGTTACTCAATAACTAGTCCTGAGCGAGAATTGACTGCAGCAAAAGAACTTGGATTAAATGTTGAAACCGTTTCAACCCAAGTCATACCAAGGGATCGTCACGCGAAACTTGCTAGTATACTGGCGCTATTGGCACAGGCCATTGAGCGCATTGCGGTTGAATTTAGGCATCTCCAAAGAAGCGAGGTAGGAGAAATTCAAGAAGGTTTCTCAAAAGGACAAAAAGGCTCATCTACTATGCCTCACAAGAAGAACCCGATCTCCTGTGAAAACCTAACAGGGCTCGCAAGAGTGATACGATCCAATCTTCAAATTGCGCTTGATAATACTATCCTATGGCATGAAAGAGATATCTCACATTCAAGCGCAGAAAGAATTTACCTTCCCGATACTCTAGGCCTTTGCTACTACGCCATAAAAAGACTCACAAATACACTTGAATGCCTTGTAATAGATACCAAGCGTATGACAGAAAATGCTCTCAAAAATGATAAGTATCTTTCAAGCTACTATCTACATTTTCTTATCGAATATACAGAGTTAAGTAGAGATCAAATTTACCCCATTGTTCAACAGGCGGCCTTCTCAGAGGGGTCTCTTAGAAAAGTATTGGAAAGCAAGTTAAACCTAGAGCTACCTGACTTAAACGAAGAGAAGATCAGGGAGATCTATTTAAAACACACATACACAATTCTTAAAAGATCAAAGATTTTGATCTAAGGAGAAAAGAGAAATGGACTTCGATGTTATTATTGTTGGTACTGGGCCTGCGGGTCTAGGTGCGGCCTTTGAACTGACGGAACATTCAAACAAATTAAAAATCCTGATGGTTGATA
Organism: Bacteriovoracaceae bacterium; assembly: GCA_965140515.1. Lineage (GTDB taxonomy): Bacteria > Bdellovibrionota > Bacteriovoracia > Bacteriovoracales > Bacteriovoracaceae > JAGLCH01. The sequence goes on along the minus strand of OZ223251.1, from coordinate 2,401,100 downwards.
AAGAAAAAATCTGTTCGGGAGGTCTAAGGAATGACTGCAAACAAAACTACACCTACCCAATTGGCTTTACCACAGAGTACTGGGGCGAAGACAATGCAAATCGTCTTCTTGAGAAAGTAAAGAAATACTTAAAACCAAAACTTCTTTCTAAAAATAATCTTGAGCTCTACCAGAAAAGAGCGAATAAAATTAATTCATCACTCATCGATGTTGCCCAATATCATGTGGGAACTGACAAAAGCGTTAAATTAATCGAAGGTTTGATGGATGAACTAAGAGATCGAGGGGTAACAATAAAGCTTGAGACTGAAGTTCAACAAGTTAATTCAAAATCTATTGTAATTGGTGGCGAAGAGATTGGATTTAAAAAAGTAATTTTGGGAACCGGTAGAAAGGGATTTTCCTTTCTTCAGGAACAGATGGAGAAACTTGAGATAAAATACATCGACAATGTTGTTGATATTGGAATCAGGATAGAAACCTCACTTAAGAACTACCCCATCGTCAAAGACTACTACGATCCAAAATTTTACTTTCCTGAAAAAGTTAGAACCTTTTGTACAAACTCAGGCAAAGCGCTTGTGACAAAAGAACACTACAATGGATTTAAAATCGTTAATGGACACGCCTTATCCAGCGAAAGAGGAGAAAACAATCTCGTCAACTTTGCGCTTCTAAAGACCATTCACCTCAAAGATCCCGTTAGGAGTGGTCAGCAGATGGCAGTCTATCTGGCACGCCTCGCCAATGAAATAGGTGGAGGTGAACCCATCATGCAAAGAGTGGGAGACTTTAGAATGGGGAAACGATCAAAAGAAGAAACGTTTAATGAAGATCCATACGACTTCAGGCCAACCTGTAAAGCTTGCGCAGGAGATCTTGGACTTGCCGTTCCCTCAAAAATAATGAGAGACCTTTGGTCAGCGATGAAAAAACTCGATACCGTAATACCAGGTCTTCTACACCCATCTACAATTATGTACTACCCAGAGATTAAGATGTACGCCAACCGCCCACAATTCATAGATGAACACTTTATGGTGAAAGAAAATATCTATATGATTGGTGATGGTGCAGGTACTTCAAGAGGGATCACAGGGGCCTGGGCCAGTGGAATTAGATCAGCAGAAGGCATAATTAAGGCACTTAATCAATGATACATTTTTCAGCGGCTTCATTGAAACGTTTTAGAAAATTGGGACGAGTCGATAAAAAGGACTTTCCAAAATACACTCCCAACGGTGAGTGCTTAACATAAATAGAGTTGTAGTTAGACATACTTCTACTAGTACGTTTAACTGCAGCTTCAAATACCAATTGATTCTCAAGATAAAATTCAACCCGACCATCATCGATTAGTCCTAGCATCTGTTCGATACTATTGTGTGGAGAGAATACTTTGAAACCATTTTTCTTCGACCAGCTTTCCATATTGGTGCTTAGACGAACGCCTAGCAGTGCAGAGCTTCTTATTTCATCAAGAGAAACTGTCTTACTTCCAACTTTTTTGTAATAAATAACATAAGATTGATCAAGGAGAGGAACAGAGCGGACAGCATAGCGGTCACGGGCATTATTATTTGAGGCCAACATGAAGCCATCCATCTCGCCTTTCTCAGTTAAGTGCTGAGCTCTGGCCCAAGGTAAGAAATGATACGTGGCCTTATGCCCAATTGATTTGAAAACACAATTTAAAATCGGAAATACATCTCCGTATGTCTTACCATCTTTCTGATAGTGATATGGAATCCATTGCTGAGTAGCAATGTGAATCTCCCCTCCAAGTGCAACTGAGCTAAAAAGAGCAAGAAGTAACACACTCAAAGTGTTATAAAACATAAGCTACTCGTTTTCGGTATAATTTCTCGTTGAAAGAATTCTATCAAAAAGTATATTCACAGGAGTTTCCTCCCCCTGTTTTAACTTATCAAGCTGTCTAATCATTGTGCTCAGCATTTTTAAACTAATATCTTGAAAGCGTTCATTTGAAATTGCATCTTCACGCATTTCTTCCATCATATGGATTACTTTAGACATACGCTCAAACTCAGCGGCCCTCGAAGAGCCTTTTAAGTTGTGAAGATTTGCCATATAAATTCCAAGGAAGTCATCCCAGTTTTGTGAAGACATATTTTCCAAAATAGCCTGACAATCATTCATGAGGTCATGGGCCTCCGAAAAAAACTCTCCCCTTAACTTAATTAAAAACTCTTGATCTTCAACCATTAGGACCTCTTTGCGGATAGTATCTTTTCTAGTATTAATTCGGCCTTATCGGACTCTCCATCCTTTAGAAATGCCAAATGCCGATGAATGATTGAGAGCAAGCTCAAATTAACAGATATTAATTTTTCAGGCTTGTCGTGTAACTCAACAACCGTTTCTTCAATTAGTGTAATGACTTGTGCAAGCTTAAAATATTCGACAGCGTGAGAACTCCCCTTAAGGGTATGCAGAGTAGTTTTATAGTCTGTCAACAGCTGCTCTTCATCTATATTGTCGCGATAATTTGTCAAAATATCTTCACATTCGTTGAGCGTCTCAGCAGCTTCAGAGTAAAACTCACTACGAAGAGTTTCCAAAAATTCTAAGTCCTCTCCATCCATTCCTACTCCTGATGCTTAATAAACTTAAGCTTAAAAATCGTTTTCCCTGGGGAGCTAGTGAAGCTAATATGCCCCTGGCATTCCTGTATATAGGTTTTAACAAGAGTCATCCCCAACCCCATTCCTTTATTAGGAGACTTTGTTGTAAAAAATGGATCAAAAACTCGATCTTGTAGCTCCGGCGGTATCCCGGTTCCAGAATCTTCAATCTCAACATGAACAAAAGAATCGGTCCAAGTTCTAATCTTTAAAAATTTACTCTCAGTAATAAGCATCGAATCAATCGCGTTATGAATGACACTTAAAAATATTTGCTTGAGTACTCCTCTATCTGCATAGACCTGTCCACCTTCTGCCTTATAGGCAATTGAAACAGTGATACCTTCACGATCGCATATATCATTAATGAACTCTCGACACTCTTCTATAACTTCATCAACAAATTGGGCCCCAACCTCAGCTTCTTCGGTTGAGCTCTTAATTGAAAGTAATTGAAGCTGATTGATCACTTCCGAGATTCTTCTAACAGCATCTTCAATTTTCTCATTAACTTTACTGAGATTGTTAACATCAATTTTATCTTGCTCGAGATAGCGTCTGAACATCGAGTTGTATGAATTAATAATGGTCAATGGATTATTGATCTCGTGAGCGACACCGGCCCCCATTGTTCCAAGTGATGCCATTTTAGATCTAAGTACAAGCTCATTTTGCATCTCTTTCTGTTTGATATAGGCGTTTTTGAGATCAATTAGCTTCTGCTTTAATAATATATTTTTAGTTTCAAGTTCAGAAGACAGGCTGACATTTTGCGCCTCAATGGCCGATTGATATTCATAGAGAAGTACCATATTTTCAACTCTAACTTTTAGCTCTTCTGGCCTAAATGGTTTTGATAAAAATTCATTGGCACCGAGCATCAAAGTCTTTAAAAAAAGGTCCTCATCGTTAAAGGTTGTCAATAGAATAAAAGGAATACGGCCTAACTCTCCATAATTTTTTATATTCTCCAAAAGCTCAATCCCATCCATAATTGGCATTTTGTAATCAGAGATAATTAAAGAGTAATCATTTCTATGCTTTAAGCGGTCTAGCGCCTCTTTCCCATTAGTTACCCAGTCAACCTGGTACTGGTATTTCTCTAAAAAATACTTTAGACGCTTCCCCTGAACAGGAGCATCCTCAGCTATCAATATTTTGTGACTTTTTTTAACTTCCATTTGTGAGTTTGTAGTAATTTTATTAGTATTTTCCCGTATATACTGCTTATGGGTACCTATCGGCACGGAGCAGAAAAACTTGGAGAAAAGGATTATTAAATGAAATTAAAAATTGCACTTCTCGGAGCAACTGGAACGGTCGGCCAAAAGGTGATCAAAATGCTAGAGAATGACCCAAATATTGAGATCTGTGAGCTGGTTGCCTCTGAAAGAAGCGCAGGTAAGACATATGAAGAGGCAACACTTTGGAGAGAGTCAGGAGAAATTCCAGAATCACTTAAAAAATTAAAATTGGTCAACTACTCTGAAGTTAAATCAAAGTATGCAATTTCTTCACTTCCTGCAGAAATAGCTAAAGAAGCTGAACTCTTTTTAGCAAAAAATGGAACTCATATTATCAGTAACGCCTCAGCTTACAGAAGAGACCCAGTAGTTCCCTTGGTTATTCCAGAAATAAATAGTGATCACTTTGATCTCGTTCAAAAGCAAAATACCCCAGGGAAAATTATCACAAATCCAAACTGCTCAACAGTTTTTCTCACCCTAGGCCTTGGACCTCTTAAACAGTTGGGAAAAATTAAACACGTAAGCGTGGTAACACTACAGGCCTTAAGCGGTGCGGGATATCCTGGAGTATCTTCAATGGACATCATCGGCAATACTGTTCCAAATATTGGAGGAGAAGAAGAAAAGATTGAGATCGAGGCGCAAAAAATTCTTGGAGGAATAGACACTCCAAGTGATTTTGCCATTGCGGCCCATGTCAATCGTGTTCCTGTTATGCACGGACACAGTGTGTATATGCATGTTACATTTGATCGAGATGTAAAAGCAGAAGCTGTTACAGAGTTGTTTTATAAATTATCAAAAGAGAATTCTGAACTCTATAAGCTTCACACAGATGAATTTAGACCTCAACCTCTTAAAGACGTTACAGAATTTGACCAAAGAGCTCATATAGGACGAATTAAGCAAGGGGGATCATCAAATATTGTTGGACTCTTAAGTTTAGGACACAACCTTGTTAGAGGTGCTGCAGGCGCAGCAATTTTAAATTTAAAAGCATTTCACCAATACATGGAAAAGAATCAATGAGAGTAGCACTTATTGGAACAGGCAAAACAGGAGGGAAAGTAAAAGAGCTACTCCCCTCAGAAGATGTTGTATGCTTTAACAGCAAAAACCCTGTGACAGTAAAAGCATTACAACAGTGTGATGTTGCAATCTGCTTTATTCCGGGAAAACCATTTATTGAAATGGCACCAATTCTAATCGAGGCCAAAATACCAGTTGTAACGGGCTCAACAGGCATTGAGATCTCTACTCTTATTGAAGAAAAAGTTAAATCTGAGAATTTAAAATGGATTCACGGCCACAACTTTGCACTTGGGATGAACTTGATATACCAAATGATCAAAGTTCTATCTGGAGCGGACAAACTATTTGATCAAAAGTCATTCCATATTCACGAAGTTCATCACACAGGTAAAATTGATGGGCCAAGTGGCACCGCAATTTCCTGGGGAGACTGGCTTGGACAGCAATGTTCAATGAGTTTTGAGCGAATTGGAGATGTGGTTGGAGAGCACTCACTAAAACTTAAAACAGATTCAGAAGTGATTGAGCTGAAGCACAGTGCCCTCGACAGAAATATCTTTGCAAAGGGTGCAATTTGGGCGGCAAAAAAATTATTAACAGACCCAGAGATCCCAATGGGGATCAACAAATTTGAAGATATTGCGAGGAAGGAGCTTTCATGCAATTAGACAACTATCCACTATGGACAGCACTGGTAACACCACTTAACACAGATCAAACTATTGATTTTAACTCTCTAAGAGTATTACTCAAGCAACAGGAAGAAGCTAATAACGGTCTACTTGTACTGGGTAGTACTGGTGAGGCCCTGAATCTATCTCTTAAAGAAAAGAAAAGTGTATTAGAGTTTGTACTTGAACAAAGACTACAAGTTCCAATTATGGTTGGAGTTGGCGGCATTAATTTAGCTGAAACAAAAGAATGGATCCATTACCTCAATCAGTTGGAAGTGCATTGCTACTTATTAGTTACTCCTCTTTATGCAAAACCGGGGAGAATTGGCCAATATAGATGGTTTAAAGAACTACTGGACGCTTCAACACGTCCATGTATGCTGTACAATATCCCATCGCGTTCGGGAATTTCTCTAAATATTGACTCCTATAAAGACCTCACTGGACATAAAAATCTTTGGTCACTTAAAGAAGCAAGTGGTTCAGTGCAAAACTTTTTGGAGTATGTCAGTGCCAACAAAGAGGTAAAAGTCTTTAGTGGAGATGATGCAATGATGCCAGCATTTGCTAAAATAGGCGCGAAAGGACTAGTGTCTGTTGCCTCAAATGCGTGGCCAAAGGCAACTCACAAATACGTAGAGAGATCACTTCATAACGAGTTAAATGAATCTGAAATTAAATTATGGGAAGAGGCCTCAAATTCTCTTTTCCTAGCAAGTAACCCTGTTCCAGTGAAAGCACTCCTTAAACGCAATGGAACTATTGCGGAGAACATCATGAGAGCACCATTGAGTGAAGAAGATTTTGACGATGTCGAAATTTTATTGACTCACTCAAATGACATTGAACATTGGAACGAATCAATTCTGTAGAGGTAAAAATGGAATGGAAAGAAGCACTAGATAAATTAGAAAGTGGAGAGCTACGCTCAGCTGAAAAGGTTAATGGAAAGTGGGAGGCAAACCACGAGGTTAAAAAGCTCATTCTTGAAGCTTTTAAGGCCGGTGAATTAATTGAGAATAATGGCTTTGTAGACAAACACAACTTAATGCCACAACACTTCACTGCTGAACGAGGAATTCGTCTAGTTCCTGGTGGAAGCTCTGTTCGCAGAGGTTCTTATGTCGCTCAAGGTGTGATTATCATGCCACCTGCCTATATCAACATCGGCGCATTCGTTGACGAAGGCTCAATGGTAGACAGTCACGCACTTGTTGGATCATGCGCGCAGATTGGAAAAAATGTACACCTCTCAGCTGGTGTTCAGATTGGTGGAGTTCTTGAACCTGTTGGTGCAACACCTGTTATCATCGAAGATAATGCTTTCATTGGGGCCGGATCAGTTATTGTTGAAGGAATTCAAGTGAAAAGAGGCGCGGTTATCGCTCCAGGAGTAATTCTGTCAAACGCAGTGCCGGTCTATGATTGCGTCAATCAAACTGTATTAGAGAGGGGTTCTGCCATTCCTGAAAATGCTGTTGTTGTTCCAGGAACTCGCCCAATCAGTGACACTCTTCCATGGGCAAGAGAAATGGGACTCAACCTCAGTTGCGCTTTAATCATTAAGTACCGAGATGAGAAATCCAACGCATCACTAGAATTAGAAAATCTACTGAGATAGATAATGAACTGGCCACAAAAGTGGCCTTTTCTTTGAAGGGCTACAGGAATCTGCGAATCAAAAAACTACACTAAGCTGCCGATTTTACACGAATTAAAAAATATTAATAAGAAAGATCAAAAAAAGGTTTGGCACATCAAACTTTTGTAGTAAAACCATACTGCAAGGTAATTATTAAACTATTGGAGTTCTACATATGAAGACACTGAAAGATCTTTTCCGCGGTGAAAGAAGCGTGGTTAAGAAAATCCATGATCGCGGAGTGCTCAATAAAAGAGTAAGAGATATCGGAATCTATCCTGGGGTAGAAGTTATCATGGTGAAATCGGCACCTCTTGGTGACCCTCTAGAAATTAAAGTAAATGACAACAGCATCTCTTTAAGAATTGCTGAAGCTTCTAAAGTTGAGGTTGAGTAATGAAAAAGATAGCACTCGCCGGAAACCCTAACTGTGGAAAAACAACTCTCTTTAATGCCCTTACTGGAGCAAATCAACGCGTAGGAAACTACTCTGGTGTAACAGTCGATAGAATTTCAGGCCTTGTTAAAATCGGAGAAGAAAAGGCCGAAGTTGTCGACCTACCGGGAACATACAGCTTAACAGGCTTCTCAGAAGATGAACTTGTAGCAAGAAATTTCCTTATAAAAGAGAATCCTGATGTGGTCATCAGTGTAGTAGATGCCTCGAATATTGAACGCAGCTTAAATCTTACGCTACAGCTTATTGAGATGGGCATGAATGTTGTTGTTGCCCTCAACATGATCGACGTGGCAAAGCAAAAAGGTTTTAATATTGATGCCTACAAACTAACTGAGGCCCTCGGAGTTCCTGTGGCCTCAACCATTTGTAGAAAAAAGGAAGGACTAGATAATCTTCTTAGAAAAACAGCTGAAGTTATCGATGGAAAGAAAGGGAAACCAATTAAAATCTCCTACTCTCCTGAGATAGATGAACTTATCAAACAGACCAAAGACGATATTAAAAAATATGACTTATTAAAAGATACTGAATTTGACGGGTGTGTGCCATTTTGGGTTGCCTTGAAGATGATCGAAGGTGACAGCGATGTCACAGAAGCTTTAAAGAATACTCATAAATCTCCAAACAAAGACTTAGTTTTCAAACGCATCGCCGACTTGGAGGCCCATGTGGTACACACCCTTGGTGATACATTAGATAACATCATCTCGGGTCAGCGCTACGGTGTAATTAACGCCCTTGCTAAAACAGCAAAAGAATTGTCCCTTGAAAAGAGAAGAAATATCTCTGATAAAATTGATATGGTCTTAACCCATAAAATTTTGGGGCCTATTTTCCTTTTTGCGTTTCTCTACTTCGCCTATGAGTTTACCTTTACATTATCTGAGACACCGGTGGAATGGTTAGAAGGGGCCTTTGGTTGGCTAAACAACACGGTTTCGGCAGCCCTCCCTGATGGACTTTTCAAGTCATTAATTGTTTCAGGTATAATTGATGGAGTTGGCGGAGTTCTAGGCTTTACTCCTCTTATTATGTTTATGTTTTTCTTGATTGCAATCATTGAAGACTCTGGCTATATGGCAAGAATGGCCTTTATCCTAGATCGCGTATTAAGAATGTTTGGAGTACACGGCAATTCAATCATTTCTTATATCGTTGGAGGTGGGATAGCTGGAGGCTGTGCAGTACCAGGAGTTATGGCCGCAAGAACGCTTCGTGACAAAAAAGAAAAACTAGCAACAATCCTCACCGTTCCTTTTATGAACTGTGGAGCCAAGCTACCTGTATTTGCGCTTTTGATCTCAGCATTCTTCGCAGAGGACAAAGGACAAATGATGCTACTTTTAACGATTCTAAGCTGGGTTTTTGCACTTGGGATTGCTTTCCTACTTAGAAAAACAACCCTACGTGGTGAACCAAGTCCATTTATTATGGAGCTTCCACCATACAGACTACCGACTCTAAAGGGACTACTAATTCATACATGGCAAAGAACCTGGATGTACGTCAAAAAAGCGGGAACACTTCTTTTACCCGCATCCATTGTGGTCTGGGCCTTAATGACTTTCCCAGTATTAGACCCATCAAAAATTGAATCTAAAGATGAAGGTGTAATAGCAGAGATGCAACTTGAGCACTCAATTGCTGGGAGAATGGGAAAGGCAATGGAAAAAGTCACCAAACCACTGCTTGGTTTTGACTGGAAAGTTGATATTGCTCTAATCGGTGGTGCAGCAGCAAAAGAAGTGATTGTATCAACTCTTGGAACTGCTTACTCAATCCAGGGGGCCGATGAAGACGAAGGAGCAAGTTCTCTTGCAGCAACACTCAAAAAAGATCCAAACTGGACACCTTATTTGGCCTTTGCTCTTATCATATTCACAATGCTGTACTTCCCATGTATTGCGACTGTGGCCGTAATTCAAGGTGAGACAAAGTCATGGAAGATAACGCTCTTTGCAGTTACCTACTCTACTACCTTAGCAACAATATTTGCTGCAATCGTTTACCATGTAGGAGCTCTTATTTCGTAAGCACAGTGCCACTTAACACTTAAGTGGCACTAATAATCCAATAAAACTAACCAACAATAGTAATCATAGAAATTAAAAATGGAGAAAAGTATGAAAAAAACATCTATTGCGTTACTGATGCTATTAAGCTCGACTGCATTTGCAAAGGTAAACGTTTCCGGTGTTATCACACCAACAATTAAATCAGGTGCCGCATCAGCAAGTGATGCTCACACCTTAGACATCGAAATGGCCGATGCTCAACTTAATTTTGAAGCTGAAATTAAAAAAGATCTGACAGCTACACTTGTAATCTATGCAGATCAAGAAGCATTAGAAGATTCATCAGCGTATTCACTTGTAGACGAGGCATACATTGTTCAAAAGATAGGAGATGCCTCAATCAAAGTGGGAAGAAGCTACATTAACTTTGGTTCACAAGAAACTAATTTTATCTCAGATCCGACAACACTTGAGTTTGGTGAAGTACAAACAGAAGTAGTTGAAGCGAACTATGAAAAAATGGGATTTACTGGAGCAATCTTCACTTATGAAGCTTCTGCTTGGGAAGATGGAAAGGAAGGGCTCAACTCATATGGAGCAAGCCTTGGGTATGAAAATGATTACTTTGCTTTAGGAGCATCATATATCAGCAATATGAGCAACTCAGAATTCCTAGAAGACCTATCGGGAAAAGTTGAATCAATGCCAGCGGCGTACGCGGTATACGGTAAGGCAAACTACAAAGGCCTCGCTATCATGGCAGAATATATGAGCGCTGTGGACTCTTTTAACAATGCAGAATTTACGTACTCAAAGAATGGAGTGGATCAAGAAGTAACCCCTTCAACTCTAAATCTTGAAATCGCTTACACACATCCTGTAATGGGAAAAGATGTTACAGTGGCAACGGGTTATCAGATGAACTCAGAAATTGGAACAGAAGCGACTTCTGGTGATAAAGTACTAGCACCAACACAAGTGCTACTTGCTGGAGCTTCAGTTGATATTTATGAAGGAGCAAACCTTGCCGTTGAATATCGTCAGGCAACTGATGAAAAATCAAACAAAGGTGGAGCAACTGATGGGCATACTGCCCATATGACAACTCTTGCATACTCTCTTGAATTCTAAAATTTTATAATAAGCATAAAATTGGGTCCCTCTCATCAGAGGGGCCTTTCTAATCTAAACTCTTATTTACCATTTCTTAAGTTGCGTAAAGACAGTAGACTCATAAAAATGTTCTTAAATCTATTTAAATGGAGATTTAAGATGAAGAAAATTTTGTTAACAATTCCACTATTATTAGCTTCTACAGCATTTGCTAAAGTTGATGTGTCTGGTTACATCACCCCAATTATCCAATCAGGAGCGATGACTCCTTCAGATGATTTTAAAAATGAAATCAGCGTGAAGAACGCTGCCGTTGAATTTAGTGGAGAGGTAAATAAAAACCTAACCGCAACAGTAGTTCTATGGGCAGATCAAGATCAAATTGAAAACAATAGTTACTCATTAATTGATGAGGCCTACATGACTCAGACGTTTGGCAATGGCCATATTAAAGTTGGGAAAAGCTATCTCCCATTTGGTGATTTAGGAACAAGCTTTGTCCACTACACAGAAGTCTACAATGCGGCCAATACTCAAGCAGATATCTTAGAAGGTGGTTACACCTATATGGGAGTCACCGCGAAGGTCTACACTTATGAATCACCTGCTTGGAAATCAGGAGAAAAAGAAGGGCTTAATTCCTATGGAGCTCAGCTAGAGTACGAAAACAAAATGGTAAGCTTAAAACTAGGTTACCGCACCAATCTGGCGGGAAAACTTGGAGCAACTGGAGCAGTTAAGAAGACTCCAGGAGCATACATCGCAGCGGCAAGAGTTAATTACATGGGATTCGGACTGTTTGCAGAATATCTCTCTTCTCTCGGAGAATACGATGTTGCAGATTTCACTTATGTAAAAGGAAAAGTTACTCCATCTGTTGCCAATATTGAGCTTACCTATTCATACGAGATAATGGGGAAAATGTTTGATATCGGAGTTGGATATCAGATGGTAGACGATGTTCCAGTAGCAGCGGGATCTGCTAATTTATCCATCAAACCAACAGAAGTAATAACAGCTGGACTCAATTTCCACGTAGATGAAAACGCAATCTTAAAACTTGAGCACAAACGAACAACTGATGAGAAGACGGATAAAGGCGGGGCAACAGATGGGCACACTTCATGCCTAACGACTTTAGCTTACGAACTGACATTCTAGAATTTATGATATTGAGCAAAATGAAAGGCCCAGCAAAACGCTGGGCCTTATTTATTTTAAAGAGATGAATCGTAATTTGTGAAACTCACATAGTTTGGAAATAGAATCCCTTTGTATCCACCAACGGCCAGGCCATGTGGGTGACGGTATCCTTTTGCCATACCTAGGTCGACATAGAAAACCCCAACCATATCGCTTCTATCCAGACCGTAAACGTTTCCAGATTTTGTTTTACTTCCAGACTCGTCAAACTCTACAACAGATGGTTTTTGATCGATAACCATAACTCCAGCGTCGATATACTTTGATGGAGATACGTTCTTTAAAACATAGTTCGCATCTGCAATTCCTGTGTCTCCATTACTCATAATAGAAGTAAGAATATATTCAAATGTCTTAACAGGATCATCGTATCGGCTAAGAGTTGAGTCATATAGACGCTCTTCCGCATAAATCTTGATTACAGGAGTCCCCTCTGGTAGCAAACTTCTAACATAAGAGATGGCCTCATTATTAAAGCGAGTACAACCATGACTTCTTGGGTCAGTAACTAGGTTGGCCCAAAATCCTTTAGTTCTCTCAATATAATCACCCTTGTCTTTTCCCCAACCAATTGTTCCATGCATCCATTGATAATGAGCGTCAGGTCCTAAGTGGGCCGCAAACCAACCAAACGCTCCACGCATTCCAGATTTTTGCCCTTTTCTTAGATATTTTCTCATCGTCCAAGTAAATGCATTTGAACCAGCTTCAGGTGGAAGCCCTAGCTCAGGAGAATACCAACGTGGGTAGTTCTGCGCACCATCTTGGTAAAACTTATTCCACTTAGTGATCTTAAGAGATCCCAATATAGAACGAGTTCCTCTTGAGTCCTCTCCAACAGCGACTTCTGTCTCGAAGACCATTTTATTATTACAAAGTCCCTGCTCACTACAGTTCTTTTCATAGATACGAACACGTTCTGTAGCGATATTTTGAACTACGTAATACTTGCTTGAGCTTTTTGGCGGAGTATATACACTCTTTGATGAACTCAAATAATCAGAACTTACATATACTTTAGAAGTTGTATCAATCTCCTGCTCAGATGAAACAATCTCAACTTCCAGATAATTTCCTTCAAGAGGAGTTGAAACTGAAACAACTTTTACAACATCATTTCTAACAACCTGGCCAACAACTTCGCGGTTTTCATTTCTCACATTAAGTGCAGAAGCATCAACAAAGTATGTTCCACCAATTGAAACAGCATCAAGAGAAATGGCCTTTTGACCTTTCATCTTAAGATTACTGATTGAATTTGATGGAGCAAGCTCATCAAAATTATCAACGATAGCATCTCTATCGTGGATTGAACGGGCCTGCCTTTGGGCCATATTATCAACAATTTTTTGAATTTCGCTATCAGAAGCTGTCCCCACAGCATAAGAGTTTCCCATTACTGAGCCTGCCAACAATGTAGAAACCGCTAAAAGCGTTAATTTATTCATGGTATTCCCCCTTAAAAATATCAATCCAAATTAACACATCTTTACGCAATGCAACATAGGGTATGTAATAATTTCTATTGCAGAAAAAAAAGGGAGATCATTTCGATCTCCCTAATACAAAACTTAATATTTTCAAAAACTTAAGCAGCTTTGTGAGCAACGGAAACAACCTCATCAACAAGCTTGTAGAACTCTCTGGCCGCTTGCCAGGCAATTCCTAGGCGATAAGAAGTGTTTCCATAAGATAAGCGGATATTATAAAGTCCAGTGTGTGATAGATGGACATCGCGCACATCTTTTAGTTGGTACTCTTTAAAGATATTTCTTCCATTCGCAGTTGAGCAAAAGATAAGGCGATCATCTGTCAGTGCGTAGAGTCCATAATCGTGCTGAAATACACCTACACTTAGCCCCACCAACTCTTCATTTGCGTAAAGATGTTGTTTGATATAATCGATATCACTACTGATTACAGTCTTCATAAAGCTTGATTTTGCATCTAAATATTCAAATTTCATCATACGTTCCCCTAAAATATTGCTTTTAAACAATATCGGCCTTTAGGGATATTTTCTTAAGTCGCCAAAGCTTATCAGAATGGCGATATGACCCATAATTGGGGAGTATCACACCAGTTATAGCGGCCTTATCTCTATAATCTCCATAAATAAGGTATGAGTAATTCTAAAAAAAACATCAATATTTCTTGATCTTTGCCCAAATTCAACTAGTTTCTCAAATCTACCGATCAATATGCTGTAAAGAATGTCGTAATTTAAACGATAGATTAAAAGTAGGTTCTTAAATGGCACTCAACATCAAGCCTCTCATGAAAAAAGATCACCCTGAAGTAACAAATCCAGAGAAACCACTGGGAGAAACTGAAGGAGCTGAGGAAGAGGCACAGAAAGATTACAGAAAACCAACAAATACTAAAATCGATGAAAAAGAGGTTGAGAGAGATAATCTCAAAAAAAGAATTAAGAAGAAAATTAATCCGAAAAATATTTTAAAAAGATTAAATATCATTTAGGTGAATTATGGCCAATATCCTATTACTTGATGACAACAAAGAGATCTGTGAGTTTATAACCGAAGTATTAGGTGAAGTTGGCCATGAGGTACTTTTCTTTGAAGATCCTACTTTAGCGTTTCTTGCAGGTAAGAACTACAGCGAGACAATCGACATGGTGATCTTTGATATTCAACTTCAAAAGTATAACGGCATCGAATTTACCCATCTATTAAGAAAGATTGCACCAAAACAAAAATTCCTCTGTATCTCTGGTTATATCAGCGAGCACGCCACCGAACTCAATGGCATCAGCATAAGCTGTTTAAGCAAGCCATTTTCCCGCGAAAAACTGATCGAATCTGTATCAGACGTCCTTTCTCAGGTCCCAACTAATTCCTGAATTATTTTATAAACTTCTTTTGACACGCAACGTTTTTATTTTTATGATTATAAATAGTTAAGTTGTTAAAATGAAGAAACCTGACTTTTTTGTCAGGGAATTTGCCCTTCAAAAGGATTTGACATGGCAAACCACATAGCAATGAAGAGAATTGCCAATATTTTTGGCGGACCACACCTTTGCGACAATATCCTTACTCTTGAGGAGCAAGGACTCATTCCTCCACCTGAGCGATTTCTCTCAGGCGCCTTATTTAAAAAAGGATGGAGCTTAGAATCTCTCCCAACAATTGGGGAGCAGATAGGTTATTTTAAAAAGTTCAAAGAGCCTGTTGCAATCTCTGTTTTCACCACAAAAGGTGGAGTTCTAAAAAGTACACTTGCACTTAACCTTGCAAGAACAGCTGCCCTACACGGTTTGAAAACTTGTGTTGTTGGACTTGATATCCAGGGAGATGTTACAACTGCACTTGGATTCGACAACCAATTGGAAAACGAGCAAAGCCTAGAAGAGATCCTATCTAAGCTCAATAGCATTAAAGGCTTATCAGATTACTTTAACAATAGATATCGCCTTCACGAAGTAATTGAAGAGACAGATATTCCAAACCTTTTTCTTATTCCTGAGACACCAGAACTAGCTGCTCTCAATGATTCTCTATCAAATATTAATAGAAGAGAGTATTGGCTAAGAGACAGAGTTGTAAATCAACTAAAAGAGCACTTCGATCTAATCGTTATGGATTGCTCTCCAAACTGGAATAAATTAACAACAAATGCTCTTGTAGCATGTGATGTATTACTCTCACCTCTTGAGTGCAAGATTAATAACTTCAGAAACTTCAAGGTTTTCAAGCACTTTTTGTCTCAATTCAAACAAGACATGCAAATTGACTTTGAAACAATTTTCACTCCTACAAAGTTCAATCCAAATCGCAGACTCGGAGTTGATATCTGCAATTGGTACAAAGAGAATGTTGTTGGTTGTACTGAAAATACTGTTAGGGAAAGCATTGTCTGTGAAGAGGCAACCGCGCTTAATAAGTCAGTGATTGAGCATGCTGCAGGAAAATCCGCATCGAAACAAATGATTGCGTTGATGAAAGAAATTCACTCAAGAGTTGAAAGACATCTTGAAACAGTTACTACATATTCCTCAACTAGAAAGCAGGGAGGAAATGAGTTTAAACACCTCTTCAATAGGGAAGCGAGGCTTTAATGGCCATTGGTTTAAATCAAGTTAGCAAGGGCAAAGCTCCTTCGACTAGCAAACAAAAGGTGATCAAAGAACAAAGTGCTAAGCCCTGGGAGTCATTTGACAAGTTAGGACCTCAGGCCAGAACTGTTCAAGCAAATGAGGCCTTAAGAAAAGTAGGCAAAAAAAGAGAACAGAATAACGTACTTAGCTTTAAAGCACCAAAGAGAAAGCAATCTACCGAGAGAGCTATCGGTAGTGAAGTCTTTGGACAAGTTAATATTCCCTGCAATTCAGCAGGACTTTTCGGTTTTTTAAAAAGACTATTCTTATACTGAAATGACAAGCGGTCACGGCTTTAAATTATACGATGAATTCTTTGAAAACTTTAATTCAAAGTTTACTCGAAGATCGTACCAAAATGACATTGACCAGTTTCTCCTCTACGTTAGGAAATTCCACCCAGAAGTCAAAACCTACGAAGAGATCGAAAGAAAGCATGTTATCAAATTCAGAAATTACCTTGAGGAAGTCGGCGGTCACAATGGTTCGGCCTGCGCTCCAAAAACGATTGCAAGAAAGCTTGCGGCCATCTCTAGCTATTACCACTTTCTAGTAGAGATTGGTGAAGCAAAGTACAATCCGGCCACCTCGGTTAAGAGACCCAGAAGAGACGTTAGAACTCCAACCAATGCACTTAACGCAGATCAAGTTCGCCAGCTATTTGAATCAATTGAAGCAAAAACCCTATCTGGCGCCCTCCACCTTTCACTCCTAGTTACGTTTTTTACCACGGGACTGAGAAAGAGCGAGGTGTTAAATCTAAAATATCGCGACTACCGAGAAATTAACGATTACAAAGTTCTAGAATTTACCGGCAAAGGTGGAAAGATTGGACAGAAACTTCTTCATCCAACTTGTGTTGAGGCCTTGGAGCATTACCTCGACTTGATGAGAGATGCCGGAAGAGGGCACACATCTGAGGACTGGCTGTTCCAGCCAACAAAGAATCCGGCCAACCCAAATGACCTAAACAAAAGACTCAATCCAAAAACGATTAATGAAATACTAGACCAATACGGTAAAAAAATTGGCCTTAATTTTAAAATATCACCACACTCCGCTAGAGCGACCTTTATTACGGAACTTTTAGAGCTTGGAACTGACATCTATCGTGTTGCTAGAGAGGTAAACCACTCCTCTGTTAGAACCACCCAAGAGTACGATAAAAGACGCAAAAAGATCACCGAAAGCCCTGTATTTAAGCTCAAATTTTAAGTTTAACTCAATTTTACTTCTTTCATTAAAGTTCTCAAACAGTTGTTACGATAAAATAGACAAAGTTTATTGTTGAAAAATGCAGAAATACTAAATTGGAGAATCGAATGTTGCCCGGAGAATACGTCTCTTTCCCTCTAAATAAGCTCTATCCAGATAAAAATTTACCTGCAGAAATTTTTCTCTACATTGGTGGAAAATTCATTAAATACATTCATGCTCACGATAGCATCCCTAAAGAAAAATTTGATTACCTTATCAAAAAGAGATTTCAGTTTCTTTTTGTAAAATACAACGACCTTCTAAAATTTGAGTCATGGTCAGAAAAAGCGATGCTTCGTCATCGCGATAATATCGTAAAGGTTGTTGGTAAAGAAAACACTTCGGCAGTTGAAGCTCATATCAAGCTGGAAAATGAGATCATCAACTTTGTAACCAAAGAGATAACAAAAGATGATGTTAAGAAACTTCTCAGTCAGACCAAATCATTTATTGCTGAAGTAAAGAAAAGAAAGTTGGCCGATCAGTTTCTCGCTCAGATGATGAGTTTTAGCAAAAGAACAGCTGATCACTGTACAAATGTAGCACACCTTTCAACTTACCTCGCTCTAAATTTAGGTTATACAGGGAACCAATCTCTTGAAGACATTTATCTAGGAGCACTACTCCACGATTATGGAAAAACTCGCATCAGTCCAAAATACCTTGAATCTCCAGGATCTGAGCAATACAAAGCAGCGATGAGAAAACATCCATCACTTGGGAAAACGACGCTTCTTTTAGATAGCGAACTAAGCGATGAGGCCCTTCGCGTTATTGGAGAGCATCATGAAAGATTTGATGGCCATGGATTCCCAAGGGGATTGAAAGGGTCGAAAATTTACGAACTCTCTAAAATTGTATCAATTGCGAATGCCTTTGATAAGCTTGTATTAAATGGGCAAGGAGATCTTCCTCAAAAGCAAAGAAAAGCGATTCAAACGCTTGAAAAAGATCGTGGAAGACACTTTGATCCCAAAGTTTTAGCGAGATGCATACGGGCAATGAACGAAGTTGTTGCATAAAAAAAGGTCCCGAAAGGGACCTTTATTTTTATAGAGCTGGTATTGGTGCTACCTTCATCTTAAAGTCTTGTGGAGGCTCTATCGCAAAGTCAATTGACTTGGTGAAGATCTCATTGGCCACAACATCCTCAACTGTTTCGTTTGCCGCTTCAATTGCCTCTTCAAGAGAAACATCACGAGTTAATCTTGCTGCATATGTTGCTCTCTTAAGATTAACGATCCCTTCAGAAGCAACTTTTCCTTTAAGAAAGTCCTTCTTGTCAACTGTGCCCATCAGAACTTTTCTGATCTGACCAGGAGTTAGCGAAGGATTTTCATCAACAACAAGTGAAACAACTTTAGTGATGTACGGTGCAGCTTGCGAAGTACCATTCATATATAGAAAGTTGTCTCCAGGAACTGTTGAAAGAATTCCCACACCTGGAGCAGCAATATCAACCGACTTAACGCCATAGTTACTGAAAGATGCGAGAGCGATACGGTCAAGCGACGCAGCAACAGTAATTGTATTATTTGAACGAATACTTGCAGGAGCTACTGGCAATGAATCATTATCTTCACCATTATTACCGGCAGCAATAACAAATAGAGTATTTGGAGAATTTGTTTCAATCTCTTTTTTCTGTTCCGCGAGCAACATATCCATATAAAGGAATGTAAGCCCCGCGACATCTTCATTTGAAATATTATAACGCGCAAACACGCGGTACATATAGCCAAAAAGTAGCTTAATATCAGTCCCTAGGGACGCGTTTACGGCCCTTGCACCTTTTGCTCCGACATATGAAGATACGTTGGCCACTGAAGCTGCGTAGTATTTCACATCTTCTTTAAAGAACGCCAAAATTTCCATTAGAAATTCGTCAGTAATTGGATTGTACTCAACCGCTGGTTCTTCTACAGTCTCATTGCTAGATGCTGTAACTTCTGAAGTTACGACCTGATCATCCATAGGAAACATTGTTTCAAGCTTTTCAGAAAGTCTACCCATTAGATCTTTCCCATTATCAGAAAGAACTTTAAACGCCATCAATTCAAGCTTTGGATTATCCTTAGCAATAATTCCGGCAACGTGAGTACCGTGAGAATACCCACCATATGCCTGAGACTTCTTCAAGAACTCTTTGTCTTCTACTGCCTTGTAGTACCAGTCAACTAAATCTTTTGTGAAATAGTTATATCCAGAATCATAAAGCTCATAAAGGAATTGAAAGCGATACATCTTTTCAATCTCAGAAGAATAAGCCCCTATTAGTGATCGATCCAAAAGAATCGCGTTAGAATCATAAAAGTTATAGCCAAATAGGTCATCCACGAAACCATTGAGATCATCATCAACACCTGTTGTCTTGGCCTCATATTCTGCAATGTTTTTCCAAACAGAGGGTTTGATATTCTTATGCTCGATATCAGTCCCACTATCCATCACAGCGACCAGTGAAGCATTTGCAGATAGGGCAATGACAGATGACACCAATAGTGAAATAAACTTTGATTTTCTCATTAGATTCCTTTGGTCGAGTTATCAACAGGTCGATACTACGCCAGAAAATAACGCGCCGCAATGAAAGTGTACTTTTTACACGCAAAGAATCAATGAAAAATCCGTTAGTTACAAAAAAAGGCCTCCGAATGGAGGCCTTCTGTAGATATATTTTATTGAAAATACAACTATTTAAAGATAATTGAGCTTGGTCTCTTCGTAACAAGACTCTTAATATTGAAGTTAACAACTGGCCCTTCAACATTTGATTTTGCAAGAACTGGCTCTGGAACATCTGCGATCTCTTCGTTAGCAAGTTCGATTGCTTCTTCAATAGAGTACTCAGTTGAGTAGTAAGCAGCAGCAACCGCTCTCTTCTCATTAACGATACCAGATGAAGCAACTTTATCAGCTAACCAAGGCTTAACATCAACAGTTCCCATAAGGATCTCTTTAACTTGCTTAGGAGTTAGGCCTGGGTTCTGGTCAACAACCTCAGAAGCAACTTTTGTTACATAAGGAGCTGCTTGTGAAGTACCATTCATGTAAACATAGTTACCACCTGGAGCTGTTGATTTAATACCAACACCTGGCGCAGCTACATGAACTGTTTTTGTACCAAAACATGAGAAGTCAGCAAGTTCATTTCTCTCCCAAGTTGCAGCAACTGAGATTACGTTATCAGATACAATTGAAGCTGGTGAATCTGGAAGTTGGTCAATGTTTTGCTCATCGTTCCCCGCAGCAGCAACAAACAGAGTATTGTTAGCTTTTCCAAGAGCGATCTTGTTAGCAGCAACAAGCTCAGTTTGGAAATGCAGCGTAAGTTCAATGATTTGATTTTGATCAACACCAGCAAGTGCACTGTTTAGCCATTGGAAAGTCATAAGGAAACCAGTTCCAAATGATGCATTTGCAACTCTAGCATTGTGCCCCTTTAGGTAAAGAGCGATACGCTCGAAACGCTTTGAGTTATCTCTTGCCATCTGTCCAAGTTGATCTTTATAAGCATTCATTTGCTCAGCTGAAATCAACTGACCTTTATTTTCCTCAGCTTTATCTTCAGATGCAACTGCATCTTCAGATCTAACTTTAAGTTTTGCCTTAGTTCCCATAAGTTTAACTGCAAGAAGTTCAACTTCTGGGTTTTGCTTTGCAACGATACCCGCTACGTGAGTCCCGTGAGCATATCCACCAAAGAACTCTCCGTCTTTAGCGATTTCTTCATTAATTTGCCCACCTGGGAAAAGAACATTGTAGTACCAATCGATGAACTCTTTATCGAGCTTATTGATCCCTTTGTTGTAAAGGTACATTAAGTACTGAAGTTCGAAGAATTTTTCTACATCTGAATTAAATTTAGAAGCATACTCAATATCGATAACCTTATTGTTATCACTTACGAAGTTCCAACCATAGAAGTCATCCACATAACCATTGCGGTCTTCATCTACGTTGTTGTTCAAACCATCAACTGGATTGGTCCAAACATGTTGCGCTAGCTCTGGGTGATCAACGTCCACTCCTGAGTCGATTACTGCTACAAGTGATGCACTTGCTGCTGTAAACCAAAGCATGGCAATAGCTAATCCAAAAAATTTCATAAAACATCCTTGATTATATCCCTTATTCTTTACACACATCAAAATGCAACACGGACGCATTTTGATTGAATGATTAAACTTAATAAAACCTTCTTTATCAATTATTAGTTTCTTTCAATTTCTTACATCTAAATTGTAATAAATTAAGAGTAAAATAAAGTGCAAAAGTAGCTGAAATAACTTATAAATTTGATAATCATTCAATAAGTTTCTATCAGGGAGATACGATGAAAAATTACAAAGTTGTCATATCAAGAAATATTGTTGGGCCTGCCACAGAGATTTTTAACAAAAATAACACCGAAGTAGTGGTTTGGGATAAACAAGAAACGATTACAAAAGGGCAGCTTATTGACCTTACAAAGGATGCTGACGCCCTAATTTCAATGCTTGCAGACCAAATTGACAAAGAATTCATCGATCAATGTCCCAACCTAAAAGTTATCAGTAACTACGCGGTTGGCTTCAACAATATTGATGTCGCTTATGCCACAGAAAAAGGCATTAAAGTTGGAAACACTCCAGATGTTCTAACGGATGCCACAGCAGATATCGCATTCTCACTTCTAATCAATGTGGCCAGAAGAATTAAAGAATCCAGCAATGAACTAGATAAATGGCAAACCTGGGAGCCAATGGGGTACCTAGGGCCTAGACTCAAGGGTAAGACAGTTGGAATTGTTGGGATGGGACGCATTGGGCAAGCAATGGCCTACAAATGTCACTTTGGGTGGGACATGAATGTACTCTACACTGCAAATACCCCTAAGCTTGATGCTGAAAAAGCAATGGGCGCCAAGCGAGTTGAATTAGATCAACTGCTAAAGGAAAGTGATTTTATTTCACTTCACTGCCCACTGACGCCAGAAACAAAACACCTCTTCAACAAAGAGGCATTCAAGAAAATGAAGAACTCTTCGATCTTCATCAATACAGCACGTGGTGATGTGGTGGTTCAAGAGGACTTGATTGAAGCAATTAAATCTAAAGAAATTTGGGGAGCGGGACTCGATGTAACAACACCAGAACCACTCCCGATGGATAATCCACTTCACCAATTAAAAAACGTGGTAATTACTCCACACATTGGATCGGCAGATTTTGAATCCCGCGCAGAGATGAGTGAACTCTGCGCAGAAAATATTATCGCAGGACTTAGCGATAAACCGCTAAAGGCCTCAGTTAATTAGAAACCTTAACCACCACTTTGCCGTATGTCTTTCCCTGAAGCATAAGGTCTAAGTGGTGGGTCACTTCCTCAAGCTCAATCTCAGTAGGAATATCTCCCAAGCAATCAGGCCTCCATTCATTAGCAAGCTTGCTCCAAATTTCTTTTTTTATCTTAAGTGGACATTCAGCAGAATCAATTCCGATTAGTTTTAGCCCTCTTAAAATAAAAGGGAAAACGGAGGTTTCAAGATTTGGAGAGTCGATCATTCCACAACAAGTAACAGCACCGCGGTACTTTACAGTCTTTAAAATATTTTCGAGGACAACTCCACCGACGGTATCAACAGCATTGTCATACTTTCCAGAGGCCAGTGGTCTAGGATTTTTTTCTAGAAGCTCCGAAGTGGAAACAATTGAACTCGCACCAAGCTTTTGAAGAAAAGGGATCTTTGCATCACTTCGAGTTGCAGCAATAACTTCATATCCTGCCTTGGAAAGAAGCGCCACGGCCATCGAGCCAACAGCTCCAGTTGCTCCTGAAACAAGCACACTACCTTTAGCTCCAACCATTTCGAAATTATAAAGAGATTGAGCAGCGGTAAAACCAGAAGTTCCGTAAGTCATCGCCTCTTTTGCTGAAAGTCCTTCCGGAAGAGAAACAACCCACTCTGCTGGAACTCGGATGTATTCAGACATACCACCCCAAGTATTCATCCCCAGATCGTACCCCGTACAAATAACCTTTTCCCCGGACTTAAATTGACCTGTTGAGCAACTTTCAACCACTCCGGCAGCATCGATTCCAATAACGTGGGGATACTTCTTAGTAATCCCTTTATTACCGCTATAAGAAAGAGCATCCTTAAAGTTTAATGATGAATATTCAACCTTAATTAAAACTTCGCCTTCAGGTAAATCATCAACAGAGAAAGTTTCAATTTGGGCCACAAATTTAGTGTCTTCTTCACGCACGATTAGTGCTTTAAATTGATTTTTCATGAGGAAATTGTAACACAAAGTGTGGGAAGGAAAGTAAAAAGAAGGTAAAAAATAAATGGCCCGCAGTTTCCTGCGGACCGGGTGTTTGGGGGGATGGGCCTCCTATCTCTAGAGGGCCCAAACTGAAATATCTTTGAAAAGTTATTTCATTAGGTATTCGACATTTTGGATGCTAACTACATCCTCCCCGTTACATTCGTTCATCTGACAACGCTGAACTCGGTAACAATGGGCCTCTTTGTCGTAGAAATAGTCTGTATCGCCTCTAACAAGAATTCCTTCAACTTCTCCAGAATCTGCATTAAAGACAGGGGAACCAGAGTTTCCACCAAACGTATCGGTATTGGTGACAAAATAAGTAGAACTTTTTACTTCTCGTACAAATGCACTATTGGCAATTTTTAATGGAAGCCCTGAAGGTGAACCAATAACAGTCAGCGGCTCACCTTTACTTATACTTCCCTCTTTACGGAACTTGAGTGGTGTACGCCCCACAACTGGACGATCTAGTCTGACAAGTAAATACTCAAGACCCTTGCGCATATCAACTTTACGTTGAACAACTTCAACAGAGCGATAAACGTTATCATTATTAATGGTATTAATATCATGCCCTTCTTCAAAGTAACCGTAATCAAAAACCCAGCGATAATTATTAATACTGGTTTTAAATCTCATGCAGTGTGAGGCAGTAAGCATCAAATCATCGGCAACGAGGAAACCTGTACACTGTCCAGGAGCTGGTTCCTCTGCAAAATTCTCATCAGCACAAACTCTATTAACAGATCTGTGATTTCTTGTTTGAATCAATGACTGCTGGAGCTCATCCGCCATTGGGACAACTTGTTGATTTGGCACAAGAACAGCAACAGAACGTGCGGCCTCTTGCCACATTTGAGGGGCCTCAAATACATTCATTCGGTCATCAGTACCGTAGATCCCTTTATCGATGGCAAATACATGAAGTGATAAGCTAAGTAACAGAAATGATAAAATAAATTTCATATAACCTTCTCGTGAATTCGGAAAACTATATAATGAAATGAGTCAAAATAGAAAGTACGAAAACTGAAATAAACTTACAAATTTGAGTCTATCGGGCGGAAAAACGCCATACACGATTATCAAAATCAGTTAGCTCAAAGAAATTCACCTCACTATCAGAAGTAATTTCAGTAACTTTTAGATTCTCAACTTCGAGGCGGTACTCAAGGAACTGGATCTTTTGAACAAGATTATGAAGCTCGGCAACAGAATCAAACATCAGTTCAACCACTGTATTAGAAGTTTGAATACTCTCCAATGACTCTTCAATTTGAAAAGTTACCCCTGAATCATTTTTCAGGGTAACCAATACACCCAGCGACTCAACTTCCATCTCAAACAAATGTGACAGAAAAGTACCGAGAATATCGATATTGGAAGATTTTAAAATAATCTTATCGAGTTTCATCACTTAAATTATATGAAAGGGAGAACTAATTTAAAAGAGATTACTGATAAATATGGCGTTTTTTACAACTGAGGGGTCATGAACTCGCAAGATCAGCTGTCGATTACTCACTCGAGAAAATAATTGAGATAAGTATGCAGAGTGCATCTGCTCAATCTGCTTCTCAGTGGAAGATGAATCCGTAGTAACTTCAATTGATTTCTTAAAGAAAGATTTTTTAGATATACCAACAACCCAAGGGATCTCTTTTGGAAAGGACTCGATCAACTGGGGTAAATCTCCAAGAATGTTTAAATTCTGTTCAAGAGTTTTCGAAAAACCAAAACATGGATCAAGTAGCAGACGAGATTCGATCCCTTTACTCGTAAATAGAGTGACAACATCATTAAAGCGCTCTTCAATGAGTTTAATTTCTTCGCCACTCTTACAATTAAGAGTGTAATCCATATGATCAGAGGTGTTTTTTCGTACCGAAGTTAAGGTGTGGCAAAAAACATACTTCGCATCAGGACACTGCTCAAGAGTCTCAAACAACTCATCGTCAAGAACACCAGAAACATCATTCCACCAAATTTGAGTATTTGGTCTTTTCGATTTAATGGCGCGATAGATAGAAAAGAATGTAGTACCCCTGTAGGTATCAATTGAAATGATCGCTGTTTCAGGAATAGTTGAAAGCTGCTCTAGAAAAATACTTTCCAAACGAGCTAACTCCTCACTCCCTTCAATTGCAGCGTTAAAAGGTGCGGTAGACTCTGCGCCGATGTCGTATACATCTACGCCCCATTTTGAAAACTCGAGAACCTGAGATGATAATCCATCCGGAGAATTATACTTTCCTCCATCAGAAAAAGAATTGGGGGTGATATTAATCACCCCCATTATAAGAATATTTGAATTTGAATTAGTTAATTGGACCTTTTTGTTCATCGTTTTCAGGGTTTGGTTCCAATGTTTCTTGAAGCTCTTCAACCTTAGATTCCAAATCAGTCGCGAACTGATCTTCTTTAGCTTCCTCGGCCTCTTCTACCTTTGCCTCTTCTTTTTGTTCTTCTTTTAAAGGTTCTCCAATATCTTCACCATTCATAATGGCCTTTACTTGAACATCATCAAGAGTTTCCCAAATGATAAGAGCTTCAGCAAGACGAGTAAGCTCCTCTCTGTGCTCAGTAAGAATCTTATTGGCCACATCATGGTTATCAGAAATAATTCTTCTGATCTCAGCATCTACAGTTTCAGCAGTGGCCTCAGAGTAATCAGAGTGCTCACGTGGATCATTGAAAGCAGACATACCAGATTTCTTGTACTGAATTGGCCCGAGTTTTTGAGACATCCCCCAATTACAAACCATATTGTGAGCAAGTGAAGTTGCTCTCTCAATATCATTTGAAGCACCGTTAGAAACATCTCCAAACACAATCTCTTCAGCAGTGCGGCCACCGAGAAGGAAAGCAATGAAGTTATTAGCGCGTTCAAACCCAAGACTTACCATATCCTCATTAGGAAGAGTTTGAGTTACACCTAGAGCATGGCCACGAGGCATAATAGAAACTTTATGAATAGGATCAGTCTGTGGAAGCTTAAGACCAACAATTGTATGACCAGCTTCGTGGTATGCAGTATTACGTTTCTCTTTAGCAGAAAGTGCCATCGATTTACGCTCTGGCCCCATAAGAACTTTGTCTTTGGCCATTTCAAAATCGTGCTTACCGACTTTTTCTCTATTTCTTCTAGCGGCTTGGAGAGCGGCCTCATTACAAAGGTTAGCAAGGTCAGCCCCTGTAAAGCCTGGAGTTCCTTTTGCAATGATTTCAAGATCAACATCACCATCAAGTGGAATTTCACCAGAGTGTACATTTAGGATACCTAGTCTTCCTCTAACATCTGGAGTTCCAACAGTTACGCGACGGTCAAAACGTCCCGGACGTAGTAGAGCTGGGTCTAGAACATCGATACGGTTTGTGGCAGCAATAAGGATAACACCCTCATTCGATTCGAAACCATCCATCTCAACAAGGAGTTGGTTCAGAGTTTGCTCTCTTTCATCATGTCCACCGCCCATACCAGATCCGCGGTGACGACCAACGGCATCGATCTCATCAATAAAAATGATACATGGAGCACTCTTCTTACCTTGTTCAAACAAGTCACGAACACGGCTGGCACCAACACCAACAAACATTTCAACAAAGTCAGAACCAGAAATAGTAAAGAAAGGAACTTCCGCCTCCCCCGCAACCGCTTTTGCGAGAAGGGTCTTCCCTGTACCAGGAGGGCCAACAAGCATTACACCTTTTGGAATTTTACCACCAAGTTTTGTGTATTTTTTTGGATCCTTTAAGAAGTCTACAACCTCTTCAAGTTCTTCCTTGGCCTCTTGAACTCCGGCCACATCTTTAAATGTTACCCTTTTATCATCTGGGTTGAGCATACGAGCTCTAGACTTACCAAAGCTCATGGCCTTTCCACCACCTGACTGCAACTGCCGCAGGAAGTAGAAGAAAATAACCAAAAGAAGAATCATTGGCCCCCAACTAAAGAGAAGTCTCTCTGCAAAGCCGGGCTCGGCCTCCTTTTCGTAGTTTGGAACAATGTTGTATTTCATTAAAAGATTGAAAGTAGTCTCACCGGTATTACCAATAAGCTTGAAGTGTTTTCTCATCCCCTCAGGATTTTTAAACTCTCCAAAAATCTCATTTTCACCCTTAAGAGTTACATCTTTAACATTTCCAGATTCGAGCTCTTTTACAAACTCAGAATAGGTAATATTTTTGTAAGTCGTTTGGTTCTGTTGAAGTGTGGTGAACACCACCGCCATCAAGAGGAACAAAACCAAATATAAAGTAAACGTTTTGTGCTGAGGTTTCATTAATATTCCTTCTCATCTTAGATATTTAAGTCATTTATTTTAGTTGTTATTATCAAATTGCCAAGGACCTCTGCCCAAAACAATCATTTTTTTGCATAAAAGAAAACTTCACAGCTTTTCTTACTTCTTTTTTTCCAGTGGGAGATAAAATAAAACAGAGGTCTAAAGTAAATTTCCTTAGTCTTACAATAGGCCGAGAGCTCCGGAAATAAAGGATCGAGCTTTAGCCCACCCTTCACAATTGAGTTCACGTCCTTACTCCGCGAGAACATGAACAAAGGCACATCCCCATTAACCTCTAATAAGTTAGTATTAAACTGATTTAAGTCAACCCTAGGAATCTCCGAAGCATCGAATTTTTTAAGCCAATTGAGCATATCTGTTTCCAACTCACTCAAAAAGCTACGTCCTCTGGAGTTATACAGAAGGATCACTCCAGGATAAGTATTGGCCCAAACATCTCCCGACAAAAGATATGGACCTCTGATTCCAGACTTACTTCCCTCAACAATCTTTGCAACCTGCTTCTGCAAAGATCCTCGCTTTCCTCTTGAGAGTTCAACAACGGTATCAATAACTTTATGCTCGCAGCCACTTAAGTCGAGTGAGAAATCTTTGTTACAGATTGAAAAGCAGCCATCCCCAAGTTTGCGAATTTCAGTAGATGCCGTTTTTCCAGCGTGCATTCCCAGTTCACGCGCTAGGATATTTGAGCGAAAAACATAATGCTTGAGATACTTTGGATACCTCTTTTTGATCCCCGGAATAATGATATTTCGAACATAGTTTCGATCGAAATCAACTTCCTTGTTCGAAGGATCATTTAGAAAAGGGATCGAATATTTTTTAGCAATAAAGCGAAGCTGCGCTTTTGTAAAGGCCATCAAAGGGCGACGAATTCTACCATTTACAACGGGAATACCGAGAGAGGACTTCAATCCCCCCGACTTCATTTGCTCCATCAATGACCACTCAAAAGAATCGTCGATATGATGGGCCAAAAGCAGAAGCTCACCGGGTAGCAAGGCATCTTTAAGCTTTTGGTAGCGAAGATCGCGAGCACGCATTTCAAAATTACTTCCCTCATCCAGATTGAGTCTTCGAAGTAGAAAAGGAATTTTCAAAGAATCACAATAATCTCCCACAAGCTTTTCTTCATCACTATTTTCAATACGGGTTCCGTGATTGAAGTGGATACAACGAACCTCAGAAACCTCTCCGCGCGCTCGCAGCTCTGCCATCAGCTTCAGTAAGACCATAGAGTCGAGACCACCGCTGACCGAAATCAGCACGCAACTCTCCCCGTCGAACAACTTATGTTCGCGAGCAAAGCGGATCAAATGTTCAAGCTCTCGCTCCAAAATGACTCTCCCTAGAATTACAAATATACTATTCGGCAATTCAAAGTGATAACGTGAATAAAGCTAAAAATAAAGGTTAAGTGCGCTATTGATATGAGACACCATATTTCTTGGCGAGCTTTCTTACCTCACCGGTCTGATGAAGCTTTCTTAATGCCACCATAAACTTATAGGCAAAGCTACTGGTATCGAGCATCACAGGAAAATTATCTACGCTCAGCGGAAGTTTTGGATTGTAATCAGGATTAGGAACTTCTTTGTAGTGCTTCGATCTACGAGAAAATCCAGTAAAAAGAGGCGAAACATTTGGTGGTCGACAGTTTTTGTGCACCTTAATTTTAAAGGGTTCTAAAGAGTCTAGTCCGTTGCGCTTTAAATACTTCTTTAGTCTACTTGTGACTGCAGAATAAACAATTGGCCTCCCCTCAGAAATCATCTTAATTGCTTTTTTTATATCCAAATCTGTTACTTCCTGAATACGGAGATCATTTTTTACAGCAAGTTTAACTAGTGAGCTCCCCCTCTCTATTGCCCACACTAGACCATTTATATTGAAATCACGAAGAGATCTAATATTAGGATTATTTTGGTGTGTCAGACAGGTATAAATCTCTGAACGATAGAGTCCATTGGGAATATAAAAAAGAAACTTTGATCTAAACTCATGAAAAACACCACTTGGATATATATCAACCATCCCCCCCTCTAGCTCATGATAGGTTCTCTTTTTTGGCATACGTCGTATCTTGAGTTTTGCTCCAGCGAAATCAGCAACACGAGTGTAAAGCTCTTCATAAAGGCCTGAGTCATCTGGGGCACGGTTCATGTATGGAGGATTTCCCACATCTTTATAGACAAGTGTAATAACAGGTTTGCTAATAAAGGCGTACACACTACTAACAATCACAAAAAGGACTAAAGAAACTACAACTCTTATGGTTTGGTTAATCATACTAACTATATCGGTACTCAAAATCTTATTCCTTAGGTAAAGAACAACTAAGTTAGAGCAAAGTTTATCCGATAAAGTAATATGAAGATCTCTCTAATTGCCCTATTGATTCTATCCACAACTGCCAATGCTAAGATTCGCATCAGCAAAAATCTATTTGGTTCATACTCACTATACTCAAACGACTGCCAGGAGCTTGAAACTGAGGTCAATTCAATCGTCGACTGGTACAAGCACAGTGAAGGAAAGGAGTGTAGCAGACCTAGAGTATACAGAGATAAGTTCAATAAAAACTCTCACAATACTAATTGTAGAGTTACGATAACAAAATGCTTACCAGAGCATGTAAAGAAGTATAACGGGACATCTCCTAAAACTGATGGCCCAAATTGCTGGAACCTCTCCCTTGTGATGACGGGGATTCTTCCACAGCTTCGCTACTCAACTCCAGAAGAGATGGACTTCTACATGAACCCACCTCTTTGTCGCGCACTTCAAAACGGCGAGGATCGAAAACCTGGAGATATCGGCGCTATCCGTTACGGAAATGGAGAAGAAATCCATGGCTTTATTCGGGTCACAGATAATATCAGCTACTCTAAAAATGGCTATGTAAAGCAATCTCCCTATGAACTTCAAAGTCAAAAAAATGTCTACGATGCTTACGGCATCAACAATATGCCTAAGAACTGCTTAGACAATAGAATAGATGAAAACTGCTACTCGGGAGTAGAGTTCTACCGCTGTATTTCAATGAAGGAATACTTAAAAAATACAAGTGATCAGGACGATGGACAGCTAGAAAAGGCCGTCAAGAACCTTGATAAGCTAGACTGCGCCACTGGTCAAATCAGTTTTACAGGAGCAGAAGCGGTCCTTGATGATAATACTATCGACACCATCCAAACCCTTACCGACGCCCTAACCCGCTCACTATCAGAAGAACTCAGTCATAAAAATGTTGATGAACTCTCTGAGAAAGAGGCCTTTATTCTTGGTGCGACAAAACTGAGACTCAATGCGATCGATGCCCAACTCTCAATTTATCAATACAATGACAAGTTTAGAAAAAGCTTTAAAGAGCTTCTGACACTGAGACAGCTTGTAAGAGAGAGCAAAAGAGAGTTAGAAGAGCTCAATAACTAAACGTGTTCAAGATAGTTCAAAAGAAACAAGACAATAAAAAGGCCCTCAAAAATGAGGGCCATATTTTAAATGCATTGAATTTTAAGTGGTGGTTCGAGGCAGAGTTGAACTGCCGACCTGCGGGATATGAATCCGCCGCTCTAACCAACTGAGCTACCGAACCACGTTTTATGAGGCTAATTTAATGTGGGAGTTCGATTTTGTCTAGAGGGAAATTCAAAAAAAATATAAATTTATTCGCTTATAATCCAAAATTTTCAAAGGGTTCTACTACAAATGGCCATTTGAAAAACGCTTATAAATAAGATCATTTTAAATCATATATATAAAGATTTTAAGAATTGCCTTTGTACATTTAAGGAAATGAAAATCATCCGCCCCGAAATCACAAGCAGTTCTGATCTCAATTGCTTCTACTCTTAACAATTTTTTCTAGTCTTTAAACTCCCTTAAACAATACTTTCCTTAAACAATACTTTCCTTAAAAGCGAATTCATCAAGGTTTGATAATTGATATTTTCTCGTTTTGCTCTTTCTCTTAACTCTTGGACAACATCTCCATCGATCCAAACATTTACCCTAACTTTTGCTTCTGAAAGCTCAAGATCCCCCTCTTGAATTTCAATCTCTCCGCAAACAATGTCCTTGTCATCACTCATCTTTTTAAAGCTCCTCGAGTATGAAAAAGCCCTCAATTGAGGGCTATATTATAAAAATGGATTTTCTCTGGGGCTGTAGCAATGCAAATAGAAACTCTCACCTGTTGATTTGAAAGTCATATCTAAACTATAGAAGTTATCTTTTATTTCAAAAGTATCAATGGCAAGTGTAATCTTATCGTATCTTCTGCTGTCTAAAACTATAAATGAAAGCTCTTCCTCATTAGAGAAATACACGAAGTTTTGAGTAAGAGCGAGAATTTCATCATTAATATACTTTCCTACCTCAACTTCTGGAGCTTCCATAGTATCACCTCTTACAACTACCTGAAGAACCTGATAGGGGTTATCAAATACAATCCTCTTGCCATTT
The DNA here is from genome assembly GCA_965140515.1 of Bacteriovoracaceae bacterium. GTDB lineage: Bacteria > Bdellovibrionota > Bacteriovoracia > Bacteriovoracales > Bacteriovoracaceae > JAGLCH01. Next base: position 2,368,601 of record OZ223251.1, on the reverse strand, counting down.
TCATAAGAAGAGTCAGGAACTTCGTGAGCCGCACCAGTTTGTAAAAGGTTAGGGATATTCGTACAAGTAAAAATAGTATTTAGGTCGTCTTTCTGGTCAACAAGATAATCATGTGTTGCAAACACAGATAATGATAAGAAAAGACAAAAACCAAATAAAAATACATTTTTCATAATTACTCCATAGATTTGTAACATAATAGCAGATTGACTCATTTCAATAAATATTGTGTGAAAATTTTACTTTCAAATATGCACAACCACTTGAAATTCGATCTCATTGAATTACTCATCACAACAAGGAATTAAGACACCACCAACGTGCTCACCTTGATCGTTTTGCTTTTATAGGTTGAGCTCACAATTCTGGATCTGGGATCTTCGCTTTTTTGATACTATGGGTAGTGTTCGAGTATAAAAAAAGCCCTCAATTGAGGGCCATATTATAAAAATGGATTTTTTTTCAAATTGCTACCTTCAAATATGACTACCACTCTGGCGTATATTCCTGAAATGGTTTTTCTCTTGCAGTAAAGCAATACATTTTAGCAGTATATCCATTAGGAACATCAACATCGGCTTCAAACCAGTTGTCCTCTATTTCATGCTTTTCAAGCGTTACTGTCAACTCTGGATCTTCAGAAGAAAACATTGCAATCCAGTTACTGTCAATATCAATATAGTCAAAATAATTTGTTGCAACCATTCTCTCATCTGTTAAGTAGTTTGATAACTCAATAAATGGGTGATCAATATCATTTCCTTTAATGACCATCTGAAAAACATTATTCGGATTATCAAAATCAATACGGACCCCACCCTCATAGCCAGAGTCGGGAACCTCGTGCGCCTCGCCTTTTGCTAATAAATCAGAAATGTTGCTACAAGTAAAAATCGTAGATTTTTCGCTCTTGGCCTTCATCATATAATCGTAAGTTGCAAATGATGATACAGAAAATAATAGCGATACAAGGAAAACAATAATTCTTTTCATAAATGCTCCATAATAGCTAAGTCTTTTAAAATATACCAAATTTTGAGAACTCAATAAATATTTGTGTAATATTTACGCGACAAAACTAAATTCCCTTATGCTTGGCCAATTGATCTGTATTCAAGACGATTCTCCCGCGATCGTATTCTCATCTCCAGATAAAGAATTAACTCTTTGCATTCACTTCTGTTAATATTTTCCAAATTCATTGCCCCCATCTATCACCACATTAAGGAAACTTGTATTGCCATTGGACATCGCACTAGTGAAGAATAATGACTACTCTCAAAGGGGATACTATGGGGTGTTCGATAACCGATCTTAAGACATTACTGGAAACAACAATCAAGACGATGCCAAATCTTGGGATCAGACTTGGTATTGAGCGGGAATGCCTGCGACTTAATCCAGATGGATCATTATCGACCCACGATCACTACGAAGGACTCGGTTCCGCCCTTACTAACCCTTATATCACAACGGACTACGCCGAGAACCTGCTTGAGCTCATTACTGCTCCTAGAGGATCAATTACAGATCTTTTAAACGAACTAAAGGCCATTCACAGCTACACTGCCCTCAATATCGGAAACGAATTCCTGTGGGCCGGAAGCATGCCTTCACACATTCCAAACGATGATGCGATCACCATCGCCAAATACGGCAGCTCAAACACCGGAAAGCTAAAATCCCTCTACCGTATGGGACTCAAAAAGCGCTACAGCTCAACCATGCAGGTGATTGCAGGAATTCACTTCAACTTTTCAGTCGGAGACAAGCTCTTAGCTGTTTTAAAAGACATTAAAGGAATTGAAGATCAATTCTCTCACTTCAAATCAGAAACCTACCTAGGGCTTGCAAGAAACATTCAGCGCTATGGCTGGCTGACCACATATCTTTACGGGGCATCTCCTTTTATCGATAAGAGTTTTATCGATGCCCGCGGTCTGAAAACAAACCTAGTCCCTTTTGACGACAAGGGAACTCTCCACTATCCAGGGGCCTGTTCATTAAGAATGAGTAACTTAGGCTATCAAAATAGCACCCAGGGAGAGATCGCTCTTTTATACAACACTATTGAGAGCTATACAGAATCGCTGCTTCAGGCCGTAAAAACGCCTCATAAAGAGTGGGAAGACCTGGGACTTTACGACTCTAATGGCGAGAGACAACAGCTCAACACCAATCTCATCCAGATTGAAAATGAATTTTACAATCAGATTAGACCAAAACGCTCGATTCTTCCGGGAGAGAGACCAACTGACGCTCTAAAAGATAGAGGTGTCGAATACATTGAATACCGAGCGGTAGACATCAACCCATTCGAACCAATGGGATTAAGTAGAGAGCAGATTGAATTCTTCACCATGTTCCTTCTATACGGATTAATCAAAAAATCACCTATAAGCACAGAAGAAGAGTTTAAACTGTCGAGAGATAATATCTCAACTGTGGCCACAGGTGGACGCAATCCTGAAACGCGAGTCCACCACAACGGAGAGCTGCTTTCCATTAAAGAGGCAGGAACATTGATCCTTGAAGAGATGAGACCTGTGGCCGAAATCTTAAACCAAGCTGCGGGGAATACCAACTTTACCAATACCCTCAATAGAGAACTGGAAAGATTAAAGCATCCAGAACTCACTCTATCAGGAGTACTGGAACAAACTCTTAGAGACCGCAACATTTCTTATCTTGAATATATGACAGAACTCTCTATGGCCCATACAGCAGAACTGAAAAGCGGTCCAATTGACGAACGTCTATTCTGCAAGCTGAGTTTTGAAGCGAAGAACTCACTGTGTAAACAAAAAGACATCGAATCTAAAGATACCCTCAACTTTGAGCAATACTTAAATCAATATCTTAACGCATAGCACAACAAAACACCAATCCAACGCGTCGCGCAAACACAAGTAAATATTACATTATTAGTAATATTTAAGTGTCATATTAAGTGAAGCTTTATAAAAGAGATTAGATCAAACTTACAAAGGACTAAGATTTGTTTCAACCTGTACTAAAGCTTTCATTAATCGCAATCGCAACAACGCTTTCTATTAATGCATTTAGTTCACCTGTTCCAAAAGTAGTTTATGGCGAAGACGACCGCTACCTACTTCACGAATATCCAAATGCAGCAATTCAGATGATGGCGAAATCCACAGCTGCAATGATCGACAAATCTTTTCTTAAATCTAAAATTGGTAACCGCATCTACCTTCAAGATGCTAAAACTCTTCAGCAAAACTACAATGTTTGTCCTGATGAGAATTTCGCTAAAGAACTTACAGTAGCTGAATGTTCAGGGGCCCTTGTTGCACCAAACCTCATTCTTACTGCTGGTCACTGTGTAAAAGATAAATCAGACTGTTCTTCTGCTAAATGGGTATTTGACTACCGCGCAGATAAAGTAAATAGAAAGAAGAAATACGTTCTTGAAGAAAATGTATATTCATGTACTCAAATTTTGGTTTCTTCTTACAACAAAGATACTGATTCAGACTACGCTTTGATCAAACTTGATAGAGACGTAACTGACCGCGCGCCACTTCCAGTTAGAACTGGAGGAAAAATTGAAGACGATACAGAACTAGTAGTAATCGGACACCCATCAGGGTTGCCGACAGTTATTGCAGACAATGGTTTTGTTCAAGAAAATAGTGAAGACAACGTATTTAAAGCTAACCTCGATACCTTCACAATGAACTCAGGATCACCTGTTCTGAATAAGAGAACTGGAGTCATTGAAGGAATTCTTATTAGAGGTCAAAGAGATTACGAATGGGACAGATACGATTCATGTCTACGTCCAAACTTCTGGGGAGATCCTGACTTTCCTGGAGAGACTATCACTCGAACCACAACGGTTAAAGCATTAGAGAGAATTCTCAGATACTTTAACTAATTGGTACTCCCAAATAATTGTTGTTAACGCCCCTAACATTAGGGGCGTTTTCAATTTATGGCCTTATAAGAACAGGCGTTCCGTCAGCGATCTCTTTGTAAAGGCGGTTGATATCCTTGTTTTTTACGGCAATACAACCATCAGTCCAATCGAACAGGTTCATTATTTTTTCTGCAATCTTCTTAAAGATTCCCCAGCTTGAAAGCTTATTCGGCATTCCATGTAAAAAGATCGAGCCACCAGGATTTACTCCCAAGGCCTCAGCATTAGCTCTATCTTCATCATTTGGATATGAGAGATGAATGGCCTTTGTGTATTTACTATTTGGATGATGCCAGTCAAAAAAGTAATTTCCCTCGGGAGTTCTTTTATCACCTTTTTTAACTTTATGACCTTTGGGATTCTTCCCCAATTTGATTTTAAAACTAGCGTAAGCAATTCCCGCGCTAAAGAGATAGAGCTTGCGATCAGATTTATCAATGACGACCTGATCAGGGTGAACTTGTTCACCTTTAAAAGCGTGAGTATCAATTTTAATGTCTGAAGGGAAATCTGCCCCGTGAGCAGACACTATAAAGAGAAAAAATGGCAGAAACGCCAGAACAAAAGAGCGCATTAAATCTTCCTTGATTTAAGAACTAATAAAAAAATTAAGTTTCTCTTAAATTTTAAACTTATTTTATAAGCTTTTGCAAATTTAGCTAAAATAGATTTAACTAGCTAAAAAAAGGGCACTTTTCATGGTTTAAAGTCCACTTTTTCCTAGGCACTCCAAGGATTTGTTGGTACCGTTTTCCCCTAAATCTATTTAAGGAGAACTGAAATAATGGCAATCGACAAGCAGGCCGTCATCTACGCTTCGGTAACATCTGAGGTAAACCCCAATCAAGCACTTAACGTATTAACTATGCTGATTGAAGAGGATTGTACTGTTCCATTTATCACTCGTTACCGTAAAGAGAGAACAGGTGGACTAGACGAAGAGAAGATTCGCGCTATCCAAGAAGCATACGAAGGGTATGTGGAAAGGGAAAAAAGACGTGAGTTCATTCTCGAAACACTTAAGAAACAAGAGCAACTCACCCCAGAGCTAGAAAAGAAAGTAAAGGCCGCTGAAACAGTGAACCAACTTGAAGACCTCTACGCTCCATACAAGTCAAAGAAAAAATCTAAAGGGATGATCGCAATTGAGGCCGGTCTTGAACCAATGGCCGACATCATGATGTCAACAGAGCTAGACCTTGCTTCACTCATAGCAAAGCACGGTGCGGAATTCATTAACCCTGAGAAAAAGATCACTTCTCCAAAAGAGATCATTGAGGGCGCTTGCGATATCATCGTTGAAAGGTTCGCTCACGATACAGATATCAAAGAAACACTCCGTAAAGATTACTGGAATGATGCAACACTAAACTCTTCAAAGAAGAAAGATGCTGATTCAGTTAAGAACGTCGACAAATATAAAGACTACTTTGAGTTCTCACAAAAGGCCTCTGAGCTTAAAGATCCTAAGGCATCCCACCGCTTCCTTGCGATGAGAAGAGGAATGACGGAGAAAGTTCTAAAAGTTGATGTTGTCTATAATGAGGACCACGCAGTGGCAACAATTGAAGACAAGTATCTAAAAGGCAACTTAGGGATGAGAGATCTTCTTTTCCAATGTGCGAAGAAGGCCTACCAAAACTATATTCACCCATCACTTGATCTTGAACTAAAATCAGAGCTTAAAAAACTTTCAGATGAATCAGCGATCGAAGTTTTTGGGGTAAATCTAAAGAACCTACTCCTTCAGCCTTACCTTGGGGCAAAAACAGTTCTTGGTGTTGACCCAGGAGTTAGAACGGGTTGTAAGATTGCACTAGTTGATAATACTGGAAAGTTCTTGGTTGATACAGTTATCTATCCTCACGAACCGCAAAATGCAAAACGTGAATCGAAGCAGATGCTAGAAGCAATTATTGAACAATTTAAAGTTGAATATATTGCTATCGGAAATGGTACTTTTGGTCGTGAAACTCTCGACTTTATCGAGGAAATGGTAACACCAGTAAAAGATGGAAAAACAAAAGCAACTCTCGTAAACGAAGATGGTGCTTCAATTTACTCTGCCTCTAAAATTGCTGCAGAAGAATTCCCAGATAAAGATGCAACGGTAAGAGGGGCGATCTCAATTGCTCGTCGTTTCCAAGATCCACTGGCAGAACTCGTTAAGATCGATCCAAAGTCAATTGGTGTTGGACAATATCAACACGATGTTAACCAGACACGTCTTAAAAAATCGCTTGAAGGTGTTGTTGAAAGTTGTGTTAACCACGTTGGCGTTGACCTCAATACCGCGTCGGCCCCACTACTCTCCTATATTTCGGGAATTGGGCCAACACTAGCGAAAAACGTTGTTAAGCACCGTGAGAAATCGGGAAAATTCAACAGTCGTGAAGATCTTCTAAAAGTAACTCGTTTTAGCCAAAAGGTATTCGAGCAAGCAGCGGGATTTCTCAGAATCTATAACGGAGAAGAACCACTCGATGGAACTTCAATCCACCCTGAACGTTACGAAACACTAAAGAAATGGGCATCTGAAAACGGAGCAAATCCAGCAGAGCTTTCTGGAAACAAAGACATCGCTGATAAAATCGCTAGAGACTCAAAGCTTAAAGAAGAAATTGGTGAGTTTACTCTTGCCGACATCGTAAAATCTCTTACAGCTCCTTCTCAAGACCCTAGAACAGAATTCAAATCCACTGAATTTAGAAAAGATATCAAATCAATCTCTGACCTAAAACTAAACCAATGGTACCCTGGGATTGTTACCAATATCACCCAGTTCGGTGCATTTGTTGATATCGGAATCAAGGAGAATGGACTTCTACACATCTCTCAAATGGCAGATAAATTCGTTGAAAATGCCCTTGAAATCCTAAAAGTTGGTGAAGAGATCAAGGTTAAGGTAATCGACGTGGATCTTGGAAGAAAGAGGATTTCACTTTCTTGTAAGAAAGGTGACGATGCCAGTGCTCCAATGCAAGACTTTGCCAGTCGCGGAAATGGCGGAGGTAAAGGGAAAAAGAATCAAGGTGGGAAACAGCCTGAGTTCAAAAACAATGCCTTTGCAGGGCTTGCTGGATTAAAATTAAAATAGATAATTGAAGGCCGCTCAGTGAGCGGCCTTTTTTTTGCACTGCATATCCAAAAGTGTATTGGAACCTAACCGATAGACCTCACATGATCTAAAAAGGTTTGATCTTTATCAAACTGATTGAGAACAAGTTTGGTAAAAAGAAGTGAGATAATGTAGGGAACGAGTACTGAAACCAGTATTCCCTTTGCGGTTATAAACACAGGGATATCGCGATCTACAAAAATATCAGGCATGATATCTACAGCATATGTTGAGACCCCCCACAAGAAAAGAAGGCCTGCTCCGAGTCCAAATAGAACCGCAAAAAGAGACATCAAATTAAAAAAGAGAAAAGAGGATCGTTCCAACTTCTCTCTTGAGGCCCCCATAATCCAGAAACTACTCATGTCCATCTTCACCTTATCATAAAAGATCAGAAGGCCTGAAACGATACTTAAGGCCACAAGAAAGGTCATTGCAATAAAGAGCGAAGTCATGACAATAGACTCAAGACCTAAGGCCCAAACAAGAGAGCTATTCTCATCTTCCCAAGAGCGAAGGGTAAAGTTCTTTAAAACACCTTTTACAATCGCAGAGATCTTATCTTTTGAACTCTCCCCATAGATTCGAATTCGGTTATACCCCACTTTTCTGATGAGATTAAATATCACATTCTCTCTCACCCAAACGTGATAACCATCGATTTCAGTAACATTGGTAGAGAAGGTTTCTCCAGCAAAGACAGAAGCCTGTCTTGGAATATCAGTCAAAAGAGAATCCACATGAGATGTAGAAACGAGTTTTAACTCATCCCCAGGTCCAATCCCGTACTTGAAGGCGATATCAATTGGAAGGAGAACATCTTGAAGGAAGTGACCTTTAAGAAAGTGTGGCGTGGTCTTTTTAATATTGAGCGCGTGAACAATAACCGGAGCGAGATAATCACCGTAACGGAGCAACATCTCAAGCTCATACTCAGGGTGAGCGTATAAATTGGCCTCTTTGAGCTTTGTTACAGCACTTTTTACCGCATCTTTAGAGCTATCATCTCCTTTTAGGTAGAGCACGTAATTACCTGAAACAAATTTCGATCTGGTCATCAGATTATTTTGGAGCCCCCCCATGGTGCTTTGAAGTACGATAAGGGCGAATGAAGATACGGCTAGACCAATCATGGCAAAATATAGCAAACGCTGCCGAGTCTTGGCATGAAAGATATAGCTTAAGAAGTATTTAAAGAATTGGATAAACATGTAGTGATTTTAATCTAAGATGAGGCCTGTGCAAACACGAAAAAAAACCCGCACTAAAAGTGCGGGTTCTTTTGGATATTTCTTTTTTGATTGTCTATTAGAAAGTTACTAATAAACCACCATTCAAGGATAGGAAGTCAGAATCTGTGATGGCCTCACCTAGACGATCAAGTCTTGCTTGTCTGTCAGTACTGATAACGGTTTCGTTAGCAAGACCACCAGTAAGTCCTCTTGAATAGCGCCCTTCGATAGCTAGACCAATGTTATTTGTGATCTTAACTTCAGCACCAAGTGATACGTTTGCACTTACGTAGCCTGAAGTAAATTCCTCTTCAATTGGCAATTCATTAGATGTTCCGTAGTACCAGCTAGAAGTGTTATATCCATCATTTTCTTCGCCAGCATACTTCATATTTACACGGTTATAAGCAACACCTACTCCTATGTATGGTCTAAATCTGCTACTTGTTGTTAGGAACAGTTTAGAGTTTACACGTAGCTCGAGTTGGTTGTACTCAAGCTCAGAATAATCGTAGTAGTACGGATTAGTTCTCCAGTTATCTTCAATATCCATCAACTCAAGAGTTGAATATCCAATACCAACACCAACCGCAATACGCTCAGTAACCATTGTTTCAACGTCAAGTCCAACACTGTATTTAGACTCAAGATTGATTCCGTCACCTTGAATATTTGTTACACCGAATGATGGAATAATTCTTACATTATCACCAATAGTTGATTTTGGTTGTGGTGCTTTGATTATAACAATCTTAGTTTCTTTTTGTGGAGCAGCTTGTTTAGTGCTGACTGCGTCTTTGTTTTCAGACTTAGTATCACTACCTGTTCCAAAGATACTATTAATTCTACTAGATAGGTTTTCACCTTCTTTAACAGTAATCTCTTTTACTTGTGATTTTGAAACCTTAAGCTTTGAGATTTTCTTCGCAATTTTCTTTACGTTGTCCATCTCACTCTTTTTACGAGCTTCTTCAAGTAGTTCTTGAGGTGATTTTTCCTCTGGTTGTTCATAATCAGCATCGATGTCAATTTGTTCTGAGTTAAGAACAGTTTGAGCTTCTTGCAATAGATCGTCTTGTGCAAATGAGATAGCTGGGCCACTCACAGCTGTAAGAGCAATAATTGCAGCTAGAATTTTTGTTTGCGTTTTCATTTCCTTTACTCCTTGAATGGCAAAGGTATATCCAAAACCGATGCCTTTTCCAAAATGTAGTTATCACAGGCAATATAACACATCACAGCATTCATTGCGCAATGCGTGAAAAGATTACATACTATAAATGTTATCGGTGTAATTTTAACGACTTAAAAAGCCTAATGACGGTACATTATTCGGAATCTGCGAAACTGATTAAAGGAAAGCATGGTATCAAACTTACAAACAATACTTTTTGAGGCCGGTGTACACTTCCCTTGGTCGGCCAAAATGTACTTTTTGACCTCTCCCATCAGGGAAAAGAGCAAAGAAGCAATAACAAAGAGCAACAGTACGTACTCAACTGCAACCTGACCTCTGTTATCGCTTAACTTTTTATTCATACTATAAGGATAGACTCCCGCCACACTTTACTCAAGATAGGCAAAGATCGAGTAACATAGAGTATTTGCCCAATGGAAATTTTCTGAATTGCCCCCAGTAATTAACACCACCAACCAATGTCTTATTACTGATATCTGTATTATCGAGCACATGAATTTTATTTGAGGATACTTGCTCGAAAGTTCCGCCTGCGGCAACGCCAGAAAGAGCTATATCTCTCAGCTCGCGAACAGACTCTGAGATAATTGAGTTCCGATCGATCATATAAAATTGATTGATCTCCTTAAGAAGATATTCTTTAAGACGATCTATATAAAATTCAAACTTACGCCCTTCACACCACAGCAAATAAGCACAAACCGTAACCTTATTTCCCTCAACAGAGGTCCAAAAAAATGGCATTTCAGTGCCAATTGCGTCTGAGCAGCAGAAAAAGGTGATTCCCTCTGGGGGTAAGATTGAATTTTTACTATCAATTTGCCAGCTAAATTCAACAGAGGCGTAATACTCTCCAAGAGGAGTAATATCGATTGGCATCGCTTGAGGCCTAGGCCCTACAAAGGATACCTCACCAGGTTTAACAACTCCCTCAAAGCTTGAAAGCATCAAGGCCCATGGGCGGTTCTTGTCAAAAAGCCATTGTTCTAATTCAACTTCTCTCAGGTTTCCACCTAATTGATTAAATTCATTATGAAGCGACTTATTAAATGCAGAATAATCTAAGTGGTAACTCTTAGACAGAAGAGAAACGAGTAAGTGGAAAAGTTCAAACTTACTGATGCTAAATGAGAAGTTATCCTGAAATATTCCTCTTAAGGAATAAAGTAAGCATTGAAGTGACCAAGCATCGCGAATAGTTGATTCTTGATCAGAGTACCTACTGGCAATAGTATCAAAGAAATCGACCAAAAACTGGGGTGCACATTTAAAAAAGGTTGAAAGATCAAAATGCTTAATAGAAGGAAGAGACTGTACGGCCTCTGCCAACTCATGGCAGAAGTTACTAAATAAAAAGTTAAATTGGTCTTCATCAACTTCTTCTAATACTTTGTAGTACACATCGTGCTCAATTGTCTTAGACTCTTTCTTAAGTCCTACGTGGAGCTTACGCCCAACTTCTTTAAAGTTGCGAAGTGGCGAGTCTCCTAACCGAAGGATCGAGCCATTAACATGAATATAGTATGGACAAGGTTTTAAAAACTCATCAATATTTTTAAACGACTCAATATTATGAGTTTCTCCAAGTTGCTTCATAAAAGCTCGGTCGAGCTCCGTGAATTTACTCTGAAAGAGTCCTCCAAACTTAAATCTATGATCATCCAAAATTAATGTTGAATGTTTAGAATTTAAACTTTTAATTCCTAAGAAATATGAGAGATAGCTACTCCCAATAATTACATGATCTATTTCTTTGTTAAGCATTAGTTCCTATGCCCCTAGATGAAGAAAACTCAAAACCTTTTCAAATTTTGTCGTATAAGAGTCAATAAAGTTATGATGATCATTTTCGTCATTTTTGCTCTGTCGTCTGTTTTTAAAAACAGAGTAAAAATCCCTAAGCTTCTCAATCACAACAATAGAATTATCATCAAAACTTTTAACAAAATCAAACTCTGTTGAACGATGAGTTTTTGGGCCACAGTAAACCATTGAGTTAGCGACAAAAGGTTCTAATACAGAATGAATAGAACGGCCATGTCCACCACCGACAAATGAGTGTCCAAAAAAGTGATACAACTCACAAAGAATCCCAGGAGTTGTAATAACAAAAATCCCTGGACCGTCCATGAAATCAGCAATTAAATTACGTTTTTGCTCCTCAGCAAGGTTCGCACTATAAAAATAAACTGGGATATTGGCCTTAATCTTATCTGCAACCTTATTTATAGAGCTTTCTAGCGTCTTTAAATGATCTGCCCCCAGCTTGTGTGGGGCAACAGCAACAAATAACTCTCCAAGAAGGATCTTTGAAACAAACTCAGTATCTGCAAAGATCTCCATTTCATTTGGCCATCCACTTCCCATTACAAGTCTTTTATCTTTCGAGTACTTCTCAAAAATTGGACTGAGTTCATTAATGAAGTTACTCAAGGTTGCAGTTGCAGCGCGAGTTCGCTTCTCAATCTGGATAATTCTAAAATCAAAGACAACGAGGTTATTGGGATCAATTCCCATTTTGGTAAAGAGTTCTAAGTCACGTCCCGATGCACAGATAATGCTATCAAATAGCAAAAAGGTATTGCGGTAGATAAATGAACGGATTGGGTTTAGCTTTTCTTTATTCTTTAGACTTGCATTAACAAGCACAAATCTGGTGTGATCTCGCTTCCCAAGTAAAAGTAGCTCGGGGAAAAAATCATAGCGACAAAGAACAAGTCTTCTTGCTGTCATCCAACTTGAAAGAGACTGTCCAGAAAAAATATTTACAAAGAAATAGGTAAGAAGAGGAAGTCGATAAATGCGTAGATGGTCCTTCCATTCAACGGCCAAGGCCTGACATTTCTTCTCCACACTCTCTGAAGAGTAGATTAGTTCGACTCTATTTCCCTTTTTAAGGTAGTGATTAATGAGCGGTCTTACCTGTTCAAGCTCCCCTTCACTAGAAACTTCAAAAGCAATCTCAGCAACCTTATTATCTTCATTAAAAGATTTTGACTGGGGATCGACATTATTTAAAAGCTCAAATTGCTTTCTCTTTCTCACCGCAGGAACAATATTTCCAATAATCTCAACTGTCAGCGGATATAAAAGTCCTCTAATGATGTTGAGCGCCACCTGTAAAATGATAAATAGTTTGTTTTCCATACTAAAAACTTTAACTAATTGATTTCTCTTTGTCACCGAGGCATTTATGGGCAAAAGGTGTCAAAATGTCCGAGCAATGACCTCAAATTGGAATAATTGATCAATTTTGATTAGTTAGTTCTAACATTTCCTTACAAATCAAATGATTTCAGTTACATCGAGAAAATAAGTGTTGCTAAATATCATACGAAAGTAGTTAAATTTAAGGCGAGACTAATAAAATCAGCTTCAATTCATTGAAAAATATAAGGGAGATTTGAAAATGAAGAAAATTCTTTTACTGCTTGTGGTTTCACTTGTTTCCACGCAAATTCTAGCGGTTGATGACACCGAAAACGTAAGTACAGCTAAGGCCGGCGATAAAAAGGCCAAAAAGGAAGAAACTCTCAAAGGTAATTCAACAGGTGCTGGATACCACGTTAAATTTGCGGACAATAAAGATGCTGATTTTCATCTTTGGGGACTTGGAAGAATGTACTTCTACCCTGCAAGTCCAAACAGAAAAGCAGTAATGCCTTACTTCAGATTCAATCTTGACGCTCAAAAAGATAAAAACTGGTCACTACACGCTCGTCTTGACTACGGTCAATACATCAAAGGTGAATACTACAAACTAAACAATGAAGATCCTGCTGACACACTAAGTGGTGCGCCAACATTCTTTTTCTCAAGAGCTTATCTCTCTTACAAATTTGACAACTCAAATATTAAGCTAAGTGCTGGTCGCATGCTTAACCAAGCTGTTAAATATGACGTACTTGATAAGTACACAGCTTTTGATTACAAACAAAATGGATCATACGTAATTCCAACAATGGAAGACGGAAAAGCTCACTCTTGGACAGACTCTTCATACCACACTGGTGAAGGTGTTCGTTTTAACTATGATGATGGAACTTTTGAAGCTACTGCAACAATCACTTATGAAGCAGGAGAAAACGATACTGAGAAGTTCTTCTATTCAGGTTACCTAGGACACAATGTTGTATTCAACAAAGAAATGAGATTTGAGTACGGACTTGGAGCAAGTACTTCAACTCACGACAAAGTAAATCCACAATATCTAGAAGTGCTTCCAAACGTTGGATTCTTCTACAAAGATTTCTACGTACTAGATCAGTTCATGGCAAGAGACCTACTATCGAAGCGTGGTCTTGCGGCTAACATCTCAAATGATGATTACGAGCTTCTAATGAGAAACCATTTTGAAGTTGGTCAAACTCTGAACCTTATGAGCAAAGACGTTACCTTTGATGCTTACCTTGCATCGGTAATGTATGACAGCGAATCGGTTCATGACCTTGGTATTGAAGCTGAAGTAAAACTTAATGACCGTCTTTCAGCAACAATCAACACTCAATACGACAATGTTGGAGAGAGTGATATTGAAAGAGAAGACCAACACGATGGTCTAAGAAGACTTTCATACTACGCATACGTAAACTACTACTTCTAGGATCGGGGAAAGCATAAATATGAAAACGCTAATACTATTATTAACACTCGCCCTTTCCCTGACGGCGCTTGGTATCGAAAGTGTGGCAACACACTCTTCAGATGAAGTTGCCAACCGCATCAGTATGATTAAAAAGGGTACACATGATAACATGACTGGTTCTAGTCAAAAGACTGGTTATCAGTTTGGATTCAAAGATGGTGGAAACCTTCACCTGTGGGGATTCGGTAGACTATACGCCTACCCAATGAGCAACAGCTCAAAAGTCACAATGCCATACTTTCGATTCTACTTTGATGGAACAAAAGATTCTGAGTGGTCATACCGAGTTCGTGCTGACTACAGTGAATACTACATTAATAGTTTGGAGAAAGCTGCAAATGAGACTGATACTCTTTCAAATGAGCGTCATATCTACTTTGGTCGTGCATTCCTAACCTATACACCAAAGGCGTTGAAAGGATGGAGTTTTAGAATCGGTAGAATCCTAAACCAGCAACACAAATACGATGTATTCGGGGCTGGAGCATTCTACTACAACCGTGAGAAAGGACCACTTGCTCTCGATACAAGCCATATCAACATGGTTAACTATCACGTTTCTGAAGGGATCCAAGCTGACTACAAGAATGGAGCATTCTCGTTCAAAGGTGCAGTGACTTATAGAGGCTCAACATCAAATGGTGGAGAAGAATTCCTTTACTCAGGTCGTGCTGGTCACTCAGCATCCCTAGGTAAGAAATGGGGAAATCTTTCTTATGGCCTAGCTGCGAATATCACTTCACACAACGAAACATCACAAGATGGATATGAGCTAATTCCAGATTTTATGTGGTCAATTGGCGAGTGGTATTTCATGGACACTGTATATTTCAGAGATGTTTACAATGCTCATGGAAAGTTTAAGACATCTGATTATCCATTCCTTCTCAGAAACTATGCTGAGATCGGAACGAACTATACTCTATTCAAGCAGTACTTTGCTGTAGATATGTACCTAGAGAGCTCATACTACGACGATGTGAAGTACTCGAATCTAGGACTTGAAGGATATCTGTATCTTCCAGGTAACGCTATGATTGGCGGAAGTTTTACCTACGATAACTTATTCAATGAATATGGAGCGGATAGCGGAACAAACGACGACCCACTTAGAAGAATTAGTGGGACTATCCTCTTCAGCAAATATTTCTAATCTCCTTTTTAAATATTCGCGATATGAAGGCAGACCTCTATGGTCTGCCTTTTTTTTGGCTAACTATCATTGCCCAACAAATACACTTTGATAAAATAACTCATGCTTAAGTCACTACTTACTGTCCTCATTGCCCTACTATCAACCATCTCTTTTTCCCAAGAGGTTCCATCCATTGTAACCAGTGGAGGCGTCTCATTGGGGAGCTACGAAGCGGGCCTCCTCTATTACCTGATTGAAAATGCCAAAAGAGCAGATGACGTAAGACCACTAATATCTACAGGGGCCTCTGCAGGAAGCATAAATTCGTTTATCTCTGCATTTCACCGCTGTACAGACAAAAAATTTTCTCCTTCAGAGTCACTATTTTGGAAGACATGGATTCCACTTAATGTAAAAAAACTCACTGAGGACAAAGAGAAAAAGGCCAATGCCCTTTTTACGAGGAAAAGTATTATCAAATCTCTAGATCCTCTTAAAATAGCATGGAATAAAGGTTTCAAAAAAAATTGCACGGTATATCTCGGAGTGACTGCTACCAGAAGGGTTCCACTAGATCTGACAACTCAGCATGGACTAACCTATCAACGGTCCAGTGAGAACTTTGCCTTAAAAATTGTTGGTAGAGGAATGGGAATCCCACCTCATGTAGAAAATCTAAAACTTACAAACGAGGAATCTCAACTTTTTCTTCCACTCAATAATGAGGGGATATCAAATTTTGATACGATCATCAATCTACTGATGGCCTCATCAAGTTTTCCCATTGCTTTTGCGCCAACAGACTTGAAGTATTGTTTTTCAAAGAAATGTCACGGAGATGCAATAAAAAATGACCTCTTTATCGATGGTGGGGTTTACAATAATAATCCTCTCAATCTGGCCTACAAAATTAGTAAGACACTTGGTTATCAGGATAAGACAGAATTCTTTTTCCTAGACCCAGACCTTAAAAATTATCCGACCTCAATAAAGGATGATAATGCCGATCTCGATGAGGGAATTCTTAAAGAGCTCTCTATCTTCACCTCTAACTTTATCTCAACAGCACGTCAAAAGGAGCTCAATGACTTCCTCACAGATCACCCAAAGGTTAGAGATCATACTTTTATTTCAAAAGGATCTCTTCCTCTGGCAAGCAAACCATTCTACGGTTTCTTTGGTTTTTTTGATGAAAACTTTAGAGTGTTTGATTTCAATATGGGAATGGTTGACGCCAAAAGACTCTATTCAAGGGCGAAACTAGAGCAAAACTACCTTGGGTTAAAGCAATTCAATCAAGACTGGGCCTCATTCAATTGTATCGATCAATTACTTCATCCTAATCAGCTGATGAATAAAGAGTGCTCTAATCCAAAACTTTTTCCTGAAGACCAAAAGATCCTGACTGTAGTATCAATTGAAAAGCTAATCGCAGGCTGCAAGCAATTCGACCGTTCGCATACCATTGAAAATAAAATTTGCAAGGGGGCGATAACAGGAGAGACACCGAGGACAGTAAAAGAATTTCAAGTAGCAGGAAAAGAAAAGAGCGAGAGTGAGTCGGAGGTAAACTATTCGATTAGAAGATTAAAAGATTATAAATACAAATTTTCAGAATTTGGCCTGCAGAGAGATGAAGCAGACTACGCTCTTTACGAGCTGAAAGAGAAGTTAAAAGGGATCGCACAATCTGCAGCAGAGCAACAGCCAGGGCCTCTAAAATACTTGCTGGGGACACTTTCCCCTTCTATTATAAATACAATTTCATACGACTCCCCAAAGCAATTGCGAGATTTTTCAGCAGGGCACAACTATATCCAACTCTCGTCAGATCACTCACTTGCCGATCGCAATAAGTTTTTACAAAAATTTAGGTTGAGCTATGCTGGAGGAATTTCTGGAGTGGATACCTTCGCCACAAGTGACGAGTTCTCATTGGCAGTTGGTCTTACATTTGGTCTTTTGTATGAACTTCCTTGGATAACAACGGCGAGATGGCAATATCGGATGGGAATGGGACTGGGATACCAACTTTCACTCAAAAATGACCAATGCAATTCGAGCAGCATTCCAGAAAAGAGATTCATCATGTGCAATGGCAATCTGGCCCAAGCGCAGCTTGCAATATCCTATATTGATCTCATCAAGATAAAATTTATCTATCAAACTCTACCAACCATAGACTACACTGGGCATGCTCCCTATCTTTTTAGCACCGTTTTGGGGGTTAATTTCTAATATTTCCAGATAGTTACCCCCTCATTTCGAATCAAAATAGTACTCAATTTTTAGCGCCAATCAACCGATAGGTTTAGTGGGATAAACTTAATCGGAGATAGCTATGGCCAATACTGCTACAGCATTAGACGTAAAGATCACATTCAACGACTTAGTACTCACTGAGGAAGAGATTGAAAAGAACGGTCTTGCGCCAGAAGATCTATTCGAAGTTCAATTTATGGGTGAAGTTAAGGGACCGTTCTACAAAGAGGCCCTTAAAAACAGTATTGAGGTTCTAGACCCCGAGGAAAAGTGTCTTGTTAAATCACTGAGCGATGAGGATTGGACACCAGTCTTCTCACATCCATACTTCCAGAGAAGAAAGCTTCAAGTAGTTGAAGAGACCAAGAATATTTCTGACACAACTCCACTATTTTTACTCGATAGTTATGGCCAAAAATCCGGCCCATTCGTAGCTTCTGATATTGAAGCGAAGATTGCGAGTAAAGATCTTCTTTTCACTGATGTTATTTCGATTGACGGCGGAAAAACTTGGAATAAGATTTTTCAAATTGAACGCTTTGATCGAAGAAATTTACATCCTCAGATTGAGCTCCCAGAGCTTCCTAGAGGAGAAGTATTCAGCAATTCAACTTTTGAAGTGATCGATACATTAAACTCGCAAGTAGAGGAAATTGAAACAGAAGATGCGATCATTGGTCTGGCCTTTATCAATAACGTCAATTCAAACAAGGCCCAAGATAAAGCATTTGCTGAAACTATGGCGCCAATCGATCCTCCAAAAAGCAACTGGAAATGGATTTCTGCATTAGCTATAGCCGTTGTAATTGTGGTCATTGCCATGACCGCAGGAACGAGAACAAATACCACAAAAGTGGACGAAATAAGTGTTCCAGAGAAATCAAACTATGTTCCAGCAAAAAGTGTCGTAAAGAGACCAATACCGAAGGTAACACCAACCAACAAGGCCCCTCTTAAAACAATGAGAAAGGTGGTTCCAAAGAGATCTGTGGCCTCTCCAGCAAATGAAAAGAAATCGTTTAAGGACTCCGATGCTTACAAGATTGATACTACGATCAATGATCAAGCAATTCAGGGGGACTTTGTTGAAGGAGAAATGCTTCTTCCTGAGGCAGAGTTAACTGAAGAAGAGCTTCTTGAGCTAGAAGAAAAACTATCAAAGAGATTTAGCATCACTCCTGTTACTCCTGAAGAGGGACCAGAATCTGAAGAGGGGCTTTTCGACGAAGAAGCTTCATTTTAAGCTGAAGACATGTTAAATTTTAAGCATGGAATCTATATCACAAAAACTTATTTCTAAGTTTCAGGCACCCGACTTTAAAGACTCATATATGATTAGCTTTGAAGGGATCGAAGGTGCAGGAAAATCAACACATATTAATAGGCTAAAGGAAGACCTAGAAAAAGAAGGTTTTACTGTCTACATTACAAGAGAGCCAGGTGGAACGGCCTTTGGTGAAAAACTGAGGGAGGCCATTTTACAATCTGAGGTTCCATTAGACCCCATTGCTGAGGCCCACCTATTTGCATCATCAAGAGCACAACTTTTAAAGGAATTCACCCTTGAAAAGCTAAAGACGCCTAAGACAATTGTGATCTACGATCGCTACCTCGACAGCTCACTGGCCTATCAAGGAATTGCCAGAGGCCTTGGTATCAGCACAATTTTAGAAGTTCATTCTCACTATCCATTGACAACAGTTCCAAACCTAACCCTCTATATTGAGATCTCTCTTGAAACATCAAAGTATAGACAAGGAGTAAGAGGGAACGAGAAGGACTATTTTGAGTCGGAAAAGGACGCTTTCTACAATAAGCTAATCGATGGCTATATGTTTGCTTCTGGAATTTTTAAGGATCGATTTGCTGTGATCGATGGAGAGCACGACAAAGAAGAAGTCTATCGCCAAATTAAAGAGGCCGCATTTAAAAGGCTATTGGGAAAATAGAATGATTGATCTTAAAGAAGTTCTATTTAAGCGCTACTGTGACCAAAAAATTGCGCACTTCTACATTCTCAATGCGCCATCAAATGTTGAGCTCCCCCACGAATTTTTAGATCGCTGGGTTCATGAATTTTTAAGCGAGGTCTTAAAGAAAGAAAGAGGGATTACACAAAAAGAGATCGATAATATTTTTTCGATGGGACACAGCGATATCCTAGAGATCAAAAAAGAGAATCCCAGCGAGAAGTATGTTGTAGAAGACTTTTCAGAGTTCCTCCACTTTCAGAATTACTACAATTTTGAGCTACCACACCGCTTTGTGGTAATTCATAATGCTCAAAATATTACAACAACGATCGCCAACAAGCTTTTAAAGACCCTTGAAGAGCCAAGACCGGGGACAACTATTTTCTTTCTAAATAGCAGTAATCAAAGCTTTTTACCTACCATTGAGAGTAGGGCCATCTCACTAACATTAAGAGCAGATAAAAGCGAGTTGATTGAAGAAAATGAATTTGTAACCTCAGAGACTAAAGTCAAATGGTTTGAGTCCAAAATTGATAAACTCGAATTTTCGGATACCCTAAAACAAGCACTTTTGCAGTTTATCCACGGTAATTGCGGGCCAAGTGATGTCACCTCACTCCTACAGACAGATAAGAATGGGCAAAGAAATCTTATTTCTCTGCTAATGGACTACGAACGCACCAGAAACACTGACTTATTGTCCAAACAAAAAATGCTTGAAGAGATAAGATGGTTTGAAACCTCTCAAACATTTAACAACCCAGCATGGGAGCGCTTTCTAGTCCCATTACTTAACGCCAGAAAGTAACAATAGCTTTACAAACACCAAAAAAATCAGGACTATAGAAGATACTGATGAAAGTTTCGATAAAAGGCTAACGCAATGCAAGATAAAGATATAACTGCTGAAGAGCAAGAAAATAACGATAACAGACCAAAGCAACACGACAAAAAAGACAACAAGAAGAAAAAAGATAAATTTAAGGCCCACCCATCAGATATCACAGATGAGAATTGCCCATTTACTGACGGCGAAGTTCTTACTTTTGTAAATATCAGATTTCCAGGAAACGCAAAGGCCCAACCATTTCTTGTTGGAAACCACGACTTAAGTTACCGTCAGAAAGTAATGGCAATGAGTGATAGAGGGGTTACTGTTGGTTACGTTAACTCCTTAAGTTTTGAAAGAGAGTACCACTCAAGTCTTCTACCCATCAGAAAGATCCTCAGAATTGCTACTGAAGAGGATATTCAAAAACAAAAAGATCAGGCCGACGCTGAACTTAGAGCTGAAAATATCTGTTTAAAATACATTGAGCAATACAACCTCAATATGACCCTAACCCATGTTGAAATCATTCAATTTGGGAAAAAGGCCGTCTTCTATTTCAATGCTCCAGAACGGGTAGACTTTAGAGAACTTGTAAAAAGTCTCGTAAGTGAACTCAAGATGAGAATTGAATTGAGACAAATCACAGTTCGCGACCGCAGTGCTGCGATCGGTGCTATTGGCGCTTGTGGCCGCCAGTGTTGCTGTTCTTCTTTCCTAAAAGGCTACGGAAACGTCAGCATTAAGATGGCAAAGAATCAAAACCTCGCTCTTCTTCCAAACAAGATCAATGGTGTCTGTGGACAACTCAAGTGTTGTATCCGTTATGAAGACGACGTATATACAGAAAAAAGAAAACACCTCCCAGAGGAAGGCCATATCATTCGCACAAAAAACGGAGACACAGGAAAAGTAATCAGACTTCACCTACTCGCCGAGCGCTTCGATATGCTGACAGATAAGGGACAAAAGAGACGATATGAAAGCACTCAATATGGACGCAACTCCAGGCCACCGAGAGAGTATCATTTCCCAGAAAGATTTGATCATATCGTTGATGAAACCAGTGAAGTCATTGGAAAACCAAAAGAACAAAAAACTTACCTCAGAGAAATCGGTGAAGATGAGGAAGGATTAACAAACTACGTTGAACTTGAATCAAGTGCGGCCAAGATGACTGAAGAGGCCATAGATTTTGAATCAGAATCACCAGCATCAGAAAGTGATGACAAGCAAGATAACGCACAAAATCAAGGAAAGAGACGTCACAAAAGCAGGAAGCCAAAAAACTATAAACCTAAGAGTTAGATAATGAAAATTATCCATACTAGTGACTGGCACCTTGGAAAAAAACTTTTTAAAGTATCAAGACTTTCTGAGCAAGAAAAGTTTCTTGAGTGGCTACTTGCGATCATCAAAGAGCAGACCATAGATGTACTGATCATTGCGGGAGACATTTATGACACCCCAAATCCTCCCGCAGAAGCGATTAAGCTTTTTTATAACTTCCTCCATCATGTTAGCTCAGACACTCAATGTCACTGCCTTATTATTTCTGGAAATCACGATTCGGGACCATTTATTGAAGCTCCTAAGAATCTTCTTTCAGATAAAAAAATTGAGATTGTTGGTAAGCTTGTTGATAACAAACTTCCTTCAACACTTATTAGTGGAGTTGAATTTCATTTCCTACCATTCTTTCGATCATACGAAATATTGAAGTTGGCCAAAGAGCTAGAGATTGAGCACGACGAAGAGGGTGCATTAATCTTGAATACAATTGATAGGCTGATTGAAAATGGAAAATCTGATTCAGCAAAGCACCGCTTTTTAATCGCACACCACATTTTTGGAAATATGGAACGAGTTGAGATGGGAGGCTCAGAGCAAGTAATCTCTCTTTCAGGTCTCGACAGTATCCCAAATTCGCTCCTTGAAAAGCACTACGACTATGTAGCATTAGGTCATATCCACAAAAAGGCCACGCTTAAAAATGATACACCAATTATAAGATACTCAGGAGCACCACTCCCTTTTCGTTTCTCGGAGCGCTTTAAAAAAAGTATTACAATAATTGATACAGAAGGAGATAAGCTCTCCCATTCAGAAATAGAGGTTCCTCAATTTAGAGAACTCATATCCATTCGAACAACATTTGAAGACTTAAATCAGTCTCTTGATCAATTGAAAGAGAAATTAAATGATGGATTTGAACATTTTCCACCATTACTTGAAGTTCAACTTTCAAGCAAAGACCCACAGCTAGGAATCGCTGACTTTATCCGAGACGAGCTCAAAGAACACGATATCAACCTTCTTAGCTTTAGAACCGTAATTGAAGGACGAGTGTCCGAGCAAGAAGAGGAAGTAATTTTAAGAGGAATTCCAGAAATGGATGAACTCTTTGAGATGTTTTATTTTTCAAAGCATCCTGAATCCGAGAAAATCCCTGAAATTGTCTCTTCTGAGTTTAAAAATCTCCTCTCAGAAGTCCTCGATTGCGATGAGGTGACAGAATGAGAGTTCATCACCTAGTTATTGAAAACATTACTTCTCTAAAAGGTCATCATAAGATCAACTTTGATGAAATCCTTCACGGAGAAGATCTTTTTGCTATTACTGGCCCTACAGGCTCAGGAAAGTCATCAATTCTCGCTGCTATCTCCCTTGCGCTGTACAATTCAAATTACAAAGAGGGGCTGTCTTCAATAGAACTCATTACCCAGGGAGAAGCGTACGGCAAAGTTGAGCTGGAATTTTCAACCGGCAATACCAATTACAAATCAGTCTGGGAATGTCGCTTAAAGCAGAAGAACGGAACTCTTTTAAAAAATCCCAAATTGATCCATAACTTTTACCAAAATGGTGAGATCATTGAGAGAACAGGGGAAGAGATTCTTGGACTTAGCTTTGATCAATTCTCAAAAACAATAGTATTAAACCAAGGCCAGTTTGCTCGATTCTTAACCAGTAAGTATAAAGACAGAAGGGATATCCTTGAAAAGCTTTATGACTCCAAGACTCTAACTCTTCTAGGCTCGAAGCTAAATGACAAGATTAAAGAATCAAAAAGTGAGCTCCAAGCGATTGAGCTAGCTTTAGAGAATGTGCTGCCATTAACTGAAGAAGAAATAAAGTCTCTTGAAGGAGATAAAGAAAAGCTCGGTCAAAAAAGGATGCACTCAATCTCTCTTCAAGACGCATATAGGCAGATTGAAAAAGAGATCCAAGACTACTTCAATTGCATCAATAATATTATAACTAATATCGAAAAAAAGGCGAAGTACGAGCGCTTAATTGCTGAACACATCGAAAAAAACAATGCGGTCAAGAAAGAAACAGATCAGGCCTTAAAAGAGAGAACGGCAATCCAAGACAAAGAGATAAAACTCAGACCAATCCTGATTAAATGCATTGAAAAGATTAATGAACAGAATGCTCTTATTCGTGAGCAAGGGCAAAATAATCAGCAAGCAAAAGAATTAGAGTCCTCCTTTTTGAAAAAGAAAGAACTCCTCGATAATGCGACAAAAGATAAAGAGGAAACAACCAGAGGACTCGCGACCTTAAATAAAAGACATCCTTCTCTCTTTGTTTCAGATGCAGTTTTTGATTCATACGTATCTACTGTAAAAAAAATCGACTCTCTAAGCGACGAACAAAAGACTAGAAGAAATACGATCATTAACCTAAATGAGCAAATTAGTGCAAATCAAGGACAACTTGAATCTCTTAAGGAAGCGATTAAAGAGAAAGAAGAGCTATTAAAAGCTAGTGGTGTTGATTACAGTACTCAACCAATTGATGAGTGGCGCGCAGTCCAAAACGCAAAAATTAATGAGCAGAAAAAGCACCTCGAGCAATTTGAAGAGTTTGAGAGAGAGCTAAAGAAAAAAGCTGAAGATAATATAGCTCTTGAGAATGAGCTTCAGGATGAGAAAAAGAAACTCCAAGCAATCGAAAAAGAGCTAAGGGCAAATGATACGGCCATAGAGCTGATCTCAAAAGAAATTGAAGTTCTTAAAGGTAAACAGAAAATCTATGAGCTAGAGATGGCCATAGAGAAAATAAAGAAAGAGTCAGAAGCGGATGGAAAATGTCTTGTTTGCGGGAATGATTATATTGAAGCAGTAGAATCCTCAAAGGATGCAATTCCAATTGACATTAAAAAGCTTCATTCTAAAGAAGAAGAGCACCAAAGACTTCTCCAACTAAGGTCTACACTTAAAGCTAAAGAAGAAAACAAGCTAGAAGCTATCAACTCGCTCTCGTCAAAGGTTAATGAGCACCAAGAAAAAATTGAAGAGCTAAAAAAGAAGACTGAAAACAATAGTGGATATATCAATTCAAAGAGCAAGCTTGAGTCTTTAATCAATGAATCAATTATGCTCCCGGAAAAGTTGAAGCAATTAAAAAAAGAGCAAGAAGACTTTAAACAAATCATTCTAAAAAAACAAAGTCTAGAGTCTTCAATCAAACAACTAGAGGAAGCTGATACAAAAGACGTTCAAGATCAATACCAACTTATCTCAGAGATCAAGATTAACTTTCCTCACTACCCAGACTCTCCGGAAATGATCGCCCTACTCTTTGAAGAGGACACAAAAGTCTTTCATCGAATAAAAAGAGGAATTGAGAAAGAGACCTTTATCAAAAACAACATTAAAGGGATTCAAGAAGATTTAAAAGAGATCACGCGCAAGTCGGAACAGACAAAGAAAAATGATGAGTTGCTAAGCGAAAAGATAGAAGACCTCAAAAAGGAAATTCAAGACAAGTACAATTATGTAAACCCTCAAGAGCTCCTTAACCAGTTATCTAATGAGCTTGAGCAGGCCAACTCAAAGCACTCAAAGTTAAGAGAAGAGCAAGTATCATTAGAGCGATCAATCGATAGCAATAACCAGTTCATTTCAGGAATTACAGAGTCACTAAAAGCTTATCAATTAGAGAAATCAAACATTGAGGCAAATATCTTCAAAATTGATATCCCAACTAATGTCACCGAAGTTGATATAACAATAACCACATCGCTATTAAGCAAGCTGAAAATAAGCTCAAAAACAACAGAGATTAGTGATGAGACTTTCTCTTTAATAAAAACGTACCGAGCATTTGAGCTTCCGAAAGAAGTTGCTTCAATAAAAGAGCATGTAATGCTCATCACAAAAGAGTTTCATGAACTAGAGTCAACTCTCCGCCACTACAAGGAAGCTGAATCAAAGTCTAACAAGCTAAGAGCGGAATATGCCGACCAAAAGAGCAAACTTGACCGTCTCCAAATGCTTAATGACTTAATTGGGAAACAAGAATTCAGAGACTTCGCCTTAAGCATTATAGAACGTGAACTTGTTCATGGCGCTAATAATGAATTGAAAAAGATCTGCGATGGACGCTATATTCTAAAGCAAATCCCCAGCAGTAAGCATAAATTTGAGTTCTATGTTGCGGATAATTTTTCAGGAGGGATGGAGAGAAAAGTCTCAACTCTTTCTGGTGGCGAGACTTTCTTAGTCAGTCTCGCCATGGCAATGGCCCTATCTGAAATGACGAGAGGTCAATGTGAAATTGATTCTTTCTTTATCGACGAGGGATTTGGCAGTCTCGATCAAGATGCAATTGATGATGCTCTAGATACTCTGATGCAAATTCGTAATCGAGGCAAAAGAATTGGGATCATCTCACACGTACAAAAACTAACTGAAAGAATATCAGTCAACATCAATCTTGTGAAAACAGATCTTGGAGAAAGCTCAATTGAGATTCTGACTTAGCCCTTAGAGAGGACGTTGATCACTTCATCCTCAAGTTCTTTTTCAAGTTCAATCCCAAAGCCCATTTCACTCTCGGGACAGCCTCTATCGCGCACCCATTTAACAACTGCGTTGCCTATAAAGCGGTCTTCTAATGTTTTTTCGTCAACGATGGAGTAAGTTACAATCTCGCCAATTTTAGGAATATGAGTGGTTCTAACGAATGCACCACCTTTACTGATATCTGCTAACTTAACAGTATACTTACATGCTGTAAGACTTGTATAAACTCTAAAAAGTCCATCAGATTGAACTCTTGGATGTCTTCTTTTTTCTTCATTATCATTATTCATATTAACCTCACGATGCCTTTTTCTTAGAATGAATTATTTCAGGATGTGACCATCCTCCTTCGCCAGCGCCAAGTTCAACATCAGAAATTCGCTTCACTTTGTATTTTTTCATACAGTGAGAGCAAGTGAATTCAAAATCATTGTCTTTTTGTTTCTTTATTTCAGTGAGATGCTTTCGACAGCAACGGGGCAATTCGTATTTCCCTTCGTTAGACATAAAACCTCCTGTTTTACTGACAACTTTAAGCATACAAATTGTAACTGGAAATCATGTTTAAGACGGGTAAAAACTCTTTTACTAATGCTAAAAAAAAGCAAGGCCCATTGGCCTTGCTTCAATATAGTAAACCGATTAAGTTGGTCAAAATTTAGAACTCAGCGTTTTTAGGAGTTCTTGGGAATGGGATAACATCCTTAATATTTGACATGCCTGTTACGTACATCAACATTCTTTCAAACCCAAGACCAAAACCTCCGTGAGGAGCTGATCCATATTTTCTAAGATCGAGGTACCACCAATACTCATCTTTATTCATATTAAGGTCATCCATACGAGCACAAATCTTTTCGTAAGACTCTTCACGTTGTGAACCACCAATAATTTCACCAACACCAGGAACAAGAACGTCCATTGCACGAACGGTTTTTCCGTCAGTATTTTGCTTCATGTAGAACGCTTTACACGCAGCGGGATAATCAGTAACAATGACAGGTTTCTGGAAGTGGATATCAGTTAAGTATTTTTCGTGCTCAGTTTGAAGTTCTGCTCCCCACTCTGTTGGAAATTCAAACTTCTTCCCAGACTTTTCTAAAATCTCTACAGCTTCAGTATATGTGATTCTTTCAAAATCACTTGCTCTTACGTGCTCAAGAGTTTCAATCAATCCTTTTGAATCCTTGTTCCACTTAGCGAGAAATTCGATCTCAGGACGACAGTGATCAAGAGCATGGCCAATAAGGTGCTTAACGAAATCGCGAGCGAGGTCAGCCACCTCATCAAGATCAGCAAAAGCAACTTCTGGCTCGATCATCCAAAATTCAGAAAGGTGACGAGTTGTATTAGAATTTTCAGCTCTAAATGTTGGACCAAATGTATAAATAGATCCAAGTCCTAAAGCGTAACATTCACCTTCAAGCTGTCCGGTAACGGTAAGACCAGTTTGTTTTCCAAAGTAATCCTTTGAAAAATCAATCTCACCTTTCTCATCTCTTGGCATATCGTTAAAATCAAGAGTACTTACTTTAAACATCTCACCAGCACCTTCTCCATCTTGAGCAGTGATGATTGGTGAGTGAAGATAGTAAAAACCTCTTTGATCAAAAAATTGATGAACGGCCATAGATAGAGCGTGACGAATTCTAAACACAGCACCAAAAAGGTTGGTACGTGGTCTTAGGTGAGCAATTTCTCTAAGAAATTCTAAGCTCGCTCCCTTCTTTTGAATTGGATAAGTTGTATCAACAGCGCCGAGAATTTCAACCTCAGTAGCTTGCATTTCTACCGCTTGATTTCCACCAGACGGAACAAGCTTCCCTTTAATTGAAACACATGTACCTGTTAGCATTGAGCTAATCTCGTCATAATTTGAAAGAGCACCATCTGCGATAATCTGTAGATTGTTTTGATAAGAACCGTCACTGATCACAATAAATGAAAAGTTTTTTGACTTTCTTACACTTCTAACCCAGCCCTTTACAAGAGCATCACAATCGACGAGTCCACCAACAAAGATTTCTTTTAAGGTGACTCTTTTTAGCTCAGACATTTTTCCTCCAAAACTAGCCTAAAATTTCTCGCTTAATCTCTAGTAACTTCTCAGTAGATAAACGAGTTCCATACTGAGAACAAAGAATTGATGCCGCACGACATGCAAAACGTCCCGCATCTTCATATGAATGGCCATGAGTAATGGCGTAGAGAAAACTACCAGCAAATAGATCCCCTGCACCAAGGGTGTCGATGGCCTCAACAGGTGCTGTCGTAACCGCAATATTCTTACTGCCATCATAAACCAATGCACCCTTATCTCCAAGAGTTATAGCAAATGTTTTTGCATATTTTTGGATATATTCAGAGCACTCCTCGGGAGTGCTAGCATCAGCGAAAGCACTTGCTTCGTCTAGGTTACAGAAAATGGCATCAATCCCATCACCAATAACTTTGAGGATCTGTTCTCTTCGACAGCTCACAAGATTTTTATCTGATAAAGTCAGCGCAATTTTTACACCATTCTCTCTGGCAGCTTTTGCGCCAACTAGTGCCGCTTCAGTCCCCTCATCGCTGTAAAGCAGGTATCCTTCGATATAAAAATAATCGGCCTTAGCAATTTCTTCAGGAATTAACTGATCCTTGCAGAAGTCTTTTGAAACACCGAGGTGTGTATTCATTGTTCTATCAGCGTCAGGTGTGACCATAACAACGCAGGTCCCAGTGGTTTCCACAGCTCTTTCAACGTCAATATTTGTAGCGATTCCGTGTCCTAACAAATCTCGGAGATAGAAATCACCAAGCTTATCGCCTCCAACACGGCAAGAATAAAAACTACGACCACCAAGCTGTGCCATTCCAATAACTGTATTTGCAGCGGAACCTCCGCAGCACTTAGTTGTTTCGAGTTTTTTTACTGAATCTAAAATTTGGGCCTGGCGTTCTCTAGGTACAAGAGACATTACACCTTTCTCAATTTCCATCTCATCGAGATATTTTTGATCTACTAGAACCTCGATATCAACGAGGGCATTTCCCATTCCGTATACATCGTACTTTTTCATCACACGCCGGCCTTTCACTTGAAAGAAAAAAATGATTTTAATGGATTAGAAGAAAAAAGTCATGCCAAAACACCAAAAAATTATTATAGTTTGTGTTGAAATAATCCTAAAAAGGTCTCACAAAATATGTTTATTTATTTGACGCCAAACACATTTAAATCTTCAGAAACTGAACGGAATTTCACTAAATTTCTTGAGGCCAAATACAAAAAAATAACCATTTCCAAAATATCACTTACAAACACAGACCAAGTGCTTAAAGCACCAGGTATTTTGGTGCTAACAGACAGTTTTGAAGGGCGAGATCTAGATGATTTGAGAACCACAGACAATCACTGTTATGTTGATTATGGCCTAAACGATGGTAGAAACTTTATTCAAAGCGATGATAACCACAAGGTTAGCGCGATTGGCATTCTAAATCAGGACCATCACGATGGCCTCTTTCCCCTTGGAATCTACAGTTTCACCTGTGACTATAAACTTAGAGATCTTATAGATGGCGCAAATCTTATCATCGCCCCACTGCCTCAAAAAAATTTAGCAAAACCCAAAACACCGTGCTTATTTTTAGATCGTGACGGCATAATTAATGTTGATACTGGATACCTCCATAAGATTGAAGATCTGATTATCAGACCAGGAATAGAAAAGGTAATCCATTTTTTCAATCAAAAGAACTGGCCGGTGGTCTGTATTACAAATCAGTCAGGTGTTGCTCGAGGGATGTTTGGCGAAGATGCTGTTCATCAGCTTCATCAAGAAATCAATCATCGCCTCAACTCTTTAGGCGCGAATATAGATCACTTTGAAATTGCCTCCTACTACTACTCAAAAGGCACTGGAGAATTCAAAAAGCATAGTGTACTCAGAAAGCCATTTCCAGGAATGATTCTCAAAAGCTCACATAAATTCAATATAGATTTTAGGAATTCTGTGATGATAGGTGATAAAAATTCAGATAATTTACATTTTTTTGATTTTGATACGCTTCTTCTTCAAGGGGAATATAACCTATCAAACCAGTTTGGCATAATTGTTACAAGCTATGATGACATACTGCAATACCTAAGCAAAAAATATCAACGCCCCCTATAAGAAAATCAATACATTAAACTCTAAAGATAAAGAAAAACTTAACTTTTGGCCTTTTCAAACAAACGTTTCTAAACAAATTAATATTAAGTCCCGAAAAGATAAGGTAAGACAAAGATTTAGTTAGGTTAGCTAAGAATTTTGGAGAATTAACTTGGCAGTAAGTACCAGTTTAAACATTTTAATTGTTGACGATAGTTCTGCTCAGCAGAATGCAGTTAAACAGCTGCTAAAGGATACTGGTTTCACTAACATCACTTGCGCAGCAGGCCCAAAAGAAGCAATTAAAATAATCGCTGAAAATGCGGAATTACAAAGGCCGATTGAGCTTCTAATCTGTAATGATGGGGCAATAGATGAAGACGGAGTCCAACTCTATTCTCATATTAAGGGGTCGCAAACACCAAATCTCCCTTTCTTACTTTTGTGCCAAAACTCAGAAAAAGATAAAATCATGGGAGCAGTACAAGCTGGAATTCGAAATATACTACTACGTCCCTTTTCAAAGCAGTCTTTTATCAACGAGTTATCTAAGCTTTTAGGCTAAATTGACACATTTTCCCATTCGACATTACGCACCTAATCTAGATATAATTATTAGGTGAAAAGCTTAGTAATACTTTTTACCATTCTCGCCTCTATCACAGTAACCTTCGCAGCTCCGAAGGGGCCCACTGGTTCGAAAAGATGGCCAATAGTTTTTGTTCCCCAAATTCGCTTTGGTGGAGGCTACACAACTTTGCTTGGATCAAACTTTGAAACCGGTGAAGTGGCCGCAGATATCGCTGCGCTCTATCTAAAAAATTACTTTATAGTTGGTGCTGTTGGTGAGTACTCTTACACCAATGCTTACCACAGAGGACGCGGGGAATCAGAAGCATTTAATCGAGCAGAGGGAAGTGCACTCTTTGGAGTTTACTTCAAAGACGGATCAAAAATTCTTGGTGGCTACACCCCTTATACTCAAATGAAAAGTATCTCCACTCTTGATGTATACAAAGGAACAGGCTTCAATGGTTCGATCCATTGGATGACTGCTTATCCATTTCAAACAATTTTATTCGTCAAGCAAAACACATATACAACCAAAGTAGACAAATCAGGAGCATCAACAGAATTAAAAGGTGACCAACAGATTCTTCAATTTATAGCAGGGATTGGTTTTGGTTATGAATTCTAAGATTCTTATCACCCTACTCCTATTCACACTTTTATCATGTGTGGCCGAAGGCCCCAAAAGCGGTAAGGCCATTTCTGATAGTCTCGATGAGGCACAGCTTTCTGTTGATGCCGGTCCAAATCTTTACACGAAAGTGTCGGCCACAACAAGTTCAACTGTGAGCGATGCTCCATCTAAAACTTATAAATGGACTGCCGCCGCTGGCGTAACAATTGGTAGTAGTACAACTCAAAATACTACCGTAAGCGCTGCTGCCGATGGGGTTTATCTCCTTACCCTTACTGTAGTTAGTGGTTCTCAAACAGTGAGTGATACCACAAGCCTTATTATCGATAACACAGCACCTACCGTTTCTGTTACATCACCAATCACAGATGCCGGAGATCCATTTATCCCGGTTGCCACTGCAACAGACGCCTTAAGCCCAATGAGTTATGCTTGGACTAAAGTGAGTGGTCCTGGCACTGTTACTTTCTCCAATGCGAGTGCGCTAAGGCCAACAATCGCAGTGAGTGCAGTAGGCAGTTACGTACTACGTCTCACCGTTACTGATGCTGCTGGTAATGTTTCAACAGCAGACTTAAATGTTACGGCAGACTTTATTCCACCAGTAACAACAACGCTTACCAATGAAAGCAAAAATGCCATCTTTTCAAAAACACTTACGGCAACAGATGACAACCCAATCACTTATCTTTGGGAGAAAGTCAGTGGGCCTGGTGCGATCACTTTTTCTGCCAGTACCAGTGCAACCACAAATATATCCGCGGCCGCCGATGGGACTTATGTCATTAAGGCCACCGCCACGGATAGTTTTTTAAATTCGAGCTCCCAAACGTTTACGCTGCTATGGGATACCTCGGCCCCTGTCATTGCAATTGATAACTTCAATATCAATAAGGCATTCACGGCCAATCCTACAATTACAGAGCTGACTCCAACCACCTACCTGTGGGAAAAAGTGAGTGGTCCTGGGACTGTAAGCTTTTCAAGTACCAGCGCTTCAAATCCTACAATTAGCATGAGCACCGATGGTACCTACCAAGTAAAGCTCACCTTGACCGATGCCTTTTCAGCTTCGGCCTCAGCGACCTTTCAAGTTATTTGGGATACCACTGCACCAGTAGTTGATTTGGGTGGAAGTGATCTATACGCGAATGGACCTTTTAATATTCTACCTACCGTTACAGAAACGAACCCGACCATTAATTACAAGTGGACGTTCGACACCTTTGCTCCACTAACAATAATTTTATTCTCAGATGATGAAACTCAGAATCCGGTTGTTACAGCGTCATCTGAAGGGCAATATAGACTCAAGCTAACAGTTACCGACGGTGCGGGTAATGCTGGAAGCGACCAAGAATACCTATTCTGGGATACTACTGCCCCATCAGTTACGGCACCTGATGATCTCAAGCTGAAAACAGCAACAGAAATTATTGCCACATCACCAGATAGCGACCTTACTGTCAGCTGGACATCAGCACCAGCAGGAGTGGTATTCACTCCGAATGATGACCTTACCACCATTGTAACTGCACCAGATGGAAACTACGTCTTAACTGTGGCCGTTGAAGATAAAGCTGGAAATACCGCATTTGATACCACCAATCTTTTATGGGACGCCACTGCACCAGTGGTCACCATGCCAGCGGATGTTATTACAAATACCGCTGTTAATCTCGACGCGACAGTAACTGACCTTTCAACGATTTCCTATCAATGGGCAAAAGTCAGCGGACCAGGAACCATGGTCTTTAATTCTGAAAATGCGGAAGATACAGTTGCATCGGCCAGTGCTGAGGGAGATTATGTGATCTCTCTTACCGCAACTGATGAGCTTGGAAATGTCACAACACAGAATATGAACTTTACTTGGGACGTAACTCTCCCAACTGTAAATGCAGGGACTGACGCCATCGAAAATGGAGCCTACACTCAAGACGCCACAGCTTCTGACGATCGCGGAACTATCACTTATGCTTGGAGTAAAGTCAGTGGACCAGGAACCCTAACCTTTACCACTGCAACAATTGAAGACCCGCAAATCACAGCAGACACAGATGGCGACTACATCGTAAAACTGGAAGTCACTGACGACGCTGGCAACGTAAACTCTGATACCTTTAATTTGAAGTGGGATACCACGGCACCTGTAGTTGACGCAGGTATTGATCAAAAGACAAATGCTCTTGTTTCACAAGATGGAACAGTCACCGAGGCCAATATCCAAACTTATCTATGGGAACAAACAGCGGGGCCAGGGGCCGTTTCTTTTGGAAGTGCAGCAGCAGAAGACACCACTCTTACTGCAAACATTGAAGGGACCTACACCATTCGCCTTACTGCGACAGACACTGCTGGGAACAGCGCCAGTGACACTGCAACTTTTGTTTGGGATACAACTAATCCAACAGTCAATGCGGGAGCTGATGCAAAAGAAAACGGAACCTACACTCAAAATGCAACTGTTACAGACGCATTAAGCGGGGTCAATACATACTTATGGTCAAAGACAAGTGGACCTGGAACCATTACTTTTTCAAATAATGCAATTGAAGACCCGGACATCACTGCAAGTACTGATGGAACGTATGTGATTACCCTTACTGCTACTGATCAAGCTGGAAACTCAAGTAACGATACCTTTCAGCTCGAGTGGGATACATCAAATCCAGTGGTCGACGCAGGGATTGATCAGATAAAAACAGCAATCTTCACTCAAGATGCCACAGTAACAGATGCCACCAACCTAACTTACCTTTGGGAAAAAGTGAGTGGGCCCGGCAACGTAACCTTTGGAACAGCAAACGCTGAAGATACTACGGTATCTGCCGATACTGATGGGGCCTACGTTATTAGGCTTACTGCGACTGATGAACTCGGAAACTCAGCGAGTGATACCTTTAACTTAATCTGGGATACCGCAGGGCCAGTGGTAAATCTTGGAGCGGACGAACTTAAAAACGCCGTCTTTCTAAAAGATGCGACTGTTACTGACGCCAATTCCGCAGAAGGCTTCACCTACCTCTGGGAAAAAGTAAGCGGTCCTGGAAGCGTTAACTTTTCGAGCACGAATGTTGAAGATCCTAATATTTCAGCGACCAGCGATGGTGACTACGTTGTAAGACTCACGGTTACTGATGTGGCCGGAAATACGGGTAATGATACTTTCACCCTGACTTGGGACACCACCCCTCCAACTCTTGATGCAGGGGTTGATGAAGTAAAGAACGCCCTCTTTGGTCATACAGGAACCGCAAGTGATCCAAACAATGTAACAACAGCTTGGACTAAATTTAGTGGTCCTGGGAATATCACATTCTCTGCAGCAGCGAATTTAACCACAAATGTAAGTGCTGATGCAGACGGAAGTTACGTCATCAAACTTACAGCTACTGACGATGCCGGAAACGCGGCCAGCGATACATTCAATCTCACATGGGATGGAAACCCTCCAACCATTGATGCGGGTACAGATAAAGTCACTAAAGTATTAGTGTCTCAAGATGCCACAGTCAGTGATAGTAGTGGTGTTGCCAGCTACAGTTGGAGTAAAACCGCAGGAGTAGGAACGATCACCTTTTCATCAGCGTCAACAGAAGATACAGATATTTCTGCAGATGCAGATGGAGTTTATACCATTCAACTATCAGCAACAGACAATGCTGGAAATACTGGTAGCGACACCCTGAGTTTTACTTGGGATACCACGGCACCAACAGTTGGCGCAGGAGCAGATACCAAAGAGAAAGCTGGCTTTGTAAGAACAGCAACCGCAACTGATGCTCTTTCAACGATGACCTATCAGTGGTCTAAAACGGCGGGGCCAGGAACACTGACATTTAGCAATGCGACTATTTTAGGACCGACGATTTCTGCGAGTACTGACGGAACCTACACTGTGACCTTCACTGCAACCGATGCTGCAGGAAATGTGAGTTCAGATAGTTTTCAGTTAGAATGGGACACCTCTAATCCGGTTGTTGATGCTGGTGCAGATAAAACAACGACTGCAACATTTACTCAAAATGCTACAGTGACCGATGCCACTACAGTTACTTACGCTTGGAGTAAGCAATCGGGGCCAGGAAACCTCACCTTTTCTGCTCAGACCAGTGAAGACACTAATGTCACAGCAGATGCTGATGGACAATATGTTGTTAAACTCACGGCAACGGATGAAGTTGGTAATATTGGTTCAGATACCTTCAATTTGGTATGGGATGAAAATGCACCGACCATCAATATGAATGGTGCCACCGAACTTAAAAATGCAGCGTTCGTAAAAAACATTACCGTAACAGATACCAATTCGGCCCTAGGTCTCACTTATAGTTGGTCAAAGACCGCAGGCCCTGGAACTGTAAATTTCTCATCGTCCACAGTTGAGGATCCAACCATTACTGCAACGGTTGATGGGACCTATACCGTTCAAGTTCAGGTAACAGATGTTGCAGGAAATGTAGGAACAGGTAGCTTCACCCTTACTTGGGATACAACTCCACCTACAGTAAATGCCGGAGCGGATGAAAACAAAAACGGGGCATTTGCCCACGCAGGCACAGCAACAGATACCAATGGAGTGGCAACGACTACTTGGAGTTCGAATCCTTCTGCAAATATTAGTTTCAGCGATGCAAATATCTTGAATCCAACAATCACAGTTACAAGTGATGGAACTTATGTCATTACTTTAACTGCCACAGATAACGCTGGGAACTCTGCAGCTGATAGCTATACTCTCCTTTACGACTCTGCAGCACCAACGGTAAACGCTGGAGCAGATGTTATTACTCGTGTTGGAGTGCTTCAAAATGCCACCATTACTGAGGCCAATATCGATACCATTGTTTGGAGTGGAGCAGGATTAACATTTAGCAATACAGGTACAGAAGATACCACAATTTCGGCAACCATCGACAATCTTTACATCGTGACCCTTACTGTTACCGACAAAGCTGGTAATTCAAGTAGTGACACCTTAAACTTTACCTGGGACACCACCGCGCCAGCAGTATACGCGGGGACAGATAAAGCAGCCAAGATCGCGTTTGTCCAAGATGCGACGATTAGCGACGCCACAACAACAGCAACTATTTTATGGTCAATGACCTCTGGTCCTGGAACTATCAATTTCTCAAACAACGCACTTGAAAAGCCTGAGATTTCGGCCTCAGTTGATGGAAACTATGTTGTAACTGCGACTGCTACTGACCAAGCAGGCAATGTTAATTCAGATAGCTTCTCGCTAACATGGGATACAACTGCACCGGTGATTGGACTATCTTCTCCTCAAACTGGAGGAGCAAGCTTCAACCCTGCACCGACAATTAGTGATATCTCAAGCTATACATGTTCATGGACACACGACGCAGGAACAGGTGCCCCAACCTTTACTCCAGATGCCACAAGTTGTAACCCAACTATCAGTGTAATTGATTCAGGAGCACATACCTTTACCGTTACAGTGACAGACGCCCTTGGAAATGTTGACAGTGCATCTGTAAACTATACCAACACCGCTAAAGCAGCGACAATAGCTACAACCGGAACAGTTCTCGATCAAAAAGATATTCTCTACTTCTTTGAACTAACTGGAGCAGAAGATCTGCAAGCATTTTGTGAATTAAAAGGAAGACAAATTATCAAGAAAGCAGAGTGGAATAACACTACAATGAGTTACCTCTGTTCAAATAAAGACAAAATTTTGGTAAATCTTAACCCAACATTTGATGCAGAAGGGAACTTAAAAGCAGTGTCACCAGAGGCACTCAGAGATTGCGATCCTTCAACAATGTCGATTTGTATTGGTCGAGAATAAACAAAGAAATGAATTGATTTGAATAAAAAAGGCCTCCAGATCAAAATGGAGGCCTTTATATTTTTTAAAGATCGTTAAACTCTTCTCTAAATTCCATATTGTGATAAACCTTAATGACGTCTTCATCTGACTCAAGCATATCAACCAACTTCATAATCTGAAGGTAAGTCTCATTTGTTACTTCTTTAAAAGTTTGAGGAACTTGAACAAGGCCAGCTTCTTCTGGTGCAATGTCTAGCTCTTCAAGCTTCTTCGAAATCGTTCCGAAAACTTCCATTGGGCCACTAACTTCAAAGTACCCATCCTCAACTTCAACGTCTTCAGCACCAGCATCAATCATCTCAAGAGTGATTTCCTCTTCATCAAGATCATTTTGTGGAAACTCAAAAACGGCCTTTCTTGTAAAGATGAACTGTAGTGATCCACTTGTACCAACAGTTCCACCATTCTTGTTAAAATAGTTTCTAACGTTGGCAATAGTACGAGTTACATTGTTTGTTGAAGCTTCAACGAAAACAGCGACACCATTTGGTCCATAACCTTCATAATTAATATCTTGATAGCCGTCGTCATCACCACCGAGACCTTTCTTGATCGCACGATCAATATTGTCCTTTGGTACGTTGTTCTTCTTACATTTATCAAGAGCTACTTTTAACAAGAAGTTTGAACCTGGTTCTTCACCACCAGACTTAACTGCTTTTGTTACTTCAAATAGAAGTTTGGTATAGATTTGGCCTCTGAGTTTGTCAGCGGCACCTTTTTTCTTTTCAATATTGGCCCATTTACGTCCCATAGATCCTCACTTTTTTATAATAATGTACTAGAGAGTCTCTATGAATTCAACAAGTTGTTTAGTACCAATTACAATTTTTGTTTGTGGTTCTAAGAACATAGGCCTTAGCGTCAACAAAGTTAATATATCCTTCCATCGAATAAAGGGTATTCCCATCTTTTTCAACGCTATAGTACTTTGACTCATTGATATTCCCATCACTATCGCGCTCGACACAGTAATGAATCGCAAGATCAATATCTCCTCTACGTACGGGATTATCACTATAGATCAGCTCTACTGGCATGGTTTCACACAGCTTATTACTTTCAGAGCTAGCGAGTGAGTCCTTGAGCACCCCAATAATTCTTTCACTGGAAATTCCATCATAGTACATCATCATCTGATGCTCATTTTCCGCCTTTTTCTTGTCGCCACGACAAACCCACATAGTTCCGCTGATAAGATCATCGAGTTCAGGCTCATCTGTTGGAGCTACTCGATCAATTTTAGCGAATTCTTTATCAAGTTCAGCGATTTCCTTTTTAAACCCACGAAGCTGAGTACTGTTCCAGCTCTTAACATTAGCACAAACATTGTCCATCAGTAGCGTATATCGATTCGGTGTAAGACCGAGAAGTTCAGCGTAGCGTTCATTCAATTCCTCATCTATTGGTGAACGAAGAACTGTTCCCTCATTAATTGAACCATCGAGGCATTTCTTTTGAAGCGCCAAAAGCACTTTTCCGTGAAGTCCATATTTAAGTCGGTTTGGATTTAAGGCCTCACTCCAGTAGTCATTTACAAAGTCAGAAAAATCAAACTCTCCTTGAACAATTGGAGTATTTCCATCCCATCTAATGATGGCCTTTTTTCCTTCAACAACATTGTCAACAAACATGCTTAAAAGAAAACGAAATCCCTCGTAGTTAACAACAAGGTCAGCATTTGAATAAACTCCAGTTGTGGCCATTCCCCAGTACGCGTATTCTGTAAACACACTATGATCTAGGGCCTCATCAAGAGCAGCACGATCTAACTCACCATATTCAAGGCCGTCATTCCCAAGCTCCTCAGTGTAGTCAGTAAATAGCATTGATCCCACTCCAAAAAAGTGAGACATCTTATCAGCGCCCATATGAACGCCATTAATATTGATTGATGAAGCTAAGAGCTTATAACGGATAATGGGAGATACAGCAGC
This sequence comes from Bacteriovoracaceae bacterium, assembly GCA_965140515.1. Classification (GTDB taxonomy): domain Bacteria; phylum Bdellovibrionota; class Bacteriovoracia; order Bacteriovoracales; family Bacteriovoracaceae; genus JAGLCH01. Next base: position 2,329,307 of record OZ223251.1, on the reverse strand, counting down.
ACTTACATACTGGTAAATACTGTCTTTTCTTGGATTGTAATGACCAATCTGTGGGTCAATATTGGCAAAGCGTTCAAGCTGACGATTGTTGAGAAATCTAACAACATCCATCGCAAATTTATAACTGTTTTGCTCGCCAGACCAGTTTTCAGCGGTGAAATGAATCACTCGATTAACAAGTCCATTTAAAACTTCTTCTGAATCTTTAATCTCAACACCAAGAGATGAGTATTGGTCCGTTTCATAACTGTACGCCAAGGTACTGAGTAGCAATAAAAAGGCCGCGAGAATTTTCATGGTATCCCCCTAAATCTCTTGGGACGCGAGATCAAAGTTATTAAATGAATATAACTCAAAAACTAACGCAGTGCAGTACAGATGTAATAATTACAGGATGATATGCGTGACTAACAAATCGTAAGTAACTGAAAGTATGAGGCGTCTAATCAACCGGTTAAGGAGAAATTAACTCGACGATCATCTAAGTGCATGAGAAAAGAAAGCGTGAAACTTTACAAATCAATCGCCCTTTTAATTCTATTTTTGGCCTCTGCTATCGTTTATTTAAAGCATAACGATCAGAGACCGATTGAAGCATCAACCGACCCCTACCGATCTCCAAAACATGTTTCAAAAAAGATTGGCAAAACCCAATCAGATGACGAATCCACTAAAAAAGAAGTCGCGGAGAAAATTGATTATCATAAACTTGCAAAAGATATCGTTAGTCAAATGGAGAAAATATTTGACGAGAGTCCACGAGTAGATACGACAGAAAATCAAGAAGCTCCTATAAGAGTAATCTATCCAGATCAACATGAAAGAGTCAGTAAACTATTAATAGATCATTATAAAAATAATTTTAAGGCCTTTGTTGCAAGTAGCGACCTCGCGATCAAAGCGATGTTCCACTTTGGTGGTGACAGCAAATATGGGATCATCTTTTTATATCTAGTTAAGAAATATCATCAAAAAGAATATAGAGAAAAATGTGTTGAAATGACTTTGATGGTCAATCGATCAAGGCCTAACCTTAAAAGGCTAAAAAAAATCGCATATCAGTGTGTTGCTTGGCAGCCCAATCCCTTAAAGCGAACTTGCGTTGTAGAATACCTTCTCACGCTAAGAGAGATTAAGGGAAAAGTAGCAGCACTCAAGGAACTAGAAGAATTTAAAAAATACTTTCCTGAATTTCGTTATAAAAATATGATTTCATACATCACAGATTTCAATGAAGAAGAAGCTCGAGAAGGTGCTCGAGAAGAATAGAATTTTCTTACTCTAAAGCCTAAAAGCAAATCGAACTAGGCATGGTGTAAAAATCAAGCAATTCTGAAAGATCACTCGTGCCACAAAAACATAAGCAAAAATCAGTCTGGCTCACCGCAATCCATTTAGTATAAAAAATATCCGATTAAGGAAAACTTAACTCGACAGATATTATTTCCAGTGAGAAAAAACGCAAAAATTAAAATTCACAAACAAACAGGAGAGACAATGAAGAAACTTGTTTTAATTGCGATTACATCACTATTAACAATCTCAGTTTTTGCACAGAATAATGTTGAAAATCAAAAAGACGATCAACAACTAACTCTGACTTTAAAAGAAGTTAAAAAACTAATCGATGAAAACCCAGAAGCAAAAGTACAACTATGGTGCCTTGAAGCTTGTAATGACGATTATTCAAGATGTCTTGAATACGGTGGCTGGAACTGCGCATCAACTGCTGCTGCTTGTAAAGAAAGTTGCTGGTAATCAATATGAAAAGAATTATCATATTGATGGCACTTGCCGTGACATCCGCGACATTTGCAGTTGGACTATCCAGATGGATAGAAATATCAGGGCCTGTGACGCATACAGGATATTTTTATTCACTAGACGTATGTACTGATATTGCTGAATCGAAATGTAAAAATGCTCTCTATGATGAGTGCAATGGAACTTATGGCAATACAATTATCGCGAATGGTAGTAAACTTAAAGAAGATGTTGTAAATGGAAGTCTGCAATATAGGTGCAAGGCTTCTTGCACAGGATATTGTAAAGTGCGGAAATAAAATAATGAGAGGGCGCTCTGAATAAAAAACTCTTAACCTTATTCATCATTTCATCAAGTGTAGTAGCTTTTATCATTATTTCAAAAAACTATGAAATTAAAGGAGCAAGCACTGAGAATCCCGTTGAAAAAATAAAGTTGAAGAAGGCCCCCTCTCAATCACTCTCCCACACAATACAAAACTCACATGAAGAGAAACCTTCAACTCAATTCAAGCAATTATCAATTCAAAAAGCAGGGAAAAAGATTTTAGATGAACTTGACTCAATCGAAAACGAAAGCCCTCCAGTTGAATCGACAGAGGGAGAAGAAGGATATTTCAGCAGAGTTTATCCAGACCAAAGAGAAAGAATGGGCCAGCTTCTCATAGATAACTATAAAAACAACTTCGAAGTTTACACCTTAAACAGTAGTCTCGCACTAAGAGCAATGTTTCATTTTGGTGCCGACCACAAATTTGGAAAAATTTTCTATAATGTCGTAAAAAAGTATCATCAAAAAGAATTCAGAGAAAAATGTGTTGATATGACTTTGATGATTAATAGATTAAAACCGAATCTGAAAAGGCTAAAGAAAGTTGTATATCAGTGTATTGCTTGGCAACCCAATCCATTAGAGCGGCTTTTCATTGTAGAATACCTTCTCACGCTGAGAGAGATTAAGGGAAAAGTCGCAGCACTCAAGGAACTAGAAGATTTAAAAAAATACATTCCTGAATTTCGTTACAAAGATATGATTTCAAGCATCACAAATTTCAATGAAGAAAATACACGAGAAGCTGCTCGAGAAGAATAGAATTTAGTAAACCGCGGAGACCCGCCTAACTGTGGTCATGCTTCCCAGCATTGAATCCCATAAGCCTCAAATTTAGTAATAGATCTGCCATTACAACTAAACTATCACAATTATGTTAACGATATTTGTGAATTTGTTATACGAAACCACTCAGTTTATGCAGTTAAGGAAAAATTAACTCGACTCCCCCCCTACTTAATGAGATGAACACTATCAGATTAATAATAAGACTAATAAATATCTTGGAGGAATAGTGAAACAAATAATTATGACTATCATTTCAATGCTAACGTTCAATGCTTATGCTGCAGTATCACTCAATAACTACACCATTGAGGATTTTAAGCATATCTGGCAAATCAAAATCGGAGAAGATTGCGATGAAGTACTCGAAAGAGTTGGTAGTGCAGCAGAAAAATTCGGAGAATACAATTACTTCATTGTAAGCCCAGAGGAAGATGCGACAAGAATCCATATGACATGCGACAAAGATACCTGGGAGGTTATCCGTCTTAGACTTCCTTTTGACTATGATCACTACCTCGATTCAGAAGAAGCTGGTAGTTACGACAAAAAGCTTGAGTTATTTGACAACTTTGTTCCGCGCCATAAGTTCAACAGACTATTTAAAACAACTCCTTATCGCGTAATCGAGCTAGAAGATGAAAATGCAGAATTTTTGGCTTGGGACCTGGATGGTAAAACCGGTGTTACAGTCATGATGTATAAGAATAAAGTTGCAGAGATGGGTCTTTTCAGTATGGGTATTGAGAAAACTTGGTACAGCAGATATAACCCAGTAGATTTATAAACTACTAAGCAATTTCCAGACAAAAAAAGGCCTCCGAAGAGGCCTTATTTTTTTATCTTTTAATTTCTAAAATAACGTTTCTTTTTTCAACCTTTGAGTCAGACCAAACAATTGAGTCATGAATCATTTTGATTGAGCTATCGAGGTGTGAATCATCGTTGTAGTGAACAGTTGCAATCACGTCGCCTTCGCTAACTTGATCACCAACTTTCATTTCAAGGATAAGACCAACAGCGTGATCAATCACATCGTCTTTTGTAGCACGACCAGCACCAAGTACCATCGCAGCTTTTCCAATATCCTCTGCCATGATTCTTGAGATGTAACCAGCTCTTTGAGCTCTTACTTCTGCAACATTCTTTGCAGTTGGAAGTAGCTTATAGTCGTCGACAATTTTAGGATCTCCACCACATGCTTCGATATACATTCTTAGGTGCTCAAGTGGTTTACCTGATGCCACCATCTCTTGAACCATTTTCATCGCTTCATCTTTATTCTTTGTATCTCCGCGAAGAATAAGAGCTTCAGCAGCAAGAGTTTCAACTAGACGAGTGTAATCCTCTGGCCCATTTCCACGAAGCATTTCGATTGCTTCAATAACTTCAAGTGAGTTACCAACAGCTTTTCCAAGAGGTTGATCCATGTCTGTAAGGATACAAACAACATTTCTCTCGAAGCCTTTTCCGATATCAAGCATTCTATTAGCTAGAACTCTTGCATCGTCGATTGTCTTCATGAAAGCACCGTTACCAACTTTAACGTCCAGTACAATCGCATCAGCGTGAACTGCAAGTTTTTTAGAAATAACAGAACTTGCGATCAGCTCATTTGAAGGAACTGTTCCAGTAACATCGCGAAGAGCGTAGATCTTCTTATCGAGTGGAACAATGTTTCCAGCAGCTCCCATTAGTCCAATTCCAGTGTTGTTAACAAGGTTTTCCATGTCTTCAACATTTTCTGCGAATCTAAAGTTAGCAATCGATTCAAATTTATCGATTGTACCACCAGTGTGACCAAGCCCACGCCCTGATAGTTTTGCTGTTCCCATGTCAAATGCAGCATAGATAGGCGCTAGAGAGATTGAAGTCTTATCTCCAACTCCACCTGTACTGTGCTTATCTACAAGGTATTTTTTAATGTTTTTGAATTTGATTTCGTCCCCAGACTCTACCATCTTTCTAGTGAAGTGAACTAGCTCATCTTGTTCCATTCCCTTAAAGAAAGTGGCCATACAAAATGATGACATTTGGTAATCAGGAACCTCCCCCTTTTGGTAACCATCCAATAAGAAGTCGATCTCTTCATTGCTAAGCTTCTTTCCATCTCGCTTTTTTTCAATGATATCAACTGCTCTCACGTCATACTCCTTTATGAATACATGCCCTATCTAAACAATATTTAGGTCATTAATTAAAAAAATAATTATACAACTTCCACTTATTTTAAGTCAAAACTTATTCTATAATAGGGGGGAACTATAAAGAGAGGTCATTTTAAATGGCGGCCGGATACTTTTTTTCGATATTTTCAGCACTTACAGCAGCAATATATTTTATCCCTTACAAGGCAGGTATTGCCTTGATGTCCCCTCAGACATTTACTTTTGGGCTATTCATTGTCAGCATCGTACTCAATGGAATTCCTTTTCTTATCAGGCGACGTGGATTGACACTCAATCGCGCCACCATTATCGCCGCGATCGTCTTCGGCGTTCTATCTTATACTGGAAATCTCTTTAACGGACTCTCCCTAAGCTTTGTCTCACCTCCAATCACATCTGTCATTTTGAGAACTCAGGTTTTCATGATCATGATTATGGGAAGCTTCTTCTTAAAAGAGGAACTCACTGGCCCAACTATTATCGGCGCAATCATTGCAGTGATTGGAGTTGCCACCATGAGCTTGGGAGGTGACGATATTGAGATCTTGAAAATTCAAGGGATCATATTCGCCACTTTAGCGGCATTAAGCTTCGCTGCAGTTCAGATTGTTAATAAATACTATATTAAAGAGATACATCCACTTTCTCTAAACTTACTCAGAATCATAATCGCGCTTGTAATATCTGGAGGAGTTTCTGGAGTGAGCGATGAAATAACCCAGGTTTCACCGATGGGCTGGTTCTACTGCTTTATCGCAGCAGCATTTGGCACCACAATTTCACGCCTCGCATCAATAAAGGCACTAAGCTACATCCCTGTGTCAAAGGCCACAATTTTTTCCACTCTAACTCCTGTTTTCACAACATTCCTTACTTTGGTATTATTAGGTAGTGCTCCAACAGATAGTGAACTTATCGGTGGAGTTATTGTAATTACCGGACTACTTGTCCCCTTAGTCCTAAAGTTTTTGAAAAAAAAGAGATTGGGTAAGAAGGAAAGAATTCTTATCAGTATGGAGGAAGATCAATGAGTGAGATCAAACACATTGCCATTCTAACTGGAGCGGGGATCTCCCAAGAGTCAGGTATTAAAACTTTCAGAGACGCTGATGGTCTATGGGAAAATCACAAGATTGAGGAAGTGGCCTCGCCACTGGGATTTGCAAAAAATCCTGACCTCGTTCTCGACTTTTATAACCAAAGAAGAAAACAACTTCTAAGCGAAGGTGTATCGCCAAATCCAGCTCACATAGCTCTATCAAAGCTTGAGAGAGAGTTTAAAGGAAAAGTCACAATCATCACTCAAAATATTGATAACCTCCATGAACGAGCAGGAAGCGAAAATGTATTTCACATGCATGGAGAGCTCCTTAAGATGCGTTGTCTAAGCTGTGAAGAGAGTTTTGAAATCACAGCAGATTTAAATAGAGATGATCGCTGTCCTGGTTGTAATAAGAAAGGACACCTAAGGCCTGACATCGTTTGGTTTGGGGAAATGCCATACTTCCTCGATGAAATTGAGCACATCTTAAATGACTGTGATCTTTTTCTTTCAATTGGAACTTCAGGAAATGTTTATCCTGCAGCGGGTTTTGTTCAGCTGGTGAAAAGCATTGGAAAAGCAAAAACAATTGAATTCAATCTAGAAGGAACAGAAATCTCGGGGCACTTTGACATACATAAGTCTGGGCCTGCGGGAAAAGTAGTAACCGAGTTTGTCGACGAATTCCTAAAGTCGAATTAAGCAGCTTCCTTTAAGAAATTAATGTCTTCGAGATGTCTCACCAGTTTGGCATCATCTTCAAGAACATGCTTAAAAAACCAAGAATAGAGAAAGTCATAGCATTCATAATACGATTCATCGTCAGCTGCTTTTAATCTCTCTTGTAAGAAAAATTCAAGCTCAGCGAGAAACCTCTGATGTGATTCCATTCTAGAATTGTACTCAGCAAAAGAATACTGCTCCATAATATCTTCTTCTTGCTGAAAACCAGTACGTGCCAAGTCATAAATATCTGTAAGCAAACTTTTAATAGTTTTTAGTGATGATTTGGCAATAATTTCTTCTTCAAATTCATTAATCAACTCAACAAATGAAGAGTGAAAAGTATCCATCGTTGAAACTCCAGTTTTTAGTCCTTCACTCCACAGTATTTTTGTCATGACTTCCTCCAGAAAATAATCAGGAGATAATTCGGCAGCTCAACAAAAAACATTAATTGATCGGGTAACGATATATTCAACAAAGATCAGCAAGTTGAGCAATGTGATTTGAAATAAAAAGATAAACTATTGGAGAAGATGAAAAGAAATTACAGTGACTTGAAATAAAAATGGGCCACAGAATGTGACCCAAAATATATTAAATGAATTAGTGATAACTTGTTTTTAACATTGCTCGAAGAAAGCAGATATTAAAAGTTAAAAGGATAACTTCAGCTCAGCAAAATTTTGATAAGCTTTTAATATGAGTTAAGATTATTAACTCAAGAGATTACCAATAATCAAGCAATTACAAATCGTGATGAACTTCAATTTCTGAAGCGTAATAGCGAACCCTTCTAGTATTTTCTTTTAAGGAGCTGATCTTATGCTCTACATAATCAAAAAGCATCTCTTCACTCATCATACTAAAGTCTGGGCGGGAACTTGCCATAGAAGTTTCCTCTTCAGGGATTTCACCAACTGGGGACTCGAACTCATAAAGTAGATCTCTCACAGGATCATCGTGGGCCCCAATGGCCTGAGACTTTCCAAATGATAGAGAGATTACATTTTCACTAGAATTGTTCTGCATAGATACCTCATAACTTCTTAAAGCGAAGCGCCAATTTCTCTTTTTATTAGTGCACATGACGTGCCAAACTTCTAAGAGATGACACACCAATTTTTAGTATGTTAGAATGCCTATAAGTGATTAATAAATTCTGACCTGTCTAATTTTTTTACGACAGTATGGTACATGAGATGAATTATTTAGATAAAATCCGTTCTGAAGTTAAGGACTTAAAGCAACATATTGTTGAAACAAGACGTTACCTCCATCAGCACCCAGAGTGCAGTGCCAAAGAATTTGAGACCCAAAAATTTATTATCAATTTCTTAGAAAATGAGGGAATTAAGTGCACCAAAATGGCCGATACCGGTGTAATCGCTACGATTCAGGGTAAAAATGCCAAAAAAACCATTGCTCTGAGAGCTGATATGGATGCCCTCCCAGTGGAAGAGCAAAACGACTGTCCGTATAAGTCAAAAATTGAAGGAGTGATGCACGCCTGTGGTCACGACGGCCATATGACAATTCTCCTCTACACAGCAAAGCTCCTCAATGACAATAAAAAAAGGCTTAATTGCAATGTTCGCTTGATCTTTCAACCGGCAGAAGAAGAGTTTGGTGGCGCAGAAAGAATGATTAAAGAGGGATGTCTTAAAAATCCAACAGTCGATGAAATCTATGGTTTACACCTGTGGGGCGCTTATCCAACTGGAGAAATTAGAAGTAAGTCAGGACCGATTATGGCCACCAATAATGAAATTAGAGTTTCAATTGCTGGAAAATCTGGACACGGGGCAATGCCCCACCAAGGAATTGATTCAATTCTAGTTGCGGCCCAGTTTATCAATAGCGTTCAGTCTATTGTTTCACGAAATATGAGCCCTTTTTCAACCTCCGTTGTAAGCTTTGGAACTATTGAGGGGGGAACGGCCCCCAATGTAATTGCTCCTGAAGTAAGACTTAGAGGAACAATTCGCTCCATGAGTGATGAGGATAAGGCCTATATTATTGAGCGCCTTCACGAAGTTTTGGAGGGAACCTGCAATGCCTTTAAGGCCACAGGAAAACTTGATGTGATTAAGGATAGCGCTTACCTCACATTAGTTAATGATCAAGAATGTACTGAAAGTGTGATGAAAATAGCTCAAGATTTGGTGGGCACGAAACTCACTGGCGAGGCCTATACTATGGGCGCTGAAGACTTCTCATATTACGCAAAAGAGATACCTGCATGTTATTTCTTTGTAGGAGCGGCCAACGAGAGCAAAGGAATCATCTATCCTCAGCACCACGCTAGGTTTGACCTAGAGGATGATTCACTTCTAATCGGTATCGAAATGATGCTGAGAATTTGCGCAATTTAACCAACTTTTTTACTCAAGTATTTTCACCAATCATACGAGTAGGTATCACTAACTATTTATTTGAGGTAAATACATGAGGGACAAAAAGAATCTTCTCAAGGAATATCAAGACCTTGAGTCGAATGTACTCCAATTTGAGAAGTTTAAAAGAAAGGCAGATCTTCCGGAAGATAAGCTTTTTTGGACAATTGAAATTGAGTGCACAAAAAAAGAGATGCGTTCCATCTCTCTTGAATTCTGCGATAAGATGCCCAAAGCAGCTTAAAGCTTAAAATCAAAAAGGCCATCTGTGAAGATGGCCTTTTTTTACTACTTGCCCCCTTTTGGGTCTTTCAGAGGCTTTCCATCAGGTCCTAAAACAGGTCCACCACCATTACCCCCATCCATCACTGGCTCCTTTCTAATTTCAGGAGAAAGATCTGAACTTTGGGCATTGATAACGGCAAACGCCTGAGCGCCCGAAAGAGTTAGTAGTAATACAAGCATTAGCTTTTTCATTGAGAACCCCCATGGATTGTACTACTAACTTATAAGCAATTTTTGTGCCGGAATCGAGTCCCCCTGTAAAACTTATAATGTATTGAAAACACATTAAAACAAGGGGTGCAAAACGACACCACAGGCATATTGGCACTGCACGCGCGGTGCACAAATGTCAAATTATATCCAATTTCTTCAAATTTTGGTCACGACTATTCTTGGTAAGGCGCTCTACTCTGGCCTGGGTTTCATGTTGCCTAAGTAGCTGAAGTTTCTCGATTTCAATTCTTGGGGCCTCTTCCACATAGCGCTCAACCCGCTCACTGACCTCTTTCTTTTTCCAATCTTGTTCTTCTTGACTCCCCTTAAGCATTCTAACCTTATGATAAGGCCGATCTTCAACATAAGGTGATCGATTCATCCGTCTAATTTCTGCATCTAATACGTCATTATCCCGGGCCATAGCGAGTTCTTTTCTCACTTGCTCTAACTCGCGCTTCTGCCGCGCTTGATTGTAGAGAATCTGACTTACAGACATGCTATTTGCCATAAGAACCTCCAGGTTCACCTAGAACCTATCGGACACTCCATATTTTTACTTGAGTTTTTTAGTCAGATATAAACTGGACACCTACTTTAAAATGTCCTGTTTCTTCCATATTTCGGATAGCTACGACTTTCCCCTTGAGAACCCGAGGAAGTGAATTTCCATCAATAGAATGAGCAAAAAGAGAATCCCCAACAGCAAACTCTCCCGGATCTTCACTTAAAAATCCCATTCCCCCTGCACTAATATCGTAAAGGAAATAGTACTGAAACTTCCCCTCTTTAGTTTCGCGGGTAATTCCAATAGATTGATCTTCACTAGCACTTTTTCTAGGAGCAGAACGAAGGTGAGAAAATTTCTTCTCATTCTCTTTTTCAACAATTTCTAGGCCTCTTTTAAAGTCATCGCTGACAACTTTGAGTTTTGTCGGTGTTTCAAAAGCAATAAAGAGCGGCTCAAATTTTTTAATCTTCATCAAAAAGGCCACTTTGAAATCATCAGATAGAAGATAAACAGGCCTTTTCGGAGTAAATCTAAAATTGTGACCTTCAATAGGTCTCACCTCGATATATTTTTCTAAAATATCGTATCTTTTGATTACCGCAAAATGAGCGTGGCGAATTCCCCCTTTATGCTCGGGGTTTTGCCACAGCCAAACCTTATCTCCAGTGGATAGCAATTTTTTAAAGATGTTAATAATAGTGAGGTCATCCTCAATAAAATCTTCCATCATTTCCTCTATTCACGTCGTGTGACAAAACTCTTAAATACTAAAAGTGGTTTAGGCCACAAGAAGAGTGCAATCATAATGACAGCAAAAATAATATGAAACTGATTCAAATGATCTATATAGTTCCACTCAAAATGTTGGGTGGTAACCGCAAGCGCATTGTTGATGAAATGAAAAATCATTGCAGGAATAAGAGAGCGATACCGAATAACGAGTGTTCCCAGTAAAATCCCTAAACAGAATGTTGGAATAAAACGGACAAGTGACCAGTGTGCCACAGCAAAGAAAATAGCACTAAATAAAACCGCAAAAGTATTGCCAAACTTCTTAACAAATCCTTGTAGTACAATACCTCTAAAAAAGAGTTCCTCAATAATCGCAGGAATAAGCGCAATCGCGATAACTCTAAAAACGATGTGTTCATCGACGGTTCCAAAAGCGTCATCGAACATCGACATGTACTCTGAAGGCACCATATGATTGAGGACCCAAATGAGTAGAGGCTGCGCAATAAGCACTAAAGGAATTGCAATCAAAGACCCAGACACCACCTTGCCACTAATTGGAAAAGACTTTTTAAAACTTGGTCTAAAATAAGCGATCACAAATAGTAGAGGAGCTCCAATATTGATCAAGATTGTTTTTGCAAGTGAAAGAGCACTAACGTTAGTAGCATCAACAGATTGAGAGTAAAGCGCAATCCACAAGATGCAAATAATTGATGAAACAAAAGAGAGGGTTGGGCTAAGCCCCACTTCCTTTCGACTCTTTCTTGAAAGAAGCTTTAAAAGATCACTGGATCTATTTTCCAATTGCCCTCTAAAATCGAATGATTTGAGAATAAGCGCAAGCACCATGATGGTAAAGAGAGTGTTAAAAAGGAAGAAAACAAAGATCTCAGGAAAATTTAGATTACCAGCAACAGTTCCTTTAAAAAAGACGATAGAACTAAAAAAAGGAATGAAGGCATTGGTTAATTCAAGCTTTAAGTCAAATATATTAAGAATGTATGCAGGAAACAGTACACACATCATAAAGATAGAAAGAAATGACTGAGCTGCTTTTTTTGTTTTTGCCAAGGTAGACACAAAAAGCATGGTAGATGCCAAAAGCAGAACAACAGAGAGAAGCCCAAAGATAAGAAGAAATGGATTCGAAATATTTACCATTTCTAAAACTTCATAGCGTTGAAACTTGTAGACAAAAAAGGCGATAAAACCAGCACCTAAAACAACATAGGGCATGAATCCGATCAAACCAAAAAGAGCAACTGAAAAGAGCTTCCCAAGTACAAGTTCCAATGAGCTTAAAGGACTTAAAAGAAGAACGCGCAATGTTTTATTTTCTTTCTCATCAAAAACAGTATTGCACGCCGGATAGATCATAGAGAGAACAAAGAGGAAAAGGATATATGCGCCAATTCCAGACCCCACACTCGTCGCAATTCCCATCGCCTTTGATGCCACATCTGTTACGCTATTTTTAAGTGGAGTAAAATAATCTCTGGTTATATTAAGTTTTTTGAGCCTTCCATCGAGCAAAGTCTTACTTTTATTCATGACTCTCTTTTTAAAATATTTAAGTGCACGTTGAGACTTTCGAATCGAATCATTTGCGACATAATGAATAACAGACTGCTCTTTCTTGTCTTCTTTAAAAACAATGAAATCAACTTCCTTTTCTACAAGCAGATCTCGAAAGTGCTTTCTATATGGTTCAGCGGCCTTATCTTTAGCTTTAATACCATTACTAATTTCATTATTTTTATCACGACACTCTTTCAGCTGATCTTTCTTGCAATCAGTTGTAATAGAGTCCTTTAATTTTTCAACTTCATTGTCGATCTTATCCAAGGCAACAAAACTCTTAGTATCCGATTCAGAGATAACCACAGGAACATAAGTCTTATCTCCTTTGAATGATGCGAAGAATTCTTTTTGTGTTTCGAGAACCCCCATTCTGTAACCCTCATCACTCCAACGGCTAGTCACGAGAGTAGAAGATTCCATGATCACCACTGCGATAATAGGATAAATCACAAGTGGCATTACTAAAATAGTAAAAATAACTTCACGATCTCTAAAAGTATCGAGAAGCTCTTTCTTAAAAACATACAATGCATTTCGAAGGTCAAAGTTACGCATTATTCCCCTCCTTTACAGCAATGAAAAAAGCATCGCTGAGATTATCCACATTGTATGTAGAGCAAAGCTCTTCTTTAGTCCCTTCAGTCATTAGTTTCCCATCAGCAATGATGCCAATTCTATCAGCGATATATTCCGCTTCAGAGAGGATATGAGAGGAGAAGACAATTGCTTTACCTCTCTTTTTTTCACTTTTTAAAAAGTCCATAATCATGCGACTCGAAACAATATCAATTGAAGCCGTAATCTCATCAAGGAAAAGGATCTGAGGATCATGGAGAAATGTCATGGCCACAAGAGACCTCTGCTTTTGCCCCGAAGATAATTTTGGAAATCGCTTATCAATAAAACTATCAATACCGAGGAAAGGGCCTAGCTCACCAATTCTCTGATCAACCTGCTCGGCATTCATTCCGCGAATTTTACCAAAGAAATAAAGAGACTCTCTGACAGAAAGATTTTCATAAAGCCCCATTTCACTGGTCAAATATCCAATGTTGCCACGTATATCTTTACTCATTCCATCATAGGGAACAGAGTCAATAAAAACATTTCCATGATCTGGAAGCAATAGACCAGAAATCATATTTAAGGTCGTAGTCTTACCAGCACCATTGGTACCCAACAATGCGTAAATTTCACCAAAAGGAATTGATAATGAAAGCTTATCAACAGCTTTAAGGTCATCAAAAGATTTTGAGACTTGATCTAAAACGATCGCAGACATCCATGCCTCCACAATAAGAACTTATTTGTAAAATTTAGAAAGAAGAGATTCAGCAGCTTCAGCAGCGACAATTTCACCATTTAAAACTTTTGATTTAATATCTGGAAAAATTGATGCAACTTCAGCCGAACTGTAAAAACGATCGATCAATTCAGATTCAACCATGGATAGAACCCACTCGAGTCTTTGAACAGAACGTCTTTTCTTAAAAACTCCGGATGACTTCATTTGTGTCTCAAAATCTTTAATAACATTCCACAGTTCATCTATCCCATCTCCTGTCAGGGCCGAAATAGCATATGCATCAGGCTTCCAACCTTCAGAAATGGGAGTTAGATAGTGAAGGGCCTTAGAGTATTCAAGTCGAGCGAGATTCGCACGTTGAAGATTGTCACCATCGGCCTTATTGATTGCAATAGCATCTGCAAGCTCAACAACACCCTTTTTAATACCTTGAAGTTCATCGCCAGCTCCACCGACAAGTACTAACAAGAAGAAATCAACCATCGACCGAACAGAGGTTTCACTTTGCCCTACACCAACAGTCTCAATAAAAATGGTGTCAAAGCCAAATGCCTCACATAGAAGAATTGTTTCACGCGTTTTCCTAGTAACACCTCCAAGAGTACCACTTGAAGGACTAGGGCGAACAAATGCATTTTTATGATTGGCCACTTTTTCCATTCTGGTTTTATCACCAAGAACACTACCTTTTGATACTGTAGAACTTGGGTCTACAGCGAGAACAGCAATTTTTTGTCCCTTTTCACAGAGATGGTGGCCAAGCGTCTCAATGGTTGAACTTTTTCCAGCTCCAGGCACTCCAGTAAATCCAACACGAAGGGAACGACCTGCATACGGCAGAAGCTGAGTAAGAACTTCACGGGCCAGAGCTTGGTGCTTTCTAGCATTACTCTCAACAAGTGTTATGGCACGGGCCAAAACAGTGCGGTTCCCACTCAAAATGCCATCAACATAATCTTTGGAAGTTAGCACACTCCTTTTTACAGGGGTGCGCTTAACTGTTCTAGTGAACCCAGGGGACCCAGGCATACCGTCGTGCCCACCAGTGACCCCTTCCATCACATTTGATGCGAACTCACTACCAGCATCCTTAGGCGCCCACTCTGGGCGCTTAAGGGATTGCTTTGTATCTTTATCTTTTTTACCAGACATAAAACTACGCCATTCTCTCCTTAAGGATTTCTATAATCTTTTTAGCAGAGTGTGTAATAACAGTTCCTGGACCAAAGATGGCATCAGCACCATGCTCGTAAAGATAATCATAATCTTGAGCAGGAATTACTCCACCACAAATGACAACCATATCCTCACGTCCAAGATTTTTAAGTTCTTCAACCAATTGAGGAAGAAGAGTTTTATGACCAGCGGCGAGAGAACTCATTGCAACGATGTGGCAATCATTCTCAACAGCTTGGCGTGCAGTTTCTTCTGGCGTTTGGAATAGAGGCCCAACATCAACATCGAAGCCCATGTCAGCATAAGCTGTCGCAACAACTTTAGCACCACGGTCGTGACCATCTTGTCCCATCTTAGCGATCATGATTCTTGGACGACGTCCTTCATCATTTTCAAATTCATCACAAAGACGTTGAACTTCTTTGATTTCATCCTCTTTACCAAACTCAGAAGAGTAGACTCCAGAAATTGATCTAATCACAGCTTGATGTCTCCCGAATACCTTTTCACATGCATCAGAAATTTCACCAAGACTTGCTCTAAGCTTTGCAGCTTCAACTGCAAGTCCAAGAAGGTTACCTTTACCTGTTTCACATGCTTTAGTAATTGCAGCAAGAGCTGCCTGAACTTTTTCTTCGTCTCTGATTTCTCTGAGCTTTTTAAGGCGGTCAATTTGAGAAAGACGTACAGCAGAGTTATCAACATCAAGGATTTCTAGTGGATCCTCTTTTGTTAGACGATATTTATTAACACCAATAATTGACTCACGACCAGAGTCAATGCGTGCTTGGCGACGAGCAGCCGCTTCTTCAATTCTCATTTTAGGAAGACCAGACTCAATCGCTTTTGGCATTCCACCAAGACGATCTACTTCTTGAAGATGCTCCCAACCTTTCTCAATAAGAGATTCAGTAAGAGCTTCAAGATAGTAAGATCCACCCCATGGGTCGATTACATTACAGATACCTGTTTCTTCTTGAAGGAATAGCTGAGTGTTACGAGCAATACGTGCAGAAAAATCGGTTGGTAGTGCAATCGCTTCGTCAAGAGCGTTGGTATGAAGAGACTGAGTGTGCCCCAAAGATGCGGCCATCGCTTCAATACAAGTTCTAACAACGTTATTGAATGGATCTTGCTCAGTCAAACTCCAACCAGAAGTTTGAGAGTGAGTACGTAGAGCAAGTGATTTAGGATCTTTTGGATTAAACTCGTTAACAATTTTTGCCCAAAGAACACGTGCTGCACGCATTTTGGCCACTTCCATAAAGTAGTTTTTACCTTGTGCCCAGAAGAACGAAAGTCTTGGAGCAAAGGCGTCCACATTGATTCCGGCGTCAATACCAGCTCTGATATAGTCACGACCGTCAGCAAGTGTATACGCCATCTCAAGGTCGGCAGTCGCACCAGCTTCTTGCATGTGGTAACCAGAAATTGAAATCGAGTTAAACTTCGGCATATTGCTTGAAGTATACTCAAAGATATCTGCGATAATTTTCATTGAAGGAGTTGGTGGGTAGATATAAGTATTTCTAACCATATACTCTTTCAAAATATCGTTTTGAATTGTACCAGCAAGCTCTTCTAGTTTCGCCCCCTGTTCAAGTGCGGCTACGATATAGAACGCCAGAATTGGAAGAACAGCTCCATTCATTGTCATTGAAACAGAAACCTTATTGAGAGGAATTCCTTTGAATAGAATCTCCATGTCAAGGATTGAATCAATAGCAACACCGGCCTTACCAACATCACCTACAACACGTTCATGATCAGAGTCATAACCACGGTGAGTTGCAAGGTCAAATGCAACTGAAAGACCTTTCTGACCTGCAGCAAGGTTTCTTCTATAAAAAGCATTAGATTCCTCAGCAGTTGAGAAACCTGCATACTGTCTAACAGTCCAAGGGCGGAACACATACATTGTAGCATATGGGCCTCTTAGAAAAGGAGGGATCCCAGCTTGGTAATCAATGTGTTCCATATTATCAGTATCTACGGCGGTATAAAGAGGCTTAACGTTGATTTGCTCCATGGTTTCATAGACGTAATCTTCGGCCTTCTTTCCAGTTATCTTTTCGATATTCTTCTTCCATTCCTCATAAGTAGGAACTTCGAATTTTTCACCGCCAAAATCCATCTCTGTAAAATTTGGCACAGTCATTATAATACTCCTATGTGAGAAAGTAGGGCGCGATTCATTTCGTAGTTATTAACCCTAACATTTACAAAATCGTCTACACCGGCAGATTTCCATGCTTCTTCATTCTCACCTGGAACACCCGCAACAATGAGTTTGATGTCAGAATTTTTTGCTTTAAGTGCTTTTGCGAATTCTTCTGCAGACTCTTCATATTTTTCGTCAGTTGAAGTTAAAACAACAATTTTAGCTTTTGATGCAATCGCAGCATCTAATGCTTCATTAACAGTTTCAAAATCATCATCACCTTTAACTACAAATCCACCAGTTTGGAAGAAAGCAGCGGTCCAGTCAGCTCTTGCTCGGTAGAAGCGAGATGCTCCAAGGTTAGCTTGGAAAATCAGTGGTGCAGAACCATTATCTTTCTCAAACTTAGAAGATGCATTTCTCAATTCTTCAAAAATCTCAGCAAGTCTTCTCTCTCTTACAGGAAGGGCAGAAACTTTTGATTTGCCCTTTAGTCGAGCACAGATTTGACCATAAGTAGCTCCAAGAGCAACGGCCTCACTTACAAGTATTGAACAGAAATTTGAAGGAGAAATCTCATCAAGCTTCGCTGTCAACTCATCACTCTCTTTACGAACTGCTTTTACTTTTGTTGCGCGGGCCTCTTTTAGACCTTCAAAGTCTGGAGTTCTTGGGTCAAGAAGTTCTTCAGTTGCATTTGGAAACATGTTAGATCCAACTAGTACTTCTTTACGTTTAGCTAGTGACTTAATTTTTTCGTCAGCAACTTCTTCGATTCGTTTTTGAACAGTACCATTTTTAAGAGCACTAACGATTCCTCCAAGTTTTTCGATATCTTTAAACTCTTCCCATGCTTTTCTTGCGAGTTGGTCTGTCAACCACTCGATGTACCAAGATCCACCAGCAGGGTCGATAACTTTAGTCATCTCACATTCGTCAGCAAGAATAAGCTGAGTGTTACGAGCAATACGTCTAGAGAACTCATCACTTGGTCTAATTGGAGCATCAAATGGAGCGATGTGAAGAGCATTTACACCACCGACAACAGCAGCAAATGCTTCAGTTGTTCCTCTAAGCATATTTACATATGGATCATAAACAGTTTTGTTCCACATTGCAGATTTCGCAAAAAGGGTACTTTTTGCAATGGCCTTGTCAGATGCACCAAATGCTTTTCCAACTTTTGCCCAAAGCAAACGGAAAGCTCTTAGTTTTGCAATTTCCATAAAAAAATTACCACCAACACCAACTGAAAAACGGAAACGCTCTACAAGCTCATCAATGTCCAGTTCTGGAGCTCTTTTTACAAAGCTTCTTAAGTACTCAGTAGCAGTTGCCATTGAATAAGCAAGTTCCTGAACAGCGTTCGCTCCACCATTGTGGTAAGTATTGGTACAAACCATAATTGTTTCAAGTTCTGGAGAATGTGCTTTCCCGTGAGCATATTGTCCCATCATGATGTCATAAGCATCATCCATAGTTACTGGAAGCTCACCAGTTTTTGCAAGAATACCAACAGGGTCAAGTGCAATTGATCCCTTTAATTTTTTTGGATCTTGTCCCTGCTTTTTCATATAAGCAGTGATCATTGGTAAGAATGCAAAATTACCAAGTCTGCCTTTAACAAAAAGAGAAGTGTTTTCAAGGTTAATACCCATGAATGCCACTTCGAGGTCTTCCATTGTACAGATTGAAACACCTTTTGCACCAACAGCACCCACTTGTGCGTTGTCAGCGTCCAATCCCATTCGACCTGCGTGATCGAGAACTAGGTTGATCTCTGACTGACCTCTTTCGAGAGCATCAAGAGCAACTTTGTTAAACTCTTCAGGAGTTGAAACATCTAGTTCTTGCGATACTTTCCAAGATCCGTCGACATAACCTGCGATCTTATTCGATCGAACAAGATTACCAGTTCCAGGTAAACCGCTAAGGTGCTCAAGTCCAGCTACATCTTCTTTCCTGTAAATTGGTTGAAGAGTAATTCCCTCATGAGTTTTGGTTAATAATTTCTTCTCGAAAGGCGCCCCCTTCAAGAGTTTGATTGCAGCATCCTTCCACTCTTCATAGCTATGAGGTGGAAAAATCGGCCGCAGTAATCCCTGATTTTTTTCAGACATGGTTTTGCCCCCAATTTAATTGGTGATTAGTAAAATATCTATCTAATTGAAATTCGATATAATTTTAAATGAGATATGACCTTATGCCAACTTTCTATCACAATTATTTCGCTCTTTTTCTATCGGTATATAGGACCAGAAGATCAACCTATTTAGTGAGAAAATATTGTCAAAAGGGGGATAAATCGGCCCTCTGGCCTAAATCACTCCAACAACTTAAAATTATTGAATTAAGGGGGCAAGATGACCAATAAGATCCTTATCGCAGACGATGAACCTCAAATTCGCAATAATATCAATATCCTACTTTCAAAGAAGGCCGGATTACACGTTATTGAAGCGAGCACAGGTGAAGAGGCAATCGACTTTCACCGCGATGAATCCCCAGAAATCATACTACTTGACTACAATATGCCCGGTATGAATGGTGGTGAGGTACTCAAGAAGATTAGAGAGAAAGATCCCTACGTAAGAATCCTTTTCCTTACTGCAAGAAATGAAGACTCAACAATGGTCAAAATGCTTAATGCTGGTGCGGATGATTACATCACTAAACCCTACTCTCAAACAGAACTCTTGGCCCGAATCAATACCAATCTAAGAATCTACCAACTCAATCGCGATTTACATAAGGCCGTTCACACAGATGACCTCACTGGTCTTAAGAATATGAGAGGAGTCTACCCACTCATTGATGAATTAATTGAAGAGAGCGCAGCAAATGGCAAGAAAATGGCACTGGCCATGATTGATATGGACAATTTTAAAATGGTAAATGATGGTCACGACCATCTATTTGGCAGTTTTGTCCTAAGCGAATGTGGTGTTTTGATTCGAAACCATCTGACAGAAATGGGACATGGAGTGCGATTTGGTGGGGATGAATTTATGCTCATTCTTCCAAACATTGATGCAGATAAAGCAATTGAGCTGTGCGAAGAGTACAGAATAATGATTCAAGATCACCTTTTTAAAGATGGTGATGATGAGATGTATTTAACAACAAGTATTGGATTAGCAATAACAACAGAAACTCGCTCAGGGCTTAACTCACAATCTCTCGTTCGTGTTGCAGATGATGCTCTCTACAAAGCAAAAGAGGGAGGAAGAAACCGTTTAGTTGTTGCAAATCAAAAAGATGTTCCAGAAGATTTTGAGTCAGCAATCAAAAAAGGTGAGATAAAAAGATATCATCTCTAAAACATAAAACGTTGACCAGACTCTAACTCAAGCAGAAATTTTTTGGTGGCAACACCTTCTCCCCCGGAGAATCCCCCAATATCAGCTTTCGCTTTGATGCGATGGCATGGAATAATGATTGGAATAGGATTCTTAGAAAGAGCAGTACCAACAGCTCTTTTGGCCTCTTCATTACCAATAGTTTTTGCAAGGTCAGTATAGGTCGAAGTCTTGCCGTAAAGAAGCTTTCGACACGCCATCAAAACTTTGTACTGAAAATCTGTAGTATCACTGAGATCGAGCTTTACTCCAGTAAAATCAACAGGAGAACCTGAGAAATACTCCTCAAATTTTTCAGTAAGATCTTTGTAAGGAAGAGTCTCTCCAACGAGCTCATGCTCCTCAGGACAGATAGTAACAGATGAAACACCACTTTCTGACCAGCGATAAAGGACTGGGCCAATTGGGGTAGAAATATAATCAAAAAATGAATTCATGGATTTATCTATAGTAATAATATTTATTCTATTGTTACCGTAGATAAATCCATTGTAAAGAAACTTGACTAAAAAAATAAGTTATCTGCACTTATAAGCAGTTCCCTTCACCTTAATTCTTGCACCGTTTTGTGTTTCATCATTTAAGAAGAGAGTATCAGCACCTTTATCAGCAGCGAGGTTTCTGGCAACGTTAATGGCCGCTTCGCGCTCTCCATCTTCCGATACGCCGGTAACTCTCCCAAGAACTTCACAACTGCTTGGTCTTTTATTTTTTACTTTAACTTTTAGTCCATCATCAGTTAGTTTGTACGGATTAGATGAACATGAAAACAGAATTGTTAAGAGAACAGCGGAACTAAATAGCTTTTTCATTTTTTCTCCTATTGGTATCAATCACATCCTTATCGTCAGATAAGAGAACAAATAAATTGAATTTTTTCTTTAAAGTAAATCACTCAGTAATTTAATAGATAAAATCAGCAAAGATACCAGTATTACAGCAGTTAAAAGCAGCAGTAGTACAAACATGCGATAAAAGCACCGCATATGATTTAAGATTGGGAGATCCTCCCGGTCCACAAAACTCATCGGTATCGAGCACGAGATGATTTCTACAGGAATTAGGTCTAACAGAGTGAACAAGACACCCATTAGTTTTAGAATCGAGAAAGACACAAACCTTTTCTTCGACCTCCAACAAGCTCCACTTATCCCTTCCAAACTCTCGCTGACGAGCAAGTCTTTCGGTATCAATAGGAATTCGATTTTCAAAGGCATAATTTTTTACAGAGATGGCCTCATCCTCAGTAACCCCCACTGCAAGCGAGCAACATTTGGAACAACCTCGTCGACAATAAATCCTTGAAGCATTATCGGAATCGGCCTCAAGCTGCTTGGTGTGAAAGTCTTCAACTAATTGATTAAAAAAACGAGCACGCTTAAGAGAGTTTCCCAAAGTAGGATACAAGCGGATAAACTTCTTGGTGGCAGAAATAATTAATTCCTTCCGCTCATCATCAGCAGTGTTCATCAAGTGAACAAATCCTGTGGTACTGTATTCAATGTCCATAATCAAAGACTAGCACAGACAGTTATTAGAAGCAAAGTTGACAAAAAAGAGATGAAAAATCTAAGAGTTACCAATAATAAGAAATCCCAAGTGTCATGTAACCATGGTATCTCCCATGCTTGAACTGGGGAGAGGTCCAAGTGGCCTTACTAAGAATAGAAAAGCTCCTGAGGTGAACTGCGCCCCCTATATCGGCCTTGTAATATCTCTTATTCATATTTTCATCACTGATGATATAAGATGAAAAAGTACTCTTTGGTCCTTGTAAGATTGCATTGTAATCAACAAAAACGACAGAGAAATCAGTGAAAAATTCAAAGATTCCCCCTCTCATTCCAAAACGCAAACCTGGCTCAGCTTCAGTGATAAGATCACCAAACTTATACCGAACCCATGGAGAAAACTGAGAGTTTTCCCCTACAAAGCGCTTGAGTATCATAAAGTCACCGTTCCAAAAATTTTGCGCCTCAGTTTGATTGTCCCATCCGTTAGCGGGATCAGATCCTGTTACTTTGTGAATAAAGTTTTGAACCTTTCCCATTGCTGCTGGTTGCCCTTGGACCCCACGCCAAACATCAGCGCGTAAGAAAATATTCCGACTGCTATAAGATAATCCAAGTAGACCATATTGTAGTCCAGTATAAGGATAGTCATTTTCTACAACCTCTCTACTCTCTAAATCTCGAGGAGTGTAGATCTCCTGAACATATCCTAGACGCAAGCGAAAAATGCTCTGACTATCTTCTGCAAGAGACTTTTTATAGAAGAGCTTAACCCCACTGGTATAGTACATATCAGTCTGCATTACTGAGTCATTCTCTATAATAAATTGAAACTCATTGTTCTTGGCGTAGAGATCTTGAAAAGTGAATAGGAGAGCGATTAATACTAGAGTTCGCATACACAAATATTATACAGGATGAGGTCAAAACTAACACGGCTGCAAGATTTTACACCTAAAAGCAGATGTAAACGCTTGTTTCTACTTGCGATACCTCTTCCCTCGCCACCTCTTATTCCTTTTGGGCCGAACCTCAAAATGCTTGTGGAAGGGATGATCAGTTACAACAGGAATCTTCTTCTTAATGAGGGTTTCAATATTTCGAAGAAAGGGAAGCTCTTTTTCGATGCAAAGAGAAATGGCCATCCCCTCACTACCGGCCCGACCTGTTCGTCCGATGCGATGAACATAACTTTTGGCATCTTCAGGGAGGTTGTAATTGATCACATGACTGACATGAGAAATATCTAGTCCACGAGATGCGATATCGGTTGCCACTAAAACTCTAATCTTCCCGGCAGCGAAATCCTCAAGCGCCTTCTCTCTTTGATTTTGAGAAATATTGCTATGGATTTCCCCTACAGCTATCGAAGCCTTTTTGAGAGACTCAACAACTTCTGCCACCCCATACTTGGCCTTACAAAAAACCATCACACGCAAAATATTCTGATCTTCTAAAAGAGCATTGAGCAAAAAGAGTTTTTCAGCATCATCGACAAAAAGAACCTGCTGTTCAATCTTATCAATAGTTGTAGATTCTGGAGTAACCTCAACCTTTACCGGATCAACTAATATCTTATGGGCCAGATCCTCGATTGCTTGAGGCATGGTGGCAGAAAACATGATGGTATTTCGCGACTTTGGAAGATGGGATTCAATAAACTTCACATCATCCATAAAGCCCATATCAAGCATCATATCTGCTTCATCCAACACAAAGGTCTCAAGCTTTTCAAAAAGAAGATCACCACTTTTCATAAGGTCGATAATTCTTCCCGGAGTTCCAATCAAGATATCTGCACCATTTTTTAGTGCCTCAACTTGATACTCTTTTTTAACTCCTCCAATTACCACTTCTGACTTAAGCTTAAGCCCCTTACCATACTGCTTTAGACTGGTGTCAATTTGTGACGCGAGCTCACGAGTGGGAGTTAAAATAACGGCTCTAACTTCTTTTGGATCTAACTCCACGATCCTTTGAGCAAAGCGCTGTAAGATAGGAAGTGAAAAAGCAGCAGTCTTTCCAGTTCCAGTTTGAGCAATTCCCAGAAGATCTTTTCCCTCAAGAAGATGAGGGATACACTGCTCCTGAACAGGAGTCGGATTCTTGTAACCCCTTTTATCAATCTCATCAAGAATCGAAGGCAATAAGTTTAATGTTTTGAAGTCTGACATTGTGCTATTTGACAGGCAGTTCTTTTTGCTGCTCATAATAGCTAGGTCCAGGAGTTTCGATCATCGCACCACCAAGACAAATATCGCCATCATAAAATACAATAGACTGCCTAGGAGTAACCGAGCGTTGAGGAGTATCAAACTCAACAAATAGTCGATCACCTTCAATTTTTACAAGAGTACAGTCCTGATCTTGCTGACGGTAACGTACTTTGCACTTTAATTTTTTAGGTAAATCAGTAGGAGCGACATCAGTCACCCATGAAATATCTGTTGCAGTGGTTGTATCGCAGTATAACGCAGGATGATTAGTACCGCGTTCAACCACTACAACATTACGCTCTGTATCCTTTGCAACCACGAACCATGGCTCACCTGGGCCACCAAGGCCTAGGCCCTTTCTTTGCCCTAGAGTATAATAGGCAGAGCCCATGTGGCGACCGACAACTTCACCACTTAATGTTTCAAAGTTCCCTTCTTGCGCTTGGATATAACCACTCAAAAATTCGCGAAAATTTCTTTCGCCAATAAAGCAGATTCCAGTACTGTCTTTTTTATCTTTTGTAATAAGATCATATTCTTCAGCAATCCTTCTAACTTCAGGCTTTGGTAGATCGCCGATTGGAAACAAAACCTGTTTTAAGATTTCACTTTTCACTGCGCAAAGAAAATATGATTGGTCCTTATTTGAGTCGAGCCCTTTCGCGAGTTGAGTTACTCCATCAACAACAGGATTCTGACAATAGTGACCTGTAGCGATATAATCTGCCCCTAGTTCCATCGCCTTTTCAAAAAAGACTTTAAACTTAATTTCTCGATTGCAAAGAACATCTGGATTTGGAGTAAAACCACTTTTATATTCTTCAACGAATTGAGCAAAGACATTGTCACGATATTCTTTTACAAACTCTACTGAGTAATATGGGATACCAATCTTTTCACACACGGACACGACGTCTTTATAATCTTCAGTTGCCGTACAGACACCATTTTCATCGACCTCTTCCCAGTTTTTCATGAAAACGCCGATAACATTATATCCTTGTTGTTTTAAAAGCAGTGCTGCGACTGAAGAATCAACTCCACCTGACATTCCACATACTACAGTCTTTCCAGTCATATATCCTCAAATTCTATTTAATACCGTTTGCCATACCAACAATGGCCCCAGCTAAGTACTTAAACGAATTGTAAAAGGTTTTCAAGTTTAACGTCTCGACAAAATCGTTTGAAGTGTACTGGCGGGCACTATTTGGATCATTCTCACGATCGTGAGTAACCACAAGTGTTGGAATATCATAGTCCCAGAAGCTCACAACACTCGATCCCTCAAAACTATTATCGAGATAAGAGAAATGAACTCCGGTTGAAACTTTTTTTCCCAATGAATTAACTATCTTAGCTAATCCCTTGTCCTTAGAATTATTTTTCCTGCCGTAAAGCTTCATATTTCCAGTCTTTTTCTTTTTATCACTAACCTTGCTATCATGACCAATCATAATGGGATTGATAAAAGCGATATATTTCTTTCCATCTCGCTTCTCAAGATACTTACCAGCAAAGGCCTTGCTGCCGAGGTAACCAAGATCTTCATAATCAAAAAAGACAACTCGTACCGTTCTTTCAAGTTCAAGATTTTGGAGGATTTCAATTAAAGAAAGGAGGGC
This sequence comes from Bacteriovoracaceae bacterium, assembly GCA_965140515.1. Lineage (GTDB taxonomy): Bacteria > Bdellovibrionota > Bacteriovoracia > Bacteriovoracales > Bacteriovoracaceae > JAGLCH01. The sequence continues at coordinate 2,303,418 of OZ223251.1, read as the reverse complement.
CGCTACCCCAGAGCCATTATTATCAGCTCCAGGCATTACACCATTTGTTGAAACGATAAGGCTATCCTGATCAATTGAGATGGTATCGTAATGAGCTGCAACTAAAATGACTTGGTCGGGATACTTAGTTCCTTTCTTTTCCCAAACAATATTTTCACCACCAACGTTTCTAACGGAGTTTAGCGCAGCAACAATTGTATTGGTGTAATTGGCCCAGGCCCTATAAGTCTCGTGCTCAGGGGGAAGCTTTGAGGCAACCTTTTTATTAAAATCATTTTGATACATCTTAATCGCACTATTAATTGAAGGAACAAAATCATCAATTACAAGAAGCTCCCCGGTACTTTTTTGAGCACCTTTAATTTTTGAAATAATGTAATCACGAGCGTTCTTATGTCCAGAGGTTCCAATAAAACGTGATGGAACAGAGTTTTTTACAAACTCTCTAAGGTTCTTTTCTAAATCCCCATGTCTGTAGCTTCTCACAATTTTTTTTACTTCTTGAGTAGATTTTGGTGATGCCTTACCACCGGCCACGGTGAATGCATTTGCAGATAGAGAAGAAATAAAACAAATAAAAACAAAATACTTAATCATAATAAAACCACTAAAAACTTATATATTTATCTTCGGTCTTTTTCTTATCACTGGCCTCATCCATCAGTTCATCTTTCTCTTTTGGATTTTCAACTCTATTAAGCAGAGGGATATCACCACTGCGATGAACCGTTCCTCCGCCAATAACCTTTCCGCCACTTCCTTCTTTTGAATAGATAACAGCAAAAGTTCCTGGAGCGACTACTACATTTGATTCATCATCTAATTCAATTAAAATGGTGTTATTGCACTTAAAAAAGACAGTACACGCAAGACGTTCAGATGCCACACCAAATTGGACGAATGCAGAAAGTGGAACGCTGACATCTTGCTTTTTATTGATCAGTACTTTTTTCAATGAGCACTTCGTAACTTTGATACCAGAGCGATTAGCGACATAGACGACTTGCCTAGGAGCGTGAATCTTAACAACCATAAGCCGAGAATCTAAAGTTGTATATTCGGCCCTAACATCTTCTTCACCAACGTAGTGCCTATGAACACCAGAATGGTCAGCACAAAAGGAATCAATTTCTAAATCGATAATTGGCCCTTTTTTTCTTAAAGACTTTGGCGAATTATTCTCAACATATTTTACAAAGCTATCTGAAAAGAAAAATTTCTCAGTTCTTCTCACATCGCGATCATTAGGACAGGTATCAACTCCCATGGTTTCAGAAATTTTTTCAACTTCTTTAAGACGAATATCAGCAAGAGGAAGAATAATCCTTGATAGCGCCTTTTGATCGAGGGATGCCATCGCATAGGACTGATCAGCGATGGGCTCATTTGCACTCATAAGAGAGTACTCACTTGTTTTTCGATTGAACTGAATTCTTGCGTAGTGCCCAGTTGCAATAAAATCGGCCTTTAGCGATTTCATCTTTGCAATAAGGGTATTAACAATGATTTTAGTTACAGCATTTTGGACATTGAAATGCTCTCCTGCTAATCGAGCAGAAACGGCAGCATCAAGAACAACCGATTTAAACTCTTCTGAGGCATTGACTGCGTAAAATGGAATTTCAAGTCCATCGCAGACCTTCTTCACTTCATTTAAATCTTGAATATGATAAGATGAGAAAAAGTCACGATCATACTTCTTAACAAGATTAGAATCATAAAGAACAACTCCAACCCCAATTGGAGAATAACCTTGTTTTCGAAGGAGATAAGCGGCCACTGTAGAATCAACTCTTCCTGTCATTCCAACCAGTACTGTTTTGCCAGTAGATTTAGTTACATACATTCAATTTCCTCAATATTTTAACTATTTACTATTATACATTGAATCGTTTTAAGTATGAACAGGAGCCTTTTTCCCTCCTATCCGACAAAAACACTCAAGTTTATTATTCAATGCTCCGAATAGTCTTTCATGAGAAAAGATCTAAATATAAAAGCAGGAGATATTGTACTAATCCCAAGAAGTAAGCAGATGCAATTCTGCCAACTGGGCCAGTACATCCAACTTCTCAAATATTTACAGGTTCGCCCCCCATACCAATTTTCATATCTGGGAATGGAATCTACGCTCATCAATGGACTCACAATCAAAGAAAATATCGAGTTGGTGATTCACAATTCATTAGAAAGAAAAAATCCGCTCGAGCAGCTAAAAAAACAGCTAAAAGAGCAAAACAGAGAAAAGCTCACTCTATTACTAGAAAAAATTGAAATGATAGACTTAATCCCAAGCAAGGTTTCAGACTCCCAAAGAAAACTTGCTGGAATTATCAAGGCGCTAATTAGGCCAAGTGACTACCTCTTCTTTGAGAATATTGAAAACCATCTGGATAAATCTGAGGTAGAGCTAGTATCAGATGCCATTTTGGAACACCGCAACATTTATAATTGCACCATCTTTATCAAGTCTGAAAACTCAGAGTTTTGGTTTAAAGAGGCCACAAAGGTTCTCAGTATAAATCAAGACTTAAGCTACAGCTTCTCTTCAATTGTAAAAGACAATGTCACATTTGTAGACTTTACGAAAGAGAACGAAAAGAGCGATTCAGACACTCAACAAGACAAGCTATCAGCTTAATTTCGTTGACATTTTGACCTATCTACCATCTAATATCCAACTGATATTATCAAATAATTTGGTCAGATAGATGAGTAAAATCAATTTTATAGATGTCTTCTCCGGTGCGGGAGGACTTTCTTGTGGCATGGAGCTTGCGGGGCACAAATGTGTTCTCGGAGTTGAGATGGATAAACACGCCGCAAATACCTTTGCCCACAACCACAAGCACGCTGCTGTTCATTGCGGGGATATAAGAGAACTAACTCCAAAAAGAATTAAAGAGCTTCTGGACGGAAGAGAGGTTGATGCCGTAATTGGCGGACCTCCATGTCAAGGCTTCTCTACAGCAGGTAAAGGCGATCCAGACGATATAAGAAATACTCTCTTTAGAGAGTTCGTTAGAATTGTAAAGAACACTTCACCTAACTTTATTGTTATTGAAAATGTAACCGGTATCTTGGCCAAGAAGAACGAGAAGACTCTAAGTGATATTTTCAAACAATTCGAAAGACTTGGCTTCCACATGGGTGTTCAAGTTATGTCATCTGAGGAATATGGTGTCCCTGAAAAAAGAAGACGAACCATAATCATTGGCTCGAAACTCAATGCTGAAATTATTTTTCCTAAAAAGGTAAAAAAAGTTGTCACAGTCGGTGATGTAATTGAGGATCTTCACGCCAAAAAAGGAATTATTCATAACCACGATGAAGAACTAGCACAGGTGAAATCAAAGCTCGATATGGAACGCCTCAAGCACATCCCAGAAGGGAAAGGCATTCGTTACAAAAAAGATGAAGATGCCTACCTGCCCAAGCATTTACGCTTAGATGTGGACTGGGATGAGATTCCTGAGAATCGCTTTAGACAGACAAAGTATCAGCGTCTAGATCGATCGATGCCTTCACCAACAATCATGACTCACCGTTATAGCTACTTTCATCCAACGGCACATAGATACCTGACTCAACGGGAGGCTGCCAAACTACAAAGCTTTCCAAATGACTTTGTTTTTAAAGGACCAATTTCAGCTCAATGGAGACAAATTGGTAATGCTGTTCCCCCATTACTCGGTAAAGCGATAGGAAAAGCAATTACTGAAATGTACAAAAGCTATATTAAAAGTGAAGGTCAAGGCCTTAAAAAGCGTAAGGTAAAAAACAACACGATCAAGACAATTCGCGAAAAGGCCTTTGTCTACAAATAAACTGAGGTTATATGAAAAATGTTATTTTAATCCTATCAGTTCTTTGGACTATTAACGTCTTTGCCAATGGATGTGAAGAAGTAAGAGCGTCATTTGACGTAGGATCGGGCGCAACAAAAATGGTTGTTGCAAAAGTTAATACATGCCTCAATAAAAAAGGACAGGTTTTACTAGAAAAGTCTGTGGCAATCCCGTTTAAGGTTGCTATTGATAACTCTCCAAATTCAGAGTTTGACTCTGAAATCCAATCTCTTGGTATTACAAATCTTGGTAAACTAAAGGAAGAGGCCACTGCATTCTCTCCAAACAAATATGTCGCAGTTGCAACTTCGGCCTTTAGAAAAGCTACAAACGGTGCGTCTTACGCCAAAAGAATTGAACGAATCCTTGGGATAAAATTTAAAATTATTGACCAAAAAACAGAAGCAATCCTAGGCCACCTCGGGACAATGCAAGTAGTAAAAGATAAGTCAAAAGATCTACTAGTCTGGGACATTGGTGGTGGATCAATGCAAATGACTTACCTCAACAATGATCAAAACTACAACGTATATGAAGGGAAACTTGCTTCTGTAAGCTTTAAAAATATGGTCATCACAGGAATTAAAGGTAAGTCTTATGAAATTACGACTACCCCAAATCCACTTGGAAAGCATGGCGCCAGAAAGGCCCTAAACCTTGCTCAGTACTACGCAAAGATCCATGTACCAAATGATGTTAAAGAAGCAATCAAGCGCTCAAAAGTAATTGGAATCGGATCACTTCACTACTACAGCATCCTTAAGAATGCTGTGAGCGAAGGAGATTCTTACACTCTTTCAGATGTACTTAAACTCTACAATGAACAAAAAATGAAATCCGACTCTCAAGTGGGAGGAGAATTCGCAAGTACAGATGTTACCAACTTGGCCCTCGTTGCAGGTTTTATGACAGAACTAAAAATCCCTATGGTTAACGTTCAAAAAGTAAACATGGCCCATGGCATCCTCACCTACCAAGAGTACTGGAAGTAGAGTTGAGCAAATTTTCAAGTGCAATTGAAGGCACTTCCTTTTCACATTTAGGCGCAAAAGAGCAGACCTTTATTGAAGAGAAGGCCAACTCACTTAATCTAAGTTTTCAAGAGATTAGAAATATTATCGATGATGCAGTCAACCTAAGGATGTGGGGAGAAAGCCCCATTTCTAAAATTTGGCCAAACGAAGAAGAATACAGTGGACCACCAACGCAACGGAAAAAGAAGTTGATGGCCGCCCTTGGGGCAAAAATGAAAGAGCTAGTAGAGAATAAAAGCTATTCAAATTTTTCCCCAGAACATAATAGAAAAAACTCGACCAGTGTGATTCAGCAAGATTCTGATCACACGATCTTAGGGAGTTGCCCTGTTGCATCAGAGAAAACAAGATGCTGCAATCTAAAAACCCTAGATGCGGTAAGAAACTGCGGTTTCGATTGTAGCTACTGCTCAATCCAATCGTTTTACTACGATGACAAGGTATATTTTGATGCCAAACTAAGTGAAAAACTTAAAAACTTATCGCTGGATAAGAATCAAATTTACCACATCGGAACGGGCCAATCATCTGATTCATTAATGTGGGGAAATACTAAAGGACTGTTAGACGACCTCTTTTCTTTTGCAAAGAAAAATCCGAATATTATTTTGGAACTTAAAACAAAATCAAATAACATCTCTTACTTGCTAGAAAATGAGATTCCAAAAAATATTGTTACCACATGGAGCCTTAATCCAAACACAATTATTCAAAATGAAGAGCACCTAACAGCTACTCTTGAAGAGAGATTAGAAGCTGCCAAGCAGATTCAACAAAATGGAAACTTAATCGGATTTCACTTTCATCCAATGGTTCAATACCAAGGATGGGAGAAAGAATATCAAGCTATCGCTAACAAGATTGCCAATGAGTTTTCAAGCGATCTTACGGCGCTAGTATCAATGGGAACTCTTACCTTCATTCGCCCAGCAATAAAAAAATTAAAAAAGCGGATGATGAAAAGTAAAATTTTACAAATGCCACTTAAAGAAATTGCAGGGAAAATGTCATACCCATATGAAGTAAAAAAAGAGCTCTTCCAAACTCTTTACAACTCATTTCCAAAAGAGTGGCATCGATCAGTTTTCTTTTATATGTGCATGGAAGACATCAACCTTTGGGATGATGTGTTCGGATATAGCTATCAGTCAAATGACGAGTTTGAAAAAGCAATGATCGATAGCTATTGGAAAAAGATTCAAGCTCTCAGACAATCTGAGAGCTAATCCATGTTTTAAGTTCATCACTTTGCTCAGAAAACTGAGCAAGCTCTTTTACAACAGCTAAGTAGGCCTCACCTACTCCCGATGCAGAATACGTTTTTCCCTTCAAGGCCTCAATCCAACTTTCAATCAACTCTGGATAAAGGCAGTCTGTATTGACATCAATCGACTGAATAATACCACTTTCTGTAGTAAACATTAATTCAATAGTTCCAAATGATAGTCGCTCAATCATTGAATGAGAAAACTTCGGGGCCTTTCCAAATCTCCACTCCCAGCTAGATAATGTCTCGTAATAGCGATTGAGAGCGGGAACTGTTGATAGAAATTTTTCATCAAGCACTTCAATTTCAACTTCATTTCCGTAATGCTTGAAGAAAGATTGAATAACAGCATTAGAAAATGACTCGTAATTAATTTCAGAATTTAACTCTTTTAGATTAATCACACGTGAGCGTACTGATGAAACTCCTTTAGAATCGAGTTTTTTCTTGGAGGGGTTTAAATAATTACCCAATTTTGTCATGTCCACATCAATAAGCATTGTTCCATGATGAAAAGAGCGATCTTTGGTCTCTTTGTACGCACTTCCAGAAATTTTTCTAGGACCTCCATCAACATCTACGACAATATCATTTCTTCCTGAGGCATAGGCGTCAACTCCAAATGACTTTAAGGCATCACAAATGATTTCATTATTTCTTTCTTTAGAGAAATCGGCCTTTCCATTGAGAAGTGTAAAATTGGTGTTTCCAAGATCATGAAAAACCGCTCCTCCGCCACTTTGCCTTCTGGCCAAGAAGACATTGTCTTGCTCCATTTGCTCAGTTTTACATTCAATCCATGGATTTTGATAACGGCCAATGACAACAGTTTCAGCATTTCTCCAAAGAAAGAGAACCGCTGTTTCTGGGTCCATATCTCTAAAAATATAGTCCTCAGTTGCAAGATTAAACCATGGGTTATGGGTATTCGAAATAAGGACTCTAATCTTCTTTTTTTCCATCTTTATATGCCTGCCTTTAAAAATGGCCAATTTTGTTCACAACAATACCTAATCATCACCGAATTTTCAATAAGTTAGAAGTGCGTCAAAAGAAAGCGTAAAACTCAAGTAAAATAGAAAAAAGGCCGATAAGATAAGCATGAAAGTAGCTAAAATTACAAACACATTTTGGGTCTCTCTATTATTCACCATACTGGGGTTACTGACTTCTTGTGTTCAAGGTCCGGTCAATACTTCAACTCTTGAATCGAAGGCATTCCCGACAATAACAAGTAGCTCACCAGCGAATTCATCAATAGAGGCCGATACCGACGATCCGGATATAACCTTTCAAATTCAAGTTCAAAATACATCCGATGACACCTATCGTATTCGATGGTATCTAGACAACTTCATTCAGGCAGCAAGCAATGACCAAGCTACTTTGATTCTTCCTGTTAGCACTCTAGATACGTCTGTTGGTCATACTCTTGTTGCTCGTCTTTACAACACAGATGGAAGTGTCTCACTTGGTGAGAGATCTTGGTACATCTCTGTCACAGATGCAATTGGAATTACAAAAGCGACCAATGATACCTACTCAACAGTAACCGTAACAGACGAAGATGGGACCAACTTCTCACAAATTGGACTAGAAGTTATTGGCTCAGAAGTCGGAGCAATCAAAACCTTAAAAGTAGTTTACTATCACAAAACCGACTTACTAGCAGGAGTGGGAGACCCAATCTCACCTGCCCTTGTGAACAATGGAGACTTAAGTGATAACTCAATGTTAACACTTCAAAGTTATAACTCAGCATTCGCCATTGACACAGATGACGCCACAATGACGGACCTCTATCACAAAATCACAGCGAGAGTATTTAAATTCAGAGATGAATCGGGGAATCCAATCAGTCCTGAGATTCAAATCGGAAGCGATGTTGTATGGAATATCAAAGTTCAACCAAAAAATTATGCTCCATCAATTACTTTTGCCGATGGGACGACAACGCCAAAAACAAATGAGAGTGCAATCCAAGGGCAGACAAAGAACTACTCTGTTCTTTTGACCGATGGAAACGACACACCTGCAAATGTAACAATTAAGTATGAGATTAAAAGATCTACTGATCCAGACGCAAGCTATGTTGAATTAGATGGCGTTCAGGAAATCCCAGATACGACTTATCCGCCAAGCTGTACCGGTCCAGCGACCACAGCTACAACATGCTCTCTAATTTTCCCTACATTTAAATTAATTGGAGGGTCTGCGCCCGTAATTGAGCAAACGTATACACTCAGAGCAACAGCAATTGACGATGATGGAATCCTTTCTAATAGATTAATTTGGACGATTGCCGTAACAGAAAGTAATACAACTGCTACAATGTCCGTATCTCCTGTTGCAACTCCAGCAACAATTCAAGAAAACAATGTTGTAACCGTTGACTTCACGGTTGAGGATAATGACAGAGATAATTACTGTGTCAGAATTGTCAGAACAACTGATGAAAAAGAAGTTTATAACAAATGCCCTAATGATCTTGCAGCAGAGGCCTTTACCTTTACAAATGCATCAATTAATCAAGATTCAAAACAGGCCACATTTACAGTAGCACAAGATGCAACAACTGCTGGCGGTACAGTTACATATCGATTTGAACTAAAGGAAATGCTTCAAAGTGGTGCCACCCCTCTAATAACTGATCCTATTGCAAATCCAATTGAATTTTCAATAAATGTCACAAACTACAACGTAGCACCAGCGCTTGCGGCATCAGCCGCTCCGCTCACAACTGACCAAGTAAGCGTCACAACAGGTATTCCGTTTACTATTGTTCCGGGAACATTCACAGATGCAACTGCAAACTGTACAGATGTATCACCAGTTGATGGATACAGTGAAACATGTGAGGGAGATGGACTTTTATACTATAAATGGCAAGTGGCCGTTGGAGCAGCAAGCTGCCTAGAAGGTGCCTGGACGGATATTCCAGGTCAAAGCAACTGGGACTCAGGAACACCTATTGCGATGGAGCAAGGGCAATCAGAGGCCACTCTCACATGGACTCCACCTCAATCAATGAATGGAAGTAAAGTTTGCTTCAAACTACTCTACAAAGATAATGGAGCCAGCGCCCCAACAAATCAATTAATCTGGGGAGGCGCCGCAAATGACTTCTTAACTGTTAAAACGAATCATTTCGGAGAAATTGCTAGCTCATACTCAAAGATGGCAGTAGCAACAGATATTGTTGCTGAAACAACCTATATTGCCTACACAACCGGCGATAATATTGTTCGTATTGAGAAACGATCTATCAATGGAGCAACATTCGATACAACACTACTTGCAACCCAAACTCTTGATGTTGGTGCGGGATACGAAGTTAACGATATATCTCTCCTACTAACCGGTGGAAAACTTATCGCGGCCGTAATGTATGACACTGATGCTGGGGTGGATACCTTAAATGAAATTGTGTTTGAAAGATTTGATACTACAGATATTACAGTATCTGATCTAGTTGCAGCAGAACAACTGGTTAATGTTGCTCCTAAAAAAGCAATCGCAATGGGAGAACTTGTAACCAACGGAACGCAGTTCTTTATCCCTTACATTGACCTTGCAGACAGATCTGTAAACTTTGCTCAAGCGAATGTAACAGACTTCACCCAAAATAACTCTCTCGGACTTGAAGTAACTGAACTGACAGGTCTCTACGTTGACATCAATAACGTTTACAATCAGGTTGGCGTGGAAAATAGAGTCGTAATAACAGCAAGAGCAAGTGATGCAGACGGAGATGCTGACTGGACTATAGCGTCGTACAATATTGATGGAGTTGCTGCTAATATTTCTTCTGTACAAAAAGCAACCGCAGTATTTTCAAGTACTAAAATTGACAACCTTCAAGTTGAAGTTGTGAATAGTACGATCTATGCCGCAGGCCTAAACTCAAACTCAAATAACACAGTAGCAATGGTAAGCCTTGCAGAAGATGACTACACTCAAAAGAACCTTGTATTATCAATTCCAACTGTAAATGCTTCGAATAATACAGTTACAACTTCTGAGACATCAAACTTGAGAAATTTAAAGATCAAGAAAAGAACAGACCTGACCCATGGAAATGTTTCGGAGCTTGTTATTGCAGTTCAATCAAATCTTAACAATATCCACCTACTCGACTTAGATCTATCTACAGCAGCGTGGACCTTTAAGACGACAGGAACAAGTTATAGTATTAACAACTACCTTCTACCATCGAGTAATGCAAACTTCTGTATTGGGGACATGCTAAATGACTTCTCTTCAGGAGATGACGGCTCAGTCGTGGGAGAAAGTATTAAGGACATGCTTCCAGTTTTTTACGAAAGTGGAGGAACAAAAATTCAAGTGATGGTTGCAAACACCGAACGTGAATCTATTGAAGTGACTAGTGAAAGTGTAAGTACTTGGCACCCTGGATTCTTAAAAACGGAATAGACCAGTAAATGGGAGCTCCCATTTAAAATGATTGGAGCTCTCTTTCTTTTCAGTATCTTCATCGATATATTTCGCAACTTTCATCTTATGCAAAATATTCTGAATCGTTTGCTCCGCGAAAGGACTCATCAATTTAACTTCATAAGATTTTGAATACAATTTTGGATTGGGTAATAGCATTGCAAGAAAAGCGCCTTGCCTTGGAGTAAGAAAGGCAGGATGTTTTTTGAAATAAAATTTGGATGCTTTCTTTATCCCATAAATGCCATCACCATATTCAATAATATTCAAATAGGCCTCAAGTATTTTTTCTTTTGATAGAGTCGCATCCATATAGAGAGTAATAACCGCCTCTTTAATCTTTCTTAGATACGATCGTTCGTTATTTAAAAACAAATTTTTAACTAACTGTTGAGAGATAGTGCTAGCTCCGCGAAGAGGTTTATCAAAAACTATATGATCATACACAGCATCCCAAAGTTGCCTCAAGTCAATTCCATAGTGAGTATAGAAACTCCAATCCTCGCTGATCTGAATTGCATTTCTTCCACTCTCAGAAATCAATGATAGTGGGATCCAAGACTTAGGTCGTCTCTCTACAATTTTGTAAACGACATCCCCATCGCGATACTCAACGGCTACATGTCCACGTTTCAATTTGTGTACATCACTAAAAGGAACAATCTCATAGACGACAACAGCAATAAGAATAGATACCAAAGATAATATCGTAATTGCAGACAGTTTGAAGAATTTAAACATTACTTCTCCCCTCTGTTCTTTACTGAACAATTCACTTTCAACGCAGGAGCAGTGAATTTATTCATTGGTTTAACTCTTATCTGTAAAACAGTATTTCCAAATAATATCTCAAAAGAACTAATCTTTTCTTTCAGATCTCCAAAAACAATATCCACATTGTAAAAGTGCTCTGATGTGTAAAACTCTACCGAATCAAGCATATATTTCTCGACTCGGCCTTCAACTCTGCGATCACGATGAAAGCAAGTAACTTGCATAATATCCTCTCTGCCAAAACCAACTAGAGGCAATAGAGATGATTTAAAAAGTTCTTTATCAGATTCAAAAAGTAGTTTCAGCGAATGATAGAGTTCGTGAATTGATTCATGATAAAAAGACTGCAAGACCAGAGCATGTTCTTTCGGTAATTGTCCAGGAAGTTCAGAAAGCCCCGTATCTGCCCATTGCTGATCAAAGCGCCCTTCCCACTCAAGTCCCGCTATTTCATACATTTTATGGCCAACTCTTGAAAACGAAACGTCTACAATTGAATTGAGGTCACTTTGTAATTTCTCAGAATCATTGAATATACCAAAGTACTTTGAAATAAAGGTTCTTATCCCGCCACTTTTAGTATTAACAAAGGCATTTGCCTTACACAGCTTCAAGCTAATTGGATAAAGTTTATTATCTATTACGTATGCTATATCAGCTTCGTCGAGAGATTTGTTACCTGACCCTGATGCAAGCTTCCCAACCACAAAAATATCATCCACTTGGCCTGGTAATGATCCTTCGATTGCAGAAAATGTAGACTGGGCCAAAATAGGAAGCTTTTTTACTAGATCAAGATCATGCTTTCTAAGCCAAGATTCGTAGTAAGCGAATTGCTCACGGAGTTTGCCAGAAAACGAGCGAACAAAGTTAGATTCAACTTTGTAATGGCGGGCCATCACCGATGCCACAAGATACTCGAAGAGATTTCCCTTAAATTCATTTATAAGGGCCTCATTTTGAGCACTGGTTTCAAATGACGTCAGATCAGGCCTAAGCATACTACATTTCCCAGTAAGATTCCTCTAGGGAGTCTTCTCTTTCTGGAAGTCCTCTCATCAAGCGCGGTGAGTTCTGCTTAAGAACTTCATAACTCACCCTATTAGCGTACTTTGCGATCTGGTGAATTGAAGAATAAGTCAAGAAGCCCGCTTGGTGCTTTGGTGACTTTGGAACAACAGCACGATGATAAATATTAGAGGCAAGGTCGTGAAGCAATGCAGATAATGCTGCATCTCCAGCACCATTGGTATTTTTAATTTTAATACCTGGCCCCCCCATATAAGGATTAATATGCGAATAAACCTTAACAGGTTCCAGACAATCTTGCTGTCTCATACCACGGCTATATTCGTATTTGTTGTACTCACTAATTGATTTACTGTGAATCGTGTCTTTTGTAGTTCTAGCGAACTGAAGATCAGTGTGGCCAGCGACATAAAGTCCTTCAGCACCAACAGTAAGGAGAATCATATCCGCTAGATCAAGAGTGGCCTCGCAAGCAAGCAATGGATCATTCGTTCCGACAAGAGCATTGGCCTCTTGGTCATTCATAGCAACAACAGTTACATACTCTTTGATAAATTCTTTGAAGAAATCACGCTTTTCTTCTATTAAGAAACTTGTTCCTAGCGAGAGAACAACTGGGATCTCAGCTTCCTTCGCATATTTAACCGCTTTCATTGTAGCGTTAAAAATCGGTGCATTTTCATCGCGGAGTAAAAAGGCAGTTAAAAGCAAGCAAGCAGAACCCTTAATAACTTTTTCATCAATAAACTCTTCACTGAGCTCATCCATGATTCCTCTACCAATAGCAAAACTTCTCTCGTAATCAGGAGTAACAAAACAGATACAAAGGGCCATTTTCCCATCGCGAGGCTGAAGCTTTGAGAAATCAACGTGAGAGCAAGTATTGCAAACATATTTAAAGGCATAATCACCGATAGACATTGTTCTACTAATTGTTCCAAGCATTACAGATGTGTCATCAGCGAGAATAGAATAATTATGAAGAGTATTACCAATCGCACCACCAGGATACTGTCCCACAATTTTTCCAGCGCTATTAAGCTCTGTATAAATTTGGTCAATGTCGTCGTTAGAGAGAACCATTGATTCCCCCTTTTTGATCCCATAGCGGTCTAGAAATTCGTTATCAACTTCAACTTCAATATCAACCAAAAGCTGTTCAATCCCAGTGATATAAACTTCTTTACGATCTAAAAAAGTTCTATCCATTGAAATTCGTTTTTTCCCACCAACTGGAAAGTAGTGTTTATTCTTCCTTTTACCTGGAAATTTCATATTGTTTACCTCTAAAAAATTAATGACATATATTGCTTTATCTAGACGAAAAACTCAATCAGGACTTTGCCAAACTGAAAAAAATACAGATAATATATATGATACGATAATTCAACAAAGGATAGCTTTTGCGCATAGCAAAAACCGTAACGCTCTTATTACTGATTTCAATATGTTCGACCGCTTTTGCCTCAAAGCTTGCGGTAGTTAAAGAGCAAAAATCTGTTGTTTATGCCGATGAAGACCTCAGAGCACCGATTGGAACACTCTCCCAGGGTACACAAATAAAAATTGGTGAGAAGTTTCGGAAAGGCGGAACTGTCGCTTATACAACCTATGAAAATAGAATCGTCTATATAAAAGTTAGCGATATCAGCATATCTGGAATTAAAGACGAGTTCATCATGAATACAACTCGCTTTAAGCTTCAAGCGATTGAAGAAAAAAAGAAGTTGGGTCTACCGTCATTGGCCTACCTATCATTTAAAATCGGACAATCGATTCCTGGCGCCGACTGGACCGATTTAGCGGAACAGATGGAAACCAAAAACTCTCTCTTCTATTTCATAGGATTTCAAGCAGAGTACAATTACAAACAAGGCCCTATTTCGGCCTATGTTGGCTATGAATACAGTACAAATGTTGACGATCAACTTAAAATCACAATGTACTCACTTGATATGGGTATCTCTTATGGTATTTTTCAAGGACGCCACTACTCACTAGACTTACTTGGTGGGCCAGTGATCTCACCAGGTATTGGTATTTATACTGAAAATAAGCAGTACTTCACCAAGGGAAGTGGCTATGGCTATAAAGTTGGGGCCTCTCTAAAGCTATTTAGACAATCAAAATGGGGCATTACAGTTGGTGCAAACTACAGATATCAAACACTCTCAGGGCATGAAGAGATTCAGCTTCCAGGGCAATATTATAGGCCAACAAAGCTTGATTCTCTTACAGAATACAGAACTCTAGTGATGATCAACAGAAGGATTAGTCTGTAAGATACTCTTTGTCCTCTTCTTCATCACTTTTCTTTTCTGTATTTTCATCTTTAGCTTTCTGTAAATAGTAATCACGTCTTTCTTCATCAGACTGAAAATGATCAGAGTCATATCGAACTTTTTTCTTACGTTCAGCTTCGATCTCAGCTTCTAGTGATTCAACCTGCAATCGCTTCATTTTCTCTTCAAAAGACTCTTGCCTTTTTCCTGCAATTTGAGAGAAGTTACTTCCAAACTTTTTATAGGCGAATGAGTAAAGGGTTTGAAGTGGGACACTATTATTTTTTCCTCTCTCTAAGAAATAAATCATCTCTTTAAAAAACTGCTTATTGTCCTGAACATGCGACCAAGCAGTAAATAAATACATCATCCCAAGGTTTCCAATTCGATCGTTATAACTTATTTTTTTATACTTAGAATAAATCTCTTTTGATAAAATTTCAGAACTATCTACATATGAAATGTTCTTTAATAGCCGCACTCTCAAGGACTCGGCCATGATATTATTGACCTTGGACAAAAGCTCAATAATATAGATTTCACCTTTATGAAGAATAAAAATATTTTCTTTTTGAAATGCACTATCTTTTTTAGGGGCCTGGTAAACAACGCCAAGGTTACGGTCTTCAAAAAAACGACTTTCTGAAAAACTATCTTTTAGCAACTCTGTTCTTAGATAATATATAAAAAGAGAATAAACTAAATCGCGATAAGAAACCTCATAGAGATCTTTTAGATAGTCTGAAAGCTTTCGACTTTGAAAATGTCTACGGATAATAAACGTTGTTGTTAAGTCTTTTGTAAAAAGATCTTTCCAAATCTCACGATTACTCTTTCCAAGAATATACTTTTTAAAAAGAGGTAGTGAAAATAGTTTGTAATCATTAATAAATGGAAATTGAAACTTCCCATAATGCTTAAGAACA
Source organism: Bacteriovoracaceae bacterium (assembly GCA_965140515.1). Taxonomy (GTDB): domain Bacteria; phylum Bdellovibrionota; class Bacteriovoracia; order Bacteriovoracales; family Bacteriovoracaceae; genus JAGLCH01. The sequence goes on along the minus strand of OZ223251.1, from coordinate 2,287,803 downwards.
AAAGATGCTAACTTTCGGTAGGACTGATCAGTATAAGTGAGTCCTAATTCTGTCTCACCTTTCGTTCCATTGGGTAAATCCAAAAAAGGGAGGACACGTACTTGAGGATGATGAACAGGAAGAGGTACCACTGCATTTGAAAATGGAAACTCTTCCCAAAGAGATTCATCCTCGTGATAAATGCCCTCAACTCGCTCCATCTTAAAGCTTAATTCACCATACAACTTTTCGGGATCTGACCTAAGCTTTAAATACTCGTTATCAATCCCATGCTTTACCACATAGTTATAAGCAAAATATGGACTCATCAGAAAACCGATCAATAAAATCGATAAAATCCCAAGGATAGAAATGGCCCTCAATAAAACTCTCATAATCTCTTTTCGGTATGTTGGCCGCTTTTGTTAAGAAAAAAGCTAATCTTTTTGGACTGTTAACCGATTAGTATAATGGAGAACTACATGGAGAAAAGTATGAAAAGACTTATTATCATGACGGCAATTACACTACTGATGACTTCGTGCATGCAAGCGCGTAACAAAAGTGCAGTTTATGGAACCGGATCAGATGGAGCAAACTACGCGGGACAGTATCCTGGAAACTCAAACAATGGTAGTAGTGATGATGGTTATAATTTCGAACCAATTGATAAAGATACAGACTCCAGTACCGATACATCAACAGGAACAACAATTCCGTCAGAGGTTTCTCATTGCACTTGGGCAACAACAAGTAGTGGGACATTTACCCGCGATACGAACCATCTGGGAAAAATTAATATTTGCCAAAGTAAAACAAATGAGCTGAATGTATATATTCAAGTAAAAACTCCAATTACTTCTACAAAACTCTGTGCTATTCCAATGTATGAATACTCGGGAAAAGCAATTTACATTGGAAACCCAAGATGTAGCTTCCTTCCAGATAGTGGGATCTATAAAATTCCTCTTCTAAAAAACAGAGATGGAAATTACTCACAATACAACGTTACTGCAGTAATGCTAATTAAGGACATGAAGTTTAATTACCCTGCTCCATTTGCAACTCAGTACAATCTATATGGAACATTTAATGCAGTTGATGCATTTCTTTATTGCTCTCAATACCTAGACAGAACGGGTGTTGCCACCTTCTGTAATGCATTTAACTCGATCAATCAACATGTTTATCAATCATTTAACGAATAGAAGATAATGAAAAAGCAAGGCATAGGCCTTGCTTTTTTTTTTGCTTTCTAATTGATTACGCCGCCAGTTAGCTTCTCACCATTCCGGTAATACTTATGTAAAACAGGATCTATTGTTGGAAAACTCAAAACTGGAAACAATGCACTTTTACCAGACATCTCATTATGAGCGACAATACAGAGGACAAAAAAGAAAAATGAAATGCCATCTCTGTCATGGGCCTTTATATAGATATAAAGATCTTCATCATCTGGATCTTTCCCTTTAAAGACCTCATCTGGTCCCTCTAGGGTCGAGGTATAATAATCAGAGTAAAGAGTGAAAGTCTCAAATGGAATATCACTCTCTTTCCTATGTTCCATCAGCTCCGCAAGAAGTGATGACTTTTTTGACTCAAGAATATCCATCGTCTCCTGGCTAATCTGAAGGGCCTCTTCAGATTGAGAGACACCCGGTGCAAAATCATGGATATTCTCGACTGTAGTTCCGATTCTATAATTCTGCACGAGAACTTCAGAGAATGTTGCTGTCGAATGAATAATATAGGCAGGTCTCTTACTGTAAACGAGACAAAGAAGAATGTAATACAAGTCTCTTCCATCATCTAGTTCTTCTCTATAGATAAAAGAGTGTACCGTCTCCCCAAGAGAGTTTGTTTGACACCAAATCTCCTCTGGAGCTTGTAACGTTTTCTCCATCAGACGAGGAACACCAACATAATCCAGAGCATCCTCATCTTCCAGATTCAAATCCCTTCGCAATGATGTATCAAGAGCAACGTAATGAACTGCTAAAAATTCATAGTAAGACTCAATACATTTCTCAGAGCAAAATCCTTTGCTACTATTATCTTCTACGAACAGAAGATCATCACTCGAATCCAGAATCTTTTTGCATTCAGAACAATAATACAGTGGTTTAATGGCCAAAACATCCCCTAAGATAAAACGTTAGACTCGATTTTAACCGAACAAAACACAAGAACCAAAATAGGCAAATAGAACCGCTAAATTGAAAAGATCAAATTAGCGAACAATGAATCTCCGTAGAGTCCTTTGTAGCTCCAAAACTTATAGTTTGAGTAATTCTCAAGCTCTGCTTTTTTTCCTGAAAAAGTTGCACCAAGATCTATCGATACATGTGGCGCCAGAGTTAAATTGAGTTTAGGAGTAAAGTATGAGAAGGAAATATTGCTCTCAAGAGCACTAGAACGATCTTTATCCTCACTAGCGGCAATTGAATAGTATCCCGCTTCAAAAGAAAAAATAATGTCATAAGTGGCCTGCCAAGCAAACTCTCCATAAACTTGATGGATATTACCTGTATCAAGCTCTTCCTTATCAGATGGGGCCCCAGTGATATGATAAAGGTACCCAAGACCAAGAGCAAAATTTAAAAAGCGTTTGCTTGTTTCAATTCCAGCGAAGTAGTTTGTACCAGAACTTGCAAATGGTGAGTCTTCGGCCGAAAGGCGAATCCCAGTTAAGAGATTAATTGCAGCGGCATCCCCAGCGCCACCAAATTGAAGCCAATTAAATCCAAGCTTAAACTCTGGGTTACCAGGCTCTTCAGCGCTTGAATCACTAACTTCAGGAGAATCAGATGCTCCATAAAAATAAGACCCATCGAAAAAGATACTGTAAGGAGTTTGTACGTGAAGTGACGCGCGATAGAGAGATACCCGAGGAGAACTCTCAAATACCTCGGCCTTAACGTTCTCATAGCCTAATTTCATCTCAATACCGTATGGTGAATTTGATCCCTTTGATGGAGTTTGACTTTTCTTAACGGCCCTATTCATTTTAGGCGCTGAACGAACAGGTGCTTTCTTAACAGCTGGAGAATCGATAGGCTCAGAGTAATCGACTAGAGCGAAGCCCGCAGAAGAAAATAATAAGATTAATAAACTATAGACCAATTTTGACATCATACAATCATCCTTGAGTTGATACCTGCCCATAATAGGCAATTATATTTTACACAAAATAATGGGTCATAATCAAATGAAATCTACCACTAGCATCAAGTATTACATTTCCTTACACCGGCATAACTCACTAGAATCACGAAGAAGGCAAAAGCTACCGAGACGCGGCTCATGTCTAATTGGTTTAGAATTATAGAGTACTGAGTCTTAAAAGGAGTTTAGCTTGGTAACAACATTAACGGCGAGCGAGCACAGCATGACGGCACTAATTGAGCTAGGTGCCAAAGGTCTATATCCTCTTTTTCACCAAGAATGGATTGAAAGAGCTGGAGAACATAGACGGCAGAAGTTAACCGGTCAAGATAGAGTAAATAATAAAGCAATAGCAAAATCTATTGCCAAACATAAAAGCTTAGAGCGTAAAAAGACTGTATTAATGGCACTTTCAGAGCAAGAACGAAATACATTTATTGTGGATTTTTTGCAAAAAGTTGAAAGTAAAATTTTAGAGTCAAGACCAGAAATGCAATAAGAATGAGGATGCAATGAATAAGCTAATGACGACAGCTATTCTTTCATTAATGATTTCATCAACTGCTGTTGCGGAGTATCGAGTTTACCAATACTACGTACGCGCGAAATCCCCCCTTCCGCAAGATAAGGATGCTTATCTAGTGACTTCAACCTTAAACCCTACAAGCTACGTGAGCTACCATGGAGGCAATGAATCGGTTGAAGTTGAACTTCTTAGATCGTGGATGTGCAAAGGGCATACTGGTGAATCAAAACAGTTTTGTGACGCCCCCTATGACACTGTAGATAGCAAGAAAACCGTTGAGTAGAGGATTATTTTGAAAGTTAAAGACCAAAATTATCAAAATGAGATTAAAAGATTAGATGCTGCACGTGAGCGTCTTGTAACAACGAAAGAAAGAGATATTAAAAATATCGAAAAGGTCTATGACTCAAAAATTAATCAAACAAGATCTAATTCTGAAGAAAAATTAGTAGAAGTAAAAAATCAAGGTGAAAGAAGAGTTCTTGAAGAGTTAAAGAATAACGAAAGCAAACTAGAAAACTATAAGCAAGATCTAAACAAAACCACTGAGCAACTCGAGAAACAGAAACAAGCACTCACATTCAATTATATGAATCAAATGGATTCAATGAGAGGCGCCTACTCTGAAAATATTAATGAAAAGTATAATCTGCTAAGCGACCAGTCAAAAAATATCAATATCAGAACCAACGATAGAGTCAAAAAAATTATTTCAGACTCAAACCTTGCCGTAGAGAACGCGGGAAGAGACACAAGAGTGAGACTAGATTCTAAAGTTCGTGAAGGTGAAGTAAAGTTACAACAAGAATCGCAGAAGCAACAACTTGCACTAAAAGCAGAAGAACTCCAGCACTACCAAAATACAGCGAACGCCAAGCTAACTCACGAACGAGAGCTCAGTCATCAAATGATGAAAAATACGACAGAGCTAAGCACTAAAGAAATTGCACATAAGAAAGAGCTGAAAGTAAAAGAAGACTTTTACTCCAAGAGATTGAAAGACAAACACGAGTCTTTTAAACAAAAGTATACAACCCTTTCAGAAGATCACCAAAAAGTATTGGCCAGAATCCAAGATCAGTTTTCAAAGGAAATAGAGTCGATGGTTGAAGGTCATGCTCAAAAGAAGCGAGCGTTGGCATCAAAACAAACTGATACTTTTTATACCGTTGGAGTATTAGAACCAGAAATAAAGGCAAGTCCTAAAGAGTATGTAATCTCGCTTGAAATCCCAGAACACGAAAAAGATGGAGTTCGCCTAGCTGGTAATGATCGTATTATCAGACTTAATATTACTAGAAACTTCAATGATGAATTTGAAAGTCCAGATGGAGCGAGAAATCGCTCGAGTCGTTCAGAAGTATACTCTCGTGAATTCAAAGTTGATGAAATTGTTGATGCTAAAAACATCACCCAAACTTACAGTGACGGGAAGATTCACTTCAGAGTTCCAAAGAAATAAGACCCACTAACTGATACTGATGCCTGAGTAAGATTTCCATCTGCATCATCGCCGGAGTCTACGCGTATACCTTTAAACATAAAATTAGGGCCAATATAATATTGCTTCCATTGATATTGGGCCTTGAGCCCTACCAAATATGAAGTAATACCCAGTGCTCCAAACTCACAAATTCCAGAGTATCTCCAATTTTCAGTGTCGTAGACAAATTTTCCTCTAACACTCGGCCCAAAAAGCATCATGCTGCTCGCTGCAGTAGGATCGCCATCAGTCTCGCTTGGAGGATCGTAAAGAGGAAGGAGATAGGTCCTCCCACCGATAAAAGCAATAATTTTTAATTTCTGAAACCTAAAAACATTTCGCCCAATGTAGATCCCAAAGTCCATAGGGAAAAAATCTTGTGAGTAGACTAAGCCTTTTGAAACTGAAATATCAGAACTTAGATAATACATACCTCGAGAGGCCTCAACAGAGGCACCAAAGTTAGGAATGATGCCATCAAACTGGTACTGATTACTATTACGATTAATATCATAGTCAAAGGAAGAGGCCCCAAGAGATATTGCTGCCTCAATATTAATAGGAATAATTTTTTCTTTCTTAACGGCCAACTTTTTAGGTGCAGTATACCACTCAAGGGCCCTTCTCTTACTCACTGAAGAGTTACCGTATGAATCGAGGGCAACAACTCTCCAAAAGAGTGTCCCATCTGTTAAATAGCGATCAACTTTAATCTCAATTGAATTTCCATTTACATTTTTTTTAAATATTGGTCGATTGAAAGAGAGATCAGAGGAAAGCTCAATTCTATATCTCGAAGCTCTCGTGACACTTCTCCACTTAAAGGAAACACTTCCAGATACCTTGCTTAAATGGCGCGGAAGGAGAAGGTTCACACTATCAAGGGGACTCAATCTTTCAGATAGCTTTAAAGTCATCTTAGCAAAGTTACTAAAAGGACCTTTTCGCCCCCAATGATCAACAATTGCAATTCTCCAGTAATAATCACCAGGTTCAGGGTTGATAAAGCGGAAGGTATTTTCACTAACTGATCGTCTTACAACCAGTTTTTTACCATCAGGGTCTCGATAAATCTCAAGCTCATACCTTGCAGCATTGGAGTATTTTTTCCATGAAATAACTGCTTCAGTTTCATTAGCAGCGTATGCGGCCGGAAAAATGAAATCGATTACCTTCTGAATAAAAGAAGATCCTCCCTCTCTCAAGTCAATTTCAAAATATTGAGTGGGATCTAAAACCGGTGCCTCAGGTGGTGGAGTTGGAGTTACAATAACCTTTACTGGTTTAGAAAATGATAATTTTCCTTCCTCATCAATTACTTTTGTTCTCCAAAAGAAAACACCAGTCGAAGGGAAATTAACATTAATTTTTTTTCCACGGACCTTTTTGGAGTAGACGATATTAGTAAAAGCTTCATTCTTTGACAGCTCATACAGATAAAGCTTTGCTTTTTGAGCTCCCCCCCATTCAAAGCGAACAGTCTGCTTTGGTCTTGAAAGCTCAAATTTGGTACCAGTCTCTGGATATTTTGCGTTAATTTCAGTGTAATTAATTGAGAAAACATTCTCAGGAGAAAAATCTGAAAGCTGTTGCCCCGATTTAGTGCGAACTCTCCACTTAAATGTTCCAAAACGATTGATACGAATGAAAGTTGAAGATCCTTCAATATTTTCAGATGTGACTAAATTACCCTTTAGATCAAGAATCTCTATAATACTTTGAGAGTCGAGCATTGGAGAATGCCAAGTAAACCTTACTCCAATACCATTCTTATCAAAGACAGAGAATGACGCATGATCCTTCGGAAAAATAAGAGCGGGAACAACTGGTCTAGATTTTTCTGCAACAGTAAAGCTCGAAATGGCCCCTTCAACGATGCGATCGTCAAATTTAGCAGAAACTCTTATGCTATATTCACCTGGCCCAAAAAGATCAACAGGAATTTGATTCGTCTCACTCTGTAACTGCTTTTTAAGTCCATCAGGTCCAGTTAACTCAATGTTATAAAGATCAGCACCACTGTCCATCCATCTCACAACAACAAATGAAGAATCATTCTGGTCTAGTGGATCAACCTCTAAGGCAATACTCTTATTGCGAGGAAAAAGAACCTTTGGCGCAATATCTCTCTCTAGAGAAAAATCAAGGGGATTACTCCAAACAATACCATTCTTTGTTTGAACTCCGGCCTTCCAGTAGTAGCGCCCCCCCTTTTTTAGGATAATGCTTTTATTTACGGTCTTAAACTTCTCAAAACTCGGATCTCTTGACAGTATAACCTTCTTGGCCCCTGTAATAGATGGAGATTTCCAGCTAAAATCTATCTTCTGCCATCCAAGATAGTGAAAAACTTTTCCTTCAGGAGGATAAGCAGAGTCAATAATCAAATTTTCAGCGACAACAATCCTATTTGATTGATCGATAGTAACTTCTTGACCACGACTTACATTGATGGCCTTTTTCAAACCTTTTAAAGAAAGTTTACCTTTAACCAACGAGAGCTTTTTCTTTCCTCCCTCGTTGTAAATCAAAACCTCTGAGTTCCCAGTGGAGATAACAGAACGATCTCCTGAGATTTTTATGGTCTCCCCTTTATTTAAGAATGCCTTAATTGCCCCCTTTTTGAGATCAAATAAAGGATTCCCCTTTTCCCCTTGGACAAGTCTAAAAAGGGTATTTTCATGAAGAGAGATTTTACCTCCAAGCTTCAGGCGAATACTGGCACCTGAATCATTATGGGTATAGATAAGATCGCGATTGCCCAGTTGATCGTTGGTTCTAGCATCCTTCCAAAAGGAGGCCCCACCTGGACGAACCTTAACAACATTCTTCCCCTGCTCTAAAATGGCCAAAATATCTTTTTGAACGGATGATTGATCTGAAAGATCAGTTAGGAACATATGACCGCTATAGATGGAAACGATTGCCATCATAAATAGAACAACGAGATCTAATCTTTTTGCATCCATAAAGGGTCAGTTAACAGTTTGAAAAAACTTCGGTTATCTGGGATAATTCCCTATGTAATATTTTATGAGGAGTGCTGGTGATACGCAAGGTAAGATTCCCACTTAAAATCAAATTAATTGCAATGATTTCAATTCTCTTGTTGTCATCGATGGCGTTTTACGTTTATTTCGCTGTAGACCTCTTTTCAAAGGATAAATCTGCCTATATCTACGAAGACTCACTTAAATCAAATGAATCACTTGCCTCAATTATTTCAACTAAACTGGAAAGTGCTGAAAGATCTCTTTTGCTCCTTCGCGCCTCGGGAAATAAAAATTCAGTATTTAACACACTCCCTTCTTTTTTAAGCTACCGTGAATATAAAGTTGAAAAAAATGCAATTACCCCTACTGTAGACTTTACCAATACAGAAACGCCTCAGGCATTTGGATTCTTACCTGAGCACATAGATGAAGTGGATAAGCGGTTCCCAATTCCAATCAAAAAGATCCTGCTAGAAGGAATCAGCACGATCCCTATTATCTCACCAGAAGTTATCCCGCATTTTATCATATCGAGTATTTCCCCAGATCGCTCGGAACTAATTGTCGCTAGAGTTCTGGCCAACGATCTTATAGATGCCTTAAAAAAGAATACAAACTACTACAGTTATGTCATTACGACCGAAGGTCGCCCTTTTCTGAACATCACAAGAAATACCATTACACCTAGGCTCTCAAACCTAAAAAAAGTTCTAACAGAAGGGCTAAGCGGTGTTGTAGAATCAAAGGGGAAAGGGCTTACAACCTCGCTGATTTCTTACTCTCCATTGAAAGATAAAGGCCTTGTTGTTATTTCTGAAATATTAAAATCAAAGGCGTTTAAAGCGACAGAATATCTGGTTACAAAGTCTCAATACTTTGGGATTTTCCTAATGAGTATTGCGATTATTATTGGAATCCTTTTTGCGAGAAGCGTTACCACAGATATCGACAAGCTGGCCCTTGCAACAGATGAAGTAAGGAATAAGAACTTCACATCCACTGTCCATATTAAATCGAGAGATGAAATTGGCGCACTCTCCGATTCATTCAATATTATGTCGCATGAAATTCAAGGATACATGGAGGAAATGAAAGAAAAAGCAAGACTAGAAAATGAGCTTGAAGTTGCTAAGCTTGTTCAGGAGTCCTTCTTTCCTCAGGATCACACCCAAAAAGATGAGGTACAACTCTCAGCATACTACTCTCCAGCATCCGAATGTGGTGGAGACTGGTGGTCATACCTCGACCACAACAATAAGCTAATTCTTTTTGTTGCAGACGCTACTGGGCATGGAGTTCCTGCGGCCTTTCTTACCGCCACAGCAAATTGCTGCGCAACCAATATCAAGTATCTTGCACATACAAACCCTAAGCTAATTGAATCTCCAGCAAAAATCCTAACTTTGATGAATCACGCAGTCTCAAGCATTGGAGAGAAGATTCATATGACTGCTTTTGTCGCGGTCATCGACAAAGAAACAGGAGTAATGACATATTCTAATGCCTCCCATAATGCCCCCCTTCTAATTCACAACCTAGGAAAATCAGAGTTACAGAAATCAGATCTCATTCCTGTAATGGGAAGTGTTGGACCGAGATTGGGACATATGAGAGATGCAACCTACGAAGAGGATCAAGTTCAACTCGAAGAAAAAACATCACTTATCTTATTTACTGACGGAATTCTCGAGAATACAAATCCAGAGATGAATGCCTATGGTCAACGTCGCTTCCTTAAATCAATTATTGGGAACCTACACCCTGATGCAAAAAGATCAGTGCGAGATATTATTAACGAAGCAGAAACATACTACAATGGGCAAAGTGCCGATGACGACCTAACTCTAGTTGTCTGTAATTACAAAATGGGAAATCCCAAAATCAAGGTATCGACCCATAATGAACAACTAAAAAATATAATTCTCACTTCATTTGACCACTCTGATAGTGCGGAATACACAATCACTGATGCAGATACTTTCCTTCGCAATCCTGAAGAATTTTTCCCAGCGATTAAAGATCTAATTATCGTCTCTGATCATCCAGACGAGTTCAATGTTTTAGAAATCATGGACAAATATCCTGTTCGACATATCATTGGCAGTAATGCCAAATCTTTGAAGGATGAAGTTCTACAAACAATCCGTGGAGCTCAAGAGCAAATAGATGAAGGTGATTCAAACGCTAAAGAGCTCATCATTAGCGCCACTGACCAAATTGATGATGCAATTGATAAGCTTATTGATGAACTAGAATTTGATGGTGTTTTTGACTCTCCCAAAAATTATCTAAAAACCATGGCGAATGAACTGCTTACAAACGCCTTCTTTAATAGCTCAACTGAACATACCGATAATCGAACAAGTGAAATTTCACTTTCAGATAAATACGTAAAGTTCAAAGTTCTTGTAGACTCTGACAAAATATCACTTTCGGTATCAGACCAATATGGAACCCTCTCTGTGGACGATCTAAGACAAAGCATTGCTTACGGCTTTAGAAACAAGGCCCCGAAAGATCAAGAAGGTGGAGCGGGAATTGGTCTCTATATGTGCTACAGCTTTTCAAATCAGCTAATAGTAAACCTAACCCCATCGCAAAAAACAGAGTTTATCTGTATAATTGAAAATAATAGACGCTATAAAACTTACCGCGAAAGAATAACGTCATTACACTTTAACGAGTTGGAGATTTCATGAGTGACAAGCTTCAAATAGATACACACATTGTTGACGATAAGCTAATCATTAACTTTATCGGTCAAATGGATGAAGACGCAGATTTCAGCAAAATTTTAAACATTAAGGCATCTCATTTTGTTTTTGATTTTGAGAAGATTAGCCTACTGAATTCATGTGGAATCAGGGAATGGATTACTTTTCTTGATGGTATTTCTGAAGATGTAAAAATCACATATATGAACTGCCCTCAAATTATCATTGAACAAATGAATATGGTTCATGGATTCATCAAAGAAGGAGCAAAGATTGAGAGCTTTTATGCACCTTATTACTGTGAGTCTTGCGACGAAGAGTGCAAAGTTTTAATCCAAACTTCAGATCTAAAAGATCTTCACGCTCCATCACAAAAATGTGAAAAATGTGGAGAAGAAATGGAATTCGATGCAATCGAGGCCCAATATTTTAATTTTTTAAAGTAGGTAATCATGTCACAAGACGTATATGGCCTGTACGATAATATTTTTGAACCAGTTGTTGTGGTTAACGACAAGCTTGAGATCAATTATTTCAATCACAGCTTTTCTGTTTTTACTCAGGCATCACCTAGAGTGATTAAGCAAAAAAAGACGATCGACAATATGATCCAGCTGGAAAAGTCTTCACTGGCGGACCTTATTAAAGAGGCAAAAAATAAAAATGCGGTAACGCTCGGGCAGGAAGAAAGACTCTCCCTTGTCGGCGGAGATTCAGAGTTTTTTGCGGTTGTAAAAGTTGCTCCTCACAATAATGACTATGTGATTTGCATTAATGACCTCAGTATTGAACGCAAGCTTTACAACAAGTATAGGCACCAACTTAATGAATTAAAAGAAACACACTCTCAGATTGTCCATGCGGACAAGCTATCAACTCTTGGCGAACTTACTGCCGGAATTTCTCATGAAATTAGTAATCCGCTCACCATTGCAAACGGAAGTGCAGAAATTGTAGAGATGTGTCTTGAAAGTGATGACCTCAATACAGAAAGAGAGCTAATAACAAGCTCACTCAATGATATCCAAGATGCACACTCACGAATTAACTCAATTATAATCAATATGAAGAGTTACTTACACCAGGGAGAGGATCAAAAAGAATACGTTCACCTAAAAGAAATCGTAGGAGAATCAGTTAAGCTGGTTGCTCCATCTTATAAAGACTCAAAAGTTGAATTAAATTCTGAAAACCTCGGTGCGGATATTGTCGTCTATGCCAATAAAATTAAAATCGAGCAAGTACTAGTAAACCTCTTAAAAAATGCGCTCTACTCGATCAATTCATCGGGAACAAAAGATGGAGTTGTTAAAATTGAAGCGAGAAAAACTTCAGGAGATAACAGCATCCAACTACAAGTAACAGATAACGGTCCAGGAGTTCCGGCCGAAATAAGGGAATCTATCTTTAATACCTTCTTCACCACAAAAGACGTGGGAGAAGGAACAGGAATGGGTCTTTCGATTTCACAGAAGATTATTGAGTCACACCAAGGTTCAATTGAGCTAGAGGACTCTAATGCTGGGGCCTCCTTCACGATTACTCTGCCAGCACTTGAACTCTCCTCAATTACAGAACAAGAGATGCTCACCAATAATATAGTAACTGGTGACCAAAGAAAGAAGAGAGTACTAGTCGTTGATAATGAAGTAAAAGTACTCAACTTACTCCAAACATTTTTAAAAGAAAGCGACCTTCAGTTTTATGGGGCAGAAAACATTGAGGCCGCCCTTTTAACTCTAGAGAAAATTGAAGTGGATCTAATTGTCACAGATATAAAAATGCCAGATGGCGATGGGAGTGAACTTATTAAGCAAATTAGAGACATGGGAATGAAGACTCCTGCTCTCTACCTCAGCGCAAAATCAAATACGGAGAAATACAATAAAGACAAAGACAACTTAAAGATATCGGGAATGATCATAAAGCCATTCAACAAAGATGAAGTGATAAAAACCATTAAAATGAGCTTGGGAGAGAAGTAATGAAATCTCCAAACTTCAGTCCTAAAGTTCTTATTGTTGATGACGATCCAAAGATCTGTAAGATTCTCACCACTTTCCTCGAAAGAACTGGAAGATTTGAAAACATTGTTACAGCAGAAAATGTAAGTATCGCCCTTTTAAAAATTAGAAATGAGGAATTTGATCTAATCATTGTCGATTACCAAATGCCAAATAAAAAAGGGACTTCACTTATTGAAATTGTTAACAACTCGCTTCTATCAAAAAGGCCAAAATTTTTACTGATATCGGGATTTCTCGACCAAAATGCAGTAGGCCTTGCCCTTCAGCTTGGAGTTAAGCATATCTTGGTAAAGCCCTTTAATCGCTCTAAGCTATTAGATAAGATTTATGAGATCTTTAAGTGAAAACTTATATTCAACCATGCGTTCAATATCTAATAATTAGATAGAACCCCTCGAAAAATTCTTACATTTTCTTGCATCGCTTTGTAGATGGTGATGAATGTCATATATTCATCGCGCACTAATACTTAGGAATAACAATGCGAAAAACTCTACTTGTTCTCTTATTATTAACCCTTTCTGTCTCAGCACTTGCTGACCTCTCAGGCTACTATAATGGTGTAGATATTGAGGATGCAAATGGTCTAAGAACCCGCTTATACAATCTGATTAAAGATCATACTAGCGTAAGCTACAAGACTGCTAGGAAGTACCTTTTTGGTGAGCTGTACTTGGGACAAGAAAAAAATGGTGAGTATTTTGTAAAAGACGTCTATTGCGAAAAAACTTACACTGCCTATGAAATGGGAAGCACTAAGGACATTGGACCTGGACGTATCCCAAATAATCGCATCCTAAACTGTGAACACACTTGGCCAAAATCACGTTTTGGCGGAAAGCGTGGAAATCCAAAGTCAGATCCTCTATATGATCAAAAAGTTGCAGACCTTCATCACCTCTTTCCAACCGAATCACAAATGAATGGAATTAGAGGAAACCACAAGTTTGCTGAAGTTGATGTTGAAACTCAAGAGCTACCATGTAGCAATACAAGTAAATATGGAAAGGTTGAGCGAGAAGGCTCACTTTCGTCAGACCAATACTTTGAGCCTCCAAGAAAGCACAAAGGAAATGTGGCCAGAGCACTTTTCTACTTCGCAGTGAGATATAAAATGCATATCTCGCCCCAAGAAGAAGAGTTCCTTAGAAAATGGCACCACGAAGACCCTGTGGATAGCGAGGAGCAAGTTAGAAATGGGAGAATTGAAGAGATTCAAGGCAACAGAAACCCATTTATCGATCACCCAGAATTAGCAGACCTCATTGAGGACTTCTAAGAATATTCTTTACACACGGAAAAAGAAGAGGGCCCAATTTGGGCCCTCTTTTTTTTGTCTATGACAATATCCTTATAACTAACAGAATCTACTGACGTGCTGCTTTTAATCGTGCGCAGTATTCGCAAGTAGCAATAACCTCTGTTAGTGTTTGTATCATTTGATAGGAATCTTCCTCAGGTCTATATCCATTTCCTGTCGAAGAAAAAGAAACTGACGACAAAGAACTTAATAATTCCGATTCTTTAGCTTCTGCATACTTCTTAAAATCATAGATAATTGCTGACATACATTTCCCCGTAAAAAACTTTTTCAAATTTTTACTAGCAAAGAGCTAATGGTTCAATGGCCATACACAAAAACTGGGACAGGTTAACAAATGTCCAAATGACTTTAAAGAAGTGGGACAAACTTCAAACTTGTCCAGTAAAGTCGTGTAATTTTTACAAAAGGGGCCGCTGGCGCAAAGCGTTGTGTTAATATTCAGCAACTAAAAAGATAAATTTGGAGTATCAGTACGCGATGCTAGAGCAAACAATCAACATTTCTCAACTGTCAAAGAAGGAGCTTAAGCTCTTTTTGCGCGATCAAATGATCGCGGACATTGAACTTGTGCTTGCTCCATACCGCAATAAAGATATTGGGCTAAGAATTCTTGGTGAAAAAACAGGAATTAGTGAAAAAACTCTTAAAAGGGTTATCGATAAATCAACGGCCCCACACCAGTCTACAGTTGGAAGATTTTATCGTCACTTCTTCGAAGTCCAAGGAAATGATGTCGATCCCGATTCAATTCATGGACAAATTAAAAGTGAAATTCTAGGAAATCCCGCCGCACCAGGCGCATCATACAACCATAAACTCGAGCAAACTCTCGAGACCAACAAAGTCTTCAGAGAAATCTTCTTGTATTCAAGAACAGGACGAATTACCAAGAAATTTGTAAAAGAAGAATTTGGTAAATACGGACTAGAAATGCTCGACCTTATGCTTTCTGAAAATATTCTTATTGAGGAAGATAAGGGAATCTATGTAGCGGGATCACTCTCTGTTCCAAAAACGCTTAAAGCAATTAAGACAATTGTTCACGAGCTAGTTGAGGACAACCTAGATCCAGAGCTTCTCTCTGAACTTGGTAACAACAAAGCATTTTATTACATGGAAGGATTAACTGAGGACTCAAAAGAGACCCTCCTTAAAATTGTTGATGAGTACCAAGAAAAAGTTCGTGACTTTATGTTTAATGAAGCAGAACTTGGTGACCACAGAGTATTCGTAGTCGGTGCTCTTGATGAACTTAGGAAAATGAGTACAGATATAATTGATAATCGGATTTTACAATAAAGGGAGTATCCTTTGAAAAAACTTATAATTGCACTAACACTAATTTTTCTGTCAGTAGGCGCCTTTGCAGGTGACGGTGCTGATGGTGGAGGAGCAAAGCATTCACTTTGGGATCAACTTTTCAAAGGTGAACAAAGTATGCACAATCCAAAATATTCAAATGATAACAACGAACAAAATACAGTTGTCATCTATGCAGACGAAGAGCAACTTCAAGAAACGAGTGGTCTCGAGGTTATGCGATTCTTCTTTGACAACGGTCAAGAAGTTGAAATTGGCGAAGTAAAAATGTTCCTTGTTCAAGAGAACGCGGTCAATGAAAACCTCGAAGAAATTAAGCTTAAGGATATCATTGGAATTGTTGTTGGAGATGAAATTATTCTTCTCGAGCACTTACAGTGGATTGAAGTACAAGCAGAAAGGTAACGACTATGAAGAACATATTAATTGCAACAATTGCACTAATACTTACAACAGCTAGCTTTGCTAAAGAGCCAGGACCGGTAGTTAAGTCAATTTATGGAGACGATAATCGTGTTGATGTCTTAGATTACTCAGACTCAAAGTTTGTAGAGATTGCAAAATCAGTTGCAGGACAAGTTCACTACAAAGCGCTACATGAAGATATTAGAATCCCAGGGATGCTTGAGTATGATAAATATATTCTAGAGGACGAACTTTCACTATGCCCAAACCAGAACTACGGTGAGCAAAACATGCTTATGGGCTGTTCAGGATTCCTTGTTGGAGAAGATACTCTTGTAACAGCATCACACTGTGTACAAGATGAATATGACTGTGAAAGTTTCCGTTGGGTATTTGATTTCTACGACACAACAGATCTTATTCCTGAAGAAAATGTATATAGTTGTAAAAAAATCATCGTATCAAAAGATGAGAACTCTACAAGAAAGTTTAAAGACTATGCAGTTATCAAACTCGACCGCCCGGTAAAGGGAAGAAAACCGCTTGAGTTTAGAAAGAAAGGAAAGATTCTTCCTGGGACACCTCTTGTAATCATCGGCCACCCTTCTGGACTTCCAATGAAAATTGCCGACGATGCAAAGGTTGCTCTTTTAGCAAAAGAAGATCTACCAAAACCAAAAGATCAAACAATCGATACTCTTTCAATGTTCGAGCAGTTTATTCGTTCAATTACTCACTGGAACTATGTGTTTAGATCAAACCTAGACTCATTCCAAGGAAACTCTGGAGGCCCTGTTCTCAACAAGAAGACAGGAGTTGTAGAGGGTATTCTTGTTGAAGGTGGAGATGACTACGAAATGGTTGATCTGAATGGTGACGGTAGCAAGTTCTGTAGAAAGCTTGTGAAGTACAAAGACAACCTATGGAATGCTAAAGAGCTTGTTTTTAGAATTACCAAAGTTAAAGAAATTCAATAATAAAAAAGGCCACGTAATGCGTGGCCTTTTCTATGCTCAGTAAGAACAATATTTACATCGACATTTTTGCTTTGAATGCGTACGCGTAGAGTTGAATCTGCTTAAGCATAGATGAAAGACCATTTGCACGACTCATTGAGAGATGCTCTCTAATTCCAATCTTTTCAAGAAAATCAGGCTTAGTTGTTAAAATTTCATCTGGTGTACTACCGGAATAAACTTTGACCAGCATCCCTACGATTCCCTTAACAATTGCAGCGTCACTGTCTGCCTGAAAAAAGATTGCTCCCTCTTTTAATTCTGGGTAGAGCCAAACCTGAGACTGGCAACCCTTAATTTTATACTGATCCCCTTGTCCCTCTTCACAAATTTGGGGAAGAGATTTTCCCAAAATAATAATATGCTTATAGCGGTCTTCCCACTCCTCAATTCCGTCAAATTCAGATACCAATTGATTAATTCTGTCTCCAATAGACATTGTCAGCTCCTTAATATAGTCTCCAAAGAGTTGTAACGCATTTAAACCGATTTGAGAACCTCCAATGAACAAAGACACGCCCTATAATATTAAAGACTTACCATATGTTACGGCCCAAATAGCTGGGATAGGTGGAGAACTAAAAAAAATACCGGAAACCTTTATTGTTGAAGAACTACTTTCCTACGAAGCATCAGGCGAGGGACAACATATCTATGCCACGATTGAGAGAGAAAATCTTAATACACAAGACGTAATTGTCCTCCTAAAAAGGGCCTTTAAAATTCCTGAAAAAGAGATTGGAAAGGCAGGTCTTAAAGATAAAAATGCACGAACAATTCAAACGTTTTCTCTCTCGCTTGGGGCGAACTATTGCATCCAACAAGCGGAAGAAATCATCAATGGAATTGAGTGTCTAAAACTGCTTAAACTAACCAGACACACTAATAAGATCAAAACAGGGCACCTAAAAGGAAATAGATTTGAAATCCTTTTAAGTGGTGCAAGTTGCGAAGCAGATCACCTCGAAAAACTAACAGAAGAAATAGCAAAAGGTGTCCCTAACTACTACGGTGAGCAACGCTTTGGAACAAAAGGACTCAACCACCTCGCAGGAATGGCCATTCTTAAAGGCGAGAAACAAATGAAACATCACCTTACAAAACTAATGCTCTCTTCAGTTCAATCAAAACTTTTCAACGACTACCTTCAAAAGCGAATTGAAAAGATAGGACTATTTGCTGAACTTGAGGGCGAGATTACGATAAGAGGTGAAAAAACAGGCCCCATGTTTGGCAAGAAAATGATCGTCCCAACAGATGCCGCTCTTGAGCTTGAAAATGAAGTTTTAGAAAGTAATGAGCTGACTAGAGATCAGCTTCAGGGCAAATTTCTCGAGGGAGCGAGGAGAGACCTAATCGTGACCCCACAAGACCTTTCAACAAAGATAATTGAGACGGGAGTATACTTAAGCTTTTTCCTCAAAAAAGGTAGCTATGCCACAGTAGTCGCCCGTGAATTTTCAAAGGGTTAGCCACTAGGTAGCTTCTTCCAGCACTATTTGCCCAAAAAGGAATTTGATACAATTTCAGTGAGAGTAGAAAGACTAGGAGGGACTTATGCTCAAAGACATGAACAGCGAAAAAATTAGATGCTTTATTATTGCCGATGATTATCGCTGGCACATGCTTACAGACAACGCGGATGAATTTCTCCAAGCGAGTCTCGCCTACATCAAACTGATGAATGAATCAGGAAAAGAAAATCACTACTACTTTAAAAATATTTTTCTAGAAAGATCAGAGTACTTTCAAATAAAAAAGAACATGGCGTATCTGTCCAATGGAAGTGCAGAACAGAAAAAGAAAGAAGCAGACCTAAGAGAACAAGTAGCTAAGAAAAAGTCACATTTAAGACTTGTTGTTTCAAATCAATAAATGAAGAAGATTCCCCTCCTACTCTGTATAGTTGCTACTCTTTTTGCGATTAATACCGCAATGGCCAGTAGCTTACACAAATGCTTTTTGCTTCCCATTACAGATTCCCTTGAGGGGACAATTGGTAATGCACTTTTTGCACAAATAGAAGAAAATCTCCAGTCCTCAAAGTGGTGTGATTACCAGAGAAATGATGGACTGATCAAAATTCTTTCAAAGTACAATCGAAAATTAAATCTCGCTCTTCAAAACAGTGACGTCATCAAACTTGTTGGAATGAAGTCTAAAGCGGGATCCATTATTCGCGTAAAGCTAAAATACACCACCAACTCAATCATCTTAAGTACTGATATCATCGATGACTTAGGACGCGAGTATCTTTTCAGATACGAAGAAGAGATGAAGTCTGACAAGATTGAAGATCTTGCAAAAGTTGTAATTAGTAACCTGAATGAATATGGTGAAAGTATCCCCTATCAATTTCAAATTACAGAAATGATGGGCAATGATCTCATTGGTAGAATCATTGGCAGCAATACATTTGCTCGAGGAGACACCGCTATAATTGAACGCCCTGTTTCGCCTATTCGCCACCCTCTTCTTAAAAAGGTGGTAGAGTGGAACACTCTAAAAATTGGCGAAGCAAGTGTTGAACAAGTTAGTCCTCCATTTATTAGAGTTAAACTAACTGGCAACACTGCACCTCCAAAAAAAGGAGACTGGGGAAGCCTTCTACGTCCCGGGGAAAAACAAGAGAACAAGGCCACGGCCCAAAAGTACTCAAAAAAATATCCCGATATATTTGAAGTGGAGGCCAGTGCTATTATCACAAGACCTTATGCTCACAACTCTCTTTCAGGAACCAGTGAAGACTTAGAAAATAAGTTTTTGCTAGGAGCAAGAGGGATTGGTCATTTGATCATTACGAGAAACATTTGGGCAGAGCTTGGAATGAATTACGAAATCGGCCTAACTGGTGGAGTAAACTCTAGCTCTCACACCAAGCTAAACTTCAAGACAGGCTGGAAGTTTTTCCCAGTCAAAGATATGCCTGGAAGCTTCATCTCTCCATATATTGCTTATGGAAATGATACGTTCGATTACAACTCCGATAGCAGCACTCAATTCGTCCCCACCACATTTAAAGTCATATCGCTAGGACTTTATGGAAATCATCAAGTAGCTGATCGCTACGATGTAGTGGTTAAACTCAATTTCGGAGTGTCATCAAAAGTCCAAGCTGATGGCGGGGGATTTTCTGGATCAGGAACTGCAAGCACTGGTGAAATGGAATTAGGAGTGCGATACGACTACGATAAAGAATATGATATCTATGGAGGGATCAACTACTCCAAGTATTCGGCCAAATTTGGTAATGATGAACTGAATTATGCGGCATTCAACTTAGTCGGTGGGATTGTTTACAGCTACTAGATTACAAGCAGACATACATTTCATCCTGAAAATCGTCTGCTCTCGGCTCCTGCCTTCGCAGACATACATTACGTCCTGAAAATCGTCTGCTCTCGGCTCCTGCCTTCGCAGACATACATTACGTCCTGAAAATCGTCTGCTCTCGGCTCCTGCCTTCGCAGACATACATTACGTCCTGAAAATAAAAAGGGAGCTCCATTTGGAGCTCCCTTTGATGCCTTATATATCTTTTATGAGAAAACGGAGAACTTTTTTAACTACACTCATTCAAGACTAACTAAAAACATTCTAAGGCATCAACACACGGACAACAAGCAAAGATTGACTACTTGTAACCCGAGTTATTGCTAAACACAATCAACTGTGAAAATATTACATAGCTACTTGAAAATACGACGAATACAAATAATTAGTAAAACTAATACACCGCAACAAGTGACTGAAAATGAATCATATAATCCTATCGACTATCAATGCTCGCTATTCACACGCTTCATTTGGGCTTCGTTGTTTGTATGCTAATCTCAAAGAACTTAAAGACAATGCAGTAATTCGTGAGTTTACACTTCAAAATCGCCCAGAGGATATTGTAGAGGAGCTTACAAACGACTCTCCATCAATCATTGCATTCGGCATCTATATCTGGAATATCGAACTTTTTAAAACAGTAATTCCATTATTAAAAAGAACCCATCCGCAGATTATAATTGTGGTTGGTGGCCCTGAAATTAGTTTTGAGTATGAGAACTCTCCCATTTTTCCTTTCGTAGATCATATCATCAAAGGAGAGGGGGAAATTACGCTCTATCAGACGCTTCAAGCGCTAACCGAAGGAAAGACTCCCAAAAAAGTAATCGATGAAATTAAGCCCAATTTGGCCGAAATTGAAACCCCGTACCAATATTACACAGATCACGATATTCAGAGCAGAAACATCAGTGTTGAGCTTTCACGAGGCTGTCCATTCGGATGTGAGTTCTGTATCTCATCTCTTGATTCCAAGGTGAGAGAATTTCCTCTCGATCGTTTCCTGGAAGACATTTCGAATCTATGGGAACGAGGTGTTCGCAAGTTTAAGTTTATTGATCGAACTTTTAATTTAAAATATGAGACCTGCGAAACAGTCTTAAATTTCTTTTTAGCTAGAAGTGAACCTTACTTCCTGCACTTTGAAATGGTTCCCGATCGCCTTCCTGACAGATTAAAAGAATTGGTAAAAAAATTTCCAAAGGGTTCTCTCCAATTTGAAATTGGGATTCAATCCTTTAATCCTGAAGTCTCAAAAGAAATTGGTAGAAATCAAAACTACAAACTCATTGCTAAAAATTTAAACTTCTTAAAAGATGAAACAACAGTCCATGTCCATGCAGATCTTATCATCGGTCTTCCGGGAGAAGATCTAGGAAGTATTGGTAGAGGAATAGATACTTTGTACAGTCTTACCGACCAAGAAATTCAAATTGGTATTCTAAAAAGACTTCCCGGTGCACCTATCGATCGCCATACCCAAAACCACAAGATCATTTACAGTGAAGTTGCCCCCTATGAAATCATGAAGAGTGAGCTTTTAAGCTACAAGGATATGATGAGACTAAAGCGGTTTGCTAGATATTGGGATCTGGTCATCAATAATGGGAATTTTAAAAGAGCGCAACAGCAGATTACTTCTGATTCACCATTTAACAATTTTCTCCACTTTTCTGACTGGCTGTATTCAGTCAGCAATCAGACTCATCAGATATCCTTGGAAAAATTGGCAATTTTTATTGCCACCTATCTTATAGAGCAAAAAGGCCTTTCAAAAGAAATTGTCCATCAGCTTGTAGAAGAAGACTATATGGCCACACCTGGAAGAAAACTGCCTAAGTTCTTGAATCCAAAGTACCAAGACCAAGAAAAGACAAAAAATTCCACCGGGATTGCTCGCCAGCAGCGTCATTAGTCCTACAACTGGACCATTTTTAAACTTCTGAGTCGCACAACCGATAAGGTTACTGGGTTAGAATATCTAAATAGCAATAACTAAAGAGTATGCGATGGAAAAATTATTGTACTTTATTTTATCTCTCAGTTTAATCGGTAATGCATGGGCCTATGACCCAGACCTCAATTGTTCGGACAGAATAAACACTGGTGGCCTTACCCTTCAAACTGAAAGCTGTTTTGCAAAGGGGGCCCAGAAAGATGCTCCAACAAATATTGCAGACTACTGTGACTGTGTTCAAGAGAAGATTGAAAAAAATATTATTCCAAAGATTTCAGCTGAAGAACTTCAAAATTATCAATCAGCAATTCAACTCAGACTAAAACAAAACATAGAAGAAGAAACTCAAGCAACTATCGTTGGAGTTGCTGATAAATATACCCAACTCAGACTTGGGAAAATCATGTATCCTAATAAATTTGATCGCGAAAATCGATGTAATATCAAAGAGTCAATTGAATTGGCCTGCGACGAAACTGCAGTTAAAGAACTTGATAAATATGTCGACCGAGGAACCTTCAAACAAGCGCTATATAGAGGTCCAAGAACCAAGATCATGGATGCCACGAAAAAGATTAAGACACTCTTCAATACAAGTGATGCGAGATATGCCTTTGATCAATTCGATGATAAATCACTTGATATCATCGTAAAAATCTCAAGAGGTCATAAAATTAGTGATAGTGATCTTTCATTTTTTAAAAATTACATCATGGAGTATCACCCAGTGTTCAGTGGATTCAACTTTGTGGTGAATGGTGCGTCTTACTACTCTCCTCTTCACTCAGACAATAGTCAGCTCTTTTTCTTCAATGACTACATGAAAGAGGCCTTAGGTGTTGTAATGGATGAAAAGTGGTTTGACACTACTGCTAAAAGATCTATTAAAGAGTATCTAGATCGAAAGGAGTCAAAAAATAGGGCAAAAGCTGAGTGTAATAATATCCAACAAGACATTGTTGAGCTTTGTATAAAAGCAAAAACACCAACCTCATTTCAAGAGAAAACAGATATGCGATTCTTGAAGGCCTGGGCAGGCCCTGCAAACTTTGGCTGGCTAAGTCATGAACAAGTTATGGATCCTGATCAATACTCAGCTGCGAGAGATAATATTGAAGGTCGTCTAATGTGCCTGCTTAGTAACTGTGAAACAGACTCACTTCTTAAAGATAAAGACGCGAGAAGGTCTTATTCAAAAATAATGTCTACAGATACCTTTTTTCAGTTTGATAGCCTAGGCCCTACTCTTTGTAGATTTGCTGGAAACATCTCATCAGATGTAGCAGAAAATATTGAACCTGCAGGAATGACTGTTAACCAGTTGCAGGGCATGAGTCGCAAAGAGCGTGTAAAAAGAATGCTTAACAACATTTCAATTGCAATTGGAGATGAAGTATCAAATGATTTTGAGGAAGCGAATCCATTTGAAAATGAATCAATTGCAACTGCTCCAAATCAAGGACCAGAAGAAGAGGGCTTCGGAGCAGCGGTAAAGAGTTCACTATCAGAGGCAGCAGGGCAACTATCAAATGCCTTTACCGATAATCAAGACCTAGGTTCTCCAACGATTAGTAATCCAATAACCAACACCATAATTGGAAAAAGCACAGACCCCTCAGAAAAGGAAAGCTCTGCTCCAGAAGAGGTGACATCACAAAGCGCTCAACAAGCACCAACAGTATCACCAGAGGCAAAAAAATATGAGATGCTTCTGAAGCAACTAGAAGACCAGATTGAGGCCAATATGAAAGGCACAACTGGTGAAGACCCTGATGAAGTTAAAAGCGATAACAAAGAACTCATTGCCAAGGCCAATGATCTCAAAAAGAAACTAAAAGAGCTCAAGAGAGAACAACGCCCACAAGCAACTACAAGTGCCTCAGAGAAGCCCCAAACACAAGCAAGACCATCACTTTTCAGCAACACCACGGGAGGACGTGGCGTCCCATCGAGTCCTTCAAGTGATTCAGCAATGACAAGATCGGCCACGGCACCATCAGCACAATCAAACTCAGGACAGATGAGTGGTGCAAACTCAATGAACGCAACGCCAATGAGAGACAGCTCTATTAAGGGTTCATTCTCGACTTACCTTGATTCGGTAGGTGTAAAGAATGCAGTCTATGTTTCAAAAGAGCAGTTAAACTTTAGTGACAAGCAACAGCTCAATCAAATTTTTAAAGAAAGTAATGGCGCTCCAATCTATACAACTGAGATCTCAGCAACTGGTGAAGAAATTGTTGTCATCTATGAACCAGTAGTAGATAAAAACGGAAACCTGATCGAATATAAAATCAAAAAGACCGATAAAGACGATGCGGCAAAGCAGGAAATGAAAAAGGACTCAACTGTTAAAAAGAAAAAAGAAGATAAGCGCAGAAAGAGAACCAAGGTGCAAGACCTCAATAAGCTAATCGATAGCGCGCAATAATAAATATACGACAAATCAATAGGCCAGTAATTCAAAATTGCTGGCCTTTTCATTTTTTGATCACAATCCTGGAAACAAAGAAACACTTTCGGTGAAATAAAAGCGCTGTTTATGTCACTGCACTTACTTATATTGAATAGATCCTATTGTACAATTGTTTCATGGAACAAGAATGTGAAAAAATAACTTGGATTAGACGGATTTTTGAAGAAAAGAAGCAGAGAAATCCAAACTTTTCATTGAGAGCATTTGCGAGATACCTAGAAATTTCTCCTGGTTACCTTTCAAAACTCTTTAATGGAAAAAAAAGGATTACGACTGAAACCTTCTCAAAGATTGAGTGTAAAATTAGAGGAACCAAAAGAGATTAAAAAATACTTTCAATTTCTCGCTCATGAAATTCATTAGTGAGAAAGAAAGGCCCAAAGATTAGCTCATCCCCGAGCTTGGAGTGAATCCTGTCCACCTCACTTCTCCCCATTTCTTTGTAAAGCCGAGGTAGTATTCCTTTCTCATCAAAGCTTTGCCTACTCTTGGCGAGCTCATGATAGCGAGAAATGTACTTCTGCTCTTTTGAACCAATATCTACACCAGTAGAAGCTAGTCCGTAACTAAAACAAAGCCCGCCTGCGCAACTCGCTTTAACTTTAGCGAGAAAGACGCCGTAGTTCTTTTTGTAAGGACTTAGGTAAATGGTAACGGGTGACTTGAAGTATCTTCTATAGATACGATAGGCGGCTTTGCGTATTGTATTGATACGTGCGGACTCACTTGTAAGATTGGGAGAATAGATGACATAGATATCACCATCTATCCCCTCGACATTTCCCGCGGCAATAATCTTAAAATCATGACCTAATACAAAAAATCGACTATTGAAAATCAATAGAACGAAAAGAGCTCCGAGAATCAGAAGAAACTTAGTTCTACCTGCCATTGAATAATTTTATTATGCCCTGCTCAAGATACAAGAAAAAAAAGCTTAACCAATATTATGCTTTTCAGCGATCTTATCGTAATACTGCATTACCTGACGAGAATACTTTCTTTTTTCGACATAAGGAACGCGACTAAAACTCTTCTCAAAGCCGTAAGCGACAATATCCTTCAGGATTCTTGGTGGAATATCAAAGTTTTCAACGGCCAAACGATATTCATTAGTCACAGTCGTATTTGATACCAATCTGTTATCAGTACAGATGGTAGTGGCAATTCTTCTCTCTAGCATATACTTCAAAGAGTGGTCTTTGATATTAAATAGCTCTGGATTAGTTTGAATATTGCTTGTTAAACAAACCTCAACAGCGATCTGTCTATCAGCAACAAAAGATGACAAGTTCTCAATATAGCTCTTTTTATCTTTGATATCTGGATGAACAACTTTTGATTCGTCAAAAAGATAGAAGCCATGACCAATTCTATCCGCATTTAAATCAGTGATTGCCTGGAAAATACTTTCTGCCCCATAGGCTTCACCAGAGTGTACAGTCTTTTGCATAAAATTCTTATGAACATAACTGTAGACTTCATTGTAGTCCTCAGCTGGGAAGCCTGATTCCGGTCCCGCCAGATCGTAGCCAACGATAGGAATACCCAGCTCATCTCTTATCTTTATCATTCCTTTGGCCAGCTCCATTGCGGCCAAACGATAAACTTCCTTTGAGCGATGAAAAGGAAATAGCTCAAATAACTGTGAATAATATGGAGACTGATGAGGTCCAAACATTCTCATTGCACAGCCAATGATCCCATATCTAAATGGAGGCTCACTGCCATAAAGCACTTCAGATCTTTGATTAAACTCCTTCGCGGCCCTTCTCAGTCCATTATCAAGAGCAACAAAGATATCTTTCATCGACATGTCTTTGTTCATGAAAAGTTGAGGTGCGAATCGTACCTCAATATAGCGAACACCTTCTTGCTGATTATCAATAGCAAGCTCATATCCAATCCGCTCAATATTTTCAGCGCTAGTAAAAACACTAGTTGTATAGATAAAACCTTTGAGATAGTCCACAAGAGAGTTGTAGTTTGATTTAAAGACTAGCTCTCGAAGCCCTTCTTCAGTATAAGAAGGAAGTTCTAATCCCTCCCTCTGCGCTATTTCAATCAAAGTATTAAGGCGGATTGAGCCATCTAAATGAAGGTGCAGGTCGGTTTTAGGGATCTCTTTAAGGAATTCTAGTGAGTAGGTCAATGTGGCGTCCTTTTGATAAATGTGCGTCCAAAATTTATAACTAAAATTAGCTAAAACCTCAACACGCCATGCTTCACAATTACGAATTTTCGAGCACTTAAGTGTCAAAAAAAGCACATTGTCAGTTGATATGTGGGACTAATAAGTTAAACTAGCAAACAAAGATATCGATGAGGTTTCTAATGACAACAATTTATATTTTTCGCCACGGCGAAACTGAGTGGAATAAAGAAAAAAGATTTCAAGGACATCTCGACATCCCTCTAAATGAAGAGGGAAAGAAACAAGCAATAGGGCTTAAGGACCAACTTGAGAAGCTAGCTCCACAAGCAGTACTCTCCAGCGACTTAAAAAGAGCTGTGATGACTACAACACTATCTTTGGAAGAACTAGATATCCCAATTTACTACTCAGACCAGCTAAGAGAGGCCAATTTAGGCGAAGCGCAGGGGAAGACTCAAGATGAAGTCAAAGAAATTTGGGGAGAGGACGTTCTAAGAGAATGGTTCAGAGGTGGACCCGACTTCAAGTTCCCGGGAGGTGAGCCAAAGCGCATTGCATCTGCAAGAGCAAGAAAATATATCCAAGACTTTTTAGATAAACACCCTGTAGATAGAATTGCAGTTTCAACCCATGGATACCTAATTTTTAGAATTCTTTGCGATATCTCGGATGTTGATCCGAAAACGCTCAATATTGGAAACTGTAAAATTTTTGAAATTGAAGTGGATATGGACAAAGGCTGGAAATGGATAGGGGCCCTACATTAGGCCCCCTACTTATGATTAATTTCTAGAGAAAACTTCTTTTCCTTCAAAGTAAGTAAAATTCACTAGATCAATATATTGATCTCTCTTCTTGGCCTTACTCATCACGATTTTTTCAAGAACAGATTCTGCACTCTCCCCAGTTATAACTTTAGGAGTGTCGACAAAAATCATATTGGCCTTTTTTCCTTTTTCGAAATTTCCATTAGATTTCTCAATTCCTAAAAGCTCAGCTCCAGCAACAGTTGCGCGGTATAATGCTTTAACAAATGTAGCTCCCGTAACTTTCTTACTCTTATTTTGAGAAACAAATGATCGCATAACATCAAACATTGATAGAAATGGGCCACCACCGATATCAGATGCCAATGACCATCTAATCTTATTCTTCTCAGCTTTTTTAAAATCAAAGAGGCCAGAACCAAGTCCAAGCTCTTTAATCGGTCCATTAGAAGTTGGACAGTGAGCAACTGCAGTTTTTGATTTGCTCATCATATCTAATTCTTCTTGAGTCATATGGATACAGTGTCCCATAATTGTTTTTGGTCCAAGAACCTTACACTTCTTATAGATCTCAGTATAACTCTTAACCTTCTCAAATCCTTTAATGTTTCTATAAATTGAAAGAACAAAGTCAATCTCATTCTTTGTTTCACAAAGATGGGTCTGAATAAAAGACTTATTCTTCTTGGCCATTTTCGCACCATGAATCATAACTTCTGGTGAAGTGGTAATCGCAAAGCGTGGAGTAACGGCGTACTTCGGTCCAAATTTTTCAGTCTGCTTGTCCACAAGTTTCATCGCTTGCTTAGCAGTGTGAGTGAGGTAATCAGGAGAATTAATATCCATCAAAACATTACCAACGGTAAAATCTCCTACAAACTCTTTAATGGCATCATCAGCGCTGTGTCCGTGAAGAGAAGCGTAACAGGCCCCACCAAGAGTCCCTACTCTTAAAAGTTTTTGTGAAAACTCTTTTGCCTTAGCTTTGGAGTAGCCTTTTTCCCTAAATTTTGACTCATATGGCCACGTGTAGTTCTCTAGCCACTTTAGTAGGTTTGCTTTTGGCATCTCACGAACATCATCTTGAACCCAGTGAAAATGAGTATCAAAAAATGAAGGCATCGCAATCTGACCAACCATGTCTACAACTTCAATCGATTTTTTAGTAATATAGTTCTTTAGAACTTTGCTCTCTTTACCTAGTTCAACGAATTTGTATGTAGGTTCATTATTTGCCTTACTAACAGATAATTTTGTAACAATCGCACCATTTCGGATTAACTGACATTTTTTATCAGAGATAGGGTTTAAGATATCGCAAAGAAAAATTTTATAAAGTGGTTGTTGCAAAAAGGGCTCCTTGTAACGAAAATATAAATACTTACTAAAAATAAAGGAAAAGAACATGTATTTCAAGGTTTTGCTTACAACTCTTCTATCATTCTTACTAATGTCTTCCGCATATTCCGCTGAGAAGACAAAAGAATTGAAGGTAACAAAAATCTTAAAGATGGAGATTAATTCGCCAATTACGCCTGCGACTTATGACTATTTAAAAAGCGGAATTGATCGACTTGGTCCAGAATCTGGAGCTGAAGCTGCTCTCATCACTATGAACACTCCTGGCGGCCTCGTTACAACAACAAAAGACATTTTAACCATGTTTGGTTCAAGCCCTTATCCAGTTATCGTTTGGGTTACTCCAGAGGGAGCGTCTGCTACAAGTGCGGGCTCAATTATTTCATGTGGGGCACACCTTCTTTATATGTCAGACGGAACAAATATCGGTGCAGCAACTCCAATCCAAATGAGCGGGGATATCAAAGAGAGTGATGCTAGAACCAAGGCCATTAATGACCTTGTTGCCCTAGTAAAAGGTCTTTCCGATGTAAGAGGAAGAAATGGGAAGCTATTTGGAGAAATGATCTCAGAAGGAAAATCATTTACAGCAAGAGAAGCGCTAAAAGGTAATGTAATTGATGGAATCGCCAATACAGAAGCAGATATACTTAAAGAATTGAACGGCAAGAGCATTCTTATCAAAGGGGAGAAATTAAAGCTAAATTCTCCTTCTGCTTCTATTATTGAATACAAAATGAAAGTATCTCAGCAAATTCTGGCCTTTTTTGCTAATCCTGCCATGGCCTATATTCTGTTCCTTATAGGCGCAGCTCTGATCTATCTCGAGTTTCAGGCCCCGGGGGGTTATATTGCCGGAAGCATCGGAGCTCTTTTTCTTGTAATTGCAGGAATTGGTTTTCAGGTTTTACCTCTGAATGTAGGAGCACTACTCCTAGTTGCGGTCTCAATGATTCTCTTTATACTTGAGATCTATATAACTAGTTACGGAATACTCTCAATTGCAGGTATTGCGGCCCTCATCACAGGTTCAATGCTACTTTTTAAGACCGATAATGCCTTTATGGCCATCAATGAGGTTGCGATCTGGTCTGCAATTGCAGGAGTTCTCGCCTTCATCGGCTTCGTTGCCTATTTTTTCATCAAAGAGTTTTCTCAAGAGAAAAAAGAATTTTTTAGCCTGATAGGCAAAGAGGCAGAGGTCCTTGAACTAATTTCTCATACTGGAGACACCTATACTTACCTGGTTAAAGTAACTGGTGAGCGCTGGAAAGCAACCTCCAGCTCAGAGCAAAAAATAGGAAATAAGTGCACGATCACCGGACAAAGCAAAGAAACAATCACACTAATAATTAAATAAGGAGACCACTATGTACGCTTGGATACCATTTCTAGTCATCTTACTCATTTTACTATTTCAGACGATCAAAATTTTAAATGAATATGAAAGAGCTGTTGTTTTTACTCTTGGTCGTTTTACAGGAGTTAAAGGCCCAGGACTTATTGTTTTGATCCCTGGAATTCAAAAAATGCGAAGAGTAGACCTAAGAACAGTAACAATGGATATCCCATCTCAGGATATTATCTCAAAGGACAATGTTACCCTAAAGGTTAATGGCGTTGTTTACTTCAGAGTAGAAAATCCGGAGCTTGCAATCATTGCTGTTGAAGACTGTATTATGGCAACAGGACAAATTGCGCAAACAACACTTCGTTCCGTAATTGGGCAGTTTGAGCTAGATGAAATCCTCTCACAGCGCGAAGCGATCAATGGAAAACTTCAACAAATCATTGATGAGCAAACTGAACCATGGGGAGTAAAGGTATCATCTGTAGAAGTAAAAGCTATTGACCTTCCAATGGATATGCAAAGTGCAATGGCCAAGCAAGCACAAGCTGAAAGACAAAAAAGAGCAAAAGTGATTTCTGCTGAAGGTGAATATGCGGCAGCAATTAAACTAGCTGAAGCGGCAGAGATTCTTAATAAACAAGAAAATGCAATTGTCCTTAGATACCTCGATACAATGAAAGAGATTTCAACAGGAGAAGGCAAAAGCACTACATTCTTCCCACTTCCAGTAAATTTTCTAAATAAGATCATTGGATAAAAAAATGGGCCTCTAATGAGGCCCTATTTATTTCCTTTTGCAGTTCTCACATCTTTAATATCGTACTCGACCCCAATTTTAATAGTAGTCTCATCGAGCTTTTTAACCCACCTTATAGTAGAGGTGGTTGGACTAAGATCTCCACACTCAACAATACACTTTGAATCAATCGCGAGTCGCTCATCATAAATACAGACGAGACCACAACCTTTATAGGCCTCTTCATAAACAAGGCCAACGATTTCTGGGCGATGTAAGGATGGGTCATCACCAAAACTAATACTAGCTAAGGTGTTCTTCTCTGGAGCGAAACGATAGTAACGCCTTTTCTTCATATCATTCATCTTAAAACCAATCCTATTTAATATGGTCGATCAAATACTCGACCCCAACCTTAAAAAGATCCTCATCTACCTCATTAACCCAGCGAATAACCCCTACAACTGGAGACAACTCTCCAACCTGGATACAAATATGAAGACCCTTTTTGATCTTCTCGGAAGCAACCGTGGCAAAAGAACATCCCTTATAGCTCTCATTACAAACAATCCCAACAATTTCGGGGGAATACATCTCAAGATCATCACCAAAATATAATCCACACAGCAAATTGTGTGCGGACTTATAGCGCAAGTAGCGCCTTTTTGAGCTATGTTTTTTTACAAGTCCCACGGGCAATCCTTTTATTAATTCTCAATGAGTTATCGACATTAAAATTTTTTCGCTTTAGTCTTTGACAATAGATATTTAAAAATTTTAAATATTAAACACTTTGAATATATATTTTATATATTACAATTTTGTAATATAGAGGTTAACCGATTGAAATATGACTAACACAAATGACTCACCCATAGAGCCCGAGCTTCTTGGTGAACTCACCGTCTTTGAGAATTTTCTAAGCCGTTTTGGTTTTAAGAAAATTGATGGCGCTATTTTTGGACTGCTTGTTCTCTCAAAGAGACCGGTCTCCTCAGAAGAGATTCAAAGCATTCTCGAAATTTCTCAAAGTGCCGTCAGTCAATCAATTAAAAAACTAGATATGTATGGTGCTGTAGAATCTGTTGAGCAAAGAGGAACAAGAACAAAGCTTCATAAAGCAAAGGATGACGGTCTTGCTATTGTGGCATCTGTTTTTAGAAAACGAGAGTTACAACACATTGAAGAAATCCACCTCATGGCCGAACGAGTTTTAAAAGAAAAGGAATCAGAACAAGGCTCAACGAGAAGTAAAAGATTAGAGTCTATAATGTTGGCCACAGAGCTTGGGGAATCTATGATTAATTTCCTCATCCACATCACATCCTATGGCGACAATTACAGCTATAAAAAAATTAGTAAACGTTTTAAAGATATGCTTGGCTTCTTGGCCGACAGCAAAGATACCAATCTACCTCATGCAATTGCAACAAATATTGCAGGAAGAATTAAAGATGGTATTTTGAAATTTACTGGGGAAACAAAATGAGACAAAGAATTGTAATAACAGGTATTGGGCTTACTGCTCCAAACGGAAACTCTATTGAGGAATTCCGTAATTCATTACTCGAACAAAAGTCGGGGATTTCTCACGTAGAAATGAGACACGTAGGAAAGGTTGCCGCAGGGCTTTGTGACTTTGATGAAAGTAAATACCAAAAGAAAAAGATGAGAAAGAGAGGAACCCGTGCCGGAGCAATTTCAATTTATTGCGCAAATGAGGCCCTCAACTCTGCAGGACTGAATATCGAAGAACTGGATCGTTCAAGAATTGGCGTTTACCTCGGAATTACAGAGCATGGCAATGTTGAAACAGAACATGAAATTCATGATCTTTATAATGTTCATAATCTTGATGCTGGACTTTGGTCACATCATCACAATCCAAGAACTGTAGCAAACTCTCCAGCAGGAGAAGTTACACTCAACCTAAAAATCACAGGTCCACATATGACAGTTGGTGCTGCATGCGCTGCTGGAAATATGGGATTAATCCATGGACTCCAAATGCTTACTCTTGGAGAGGTTGATATCGCTCTTGCCGGTGGAGTTTCTGAATCAGCACATACATTCGGGATCTTCGCGGCATTCCGCTCTCAAGGGGCCCTAGGAGCACATGATGATGCACTCCTAGCATCAAGACCTCTTGATAAAGAAAGAAACGGAATTGTTGTTTCAGAAGGCGGAGCGGTTTATACCCTTGAAAGATACGAAGACGCAAAAAAACGTGGAGCAAAGATTTATGGAGAGATTGTGGGGTACCACATCAACTCTGATGCTTCTGACTTTGTTCTCCCAAATGCAGAACGCCAAATCGAGTGTATGAATAAAGCACTTACTAAAGCAGGACTAAGTGCCGATGACATTGACCTTGTAAGCATGCATGCAACAGGAACACCTTCAGGAGATGTGATTGAGTGTGAAGCAGTAAGTAGTGTTTTCGGTCACTCAAAAAATACATTCATCAATACAACAAAAGGCCTAATTGGTCATTGCATGGGAGCGGCAGGAGCTCTTGAGCTTGCAGGTAACATTCCAAGTTTTGAAGATGGTTTCATTCACCCTACCCAAAAAATGGGAGAAATTGATGAGAGATGTAATTTGATGAATCTGGTATATCAGGAACCTAAAAAACATGATGTTAAATACATTCTCAACAATTCATTTGGAATGCTGGGGATTAACTCTGCTGTTATCGTAAAAAAATTCGAAGAATAAAGTAAGACCTATAAGGAGAAAATTATGGCACTAACTAATGAACAAGTAAGACAACACGTATTAGATATTATTGCGGATGTTGCGCTTGACGAAGACCTAGACGATATTAAAGATGAAGTTACACTAAGAGATCAATTAGACTTAGACTCAATGGATTTCCTCGACATCGTTATGGAGCTTAAAAAGAGACATCAAATAGAAGTTCCACAAGATGATTACCCACACCTAGCAACACTTCAAAGCTGTGTAGAGTATCTAGCTCCTAAGTTTAACTAATGAGTTTTGATGCTATTATTATTGGTGCCGGCATGAGTGGACTCGCCGCCGGCATCCGACTCCAAATGTATGACAAGAAGGTCTTAATTTTGGAGTCGCATTTTGCACCAGGCGGGTTAAACTCATATTACACAAGAGGCAACCAAATCTTTGATGTGGGACTCCATGCGATGACAAATTACATTGCAAAGGGAGAGAAAGGAAAACCTCTAAACAAGCTCTTAAAGCAGCTTAGAATCCCATATGATGCACTAGAATTATCACCACAGAATAGATCTAAGATCTACTTCCCTGACCACACGCTTGAATTCACAAATGAGATTGATTTTTTAATCAATGAGATTGAAGTTAAATTCCCAAGTGAGGTTGACGGCTTCAATCGCCTAATTAATTTTATCAATACATTTGATGAAACGAACCTAACAAATAAGTTTACCCCTGCAAGGCCAGTTGTTGCAGAATATATATCAGACCCATATCTCATAGAAATGATTTTATGCCCCCTACTCATCTATGGTAGTGCCCTTCCAAATGACATGGATTTATCACAATTTGTGATTATGTTTAAAAGTATCTACCTTGAAGGATTCTCTAGACCCAAAGGTGGAGTAAGGAAAATAATTGATATCCTACTGGCAAGATTTGCAAAACTTGGTGGAACTCTAAAATACAACTCTACAGTTGAGCAAATATTGACAAAAGATGGGGCTGCATACGGAGTCAAAACGTCAATTGGTGAAACTTATGAGGCACCAATGATATTTTCTTCTGCAGGACTCCCAGAAACTTTAACAATGGTTGAAGGGGGACATGCAAGAGATCACCAGATTGGAGAGATGTCATTTTCAGAAACAATACTCTGCTTTAAAGATAGGCCAAAAGATTTTGAAATTGATGACACTATTGTTTTTTATAACAATGGTCCAAAGTACCGCTATCAGAAGCCAATTGATTTCTATGATCCAAACTCAGCAGTTATCTGTATGCCAAACAACTATGGCAATGATGACTATCCTGAAGGAATCATACGTTTCACTTTTATCTCAAACTTCGAAAGGTTCAGTGAACTTCGTGCAGTAGACAAGCAAATGTACCGCGCAAAGAAAGAAGAGATAATCGAAAGCGGGATGGATATATTCAAAAAAATTTATCCTCACTATAAATCAGAATTGATACAGAAAGACGTATTCACCCCTACGACAATTAAGCGATACACTGGGCACTTCAGTGGAACAGTTTATGGCTCACCAATTAAGGCGAGGGATGGAAGGACTGAAGTAGAAGGGCTGCACATTATTGGTACTGACCAAGGGTTCCTAGGTATTGTCGGATCAATGCTCAGCGGAATTTCAATCTCAAACCTGTATGGTCTAAAAGGTTTAAAATGAATTTTTCTAATGTTGTAATTGAATCATTTGGAAAATATTTACCAGATGAAGTGGTTTCGTCCTCTCAGATTGAAGAGAGGCTCAACGACCTATACGAAAGGCTCAGGCTTCCCCACGGAAGATTGGAGCTTATGACAGGTATAAATGAAAGAAGACACTGGGATAGCGGTGTACTACCAAGTACCCTATCAGCTCACGCTGGCGCAAATGCACTAAAAAAGGCAAACATTGCACCAGAGAAAATTGATCTTCTGATTCATGCATCTGTGTGTCGCAACTTTCTCGAGCCGGCCACAGCGAGCATCGTACACGCTGATCTTGGGCTCTCTCCTCACTGCACTTTTTTCGACCTATCAAACGCTTGCCTCGGAGTTCTAAGCGCTGTCACCGTTGCGGCAAACATGATCGAAAATGGTCAAATCGAGAGAGCTCTCATTGTTTCTGGAGAAAATGGGGGGCCTCTTCTTGACCAAACGATTAATCACCTACTCACCGATCTAACAATCACAAGAAAATCAGTAAAGAAGTTTTTTGCCAACTTAACAATTGGATCTGGTGCCGTTGCATTTGTGATATCAAAAAAAGACCTTGCTCCCAATGCACCTCAAATCATTGGCGCGGGAGCGATGAGTAAATCAGAAGCGTCAAAATTGTGTCAAGGAGATGGAAATCCAAATGCATTAATGATGGAAACAGACTCAGAAGAATTAATGCACCAAGGGCTAGAGCTAGCGAAAGAAACATGGGAGAAAACTAAGAGAATTCTCTCATGGGAAAATAATACACCAGACTGGATAATAGGACATCAAGTTGGAGTGGCCCACGAGAAGCTCATCATGGAATCCCTTGGGGTGCACACCAATAAGATCCATAATACCTACCCATTCCTAGGCAATACAGGATCCGCTGCACTTCCACTAACCCTTGTCGACTTAGCAGAGAAGAATGAGGTGAAAAAAGGAGAACTGATTGGTCTCTTGGGAATCGGTAGTGGTCTTAGTTCAATTATGATGGGGGTAAAATGGTAGATCTAGAAGACATTAAAGAGGAATACCCGTTTAGTCCTAAAAAAATGAAACTTAGCTCAGGACACTCTATGAGCTATGTTGATGAAGGGAATGGACATCCCATCGTAATGATCCATGGAAACCCGACATGGTCATTTTATTACCGCAATTTGATCAAGCACTTTATGAAATCTAATCGAGTTGTCGCTCCAGATAATATAGGTATGGGTCTTTCGGACAAACCACAGGATTACAACTATACTCTTGAAAATCATATCCAGAACCTATTAGAACTTCTTGCCTCACTTAAGATCGATAAGGCGACTTTTATTGTTCACGACTGGGGAGGAGCGATTGGTTTTGGAGTGGCCGCAAGAAAAAAAGATTTGATGTCTAACATCATTGTGCTCAATACCGCAGCATTTAATTCTACTGACATTCCTTTTAGGATTTCAATCTGTAAGCTGCCTATTATTGGTGAATTTATAGTTCGTGCCTTTAATGCTTTTGCATGGCCCGCAACTTTTATGACTACGGTTAAGAAATTATCAACGACGGTAAAAAGGGGATACCTTCTCCCTTACCAAAATTATAACGACAGAATTTCTGTTGCTCGTTTTGTAAAAGACATTCCACTTTCACTAAAACATCCAACATACAAAACACTTGCGGAAGTTGAAAAGAGTCTTACAAGTATCAATGATAAAGATGTGACTCTAATCTGGGGTGAAAAAGACTTTTGTTTTACGACAAAATTTAGAGATCGATTCCTTGATTTTTTCCCAAATGCAAGAAATGTGTCATTCAAAGATGCAGGACACTACGTAATTGAAGACAAGTTAGAAAAAGTAATTGAAGTAATAGGAGAAGAAATACGTGAATATTGCTGATCGCCTTTCCTATTGGGCAAACAAAACTCCTACAAAAGATGCGATAAGGTTTTACAACAAGCAACTTGATGGTTCATACAAATACAAAAGGAAATCTTTTGAAGAGCTAGATCTACTTGCCAACAAATACGCGTTTTACTTCAATCAATACGGCATAAAGAAAGGGATGAAAACCCTACTCTTTATTCGCCCTTCGCTAAATTTTCCTGCAGTAGTTTTCGCACTATTTAAACTTGGTGCAATTCCAATCATGATCGACCCAGGGATGGGAAAGAAAAATCTTTTAGGTGCGGTAAGAGAAGTTGGGCCAGAGGCAATGATCGCAGAGCCTGAGGTTTTCGTATTCAAAACACTGTCATCGGCCCCCTTTAAAACCATCAAAGTATCAATTACAGCAGGCAACCTTGCTTTCGGCAAAGCAAAGTCATTAAAGGGAATTGCAAAGAAGAAAAATGCGACATTCAAGACTGAGCGAATTGGACTCGATCAAACCGCTGCAATTTTATTTACTTCTGGAGGTACCGGCGTACCAAAAGGAGTTGTATACACTCATCGAATTTTTAATGAGCAGACTGAACTTTTGCAGAAGCTTTTAAACCTAACTCCTGCTGACGTCGACATCCCAGGATTTCCACTATTCTCACTCTTTGCAATAGCAATGGGAATGACGAGTTGTCCTCCAGATATGAACCCTTCGAAACCGAGTAAATGTAATCCCGCAAACCTCATCAAAAATATTACAGATAACAAAGGCACATTTGTTGCAGGCTCTCCTGCCATTTGGGAAAGAGTCGCAGACTATGCCATTAAGAACAATCTGACCCTCGATACCATTAAGTATCTGGTTATGTTTGGAGCGCCCGTGTCAGGAGTTCTTCACAATAAATTTAGAAAGATTTTACCCAACGGAGATACGTATACGCCATACGGTGCGACAGAGTCTCTTCCAGTCTCCTGCATCAGTGGAACAGAGGTTTTAAATGAAACTCTGCCTAAAACATTAGAAGGACTTGGAACATGTGTTGGAACTCCATTAGATAGTATCTCAGTTAAAATCATCAAGATTTCAGATGATGTTATTATTGATCTTAGGGACGTAGAAGAGCTTCCACAGGGGGAAATAGGAGAAATTATAGTAAGTGGTGATGTGGTCACTCATAAGTATTATAAGAGACCAGAACATACAGCGTTGGCAAAAATTTATGAAACAACAGCTGATGGTCAAAGAGTTTGGCATAGGATTGGAGACTTAGGGTATCTTGACTCTAAGGGAAGTATTTGGTTCTGCGGAAGAAAAACTCATAGAATTGAGATTGGTAAAAAATTATTATGCCCAGTATGTTGCGAAGCAGTTTTTAACCAACACCCAAAAGTGAAGCGAACAGCACTTATCGATTATAAAGGCGCACCAACGCTAGTAATCGAGGTGAAGACAAAGAAAATATCTTCAGAAGAAAAGAAAGCTCTTGAGAAAGAGCTTCTCTCCCTTGGCTCAAAAGCTGAGAATACCAAAGAGATTTCTACTTTTTTGTACTATCAAAATTTCCCCGTCGATATAAGACACAATATTAAAATTGATAGAATAAAGCTAAGAGACTTTTTTAATGAGGTCTAATGGAAAAGGTACTTGTAACTGGGGCAAGAGGTTTCCTCGGGAAAAAAATTGTAAAAAAACTGTTAGAGAAAAATTACTACGTCGTTGCATTTTCTAGAACGATCGATCAAGAACTCAAAGATCTTCCAATTAAAACGATTAGTGGAGACATCACTAACTACGAGCAAATCTATGATGCGCTAAAAGGGATAGACGGTGTCTTTCACGTCGCTTCAAAAGTTGGAATGTGGGGGAAGAGAGAAGACTTCTATAAGACCAATGTTCTAGGTACAGAGCAACTAATTAAGGCATGTATTAATCGTAAAGTGAAAAAGATAGTCTACACCTCAACCCCTAGTGTTGTTTTTGGTAAAGAAGACCTTAAAGGTGTGGACGAGTCTACTCCGTACCCTGATCATTTTTTAACTTTTTATGCTGAAACCAAGGCGGAAGCGGAAAAGCTAATTATGAAAGCAAATGGACAGGGAGAACTTGTAACAACTTCCCTCCGTCCCCATTTAATCTATGGAGAGGAAGATCCAAACCTACTTCCGAGATTGACACTTGCAGCAAAAAAGAAAAGATTAAAAATGATTGGCCAAGGAACGAACCTAGTAGATGTTATCTACGTTGATAACGCAGCTGATTCCCACATTAAGGCCTATGAAGTTCTTTCTCATGGATCTAAAAATGAGGGGAAGGCCTACTTTATTGCACAAGAAAGACCTGTGAACTGTTGGGAGTTCATTAATCAACTTTTAGAGATTTCTGGTGCTCCAATGGTCAAAAGAAGTGTTCCGATGGCGCTCGCATACTCTGTTGGAGCGGTGATTGAAGTGATCTTCAGTATATTTAGGATCAAGAGATTTGAGCCACCGATGACTCGCTTCATTGCACTTCAGCTTGGCACTTCCCATTTTTTCAATCTGGCCAACGCCAAAAATGATTTCGGCCATAATCCTAAAATATCAATAGAGGAGTCA
Source organism: Bacteriovoracaceae bacterium (assembly GCA_965140515.1). GTDB lineage: Bacteria > Bdellovibrionota > Bacteriovoracia > Bacteriovoracales > Bacteriovoracaceae > JAGLCH01. Next base: position 2,247,855 of record OZ223251.1, on the reverse strand, counting down.
CTCATAAGAATGAAAGAGAAGCTTACTACAATTAATCCGTAAGCTCGGAAAACTCTTCTAAGCAAAAACTAGAAGCAATTCTTAAGCGAGAAATCATAAATACAATATTTGAAGCAAAAAAAATCATCGCAATGATCAGCGGCAGGATATGGCCATTGTAAAGGATACTATCTAGCAGGTAAAAAGAACAAATTGCAGCAACACAAGATGCGATAACCACGGGAATAAAATAAGAAAGTCTGATATTTTCTTTGATAATTGTCCTTCTATCATTTGATAAGTGCCAATTACCAATAACAAATGGCGCCACTAGAAATAACGGCCATCTCAATCGAAACCAAATCTTATTGCTATGATGATCCCAAAAAATTTTGAGATCTTGGGAGATAATAGTGTCGTTTTTAGGAAACGTCATAGGTAACCTAACACGATCGATATTCTTCATACTCACCAATACAAAGCCAAGCATATATCTTTTGGCAAAAAAATATATAGATAGAACATCAAAGAGAATCACAACAATGAGAGCAACAAGCTCAATTTGACCGAAAACAGAGAAGAACTTAGAAGAAACCATAAATTACTCCAACTGCGTAAAAGTATTCACAGATAGAGTAGTATTATTTATAAGATTTAACCAGTCAAAAATTATTTAGTCTAGAACAAGCGCTCGAATAATCCAAACATTGTTGGAATAGAGATAATAGAAAATGCCAAGCTTCCAAGAATGTATTGGTTAACAATGGCCACATTCTTTTTCATTCGAATAGCAAAAATTGGAATTGCCATCAATGGGGGAACCGCGGCCTGTAAAAATATTATGAGTGAGAGCTCATAATCAAACTTTAAAAGATATAGGAAACCAATAGCAATAAGTGGAAAGATAAAATTCTTCACTAATACGAATTTCGCCACCTCAAAATAATTAAATTTCTTTGAGTTTTGAAAATCTACATAAATATTTCCACCAACAATAATCATCAAAAGTGGAATTGCCATACCACCAACCATTGCAAGAGCACCAATGACAAATGAAGGAGTTAAACTCTTAAGTCCTGTCACAACAAGAAGGACGGCCAATAGGGTCGCTACAACTACGGGATGAAATACTTTTTTCCAACGTATTCCTTCACCTTTCTCCTCAAAAAAGATGTGATAAAAATTAAAGAAAAAAGGTGAATAGAGCACTGTGAAAAGAAAAAGATTCACGAGATGAGAACCATCTTTACCATAAAGGCGATCGATTAAGATCAATGGGATAAATGCAGCATTTTGAAAAAAGAGAGACATTGCAAACTCTCCGCGGATTTGTCTTTTTGCAATCAATTTAAAAAGGTGTGAAAGCAGAAAAGCAATAAAGGTAAATAAGGCCCAAGAGACTGGATACAAAACAATCTTATCAACCTGATCTAGATTAAAATTTTGAACGACCTTAACAAATGAAAGCGCTGGAAGTGAGACCTCTAATAGCAGCGGAGATAATGCAGACAAGACCGCCAGAGGTAGAACTTTTTTCGAGATCAAAGAAAATCCCAAAACTCCAATAACAAAAAGAATAGCAACGGCCTCGAAAGTTGAATAAAAAGTTTCCAAAATATCTCCTTCAACTACCTTAATACGTTCTAACTTCTTAAAAAGATAATCATCAATACCTATCAAATCATAACTGAGACGATACCAAACAATTTTACTCAAGTTATGCCAATTTATCCCGAAAGGGAATCATACATGTATTTTAAATCAAAGGAAACATATGAAGCTTGTACTAAGTTTACTTTTTATCTCAATGGTTTCGACAAGTTATGGTTATAATCCAAATAATCATCAACTACTAAGTAAGTTTATTTCTACTCAATACAACAGATGTGTAAACCACATTGGAGCTGGTGACGGAATCACAAAGTTAACAACGCTTGAAACAAAATACTTTGCTTTGGGAGCAGAGCATGAAGATACCTCTTCACCAATTTCGAGAGCACTTAACTGGCATCTATACCGCGCCAACGAATACTTGCCGAAGAATAGCTTCTTTGACTCCACAAATAAAACAATCTTTCACAGAAGAATTACTCAAGTAGAGCGATTCACTCAAATGGGGCTAAACTATCGAATCAGGTACTACTATCTAGGACGCCTACTCCATCACCTGCAAGATATGACGGTTCCAGCACACACGGCCGCTATCTATCACTCAAATCCCCCTTTTGGAAAGCAAGACTCATTTGAGTTATACGATATTGATCAAGAGTTCTTTGATAGCTTTCAAATAACTACAGAAAAATGTGAAGAGCTTTTTAGTGAAAATATTGAATGGTACGAATTGCTCACAAGAACCGCAGAAAGAACAATCGCTTCAACAAAAGAAACAATACCGAATACAGAGTACACATGGGAATCATTCTGGATGCCGTATGATAACAACTTAAGATCGATTTTCAAAATTAAAGGGTTCGGCAAATATGGAGAACTGGGGAACACTTATGGAACCAACTCGGCAATCCCAATGGATGTCTATAAAGAATATAAAATGAAAAGAATGAAAGAAGCGGTCTATTCAACGATCATTGGGATAATGAAGTATCAAACTACTTATTTCTAAGAGGCTCAAATAGATATTCAAGGCCATTAACTTTGATTTCATAAACCTGAGCAAGAAGGCCACCAATACGACCTTCTGGAAATCCTTTACTCTCAAACCAAACAAGGTATTCCTCTGGAAGATCGATTAGAGAAATACCGGCATACTTACCGAAGGGCATCTTTGTATTGATTAAAGCATAAAGCTCATTGGGATCGAGAACAAAATTTTCCATTAAACAACCTGCATATTACACTTGATCGAACATATACCGATGCCAAATCTTATCAACTTTTCCGCTCTTTTTCATCTGCATAAGTTCTTTATCAATAAATTGAAAGAGTTCATTTGGAAATTTCTTAGAAAAACAAAAGTGAATATCATAGTTTGGAATGACTTTTGAAAAATCATTGAACTCAAAATTATTAGGGTTGTATCCAAGCTTTCGAAGGTTATACATCAATCTTAAATCCATCCCCACAAAACCAATTCCACGACCTAGCTTAACAGCAGTAATCGCTCTCAAATAATTATCAACCCAGGCCACCTGTATTTTACCTTTATCAATATATTTTTGAAGACCTGGATAATCAAAACCTCTAATCAAAACAATTCGCTTTCCAAAAAGATCTGATAGTTTTGTGACCTTCTCCCCCTTTAGCGAAAGGAATTGATTTCTAGCTTTAAAAATTGGAGTTTTTGAAAGCCGCGATGATTGTGGCCCTCTCCAATTCTTTGCGCCGTAATTGATCCAGTTCTTATAAGTATCCTTTCTCATAGCTCGATCCATACGGACGAATGGAAAGAGTTGTGAATCAACTGAAATGTCTTCACGTTTTTTTAATATTTCCCAAAGAATTTCTGTAATAACACCTCCACCATCTTTGAAATTTCCACTGATCTGAAGAGGGGTAGCACTATCTTTGATCGTGAAGTAAGTAATTTCATACGAAAAAACAGACAGAGAAAGAGAAAGGGCCAGAAGGGCCAGAAAGATTTTCATTAAGCATCACCTGCGAATCTATTTTCAGTAACTTTTTTTGCCTTATCACCTAAGATTGAGGCAAGAGTATCTCTTTCTTTTTGACTAAAAGAAATGAGATCTAAACTAAGAGCATCTAATATCTTTTTGGAAACGATTGGGTCATCAGGATTGTTTTCTTTAACTACATTTTCAGGTGTTCCCTTACTTCTGATATCAATTCCAATTCCAGTTGCTAAAATAGAACTTGGATCTTTCAAAGGCATTTGCTTTGGTTGTTTAATATTAGGAAAGAATGGGGTTCTACTATTTTGAACTTTCATAAATAAATTATATCAGTATTCAATAAGGAATTCATGGGAACAATATCTTCCACCATATGTAAACCCATAATATTGAGCACTTACACAACTATAGTGAATAAATTCTTTACTTGGTGATACCAGTGGGATATTTTGTTGCAACTGGAGATCTTATGAAAAAGACCATTATTTTAGCGGCTTTACTTCTCACCACTCTATCCCAAGCAAGTACAAAGAAAATGCTCTATGGAGCAGACGACAGATATGAAGTCGATAGCTTCTATGCCATGGAATATAGAGAACAGACAAAAGCAGTTGCCACCATGGCCCCTAAGATCTTCCTCTGGGAAAAAGGCGACACCTATCGCTTTGAATACCTCTCCCTTCAAGCTCTAGGAATGCCAAGCACTGTAAACTTCTCGCGCCAAGCTGTCCTAGGAGACTGTTCTGGTTTTCTTATTTCCGATGATGTTCTAGTGACAGCAGGTCACTGCATAACAGAGCAAAAAGATTGTGATGATCACTTATGGGTATTTGATTACGATCTAAAAACATCAAAAAGGCAGACACTTAAAAAATCAAATACAGCTGCCTGTAAGGAAATTCTTGAGACAAAATTCGATGACGGAGGCTGGATCGATTATGCTGTGATTCGCCTCGAGAAAAAATTTCCAGAAAGAAATGTTCTTAAAATCCGTCAACAAGGGGAAGTAGAAAAAGGTACTCCTGTTGTTATGATTGGTTACCCAAGCGGGCTTCCAATGAAACTTACCAAAAACGCTGAAGTATGGCACACCGATGATGAGTGGGTTTTCTCAGCAAACCTTGATGCATTTTCAGGAAACTCAGGTTCACCAGTTTTCAATGCCAGAACAAAAGAAGTCGAAGGAATTCTAGTTCGCGGTGGAGAAGACATGATTGAAAATGAAGATGGAACACTATCTGTAAATATCTGCGCCACTGGTGATGCCAGCGAATACTGCACTGTTGGAGAAGATATCACTCGGATTACAAAGCTCGATCTACAGCGATTTATCGACTAGTTTTTTTGACCTGGCCTTGGGTAAAATCTCATTGTTTGATAAACTCCGATTATATCAGGGTTCTCTTTGTTTTGAATCATTTTAAATCTTTCATTCATAAGTCAATGAAGATCTATCAACTCTTCCTGAATGGAAGTAATGTCATCTCAATTGTTCTCCACTGAGAAAATCACCTCTAGTGACATTCCATCATTCAACTCAACTGTATTATGAGCTATGAAGTAGTCTTTAAGGGCATTGAACATAAGCTTATGCCCATTGACTTTCACATCTGTCACACTGTGCCCAAGATAGCGCTGAGTAATAAAATAATTCTCACAAAAAGATAAATAGAGAAGTTTGGCACCCTCAACTTCAGCTCTCTTTTTAATCAAATCAATTTCTCGCTTCAAGCATTCATTACAAAAATGTGTTTGATCGATATCAGAGTACTTCACAATAACGCTTTTAACATCAATCCCCTCAATCAAATCCTCTAGGATAAGATCTAGCTGACCTGTTGTAATCCCCAAGAATAGAGCACCTTTAAGCTTAACGTCGATACAAGATGACATTAAAGCGGAAGCAATTGACTCTCCAGAAAGAACACTTTGATACCAGTCTTTAATATCTGGATAGCACTCAGACAAATTTGCAAGAGTTGGAACAAGTCCATCTGAAAGAACACCAATTTGTAATTCAGCTAAAATTCCTTTCATAGTCAGAAAGCAAGCCCAAATGAAAAAGTAGGTATGACTCTAGAATTCCCTTGCCCAAAAAGTCGATAATTTAGGCCAAGACTGGCATTTAATCCGATCCAAGGAATAAATCCCTTCCCTTCAACTTTTAGATTTGAGAGGTAATGATATTCCCCGTTACTGTGGCGTGGTTCATTTTCTTGCTTAGAGTAGAACTCAATCTCCTCATCTGTTCTATTATCAATGAAATTTACACGATAAAGCTGAGCAGAAAAGACAACCCCAGTCTCCAGTCGATTTGTAAAAGGATAGTAAGAGAGATCGATTCCATTTCCACTATAATAAGATTTTGAGTAATACTCTTTCATATACCGATACCCAATTGTTAATCGATCGAGAACACCACAATCTATACCATAACGAACTCCAGGAACTCCCTCTGTTAAAATATTCCAATTTCTCAAGTGTTCAACTTTAGTTGGTTTACTAGAAGTGACCTTCTCTTTTTTAGATTTCTTATCTTTAGATTCGCCCGACTTCTCCGCTGCGATAAGAGAAAATGAGACAATACAAAAAACAAGTAACAGTATCTTCAAATGAAACTCCAAATTTTAAAATGATAATTGCTTATCGGATTCAGAGTTAATTCACTTTACATTTATGCGGTATAGAAAATCGTTCAAATAATTATCTATTGGGACGATACCGTCTCAGGTAGCGGGCGAAGTTATAGGGACGATCTCGCTCATTGATATATTCCTCAAACTCACGATCTGCCCCTGTGCGATCGCACTCTTTTTGCTTAAGCATTTCATATGGATTTTCCCAGTCCTCTGGTTCCGCTTCATCTAGCTTATGATCCTTTTTATACTGATCAATCAGCTTGTAGAGATCTCGTTGCTTTCTTAGATACTCTTTGTACAACTCTTTATCTCCTGATTTAAAAGATGTATCTATCCCTTTATGAATCTCATCCATCTCCGCTTTAAATGGAGCGGGAGGCTCAACGGTCCATGCATCGAGATAACTGTACTTAGAAGAGTGAGTGGTTCCCCAACGCTCATTAATCGCATTAATAATACGATTAGATAATCCGTACAAAGCTTTGGCCTCACTAGTATAAATACCATCCTGATGATCCATTTTCTTTTGAAGCATGCGGGCAAAACTCAATGCTTTATCAGCAAACTCTTTACTCTCATCTTTAATCATTTTCTCAATGGCACTAGCATTGGCGTAAAATACACTTGGTCCATACATCATTCCAAATGCATACCAACGAGAAACAGAAGAGATAAACTCGCGCTCAAAGGCCCTTCGGATGCGGTATTCAGGAGTATAAAACTCCGGCGCCACCATTGCCATAAGCAAAAAGATTCGCCGATCTTCGTAAGAAGTCCCCATATCCTTCAACAATCGATGCATCATAATGGGATAAAGGCCATTGTTGGGATACTTCTCAATAAGCTCAGCAATTGCCAATTTTGCCTTTTTAAAATCCACCATTCCTTTTCGCTTAGAAAAAGTTTGGCCAGCTAATAGACCTGCCTTTATTGCCTCTAATTCCTCTTCAAAAGCAACAAGATAAGGCAAAACACCAGTCTTTTCAAAATGAACATAGTCTTTAAAGAAGCTCCACAGCCTTTTTTTAGATTCAGTGGATAGATCAATATCTCTGGTATCTCCAAAAAACAAAGCATTAAGTTTATCAATAGAATCGGGAACAATAAGCTTATTTACGAGAGTGCAGATATCATCATTCACAATGAGCATAGGACTTAACTCGCCATTGTCGCGACCAGCGCCCTTTTTATTTTCCATAGAAAAAACTATACTTACTTTTTTTGCAGAAGATTTAATCTCTTTTTTAAGAAGCATCGGTGTGGCCCCTTTATATAGGGCAATAACAACAAAGAGGATGGCCCCAATTGCAAAATAAAGTAAGATTCGTTTTTCCTGTTTATCCATGAGGTTATTCTATACAAAAACAAAAGGCCTCGCAAACGCGAGGCCTTAATTCTTTACACACGGACTAAAAAGTAATGCTACTTTTTATACATCACAAACTTTTGTTCTTAGTTCATATGCTTTAACAAAGGTCATCCCAACCCCCATAAAGCCTACAAACATCAAAGCACTTGGAGCTAAGGTCGCAAGGTTTGCGATCCCAGGACCAGGGCAAATTCCCGTAAGTCCCCATCCAATTCCGAAAAGGACTTGACCCACAATAAGTCTCTTATCGACATGCTTTGTCTTCACAACGTGAAAGTGAGAATCCAATATTGGTTTTTTACGAAATTTTAAAATAAGTGGATAGGCAATGATGTAAACCCCCATTGCTCCCCCCATAACAAAGGCGAGTGAGGGATCCCAATTACCAGTAAAGTCCAAGAAACCTTGAACTTTAGCAGGATTCATCATTCCAGAAATACCAAGGCCCACAGCGAAGAGAGTTCCACAAATAAAACTCCAAATTCCTCTCATACAAACCTCCCAACAATAAAAACAGTCAGTGCACCTGTAATCATGAATGTAATAACAGCAACAAGTGAACGAGAAGAGCGTCGCCCTAGCCCACAAATACCGTGGCCACTAGTACAGCCATTACCGACACGTGTACCAATTCCAACGAGAAGTCCACCAATAGCAAATAGCGGCAGTGGATGATGGAAGTTGATCGCTGTTTTCTCCGGGCTAAACCAGTAAATAAGCGCTCCACCAAATATAAGTCCCGCGATAAAAAAGTATCGCCAAACAAAATCACGACAAAACTTTGAAAGCATCCCACCAAAGATACCGCTAATTCCAGCAATCCTTCCTTGCCCAATATATAAAAGGGCGGAAGCTGCTCCAATTAACAATCCGCCGATTAAGGACTGCCAAGGGGTAAAGTTCTCCACAATTATTCTCCTCTATTGTATGCACTCCACATGGTCATCCCACCGGAAAGATTTATAGATTTAAATCCATTTGCCTCTAAGATTCTAGAAGCAATGTATCCGCGTTGACCAACCTTACAAATTGTAACATAAGTCTTAGATTTATCGAGTTCGTCAATTTTTGCACGAAGGTCATTAACAGGAAGTAAACGAGCACCATTGATATGCTCAACATCCCACTCGTCTTGATTTCTTACGTCCAATAAAACGTATTCATTTTTATCAAGATTATCTAGCTCCATAACAGATATTGATGAAACCATACCGTCGATGATATTTTCAGCAGCGTAGCCCGCAATATTAACAGGATCTTTTGCCGCTCCAAAAGGGGGCGCATAACATGGTTCGAAATCTTGAAGATCCCAAACCTTTGCTCCGGTTTTAATGGCCATCGCAATGACATCAATTCTTTTATCGACTCCATCCTCTCCTAACGCTTGAGCGCCAAGCACATCTCCGGCCTTATTGAAAACAAGTTTTAGGATAATGGCCTTCATACCAGGGTAGTAACCTACGTGCTGCCCACGAATAACAGTCGTTGTTAGGTACTCTCTCCCCGCGCGCTGTAGATATTTTTCATTAAGTCCAGTTGAAGCAAAAGTTAAATCAAAAATCTTAACGATACCTGTTCCAAGAGATCCCGAATAAGGACGATTCTTCATTCCAGTGATGATATCAGCAACCATTCGCCCCTGACGATTCGCAGGCCAAGCCAATGGAATCATCGTTTCTTTCTTATCAACAAAATGCTTAACTTGAATAGCGTCTCCAACAGCGTATACATTTGGATCATTGGTTTGCATGTGGTCATTCACAATAAAAGCGCCACGATCAGTAATTTCAATTCCAGAATCAGCAGCAAAACGAGTTTCAGGCTTTACACCAATTGCCCAGATAACCATATCGCTTACAATCTCTGTTCCATCTGCCAAAACAGTGATGATCGGTTTCTTATCTTCCATCATCTCAGCTCTCTCAGAACTGTCAATAAACTGCTTTACAGAATTATTTAGGATTAGATTTACACCATGCTTTCTAACTTCATCGCGAGCAAATGCAGCAATATCTTTATCAAACGGTGCCATAATCTGATCAGTAGCTTCAATCAATGTAACTTCAATTCCAAGCTCTTTCAGATTTTCCGCCATCTCAACGCCGATAAAACCAGCACCGACAACGGTTGCGGTTTTAACATGATCTCCTTTGACCTTTGAAACAATCATATCTGTATCAGGAACATTTCTTAGGGTAAAAATCTTATCGTTATTAATTCCAGGGATTGGAGGTACGATTGGAGCAGCACCGGGAGATAAGATGAGTTTGTCATAACTCTCCGTGTTTTTCTCATTTGTTTTGTGATTAACAAATTCAACAATTTTATTATCTCTATCAATTGAGATGACTTCGCTATTAACTCGAACTTCAATATTATAGCGACTCTTCATCCCTTCAGGAGTTTGGAGTAAAAGCTCATCACGCTCTTCAATAACACCACCGATATAATATGGAAGACCACAGTTAGCAAAGCTCATGTATGGACCCTTCTCAAAAACTATAATTTCAGCACTCTCGTCATTTCTACGCAAACGAGCTGCTGCAGTTGCCCCACCAGCAACCCCACCAATAATTAATACTTTCATGAATTTCTCCTATAATTAAAAAGTTCTGATATTTTTTTCACAGATGTCTGGGTATATTCTCACATAAACATAACAATAGATAAAATAGATATTGGAAATAATTGTATAAGAATTAGCTATAAAGTTGAATAAAAGCCGACAAGACTTCAGGGTCAAATTTTCCCACATCGGCCTTCATCTTCTTTAGTGTTTCATTCACATAAAGTGCATCACGGTATGATCTCTTTGATATCATGGCCGTAAAACTATCGGCCACTGCGACAATCTTTGCAGCTCTGGATATATCGTTCTTTCGAAGACCATTTGGATAGCCATGACCATTTGGCCTCTCATGGTGTTGCATTACAATTGCTACAACCGATGAAGGAACTCCTTTTAGGCGATCTAATAGGAATTTCCCAAGCTCGGGATGACGCCATAACTCCTTTCTCTGCTCAGGAGTCAAAAGCTCCGCATTCTCCGGATTGAAGGTCAACTGCCCCATTCCCGCATCTGCTAGAAGCGCCCCCGTGGCAATTTGCTCTAAAAGCACCGTTGATTCAATCTCCAAACGAGTCGCAGTGAGCACTGAGAGCATGGCCACAGAAACAGCATGCCTCGTAATATGAGGAAATTTAGCAACACTTCCGAAAATCTTTAATAATCCTTCACGATCATTACATATTCTTATGATGCTACCCTCAACCACTCTAGCACATCGATTAATTTCATCATTAGCAGCGGTTAAGTCCATAGCAAGTCCATACTTATTTAACCGGACGAACTTAACCACAAAATCCATAAGGTGTGAGATATCAACAGTTAGAATTGATTTAGTTAATAATGAGCTCACCTTATTGATAAAGAGATTGTACTGATCGAGAGATGGGCCATCGATGAAAAACTCTGTGTACCCCTCTGATAGGATAGAACAAATAAGAGCATCTGTTTTCTCCTGACCCTTTTGGATCAACTTCTGATAGCTCTGATTTCCATTCTTTATAAATACATCGAAGTGATATTTTTCTTCAATCATATCGATGAAATTAAATGTGACTTTTTTAAGTATTCCTGTTTGCATCCATCAGATAGTTTAACAGCATTTGATATAAAAGAGGAGTAAATTTTATTTATTATTGGGTTATTAAACGACAAAGGCCCGCTTAGCGGGCCTCAATATCAAAAATTATTTAAAAATTAGTACTCAGGATAATTTTCATCAATACAGTCACCAACTTTCCAGTAAAGATCATCTTGTGGCATTCCGTAATTGCGTGATTCTAGCATAGAAGCGGAAGTGATACCTTCGAGAGTACATTTTGCAGGAATCTCTTTTACTATTTCCCACTCATCTCCACTTGTTTCACCCCATTCGATATAACTGAATGAGAGTTCACAAGTTTGCTTACTGAGATCACACTCTAATGATTGAAAGCTAAAATCAAAATCACCTTCACACCATGTATCACCGCAGATGTTATCGAGTGCCTGTAGAGCATCATCCTCTAATTGACGAGAAATATCTTGTCCAAAAACAGCAAGTGAGCTTAGTAGTGCAATAATCGTAATGATGTGTTTCATATGGTATCTCCTAAAGTTTTTTAACTGTATAAAACTATAAAAATGAATCTTCAATGGAACTGATAATCTTTATAGGATTGGGGGAGTCATATTACAAATATATAAATTAAATCATATCTATCTAAAAAAAAGAGGAGGCTTTCGCCTCCTCCAACTTATCGCTTGATAATTTTGATAGCATTAAACGGCTGCTCAATTGACCGAAAGACCGGAATACCTTCGGCCTCTACCCATTTACAATATTCGTCATAGATTGTTCCACAATCCACAACGACAGCAATTGGCTTATGGTCATTGTTCTTTGAAATTGACTTTAACTCATCACAGAACCAAACAACTTCCTCTTTAGAGAATGGGTTCAGTTTTTCTGTGAGTGGAATAACTGAAGCAACCACAGCGTCAGCTTCAGTTTCGGCAAAAAAGCGCGTACCATCGATGTACATCTCTTTACCAGCAGAAGGAGTTATATCAAAAGGATTAGCAGAACCAACAAGCCCCTTGAGACCATTCTTTTCAATCATCGCTGACAACTTCTCGTGATCTGACTCAGTCATGCGCTTCAATAGATTTGCACGACCTGAAATCTTATCTTCACCTAAGTGATCCGCGGTACCAACTGTTTCATAACCAGCGTTACTCATAACACCAACTGAATTGATGTTAGTATGTTGAGGATATGCAGAAAGCCACTTAAGAACAGCTGAATAATCTGCAAAAGTTTCTGTGATAATAATTCCAGCTTCAGTAAGAACTTTCTTTTGAAGGTCGTAATTACCTGCCATCGAACCGGTGTGACCAGCTGCTGCAGCTTGCCCTTCAGTACTTCTACCACCTTTATAAAGAACAACATGCTTCCCTTTAGCGATTGCCTCTTTTGCTTTTTCCGCTAGGCGAACACATTCGTGGGTATCAAAGCCTTCAACATAAGTAGCGATAACATCAATATTTGGATCTTCTTTATAAACATCTACAAAGTCACTAACCTTCATATCAATTTGATTACCGATACAGTGGGCATACTTAATTGGAAGAGACTGCATTGATGAAATTCTAGTAATAAAAAAAGCACCAGACTGACTTACAAATGAAATATTTCCCTTTGGGCTAAAGTGAATTGGCAATCTTTCTCTTGAAATAAAAAGAGTAGAAAGATCAAGCTCAGAAAGAACAATACCTAGTGAGTTTGGACCAACAAGAGTTGGCGTCCATTCACCTTTCGAGCGTCTTTCATAAAGAAGCCCCTTAACCTTATCAACCAAGTGGTCCTTATCAGCACCATCACCAATACCACCTGCGACAATATAAACAAGATCAGCGCCACAACCTTGAGCACATAGTTGTTCGAGTGTAGCAACGGTGATTGGGGCAGGCAGAGCAAGGATAAGAGCATCAACAGGATTATCTTTTAGATGACCGATATCATTTACAGCTTTAACACCTCTAAACTCATCCGCCTTTGGCTTAATAACAGTAAGGTTCTGAACACCAATTTTTGAATTAATAAGGTTATTTAAAATAAGCCCACCAAAATTTCCAGGCTTGTCAGATACACCTGCAATTGCAACCGTTTTAGGACGTAGAACTTGATCAGGGTTGATTGCTCCTTTTTTAGGAATCTGCTTCTCTTTTCCCTGAACTCCCACTCCATCAATTGCCATAGGAACACCTTGGCCATCTAATACAACAGGATTCATTTCAAGTAGGTCTAGATTCTCTTTTTCAACAACCTTTGCAACTTCCCATAGTCCCTTAACAAAGCTAAAAAGAGTATCCTCTGTTGCAAGTTGTTTACCTTGGCGAAGGGTTCCAAGCCAAACACGTCCAATCCAATGATTTTTGAGTTCTTCAAAAGCTCGCTCTGGAGTCATTACAGAAATTGGCCATTGAAGGATTTTAGATTTAAGCTCTGCGGCCCATGCTTCTGTATGAATACCACCAATTCCAAAGTTAATAATGGTTCCAGAAGAATCATCGCGATTAATACTAACAAATCCTTCACTTGGAAGATTTGAAGTCGTTTTAAAAGGAACCATGGCACAAACAAGAGTTTCAATGTACTCGTACTTGCCTTTAAGATTCATCATAATTTCATTGTGGGCATCAAGCATATTAGTTTTTGAGAACTCAATAAATTTAAGAGCGCCCTCATCAGACTTATGCCATAGATCTTTTGCGAGCCCCTTAATAACAACTCGTTCACCTTCTTTAAAAGGGAGAGCGTCAATATCAGCATCAGAACAGTTCGGAGGCAGGGTACCAAAAAGGGGGGTACCTACTCCATTTTCTTTTAAAAGGTTATAGACTTTTGACTCATGAATAAAACTCATGTGTATACTCCAAATGATATAAGGCCCCTTTTAGGGGCCTTTTAAACTATAGCTTTTGTCCGTAGCGGAAAGCATCAAGGTTTTTCTGAATAACAGCGTCACCTTTTGACTTAAATCTCTCAGTAAATACCTGTTCCCAAATATCATCTGAGAAAGGCATTTTCTTTGAAGCAGCTCCGAGAAGTACAACATTACCGGCATGACGATTTTCAAGCTCTTTTGCAACAGCTTCTGTATCGATAGCAACGACACCGTCAACTTTCTTTACTTCACTAATTACAGTTTCCACATCTGGATACTGAGACATATTGATTACTGGATTTAACGAGCTTGCCACAAGAGCATCTTCACTCATCAAATTCAAATAACGTAGAGTTTCAAGAGGTTCAATTCCTAAAAGAACATCACCAGTTCCTTCCATAAGAATAGGACTAGTTACTGGAACTTTTGAAAAAAGAATCTGCGCATTAACAGATCCACCACGTTGACTCATTCCGTGAACTTCTGATTGGATTGTGTGGTAACCCGCTTTCCATGCTGCTCCAAGAACAAGCTGAGCAACAGTAATTGCACCTTGTCCACCGACACCAGCAACAACAACACCAAATACTTTTTCGCTCATCTTAATTCTCCTCTTTTCTAGCAGCAATTTGCTTATAGCGACCTTTTCTCATCGCTTCAATACAGTCACGTCTAAAGATAATAACAGACGGTGTTGGCTTCCTAAGAGCTTCAACAACCTTGGCCACGTTCTCTTCGTGGTTTTTCTTTAGAGGAGTTAGAGTAATAATATCCTCATCAGAGAATCCAGCAGCACGAGCTGTATCTTCAATTCTGTTCATTACAACAGTTTCTTGTTGCCCAGTCATTGCTGTAATTCTGTTATCCATAACGACGAAGTTAACATTTTTTCCGCAATCAGCAGCAGCTGTCATGATATTGATACCAGAGTGGAAGAAGGTAGAGTCACCAAGAACACCAACAGATGGCTCATGTCCAGACATCGCAGCACCATAGGCCATACCAAATGATCCACCCATTTCGATCGTTGCGTGAATACCGTTGAATGGCTCATTGTAACCAAGGGTGTAACACCCAATGTCTCCGAATACTCTTTGATCTTCGTTACCGATCTGTTTGTAAGCTTCTTTAAGAGCTAGAAAAGCATCAGCATGTCCACATCCATCACATAGCTTTGGAGGACGAATTGTGAGGTCCATTGCTGACTCAGCTTTAGACTTGGGAAGTGAAAGACCTAGTGCTTGTCTTAATTTCTTTGGATTTAACTCTCCATCGATAGTAAGAGTTTCATCACGACGACCTTTAATCTTAACATTAAGTCCATATGCTTTATCGATAAGCTTGTCTTCAGTCATTGGATAACTTTCTTCGAAAACAATTACTTCATCATTATTAGCAAGTAGATCATTATATAGTTTCTCATCAACTGGATATGCTTTGATATCAAGTCTTGAGTATTCTGCAACAGAAGGTTCTTCAATAAGAAGTTGTTCAAAATATGCTTTCCCCATACCACTTGTAACAATCGCTTTTCTCGAAGGTTTGTTCGTAAGTGTATTGAATTGATTATTTTGAACAGCGAACTCTTCTTGGCGAGCTCGTAAGTCTCTGTTTCTAACTCTTGCGTTCATTGGCATTAGAACCCATTGTTTCTTTGAATCAATGGATTGGAGCCCACGCTCTGCGATAGGTCTTGTTTCTTTTCTATTAACAATACCTCTTGAGTGAGAAGTACGTGTTGTCATTCGAAGCATGATTGGCATATTGAGCTTTTCTGAAAGGTCAAACGCTTCATATGTCATGTCATAAACTTCTTGTGGGTTTGAAGGCTCAAAGCAAGGCATCATCGCAAAACGAGATAGCATTCTTGAGTCCTGCTCATTTTGAGAAGAGTGCATGCTTGGGTCGTCAGCAACTAGAATAACAAATCCACCATTTGCTCCAGTAAAAGCAGAGCTGATGAATGGGTCCATCGCAACATTAAGACCTACGTGCTTCATTGTACAGATTGCACGCTTTCCAACGTATGAACAACCAAGCGCCATTTCGTAACCAACTTTTTCATTTGGTCCCCATTTAGCGATTCGTCCATCATTCATTTTTTCAATTAAAGCTTCACCTGCTTCAAAGACTTCAGTAGAAGGAGTCCCTGGATATCCGAAGAAACCGAAAAGGCCAGCATCGATTGCTGCCATTGCTGCTGCTTCATTTCCAAGGGCCAAAAATTGCTTTTGATCCATTTGGTACCTCAAGTTTAGGGTTTAGTATTTTGAATTAAAATCCCTGTGATTATATGAACATAGCTCCACTTTGGCAAACGGTGGGCAGAATCAGATTAACGCATAATCCCAATTTAATTTGAATTAACTCCATTACATTGAAATCTGGTCGATACGCCTATTAAGAAATTAGAATTGTTTAGCATAATATTAGGAGGCCGATAGATTAAAATGAGATTTGAAAGATTTCTAATCCTAACATTCTTGCTCTTTACCCAGATGACTTTTGCCAATGAGATGAGAATTGCGTTTGAAACAGATTGGCCCCCTTACAGTTCTCGCTTTATGAAAGATGGGGGAATATTCCCCATTATTTTAAAAAAGGCATTGAGCAAACTTGACTACAAGCTAAAGGTCGAATGGTATCCTTGGAATAGGGCCCTTCGTGAAGTAGAAAAAAATCATATTCTCTGCGCGGGAGGGGCGTATTATACAGAGGACCGCTCTAAACGTTTCCTATACTCATCGCCGGTAATAAGTACAACTATGGTCATTGCAATCAATAAGATTGTGAAGCAAACAATTCATACTCTTAACGATCTTCAGGGACTTCGAATTGGTCTCGCAAATGGGTATGCATATCCAAAAGAGGTCTACAACATTCCAGGAATTCGCTATATCAACGCCGGTGATGTCAATGAACTGATAAAGATGCTCGGTTCAGGAAGAGTAGATGCAATCTTAGAAGAACAATCCACTATCAAATATCTAATCTCATCGAAATATATCAATTACAAAAGCAGTATCACTGTAATAAATCAACCAATCAAGATCTACACAACACATGTTATTTGTAACAAGAGCAACCCCGTGGCCAAAGATTTTATTACGAAGCTCAATAAAGTTATTGAGGAAATGAAGAAATCGGGTGAGATTGAAAGACTTGTTAATGATGAAAATAAACGTAGAAGGACAAAGTATTTTCCATCACTTAAGTTCAATTGAAAATTCGATTTCCCACATCAGAAAAGAAATGGTATCAAACGCCCATGAAATGGTCTGTTCTATTCCTATTAATAGTTTCAAATATCTCACTCGCAGTGGTGTGGGAAGACACTAATGCTTGGGACACAGGATGGGAGGCGAAATATAGCAAGTGGGTTAAAAAAACGCTATCAAGCGATATCTTTAGCAATCAAGAGTCCCCATTTTATGGAGTGAAAACGGATTGCGCAGACTTCATCCTTGCCCAGCGAGTGATATTTTCTTATGAACATTCATTACCTTTTCAGGCCCCCAACAAATTAAGCAATCGCAGTTCAGAGTATGACTCAGTTGAATCCGAAATTGAAAGAGTTAAACTATTGATAGAAGACCTTGCATTGTCATTCGGAAGCTATCAACTAGCAGATGACTTCAGCTACCCAATTCCGATTTCAGAGATTAGAAGTGGGGATATTTTTATTTATCGAGAAAGCAGTGGAAATTTTCACAGCTATTTAATTAAAGATATACGCAATAATGGGAATATTGAGCTGTGGTACTCAACAGTACCACGTGTGGTAAGGCCAATATTACAAAGAGTTGGGATGCCTGCAAGACCTATTACAGAATCTCCTTACGGATTTTTACGATTAAGAACCTCAGATCAAATTGGAAAAGAGCTATCACTTCCATCTGAAAACTTCGAGCAGTATCAACTGGTAAGAGAGTTCGGTGAAGCAGAAGCAATGAGGAAGATAAAGAAACTTATTAGAAAAAGAAAAGAGACGATTAAAGAGGCAGTAGAGAGACACATCAGCAATATTTGCACGCTCCTTGAATCAAGAGTACGTACAGTAAGTCTCTCATTAAATGTAACCCCCCCCCAATGCATGGATGCAGATTTTCAATACAACTACTCCACAACATCAAGAGATAGGATCATTTTCGAATCAATTATGGGATTAGCAGGTCTCTGGCTTAAGGTAAAAAGTTTTGATCAAGAAGGAGAAATGAGTGACCAAAATATCGAGCGCGGACTCGATTTTCTGGTTGGAAGGGAAATTTCACGTAAAGGCAAATATCAACTAAAAAATATTTGCTCTTCAAACATACCTATTAATATGCGCCAATATATTATCAGATACAAAAAGGGCCAATTATCTGATAATCCATGTGTATTACCTCAGCAAAGATGGGGAAATACTCCTCAGTAAGGTCATTCACAAACATCCATATAAATATTTTTCATATAGAACATCAAAATAAACGTGTAATAGTTTCAAACAATCGACTTATAAATTGTTTCTTATGTACATCTGAAAAGTATCCTGATAAACACTCGTTTAAGTTTAACTAGGATTCTAATGAAGATGTATCGAGCTCTACTAACAATTACTATTTTTATTGCCTGTGGGAGTCTATTTGCCACAAGCGTTGATACGTCCTGCTCAGTTCATGGTCCAGATCTCTACTCATATTCAGCATCTCTTGAAAAGAATAAGACTTATCGCTTCGAACTTCGCGGTGAAAAAGCGGAGACACACCAGCTGGGAGTTCTCGTTAATAGCTGTGAAAAGGCCGCTGGAAAATTTCTCATGGTAGGCTTTGGAGTTAACGAATACTCCATTGATTCATCTACCTACACAACGGCCTATACCGACACACTTGATCCCCAAAAATGTAAAATCGAGAATAACACCTTAAATTTACCAATTAACGAAAATGATCGACAGAGTGAACACAAAGCAAAAACCGATTTTCTTAAGAATTGCGTTGAAACGACAATATCCCACAACTCATCACGGCCATTAAAATATCGTGCTCAACAGCAAGGGTGTACTGTAAAAAAACTAAGTGAGCAAAAGGCCATTATTGAAGGTGGATTCTGCTTTTTTAAAATCTATAAAGACAGCGAGTTTGTTGTTAGTCATCGAATAAAAGAAAACTGTCTTGAGCGAGACTTTTTACAATCTCAAAAAATCTCACTGAGAGAGATTAATGCCGCGACCACATTTGGGGTCGCAAGTAAACCGACAGGAATGTCCCAAGATCTTGAGCTGCTCCCATCAAAGCTTTTCAATTTTATGCTTGAGCCAACTTCAGAGCATTTCACTATCTCTGATGACTGGGGGAGAGATGTCCCTCAACTACCCGCAAATTACACGGTTCCAGAAGTTTCATTTGGAGATATAAAACTTAAGAATCTCAGAGATGCTGCAATTTTAAAGTTCCCACTTCTTGTTGATAACTTTCACTGCCAAAAAAGCTGCCTAGAAGAAATTTGTACTTCAAGCTGCAACTACTCAAAGCCCGTGGTCGCAGAAGTTGTCTTCTCTGAAATCATAAATGGAAAAAAAGCGTATCTTAAATCATGGTATGACGGCTCCGTGGCCATTCCAAACTGGCAAGGATTACTCAATATGCCCGCTCAAGTGATTAAAGGAGTCCAACTGGGTGAAGAAAAGACGTACCAACTAGACCTTATATTTAGAGACCCAAAAGTTGACTTCACGATGTATAACAAAAGCGTAACTCCTTTATTTATGCCGCTTCCAGGTATCCCAACAATGGACTTCGCCGCAAGTCTTCTCAATGGAATCCCCACAATCGGGAGTACAAAGCCTATTCCAGAAATCACGGACCACGACATCCTACCAGACTATGGAGTAATCAGAGATTTTGGACAGTATTCTGGAAGCGATGGAGCAGATGGAATTCAAACCATTAGCAAATTTAGATATTGGCCACAATATTTTGATAAGGTGTGTTCAGATAATAAGTGTTTTACTATCAGCTCACGTCCATATATGACCCTTTCCCTTAACTTCACACTTGGCGGTATGGATGTCGAAGGAAACTTCAAAATCAAAGATATAACTGAAATTAAAAAATCGAGATTCGAAAATAACAAAATGAAAAAAATATCAGAGCTTCCCAAGGTGGTATGTCCTTGGGATGGGCTTGAATAGTTTTAAGGAGACCGTATGAAGAAGATTTTATCATTCATGATTTGCGCCCTACTTTTAAATGTAGCGTTTGCGAATCAAGGTTATGAAAACAACTATGATAACGAAGATGAATTATTCGACACCATTGCAGGGGGAGAAGAAGAGTTTGAATTTATCAGATACTCCCCAGAATACATTCAAATGAGCATTAACGAAGATATGAAAGTGGCGTGTAAAAAAGGGATGTGTACCCTATTTTCAATCGCAAACTCTGGTGACGAATTTAAAATTGAGTTCAATGTTGGAGATGGCAATACTTCAAACAACGGTGGAAATATCGTAATTGTTCCAGGAGATAGCTATTCAACAAATCAAGGGTCAAACCCATTTGTAGGATTATCAGTTTCATACACATACAAGACTTGTGAACAGGAAATCAAAGTTCCAAGAAGTCTTTATATTGCGATGAATACATACATGTATGGATTGATCACAGAAGAAGGCACAACAAGAAGAGCGTTCACCCCTGCGGATGAAGCTATGATTATATTTTACTCAACCATTATTAAACAGGCCACTGGCTGTAAATAATTGATACTTAAGGAGATATTAAAATGAAAAAAATGGTAATCGCACTTTCAGCACTTGCTCTAGTAAGCGGAGCTCAAGCTGCAAACAACACTTTTAAATTTAGAGTTTTTTCTTCTGGAGCTGACATCTTTCCTTGTAATGCAGGGATAGTTCACTCAGGAACACATGCAGAGCAAGGTTACACAGTTGACACAACAAATCCTAACTACAATGGTTACGGATCAGAAGTTGTTGACAGTGAAACAAATACTTCTGTTTCAGGATCATACCTACCGGACTACATGAGCTATGACGTTGTTGAGTTTGATGAGTGGACAGAGAACCAAACACTTGACCACTCAGGAAAAGAGTTTTCAAAATATGCCGGAACTCAAGGTTCATACTCTTGGCAAGCAATCTTTAAAGATAACAGCTACTTAAATTTGAACCAAGCATCAGACATTTCTTATAACAATCATAAAATCAATGACGTAAACTACATTGTTTCAAGCCTAGACTTTGTTCTTAGTTCAGAAAATTATGGAGCAAAATATTTCGTAGACATCTGTTACTACGGGCCTCAATTTGCACCATCAACAACTGGAAACAGAGTTTATAACCTAACTTCAAAAGTATCATTCTCTAACATGGTTAATGGTAGAGACTACTTAAACAAAGCAAATGTTTCAGCAGATGTTCAAGTATACTGCGACGGGGAATACAAAACTTCAAAAATGGGTCAAGCGGTAAGTGCTGCATCTCAAGAAGTTTTCTACAACAACCATCAACTTGTTGGAACTCACTCTGAAGCTCCTGCAAAATGTGTTGTTAGATATACATTCTCTGAAAACTCAGAAGATCGTCGTAATCATGCTGCTCATGGCGGAATTTTTACTCTTTTCACAGATATTACTGATCCAGCAAATATCTAATAAAGTATATGGCCCCGGGACTTCCCGGGGCACTTAAATTTAATGAAAAAATTATTTTTTTCCACATTACTTCTATTATCATCGCTTCAACTCATAGCTGGCGATCATGTCAACATTTGGGACATATGGGACCAAATTGTGTGGTGTGGGCCACATGGAAATAAGGCACTTGTATGTCATTCCGGAAATGGGAAAAAGTATCAAGAGATTTGTATAAGCATTAACTCCCTTAAGCGAGGGCACTTGACGGTTGAGAGTGGAGTCACAAGGCTCCATGGCGAAGATTACTTTGGTAAGTGTTTTTCAACTCCAGAGAAAAACCAAGTTTCAATTTATCCCTGCAATGCTGCAATTAAACGTAGAGTTACGGTTACCACATCAGAAGTAATATCAAACTCATCGTCAAACTACCATGGATACAATGATTACATCCACGCTGAGACGACAGCGATATCATCATTTCCAGATAACAACAGCTACGATCAGTACAAATATGACTATCAATCAGTGCCAGCAAAGCGAGATCAATATTCTGAACTTTCAGACAGTCAATTTACAACGCTATTGAATACAGATTCATTAAGCTTTGTTCTCAATTCTGAGACCTATGGGACAAACTATTTTGTTGATTGGTGCATACACCAAACAATACCAAATACTACGTCAATAACAGCAGCGATTGCACCAAATGATATCGCTTACACCGGCCACTCAGAGCTAGTATCAAAATATGAATTACTATGTGGAGATGACGAATACAATCTTTCACAAGTCAGCAGCTCAAATTACGAAAGAATAAACCAAACACTATCCTACCGAGGAGTGACACTTCCATCTTATTCACACTGTATCTGGCGCCAACGATTTATCGAGACAAAAGAGGGAAAAAGGCCAAATCGATCGGCCACTGTGACCTTTTCATCCGCACTAGAAATTGATGAGTAATTCTAACTAGTTAGCATCAAAAAAAACGAGAATATTTTTCAAAACAAGTGATTAAAACAGCAAACTAAGGCAATATACGACACAAGATGAAATACTGGGCCCTACTCACATTATTAGCTTATCTGTTAACACCACTAGCAAGTGGTGAGACAACTATGCCCAGCGAGATCTTAGGAGACAACTACCAAGCAGAACTTGAATCTGAAAAGATTGCAAAAGATGATCAACAGAAGTCTTATGAAGATCCAATAAATCTAAAAGATGTATCTCCTCAGTGGAAGAGAGCAAATATCGATGCAAAATATCTTCGAATCAATAACCTTCAGTTTACCAATCGTTCAAGTTGCGCTGATGATTCGAATAGGCCAACAACTCAAGTTAACTTGATCATCGATAGTATGAATGCGGCCAAGTCGGTCTACAGATTAGCATTATCAACAGGAAGAGAACCCAGAGCATTAACAAAAATGGGAGTATCGAGATTTCGGTACTCAAGTTATAAGCTGATCGAATATATTGCAAATCAGATTTTTGAAGATAGGCTTCCCCTACTACATGCTGATCTAACAGCAAGTGCGCTTGAAAAACGATTCAAAGAACAAACCCGACCAAATCACGACACATCAGACTATTACAATTATCGTAAAGATTTATTAAAGCAATACTCGCAAATTTCTGAAGGCTGTAAGCTTGACGAATACTGTGAAGAACTTGATCAATATATTGCTAAAATTTGGAATAATCGAAAATATAGCTACCGCAAGCAAACAAAAGAAATCTGGGGAGAGATTGATAATTTCTCATCAAAACATTTTTTTGGAAGCAAACTTATCGATGAAAAAGAAAATAGTAATCTAAGCTGTCACTTTCTAAAAAAATATTCTCCATTTATGGCCCAAGTTGGGACAGTTGCTGCAAACAAAAAAGTTCTTGAGTCCTTGGCAATCGCTCAAGGAGATCAAAGTGAATATATAACCACATGTGATGATATAGATGCTCAATCCTCTTTAGAGGCCGTAGCATACCAACTAGACATACTTGGAACGAACAAGAAGAATTGGGACAAAGCTGGATTTGATTTCTGGCATAGCCTTAAACTTTATTATTCGTGGGCATTTAGGAATTCGCAACAAATCGAACAAATGTCATATCCTTTTGGAGAAGTCTTCAAGAGTATTTACTTAGAAGAATCTGTAATGTTTTTCTCAACAAACTGTAGAGGTACTTCTCCATCAAGGTGCGACAACGATTTTTTAAGTTCACAACGTATAAGAGACTTTGCCAAAAGTTCATACAACAAAATGGCACTTAATCATGACTTTATGAAATCAATTCCAAATGGTGCAGAAAAAGAACTCTTGGATGACCCATTTGTTGATTACAACAATGATATACTTGAATACGGTAAGTTTCCCGATATGAACGAGTGGGCCCAATCATTTGCAAAAAATATCAGAAAATCTAGATCATATATAAAAAACAAACTGATGAATGCTATCAGTACATTAGAAGTAACTTCAAAATATCTATCTGTAGATTCAATTATTAATAATCTTAATAAAGCGAAAAACAATAGAGAAGCATGGTCTCATCAAGGAGCATCAAAAATCACAGTTGATGGGCTTAAAAATGAACTGTATTACCTATGCTCAGAGTACAATGTTGCGGCACACGAAACCTTGAGTTTTATTCGCTCAGATCTAGATTATCTCAAGCAGATGAATGAGCTCGACCCTACATTTAAAAAACTGACTTCAAAAGGGCTCAAAGAGTTCTATAATTACTTTGAACAAGTTGCCCCGGCCGTTCTAAGTTTCTGTAATGAATTAGAAGAAAGGGGAATCTGGGAGAATTTTGAAGTCGATAGGTCTGGATTCTCTGACTGGTATAAAGAACTAATCATAAAAGATGAAATCGGTAAGAAGGGAGATTCTCCTATTTCAATTTGGGGAACTCCACTTCTAAAAAATAGAGGAGCAAACACCGTTAGCAACACCATTTGCTTCAACGGTTCAGACTGTTCAAGAAAGATTTTGGAATCAATAACTTCAATCTATTCAGCAGTACGCTACTTTAGAACATTTTATGTCAATGATCAGAATATCAATGATCCATCATTAATTAATCCATATGCTGAGAGAACAGCGTGTAAGATCTATGACCCTTGGTGGAAAGTTAAAAAGACACTCTTTAATACCTTCTCGGACTTAACTGCAGCAGCGATTAGCTTGGTAAACCCTACACCATTTTATTTAAATGTCGATTATGTCCCTCAACGCGCGACCTCTTTTAACAAGATGATGAAGGATGGAAAGTTAACATTTGATCCTCAAATGAGTGGACATAACTGGCCAGGAGAACTAGGCGTAGATCTCAATAAAATATTAAATATTCCTTGTACTGTTTCAGTAGGAAATCATTCAGCAGACTTGCTTTCAAAAAAGGCATATTTCGCAGGTTATACTTTTAAAGGCTGCCTGATGAATAAAAATGGTGGCGAAATTCGCGTTCAATCGGCGAGTGACATTGATGTAAACTCAATGAAAACAATTCAAGGATGTGCGAGCTGCACCATCAATTTTGAAACAATGAGTAATTGGGTCGCAACTTTTGCGAATATTCCCGTTGTAAGCACCAGTTACTACCTTATCAGAGGTGTTATGAGATTTTTCAGAGGATTCTCTGATCCGATAGAGATACCTCGTAGGTGGGAAATAAATCCGAATAATGTACTCGACACATATAAACGGTATGGAACTATCCCAAAGTCCTGTGTGAAAAAATTAGTAAAAGGATCTTACTGTATGCCTTCGAAGTGTGAACATGCAATTTCTAAGGCAGCAGGAAAACTGTTTAATACACAGGTAACCTATATTGATGAAGACAGAGACAGCGCTACCATAAAACTGAAACACTGCAAAAATAGAATTAAAGTAGTTGATACAAAGGTAGCAGGAATGTTCTGTCGAGGGGAACTTACAAAAGATAACTTCTGGGAAGATAGCAGTTGTAATTTCCCAAAGGAGAAGAGATGAAGATAGTAATAGCACTACTATCAGTACTCCTGAGTATCTCAAGCTTGGCCTTTACCATTGAGTCAAAATGGACAGAGGACTTCATCAAAATTCTTGATATTAAATGTAATCAGGATGATAGTTACCAATGTGCGAACCTGTGCGACAATTACTCTCAGTGTTCGGTTAAAGAAAACTACTGTAGAAATTGTGCCGGGGATAATTTATTCATCAAATATACATTTAAAGAACTTGGTGGCAAAATTAAGAGTACTGAAGAAGTGGATCAAGATGACTTCTTTGACTTTATTACTCAAGGCAATTTTGCGACACTTACCTCAAAATCAATATTTAACTTTATTGATAAATACAATTCTTTTGAACTTAAAGAAAGATTCAGATCTCTGTGCAAAATGCCTGTGGAGTATCCAATTGTATTTATCGAACTGAATAAGACTTCAAGAACACCGGAAAAGATAAAATATGTAGCGTGTTCAAATATTGAAAACTCTACTAATATCTATCAACTAAAAAAAGTATTTGATGTTGAAGTGAACGAATAAAAAAAGCACCTAAAGGTGCTTTTTTTTATTTTGAAAGTTCTATTGAAACGTCTTTATCACCAATGGAAAATTTAAGTCCGGCAATCTTATTTTGATATCTCTTTGAAACCTCAAAGAAACTAAATTTCTTCATCATTTCGACATTATGAATATCATTCTTTTTTATCTTCGCAATTCCAGAGACTGCCTTTAAAAAGGGCTGCAAGCGCACTCCATCTTTTTTCCCAGCATTAATAAAAAAGCGAACATTGTTTGGAGATGTATTTTGAGGTCCTTTATTTTTATTGGCATTTGGACGTCTTTCTTTTTTCTTTGAATGAGCATCCTCAAATTCACTCATCTCACCAAGAGACTTAAACTCTTTATTAAAACGCCACGAAAACATTACTTTCATAAACTCTTCGCGATCAAGAGCTTCATAATGAGCTGCAAATTCCTTGAACAAAGGATCAATCGCAAAATCATCACCCTTTGTTAAAACAGCTTCAATTAGATTATTTGTCTTCTCTAATTCTCTACGAAGAATACCACTTTTCATTTGTTTTGCAGTTGGTAGCTTACCTTCAAACATTCTCTGTCCAGTAAACCTTTCCAATCTCTTTAGATAACCGCGCTCACGAGGATCGATTAACGAAATCGACTGACCTTTAAGCCCAGCACGACCAGTCCTACCGATTCGATGAACATAAGATTCCATATCACGAGGTAGTCCAAAGTTAATAACGTGAGTGAGGTTATTAACATCAATTCCACGAGCTGCAACATCAGTACAAATCATAAGACGACTTTTACCAGATTTAAAACGCGCCATTGCCCGATCACGCTGAAGCTGTCCCATATCTCCATGAAGAGAATCTACTTTATACCCCTTCCCCATGAGACCATCGGCCAATTCCCATGTATCTTTCTTAGTATTGCAAAATACAATCCCATACATATCAGGGTTTGAATCAATCAAACGGCATAACGCAGTCTCGCGCTCCTTTTGTCTTACAAGGTAGTAAAACTGAGTAACATCAGCATTACTAAGTGTACTCTTTTCAACCTTAACTACTTTAGGATTTGTAAATTCACTTTTGATTAAATTTAAGATTGGAGCTGGCATTGTTGCAGAAAACATCCACATCGTTTTACTTTCATTTTGAAAACTTGAAAGAATCTTCTTCACATCATCAAGAAATCCCATATTGAGCATTTCATCGGCCTCATCGAGAACCAAATACTCAGTAGAGCTAAAGTCTAAAACACCTTGATTCATTAAATCGATCAAGCGTCCTGGAGTTCCTACTACAATCTGTGGTTTGGTTTTTTTAATCCCTTTAATTTGACGATCATAACAAACACCACCAAATACAGGATAACTTTTTATTTGAGAGAACTCTCCAAGCTTCTCAACTTCTTGGCAAACCTGGTTTGCAAGTTCACGTGTTGGAGCAAGCACGAGAGCTTGAATAGAGTTACTTTTTGAGTTGAGCTTCTGTAACAGAGGCAAAACGAAAGCAGCAGTTTTACCGGTACCAGTCTGTGCTTGTCCGATAAAATCAACATCTTCACCCAACAGTATTGGTAGTGCTTCACGCTGAATATCAGTAGGCGTCTCGTAGCCAAGTTTCTCAATTGCTTTATTGAGTTCTGGCCTTAAGTTAAATGTTGAAAATGTCACTAGAGCTCCTTAACTTTATAATGTTTTTGAGAACCTACATCAATTAGGAGCACAAGTATATGGAAAGATAAATTTTACTCGGTTTTTGTTTTAGTCTACCCGCTTAAAGGTTAGAAGCTTGGTTCTCCCTCCAAATAGAGTTGAGATAACTCTAACCTTGAATAGAGTATTGGTATTCCCTTCTAGCTCATAGATATCAGAAAGCATAATGGCCTGAGAAAAGCGACGACCATTGAGGCAAACCATATCTGAATACATCACATCATCTTTAACATTAGAACGTCCGCGACACTCTAATTCGCCGTAATTACTGTATTCGATAAGCTTAATTTGACCATCCTCCAAAATAGTTACCAAATTGTAGACAGGAGATCCTTTGAGATTAACTCTAAAGGTCCCTGTAATATCTGATACATCATAAGAAAAAGCAGAAAAAGAGATAAGTGCAACAAGTAAGATCAAAAGATTTTTCATATATCCTCACATTCTAATCATCGAATTTTACGCTGTTTTTACCCAATAGTTCAATAGATCAAATGACTGCGTGGTAACAAGTCCAGTTAATTTTTCTTAACTAATCAGTAACTTAGCGCAATGATAATAAATATCAACTAATCATAGGTATAACTGTAAATAATATATGATTTGCAAAAAAATTTGTTCAGCGAACTAATTGTCCAATAATATGCGTAAAAGTATAGATAATATAAAATTATATGGAGTATTGATGAAGAAAGCACTACTTGTGATGACTGCACTGTGCCTAAACACACTGGCGTTTGCGAACCCAACCATGGAAGAGTTCCTCAGTGGAAAGAAATCAAATAATAGCGATGATAACTCAAGACAGATTGGCCTTTTCCAAGACTGCAAGCAAACACTTACAGGATATGACTGCGGACAAAATGAACATGAAACTCCAGATTATCTCAAAGGGCCATATGAAAGATACTTAGATGACCTCTATGAGTGCCAAAGTTCTGCATACGGTTGTAGCGAAGAAGAGCAAGCAGCAATTGATCATCACGAAATTTCACAACGAGGAATTTCGGCAAAAGAGTTTAGTGATCTGATGTTTAAATTTGATCCAAACCTTGAATCAAAGGGCTACTTCATCCCTCTTAGTTTATCAAATCGTGAACTTATTGCATTTGCTGCAGCGACAAGTTTGGGACTCGTAATCTTTCAAAGAGATCAAGAAATCATGAATTTTATCCAAGATCATAAATCAGAAAAAACTGCAAAGCTTGCCACTGTTGGAAATATGTTTGGTGCAGATATTATTCCACCTGTTGCTATCGGTTCATACTTTCTTGGTGCCGTTTTAGATAATGGAAAACTAAAGCAGCTTGGACTTTTCACAGTTACAGCTGGACTTGCAACTCAAGCAATTACAGAAGGTTTTAAGAAGTCATTCCAACGAGTAAGACCAAATGGCGATATGGGTCCATATGCTTTTGGACAAGAAGGAAATAACTCATTCTTCTCAGGGCACTCTTCTGGAGCATGGTCTTTTGCAACAGTTATCGCTGAAGTTTATAAAGAAGATCATGCATGGGTACCATTCGTATCATACGGGCTTGCAGCGGTTACATCATACGCAAGAATGCATGACCGAAAACACTGGATGACGGATGTTCTGGCCGGTGCAATCGTAGCTCACCTCGTAACAAAGGCAGTTATTAGATTACACAAAAATGACGGTTCAGAAGGAGGATTCCTCGTCTACCCATCATACGATCCAGTTACAGGAATAGGGTCAATTAATGTCCATTACACTCCAAAGCAACCAAAAACGAAGCTTAGATGTGCTTCACTTCCAGATGGACCTTTTAAGATTAGAGCTTGTATTCAAGAAGCATTTGAAAATTCAAAATAATATTGGCCGGGTTTATACCGGCCTTTTTTTGCCAATTACTTAATAAAACTTAATTCATCTTCACTTCTTCCAACTCCGATAATTCTCGAGTAAAGGAGTCGTGATGATAGAAATCAAAGAAGTGGTTAAAGCACAAAAATCATTCTTTAGCACAGCAAACCCAATCCCAGTGTCAAAGAGGATTGAAGTACTATTAAAGCTAAAAAAACTCATAAAAAACCATCACGAAGAAATTGGAAGTGCAATCTATCAAGATCTAAGAAGACCGCTTATTGAAACACTCGCTGCCGAGCTCTCAACTCTGATATCAGAAATTGATTATACTGTACGAAATTTGAGCAAGTGGGCCGCAATAAAAAAAGTTAGGACATCGCTAATAAACTTCCCATCCAAAGGTCATATCCATCCCTCGGCCAAGGGAATGGTATTAGTTATCGGAGCATGGAACTATCCACTTGCACTAACACTTCGTCCTGCAATTTCTGCGCTAGCCGCAGGAAACACTGTGATAATAGCGCCATCATCAAAATCACAAAACATGTCAAAACTGCTGAAAAGACTTGTTAACTCGAACTTTCCAAAAGATCACTTGTATGTACTTGAGGGGACAGCAGAAAGAAAAGAACTCTTACTAAAAGAAGATTTTGATCATATTTTTTTCACCGGCAGCAAGGCCGTTGGGAAACGAATCATGAGAATTGCTGCAGATCATTTAACTCCAATAACTCTCGAGTTAGGAGGAAAATCTCCAACAATTGTTAATAACGATGCTCCAGTCCACATAGCGGCCCAAAGAATAGTTTGGGGGAAATTTATAAACGCAGGACAAACCTGTATTGCTCCAGACTACATCCTAGTTCATGAATCTGTATATAATGAGCTGATTGATGCAATGGTAAAGTTTATCAAAACGTTCTATACCACGAATCCAATCGCATCAAATGACTTCTGTAGAATCGTCGATGAAGAACATTTCGACAAACTAAAATCACTTCTAGAAGGTGAAGAAATCATCTATGGAGGAGAATCGTCAAGAGATGAATTACTTATTGGTCCAACGCTTATTGCTTCACCGAAAGAAGACTCGTTAATAATGCATGAAGAAATTTTTGGTCCCATTCTTCCAATTTTAAAGTATAAAAACGAAAATGAAATTAAAGAAATAATTAGTAAATCTCCCACACCGCTTGCTCTGTATATTTTTACAAGATCAAAATCATTCTCTCATAAAATGATAGACACCATTCAATTTGGGGGAGCTTGCATTAACGATACATTATTGCAGGTATCAGAACACACTCTGCCATTCGGCGGTGTGAAGCTCTCAGGAATAGGAATGTATCATGGGAAGGCCGGTTTCGATACGTTCACCCATTACAAAAGTGTTATGCGAAGAGGTGTCCGAACATTTTTCGATTTCCGTTTTGCCCCTTACAATGAGCGCATGACATTTGCTTTAAAAAAGTTCTTAAGACTATAGTAAATCTGAAAAGACCGAATCAATTGTGGGAAATAGAAAATCATAATCCTTCTCATCAATTAAGCGCGAAGGAACAACACGTTCACTTTTCAAAAAGAGAGTTGCAAGCTCTCCAAATATCATAATTAGAAGAAAGCTTGGCAAATTGATCACAGCAAAACGATGTATTGAATGAGCAAGTCGATCTGAGAACTCTTTTTTTGTAACAGGGTTTGGTGCAACGGCATTATAGATGCCATTCATATCAGAAGATACTGCATGACAAATTATTTGAATAAGATCCTTGAGATGTATCCACGAAAAATAGCTATTCGCTCTTCCCCAAAATCCCCCCATAAAAAACTTAAACATTGGCAGGATCTTTGCGAGGTATCCCCCATTCCTACCAAGAACCGTACCGACCCTTAGTACGACCCTCCGATCCGATATTATTGGTTGAGAAGATACTTCCCATGCCTGACAAACATTAGAAAGAAATCCCCCCCCCTTATCACCGGTTTCATTTTGGACTCGATCTGAATCACTATAAAACCCTGTCGCAGAAAATTGGATAAAAAAAGAAAGCTTTCTATCGTTTAAAGTTTCAACAAGATCTTCAGTAAATGAAACTCTTGAGTGATAGATCATCTCCTTTCGTCGCCTAGACCAAAGTCCACCAGCGATATTCTCACCTGCCATATTAATAACGCCATCAATATGAGGGATTTCATCACTTGGCAGTAAAAAAGAAATACCATCAATGTTTATTCTTTTTTTTCTAGAAATGACTAATATTTCATGGCCTTGGTCAACCAAAGCGCGACAGAGGGCCTTACCAATAAAGCCGGTACCACCGGTAACTAAAATTTTCATTTACTAATTATTATCCTCGCGGGGAGCATACCAGCACTTTGGCCTCTTACCTAATAGATCGCCATTGAAAACAGAGCAAACATTTTCGTTGTACTTATCATTAGAGAATACATCTGTTTCACTAGTTACCGCACAAATACTTCCGGCAAAAAGGGTATCGATTCTACATTGAATATTTGGATAACCATTAAAAAGAATCACACGACGAACATATGGATCTGGAGTATCTAGCTTGGGTAATGGTTCTCCCTCTCTCAAAGAGACAAGAACGTTGGCCAAGTCTTCTATTGCGAGACTGGACCTCAAGCAAATTGAGTAATCTTTAGAGTTATCTCCAAAAGATTGCCCACAACGATCTAGCGCCAAGGGGTGGATTGGACGATCTCCAATGATACCGTCGTTATCATCATCGGCAACAAACTTTCTGAAGCATTTCAAAGTTGAATAATAATCTGCCTGCCCCTCTGAACTAACAAAGTTATGAGGTTTCCAAGTGGGAGCCCCTCCAAATAAATGCCCTATTTCATGACAAAGGACCAAGACAAATGGGTCTTTTTCCATAGGTGAAAATCTCGCCAGTCCTCCGTAGACTCGCAATTTATAAACACTTGGTGTCTTCATCACTGCGGCATTGACTTGTCCATCTTCCCACAATCGCTCGACCTCGAAGTCAACTCCAAGCTCATCCATCACGGGACGGTACATCTCATCGAGACGATCAATAACAAAATCATAAAAAGCTTTGCCAACTCCGCGAGATTTTTCTCCAACAGGAATATTAAAATTATTCTCAGGGAGTAGCGATGCAAAGGTACTAGAGCAAAAAAGAGAAACAACAAGAAAGAGAGTTCTCACATTCCACCTACTGGTTTTTTAGAATTTCCATTAACCTTCTAACATTTGTGATACGGTTAACAAGCTCTCCGCGACAACTTTCGTCATCGCAGTAGTTAAGCCTATAACATTTTTTAATTTTATCCTTAACGTAATCTGCTTCACCTCTCGTAAGAATCCCCTCTACAACACCTGTATTAGCGTTAAATACAGGAGATCCAGAATTCCCCCCAAAAGAATCAGTACTTGCCATGAAATAAACTTGATTGTTGGAGCTTAGAACCTCAGCGCCAGGAGCAATTTTGGCAGGTAGTCCTGAAGGATAACCAATTAGAACCAAAGGATCTCCATTACTAACACGCCAAGAGGTGCGAACTTTTAGAGGTTCTCTATTAGAAACTTCACGATCCAACTTTATCAGAGCGTAGTCTGTTGCATCCTCCCCCATTCTTCGCGATACAATCGAAACACAACGGTACACATCTTCTTTTAAAACGGTTTTTGCAGTATCCCCCTCACGATCAACAGAAAAACCAAAGGCCCAACGATATCCGCTACAATCCCTCGAAGTTTTAACGCAATGACCAGCTGTAACGATCATATTAGGAGTAACCAGAAAGCCCGTACAATCAGCAGGAGTTATTTGTTTTGCAAATCGCTCACCAGGGCACAAGCGACGCGCCTTTTCTAATGTGTAATCTTTCAAGGTATAATAATCTTTATCAGGATCGTTACCCAATGATATTTTATGATTAGGAATCATCGCAGCTGTTGAACGCGCTAATTCAACCCAATCTTGATTATAGGATTCGAAAAGATCCATTCGATTATCCACACCATAGATGGCCTTGTCGATGGCCATGGTGTTAAAGCTAAGTAGGAACAAACAAACTACAATTCGCTTCATTACACATCCTTATGAAATTAATTTCATGTATTTTCTGATAGTTAAGAACTATATGGCAACATACAAGTTCTTACATTAGGTCAATAATATACATAAAATCAGTAGCTTATCGCTCAGAAAAGAGACGAGAGAACCTCTTATCTCCATTATTTGACAGTACATTGATACAAGTACCGATCTTTTCTTTAAAAAAGGTCACAGTCTCATCTGTGTATTTCTCATAGGAATTAGCTGCGAGAAAGTACTTGATAGCAAACACATTAAAGAGGATTAATTGAAAGCAACGGGCCTGTCTCTTTTTATCATACGAAGAGCCCTTAATATTTTCGGCCGGAGCAAGTCCCATTCGAAATAAAACATCACCAGCAGTTTCACCTTTTTTCGGTCGCTTTAAAAACTCATCTCTATGATCAAAAACAGGCACAATACGAGGAAGTATATCAGGAGAAATTGAGCCAACAGCTGAAGGATTGACAAGGGTCTGCTCCTCCGGAGCATCATAATCAAATATAGGATTAAAAAAGGATATACCGAAATGGCGATACATTGCCCTAATGTCATCAAGAACAGGCCTCATCTGTGCAGGAAAGATTGACATCCCCTCATTTGCCCCATCAGAAACGTACTTAATGTTGTGATCAAGACAATACTTGATCGTACGCATATGCATCGCAAGCTTACAAAAGCCACAAGTAGAAAGATTTTGGAATCCAAACTTAAAGAGATTATAAAAGTACCGCTCATATGAAATAAATTTAAAAAGGCGATCAATACGAATAATAGAATGGGAGACTTTTTCTTCACCATAGCGATCAACAAGCATCTTTGCATTGATTCGACTATTTTCGATAGACGAGACTCCAAAACGCTTGTAACTTACCAAATGAATACGATCAAACTCTTCAGCGGCTAAAGCTGCAGCTAAAGTAGAATCGGTTCCCCCAGAATAAAGTACGACGATAGAGCGATCACTCATCACTTACCTCCGGCTTCTCACCACCATTTGTCTTCAACTCTCTTAGAAGAAAGTTTAGAGTGCCGTAGTAAGAGAAATAAACAAATTGAACACCCCAGCCTAAAAGGTCGCTAAAGATAATTCGAGCTCTCCATGGAAGAAGAACTCCAATAAAACACAAGATAAAGGCGATAGCGCGTGAAATCATATAAAACTCCACGTAAATGTTACTTGATCAGTGAAAGAAATTAAATAGCTAAATTGCAAATCAATGCCATGGTCTATAAAATCGACATAAGACAGTATGACAAAAAAGAAATACAAAACTCTCATTCTCATTATCGCTGCAATCTTCACTATAGAAGTTGGGATGCGCCTTATCGGTTTCATACTTCAAAGCACTCACTCATTTCATAATCAACGATTAAATCAAACAAGTGTACGAATACTTACCATCGGAGAATCTACCACTGATGACTTTTGGGAAGGAAGGCCCCCAGGGCCATGGCCAAGACAACTTGAAACAAAGCTACGTTCCAAAGGATATGATGTTCAAGTTTTCAATGAAGGACATGCAGGATACAAAACCCAAATTATTCTTTCAAATCTGGATGAATGGCTAGATAAATATCAACCTCATGTTGTTATCTCAATGATGGGAATAAATGATTCCGGCCATATTTCATATATAGGGAATCAAAATCCTTTTTTCGATTTTATCAATCAAATAAGAATATTAAAACTGCTCCGTTGGACTTATGGAAGAGTGATGTCACTTAGATATAAGTCGCTAACCTATCAGTCTATTTTAAGCGATGAACTCAAAGACAAATATCTTAAGGATTATAAAACAATTGGTGTAAATAAGCTGATTGATAAAGTAGATCAAAAATTATCCAAGTGTGATGCAGCTGAGATAATGAGATACATTACTAGGAAAACAGAGCCCCATGCTGGTCACAATCAAATGCCAGACACCATGACACTTATAGAGGGTGCCTTAAAGCGCTGCCCACAAAATGCTCGTAATA
This sequence comes from Bacteriovoracaceae bacterium, assembly GCA_965140515.1. Classification (GTDB taxonomy): domain Bacteria; phylum Bdellovibrionota; class Bacteriovoracia; order Bacteriovoracales; family Bacteriovoracaceae; genus JAGLCH01. Next base: position 2,212,010 of record OZ223251.1, on the reverse strand, counting down.
TTTTCTGGTACTACGCATTTGGAACAAAGAGAAGGATTGATGAGCGCTATTGGTGCTATAAGAATTTAAATATCATTCAACAATTTGGAACAAATCTAGACTCTAATATTCTCTCTTCAATGGAACCATGCCTAGACAAACCCGAACTAAAAATAAAAATGCGCAACCTCTATGAAGCAAAGGGAATTCAAGTTGGGCCTTGGAAAAAAACGGCAATTGATGAAAGCTATGAAAAGCTCTTCGAAAAATTAAAGTCCCGTAAGATGGCCTATATAGCGATGCAGTATCCAACTCTCCCCGTAGATCAACTTATGGATCGCTTTACTGGGGTTGAATTCTCTCCTGAAGAAATACAATTTATTAGTAATAAAGAAAATTTTGAAAATGCCTTAAAAAAGCATAAGTACGAAGAGATTTTCAGCGATCGATTCCAAGGGAGCTGGGGACATACCACATTCCTTGGACATGAAATGATTGCAGATCAGCTAATCCCCACAATCGAAAAGTTGTATAAATCCCTCAAAAAGAATAATTAGAGTTCCGATAAGCTTCTTGAACTTATTTATTGGCGGTTAAATGAAAATAAGCAGCAAAACTCTTGCAATAATTCTTTGTCTAGTTGTCACCTCGATATTTTCATTTCACTACCTAATTGCAAAGCAAATTCTCTCCGCAGGAGTATCTCCATATTCATTATCTTCATGGAGAGGACTACTAGGAGGAGGAATTCTTCTACTATTTTTTCACAAAAAAGTTAACCTAGAAATTCTTATAAAAAACAAGTGGGTTCTTGCTTCGGTGGCCTTTCTCGGTTTTTTTATCAATCAGATATTTTTTATGAAAGGCCTTTCGCTGACAACACCACTTACAGCATCAATCCTAACAAACACCATACCAATAGTTACCTCAGTAATTGCATTTTTATTTGGTCTTGAAAAATCTTCTAAAAGAAAATCAATTGGAGTAGCAATCTCATTTATCTTTGTGTGTATTTTTATTTTTAAAGGTAGCACTGAAAATATTTACTTTTATAATATTGGCAACACCTATATTTTTCTAAATGTTCTGGCCTTTTGTGTCGCAATGGTCTTGGGAAAGAAGCTTCTAACCCAGAACTTTCCTTATGAAGTTTTAACCGCAACGATGTTATTTGGAGGAGGAATCCTTATGGCATTTATGGCCGGAAGCTCTATGTTAGATATGTACAATTACGCAATAATAGGAAAAATTGAATTGTTGAATGTGCTCTTTGAAATTCTTGTTTCAACTTCAATCGTATATCTTTTGAACCTCAAGGCATTAAGCATCTTAAGCGCGACAAAAGTTTCCATCTTTATCTACTTTCAGCCGATGATAACTGCAGCAAGTGATTACTTCATTTATAACAATGGCCAGAACCTTGAGAGCTTTATTTATTTTTGCGGGATTATAATTGGTGCTTATCTAGTGGTACTACAAAGAAGCAACGAATGATCAATTAAGATATGAGATACAACTCATACGATCCTTTGTAACCCCATCATTTTCATGCAAATCTCTTTTGGTAAATCCAAGAGTGATATGTGGAAAAAAGTGCTCTGCTACGAACTCACTGGGATCTCCGCCCCTTGAAACATACAAGTTTTGAATTGATTTTCTTATTTCAATCAGATCACTTGATTCAACAACAACAAAATAGTTGCGCTCAACTCTCCCCTTAATACTAGCTTTCCCCTCACCAATGCATACCACATCAAATCGAGACTCTTGAATATGATAGTCACTTGCTATTATATTAATTTCATCTATTGAAATCTTCTTTCTTAAAACTTGATTAAACTCAACAGGTGTCACTACAGTAATGTGCGCCTCTCCACGATTTTTAATTTTGTAATCTAGGGACTTGTATAATTGAATATAGAGATCACGAACTGGTCGATAGTTAATGTTCATCGTCAGATAAGATCCAAATGCCCCACTTCCAGTATGAGAAATAAATGGTAGTGATTGATTATCATGTATGCTTTGATCTAATTCATAAGACCGCCCAAAAGAGCAAAGAGTAACAAGGAATGATAAGAGTAGAATGATTTTTTTCACAATAATTTCCGGCAAATTAATAATTTTTTACTAAAAGCAAAATACCAAGATATTCAATAGAGTGGTAATATCTAATTTGAAAGGTTGTAATAACTTTATGGAATAGAAAAGATTTAATAAATCTAGCATGTTAGGATAGGATGTCCATTATGAAGAGTGCTTACCATCAACTCAGACCACTAGGCCTTTTAGCAGAAATATCAATTATCTACTTCTTACTTCCTATTCTTGCTGCTGCAAAGCTACTTCCTCTATCGCCCATGATTATGCTCGTAATTGTGATTACCTATTGCTTAATACGAAAACTTCCTAGTACAAAGAATAATATAGTGCTTGATAATTTTTCAGAGTACATAAGAGCAAGCAAAAGAATACTTGCAATCATTCCAATCGTAGTCACCTTCTCAGTGTATCTTGTTGGGCCAGAAGCTATCTTCGATTTTGAATCGAGAAAGGACCTATTACTAATTACTCTGATAATTTATCCACTATTATCAGTTATTCCGCAGGAGGTAATCTTCCGTTTATTTTTCTTTAAAAGATTAGAAACAATCTTATCTAAAAAAACTCTAATCACAACAAATGCACTACTATTTTCACTGTTACATCTCGCGTATAGTAATATCGTTGCGCTAGTTCTTACATTTGTAGCTGGACTATACTTCGCAATTACTTATGATAGACACCGCTCAATCACCATCGTAATAATCGAACACTCCATTTTTGGGCTTCTACTTTTTGCCTTAGGAGTTGGAGAGAAGTATTTCTTCTTAAAAGGGTTTATCTAGAATCACTTCCCTGCTGATGCAGAGTGAGTCATTACAGAATGCTGTAGGTTTGAATTTAATACGATGATCTTTTCCATCTCTTTTAGTGTCTGGATGTCAGTTTCAAATTTTTGAAGAGGGCGATCGTACTTTTTCTTAAAAATTTTCTTTTTAATTCGTCTTTTCATAAACTCAATCCAAAAAAGGTAGAGAATAATTATCCATCCACACCAGATTTAAAACAACATAAGATTATTGCGTTCACCAATTAAGTAAACAATTGTTTAAAATCCAAGATCTTACCCTAATTTCCATGTGAAAAATAAATTTAGTTTGCGGAAATAAGGTGCAAAATAAATGGGCCTCTGAAGGGCCCAATTGTTAATGATTTTCAAAAGAAATATAGACCATAGTCTGATTTAAGAGCATATAGGCCACTTCACCAAAGGTTATCGGGCCAGTTATATTTGCTGTTTTATGCCCCTCAAGTCCCGCGTAAAGATAATTTAAAATACAATTACAAGAGAAGATTGGATTTGCCTTGTGCTTTAAAACTTCAACTTCAAACTCTTTGGCGTAATCTCCTACACTCTTTGCAAACTTATACTGAACACCATTAAAGACAGGTGCATATAAATCAACAGACTTATCCTTCACAGATTGAATGCTGACATTTACCATTGCACCACAGTAATCCGCCACAAGAGGCAGCTGAGTATCAATATTATTCTCTCTTAGATATTCAGCAAAATTCTTTTTTTCTCCATTTATAAGGCAGTTCTCGATAGTAAAGCCTGACTCTTCAAATGTTATAGAGTCTCCATCTCCTTGTCTGAATAGGTTTATAATATCAATCTTTGCTCTTTTCTCTTTTGGTAATGATATGTGCATAACAACGGCCTGATCTTGTGAAACAACCCCGCTATTTCCATCAAATACCTTTGGATGAGCTGTTTCTAAATCCTCCAGTTTAACCCCAGAGATCCAACCCACAACAGGAGAATTGAAATAGTTCTTATATGTAGTTGCATCTCTTGCAAAGGACTTATGAACATCTGTACCAGCGGGAATAATAATAAATGAAGCACCATTAACAGGGTAATCAGAAGAAATTCCAGGCAATTCATTTGCACGATATAGCTTAATCTTAATATCTTCAATGTAGTCTGGAAGCTCTGTCACATATATCTTTTGATCAGAGCAAACCCCACCATCATCCCCCATGAAATAAGGGATGGTACCACCAATCCATTTTCCTTTTGGCAACTCTTGAAGTAGCTTTTCATCACCAGCGAGCATTAATACTTTTCCCGCCTTCACCATTTGTCTAACAGTATCGACACCTAATAGTTTATTCATTTTAATACTCCCTATTATCCAAAAATAATTTTCAAATCTGTTTCAACAAGCTCTTCATTTTCAATGAAGAAACTATAAACTTCCTCAATACTAGATTTAATATTTTCATCTGATGGATCGAGTTGAATTTTGACGCGAACCTTTCCTAGTAACATCTTTGTTGCAAATCCAGAGAGTTGAAATTCTTGCTCACCTTTAACAAGACTCGCCCATCTGGGATCTTTTTTTGCCGGAATCATACTTGGTCTCCCTTTTAAAATCAAAAGAACACGCTCTTAGTTTAGTTTGCTAAAGCAACTGGTCAAAAGGGAGAAAAAAAAGAGATATAAATTGAAATTAACTGAGCTATTAAGAAGACTAATAATAAAGATAAAATGGGATTACCACATAGATATTCTTGATTAGTCATTTTAATATTTAGAGTTATATTACCAATCCTTAAAGGAGATGGGATGACAGACTATATGAATGACCTAGTGGACTATTTTACTAAAATCAAGACAATAACTGAGGACTCAGAATGTCAAAAAACAGTTGGTCTTCCCTCAAGAAAGCGCTTGTATTTATTAGTAAAAGAAATCACATCACTAACATTCCCAAACTATTTCACGCCAGAGAGTGAAGTCGATTCAATACGTGCTCACTTAGAGCTAATTGAAAGGATTGTGGCGGAACAAGTTCACTGTGGCATTTGCTTCATTTGCAAAGAGAAAAAAAGGTCTGATTGTGAAACATGTAAAGAAGCAGCAAAAGAAATTGCGCGTCAATTTATGAAAGAACTTCCGGCACTACAGGAAGATCTCGAAAATGATGCAAGAGCTGCATACAGTGGAGATCCAGCAGCAGTATGCATCGATGAAGTCGTTTTCGCCTACCCCGGGGTTCGCGCAATGGTTCATCACCGAATAGCTCACAAGCTTTATCAGCTCGATGCACCGATAATTCCAAGAATTATATCTGAGCTGGCACACTCTAAGACGGGAATCGACATTCATCCAGGAGCTAAAATTGGGAATGGGCTATTTATCGACCACGGCACTGGAGTTGTGATTGGAGAAACATCGGTAATTGGTAATAACGTAAAAATTTATCAGGGAGTAACACTAGGAGCTAGAAGCTTTCCAACAGATGAAGAGGGGAATCCCATGAAAGGAATCTCACGTCACCCTATTATCTCAGATAACGTTACGATTTATGCAGGGGCCACAATATTAGGAAGAATAACAATCGGAATGAACTCAATAATTGGAGGGAACGTTTGGCTTACTGAAGACGTTCCGGAAGGGAAAAAGATTTTCCAGCAAAGAGGGAGATAAAATGAAATCAATATTAGATACAATTGGGAAAACACCACTTATAAAAATGCAGTCACTTTCAAAAGAACTTAATTGCGAATTTTTTGTAAAGCTTGAAAGCTTTAATCCTGGGTCAAGTGTAAAAGATCGCCTTGCTAAAGCATTAATTGAAGACGCAGAAGACAAAGGCATACTCACAGCAGGAAAAACAATTGTAGAACCATCGAGTGGTAATACGGGAATTGGCATTGCAATGGTTGCAGCAATGAAGGGCCATAAGGCGATTATAACGATGCCAGAAACAATGACCATTGAACGTAGAAAGCTTATACAGGCATATGGAGCAGAGATTATACTGACACCAGGTGAAAAAGGAATGAAAGGTGCAATTCAAAAAGCAAATGAACTCATTGAATCCGATAGCTCCTACATTGGTCTCGGTCAATTTGAGAATGAAGCGAACTGGAAAGCGCATTACAATACAACTGGCCCAGAAATATACAATGAACTCGGTGAAATTGATTACCTCATCGCGGGAGTAGGAACGGGAGGAACAATTTCAGGAGCGGGAAAATTTCTGAAAGAGAGACGTCCAAACACAAAAGTAGTGGCTGTAGAGCCGAAAGACTCACCAGTATTAAGCGGAGGAGCTCCTGGACCTCATAAGATACAAGGGATTGGAGCTGGATTCATTCCAAATACACTCCTTAAAGATGTTCTCGATGATATCGTAACGATTTCATACGAAGAAGCTAGAGAGGCATCAAGCGAGTTAGCAACTAAAGAGGGCATTTTTTGTGGAGTGTCTTCTGGAGCGGCAATAGCATCAGCAAAGAAGTATATTGAAACAAATGGGATTGAGAACAAGAAAGTAGTTGTTATTCTGCCAGATAGTGGCGAACGATACCTTAGTACATACTAAAAAAAGCGCCTCATTTAGAGGCGCTACAATAACTTAATCGAGTGTTCCAATCAAGCGATAAGGCCTAAAAAAAAGATATCTACAAATATGATTATTTTAATAGCTATAATTTAGACAAAAAATCTCCAAGCCTAAAGACACTTCTTTTAATACGTAGACGATCTATAATCATTTTCAAAAGACGAGCACCTAGAGTTAATGAAAAAAGAACAAGACCTAATAAAAATATAACTTTTGTTGTTCCATTTGGAGAAGTTGTAAAGAAAAGATCAGTGGTATTCATTCCAAATAAACCAACTATAAAATTTAATGGAAGAAAAATTCCTGAGATAACAGTCAATAAATATACTGTTCGATTCAATTTATCTGAACGAATCAGTTCATGGTAATTATATAGCCCATCTAGCTTTTTTAATAGTAAGTCAGTGCGTGCATGCTCTCCATCAAACGAAACCATAAGCTTTTGGTACCTGAGCTGATTTTCCTCACCAATTTTAGTGTCCACAAGATCCATAAATACACCGTTTAGACGAGTATAATAGCGATCAACTTTTGAAAGATTCTTACGAAGCTTAAACCATGCATCCATGAAATGCGTAGGAATAGATCTCTCATAAATATGCTCTTCTAAATCTTCGATAATATCTACAAGGTGATTCAAAATAGCGCGATTCTTCTTTAGGATATGCTTGATGATTTCAACAAATCCCCCCTCAGCGCCAGCAACCTCTAGAAAATGGGACCTCTCTCTTGAGAACTCGAAAACAGAGTCTTCAATGAATACGAAGCATCTAGCTTTCACGATTAAGTTTTCATCAGAAGTATCTAAGAAGCGAATAAAAAGAAGATCAAAATGCTCATCTTGCATTAAAGTTGTGTGGAAGGAATCATCCACAAGCTCATGTTGAAATCGATGAAGAATTAGTTGCTCAATTTCAGAATTCACTACGCTCACTCCTTATTCAAATATAAGAACATTTTATCATTGATCAAAATTCAATCAAACTAAACTTATATAATTTTAAACAAATATGTGCATACAGCAACGCATTCATCCGATACAGTAGAATCATGAAAACAATAGCAATATTTTTTATCCTACTATTACCATCGGCCATACTTGCTTCTGATACAAAAATATCAGCGGTAAAAAGCTTAGACCTCAATAAATACCTTGGAACATGGTACGAAATCGCATCATTCCCACAGTGGTTCCAAAAAGGGTGTACTGCAACAAGGGCGAAATATAAGATCAATGAAGATAATGAAATCGATGTTCTCAATGAATGTAACCAGAATTCTGTCGATGGAGACCTAAGACAGGCCTTGGGGATCGCCTGGATTCCAAATAAAAATAAACCAGCAAAACTTAAAGTACAATTTGTATTTAAATGGCTAAGGCTCCCCTTTCTCGCAGGAAATTATTGGGTGATTAAAATTGATAAGGATTACAGCTACTCTGTAGTTAGTGATCCATCAATGCAGACACTTTGGATTTTATCTAGAACAAAAGAAATGGTGCCAAAAACCTATCAAGGAATACTAAAGTTTCTAAAAGAAAAAGGTTACGACATCAACAAATTAAAGAGAACACGTCATAAATAAGGCGCAGAAGATCTGCGCCAATAAATTCTAATTAAATTTATATTCGTATTTCATATAAGCGGCATTTTCATCAAATCTATTATCCTGATGATGCTCAACACCAAAAGAGAGAGATTGATTATTAGAAATTTGATACTTGGCCTCAACTCTAAAAGTATTGTTGTTATGAGATGACATACCGTTACCATAACCATCTTCACTGTAGCCTAAATCCATCTCATAACTTGCTCTAATACTAAATCGATCTCTTACATAAGAGATACCAATTTCTACATCAGCAATGTCATAAGATTGTAGCTGATTAGTACGATCTCCATCCATAGAACGGTTGATGTATCCGAGTACTTTCGCAGTAGCATCAACATTCAAATAAGCATTATCTCCAATATTCACGATCGGGATCTCACCTCCAACAGTAAAAAGATGAGCACTAGCTTTTTCTAGATCCCCTTGTTTAACATATGAGATCGGAAGGTAGGCGAACTCAGAATTAATAAATGAATCAGTCTTTGTGCTAACTCCAAGAAATTTAGCATCTAACTTATAGCTCTCAAAGTTTCCTCTCATTACGTCAATACCAAATTCAGAAGACACCTTAATCTTATAAAAAGCAATCTTCTCATTTCTATCTTGAGCATTCCCTTTATAGATCTCCCCATATGAAAGTTCGACTCCAATAATAGCTTCATTATTCTTTCCAAGCTTTAACCCAGCTGTGATTGTAGAATCAAATGAGCTCTTTTCATACATATATAAAGAATCTTGTTTGTAATTCTCCGGTAGAGAGCGGGTTTCATAAATGTCCACAACAGTTGACAACTCAGTATCACTCTTAATAACAAGATTATGATCTACCATTTTACCATTGCCAAAAACAGAATAGTATTTACTCATCAACTCAAGAGAAACAGCTGTTGCAAATGGTCTAGATCGCCAGTGTGCGATCTCATCGATAGTCCCACCTCCAAAGAATGTTCCTTCTTCAAGGGAGATTGTCTCTTTTCCATTGATCATCTTACGATCACTATTATCTAAGATATAATCGACAGCGCTATCGATGGCAGATTCAAGTTCATCTTTATCTACAGAGATTTTATCGCCATAGGCTTTGTAAATATTAACAAGTGATGCCGCCCCAAGGGCCGTAGGAAGCCCTGTAGTATTATCGATTTTCTCATACCACGTACCAGAAGATTTATTCTCACTCTCCTCAGACTGTTCCTTTAAAATATCTTCTGCCAAAACCTCAATTGCGCGATCGAATCGCTCTTGATCTTTCTGATTTAGATCCTGACAAGCATCGGCCTCATTAATGGCCTTTGTAAGAAGATATGGAAAAGTCATGTGTGCAGGATAGAACAGTCCGCAAATTCTCCATGTAGGCATTAACCCACTATCAATTTTTCGTGGAGAGATCTCAACCTTTAAATCGCCATCCTCATTTAAGATTGTATTTGCGATTGCATTACAAGTATTAACATAACCGCGACGAAGCTTAGGATCATTTCTCTTACCTGTAAGCGACATAGCATTTGTAACATTTGCCATTACATTACAATCGATTGAATTTTGCCCCGTAAAAGCTAAACCCTCTTCTGGATTTTCATAAAACCCTTTGTTTTCATCGTATAACCACGTCATAACAGCGCCAGAATGTTTATTTTCGTAAGCACTATATCTCCAGGCCTCACGTGGATCATCTAAAGAACATTTTTTTAAAAACTCTTCATTTCTAAAAATAGAATCATCTCCACGATCTTTTGCATCCTCCACCATTTCATTACAACCTGGTGTAGACTTTTTATAACGACGATTCTTTCTATTTTCATATGTATCAGTGTATCCCGCGAACTGATCAACCATTGCAACATATTTAGAAAGTTGTCCTTTGTCTTCTTTATCTTGATAGTAGTAATGATTACTAATAACCCCTAAAGAGGTGTCGTCTACGTCATTTGGAATATTGAAAAGAAGACCGAAGTCTCGATTATTAAGATCGAGATTCTCAATCATCCATTGCTTATTTTTTGGAAGAAGCTTTGTATGGAAAAGTCCCTGCATTTTATCTAAAATACCCATTTGTCCGGCAAGAACTGGCAATGATAAGTTAAGAGCACCTACGCGATCAACATCGCCTTCATTGTAAACACCGACTCTTGGCCAAAAAGCGAAACCATTTTTTCTGCGAAATAGATTTACGGCACTCATCGCGCTATGAATAGAATCAAGTCTTGACTTCTCAAGTTCTGGATCCTCAAACTTTAATGAGAATAGTGGAAATACGGTATGGGCGGTTACAAAAACATTTGAATCAACCCATCTCATAGTATTTTTCATTGGGCCAACAAGAGGAATAATGTATGAGTCCCAAGTTCCTAAAACTCTTCTCTCACCGGGAATATCCTTATTACAAATGTAGTTTCCTTTTTCAAAGTCACCATCGCACTTAACCTGTGATTGAACAAGGTACTGGTAGTTCCCAATAAGATTCTCTCTTACTCTTTCAATTTCAACGGCCTGCACAGAACTTACGAAGAAAATAAGTAAAGCAGCTAAAACACGCATAGAAACTCCCAAGTTGTACAATCAAACAGCAGACTGTCCATTAAATAGACAAATATTGCTGAATTATTCAGATATTAAGTAACTTGTGAGTATAAAGAGCAATTATGGTGCCAAAAAGTAATTAAAGGTCTAGGAGTCTTTGGAATTCTTCAAAATATTTAGCAACATGTAGTCCATCCATTAAGCCGTGATGGGCCTCAACAGAAACTGGTAGATACTTCCGTCCGTCACGTTCAGTCACCTTCCCAAAGGTAATTCTAGGAACAGATTCGGTTTGCACAAAATTTGTGGGATGAAGAAGTGCAGTAAAGGAAATCCATGGAAGTGTTGAGTGACGAATTAAGTCAAATTTTTCATCATCACCGTTAAGGCGAAGCCCCGATGATTTCTTAACCTCGTCTAACTCTCTCTGTAAATCTCTATTAAAAGTCGAAAAATCAGAGGAGTAAGGTACAAAAATGAAAGCGAAAGTTTCATCATCACGGCCAGCTGTCGCCCCAGCATGAATAGTTTCAAACTCATACACTTTATCATCAATAATACGATAACGGAATTCAGGAATGGAGTTTACTGCCATCATTGAGCGATGCAAGTAATAAGCAAAAAATGAAAGGTTGTTTTCTTTGGCATAGCTATAAGCATTAGTACAATCGATTTCAGAAACGACACCGAAATAAGGGCTTACAAATTTTGAAAAGAAATTATAGTGTTCTTTTCTCTTCCAATTATCGACATCAACAAGTTTCATAACATCCTCCTAGCAACGCAACTAGCTTATTGTAGGAATGATTTCCAAAAGGTTCAAGTATAGACTAAAAGTTCTCAATATTTCGGCATCTAGATTGCATTATAGACACTTATCACAGCATAAGTATGGAGAATAATATGAGGTTCTTGTTACTATTTTGTCTACTTTTTGGACAGTTGTCTGGAGCATTTGCATTCACTACTTTCGAAGACGAGGTCTACGAGATAAACAGTAATCTTAAGTACTGCGGCACTTATGCAGATGGCAAAGCACTAGAAAGGCATCTCAAAAAGAAGTACTCCGTTGATAACGAAGAGAAAATTCTCTTTTTTGGAATTGAGATGAAAGGAGTTAGATCAGAGCTAGTCCAGCATATGATTTCACTTCTCCAAGTGGACGGATATAAAAAGGAATCCTATTTTCCTTACCCACTACTCGAGAAAAAGTTTAAAGGCATTAGTAGCTGTAAAGATATGTTTTGCATGGCAGACAAAGCATTTGGAAAAGGGAAAGGAGCTTTCTATCTCTATTTTATGGATGAGTACAATCTCAATCTGTCTCACATCGCCAATGAACTTGACCTCTCAGGGGAAGACCTTCTAATCCAGAATACAAAATCATTTTCGATGAGTGAGCTTCAGCTAATCTATCAATCACTGGAAATGATGCCAAAAGGCGCTTTCGAAAACTTTGAGTACGGAACACATGTAAAGAGAATTGATGAATCACGTGGAAGTACCCTAGCAGTCGCAAGTCAAAGGTACTTAAAATTCTATGACCTTTGGGGATCGAGTAGAATAAGTCGTGAAGTAAAAATTGTTACCGTTATCCATGAGCTGGGACACAAAATTGGGACATTCTACGAACAAGTAGATCTTTCAGATGAGTGGCTAAAGCTATCTGGATGGAGAATGCCTGAGAAAACATTTAAGTATGCTGTCAATGCATCAAGAGATATGTCAAAGTCTAACTTTGTTTCAGATTACGCAGCAACCAATCCATACGAAGACTTTGCAGAAACGTTCTCTGCGTACATCTTAACGCCAAAATTTGTTAAAACAAGAGCACCAAAGAAATATCGATTCATGCGTGATGTGATTTTTGGAGGTAGGCCAACAATTTGCGCAAGAAGAGAAAAGAGTAATTTTTTAATAGAACTGCCAGAAGGTATTGAGCAACAAAAAGAGATTGCAAATACTTGTCTAGATAGCTTTGTGGCCAACATTCGGTCATTAAACATGATTCCATTTCAGAGATGCCTAGCAAAAAATGCAGCAAACTTAGATAGTCTACCAATCAACTACTCTCCAGCTGATCTAGAGCAAATGCTCGAAAGTGATCCTAACTATAGATCAATTGTCGAAGAAGAAGTTGATACATTTATTGGAACCACCACTGACTATTTTAAAGACTGCAAAACAATGCAATATATGGCATTTGATACAGCTAAATTTAGTACATACCCTGTTGATCTTTTCCGATTTGTACCAGACCTATGTCGCTGGTCTCATAGACTCTTGGACAATCAAAATAAAAATAAAAACCAAAAGTATAATAACGAAGAACTTAAAGGTGCACTTAAGACAATTTTAATGCAAAGAATGAAACTATAGGCCCAAAATTCGATAACCAAGGGAAAACATGAAATTGTTAACTCTAACTTTTGCAATGTTTTTAACATTCAACTCTTTTGCAGCTAACCTTGTTAGTGAAGCTTCTTACTCAGGAGAAAAAGATAGCTTCTTTGGTGGAGACTGCTCTGTCGTGATCCAAGAGCTAGAAAGCATTAATGGCTACGGTCAACAGCAAAGCACAATTCGTATCATCGTATCGAGTGGAGATGATCGCTATGAGTTTGATATGAATAAAGATAATTACAGAGGTGATGTGATTGAGGCCATTTCAGGCAGTGACTTCTTTTCATCTAGACCAACTCAACTTACAATGGACGTAAAAGAAGACGGTTCTCCTAGATCTCTGTTGATTAAAAAGGAGAAAATTGGTAGCAATAAACTTTTAAGTTGTAACAATTTTTAACGAATCTAACCACGATTAAATATACTTTACCCTGAAATGGATTTTTTAGATGTAAACTAAAAATATAATCCAAACAAGGAGAGAAAATGGCATATCTAATCAACAAAGATGAGTGCACAAACTGCGGGGCCTGCGAACCAGAATGTCCTGTAAGTTGCATCACTGAAGTAAATGACAAAAGACAAATTGATCCAGATACCTGTATCGACTGCGGAGCGTGTGCTGATGTTTGTCCAGTAGACTGTATCTCGCCACAATAAAAAGCCGCCCTTAAGGGGCGGCGAACTGTTATAAAATTTAGAATCAAATATTAGTTATTATTACATCCACACTCTAAGGACTCATCATACAACTGTTTTGACTTGTTGATGATTCCAATATCTTGTAAATACTTAACACGCATTTTATCAATCTTGTCTACAAGATCCTGTGATTCCCCTTTAAGCTTAAGTGCAGCTCTCATATTATTACGTCCACTCTTATAATCTTTATACTTATCTTCATCGTAGCAGTAGTCAGCAAGTCTATCCCAAAGGTCAGCCGATTTTTGAATTAGTTTTTGATATTTAACAATTTCTCTTTTAAGGCGATCGAGTCTTTCAATCTCTTTATTAAAAAGATCTTTTTGAGTAATCAACATCGTTTGAAGAGCAGTGTTTTCACTCTTCCATACTGAAACTAAATGTCCGGCATTATAACGGCTAGATAGAAATTCATAATCGTTATAAATTACAACAAGCTTATTAAGCTCTTCTGTTTGGAGGTTATGTCTATTTTCTCTCTTTTTGTAATAATCTACGGCCGTATTCCAGTTACCTTGTGTACAGTAACTTGCGTAAGCATTTCCAAGACCAAAAGTAGCAATGATAGTAACAACAAGTAATAGCTTTTTCATAATACACTCCATTCAATACTACTAAATAAAGCAAGTACGATGCCAAATGGGAAGCTGTGACGATTCAAGATTTTAAGCACTTACAATACGAATAGATTGTCGCTATCGTTTATATTGTAATAAGTTACGACACTGTCTAAATAATTTACGACAAGTTTGTACTGTCATTATTACTCACCAACTTGCTGCAAGTGCCTCAAAATACTATAGTGCACTAGAATAAATAACTCTATTTGGAGCTTAGATGAAAGGTCTTGCGATTTTACTTTCAATTTTCACTATCAGCTATTCACAAGCAAGCGATCCACTTGAATCAAATCAGTGGTATCTAAAATACAACTCAGAAAATCTTGGTGCGAATATCGAAAGGGCCTGGAGTGTAATGGAACACAACTATGCTCCCGTGATTGCAATTATTGATGCAGGCTTTGATATCAATCACGAGGATATTAAAGACAGTATTTTGATCAATGATAAAGAAATTCCAAACAATGGAATTGATGACGATGGCAATGGCTATGTAGACGACTACTACGGATACAACGCCAACAAAAAGAATGGAAATCTTGCTGGAGATTACGACTTTCACGCCAAGCATGGAACCTCTATTGCCGGAGTAATTTCTGCGAAACACGACAATAATCTGGGAATTAAAGGTGTTACAAATGGATTTAAAATCATCCCAATAGTAAAACCCGAACCGATGGCAAAAAGACCAGATAAATTGCCACACCTCATCGAGGCCATGCAGTACGCTGTAGACAGAGGCGCGGACATCATCAACTTTTCTTCTAGACTTAAAGTGACATCTCCTGAATTTAAAGAAAAGCTTAGAGAGCTCAACGAAAAAGGAATCCTTGTTATTGTTTCAGCGGGAAATGTTGGAGTAAAAAATTCAACCAACCGGTATCCCGGGGCCTATGCCAATGAATTCTCAAACATAATTGTGGTGGGCTCATCAGACAAAGAAGGCATCAAGGCAAAATCGTCAAACTATGGCGACCAATCAGTACATCTGTTTGCTCCTGGTGTAAAAATCCAAACAACATTTCCAACTAATGAAGATGGTACAGCAAATTACGGCGTCACGAGTGGTACAAGCTTTGCGGCACCGGTAGTAGCTGGAGTCGCGGCACTAGTACTTGCTACCCACGGTCCAGAAAGCAGATGGACAATGAGAGAAAGACTGATGAATACAAGTAACAAGCTTGAAACATTGGATGGACTTTCTATCTCTGGTGGCCTCATTGATGCCTATCGTGCAATTACAGAATAATTACTCTTATGCCGATAAGAGTCTATGTTAAAAAATAAACTCAAAAATTTTACACTTGTAATGGGCGCAACAATACTTGTTCCTCTAACTCCGGCAGACTGGAATCAGCTCAAGTATTCAAGCATTCCATCTAATGATTTGAGCTTTACAGAAAGTAAGCAGATGGTGATTGAGGTCAAAGAATCTGCTTCTCCAATTTTTCATAAGCTAGCAAAACCGATCAAGGTTAAATCGCTAAAAGTTAGCGGTGAGATTAAAGGTAGGCTAAACCTAGAAAACAAAATCCAAGGTAATAAAGGTGCAGATGACTTTGCTGTTAGAATTGGTCTTGTTCTTAAAGGCAACAAGAAGCTTAATTTTGCACAAAAAATCATCGCGGCAAAATGGATAAAAGACCTCTATGCTCTAGCGGGGAATTCTAGTGGGATTGATCATATCGAGTTTATCAATGTCTCGGCCCAAGACTTAAAATGGGAAAAAAGAGTTCATCCTCTTTCCGACCTTCTTAAAGAAGAGATTGTGGGAAAAGTTGAATCCGGTCTTTTTGAAATTCAAAAAAAGTTCGACTCTCCAGTTGAGGTTATTGCGATTTGGCTGAGTTCAGACGGAGATGATACTAAATCAATTTACACAGTTAGGCTTGATAAGATTGAGCTTGTTGAATAAAAGGGAGCTAATTAGCTCCCTTTATTATTACTTTGTAGTTTTTGGTTTTTGGGCATCGTGATAGCATTGCTCATAGCCAGATCTTGCACGATCAAGTCTTTCCCTAGAGCGTCTTTCATCTCTCTCAGCACGTCTGAGTCTGTCATACAATCGGTTTTCCTCAGCATACAGGTCAGAGATTTTTCGAGCATTCTCAATTGCTACTTCATTACTTCTTCTTTCGGCCCGGTCGACAGCGTTGATTCTTTGCTCTAAAAGAAGGTCAAAATTTTCAACCACATTATTAATTCTAGCGATTGTGTTTTTAAAACCGCTGATTTGTGCTTTCTTATCTTTTACTTTGCCCTCTTGCTTTTTCCACTTACTTCTCGCTGCTGCTCTTTGAATTAACTTCCACTTTGCTAGTTTCTTATATTTGTTTTTAAGCTCTTGTTCTTTCTCAACCATCACTACTAGCTCGACTTCTGCACTTTTTAGTAATGAAGTATTTCTAACAAGAATTTCATCTGAGTTTTCATACTCATACCTTAAAGTATTAAGCGCACTCTTGGCATTTCTCAGACTTCTTTCAGCGGATTCAATCTCATCATTAAGACTTTTCATCTCATTTCTGATCATTCTCTGCTTATCTCTCAATCTTCTCGCATCTCGATGATCACTTTCATATGATCTCTCAGCTCGCTGTAAGTTATATTTCTCTAAGCGACATTGATTATCTCCACGTGCGAGAACACCTGTTGATATCGTCATTACAGTAAGAGCAGCAACAACAGAAGAAACAATAGCTTTCTTTGACATTTGATCCTCCAAATAGATCCAAATTGCGAATTTTTTAGAAATATATACCCTTCATAGCACGGCACTCTACTTCACTCAATAAAAGGCAACTAAAGTGTATTATTTTCAAACTAACGCGGAGGCAGATCAAACTTCGTGGAAACTTCCTCAAGTCGTTTTTAAATAAAATGAAAAAAACAGAGAGATCTTCTTGATGAGGAAACCTATTGCCTCGTAAACTTACACTTACGGGTCTTTTTCGTATATACACCATCGCGACTGCGAGATGAATAAACTCTAGAGTAATCCATCTGATCATCATTAACTCTGATCACACCAATTCCCTCACCAGTAGAAACTTCATTGCGAAACTTCATCCTTTCTATTCGATCGACATTAAAGAAAAGAGAATTCCCATCCTGCCCCCAATAGAGGTTATGAATATTCACCATATGAGCGTACTTGTTTTCTCTTTTTACTTCGTATGGAAGTCCAATTTTATATACAATTCCGTAGAAGTTGATCTCCTCACATCCATTTTGACGGATATTGATAGATTCCTCATTAAAAACACCATCGCGGTCACACATACCTTTCCAGATACCATTTAAATCCGGACAAACTGAAGCGAAAGAGATTGCAGGAATAATTAGAAATAATGCGAGTAGATGTTTCATTTAGACTCCAAATATTTAAGTTACAAAATATTATGACTTAATATTTGAGGCTCGACCATAAAAAAATCATTGCCTCTCCCACTCTCTGTAAAACAATAGATGATGAGGTGAAGGTCTTCTTGATGAGGAAATCCATTGAGTGATCAAGTTCTAAAGATTATATACTTCGCACCTAAGATAAAAAGGATGGGCAAGAGCAAAACTTGTATGATGAAAAGTAGCAGATAACTTCCTGCGATCTGAATCATGGCGGCTATAAACTGATCAAAGTTTTTGATCTTATCGAGCACAATCTCGATGAGCATACTCCCCTTGTCTACGATCATATTTTTGGTAGCAACGACACTCTTCCAAACACCAGATGAACTCTCCGTATCGAAGCGCTTGAGCTTCTCAAACTTTTCCTGATCGATCACCACCTTATCCATGCTCTCTTCGATCTTTTGCTTGAAATAAGTATTCTCAACATAAAAACTAATCCCCGCACTAATGGGAAGAAGCAATCTTAAAACAATGAGCAAAACTGTGAGATTGATCAAATAGCGAAACGGTTTTGAAGGTAGAAATCTTCGAATTAAATTGAGCCCAATCATTAAAAAAAGGAAGGAGAGAACTACTGTGACCTCGTTCTTCCCCACCTCGTGAAGAAGCCTCTGTATCGAGAGACTCACGATGGAAATGGTGATCACATTTGTTAAACGATCCACCATGTCCTCCGCAGGATTCACCACTTCACCTGCAGCGAAGTTTACTCCCGCAAATAGATCGATAGTAGGTTCAGTATCTTTAAGAATAGAGAGGACAGAGTCTATGGCCATAACACTGATCAAGATCTTGGTGGCAGTGCTAATCGAATGATTAAAGTACTCCTCAGCAGAATCATCTACAAGAAATATAGAACTCCCTCTAAAGATAAACATCAAAAGTGCAATGAGGACAAGAAATGAACCAGTGATAGTTTTACGATTCATCTTGTTCCTATCGGAAGAAACAGAACAATTGAAACAGGGACCAAAGTAAACTTAGAGCGAATTAACCATTCTTAACTCTAACAACTAATGATTCTTCAAAAAACTTTACCAGTTTGTACCAGTCACCTCATGAATTAACATGAAAAACATAGCGTATGCATCGAAACATTCGACAACCTTGTAAAAAAGAGATGTTTTCAGATGTTCAAGCTAAAATGGATGCAATGAACATTGAGGGGAAACCTGAGATTGTAGGTCATGAATTCTGCTCATTTGGAGATCAAGCTCCAGGATCGTGGAGTGTTGAGAGAGAGTATTATGGAGGTGACTCAAAAATTATCCCTGCAAACCTCTCAGTTTTACCAGTTTTTTATTAAAGAAGTGTTCACTCCAAAGCTCAAGAGATTCGGCTCGCTCTTCTGATAAAAATGGCCGCACATCTTCTGAAGCTTTTTTCCAATCTAGTGCTTCAACTTTTTCTTTAAGCTTATTAACAACAAAGCTCCTATCAACTGGCTGCTCTTTTCCGGCCCATGGGCCTAACTGAAAGAGAGCATTTCTTAGTAATGTAAGATTAGGAGAGATTCCTTGTGATAAATACCACAAAAGATCATACCAATCCCTCCCCTTTGGATAAGGCCTACAGAGTAAAGCGTGAAGCTTACCAGACATAAGACTTCCTAGGTCATACTGACTAATGGCAAAATCATTTGGGAAGTCAACATATTCAACACCATAAATTGCTCCGCTTGGTGGATGTGTATCAATTTCAACCTTTACTTTAATTTTTGAACGGAGGTCGTGCTTATGCTTAAAAGTAAGAACTTTCTTAATTGAGTCATCTTTTAAAAATCGACTCTGTACTGCTTTGCCAGCTAAGTCCTTTTGATTAATTGAAAGGTCATAGCCATAAGCATTCATATAGTCCATTGATCGCTCAAGATATATATTTAAATCGAAGCCAGGGGAAACAACCTTCGTAGAAAAATCAAGATCCTCAGAAAATCTATCAAGGCCATGCACAATTCTTAGACTTGTGCCTCCAAGGAAACACGCCTTTTGAAAGAAACCAGCTTTGTGGAGAGAGTATAACGCAATCTCTTGAGTGATCTCTTTCAAAGCATTCATTTCCTCTAGCTTTGTTTTTACTTGATAGGAATCTAATTTCTTTTGAACAAGATCTTTCACTTAAAACTCCTAACTAAAATTTGAGCAAGTGTCCGAGTCGAGCTTTTTTTATAGCACTCCCCGAGCTCAATTAAGTCATTAGCACTATACTCTTGGATTATCTCTTCCAACTCATCAAGGTCAATTCTAAGATCGATCTCAAGATCCTCAATAGTACCGTAGACAATTTTTCTCTTATAAACAGTATCAAACAGCGCACGTATTGGTGTTGCAAGTAAAGCACCTTCAACTTCATCAACCTCAAGAAGAAAAGGCTCAACAGGAGAATGAGAGTATGAATAGTTCCCTACCGCTGTTTTGAACATTTTCTTTTTCTTTTGAAAGCAAGCAGAGGTTACTTCATATACCGCCTCTGGAATGAGTCCATGATGCGATAGAGCTGACTCAAAGGAGATATAACTAGGGCCATAAAGTTTTTCAGCTAGCACGTACTCAGATAAAGGAATGCTAGAATCGGCAAGTGAGTAAACACCTCTTTTATATTTAATAATTCGTTTCTTTTTTAAATGATAGGAAAGTGAATTATGGATCTGAGATAGGTCTTTATCACTAAAAACTAATTTAAGATCCTCATCAGTAAATACTGATGTCTTAATCATCTGTTTAATTTTTGAATAAAAATCAAAATCCATTTTTACGCCAAAAACAATGAAAAATTACTATTAAAATGTCATTATAATTAATTCTACGACCAGAAACAATGAATAATTCATTGTTTCTGTCGACAAAAAGCAATATGCTAATAATATTGAAGAGATAGGTGGTGAAGTAACCGAAAAGGTATGAGTGGACGGCGAAATAAAGCACCTACAGCTCAGTAGAGAGAGACGAGAAGCGCCGGGGGTAAGGTGAGAATGGATTCAACCTAACAGCGAACATGTGAACGGCTACTTAGATAAAGCGAAGCCCAGAAGATCTAAGCCGAACGCCACAAGCAATGAGATGAGCACATTACGATAGAATAGACGCCAAAGTGAGATCCCGACACCACAAGTTGGAAGGGAATAATAATGTCTCTTCGTTATAATTTTGCAGGATCATCAATTTTGATGAAATGGATAGAAGTAAACTTCCTCATGGTAACATAATAGTTGAAAAGGAGGGGTTTCTCCCTCCCTGTCACAAGAAAAACTTAGTCCCTTTCACGAGGTTCTTGTAAGTTGACTCCTTAATTTTGTAAACCCACGCACCCTTCTCAAGGTTAAATCTTTGTGCAGTTGTCTGTGCTTGAATTACATCTTCTATTTTTTGCAAGTCTTCCTTACTATCACTTTGTTTAACAACAAACTGTGTTGGTTGCTCTTCAAGTAATGCCGACACCTTTATAAAGTGCTCTTTACTCTTTTTTGCAAAGCTCATTCTATAAACTAGCTTGTTATTTAACTCGACCTCAACAGACTGACTAAAGTCAAGACTTTGAACCTTTGGTTCTGTTAAGGAGTAAAAGTCTTCAAATGAGATTGATGAAAGGTTACCAAGATACTCACTTACTTTCTCATCTTTATACTTCTTGGTAGAGGGTGACTCAACGAGAAATCCCTTATCTCCCTTTGCAATAGTTATAGGATTTTTAGTTTTCAAGGCAACTTTGCTAATATCATCCTTCTTTGTAGTTAAAAGAACTGAGTTGATAAAGTCGCGATAAGATGAATCTAACCATAGACTGTCCTGAGATAAGTAAATATCTTCCTGACCTTCCTTATACAAGTAGTTGCCTTTCCCTTTATTTGACTTACCAACACTAAACGCTACCGTGCGCTTTCCTTCGCTATCAAAAATCTCAACAAAGTATTTGCGTTTAGACTTTCCTAGCTCATATTTAGATAAATCTTTCTCATCAGCAGAAGACAACACCTTTTCTTTAACTCGTATGCTAGCAATTTTAAATATGAGATCATTTACCTTCTCTGTAGATGCGGGGTAAGACTTATAGTTCTCAAGAACAAACTTATTAGAGTCACGAGTAAAAACGATACTTTTATCGTCACGAAACTTTAGTGATACCTTTTGAATTTTATTAATATCAAGTCCCTTTATATAGTCACTGCCATATAGAAGGTCAGCTCCCCTTTTGTTCTCATTAAAATAAACAATCACAGACAATACAAATAAAATGCACGTTAATATCGATAGTGACTTTAGCTTCATACATTCACCTCCGCAAACTGTGTTGAGTGCTTAGCTCTACTGGTTTCCTTTCTACTCCCAACTGTTAGCTTACTTCTTTTACGGCTGTAGAAAATGCCTAAACATATAATAACAAGCGGCATAAAAAGAGTGTTTAAGTATTGAAAAAGTTTTCCGATCATTTCAACTTTTTCACGCCCCTCTCGCTTAACAGCTCTCAGTTCTTTTTTTAGAATTGCAATCTTTCTTGCAAGCTCTTTCTTTTTTCTAAGCCCTTCATTCTGTAACAAAGCTATATTCCCATCATTGGCCTTTCTGCCAAGCTGATTCAATTCGCCCTGAAACTTAGCAATACTCAAATTAATCTCCTTAACTTTATCCGCAGTCTTTTTTTCTGCTTCAAACTCAATTTGATTAATCACATCAAAAGATCGATTGACTCTTCCTTTTGACCTCACGCCCATAAGATCAGCATCTCCAGCGAGAGCCTCGACACTGTTTAGAAACAGAGTACTGTTATCATTTGCAACTGCCATACCCAAAAAAGTATTTTTGAACGCGAACTGATCATTAATGAAGTCAACATCTGAGAACACGATAATTGCGCTTTCTTTAATTGACTCTTTAATTACATCCGTTTTTTTCTTAGCGGTTTTACCAGCTTTCTTTTTATCCTTTGAGTCTATCTTAATACCTTCAGGAAAAGCGGAACTAAACTTGCCAACTGCTTTATACGCGATTACAGCTGCCTTAGAACCTTCTGAAAACTTCTCCCAAAGAAGATGTGGGTTATTTAGTTCATACCCCATAGCTGAATAGCTATTACCTTTTGGAGAAGTCGACATAATTGGAGTGTGAGTTACCCCGCTTACGGTATTGGTTTTAAGAACACCCGGAAAAACAAATGTAGTGTTGTTTATTCCTGATGTAACATTATCTTTATACTGATCAGTACAAACCTCATTACAATTCAACAAAGGAAGTAATCTCCCCGCTGGCATATTAGCATTGAATCTCCCTACTCCACTTAGATACTTATCTCCAGCATAGGTATTCGAAGGGACTTCAATTCCCCATTTATCCATTAACTTCTTAAAGCTAGCATCAGGGGAACTTGATGACCCTCCGTATGACATTGCTTTTCTATCACTAACTGCGTTTGGATCAGCAAACACGAGTAAACTCCCACCTTTCATCAAAAACTGGTCAATTGCAAATACCGTTTTCTCAGAAAATCCTTTTGGGTGAACTACAACTAAGGTATCAATTCCACTTATAGATTCTGCTGTATTATCAATTTTTTTAACATGATAAAACTCTGAAAGCATTTTAGTTATGCCCCAAGAGTCATTGACCCTCTTCCCTTGCATTCGCATAAGTTGCGCCATATATGGACTGAGGTTGTCTTGTAAAATATCCATCGATGAAATAATCCCAATAGTTTTCTTTTGCGGATTTAGTACAGTGTAGATAAGTTTTGTTAGGTCGTACTCTAGCTTGTCTCTAGCTTCAGGATCAAAAAACTCAATAATTTTCTCTGTTCCAGACTCATTCTCTGCGACAAGCCCAAAGAAATATCTTTCGGTTTCAGTTAGATTGAACTTTTTAAGCCCATAGGCAAGAGCATCCTCTTCTTCAGGAGTATCTGGTCTTGGGTCTATAACCTCTAAAGTTAGATTATTTCTGGAGTTACCAACATACTGTCTCAAAAGCTCTTGAACATAAAGAAAGTGGTTATTAAATGCTCTTAAACCTTCCGTTCCTTTATTTGCCGCCGTTTTTGAATAATATAGCTTAAGTTTCACTGGAGTATCTAGCTTTGAAAGAATTGAAACTGTACCTTTAGATAAGGTGTATAAATTCTCTTCTGTGAAATCAAGCCTAGCTCTTTTGAAAGAAGTTGTTCCAATATAAATCATCATTGCCATACAGAGTAAGCTCAGTATGACTTTTAAATAATTCTCTTTATGCGTATCCATTTATGCCCTCCTAGTTAGCTCTATTCTCATTCAAGAGAAGAACGTTGCCATAAAGCCAACATCCAATCATGATTCCAAAAAACCACAAATTACTTAAACTAAAAACTCCTCTCTCAATTGACTCAAAATGATTGAGAACACTTAAAGACTCAAATAGGTCTACAAAAAGCTTTGGAAGAAAGCTTGATATAAACTCCAAGATAGGAGGAGAGCCTGCCATAAGAAGGCCAAAGCTAGCACAAACAGTTAAAATAAAGCTAACGACTTGATTCTTAGTTAATGCTGAGAAAAAGCTACCTACAGCTAAAAGAGCACCGGCCATAAGTAAGGATGCCAAATATCCCAAGAAAATTACTCCTAAGTCTGGCTTACCTAGATAAATCACCGTAAAAATCATAGGAAAAGTACCTGCTAAAGCGATCGCAATAAATGCCCATGAAGCAAAAAACTTCGCAAGCACAGCTTGCTTAATTGTTATAGGCATTGTGAGTAAAAGCTCAATCGTTCCAGACTTCCTTTCCTCAGACCACAGCCTCATACTTACAGCGGGAATCAGAAAAAGAAACATCCAAGGAATATACTTAAAAAAGGAACTCATTGACGCTTCTCTCATATAAAAGAAGCTTCCTCTTCCGGGCTCAAAAGTAAGATAGCCTATTCCAAAAAGAAAAATTACAAGAAAAACATAACCTAGGGGAGTTTTAAAATAGCTGGTTAATTCTTTAACAAATAGATTTCTCACAACTTTATTTATCATAGTGCTACTCCTTGCATAGGAGTTCCTGTTGTTATTGTTCTAAAAACATCTTGGATGCGTCCTCTTTCTGATTTAGATTTAAGCTCAATGGGAGTTCCTTCAAACAACTTCTCACCTTCACCAATAATAATGCAACGATCACAGACCTCTTCAACCTCTTCTAGAATATGAGTTGATATTAAGATACACTTATCTTTAGAAAGCTCTCTAATAAGCTCTCTAACATCATGCTTCTGGTTTGGATCAAGTCCATCAGTTGGTTCATCTAAGATTAATACTTTGGGATCATGTACTAAAGATTGAGCAAGAGACACCCTCCTCTTATACCCCTTGGAGAGCGTTTCAATCTTCTGATAGGTTACTGATTCAAGAGCACACATCTTTATGACTTTGTTTACTCTCTCCTCAACCTCAAGAGCGTCAACATCTCTCATCTCAGCAACAAACTCTAAGAACTCACGAACATACATTTCTTCGTACAAAGGGGCATTTTCTGGGACATAGCCAAGATTTCTCTGAGCATCAAGAGTATTCTTTTGAATAGATTTGCCACATATTATCGCATCTCCCTCTGTTGCATCCAAAAAGCCTGTTAACATTTTCATTGTGGTTGATTTCCCTGCACCGTTTGGGCCTAAAAATCCTAGCACTTCTCCTCTATCGGCCTTAAAGCTAATTCTATTCACAGCTTGAAAATCACCAAACTTCTTAGAGATTGAATTAACTTCTAACATCTATAACCTCCTCAATTTCAAAATTAGAATCTATCTTTTGGAAATTTGATTACAATCTTATTATCTTCATTATCAATTTCGACCTTATTTTCATCGACACCATAAGGAGCCGGAAAGCTCTTGCTAAACTTTGAGAAGTAGCTCGACATTGAGCGCGAATTTAGAGAACTATCATTCTTCTCATTTACAGTTTCTGCGGTTATGGTTACAACTCCATCGATTACATCAACATTAACTGTCTTCTGATCAATTTTATCTGTGACAATTTCAATATATGAATACTGATCATCCTCATAGTTATTAACCTGAATATCATCATCAGCAATATCGCCTAAAATATTCGGCTGCATGAATCCTTGGTTAAATAATGGATCATCCAAAAAAGAACTGCCAAAAAAGTTATTCATTCGCTTGCGAATCTGGTTATGCATTTGATCCATTTGTCTAAATGGGTCTCTGCTCAAATCATCAGACATCAAGTTATTAGTAACCCTAGGGGCGTTCCCTTCTACTAACTTAACTGTCTCTTTGCTTTGTGATTGTGTCTTTAAATGAATGTAGCTTGTAACAAAGTAACTAAGGACACCCCCAAGAATAAAAGCACCTAAAATTTGCGTTACTTTACTAGTTAGAAGTTTCATAACTTACCCCACTATTTAAGGTTATCCTCTTCAACAGTGCAGAGAGGTACTTTGATAAGGGTAATTTTGAAACTGAGTTGAATGAAGAAATAAAACCATTAGGTATCACTCCACACTACTCAGTAAAGAGAAATACCCACACGAATACCTAGTCTCTCTTTACTGTTCACAAGCATATATGCCTGAAAAAATAATAAAAAAATAAGTATTTGAGCTAACATTCATATAGTCTAGCCTCAGGCTAACTACATGAAATCATAAACATTTTACTCTTGTTATTAAAATAATATCGACTGAAAAAATGTCAAGCCTTAGGTCGCATTTTTTTGATAAAGAAAAACGAAACAATAGATAATTCAAAATTTAAATCCACCAACAATAGATAGAAATTATCATTTTTTTAGTTCAAACTCTTGACCATTTTTCAACTCATACTATTTTGGAAATAAATAGGGAGTTACATCCCTTATAAAACACGTAAAAACTCAGGAGGTATTATGGTAAAAAAGAATGATTCTATTGCCAATAAGCCTATTGTAAATTTTTATGACATAGAGCTTAGTAGCAAACAGCAAAAAAGGATTTTAGAGCAACTAGAAAGTCTTAGTTCAAGTTTTCCACCAAACTCAAAAGTTTCGTTAAGATTTGAAAAACGACAAAGCTCTTATGTCGGAACGATCAATATCGATTCTCCGCTTATATCTTTCCACGCAAGAAAAGCATCACATAACCTTATGCAAACTTATCTACTTATAGAGGAAAGTATTAGAGAGCAAATTAGAGATTGGAAAAGAGTTTGCTTTAGCGCAGAGCTTGAAAAGACCCTAACTTCAGCAGGAGCACTTGTCCATTAACAATATCTACTAACTGACTAACAAGAAAGGAGGTACATATGAAAGTTATTGAAACAAGCAGAGATTACGAGATATATAAGGCAAAACAGCAAATCTTAAAAGTTATTCCTTTTGCTAGAGATATTGAAATAAAACTCAGTAAGGACGGACAATATTTTGAAACTAGTGCAAAAGTAAAGGCCAATAAAAGACGCTTATTTGTAGCAGTAAAGAAAGACAAGTGCCTAAAGGTAAGTCTTGAAAAAGCTACTAGTTCGATAATTAAACAAGTGAGTAAATCAAAAGGAAAAAAGAAGGTAATACGAAGAAAGGTATTTACATACTTTAATCAACTTACAGAAGAGGCTTGTTAAGGGGTTGACATAAGAACAACTGATAACAAGTTATGAGTATGAAGAAAGGAACAGGAGGTAAATGATGAGAAGTTTAATCAGATTTGGTAATTCCTCTAGTCTCTACTCTTTATTTGATGAGATTGAAAGAGATATGAGAGGATTCTTTTTTAATAATTACTGGGACTATCCTAGAGGTGTATCATTATCTTATGCATCAAGTCCTTCTTTCTCACTAAAAGAAGAAGACACTCACTATTTACTCAGTATTGATATCCCAGGAGTATCAAAGGATGATATTAATATTGAGCTTCAAGACAAAGAGCTTTCTATAAGCGGAAAAAGAAAACTGTCTATCGATGGCAACAAAGAAGACTCTTCCCAAAGCCAGTTCAAAAGAATAGTGCATCTCCCAGATGGAGCTGACGTGAATAAGATTCAAGCTCATCACGAGAATGGTGTCCTTCTTGTTGCAATTGGCAAACTAGAAAGTTCAACTCCAAAGAAAATTCAAATCAATGATAACAACTCTGGAGGATTTTTTGGCAAGTTCCTTAAACTTGACGAAAAAAAACAGTAATTCTTTCATGAAGAGCGAGAGAGCTATAAGCCATCGCTCTTCAAGTTCATATAACATTTAAAGAACAAGTAAACTTCAGACGAAAAGCATAATTATAAATGTTAAGTGGAGGTTTCTTTAGAACCTCAATTATTTTAGAGGGTTAACCTACCCAAAAGATGGCAAAAGCCAGATTGAGCGGTCCCTTAAAATTATAAAAAAACAGTAAATGTTAAACACCAAAGGCCATTAAAAAGAAAGAAATCTAAAAATAGTGAAGGCCTCTTATGAGGCCTTCTTCCTTGTAATCAATCCAAAAACTGTTTCTGGGTCTTTCTCGATAAGATCAAGAAGTCGCCTAGCAGATTTAGACATATTCCGTCTTCCCTGCTCCCAGTGCTGAACTGCTGATGTGGATTCTCCAAAGATACTTGCAAAAACAGACTGACTAACACCAAGCTTAGTACGAAGTTTTTTAATCTTTGTTTTTGAAAACTCTGGCGGTTCTTCAATTAAAGTGGCCAGCTTTTCAGTTAAAGTTAACTCTTCTTTTGTGTAGGCCACAGCTTCTTGAGCCGACTTCAGAAGAAGCTCTTCAAAATTGTCTTTTGTTACTCTTTCTTTTTTGGCTGCCATTTTTTTAGCTCCTGTCCCATCTGTTTTAAAAGTTTCTTAGTCGTGTCTCCGAAGTTTTCAAAACTTGCTTTTGAGTACACCATAATTAAAAAAGTTCTCATCGGCGTTGGACAATCAAAATAGATAACTCTGGCCGATCCACTTTTACCTCGCTTTTGTGATCTAAAAGGAACTCTTAACTTTGTAAAACCACCAGTTCCCGAAATCACATCTCGCTCTGTGGTCGTCTTTCTCAAGTCCTTCAAAACTTCTTGTTCAATATCAATCAGCAACTCATCATGACCGTCAAAGGCCTTAAGTTGAGATTCAAACTCTTTAGTTTGAATAAATAGTCTCTTCATCACAATCCTTTGCAAGACCGATACTACATTGTAGCATATGCCACATTGTAGCACAACCCATGCTCTAATGATTACACACTTTGTAAATACGGCTAATTAGCGTCTTAGAACCTTTTAAGGCGATCTTTTTTAGATGGCATGTCTTCTACTTCAGAATCCAATACCTGTGACATTGAAAGTAGCCTACGTTGAAGTGACATAATTTCACTTTGCATCTCAGCGTACTTATCTTCATTCATCAAAACAAATGTTGAACCTGAACGTCTTTGAATACGGATTGGCTCATTCTCTGCGAGATCAAGATAGTCCTTCAATTCAGCTCTAAGTTTTTTTGGATTTGTTGATTCCATAAAATTCTCCAAAATCAATTTCACTTGGAACGAACTCTAAGCAGTCTGTAGCTCCTTGAATATCAACCCCAGCCAACCTGAGATAAATATCCATTGTCGCTGTCTTTTTCCAGCCACCAATTTTCATAACTACTGGAGCAGGAACACCATTTGCTAACATTTGAGTAGCAAAGCAGGCCCGCAGGGCATGAAACTTGATAGGCTTCACATTAATGGATTTCAAAAATGTTTTGAGAGGAACTGCCTGACCACCATTATCCCAATCCTTGATTCTCGGTAGGACATGATTACAAGGTAGTTTATCCGATGACTTCCTAATATCCATAATGAGTCGCCGGAGGCTATCATTGATAGGAATTGTTCGCCAGTATCTTGCTTTAGTAGGCCCAATTTTTTTCGTATTTGAATCATAA
This sequence comes from Bacteriovoracaceae bacterium, assembly GCA_965140515.1. Classification (GTDB taxonomy): domain Bacteria; phylum Bdellovibrionota; class Bacteriovoracia; order Bacteriovoracales; family Bacteriovoracaceae; genus JAGLCH01. The sequence continues at coordinate 2,182,460 of OZ223251.1, read as the reverse complement.
GACCGATCAACTAAGATAAGTCCCTTTTCCAAATCTATCTGATCCCAAGTTAAAGTGTGGAGTTCACCACTTCTCATACCTGTAAGAATGGCAAAGGCCCAGACTGGATACCATCGATTATCGAGAGCTTTTGCAGTGGAAAGGAGCTTTTTGATTTCTTCCAAGCTTAGAATATCGGGAACTCGCTCTTCACAACCCTAGCTCTTGGCCTTACAGCATCAGCTCAAGCAAGCAACTACTTTGTAACAAAGATGGATTTAAACAATCCTCACAAAGTAATCAAGCTTAATAAAAATGATGCTATCGATCTTACGACTAAAGATGGAGATCGTTGGCACGTTGAAAATATTGAAGATGGGCTATTAAAATCCCAAATGTTAAAGTTTCAAAGGGCAATCTTCTTGTTACACTACAGCAAGGAAAACTACCTGTTTCAGTCTCAGAAATTATTATGGCATCTGCAATAATGAAAGAAGGAATGATTATCGAAGAAGGTGGCGGAAACATGGGCGGAGGAAGGTAGCAATTTCTCAGCCCCTTCCAGTTTATCAGGAAAAGAATACATTAAGTATAAAGATCATCCTGACCTCCCCCAAGTATCCCTGTCTAAAATTTCAACAGTATCACTTTTCCAACTTATTAATAATCAAACTGATGTCTATTTTTTTGTTCTTGGGTCCATTCCTATTTAAATGAGGATGACTGCAGCACTGTATAGAGTCAGAAAAAGCAAGCAGACTGTATGGCAGCAATAATGAAGATTAAATCATACGGTGTGGGTAAGTATGACCTTACTAGTATTAAGTCGGAGCGAGTTGAGTAATTTGGCGTAGATTCTCATGAGCAAACTAGCTCTGTCCACCCATCTCTAGACCATCGTTTTGAGATAATTTAAGCATGTATGAACGAAGGAGTTAGTGCCTTAACGTATTTATAATTAGAGTTAGATTATATTAAAATTGTGTGTCGTCTTATCACCTAGAATTTAATGTGAGTTAGCCAGGAATTGCATTTAGAAGTCACACAGCGTCTAAACTCAATTTTAAACAAAAAGTGTTACCGATGTCTCGAGTATAAACTGTAACCTATGTCTCCGGTATGGACCGAATAAAAAAAAGCCCTCAACGAAATCAATCATTGAAGGCTTTTTTATGGAGGTGACGGCCGGATTTGAACCGGCGGCTTTACGGTTTTGCAAACCGTCCCCTTGGACCACTCGAGCACGTCACCATAATTTGAATCAATATTAGTAGATTTCGCTTAAAAGTCAAATACTTATTGCGTTAATTTAAGGAAAAACAAAAGATTATAGGTGTTAGAAATTACGGAATGACCAAAGGGAAGAATCAGACCTAGCTTCGATTTCATCCTCTAGTTCATCAGGTAATTCAGAAAAGAAATCAATGCCAGTTAGACTTTCAACTTGATCGATTGAAACTGCAAATTTCTCAATTGAAGATTTGTCCTTACCGTTTTCAAAGATAAAAGCGATCGCTTTTTCATTATCAGCAAGAATGATTTTATAGAAGTACTTGGCGACAAATAACTTTCCAACTTTTTCGACTTCACCATTTAAGATCGGTCCGCCAACAACAGTTATCATGCTGTTATCACAGGCCCACTCTCTAACTGCATTCTCCGATTTTCTCCACAGCCCAGAGCGATTAAAATATGCTCTCTGAGGTGCCATATTACTCATCAAAAAACTTTCAGACATTGTAAGTTTGCTTCTCGCCATATCTCTAGCTGGAGCAATGTGACCGCGATCAAATCCAGACTTCTTGTAATCAAAAGCCTCTAGAGTTCCTCCAGGAACGGTTTTGTCTTCACGAAAATCATTAGTCCGCGCAACAGGACTGTCGAGGTCTGCGCAAGTAAGATCGTATTGAACCCAATCAGGTTGTTTAAAGTCTTGGTTGTAAGAAACAGTGAAAGCAGTATGAGATACAGTGAAAGAGTTTGAATGTGCGCCAGTAAACTTCGGCAAATTGCTTGTGCTACTTGCAAAAGAAGAACTAAAAGAAGCCAAAAGCAATAGAGTTAAAAATAAGCGCACTTAAACACCTTTGGAAGAATTAATCTCCCCATCGGTTTAATTATAAATCCACTGTAGCAAAGCAACTAATAGTAGTGAAAAAGGAAAAAGTTTCTTCAAACAAGATAGTTGACAAAAAAACTTGTCAAAGGAATTTGGCCCAAATTTACCACAGTTAATTTGTCGTTATCTGTAGACAATTTCTACAATTAATCGAAATTTGGATAAAAGGAAGTATCTATGACAAGTGAAAGAATCGCCATAATTGGATCAGGAATATCGGGACTTACGTGTGCTTATCTACTTCATAAGAAATATGACATTACAATTTTTGAGAAAAATAATTACGTTGGCGGACATACAAACACCATTGAAGTAACAGACAATGAAACACAGATACCAGTAGACACAGGATTTATTGTGATGAATCACAAAAATTATCCTCTCTTTACGGAGCTACTTAAAAGGTTGGATGTGGAACTTCAAGATAGCAACATGTCATTTGGACACTTTGACCTCAATAAATACTTTTACTACAACACTGACACAATAAGAGGACTCTTCGCCCAGAGAAAAAATCTCCTCTCTCTTAAGTTCTACAAACTACTCTGGGATATTATTCGCTTTTTTAGAATTGCAAATAAGGATCTAGACAGTCCAACGAGGATGAAGAAACTAAATGATTACTCACTTGGAAAATACCTAAAGGAACTGAATCTAGGCCAAGAATTTATTGATAGTTATCTTATCCCAATGGGATCTGCGATCTGGTCGACCCCAACAGATAAGATGATGGATTTCCCATTAAAGTCTTTCCTCCACTTCTATAGGAATCATGGATTACTTTCTGTAAATGAGCATCCACAATGGAGAACGATCAAAGGGGGAAGCTATCAATACGTAAAAAAAATTCTAGATAAAACAAAGTGCCCTGTACATTGCAACACGCCTGTCGAATCGATAACCAGAGAAACCAAGGGAGTTAGCATAATAACAAAAACAGGACGCAAAGAAACCTTTGATAAAGTGATTATCGCAACACACGCAGATGAGGCCTACAAAATCCTAAGTGATCCAACAGAGGAAGAAAAGAACTTACTGTCCACATGGAGATACTCTCAAAACAAAACATTTCTTCACACTGACATATCACTTTTACCTCCAAATACTGATGCATGGGCGAGTTGGAACTTCTGTCGAGGAAAAAATAAAGATGATCTCACCCTGACCTACTATATGAATAAACTTCAAAAACTAAAAACAAACAAAACGTACTTGGTCACACTTAATCCACAACAAGAAATTAATCCAACTAAAGAAATATTAGAAATTGATTATACTCATCCTCAGTTTGATTTTGAAAATGTGAAAAAACAAAAGCAATTATCAAAGATTAGCAAAGATCGAACATTTTATTGCGGAAGCTACCATGGATATGGTTTTCATGAAGATGGGGTTAGATCCGCTGTCGATATATGTAAAAAACTCGGAGTATTTTTTCCATGATAAAACTCGGAAAAATGACCATTTGGCATTATCGAAATTCTCCCAAAAGACATAAGTTTAGCTATCCCTATTTGATGGCATCAATAGATATTGATAAATTCTTTGAAGAAACAAGTGTTAAAATTGATCCTCTCAGCCTTTTGAAAATATCACCAACTAGCTATCTGACCAAAGACCTTCTCAAGGAAGGTATCTATAAAGGGCTAATAAGAGCAGTGTCTCAAAAAGAATGGGGAGCACAGGTTAAGAACTTCACTTTACTAACTTCTCCTAAACTTCTAGGCATAGGCTTTAATCCTGTTTCATTCTTCTATTGCAAAGATTCTGATGACAATACTGTTGGAGTTTTAGTTGAAGTGAATAACACATTCAAAGAAAGACACCACTATTTCTTAGACTATTTAGGCCGGTCACTAGAATCACCAAAAGAATTTCACGTCTCTCCATTTAATGATCGCAATGGGAACTACCGCTTTAAAATGGATCAACTAGACTCAGATCCATTCAGTCTATCAATAGAACTTGTAAAAAGCAGCGAGGTAGTCTTTTGCGCTGGTTTCAGAGGAAGCTTAAATCAAATATCCCCCGCAAATTGTTACAAATTGCTATTACAATCGAGATTATCCCCATGGTTAACGGTGATGAGGATTCATATACAGGCACTTATTCTTTTCATTAAAGGGATGAAATATATCCCAAGACCAAAGGCAGACCATCCAAATACAATAATTCGAAATACAGATTGAGGAGAAAATATGAAAAAACACACTTTATTCAAACGTTGGTGGAACGATCTAAATCGAACACTATTTATAAATCATCTCAATAAAACAGATCTAGATTGTGGTCAAATAACAATTAAAATTCAGGGAGAAGACCCACAAACATTTAAAGGAAAGCAAATTGGCCCAAAAGCTTACATTCACATACTAGATTCAAATTTTTTTCCAATGATCACTCTTCAAGGAGATATTGGACTCGGTGATGCATATATGGAGAATTACTATATTACAGATAATCTAGTTGAGTTAATCTCATTTTTTATTTTAAATCCATCAATCAGAGGATCTGGAGATGGTATCATTCCATCACTTCAAAGAGCTAAAGATTATATCCAACATTTAATGAGAGATAATAGGATTGCCCAAGGTAAAAAAAACATTGAGTCGCATTACGATATAGGCAATGACTTTTATCAGACATTTCTAGATAAAAGCCTAATGTATTCTTCAGCAATTTTTAGCAAAGCAACTCAATCTCTAGAAGAAGCACAATACAACAAACTAGATGTTCTGATAGAAAAGACTAAGATAAGTGAAAATGACCATGTTCTTGAAATCGGATCTGGTTGGGGAGCATTTGCTCTTAGGGCCGCAGAAACACGTGGCTGTAAAGTCACAACGATCACATTATCTGAAGAGCAATTTAGCTATGTATCTCAAAAGATTATTGAAAAAAATCTCCAAGATAAGGTGGAGATAAAACTAATCGACTATAGAAAGATGTCAGGAAAATTTAATAAAATAGTCTCAATCGAAATGATAGAAGCTGTGGGACATCGACACTTAAAAAGCTACGCAGCAGCACTAGAAAAACTTCTTGCACCAAATGGAATCATCACAATTCAAATGATCTCAATGCCAGACTATCGCTACAAACAATATACTCATAGTGTCGATTGGATCAGAAAAAGAATCTTCCCTGGAGGGCATCTACCATCAGTAACATCTTTCACCGCAGCTCTTGCGAAGTGGAGTCAACTACATTTAGAAACAATTGAGAATATCGCCCCACACTATGCAGAAACACTCCTGCGATGGCATCATAATTTCACAAGTAACTCACTAGAAATTGCAAAACAAAAATTTGGATCAAAATTCATAAAAATGTGGGAGTTTTACCTTCTATCTTGCTCAGCAGCTTTTTCAACTCGCTATATAAACACCCATATACTTACATTAAGTCGTCCATGTAACCTAACACTTTCTGGAATAGATCAAAAAGCTGAACCGACGATGAATTCAATTATGCACAGAAATCCTGTAAACAAAGACTCCTATTATCGTTACCAATGAGGATAGAAACATTCCCCAAATAATATCAACAAATGAAAGAATCACTGGCCAATTTTTAAGAGTTGCTAAATTGGTTAGGTCGTAGGTTCCATATGTTATAAGACCATAAAGAGCACCGTACAAAGCAACAATGGCCCAAGAATCAAATTTTTGGGCCGGAATAACTGAGAAAAAAATCATTCCAGCAATAAATAGGATATAAAAAGTGATAGCAGCATACCAGTTAAACCGATCTGTGATGTGGAGTGCAAGTTCCTGTCGATAAAAACTTTTAGCGATAACTCCAAGCCATAGTAAATCTACTAGTAGAAAAGCAAATATCATTGCCACAAAAACTTTTGTCAAAAGCATAACACTCATAAAATCTCCTTAATTCCTTGGAGGAAGTGGAATAAAAACACTAGTTCTTTTTTTATACTCAATATAATCGGGATCATTCGCCTTCCTTTCTTCGGCCAGTGGGATCCCTGAAACAAATAAAATCAAAAATGAGATTATGACAGGACTTGGTAGAGATTCCATCCACCCAACAGTCGGTGCTGCAAATAAGTATATTCCCCACCAGAGAACAACTTCTCCAAAATAGTTGGGGTGACGTGTATACCTCCACAAACCGGATGCCAAAAACTTGGTACTACTTTTTTTCTTATAGAATTGATCGAGTTGATAATCGCCAATAATCTCAAAAATAAAACCAAAAAACCATAACCCCGCACCTAAGTATGAAATAAGGTTGATCTCAATATGATTAACTGAAAGGAATAGGATCAAAACAGAAGCATTAATTAATAATAGAAAAGGCTGAAGCAAATAGATCTGGAAATAGCTTCTAAGAATAAACCATTTGCCCCACTCCTTTCTCCACTTAGCATAACGAGCATCTTCCCCTGATCTCAACCTCTTTCGGAGTGCAATTCGAACAGCGAGACGCCCCCCCCAGAGAGTCACAGCAAAAAGAAGCAAAAGCTGAGGCATTAAAAAATCATATTTAAAAAATAAATACCAGCAAATAAGAATAAACCCGCATCCCCAAGCAATATCTGCGATACCATTATCTCTTAAGATAATTGAGACAAAAAAAGAAAGAAGGCCCAAAAAAAATAAGATCCCAAATACTTCAAAAAGAATAATCATAACAAAAACCAAAATTAAGATTTATTATTTGTCACTGACAAATGGCTAAACAGATATAAACTTAGTGGAAAAAATATCGACCACCCAATAAAAACAATAATAAGAAAGTACAATCGATCTAATCGAGCAACGTATATTGAGCCTAACTCCATCCCCCCCAAATAAGCAAATGCACCACCAAGCCCCCCTAAAATAGATAATGACCAGGTTGGTAGTTTTTGAAGGTAATTGAAAAGGTCACCAAAGTATCCTATAAAAATAATGTAAAGAGATAAAATCCAAAAAGGGTAATATCCCTCTTTGAAAGAAATGATTTCAGTAAAATAGAGAGACAAATCCTGAGTTAATCCATAAATAGAAAACATTCCTATACATATAATATAGTTAAAAAAAGTAATTCTAGGTCGATAAAAAAAATAATTAAAAAATACAAACAGAAAACATATACCACAAATAATTGAGTCATTAATTACTGGTCCACCAATAACAGCAAAAAACCATAGACATTGCAAAAATATCGCCTTTATCACAAGCTTCACATTAGTTCTCCAAACCAAAGAGTTTCAGTCTCATGTCTGGTTGAGATGTTTTCTCGGACAGCCATATACCAATAAAGCTTTTCGCAAAATCTTGATCCTTAATATCTCCAAGTTTTTTCTTATCATTATGTAAAAAGCGGATACCAGTAGAGGGATCATAGTCCGCTCGAATAGAATCACCTTTCTTAACATTAGGGAATATTTTCTCCATCATTGGCAGCCACTTTTTGACACGATTATCATCAATACCAATATTGCTGAGCTCCTTTGCACTTTGCTTAGCGATATCCTTCCCCGAAAAATCCATTTGATAGATCAGCTTTAAAACAATGCGCTGATCAAGTGTGGCCGATTTCTTTTCACCCCACATTTTTGCGAGATAAACATCGAAAATTAACCATGAAAGTTCTGCCTCACCTAATTTTTTAAGGCCCTTCAAATGCTCTTGAGAAAATGATGACAAAGAGCAGAGAGTAAATAGAAGAATAATAACGAATCTCACAAATCACCAACTAATAATTAGGTCTGGAACTGAGAACATGAACTCCTTAAAAACAATTCTAAGGGGCCCTAAACCTAGATGAAAGAAAATTTTATCTTAACAATAGTGTGCCCGCATTACTTGGGGCCTAATTTTTTATGTGTTTAGAAAAGTTAAACCAAGATAATGGTTTAAAAATTAAAAAGCCCTCAATGATTGGTGTCATTGAGGGCTTTTTAAAGATGGAGGTGACGGCCGGATTTGAACCGGCGGCTTTACGGTTTTGCAAACCGTTCCCTTGGACCACTCGAGCACGTCACCCCAAATTGTCCTTCGATAATAGCGAACCATTATCGAAAGTCAACATTCAATCTATTGAAAAATAAAGAAAGTTACGCTTCTCTAATAACGTATTTTTCTTTACCTTCATCAACCATATCTTTAAGTTGTTTTCCAACTTTGAAGAATGGAACCTTTTTAGGTGGTACTTTTACAATTTTACCAGTCTTAGGGTTTCTTCCCTCGTAGGCCTTGTAGTTTCTGTTCGCAAAAGATCCAAACCCTCTGATTTCAATACGCTCATCTTCATAAAGCGAACGAATCATACTATCAAAAACAATATTAACAATTGTTTCTGCTTGCTTGTGAGTTAGCTTCGCTTGCTTCTCGATCTGTGCGATTAGATCCGCCTTTGTCATGTCTTGCTCCTTAAAGCTAGTTAATCTAATTTCCACATGTTGTACTATACTTATCGGTAACCCTCAGAAAGCTTTAGTATTTTTTCAATAATTTAGCTGTTTTTGTGACAAATTTTTAAGGCGTTACGTTTTTTGCTGTGAAAACGATTATCATCATAAGCTATTGGAATCTCGCTAGGCAAATTTTTTTATAGTCCTTCCTCTATGCATTACACAAGAAAATAGGTTACAATTTTAGATAAGAATTCTCTCAAAACATCAATAAACTTGGTGGATTTGGGAATCTTAATAAAGCGGGCGCTATAATGAGGAAACTGGTTACACTTTCATTCATTCACCTACTCCTACTAACCTCTCTGGTTAACCTATCAGGTTGTTTAGATAGCGGACGTGCGGGTTACCCTTCCGTTGACAAATTCGGCTCCAGTGACACTCCTGGAGATGACACAGGTGACGATACAGATGCCAATACAAAGGTTCGTCCCACTGGAGTAATCTCAGTTGAAAACTACTGTATCTGTCAGCAAGGTAAACCGGTTGTTATCAACAACTGTGAAACAGAGTGTGCTACCCGTCCGTCGACGAACTCACCTAAGCTTTATGTCACAGTAGCTCTTGGCGCAGAGATCACAGGAAATAGTGAACTCAAAGATTTGAAAGGCTGGTGTGAAACAGCTTATGGTGATGACAATCAAGCGCCAAGCTGTTCAGTTAAAATTTATGACGAGTACTACACTCCACAAACGCTCCAGCTAGAATCACTTACGGCCGAAACAAATTCTTTTGTGGTCGATCTATCTGCTGGCAACATTCAATATGATCGTCGCTATAAATTTCAGCTAATCGAAATACAAAGCGGTGCCACTTCCCTAATGGAAGGTTTTAAGATGGAAGAGATCGATACTTCAGACAATGGAGTTCGGCCTTTACGTCTGGATATCATTAACCTCTACTCTTGTGTTGCCCGGGCCGGTGAAATTGCAGACGGCCTAAACTATTACAAGAGTGCTGTAAAAATGAACTATTTTTACGCAGCATCTGATCCACCAGATGCCATGCCACCTAACGAGCAATTCGTTCTCTGTCACGACCCGTATGCAGACGGACAGGGTGATGATGATAACTTTAGATACCCAAGACTCTTTTTAAAGAAAGGTATCTTTGCTCTATGGAATAGATCTGATGGTCTCTTCACTGCAGATACCACTGATTCAAGCCAGCTCGCAATTAACGTTTTGGTCAAAAAAGAAGTAGCAAACTTGGGTGGAACACTTAAAGGAACTATCTTTGGACCATTTAAATGGCCAACTGCTCCTGCGGCAACTTCAAGTGATTCAGACAATAGTAGTGCAAGCAACAGCTCAATCACTAGCTCTACTTCTAACGTCTCTTCCGGGACAAGCTCTGAGCTTCCAACAATCGGTTACTACATGCAGCCATGGGTTGATGCAAATGATATCCCCTACTGCCCAAATAATACCCACTACGAAAATAGTGGAGACCCGCTGTTCCAAGTATTGAGTAAATTCATCGACGAAACAGAAGCGATCTACATGGCCAAACGTGAGGCCAAAACGATTATCGTTGATGGAGAAGAAAAAACAGCTCCAATTGATGTTCTTCTTATTAGAGAAAATGTACTGAATAAAATTTGGTTTTACCAAGACATCAATACGGGGCAAGATAAACGTGCGGACTATGAAATCGCTCGTCAGCAGACAGTAATGTTCTACTGGCCACCGAATTTCAATGCTCCACTGCAACCCAACACCAACAGTGACCTCTACTGGATTAGATTCCCTGAGGATATTGGAGACAATGCAACAAGTACGGCCACAGGGGATCTCCCCCAAAAGAAACCGGCAGATAAACGCTTTGGATGTATCCCAAAATCAAATGATGTAATATTACCAACAAGCTCATACTAGATAAAAAAAGACCTCTTAAATGAGGTCTTTTTTTATATCTTATCTTTAAATGTCGTGAAGATAAAAGTCTTTGTCACCTTTCCTATCGGGCCTAATTGCTCATAAAAAAGATAAACGAAACAAATGATTCTCAAAGAGAACATAGTAAAAAGACGAACAAAGAACCGGATAATAGCAACAAGAGTACTCACATTGCGATTATAAAGTTTTGAGATGAATTTTGAGAGGAAGAAAGTAAAAATAACAAAAACAAAGAAAATAGTAATTGTGCCTTTTTTCTTAAACCAAATATCAAACAACGAAGGAATAGCATCCTTATCTCTGACAACAGTTGCGGTATACGGAATAATCCAAGGATATTTTACAAAAATATTCTCTTGATCATTAGGGTCGATTATCAACTGCAGCTTGAGAAGATTTTCAACTTCGTATTGGCTCTTATCTCTCAAAATTTCAAGTTGCTGACGAAGTCCAAGCTGAATCGCCTCTTCATTGGTCAGCTCCTCTCCCTCTGCCGTCTGCAAATTGAGAAGCTGCTTGAGTTCTGGAGAAAGCGACTGCTTCATCATATCTCGTTTCTTAGCGGTATCCTGATCGCTACCAGGAACAAGCTTCTTGGCCATCTCAAGCACGGCCTGGGCATTCTTTTGAACATCTTTAACTTCATAGTCTAGAGTGTCTTCCCCAACAGCACTATTGATACGAGCATCACGCTTAGCGTGCATGCTCTTAACACTATCTTCCATCGCTTTTGCATCTTTGCCATACATTTTTTGAACGACCTTCTCAAATGCTGACGTTTCTTTTGTCTCAGGGTCAGATGCAAAGAGATCTCTCCCCCCTACTGAAAGCAGGAAAAGAGAGATCAAAACTACTAATTTAAAATGCTTGTTCATATGCCTTTTATTTTCTCGATGCAATCTTGTTGAACACTAGCGTAGCAGGTGCAGCAATAAAGATTGATGAATATGTACCAACTACGATACCTACAGTAATAGCTACGAAGAAATCGTGAATTGCTGCGCCACCAATTACAAGCATTGAAACAGCGATAAAAAGAGTCGTTCCAGAAGTCAAAATTGTTCTAGAAAGAGTCTCATTAATTGCGTTGTTCAAGTGAATTTTAAGATCAAGACCAGCGTATTTTTGCTCATGTTCACGAACACGGTCGTAAACAACAACAGTATCGTTCACCGAGTAACCGATTACCGCAAGAAGAGCAGCTACAGTTTGAAGCGTGAACTCAGTTCCAGTGATGGCGTAAAAGCCAAGAACGATGGCAACGTCATGGAAAAGAGCAACGATCGCACCAGGCGCGTATTTGAAATCAAAACGTAGGCCGACATAGATCATAATAACAATCAATGCCCATCCCATTGCTTGGAAACCTGAAATACGTAGTTGTTGACCGGCCTTAGGACCAACAATGTCAACTTTACGAATTTCAACCCCCTCTGATTTAAACTCAGATTTTAAAGTAGCTCCAAGTTTATCTGTAACCTCATTCAAACTAGTTTCAGTTGCAGGAACTTTAAGCAAATATTCATTCTCCACTTGCTCGCCAATACTCTGAACAGTTACTCCAGAGAAGCCTGCTTTTGAAAGAGACCCTCTAAGGCCTGAAAGGTTGATTTCCTTTTGGAACTTCACCTGAACCTCAGCTCCACCTCTAAAGTCAACGCCGTACTTCATTTCAGAAAAAGCAAGAACAAGTGACCCAATAACAAGGATCAATGAAATGATACCTGCGATGGTAAACTTAGAAGTGAAATTAAATTTTGTATCACTTTTTATTATTTCAAACATTTCTATCTCCTAAATACTTAGATCCTGGCCTTCTACTTTATTCATGTAGAATTCGAACAGGAGTTTACTTACAAAGTAAGCAGTGTAAACAGTTGCAGCGATACCAATAAGAAGAGTTACAGCGAACCCTCGGATTGGACCGGTACCAAAATTTAAAAGACAGAGACCAGCAAGTGCAGTCGTTAAGTTCGCATCAATAATTGTCCAGAATGCTTGAGCGAAACCGCTTTCAACAGACTTATAATTACTAATACCTTTTCTTTTCTCTTCTCGAATCCTTTCATAAATAATGATGTTTGCATCGATCGCCATACCAATAGTAAGAGCAATCCCAGCAATACCAGGAAGAGTCAAAGTAGCTTCAAGCCCAACTAAAATTGCGAGAACAAAAAGAATATTCAGCGCAAGAGTTACTGCAGCGATCGCACCAGACATACGGTAGTAAATGAGGATAAACAGAAAGAGAACAATACAACCGATAATAGAACCTGTTTCAGCTCTTCCAATCGAGTCAGCACCAAGTGATGGACCAACAATTCTTTGCTCAAGAAAATCCAGTTGTACTGGTAGAGCACCAGCTCTAAGCACAAGAGAAATATCAGAAGCTTCTTTTAATGTTTGTGAGTATGACCCTGCTCCTAGAGTAATCTGAGCATGACCACCACCAATACGACCTTGAATTCTAGGAGCGGTATAAACATTACCATCAAGAACAACAGCTAGAAGACGTCCAGTATTTTCACCAGTTACTTGCTCAAAACGCTTAGCACCACCTGATTTAAATTCCAGAGATACGTATGGCTGATTTTCTCTTTGGTTGATTTGAACAGAAGCGTCTGCAAGATCATCACCTGTAATACGTGGTGTAGACTCAACAAGGAAAGGAGTCATGTTTGTAATCTTGTTGGTTGCTTTACTAACTTCTTTTTTGAAAGCAACTTCATATTTCGCAGGAACTTGATCCTTAAACTCTTTTCTAATGAAGTCATTCAGACGAATTAAGTAGTTTGAAAATCTTTCTTTACCTTGGTCAAACTTAATCCCTGAAGCTTCAGCTTTATTAATCCAGCTTTGGATTACGGCCCCTGAAACTTTATCGTGAACAAGTTTAAACTCAAGCTTTGCAGTCTTACCGATAAGCTCTTTAGCGCGTTCAATATCACGAACACCTGGAAGCTGAACGATAATACGGTCATTACCTTGAGATACGATTTCAGGTTCACTAACACCAAATTCATCAATACGGTTACGAATAACTTCAATAGATTTGGTTACAGACTTAGTCTCAATTTCACCTCGAAAAGTATCATTAAGACCATACTCTAAAATACCACTTTCCTTATGAGTTAGACGTACAACTCTTGAGAAGTATTTTTTTACGTGTTCATAGGCCTTTTCTGTACTAGCAGGATCCATTACCTTAACGGAATGCTTTGGATCTTCAACATCTGAAATATTGAGATCTCCGATACTCGCATCAATTCCCTCTTCCTTTAGAGAGAATTCAATCTTTCTCGCCCATCCTTTAACTTCGTCACGATAAACTTTGTTAAAGTCGATTCCTAGGATCATGTAAAGACCACCTTGAAGGTCTAGACCTAGATTGATTTTTGATTGAACTGGGTACTTGCTTCCTTCTTCGTAGTCAAAAACGGTAGGAACAATTACAACAACGGAAATAACGGTCGCTAATATCAGGAAGATAAAGCGATACCACCAGTTTCTCTTCATTAAGACACCTCACATCCTTGAGATTTATTAAAAATTAATACTTAAAAAGTATAGTGGATAACTATGTGAAACTGCAAGGGGAAACCATTCCCCCTGCGCTCAAATACAGAGATTTTAAAAAGTCTCTACTTCTCTTTTTTCTCTTCTTTTTTCTCAAAAAGTGGAGCAGATTTCCCCCCCACAGATGAGCGTAGAACTTTAATCTTGCTCCCTTCACTAATCTCAAGAGTAACAACTGTCTCGTTAATCCCTACAATAGTTCCGAGAATTCCAGATTTTGTATAGATCTCATCACCTTTTTCAAGCTTGTTGAGCATGTTTTGCTCTTCTTGCATCTTTTTCTTTTGAGGACGAATCATCAAAAAGTAGAAGATGATGAAAATGATAACAAATGGTAAAAACTGCATAAATCCTGCTTGTGGAGCAGTAGCTGGTGCAGCACCTTCTGCGTAAGCACTTGAAATAATCCAATCAAACATTTAAACCTTCCTTGTATTTAAATTAGTTGTATTCGTTAGATAAATAATTGTTTTTAAAAGTATGATAAAACTGATCAAACTTGTCATCTAAAATCGCCTTTCGAGCGTCTTTAACCATTTGCAAGTAGAAATGGAGGTTATGATAAGTGACCAGCTGACCAGAAAGGTATTCTCCAACCGTATAAAGATGGCGAATATAGGCACGTGAATAAGTGCGACAGACCTTACAATCACAATTAGGATCTGGAGGTAGAGGGTCATCCTTAAACTTATTCTTTTTGATATTTAAGGGACCTCTTGAGGTCAAGAACTGGCCATTTCGAGCATTTCTTGTGGGAAGAACACAGTCAAACATATCTAATCCCGACGCAATTCCTTCTAAAACATCAAGCGGCTTTCCTACACCCATCAGATAGCGCGGTTTATCTTCAGGCATCTTGTGAGCAAAGTTATGAAGAAAATTCATCATCTCTTCATTCTTCTCTCCAACACTTAGTCCACCTAAAGCGTAACCAGGAAAATCCATCTCAACAAGACGCTCCATACACTCCTGACGAAGATCCTCATGAAGTCCCCCTTGAATGATGCCAAAAAGGTTTTGATGATCTTGAAGCTTATAATCTTTGCAACGCTTGGCCCAACGAAGAGTTAGCTCCATACTCTCTCTCAAACGCTCTTTTGTAGCAGGAAGCTCCGGACATTCGTCAAACGCCATAACAATATCCGAACCCAATGCGCGTTGAATCTCCATTGATTTTTCAGGAGAAATCATGTGATATGAGCCGTCGATATGGGACTGGAAGCGTACACCTTCCTCAGTAAGCTTATTAATATCTGAAAGAGAAAAAACTTGAAATCCACCAGAGTCGGTGAGAATTGGACGATCCCAACTCATAAACTTATGAAGTCCACCCATTTGCTCAATTAGCTCATGTCCTGGTCTCAAATAAAGGTGATAAGTGTTTCCAAGAATAATGTGCGCATCCATCTCTTCAAGATCTGATTGCCACATGGTTTTTACTGAAGCACGTGTTCCTACCGGCATAAAAATCGGTGTCTGAATCTCTCCGTGCGCTGTCTTTATTGTTCCCGCTCTGGCCTTACCAGAGGTTCCTTCTAGCTTAAAAAATTCCATGAGTTAGGTTTACCACAGAGAACTCAAAGGTTCCAACACACTTTTGGATATCTGGTGCGTTAAACGCATTGCATATCCAAAAGTGTGTTGGAACCTTAGCGGATGATGAGCATCGCATCTCCATAGGAGAAAAAACGATATTTGTATTCAACCGCAATATTGTAGAGCTCAAGAGTCTTTTCTCGACCAATCAAACTACTTACAAGCATCAATAGAGTTGATTTAGGAAGGTGGAAATTAGTAATAAGCCCGTCAATTGAGAGCACATCTTTTCCCGGATAAAGGAATATATCCGTCTCATAGATGCGATCTGATTCCACCTCAAATTCCCCTTGAGGATTGATTGAAGATTCAAGAACCCTTAAAGATGTGGTCCCCACTGCAAATCGCTTATTAGCAGACTTTATCTTTTCTAAATTATCTGTAGTTACAAAGTAGCGCTCTGTATGCATCTTATGATCGATGATGTTATCGACCTTTACTGGTGCAAATGTTCCAAGCCCAACGTGTAGAGTAACCTCGGCCCTTTTAATCCCTTTCGCTTCAAGATCTGAAAAAACGTCCTCAGTGAAGTGAAGCCCCGCAGTTGGAGCAGCAACAGATCCAACATTTTTTGCATAGACAGTCTGATAATCGGAAAGATCTCTGGCATCAGACTCTCCCTCACGAATGTAAGGAGGAATTGGAACTTTCCCAACTTCGTACAAGATCTCTTCAATAGAATCAGTGTTAAATCTTACCTTAAATGTCCCTTCGTCACCGTAATCGACAATTTCGGCCTCAAGATTTCCGTCAAAAAAGATCTTATCTCCGAGCCTTTTCTTGCGACTCATCTTAATCAATGCAGGATAAACTCCATTTTCTGCAGATACAGATAGCAAAAATACCTCGGCCTTACCACCGGTGGCACGCTTGCCAACAAGTCTGCAAGGGAACACTTTGGTGCTATTCATCACAAGAGTAGAATCTTCTGGTAAAAATGACGAAATTTCACGGAAATAGCTGTGAGTGATCTCTCCAGTAGTAGCATTATAAACCAAAAGTTTAGAATTATGGCGCCCCTCAGCGGGTCGATCTGCAATTCGCTCCTTCGGCAGATGGTAATCATATGACGAAAGCAGTAAATCTTTATTCATGAGTATCCTTTACGAACGATTCAACGTGTTTTAGCATAATATATATGAAGTGGTACACCCTATTTTTTACTTTGACCTACCTACTCTCGACCCAAGTTATTGCGGCCGATCAATCGGATGAAATGAAGTATATTCTAAGTGCAATGAATGATCTTGGAGCATACGAAATGCCTGCGACGGAGCTTGCTGAGAGTGATGATAAAGATCAAGCAGAAGATGATCTGAATCCTCTAGAGTTGGATCAAGTTACAATGGGGCAATCTGCTACAAATGATTTCGTTAATACCGATTATGATAGCGAAGAAATGATTGAACTGAAGGCGAGGGCCTCTGAAAAAAACAATTCTCGTTCACCAGCAATTGTCGGCATTCCAGAACCAATTCCCACATTTGATTATTACGATCTGATCGATTAAAGAGAAAAACAGCGGTTTCCATCACAGCTTACACGATTAAGTGGAACCGATATCCCCTTATCTCGAATTGACGTGCTCACCACCATATCAGTAATCTTTCCTTGAAAACGAAAAAAGGATCCCGTTTCAGCACCACGTCCGAGTTCATGTGACGAACTTTTTAAAAGAACTCTCTTACCAAATAAATTTTTACCGTAAACCTCTACTTGAACATCAATGCGAGCATAGGTAGAAAATTGAGAGCGGTTCCCCTTCATAGTAACAAAAGGAGAATTATCAGGATTAAAGAAGCTTGTGATTCTTCCCTGCGATTTAAATAACTTCAAATTTAACATCCCTTCATCAGGCATTAGTGAAAAAAGAATATTGTTATCTTTCAAAAACTGAACCATATCAATGCTACGGATGGACTTAAAAAGTTCCTGCCTGCGAAATAGCTCTAATTTAGAAATTTGATTAAACAATGGTGAAAAAATCGCAACAGATTTCTGATCATCTAATAAAAGTGATGCAAAGATAGGAAAATACAGTCGCTCTTTCTCAGAATGAATTTCATCTCCACACTCGCTCATCAATAGATCCAAGAATAAATATCTCTTGAGAGAAATCGCTTTAACAATTGGATTGTTATCACTTAAGACGAGACCACTTGAAGCTTTTTTATAATAAGGGAGCTCCCAAACTTTGGCCCCCATATTCAGCAGCTTCTTAAAGGCCGAAATATTATCATAGACAATAGCATCAGTAAGAAGCTCAGAAAGATTCTCTTCAAAGCGCTCATTTAAATTTGAAAGAAGGTCAACTCTCCCAAACTCGATTGCATAAGAGATCATACTGCGATTATGAAGATCTAAGTGATCAATAGATGCTCCACTTTTAATCAACTCATCAATCACCATCATCGCGGAGTTAGAGCGCAAGGCCCAAACTAATGGAGACCTTCCAAATGAATCAAGCGCGGAAGGATTCCCCCCAAGATCGAGCAAAAATTGTAAGGATCTTATATTGGCAAACTGGGTTGCCACATGAACATAAGTTGTCTTAACGTTTTCACCATTTGAGCGAATTTGAATAGAATCAAAGTTTGCGCCGCAGTCAATTAGCCTCTCAACAATACGATACTGATGACCCTCAATCGCATAGTACAACGCCGTCTTCCCATCTCGATCGAACTGGTCAAACTCAACTCTTTTATTGATCAGAAATTCTGTAACAATAAAATTTTCTGAAATAATTGAATCCATTAGCGGAGTTCTACCTGAACGGGATGGACGCCTATAGTCTGCTCCAAGCTCGGCCAACTGCTCAACAAATTGCGAAGAAAATCCTCCCTTCTTAACAATAAAAGAAAAAGGAGTATCACCATTTCTAAAAGGACGACTCGGGTTAATACCGGCCTTGATGAAGTGCAGTGCTAGATCTTCATTGTGAAGATTAAGGGCGATCATAAGTGGGGATAACCCGTTAATTTTTGAAGTACGAATATCACAATGAGAAATTGTACTTACATCATTAGTCTTCAGCACTTGAGCAAGCTCAGAGTCGGTACACGTCTCCATCCCAAAAGCACTACAAGTAACTAATAATATTAAGAAATACTTCAACATATTAAATTCCCCTCAAGGTATGAGGGGAATCTATAACAGTATCGTTTTATTTTCAACAAACTATGTTGAATTTACAGATCAATTACAAATGAGCTTTGCCTCACCATCAGGCCCAGCAGCGATGGAGCAATCCTTGTAATTATAAGTATGTAGAGAATCAACCTTGTAAACAGCGTTGTTAATTGGGGCCACACAACGGAAGCCAATATCCTCACGGCGATTCTCGGTGTTCTCTATACCGTCTTTCAGTTTCACAGCAGTAAACTTACCTTGTACATCGTCTCCATGCCCTGCAACAACATTGGCGTCAACCAAGAAGCCAGCAACAGGATGCGCATCAATTAGCGTGGCAGCAGTTGAAGCAGTAGTAACACCGGCCTCAATATGAACCTTGATCTGGTTACTAGTAAACTCAACATACTCACTTCCAGCAGTAACACTATCAACAAATAATATTTCATAATCATTTGCATCAACACCAGTGTTATTTGCAGAAATCACAATATCTCCACTAGAAGTTTGCTTCGACTGCGAACCCATACCTTGGGTTAATGTTAGCGCCTTAGCTGAGATAATAGCACTAGCGTCTGCATTTAACTCTGCCTCAATATCTTCAGATGTATTATCTGGAGCGATATTAATTGTCACAGTATTTCCTGAATAGCTTGCTGTTGGACTTGTTCCCGCAGATAAGTTTTGAACAATATTAACAGTGACCTCTCCGCTTGGAAGCTCATTTTGTGAAGTAATCAGAAGTGTTTTTTCAATTGGTCTTAGGCCAACAACCCCCAAAGGTCCATCAGCATTAGCAGTATTATCAAACACTCTAAATAGCGAGTCATTGTCCGCAATTGTATCAGCGTTGGTATCGATATTAATGTAACCATCACTATCAGGGTCAATAATTGTCAGAAGATCAGAATAAGTCGTTATATTTTGATTAACTTCAATTGTCAGAATCTGAGTTGCAGGATTGTAGCTAGGAACCCCTGGAGCGACATTGTTTGCAATAGCAACTTGAACATCAGTGCCCATATCTACAAATGTTGTATCGTTGTAATCCACAGAGAATGTAACTGCTGGAATAAAGTTCAACCCAACACTCAGTGGAACTGCAGTGTTTGCCCCCATTCCCGCGACAGCTTCTGCAGCAAGATACTGAGGAGATGAGCCATTTAGGGCCGCAGCAATCTCAGTAAAAGTTGTAACACCATCATCAATTTCAAGAACAACATCAACATCAGTGGTAGATATAACAGTATTAGTAATATTTAGAGCGACACCGCCAGTATCGACCATTTGGAAAGTAAATCCGTGGCCAACATTTACGTAGGCCGGTCTTACTCTCAATGCCGTTGAAGTCGCAGTAGGTCCAGTTGCCCCAATTGTCGGATTGTTTGTGCCAGTTGCTGCAGAGTGAACTCGGGCAGAAAACTCAGTACTAAAACCAGTTGCAGCATTAATGGTAGCGACGACAGTATCTAGATCATGAAGAGTACTATCAAAATTAACGAGTAGAGTTCTTCCCGCAGAGTTATAGCTAGCGGACAAGACACCTGTTCCATCCGCAGGATCAACAGTTGTCACATCAACTTGTCCTCCTTGAAGCGGAATCACACTTAAAATTTCTATTTCATTTCCAATATTGATATACGCGAATTGCTGCTCGCTATCACTTAGTTGGGAGATAACAGCGTTTGAACCAATATTTCTTCCAGCACTAGCGCTTGGAATATCAACAGTCGGTAAGAACTCAACAGAGTATCTACCAGCTTCTGAAGTTGTCTTATAACTACCACCAGTGGCAACACCTGCTAAATAATTTGGTGACAAGCTGATATTGTAGGTTCCCAGAGTAAATGTATCGTTTTGAAGATCATCACTCTTAATACCTGAGGTCGATCCAATTTGTAGAACGTAATTAGATGGACCGGAGTACGGGTAAGTACTTGCGAAGTCCTTATTAATCGGCATCCCCGTTGGAAATGAGAAACCACCAGCAAAGTATGATTCTTTGTATAGAATCCAACTTGTCATCTCAGCATCACAAATTCCATCTCCACCAGATGAATCATTACATGGCCCTCTTAGACCATCCATTGAGTATGAATCAAAGAAGCTATCAATTACATCGTAGTAGTTAGGATTATTTCCATCACTGTCGTAAAGCATATTTACGGGGTCTAGTGCTACAGTTAATCCATCACAAGTAAATTGATTCGCAGTGCCCTCGGCATAGCAGATAAAACGATCGCGAGTCCACTCAGCAACGTTACCTACAAAATCTTGAATACCGTAACGAGATATACAAAGCTCAGAAAGCTCATTACCACTAACTAGTTTTGAACCAGTATAAATCGAACGGATCTGAGAAGACTTAGTGCCTGGTAAAGAGTAAAGATAACTCGTTGGAGGAACGTCAACATCAGAGTATCCTGCGTCAACGCCGCTAGCGGCACTTGCGTTACATTTAGATGTTGCATTAAGGAATTGTCCTTCTTCAAGATCATTAATTTCATTATATGAATACGAAGAACTCCACGAAGAATAAGCGATTTGCTCTAATCGAGTTGGAAGAACAAACTTCCCAACTTGCCCTACATCAAAGCCATCGCCAGTAACATTTGATCGCGCCTTACAATATTCGTTTGCCTTTCCTTGAGAAATATTAACAAGTGGAGGAAGGAAACTATTATTGGACTTATCGGTGTAACTAGCGACGTAGGCAGCTACAGCATCCATCTCTTGCCAAGCGGCTCCATCACTTTTGTAACATACGCCGGTTGAACGGTTATAAAAAATGGAATTGACAATAGAAGGGGTCACCGCAGTATGATCTGTTCCAATACAGCCATTTGAACCACAGTTAGGCTCTTCAGTATTTGTTGAGTATGGACAGCCAACCTCAACAACATCAACAATTAAGTCATGCCCAATATCATAATATAGGTTCGCATCAGAACTATCGTATGACTCTCCTGGCCCTTCAAAACGACAGCGGTAGCTATTTGTTGGATCAATCTTCTTAAGAGGATCACTTGAGTCCTCAGACGCAAGCATCTTTGTACAAACTTCTTTATTCATCATCCAACGGTGGATGAACGCTAGGTTGTCTCCAGGAACAAAAACACGAACCTCAGAGAAAATCTCTTTTGTAGGAATAGTTAACTCAAGACCACTTGAATCAACAGGTCTCACCATGTAGTAGTACACTGTGTTTGCTGTTACCGTTGCATCCTGATATTCAAAAGTATTTGGATCAATTGTGATACCGAGAGTTAGTGGAGCATCAAAATTATACTCTTCACCAGTTTTTCTTCTAAAGACATGCCAGCCAGAGATCGTATGAGAACTGCTCGAACCAGAATTTACAGTGCTAAAGTTATTCCATGCCAAATAAACATATGGAGAGCTTTGACCATTGAATGTCACAGCGCTACCAAAACGATCTTTTCTTTGACCAAAGGCCGAAATGGTTTTCCATCCCCCATGAGTCGCACCAATTGGATTAACAGTGTATGAAAAACTCTTATTGGTTACCGTTGCAATGTTTGAACAGCTTGGATCAGTTGCCGGATTGCGGTCAATAGCATAGAGATTAACAGTCGAAGAGCCAGAAACGCCATCAACAGAGTCAAACTTTAACATCACCTTATAGTGACTATTGTCCTCGTCATAGACACCTAATCCAAGGAGCTCATCAGTTGGAATCGCAAACCAATATCTTCCATCACACCCTGTCGCCCCAGGCCATGTTACTTCAACCTTACTCTTAGTAACGGAAGTGTCAGGATTTGAATATTGATAGAAGACTTTAATGTTATTGCTAGTCAGTGGAAGCAATGAAGTATTGCTAGAATCAAAAGCAACCCAAATATCATCTGATTTCTCAGAGCTATCGGATGTTTCCGTAATTGTAATAGAATCGGAGTATCTGATATCTGCTTCATTAATAATAATATCATCAATATCTCCAATTACAGGAGGATCATTGGTAGCAACAAATTCAATATCAATAGATGAGAATGGTCCTGTTGTTGCGCCATCATCATCTTTTACACTAATGGTAAGACCAACTTTCCCAGACTCGTTTGCACTTGGAACAACTTTGATTTGAAGCTTCGATGGGTCAAAATCAGTAGTGTCATCTAATGCGATATAAGTCGTATCAGTTCCAGTTGTGAAACTTCCTTTTAGAACAGAGTTATAATACAGATCAACCTTCTGAACGATTGTAGCAACAGGCGCAGAGATGTTTGTCCACTGAATATTCATCGAAATGATTTGTGAATCTTCAAGTGTACTGCCACCTTCATCAACATCTGTGATTACACCAAACTGATAGTTAGCGAGATCATCTGTTGTTCCCAAGGTAACCGTTGTATTTTCAGGAATAGTGGTTGCAAGTGAACTAGGAATATAACTTAAAATAGGAACGTCATTCACCTCTGAAACAGTGATCGCTCCACTTGCAAGATTAGATGTTAGTCCATTTGCAGTTACAGTGTAATTAAACGTTACTTTACTTCCAGCGCTTGAGTTAAAGTTAGCATCTGGAGTAATAACAACACTACAGTTTCCACCAGCAGTACATGAACAAGCACCTGTGATTGAGCCATTTGTCACGCTGGATACGGTACACGCAGAAGCAATATGCCCCTCAACGTCGGAGTAACTAAGTCCTACGATACTTGCAGCATCTTCAACTCCGGTTACGGAAACAGCATTCGCGACAGGAGGATCATCGACTGCATTTACGGTAATAGTAATGGTCTTATTGGAAGAACAAAGAGTTGGTGATCCATTGTCACAAACTTTATAGAGAAAAGTATAAGTGCCATAGTCATCTTCAGGAGAAGTATAAGTAAAAAGGCCATTAACAGAATCAAAGGAATCAATTGTGCCCATAATTGGATCGGAAACCTTCACGTAATAAATGGTATCCATATCAGGGTCTGTTCCATATGAAGAGATATCATAAGTTTGCCCTACGGCCCCCTCATCTGCAGTAACAAAAACATCAGTTGTAGAAGGAGCATCGTTTGTTGGAGTAACATAAACAGAAACAGATTGCCCCGCAGATACACCATTTCTATCAGTCAAAGTATAGAAAAATTCAGCATAGCCAGAGAAATCTGGATCAGGAGTTAAAATAACAGAACAAACTCCACCAGCACATGAGCAAGTATCAGTAACATCGTCAATCCCATCCGAAAATGAGAATACAGAACAAGCTGTGGCCTGGTCGCCATCAACATCGGTATAAGTCAGCTTTACACTTTGAGGAAGCCCATCTTCCACAAGAGTTACATTTGTCAGTGTGGGTTTTGGAGGTTGTAACGGAACAACGGTAGAGAGACACTTTCTGGCGATCGCATCATAAGATTCGTTGGCGCCACATTGTGCCGTCGTATTGATCTCAGTTGGAACACAGGAATAAAGTGTTGCAGCTGCCAGTATAGAGAGGAAAAAATTCTTCATGATTCCATTCATAAATATTGTCCTTCTGGCCTCATTCATGGGCCCTCCATCACGCTAGATGGACCTATTAACATTATACGTCAATTTTCCTCAAGAATTCAAATTTTTATGTTGATAATGGTTTACGCATCATGACAAAATTGGGAAATAGCAAATAACAGTTGGCAATTTGTGCCATATTTGACCACTCAGAACCCTAGGATATAATTAACCTAATGAAATCATTGATTTTTATCCTATTCCTCCCAATTTTCCTCACCAGCGTAGCTCTGGCGGACGAATTGATGATCATTCAGGCCGTAAGTTCGAGCGGAAAAACATTCGCCATTGCAAAGGGATCTAGAGATCAGATCAGCAAAGGACAAAAATCTCTTTTCAGCAGCAAAAGGTTTAGCATCATGGCCCAGGCCATCGAAGTGGGCCAAGAAAACTCAATGTGGAGAATCTCAAAAGACAATGCAACTGTTCCCTTCAAAAAGGGAGATTTTGTAAATTACAGCCGTTACGTAAATGAAGTCTGGTCAAAACTTGCTGAACTCAAAGATATCTACCGCCTAAGGCGTGAAGAAAAAAGAAAGAAAGTTATCCTCAATCCTTATCATATCGCTGTTCGCGCTGGCGCAACTCATGCCTTCAGTGAGAATGTTAACATCTCAGGAAAAACAGTTGGAAACAATCGCCAAGGAGTTCAAGTTGAGGCCAACCTCTACCGGTCTCTTTATCCAATGCTTGAAGTAGGACTCGGAATTAGACACGATCGAGACTCATATGTGGAAGAAGACCCAACAGTTCAAATCAACAGTAAACGCTACTTTGTAACGCTTGATCTCAACTACCATTTCAATAAGTTTGAAGAGAGTCTAGGAAACTTATACGGTGCACTTGGCGTTGGCTACGGAGTCTCAGAAACTCAGATTGACCAACAAATCATTTCAGGTAATGCTACGATTCTTCCATATCTAAAACTTGGATACCTTCACCCAATCACAGAAGAACTAAAGTTTGTAGCAGAAATTCAGCTGGAATCAATCAATGCAAACGAAGATTTCACGACAGGTGAAACTCAAAAGACAACAATCATCAACAGTAGGGCCGCGATCGGTCTCAGATTTTAACCAAAAATAGCGCTTCCAATACGAACATAAGAACTACCATACTCTAAGGCCAATTTGTAATCTTGACTCATTCCCATTGAAAGTTTCAAACCATTGATATTGAGATTGTCACGTAGCTCTCGGAGTTCGTTAAAGCTATAACGCGCGTCATCTTCAAAATTATTAGTTCGAATTCTTCCGATAGTCATCAACCCCTCAAGATAGAAGACTTTCGAGTTATGCTCCTGAAGAAGACTAACGGCCTCAAGCAAATCATCAACGTTTCGAAAACCACCTTTTTCTTCTTCACCAGAAGTATTGAGTTGAAGGAAAATTCCCACGTTCCGAGACAGTTCAAAATTTTCTTCACGCTTTAATAACGCTTCTAGAAGCTTAAGTGAATCGATAGAGTGGATGTATTTAAGCGAAGGAACCTTAGCAAGCATATTAATTTTATTCGATTGCAAGCGACCAATAAAGTGCCAATTAATATCTGAATTCCCTTGGGATTTAAAGTGCTCTGCCTTAACAAGCAAATCTTGAACTTTACTCTCTCCAAAGTCTAATTGCCCAGCGGCAAGGGCATACCCAATATCTTCAATGGTGTGGTACTTTGAAACAGCAATTAAAGTGGATTTACCAATATCATTTTTTAGCTCTTTTAATCTAGATGAAATCTCCCTAGAACGTTCCAACTTTATACTCCAGAAATTTTGGCCTTCTTATAAATCGCATCCACCATAAGTGGAAGCTGAATTGCAGTAAGCTTTTTAACAATAATGTCGGGGACTTTACCATTAAATTCTAAGGATAGCGAGTAAGTTACCTCGACCACATTACCAATCTGCTTCAGATGCCATGACCCTTCGTTTTTTGACAAAATTTTTGATGGACTTGCAAGCTTCCAAGAAACCGATGAATTCGGAGTAAGATGAAGCTCGAGGCAATATGTCACTTTCTTGATCCACGAAAGAGTGAGCTCAGCAACAATCATATTGTCAGAGCGAGAAATGATTAAAACATTCTCAACTCCATCAAAAACATCTGTATAATGCTCAACATCTGCAATGACAGAATAGAAAGAGTCTCTTGAAATAGGATAGCGAACGACATGATCAACAACAATCATATGAAGTAACCTCCGATGGAGCTACCCGCCCAATTTAACCTTCATAAAATCGATAACATTTTGAGGTAGAAGATCAGTACTTAACTTTTCAATGACATCCTTGGCGAAGTTAATCTTTGAAAAATCGACCCCTTCATCCAACTGGAAGACGAACTCGTCTTCTGAAAAAAGTGGAGTATCGACATCACGCTTCGTGACAACCTTACCACTTTTTACGCCGCGTCCATCTTCCCATTCAACAAAAGTATCCAAAAGAATAAATTGTAATCGAGAAAAATCCCCATCGGAGTGCTTCCAAATAAAGACTTCCATTGGGCCATCGGCCCGAAGCCAATATTTTAAATTTGAAGGGATCTCAACACCAAGCTGCACATCGTGCATTGGTCTAAGACCCGCAACAATATTTTCGACAGAAAAATAATCAGCAATTTGTAAGTCAACACCATCATCGAAGGCAACACCAAGTCTATTTTCCTTAACCCAAACGATATTACCTTTAATCTCTAAGCGCTGCCCACGCCATTGGAGGTCACCAACAATTGAGTCTCCAACAACACCTTTAAGCTCTCCATCTTTTAAGCAAATTTGCATCCCTGTTTTCGAAATATCAGAAACAACAAAAACTTTTGACTCATCTTTCGAGCGAAACAGTAAAAAACTAAAAGGAAACCTTGGAAGTACGCGTTTTTCTACTTCGCGATACTCGGTTTTAATCAAATCGAATTGGCGATCCATATTACCTCATGAAAAATTGCTAACAATTCATCATAGGCCCAATTCGTATTTTCTGAAACCGGGAAAAAGGCAGCAGCAAATAAAGAATTTTGTTACTACATTTAAAAAATTAATTTGCAGTAACATATTATAGAAAATATATTTGAGTCTTTGGAGATTAATAATGGAAGAGAACAAAACGGCTGAAAATCAGACAGAATGGGACATCGACAATATCCCTAACCGACTCACGCTATTTCGCATAGCGTTAGTGCCAGTTTTAATGATTTGTTTGGGAGCAGGGCTCTTTGAAAACACGATCTCTGATCCACTGAGAGAACCACTCGAATGGATTTCTGCCATCATTTTTGTGGTGGCATCAATAACTGACTTTTTTGATGGGTATATTGCTCGCAAAAGAAAAATTGTCACTGTCTTTGGCTCATTTCTCGATCCAATTGCAGATAAGTTTTTAGTCGTAGCATCACTCATTCTTCTACTTGGCCTTGGAAGAATTCACACGATCCTAGTAATCATTCTAATTCTTAGAGAAATGTATATGACGTCTCTTAGATTGCTTGCGACAGAACGTGGTTACAAAGTTCCAGTTAATAGCTTAGGAAAATGGAAAACGGCAACTCAAATGGTGGCAATCCCACTTTTGATGATCTACAACGATGTGCTTGGGATACCATTTGTACTCTTAGGAAACATTTTAATTTATATCGCTGCATTCCTCTCAATGTACTCAGCATTCGTCTATACCATGGGTTTGGCCAAGCGCTTCAGAGAAGAACGCAAAAAAAGGATTGCGGCCAAGGTTGAATAGATTCATTTCCGTGTTAGAATTAACTACGTGAAAATACTAACTCAAACAGACAAAAAACTAGCGATCAGACTGACGAAAAAGGAAACAGAATTTCCCGACATCGTTTTTCAAAATCCAAATCTCAAGCATCTTGAAATTTTTGGGGAATCAATTGACTCTGTTCCAAATAAAATATGTGAACTGATCCATTTGGAATACCTGGAGATCGCATCGACTGCTCTTCACTCGCTTCCAGACAGTGTTTTTGTACTTCCACTATTAAAGATTATTAAACTCAAAAACTGCGGTTTGACCGCACTACCCGAGGTTTCACCAACCTGTATTGGTCTTATTAATCTTCAGCTGACAAATAATTCTCTTATCAAACTGCCTGAATGGATTGGGACCTTTGAATATTTAGACACACTAGATCTTTCTGGAAATAATCTGACGGAGCTTCCACAGAGTTTTGGAAAACTCAAAAAGCTGACAAGGCTTAACTTGGATCGAAACCAACTGAAGGCACTGCCGGACACCATTGATGAGCTCCAAAAGCTCAATCACTTATCTATCGACGGGAACCCATTCCCTGAAGATGAAAAAAATCGAATTTATAGAAAATACACCATTTGGTTTTAGACCCTAATCCTCGCGTTTGCTTTTCTCAAGCGCTGAAGCAATGTACTGATAAGTGCAGTAAACCATGATGGCAAGGAATTCATAAAAGCATCAAATTGCTCACGAGGAACGACAGCGACAGTCACATCAGTCAGTGCTTTTACTGATGCAGACCTAGGACCTTTATCAAGAAATGACATTTCACCAACAATCTCACCAGAATAGATAGTTTCAATTTGAACTTCGCGATCACCTTTGACTTTGAACACACCAAGAGTTCCTTCTTTAAGATAAAACATCTCAGTACTTTCCGATTTTTCTCGTATGAGATAATCACCTTTTAGAATAATCTTTGTATCCGCCATACTCTCCCCCAAGACATAATCAACTTATCAAATAACATTATTTGGTAGATTCAATTCTTTTAAAAGATGGAAATTTAAGCGCAATCCCGAGTAATTCAATAAAGATTTACTTGTTTACAACAATTGTTTTAAAGATATGGTCGTGAACTCCTCGTCTGTGAAGATCCGCAATGGCAAGCCCACCAGAAATGAAGAAGAATAAAAAGGCATAAAATGGTCTTAAAAAGTGCTTCCACAGAGGAACTTGCCCCCCATCAAATGAAACAATCTTTGTCTTAAAAAGGAGCTGACCAATCCCCACATTTTTCCAATTCGTAAGAACAAAATATAGAAATCCAATAAGACCGCAAGAAAGAGCGACTAGAGGGGAATTACCTGGTCTAAAAAAGACTCTTTCAAGCACAATAAAAATGACTGCAGAAATGAAAAGATCAAAAATAAAAGAAAGAAATTTTCTCATAATAGGAGTCGGTACAATGCCAAGAGTGATCTTCTCTGTATTTTCTCGAAAATAACGAGAAACTTTTGGAAGAAACGTCCATCCAATAAAGATCAAAGAAAACAGTGTTTCAAATGAATATAGCACCTTTTGCCAAGTGACCATGGCACTGCCATCGCCAGAAATATAAGCTCCCCCCAGCATAATAATCGTGAAAAGAAGGAGAATAGCAATCGTCCATCGGGCCCAATCCTTTCCACGATAGAGCCCCCAGTAAAATGGCAATGTAACAAGAGAGAGAAGAATGGTTCCGATAATTTCGGTTACATCCATGCGCTGATAATCCGTGTAACTAAACAGGTCCATTAAAAAAATAATAATAACAAATGGAGTCAGTAGCCTTGGTCGATTAACAGCGCTTTCCACTTATAGACCTTTTCTAAAAAATTCTGTAGTCATTTTGAGACCTTCTTCGAAGCTCACTTGAGGAGCATAGTCAGAAACGGTCTGAAGTTTATCAATATTTGGTCTTCTTCTTCTTGGATCATCTTTTGGAAGTGGAAGATATACGATTTTAGATTTACTTCCTAAGGCCTTGATGATGATTTCAGCAGCTTCCTTCACAGAGTACTCATCAGGATTTCCAATATTGAATGGTGTGTGATCATGACTGAAAAGAACATTGTGAATGGCATTTACAAGGTCTGTTACAAAACAGAAAGATCTTGTTTGTGATCCATCACCATAAATTGTGATGTCCTCATTTCTGAGTGCTTGATTGATAAAGTTAGGAATAACTCTACCGTCATTTGCTCTCATACGAGGTCCATAGGTATTAAAAATTCTAACGATTCTGGTATCGACACCATATTTACGGTGAAAGCTCATTGTCATCGCTTCAGCGAAACGTTTTGATTCATCGTATGGAGCTCTAGGGCCAAGAGTATTTACATTTCCAAGGTAGGTTTCAACCTGTGGATGAATTTCTGGATCACCGTAAACTTCAGAAGTTGACGCCTCTAAAAAGCGCGCACCTTTTTCTCTTGCGAGCTCTAAAAGAGCAAGAGATCCCTCTGAGTTAGTTCTCATGATTTCAATTGGAATGATTTCAAAATCAATTGGAGACGCAGGTGAAGCTAGATTTAAAACGAAGTCAATCTTACGGTCACCTAAATCGGGGAGACCTTCATAAATATTAGCTTCATGAAATTCAAATTTGTCATATTTTGAGAGAAGTTCAACGTTCTCTTTACTACCTGTGATAAAGTTATCAATACCGATTACGGTAGCTCCTTTATTTAAGAAAAATTCAGATACATGACCTGGTACAAAACCAGCAGCACCGGCCACAAGAAAAACAAGATCATCATATTTTTCTGGAAAAGTTACTCTATTCATTATTCACCTAATTTAGCTATAAAATCCGCAAAAGCAGCAACCGCAATATCCGCTGCCTTAAGCTTTTTAATTTTCTTTCTTAATACTCTATTACGTCGCTCTTCTTTGGTCAAAGTAACACTGGGCAATAATCCAAAATTTATGTTGGAAGGCACAGGCTTTGGAGATGTGAAAATATAATTTACCAGTGCCCCCATTGCTGTTTGAACTGGAAAAATGGCAGGATCTATACCACGTATTTTTAGTAAAATCTGTAACGCCACATAAATCCCCATCGATGCGGATTCGGTATATCCCTCTACGCCAGCAATTTGCCCTGCGAAATATAAGTGGGGAAACTCATTTGAAGAAAAATCTCGACCACAAAGCTTCTTAGAATTTAAAAATGAATTGCGATGAATAGATCCCAAATGAATAAAGTCTGCGTTTTCGAGCCCAGGAATCATCCTAAAAACTCGTTTTTGCTCTCCATATGTAAGCTTTGTCTGGAATCCAACCAGATTAAATGCACTTCCAAGTAGGTTCTCTCTTCTCAGTTGAACAGCAGCATAAGGTAGGGTTCCATCAGGAAGCTCAAGTCCAATAGGCTTCATACATGAAAAGCGCGGAGTATCGATTCCCCTTTCGGCCATGGTGTCGATTGGAAGGCAACTTTCGAAAAACTTATAGTTCTCGAAATTTTGAGGGGGAACCTTCTCTGCCTTCTGAAGCTCCTGAACAAACTGGATGTATTCTTCTTTTGTGAGAGGAGCATTTAAATAGTCGGCCTCAACCCCTTCTTCTTCAGATACTGGAGTGTGGCGATCTTTGTAATATAATTTAGAAAAGTCTAACGAATCAGCATCAACTACTGGAGCAATCGCATCGTAGAAATAGAAATCATCACCAGAAACATTATCTGCAATCCACTTCTGAAGTGGACCAGTTGTTAACGGGCCAGTTGCTAAAATAACGAAGTCAGCGCCTACCTCTGCCTGTAGTGCTATTGGGTCTGTAACCTCTCGCTCGATAACTTCAATATTTTGATGCCCTTTAAGCATCTCTGTAACTTCTTTTGAAAACCTCTCACGATCAACAGCAAGGGCCATACCTGCAGGAACTGCATGCTTCTCACCGGCATCAATAATGATTGAGCCAAAAGAGCTCATCTCATGCTTTAAAATACCGTGAGCGGAGTCTAAACCTTTGCCCTTTAATGAGTTAGTGCACACCAACTCAGCAAAATAATCCATTGACTGAGCAGGGTTTCGCTTAATGGTTTTGGTCTCGGCCAATGTGACTTTTATTCCACGATTGGCCAAAAACCATGAAGCTTCTGAACCGGCCAATCCCGCTCCG
Organism: Bacteriovoracaceae bacterium; assembly: GCA_965140515.1. Lineage (GTDB taxonomy): Bacteria > Bdellovibrionota > Bacteriovoracia > Bacteriovoracales > Bacteriovoracaceae > JAGLCH01. Next base: position 2,150,370 of record OZ223251.1, on the reverse strand, counting down.
ATAACCAGTACTTTCTTATCTGTTAAAATCATCTCATTAAGCATGCTTTTTTCTCATGTTAGTGCTATAAAATTCCGAAAAATTAGTAGTTTACGTTTTACCCAATGGATTGAAATGAGTCAACGCCTAGGCGTATGACCACGGGGGCCATATGAAAATTCACCTACATCAAACCAACTTCACCATAGCCGACTTTGATGGAGTTAAGGATTATATTTTTAAAGTATTTGACGATGGAGCAGAGGGACTTCACTTATTTCCTGAAATGTTTTTAACAGGTTACCCGCTTCAGGATATCTGTCTCCACAAACAATTTATCGATCGCTACCAATCAATGATGGTTGAAATCAATGAATTCCTTAAAAAACAGAAAAACAAAAACATTACTTGTTTAATAGGTGGACTAGATTACACCATGGATGAAGAAGGCCTACCTCTTAAAATCAAAAATGTGGCCTTTAGAGCAGAAGCTGGAAAACAGCTAGAGAATGTTTATACCAAGATGCTTCTTCCCAACTACGATATCTTTGATGAAGAAAAGTACTATGATCCAGGCAAAGAGTGCACCATTCTTAATATCAACGGCAAAAACGTTGCTGTAATGATCTGCGAAGATATGTGGCCGAGCTCGATGCATCCAATAGACCCAGGGCTAGACCTAAAGAAACACGCAGACGAAAAAGGTATTGAAATTGACCTAGTCGTTAATCTTTCAGCAAGTCCTTATCATATTGGAAAGGATCAAAAGAGAATCAAGCGTGGAAGTGAGATATCAAAACTACTACGCGCACCATTCATCTACCTCAATAAAGTTGGAGGAGAAGATGAAATTCTGTTTGACGGCGGAAGCTTTGTTGTGGCCGGAGATAACGTTATTGATGGAATGAAGAGATTTGCTCCTGACTACAAAGAAATCGATCTTCCGACTTTTAGTGAGAAAAAAGCAAAAGAGAACCGTCCGTATGAAATGTCAAATACCTGGGAATCTCTCTTTAAAGCAGACCTAGTTGATGGTATGCCGCCACAACTTACAGAGTGGACAGATAAAGAGTGTGAAGACGCTCTATTGGCCCTTAGATTTGGAATTCAAGAATATGCCAAAAAATGTGGCTTTAAAAAATTCTTAATTGCTCTATCTGGAGGAATGGACTCGGCACTTGTCTTAACAATAGTTCGTCTCATACTTGAAGAAGGGCAATCAGTTGAAGCGATTTATATGCCAGGATTTTTCTCAGCATCTCTTAGTTATGAACTCTCCTATGATTTGTGTAAGAATTTAGGAGTAAAATTAACTTCTCTTCCAATTAAATTTTTCCACAGTGCGATTCGCAATTCGTACAAAGAAAACTTCAAAGCGGAGATGGAAGGACTTGCAGATGAGAATATTCAATCGAGAATGAGAGGAGCACTACTCTACGCTCACTCAAATCAAGTCAATGCAATGGTGCTGAATACTTCAAATAAATCAGAGCTTGCTGTTGGATATTCAACTCTTTACGGAGATAGTGTCGGCGCCATCAGCGTTCTGGGAGATATCTATAAAACTCATGTTTTCACATTAGCGAGATACATTAATAAAAAATTCAATAATATCATTCCGGAACAAATCATCACAAGACCACCATCAGCGGAACTTCGCGAAGGGCAAGAAGATTCACAAAGTCTCCCTCCTTACGAAAGGCTAGATGCAATGCTCGAAGGGATGCTGAGTTACAGAATGAGCACCACTGACTTGATTGAAAAAGGATTCAGCAAAGAGGAAGTTGATAAAGTATACGGGCTCTATACAAGATCCGAATACAAACGCTTTCAATTCTGTCCAATCATAAAAATCAGAGCAAAAAGTTTTGGCTTTGGTTACAGAGTTCCCATTTGTAAGAAAAGATATTAAAGAGAAATTGAGATTTCGTCGCGGTAAGGACGCCACTTGCCGCGCCATTCCTTAACGGCCATCTCTCTGAAGGTCCCACTTTTTGCATGATAATCTACATGAATATAGCTAAGCTTCTTAATATTCTCATAGAGCGCAGGATTAACAGACGGAATAGTATTCCACGTCCCTGAATTTAAATAATAGCGACATTCTGAAAATCGTCTCCACTCCAGAACATGGGAGTGTCCCATAATAACGGCTTTAAATTCAGGATTACTATCCAAAATCTTTTTCGAATGTTTTGCATAGCGAGGATAAATAGTAATCTGTGAAATAATTCTCATCGTAGTAAGAAAACTTGTATTATCTTTGGTATAGGCAGAAATACTTGATGCCAAGATATACTTTATGATCACATAAAGTAGTCTAAAAAAATAAAAAGGATCGTGAAAAATACACCACTTAACAAAGGCAGTAAGAGGTCGCACTTTATCAATGAAAGGGCGCTCTTTTTTCAAAATAGGAAGAAGTGAAATGCAAAATAGGCTGCCCCAAGGAAGGTTCAAAATGTCCTCGCCAAGTGGCCCTTTTATGAAATACTTATCATGGGGAATAAAATTAACGGCCTCAAAGCGATGACCGTGCTCAATAAAAATCCCATTAATATTTTTACTCATACAAAATTCAATCTCGTGACCAATAAGCTCGCAAAAACGCTTTTGAGCGGCATCAAACTTCATCCCCGCATCATGATTTCCAATGATATAGGTTAGCTTCTTATTAGGACGGGATGCAAAACCTTTTAAAGAATCGAAGAATAGTCGATGCCCCTTATAGATGGCATCAATCTGCTTAACAGTGGTCTCCTCATCAATAATGTGGGAAAAAACACCATCGACATCGACCTGAATGAGGTTAAAAATATCACCATTTAAAACTAAATGAACTTCTGAAAGGTAGTGTGTACCAGTACTGTGATACTCAATAAACTCGGAAAAACGTTCGTCTTCGTGAAAATCTTCAAGAATATTAAGCTGACCATTATTGAGGTAGCTACCTTTTCCAAGGTGAAAATCGCTGACTACTAATATAAGCATAAGAAAACCTTATTCTTCAAAAATTTCTCCAGCAAGGCAAACCCTGCTCCGTCCCTGATCTTTAGCACAGTACATCATCTGGTCGGCCATATTAAGAATTCCTTTCCAATCTCCTGCATCTTTTGGAAAAGATGCGACTCCAATAGAAACAGAAAGTTTAAAATCGCCAATCTCATCAAGATCAAAAGTGTGATTGCGAATGATGCTTAGAAGTCTTTCTCCGATTTTGTGGCCAGTAGTTGAAGTGCAGTCCGGAATGATAATAACAAATTCGTCTCCACCATAGCGATAAAGATAATCAGACTCTCTCATCTTATCTTTAAAAACAATACTGAGTTCTTTCAAGATGCGTGTCCCAACAAGATGGCCATAATTGTCATTTACATCTTTAAAATGATCAATATCAATGAATAACACAACAAATGACTTAGAATACATGTTGTACTGCTCAATCAACTCATTTAAGTCAATTAAAAGCTTTCTCTGGTTATAAAGTCCTGTTACATCATCGATGTGAACAAGAGAGTTTTCATCCTTAACCTTACGCCACTCGAATACCGTTTTCAGTCCCTTATAGGCAAAGCGTGATAGGTAAAAAATAATTTCTTCGGCAACAGGTTTTCCACTTGTTGTCTTAAAAAGACAAAAATAGCGCTGAGAGTCCCAATCTCCGAGAATAAAGGAGTGATAATGAACACCATTAATATCAAAATGGATCATCCCTTGTAATCCATTCTCATGTACTTCCCATTTAGAAATAGACTCCGCGACCTCATCGGAAGTAAATTCATCATCAATTTTGTTGCGATTAAAAATAGTTCGGTATGAATTTGAAATACGAATATTTTCGATATCAATAGGAGTAGAAAAAACAAGCAAATGACCGGCTTGATAATAGTCTCTAAGGTATCTTTCAATACTACTGAATAGGGCATCAAAGCTTCTATCGTCTCCACGATTTAACACAAATTCAAGGAGAGAAATAAAATCTCGACTTGGAAGCTTTTCTTTAATTACTTGTTTACCTTTCTTGAACCCGAACATCTCTACACTGTATCATTTTTATCATTCTCAGAAATGGCAAGGTCAATATCATCTTCAAGAATCTTCATAGATCCTTTTAAGGTCTTCATAACTTTTTGAACTCTCTCTTCGACACGACGCTGGTCATCCTTCGACTTTTGTTCCTTAATCGCCATATTTTCCATATTAAATTCAAGAGAGTCAATCTTACGTTTTAGCTCCATGATTTTTTGATCGCGAACTTTTATCTGAGCATCCGAATCCATTTTGATAAGTTCAAGTTGTGATTCAAGCTCTTTTTCACGGTGCTTAACCTTATTAAGGTCAATTCGAACTTTTTGATTCAGCTGATCAAAATCTGCCTGCATTTTTCGAACTCTTTCTTCGTACATGATTTTGCGATCTTCACTTAGCCGCAGTTGATAGCTTGCCTCTTCAAGTTGCTCTCCGTGACGCTTTTTCAAAAGGGCCAATTCAATCTTGAGATCATCAACTTCGGCCTTAAGACCAAGGTTATTTTGTTCCAGTTCTGTCTTGGTCGACTTGAGTTTATTGAGGTCCCCCAGAAGAACTTCACGCTCTTCTTTCATACTTCTAATCGTAATTTGGAGCCTGACCATCTCATTCTCATCAAAATTGTAATCTATTTTGTCTCTTACAATTGTGGTTTGAATTGGGGCCTTCTCGATCGGTTTTTCATTAATTTCATCGCTGTTAAAAACAGTTCCAGTAACACTTTTTTCAGCTTGAGGAGCAGGAATGTCATCCTCTGGAAGATCAACAGGAATTTCAACGTCATCAGACTCAATCTCTTCTGCGTCAAAAGAAAGCTCCTCCTCTCCATCATCTTCATCTGATAGATCAAACCCTAGGTCTTCATCATCAGAAAGGTCAATCTCTGTTCCAGTGACCTCATCATCACCTGTCAGGTCAATCTCAGGAGCTTCTTCATCATCTTCCTCAACTGCAGATAAGTTAATTTCTCCAGTCTCATCCTCTTCTCCATCAACAGAAAATTCCGTGGTATTTCCGGCGAGTTCAACACCTTCGTCTTCATCGTCCTTATATCCAAACTCAATTGGTCCTGATTTCTCCTCTTCCTCTTCTTCAGAAGCTGCACTTAGATCAACTTCAAATTCAGAAGTAGCGTCTTCAACAACGTCATCCGATTCAGCAGGAGCAGCAAACTCGATACCTGTACTGCTGTCATCATCTTCAACTTCTTCACTTGGAGAAAGATCAAAGTCTAGCGCATCATCGTCAAGTTCAATTTCGTCATCCGGAGCACCTAAGTTGATATCAGTGTCATCTGGGTCATCTCCCAGTTCAAGATCAGCATCATCACTTAACTCCTCAAGAGAAATCCCCGTTTCAGATTCATCTCCCAACTGAAGTGACACCCCGGAATCATCTCCCAGATCAATACCATCGTCGTCTTCATCAAATGACATCTCATCATCGGAGTCACCGAGATCAATAGTCATAGATGAATCGGATAGCTCACCGAGTTCAATTTCATCTTTCTTTCCAGGCATTGTATCCTCACTTATTGTTACGTCATCGATAGACCCTAAGTCATCGTCGTCATCAAAATCACTGGGATCAATTTCGACTGGTCTAAACGCGAGTGAAAAATCTTCAATTAGTTCATTTAAATCGGCTTCATCAAAAGGCATGCTTAAGACACCAGTAGTATTGAGCTCTTCTAAGGCCTCAGCTTGATTACCCACAAGAACAGTTATCAATTGCTGCTCAACCTCGGCCAAACTTACAATATCCCTACTCAGCGGGTGAGCTTCTTCAAAAAGGACCATTGTCCTTTCCCCAGAAGAAAAATGTGTCAGCTCATCTAGTGATTCCAGTGACTTAATTTCATCTACGGAAAGTGATTCTTCAGAAAAATGAATGTCGATTCCAAATAACGCTAGCTTCATAATAGTTGATCTTAAAAATCGTTTAAATTTAGAATTTTCTACTTTATAATCGGCTATTATTCGTATTAATATTATGTAAAATGTTGTTTTTTTTGGAAAAAAGCTGTTTTTTGTACGAAAAAAGGTAATCAAATGAGCAAAACCGGTAGTACGCCACCATTATTAAATATATTATATTTATCACTTTTTCTTTTATCAGCATCTGTTTTGGCAAATGAATCTGTTGATAAACATTATCCAGCACCACTGATCTATCTGGATTCGGCCCTTACTCATCATGTTTTAGTGGCAGAGAAGTCCACTCACAAACTTTACCTATATCAAAACAATAATAGCTACCCAAAGCTTGTTAAGACCTATGATATGGTTACAGGCAAAAAGGCCGGTAACAAGATTTTTGAAGGAGACCACAGAACTCCAGAAGGAATCTATTTCTTAAACTCATTCATTACCAACGATGAGTTACTTCGTAGATATGGTGATTACGGTAAAATTTATGGAGTTGGTGCCTTTGTTCTCGACTACCCGAATCCTATCGATAGAAATAATAACAAGTCTGGTGGTGGAATCTGGCTTCACTCAACCAATGATGAAACAAGAATTGAAAAAGGTCTTGATTCTCGTGGTTGTTTTGTTGTTAAAAACAATGACCTAAAAGAAATTTCTACTTTTATCGAATTATCTAAAACACAAATTATCTCAGTACATGAGCTAAGCTACCTCCAAGAGGACAACTGGCTAAATAACAGAATTGAAATCAAAACTGTAATTGATAATTGGCTAGAGTCTTGGCGAGCTGAAGATATTGATACCTACATCTCTTACTATCACAATAAAGAGTTTACGAGTAGAAAGGGTAAAGTATCTTCCTACAAAACATATAAACGTGCAGTATTCAGTGCTCCCGGTGCCCCGCAGATTGATATTACAAACCTCTCAATCCTTAAAGCAAAGAATTATGCGGTAGCGACTTTTATTCAAAACTATAAGTCGAATACAATTCAAGATACAGGGCTTAAAACAGTCTACTTAAAAAGAGATGATTACTATAACTGGAAGATTGTTTCCGAAACGTGGAGAAAGGTTCAAAACCCTGAGACCTACTTGTCTCAGTTTAACCCTTCAATGAGATTTTTTGCACCTAACCAGACAATTACTCAATGAAAAACAAATTAAAAAACAAGCTTTCATTTATTGTCTACGAATACAAAAGACCTCCGCGCTTTTTCGAGGTAAAAAAGAGTACGCTTCGTACCTTTTTTATTTTCTTCCCAACAATTAGTACGATCTTTTTTATCGCGGGTATCATCAGTCTTGTACAACTCCACATATTCATTAACAAAAAAGAATCTGGAAAAGTAACAGCACTCCGCACGGAAATAAAGGGATTAAAAGAAGAAGTCACAAAAGCAAAAAGTGAAACAGAAAATCTTTATAAAAAGATAGAAAACACAGAGAGTAAAATTACCAACTCTCAACTACTCTTCGAAATTCCACCAGCTCAGTTAGATCTAACAGCTAACAGCTTTTTTAAATCAGAAAACATAACAGTTAAGTCAAATGACCAGAAAACAACACTTAAGTTCAACCTCGTAAATATTACTGAAGGCAATAAAAGAATTAGTGGCTACTTCCACGTTCTTGTAAAGACAAAGATGGGGTATTTCTTTTACCCACAATCAATTACAGAAACCGACAGTGAATTCGTTAAGTTTTCATCGGGTGAATCTTTTACCACATCTAGATTTAGACCAGTTGAAGCCGATTTCAAAATCACAAAGAAAGAACTCGAAGAAACCAAAGATAGCTTAGTGTTTAAGGTATTTGTCTTCTCTCGTGGAGGAGATATTATCTTTGTTGAAAAGCTTAATCCAAAATTTCTATAGGGATAGCATGCAAGAATATATCGATCTACGAGATCAAAAATTTTCATACTTCGGAACAGGATCAGAGATTTCTGGCAGTTTCAAACTCGTTGGTCCAACTCATATTGCAGGCCCAGTTGATGGAACAATTGAGATGCTTAAAGAGGCAGAGCTCAGTATCATCCACAGTGGGAGCTTTGTTGGAAAGATTATTTGCAAACATGTTGAAATATACGGCAAAGTAACTGGGGAAATAGAATCTACAGGCAAAGTAAAAATTTTCCCTACAGCAATTGTTGAAGGAAAAATTCGCGCAAACGATCTAGTAATCTATCCTGGTGCCAAAGTTAATATTGAAGGGAACACCGCTGAAGAATAAGATTCTCCCTATTCATTCATCTTATTGATTACTACACTTTTTGTGCCAAAGATTGGATAATCTCCAATAAGTTTAAGCACACCTTTTGAACACTCTTCTACGCATACCCCGCAGCGAATACAGGCGGATATATCACAGTTAAGTTGTTCCTTTGAAACAGTAAGAGCACTTGTTGGACAGGCCCGAACACAATCTGCACAAAGATCACACTTGAAACTATCGTTATCAACAACAGCTGGGAACTGAGGGGCCCCACTTAACTCAGTTCGATCAAGAGTTCTAAAAGTTTCACTTTTTTCCAATAAGGCCATGGTCTTTAGAAGACGAAATCCACCACCAAATAAACTCCTAATTGCTACTGAAACGGAGCTAATTCTTGAATATACTTTCTTATCAATAATCATAAATTACCTATCAATCTCAGCAGTATTAATATTAAGAGAAATCATCCCGATTAATGAGTCTGGTAGTGGTTTACCAGGTAATAGCTCTTCAAGGGCCATACACATTGGAAAAGTTGATGGTCTAATCTTTACACGACTAGGGCCTAAAGTTCCATCGAACTCCATAACACAAGAAATAATTCCGTTTGGCCCTTCTAACTTTGAAAAGCCAATTCCTGACTTTGAAAAAGATGTCGCACTTAAATCAGCAACGAGCTCACCACTGGGGATATAGTCTAGTAATTGCTCTAGAATAGAAATTGATTGAAGTGTTTCTTCAAAGCGAACCACAAAACGATCATAAGAATTCCCCTCAACTCCACAAGGAACCGAAAAATCTAGATCGCGATAAAAATAAAGAGGAGAACGCTTTCTTAAGTCCCAATTAACACCTGATGCTCTAAGCACGGGACCAGTCATCCCCCAACATACAGCTTCATTGGAATTTAGCTTGAGATCATCTAGCTCTTTCATCCAAGAATCGAGAGAATAAAAAAGTTTCTTTGATTCTTCTACCGTTGTACGCAAAATCTTCAAAGTCTCAAAGAACTCAAATACAGAAGTATTTTTGAAAATATCAACAGCGCCACCAAGACGAATATTGCCACCACTATGTCTTTTGCTAAAAATCTTTGAGTACAATTCTTGTAAAATTTCACGACCATGAGTGACAGACGCTAAAAGTCGTTCTCCTCGAAGGTATTTCGCAAGTCTTGCAATAGAATCAAGATGTACACCAATTCTCTCTACCTCTAAGATGAACATTCTAACGACTTTGGCCCGTTCAGGAATATCAATATCAAAAAATTCTTCGATACAATCAGCGAACATAATATTGAAGGTATCTGCGTATGAGATATCCATCAGTTGAGATGAAACAACTAGTTTTTTAAAATTAAGGGACTCAAATCGCTTTTCAAGTCCCTTATGAGTGAGTCCAATTTCAACATAGGCCTTTTGAACTTGCTCACCGTAAAGTTGGGTCATTAAGCGCAGTCCAGAGTCCGTAGCGGGGTGATATGGCCCAATATTAATCCACTCTGTTTCACATTCAGCAGATAAAGTCTCACCTGGGCGATTAAATCCAATATCAGAATGCGAGAGAAAATCAAAAGGTGTTGCCCTAAAGTTTTTGCGCAAAGGATGACCGACAAAATTTAAGTGATTAAAAATCCTCTTGCCACTGAGATTTGAAAATTTAACTCCAAAAAGATCCTCAATTTCCAGCTCCAATCCCTTCGCGTTTTTCCACAAGTCACGTACACTAGGGACAATAGAGGACTCTAGAATCTCAATGGTTAAGTTGAGTACCTTCATTTCATCCAAATTTACCAACTGATAAATAAGAATAAAGCGTCCATTTTCCTCAAGTTTATCAAAACAAATCAAATCAACGAGAGCACAAAAGGAAAACTGATTTTTAAGCTCAAACAGTAGCGGTTCAAGAGAATCGAAGTTTGATGACAGCTCTAGGATATCCCCATTCACAGATATATTTGGATACTTATTTTTAATTGATTCTAGAAACATGTTCTACACCAGCTCCATTATTGAATTCCAAATATCAATTGGAGACGGATTAATTTTATTAATATATAGGTCAACAGGAATATGTTCTGAAAGATCATCAACAACGCAATAACTGTCTGCAATAGGAGCACTTGGTGCATGAATAACCCACTTGGGTCCATTCATCTGCTCATAGATTCTCTTCAAAATAGAAATCGACTTGTGATTGATGCGGCCAAACACAAGCAAGACATCTGCATCTCTTGGAGACTGGGCCTCACGTATCAATTGATCGCTATTAAAATTGAATCTCGGGGAAAGCATCATGTCAAACTCAAGAGTCTGATAGCTGTTCCCAAAAATAAAAATGCGAGAAGGACGAATCGTCTTCTTTGAAGGTTTATTTTTACTCTTTTCCTTATCCATAGAATCTACTTAATCAGCATTGATTTATTAATAGTTTTTTTCTTATAGAACCTTTCCCAAACAATATCGGTAGGAAAAACATCCTTTAAAGAAGAAACTTTCTCTTTTTCCTCACCACGGCATAGGTATTCTTTTCCAGACCACCTGGCCCAATTGAAAATCCGTTGGTGAGAGCCATATGAACCTGAATCATATTCAATAAAACGTGAAAAAGGTGTCCCAGAAGTAGACATTCCCGCAAGCATAACTGGGGCAGACTCAAAAGCAGAATCGAGTTGTCTATCACTACAATGCTTATAGACCTTCATGGTGTCATATACTGGCCGAGAAGTTACAGGATTGATTGGATTTCTCATCCATGCAGTTCTACTACATCGATAAACATACCCCGATCTCTCCATTTCAAAAAAAGAATTAAAAAAAGCAAAGAACCAGAAGCGGTCGATATTAGAGTTTAAGTTCGGACCAGAAACCAGTTTAGAACAATTACGATATTGCTTACCATACTTTGTATAAAAATCAGCAAAGAATCGGCTAAATGAGTCGCGTTTCGCTTTACCTGAGCGGATCTTAGAAACAGAACCCCAAACGTAATCGTAAAGTTCATGACATCCTTTTCTCAATGCCATCATGTCTTTGAACCTAAATAGATGTCCTTTTTTCACCGCCGCATCAAGCGATCTTTTACCATCAATCTCGCCAGTTACTCGAAAAGCAGGTAGAATGTCACTTCCAACTCGGGTACCACCATAGAGATTCTCGAGGAAAGTACGAGCATAATCCCAATCAACTTTTTCTTTTAGCTCAGCAAAAGTAAAAACATCTTTAAAAGATGTGTCATTCATATCAACAGCGATAAGAACAAGACGCGAAATCCATTCGTTTGAAGTTGAACAGGGGTATTCTTTACAAAACTGTTCTAAAACACCACCAACAACACGTACTCGATGGGAGTCAGTAATATATTTTGGGATACCGTTGTAATAATCTTTATTGCCAAAAACAACAATTGTTTGAGGAGAACCAATTTGGTCTAAAAGTCTTGGGACAATACCGTATGTGAAATTAGGCCTCCCAAGGTTTGAACTGTATTTTCTCCAAATGTCCTTGCGAGAACAAAACGGATAGCGAGAAAATATTTTTCCCGATCTCAGATTAAAATCAAAAAAAGCGGGATCATCAGAACTAAAGAGTGGGAAAAAATTGACCCCATTATCAAGCTTGCTCGAAAACGGTACCAAATCAAAAAATGGATGGATGGTTGTCGCGCCATTAAGCTCAGATTGAGTAAAATGCTCTGGACCAACGAACCACACTGGGCTTGCAGTGTGTTCACGAACGACTTCAGTTTCCAATTCTGCGCATGCTGTAAATAAAATTAAGCAGAAAATGGCGAAGTATTTAATTTTTAATTGACAACTCTTCCCTAAATACATCAAAATTCTTCCTAACAGTTATTCAATTGGCCTCGTGGTGGAATTGGTAGACACAGGGGATTTAAAATCCCCCGGTTTAACGACTGTGCCGGTTCAAGTCCGGCCGAGGCCACCAAAAAACATACTTAAATTCTAAACTAAATACTTAAGATTACAACAAAAAAGGGGTCCATTAGGACCCCTCTTTTTTTATCTTAGCAGCGATTTTTCTTAAGCTTATGCCGAATCTTTGTCAGATCAAACTTTAAGAGCTTCTTATCCTTAATCTTGTAAATAAGAACAAAGGTTGAAGGAACGATAGTATATGTAAAGAGAATAGATCCCAACATACCACCGATAATTACGGCCCCCATAGAAGATTTCATAGCGTCGACATCAATAAACTGAGGTAATGCACCAGCAATAATTGCTAAAGAGGTCATAACGACAGTTTTGAATTTCTCTTCTACTCCCATCCAGAAGGCCTCAATCGCACTCTTACCCGCAGCAATTTGCTGTAGGGCGTAGTCAATGATGAGAATCGCATTGTTAACCGTTAGACCAACAAGCATAACAAATGCCATCATCGAGGCGATGTTGATTGAAACCTCAGAATAGAAAAGCAGTAAGAATGCCCCGAAATACGACGTAATAATTGTGGTCCCAATTGATACAGGCAACAGGAAGGAGTTCAAAACAGCGACTAGAAGCATATAAGTCAAGATTACGGCCAGTAAGAACGCCTTACCAATCTCTTTATTGGATTCCTCCATCATCTCGTTACTTCCAGCAAAAGCATATCCTGCCCCCATCGGAAATTTAACAGACTTGAGTTCCTTATTAAGAACTCCCATTACGTGCCCAACAGAAGACTTTGCGAGGTAACCGTCAAGTACGATGATTCTTCTCTTATCGCGGCGACGAATTGGTGGAATAGACTTAACGGTATTCATCTCACCAAGACGCCCAATAGAAATAAGACCATCTTTCCCCCAAATACCAAACTTCTCAAAGTCAGAAATGTTTTCTTTCTGCTCATCGCGAAGTTCAATATTAATCGGATACTCCTCACCTTTTTCTTTAAAGGTATTATCATCATTCCCATTGATCAAATTACGCATCGTCATCCCAAGATATGAGTTTTGAACGTTCTGAGCGATCATTGAGTTCTTGTTCGCTTCAAAACGAATCTCATCTTTTGGTGTTCTATAAGAGGACTTAACAGACCCAAAATATCCCGTTTTATCCATAACTGAACGAACCTTGTGAGATAAATCAACGAGCGTGTCATAGTCATCAGCGTAAACATTGATGGTAATATCACCACCACCACTTCCATGAGCGACCCCAGAAATCGTAATCTCAGCTTCTGGGATTTCAGCAACAAGAGGAGTAAGTTGCTTGATTAGCTCTTTATCTGTTTTTTCACGCTGCTCACGATCTACTAAGTTTATGGTAATGTTTGCATTTTGCTCACCATCCTTACCAAGATTAGAGAGATATGAAACAACCTCTGGCCAATCCTTGAAGTACCCCTCAACTTGATTAGCAACTTGCTCCGTTTTTGTAACAGGAGTTCCCTCAGGCATAACAATACTTACGTTGATAAGGTTTTCATCAGATTGAGGAATAAAGCCAAAACCAACATAGCGAACAGCGTAAAAGGAAGAGGCAAAAAGCGTGATAAATAGAACGGTTGTGGTTATCGGCCACTTAATGATCCATTGATATGTTTTTTCGTAATACTTCAAGAAACCATTGAGTAAGAAATCAATTTTACTAGTGATAAACTCGAAAATATTAAATGACTTTTTCTCATCAACTTTTTTCTGACGAAGCAGAAGGGCACAAAGCATCGGAGTTAAACTAACGGATGCAATAATTGAAAAGATTGTTGCAAATACAACGGTCATACCAAACTGAAGGAAGAATTTACCAACAATTCCCCCCATAAAGGCAATCGGAGTAAATACAACCAAGTTTGTACCAGAAGCAGCGATAACTGAAATTAAAACCTCACGAGTCCCATCTATAGCAGCAGTCTGAGGATCTTTCCCCTTATCTAAGTGTGAGTAAACACTTTCAATAACAACAAGAGCATTAGCGATAAGAGTACCTAGAGATGTCCCAAACGCTAACAAAGTCATCATATTAATAGTAAATCCAAATTTATCCATTAGGAAAATACTAGAAATAATTGAAGAAGGAATAACCAGAATTGAAATAAACGCCGTTCTAATATCCCCTAAGAAGAGCATAAGAATCAATACAGTAAGCCCCACACCAAGAACGATATTATTGATCGTCGCAATATTGTCATCAACAAGGAAAGTCGTTGAATCAAAACCAATATCTAACTTCATTCCCTCAGGAAGGGCCTCTTGAATTTTAGGGAGCTTCTTCTTGATATCTTTTGCAATATCAACAGCACTACCATCAGAAAGCTTCATGATCGAAAGGAATACTGATGGAAATCCATTAAATTTAGCGATCTTTTCTACTTTCTTAAATGAGTCTTGCACAGTTGCAAGCTCTTTCAACTTGAAGACTTTCCCTTCGCGAGAACTAATTTTTAAGTTTTTAATCTGATCAACACTTTCAAATTCTCCAACAAATCGAATCCCTGTTTTACTTCTATCTGAGCGAACGCTCCCCCCAGGAATATTGATGTTTTCCATTTGAATGGCCTGGATAACATCATTAATTGTTAAGAAGTTTCTAATCAAAAGATTATTGTCGACAATAATATTGATCTGACGCTCTTTACCGCCGGCAACATCAACAGATGCAACCCCGGAAATAACAGTAAGCTTGTTCTTGAGAATTTTATCAGCATACTCAAACAACTCTACATCGGTGTGCTTTGAACTTTGAAGGACCAAGTCAATAACAGAAGTTACGAGAGGGTCAAAACGAGATATAACAGGCTTCTCAGCATTATCTGGGAAGTCATTAGAAATGGCCTCAACCTTATCCTTAACTTCAATAGATTTAATGTTAACATCTGCGTCTAACTTAAACTCTATCATAACACGAGCAAAGTTTTCATAGACATAAGAGTTAATCTTTTTAATATCAGAAATTTGAGAAACAGCATCCTCAACTTTCTTAACCATTTGTGTTTCAATTTCAACAGGTGAAGCACCTGGATAAATCAATTCAACACTTACAAGAGGGAAATCAATCTTTGGAGTTCTCTCTTGAATCAAGTTGAAATATGACACAATCCCCATAACAACGAATACCAAAATAAGGATAATCGTAGTAGCGGGCCTTTTTACGAATGTTTCAATCATTATAATTCCCCTTGCTACTTCTCAATTGCATTTACATGAAGACCTGCAGTCAGGTCACGTTGATCAGAAACGACAATGGTGTCTCCAACCATAAACTCACCATCTATGGCAGCATTCATGTAATTACTAAAAAGAACTCTAACTTTTTTCTTTTCCAAAACATTGTTTTTAACTAAATAGATCCAATCACCATCTGTTCCAGAGTAGATTGCAGCATCAGGAACATAAGAATATTTTTTCTCATCATCGTAGTATGGAATACGCCCGACTTTTAGCGCCCCTTTTTTCCAAGGGATAGTGCGGTCGAGAAATCCAGTCATAGTAAGGAAACCAGTGTAATCCATTTCAGGAGAAGAAATTGGACCTCTCTTTCCAGAAACTCGACGCCCTTCAATGTAGATATCACCTTTAGTCTTCGTTCCCATATAAGGACGAACAGTTGCAGGAAGAGTAATTTCTACTTTCTTAGACCCAAGAACTTTAATAGTTGCCTTCATAAACTTAGGTACAGTGCCACTTTTAATTTTTGAAACATAAACAGGTAGCCCTTTTTTCTCCCAAATAGAAGCGATAGTGACCTCTTGTTTTTGATTCTTACCTTCAATAATTTTCGATTTAATCGAAACACTGGCAAAATATACAGCAAGAATTGCGATATATATTAGAATTCTTTTCTTATTCATTTTTATTCTCCAACGATGCTAGCTGCACAATCTGAGCATAAACGGTGTGAATATTCATCAATGATTCAGCAACACCAAGTTTTGCCTGAGTTAATTGAAGCTCTCTATCATTTAAGTACGTTTGAGAAATATTTCCCGCCTTAAACATCGATTCAGTCAGTTTATAAGTATCAATTGCAAGCTTATGAGAGTGCTTTGCAGCACCATAAACTTCGATCAGAGATTCATAAGTTGATACTAAATTTGAAAGCTCATTTTCATAAGAACTTTTTCTAACTTGATAGGCGTAAGCATTTTTATACTTATTATTTACCGCCTCTTTTAAAGCACCAATCTTGCTCCCACCAAATGAGAAAGAAAGGCCAATTCCAATATTTGTTGCGTTCTTCCACTCAGAGTCCCCCATATCGATATCTTTATCGATTCTCGTTGGGTTAAACTGAACAAAGGCCGCAAGATCTGGAGCAAAAGCCGCTTTAGCGTTGCTAATCTGAAGATCACTAACTTCAATCCCTTTTTTAATCTGTTCAAGTTCAGGTCGCTTTGCTTCCGCTTCAGTCATATTGATTCTTGGAACCGAAGGAACCGTTAAATCACCAAAGCTCTGAGTGAGGACAAGCTTGTCTCCTCTAGGAATGCGGAGGTGTTCTTTAAGAGACTGAAGGTTGTTATTATATTCAGTCTCAGCAAGCTTAAGGCTTGGAACTCTCATCGCAATATCAGCTTCCATTTTAATTTGATCAGCGCGTGAAGAGCGGCCAAAACGCTGGCGATTTAATAGCTGACGTTGGTTACGCTGAGCATTTTTATAGGACTCTGTTGAAATCTCAAGCTTTCGTTTAGAGAAAAGGGCCTTGTAATAAAGGGCCTTTGCGCCAAAAGCGATTTGTTGACGAGTATCGCGAATTCCAAGTTCACTGATCTCAACACCCTTTTGTGCCATCTTAGTACCGCGATAGATCTTACCAAAGGTAAAAAGTGGCTGGCTTACAGTGACATCTATACTTTCAGTATGCCCTTCAGGCATCATTTTTTCAGTAGGTGTTAGAGCACCAGTCATTCTATATTTAACTCTTGCATAATCAGCTGAAACGCTTGGCAACATCCCGGATCTGGCAGAAAAAAGTTGTGCTTTAGCAATCTCTTTTTCTGTCTTTGAGATATTGATGGCCTCGTGAGCTTTTAAAGCTCTATCGACGGCCTGATCCAAAGTTAATTGAATCGTTTGTCCGGCGTATGCAACTTGAGCAAATAGCAAAGGTACAGTTAGTACCACGAAAAATTGCTTCATTTACAACTCCATTGATTTAATATCTGTTAATCTACCTAATAATCTTTCTAAGGTTTGAGATGAAGCGACAACTGCACTATCATCAAAACCAGTAAACAATTCTTTTACAAAATCAGAAAAAGCGATACAAGTCTTGCGAACAGTCTCTTCCCCTTCTGTAGTTAGTAATACATAAGACACACGTGAATCATGAGTGGCCTCACGCAGCTGAATAAATCCTTTTCCCTTGAGTCTAGAAACAAGTCCAGAGATAGTAGGCTTCGATACATGAAGCTCCCTACTCAAGTCACTAAAGCTTTGCTTTTTGTTGTGAAAATAAATCTGTGTCATCAGCTCAAATTGCGAGAGCGACAAATCAAACTCTTTAAGTGCTCTGGCCCCTAATAAATCAAAATATTTTGAAATATGCATAATTGAAGCAAAGGCCTCTACACTAGGATTTTTCAAATATGGTTCCAGACCGCGGTAATCCTTGATCTCACTGTCTAATCTTCCCATAGTTATCTCCTTATACAAATTAGTACCGATATTTTAGTTAGCAAGCATACAGTTAGCAAGCTAATAATATAATTGTTTCATGACCCATTTTTAATTAGCGTCCTAATTGTTATACAAACGAAGTGTTTAAACATTGTTAAGAAAGGTAAAAAATGAAAAAAATTATTGCACTTATTGGCATTATCCCTTTGATTTCAATAGCTTCAATCTTTGACGGGGTAACAACTGTGGACGATCAGGCCGGAAACGGGCCAGATCAACAAACATGTTGGGCCATTGCTCAATTTGATCTAAAGCTCAATAATCAAGAAATGTTGACCCTCTGTGATGGATCCAATATGGCTCCGACTCAGTGCTACCGCTTTGCCAAGTCAGCGCTTAAGAGCAAAGAATTGGCGATTAAGACATGTGCCAAAACAAAATCAATGATGAATAAAATTGATTGCATCACTGACTATTCTGAATATTCCCCAGAGGAAGTGGCAGAGATCTGTTCAAAAATTTAAAATAGTTAGCCCCGTTACATACGGGGTTTTTTATTCTAAACTCGTGCTTGATGTGATAACTACAATCTCATAATCATAATTCAATTAAACCCATATTTTCCTAGGAGACCCCATGGCCAAAAAGACTGCCGCTAAAAGTGAACTAGACAAATTGAAAGAAAAGCTATGCTTTGTAAAAAAAGTAGCTTGGGATGGAATCAAACCAACAGAAGAGAAGAAAATCTTCGCACTTTCAGAAGACTACAAAAAATTCCTCGATTCATCTAAAACAGAGCGTGAGGCCATTAAAACTCTTGAGAAACTTTCTAAGAAGCAGGGATATGTAAATATCAATAAGGCCAAGAAAACAGATAAGAAAATCTTTTTAAACTATGATGGTGTTGCTGGCGCACTCGTTAAAATCAATGACATTGAGAGCTTCGCAAAAGGTTTTCTAATGAATGGTGCCCATGTTGACGTACCAAGAATTGATCTCAAGCAATTCCCACTCTATGAAACTCACGATATGGCCTATATGAAAACTCACTATTACGGCGGGATCAAGAAGTGGCACTGGGTAGCACGTCCACTAGCTCTTCACGGAGTTGTAGTTCTTGAAAACGGTAACCAAGTTGATATCGTAATTGGGGAAAAAGACACAGATCCAGTTTTCACTATCAATGATATCCTTCCACACCTTGCGAAAAGCCAAAGGTCAAAACCAGAAAACGCCATTATTGAAGGTGAACAACTCAATATTCTTGTGGGATCAATCCCTTATAAATTTAAGTCTGAAAAAGACTCAGTAAAGATGAACATCCTTAAGCATCTTAACGATGAGTACGGAATTGTTGAGCAAGACTTTGTTTCGGCCGAACTTCAACTTGTTCCCGCTGGTCACGCAAGAGACGTTGGTTTCGACAAGAGTTTTGTTGGATCACACGGTCATGACGATAGAATCTGTGCTTTCCTTGGAATGCAAGCGCTATTTGATATCGACAAAGTAAAATCAAAAGAAAACATGGTTATGATCTTCTTCGACAAAGAAGAAATTGGATCATGCGGTAATGGTGGCGCTGATTCAAATCTAGTTGAAAGAATTGTAAACGACATCCTTCAACTATACGGAAAAGGCGACTACAACACACTTATTAAAGCGCTTGAAAACTCGAAGTTTCTTTCAAGTGATGTAAACGGTGGTATCGATCCAGAATGGGCACACGTAAATGAGCCAATGAACGCAGCAAAAATGGGTTCAGGTGTTTGTCTTACAAAATTTACTGGTGCCGGTGGTAAAGGTGGTTCTAACGAGGCCCACGCTGAATTTGTTGCTGAGCTTAGAAAAGCTTTCAACAAAGACGGTGTAATGTGGCAAACTGCAGAACTTGGAAAAGTAGATGAAGGAGGCGGAGGAACAATTGCAAAATTCCTTGCTGCTTACGGAATGGACGTTATCGATTGTGGTGTTCCACTACTCTCAATGCACGCTCCATTTGAGATCGCTTCAAAAGCTGATATCTACCACACCTACAAGGCCTACATGGCATTCTACAAGTATCTTAAATGCTAGTTAGATAAATGAAAGGCAGACCTTAGGTCTGCCTTTTTTTAATTTATAATGAAAAAAATTAGAAAGCACATTGTCTCAATCACAATATTACTAAGCGCTTTAGGCTTAGGTTTACTTTTTAATTCTCCCCATAAAGAGCTAGTGCCAAAAACAGTCAAAACAAAATCATTTTCTGTTAAAACAAAAACGAAACCATCAAAGATGAATGATAACAAAACAGATGAAAAGCTTGAGGAGATCTACCGGGCCTTAAAAGACGATGATGCATGTAAGATATATAGGACGATGGTAAAGACGGAAGTGGTAGATCCAATAGAATTATTTTTTCATGACAGGAAAGACTTACCAGACCTTCCGGCCAAGGAATGGGAGTTTTTTAAATCCTACTACATTGACTTCTATAAGACAGGATCTCTTCCCACAAACTATCCAGAGGATTTAGACGAGGAAATTAGAGCGTCCAAGGCCCTGTACCTTGCTCAGCTCTACCTCGGGCCCAAATATAAATCGATTAAAGATAATCGCGCAAGTATAGAGATATTTCAATCACTAGCAGAAGACTATCCCGAAAATGGATTTCACAATCTCGCACTCCATTATTTAATGAGAGCTCAAAAATATTCGAAAGCTAAAATCAAAGAGCAATTTGAAAGATTGCTAAACGCAAGAAGCTTTAGAGTTCCCGGCTTTAAAATACACAGACAACTGTATCGATCGATGGTTACAACAACTTCACGGTATCTCACGGTTGGTTCACCTGTTGTGCCACATACAATCCACCTAATTCTTGATCTTGCAAAAGTGCCTGATACAGAAAAGACAAAAAGGGCAAAAGAGCTGAATAAACTTGCGGTCAAGCTACAAAGTTATATAGAGACAAGCACAGGCATTGAAACACAGGAAGCAAAACAGTACTATAAAGACGGACACTACCTTAAGGTTAAAATCAAGCAACTAAGGGGAATAAAAGAAGATATATTTTCGCGACAATTTGATCCTCTCTTAGGAGGAGTCGTACCTATTCCTTCTAGATTCAAATCAGAAGATGATGAGCTCAACGAGAGATACTTGAGACTTAATAAGAGCGATAAGTCAGAAGTGGAGAGATACAACAGTGACAGAAAAGAGTTTTGGAAAAAGGTTAATGAATATATGAAGGATTTTGAACGACAAAACTCATATATAGATCCCTTTGATGAACTAAAGAGAGCTGATTGCAATCGCGATCCTATAGATGATAAATTTCAGTTCGATAGAGATCATATGGATCTAATAATCGACAGAAAGAATAAAGGGGACAAAGGCCGGCAGCTCATGAAAGAAGCGTCTGAGTACTAGTCCATCACCTTATTAACAATATCTTGATCAAAATAATTGGAGTTAATCCCGGCGTCCACCACAATCTTCTCCCCATTAATCCCGCTGGAGCGATTACTTAATAGAAAACAAATGGTATCTGCGACCTCTTGGGTTTTAAGCGCTTCTTTTCTAAGAGTGAGCTTCTCTGCATAGAGATAATTGTTAATATAACCTGGAATACCAGCAGAAGCAGAAGTCTTAAGAGGGCCTGCGCACACTGCGTTTACCCTAACATTTGAAAACTCAGAAAATGATTTTGCTAAATAGCCAACAGATGAATCAAGTGCTGCTTTAATCGGCCCAAGATAGCCATAACTTGTAGCACGAGTGCTTGAAATCGATACGGTCACCACCGATGCGTCTTCACTTAGCGAATCCTTAATACTATTAGCAAGGGTCGTAAGAGAGAGCATACTGATATTTGCTGCTTGAAGAAAGTCTTTCATATTTGTTTCAATGAAAGGCCTAACCCCTTCAATAAAATTGGCGAATGCAATTGAGTGCAAATAGCCAGAAAGCATTACACCATCTGCCTTAATAGACTTTCCAAGCTTACGAATAGAGTCCTCAGACTCAACATCGCAGATATAGATTTTAGAATCAGGAAAAATCTTTTGAATCTTTGGAAGCATCTCTTCACTTTGAATAGAGATAACTACTTTTGCACCAGCTTCAATCAAGGTCTTAGCAGTAAATGTCGCTACAGACTTTTTATTGGCAACACCTGTAATTAAAAATGTCTTATCTTTGATACCTAAAAAATCCATCTATCCCTCAACAAGAGCACAAGTGAAGTTAACTGCCATTACGGTCTTCCCGGCCACTTGAATCTTACCTTTAAAGAAATAAGCATTGGCAAGACTATCAGAAAGCGAAACATGAACTATAAGTTCATCTCCGGGACGAACCATCCCTTTAAACTTTGCATTTTCAACCTTCGTCACCACGCCAAGTCCACCATTACCAATAGAGTTCATAAGAGCAGCTCCCGCCTGAAAGCAAGTTTCCTGCAAAAGAACACCTGGCATAATAGGATTTCCAGGAAAGTGTCCCTTAAAGAAATCTTCTTCTCCAGTTACCTGCTTCTTACAGATAATTGAGTTCTCCCCCCTTTCAACAATTTCATCTAAGAATAAAAACGGAGGTTTCTGGGGAATTGCATCGAGTACTTCTTGTGATGCCATCTACAGCCCTCCCGTAATATCTAAAGAAGCGGCAGTAATATAAGATGCTTTTTCAGAAGCTAAAAACAATACAGCATCAGCAACTTCCGCAACTTTTCCAAAACGCTTCATTGGAACTTGCTTTTTATATTCTTTCACCTGATCTTCAGGAAGATCTGCAATAAGCTCAGTGTCAATAAATCCAGGACAAACGTTATTAACGGTAATCCCTTTTTTTGCGACTTCTTTAGCAAGTGATTTACTCATAGCAACCACACCGGCCTTAGTCGCAGCGTAGTTGGCCTGACCAGGAAGCCCAATGGTTCCCCCGATAGAACTCATATTGATAATACGCCCGTAGCGATTTTTCATAAATCTCATAATCGCATGCTTACTCATATTAAAAGTTCCGGTTAAGTTAACATCAATAACGCGCGACCACATCTCATCCCCCATAGTGGCCATCAGAGAGTCTTTGCGGATACCAGAATTGTTAACAAGAACATGAATATTTGGATACTTCTTATCAACCTCAGAGTAAAAGTCGATCACTTCATCAGAAATTGAAACATCAAACTTCATCAAATCAAGTTTCTCAGAAAGTGGTCCCAGATCACTTTTAAAAGCATTCGCTCTCTCATCATTTCCAATATAAGTGGCAATAACAGTTGCTCCTTCTCTTAAAAAGGCCTCTGTGATCCCTCTTCCAATTCCTCTGGTTCCACCGGTAACAATTACTACTTTTTCGCTAAAGCTCATTATTAACTCCGAATATTAATTTCCTAAATAATTATTTATTTCATGTGACTGAATAACACCATAATTAGCAGTACCAAGCCATCCACTCATGATAATACCAACAGACCCTGCGTGAAAAAGTCCCTTAACCTCTTTATGAAGATTCATACTGACATCCAATCCCTCAAACTTTGTACCAAAAGAGCTACCCTTTTGGTGATGTGCATATCGCTTAAATGTAAGAGGTGTTGCAGACTCGATGAAGTCAATTTTTTGAGTAATCCCTGGCACCAGTTTTTCTAAAACATCAAGGGCCCGTCTCTCTATAAACTTCTTCTTTTCAAGATACTCACTTTCAGCAAGATTCGCCCAATCTTCATAGCGAGCATTCGACGAAGAGACAATCGTATAACAATCGCCCTTTTGTGGACGCATATCGGGATAATAAACAGAAAAAGTCTGACTATAAACTTGGTCAGAAAGAAGTTCTTCTGTACAAAACTTGTCCGATTCAGAGTAGAAGATCAGATCACCCATAAAGTCGATCTTCTCCCCTTTTTTAATCCCCATATAAACTTGGCACGAACTGGTATTGAGGCGAACAGCGTCTGCTTTCTTTGCAAAATCATCAGAAATTTCTGTGCGGTCGACCATATCGAGTACAGTAGATTTAATATTACCATTAGAAAGAACGGCATCACATTCGACGATCTGTCCATTCGTTTCAACGCCACAAACCTTGCCATCTTTTATTATGACACGGTCAACGAATGAGCGCACTTTTATATCTACACCATTAGAGAGCATGATCTTTTGCATCTCTTTAATCATATGGTCAGTACCGCCTTTGTAGACATAGACACCTTTGCTCATAAAGTTTGAAAATACTATCCCGTAGGTAATGGCCTCATCCTCTAGAGTTGATCCATTGGCGTAAACAATTGGTTCCATCAACAAGCGTACGATGTCATTCCGTCCAGGGAAATACTTTTCAAAAAGATCACGATTTAAGACATCGCGATCATCGTAAAAATTCATTTGATCGAGCTCTGAAAAGAAGGCCTGTGCAGTCTCAAGAGGGACATTGAACTTCTGGTTTAAAATATTGATAAAATCAACTTTATCGTAGGTAGTTGAGAGTTCAAATTGAGGATTAATAAAACGTACTTCTTTAAGAGGAACGATGGCATCTGCAATCTCACGACTCCAATACTTCTTACAAGTCTTTTTCATCCCCACAGGAAAGCCGTGAAGAGAGACATCAAACACATGCCCTCTTCTATTAAACCAAGTGGCGTAGCCTCCAAGTTTTGCATGTGATTCCAACAACAGGACAGATCTTCCATCTCTAGCAAGTTTGTTGGCAGCAGTCATCCCCGCAAGGCCACTTCCAATTACAACAACATCATATTTTTTATCAATCTTAGAATCGCAGTGATAGAACATATTTAACCTATTTGATTCTTCCTTCCCTCTTTAAAATACTCATAGCAACATTTACACCATCAACGGCCGATGACGTAATTCCTCCAGCATGTCCGGCCCCCTCTCCGCAAGGATAAAGTCCATTTACACTTTCAGAAAGAAGTGTTTCACGATCTCTTACAATTGTAATGGGAGAAGATGTGCGCGTTTCGGGGCCAATCATCAGTGCTTCTTTTGAGATGAAACCTTTGATCTTTTTATCAAAATCACGAAATGCTTTTTTTAATTCCTTAATAATAAATGTAGGCAAAAATTCAGACATGTCAGCACGAACCACATGTGATGGGCTAGAAGTTTTTGGCAATGGTTCAGTTGATTTAATTCCTTCAACAAAATCGTAGATTGTATTCGCAGGAAGTTCACGCCCTGAACCTACGCGTTTAGCAACTTGAAAGGCCTTTTTCTCAATATCGGTTTGAAATTTTAAACCGGCCAAAACATCGTTACTTGGAAAATCTCTTCCGGCCTTTACCGTTACAATCATGGCAGAATTCGACCACTTTGAATTTTGATGATAATTGCTCATTCCATTGGTAACAATTCCATCAGCAAGTGTACTTGTGGAAAGAACATATCCACCAGGGCACATACAGAAGCTATAGGTTCCTCTTTCAGACTTATCGTCGTTATAACTCAATCGGTAACGAGCAGTTCCTAAGCATTGGTTCCCAGTAAAGTCACCAAACTGTGAACGATCAATAATCTCTCTTGGATGCTCAACACGAACTCCAACTGCAAAATCTTTTTGTCTTAATTCAACACCGCTTTTGTGAAGATGCTGATAAATTTCATGAGCAGAGTGTCCCGTTGCCAAAACCACATGATCTGCTAAAAACTCTTTTCCACAAGCTGTTCTCGCGCCTATAGCTTTTGATTTATCAGCCGAATAAATTAGCTCATCAATTCTAGTCTCATAGTGAACTTCACATCCATTACCCTTCAAATGATTAGAGAGTTCTGTGATAATTCGGCGTAAACGATCCGATCCAAGATGAGGGTTGGAGAGATATGCAGTGTCTTCATCGGCCCCAAAATCAACCAATCTACGCATCACGTACCCTATAAAAGGAGACTTAACACGGGTGATGAGTTTACCATCACTGAATAGACCGGCGCCCCCTTCACCGAAACAAACATTACTCTCCGGATTTAAAACACCGTATCTCCAATATTTGGAAATATCTCTCATTCTTTGAGAGGCAGCTTTTCCCCGTTCAATAATGACTGAAGGAATTCCGTAATCTAGGAGTCTTAAGGCACAAAAGAGACCCGCAGGTCCAGCTCCGATGATTAACGGTTTTGTGTCAAGAGGAGAAACTTTTACAATCTCAGAATCTAGGGCCTCAAAGCTTTCACCTTTTTTAATAACTTCTACAGTATAGTTATACTTAGGTCGTTTCCCTCGATTTATCCCTCTGGCATCGAGAGATTTTGAACGAATACGGAAGTCAATAAAATCTTTTACTTTATCTCGTAGGGCCTTTTCTACACTGGCCTCAAAATCTATATTAAGTTGTACTTTCAAAATGATCCCATTTATCTATAATTACTAAGAGACTATTTTAGATCAAAGGACGATGAATGCAAATCGATTTAATACTAATTGGTGACGAACTACTTAAAGGAAAAGTCACTGATATCAATGGTCCATATCTAGCTAATGCACTTAAGAAGTATGACTGTAAGATCGGTAGAATTGCCATTGTCTCAGACAATTTGGACAAACTCGCAGTAGAGCTTGCCTCAGCATACCATCGTTCTAGCATTGTTATTACCTCTGGTGGACTTGGCCCAACCGGTGACGATTGTACCAAATTGGCCCTGGCAAAGGCATTAAACCTTCCAATCGTTGAAAGTGAATCTGCAAAAGAAGTGGTTCTTGGGAATTATTCCCGAAAGAATCGCAAATGGGACCCATCCCTTAATCAATATCATCGAATTCCAAAAGGGATGGTTGCTCTCAATAATCCAGTGGGTCACGCTCCAGCACTAAAGTATCTATCGGATAATAAACAACTTCTAGCGCTACCGGGAGTTCCACAAGAGTTTCAGTCGATCATTGATCAAGAATTACCAAAGCTAGGCCTTCCACAGCGAAGCACCAAAATAGTAACAGCGTGTACTAGAGAAGTTCCTGAGGAAGTAATTTTTGGAACACTATGTCCCAATCTATGGTCTGAACTGGAAAAATATGGCCCAGTGAGCTCTCTTCCAACTCCAGGAGGAGTTGTAATCTCAGTAGAATGCGAAGCAGACAAATACGATGAAGTTCACAATTTAGTAATGAACTCTCCACTTGCTCCTCATATTTGGCAAGAGGGTGACCTAGGTCTATTTGAGTACACATTCTTAATGCTAAAAGAAAAAAAACTAACTGTGGCCTTTGCTGAGTCTTGCACCGGAGGACTTGCGGCAAATCTAATGACCAACTTCTCTGGGAGTTCAGAAGTGCTTCGCGGAGGAGTTGTTAGCTACTGCAATGAAGTAAAAATCAATTCTCTCGGAGTCGATCCAAAGCTCATTGAAAAGTATACAGAAGTGAGCCCTCAAGTGGCCGAGCAAATGGCCCAAGGGGCCAGAGAAAGACTTGGAGCTGATATTGGAGTAAGCTTTACCGGATATGCGGGTCCATCAGGGGGAACTGAGTCAATGCCTGTGGGAACAGTCTGTATTGGAGTGTCGACCAAGCAATCGACTTTTGCTGAAGTCTATCATTTCAATGGAACGAGAGACTTCCTCAAAATGAAATTTGCAGTGTACGGATATTATAAACTATTGGATCTTGCTACTGCTTAGGAATGCTTGGGATTGTCATTTGATCGATCTTACTTCCCATCATATTGATCATCGTTGACTTAAGAGCATCGAGCTCTTTATCGCTCATTTTTTCAACCATCTCTTTGGTGGCATCTCCATCCTTTTTTGTGATCTGGCCCGACGCGATCATTTTATCGATCATCGCCAATAGCTCACTCTTAGTGATAGGAGTTTTTTTAATGATATCAGTGGTCATGCTTTTAACGTCTTCCCTGCTGATATTTTCTGTACCAGAAACATTCATTGACTGAGAATAAGCACTCAAAGTTAGAACAGCACAAATAATGGCAAATAAGACGCGCATGGAACCTCCTCTAATTTTAATAACTTATCGGTCAGAGTGACAATTTTATTACCAGAAAGTAATGGGCCGACATCTCGTAATTTCAACACCTTACAAAAACGCTATACTTATAATAATAAGACGTACTATAATGTAGTGACTGACCTCGTTAATTTGGGATCAGTTTTGAGAGGTAGTGAATTCATGAAGCTCGTCGATATAGCTAAAAAATTCAAAAAGATCGCTCTAGCATTGATGGCGCTCACACTATTAAGTGGGTGTTTCGTCACAAATCCTCAACGTACAAGCTTGTCCGAATCGGATTCTACCGATACAGATGGGACGGTTCCTCCAACTTCAAGTACAGCAAACTATTTTAATAAAAGCGGTGTGCTCTCCACTTCAGTTACACTTGAGTCTGAGCTTTCAGATATGGTGCTGATTTCAGGGAAAGATATCTATCCCTACCTGAAGCAATCTCCAGGTTCAATATCTTGTCTCGTTGCAAGTTTTCCAAATAGTGCTGTGAATGGGGTTTTAGTACTTGGCCTTGCGGGTAAAAGTGCTTACGACTACTCCACAAATGTTAAGAACTATTACTACGCATTCGATCCGAACGACACAACAATAAATAAGCTACGTTGCAACACACCAGGACTTCAATCAATTATCGCCTCAAAGTACCCTGGGAAGACCATTTCTTTTGATATCAAAAATGTTTGTTCAAATTGTACCGCAAGCTATCAGGATAGTGGCGCGATTCAATTCTATACAAGCACAGGAACCCAGATAACTGATATTAACAGTAGCTATCTTAAAATCAGGATTGATTACCTCAACAATACTGTACCTTCTGGCTCAGTACAGTGCTCAGAGAATGATACCTGTGTTGCTCAAGGATTCAGCTGTTGCAGTAATGGGATCTGTGTTACAGACCGGGCCCTCAAGCCAGGTGCGACAGAAAGTGACGAATACGATCAAGCGATGACCGCAGTTGGGGCCAATCCAGAAAACTACAAGGATTGGCCAAATATCTTCTTTATCTGTGAGAACTTAAATAGTGGTGAAGTAGATCCAAACCCATATGATCCACCCGATGATGTAATTGATCCATTCGAGGAATTAAAAGAACTCTACGAGTGTACCAACCCAATTCAAGGTGAAATGTCAGTCTGTACTGTTCGCTACAGCGATATAACGCGAACTGATAGCTTCAATACCGGTACTGATGATCGTCACTTTGGAACAACCTATACCGGGTGGCCGGACAAATATGTAAGCGGAACGATTGCAATGCCACTTCATGGACTCTACGAAGTGACCTATGCAGGAAAAGTTCTTTATCAGGATCGCGCGTTCACCTCTAATGGAACTTATTTTACAATTAATAATGGTAATGACAGCCTGACTGATGCCACTCAGATCAGCAATATCACCTATGTTCCTGATTCAAGTGCACCAAATAACGACCTTACAATTCGCTACAAAATTGACGGTAGCTGTATTGCTCTGAGCTCAACACTTGCTAAATGTTATAAGCTCTATGTGCAAGGACAAAATATTGCCCAAACAGATGATCACTTCCCAGCAAGTAATGACTTTTTGCTTCCACTTTATGCTGACACCAGCCGGTCTGTAATTGTCGAAGTCGATGGTTATCGCAAGCAGCGAGATGTCCACTGGTCCTTGATTGGAGGAACAAAACCTCAGGTTAAGTTCATTGGCACAGACATTATGGTGCAAGATACACAGCAAGTGAAAATCACTTACTATGTAAACCTCAATTCATACGACGTCCTCCAAAGAAAGCAAGAGGCCCTAGATAGAATTGTCGAGATCTGTAAATGTAGCGGAAGTACAGACTACTGTAACCTAACTCCAGTCTATAATTCTTCAAATACTTCAATTACAGGTTATTCATGCACCTACTCGGACCCAAGTGATACTCCGCTTGATGAGATTAGATATATCAATTTTTCTGCAAAGAGTGCTCCACATAGACTCTTTGACCCTAATGGTGTTCCAAAATCTGAGATTCTGCCTAATGTTGTTGACGGAGAAATCAAATACCAAGAGGGTAATAAATTTGAGTACACCAATGGCGACCTACTTAAGCCTAATAATACTACGCAATACATTGGTTTTAATGAAATTTACGGTAGCTTTACTGACGCTGCAGACTCAGCTCACCCAGCGAAGGAAGTAGCAGTAGAAAAAGACCACACCTATAACATCATTGTGAGAACTGGAAATTTCAGCAACTGTGTTAACTGCGGTACAGATTACTACAAGCATCTCGCGAGGCTCTTCCCAGATAGCTTCTCTGGCGAAAAAGGTGGAGGATACAACCCACTCCTAGCATTACAAGCTGATGACCCAACTGATAGGTTTAACTCACGAACTTACCGCGCGGATGATTTGAAATTTGGTAGAGCGTGTTATGTTCCAGCAACAATGATCCCATGGACTCATCTTGGTGGAGATGACAGGCAAGAACAAAGACTTTCTCGTCTTACTGCTCAACACTTTCTTTTCGCAAACGGGTACCAACGAGATTGGTATGGATTTGACTATGGTGCCCTTATTGGTTCTTTTGACGGTGTCACTTGGTTTGCGATAGGTAATGAAAGGCAAATCAGAGCAAAACGCGATAAGCTATTCCTTGCAATCAATGGCCACTTCAGTGACTTAACCGAAGACTCTACGTTCCAGATTATCATCACAGATATAACCATCTCTGGTAACAACGATGATTTCCCTACAAAGGATTACGATACAACTGCAGCTCAGTGTAGAAAGTATCACTACTGCGACACAGATCAGGACTGTATTGGTCAGCTTGGTTGGGATTATGTTTGTGAAGATGTCGCGGGTATAAAAACCCCATGGCCATCATTCGACCAAAGCTCACTTGAAATACCAAAAGCTTCTGAAACCCAATTCCTAAAGGATATTATTGGCACAATTAAAGTTGCTGACGCGGGAACTAAACGCTGCGTTTACCGCGGTAAAGGAGCTCCTTGTGATCCGGATTATAGCAATCCACAAGAGACTTCGACTTACCATCAAACAACTTCGTCAAGACTCAGCGCTTGTTCAATGAATACATACTGCCAACCATTGCAGCACGGAACCTATTACTCAAAATTTAATAATAGAATCAATAGATACGGCCTTTCAGTTGAATACAAGAACGCAAAGCTACAAACAGAGGATCATACATTTGGTCTGATCGCTCCGATTATCGGAAGACCTTTTAACTATAATGGAGATGAGCCCCCTGCATTTGCAACAGATGCTTCTGTAACAGGAACCGGAAACAACTTTAAAGATAACAATATCACTGCGATTTGTATTCCGGGCCGAGATGTATCCAGCGGAAACATTAGCTTTATTGGACAACATTCAGCTGTCCCAGATGACCTATCAAATGGTGACAAAGTAAACCAAATTGGAATGACTCCTAGTGACCTGCAAGTGGATCATTTCTTAAGCTCATGCTCAATCTTAGATGAGGCCGGAGACTACTATCACCTCTCATCATCTAATTTTAATAATAGCTTGAACAACTCCGGGCTAATGGGCCTTGCAGGACAGCAAGCTCTTTCCACAAACTCACTCCTTGTACTGCTTGGACTAACAGATGAGAATGACCTTGTTCAGAGTTTCGCATCCGACCAAATAACGTCACCTACACTTGAGCAGAATAGATGCTTAAGAGCACCAGGCTCTCCATGTTTTACAAACTTTGACTGTGCTCCATCATCGTTTATCTCAACCAGAGTTTCCGAACTAGACGAAGAGAATACGACAATAACAAATATTCTAAACAAATATGAAATAATGTTCTGGAAAGAAGATCTTATCTGTGCTCAAAAGGCAAGAAATGGTGCTTCTGACTATAAACTCAAGAATAATATCTGTTGTCGCGCCCTTGGAAAAACACTGACAATTGGTACGTACCAGAACCAATCAGGACTACCTGACTTCACAACTAATGAAATTGCGGGAATTGATATCAGCTCAGGAGACCCAAGAAGAAACTCAAGAATTACTCCTGTGTCAAAGGAAATTAAAGAGGGAACTCTTCTACCTTTAGAAGTAACCCCCGATAATCAATGCGCAACAGGAACATGTGCGAATGTTGCAACGGTATTAGATGAGCAATACAAAACCTTTGATGAAATTGCCACAAGAACTTGCTGTTCTCAATCTTGGGTAAGAAACTTTGATGGAGATGAGAATGGTGGTGGACACAAATGGGGGCCACTGAAAACACAAAATATTCCAAAAGATATCTTTAAGTGTCTTAACTGGAATGTTTGTCCTGAAATTGCAGCGAATGTTGGTGACCCGGTCCAATGTGGGAACAACCCAGAAGGCTTTAGCTGTAACCATGTGGACGATCCAGATGATGTAAACTGTCTTTTCAGAAGTACTTCAAAATCAGAAGCTGAAGAGATCTTTAATTGGATTGGAACACTTGAGCTTACTGGTATCCCACAAGTTGCAATAAAAGGGGAAGACTTCTCAGAACTAAGATGTCGCGTAGATTACGACTACCAATATAAACAAAACGCTTCGATTTTAAGAGGTACTGTTGATACATCTGCAACTGCAGAATACCAAGATGACTCGGGTTACAAAATGTACTCGGCCACAGACAGCACTAACTTTGATGATGATATCAAAAAGATTTTCTCAAAAGACCAAGTAAGTTGCTGCCTTGGAGTTGGACAAACAGTACAAGACGGTGACTCCGATAGTATCTGTTGTTCTGGATTTATCAATGAAGAAACAGGTCGATGTGCCCTACCAGATTATACTGACGTATCCCTTTACTTTAACAGAAACGTTTCCTCTGAAGGAAAAGGGCTATCTGATAGCGATTACGACCCAGAAACAGGATACATCAAGGATCCAAGTTTGGTTGTTCAACTGGCCTGCCAGAAACGTGCCTGTGCATCTGGCCATCTTCACTATGGAGTTGCACTTGCTCAGCTTAAGGTCCCAGGACAAGAGTTAAGTGACAAACTAAAACAACGCTTTGTTGATAGTAATGCTGCAGCATCAAACTATGAGAATATTGCTGACTATTACGATGCAGGACTAAAGTGGAATACTCATGTTTACTGCTTCCCAAGCACTACTGCAGATCTATCAGAATCAGTAAACCTAAGCGTTATCCAGTGCTCCGAATAAGAAATTAAAGGAAATAGAAAACAAGTAATGCCACTGCAATTCTATAAATTGCAAATGGAAGTAACCCTATTTTTGAGATTGTTTTCAAGAAGAAATGGATTGTTAAAACTCCAACGACAAATGAAACCAACATTCCGTAGATGACCTCACTATAATTAAAGGCCATTGTTGTTCCATTTAACTCAATTAGTTCAAAAACGAATCCTCCAAAGATTATTGGAAGAGATAAAAGAAAGGAATAGTCACTGGCCTTTTTCCTACTAAGACCAAGAAAGCGAGATGCCGTTAGAGTAATTCCAGAGCGACTTACTCCTGGAAAAATGGCAAAAGCTTGAGACGCCCCAATAATAAATGCCTTCAAGAAGTTAGAGGAAACAACCATAGAAACATCATCATCTGCCTTTTTACGGTCAGAAAGATACATCAGAACGCCAAAGACAATCAAATTTATCCCAATTAAAAGTGGAACTCGTCCAACAGAGAGAGCAAATTTCTTTATAAGAAGCACAATTACAAATGTAGATAAAGTAGAGATAAACATGTTTAAGGCGAAAAACTTATTTGGATAGTTTTCCCCCTCGAACTTAAACAATCTGAAAAAAGCAAGGATCAGTCTGAGTACTTCATTTCGATAGTAGACAACTACAGCTAAGGCCGTCCCCAAGTGCATACTCAAATCAAAAAACATTCCCGGGTCAGCGAAGTGGAAAACTTTAGGTATCAAAGCGAGATGCCCACTACTACTGACAGGTAAGAACTCAGTAATACCTTGGACAACACCATAAATAGTAGAAGAGAAATAATCCATCTGAACTCCTATGGCCTAAAAAAGGCCATATCCTTATTTTTGAGAGCGATACGAAGAGTCTTCATATGCCCGAGATATTCACTATTAATAACCTTGCGATTCCACTCTATTTTTCCTGCAAGAAACTGACGATTTAAAGCAGCTGAAACCACATTTAAGAATACAGGATCTTTAGATTTCAATGCAGCTAAGGCAAGATCAAAAAAGTAATGATAAGTATAATTTTCAAGAATTTTTCTCTTATCTGGAACAATATCGTGATCAAAGATGAAGTCCATAATTGAAAGAGGTCCAAACTCAGCTTTAGTAAGTGGAATCGAGAACATATTGTCGTAATCAAAATACCAATTTGATGAGGCCAAAATATACTTTTTAAATTCATTAAATGACTTCTCAGCAACCTCATCTGTACCGTTGAATTCGGCCTTTAACTGAAACAGAATAGGTTCTGGAGATTCAATGCCAAGAAAGTGCTCGGTAATTACAACTTTTTTATCAAGTTGCTTTTCTTCAGTAAAAACAACAAAGTTATGATCTCCATACTCCGCCAGCGATACGATAGGAGGTTCTTCGTATTGAATTAAGCCAAGTAGTTTATTTCGTACTTCCACATGTCCTTTGATAAAAGGCCCATTAATCATAACATGATCAAAAATCTTTAAAATTGAGAGTTCAAAAGCAGAGGAAACCAAATGCTTAACCTCTCCGCGAACCTCACGAGAGAATAACATTTTGTTACCAAAACCAGAGTTATAATTTTTTCTCTGAAAAACACTTCTGCCTCTTGCTAGCTCCTTGGCAAGCTCAGGATGACGAGCATAAAAGAGAGGGTTAAAAGACTTCGCGTGATCAAGCTTATCAAGCAAAGACACATTTCCTAGAGATTTGAGTGAAAACTCAACCTTGTCCTTGGTATCGTAAATCGACAGAAAGGGAGTGAAAACGCCCTTACCATTGATTTTCTCAACGATATATGAAGGAATAATCTTATAGCGCCCATCCCCCAATGAAGAAAAGAAAGAAAAGTGAAAGAAGTTTGATTGATAATTTTTAAAATTTGTAAAATTTGTCTTATTTTCTAGTTCCTCTTTTTTTGCCTTCTCAAAGGAAACACTCACACCATCTAAAAGAGTTAAATTTTCAAATAACGGAGATATTAGAGCAAGAAAGATTAAACAAGGAACGAAAATAACTGTTGTCAAATAAACGAGTATTCCAGGTCTTGGCCATAGTGCAGTAAAAGTAAGCACTTCCTTTAAACTTCTTCTAGAAAATAGAACCGGAAAGTCAAAAATGAGGAATGGTGAAAGAATAAGCTCAAATAAAACTCTTGCTCCACCGCCTACTCGTTTCCAAAATCCATTTCCACCAGCACTAATTCCGGCCAAATACTGACCAAAACTGACCCCAATCAACAAAGTTTGAAAAAACCGAAGATTCATATGGATAAAATAAAAAAGCAAAGCTGTCACCACTGGCCCAGCAGGAATTCCAGTCTCTAGCTTTGCAAATTCATGAGCAATATCAGAGAACACTTCACCAAAGATCTCAAAAGAGAACAAGTAAAAGAAAAGGGTGATCGCAATAGACAGGTCGGCAACAAGCCCTAAGAATCTGCGAACAAAGGATGCATTTTTCATCAAAAAACCCCAGATATGACAAATATAATTGGCGCCCCAACACGGCCAGTACCCGATATTTGGGATAAACATACACTTTGGCCAACCATCTGTAATTTAAGGATTATTGTCGCACTTTGTGAAGAATTTCTCAAGTTGTAAAAGAAAAGCGACCAAAGAATTTTGTTCAAAATTGGTCAGG
This sequence comes from Bacteriovoracaceae bacterium, assembly GCA_965140515.1. Lineage (GTDB taxonomy): Bacteria > Bdellovibrionota > Bacteriovoracia > Bacteriovoracales > Bacteriovoracaceae > JAGLCH01. The sequence goes on along the minus strand of OZ223251.1, from coordinate 2,114,907 downwards.
AATTAAAATGGTACTTAGATAAATGGGAAAACTGTGGAACAAAACTCAATTTTTTCAACTTGCTACCGATAAGTTAACTGGTTGAGTTTATTAAAAAAGGGCGTAAGCGATGAACACCTCAAATCCTAAAAATCAATTGATTAAGTCGGTATTGAAATTTATCAATACAGCATCAATTTACACGATCACCATTTCATTTATCCACTACCCAATTGCAGGTATGGCCGCGACAAAAGCAGAAGTCGTAAATGACAGCAATACTTGGGTAACAGGAATTAACGGTGCGATTCAGCAAGCATCCTCGATGTATTCAAAATATGCACAGATTCAAGCACAGAATACACAAATGGGTAATCTCTACAAAAACTTAGAGATCAAGCCAATTCAAGCGATGTACTTTCCACAGTGTACAATTTCGCAGGCGCAAACAAATCTTCCAGAGGGAATGTGTGACAACGTTGCTGATGCAGGTTCATATCAAATGGCATCTGCCATCATAAAAGTCTCAGACCAATACGACACATATTTTGATCAACTGCTTTCTGAAGCACAAAACTCAACGTACCCAGTAGGTCTAAAGTGTTTGAAAGATTCATATCGTAAAGAAATGAACGCGCTTCAACAAAAGATTAACTATCTCACAAACCTCACAACTAAAATTAACGAGCAAGACAAGCTATTTAAAGAAGAGCTTAAAAAGATCACTAATGAAATGGATCAAATCAACTATGAGTTGACTGGTGGCTCGAAGGACAAATCACTCGATCAAAGAACAACAGATATTGCAAAGAAATACTTTAACAACAACTCTGCATGTCAATCTGTTCTAAATAGTGCCGCTTATACATCTGGAAATGGTCTGATGGGTGTTCTCGATTCAATGACTCAACCATCGGCCAACACTGGGATCAGTATGCGAGACCTCGCATCTGATACAATTGCAAAAGAAGATAGCTACAAGACTAGTATCAATACGCAAATTGATAGACTGCTCAATAAGGTAAACAAATACGGAGTATCCGATCTAGAATCAACATTCAACATTAATGAATTAACTCGTGGTGGACTTGTTCAATTCGATGGAATGCAAGAGTTGATCACTCAAGAAGTAGGAAATCTAAATGTTGCAAGAAAAAGGGCAGCGGAATATCTCAAAAAAGAGATGGATTATGATTTACCTGCTTTTGATAATAACTTTTCAAGCAACATCTCAACTTTTGCAGCTCAAGCAACAACACACTTTAAAAAGCTTTCAATTGATAAGTGTGTGACTGGTGGACTTGGACTTAGCCAGCAAGATGTAATCAGCAATCTTAAAATTAAAGGAAAAGGAACAAGCCAAAACTATAAAGATGCTCTTATCGTTATCCTAAATGATGATACATTTATGGAAGATAAGCTCGACCAAATCGCAGCACTAGACAAGCAGTATGGTATTGGCACTGCGACAATTACAGTTAAAGAAGGTGGAGGAAAGAAATCGTATACTCCATATACATACTATAAAGAAGTTGTTAGCCGATGTGAAAGCGACTATGAGTCAGGTAAAACAGTTTCTGCGACTGGTGGATCAACAACATCTGATAAGCAAAAGGTTAAGCAAGCTCAAAAATATATCAATGAGATGAAAAATCTTGAATCGAATTTTACTGCAGACATCTCATCTGCAATTAAAGCGCAATACCTAGAATGTTCATCTGCAACAACAGGAACAGGAAGCTGTGATGAAAATGCAATGAATCCAAAAGACAAAGGATTCTGTGTTAATAAAGCAGTTAAGTGTGCTGTTAATGTTAATAGCTGTTTGGCCCATACTCAAAACATTGTTAAAACGAAAAAAGCTCAAATGGAAAAAGCCGCAAAGATCTACAATGCAAAAGTAGCTCAAATGGCAGAGAGAAAAAGATCACTTCTTAATAACGAAACAATAAAAGCGATCTTTAATGCGGAATGGTACGGAAAATATTTTAACAATTCACCATACCAACTACCAGAGAACCTAACCATCCCTACTCCGGAACTAGCTAATAGTGCTTACGGAGTTCAACTACGTGGTGGAGACAAGATGGCGTTCTTAGATCCAGAGAACCCAGAAAATCTTGGAGAGCAAATCAACAAGATTAAGGACCTTCTTGTGAACCAATCAAAAGAAGTTGAAAGTGTTGTTTCTGATTATATCAAGGCTCAAGAAACAGCGATGCAAAACAACAAGAAGAACTGGGCGAATATCAAAAAGACTTGTAAGACTGCAATGGCAAACTACAAGCAACAAATCTCTAAGGTGAATGCTGAAAACGCAAAAGCTCAAGGAGAGACAAACGCTAAGATTAGTTCATTCTGTAGAAGATATAGTGTTAAACCAACATGTGGCGGAACCAACTCACCAAGTGCATTGATGGAAGAGTCACTTGAGATTGCGAGCTATATCAATCCAGAAGCACTATCTTATCTTGCAGAAGCAGAGAGACACTGTCTTGATACCCAAGAAGATAGTGATAAAGATGAGGAAGATATAAAGAAAGACAATAGAGTTTTTATTGTCAAGCAATGTGCTAAATACGGAAAATCAAGCAACAAAGTGCTTTCAAGTCTTGGAAACTCAGAACTAGATAAGGTTAAGAACTCTCTTGAAAGTTACTTGCGCGACATCAATATGGCCTTGGATGATGATACACCAGAAGTACAAGAGAACGAACTGAAAGACTACCTCGATGGAAAAAATAAAGAGTCTGCTCTAATTGAAAAACTTGAGCAGTCTCGAGCAGGTAAGTTTATTATTGAAGCTCAAATTTTTGCTAACAACAAAGACAACAGAGATGACGAGCTAACATGTAAAGATTTTACTGCCGCAGTTAATAAGACTTGTGATATCGAAAAATCAAGTCCATCAGAAAAGAAAAAATGTCGTGAAGATCTAGCAGAAGACCTCACCGATTTAAAAGATGGTGCAGACTATATTTCTCTTAATGATGAAATGACTAAATTTGTATCAGTAAAAGAAGAATACGACACATGGAAAAAATATAAGTCAGTTGTAGGAGAAGACGCAGAAGTTCCAAGCTGTACAGCGAGCAACTCTGGTCAAAGAAGAATGGGTGAGCAAAGTAATGCTGTCGATAATGCCTTCTACGACATGATTAATAGAGTAATGGGCGAGTAAAACGAACGACCTTAAGAAGGATTTTGTATGGAAAAGGGATTTTCATCAAACACACTCAAGCTAATCATCCTGGGAGCAATACTCTCAGGATGTCTTCCTGTTCAGCAGGGTAGCATTTCCGAACGAGAGTTTTCGATCATCTCAAACACTCCTGATAGCGTAGACTATAGCTATGGCCGAGTCATTGCGGAAAATGCTGTCGCACAGACGGGAGACACTACCCTCTCCAAAAGCGAAGATATGGCAAAATATCTTCAAAAAGCACAAGTCTATATTACAGATGAACAGTTTCTAATTCACGATTGCCGCGAAGGAAAAACAGGTGAGGTAAAAAGTTGCCTTAAAGTGCTAGATGAGCAAAGCGCTGATAACCTACAAAACACTGATCGAAAGTGGGCCTATACCGTTCATTCTGATGAATTTTACCAGGTTCAAGGATTCTATCACTTAAGAAAAGTCGTTGATATATACCAAAATACCCTGGACTATATTTATGGACTAACAAATAATGTGTTCTCTCCAAATAATTATGATAGTGCCATTTCAAGCAGTCTATTTTCGGCCAATGCTAATTGGTACCCAGATCGCCAACTAGTTGCCTATACTGATTGTGGAGTTGAAGATAATGCTTATTATAACCCTTCAACCTTCACTCTTTGCTTTGGTGAAGTTAAAGATTACCCACAGCAAAAATTTGTATTTGATCCATCTATTATCTATCACGAAATAGGACACGCATTTACTCAAATGACAATGAACTCACGAAACGTGGCATCAAGTATCCCTACTCGCGTAGACCTTGGAGCTCTTAGCTATGATGAGGCAGGAGCGATAAATGAGGCCATCAGTGATTTCTGGAGTTATTACATCACGGGGCGCAGACACATTGGCGAGTGGGCCCTTGCAATATTCTACAAGCAGTCACGTCCACTCTCAGAAGATGATGATCTTCACGCGCCGGGAATTGGTACTGACGCCGACTCAAGACTGGAGTATCCGACATATGTAAACTATGATCCCAATGATCTAAACAATAAGGTTGAAGCAGTTCACTATACAGGGCAGATTGCATCTCACTTCTTCTCCGCACTAACAGATGAGTTAATTGACTACTGCTCTATGACGGAAGATGCGGCAAAAAAATATGTGATGTACTTCATCCTAGAGACATTGGCAGAAACTGGGGATATGTCCACAAGAGCAACAGACGGTGGAACACTTGGAAATATTAACCTAACGATGGCAGCATCTCAAGAATGGATTAATACAGTAAATCCACCAAACTTTCATACATTCTTCCAACGTTTTACCAAATATGCTTATGGGGTACTGGATAAAGATAAGCGATGTAATGGAGTTAGCTATCCACTATCAAGATTAGAATCACTACTCGATAGTTATGGCCTACTTCTGTTTAATACTCTAAACGAAGATGGAAATAGTGTAGCGACTGGTCACTCCGGATCAAATACTACAATTAATGAGATCAACAGAATAAATACAGTACTAGTATCAAAGGATCACCTGATCCTTGATAATAGAACAAATGCAGTTGAAGCATACATCTTTGACAAAAGAGAAGATATCATCGATGCAATTGCAACCATGAAACAGTCAGGCCAAATCACAGAGATTTCACCAATTTTGAGTGAAGATGCAATCTACAACAACAATAACATCAGAATCAGTCCGGGTGAAATTGTTGGTGTTGCGCTCAACCTCTATAATGATTCAAACAGTACGATGGGAGGAGTTCAACTTCTCGCCAATGATTGGGATCATATGAAAGTTACAGAGTGGATGGACGATGAGGACAATAATACAAAAGTAATTTTAGATCAAAAGCCGTGTGGAACTTTTTCTGATGGTTTTCCAAGAAGTGAAGAAGGGGCCATTGTAGAAACAACATCAAATCAAGGAGATTGTAACTACATCACAAGAGAAAATGGAGCAGAAACAGTCACAACTGCTGGTCCAGACAATATGACAGGAACAGCGGATGATCTTACCTACTCGCCAGACCCACTCGCTCCGATCTGTATGGTTCAAATGACTGAAAATGGTGCATCTATTTGGGCACCTCAATGGAAACTAATGAAGGAACAAGGACTCCCTTCAACAAAGTGCTTATCAGGCTCAACCAATACTAGTGATTGTTTTGTCCGCGCAATTAAAGGTGCGGACCAAGCGGTCTACTCAAAACTAGAAGCGGGTAAAAACTGGGCGGAAACAATCACTAAAGGTGAAGGTAAACCTAAATTTAACTACTCAAATCTAATCTTTTTGGAGGTCAGCCCATATATTCCACCAGGGACTGTATTTAACTGTAGATTTAGAGCACGTTTTAGTAACTGTAAAGACTGTTACTATGACAGCGATAATAGCGATAACTACCTCGACTATGAGTATAGTGGGGCAAAACCATTTCAAATTATTAACTTCAAATTTTGGGTAACGGATTAATGTGAAAAAACTAGTAGGAGTCGTCTCTGCAATTATTATTGCGACTGCAGCAATATACTTTGTTCATGAGACAAATAAACGGGATACTGAAAGACCAAATATTGAGACCTACTCCAAAAAGCAAATGGGAATTCTTAGGTACAGTTCAACACCTAAAGAAATTACACAAGCAAGAATGGCCGAGACACCTAAAGATAAAGTCTTAAAGCGAGAACTTTTCCCAAAAAATAGTAGTATTGACCTTTCAAAACTAGAATATATGAACAAGGTCACAGATAAATGGCGAAGCAAGCTCAGCAATAATCTTCTCCGATTTCAAAAACCAGATACGAAAGTTGTTATTAAGACACAAAAAAGTATGGTTATTCTCAATAAGAAAAAGGGACAATACGTTGAGGAAGTTGCCATTTCCTTTATCAATGAAAATGGACTTATTAATGGTTTTAGCGCTCTCGTTGATTCTGAGACGGGAAAGATTCTGAAAACGTGGAATAGAACGACTTGGTTAATAAAAAAACAGCACGGCATGAAGTATCAAGGTGAATTGTAAAAAAAAATAGGCCCCGAAAATAACGAGGCCCAAATATCAAGATTTAAGTTTAGACTAGATATTGATTGGAACGGATACTGAGAAGATATACTGAGTATCCTCAGCATCAACACCCGTTTTGTCCCATTCATGTGTACGGTATTCAAGATTGAAATGCAGACTTAAAAATGGAAGAGGAATTGGAATTGGCGCAAAGCCAACACCAAGGGCCATCCCTGTCCCTTCTAAATCATCAATCTCTGAATTAAAGAAGTAACTTCCCCAAACCTTTCCAAGAACAGGAACAAGTGAAGGAAACTGATATCCAACAAAAACACCCATGTCAGTGATGTCATTATCAGATGTTCCAGATTTGTTTGAGCTAAAAGACTCAACTGAGTATTCAAAGCCCCCCATAAGACCTAAAAATGATCCCCCAAGACGAGCACCATAGAGAGACCCTGAAGTATCAGCAGTGCCTTTAATGTTTAAAGCTGTTGCTTCGTAATCTCCAATCCCATATCCAACATACGGCTCAGCGTAAAATCCTGCATTTGCAACAAATGGCACAAGCGCCACAAGTGTAATTAAAAGTTTTTTCATAAACTCTCCTTATTTGATCAATACTACCATTATACGAAATCGATTAGGTGTACTAAATACCGGTAGGAATTACCCATGAATTTCAAGTAGTTGACGCATCTCTAAAAAGCAAAATGAGATCGAAAGATTTAAGAAAAATAAGGCCTCCTAGAGATTGCACAACCCCCTGAAATAAGATATATTTCAAGGGAAAATAGGAGGAAAAATGATCGACGATATCATTGATGAAGAGATGAAAATTATGTCAGAAAGAGATGAGGAGCCTACGTCGCTATCAAGCGCTACATTTAAGCTTCCTATCAGCGAACTAAAGCTGAAGCCAGTTATCACACTTGATGTATCGGCAAGTCTTAATGATGCAATTAAATTAATGCAAAAAAATAAATTCGGATCTGTCATCATCACTGAAGAAGGTAAATGTACTGGGATCATTACAGAAAGAGACATCCTTCTAAAAGTTGTAGGAATCATTTCAAACCTTGATGAAACACCTGTAACCAAAGTAATGACTAAGGACCCTCTAAGACTAATGAAGGATGATAAAGTTGCTTTTGTTATGCACAACATGCACGTTGGTGACTTCAGACACATCCCTATTGTTAACGAAAACGATGAGCCAATCTCAATCGTTTCAATCAAAGACGTTAACAGCTTTATTCTTGACTACTTTCCAGAGTCAGTAATGAACATCTGCAGTACCCCGTACCGCGGAACTTCAAAAAGATATGACGGTTAATTCCCGTTAGTCATAGTGGCCAGATCAATTGATCTGGCCTTTTTAATATTAACCTTCCCCTATCTTCTTCATAACTTCAATTTATCACTTCATAACAACATTCAATTTAATCTATCTAGGAATCTGTGCGAAGCTGTATCTGTATTTAGGATTCAAACTATTATTACAAATATGGAGGAAAACATGAGCACATTAGTAACAAAAGAAGCACCACAATTTAAAGCAACAGCGGTAATGCCAGACAATACATTTAAAGAGATTTCACTAGATGATTACCAAGGAAAATACAAGGTTCTTTTCTTCTATCCTCTTGATTTTACATTTGTTTGCCCATCTGAAATCATTGCTTTTGACAAAAAACTTGTTGAATTTAAAGAAAGAAACTGTGAAGTTATCGCATCTTCAGTTGATAGCGAGTTCTCACACTTTGCATGGAAAAATACACCTGTTGAGAAAGGTGGAATTGGTAACGTTCAATTCCCAATTCTTGCAGATATCACAAAATCAATTGCACAGGACTACGGAGTACTATTCAACGGTTCTGTGGCACTACGAGGATTATTTCTTTTAGATAAAGATAATGTTGTTCGCCACGCTGTAATCAACGACCTTCCACTAGGAAGAAATGTTGATGAGGCCATTAGAATGCTAGATGCTCTTCAATTCACTGAGCAATACGGAGAAGTTTGTCCTGCAAACTGGCAAAAAGGCGACGAAGCTATGAAACCTACAGCTGATGGTGTTGCAGAATACCTCAGCAAGAACAAGTAGTTCTCCTATATTGGATATCATGGATTTAGGGAGGGAGAGACCAATGGTCTCTCCCTTTTAATATGCGACTGTAGATATTACACAGATCCCCTTTTACTCTCCGAAATATGTTAGAATCCGCGAGAATTAATGATGGGAGTAAACATGAAAAAATTAATTATCGCTATAGCTGCTTTAGGCTCATTGAGCGCGTACGCACTAGAAGTAAATATCTCAAGATTCTGGGCACCAAATCAAATCGAAAAATGTGACCAGTCAAAAATTAACTATACAATTTATAAGTTAATTTCTCCTAAAATTACAGAAGTCAGTAATGAAGAAGTATCTCTATCGCTTTCAGTTAAGTTTTTCAGATGCCTAAATGAGAATGGAGAAATAAAGTATCGCGCTGTAAATCCATTAGTTGAGACTGAAGTACCATATAAAAGATACGATCCAGAATCAGGATCTCTTTATGATGATGTATATGTGAGTGAATATGAGAGAATTGAGTTCCTAGGATATTCTGATGATTACCAACTTCTATTAGAAAAAACACTAAGAAATAATACTCTTCAGGTTACAGTCAACATCGCTGATAGTGCGGACAGAGATGGTAAAGTAAAAGTGAATCTGGCACCTAGAGTTACAACAGTACTAAGTGATCTAGAAGGTGAAGAGCTATTTAGAGAAACTAAGTTATGGAATCCAATTTCTATTGAGCTTGATGTTAAATAATAGACTTTAGCACATACAAGAAGGCCACTAATTTGGTGGCCTTTTTTATTAAAACGATACATCCATATTAAATTCAATAGGAACACTTATGGATAAAAGAACTTCTGTAATTGGATTTTTGGTGTGATGAATCTCACCGCTCCCCTCATCTTCAACCTTAGTAATCTCAAGTTTTCTCAGCTCCAAATTCGCAAAGACGTCAAGCTTAGGAATAAAGGAAAGCTGGTAACCTACTCCTAAAGCATACCCTCTGCCAGTAAGAGAATCATCTCTAGTTCCAGTTCGAGCTGTAAAAGAATTGTAGAGGAAGTAACTACCCCAAACTCTTAAGAGGATTGGAAATTGATATCCAATATACGGGCCAATCCCCCATCCAAAATAATCGGTTTTCGAAGGATCGTTCTGAACAGGTAAACGCTGCTCCATTGTTGGCATTGAAAAAGTAAAATCAAGCCCTCCATCAAATCCCATATAGCGTTTACCGACACGAGACCCAAATGCAAAACTATCATATTGGTGTTTAGTGGAGTCATGCTTTGAATTGTACTCACCATGTACATACCCAAGATATGGTTCAACGACATAGCCACCGAATGCATCTGCCATTTTTAGAAAAAGAACAAATGCAATCCCAATAAAAATCCGACTCCATCCACTTTTTAGAACACTTTCCATATGTCTCCCACAAAAAGTTATGATTCGATTTCGGCCTCAAGCTTACTGATTAGTTCATCATCAAGCTTTGGAACAAGCGGTTTAGGCTTTTTAGTCATTAGAACATCACCGACAAACATTTCTTTAAGAGCAGCGATATCCCCCATGTAAACTCTAGATTTAATCTCTTCAGACATCTCTGGAAAATAACCTAAAAGCTTCTCTGCAAGAGATGGCATATATGGAGAGAGTAAAATCCCGAGAGTTGCGATATAAATTCCAGTGTGGCCAATAGTTTCTTTCGCATTATCGTTGTCTTCATCGACCTTTGCCCATGGAGCACGATCAGAGAAGAAAGTATTTGCATCGGCACCGATTGACATGACTTTTTCCAACGCTTTTCTAATTTGAACAGAGTTCAAGAGTTCATTGTGCTCTTTAATGTTTTTGGCCAACTTTTTACAATCTTCAGAATCAAAGAATGGAGCAAATACGGATTCATTGATCCCCTCTTCCCAATTCTTTTTCCAAAATTTCAAACAGCGATTAACAAGGTTACCAATATTGTTGGCCAACTCGTTATTAACCTTTGCGGCCATATGGGTCCAAGTAAAACTTGAATCCTGGAACTCAGGAATAATTGAAATGAGGTAGTAACGTAGAGCATCTGGACCAAAAGTCTTTAGTGCCTTATCTGCATCAACGTAGTGACCTGTTGATTTACTGAATTGCTTCCCTGCAAGATTAACATATTGGTTAGCAGGAAGATCTGTAACTGGTTTAACAATTCCAGATGCCATACTCATCACTGGAAAAATAATACCGTGGAAGATGATATTATCTTTCCCGATAAAATTTGTGATGATGGTATCATCATTATTCCACCAATCATTTAGGTAATCTTCAGTGCTATTGATTTTTTTAAGATATTCTTTTGTGTTACTAACATATCCAATTGGAGCATCAAACCACACATATAGTTTTTTTCCTATGGCCTCAGCAAGTGGAACATCAATTCCCCAGTCTAGGTCACGAGAAATAGCTCTATCGTGAAGCTCTTCTTTACTCAAAGCATCGATGAAAGGATAAACAGTTCTTCTCCACTCTCCTTGCTTCGGTTCAAACCACTTTCTGAACTCTCCATAAAACTTAGAAAGCATCAAGTAATACTGAGTGACAGTAACTTCTTCAATATTTTTTGATCCACAGATCTTACAGACAGGTGATTTTAACTTAATGGCCTCAATCCAGATCCCACACTTAGGACACTCATCTCCTCTAGCATGCTCGAAACCGCACTCATAACATGTCCCCTCAACAAAGCGGTCAGGAAGGTGGTTCTTACAATCATTACAGAATAGCTGTTGCTCATCTTTAGTTTCAATCATTCCCTTATCATTAAGGGCCTTAAACCATTTAACTACTTCTTCTGCGTGATAATCAGCAGAAGTCTGCCCAAAAAAATCAAACTGAACATCGTAAGCATCAAATAGCTCCTTGTGCTCTTTATGCCAACCATCCACATACTCCTTGTAAGACTTTTTCGCCTTATTGGCATTTAGCATAATGGCAACACCATGCTCATCTGAGCCACAAATAAACATTGTCTTCTCACCCTGAAGCTTACGGTGACGAGCGTACACGTCAGCAGGAATATACGCACCTGAGAGGTGACCAAAATGCAACGGCCCATTAGCATAAGGTAAAGCAGCTGTAATTAGATGTTTTTTCATATATTTAGTACCTTTCATCAATTTTAAGTGTTTGAGAATACTATAGCAAAAAGCTAATGAATTTGAATAGATAAATTTAAAAAAAGGGCACAGCTCCGTTGACGATGAGAATGCCACTCATGTAATTTTGAGAGGTATTCAAAGGAGAATCCCATCATCTCATTAAGTGGACTTAACGACTTTCAGCGAACGGCGGCAGAGACCATCGAAGGGCCAGTATTAATTCTGGCCGGGGCCGGATCTGGAAAGACTCGTACCATTACTTACCGCATCGCACATATGGTGAGCAATATCCAAATTAGTCCAAAAGAAATCTTGGCCGTGACCTTCACCAACAAGGCCGCAAAAGAGATGAAGGAAAGAATCATCACCCTACTGGGAAAGAGAAAGTCTAGAGGGATGACTGTGTCCACCTTCCATTCACTGGGACTAAGAATTCTCAAAGAAGACATCGATAAACTTGGCTACTCTAAAAACTACTCTATTTTTGATCCCGCAGATCAAATGTCCATTATAAGAGAGGCACTAAAGAAGTATCACGATGCGGCCAAAGATAACTCTTTCGATAAATCAGTCATCCTTTCAAAGATTGGTTATCTAAAAAATAAGGGAATAACAGATGAAGAATTTGCTGACAGCAACTTCTTCGATCCCGATAGTGCATATGATCACTGTACTGAATACTGCTACCGATTCTACCAAGACAAGCTTCGATTCTATAACGCAATCGATTTTGATGACATTCTTCTCCTATGCGTGAGACTTTTTAAAAATTTTCCTGACACAGCAAAGAAATACTCATCCCGCTTTAAGTACATCATGGTTGATGAGTACCAGGATACAAATCCACTTCAATTTGAAATGGTTCTAGGTCTAACAAGTACTCACGATAATCTCTGCGTTGTAGGAGATGATGACCAAGCTATTTATTCCTTTCGTGGTGCAGACATCACCAACATTTTGAATTTTGAGAAAAATTATCCCAAGGCAAAAGTAGTAAAGCTTGAAGAAAACTACAGATCAACAAGTCCAATTATCAAACTTGCAAACGGGGTCATTAAGCAGAATAAAGTGAGAAGAGATAAGAATCTTTTCTCCAGTCGCCCTTCAGAAATGACACCTCTTCTATGGTCCACAACAGACACAGACCATGAGGCGCAAATTATTGTGGATGAAATTGCCAATCATATGAAGGATGGTGGACACCTTGGAGATATCGCGATTCTCTACCGAAGCAATACCCAAGTTCCCCCTATTGAAGATCAACTTCGTCTTTCTGAAATACCCTACACCATTTTGGGAGGGCAAAAGCTCTACGAAAAGAAGGAAGTAAAAGATTTAATGGCGTATCTATACGTTATCAACAATAGTTCAGATGAACTATCTCTTCGCCGTATTCTCAATATTCCTCATAGAGGGATTGGAACCAAGACTCTAGAAAAGTATCTTGCATTTGCTAAAGAAAAGGACATCTCCCTTTTTAGAGCGATGGAACTGGAGCCTGATCTCGCTGCGAGAAAGGGAACAATTGATACTTTTATTAAACTTATCAATAAGTATAAAGAGCAATTTGCCACCTATTCCCTTACCGCTGCGATCACAAATCTTATCGAAGAAATTGAATACTACAACTGGATTGACCAGCAATACGACTCTGCAAAACAAGTTGAAAGAAGAAGGAATGACGTTGAGTACTTCCTAAACTCGGCAGAGCGTTTTATGAAGTACAATGCTCAGAACCACACTCTGCAAGATTTTGTAGAGAAGCTTCTGCTTCAAGATGGCCAAGACAAAAAAGACCAAGAAGATGATGAAGATGATGATGTAAGAAGAAATGAAGTTACATTAATGACATTACACTCATCAAAAGGGCTCGAATTCAAAACTGTCTTTATCGCAGGAATGGAGGAAGAGGTACTTCCCCATAAGAAAACGATTCAAGAGAATGGAGATATTAGCGAAGAACGTAGACTTTGCTATGTTGGGATTACAAGAGCTGAAGAGCGCTTGATTATGACTTACTGTAAAGAAAGAAAAATATATGGCAAGGATACTCCAAGGCACAAATCTCGATTCATCTCAGAATTAGGTCAATATTTTCTAGAGCAAGATCGCTCAACATTTGGCCATCTAACTCCAGAGCAAGCTGAAGAGTATAAAAGAGACTTCTTTGCAGATTTACTTTCAAGCTTAGACGACTAGTGTGCGTCAAATGGGCCTTACTGGCCCCATCATCATCCTAACGATTAATCTTCCATGATCTCGATAGACTGCACACGATCATCAGAGTCTGATGAAGTATGTGTTCCCGAAACAGTTAACTGTTTACTAGGAAAAAGAAAAATTGATGAGAGAACATCAGAGAACTCCTCTGATACTTCCACTTGAAGTGAAGTAATACTTTCACATCGAATTCCTTGCTCTTCAAAAAATGGATCTAAACGGACTCTTGTTGTTTCACCGAAAAACCAGCTAGTTTTAATCTCTCTCTTAAAACTAAATTTTTCATCCTTAAATTTTTTGCGGGTTAAATTCCACTCATTACTATTTGCACAGCGCAGTGGAGAAATTCTCACAGGAGAAGAGCAAGATAAAAGCAGAGCAAGCATTGCGCTACAAATAATTATCTTCTTCATATTCTTTTCCTATGATTGATAGCTTGTAGTGAACGGGGCAATACATCCCCAAAGTAATAATAGCTTTAACAATATCAAATCCAGTGCGATATACCTCAATAGAAACATTTGAATCCTGGAAATGAGCTTTCTTTAAAATGGCATCCGATAGGTTAATATCGTGTGTTGATGGAACTCCTCCCCAAAGGTAAAACTCACGGAGTTCTTCATAGCTCAGAGGTCTTTCCTGAGAAAAAGATTGCTCTGAGATTGAAATATTACTCTTATCATCGGCCATAAAATGCAGCGATGAGCACGAAGAGAGTAAAAATAAAAGTAAGGTAAGAACAATTCTCACAATTCACACAACCTATTGTTATTATTAATATGAAAACGAGAAAACAAAGATGTGTCAATAAATGATTTCAGATATTTTTTGTTCTAACTGAAGAAGCGTATCACGACTGATTGAAAAGTTGATATTTCTCTTATCGCAAGCATTGAGTAAGGCCAGATAGGAGAGATTACCAAAATGACCTTTAACATTTGGGCAACCACCAAGTCCAAGTAAAGAGACATCATAAGATTTGATCCCCATATCAAGGGAGAGCTCAAGAATTGGCATAAGAGATAGATCGCTCCCGTGCAAGTGTAAGTTGATGCCAATGTGAGGAAATCTCATTTTAACAGCATCAACAACCTTCTCTAGACTCTCAAGACTAATGTTTGAAACAGTATCGGCAAGAGATACTTCATAAGCATTTGCCTTAGCAAAGAGCTCCGTGTAGCGCAAAACAGAATCAATATCAGGAGCATTCCCCAAAGTTCCAAAAGACATGGAGATTGATCCTCTAAACTTCATATTATTTGAAGCAATAAACTTAGTAGATTCAGTAACAAAGTGATCCAACTGACTAAAGTCTTGTCTTGTATTGACTAGTGAGAAGGATTCATCGGCAGAGGCGACTAAAGTATGTGCAACGACCCCAGATTCAGACGCTTTAAGAAGGCCTTTATAATTCAATATGAGCGCTGTCGAATAATCAATATTCTTATCAGCAGCAATAAGTCGGGAAGAAAAGTCAGCAGCATCGCTGAGTTGAGGCACAACTTTAGGAGAAACAAAACTTGTAAACTCAAAATGATTAATTCCAAGCTTTTCCAATGACTCATAGAGCTCAAATTTGTCTTGAGTGGCAATAAACTTTTCAAGAGACTGAAAACCATCTCTTAAGGTCACATCACATAATTGTAAATTCATGACTAGCTCTTTAAAAAATTGTGGAGCACACTCAACTCATGACATGTGGTACCAAGATGATTAATAACTCCATCAAAGATCTGCTTACGCATTCTGACACTCCCCTGTACAGAGTCATAAATACTTTTAGATGAAAAATTAATCCAAGGGTTAACAGACCATTCCTTATATAAATTGAACTCTTTTTTCTCCATGATCGATTCCATAGAAATGCGCCCAAGGGCCATAACAAGTGGCGCCTCAATCATATCTACAGGGCGAAAGCTGTTTTTGAGAGGGCACATAGAATAGAAAATCTTCTCAAGATTTGATTTTTGAGACTCTGGCTGCAGAGAAGATGCAAACTGAACACCTCTCTCAATGAGAAGATTTGTATCAATCTTAATTTCAGATAAAGGATTCACTCTATAAATTACGGAAGTCCCAATAATATCAGCTTGGGGCGGAGAATCCGAGGGCCACCATACAAGATAGTATGTAAGCTTGAATTTCTTCCCTTCAGAATTAAAAAAATGAGCTGCTTTATTAATAAGTTGCTTAATCTTAAAGTTTCTAATTTGTTTTTCAAAGCGAGGAACCATCTGTTTAAACATCTGTGACTCTTTTACAAAATCACTGATACCTGGTTTGAAGTGTTTAATTGATTTTGCAAGCAGTTTCACATCATCAATCGCTACTTCTTTCTGCATTTTTTTAAGAGCATCATCGACAGATTTCGAATTAAAAAAAGCGAATGCAATAGGATCGAGTTGAGCAGTATTAGCAGAAAACCCATGATAGCTAGTGGAAGATCTTTTAATCATATATTTCTGACGAATAGATTTATACTCCTCCATTACTTTTTTGTCGTAATCAGTTAAAGGAAAGCGCTTATTATAGTTTGCACGGTACTCAGGAGAGGAGTCTGCACGAGTCCCTGATAGATTATCGAGGAACTCAAAAACTTCGACGGCCTCAGAATACGACACACCAACTGAGATCTTAACTGAAGCGATAGATGACAATGATAAAAAAACAAATGCCAAAAAAAATAGTGTTTTCAAAGACGCTCCTATTTTTCGAAATATATTAAACCCTTAACCAGGGAAACATAAACTCTAGAATACTTCATAAGCCAAGGCCATCCCAAATTAAGAGAAACTCCTCTATCAAACAAAACTGGATTTTTCCCCGTTAGTTCAAATTTTCCATTAATAGCAAAAGAATCATTACAAGGAATTTCTTTTCCTTTCTGCAAATCAATATAATTTTTCTTACCAATGGTGTGTGTCATATCTCCTTCAATTTGAGATCCTGTATCTAAACGCACTGCGAACTTATCACCACACATAAACTCCAGAGCGGAATATGTTCCATCATAATCACTAATAAGAGGGATAGAATTGGAAGGGAAAGTGAAATCAGAATTAAAAACAATTTTCTTATTTTTTATATCGATAATGAACTCATTATTATTAAAGAAATCAAAACCAATAAGGCCATTAATCAACTTCAGACCAATGTCAGCAAGCGCAACTCGAAGGCCACTCCATTTCTTATCACCTATAGCAATAGGGTCATCAAAATAAACAACAGGCGCCTTTATCATTGTTCCATATGCAGTCTGTAACTCAACATTTTTTACAAATTGACCTTTTTCCAAAATATTCAAATCAAAGAGACTTGGGGGTAGAACGCTATTCATTGCTCCAAAGTCTAGAACGACTTCAGAACCTTGGACCAACACTCTTGGCAGCTCATCTTTTACTGAAAATGAGATCTCCCCCGTCCTTTTAGGAAATGCATGCGTAGAACGCAACATTGAACTGTAATAACTTGGATATAGTTTTAAAATAACATAAGAAGAAAACATGTTTTCATTGAAGATGGTTTTAAAATAGTTATTAAGTGCAACTTTATTAAGGGCATTGAGTTCAACAATTAATTGTTCATAGTTGTTTCGTGCTCGTTTGCCCGAATTAAACTCCTCAGTATAAAGTCTACGCAAAGAATTTGACGAACATAGCTTCTCGTTCACTGCAGATTCAAGCAACAGATAAAGATCTCGGAGAACTTGCTCAAATGTAGCACTCTCATTCACGACAATTGCTTTTCTATTCTTATCGCAGACAAAGGCCGAACCATCAAAAAATCGCAGATCAAGATTTTGCATAAAAAAAGCATCGGTCACATCAGCAACAGGAAGATTTTGAATAACACTATCTTCTAGTTTTAAAACCCCAAATGATGGGACCTTATTTTTTAACTTTACTTGCATAAGGTGGATTTTTTTCTTATTCAAGTAATGCTTCAGCGATGCTAAATCAGAAACGGGGGAATTCTTAAAATAGTTTAAAGCTTCAGCTTTTAAAGGGATCCAGGTGGATTTGACGTTTGGTATGGCATTTGCTTCTTTCTCATTTAAAATCGAAGTGGCCTCGCGAACAATATAGTTGTTAAATCGAGCGGGAAAATAAGGTCTTAACTTAAACAAATTTGCGAGAGCAATTTCTTTATCTTCCTCAGTACATTTAATCTTAAAGCACTGATGATAAACAAAGAAATGAACATCCTTTTCATCAAGCCAATTGATAGCGTCATTCCACTTACCGTATTTTTCGATAAATGGACGCAACTTATTCGCAAGAGACTGGGCCTTATCCGTCTTCTTATTTCTCTCAAAATTGGAAATTTGATCTATAATCTGATTCATCTGAGTCAAATAGTGAGCACCAACCTTGCTTCTTTCGAGTGGACACAATACTGAGTTAGCACAACTAAGCTGCTGATAGGTATGCAAAAGCTCATGGATGCAATCAGTAACCCGAACACTTGGCTTGAAGAAAACAACTTTCTTATCATGAACAATCAAAGCACGCATTGTAGAAGAGACAAAATCTTTATAATCAGATTGAACAGCTTTCTCAGTTCCTGATGAAAGCTTATAACCAAGCTGAGATATCCTCTTTTTACAAGACTTCAAATCCATAGCAAAAATTTCATTCAGATCAGAAGTAGGAACAATTGCTCCATCACACATGTGGTACCCATCACTAGACATCGATGGAATACAATCTTTTGCTTTTTTAAGTGCTTGGTCCATTCCTTTAGATAGAGACCGCAAAGATTCAAATGATCCTAGGCAAATTGTAGGGACAATAAATAATGTGAAGATAAAAAACTTCATTAGAATCCTTTTGTATTAAAAAAGTCTAATTCAAGTCCTCCATGCCGATGAATCTTCTGAAGCCTTTTAGGAGTAATTCCTGTTGGAACAAGAGAGTCATCCTCGGTTGTTGCGATGTCTTGAAGAAGTATTCGATCACTTTCCATCCCAGTAACCTCCGAGATTCTTCCTACGACTCTTTTTCCTTCACGATCTCTTGTAAGTTGTATAATGAAATCAATGGCAGAACTAATTTGGCGTCTTACAACGTGGTAAGGTACATCATAACCAGCAAGCATGAAAAGAGTTTCAAAGCGCGATAAGCATTCCCCAGTAGAGTTCGCGTGAATCGTAGACATACTTCCTTCATGGCCAGTATTCATGGCCTGCAAAAGATCAAATAACTCTCCGCCTCTAGTTTCACCTATAATTATGCGATCAGGTCTCATACGTAATGTATTTTTAACAAGATCTTGTATTGAAACATCCTTACCTTGTGTTGTTGCGCTTCCGCGAGCTTCAAGTCGCACAAGATTTGGTAAATCAAAACTAAGTTCAATGGTGTCCTCAATAGTTACGACGCGCTCTGCTGGTGGAATTTCATTTAAAAGCAAATTTAAAAAAGTTGTTTTCCCAACACCAGTTCCTCCAGAAACGATTACATTGCAACGCGAGTAAACAAGGGCCTTCAAAAAATCAACCCACTTAGGTGAAAGTCCAAACACTGAAGGAGTTGAGTCAAAAGTCCTAATCGATCGTAGATATTTCCGAATTGTTACAGCGGGACATCCCTTAGAAAATGGCTCTGTAATAACATTAATACGACTTCCATCCGGTAAATTTCCATCAAGAATAGGATGCTCATTGTCACATTTTTTTCTATTAAATTTTGCAACTTCATCGACAAAAGAATAGATATCGGCCTTCGAGAGGTGAACGTTTAACTGAATAAAACGCCCTTCTCTTTCGACAAATACAGTCTTAGAATCATTGATTACAACTTCTGTAATCCCTCTTTTATTAGAAAGATCAGTTAATAGCTGCCATACTGAGTTCGGATTTTTTGAATCGACCATTATTACACCATTTTATTGTAGAAAAAATCAGTCTCACCAATACTTGTACCGTAGGCAAGTAGATTTTTCATAAGCAAATCTCTTTGCTTCTCATTCAGCTTTTCATACAAATATACGTATGAGGCTCCCTCGCTAATATACTCACGAATAGTATCCTTACCAAAAAAATACTGCATATGAACCAGTGCGATGATAAAGAGATCAAGCTTAACAAGCTTTGACCCAGAATATAGATCGAGCAATGTATAAATGCTCTCATCTAGTGAGATCATTTCTTTCTCATCATCAATCCCATATTTTGAGAGATGTGATTTGGCCATTTTTAAATAAAGGCCTAATAAAAATGTACGAGAGAAGTTTCCTACAGTATGCCCTTTAAGCCTCTCTTCCATTGAGAGGATATCATTAAGTCCTTCGGGATCAGTTGAATTAGGGAAAGTCGAGTGAATATCGTAATACAAAAACAAACTTGCAATTCTGTTTCTAAATCCATGCCATCCAAGACTATTGATAAAAAAATCAACACGACATTGCGGATCGATATCACTCATACACAGCTTGACTAAGGATCGAAGCGCTGGATTTTTCTCAAAATATACAGGGAGGGTTTTGTACAGATTACCAGAACTCTGCATATTACCACGCAGTAATCGAGTAAAATAGTCCGGCATATTTATAACGGGACAAAAAAGCATAAAAATCTCTCCTTATTATAAGATTATTTTAACATGGGCCAAAATCGATACAAGTGCACAAATATTGGAAAAGATTGCATTCTTTCACAAGAACTAAATCCGTTTATAATTTAATTATGAAGCTACCAGTTTTTGAAGAACTAGACATTACATCACTACGTGAGCCCCATGCTCTAAAGGCCAAGCTAATCCATTCAAATGTGGGGAAATGCCCCATATATATTCCAGCTACTGCCCTAACCAAAAATGAATTGATAGAATTCATTGAAGCGCTTGATCAAGCGATGAAAGAAATGGATATTTCTTTGAAGTTTCCTTACCCGCTATACGTTATAGCAGAAGCGCCATACAAGGGAATCAACACTGAGATCAACTTTATTAAATCTATAGAAGCACTTCCAAAGTTCTATTTTAAAAAGCTCAGAAGGCCAAGAAATAAAGAGAATACGATAATGGCCAAATTACAAATGCTCTCGGAAAAGATATCTTCAATCAAAGTAGATAATAAGACTAAGAGGATTCTTCACGAATTCTCACTCCAAGATCAAATTTATCTCAAGTGCTTAGAGCTTGAGCATATAGAGAAAATTGAACAGAAGTTGAGAGAGAGAAAACGATGAGTAAAAAGAAGATTGACTACGGCGGATTCGAAGATATTGCGGAATTAATTGAGGATGATGGCCGCCCAATCAGATCTAAAAGTGATGATCTCTACAAGGAGCATGAGCTACTTCAGTTCCTTGAACAAGAAGAATTAAGACTTACAAAACTAGACACTTTCTTCACAAGAAAATATGACAATCTGGTCACAACACCACAATCTCAGGCAATTCATAAAGAACTTAGTAAGAAAGTTGATAGAAAGAGGCAAGACCTCATAAAAAAACTAGGTCATACACAATCTGCAGTTAATCAAGAATTGATGCAGATGTGGCGATCAATGTTTGATGTTCGTTAATAAAATCGGTCCACCGATATGAGCAAAATCATCATCCGAGAGCTTATCGTACTCATACCCCTCTAGATGCTCTTTCAATAGTTTAGTCATATAGAGGTCAAATCCTTCAATTGAATCTAAACCAAAACGGTCTCTGAAAGACTCAAAATTCAAGCTTTGATCGACCAGTGAACCATTGCTGAGAGTTAGTCCGATAAACCGCTTAAATTCATCTACGCTAATCCCCAAGCGAGGCACATGATTCTCTTGATCGAAATGTCCCAATAAGAAGTTAGCATAATTACTAAGGATTACGGCTTCGAAATCAATTTCATCAATAGTATAGTTGAGATAAAATTCATCCGAAATTTTTCCAGATTCCTTCATTTCATCAAATGTCTTTCGAAGTCCATTGATAAACGGAAGAACTGCAACAAAAAGGTCGGTATGCTTTTCCCAAAGAGTATAACTATCTGCAGTTAATACCTCTTCAGGTTTTTCAGATACATTATCTAGAAATTTTGGAACGTCATCAAAACTAGCTAATAAGAACTCATTCCAAAAGCGCCCAAGGAAGGATTCCTTACTATCATTATATTGAAACTTATTAAGACCAGAATTAATTTTCTTTTGAATAATACGAACAAGCGACGCACCAACTTTGTGTAGGTCTGAAAAAGTAAATCGAGAAAAAATCCCTTCTTCAGGAAGCTCATCAGAAATAGAGCGAACGTAATCAAGACCCAGCAACATAAAGCATCTTGCCCTTCGACCTACTCTTGCCATTGCGACAGGACCAGCTTTTAATGCCTCATCAAGGGTAAGAGTTGCATTAACTAATCGAATAAAGTCAAAATTTAAAAAACGAGTTCTCTTCTCGTCTCCAAGCTTATTCAACTCTTCATAAATAGACTCCATTCCTTTCTTATAAGCGATAAGAGCATTCGAATGGACAATCTGCTCCTGAGCGACATTATCAACTTCGCCAGTGGCAGGGACATGACGTCTGATAAAATTATCAAGCAATGATTTTTGGCCGTAAGTAGAAGTCAACTGAAGAGCATCGTAATAATCAACGAACCCATAGTCACTTTGAAGATTTTTCTTCTCTTGATACTCCTCCTCTTCAATAATTGCGTAGGAGCTACTAACCATTTTGAAAAGATGAGCATAAGCGCGCTCAACTCCCCAGATAGAATAAAGCTCACGAATGAACCGCCGAACTTCGTGAACAAACTCAAAAGTTTCATCGAATTCAATGAGGAGTAAATTATCATCTGTTAAAAAATAATTATCATGATCAGGGTAAAGTGGATCTTCAACATCAAAAGTCCAGATATTAACCCTTGATTTAAGCCAGAGAAGAAATTCATTACTCTTTATAAAGCTGTAGCGAATCTCATCATCCTGGCAATGTTCGTAGGCCTTAAGCCAGTATCCGAAATCAGTGGGAGCAATATTGTCTCGTTGCCACAAATCAATATCCATAAAGATCTTACGCTGTTCTGGAGAAAAGCGATCAAGATATTGAGCAGCGACTTCTGGGGCCAAAGATTTAAGACCAACATAAAGTGGCTGAATAGGATGATGAACGAGGTCCATCCCCTCTTGTAAATACTGCTCAATACTATCAATCGAACTATATACTTCTGCTTCAGTAAAAAGTAGTTGAAGTAAATTCTTATCTGACATAATTCACCTAAGTACAAAAAATGATTCGGATTTATAACATGAAAGGGAACTAATGGCCATTAATGATCAATTCTAATCCCTCAGGGGTATCAGTAAAACAGTACTCTACACCGTGATCATGTAAGTACTTATTAAATACAGCATAATGAGTTCCTGGACGCAGACTCAGCTGAAAACGGGACTCAATATCTGAGCGAGTAAGCCCAGTACCACTAAACAAAAAACAAATGCGGTTATCTTCCAAAACAACTCTAATTTCATTAATCTTATTTTGCTGCTTCATTCCCATGACCAACATTCTGAAAGCATCAACAATAATAGATAAGATTGATCTTTCCGTACCTTCAACTTCTCCAGACACGCCGAGTTCACTAATTGCTCGTTCTAAATATAATTTTCCCTTTAAGACATGGACCTTTTTCTCAGAGAAATAGCGCTGAACAAGTTCTAACCCCTCTCTAACCTTTGCTGACTGCTCAAGAATCTCACTAGCTCCTTCATCAAAAAACTCTGAGTCTCCGTATTTCTTTTTGATCATGCGGACAAACATATCAAGGTTAGCGAAGGGACGATTAACATCATGTAAAAGTTCAGAGAATAACTTTTCTAAATTTGGAGAGGTCATAGAGATCTTCCTTCTGCACCATTGTCATGTAGGATAATGGCAGCAGGTATCAAAGTACGAATGATTGAAATATCTTTGATTGGGTTTGAGCGCAAATCTACAAACTGCAGTTTATTAGATGCTTTCAAGAAAGCAGCACTTTCAAGATTATTATAAGAAAGGTCTAGTCTCTTAAGCCCTTTTAATTCTCCGATCAGATTATAATCTAGTGGGGAGCGCTCGCAAATCTTGGGCATACCATTCACCATTCTTTCAATACAGCGAAACCTAAAATCCTCTAGTAGCAATAAGCTCCTTAAAATGGAAAAATCCTCGATGAACAAATTACCTGAAAGATCAATTGACCTCAAATTTCCAAGTGATGCCACTGGTGATAGGTCTGAAATTTCTTGTCCAATCAATTCGAGTCTCGCTAGACGGATCAGATGCGACAACGACCAAATATCATAAAGCTTAATTGGACTATCGTATCTGGAATTAATTTTTAAAACACGTAAATGAGCTAAATCCTCGAGAGGCCAAAGCTCCTGGATATGATTGTAAGAGAGATCTAAAACTTCAAGTTCAGTCAAATCTCTCAGGGCCGAAACATTTGTTAATGACTTATCACGCAGGATTAATTTTTTAATCGACTTCAGTTTTGGACGAGCACTTGAACAGTCCCTAGCTCCAACTCTTTCAACAATAATTGATGCCAATGAATCCCTCTGCTCGCAGCAGCTTTGAAAATCAAAACAAGCGTAAGCAGAAGAGGCAAAAAATAAAGTTATAAGAAGAAGAGCTCTAAGCATTATTCACCAGTAATAAAATTTGGAATTCCTCTTGTTGCGGAAAGTAGTGCTTCTTGTAACTCTCCTGCATTATTTGATTGAGATAAGATGGTATGCCAGTCTAAATTTCTATACCATAGACTCCCAACGGCCGAGTAATGAGCTCTTAAGAGAGGAAGACCTGATTGATAGTTCATCAATACTTTTTTCGTTCCAAGATTAGACTCACAGGATTCATACATAATAAATCCAACTTCACTTTGCTCACTATAGTCCGCAATATGAGTAATTACTTGCGGAATCTTTTGATAGCTAAGCCCAAAGTGATTAGAAGATCCAAGCATAACCTCAATGCCTTGTCCGAATTGAGCACCAAGCATAACTTCTATTCCAAGGTAAACTTCTATTCCAAGCATTACTTCAATACCAAGAAAACTTCCGTTATAATCATCTTCCCAATCAGAAGTTAATGCTCCAAGACCAACCCCTTCAGAGCTTATCGCAGTTATATCCAAAGTGGTCCCCTGTTGCGCCATCATCTTTTCTTGGCAAGAAACTTTCTCATTTAATGCACTGGGTGTTGGAGCAGTCATCACGAGCTCATTTGATCCATGCGATTTTATATGAATAAATGGAGTAAATCTTTTCGCCGGAAAGATATGATCTTTAACTTCACTAAACAGAGAAGCAAAGAAATCGGGATGTGATAGTGGATATTTCGCAAATTCACTCCCTTTTCCAGCCGCGAATGGGATAGGAAAAGAAAACTCAGAATTATCTTCTTGAAGAAGCAACTCTTCAAAAGAACTCAACTTTTCAGATAGGTCTCTTGGCAAATAAGCAACGTGAAAACGCCCTTCACTCTTTATGTGTTTATAGCGGTAATTCTGTACTCCACAATATACAAATGTCCCCTTTTTATAAAGACCATTAGTGAAAGCTACAAAATAGATATCATCAGAATTACAGGTTTGGCGGAGCTTTTTGATTTCATAATCAATTGCACCAAGCATTAAAGGCTCAGTAGTGTCGATAGCGTAATAAAAAAGATATGGCCTTTTTTGCGGAAATAAGAGGTTGTTTTTAGGAGAAAAAGGAACAGAGCAGTCTGGCATCGAAGGCCCATATTCTCCAAGCTCAGAATACTGGTATGGATTCGTGCAAACAGATGATAATTTTATATCTGTATCACCACAAGAACCAGAAATTCCGGCCATCGATAAAGAGCTAATTTGTATTAAGGACGACAATAAGATCAAGTAAATTACTTTTCGCATAAATCCCTATCCTGTAAAAATTCTTATACTGTTTATCATTTATGGAATCTATTGTAATTAGTAGTTGTAAAAAATTCTTGTTTTATTTAGGTGAAAAAGCAGATGTATAAAAAAAGAAACACTGTAATATCAATAGGATGTATTGCAATCATGGCCATTGTAATCACATCTTTTGTGCTTGGAATCAGCTTTTTCAGCACCACCAAGAAAAGAATATTAAGCGATAATCGGGTGATCGCACTCGATTCTAAGCATTTATCCACAAAAGTATCTTTTTACTATCAAGATAATTGGAATCTTAGTGAGTTTGATGACTCTAATTGGGAAGCGATTAAACTTCCTCACTATGATTATAAAGAGTCTCGATTCGTTAGAGATGGCAATCCAAGTGGAACAATATACTACCGTCTTAAAATTGATGTTCCTTCACCTATCTCAAGCAGCAAAAACGAAATTTCCTTCTCTCCGGCCTATATCGCATTCGATCAATATGAGGTCTATGTAAATGGAGAGT
Organism: Bacteriovoracaceae bacterium; assembly: GCA_965140515.1. Classification (GTDB taxonomy): domain Bacteria; phylum Bdellovibrionota; class Bacteriovoracia; order Bacteriovoracales; family Bacteriovoracaceae; genus JAGLCH01. The sequence continues at coordinate 2,088,934 of OZ223251.1, read as the reverse complement.
TGAGAACAAGTGGAAATGGAAAAACAGCAAGAGGGGCCCACACAACAGTTTCACTCACTAAGCACGACTTAAAAAGCTCAAAACTAATAGTTGGAATAAAAGGAGAGTTTAGCAAAGACAATGTCGGATTAATGCACAGATCTCAACTACTCCTTGGGCCGTCATCATTAATCAATGAATTGGCGATTCACAAAGAGCGAGTGATGATCACTTACTACTTCTTTTGGATTTTGCCACTCGGAACACTTCTCATTCTTTTTTCTCTGCTATATCTAACGACGAGTAGTAATCAATCTTATAAATTTCTTATTCAATACATCTTACTAATTATCATTGGTCTTCTTGTCAGCAGTGATTTCTTTGCGGAGTATCTCAGTATCCATCTTAGACTTGCTGTCTTATGTGGTTCTATTATCCTAGCACCCATTGTACTAATGCGCTCATTAAACTTCGTCTGTGAACTGAATAAATACCCCAAAGGCGCATCAATCATTGAAATAGGGGCTTCACTTCTAGGGATCTCAATTATCATATTATCCATCCCATCAATTAATGTCCTAACAATAGTAAGTGCAATAAAAGCGGCCTACTTAATTAATAAGCTATTTATCCTATCTATTATTGCTCTTACAATCTTTGCGCAAAGGAACAACACAAATCGCAACGAAAAATCTTTGAATAAGTTTCTTATCCTATCACTCTGCTATTTGTTCACCACTATTTATTTTGTGTATGGGCCATTTAGTTATTACTTAACTCTCCCCGATCTACTGCTTTGTGTTTACATTGCCTATATCAATGTACGTATCTTCTCTCATCATCAAAAAGAACTTCTTCATAAAGAGCAAGAATTGAAAGAGCTTGCAATTAAAGCAGCAGTTGGAGACACTGCAAGGGAGATGGCGCACGACCTAAAGCAACCGTTCTCTTTAATTAGTACGGTCCTAGAGAACTTTGAAATTTTTGGACAATCTCCAAAAGAATTGAGCAAAGTTAAAAGAGAAGTTCAATCATCTCTAGATCAAGTTAAGACAATGGTAAATGATATTGTGAGCAACAAGCAGCTCAAGGGGATAGATCATTTCGCCTCTGTTGCCGAGGTACTATCTCAAATCATAAAAAAAGAGAACTTCGCCCCCCACAATGCTCAGATAGCATTCAACTACGATATTAAATCAAGTCAATGTCCTCTTATAGAGAGAATAAAGCTCTCGAGAGTTTTAGGAAATATTATTGAAAATGGAATTGAGGCCATTGATGAAATTGGGAATCAAGCAAAAGGAACTATAACAATAAATACTTACGACATCTATGAATTTGATCTTCCCAAGATTGTGATTGAAGTAAGTAACTCAGGACCTTGGATCCCAACCAAAGCATTGAATGAAATCTTTAAATCAGGATTTACTGCAGGTAAAGAAAATGGCCATGGAATTGGTCTATCAAGTGTAAAAAGAATATTAGAAAGAGTTGGAGGAGAGATAATTGCAAATAATGATCCTTTTGGCGGAGTGACTTTTACAATTAAGCTTCCCCCCTCTCAAAAACAAGAAAACCTAACAGCAGAGCTTCCGATAAGTCTTGAAGTAATGAGCGGTACAGACTCGACAAACTCAACATCATACACAATTCATATTATTGACGATTCGACAATCACAAGGGACTACCTTTCAGCAATATCTAAAGAGCTGCTTGAAATCAGAGGAAATGCGGAAGCTGATGTATATTCATATCGTAGCAAAATGGAGTTACTCGACAATCTATCAGAAAGTAGTAAGGGAATACTCTTATGCGATCTTAATCTTGAAGAAGATTCTGGGCTTGATGTTATAAAGCATGTAAGAAAGCTAGTTCCGACACTGAACTGTTATATTATGACAAATCATTTCCCTAGCGAATTAATGAGTGAAGCAAAAGAGCTTGGGGTAAAGGAAATTCTTATTCAGCCAATCAGCTCAGAAAAGCTTGAAAGTGTTTTTCAGCAATCTGGTCTGTAGTTAGCATTCACACCAAAATTTTCAACATTTGATTCGAAAACAAAATAGTTAGAAATCATCTCTGGCGTAGTTGTAGGTACTGCAATATGAATGGTGATAGCACCTTCCTCTGCTTTAAAATCGATATTACCATCGGCAGCAAGAATGTGTTTGTAGCAACTAGGAAGTTTTGATAGATATTTACACTCCTCCTCATTCTGACACTTTTTCAAAAATGCAGGAAGAAACATTTCCATCTTAAACTCTTCAGCAATTTTTCCTTTAAGAGTAAAAGAAAATCTTAGGGCCTCATCGCGAACTCGCGCTGAAAAGGAAACTTCATTTAACTTTCCACTATTAACATAGCCACTGATCCCAAAAAGTAGTGCCTTAAATGCTTCATTAAGCTTTAGAAGATCTACCCTAACAGAAAGTTCTGGCACCATAAGCTTCAAATAAAAATTTCTCTCGTAATTAGTTAAGGCCAGATTTAGATGGAAGGCCACAAATTCCTTTACGTTAGTATCTCTAAAATGAACAGGTGGAACAGTAACGAAGTCACACAGATCAGTGATTCGACCTTCCAGAGAATTAAGACAAGTTCTCGCCTCATCGATATCTTTTGCTAAAGCAATGTTATGCGGCTTTCGCTCCACCTTGACTAGAAAGTTACGAATAACCTCTATTGGAAGCTTCACCTCAGAGCCAACCGCATTAACAATATTTTCTATAATCTTATTTTTATCGCCCATATTGATTCTCTTTAGCAACAACGGTGCCAATAAAAGCGGTCAATAAATAGCTGATTTTACAATTCCACTTGATTAAGTAGGGCATCAATGCCACACTTGAGGGGGCACTTAGGCCCCGCCACCAATTCAAACACGCGTACTAATGCTGGCCAGCATACGAAAGAGGAATAATATGATCGAGCGTCGACCAAATTGTATCATCATTGAAGACGACCTAATTGTTACAAAGTATATCGAAACAATAATTGAAAACGAGCTCAATCTCTTTATTGCAACAAATAGCAAAGAGGCAATGGAGTTGCTCAGTATCATTCCATTTGATGTGGCCATCATTGATATTCGATTACCAGATATTTCTGGTCATCAGATGATTAAAAAAATCAAACAAATTGACTCCAGGATTCAAACAATTGTAACCAGCTCAAGTAATGACATTGAAGATGCGATCGAGGCATTCAGAAGAGGAGCGATTGACTTTCTTCCAAAACCAATCGATGAACACCTATTAAGACGCTCTATCAATAAAGCTCTAAAGCTAGCAGAGATTTCAAAAATCAATGAACAAGTCAGCAGCGAAATTTCTAAAACAGAGGTAGATCTTATTGTAGGAAACTCTGGCGCAATTGAAGGACTTAAAAATGCCATTCAAAAGCTGAGAAAAACAGATACCGATATTTTAATTACTGGAGAATCAGGGACAGGAAAAGAACTTGTTGCAAGAACACTTCACAACCAAGAGCACAGTGTAAAAAGGCCTTACGTAACCCTAAACTGCTCTGCCATCCCAACAGATCTCATTGAGAGTGTACTCTTTGGACATGAAAAAGGGGCATTTACAGGCGCCTACAAGAAGCAACTCGGAAAGTTTGAATTGGCCCACGGGGGAGATATCTTTCTGGATGAAATTGGAACTCTACCATTTCACCTACAATCCAAGCTTCTTAGGGTACTTCAAGAAAGAGAAATTGAACCTGTAGGCTCCAGTAAAACTAAGAAAATTGATTTCAGGGTAATTGCAGCAACTAATGAAGATCTAATTGAGTTGGTTAGAAAAAACAGATTTAGAGCGGACCTCTTTTTTAGGCTGAATAAAATTACGCTAAGAGTTCCCCCTCTGAGAGAACACAAAGAAGATATCCCAATCCTGGTCGAGCATTTCCTTAAAAAACATGCAAGGAACAATCAGGTTAAGACTATGACATCAAAGGCAATTGAGCTTCTTCAAACTCGCGACTGGCCAGGCAATATCCGAGAGCTAGAGAACTACATCGAAAATTTAATTATTACCACGACCACACATTTGATTTCGGATAGTTACATCATATCCCGAGGAGAGATCAATCTTACCCCTGAAACAGATTCAAAAACAATTCCCGGCCATCTATTTGGCTCATTTATCGACTATACTCAACATCACACCTTAGACAATGCTGTTCGCTATCTTGAGCAGGACTTTATCATAAGAGTTCTTGATAAGTTTCCAACAAAAAGAGAGGCCGCAGCACGACTTGGAATCGATAGAAAGACCCTATTTCGGAAAATTAAGCTCTACGATATCGAATAAGTAATCCACACATCTCTGGCACCTGACTTGCAATTTAGTTATTAGATAGACAAATGTCAGGACTTAACATCTTGATAATCCATAGTGAAGGAATCTCTATGGGTGTTAGGTTAACAGTTAAGTGACTACTTTTTTGACAGGGAGCACAGATGAAAGTTTCTAACCTACTCAACCTTTTACTAATGGGATCGCTCTTAGGATTGATTGGTTGTTCTGCTGGACTTGATGAAAGTGGAGATACTCAAAACAGTGTATCAACATTTTATGCGAGTAAAGTTTCTAGCGCGACAAAATCAATTCAAATTAGTGAAAACAGCGAATGGAGTATTCCAACAGTTAGAAAATTAACTCTTAAAACATGTCTTAAAGATATGGCCTACGGGAAATCAATTGTTGCCCAAAACTTTGAGGTTGTTGGAAAAGAAATCACAGAATCAGCAATAAGTGATGAGAGTGGATGTATTGAGTGGAATGACTTTGTTAGATATGACTATCTCGCTCAAGAAAAAGAAATTCAACTTACAAGAAGAGTAAAAGGTCTTGGAGATTACACCGGTCAGCTCAACCTAACATTTAAGGTTAATCCATGGAGTGGAGAAATCATCGATACAAGATCAAGCATTTCATCTGAAAAATTTGTATCTGCTCTATCAATTAATGCATCAGAAAAGAACTTAGAAATATCAAAAGTATCAATTGAATTTGGTCCACAAAAACATAATGTAAATAACGCTCAGGTTACGGCCAATATTTCTTTCAAACCACTTCTAAGAAGATACTCAATTTCAGGAAAACCTGTTCTTGAAGCAATCACTTCTGGAAACTTTGACCTTGCTCTTCAAATTTTTGAAAAAATCAATGGAGAATTCTCACCAATGACTTCAATATCTGAAGTTAATGGAACGCTTGTAAAAGACGAATTTAGAGAAGACATTACATTCAATTTCCTTAAGCCAAGAACAAAGGGATCAAGCCTACTGCTTTCAGTACAACTGATCCCAAATAGAACAACTGCGCCGAAGTCACTCACAGATGCAGCAGGACACGTTGTTCTGGCAAGACTTGAAGGTCTTGATGGAGGAACATTTGTATCTGAAGAAATTCAGAGTCCATACTATCAAGCACTAAAGAATGCAAAAAATACTGGTGGCCCAGATCAAGCATTCGGACTTTCAGTCGATTCACTAAGCGTATATTTTGATGGTTTTACAGATGAGCACAACGGAACTGCTGCGGTTAAAAAGATTAGATCAAAAGTTATTGCTTGTATTCAAAATAACCTTACAAAGGAACTTGCAAGAGAAACTGAGTTTGAGGTTAGTTTCCTTAATGAAAACAATGAACTGATTGTTGAAAGAGCAAAGAAAACAAAAGCGAATGGATGTTTTGAAACATTCTATGAAGAAGAGTTTAATATCAACAAATCAAGAATCTCAAACTATGTGCCACAATTTATCCAAGTGGTAGGTCTTGAGAATAGTCTAGAAGGAGCAACCGCACTTAGAAAGTTCTACATAAACCCATATGAAACAAACAAGTTTGCTCACACAAATGAAGATGAGGAACCACATCAGTTCGACAAGGTACAAGATGCAAAGCTCTATGTTTCAGGAGTAAGAGTTTCTTACCGTAGTAATGATGAAACAAAGTATAGACTAAACACAAACCTAGATCTTTCATTTGTTAAGGAATTTAGAGTTGAATTTGCGCCTCAAATTGACCGTGGCCACATGATGAACGGAGAGAAAAGACCAGACTCTTTATACTCAGGAAAACTCAATATGCGTTTCATGATCCTTGCTCCAAAGTATAACCTTGCAGGGAAAACAATTGAACAACTTTCTACAATCTCTAAAGTAAGAGCTGGAGCGATGAGTAGAGATCTTGCAGACAACTACACATTTATTACAGGTACTGAGCAAATTGTAAAAGTTGAAAGAGATGGGAATGTTAAAGCCGATGCTCTACTAAAATTTAACACAAACAATGCAAAATACCTAAGTTCTAAGACATATGCAGTTATTGAAATCTCTGCAATCGATGAAGAAAATGAAGTTCAGGCAGCAGTATTCACTTCACCTGTTATGCTTTCAGCAACAGTTGGTAGTAAAGAATCACTAAACGAAAGCACAATGTCTAACATTAAAGTTAGCCAACTTGAGCTTAACAATGAACTTAATAAGCAATTTGCAAAAATCAAAGATATCGACCTAGAGGCAGCTCCAAAATCCAACTGGAAACTTGAATCATTTGATCTTTTCGAGAAGCTACTAGAAGATGGAGAAAAAGTAAAAACGATCATTGGTAGAGATAACCTTACCTACAAAACATGGGAGTCAATCTCTGGTTATAGTGCTTACAGAAGAGAAGTAACTAAAAACCTTATCACAAAAGAAGAATTTGACTACATTATGAATAAGGATAAGGGCGAGACAGATATGTCTGTTAAGGCCGATGGACCAAGACAATGGCTACAAGCTAAAAACAAGATGGTAAAAACCCTTCAAGCAAAACTTTGTTACTACTTTTTTAGAGATCAAAATGTAGTAAAAGGTTATAACTACAACTGGAGTGATGAGGAAACTTGTAAAATCAACCCTTCAAAGTTCCTAAGCTTTAAAGGTGTAAAATTTGTAATGGACATTACAAAGCAGCCTACAAAATCAAAAGGTTCACGCCAAGGTAGCTTGAGTATGTCAACAGGTAACAATACTGACATCTCAACTCGTTGGAACGAGTACTGGGGATGGAGACTTGGTTGGGGATTCAAAATTGGAACCGGAGCGCTCGAAGCAATCGGTCTATCAGCGTCAGGCGGTTTTGACATGAACTACGGTCAAGGTTGGTCTAACAATGAAGGAACTGGCGAGAGAGTATCTTTTGGGGAATCACAAAGGCTAGACCATGAAGAATTCGTACTAGACTTTGAAGCTAAAACTAGAAGCTGTATCCTTGTAAAAGACCTAAAAAATGGCAAAGGACTAAGACTTTGTGATAAAGATGATGTGGTAGAAACAATTACAGAACACTGGTACTTCATTAACGAGCCTTGGAGACGTCTATCGTATATTGCTGATCCAGGTGCAAAAAATGAAATGAGAATATTTAAACTGATCAGAGGTAGAACAAAATTTGCAAGATTTAAAGACTTGATTGAAGCAGCAAATAATGAACTCTTCCTAACTCCAGTTTCACCAAGAACAGAGTTGAATCAGTTCCTTGCACCTCTTTATGAGTCAAATGCGGGAGAAATCCCAACTCTAGCAAGAGATCACTTCCCAGGAATTTTAGAATAAGACATAGGGCCCTCTTTTGAGGGCCTTCTTATTGCATGAAATCAAAGCTCGTGGCAAAATAGAAGATATTACTACTAAATACTCATGGAAGAGAAAATGAACAAAAAGACTTTAGGATTTTGCACGTTACTCATTCCTGCACTTGCAACTGCAGCGATCAATAAAGACAACACCGATTTAAAAGCGAAGTATTCATTTGGTGGCCATACCATTGATGGAAATATTGATACCGCGAGAATTCTTAGCACTAAAATTGGACTAGGATTTGAACATCGCTATACCGATTATTTTCGTTTTAACTTCGAAGGCGGCGTAACTTTACAAACAGGAACTTATGAGCGAAATGCCTTAGGTGGAAGTGGTCCAACTCCAGCAAACTATCTAAGCCTTAAAGAATCGACAATTACACTATCCCCGACTTCATTTATTGAAATCAAGGCCGGTGCCATAAATCAAAGAGAGTTATCCTCACCTCTTCTTCTAACATCTGCGGCGTTCCTCGCCTCAAAAGAAGTAATGACGATTGGTAAAGAAAGCTATGGAATCAAGCTTTTTGCAGAGCAGGCCTACGCTAAAAATAAAGACCTTACATCAACTCTCCCAGAAGCAGAAGAAGGTCTACCTAAATTTTTTGCTGAAGGAGCAGAGCTCTACTTAAAAAGTGATATCTTTGATTTGAGTGTCCACGGAATGCACTGGGCATACGACAAACTGGGAGCAGGGATTGCCACAGAAGGTGCCTTTAGAGGAAATACACCGATTGGATCTGGCGCAGGTGGCTTCACTGGATTTAAATACAAATACATTGGTTGGTATGCTGGCATAAGAACAGAATTCAAACTAATTAATGATCACAAAATCATGCTTAATGGCGACTACGTTATTAACGATGAAGCCCCAGATTCATTAAATAATGGTTACCGAGTGGAAGGAGCGTTTGCCTATAATCACGAAAAAGGATATTTAACGATTGGTGCAAACTACCACGAAATAAAGTCTGATGCGACACCTGCGTACTATGCAACATTTCAAAACAACAAAACATGCTATGGCGGGTATATCTCTTGGAACGATGAAAAAGAACCTTTTGAGATCAAATTTAGCGCCGCTCACTATGAGGAGATTGTAAATAACACCTACCAATCTCCAGAAAATCGCGTTTTCTTTAATATTTCATCATCTTATAATTTTCTATAAAAAAAGGGCCCGGTTGGGCCCTTCTTTTTTATTGAAAAATAACTTTATTCTTTCTTTTCAAACTACTAACTTTTAATTTTCCTTTCTTCTTCTCAACATACTTTCTAATGGCATAATCGAGAGCAAACCCAGTATCAACAAAAGTCTTATGCCCACTTACTTGAGGATAGCCATCACCTCCACCTGAGGAGAAGCTGGTGATTGCAACTTTGTAAACATCAGAGTCAGTTACTGTTTTTCCTTTAATAGTGAACTTTTCAAATGCTCCATCTTTTACCACAACCCCTGCTTCAGATAACTGAGGATAAGCTCCATCTTTTGTTGAAAGCTTAGCTGCAGTTAGCATATAATCTTTTAGCTCTTTACCTGTTAGTTTAAGAGTACAAACAGTATTACCAAAAGGGTGAACTTCAATTAGATTTTTTATCGTAATCTTTCCAGCAGGGAGCCCTGCTCTAATTCCACCACCATTCATGAAAGCGATATCAGCACCAGAAACCATTTTCATGGCCTCAGTGATCATCTTTCCTATAGGCATCTGCTGAGTTCTTACCTTAACCCTTGAACCGTCGAGGGCCTTATCAAGAGAACCCACCTTCTTGCTCATTTTAACTTGGGCCTTCTCGTAATATGGAGTAAGCAAGTCTAACATTTTCTTTGATTGAGCAATCTCTTTATCAATAAATACACGTTGCTTCTTCCCATCAACCATAACTTTTTTCTTCAGATTGATTTTAGCTAGCTTTGATTCCACTACGCTGAATTGACCTTTTTCACCTAGAGTTAAATCAATACGCCCAACATTTTTCCCCCATTCTCCAGTTTGTCCAATAACAGTTTTAGAGACGACAGGTGCAGCTTCAAGCTTTTCATGAGTATGACCACCAACAATGGCCATGATTCCAGGAACGTTTTTAGCAAGAGTCACATCACCAGGAGCATTAGAATTATAAAGACCATCTTTATAATAACCCATGTGGCTAACAACAATTATAAAGTCAGATTTCTTCTTAAGCTCAGGCATAAGTTTCTTCATTTCTTTAACAGCATTTCTGAACTCAAGACCTTTAATATTTTTCTTTGAAACCTTCTGAGGAGTGTCTTCAGCTGTAAGCCCCACGATTGCGACATTATACTCACCAACTTTTTTGATAATGTAAGGAGCAAACTTACGTTTACCAGTTTTCTTTACATATATATTAGCTGAAAGCATTGGGAATTTTGCCCATTTTTGCTGTTTTTTAAGAACAGAAGGAACATTATCAAATTCGTGGTTTCCGATTGCCATTGCATCGTAACCAATAAGGTTCATACCTTTAATATCAGGCTCAGCTTTAAATAGGTCAGATTCGGCAGCGCCAGTGTTGATATCGCCACCATCTAATACAAGAACGTATCCACCATTTTCTTTAACTTCTTTTCTTACCTGATCAACATAAGTCAATCTTGCAGCAAGACCATACTCTCCATGTGAGCCGGCCCAGTAATGTCCATGATGGTCATTAGTATGAAGGATTGTTAGATTAACTCTTGCCCACACAGCAAGAGACATCAATGACAATAAAATCGTCAGAACGAGTTTCGTGCGAATCATTATATTCTCCATTTAAAGTTTACAAAATTGTACAGAAAAAACCTAAGAAACGAAATGCAGTTTACAAAGAATATCACCTATTTCGCAGCGCAGCTAAGGCCAAATGTAGAGCTCTCTTTGGCCCCTCCATTAGGATATAAATAGGATATCCCCAACTTATCATCTATCTGCAGCCGATAGATATCTTCTGATGAAAAATAGGACATGATTGAGAGGTCATTCATCTCATGAGCGTGATCGAGCCCAAGGCAGTGCCCAATCTCGTGTGTTGCTGTTTTTAAAAATGTTTTCACATCATCATAAACAGTATCGCCGAGCTTAATTGTACAGCCACCATCTTCCTTTGGTTTTGCGACCCCTCCGGCCAAAAGCCCTCCAGTTCCCCCAGTACAAAATTCAATGATCTTATTCTCAGGAATAGAGCTATGTGAAGTATCATCAGAGCCATCAATCACGCCATCACCATTGGTATCACCATAAACGACAAGATCCAAATAACTAGCGCCAATGCTATTGTAGTCCTTAGTAATAGAGTAAATAACATCAACGGTATCGAGCCCTGTCATATTGTGAAGTTCATCACCAGCTCCAACAGAGTTATCACTAAAGTTCTCTGTCTTAATTGAATCACAAATTTTAACGTATAACTTGGGAGAGCTAGATGAGGCAGACATTGAATTCTTCCACCCAATACGAAACCCAAGGGACAAAAATAAAAAGGCCAAAAGAATGATAATTCTATTACTTGCTCTTGCCATGCTAATACCCAAAATTAATACCGAAAGTAATCTTGCCACCGGTGTAGTTAGCAAGATTCGTGTACATTCCAATCTCTGATCTAAAATTGAGCAACCATAGCTTCCAAAATTCGGCCCCCACACCAGAGTAGAATGAAATAGTATCCCAATTTGGAGAATCCCCAAGATAGAGCCCCCCTCCAAATGCCATATAAAAATGATCGCTTAGATCATGCAGATAATTAACTCCAAGCACACGCCCTTGAAAAATTCCAAACTCCCAGTTGATGGCCCCGATTCGGTAATCAACTGGAGCATAGGCCTCACCAAGCCCTAGATAGAGATGGCCCCATTTGGCATCTTGGCGAACAGTATTATCTTTTGAAGAAGCAAAAGAAGAAACAGTCAGCAGTATAGATATGGCAACTATGAATCTTTTCATCATTAAAACTCCATACCAATAATAAAGCTAACATTGTCCTGCAGTGCCAAACCAAAAAGAGTAGGCCAATTAATACCAAAGGTACCTTGAAGTCCCATAAACAGATAATCCGTAGGATGCCAAAAAGATTTAACAGCTGGTCCAAAAGACCAAGTACCTCGCTCCTCTAAATCGCCATCAACATTATCCCGATACCCAGCGGTAATATATGTAACCCCTGCTCCGAGTCCTGCCTCAAAACCTTTCTGACCAAAATTGTATAGAAAAGCGGAATTATAGCCTGAAAAATACCCGTATCGATGATTAAACCCAACACTAGAAAACGTAAGAGAATAGCGGCCAGGATCAAGGGATAGATACAAAAGGGGATGAACTCTTCCCGCCGTTAAGGAGCTTACACCAGTCCCCACTTTAACTATAGAAAAGGCAGATAAGCTAAAAAGTAAAAGAATTGCACATAAGATTTTCTTCACATCATACTCCAGAACTTAAATATTAGATGGCATGCATAACCGATGTGTAAACTAAAGATTTATTTAGACCCGGAAAAACTTTTGCATTTACACCGCACTTCCTAAAAACCGAACTATTCGATAAAATATTATCAATTAACATTTTCCTATTCGAAGGAGGGATTATGATCCGTCGCTTAGCAGGTTTTTTTACCTCACTAGTTCAAAAGTATCTTCCTGATGCTTATCTATTTGCAATATTTCTAACTTTTATCGTTCTTGTTTTTGGAATCGTTGGAGAGGGTCAAAGTCCTCTACAAATGGTTAACTACTGGGGTGATGGGGTTTGGAAATTAATGACATTTGCCATGCAAATGGTACTTATCCTCGTAACGGGGCATACACTAGCTAAAACAAAGTTGATTCACTCATTCTTGGTTAAGCTAGCAGGGCTTCCGAAAAACCCTACCCAAGCAATTATGGCGGTAACATTTGTTGCGCTTATTGGCTGCTGGTTAAACTGGGGATTTGGTCTAATCATTGGTGGACTATTTGCTCAACAAGTTGCGAAAAAAGTAAAACGTGTCCATTATGGACTCTTGATCGCATCGGCCTACTCAGGCTTCCTCATTTGGCATGCTGGTCTTTCAGGATCAATTCCATTAAAGATCGCCTCAGCAGATGGGTTTATGGCAAAAATTATGGATGGGCAATCAATTCCAGTAAGTGAAACAATCTTTTCACCACTAAGTTTGATTATTGTTCTTACACTTTTGATCTCTCTCCCAGTTCTTAACTCTCTAATGTCACCAAAAAGTGAAGACGTTGTTGAATTTAATCCACCAGCAGAGGAGAAAGAAGAAGAATTTGTTCCAAAAACATTTTCAGATCGCCTTGAAAACTCAAAAATCATTACTGGTCTAACATTCCTTTTGGGCGCCACCTATATCGTTTCTCACTTTGTTAAAGGTGGAGGGATGGGCCTCAATATTGTGAACCTAATTTTCTTAACACTTGGGATCCTTCTTCACGGTACGCCGAGAAAATTTCTTAAGGCCTTTAATGAAGCGATTAGAGGAACAGGAGGAATTGTTCTTCAATTTCCTTTCTATGCAGGTATTATGGGAATGATGGTAGGTTCAGGACTTGCTGCTTCAATGTCCAATTTCTTTGTTGAAATCTCAACCGCGAATACATTCCCACTCTTTACTTACTTCTCAGCAGGTATTGTTAACTTCTTTGTTCCATCAGGTGGAGGACAATGGGCGGTCCAAGGGCCAATCGTTATTCCAGCGGCCAAAGCACTTGGAGTACCACTATCGAAAGCTGCGATGGCAATTGCTTGGGGTGACGCGTGGACAAATATGGTTCAACCATTCTGGGCACTACCTCTTCTTGGAATCGCTGGACTTGGAGTTAGAGATATCATGGGATACTGTGTTGTGACCTTCCTGTGGACAGGTATCATCACTTCAATTTTTCTTTACGTTATGTAAATCGTGTACATATTTTATAAATAAAAAGGCCTCCCAATGGGAGGCCTTCCTTTAGATATGAATGATTGGAAATCAATTATTCTTTATCAGTGTAGTCCATTTCGTTCATAAGTCTGTACTGCTTATAACGCCATTTAGCGTCTGCAAGTGACTGAGCGAAAAGTCTTTCCGCTTCTGCTGGGAACTGCTTCTTAAGAGTAGTATAACGAACTTCGTTGTTTAGGAAGTCCATATACTTATTGAAGTCAGGAGCTTTTGACTCAAGCTTGAATGGGTTTTGCCCTTGTTCCTCAAGTGTTGGATTGTATCTGTATAGATGCCAGTAACCTGATTCAACAGCAAATTTTTCTTCAAGTTGAGCTCCACTCATACCACCTTTAATACCGTGAGCAATACATGGTGCATAAGCGATGATTAGTGAAGGTCCTGGATACGCTTCCGCTTCAGCGATAGCTTTAAGGAATTGTGCTTGGTTAGCTCCCATTGCAACTTGTGCAACATAAACATAACCGTAGCTCATTGCCATACGTCCAAGGTCTTTCTTTCTAATCTTCTTACCAGAAGCAGCAAACTTCGCAACAGATCCAGTTGGAGAAGATTTTGAAGCTTGTCCACCAGTATTTGAGTAAACTTCTGTATCAAGCACTAGAACGTTTACATCATCACCTGAAGCAAGAACGTGATCTAGACCACCGTAACCGATGTCATAGGCCCAACCGTCTCCACCCATGATCCAAACAGACTTCTTAACCATATATTGCTTAAGTTCAAGAAGCTCTTTCGCAAGCTCACTTCCATCTTTTTCAAGAAGTGGCATAAGAGTGTTAGTTGCAGCTTTTGACCCTTGGATATCTTCGTAAGACTCGATCCATCCTTTAAATGCAGCTTGCATATCAGATGAAACAGAAGACATATTTTCTTCCATAAGGAACTTAATACGACTTCTTAGCCTTTCAGTACCAAGTTGCATACCGAAACCAAATTCAGCGTTATCTTCAAATAGTGAGTTGGCCCAAGCTACACCTTTACCTTCAGAATTTTTTCTGTAAGGAGTTGCAGGAGCAGAGCCACCAAAGATAGAAGAACATCCAGTAGCGTTCGCTACCATCATTCTGTCACCAAATAGTTGTGTAACAGCTTTGATGTAAGGAGTTTCACCACAACCAGCACAAGCTCCAGAGAACTCAAATAGTGGTTGAGCAAACTGTGAATTCTTAACAGTTGCAAGATTTGGGAACAGATCGGACTTGTAAGACACATTTCCTTCTAGGTATTCCCAGTTCTTATCCTCTTTCATTTGTTCTTCAAGAGGCTTCATTTCAAGAGCTTTTGTTTTTGCAGGACATGCAACAACACAAGCACCACATCCAGTACAATCAAGAGGAGATATTTGGATTTTGTATTGTAGTCCTTCCATCCCTTTACCAACAGGCTTAAGAGTTGTTAGCCCTTCTGGTGCATTTTTCATCTCATTTTCATCAATTAGGAATGGACGAATTACAGCGTGAGGACAAACATACGCACATTGGTTACATTGAATACAGTTTTCAGATTTCCACTCAGGAACATCTACTGCAATCCCACGTTTTTCAAACTGAGTTGTACCAGAAGGTAGCGTACCATCAGCGTGATTTTGGAATACAGAAACTGGAAGATCGTCACCTTCTTGAAGGTTAACTTTACCAGCAACATTTTCCATGAATTCTTTAAGTTTTGGTTCAACACCATCATGAAGTCCATGGATGTGAAGTGAACTAGCTTCAACTTTAAGATCTTTCCATGCAGGATCAACTGCTACTTGCACAAGTGCAGAAGCACCTTTATCAACCGCATCGTGGTTCATTTTCACAATTGCATCACCTTTCTTTGAGTAAGATTTTGTGATCGCTTTTTTCATCAACTCTACGGCTTGGCCGTAAGGAATTACTTCAGCAAGCTTGAAGAATGCAGATTGCATAATTGTATTAGTTCTGTTTCCAAGACCAATTTCATTAGCAATTTCTGTAGCATTTAGGATGTAGAATTTGATGTCATTTTCTGCCATGAATTTCTTCATGTTATTTGGCAGGTGATCAACAACTTCTTTCTCATTCCAAATAGAGTTAAGAAGGAATGTTCCGCCTTTTCTAAGACCTCTAAGAAGGTCATATTTTCCAAGGTATGAAGGAACTGAACATGATACAAAGTTTGCATTTGTGATCAGGTATGTAGACATGATCTCTTTCTTACCAAAACGAAGGTGAGAAACAGTTACACCACCAGACTTTTTAGAGTCATATGAGAAGTACCCTTGAGCAAACATATCAGTATTATCACCGATAATCTTAATTGAGTTTTTGTTAGCACCAACAGTACCGTCAGCACCAAGTCCCCAGAACTTACACTCTACAGTTCCAGTCGGAACAGTATCAATGTTTTCACCAAGTGGTAGAGATGTGTTTGTTACATCATCAATGATACCGATTGTGAATTGGTTCTTAGGAGTATCCGCTTTAAGATTTTCGTATACAGCAACAATCTGTTGTGGGTTTGTGTCTTTAGAAGAAAGACCATAACGACCACCAACAACTTGAGGAGCATCAGCTTTATCAAATAGTACTGTTCTAACATCAAGATATAGAGGCTCACCAAGAGCTCCACATTCTTTTGTTCTATCAAGTACCGCAATTTTCTTACAAGTCTTAGGAAGAACACTTAGGAAATGTTCCGCTGAGAATGGTCTGAAAAGACGTACTAGGATAGCACCAACTTTTTCACCTTTAGCGTTTAGGTAATCAATGGTCTCACGAACTGTTGATGTAACAGATCCCATTGCAACGATTACGCGGTCAGCATCAGCAGCACCATAGTAATTGAAAGGCTTGTACTCACGTCCAGTAAGTTTTGAAATTTCTGCCATGTAGTCTTCAACAATCTTAGGGATTGCTTCGTAGTACTTGTTAGAAGCTTCTCTTACTTGGAAGTAAATGTCTGGGTTTTGTGCAGTACCTCTAGTAACAGGGTTTTCAGGATTAAGAGCACCCTTTCTAAATGACTCAAGGGCCTCTCTATCAATAAGTTTCTTAAGATCAGCATAGTCATCAGTCCATGCATCAACTTTTTGAATCTCATGAGATGTTCTAAATCCATCAAAGAAATGAAGGAAAGGAACACGTCCCTTAAGTGAAGCAAGGTGAGCTACAGCACCAAGATCCATAACCTCTTGAACACTTCCTGAAGATAGGATTGCAAAACCAGTTTGTCTTGCAGCATAAACATCAGAGTGCTCACCAAAGATTGATAGAGCATGAGTTGCAACGTTACGAGCAGATACATGGAATACACCAGGTAGAAGCTCCCCTGCAATTTTGTACATGTTAGGCACCATAAGGAGAAGACCTTGAGATGCGGTGTAAGTAGTAGTCAGAGCACCGGCCTGAAGAGACCCGTGAACAGCACCAGCAGCACCACCCTCAGATTGCATTTCAACAATCTTTACAGGTTCACCAAACATGTTTTTCTTTCCAACAGCGGCCCACTCATCAGTGTATTGAGCCATGTCGGATGATGGAGTGATAGGATAGATAGCAGCAGCTTCTGTGAAGGCATAAGATACCCACGCAGCGGCCATGTTTCCATCCATCGTCATCTTTTTCATCGCCATTTGTAACCTCCAAACATGAATCGAGAATTCGACAGTTAATTTATATGAAATCGTAATCAAATAATTGAATAACAAAGGTCAAAATAAACTTTTACGAACCAATTTCGGCATCAATTGGCCCTTTAATAAGAGCTATCGCCTAAGGGATCACAAAAAAGCCATTTTTTCCAATATTCTATATACTTAGAACATATTAGATTTTGTATAGCAAGGGAAAAAATCAAGGCGAAAGGCAATATTTTTGACCCATTACAACATGGGTCTTAGGGTCCCCATTCGAGAAAAAAATATTGAATAAAATTAGCCCCTTACAGGGCCAACAAAGATTCATTTACTTGTGAATTATCACTTAGAAATAAGGGAGCGAAGACGGCGCCATAAACTGATGGGAGGAAATCTGCGTTGGTAGTAGGTTTTACTATCCTTCTTTATAAGGAAAACCTTCTTCTGCTTGCGAAGGTCTTTGAGTACGACATGAAGATCTTCCATATCAAGATCAGGCATTGAATCAACGATATCCTTATCAAGGCTCAAAATGAGACTCTCTATCGCCATCGGGCGATAAAAAGATAGAGTTTCAAGTACCATTTTCTCTAATTCACTCATTTAATCTCTCCAAAGAGGCGCTTAATAAGTTTAGAGTTCCCCTTATATTCACTAATTTTATCACTAATTTTCCGATAATCACCACCATTCCTCTTAATGAGTGCTGCTAAAACGATCCTTGAAGAGTCATCTTTGCCACTTTTTAACAGCGATGCAGCGCCGACCGTGTCACCTAGCTTGAAACGAATAAGCGCAAGGGCAATAGAGCGAGTATCGCCATTAAGCGAATAGGCCCTCATCTCTGCGATAGCGATAATTCCCCGCTTAATCATTTGGTCGATCTGATCCAGAGAATCAGAATAGCTTGCCATTACATCTCGATAAATATTTTCGCTTTTTTCAACTCCAATTTTTTCAATTCCCAGATCATAGAGGAATGCCCCAGTCTTGCCATTGATAGGATAGTAAAGAGCAATTTCGTTCTTCAAATTATTACAAACGTTCTGTTCTTTAATTTTAGATTGATCCATCAGAGTAATTTTGCTCTCTAGCCCTTTGTGTAAAGCGGCCCAATCTTTAAAACGCTCCTTCGCAGAAGCAAGAGTCTCCGAATAATACTTCTGAGCAGCTCCTCTTACATCTGATAAATAACAGGCAGCGTCCACCTTCCCCTTGGGAGATGACGTTTTAATAAATTGATAAATCGCTTTTGTAAGAACTCTCAAATTCGAATCAAATAGCTGAATATTTTTAATTAAATCTTTATCAGTATAATCATCTTCTAACTCAGGGGAAGAGAGCTGAAACTTATCACGATCAAAAGAAAATAGTTCACTAGTTATAGCAAAGAGTTCTTCTCTATTTCTTAATGACTTGTATTGATTAAATATCTTTAATGCTTCGTCTCTATCATTACGGTAGTAAGCAAAGTAATCATCTATAAAATTATAAATCCCAAGTGGATCCTTAAAATTATAGGCATTCTTTCTTCTTTCAGCATTCCCCGTAACAAAGTCTAGATGTCTTTTGAGCTCTGCGTCTTTTGGAGTAGAAAATCGATTAACATCACCATAGCTTGAGTTGAAGCGATAAAAGAGTTCGTTTAAAAATTGGCGACGTTCTTTAGTAAGCTCACCTCGATCAAGTCTGGCCATATACTCGATACGATGTCCTAAAAAGAGATAATTCATTTTTATCAAAATCGCAGCGGCCCTAATCCTTGTTTTATAAATCAGCTCTTTGGACTCATATGACAATTTACTCTTATCGAGATCACTAACATGGGCCTCAAAGCGATCAAATCGAGAAATAACAGTCTTAAACGGATCATTTTCATTAAATAGCAAAAGCAAATTGTTCCACGCTCTTAGAGTTGTCTCAGTAGATTCATTAATGTCAATTGCTGTCTGATACCACGGGATCGAACTATCCCGATCTTTAATGCTGAAAGCATTTTGAAATGCGGCTTCCTGCATGACAAGATACATCTGAGATAGCAGAGTGATAGGCCACTTTTTACTCTCCTCAAGTCTAAGAACACTTTTAGTTAGGAAGAAGACCTCTCTCCATTGCTTAGTTGCGTAATACTTTCCTTGAATCTTTTTGAGCTTGTTGATGTTGAATTTTGTTGGACCATCCCTTTTGAAAAGACCGACATAAAAATCAACGAGATCATCGTACCTTTGGGCCTTAAGCAACGACTCAACATAAAGTAAATCTGCAATATGCCTTTGATCAGTAGAGGGATATGTATCCAGAAACCACTTGGAGGTTTTAAAAATAAGGTTCTCAAACTTCACATACTCTTTTGGATTCAGGCTCGATTGATCGGCAAGAGTCTTAACAATCCGAAGAGCACTAACTGCAGCATCCATCGCAAGGACATCTTTTTTTGTTGAAGCTTCCCGATACCACTTTACTGCGGTAGAATATTCTTCAATTGATTCAAAACGCTGAGCCCCATGATATAGTAACTGAAACGAGATCCGATTAAAAAAATTGGAATCTGTAAATTTGTAGAGAGAATCGAGTGATTTCCATGTTGATGCTTCCTCCGTTTTCTTGGCCTCTCGATGTATAAGCAAAAATAAGGAAGAAACATAGTCATAAAATGCCTGATCAAAAGGCACCTCCCCCCCATAAAGCTTTTGATACTGGGTATAGTATTTCTTTAAAGATAAATCGAGAGATACAAACTCACGAGTTCTAAGCTTATTGTCAAGCAACTCATCAAGCCACTTTGAAAAGCTTATATTCTTATCTTTGGCCTCTAATGATTTATTCAATAAGTGTTCAAATGAATCTGAAGAGCTTCTAAACTGACCAATTTTCTTATATGTCATCCCAAGGTCTTCAATGGCCTTTTCTAACTTAGCGTCAGAATAACCGATATAATTGAGCTCAAATAATGCCTTATCAAATGGAAGAAGCTCTGCCATGAATAGCAAGAGATCTCGCCTTGTTTCCTTTAATATACTTAATTCTTGTAGCTTTTTGTTTTCTGATTTATTTACGCCGATAATAATCTGCTCCAGATGACGAAGAGCAGACCACTTTTGACCGAGGTTATAAAAAGACCACGCGGCCTTATAGGTTGCGTAGGTTGACTTCTCGGTATTCCCAATTTTAACCAAGGACCGGTAGTACCTTAAAGATGCCTTATAATTCTTTTTCTCGAAGTAATAGTCTCCAAGGAGCTGATAAACATCTTCTTGGTAGCGCCCAACGGGGAAAAAATCGTCAAAATACGATGAGCGCTCAATTGCAAGCTTAGGGTTCCCCATCTCCCATGCCAATACAATAGATAAGAAGTAAGCATCCTCATTAATAAACGATTCTTTACGTTTTATTGATCGATTAACATAAGGTGAAAGCGATAAATCGGACTTTAGAAGTGACTGATCAATAATATCTTTATTTCCAATTGGATCGTGGACTCTATGTACTGAAGCGTAATTCCACCACGCCTCTGCAATAAAAAAAGCACACTCAGCATCGCATGATCCCTTAGGAATCATCTTCGAAAAAGATAAAACATCACTTAAAATCTGAATATTTTCTTTGAATCCAAGTGCTAAATAATTCTTATCCCAAAACAGAAAACCGGACTCAGCAAAAGACTTGAATGCTGCAAGCTTAATTGCCATGGGGGCCTTAGGATTATCAGCAACATTTTTTGCGAGTTTCATCGCTTCACGGTACTTCCCATCGGCGGTCAGCAAAAATGCCTTTTGAACAGATGCCTCAAGCTTGCCATGGACTGAAAGAGGAAGCGCTTCAGAAATCTGATGAATTTTTCTAGCATTAGTTAAATCAGAATCTCCAGCGTATGCCCAGAAAAGCTCAAGAGTTGAAAAAGGATAAAAGATAGACTCCTTTGGAACTCCCACCAAAGATTGAATTGCATTTTTATAATCGTGAATACCATAATAGGCCTTGCCCAACAGTAAATAAGTTAATTCTCTCCAAAAAGCGAATCCTTTATAAGTACCAACTAACAGCTTTCGATTTGTCCCATCCCCTTCATCAAGAGGAAGAACTTTTAATTGAATTTGCGTAGATGAAAGAAGCTCGATAACATCTTTATAGCGCTGCTCACGATCAAGACGAATGGATTTTAAAACCACAGTAACAAGATAGTCTGGATGATCGCTCGAAATATTAGAAAAATCTTTAAATAAGATATTCTTTCCATTTAATGCTGCTAATACTTGCCGTTGTAGATTTGGGCCAGTCTTATCAATTGCAAAAGATTGAGCTACAAAAAAGACCAAATAAGATATTAATAAAACTCTTATAATCAAGGAGCAGCACCCACATCAAATAAACTGGTAATATCTCTTTTATTGATAGGATTCACACGCAAGAAATAGGCCTCAACAATGGTATAACCACTAATCTGCTTGGTCTCTAAAACCGCACATCGAGCACTAAAAGTTTTCAATTGTGATGAATTGAAAATAGTTGAAATAAACTCACTACCTTTTACAATTTTAATTTCATCTGGAAAACGGATCTCAAGTCCATTCACTCCAATTTTATTAACCTTACCGATATGTGCTGCACTATTATCGTGAATAATAATTTCTGCGTTTAGCTCAATTCTTTGCTCTTCCCCCACAGGGGTTAAGTCAACCATTCGACGGACGCGACTGCTAGGCCCCTTATAAATCCCTTTGCTAAATGTTTTTGGAGGAGGACAAATTGGAGTCGATTTTAGAAAACGACTAAATTGTTCAAATTCATATACACGTTTCCACTTTTCCCCCACTAATTCAGGCGCACAAACAAAGTCGTCTAGAGCAAGTTTCCCTGCCTCAACCATGCCAATTAGTTCTTCAGTAGAAAATGGTCCAATAGGAGAAACTCCATTTGAATCCGGCAAATACCATTCTAAATCCATCAAATACTCCACGCGAAATACAAAGATGTTTTCGGAAAAAATATCTTAGAGGTTTAGCTCTTCTAACATACCTTATTTATCAAGTATAAACGTCAGGAAAAAGCTTAAATGCGCAGATCAGAATCCGATAAGATCTGAGTTAAAAAAAGGAAACTGTATGAACAAAATTGTACTGCTCACATCAGATTTAAACCTGAAGGCCCTGGTTAATCTAATTCTTCAATATAACTTCGATATTGAAATTGTGAACAAGAAAAGTGCGGCAACTGCATCTGACTATATCAGAAAGAATCACACAGATATCAAATGCATTATTGCTGACGAGCACTTCCCTGCTGGGGGCGCAACCAAAATGGCGAAGGAAACTCAGGCCGTAGAAAGTACAGTACCTGTCATTGCATTAATGGATCCATTCGGAAAAGCTCATATTGCTAAAGATCAAACAGTATTTTCAAAGGTTACAAAAGACAAAATACTTGAAAAACTCGTAGATGTGGTGAGTGAAGTTTGTCTAAAAAAAGCACCAGATATCCTTCAAACAGAAAATCATGTTCCCATGAAACTTGAGCTTCTATTGGAGCTCGATAGTATCGGACAAGATTGCTACATACGCTTGAACGCTCAAAAATATGTAAAGATTTTGAACAAGAAAGACTACTTCTTAAAAGAAGACTTTGATAAATATACAGCTAAAGGTGTTGAATACTTTTACGTAAAACTAGAAGATGTCGACGAGTTACTTGAATCATTGTCGAGTAACCTTAACACAATGCTCGACCTATCAATGTTCTCTAGACCTGATTCACTCAACAGAATCAGAAGCAAGTTCACAGAGGAAGAGGACAAAGAGATTCTTGACTCAATTGTCGATGCACTCGATAAAGCAGATAAAAATAAAATTAGTTATGAAGAGGCATCACATATATCTGGCCAATCACTAGATCTCATTAGGAAAGCAAATAAGAAATTCTCTCAAGGGAACGATGTTCAGAACATTGCAAAAGCAACAGTTTTGCTGGCACTAAGTACAATCACTCAGGCACCAGAATTGAATACGCTTTTTGAGAAGGCCGTTGGCTCAGAAGATACATATTTGAATGATCACAGTGTCTTGCTTGGAAACGTCTGTTGTCAAATCGCGGGACTAATGGGATGGCACTCAAAATTAACTCATTATAAATTAACAATGGCTGCCATGCTTCATGATATCACCTTAGATAACTCAAAACTCGCTCGTTACAGAGGGGTTCCAGACCTGATGCTTGATGCAGACAAATTCAAAGAAGAAGAAATCAAGTCATTCCTCACTCACACAGAGCGAGGTAGAGAAATGATTCAATCATTTAGAATGATACCACCAGATACAGATCTAATTATCTCGCAACATCACGAGAGACCAGATGGATCGGGATTTCCTGCGAAAATTAATTTCAGCAAAATCTCACCTCTTGCCAGTGTCTTTATCGTTGGCCACGACCTCGTTAGTTTTATCATGAGCAGAGAGGAAACAGCACAAAAGAAAAAGACGGAATGGAATATGGTAAGTTTTTTAAATCAGCACCGCTTTCTTTATCAGAATGGGGTGTTCAAAGATATTTTTAATGTAATGTGGAAACACATGGTTAATAAGTCGTAAGGGGAAAAGATGAAGAAAACAGCAATTATCGTCTCACTACTAAGCATCGTTGGAACAAGTGCTTACAGTGCGGAGCTAAATGGCAAGCAAGAGAAATGGACCTTTAAGGGATTCTACTACGACAAAGAGCGTGACAAGTACTTTTCAAATAGCAAGTCAGTTTTTACTATCAGACCGACTTCAAATAAAGAGTATCTCGACAAGATTGAAGTTAGTGTCGATGGTGCAGAATTTAAGACTTACAATGGGGCCCTTTCTTTTGCAAATGAAGGACCACATCAAGTACGCTTCAGAGCAGTTGACCCTGTATTAAACTGGTCACCTGTTCAGACATTCAGAATTTTTGTAGATCAGACGGCACCAAAAAGTCAGATTGTTTGGAAAGGGCCAACATATGAAGATGGAAAGACAACTTATATCAACCCGAAAACTATCTTAAATATTATTGGTCAAGACAACCTCTCAGGAGTTTCAAAAGTACTTTGGAAAAGAGGTGATAAAGAGTCCATTTTCCCTAAAATGGCCACTTTTGCGAAAGAAGGACCATACGCTTACACAGTAAGAGCAATCGACAACGTAGGGAACACAGAAGCTGCTTATCAACTAGAATTCACAGTAGATAGAAATGCTCCAGAAACAGTTGCCGAAATTGTAGGGACTAAAAGCCAATCTGATGAAAAGTTCTACACAACAACGGGATCACAAGTTGAACTTAAATCAACTGATAAAAAATCAGGAATTCAACGAATTGAATATCAAATCAATGATGGTCTAATCTCAACCTATAAACGCCCAGTCGTCATTTCTGAAACAAAGATGACACTAAAATACCGCGCAATTGATAACGTTGGGAATAAAGAACCGTGGAAACAAGTGACTGTTTATCAAGACGTAAGACCTCCAAAAATCACAATGAAAATGACTGGAAGCTATTACACCATTAGTGGAAAGATTTATGCTAGACCAGGATTTTCATTTAGAGCATTCGTCAATGATGTTGATAGCGGAACGGAGAAAAAGCTAGTTTCATTTGATGGGGTGACCTACAAAGAAACAAATGAAAAAGAGTTTAAATTCAGTAAACCGGGAGAGACTAAGTTTCATCTCAAGGCAATCGACAAAGTTGGGAATACAGAAGAAACAAATCCATACTCAATTGTGATTGATAATGCTGCACCAACAATTGAGATGAAATCAAGTGAGCTACTTGTCAAAAAGGATAATTACCTACTCTCTTCTGTTCCAAATCGTATCACCTTTAATACAACAGATTCAGGAGTTGGTGTTGATCGAGTCGAGATCAGCTACGATGGTAAGAAATACGAAACATTAAATGCACCGATTGAACTATCAAAATGGAAGCAAAGAAGACGAAGCCTTTACTACCGAGCAGTTGATAGACTTGGTAATATTGGAGAAGCAAAAAAGGTTGATATCTACGTTAAGACAACTGGACCAAAAGTTGAGCTATACGTTGAGTCAGAAAATTTGCCAAACCTACCATTGTCAGAAATTAAAAAGTAATGAATAGAAAGACTAAATACATAACATTGGCCTTAGTTTTGGTCATGAGTACAGGAGTTCTTGCAACAAACA
Organism: Bacteriovoracaceae bacterium; assembly: GCA_965140515.1. Classification (GTDB taxonomy): domain Bacteria; phylum Bdellovibrionota; class Bacteriovoracia; order Bacteriovoracales; family Bacteriovoracaceae; genus JAGLCH01. The sequence goes on along the minus strand of OZ223251.1, from coordinate 2,063,605 downwards.
AGACTGTTAAGAAAATCGTAAAGTACAGAAAGAAAACGACGGTTGATCTTACAGGATCTGTTATTAAAAGTAAGGCGAGAACTCCAGATGTATTCTATGTATTTAGACGAAAAAGAACCTTAGGCGGAAAGCTGAAGAAACTTCCAGAGAATTTTAACTATCACAACAGTGAAATATACGCGAAGGCCCTGAAGGCGATTAAGTAAATGAAAAACGTTGCAGTTTACCAAACAGATCCAATAAGTGGAGAACAAACCCTCATCAATTTATTTGAGGGAGAGGCATTTATTGGAACGAGTCATAATGCAACAATTCATATTAATGATCTTCGTGCCATCGGTTTTCATGCCTATATCAGAGATATAAACCCAAATGAAGAAGATATAAAAGACTTCAAGTTGATCGATCTCGGGAATGGCTCTAATACTTTTTTGAATGGCAAGCGAGTTAAAGAAGCATCATTAAAATCGGGAGAAGTCATTACTCTTGGAAACACTCACCTAACAATAAAGAGAATTCCTAAAGTAATGATGGAGTTTCAACAATTTCTCCCAGATCAAGTAATCGCAGAGAAACCATCTCCTCAAAAAACGTATCAAAAAGATGTCTTTTCGCTGGCAACGTCGAAAAACATCTTGGAAGCAAGCTTATATTGGGGCCAGCAGCGATTAGAATCGAGAACCTTCCAAAAAGGAGCTCAAGTAACCATTGGTAGTGACATCAACTCAACATTTGCAGTAACCCTTCCAGATCGGAAGAACCATAAAATTGCAGTATACAGAGGAGAAAAGTTAAAGCTTCGCATCCCATGTTATGCAAAAGGACTCTTTTGGCAAGGAGATGAGGCCTATACCCTTGACTACCTTAAAGAAGGGCGAACAGAAGAAGATTTTAGTGATATCGAACATGAACTTAGAATCGGAGATCGAGCAGAGATTCAGTTGGGAGAACAAATCCTATCGTTTAAGTTTGTTCTACCACCAGAAAAGCTTGCTCGATTTAGAAAAGTATCAATCGACCCTAACCTGTTAAAGATCTATGCTGGCGTAATCGCAACATTTTGCCTTTTCTTTTTACTCATGCTTATTGAGCCTCCTCAGAAAGAAAAGGTTGTAACCATTCCTCCAAAGCTAAAGAAAGTTCTATATGAGGCAGGGATTAAGTCTGCGACCAAAAAACAAAAGAGTGCGATTGGCGAAATGTTGGCCCAAGGTGGGCGAGCTCGTAGTGAAAGTGGCATGGCCAAAACAAAACGATCCGAGGCAGAAAAGAGCAAAAAAACAGTTAAAAAAGCGACATCAGAAAAGGTTGCAACCAAAGAAACCAAGGCCCAAGCAGAAAAGAGTAAAGTCGCAGCAACAACAAAACAGGCCAGACCAGATATTAGTAATGTCTTCTCCACATCAACTGATGCACTTGAAGAAATCTCACTAAAAGGGCCAACAGAGAAAGGAAATACAGTATCAAGTATCTCTGGAGGTCACTTCGCGAGAGGATCTAGCGGTCTCGGCTCTGGTGGCGGCGGAGAGAGTGTTGGAATTGGGCAGTTAAAAGGGGCCTCAACAGGTGGTGGAATGGGTGCAGGCGACGAAGGGCTTGCACCAACCAAAGGAAAAGAAATTGCAATCAATGTTGCTGAAGAAATTATCTATAAGGATGGACTTGATGCTGATGTCATTGCGGCGATTATCAAACGATATATGCCACAAATCGAAAACTGTTATGAAACGAGATTAAATCAAGATCAAACACTTAAGGGTAAGGTCACTGTAAGTTTTCAAATCATGCCCGATGGATCAGTAAAATCGCCCAAAGTGGTCGAAGCAACACTACGAGATAAACTTACGCATGTATGCATAACGAATAAAATAAAAAATTGGAAATTCCCAAGACCAAGAGGTGGCGGAGTTGTGGATGTTACAAAGCAATTCATTCTCTCTTCCACTTCAGGGAAGTAATAAGGAGTAATAATGTTGTCATTTTTAATCAATGCTTTTAATGATGGTGGCGGTTTCATGTACCCAATTGCAATTTTGCTATTTTTTGGTGTCATAATCATCATCGAAAGAACGTACTCTATTCTATTTGTGTATAAAGCAGATGGCGGTCAACTAATGCAAAAGATTCAACGCCTTTTGCTAGATAACAATATCGATGAAGCTGTAAAACTTTGTAACTCAAAGAAAAATGCTGCAATTTATCAAGTATTCAAAGCTGCGATGGTAAGTTCAGACAGACCAATAGAAGAGATTCAGGATCACATTGAAGTTGCCAACATGGCAGTAATTCCAAAACTTCAACATAGAATGCCTTACCTATCGACAATCGCTAATGTTGCAACACTGTTAGGATTGCTTGGAACAATTATTGGGCTAATTAAGACATTTGAGGCGGTAGGAGCGGTCGAGGGCTCACAAAAGCAACTGCTGCTTTCAGCAGGTATTTCGACAGCTATGAATACCACGGCATTTGGACTAATCGTAGCAATTCCGTGCTCACTTGCATACGGATTCTTATACAACAAGATCAACAATATTATTGATGAGGTTGAGCACTACTCTGGTCGACTACTAATACTTTTAAGAACAGGTAGCCAGTACTTTGAAACAGAAGCAGAAGAAGATCATACTCCAGTGGCACCAGTTCATAACTCAGTTGAAGAAGAAGAGGCTGAAGAAGAGGATTGATGAGAAACAAAAAGAGGGTACTCATTGAGCAGGGTGAAGTAAACGTCGTATCTTTGATGGACGTACTAACAACTATGCTCTTTTTTCTCATTCTCATGGCAAGTGCGACTAACTTTGCAACGATTAGTTCTGAGTCAGCATTAGTTGGAAAAGATAGTGAAGACAAAAAGCAACGCTTTGACCTCGTTGTGTCCTATTCCTCGACGAGAAGGGCAACAATACTCTTAGGGAAATTTAATGAACTTAAAGCGATTGATAAAGATGACTTCACAAAGTATGTACGAAGAAATTACCGTTCAAGAAGTGCGATTGGCTTTAAGAAAAACCTCTATGCAAAATCAGATGAGCAATTGAGAGATAAAATTGAGTCTGAATTAAAACGAATCAAAATCGCTTTCCCCCATGAAACAAGAGTCACTCTAGCAGTAGGCAACAATATCAAATATCAACAAATGATAGACATGATGCAACAACTGGCAACAACTGGAGAAAACGAATACTTTAAATCAACAAATCTCATTGGACAAACACGTCTAATAAAGACTTTATTCCCAGATGTTACGCTACAAGAGATTGGAGATAATAATGCCATTTAAGAAAAAGTCTCATAAAGGCAAATTAACACTTCAAGAGATTAACATTACGCCGTTAATGGATGTTCTCACCGTTCTCTTATTCTTTTTAATTAAGATTTTTACAGTAAATAGCATGAACCTGAATGTTCCAAATGACGTAAAACTACCAGAATCGAAGTCAAATGGAACTCCAGAAGAACTTGTTACAATTGTTGTAAGTGGAAAAGACATAAGAACAAGTGACCACGTGCTTGTTTCATATCAAAGAAATAAAATTTCAGACAATGAAATTGCTGAAGATGGACGTACAATTACAAAAGTAGCTGACTACCTAAAGAAACAAATGGATAAAAGGAACAAGATCTATGAAGGTAATCCTATCCCATCAAATCTCCCCAAAGGTAAAATAATGATCCATGCGGATAAAGATGTGAGCTTTAAAGTTCTTAAATACCTACTCCATACCGCGACAGTTACGGGCTATTCGGATTATCAATTTCTAACAATGAAACCAAACAGTTAGATTTTCTCCATGGTATCATTATCAACTGCCGTAATAAGCCACTTACCATCGATGAAGCGGAGAGATAGTTTTAGATGAATTCCCTCAAAGAACTCATGAGCATTGTCTGTACGAATACCTCGACCAATGAGATCAATGAATACAAAAGCATGATCTCCTTGAACGTCAACACGAAAATTTTGAAAGTCGACAACAACTTTTTTTGCAAAAGATTCTGCAAATAATAATTCTTGAATCAGTTGCTGCCTTCCAGTGATTTGTTTTTCATACTCAGCATTTTGGTAGGTTAGAACAACATCCTCCGCGAAAAAATCAACAAGCTTACGAACCTGATGGATTTTTGCAAGACTAGTATAGCGTTCATTATAACTGGCCATCTTGCTGATTACCTTAAGATTTCGATAAATTCGCTCTCTATGGCCGGGATTGTAGTGTCTCCAAAAGAAGATTAAAACAAGTCCCACTATAATGAAGAGAAAAACTATGTGTCGTTTCATGTGCCAAAAAAAGTTTGTACTTTTCTCCAAAAAACAGAAGTTGATAAAAATTGAATGTCTACTAAAGAATATCGGAGTAAGTTGCGAGATTCTTTAAGAATGAGGAAGTAAAAGAATCTGATCTCACGTCATGCCATTGAACCGCTCATTTTATTACGGTATTTTGTAACCTACGAGAAGGAATCTCAAATTTTATCCGATTTTACCAGTAGTACGTAAGTAGAAACCAGTACGTTAGCGATCAAAATCACATCCCGCTGCAAAAGAGTCATACCGTAGACTAAGAAATTATGCAGATCTAGGGAGGGGTTATGAAGGCCCAACTTGCAATAACACTGAGACTTGTATTCTCACTGTTAGTCGCAACCACCTTTGCTGGCTGTCAGCAAGAAGAGTTCTTTGAAAAAGACTTTTCAGCAACGATGGGAATCGACACCCAAACCCCAGGTCTACCAGGCAATGAGGTAATTGTTGTCGAGACTGACGATGGTACGAATTCAGGCGGAGATGTAGTTGATCCAACTACACCAACAGAACCAACTGACCCAACAAATCCAACGGACCCTACAGAACCAACAGATCCTTCTGTTCCGGTTGTTGTTATTCCAAAAGATTGTGGAAATGTTAAGAATGGCGAAACAATCTCAAGAGTTCAGTACAAATCATCGACTGTAAGCTTTGGTTCATTTTGCCAAGAAGAAACCCAAACAAGTACATGTAACGATGGGACACTATCTGATTGGACAGGTTCTTTTGAAAACAACAGTTGTACGATCTTGTCACCTTCAAACTGTGGGGATGTGGCACACGGAGCTTCAGAAACACGCTTAATGTATCAAAGCTCAGAAGTTGCTTATGGAAGCTCATGCTCTTCAGAAGCACAAACTAGAACATGTAACAACGGTACATTTACAGCATGGTCAGGAAATTATCAAAACAATACATGTATTGTCGCATCACCTTCAGTAAATCAGGTAACTGAACAGTTCACTCAAAATAGTGCGACTAAGGGTAAAGTAGACATTCTATGGGTAGTCGATAACTCTGGCTCAATGGGAGATGAACAAGATGAATTAGCATATAACTTTGATCAATTCATCAACAACTTCCTAAAAGAAAATATAAGTTTCAAAATGGGAATTACAACAACTGACCCAAGATCACAATACAGTGGACTTTCAAGATGTGCTTTTAATAAGTTGACATCTGAAGCTGCAATTGCGAATGAATCACAATTTGTTGCAGACTTTAAGACCTGTATTAGAGTTGGGACACATGGGTATTACCGTGAAGCTGGTCTTACAACATCACGCGACTTTATGAAAAGATATGGGGCAAACTTTCTTCGAGAAGATGCTTACCTTATCGTAGTTCTAATTAGTGATGAGAAAGAGCAATCTCCAAACTCTGTTAAATCTTATGTTGACCAAATAAAAGCATATAAGACAAATACTGGTCTTCTTAAAATGTACAGTATAGTAAACCTATCGAACGCTCCGAGATATCTTGAAGCTGCAGGTAGAACTGGTGGTAAAAAAGCGGATATCAAAAGTAACTTTGCAGATACCCTAAAAAATATGGGAGAGAAGATCGTAGAACTTTCATCAAGTTTTGCACTAAAATCAATTCCATATGACAGCGAGATCGTGGTTAAGGTTGATGGAAAAGTTGTAACAACAGGTTGGTCGATTGATACCGAATCAGGAACACTTAAGTTTGCCGCAGATAGCGTTCCAAATGAAGGTGCTGCCATTACCATTACCTACAACGCTCTTGTACAGTAAGGATAAAAAATGAAGAAATTACTTATCTTGTTATTAATTATGAGTTGTACACATACGGTCGCCAAGGAAGGCGACCTATATGACTTCATGTGGCTGGATCAAGACAAGAAAGTCTATGTTCTTCAAAATAAAATCTACCAGAAAAAAAGAACCATCTACTTCGATCTTGGGTATATCACCGACCTAACAGGAAAATACCAAGATACTTACGGAGGTCATTTCGATTTAGGCTATTACCTCACAGAAGAATGGGCCATCGAGGGGTTCTATAAGCAATATTTCCATCAAAATAATGACACGTATGACAACGTGCTACAGGTCAACCAAAGTGAGCCATTTGTACGGAGATTTAATAAAATGTACGGAGCTCTACTTGTTTGGTCACCGTTTTATGGGAAAATAAATACCTTTAATAAAATCTTCTACTTTGATTGGTCTTTTGGAGCAGGTCCCGCGCTGATTGAAGCAGATAGTAATAAAAACACAGTTGAGGACTCATCTCAATCGGGAAAATATCAGGGTGAAAGCTACGTAGGGGCCCATTTAAAAACAACTCTTAAGTTCCACATCAATAGTAATTGGCATATTGGGTTAGATCTCTCAAATACAACCTATCAAGCAGCAGGCCCAATAGATGATCAGAAAAAGATCCGCCACAACAGAGATGCAATGATTAGTATCGGTTTTTCATTCTAAGGAAGTGCAATGAAGTTGAAAGTAATTATTCTATTCTGCCTTTTGTTTAACTCTGCATTTGCTGGGATGACAAAGTCATACAAAATTTACCTCGATAAAAATCTCAAAGGATCGGAGAAATTAGATAGAATCTCATACGATTTAATTGAGTCGAAGTACTACTTTGCTGCATCAGTATTTGTGAATAAGAGAATACAAAGAAGTAGGCCTATTGATGACCGATTTGAAGATGCGATTCTAACAATTGCCATTAAAACAGGAATTGATACCTTCTGGGAACTTACAGAAAATGAAATTCAACAACACAGATCCCCTACACTTTCATTTTCACTGGGTTTAAAGCTATTTAAAGAACAGCGCTTTAAAGAAGCGTATAAATATTTAAAGCAAGTTCCAGATAGTCACAAATTTGCACCAGAGGCACGTCTGATTCAAGGATCAATCAACCAGCTTTTTCGCAATGATCACACAGCAAAGCTCGAATATCACAAGTGTATTAAGCAGTCGAAGAATCAAGAGGCAGACGCAAAGTTTGACAAGCTTGAGAGATATTACAGAATCATTGGAGAAACGTGCCAAATTCACATTGCCCGTGTTGAGTACTCATCTGGACGATATCAAAAAGCAATTAAAGAGTATGATAAGATCCCCAAAAACTCATATAAATGGCCATACATACTTGTAGAGAAGGCCTGGGCCCACTATCAAAGGAATGATTACAACAGAACACTTGGATTACTTGTTACTTACAGATCTCCGCTTCTATCGAGTTATTTCTTTCCAGAAGCGGAGGTCTTAAGTGCACTTTCGTATCACAAGCTATGTCTTTGGAATGATAGTTCAATCATTATCGATAAGTATTACAGTGACTACAGACAAAGAAGTACAGAACTAAAAAAAATTCTTATCGAGAATAAAGATTCAGACACTTACTTTCTTGATCTCGCTCTTACACCAATAAGAAAAGGGGAAAAACTACACCCGTACATCAGGAACCTAATCACCCAAACTAAAAAGCAGATTAAGTTCAGTATGGATTATGTGCCAATTACAAGGGCCGAAAACGAACTAAAGCACCTGAAGAAATACAAAAATAATGTTTTTACAGATTTTCTAAAAAAGAAGATCGAAGCGACAATTGCCTACAAGAGATCACAACTTAACCTATTCATCAAAAAATCGATGTTTGAGTTCATCAATCAAATTCATCGCCATTCAAAAGAGTTATTTAAATTAAAACTCGAGATAATGGCGAAACAGAGAACACTCATTTACAAGAATAAGGAATTGATATCTAAAAGATCACGGGGAGATCTCTCTAACGTGCAAAAAGAGAGCAATCAAGATTTCTGGGACTTCCGCGGATCATTTTGGGCAGATGAGCTAGGAGAATACTCATTTGGACTAAAATCGAACTGCAAAACAATCGATGCCAAGAAACAATAGGATGGGCCTATGAAAAAAATGACAATAATACTAGGCATGATTACAATTTGTTTAATGCTAACAGCTGAAGGACAGGGACAAACAGGCAAGAAAGCAGGCGTAGTCTATAAGTATAAGAAATATGAGCGTTTTGACCTCGGTAACTTAGAGATCAAAGGGGAAATTATCGCTCCAGGTGATCTTTCTGTACTCGAAAGAAAGAGAAAAGTATTCGATCTAGAGCTTTTAAACAGAAAGGAATTCGATAGAGAAACATTCAAGGATATAAATTCGTTAAGGTAAAATCTTAACCTACGAAAGGTAATCTGCTGATTTAAGGAATATATCCTCAATTCGTTTTTCTAACTCACCAAAAGCAAGTTGTTCCAGTCGCTAAGACTGTATATGCTGGTTGATAGATTAGAAAAAAGAATCTCACGAGTTTGTTGCTGAACGTAAGCTGAAGAGAATGTCGAGGATACCAAATTCGTGTTTCTGAAAGCAGGTCGCCCATAACAAAAGGGAATTCTTAGACCATCTATGCTTTCCATGAGGTAATCATGGAAACTCAAGTTCAGGCAGCAGTTGCTGATCCATCGTTCATCAAATCTTTAGCTATTTTTATGCAAGAGGGTGGGATCTTTATGTGGTTCATTCTTGCGATCTGGTGTTTTGGTGTTGCGATTTCATTAGAGCGCTTCAAATCTTTATTCAGCTATGACATCAATGCTGCATCACTGATGAATAAAATCAAAAAACATATCCTCAAGAATGAGGTTAAAGAAGCAATCAATATTTGCTCTGATACGAAGGCACTACTTCCACAAGTAATGAGAAGTGGCCTAAAAAGAGCGAATCAAACCAAAGAACAAATCATGGACGCTGTTGAATCAACCATGCTTGAGGTTGTTCCTAAGCTTGATAAAAGAATGAACTACTTATCACTGGTTGCAAATGTATCTACCCTAATTGGACTTTTAGGTACTATTTACGGTTTGATTGAGTCATTTGCCGCCGTTGCCTCAGCTGACCCAGCATCAAAAGCAAAGTTACTTGCTCTTGGTATTTCAAAAGCAATGAATACAACTGCATTCGGTCTAATTTCTGCTATTAGTATTATGGTTATTCACTCAATCCTTACGAGTAAGGGTGAAAAAATACAAAGTGAAATCGATGAATACTCGGTTAAGCTTGTCGATTTACTTGGAACTAAGAAATTTAGTGTAAGACAAGTTGAAGCTCCTGTTCAGGATGAGATCAAGTCATTAAAGAATGCAAATTCTGTTGATCTACCAGACCTACCAAAAGCATCTTAGGCTTAGGATAATTAGGAACAAAAGGAGCGCCCCATGAGAGCAAAAAAGAAAAAGGGAATTGCAAAAATTAATGTTATTCCAATTCTCGATGCTGTTTTTATCTTCATCTTCTTTCTTTTGATGTCAGCACAGTTTGTTGAAATCTATGAGATTGGAAGTGATGCTCCTCAAATTTCAACAGTATCTAGCGATTCAAAGAAAGATCCACTGAATTTGACTTTAAGAATCTCAAAGCAATCTATCATTGTCACAACGGGAGTCAATGAAGTTAAAAGAGCAACAATCAAGTGGACCGGCGATGCGACCGTAGAACAAAAACTAAAAGATACACTTTTAGAGATTAAAGAAAGCAATAAGAATGAGACATCAATTGTTTTCAGACCTCAAAAAAATGTCTCTTATAAAAAGATCATAAAGCTAATGGATGTGGTTAGAGTAAAAAACAACAGAGCTCCAGCAACATCTGGGAAAGAAAACCAGTTATTTGATCAGATTGTTTTTGAAACGATGTAGAGGATGTAATGAGAAATACAATGTTTAAAAAGGCAAAAAAGGCCAAAAAAGAAGCATTAGATATCGATATCACATCGCTACTTGATATTCTTGTTATCTTATTGGTTTTCTTGCTCAAAAGTTATAATGCCAGTGATCTCACTGTAGATGTAGTTGATAATCTAACTCTACCAGATTCAAATTCTAAAATGCTTGGACATCACGCGATTGTTGTTCAAATTGATAAAAGAGGTAGTGTGTTTGTTGATAATATCCAGCTAGAGGGAGTATCGCTAACAAGTAGTAAGATTGAATCACTATACAACAAACTGTTAGAAAAAAAGAAAGAGGACGATAAGAGCAGATCTGTGGCATCCGCTAGTAATGAAGGAAGGCACATCAATATTTTATTAGACCAATCACACCCATACGATCTTATGCAGAAGATCATGCACACTTCTGCGCTTGCGGGATACTCCAAATTTAAACTGATCGTTCAAGGTAGATCGAATGAATAAATTGTTACTAATTCTATCCATTTTGTTCTCATCTTATGTCTTCCCAGCAGAATACAAACAGGTAGATACGACTGCCAAGAAATGGAATAAGCTTGAAAGACTCATTAAAAATGAAATCAAAATGATCGAAGGACTAAGAGCTTACGGCCCAACTATGCGTTTCAGACTTTTTGAGCTCTACGCAGAACAACTCAAAATACAAAAAGAGAAAGAAAATAGGGACTTTATTGGAAAAAGTAATGGGAAGAAAAAGGCATTCTTTAAAAAGTCTAGAGCACTCTATAAAAAGACTAGATCAATCGGTAAATTTATTGAAAAGAGCTATCCAAACTACCCACAAATTGGAGAAGTATACTACATTCTGGCAATTAACTCGAGAGATTATGATCACGGAAAAGAATCTCTTAAGTACCTTCACAAGGCGCTCACGCGCAATAATTTAAAACCAGAAACAAGACATAACGTATATATTGCACTTGCGGAAAGATACTATAACGATAAAAAATATGAAAGAGCGATCACTTACTACAAAAAAGTAATCACAAATGAAAATGATCAGTGGAGAGCAAAGCACTATTACAATCTCTCATGGTGTCTCTTCAAAACGAAACAACAAGAGATGTCCATCAAAGGCCTATACAAAGCCTATAGACTCAGTTCAGAGAAAAGATACCTAAGTGTAAAAGACGAAGTCCTGGATGCCCTTTCAATCTTCCATATCAATGGAGGAAACATTGATGAGGTTATTAAGTTTTACATTGAAGAGTTAGAAAATCCTACAGAGTACCTAGTTAAACTTGCCCAAAGGGCTTCAAAGAAAGGTATTAAAAAGGGTGCAGATAAGGCCCTAGTAGAAGCACTTGAATCATCAGTAAAACGTAAGAATACAATAGATGAGCAAAATATTCGTTTAGAATCGCTCTACATTTACCGTTCATTTGGTAACAAAGGGAAATATCTCGAAAATGCTGAAGGCCTCCAATCACTTGGAAAACAAAAGAAAATCACCGAGGAATACAAAAAAGAGATCGTAGAAGAACTAAATAGCTACACCGGTTATGTACAAGAACGGTTTATTAAAGAATACCATCAAACAAACTACTCGTATTCAAAGGATGAGCTAAATAAAGTAATCCATTATTTTAATATTATTATTACAATCGATAATAAAAACATCCCTAAGTATCGCTACTTCCAGGGAGAAACATACTATGCAGTAAAAGAATACACAAAGGCAGCAAACTATTACATCAAAGGTGTAAACAAGGCCTTGGTGTCAAAAGAATCAGAAGAGATGAATAGAAAACTATTAGACGCCCTCCTCGCATCAATAGCGCTCTCTGACCTTGCTGAAAACTCTAGAAAAGCATATTTAAAATACTCTTATAAGAAGTATATTCAGATCTTTCCAACGGATGAAAAGACTAGAGCAATTATGCCAAAGCTATCATTACTATATTTATCAGATAAGAAAATTAATAAAGCTCAAAGCGCGTTGAACAACTATATTAAATCTTTCCCAAAAGATGTTGTTACCCAAAGAGAGGTCCAATCAAAGATCATTGATTACCATATTGGGCAAAAAGATAGCTATGCACTTGCAAGCTGGATTGAAAGGATGAAAAAAGGTTACCTGGGATTCGATGCGGCCTATCAAAAGAAGGCGATGATTATTCTCGGTAATATTCTATTTCAAGAAATTAATAGTCTCGTAAGTCAAAATTACCAAAAGGCCACAGTATCATACAAAAAACTATTTGAAGATGAACACTACCCTCTTCAGATTAGAGAAGAAGCGGCCCACAATGCATCAATTCTCCTTCTCAACCACAAAGACACTGAGGGATCACTTCAGTGGATTGTTAAGGGAAACAAGATTAGAACCCTTAAACAAAAAACGAAATATAGAAAAGAGCATATCGCAATGCTGACCCAATTATTCATTTTGCAAGATTTCAAGTCAGCACGCATGCTATCAAAAGAGATCCAAATGACATATTGTGGAGAGAAATTCGCGGAAAAAGAAGAGTTATTTAAAAGACATTTCTTCTTAGCAATTGAAGATTTATCACCAAAATCACTATCTAAAGAGTTCACAAAGCTTTCAAAGTGCAATTTGAACAAGGAATCAGTTAGCGAAGTTGAAAAAGAAATCAGAACTCAACTTTTCACATTAAAAAAATATCGTCACTACAGTTACTTCACAAGAGGTATAAAAGCTTCGGGAGATAACCTTGAGTATAAACTATCACTAGACCTATATTGGGAGTCAAGAGTCAACAATAATACTAGGGCCGCAAAGAATGCATTGACGCTACTTAAAAGAGCGAAAAAAGAACATAAGCTTTCATCTAAGGAAATAGAGATAATTGATAGGATTGAAGCCTTTGAATCGTTCGAAAAAGAAATCACAAACTGGAGAGCAAGTAAGACTTTTGCAGACAAGTCAGAAAAGTTTGATGAGAAAGCATTTAACTCAAAGTTAGAAAAAACATTTGCAGAGCTTGCAGACTGGACAAAGAAATCACAGTCTTTTGTAGAAACTAATGATTCAAATATTTCTGTCGGTAGTTATGTTCAACTTGCTGAAACATATACCAAAATCAGTCATGAGTTGATCAACCTCAAGGTAAATCATGAAGATAAAAACTTTGTAACATCACTTAAAAAGCAAATGATAAAGATGGGAAGTAACCTTAAAGCTCAAGGAAAGAAATACAATCAAATGGCAAAGGATCTAGTTGACCTCCATAATTTAATTACACCATACAATCATGTTCTAGCTGCACGTCTGTTCAACACTAAAGTAGAAAACTTCTATCCCGCATCAAGTAAAGTTATTACATTCGATGCGATTTAGAGGATTTTATGAGACTCATTATAATTCTTTCGCTTATGCTATTAACAGCTTGTAGTACACAAAGCGTGTTTTATAAAGCAGAAGGAAAAAACAAAAATTTTGCGTATAAGGAATCATTCCTCAAATACAACGAGGATGAGCTGAACGAAATTGCATCAAACGGGAATGGATTGGCCCATTGCTACCTCAATGATTCTCGAAAAGGTCTTCGGATTATTAAAGATGAGTTTAAGGTTAACTACAGTGCAGAGTATCTCAATAAAATAGCAACATGTTACATGCTATCGAAAAATTACAGTAAAGCGCTATTCTATTTTCAAATTTCACTCGGCAAAGACTCAAAGAACGCAAAGACCTACAACAATATCGGAGTACTAAATGCAAAGCTTGGTCACTACTATCAAGCGATGAGCTATTTCAAGAAAGCAAGAGAACTATCTCCGACAGCAAAGGTGCCAAAATATAACCTTGCAACAATATTTATAAAACACGCTCAATACGATAGCGCACTTCAACAATTAAGAGATATCTACCGCGACTCAAATCAAGATCTCGATATTATTGCAGCGATGGGGACAGCATACCTTTTAAAAGGTGATTTTAGACTTGCAAAACACTACTTTACAAAGATTTCATCAAATAGATCTAGCTGGTCAGATATCGCATTCTATAAGGCACAAATCCTAATTCACGAAGGAAAATATAAAGAGGCCCAGAAGGTTGTTGAAAATGCAAGAAGCATTGCCAGTGAAGACTTAGATGAGTTAAAAGATTCATTAGAGCAGATAATACAAACTGAGTTCGATAAAAAGAAAGATCAAAAAGGGAATAGCTAATGTTTGGAACTGATAAAACAAAAGAGCAGATAATCCTGAATTTATCTAGCTACCAAAATGGGGAGCCGAAGCACAGTTTTGATTTAACTAAAACAAAGCTGCTTGTAGGAAGTTTCTCTGGGGCAGATATCTTCATAGAAAACCCTGAGATATCTCACTATCATGCATTGATCATTTTAGATGCTCATGGTGGTGCCCAAATAAAAGATCTAGCATCGGAAAATGGTATCTATATCAATGGCGTGAAAATAGAAGATGGGCATATTTTTTCTGGAGACGTGTTGACCCTTGGAAGTCTTGAGTTTCATATAACGGAAAGGTATTCATCAGAGAAACTGGAACAAGTAGATAAAGAAGTTAAAAAGACTAATATTGCAATCGATACAATTCCAAATGAACTTCCTCCAATTGATGGCCTAACCCTCATTGATGGAGAATATTGCGATATTAATTTTGACGAATCGAGCTTCTCAGCAGATAGCATAGAGGATATTGAGGAACTGAAATTAAATACTGAGAACTATATTGATGTAGATAGCAGCGAAGAGCGACACAAAGAAATAATTACTCCACAAGAGGGAGATTCGGTTGAAGTAACCATTCTGAGTAATGGAACAATCATAGACCTCTACTACCTGCCAGTTGCAAATAGAACATACTATGCCTCAGGTGGAATAACTCAACGCCGTAACACTATTACAATCCCAGGCCTTGAAACAGAAAAAAAGATCGAGTTTTTATCAATTAAAGACTATAAAATTGAAGTTTATGATATCCAAAGATATTTCTCAACAATCGACACAGTAGAATCAGATCAAAAAAGCTGGACTCTTGAAAAAGGAGACATCCAAACATTTACTTATGGTACGAATCAAATCGTTTTAAAGGTAACTAAAACTCCTTCAAGGCTAAAAACAACACCATTCTTCGCCCCTGATAAAGAGTTTCTAAAACAGGGAGCAAAAGTATTTGGTGTCGCAATCACCCTAATGCTTCTTCTACTATTAGTAGATACCACTCCAGATGCTCCAGAACCTAAAAAAGTTGCTATTATCTATAAAAAAGCAGTTAAGGCCGAAAGCTTTTCTGATAAAAAGGCATCGGAGTTCCCAGATAAGGTAAATCTGGATAAGGGTGTAAAAAAAGAAAATCAAAAAGACGATATGCCTAAGTTTGCTAAAAAACAAAACAAAACGAAACCAGCTCCGGCGAAGAAGGCAGTAGCAGCTGCTTCAAAACAGGAGAAAGTCAAAAAAGCGCTTAAAGTTAAACGTTATGAATTTAAATCTGATAGTTTTAAGGCACTTCTGGGTAGTTCACAAAATATCAAACAAGCGAATATTAAAAATACTAATTCCTCTGCTATCGGGAAAGTTGCTTCCCTCACTACTAGTACCAGCGAACTTTCAACAACAAGTGTTAGTGAAGTAGGAAAGCTTGGAAAAGATGAAAGAGGGAGTGAATCCGCATCGTATGGAGCAAAAGGTTTGGCGTCAAAACGAGGAGTGGACACCGCTTATGTTGCCCCAAAAACAGTTGTCCTAGGTTCTATGGACCCAGAGTTACTGCGTAAGATTCTACGAGAATATCTGCCACAATTTAAGCACTGTTACCAAGAAGAGCTTGAATCAAACTCTGAGAACATTAAAGGGGTAGTAAACCTTGACTTCAGAATTGGAGCAAATGGTAAAGTTGTTAGCTCTAACATTAAAGCTAAAAGGGCCAAATTCTCAGCGAAAGGTGTTAGCTGTATGAATAAGGTTCTCCAATTGATCCAATTCCCAAAACCAAAAGGTGGCGGTGTTGTTGACGTTAGGCAGCCACTTAACTTTTTCTCAGAAAGAACTAAATTCTAAGAGGATTATATGAAAAAAAGACCACTACTCTTAACCATACTATGTCTTATTCTATTCTTAGAACCACTATCTAAGATACTTTACCTTAAACTATCAACGGGATTTGACTTCAGTTTAGTACTTGAAAATATCCTACAGATTGACAGTGCAAAGAACTTTTTTGATTTTTGGCTAGCGTTCCCATTGGCCGGACTTGCACTAATAAAAATCAGGAAATGGTCATACACTCTCTTTATGGGGATGCAACTCTACTCTCTAATTAACATTTTGACTTATGAGAGACACACATGGCCTTATGTTTCGGACTCACCAATGTTTACAAGTGTTGCCATTGTGATGTTCAATATCTTGATGATCATTTATTTTCTACTACCTGATACAAGAAGACCATTCTTCGATAAAAAAGCACGTTGGTGGGAGCCTAAAACAAGATACCGTACGAATATTCCATGTGTTATTAATTTTGAATCAAATGATTCGATCCCACTGTGCGCGATTCATAACATATCACAATCGGGAGCATTTATTGTGACTCCATCTTCATTATTGAGGTTTAATAATATTACTCTGGACTTTAAAGTCCTTGGAGATCACTTTTGCTTTGATGCAGAAGTAATTGGAAACCATATCACAGATGGTGTTGAAGGTTTTGGTATAAAATTTAAAGTGAATAATATTGGCGAGTATCTAAAAATGAGAAAGCTGATCACACACCTAAAAATTACTTCCAATCAGTAATAGAGTCTACAACAAATTTTTTGATTTTATTAACAAAGTCGAGTCCATTTCCTTCTCCTTGGGAGATGGACTCTAAGTCGATCTCCCATTGAGCAGTTTGTGAAGGGTATGTTAGAGCATCTAGTATCTTGTGATTTCTTAATTGAGTAACTAAATGCAAGCCTTTTTTTAATGCGATCAACTGATTCTTTTTTCTTTCAATATAGTCTCTCTTAATCAAAGTCTCGATTATTTGTGCCCGTGTTGCCTGCGTGCCTAGGCCAACCTGTCCACGAAACAGATTCTTATGTTCCTTAGACTCAACAAGCCTCGCAGGATTAACCATATCTCGTAAGAGGGACGCCTCTGTATATTCACTAGGCGGTAATGTTTTCTTCTCGACGATTTCACGAGATGAGACGGGATACACTTGATCCTTCGAAACGGTTGGCAAAGTATTAGTCTCAAAATTGTGTAGCAACTCTTTCCATCCCATCTGGATAACAGTTTTTCCCTTTCCTTTGAAACTATTCTCACCAATTCTCACTCTCAGTGATTGTTCCAAATAGCGATGATCATTTGAAAGGGCCATAGAAAAACGTTCAACAACAAGATCAAAAATCTTTTTTTCATCGGTATTATTTCCATTATAAGGTTTTAATGGAAGAAGAGCGTGGTGATCAGTAAGCTTTGAATCGTTAAAAATGCTCTTATTAGTTTGATTGATATTTTTTTGATCAATAGATTTAACAAAGTGAGGGTAGCTCCCCTTTAAACTTTGAAAACATTTCTGAACAAGATCGACACTACTTGTTGCCATAAACTGTGAATCAGTACGAGGATAAGACAAGCACTTGTACTTCTCATATAACGATTGAGCAACTTTTAGCGTCTTAGAAGCTGAAAACTTAAATCGTTTATTCGCTTCTCTTTGTAGATCGGTTAAAGAAAATAATGATGGTGACTTATCAATTTTTTCCTTTTCCCTGTAACTTTTTATAACTCCATCTTTACCTGCGATATCAGCTAAAATGTTATTTGCATGCTCACGAGAGTCGATAACAGTAGAATCATCATTTTTTAAGAGATCAAACCAAGTCAATTCAATATGTGACTCTTCAACATCCATAGTTGCTTTCACATTCCAATAAGGCCTTGAAATAAACTGATCAATCTCATTTCTTCTATCAACAAGCATTGCTAGAACTGCGGTTTGAACTCTTCCTATGGAATAAAGATCTCCAAGCTTTAATGTCGCTAATCGACTTAGATTCATCCCCACTAGCCAATCCGCAAATTGCCGTGCCTTTCCAGCAATAAAAAGGCGATCATATTGCGCTAACGGTCTGGCCTTCTCTAAATTTCGAATGATGACGTCATTTGAAAGGGCCTCTGAGGTCCAAAATCTTTTACCAGGCAATTTGACCTTTGAGTATCCAAGGATAGTTCTCGCAATTAGCTCACCTTCCCGTCCAGCATCGGTAGCAACAATAACTTCACCGATATCTTTTCTAGAAAGAACTTTCTTTATTATATTCAATTGTGACTTTGTTTTTGAAGAAGGGCGGTACTCCATTTTTGTAGGAATAATCGGAAGATTTGCTAAGGACCATTTCTTCCATTTGGCATCATACTCATCAGGGTTTAGAGGGGATAAAAGATGACCGATGGCCCATGTGACTACGTATCTCTCCCCCTCAAAAAGTCCTTTACCATTCAGAGAAATGTTTAAGGCCCGTGCAAAGTCACGGGCCACAGATGGTTTTTCAGTAAGGATTAAGGTCTTCAATACATTCACACTAGTATCTTACGCAATATACATTACGCAAGCAATCTCATATCTCCTATTTTCCAGAAATGATATGAGTCAAATCATTAACTGCACCTTGCAACTTCAAGGCTTCTTCAGTTAAATTTTTACTATTTAAAGCAGTTGATTGCCCATTGCTTGCGCTCTTTTTAACTGCAATCTCAATAGAATTTACTGCTTCACGAATTGAATTGATACCTATTGATTGTTCTTTTGAAGCACCGAGAATCTCTGCAGAAGATGCACTAACCTTTTGCGCTTGGCTCAGTATCTCATTAAAAATCTTTTCTACACTATCAACAACTTCTGATCCACGCTTAACTTTCTCTACTGTTTCTTTAGATACTTGATCAACAGTTTTAACACTCTCATTAACAATAGAAGAAATTTCAGAAGCGGCCTTACCACTTAAATTAGCAAGATTCCCAACCTCTTGAGCAACAACAGCAAATCCTCGCCCATGCTCTCCAGCTCTTTCTGCTTCAACTGAAGCATTGAATGATAAAAGCTTTGTTTGGAAAACAATTTCATCAATCACTGCAGTTTTCTCTGCAATTGCACTGATGACATCAGATAGTTTAACAATTGTCTTATTCGATTCGGATATCTGATTCATCGAATCAATCAGCTCTTTTACTGTTGTATTTCCACTTTCAGATGTTTGCCTTACACCATCTGAAATATTGTTTGATAATTCAGCATTCTCAACATTTTGCTGAACCATTCCAGTTAGCTCTTCAATTGCTTCAGACATTTGGGAGATCTGTTCTTCCTGCTCAAAATTTGATTTAGAAAGTTCAACACTAGAGCCCTCAAGCTCGGAAGAGTTGTCTTTAACAGATTTTGCAGTAACAGAGAGCAAAGTTCCAACTTTAGAAATTGGGCGAACAATTGACTCTCCAATCAAGACTCCAATACCAAGGATGACAATGACAGCAACTACGAGGAAACCGGCGAACCACAAAATTAGAGAATTTGAGGCGCTGAAAGCAATGTCAGTGAGTAGTTCAGTTACAATAACCCACTTAATATTTGGGAAAACCTCTACAGATACACTAGAAGATACAACTTCTTCTCCCCAAAAGTTATTAGCAATTTTACTAACTCGACCAGTTTGAAAAGCACCAACGACCTCATTGGTGCTAATCTTAATCTTATCTTGTATCGATTTAGCAGAACTAAGATTGTGCTTCTTAATATTAGATCTCAATAAGTAGTCCGATCCAACAAGATAAGAAACAGTATTTGTCTTTGTTCCATTAGTACGATTCATTAATGAGTCGAAGCGGTCAGTTCCAATTTTAGCTACAATTACACCAACGAGCTCGCCCTTTCTATCATTGACAGGTGCACCAATGAGGGCAAAAGGTAGCCTTTCATTATCAGGATAAATTTCGAAATCATGATAAATGAGTTTTTTGGTATTCTTTACTTCAGATAAGATCTTCTCAATACCTGAGCCAATATAATTTCCGCTTTTTACAGAGCGACCAAGGTCATCTCCCTTTCGAATTGAAAAGATAATATGCCCTGACTCTTTATTCAAAATGATGACATCATCAAAATCAAATTTATCAGCATATTTTTTTAACAATCCAATGTTAGTCTTCCAAATGGTGTTGTACTCATCAGTACTTACGTCAATCCTCTCATTTGTAGACACTTCATTCTCTTCAAAGTAATCATTAAAAGAATAAAATGATGCCATGGCGTCTTCAGAAGAAGACATAAGCTCCATAGCTCTACCAAGAGTTTTTGTTACAGTAGTGAGTTGAAATTTCTTTTGAGTAGCACACTCTGATAAGGCCTCAATACTTCTTTCAGTAAGAGCACTTTTACCTTTAGTTACAGAGAAAAGACCAACAACAGTCATTGGGACTAGCCCAACAACTGTAAGTATAATAATAACCTTTAATCTAAGACTCATCGACATTACGATTCCTTTGTCAGAGAAGCTTATTCGTCATACATTCCACATGCAACGACATAATTCTTACCTTTGTTTGGACAAAGTTCATAATAAGTCTTTTTACGTTGCTCTACAGACTGACCAGGTTTTTGATAGGTATACTTAACCCATCCCTGACCTTTTTTGATAGCGCCTTCAACAATTTTGTCACGGAACATCTTCCCACGAATATCAGGTTTTCCTTTATAACTTTTCCCAACGAGCTTTTTCTTCGGGTGAGCAACAATTCTCACAGCATCATCATAAACGAAAGCATAAAAAGCAGGATCGCTTTTATCTTTGTACGGGTGAGCTCCTGAAGTAATTTTGTTGAAAACGTCTTGTGGATTTGCAGCAGCTTTAACTTCATTACAAACCATTTTAACTTTTTCAACAACCATCTCTTTAGTAACACCAGCAAAAGATGAAAAAGGAACTAACGCAATAATTCCTAAGAAAAGTAAAACTTTTTTCATTTTGACTCCTTTATCAAGTTTCAATGTCTTAATATCGGTCTGAAATTCAATGAAATTTAATGAAAAATCAATAATTTGTGTTTTCAACCGTTAGAAACAACTGTTTGAATTTGGGCGAAGAAATTAGATTCTCAGGTTAAATCCTAAAGAGCTTTGATACTCCCTATCGCCTTTATTAGGTTCATCAGTAAAGACAACAGTAAAATCTCCCGCAACAGAAATATTGCTTAGAAGATGGATACGGAACCCCGTTCCTGCGTAAGGGTCTACTTTAAAGACCGTATTCTTGACATCAGTTGATCCTGTAGAGGTATCAGTGGTCTCAATGTGGCGGCGACTCCCCTGGTATCCTCCACGAAGGTACCAAGTAAGAATTGGGCCAAGTCTTAGACCAGAACGAATCCCGGCCTTAAATTTCTCTGATTTCGTCTTTATTTCAAGTGAATCATTTGGAAATGATTCCTTATCGTCACTTTGAATATACTCACCTTCTAGTGAGATGAGAGGAGGGCCAAATAACAGCCTTGCACCATAAAAGAGATGATCTTTTGTATGGGGTGTTGGCGTAAACTTCTGCTCTCTCTCGTAACCAACTACTGGTTCAATTCGAACTAGTCCATTAGTGAAGGTTGCTTGAGCGGCATATGTGGAAATTGATAAGATACTAAATATGAATACTAATATTAAACTTTTCATCTTAATAGGATATCAACTGAGAAATTTAAAGGAAGGGTAAAAAAAAGGCCCTCAACCGAGGACCTTAATATACTATTACAATAAGCTTAGCGGAAAATTCTTAGCATTAGCTGTTAGGATGGCCTTATCAACACCAAGTGTTTTTGACAGCTTAGCGGCATAAACAGCTCTCTCAACATTTACGATTCCACCCGATACAACTTTACCTTTCAGGAAGTTTTTCTTGGTGACAGTTCCCATTAGAATTTTCTTAATTTGCACAGGAAGCAATGAACTGTTCTCATCTTTAATTCTTGCAGCTACGTTAGCAACAAATGGAGATGCTTGAGAAGTACCACTAACCTCATAAGTTCCTCCACCTGGAATTGTTGATTCGATTTTCACACCTGGAGCAGCAACATCAACTGTCGTTTTACCGTAGTTAGAAAAACCTGCAAGTTTCTCAAATCCTTCAGTTGCAGCAACAGAAATTGAATTGTCGGCGCGAACATTTGATGGAGAATTTAAGAATTTATCATTATCAAGCCCATCATTCCCAGCAGCGAAAACAAATAGGGTACGTGGAGCTGTAGCAACATATTTACCAGCATTTTTAATCAACTGCTCTTGCATTGCTTTTGCTACTTTATTGATATCTTTTTCCTTAGGCTTAAACACTAATGAAATTTTATCAAGAAGTGTTTTAGCAACTTGCTGCGCTTGAGGGAAACCAGTTCCATATGAACCGTTCATTACATCGACTTTTTGCCCTTTAAGATAGTTACCAATTACGATATCTCTATCTCCCATGATCTCAGCAATCTTACGTATAAGCTTCTCCATAACCCATGCCTTGAAACCTTTCTTACGGGCATTTTTCTTGATATAGCTATTAGAAACTTCTTGCGCAACATCATTTGCATCAGTAGGAAGAAGTTTGATTGGCATAATCTTCGCATCATTATTAAGTGAAGCAATACCAGCAACGTGAGTCCCATGAATATAATTACCAAATGCCATTACATCTTCAATAAACTTAGGACGGCGTTTTAATGTATCCTTGATCCATTGGATCTGATCTTTTGAAAGGTCATCAAGAGAAGTAAGCCCCTCTTGCATTACCATGAAGTCACGAATATCTTGATCATCTACCAAATGTTGGTAGTTGTAATTAATAAGAACATTCGTATTATCAGTAAAGTTCCACCCATGATAATCATCAGTAAAACCATTGTTATCATCATCGATTCCGTTAACTGGATCAGCAATATTCACCCATGCACGGTTCATAAGTTCAGGATGTTTTAGATCCACCCCAGAGTCAACAACAGCAACATTTGATGCCATCGCTCCTGTTGAAAGTAGCAAACTAGCGACTACAATTGATTTAATATTTATCATTTTCATTCCCCCAAATAGATGTTCTATTGAATTTAATTCTTTGTGAACTTACACTTCCCCAAGAATTTTGATCCATACTAACTGACATATGAATTGTTTTGTACTCAAATTTTGATTTCCTGAAAAGATTATCTGCTAGCAATTTTTTCACTGGGTGCTGCTCATCTTCAGAAATGACCCAATGGTTAGTTCCCTTAACAAATAGTTCTCTATTTTCACCTTTATTCGCCACAACGGCCTTTACAAGCTTTCTAAATCTTTCCCAAGAAGACGTTTTATCAACTCGAATATAGATATATTCAGGAACCTCAGTTAGATCAAACGTCACTTCAACCTTTTTATTGTCGATAACATTAACTTTAAAATTTGTGATATCAACTGGTGCAGTTCGATAGATTGGTTTAGAACCTACGCTATCGAAGTTAATTGTTGTATTGGCAGCATTAGAAACGCGGTCTACAACAGCAAGATCACTTCCT
Source organism: Bacteriovoracaceae bacterium (assembly GCA_965140515.1). GTDB lineage: Bacteria > Bdellovibrionota > Bacteriovoracia > Bacteriovoracales > Bacteriovoracaceae > JAGLCH01. The sequence goes on along the minus strand of OZ223251.1, from coordinate 2,040,034 downwards.
TTTCTAACAATTTTCCCAAATGTTTTGGGACATTTTGCACTAATAAAATATGAAATTTCTTCATCTGCAACCACATGCTTAATAACCTTCATAAACTCAACGCTAAAGTTTTCTGTTGCAAAAAGATCGGCCGTTACTTTAATCAGCTCCTCAGCATTAGAGGTTTGAGCGAGTTCTTCCCAGTTATTATAAAATCTCTTCGCATGGATAAGCTTCCCTCCATTCTTAATATAAAGATCAACAAGCTTAAGTGGAATATTAACAATAGTTGCTAAAGAATATTTTGTAGCGAACCATGCACGCTTAAGTTTTGAACTCCAGGCCCCTTCCTGTACACCAAATGCTTTTTCTAGATATGCCCATTTCTCATCAGAATCTACATCACGGAATTTCTCAACTTGGGAACGAGAAAAGCCAACCGTATAATAAAAGGAAGATCTTTTATAGCTAGCTGTTCTATTCTGGTGATAGCGATTTCTATCATCGTAACCAGGAATTTTCTGCATTTCTTTCGAAATAGATGGGTCATAAATTGGGCTTCTAGGAAAAAGATTTCTCTGCCCAGTTATCTCTTCAACTTCTTCAATATATGAATTAAGTTCTTTACCAGAAGTATGAGAGTCACTGATTTTCCCCTCAATCCTAAGGGCCAAACCTTCTGTCTCTGTATCATTGTAAATATCTTTATCAACTGTTGTTAGGAAACGATACGAGCGACTTTCACTCATGTTCCACAAAGTGTCATATCCTTCAGCATTAGTACTCAATGCTTTTATGATTCTATGTTCACCATCAGGCATTTTGATTCGAGCAGTTGTAAAACGCTTATTCGAGTTATGTTCATTCTCAATAAAAAATGCCAAACGCATTTTGTAATTACTACTAAGATCTCTTGCTCTCTCATCTCTTTCAAAAAGCTTTTCAACACCATTGCGTGAATCGCTTAATCTTTCAGCATCAACAAAATTACCAAATACGGCCTTCTTATACGCTGATAGGCCTTCTTTACTTGTAAGATCAAAGCGGTACCCGAGGTCAAATGATTTCGCTGTTTCTTTACGTACACTTAGATCAAATGGAATAACAGATTCTTTTAGGTCCAAAATTGTTCTGCCGTAAACAACGAAACCTTTAAATGCAACAAAATCAGAAGCACGCGAACCAAGAGATGCTCTACCTCCATAAGTTCTACGTCTAGTCATCTTTACTTGTGCAGTTGTTTCTGAATCTTTCCATACAGAAATTTTAAATTTACCAAGCACATATGTTGTAAGATTGGCCCCAACACTAATATCTTCAATACCCCAACCAGCGTGACCACCGAGAGATACAGCACCATCCAATGAATAAGTTGAAATTTCGTGAAGGTCCATTTTTTTTACGGCCTTCGCAGTTAGTGGAAGTCTCAGAGGGTGTGTTAGCAAATTAAAATAACTGCTATAGCGAGCAATCGTTTGTGGATTTTGAGTTTGCCAAAACTTCATGAAGTCGATGAATGATCCTTCATCTTCGTCTTCATCGATAATATGAACGTAGTCTTCACTATCTTCGGAAATACTCTTAAGTCCAAGCTTTGGAAGCGATTTAACGCTTTCACCAACTTCTTTATTTAGCCACTCTATTTTTGGGATAAGATCAAGATGGTTAGTATTTACTTGTCTGATGTTGATTGCCTCAACACCAACAGTAGCAGAAAGCCTAACACCGATGTTAGCCGGTCCAACGGGAAAAGAAGCAGATGTATAGAGAGGAACAGTCAATGGAATGCTGAAATAGTCTGCAACAGTCCACGAATCTTCGATATCAAAGTTATCATATGCTTTTCTTTTAACTTTAAATGCGAGTTCGCCACCTAAAAGGTCGAATTCAGCGAGGTCACGATCAGTTAATGATCTGAAGATTGAAGCTGAAAGCTTTTCTCCAGCGTCATCCCACTCATCACCAATTTCCTCATAAAGCTTATCAGTGAATTCATCAGACCATTCATCAAGCTTTGTTATCCCCAAGTCTTCAAGTGGGCCAGCAAATGTGATCACCGAGTAAACTAAAACAAAAAACAGAAGTAAAAACTTTTTCATGTTGTTCCTATCCCAAAAAAACAATATTAATGATTATCAGATTAAATATAGAAAATTTATGAGTTCACGGGTATGAAAAGTGCAAAAGCTGTAAAACTTACAAAGGCCAACTCGTTGAAAATAGAGATTTTGGAAACACTAATTAGATACTTAGACAGAAAAGGACAAGATCAGGCGCAAAAAAAGGGGCCTTAAAAGGCCCCCATTTATAAGCAATAAGCTTTAAGAATTAAAGCATATCTTTGAATGCTTTACCAGCTTTGAACTTAACAACGTTCTTAGCTTTGATCTTAATTTTTTCACCAGTCGCTGGGTTAACACCAGTTCTAGCTTTTCTTTTTACTTTTGTGAAAGTTCCGAAACCGATTAGAGAAACATCGTCACCTTTCTTGATTGCTTTTTTGATTGAATCAAGACCAAAAGAAATTACTTGATCAACACTTTTTTTGCTCATTTCTGCAACTTCTTTGTTCTTTAGAATTGCTTCTACTAATTCTTTTCTGTTCATACATACTCCTTAAAATGTTTTAGTTAGCTTATAAAAAGTGTAAGTTAACTTTTTCAATAATACAAAAAAAAATTACACTTTTTTTCAAAAAGTGCTGATAGAGGGTGATTCCCCCAACCATTACCTCAAACCTCCCTTCATGAGGGCAGATCGAGGGGCATGTTTTTTCATTTTTTGTTTTTTTTAGTTGACAAAACTCTCAGATTTGCCTTGTACTGGTGGATTTGAGCGTTTTAAAGGCGATTTCTTTTCAAGTTAGTTCCAGTGCTTCAGAAAATTTCTTTGTCAGATATTGTTAGGTTACTTTCATAAAAAATTCTGAGACAATTTTTATGAGTCGAAAAAGTTGTTCAAGGAAGAACTTTAGATTCAAGGATGAAACAGTTTTGATTCGCGCACATAATATTGGCCTGAGCAAGTAGGGAGCTCAGGCTTTTTTTATCTCAAAATTCTGTTTGATAATAATTAGCATTAAGAAAAATGCTGTTCTATTAAGGGGACACTGTCTAAATTATGTACACTCCCTCGCTAACTAACCCCATGAAATCACACAATAATTATGGCCTCGAAATTGCTTAATAAATGGGAGAGCAATATCGCCAATTGATACTGGGGAACTAATGAAAGGATTAATCTTAATACCTGCGCTTTTATTCTTAATACATTCAGCGCCAACTGTTGCTGGACCTCCGAGTTATATTCCTGGAGCACCAGGATACACTCCTATTTTCCCAGAACTGATCCAAAATGATGATCAAGGTCCCTCATTTGATGGCTATGACGAAACAGACTATGATTGGAGTGCTGAACCTACAGGTTTTAACCCATTTCTCTCGGAAACAGGTGAGCTTCTCATCATCACATCAAAAAAATATAGTTCAGATCTTGGCGACTTCATCCGTTGGAAAAAACAGATGGGACACAATGTATTTGTATCTCTTGTTGATGATATCGGAAACAGTGAAAAGGCGATTACCAATGAGATTAAGGCGCAATTCAAAGAATCAAATGTTCGTTTTGTCATTCTTATTGGCGATCATGACGACGTAGCAACCCATACTGGATCACTTGGAAATGTATGGAGAAAAGCTGCAGATCCAATGTATGCACTGATTGACGATGATATCTACCCTGATCTTTATATTTCAAGGATTCCAGTTAATGACACCTCAGAATTGAAGGTTACATTGAACAAAATTATTCGCTATGAGCGTGAACCAGATACAGAGAATGATTGGTACTCAAATGGGGCCTCTATTGGAAGTTCTGAAGGTGGAAGAATATTCTATGACCTTAATGACGAAGGAGAAAAAGTAGCTTATCCAGGTGAAGCTGACGTAGACATCGCAAAAGAGCTGGCCCAAATACTTTTGGGAGCAGGATATACAGATATTCAAGAGTATTACGACCGCGATGGCAGTGCTAAAAAAGAGCTGCTATCTGAACAACTCAATAATGAGGGAGCTGGACTTATCTACTACATGGGACATGGAGTTGAGCACGAGTGGAAAACCACAATGTTCAATAACGATGATATCGATGCACTGAAAAATTTCGACAAAACACCAGTCATTATCAGTGTGGCCTGTTTAAATGGTAATTTCGAATGGGTTGAGGGCGATAGCTTTGCGGAAACTTGGTTAACAGCAGGAACAGAAGAGCGTGGAACTGGTGCAGTAGCAATCCTTGCATCAACTGTAGTTCAACCATGGGTACCACCAACAGTTGGATTGAAAGATATGATTAACAGCATCGCAACTGATAAGTATGAAACAATTGGTGGAATCTTTACTAATGGAATTATCAAATTTCTTCGCAAAAAGAAGAAAGATATTATTCAAACATTCCAAAGTTGGCATATCTTTGGTGACGCAACAGTAAAGCTTAGGACAAAGCTACCAGAAGAAATCTCGTACTCAATCAATAGCGATATTGATCTTCTTGAAGATTTTGAGTTTGAGATTGAAAAAGGAGTATTACTGACAATTGTTCAAGACAATAAACTTATCGCGAGAACAACAGGAAACTCATTTGAGCAACTTGAAGAAGTGAAACGAGAAGGACAACTAATTGTCACAATCTCAGGTAAAGACAAAATCCCAGTTGAGCTACAATACGAATTTAATGGAGAAAGATTTATTCAGAAATAAAATAAAGGCCCCGTCAGGGGCCTTCGTTATTTTAGAAATCTTCGATTAGGTATACAAATCTTGGAAAGTCGATAAATGGGTTTCTATTTTTTTGGTACTTCTCAACTCCATCATTTCTCACCATCTCTTTTTCAGAAACAGTATCTTCCTCGTGCCATTTTCTAAAGAACTCTTCTTGCTCAGCATCGATGCTTTTCTTGTAACGAACTGAAAAATAAAGCATTGCTCTTGCAACATCACCCTTATGTGAAAATGGTGGCTCGAAACACTTAGTTCTATATTTACTATATCCAAGTGCTGATCCGTACTCCTCATAAGAAGCATCAACAACTTCACAGAAAGGATAGTTACTTCTTCTAGAGTTCATTCTTGAATCTGATGGAAATAGATGATTTAAATCTGATTTAGCGATCCCAGTAGCGCCTTTACTTTGTGGCCAACTATGTTCGCAATTCATAACATTTGAGTTAGGAATCCCTGATGTTCTAATACATTTCCCAGTATAGACTCCGCAAACTTCACCACCAACATTATCAAGTTTTCCAAAGAAAGTTTTTCTTGCCGTTGTATAGCCTAGATCTTTATTTGTGCTGATAATTGAACGTAGTTTTGATTTAAAACTATCACCACAAAGTCCCTCAAGGGGCTTATACATTTGAGGCAACTCCCCAGAGCCTAAAATCTCATTCCAGATTGCAGAACAATCATTGCTTGCAGCAAACACTGATGATGAGGCTAAAATAGCGAGGGAGAAAAAAATCTTTGGAAGATAAGACATACATATTCCTTGTTTTGAGGTAACTTTCGAACTATTCGTCTTATCGTTATTATAGCGCAAAAATTTAGTGCCGTTTTAATCAACTACTCCGGAAAGAACTTCCGACTCATAGCATAGGCCTTTGTTTCTAAGCACCTATAGAGAAAAATTGGCAAAAAAAATTGACTTCAATCATCAAAAAAAAAGGGAGATCGAAGCTCGATCTCCCCATTATTACTAGACCAAAACAGTCAACTTAAATAAAACCTTTAACGTCGATTTTGATATACTCCAAGCTTCCAGTGTCATTGCTAGACTTGTCGTAAACTTTAAGCTTCCACGAACCATCTGTAGGTAGTCCATTAAGAACTTTCATTGTAGGAACGTCTGTTCCACCTACACCAAACACTTCATCGATATCATCTTGTCCACCACCTTGGCTCTTTCTAAGAACAACTTCTGTTCCAGAAGGATGAACAAGAGTAAGAGTTAAGTCGCCAACATAAGTATGTTTAATTTTAATGTGAATAGAGAGATCTTTAATACTGTTGATCCCGTCAAGTCCACCAAACTCATACTCTGCAGTTTCCTTATCAACAATTGGTAGTGCAATATTAGCGTATTCTTCAGATCTAAATCCGTACTTACCGACAACAAATGATCCTTGTGCCTTCAAGTTTTCAGCCCCAAACTCTCCAGTATGAGTTCCTAAAATTTCAAAAGGAAGAACTTCATCATTCTCTGCACCTTCTAATAGAGTTACATCAAATGGAGTTTCAATACGAACAGACTTACCTGGGGCCAAGCTTGGAATTGCAATTGTCCCAGTCATTGTAAATTCAGAAGAAAGTGGTCTAACAGTCAGTGCGGCCTCTTTCATCACTCTGTTACCAGAGTTTGTTACTGTAACCCAAAGGTTACCTGATTCAAGAGGGGCCATTCCACCATCTTGTGGATGATTCACATCTCCAAAGTCAACTGCAGTTACAGCAAGCATTGGTCTCTCAACAGCAATTAGTTTAACAATATCATGAGACTCACCCTCATCAGATGTCCAACGAAGAGTCACTTTAACATTTCCTTCTGCAGAAAAGTATCCAGCTTTCAACCCAGGAAGAGAAACAGTTACTTTTTGATTACCGCCAAGAGCAGGAATACGAACTTCTGAGCTAGCAAGTGGCTTAACGTTTCCATCAATTGAAACAATCTCAAGCTTTCCGCCAGTTGAAGCAATCGGCGAAACGTTGTTGATTGTTACAGAAAGATCAAATTCTTGGTGACTTGTGATTACTGGATTTTCACTTCCAACAACAGCGAAGTCTTCAACAATAAAGAATGGATAATCTGGGCTTGCCATGAAAATCTCATTAACTACTGTTTCATAGTCATTTCCGTAAACCATTACTTTATAGTGTTCTGCGACAGATGCACCTTCAAGAGGAAGAACAACCTTACCTCCAGCATCGGTATAGCGAACATTTTTAGCTGTTCCTTCCACGTGAGAGATAGCAACACGAAGACCTTTAACTGGATTACCTGAAGCGTCAGTAATAGTAACTTCGGTTTCAGTAATTCCGTAAGGAAGAACATTTGGCATTTCAACATTGATTGCCTTTGGAGCTCTCATACGTAGTTCAATCGAAGGATCTCCGAAAGCATGATAAGTTTCCCAGTAGTACTTACTTCTGTTCTTACCATTATAGTGTTTCCAAACAGCACTTAGTCCTCTTTGAGTAATTGAACTAAATGATCGATTCCCGTCATCGAAGATACCGTGGTACATGTCTTTTTCAAGAATATCATCTTCATCCCAATATGAACTATCCATTGATCCCCAATAGTAGATCGCACCAGCGGGATGCTTAATCCATGTTTCTGCGTATGATTCATCAATAATAAACTGACCTGTAATACATGCATTTGAGATAACAAATGGAAGTACATCAGTATCAGTTAATGATCTAACGTCATTTTGAGTTACATGAGGACCGGCCCAATATTTTGTAGCACCATGCCCAGAGTAATTAATGATAAAACGCCCCTTTCTCATGTGATCGACAACAGTTGCATCACTCGCCTTATATGTAATCGCATAAAGCTTATCAGCACCTTCTTGAACTTCATTTGGATAAGTTCCAGTGTAACCAGCATCAATGAAGAAGTTATCAATAGCATAGTTATGAGAACCTTCAGCAACTTGATAACGATCATCTGTCGCGATAAAGCTTGGGTGATCAAACCATTCAGTATGAGCAAAAGTTCCCATTGTATATTTGGTGAATTTTGCAATAACACCACGGAGCTCTTCTTCATTTTTAACAGTGATACGGCCAAGACCAATGTCTGGAGCATTCAAGTCTTCTAAATAATTATCTGTATCGATAGCTCTATAGTAGTGATCGGTTACAAACTTAGATTGAGATAGAGTTGTTGCTCTTGTTGCAGGAACATCTTCAATATCACCAACAATAAGAGCATGCTTTAGATTAAATCTTGAATCGCGATAGATTTCTTGAAGCTTAGCGCGAATTTCATCAGGAGTTACAGCATCTCTACCAATAACAATTGTCTCAACATGGTATCCAAGAGACCCCTTAAGTTTCATATAACCGGCCAATGAAGGACTATTTTCGTATTTTGAACCGATGATAAAAGCGAAAGTCTCAACACCTGGAAGCTTAACCGCTTTGTTTTCACTTACTTCAACTTTGAAGGTTTTATCGAGACGATATTGCCCTGATTTTGGATTGTAAGAAAATGGGAAAACAGTAACAAGTTGTCTCGCTCTTCCTCTAACTGACCCAGCATTCTCAACAGTGTATTTCATCAATGGAAAGAATGTGTTCTGAGCATAAGCAGCTCTATTCTGAACAAACTGTGGTTTAACACCAGCAATTTTTGGAAGCGACTCTTGTGCAGGAGCAATTGACTTAGGAACGTACATCATTGTTCTTGCTTGTTCTTGACGGTCAAATCTCACCTTTACGTCACGATTAGAATCGGCATAGACATAGAAAGTCACAGATGGAATTTCAGGAAATCCAACCTGTGAAAGCGCTCCATCATAGCCCTTTACTCCGGCCAAGCTTGGTAGCAAATACTTTGTTTTGTTTAATTCAACTTCCCCAAACGTAACAGCATCAACGTTGAAATTGTATACTGTCTTTCCCCCGCTATTCGTAATTGTAACTTTTGCGAATGCACCAGTTGCAAATAAAATAAGGGATGAAATCAATAAGATCTTTACACCCTTTAGCATAATGCCCTCCATATTATTATTACCAAAATCAGTAACAAAAATTTTACCGATTTGAATCACCGAATAGCAAAGTAATAATAATGAAATGGCTCCAGATGTAAGATTTTATTAGAAACACTTTGCAGATCGGCCGTTCTGAGATAAAAATAGCTGTATGAATAGTAAAAATTGCGAATTCGTTGGCGGCCTGGGCCGATATAAAATCATAGAAACTGAGGACAAGAGTATGACTCTATGGTCTGAGCATTTCGATGAAAATTGCCATTCACTTGCGGGTGCCATCGAAGAGACAGATCATAACTATGTTGCTCCAACCAAAGTCAAAGAACGCTCAATTAGCTTTGATGATTTTACAGTGGTCGAAGTCGGTTTTGGACTAGGAACAGGTGTAAACACTACGTTAAGGGCCATTGATAAGCTTGAGGGGTCAAGAATCCGTTTCTTCTCGCTTGAGCTAGACGAAGGTCTAGTAAAATGGGCCATCGATAACAACAGCGAAACATTTGAGAGAATGCCGTCACTTTCTGATCTGAAGAGACAAATGATAGGAAATATCATTTGCTACCGAGCTGAAAATAACAACGCTCAAATCACAATTGCCTGTGGGAATGCAAGAGAAACTCTCCCAGTCCTTGTAAACGCGGGGGAAATTTCAAATGTGCACGCATTCTATCAGGATCCCTTTTCTCCTAAAAAGAATCCAATCCTTTGGACAGTTGAATGGTTTAAAGATCTGAAACGCGCTTCACATCCATTGGCCATTCTTTCAACCTACAGCGCATCCTCATCGGTAAAGAAAGCGCTCTATGAGGCCGGCTGGATCCCATCTCACCGCAAGGGCTTTAAGGGAAAAAGGCAAAGCATCTCGGCAACTCTTGAAGGGGAAATTTCACAAGATATGCGAGACCACCTAAATCGTTCTCCGGTAGAACCATTTCGCGACTGAGCCTAGAGCAAGTTTTTCACTATTTGGTATTATTTTCACTTATAAGTTATTCTATTTAAAGGGTTATGATCTTGTAAGGAAAATATATGGCGCAAGTAATTCTGATAGAAAACAATGAAACTCTTCACAATCTTCTCTCTGTCAATTTAACTTCACTTTTAAGTGTTGAATTGATTCCAAGAGAGAATGCAATTGAGACAATTAGCCTCCTTAAAATCCTTCCAAAAATTGACCTCATTATAACAAGATCAGAAATTGGTGGAGAACAAACTGCACTTAAAATCACAGAATATATCTTAAATAACGGTCTAGACATTCCAATGATTGTTCTTGGAGAAACTCAAGATAAGGTCAAAGAGATCAGTGTTGTCTTTGAAGAATTTAAAAGTTGGAAAAAAATTATTGAGAGTGCAGCAAAACTGCTGGGAATAAGCAAAGAGGCGCTTGAAAGACAAATACAACCAGACTATACGCCTGTATCGATCAAGTATTTTTTGTCCGTTGATACCACCTGTTGCGATGTCTTTATCCGAATTAAAAAAGGTCCAGATAACTTTCAATATGTGAAGCGATTCCACTCAACAGATCAATTTACAAAAAAGACAATAGAAAAATATATCGAGCAAGGACTAGATTACTTCTATATTCCACACCATGCGAGAGAAAGGTTTGCAACCTTTATTTCCAATGCTCTCGTCATGAAAATGGACAAGGCCCTTACGAGTGCCTCTACTGATGAGGAAAAAATTGAGGCCATTGGAGAAGGATATGAAGTCGTCTCTCGCCAGATTAAGGAACTTGGATTTACTCCTTCCACAATTCAACTAACAGAGTCAGTTATTGGTGCGATTCAAGACAACTATAAAAAAGCAAAGCATGTATCTCCACTGCTGTTTAAAGTTATCAATAGTAAGTCGTCATACATCTACCAGTTAAGTCACATCACTTCAATGATTGCAGCAGAATGCTTAAAAGGGATGATGGAAGAGGGGACTCCTAAGTTGATTGAAGCTCAAAAGGTATTAGCATATGCTGCTTTCTTCAACGACCTAAACTTAGTTGACAATGACGACCTCTGTAGAATTTCATCCTACGAAGAACTTGAGGCACAAGAACTTGATGAAAAAGATTGGGATGTCACTTTTAATCACGCTCTCGAATCTTCAATTTTTATTGAAGATTATCCTGAATGCACTCCACTACTCCAACAGATTATTAGAGAACATCACGGCTCAATAAATGGTAAGGGCTTCCCAACTTCTCCAGACTCTAGAATGTGTGAGCTGGCAAAAGTATTTCTAGTAGCAGAATCATTTGCCCGTCAGATGTTTGCCTACCGAGAATCAGTGCACAAAGAACCAAAACCGATCATCAATGCGCTTTACGAGCAATTTAATACTCCAGACATGATTTCAATCGTCACATCGCTGGAAACAACCTTGAAGAAAAACAAGGAAAAATAGCTCCAAGCCCTCAATATTTATAGAGAAATTCCGAACAGGAGACTGTGAGGGATTAAACTATGACTCCAATGATTCTAAGACAGGCCAAGCTTTCCAAGCGTGAACTTATTTGGCAGTCTTTCATTTTTGCACTTTTGGCCTATACCGCACTTGAGGTTCCGCTGAACTTTGCAATACAGCTCCCTTTTGAGCGCTGGAATGTCATACTTGATTTATTTATTTCATTCGTTTTTCTCATCGACCTATTTAAAAATAATAGATTTAGAAGAAGACTATTAAAGTCTCCGAGAAGGCTTAGTGCCTATGATATCAAAAGTACCCCTTGGTACATTAATAAGTACTTTTGGTTCGATTTAATTGCTTGTGCGCCATTTGATGCCATCGCCTATTTCTTTGGATTTCATACCTACGTTAGGTTTTTTAGACTGCTTAAATTTGCTCGTCTTTTAAAAACAGTAACTCTCAACAGAAATGTAGGAAGCTTCTCTGTTCTTCCAAGCGGACTTAAATTTGAAGTAATTATTATTTGTTCAATTATTGCTATTAACTGGATCGCGTGTGGCTGGATCCTAGTTAATCCAATGGTTGAATCAGATATTTATACCTATTACAACAAATCGCTTTATTGGGCGATCACAACCCTTACAACGATTGGGTATGGAGATATCACCCCATCCACAAATATGGGGCGTATCTATACAATGGTTATTATGATCATTGGTGTTGGTGTTTACGGTTTTGTTATTGGTAATGTTTTTAACCTTATATCCCAAGCAGATCGATACAAAGAACAAACTAAAGAGAAGTTTCATGATCTAAGTCTCTTTATGAAACACTATGATATTCCAGATCAGTTGCAATATGCCGTTTTCAGTTACTACAACCATTTATACACCAAAAGGCTAAGTGATAACGATACCAAGATCATCAGTGAACTTCCAAATGCACTTCAAAATGAACTGCAGACCTACATGAATATGAAACTGATTGGAAATGTTCCGGCCTTCAAACTTTGTTCCCATGCGTGCCTCAAACACATTGCGGGATCACTTGAACAGATGTTCTTCTCCCCTGGTCAGAAGATTATTCGTCAGGGTGAAATTGGATATGAAATGTATATCATCGCTCATGGTGTGGTTGACGTAACTCTTCCTGAAAAAGGTACTGTGGCAACACTTCATGAAGGACAATGCTTTGGTGAAGTTGCTCTACTCGAAGAAACCAAAAGAACAGCAGATGTTAAAGCACAAACATATTGTGACCTATACAAGCTTTCAAAAGAAGACTTCTCACGTATTGTGAAAACTCACCCTGAACTCGAAAAGAGTGTGAAAAGAGTGATGGCCAAACAGTCATAGTCTGACTACAGAAGAAATAAAAAGAAAATAAAAAACGATTAATTTTTTAGGTAGAAGAAATCGAATTTTTTAGTGCCTGTACAATTTCTCTATAGCTAGGAAGCTCAAACTTTTTCTCCATTTCAGTGAAGATTTTACTCATCGTATCTTCACCCTTTTTGAAGTCAATCAAACGCCAAACAAAGTCCTCTACCACGATAAAGACAATAGAAAGTTTTGATATGCTCACACTGTAAGCATTAGCGAAACCAACTCCATTAGACATGCCGTGATGCTGTCGAATAAGAACATCAATATCTCGAGGAGCTCTCGGAAGCTTTTGAATTAGGGTCGCAGCAAGGTTAGCATGATTTAAAACCAACTCCTCTTCCTCTTCCGTAAGTTTTGCATTAATCATCTGCTCCTTAGATCCAATTCTTGTTAATCGATCATCGGGAAGAAAAATATCGTGAAAAAAGCTCATATAAACAAGAGAGCTATAAAGATCTTCACTTGTTTCATTAGCTGCCCAACTAATATTTGAAAGGACCTTCTTCGCAAAGAGCATGATCAGATATGAATGCCTATAAGAGAGCGAACCTCGATATCGTAAAAGAGTTGAAAAGAGATGGGCAAAGTGAGGACTATTTGAAACAACACCGGCCATAGATTCAACAGTCCCATCAATTAATTGAGCCGAATGTGTGTCAATACCCGTCTTAACTGCAAGATCTTTTGCAATGTCATAGGTATCAGCGAGGGCCTCAACGATCTCTTCTGCTGAGGAGCAGCGGTCGACCTTCGCCAAGGTCTGAGAGACAAGGGAGTTCATAAAAAGTCTTCTCTGATCCTTCTGAACATAGAAGCACTTTAATCCCTGGTCTTCATACTTTTTAATGGCATCTTTATCGAATTCATTTTCAGAATGAATTCTTTTTACAAACTTCCCTTCCTCAGTATCTTTTCCCAATTTGATAAAGATATCACAAGGAACAGTGTTCATCAGGTAAAAATGATATAAAGGAAATGGAATATAATCAGGAAGCTTAATTTCCTCGAGTTCCTCTTTAGAAATGCCTAGAAGGCGAATAGATTTACGAGACAGCTCCTCAATGCGAAAACGATCAGGAAGAGTTTCAAACTCAAAGCCTGAAAGTTCAAGGTCCCCAAGGACAATTACCTTCGTGCCCTGATCGTGATCATAGAGATAGTTTAGTACTTGCTTTGCACTCTCCTCCTCATGACAGCTATTGCGACAAATGATCAATTGAAAATGAGATTTTTTCAAATCACCTAGGGCCCCCGCAAAACTGTCAAAGCAGCAAAGCGAGATATGTAACTCTTTTGCAAAATACTCAGCAAGAATTGCAACAACTCGCTCGCTGCACTCGATTAGTGCAACACTATACATTATTACTTCATTGAATCCTTAATCGCTTTGCGATCAGAAAGCATTTTCTTAGAAATTTTCTTTCCATCAAAGATATTGCTTAGCATATATCCCAAACGAACACCTGCACGATTCAAACGATCTGCAACAATATCTCTGAATTTATAGCTATAACCATACTCCCAATACTTACCGCTTCCTACTGCTTTATACGCATCAGGCATAATCGCTCTCGATTCGTTTACCCAATCGAGGTAAGAAGCTTTTTTCCATTCTTTAATATCTTTCGACGTTGGAAAGTAGAATTGCTTTACATATTCGGTATAAGAGAGTTGAAGCATATCAATCAACCCCTCATCCCATACCCAATGCAGGTTGCGATCTTTATCAAACCAAGTCAGATCAACATCATTTCCACCACGGTCACTTGGATAACCTGTATGGAGAGGCTGATGAGCGTCTGCAACCAGATGAACAAGATATCTTAAAGCAAATTTCTTATCCTCAGTAGATGTCTTCTTGCTTCTCAACATATCTTCAAAGTAGATAATTCCTTGAACAACATCACCTTTTTTACTTTTTTGACTTTCAAGGTAAGTTTGCCCTTTTGGAGCATTGAGGTAGTGCCAAGAATCATACTTGCGATAGTTACGATCTGATTTGAAAAAATCAGCATAGGTACTGGCCTCTGCTAGATCTCTCCCTTCCAAGATCTTATTGATTTGCTTTTTTGCCTTCTTGCTCAAGTGCTTCATGGCGACCTCTCCAACGACACGGTGCCCAGTTTGCCCCCATCCAAAAGCTGTTGAAGTTAGAATTAAAGAAAAAATAGAAATAATTATAACTCTCATATTAAAGGCCTCACTAATATTTAAAAGTACTTCCACCAATAAATTCTTTAAGAATTGATGTACTTGGTGTCTCATCAGTGTGTAATGGTAAAAAGAATGATAGGAAGCGAAGTAATCTTTGAGCTTCAGCATATACAGGATCGTGCTTTTCTACCTTTAGAAGCTCACGCTCAGCGTACCCTTTTAGAACAGACAACTCATAGAAAAGTGCTGAGTTAAATACTTCATGAGCATACTCTTGCATTGGGAAAATATTTTTCTTTTCCCCTCTACGAACTGATGCCCAACGAGATAAGGTATCAGATGCGCTATACCCTCTAAAGAAATTGTCGCGAACCATTCTTCTTAGAAGACGAGTATCCGCCGCAGCGATTCTATCGTGACGATGTAGATTTAATTGCGTCAGTGGTGCAATATAAATTCTAAATTTCTCATCATCATCAATACCTTCAGTAAGAACTGGGTTTAACCCATGAATACCTTCGAAAACAATGATTTGATTATCTTCAAGCTTCATAAACTTCCCTGAGGGAAATTTCTTACCTTCATGGAAATCAAACTTTGGAAGTTCGATTTCTTTTCCAGAAAGAAGATCATTGATGTGCTGACAGAAGAGCTTAGTATCGATCGCTTTGATATCTTCAAAGTCATAGTTGCCATCTTCATCAAGTGGAGTTTGGTCTCTATCAACAAAGTAGTTATCCATTGCAATAGTTACAGGGCGATACCCACTAACCATTAATTGAATTCCAAGACGCTTTGAAAAAGTTGTCTTTCCAGAAGAAGTCGGCCCAGCAATAGAAACAAGTCTTGGAACCTTCTTCTTTGAAGTAATCGCATCTGCAATTTGAACAACTCTTTTTTCTTGGAACGCTTCAGAGATCTTGATCAAATCATTGATCTCTCCATTCATAATATATTTATTCAATTGTCCCACAGTTCTAACTTTAAGAATCTGTGACCATTTGTGATATTCCCTATATGATTCAAAGATATTTGGACGATCAACAAACTCTGGAATCTCTTTTTGACCCTTTGCAAATGTTGGAAGAACGATAACAACACCATCTTGATATTTTTTAATTTCAAAAAGATCGAGGTATTTTGTCGATGGGGCAAGTGGCATATAAAGGCATTCATCAATCCCCTCAAGTTCGTAGAATTTAAGAGTCGATGGCCGATGATAGCGGAAAAGATTGAGCATATCATTACGCTCGCGCTCTGCCATTTTTTCCATGGCCTCATCCCAATCCTTTTCATTTTTAACGATTGGCAGATTCTTAGAAACAAGACTTTTCATCTCATTTTGAATTTGAAGAACGTCTTCTTCAGAAAGTTCACCGCCGCCAATCTCGGCATAAATTCCTTTTTGAATGGTATGCTGAATGAAAACATCGTGATTAGGAAATTTCTTAGCAAAAGCTACTAAAAATAGAAATAAAACACTACTCTCGTATACCTGCTTTCCTTGTGGTGTATGCAGTGTAACGATATCGATCTCACTATCTGCTCTTAGCTTCTTACAAAGTCTTGTAAAGTGCCCGTTGATAACAACTGCTATAGGATCCTTAACATTAAGCTTGTGACTCTCAATAATTTCCTCAGTTGTACTTAGTGGTGGAACTTCATACTTGTTCCCCTTAAACGTAACAGTCAAATTTCTCATACTTCTCCATCCTATAGTTTTTTATAGTACTAACTATTATAAATGAATTTGCTTCATTAACATCAATTTTTCGGCTTAATTACCCTAAATCTTTAGGTTTTCTGTCAGTGTAAATTAATCAAGTAATGACTTGAGTGAATACCGTAGAATATCGACCAGAGAGATATTGGCCACAGGCATTTTATCGGTGTTGACCACAATGATATTGCGATAACCACGACTAATAATATTGTTAATAGCGTAACAAACCCTGTGTCCAAAGTGCATAGTGTCGGGAGAAGGGGTAAAATATTTTTTAATATTTGATTGAAGAGAAACATCATTTGTTTCCAATGTTATCCTAGTCAAAAAATCTCTTTCAGAAATAACACCGACAATTTGGGTATCAAATTCAGTAACAGCGAGAACACTCGCATCTTTTTCAATTAAAAGGTTTTGAACATCTAAAACAGTTGCCCCAACATCGATAGACCACAAGACAGTTGAATCCAAGGCCTGGAGAGGTCTCAAATAAAACTTATCGTTAAGCTCAACATCAGATCCCTTAGCCGTCCCCCCTAACGTAATATCTCCGGGATGCTCATCACAACAAAAGCTGTCCCATGAAAAAAGTGTTCCAAATGCAGAGATGTCATCCTCGATATTTAATAAGAGATAGTCCATTAGAGTGCGAACTGATAAATAATTGGTAACCATCCCCTTCTCATCCAAAACTGGGAGATAGTATAAATTTTTGATGACGGCCATTCGCATGGCCTCTTCAATAGTTGAATTAATGTTTAAGTTAAAGAGGAGAACTTCAGATAGCTCTCTAGCGGTTTCTGCTTTACCAAATCCCCGAACAATCCCTTTATCAAAGATATGTCCGATCAATTCATCACTTTCAACGACACTTCCTACACCGTGAGAAGAATCTCTTATCATTTTAATTGCGTCATCAGCAGAAGAGCTGCCATCAATTATTAAAGCAGGTAAAAGAGTAAGTTCAGAAATTGGCGACTTAGTTTTTTCTTTGAAACTATCCGACATGATCTCAATCTACGTATGCGTACGGAGGAAGATCCCTAAGTAGTGATAGAATGGTTAAAATATCACCCTTTGAACCATTTGAACCATTTGAATCCCATGGACGATGCCAAGACATATTGCGAACAAGTCCGTCTCGATTTATTTGAAAAACTAATCCCTTAGCGGGAATTCCAACTTTCATCCAACCAGAGTTGACAAGATCTTTTGAAGTCTTGAGTGCTGTTAAATTGTTTCCTTCAACATGAGAAACATTTTTAAAATCAACATAGTGTGGAAACTTTAGATCAATTTGCCCTGCCTTCCCCTCTTTCCAGTGAACAGTAAGGGTAGCATCATCTGCTCCACGATAAATCCATTTGTTTCTAAGGCTCAAATGGGGGTCGCCAAATACACTCGTAAACTGAGCGGGAGTGTGATCGAGCTGAATCTTCTCAAACGTCTTTTCGCTTACTGCAAAATTTGACTGAGTCTGAGTCACAATTAAGGCCGATACTAAAAAGATCGCGACTAAGAAATTGGTACAGGCCAGCATCATCCAGCGCATTATGTCTCCTAGTGGTGCTATTCACACCGATAGTATTTATTTACAAACTTTGTTCATATCCGTCACAACTCTTTATCGGAAACTTAAGAGAAATACTTTAGTATTTTTATCAGGTTTAATATTGTTGCAAATCCCCCCTGATAGGTATTTAAATAGTTAGCTATGGTATTGTATTTAATTCGAACGACACTTTTCTTTCTTTACTTGGGCCTTGTATTCTTCCTGGGAATTATCATTTCCCTACTAAGACCAAAGCACCCCAATAACACCTACATCATCTCAATCCTGCTCGCGCGTCCGGCACTTTGGATTTTAGGACTAGAAGTAACAATTGAGGGCAACGAATACCGTACTGGGAATACTCCATCAATTTTTGTTGCAAATCATCAGCACAATGTGGATCTACTGCTAGCTGCCCTTATTATGAAGCCTAAAACAGTAAGTATTGGAAAAATGAGTCTGGGGAAAATTCCTATTTTTGGCCAATTTTATAAGTTATCAGGAAATATTCTTGTAGACCGCTCTAATCCGAAGAAAGCAATCAGAGCGCTCAAACAAGTTGGACAAACGATTAAAGAGAAGCAAATCTCAGTTTGGATCTTCCCTGAAGGCACAAGAAATACAGAAGAAAAACTTCTCCCCTTTAAGCGTGGTGCCTTTATCTCGGCGGTTGAAGCAGAAGCTCCGATTATTCCGGTAGCAATTGAGCGCTACGCCACTAAAATAGACCTTAAAAAATGGAAAGCGGGAAAGTTTAAGGTTACAGTTCTTCCTCCAATTGCAACAAAAGGTTTTGGATCAAAAGAATCCCAGAAGCTGAGTGAAGACTTAAAAGAAAAAATCGAAGGACTTATTTAATCTTAACAAGATCTTTAGTCACAAAAGAAAATTCATTCTTTTCATTGGAGCTGAACGCTTCAGAGTTTTCGCATTTCCACTGATACAGGTTGTAATCAGGAAGAAAGGTATCGGCCTCACCGTTGTAGTCAACTTCAGTCAAATAGAGCTTATCGCAAAGCTCAAGCCCCTTTGAATAGATGGCCTCACCACCACAAAAAAAGAGCTCAGACTCACCATTTCTTTGAGCTAATTCGATTGCTTCCTCAATGGAGTGAACAACCACACATCCCTCGACGGAATAGTTTTTATCACGAGTCACAATTATATTGGTACGATTTGGTAGAGGATGTCCAATAGACTCGTAAGTCTTTCGACCCATTAAGATATGATGACCCTTAGTAAGGTTTTTAAACCTCTTTAAATCATCGGAGAGGTGCCACAGCAATTGATTATTGAGACCAATCTGACGGTTAACACCAACTGCGACAACCACCGAAAGAATCATACTGCAACCTCACCTTTAATGTGAGGATGAGCTTGATAACCTTCAAGCTTGAAGTCTTCAAATGTGAAGTCAAAAATATCTTTGATATCAGGATTAATCACCATCTTTGGAAGAGGAAAAGGATCACGAGATAGTTGTAGTTTTGTCTGCTCCAGGTGATTGCTGTAAAGATGAGCATCTCCTAGAGTATGAATAAACTCTCCAGGTTCAAGTCCGGTAACCTGAGCAACCATCATGGTTAAAAGTGCGTATGACGCGATATTAAACGGAACCCCTAAGAAGATATCTGCTGAACGCTGGTAAAGCTGACAAGAGAGCTTCCCATTGGCCACATAGAATTGAAAGAAAGCGTGACATGGGGGGAGCTTCATTTTATCGATTTCTCCCACATTCCAAGCTGAAACAATCAATCTCCGAGAATTGGGATTATTCTTAATCTGCTCAATCACATCAACAATTTGATCGATAGTACGTCCATCTGCTGCCTGCCAGCTTCTCCACTGAGAGCCATAAACAGGACCGAGGTTCCCCTCTTCATCGGCCCACTCGTCCCAAATGGAAACCTTATTCTCTTTGAGATATTTGATATTGGTTTCACCTTTTAAAAACCACAGAAGCTCGTGAATGATTGATCGCAGATGACATTTCTTTGTCGTTACCAGAGGAAATCCCTCAGACAAATCATAGCGAGACTGATGACCAAAAACAGATCGAATTCCAGTACCTGTACGATCGCCTTTATCGACACCTGTTTCTAAAACATGCTTCATCAGATCTAGATATTGTCTCAAATTTCCCTCCCTTGGTTTTAATACAATAATGTTACAAATCGTTGTATACTTTGTAAAAGAACATTCGTTAAAAAATTTTAAATAACCTACTGATATTGCAGCATATAGGTGAGATTTTATGACAGAAAGCATTCAAATCAATCAGGCCCTAAAAAAGGCATCTGAAATTTTTCTGGGAAAGGAAAATAAGATTAAGTTAGCGCTTGTCTCTCTACTAGCAGATGGCCACCTTCTCATTGAAGATATTCCGGGAGTTGGGAAAACGACACTCGTCTATTTACTTGGAAAAATTTTTAATCTCAATGTCTCAAGAATTCAGTTCACCAATGATCTACTTCCGGCCGATATTCTTGGAACCATGATTTTTGATCGAGAGAGTGGAAGCTTCAGTTACAACAAAGGACCTATTTTTGGAAACCTCATTCTCGCCGATGAATTAAATCGCGCTAACCCAAAAACACAAAGTGCTCTATTACAAGTTATGGAGGAGCGATCTATCACAATTGAAGGGGAAACCTATCAAATGGAAGCACCATTTGTTGTTATGGCAACTCAAAACCCCAATCAGTATATTGGAACCTTTGAGCTACCAGAGTCTCAACTAGACCGCTTCTTCATGAGTATGTCGATTGATCTTCCTTCAAGGAACTACGAGAAAGAAATTATCACAGGTGGACCAACCCGCTACGCCATCGACTCCCTTGAGCCGCTTTTTGATAAGTTTGATTTGGTATCCATGAGAAAAAGTGTGGATCAAATCCACGTCTCACAAGAAATTCTTGATTACATATTGGATCTTATTGAAGAGGGAAGAAGGTCGACTACTGATCACTCAAACTTTTCAGTGCGCGCCAGTATCGACCTGACAAAAGCAGCTAAGGCCATGGCCTTTCTAAGCGGTAGGGACTACGTCACTCCGGACGATGTTCAAGCGGTTGCACCAAGTGTTCTAGGGCACAGAATTGCTATGGGGACAGGAATCAAAAGAGGGCGCATTATGATTGAGGAGATCATAAGAAAAGTCGAAGTATAAGATGAAATTAAAAGGAGACCGTATTTACATTCTCCCTACTCGCTTTGGAATCTACTTTCTAGTGGTCATCTTTATTCTATTTGTTCTGGCACTCTCCTTTGGGAATGCCCTTGCTCTTTTTGCCTCAATTTTCTTCGCCTCCATTGCCATGACCTCAGCGATCTACACTCACTTCAATTTGGAAAAAATCGTTTTAAAAGGTCTGATGCTTCCAGATATGTGTTTTGCCGGAGAAAACAGCTCAATTGAAATGGTACTTGAAAATGGTGCAAGGAAAAGAAGGTTTGGAATAAAGGGTTATGTTATCTCAAATTCTAGATCTAAAGCAGAGGACATCACCAGCAAACAGACAGAGCATTTGACACTTCCCTTCAAGTTTAAAAAGAGAGGAATCTATTCTCAGACACGTCTAGGGATTGAAACAGACTACCCCTTTGGTATCTTTAGATCATGGCGCTATTTTGATATTAACTTCACCATTGAAGTAGCACCAACGCCAAAAGGAGATGCACATCTCCCTCCATCAAAAAGTACTAAAGCAATTGAAACAGATACGAAATCAAACACCAATATGAGTGGCGGAGAATTCTTCTCTCACCACAGTCCCTATCTACCAGGAGACAACTACAGAGATATCGACTGGAAGGCATTTGCGAGGGAAAAAGGGCTTCTAAAGAAAGAGTTTGAAACCACCATTCCCTCATCGGTAGAATTAAGCAATGAAGGGATCACTCATCTAGAGTATGAAGAACAACTAAAACAACTCTCCTCATGGGTATTAAAGCTTCACAATCAAGGAATACCTTACTCCTTAAAGCTTGAGGGAACTCAAGTGACCACAGGACTTGGTCTTAAACAATTAAAAAAATGTTTGGGAGTTTTAGCGGCGGCACAACACTCAAGTGAGGTGTCCCATGATTAGATCTCTCATTCAACGAGACCAGAAGTGGCCACTTCTAATACTTTTTGCACTAGTCTTTATCCCTTTTATTGGAAATCATCTACCAGCGATTGCGATTATCGTTCCCATCATCTCTGTAGTAGCAATGAGCACGGGAGTGAAAGTTAAATGGCCTATAAAACTCATCGCAATTCTTGCGTCCTTTGCTGTAATTGCCATGGGGCACAGTGGATTTGCCAGCATCAATGCGGGAGCAGACTTAATGGCAATCCTTATCTCGATGAAGCTTTTAGAGATCAATGAGGATAGAGACAAGTACACCTTTATTTTGATGGTCACCATTCTTTTAGTTTCCTACCTGCTACTTGAAACCTCTCTCTTTTTAGTGGCCTATATCATCGGCGTTATTATAGCTAAGTTCTATATTATCTTAAGTATTGTGACTAAAAATAGGGATCGCTTTAAACCGTTCATGAAACTGATCTCAATCTCCTTTTTAGTGAGTTTGATTTTATTCATGATCTTTCCCCGTCTTGAACTTAGCTCTATTATGTTTCGTCCAAGGATTAACTTTGGAAAGACAGGTTTTTCTACCACCTTAAACCCGGGATCAATTAGCGATTTAGTAAAGGATGAGACTCCCGTATTTAATGCCATGATTGGAGAGGGAGAATCCCTTCCTCCACGCGCTCAGTACTGGAGAGGCACAATATTAGGTCGCACCAAGGGGCTAAGTTGGAGTAGCGGCCCCGGTCGTAGAACAGAATATCAAGCGACAAAAGATTTAGGTAACTATACCGTAGTTTTTAATGCACCTTACGCGGGACATCTCTTTACTCTGCAAAACACCACAAGAATCAAATCATCACCAAAAACAAATGCACTTAAAAGATTGGCGAACAATTGGTTTTTAATATCTTACTCAAGAAAAGCACCGTCATTTAAGGCGACGCTTTCTGAAGTAAAACCACTTCCGATGTCAGAACTCGAAAAGAAGAACTACATTGGACTCCCTGAAGAAATAAAAACTAAAGCTCTGATGAACCTAGCGAGTAAGCTTAAAGCAAAAGACACAGTTCAAACCATCAAGAACATTGAGAACTTTTTTCTCAATGGTGATTTTGAATACACCTTAGCTCCGGGCAAATACAATAACCTCGATCAATTTTTGTTTGAAAGAAAAGCTGGGTTTTGCGAACACTACGCCGCGGCCACAGCAACATTAATGCGAGCGATGAATATTCTTTCTCGGGTGGTAACCGGTTTTCAGGGAGGGATCTTTAATCCAGTTGGCGGTTATTACATCGTAAGAAACGAAGACGCTCACGCTTGGGTTGAATATTGGGATGGAATGCAGTGGAAAATGTTTGATCCCGTTGAATTTGTCGCTCCGTCAAGAATCCAGCGCGGAGCTTACAACTACTTCAGAAACTTAGAAGATGTTGGAGCAATCGATTTCACCTCCCTCATCAATGACCCTAACCGCTCTTTGTGGTCAAAAATTAAGTTCATCTCCCTTATGACTTACTACGACTTCAATACACGTTTCATCAACTATGACCTTGAGACTCAAAAGAAATTCCTTTCTCGGTACCTAAGCGGACGTCAAGTTCCGAAGTATCTTTTCTATCTCTCAATCGCACTCTTTTTCATCTTCTACTCTGCGATCTATTTTGGCATCACCTACTTTGATACCAGACCAACCAAGATCAAAAAGATTGAAAAGAAGATCAGAAAAAAACTCAAGAAAGAGGGTTACCATTTTCCTAAGTGGTACTCCATTCAAAAGATCGCAAAAGAATACAAAGGAGTGAACAAAGATACCCTACTCGCAATCGCCGAGCTTCACAGCGTGGTGAAGTATTCTGATGGTGGTGATGAGAAGATGGCCCAGCTAGAGAAGAGTGTGGTTGGGTTGTAATATTGGGTTCATGGCGACAAAAAAACCGCATCAAATGATGCGGCGTATATCTAGGAAAGTGTCAAAACCTTAGAACGAGCTGCATCCTATACTTCAGATCGTATTAGAAACGTTTCTGGTATTCAACTCAAATAGATTAATAATCATTACGACGACAAGATAAAATGAACAGAAGGCCCTATAATATGGGATATAAAGATCAAAAGTACCATAGAAAAAATTTTCAAAGTACAAGTAACAAAGGGCGATAAGTGAAATGACTACAAATAACCTTCCGACAATTCTACTAAATATTGTAACAAACTGCCGCTTAAGGAAAAATGTTATAGCTAGTAATAATAAAGAAATAAATAGTACAATCTGTCCCAAAAGGCTTAACTTAGCAGTGGCATAAAGGATAAAGCCAAAAGGGAGTAATGCTAAAGAACTCAGAAGGCATTTAAATACTCTTAAGCTCTTGCCCCTACTTTTTGAAAGATTATTGTGCAATAAAGATGTTTCTTCATTGCATCTTTCCCCGAAAATAGGAATCATCAATATGGCATAGGAAATAATTCCTGACGAAAGAAATAAAAATGGCATCAAGGAAGAAGTATCACCCGCAGTTGAATCAATACCACGTGATATCGATTCAACAACCGGCCCTAGTTTTAATAAATATAGAATAAGTACGAGACTAAGGGGAATGATTTGAATGATAGAAGTAAGAGCGAAGTACTGATTCCTCTTTCTAGTACGATAAAGCTCCATAAAAAAACAAGCGAAACAAAGAACTATCGTCGCAACTGCAGTTAAAATGGGACTAAAGTATCCAAAAAGATAGAACTGATCAACACCAAAAAATCCATGCCTTAAAAAAATATCAAATATATTAAATGCCACGGTAACGGAGAAAAAGAATAGTATTCGAGAAAGATTACTGGATATCAGAATAAAGGACAGTATTCCAATAATTCCAATATACAGAATACTCAAACCATAGAGAAATGATGTTTTATGATGAAGGAACGAGAACGTTTTTATAAATTCCGTATCTATCAAAATACAAGCCCCAGATATGATAAACAAGCAAAAGAACATAAATAGTGAGGACAGCAATATCATTCGCACATTTTTATATTGAAACATCATTAGTCTCCCTCGCATCTTCATCTTTTACTCAGGTGAATACAGATTGCATTTTCCTTTTTTCTCATTCAGACTTCTTCTTTAGCCTTAGAAGAAGTCTGAATGAAATGAAGTGATCTAATTAGGAAAGAGTTTTGTTACACATTACAGAGAAGAGTGTGGTTGGGATGTAATCCCAGACGACAAAATTTACAATAAAACGAATTTCAAAAGATATACTATAGATTTTGGCAGCCAAATATTTTTCCATCGTATATCTGAAAGGAAAAACAACCATTAGTTTTTTTTCCAGTGCCATTTTTATAAGAAAAATGAACAACCCAATACTGCTTTATTGAACTTAGGGAAAACTTCAAGACTTCCGGTCGAGAAATCTTATAAATGTCAAAAATACTCTTGTAAGCAAGTTTTATTGCTAGACCTTTAGAATAATATTTAAATCCCATATCTCTCAACAAGCCGGTCTCAAAAGTAGAGCTTTTTTTAAACCAAAATGCACTAGAAATAATATCAAAAGCAGCAGGATATCGATTTAACGGCGTCCAATTTGGACTATTCGTTTCTGGAAAAAGGAAAACTTTATCGCCTGGAGCAGGAGGAGAAATACGAGATCGAGACAGATGTCCATCAGAGGTATAACTTACGACAACTTCACGAAATGAAAATGTACCTTTTACAACTCTTTCAACCCTTACCTTAGCTTTATAGTGACGAAACATATCACGCTCTTTAAATTTATCTTTATTCTCATCATTAGTTACTACAGTACCAATAATCACAATTTTTTTACTAGATAATATATCGTCAACATTTACAGAATCGAAATAATCAGAAAAAGAAGGGACACAATATAAAATAGAAATAACTGTAATTAGAATTGAATATACAATGCGCATACAACCTCACTAAAAAAACGATAATACTAAACTTATTCCATACAAGCTGCTTTGAAACTCTCATAATGAGAATTTGCCGCGCTATAGGAAACATCTAAACACTTGTTTACCGCATTACAAATGCGTACGCCACTACTATTACTTGGATCACATGGAATCTGACTATTTCCATCTTTATTGAGACAAAATGCCACTCCGGGAACGCTTATGTTATCTGAAACATTTGATGTAATGCTTTCTTCTATTATTCCTGATAAACAAACTGCATTTGAATGACCTGCCCCCATATTCTAGTCCACTAGTTAATACAGTTTCTTAAAACCTGATCCCTTTCATAACTTGGCAATACTGCCAGAGGAACAGGTGGTTTATAACCTAAAGAGCTGTGTGGCCTAATATGGTTGTACTCTCTTCTCCACTTTTCGACTAAAACCTCTGCTTCCTTTAGAGAGTAAAAAATCTCTCCGTTTAAAAATTCATCCCTCATCTTACCGTTGAAGGACTCGCAGTATCCATTTTCCCATGGACTGCCTGGCTCGATATACAAAGTCCTAACTTCAAGCCCTCGAAGCCAGTTACGAAGCTTCTCTGCGATAAACTCGGGGCCATTGTCCGAGCGTATAAACTTTGGTTGCCCATTCATTAAAAATAGATCTGCCAGGTACTCTAGAACATCCCATGAGTTGATCTTTCGCTTTACAAGGCATCCGACACACTCTCTGGAATACTCATCAATAACATTGAGAATCTTAAAACTCCTCCCATCAGCAGTTCGATCAGAGACAAAGTCGTATGACCAAACGTGATTCTTAAACTCTGGTCGATGGCGAATGCAAGATCCATCATTCAACCACAGTCGCCCTCTCTTTGGCTGCTTCTGAGGTACTTTAAGACCTTCCTGCCGCCAGATGCGCTCAACTCTTTTGAAGTTAACCATCCATCCCTCATTGCGTAGTAGTCCTGTTATTCTACGATAACCGTAGCGACCATACTCGCTAGCAAGATGGACTATTCTTGCTCTGAGATCATCCTCATCATCTGATTGTCTTTTATTATAGCGCTGAGTTGCTCTGTTTTGATCAAAGATCTTGCACGCCCTTCTCTCGGAGATATCAAACATCTCCATAGCATTACTCACTGCTTGCCTTCGCCGCTCAGCGCTTACAAGTTTCCCTTTGAGAACTCCTTGAGCACACTGATATCTAATGCCTGTTCAGCAATGATCTTTTTGAGGCGTTCGTTCTCTTTCTCAAGATCACGGAGCTTCTTTGCATCAGCCTTGGTCATGTTACCGTATTTGGACTTCCAGCGAACATAGGTCTGATCTTTAACACCGATAGCTCGGTAGACATCTTCTTTAGACTTGCCTTCGGCAAATAGAAGCTCTGCTTTTCTAAGCTTGGCAATAATTTGTTCTTCTGTGTAACGAACTCGTCCCATAAATGACTCCTTTGTTGGATTTTATCATATTATGTGGACTAGATTTTGGGGGGCAGGTCATGAGCAATCAATAGATCATTAAATTTTCTTCTAAAATTTGTCGTCAATTTCATATGTAACACAATTATACACTATATATATATTAAATGCACACATGTTTTCTTATTCCTGTAAAGCCTTGAAATTAAAGGGGATTTATAAAGTGTTTTTTATAATGAGCTATATATTTCTCGGACATTTTCTCAGTTTGCCAGAATACAAATCAACGACAAAACAATCATCAGAACATCCCCAAAAAGACCAGCGAGGGCACGTCACAGCAACATGCCAAAAATCGTATTTGTATGTGGCTTCATAACTATACGCAAAAGTTCGGAATAGACTCATGCTACTTTCAAGTTCTTTCTTCACTTTCTTAATTGCATCCGCTCTCGACACATACGGAAGACCAATTTGTTCTAAAATTTTCTCAAAATTTTTAATTTTTGGGCTGAGGTTTACGAAAAGAATTTTACTAAGAGAAAAACATAATCGAAATCAGCATCTAAATCACCAAGATCGACGGTATCGGTATCTTTGTTCATCCACAAAAGAGCTCTAGACTTTTCTGGAAGTTTTCCCTCACACCCATGGCCCATACAGCGATAGGATACGTTAATCTTCTTATGAGAACTTTTCCCTTGCAATATTTTATCAACCTTAACAACTGCCTTAAAAGCTCTCTTTCTTACTAAAATTTTCAGATGTAATCATTTTACCTGACTCATTGAGAGACAAAACGGTTCCTGTTAGCACAATACTGTTTTTCAGAAAGATATCATCCAAGTACGACACGGCCGACACCTGATTTGAATAGCAGCGAAAAGAAATAAGAAATAGAATAAGAAAAACTATTTTTAACATAATATCCTCCTCTGCACAGAGTCTAACTCTGGCCACCTAACCTAAAAAATTTATTCTCTAACATCAGAAGATAAATGAACGAGATAAAGCAATTAATAAAAGTAAGGCGAAGATCCTCTTAATAGCACTCATAATGCTCCGACCAAACTAGTAAAACGTAAAGTACACGTTTTACCTCACTAGAAGACGTTTAAAAAGATGTCTCGCTAGAGGCTAATTAGAAAGCTTCATTTTACAAATAGACACATCCCCAGCTTGAACATAAACATTATAACATCTTGTATTATTACTCTTCCAAAACATCCACCACGGATACCCCACAGAGACAAACCATTTATCCCCCACGATTTCCGAAGATAAAATTGAATAATCAAGCCACTCTGGAGCATTGCGCTTAAGATAGTTTCTGACTTTTTCAACAACTAACATCTCATTAATATTCTCATACTCCATCTCTCGATAGATTTGATCTCTTAGTGGAGACTCAATTGAAATTGTAATGTCGTCACCAGACTCGATATAATCTTCATAATGCTTGAGTTGAGGATATTCAAAATTGTCGAGATTAGACTGTAGAGAAAAAATTACAGAGTGTCCAACCGCAGGATAATAGTCAGGATGCGGTAAAGTCTGATCAAGTTCTAGAGGGTAAGCGAGATATCTAATTTTAAAAACCTTGTGTCGATATTCTCCCCGAATAACCTTGTCAACTGCAACAACACTCTCATAAAACTGAAGTTCATCTCCATACAAAAGATTCGAGCGATCGACTTTGAATGGCGTGGATTCGCGCATAGAAAGGACCGTCCCTTTCACTAGAATTCTTTCATTTGCAAGCATTTTGTCGATGTTTACGGTAAAATCAAAGTAAATCGCAAAGGCAGATGACAGCGAGAAATAAAAAAGAAACCTACATTTCAAAGCAAATTTCACATAAAATTTATCCATATAATATCCTATGTAAAAGGCAATAAATAGAAAAACAACGTATTAACAATTCAGCAAAATAATCATCAGCAAAGATAATCCAATCCTAATAGCAAGTCTTTCCAATTACAATGCTAGTTCCACAGAGTTGAGAATAGGTTGCCCCTCCTCCAGCATTTTCAGGATGGCAAATCGGTTCTGCGATTGAATACTCTTCATATTTCGGAGAACCAGATGGACTAATCGGAATAGAGAATATTCTACAATTTTTCACAGAACCTTCATCACAATTTTGGTCCCCCGTACAAATAGTTTTTCTTTTCATAATACTTACTCATAACATTCCTTATCTACTGCGAAGGAGGGGTAAATTTTACACACGAAGTGTGATGAGAAAATGGCCCAGTTAGAGAGGAGTGTGGTTGAGATGTAATATCAAATGCACCGATACAACGTATTATAATTGAAGCAAAGAGCACAGTGTAGTATACACAAAAGGGAAGCCAATAACACTATGCCAAGCAATAGAAAGACACATTTACACGTTTTTTACAAAATCACTGAGAAAACTGGTTTAGAAAATAAATCTGCTTATCAGTATTTTGAAAATACCACCTAAAAAAAATGGTTAACGACGCAACAATAACAATAACCGAAAAATACAAAGACACTCGTTTTAATCTAGACTTCACAAAAACTCCTAAAATTCTCTCATGCAACGTCACAGCTATGATCAGTTTTATCTTCCCACTTTTCTTCAACTTCTCTAACCTCTTTCTATTTTTCCAATCTTTATACTTTCTTTCTCCCTCTAGTAGCTGATTATATCTCTCAAAATCATCAACACCGGGACCGGGGTTGATTCCAAAAAAGATATCACTTAAGAACTCACCAACCGCAATCCCAATAATTATTGCTCCAATAATAGATTTTCCGTCAGGATCAAGAACTTTTACAGGATCACTATTCTCATACCGATAAAGGTTACTATCTCCACCACTAAACCCAATCGGATCCTTCGCGGTCCACCTACCTGTGCTTGGGTTGTTATCCCAAGCACTATTTACCGAAGAAAAATCTAAAAAATATCGACTCGACTTCTGCGTCTCCTCATAATTCTATACTTTCTAATAAAAGGAAAAAGACAGTACCACTGAAGGTAACCGATTAAAGACAGCGTTAAGCAAAGGATTAGATTCTCATAGTAAATACTTCCAAATAATGGCTTAAGATAGGCACTATATGTAAAAAATAAATACATTACAACCAAACCAAGTGGTGCAGAAAGAAGCAGGAGTCCAGAAAGAACAAATATCCCTGCCTTGTGATCAGAAACGCCACTAAAGTGCCCATAAAGTAACAAGAAGACATTCATTGCAATGTAGAGGTATCGATTATTTCGCTTATGAGCCTTTATTTTAAACATTTTTTCATACAACCTTGAATTGCATCTTTATTCCATCCAATGCAGTTTGTTCCTTTTCCGAAAACACTATAATCAGGTCTACTACCCATTAGCTTTTTCATCACGCATTTATCAAGACACTGAGAGTCTACATTTTCAGGAGGAGTAACATCATCACAACTAGTGCCTCCAAATGGGTTTGCACCAATTAGTGTTGGCTCACCTAGTCCGCCCTGATTTACTCCAGGCTGAGTTCCAAAGAGCTTATCTCCAACACTAGACTCATGGTCAGATGGACCTTGTCCCCCACATGCTCCATCCACACACAAGTAATGATGAGGAACAGCTCCACCACCATCCACACACCATTTTGTTTTAAGGCCAGAAGGGTCAACTAGATTAATCGCATTACTTAAAACATATCGGTACACATTATAGTCTTTTCCCTTAAACCCAATCGGATCCTCACTCAAAAACCTTCCCGTGCCCGAGTTGTAATATCGAATACAAAGCTTTTATCTACCATAAATCGTAAAGCCATCTAATGTATGACATATAATTGCACTGTCTTGGCCGCGAGAACACTAAATCATCACCAATTAAAATAATGTCCCTCCGATTATTACACCGATAAGTGCTTATTGCATATATACAGCTAATTCTATTAAATAATCTGCAATCAAATTCGAAACTTGAATCGTCAGAATTTTTAAATACAATTTGAAAATATTCAAGCTTAGAGTTTTCAAAGCGTATTGCTCCCTTCAATCTTGTCATATTCTTCTCTGACATATCAGAAAGATCGAACGAACTCTTTATTTTCTTTAAAGCAACTCTTGCCTCCGCCCCTCTCGATTGAAATAGCAACTCATTCTTGGCACGAGTAACCTGAAACCTTCCATAGCTCCCGAGCAAAAGAAGTACGAGTACAAACAAAATTACATATAGATTATACTTTCCTATCACTTTCCTCATGTTATTCTGCTCTATTGTACTCATTCAGGATATCTTCAACTGCAGATTGACAGTTGCTCCCAAAAACGGGCACGGGGTGGTATCTTTTTGTGCGTTTTCTTACTTTATCAACAGCTTTTCTCATTTTTTTATCATCATACTTCTTCGTACTACAAACATAATTATCAGCATCAGACTTCCACTCCCCCTCAGACATTTCTTCAGAACCAGGAAAAAAACCGATATTGCCTCCCTCTGCGTCTTCAAAAAATATTTGCTCATGAACAGGCTCAATATTAAAGTAGTCACCAGAAGCTCCCCGATACCTGGGAGGTCAATTGGAACTCGACATACTCTTGCAAGGCCATACGGGTCTCCAGATAAAAGTGGAAAGTTCTCTACGTATCTAAACAAGTTAAGATCCTTTCCCTTAAACCCAATCGGATCCTCACTCAAAAACCTACCCGTGCTTGGGTTGTAATACCGGGCACATGATTAACCTATACTAGTTCCCACTTTGAAGCACGCCCTTTTCCAGAAAGAGTAATAAGGCCATCAGCTTTCATTTTGCTTAATACTTTCTTAACTAACTCTCTATCTATCGAAGGGTTTATGTTAATTATGTCTTTGACAGTAAAGCTTCCGGTCATGGCCAATACTGTTTGACGAATAATTGAGCTTTGGCTATCACCTTCAGAAAGCTCAACACGATCCTTCAATTCTTGATATGCAGACTTAATGATACTAATGATATAGTTCCACCAGGGCATAAGGTTAAAATCCCCTTCATGCCAACCAATAGACGAAGTCTTCAAAGTCGCGTAGTAGTCTTCCTTGGAATCCTCAATAAGCTTCTCTAAACTAATATATCGCCCTACTTCATAACCGTTCTGATAAAGGAGCAGCAAAGTTAGAAGTCGTGCCACTCTTCCATTTCCATCTCGAAATGGATGAATACATAAAAAATCGAGTACAAAATTTGATACAGCTAAAAGATCAGGAAGCTGAGAATTTGAAACGCAGTCCAAATAACCTAAGCATAGTTGATCAATAGCATGAGGAGTTTTACCTGCAGACACGGGTGTAAAGCGGATTTGTCTCTCACCATTAGGAAGAATCTCAATTATATCGTTGTTTCTCTTCTTCCATTCTCCGGCATCAGAGATCATCCCCCCTTGAGCCAACAAATGGAGCTTTTTGATTGTTCGAGCATTAATTTTAATCTTAGAGTGGTCTTTATGGATATAATTTAAGGCCTTTCGATATCCCTGCACTTCTTCTTCTGAGCGATCTTTTGGCCGAGAATTCCCCAATACAAGGGGAATGAGGCGATCTTTATCAACCTCAACCCCCTCTATTCTATTTGAAGACTCAGCACTTTGAATTATCGCGGACTCTTGTAGCTTTACTAGTGTTTCAGGTCGTACCTTACTCCACATTTTCTGCATACCTCTAGCTTCAGAGCATTGAGATAGAAGCCAAACAGTACTTGGGTGGATGAGAAGGTTATCAATAAATTCTTTATTAAATGTATTCATAAGAATACTATACCCAATCTTTCCCCATTAATCCAATCTTTCCCCATTAATCCAATCTTTCCCCATTAATCCAATCTTTCCCCATTAATTCTTACGAGCCAAAATTGTAATTACAAAAACTCACTTATAAATAATATATGAAATGATAAGTAATATTAATGCCCAAAGTAGACTCCCAATTGTTAAATCAAGCCAATAAGATACATTTTCTTTCATATAGCTTCGAAAAGTCTTTTTACTTCTTGTTAATACTCATCGAATAAAGGTACCAAACAAAATAACAAATACTTCTAACATATATTCCATACGATTATCCTACTCACTTACAGAAGTTATTTTCATTATCACGATTATAATTATTAAACTGATCTTGAAAGTAATTGTGCTTCTCGAACGGGATCTTCTCTACCTTATCTAAGAAATCATTTTTTATTATTTCACTCTTCTCATCAGGTACAATATCTGCATCAAGTCCTTCAGGAGATGGAAATAAAGTATTGCCAATCATACCACCGGCAATACCTCCAAAAAACCACCCCATGGGCCACCTATAATTGTTCCAAGTCCTCCTCCAATAATAGAACCAAGTACTTTACCGCCTCTAGGATCTAAAAATGCAGGAATTGGAAGTTTCATATTGCCCGTAGGATCAATGTTATTTACAGGATCCTTATTCACATATCTATAAAGATTCGTATCCCCACCATCAAATAAAACCAGATCCTTCGCAGTCCACCTACCCGTGCTCGGGTTGTAATCCGGAGCACATTAATAATTTTAGAAATCAAAACGACAGATGAGAAGACAAGATTTTCTTAACTACAAACAATGACTGAGTTGCAATTCCTAACACACTCAAATATATCGACTCAGTCGAAAATAAAAAATTATACTTTCTTCAAGCAACGTCAGAAAAAAAGTAAAAAACTCAAAACAATCTCTACTCTACTATTAGGAGCTCTTTCTTAATACGCCTGTGTGTTTTGTCAGTACAGAACTGAGCAAATAGAATCGCTATAAGTATAAGAGCGAGCACAAATTGAACTAAACTTGGCATTTTTTGTATAAACTTAAATATCTTCATAGATCTTAACTAACCTCAATCGGATACATATGCTGGTCACGATCTCTAGGGATACCAGGCTTAGTTCGCCAGCGATCGCGCTCCCTTTGCTTCAGTAGTCGCAGATGCTTATAGCGAAGCTTCTTAATTTTCATTCTCATCTCATACATTTTATTAGCATCAAGATCACGACAAAACTCTAGCCTATCAAGCATCATATCATATGCTTGCTTAGCAGCAACAAGGGCGGCTCCAGTAGTGAGAATAAGTAAAGATAAAGCAGCTTCACCTTCTGGGTCAGTATACATCTGCGGACTACTGTTAACATATCGATAAAGAGATAAATCACCGCTTGAGAACGCTTTCGGATCCTCACTCAAAAACCTACCCGTGCTCGGGTTGTAATAACTGGTACATTTTATGGACTTATTGTCTCTTGTTTTAATCGTTCAACCTCACTTTTACTTAAAAGCCTTCGAGTTATGTGTTTTTGACTACCAAAAGAATATAAATAATAGTTTTCATCAACATTTATCAAGAGAGAAAACTTGTATTGATCTAGAACAGCACCACAATCAGGACATAACCACTTAATATCTTCAGGAGGCAAGCAAAATGGACATACTTGAAATAACGAGCTAATTCCTCTCTTATTACAATACTTCCGGCTAGAATTAACTGATGGAACACCTAAAAAGCCCATCAGCTTATAACCTTCCCCTTGCTTAAATGAGATACTGCAAAAACCAATTAGTGAATAATCATCAAGCTCAACATAACTCGAAACAATTGAAGAATAAATCCCACTTGCAACTAAATCTGCTGTTGAAGCCTTTGTTTCGTTTTTATAGCGATAGAAATATCCCTTAGTAATGAAGAGACCGCCTATAACCACTACCAATAATAAGATCCAAATTAATTTTCGCATTGTCTCCTCTTATACTCTTTTTCAAACCTCATCTCACATGCTGTTGGAGACCCCGCTCTTCTTTGTGAGCTAGAACAAGTTGCATCTAGTGCCTTTTTCATATCTGACAATTGCTTTGAAAGATCTAGATATCTATTTCTAATATCAGCCTTACGCTTTTCAAAATCAACAACACCAATCCACCCTAGCAACTCATTCATTGTTCTATTGCGGTGATAGTCATCTAGCAATTGTTGTTCTTCTTTTATTAAGTCTCGAATTTGTTCTTGAATTAAAAGCATCGAAGGAGGCATCAAGCCAGACGGATCAATATAATTAACAGGATCATTCCCAACATAAGAATAAAGATTTGTCAGACCACCATCAAATAGAATCGGATCCTTCGCAGTCCACCGACCCGTGCTCGGGTTGTAATATCTATTATGTGTTGGATATCGGCATGGCATCCTATTGATGTCCAACATAAACAGTATCTCGACCTTTTCTATTTTGCGTGTCACGGTATTTCAACTCGAACTTGAAGACCTTACATAAGTCATCACTAGGAACAATCGATACGATCCCTTTTTTTAAAGAATAGTATCCGGGGGCAAGTTCTGTTGAAACCGTTCCCTCATCCGTATGCTCATTGTACTCGTATGCATTTATGTTCAAATTAGACTTGGAAATTTCTCCATCATGAACAGTGATACGAATTCCCTTTTTGCAATTATATCGATTGTCTGCTTCAAGGCTAATCAAAGATGTATAATGAAGAACATCATTAATGATAAACTGATCAACCTGCGAACTATGAATCCACCCATAAGTATCATCCTTAAACTGAACTTTTAACCAATGCCCAGAAACGTCAACTACCCCGACTCCACTATCATCATAAATATTTCTACTCTCATTGTATGCAAATCTCATTTTAGGATTATTTGGCTTAAAATATTTTAAAAGGAACTGGTGATGCAAATCTTGCGGCTCTTTACCTGTCTCAAGCATTTCACGTTTCAAATCATACAAATTTACCGTTATTGTTCGATAAGGTTTCTTTTCCCAAGAGGGCCGGGAGTAAAAATAATAAGACCTCCCCAACTTGCTACCGATTCCCTCCTCAGGGCGAGTGAAGGCCAGCAACATAGGGTATTCATTTTCAGAGAGCTGCTCATAATAATTTTCAAGAGAGTAAAGGGCGTTCCCTAGAGTTAGGTAATTAGAAATTTTATTATTCTGTTCAACGGATAATTTTTTTTCACCGACATAGGCGAACTTATCATAGACTCTCAAGTTCTTTTTACTTAAATGGTTCAATTTCTCAGAAACTTGCCGAGGGACAATTTCATTAATCCAAGGAAAAATTTGCTCTTCAACTAATACTGAAAAGATGTTATCCCCCGCCTTCATCATCAATTTGAGAGATTCCCAATCATTCAAATAAAGACCAATTAAGTAGGGCGAATAAAAACTTTTCTTTTGAATAGGATCAATTCCCTTTTCAATAAGATATTTAATCATTTCATAATTAGCAAAATATACAGAATAAAATAATAACTTATCCCCGATCTGCTCCAGAGCACTTATCGATTTTAACAGGAATGATTTTGTAGCTAATGGACAGTCCATTTCAAAGCATGCAAGAGTAAGTTTCTTATAGAAGTCATCCTTACTTTCTGCGATACCTAGCTCTGTTGCTTCATCATTGAAGCTCTCAAAAGAAGCCTGCTCACGAATCAATAAATCAAAATAATACCGGGCTAGCTCTCGTTGATTGAAGTCACCATACGGAGGGGATAAATACTTTTTATTAGCTGCAACAAAACTCACAAGCTTTTCATGAGACTTATATTGAACCTTAACCTCTGAAGTTTTTTGTGTGAGCTTATCAGGAACTTTGCTACGGTCCATTTTTCGAGAGCAACCCAAAAAAAGCACTAACATTATAAAAAAAACATACTTCATACAGCATTATCCTGATGTTTGTCCCAATCAAGTTCTTCAAAAGAGCACAGTTATCTGCCCCCTTATTATAGTCCACTAGTTAATGCTGGAAGAGGTTACTATCTCCACCACCAAACCCAATCGGATCCTCACTCAAAAACCTACCCGTGCTCGGGTTGTAATTCCAGGCACGAGCTAAAAATATTTATTATAGTAATCCATTGCTTTAGGAAACATTTGAACCCATGCAAGTATCAAAGCAATCGACAGACCTGTTGGAATCAATATTGAAACGACTAGTATAGTAGCATCCCAAGTCTCTTTTCCGTATCGTTCAATGATTTTGAGTTTAAACTCATTATCAAACAACCTGTCTAATAGCCAAATTGGTCCCCCACCAAAGCACAGTGCACTGAAAACACCTCCACCAATCATAGCTAGAACCTTATTACTACCTAATAGCTCTCCATAATGGGCAACATAGGCAAACACACCAAAGATAAAAAGATAGCTAAAAAATACAACCCAACTGACTCCAACAAAAAATATCTTAATAAGTTTCATTATATTTCCTAGTTATTGCAACTTTGACGAAGTCTGTCTCGTTTATTTCTATCTTTTAAAGACTCTGAAAGGACTGCTGCATTATAAGGGGTAAGTATCGCCCCTAATGCAACCCCATATGCAGGATTAAAACCTGCTACGATTCCAATGATTGCTCCCTGCACAGCACCACTAACAATTCCTTTTCCAACTTCGGCGGCATAATCCCAGCCCTCCAAATCATCATATAAAATAGCAGATGTTTCTCCTCCAACAACCCCTCCGAAGAATCCCCCCACAACACCAAAGATAATTGATAGTGGATTTTTGCCATTAATATCCAAATAATTAACGGGATCGCCCTTTGAATACTGATATAGATTAATTCCTCCATCAAACTTTATCGGATCCTTCGCAGTCCATCTACCAGTGCTCGGGTTGTAATCCCTTGCACCAAATCTTATCAAGCCTGTATCAGAGTCATACAATCCACCAGCAAAACCAAATGGCTGAAATCCAGGATTAGTGTCTTTAAGTACCTTCCCAAAGGTGTCGTATGTCATCTCTTGCATGATTGTACCATCATCAACTTTAACAACATATCGGACACTACCGAGATGATCTGAAATAATGCGATAAGAGTCAGCGCCTTGAATAAAATAATCAGGAACATGAGACTTCGTTGCATAGACAAAAATGGACTTCAACTCTCCATTCGGGCTCAGCTCCGCCACTGGATTCAATTGATCTTTATACAATAGACCTTGCTTCAATTCACCGTTTATGCGCTTTCCAATACGTCGACCAAGCCCATCAACAATATACAATATATTACGATCATCAAGTAACTTCACTTCTCTCAAGTTACCAAAAACATCGTAACGATAGGTCTCAACTTTTAAATCTGACTTTCTTGCTTTAGTTAGCAGCTCTCCTGCTGCAGTGTAAGTATACTTAAAACTATCATCCTCTAGCAATCGATCCTGATCATCATAAACGCCACCGGCGCGATTTCCATTTTCATCGTATTGATAAGACTCAACGAGCACATCGTTTACAGTAACAGACTCAACCCTTCCTGAAAGATCATAACCATAGTCCGTTGTGATACTATTGCCACTTGATGACTCAACGATTTTAGTAATTCTTCCAAGCTTATCTCTTGAATAATCAATACTTATTAATGGATTAGAAGAAAAATTCACAGAGTAACTTGCAAGTTCACCATACTCAGAGAATGTATACTTATCAGAAACATTATAAAAATTAGTTTCTGATATTACCCCACCTTTACTGGCGTCATATTCAATTGCTAAATTTCCAGCGCTAGAAATCTTTCCTTCATCAGTAAACCCATAAACCGTGGTTATTCCGTTAACATTTATGACATTGGGGACTAAGAAGTTATTATAAGTAAACTCGACACTTCCAGAGACATCTCCTGTAGTTTCTACAATCTGAGGCAGCAAACCTAAATATTGAGTATCAACAACTATAGACTCTGGACCTTTTATAGATGTTAACCGCTCATTGGAATCATATTCATATATTATCGTACCATCATCGGAACTTACACTTTCAAGTAAGTCAGTAGGTGTCCCATCATCAAGCGTTTTATAATGATAAAAAAGAGACTTTCCATCATCACGAACCTTGCTCGTAAGATCTTGATCTAAATTATAAGAATAGCTTGTTGAGGTTACAGCATCACCAACAGTGGGAGCATTATATTCATCGACAATATTAACCGCATTAAAACTGAAAATATGCTCTGGTCTTTTAGGAGGTGTAATTCCTATTAGATTTGAATTGAGATCATATCGATAGTTAGAAACTGACAAATCAGGATAGGTAACAGATAGAGGCAATCCCAATAAGTCTCTTTGATAACTTGTAACTCGCCCGAGAGGATCTATTACTTCAGCTAAATACCCAAGCTCATTATATTTAAATTGTGTAATACGATCACCAATAGTAATAGACTTAATATTACCATCATCGTAATAAGAGTAATTAGTCGGAGCAAGGCCAACAGTCTCAGAGTAGACGATATCACCAAGAGAATTTAATTTCTTTCGCTTTTCAACGCCATCAGGTGCCGTAGTCGTGCTCTCCAAGGAAGACTTATCAAATAAATAAGTGTATTCAGCGCCATTAACTTGAGTTGTCTTACGAATTGATTGTAAGGTTGAAGGTTTTCTATATTCGCCAAAAACATATTCAGTCTTATGTGTAACAAGCATACTTGCAGATAGATTAGTTAGTCCATACCGATCTAAAGTTAAATCTCGCGATGATTCTTGATATAGACCCGGAGAATATCTTTTACTACGAGACATACCATTCGACTCAAAAACATTATCTGCGATAGAACTATAAGAATGCTCTATCCTTTTACCTGTTGGATACTCTTGCATATTAAATGTAGTTCCATAGCTTTGCCTTCTTGTGTAAGTAGCAACCCTTCCCTCTGCAGTATAAACATTATACTTATAAGAATCATCGGTTGCTTCAGTCAAAGGAACAATCTCTTTAAACCCACCTCTTGCATCAGTATCTTTGATGAGTTCTCCTTTATTTGAATACTCCATCAAGGATGAATTTTGCATTGGGTCAGTAAAACTCTCAAGTAACTCTGCACCATCTTTATATGTGAAGTTATATTTAGCCCCGTTAGGATACGATACAGTTTTGAGATCACCTTTTTCATTGTAATCAAGAGTCGTTTTTAGACCATTTTCAGAAAGTAACTCTCGAGCGATTCCATTTGAGTCACGTACAACTTCAAAGGTGCGACCATATTTATCAACAATACTAGAAAGTAAGCCATTTTGATATTTATAAACATATTCATCATTCCCGAGAACTGCATTTGTAGTTTTAAGATGGATGCCTGTTTTCGTAAATTCATAAAGAGAATTTCCATCTGGTATTAAAAAATGCCCTTCATCATTAACTCTTTCAGAAAGCTCAACTCTGTATATATAGTGCAAGTTAGGAACAAAGTATAACTTACGATCTGGCCCGATAGTCAGAGCAATTCCCATATCTCCTCCAATTTCTTTTGATGGAGTATAGTCAATAATTTGCCCAGTGTAGTCCTTACCGTTACCTACAAACTCACTTAAACTGTCCGTCATAAAATCACAGTATAAAATTCGTTTCAGCCTTTCATCTATGATGTACACTCCAGTTTTATCAAGAGCAATCCGGCGAACATAACTTAGTCTAACATCACGTGCCCCAACCGTCCCCTCAACATATTCTGGAGCAGAATAACCAGGACTACCTGCGACAAGCTCAACCTTTCGTTCTTTTGTAATCTTAGCTACATATGTCTCATCTGCGGTATAGTAAAGCTCTCCATCCTCAGATATAGCTATCCCCTCAATATATGAAGAATATGCCTCATCAGCAAAAATGGAATTTTCTTTTGATGGATGTTGATACCCTCCACCAAGAATGATGCTGGTCTCACCTGACGGGAGCACATGCATGATCGAGTTATAGTCCGCAAGATAGTAAGATCCATCTTTATCTACAACGATGCTCTTTAATCTATAAAACTGAGCATCAGAAATCATCCCTTCATAAGTAAAGTCGTTTCTTGGAGATGATGCGGTACCTCCGAGCAAATTAACATTATACTCGCCGTCAATCTTATAAACTCTCCCATAATCAGATGAGATAAAATAAATATTCCCATCTGGATCGACATCAAAGTCATTTACAGGGTACTTTTCCTTAACAATCACACTTGAAGTCCAATCCTCAGAATTAGAATTTGTCGCTTGCATAATTCGAGTATAAGACTTATCAGAAGATATTTTTGAAATTCCATGACTCTCGAGAAGATAAAGGTCACCATTTGCTGCAAATTTAATTTTTTTGACACCAGCAATAGGTAGCTCATACTGAACATCATACCCTTGATTTGTATTCCCGAAGATCTTACGCAACACGGTCCCTGCACGATCCTTTAATTTAATAATTTCTCCTGAACCTTTAAATATTTTCTTTGCAAGAGAATCATAAAAATGATGCAAACTAACCCCCCAACCGCCTAGTTTTTGAGCTTTAGCATCAACACCGCCGATAACAAAATTTAACGTTTTTTTAGTAATAGCTACGTTTTGAATTGGTTCAAAACATCTGTCTACAAAATAAGGTTTAGCAAGAGATTTAGCACTGACCCAACGACCAAAGGTTTTAGTAATAACAGTATCAGATGAAGATGAAGATGAAGATGAAGAGTTATAGGACAAACTAGCAGGATTAGGACAATAATTCACTGGCTGTAACTCTTTTAAAACGACTTCAACATTCTGAGCCCCAACCCTCTTGCGTCCATAAGCATCATATCCATCCCAAGTGAACGTAAATTTTTGGTTTGGAATTAAACCATACTTATACTCAAATTTTCTCCCAGCAACTTTAACTTCAACAATCAGGCCTCTAAATCTTTCATCAAAGGAATATCCAGTGACAGGAAAAGTAAAACGTCTATTTCCTTCATAGCTAAACTGAGTTCTTGTATTATAGCTTAACTCAAAAGATGACCCTGGGATTTTAATATGTTCACCAAGACACCTATTATCGTAATCAATAATTGAACCTGTCCCACAGTTTGGTTTTGTAAAATTTGTTTTCACTTTATCTTTTGAAGTAACAATTGATGAAATAATATCTTCAACCCAAACCATAAAGTTTAAATCGTATGGAGTAAAATGCCGAATCGGAGTTCTCCAAAAAGATTCCCCTTCAGAAAATCTTTTTGCAATTACCTTTCTCTCATCAACAGTTAATCCAACTCGAGTCATCTCATCTTCTGTAGCGGCTACACCTGTGCCAAATACATCCACATTTGCAACACCATCGGTGATACTTATTACCTTTGCAACAAGACCATCCTCACTTGCGATCCATTTACCACTTTCACGATCATAGTATCCCGAAGGCACTGCAACCCCAACAGGAGCGCCTACAAAATTATCAACATAATTATAAATAGGTTTATTGAACTCAACAGTCTTCGCCCCAAGCTCAATAGCTTCGTCAACAGAAAACTCCACCGCATATGTATAGGCACTTGATTCAGGAAGGACACCAGGCATTGCCTTTGAACCATTCTCACCAACGGTATATTCGGTCATTCTTATACTCAATTTTTCGATACTTCTTTTAGAACCATCAGCAAGTACCATTTGCGCCGTCGTACCAGGAGAGATTGCAAGTGTTGATGTTCTAGATCCTCTTTCATCAGAGACCTGAGAGCCTGAAATTGCAACAATCGACTCAATCGAATTTAGGTCAATTTCCGATACGACCGAATCAAGTTCAGTCATAATTATGTCATCCAAATAATTATAATCCTTCCAATTGCTATTAAACACACGCTGAACGGAAAGAAATCCTTTCTTTTCATAAGAAATGATTGAATTCATCCCCCCGTTAATGGCCATATCATAAAAACCATCTTTGCGAGAAAAAGTGTACCCAAGTTCAGGATTATTTTTAAAATAAACTTTTACCCCCGGTAGAGGATTACTATTGGTATCTAATACCTGCCCTCTTAAAACAGAGACAAGGTCAGACTGAATCGCATCAGGGGAGACCCCTTTTTGGATAGGATTTTCGGATTT
The DNA here is from genome assembly GCA_965140515.1 of Bacteriovoracaceae bacterium. Taxonomy (GTDB): domain Bacteria; phylum Bdellovibrionota; class Bacteriovoracia; order Bacteriovoracales; family Bacteriovoracaceae; genus JAGLCH01. The sequence continues at coordinate 1,996,772 of OZ223251.1, read as the reverse complement.
ATACAGGAAGCTTGTGGCATCAGCGATATCAGTAATTTCAGTAACGGACAATTCTGGTGCAACATCTTTTGGATCCGGCGGTAGAATAACCCCTTCTTCAACTTGAATTATAAGAGAGCTGCTACTTGTTGCTCCATCATTATCTACAACCGTAACAGAAGCACTAAATGTTCCTTTCGCATTGTACTCATGTGAGATAACGGGTACTGTTGAAAATTCAACCTCTCCATCTCCAAAGTTCCATTCATATGAAACGATTCCTCCATCATCGTCCACAGAACCACTCGCATCAAAGAAAACAGGAAACGGATACTCTCCAGAAATCTTATCTGCTATAAGCTTTGCAACCGGAGGAATGTTTGGAGCCCCAATCGTTATTGATTTTGAAACCTCGGATGTTCCACCTTTATTATCAATGACCTTAAGCTTTACTTGATAATTTCCTTCAACTGTAAAAATATATGGCACAACGGCCCCATAAAGAACGGTACCATCTTCAAAGGTCCACTCCCAAGAGGAGATTGAGCCATCGGAATCCGATGATTTTTCCCCAGATAACATTATTTCAGCAGGGGCCTTTAACTGATCTTCACTAAATTCAATGACAGCGACAGGAGGTACATTTTCTTTTACTTCAATTGGAAGCTCATAAACCCCAGTTGCGCCATCATTGTCAGTTACAGTTAGTTTAACTAAATAAGTTCCAGGATCAGAATATGTATGTTTAACATTCATTTGATCAGAAGTGCTATTATCACCAAAGTCAAAGAAGTACGACTCAATCGTCCCATCCAAATCGGTTGACTTCTCTGCGCTAAAAGCAATCTTCTGAGGAGCGATATAAGTTCCTTCAGTCAAAGTAAAAGAAGCATTTGGAGTTTTGTTTATTGGAAGAACAGTAATCGTCGACTGTGAAGTATTCTTTCCTCCTTTATTATCGGTAACAGTTAATACCACAGTAAAAATGCCATCAGTATCAAAAGAATGGGATATATTTTTTCCACTCAGTTCTGCGTTACCAATTACCCAGTGGAAACTAACAATATTGCCATCACTATCAGATGAGTTTGAAGCATCAAAGGTAACTTTTAATGGGGCCTTTCCTGAATCTATAGAAGATGTAAAAGAAGCAATTGGTAAGGAATTCTCAATAATCGTGACGGAACGTGTTGCATAGCTCTTTGCCCCTTGATCATCTGTAACGGTTAGAGTTACAGAATAAGTTCCTGCAGACTGATAGATATGGGTAGAAGAACTTTCTTCTGAGGATGTTCCATCCCCGAAATCAAAAAAGTAAGAAATGACTTCTCCATCCTCATCGCTTGAAGTCGTCCCATCAAAAACCACAGATGAAGGAGCAATATTATCATTAATGGAAATTGAAAATTCTGCAATTGGTTCTTTATTCGCGCTCCCTTCCTGCGCCTTAATACGAACATGTTTATTGGGAGACGTTGATTTCTTATTTTTTGAATCAACGACAGAAACAGAAGTATCAAAAACTTTTATAGAATGCTTATTTCTAATTACATTAATAAGCCATTTAAAAAAATTTTTAAATCCTTTCTTTAAACTTGGAGTATCAAGATCAGACTCTACAACTTTATAAGTATACTTGATAACGGGATCTCTAGATTCCACAATCTCCCCGTTCCCAAGATCAAAAATATACTTTTCAATTTTGGCACTGCTAGATGCAGTTGATCTCTTAGCGGAAAGTGTGACCTCACAAGGAGATTCACAATAAAGTGGCATCACATCTAATTTTGCATGGGCCTTTTTACTGGCGGCCATTGCCTGGGTAGAAAATAGAAGAATAAAGGCAATAACAGTGAATAGAGTCCGTTTCATCAAGCATCTCCGATTAAATATGTAATTCGTCATATTATCGGAGTAGGTTTTTATTTACTTAGTTAAAACCTTATAAAATATCACAACTAGAATTTTTCCACGCTATCCTCAGCATAATTATTGGTTACTTTAAGCTCTAATAAATAATTTAGATGTAACGCTCCACTAGTACCCGACTATTTCACAACACTACCATCCTCACTTTTTGACACCTTCCCAAAACCAAAGACTTTGCTAAACTATAATTCACGGAGGAATACCATGGTACTAAACGGACTAGACAATCTAATTGTTTCTAAAGAAGAGCAGCAAAAAATCACTGGAAACATCGGCTATCTATGCCACTCGGCCACTGTTGCAAAAGATCTAACCTCAGGGGTTATTAAGATGCAAGAGATCTTCGGTGATCGATTGAAGAAGATTTTTGGGCCTCAACATGGATTTGTAACTGACGTTCAAGATAACATGGTTGAGAGTAATCACTACATTCACCCCTACTTTAAACTTCCCGTTCTAAGTCTCTACTCCGAAACAAGAATCCCAACCGATGAGATGCTTGAGGGAATAGACACTATGGTTGTTGACCTCCAAGATGTAGGAACGCGTGTATACACCTATATCTCAACCCTAGGTCTTCTAATGAAGAAATGTGGGGAACTTAGTATTAAGGTGGTCGTTCTCGACCGTCCAAATCCAGTCTCAGGTACCATGATTGAAGGAAATGTCCTAGAGGAGGGATTTCATTCATTTGTTGGCCACCACAATATTCCCCAACGGCATGGAATGACTATGGCCGAAGTGGGACTTCTTACCAAGAAATACTACACACCAGATTGTGAGTACGACTTTGTTCCAATGATCAATTGGAAGAGAGAAATGTTCTTTAAGGATACTGGTCTTCATTGGGTAAACCCTTCTCCAAATCTTCCAACTGCAGATGGGGCGATCACTTTTGTGGGAACAGTTCTATTTGAAGGGACGAATGTGTCAGAAGGGAGAGGAACGACTCGATCACTTGAGATGGTAGGACATCCAAAGATTGAACCATTCGCTTTCACAGAAAAGATCAATCGCGAACTAGCTGAAACAGATCTTGAAGGTTTTGTCCTAAGACCTGTGGCCTTTATGCCAACCTTTCAAAAGTTTGCAAACCAGACTTGCGGTGGTGTTCAAATCCATGTGACAGATCCTGCCAAATTTAAATCATGGCAAGTGGGACAGTTCCTATGCCAGAAACTTTACCATGAACTTAAAAGTGATTTTGAGTTCCACTCAAAACCTTACGAGTATGAGCACGGACGCCTTGCCATTGACTTGATCAACGGAACTGAAGATGTGAGAAAATGGGTTGAAGCAAACGGTTCAATTGAGGAGTTACGCACCATAGAGCAAAAGGGAATGGACAAATACCTAGAGCAGTATAAAAGTGTGCTAATCTACCAAAACTAACGCGTAGAGTCTTAACAACAAACAGATTGAACTGGTAGACTGAGGTCCAATTTTTAATAGGATAGCAAGGACCGTTATGGCCGATACATATAATTTCGTTCAACTCGCAGTTGATTTTATTTTTGGAATTCCAGCAGTCTATACAGTGCTTGGGATTGGTACTTTCTTTACCATTTATCTTCTCTTCCCACAGATCCGCTTCTTTTGGCACGCCATTAGAATTTTAGCGGGGCGCTACTCAAAGCTTAAAGACTTTGATGATGAACCTTCAATTGTAAAGTCGTTCAGTACCGCCATCGCTGCACCGATTGGACTTGGCTCTGTTGCGGGCGCAGCCATTGCAATTTCTATCGGTGGACCAGGAGCTGTTTTTTGGATGCTAGTTGCCGGTATTTTGGGGATGGCCACGAAACTTGTTTCTCTCTCATCTTCGCTATCATTTGGAGTTGAAGATAAAAAGACTGGGCAAATTCTTAGAGGCCCAATGTACTTGATTGAAAACAAACTTCCTGGAAAATTCAAACTACTTGCTAAGTTCTTTGCAGTGCTGACAATCTTTGCAGCATTCTTTGCTGGAAATATGTTTCAAAGCAATCAAATGTTTGCTGTTGTCGATAACTTCTTACCACAGATTCCTTACCTATCATTAATACTAGCGGGTGTAATTACAGCAATTACCGGTCTCACCCTTTTTAAGTTTAAAGGAATTGAAACTATCGTAAGTTATTTCGCACCTCTAATGATGTTACTCTATCTGATCGGTGGACTTGGAATTATTTTTTCATACTACCACCACATCCCATCGGCCTTTAATAGTATCTTTTCAGGCGCCTTAGAGTTTAAAGCAGCGGGCGCTGGAGCAATTGGACTTGGCTTTAGAGAGATCATTACTCACGGTGTGCGCCGTGCTCTTTTTTCAAATGAGGCAGGACTAGGAACCAATGCCCTCGCTCCACGTCCTCATGAAATTAACCCAATCCAACATGGAATCGCAGCAATGCTCGGTTCTTTTATCGATACCGTTTTCACCTGTCTTCTGACTGCCCTGATTATTCTTTGCCCAGGAACATGGGACGGCTCACTTGCAATCCAAGGGATCGAGCTTGCGGCCAATTCGTTCGCGGCGATGTACGGGATCTACGGAAAAATTGGAATTTCAATTTTCATTTGGCTCTTCGCTTTCTCTACCATTATGACTTGGTATAGTAACGGAAAGGCCGGACTTAAATATCTCACTAAGGGTGACTCAAAAGTTGCTGAAACAAGCTACAAAACAGTCTTTGTGGTTTTGACATTTTTTGGGCCACTAAATCCCCTTGTTCTGATTCTCAACTTCTCAGATGCTGTTTTCGCCATGATGCTAGGCATCAACTTGCTAGCATCACTCTTTATGGTGAAGGAGATCAGAAAGAAACTAAAGAAATATCGAAAGGATATAAAGGCCGAGCGAATTTAGCTTGTACTGCTGTACAAAAATGCCTTTAATTTCGGTTAGTTTGAGCTCTTTTTTTACCGTATTTCCTAGACTCTAAGGCCTCTATTTGATAGATTTGTGGGGCAAAACAATTTACCCAAACCCCACATATTAAGGAGGCCAGCTATGGTTATGGTTAGACCGTTTAAAGGTGTTCGCCCAACTAAAGAAACTGCAGAAAGTGTAGCGTCTTTTCCGTATGACGTTATCAATTCTGACGAGGCGAGAGAAATTGCAAAAGGAAATCCAAACTCTTTCCTTCACGTTGTAAAACCAGAAATCGATCTTCCAGTAGGAACTGATCTTTACTCAGAAGAAGTTTACCAAACTGCGAAGAGCAACTTCTACGGAATGATTGAAAAAGGTGTGCTATTCCAAGATGCTGAGCCTTGTATGTATGTTTACAAGCAAAAGATGGGAGACCATGAGCAATATGGTCTTGTAGCTTGTACTTCAGCTGACGACTACAACGCTGACAAAATCAAAAAACACGAATTCACAAGAAAGAAAAAAGAAGACGACAGAACTAAGCACGTTATTACACTTAACGCTAATGCTGGTCCTGTTTTCCTTACTTACAGAGACGATCAAGAAATCGATACATGGATTGCTGACTTTGTTAAAGGTCAAGAGCCTGAGTACAACTTCGTAAAAGAAGATGGAATTGGACACACTCTATGGGTTATCAAGGATCAAGATCTAATCGCTAAACTTCACAACAAATTTGAAGGAATCGATTACCTATACGTAGCTGACGGTCACCACAGATCAGCATCAGCTGCTCGTGCAAAAGCTGAAAAGATGGCACTTGATTCAACTCCAAGTGACGAGAAAGAGTACAACTACTTCCTTTCTGTAATTTTCCCAGCTAAGCAACTTTACATCATGGACTACAACCGTGTTCTATTCTCTCTAAATGGAAACACAAAAGAAGAGTTCCTAACTAAGCTTCAAGAAAAATTTGAAATCATTGGTGAAAACACTGATCCATCACCAAAGAACATGAAAGAGTACGGAATGTACCTCGATGGTTCATGGTACCAAATCAAAGCTAAGCCAGGAACATATCCAGCAGAAGATCCAGTAGCTTCACTTGACTGTGACATCCTACAAAAGAATCTTCTAAACCCAGTTCTTGGAATTGGTGATCCACGTGTTGACGAAAACATCGACTTCGTTGGTGGTATTCGTGGAGCAGAAGAGCTAAAGAAACGTGTTGATAGCGGAGAATGTGCAGTAGCATTCAAACTTCACCCAGTATCAATTGAGCAACTTATGAACGTTGCAGACGCTGGAATGGTTATGCCTCCAAAATCTACTTGGTTCGAGCCAAAGCTTAGATCTGGACTTATCACTCACCTACTAGACTAATTATAGGAGTTTATAATGAGTAAGACATTTATTCTTGTATCAGACGGAATGGACGCAAATGTTTTCAAAGGCCTTCAGGCAATTGATCAATTTGAAGTTCACCCAGATAAAAAAGTTACTCCAGAAGTTTTCGAAGAACTACTTCCAAAAGTTGAAGGTCTTGTAATCCGTTCAGCGTCAAAGGTTATGCCTGAGACTCTTGAAAAGGCACCAAACCTTAAATATGTAATCCGCGCGGGAGAAGGAACAGACAACATCGATAAAGCAGCATGTGAAGCTAAAGGTGTTAAAGTTTCTAATACTCCAGGTGCGAATGCAAACTCTGCAGCAGAGCAAGCAATTGCCCTAATGATGACTGTTTTAAGAAATACAGCAAAAGCTGATGCTTCTATGAAAGCAGGGAAATGGGAAAAATCAAAACTTGAAGGTCTTGAGCTTTGGAAAAAGAAAGTTGGGATCGTAGGTTTCGGTAAAATCGCTCAGATCGTTGCCAAAAGAATCAGTGGTTTTGAACCACAAGTTCTTTTCTTTGACCCATTCGTTGAATCAACAGATATCTCTTACGCAAAGAAAGCAGATACTCTTGAGCAAATCTTCTCAGAATGCGACATCATCACTATTCACCTTCCACTAATGGATGCGACAAAAGGGATGATTAACGCTGAACTACTAGGAATGATGAAACCAAATGCAATTCTAGTAAATGCAGCTCGTGGTAAGATTGTTGATGAAGAGGCCCTTTACAACACTCTTAAAGAGGGAAAAATTAGAGGAGCTGGATTTGATGTTTTCGCTAATGAGCCACTTGAAGACGGTTCAAAACTAAGAGAACTAGACAATCTAGTGATGACTCCACACCTTGGTGCATCTACTGCTGAAGCTTCAATCAGAGTTGGAGAGATGGCAGTAAATCAACTTCAAGAATTTTTCCTTAACGGAAATCTTCTTCACGAAGTAAGATCAAAATAATTTTTAAATTACATTTTGATAAAAAAGAAGGCCCGCTTAAGCGGGCCTTTTTTATACAATTTTGTGCCTTTGCACCACTACCCCCAAGCTGGTTTTCACGTTATACTAGGATAAACACATTTCACGGAGAGATTAAGTTGAACAAATTGAAGTTCTCAGTCGTACTATACCTTGCGCTTGGCCTTATACCTCTGATCTGTTATTTGATCCCAAACCTTGCAGCACTGCCAATATTTGAAGAGTCGGTAACCTTTCTTTTTAAGTATTTTAATTACCTGGCCATTTTTTCAGTGGGACTTCTCGGTTGGAAACTCAATCAATCTAGGATCTTCCTCTCTTCAATGGTACTTCTTGGAATGTATCACTTTGCGTTGGCACCAAATAGCTTTGAAATGACAGGCGTAACTTCTGTTCGCTACTTTGAGTTGATCGCGATGTCTTTCCCCCTCGCTGTCGGATTGATGTTTCTAATTAAAGAGAAAAGATCTTTTAGCCTTAGCTTTATTTATAAAATACTCGTAGGATTGGCACCATTTCTATTTTTTGCCATATGGATATCTGAACTAAACACCAGTTACATTAAAGCAGCGTACTTTCACTTCATTCAAGCATTTGATGTATTTGAAGTACCACAGATGGTGATCTTTCCGATTATCCTTCTACTGATTACCACTTTTATTAAGAGAAGGCAGAAAGAATACCCATTTCTTCTCTCAACTTTTTTTACTCTAATTCCCCTTTTTACGGCCTGCCATTTAAGTATGGATGTGACTTTTCCTCAGGCCGGAAAAAATGCGCTGACAGTACTTGCTTATACATCTATTGCGTCTATTTACGCTCACACGATTTTTACCATGTATTGGCAACGAGTTTATATCGATGAACTTACTCAGATCCCAAATAGAAGAGCATTAGATGAAATGCTTAGTTCACTTTCTGGGCAATATTCAATTGGAATGATCGATATCGATCACTTTAAAAAGTTCAATGACACTTACGGACACGATGCCGGAGATGATGTTCTTAGAGTTGTAGGCACAACGATGAGTGACTACACCAAAAGAGCAAAGGTTTATCGCTATGGTGGGGAAGAGTTTACGGCAGTTTTCCTAGGATTAGACGCAGAAGAGGCCTTCTCTTATGCGGATATTGCAAGAGATAAGCTCTCAAAAAGAGAGTTCTTTATTCGTGAAGAATCAAAAAGAGATAAAAAAAATCGTGGAAAAACGGACAACACTAAGAAGAAAAAGGTACAAATAACGATAAGTATGGGAATTGCTCAAAGTGGTGACAAGTCACCTGAAGAAGTAATTAAAGATGCCGATAAGGCGTTGTACTCAGCAAAAGAATCAGGACGAAACTGCGTAAAGATTAAAGCATAAGGACGCCCCCGATGAAGAATTTTTTAGCACTCACTCTATTTATTTTCACAAGTATCACTTATGGCTATACCGTGAAACCCATTATCCAAAGCTTCAATGCTGATGGGAAAGGGAGCTCAAAGTCCTTTCTAATTGAGAATTCAGGAGATACTCCAATTTCACTTGAGTTTGAGATCACCACACGATCAATAGACAAAAATGGGAAAGAAACCCGCGTAAGTTCAGATGACTTCATGGTCTACCCTCTCCAAATGACTTTGAAGGCCAACTCAAAAAGAAATATTCGTGTTAGCTGGATTGGCAACAAGTCTCCTAAGAGTGAGCTTCCATACCGAATGATTGTTAGACAACTTCCAATTGCTAAAAAAGGACAAACAGGGGTTAAGTTTCTATTTGAATATGTAGCATCTCTCTACGTACTACCAAAAAATCCTGTTGAGCCAAAAATTAGTGCTCGAATCTTAGGTGAGTTGAAAAAAGGTACAGAGAAGCTATTGAGATTTCAATTGGCAAATAATGGAAAAAAACATGCCATTACAACTCGTTACAATATCTCACTCACAGACGGTAAGAACTCAGTAACTCTCAAAGAAAAAGACTTTGTTACCCCCCTTTTTCCAAATTTCCTTCCTGGAACAGAGCAGATTGGCACCATTCGACTTCCTCAAGGGATTAATCCTCGGACAGCAAAACTTACTGTAATCAGGAAGAAATAACAAAAAATTAATGCGTTAGAGATTTCTGACCGAAAAGATAAAGTATGAGAGCTATACTGATCCTCATATTTTTTTCGCTAATATCACTTTCTACATTCGCTGCAGAAATTCGATTGAAAGGGCACGTTCCTGATGGAGTGAGCTATCAAACTTTTTCTCTAGATGGACTAACAGTAATAAAAAATAGTAGCGATGATCCAATCCAAGTAATTCTTTACACCAAAAGTAGCGGAAGACTTCCCGCCTCTGAAAATGTCAAAACAATCCAACTGGGACACAGAAACCGAGACATTGTTTTGGCCCACCAAAACTATAGAAAAATTGTGATCATTGCCCCCTAATAAGCGGTGGCAGCAGTAATGACAATAGTATCAGAATAGCGATCGGCCTTTGCCGAGTTAACTCCACTGATAATGACTCGCGACTTCACCCTGACCCCCTTTGATGGAGTCACCCCAGTGTAAGTTTTAAACTGTACTGGAGATGAGAGAGACCCTACAAGTGAGCGATATGCTCCATTATCAAATGAAATCTTGTAATTGACACTACTAGTTCCATAACTTCCCTTCATCACGCCATCATTGATAGAATAAGCAGATAGACTAAGCCCCGCATTTGAAAGGGCAACAATATCGAAGGATTTAGTGGAGCCAACTTTAAGCGTCCCAAAATCAATATCATAATCAGTGCTGTAAAAATCAAATGGAAGGCCCGATGCCACAACAGACAGAGCAATCGCACGATCTAGCACATAATAAAACTCCACTACCATTGTGTCTTCTGGATTAGACTTATAATTGTTGATAGTTCCACTGTAAATCTTAAATGTATAAAACTCAGAGTATCGACCTGCAGGTGCAAACTTGTATGGAATACTCAAGACCGATTTAATGCGATGATAATAGTATTTAGAATTAGCTTCATAAGGAACAGAGATGTTCTTTGATGTGGCGTCTCCTGCATCCATCAACACACCACCAAAGTTATATTGATAGAGCTGGAAAGGTAAGTATTCTGGATAAGAAGAATTGAGCAAACGTCTTTTGAAGTAAGTATTTGGGCCCGCATCAACACCTACAAAATGAGGGCAGTTTTTTTTATTAGATTTAATAGTAAAGTTGATCGGTAGTCTTGTGCTCGAATTCATTGAATAAGACGTTAATAAATCCTTATCAAACCACAATCGACAAGCAGAGAATGCGGGAAGCGAGGAACTTAAAATTAGAAAGATTAAAAGTAATCTCATCTATCTCTCACCTTTGGAAAAGTGAATTTTTCCATATTTTATAATGCCCTCAGCAGACTCAGCAACATTGAGAGGACTCTTAGCATAACGACTATCATCAAGCTTCAAAAAGTACTTCCCAGAGACAAGCTTCTCCAAATATATTCTACCTTTTCGATTACTAAAAAATCGACCAATCAATTTATCATCAGAGCTAACAATGTCTCCCGCAGCATAAGAAAGTGGTCTATCACGATCATCAAAGATTTGAGCAACAACAGAAGTAGTAATCGTCACATTAGTCGAGATTGAAGTCCCTCTTTTGTTCGTTGGAAAGACAGAAAAGTGCTCTCTATCAAATAGATACTTCTCGGAAATATTTGAACGATCAAAGCTTATTTCGCGATACTGATAAGAGTCAACCTCAGTGATAAGCGCAGGGCCAAATATATCAACCGAACTATCTATAGGAGACCTTCCAATGAAGAGTGGTATGTCTACATCATTTATTGAAGGTTTGGTGCTCACAATTGCAAAGGAGTCACTAATAGTACGACCAAAAGCAAAAGAGCTACCCGCGAAGGCAAGACTAAATCTCGAATCAAGGCTTAAGGAGTGCCCTTTCCCGCTTACCTCATTATCTGCAAAATTATAGCGCGTTCCGATCTCTCCACGACTTCCACTTAATTGTGCTTCAGCTGTTACATACTCCCCAGAAACCTTACGACCAACTTCAGTTAGATAGTTTGCTCGCATCCCCTTAAGAGAGTTCTGACCACGAACAGAGATTCTTCCATCACGATCAGCTGAATCGTAAGATGAAGTAATGCTTGTCCTTATAAAATGTGGATACCATGAAAGATTAAGAGCAAATCTAAAATCTTGTCGTCCATCAGAATAATGATGATTAGAAAAACTAATACCAGAATTATATTCTCTAAAAAATGTCTGTCTATAATCCGCGCGTAGCTCCACTTCATTACTAAGCAAGTAATTGTCTCTAAAAACAAGGGTTGATCCAACAGATGAACTAGGACCGATACGAGTCCCAAATGTTTGTGCAAGGGTAAATTTGTTATTTGGATTTACCTGTTGAAACTGACGAAAACCGATAGACTTATAATCAAAATTTGTTCGAAGATAGAATGGAAGCGATCTTCCATTTTGCTGTTCATGAGTTCTAAACGTTACCTTAGCGCCAATCCCCCCCTGATCATCGTAATAGCTTGAGGCCAGATGGTTTTCTACAGTACCAAACGGAAGAAGAAATGAGTTTTCAGCGCCTACTAGTTTGTAGTCCCTGTCATATTGAGCATTAAGACCTAATGTAAAGTGTGAAGACAAACCATATCGAACAAAATATGAGCCAATCGTATTCCCACGCTCATAGTTTCGATCGCCATCGTCATTAACAGTATATGGATTAACCTGTGCAACAGAGTATTCAAAGAGCCCTTCTGCCAATAATTCACTATCAAATAGTCGGTTAAATGCAGATATCTCAATTCGACCTTGATCGTCTGTAACCTTAAGTTCAACACTATTATTACCAGTGACAAATGGGAAGTTAGATAAATCTAGTGGCCCTGCGGGATACTGGCCTCGATGTACAATTGTCCCATTAACTAACACTTCAACAATTGAAGGACGCTTAAGAGTAACACTATATGAATCAGTACTTCTAGAAAGAGTCTGAGGATTCAATGAAACAACATTACTTAAAACTGCTCCAAGGCCATCTCCCTCAACCTGAAGCCCTTTTCCCGTATATTGAACTTCTCCAACAGAAAGCCTACTTTTGATTTTCTGAAAGTCATACTCTGCCCAAGAATCTTTTCGCGTGAACTCTTTTTCCGCACCTTCGTGATACTCGCCCCCAGAGATTAAAGCGATCCCATTTAGATTCAAAACAGTATCTACATTAGAATAAAACGGATCTCTATCAAAAGAATCGTCATCTCCATAATCAGAATAGGACTGATTGAGATAAAAATTTGCGTATCCTGAAACACTGGCATTCTTTTGAGGAACAATTGTAACTGACCGATGGGCCTCTGAAATATCGGCCTTTGATTGAGTTCTAATATGGGGACGAATTGTAATTCTTAGCAGAAGATCCTGCTCATCAAAAAAGCTTATGACACCGAGACTTTCTAATTCCCCACTAGTAACAAATCGACCCTTGGTACCATTTTTGATGCGATCAATCCCTTGCTTATCTTCAATATAGGGAGAAAGAAATCGAATAATTGGCAGAGTCTCAACAAGAAGCTCGTTTCCCTTATACTCTGGATAAACCCAAAGTACACCGACCTCTTCTCCATCGAGAAATACAGGAGCATTGAGATAGGGTCTTTTTACATCAGTATCGACCTGCGAAAAAGCAAGTGGGATAAAAAAGTAAAATAAGAAGATAAAGCGTAGTAAACTCACCCATTTATTTTAACTCAAAATAGGAACTATATTAAGGATAGGAAGATGCTACCAAATCACAGATTATATTTCTCGACAAGAAACTGATGAATTTGGTCAACTTCTTCATCAGAAAGCTCTTTATTGAAAATTATAACCTCGTAGATACGACCTTTGAAATTTTCGGTAATTGAAGTGGAACCCAGAACACTCCGACCAAGATAGAGAGGACCCGGGTTTGTTTGTAGAAGAGTCCAAACACTATTTCCTTCATCTCCATTAATATATGAGATGTGTTTTCCATAGTATGGATGCTCTGAGTTGGTATATCTAGCAGTAAAAATCTGAATTTCATCAAGCTCTGCTTCAGGAGAAAAGTTGTTGTATGAATCATCGTAACCAATTGTTGGTCCATAAAAGTTAGTAATAAATTCTCCATCTCTAAAGAAGTTAAAATCAAAAATAGAGCGATTTCCACTTTGTCTTCCAAATCCTAGCATAGCAGCTGCAGTATCTTGTGGTGGATGTAGTGGATCGTCATCACGTCCAAACTGATAAGGCATGGCCACCGCAATAATTGTTCGGGCCTGATTACCTTCAATTGCAAGATTAGAATTTGTTTTAAGGGCCTGTGCCCCACTAAACTCTAAATATGCTTTTCCATCCTCTTCTCCATAAAAAGGAACAGAATTAGACTCTAATGAATTGAGCTGATGTTTCCCCATTAATCCTTCAAAATGATCTACAGAATCTCCTGGTGAAAGTGAAAGCTTTGAAACATCAAAATGCTCATATGGTGTTACAGGTAGACCACAACTTCCAGTCACCACTACAAAAATTGAAGCATTAAGATTAAGACCTTCATCTGAATACTTTGCATTAAGAGCAAAGTTTCCATTTTCAGTTGCATTTAGTGATGTAAAAGATGAAAGTGTTGTCGTTAGATGAATTGAACGATCTGATTCCCACTCAACTTCCATTGAAGCAAGTGAAGCATCAGTTGATTGCTCTCTTAAAACGGCATATACAGTTGAACTCGTTCCACACTCGATTGAAACAGTTGATAGTTTTTCACCGGTTCCATCTGGGGCAGTCTCAAGGCTTAGATAGATTTCCCCTTCTCCAACTGCAGCTAAATCATTTTGATAAAAACTCTGAGGATTATCTACACATCCAACTAAGGAAAGTGACAAGAATGCAGTGAATAGAAGTAGGTGTAGAAAACTTCTCATACTAAATATTTATGCAAAATGAAGGCCATCTTAGAAAGGAGCAATTCATCTAATTTCAATGCCTTACAAATACCAAAGGAGTAATAAAAGTAGACAGTGTATAAAGATAAGACATGGGATTCCAAAAAAAAGGCCTCTCAAATGAGAGGCCTAAAAATATTAATTTGATTCAATAGTAATAGTTACTGTATCGCTATAGTTTCCACTCGGTGCATCTGGTTGAGCAGTGAAAGAAATATCAATATCACTATCAACTTTTGTCTTACCGCTTAATCCATTAACACTTTTCAGAGTAGTTTCAGAATTTAGTTTAAGCTGAGTATTAGCATACTTTAAAGTATAAGCGTAATTCGCTTTATCATTCTCGTGCTTTAAACCACCATTTAGCGATGATCCTTTAACCACATATCCGGCATCAGCGTTTGACTCTTCTTGGGCCTTTAAGCTTTCAGTTGAACCGTTTAGGATATCAATGGTTACATCAGCGTTTTGAGCATTTTCAATTTGGATACTGGATACTGCCTCAACCTTTCCTTTCAATTGAATCGTTGCTTGATCAGCAGCAAAACCGGTTGAAAGTAAACATAATGCAATAAATCCGAAAGTAAGTTTTTTCATCTAAAGATCCCCTTTTGTTGTGTTGTGTTCCTAATAATAAAAGTTAGCTCATTTGCAACTGATTTATATTCATGCATCAATCGTGCCAATAAACAGGAGAGATGCAGACACATATTTCAAACAGTTAAGGGAACTTTAACTGTCAATATTTTATACAGCTGCAAAAAAATTAGTGACCAAATTCTACAAATAACGCTCAAGCCAGTGCATCTCTTCCCATAATACATGAGACACCGTTTCATAAGCAGCATAGCCATGACCCTCTTTTGGTAAAAGTACCAGACGAGCATTAGCCCCGTTAGCTTTAAGCGCATTAAAATATCTCTCTGATTGCATTGGGAAGGTTCCGGAGTTTGGATCCTCTTTTCCATGTATCATTAATAGCGGTTTTTTCATTTTATCGGCAGAGACAAATGGGGAAACTTTTAAGTATGTATCTTGGGCCTGCCAAAAAGTTCGTCTCTCATTTTGAAATCCAAAAGGAGTTAGTGTTCTATTGTAAGCTCCACTTCTTGCAATTCCGGCCTTAAAGAGATCAGTATGTGTTAAAAGATTGGCCACCATAAAAGCGCCGTAGCTGTGACCAATAACTGCCACACGGTCACCATCAAGAATACCATTATCTTTTAAGGCACCAACCGTTGCCTCTGCATTCATCTTTAATTGTTTTAAGAATGTATCGTTCATGTCCTTAGGACTTCCTACAATTGGCATTTGGGCCTTTTGAAGAACAGCGTACCCCTTCAGTAAGAAATAGAGGTTTGAAGCTCCATAAGGTCTTGAATAGCGACTAGAGGTTCCACGAACCTGTCCTGCTTCTCGTGCTGTGGAGTATTGGCGAGGATAGGCGCTGACCACAACGGGATACTTCTTTCCTTTTTTGTACCCTAGTGGGTAGTAAAGGATGCCAGAAAGCTTAACCCCATCCTTTCTTTCATAATGAAGGATCTCTCTCTTTATATCGGTAAAAACTTTTGCAGGATCTTCGCGAAACCAGTAAACAAGCGGTTTATCAGACTTAAATTTGCGAATATAGTAACGAGGAGATTCTGTAGCACTTTGGTAATGGGTAACAAAGCTGTCGTACTTATCTTTATGAAAGTAAACAAACCTTTCATAGGACTTTTTACTCGAGCGGAATAATTCTACAGACTCTTTTGTTTTTAAATTCATTCTTCTTAGAAACGGGCGCATCCCCTCAGGAGTGGCCCCACTTCCGCTCAAATACACCCACTCTTCACCGTCAATGATATCAGGTCGAACAGACTGATGGTGAAATCTATTGCCAACGGTCACAAGACTTCCAGGCTTATTATACTCGTCATTGACTCCATAGCCCCAAAGATCTTTTATCTTCTTTCTAGCGTTCAAGTCGTAAAGAACACCTGTTAGAAATTTCTTCTCTCTTTCGTAATCCCAGACCACAGCACGCTTACCGTCTTCAAAAAAATCCATTCCAGAATAGCGGTTTGCCGTTTTAAACAGCTCTCTTTTTTTCCCAATGTGATAATTCACAATATTAATCTCAGAAACCATATCGCGATGAGGAACTTTAACTTCCCAATCTCCTTTATCAAGGGCCTCTGTCACAATCAGCTTACTTGGAAAAGAGGGATGCCAATCAAATTCACGAATACCAGTGGGAACCCCTTGAATGGGAAGAGAGTCAAACACTGGAAGCTTTGCAATCGTTCCAATTTTCTTACCGTCAACTCCCCACACCTCAAGATCTTGAGAGAAATAGTAGTAGGGAACAACAAAGGAATAAGGTTCTCGCTTTGAAAGACGCGACATTTTGACATACTTATGATCAGGAGAAAGCGTGTAACCAGGAATGATTCCAGAAGGTCCAAGTATTCTCTTTGATCCATCCTTAATATTAATAACAGTCAGCTGAACACGAGTATAGTGCTTAAAAAGCTTCACATCGTGATCATCTTTTAATAGATCTTGGTATGTTCTATTTTGAGCAACTTTACCAGTAGTCTCCATCGTAACAGGCCCTGTTGGAACAGAGTTAGAATCACGGAGCATTTTTTGTCCCTTAACGCGAGAACGAACAAGCAGATGATTATCATCAATCCAAGTGATGCCACTTCCCATGATGGTATTAAGACAAAGTCCTTTAAAACGTTGTGCCTTTCCCGACTTTATATCAGCAGTCCACAACTCAACACAATTCTTTCTCTCAATAGGAAAAGCTATTTTAGTTCCCTTACGTGAAAACTTTGGATTGCCATAAACAGCGCTCTTTGGCCCTTGAATAGAAATTAGTTTTTTCGACTTCATGTCGTAACTTTTAATTCCAGTGTTGTAATACTTCCGAAAACTTGAAAAATTCTGAGGATTAAATCTCAGTCCGGCCAGTTTCAACATAGGACGAGAAAGAAACTCAATTGATGGTAGGAGATTATATGAAATCTCAACGGCATAAGTCTCATCGTAGTTTGTTTGAAAACTAGGAGTTGATCCGGCCTCCAGTACTCTTCTAATTTTAGCATCAGGGAACTTGTATTCAGCGAAAACAGTTAATGAAAACGTAGCAAGAAGCAAAAAGGTCAACTTTCTCATCGAAACTCCATAGATAATAATGACTCAAAATAGCTTAGGTTAATCAAAATTAAGTGGCAAGAAATTGGAAATCAAAAGTAACATAAAAAGATGAATCGAAGATATCAATTTATCTACCGCATTGGGATTCCTGATAAGTCTCCACTGAAATATATCATCACACTTGATGGAAAGAATACGAATGTCGACTTTCCAAATAAACCAGATAGCTCACTCGACTATTGGAAGGAACTTAATTTCTGCCAGTGTAGTAACTGTACACTATCAAAAGAAACAAATAAATACTGTCCAATCGCAGAATCTCTTCTCCCAATTATCTTAGACTTTGGAGAGGTGCACTCATGGGAGGCCATTAAGATTGATGTGGAGTGTAATCGCAGGCACTATTTCAATAAGACATCAGTTCAAGACGCCTTAAAATCACTCTTAGGGCTAATTATGGCATCTAGCTCATGCCCACACTTTAAATTTTTAAGACCACTGGCAAAAATGCACTTACCATTTGCCGATCACCTAGAAACAATCTACAGAATAACCAGCTCCTACCTTCTCTCACAATATCTTCACAAAGATTCTGAGAATATTGACCTCAGTCTTTTAAAAGACAAATACGTCGAACTAACCAAGGTCAACCAAGGGATTATTTCACGCATTAGAAAGCTGGAACATGAAGATGCTGGCCAAAATGCAATCGTCGACCTAGATACCTTCATCCAAATGTTCTCAATTGAATATGAAGAGATGAACTTAGACGAATTGTTTGGGTTATTTGAGCTTGATAGATCAACAGCTTATCGATGAAGCATCGCAGAAAAAGTGACGATATTGCAACAAAATACCTTGTTTCTTTAAATAAAATTCCTTACCCTATAAATAGATAGCACTACTAACGTCACAAGATAAAACCGCCCCAGTTAAAATGAAAAAATTTTAACTCAAATTTTATCGACTTTACCTGCTACTATGAATCAAAATCAAGTAACGGTTAGGAGATTTGGATATTGAAGTTACTAATAACACTCTTAGTATTTAGCTATATTAGAGTTGCTTTTTCCAGTCCAGTACTCACTTTTGAAAAAAGTGTTCAGTCTGACTGTAAAGAATGTACCTCTATTCAAACCAAAAAGATTTTTTTGTTCCTTCTCCGTGCCCAAAATTCACCCAATCCAATTTGTAAAGACCCCCAATTTATTAAACTAGCTGACAGCTGCTGCAAGCATGCAATTTCCTGCGAAGATCTCACCCAGATTTTCAATGATTCAATGACAAGAGGTACTGGTAATGTGTTCGGAGAATAAACTTAAAACTGCGGTTTCATTAGTTCTATTTATTATCGCAGGCCAGAGCTATGGTACCCAGACAAATCTTGAGCAGAGAGTGATTGACCTCGAAATTAAAAGCATGATGAATAAGATAAACCTAACGGGTGAGTTTATTGCTCAAGGAATGTACCACAAGGCAGAACAGACAGTTTATAACATTAATACAGAAGACAAATCATTTTTTGGTGCTCTAGAAATCAACGCAACAGCAAATGCCACTAAAAATATTTCCGTCTACACAACGTTGCACGGCAACTACGCCTATGGAGAAAACCTTGTTGGACGAAACGTACAGTATACCAGCAAGACAGACAAGCTTACTGGTGACGACTTAAAAATCACACGGGCCTTTATCGACTGGAGATTAATTGACGATCGCCTTCTACTCTCAATCGGGAGACTGCCAACGAGTTATGGACCTCCCCAGCATATCTATAACAATACTGAAAGACAGGGCACTTATCCACTTCTCGCCTACAGCCTTCCTTTTGATGGCGTTGCCTTAACCTATAATATTACCAGTCCATCAAACCGCAATATGAGCAACAAGCTCCGAGTAGCATATAGCTCTCAATCAAACCCTTCATTTGATCCACTAGTGGGATCAGATCAGGGGGGACGAATATCTAAGTCGAGCGATCTCTATACGATCATCTATGAATTCTCTCGTAAGCGGTTTGGAAAAGTATATCTCCCAACACTTTTTATTACCCAATTTTACGGAGGAAAGATTGCCAATGAGAGGGCAGTAGAAGCGAGAGGAGTTTTATCAGAATTTGGAACAGATGCAGATACATACTCAATCTACGGCGATAGCGATACTATGCAAAACCTCAAAGGTTTTAATGCTTATCTTGAACTCAATACCCCATTTAACCTTCCCTTTGACATCTACGGCTCATACACTAAGCACTGGTTTAAGCGAAAGGGATCATTGATTGCAGAAGTAGTAGAACACAATCCTGCGACGCTGACAGGTAAATCATATGGAGATAAAGTAGATCTTGGCGGTCTCCTCTATAATGAAAACGAAATTTCTGGTGCCAAATATCTCGTAGGGACACGTTATCGTGGAGATGGTTGGTCATTGGGAGTTGAATACTTAAACTCAGGATACGGTACAATTGACTCGTCCACTCACACAAAAAGAATCACATCTTTTTATGAGGCAATTGGAGAGGGCGGTCACCTGTACGCAACAAAACAAATTGCACCGTACGCAGCAGACGTAAGAGTTGGATTTAGTCGAATGCTGTATGATTATGAATTCAAAGATTTTCGCTTTGAAAAATCAAACAGGAGACAAGATAACGCTTATATGATGCTAACTGTGAGATTCTAATGTCAAAAAAGCACACCGAAATTTTTGGATATTCAAAATGGCTAATGATTGGGCTGGTCGTGGGACTCATCTTCCCTGCCCTTGTTATCACTTCCGATATCTATGAACTACAGCTCGAACTTACCTTAGATAACATCATTTGGCTTATCCGAGGTCAAAATGCCATTCTTATTTTGCTGATGGCATCTCCTCTAGCATTTGCTCTTCTTTTTATACAGACAGTTGTTCTGATGAAGAGAAATAAGTCGATTGATGCCAAGGAAAAAGAGATTGCTCTTAAGGAGCAAGAAGTATCGATCATGCTCAATGTAGAAAAAGAGCTTATTGCAGCAAAAGAATCAGCAGAACGAGCAAATCAAGCGAAGTCACACTTCCTAGCGAATATCTCACATGAAATCAGAACGCCATTAACTGCGATATTGGGAAGTACTGAAATACTAGACTCCATGCTTATATCTGAAGATGCTAAGAAGATTTTAAAGCTCCAAAGCAATGCCGGACTTATTCTTGAACATCTCGTTAGTGACATCTTAGAAATTTCAAGGATCGAAGCGGGAGAGATTACAATTGGACAAATGCCTTTCAGCCTCAGGCAAACGATTGATAATTGTATCGCAATTCTAAGGAAGTCAGCAGATAGTAAAACGCTTGAGCTGTTATCCAATCACGACTTGTTAGACGAAGTAATATTTATCGGTGATGACAACAGAATAGGTCAAATCATAATTAACCTTCTGAGTAATGCAATTAAATTTACAGAGCAAGGACGGATTATGATTACAACAAAGATCAGTGACCAAGGTAGTGGTCTTAACCAAGTCAAAATATCCGTGAGCGATACGGGAATAGGAATTTCTCAAGAAGCAATTGATAAAATCTTTGAACGCTTTACTCAAGAGAACCAGTTCATGTCACGAAAACACGGAGGAGCTGGCCTTGGTCTATCTATCTCCAAAAAACTTGCAATAGCAATGGGAGGAGACATTACAGTTGAAAGTGCTAAAGGAGCAGGGAGTACTTTCACTCTTACAATCCCGCTTTCCAGAAAAAAAGTAAGCGCAAATCAAGCTAAATATACGAACAAACAAATTGTTTCGATTATCGCGTCTTCTGAGAATGAATCAAAGAGCTTAAATAAGCGTTTTAGATGCCAAGACAATACTCATGAAACCCATCTTTTTTATGAAATCGACGAGTTTCTTAACTTTTCACAAGACACAAAATCAGATCTCGTAATACTAGGTGACGAGTTTGAGCAAATTACAGAAAACGCGCTTAATTCTCTTCTTCAACACTGTATCTATACCCAGTTTTGCTTTACAAAAGCCCCCATACTGACAAGAAAGAAAGGAAATAGAACTCATACAATAAGTGATGACTCACACTTCAAATCAATTCTCAAAAGAGCACAGAAGGATAAAGAAAAGATCTTTGAATACAACATTCCATTAGCACTACCTGACCTTAAAATTTTATTGGTCGATGATAGTGAGGCCAATGGACAGATTGTACTTATTTTTCTATCAGACACGACCTTTGAGGTTGACTACGCAATGAATGGAATGGAGGCCCTTTCAAAGATACAAGAAAACAAATATGACTTGATTCTAATGGACATGCAAATGCCAATCATGGATGGAATTGAGGCCACAAAGAAAATCATTGAGTACCGGAAATATCATGACCATGACCATCATCCCATAATTGCTCTTACAGCTAATACTTCCCAAGAGGATGAGGAAGAATACAAAGAAATAGGTTGCAACGGAGTGATTGCAAAACCGTTTAAGAAATACCAGTTAATCAGTGAAATCTGTAAGTACGCACAGGCCACTCAAAACTAATCACAAGAGAATCAACCGAAGCTGCTTAAAGCAGCTTAAAAAGTAAATCCCATATTAAATCCAGAGATATGATCACCATTTTGAGCAAAGTGAAATGGCAGCACCATTATATCTGATACTTTTTCATTCGAATTTTTAGCAACTCTTCCTTGTCTTGATGCGACCTTACCAAAGACATAGCCCATTGCAATTCCCAATGGGTAGTCACTGGCCCAATGAACACCGTTATTCATCATTTGAAGAGAAAGCAATGATAAAAGTGTTCCACCAATACTTCTAGTATACCATTTATACTCAGGATAGTTTGAGTCAATAACTGTTAGAGTCATTGTTAAAGTCATCACGTGCCCAGAAGGCATCGCATCGTACTTTGAAATATTATTATTGTACTCAGATGGCGCAGGAAATGGTCTCCATGCCCCACGTTTTTCTGTTCTTCTGTAAGGACTTTCACGTCCAAAACTTCTCTTTAATGCCTGATTAGGCACTGTAGACCAAATCATTCCGTGCAAAATTTGATTTCCAGTTTGAAGCGCACGACTATCATCAGTAAGAGCTCCAGTTCCTAAAAAGCTCAACGAAACAGCAAGATGAGTCCATCCATCACCTAGGTAATACAAACTTGACCCAAGATCAGTTGGCACCCTCAAAATATCCATTCCACCGATGGTCAAAGCTCCAGTAGTATGATCATCATTACCGATCCCCAAACGGCGTCCCATCCTTTGCACTTCAAGCAAAATCTCTTCATCGTAGTAATAAAGAATAGCAGTAGAGCCAGCGATTGCCCCCCAAGTAGGTAGCGCC
Source organism: Bacteriovoracaceae bacterium (assembly GCA_965140515.1). GTDB lineage: Bacteria > Bdellovibrionota > Bacteriovoracia > Bacteriovoracales > Bacteriovoracaceae > JAGLCH01. Next base: position 1,974,187 of record OZ223251.1, on the reverse strand, counting down.
TCTTTACGAAATGACATTTGCCACGCTTCTTTTAAAGTTTGCGGGCCCATTGTAATAAAATCAAAATACCCAGGAGACTTATACTCCACTTGAGATTCTGCGAATGAAACAGAAGTTAAAGTGAATGAAAGAATAAAACTAAATATAAAAAGAAAGCGCATACACGATCCTAAAATTAAAAAGTTGTTAAGTAATTTAATGATAATCCACGCCCATCGCTCGTTGGCATTGGAAGGAAAACACTTTTATCGTGAGGAGATCTTTTTGCAAGGTCGGCAATACCAATACCGTAAGCAATACCAATTGAGGCCCCAGCAATTACATCTTGAAGAAAGTGAACACCAGAGTTTAATCTTTGATACGCAACAAGTGTTGCAAGCGCATAGGCAGGGACTCCGTAGTACCATTCATGAAGAGAACCAACAACAGAAGCAAAAGCAAATGCCGTTGTAGAGTGGCCAGAAGGAAAGCTATTACGGGCCCCATTCCCTGGTCTTCTCTCACGAATAGAATATTTTAAAACGGAAGTTAACAATGATGCATATGCAGTTGACTTCACCATAATTATTGCATTTTCTTTACCAGAATTGCCATCACCGATGTAGCCGTATGCTCCCATTCCAAGGGCATAAAGAGCATTTGGGACGAGCTGTCCCATCATATCGATTCGATGATCCCATTCTCCTAATGAATTATTAGCGGAAGCTCTATCTCTCACTTCATTAATAACACTGTCCGTGAAAAACAACTTAAGAATACCAGCAGTTGCCATCCCTGATCCAAATGCATAGATACCAGGAGTGGAAAATGGTGCTGCAATTTCATCTTTCCACGTAACTTCATTTGTTTGGGTAACATTTTGTGCAGTTTCAGCGAATGATAATGACGATAAAAATAATGCAAGTGCAAAGAAAATAATCTTTCTCATAAAACCTTTTCCAAATTTTAGTTCATGAGCATTCTGGCAAATTGTCCACGACCTGTACATAAATAAATGGGCCAGAAAAATCTGGCCCATCCATATATCAAAAATGTTTTTTTAATTACATTTCAGATTCGATAGCAGCAGAAAGTAATTTAGTTAGCTTCTCTAAGTCATCGTATGAAACGTTGTGGAATAGAGAGATTCTAAATTGGTTCTTTCCTAGCTTTCTATAACCATCGATACCATGAACAATGTTTGCATTCGTAAGCTTTTTAAGTAGATCATCTACAGGATACTTCTCATCAACATTGATACAAGCTACAGCAATTGAACGGAAGTCTTTCTCTTCAATAAAGCATGAAAGGTAAGGTTTTTCCTCTCCCCAGCTATATAGAAGATCAGCTTTTTTCTGAGCAAGCTCTTGAGCTGCTTGGTATCCACCTTCTTTAAGCATTTTGTTAGTTTGCTCTTTAAGAAGCCAGATAGAAACGATTGCTGGTGTATTATAAGTTTGATTTTTCGCAGAGTTATCAATTGCAAGTTTCCAGTTCATGATCTCTGGGATGTAACGAGACTTGTCTTCATTAAGAGCAAGAGCACGTTCCATTGCTTTTGGAGACATGATTGCAACCCAAAGCCCCCCCTCAGAAGCAAATACTTTTTGAGGAGAGAAGAAGAAAACGTCAACTTTTGAAACATCACAAGGAACTTGCCCTGCACCAGAAGTTGCATCAACCATAAGAAGTGCACCATCGTGAACTTTTGGAAGAGAGTTAATCTGAACACCAGTTGATGTTTCATTAAGAGTTGTAGCGATTACGTCAGAGTCTGGACAATCATTTGCGTTGATTCCTTTTCCGTACTCAACAGCAACTTCTTCTGCTTCAATCCAAGGAACTTTTTTAGAGGCCTTGAACCATTTTTGTGAGAACTCTCCACAAGTAAAGTGAGTAATTTTCTTTTGAACAAGTCCAAGAGCGATAGCATCAAATAAGAAAGTTGCTCCACCATTTCCCATAACTACAAGGTAGTCACTTGGAACATTGAAGTATTTCATTAGTCCTTCTTGACACTCTTTAACCATATTCTTGATTGGAGCTTTACGATGAGAAGTTCCAAGAAGATTTGGTCCTAATTCAATAAGAGTTTTTAGGTGGTCTAAAGGGATTAGAGATGGTCCAGATCCAAAACGAGGATCAGAAGGGATCAACTCAGACGGTACATTAAAGTTTTCAAACATAAGTTTCCTCACATTTAATGGGGTTTATATCTATTTGTCGGTTTCAATTTGCAGTGAAATGATAATACTGAAGGCCAGAGAAAAGCAATGGAAAACGGTATGATTTAGGAAGAGAAATCTTTAAATTTCAAAATTTTAGACGTCCGTACAAGAGCAATGACTTATTTGTCGCGATTAATAACACGATACTCTGCATCAATATCTTTTTTATTTGATTGAGGTTGATTTGAGTAGTTCGAATTTTGTGAATTTTGGGCCCCATTCTTATACTCATTGACGCGTCGCCTAATTTTAAAAATGGTCATCAGTAGCTGGACTACAAATGAAATGAAAATCATGAAGAATACTAAAAGAACAAATTTAAAAATGAATAGCATGATGCCTTTCCCTTTATGAGCCAAAACTCTGTAATTATCAGCAAGTGGCCCAAAAAAAGGCGGATCATTGCTGGACATTTTTACTCAAGATGGTATTTAATATCTCTTTGTCAATGTTAGCAAAATAATTTCTAAAAGGGATAAATATGAGTGACAATTCAAACGAACTAATTCACTGGTCAGATTTTACGGCCGATCGCATTATTAAGGCCCATCCTGACAAGGACACATATGTACTTGCGAGTGGGATTACACCATCAGGAACAGTACACTTTGGGAACTTTAGAGAAACCATTACAGTTGATCTAGTTGCACGTGCACTAAGAAAGCGCGGAAAGAAAGTACGTTTTATCTTCAGCTGGGATGATTACGATACATTTAGAAAAATCCCTCTAAATCTTCCAAAGCAAGACGAGCTAAAAAACTATATGTTTCAACCAATCGTTGATGTTCCAGATCCATATGAAACTGAAGATTGCTATGCACGCTACCAAGAGCGTAAATATGAGATGCAACTTGAAAAGGTTGGCGTTCAAGTAGACGCAATTTATCAAGCGGATATGTACCGCGCAGGTAAATACGACGAGAGCATCATCAAAACATTGAAAAACAGAGAAGCGATTGTTGAGATATTGAACAAACACAGATCATCGCCACTTCCTGATTCATGGCAGCCAGTATCGATTTACTGTGGAAAATGTAATCGCGATGACAAAATCAAAGATATAAAATTTGATGGAGAAAAAACTCTTTCATATAGTTGTGAACATTGCGGACACAGTGGTGATGAAGTAATCGAAAAATCTCGCCGCGTGAAACTTCCTTGGAGAATGGACTGGCCAATGCGTTGGGTATTTGAAGGTGTTGACTTCGAACCAGGTGGAAAGGACCACTCATCCGAAGGTGGAAGTTTTACAACATCTAAAGAGATCGTAAAACTTTACGGTGGGCAAGCTCCTCTTTACTTACAGTACGACTTTGTATCGATCAAAGGCCGTGGTGGAAAGATGAGTTCTTCTTCGGGAGATGTTGTTACGGTGAATGATGTCCTTGAAGTTTATGAGCCTGAAATGGTTAGATGGATTTTTGCTTCATATAAAACAAACGTAGACTTCTCAGTAAGCTTTGACCTAGACGTTCTTAAAATGTACGAAGATTACGATAAGATGGAACGTCTTGCTTATGGAAAAGAAGAAGGAAACGAAAAGAAAGTTGCAATGGCGAAGAGAGTTTACGAACTTTCTCAAATCTACGACATGCCTGAAGAGATGCCATTCCAACCTTCATTCAGACACCTTTGTAACATCCTTCAAATCAATGAACTTGATATTGATAAAGCTCGTCCTTACTACAATGATGAGATCAAAAATGATCGCGATGAAAGACGCTTTAGAGAGAGAGCGGAAAGAGCGACAAATTGGATTAAAAACTTCGCTCCAGAAGATTTTAAATTTTCAATTAATGAGAAGAGGCCAGAAGTTGAGCTTAATGAAGCTCAGTCTAGTCTACTCAATACAGTAAAAAATATTGTCGAAACAGAATGGGAAACTATTCATGACGACCAAGAGCTCCATTCAAAAATTTATGAAGCTCTTAAGGCAGAGGGTCTCAAGCCACAAGACGCTTTCAGACCATTCTACCAAATTTTGATTTCTCAAGATCGTGGACCAAAACTTGCTGGTTTCATGAGAATTATTGGGAAAGAGAAACTTTTAAACCTTCTTTAAACATTCTTATGCTACATCATTAACAAAATTAATGGTGTAGCAAATATTTTTGGAGTTATGTCTTGCTTAAAAAGTTCTTAGCAGTAATTTCACTCGTTATCGTATCCTCTGCAGGCGCAGAGACCTGGTTTCATTTCGACAAAACCTCCTCATATTACGATTCCTACTATCAACTGAAAGCTATGGGATATACGCCTAGGGCCCAGCTTTCTAATCCTCTAAGAATTTCCGTTTGGGAAAACCTTACAGAGATTCAAAGAAAAGAAGCAAAGGCCTTAAAAAACATTGTTGAAGCAAACTCAAGCTCAACACAGTTGTACGAACAATCTTTTTACTCTCCGTGGGGAGTACAGGAAGCGGAGAAAGCAAAGTATACCAAATATGTGTGGGGCGGAGCTGGTCTGATTACTTTTGTCCATGGAGCTTCGGTATGGAGATGGATCAATGAAAGAGCTCGTTTTGGCTTTGAATCAGAAAAATGGTTTAGCAGTGAAAGCTATTCTGGCGGTGCCGATAAAGTTGGACACATGTTTAGCATGTATTTTCAAAAAAGAGGTCTTAACTGGTTCTTTCTAAATATTGGGCATGATTTTGAAAGCGCAAACCTTCACTCAGCACTACTTACTGAAGTGTTAGGAATCCTTGTTGAGGTCGGAGATGGTCTCACTCACTATCACTTTTCATACGAAGATGTAGTAATGAATACAGTAGGGATTATTTTTGGTTACTTCGCGGATAAGCACCCATGGTTAGATGAACTCATTGGTCTAAAGTGGGAGTATTTTCCAAGCCACGATTTACTTCATGGGGATGATCTAGGAAAAAGTAACTTCACCTCAGATTATTCAGGTCAAAAATTTTGGCTAAGCTTTAAAGGAACAGGGATACCGGCAATTAACCATACCCTCTTGCGCTATATGTCTATTGATCTAGGCTATTTTACCAGAGGATATATCCCTGATATTGATAATTCTAAATGGAAAAATCCTTACCGTGCCTACGCTGTGGGGGTTGGTATCAATCTTTCAGAATTAGTTTTCAAGGTAAACCCAAAAAGCACTGCAGTAAGAGGAACTAGTCGTTTCTTGAAGTACTGGGTACCGCCAGGAACAGTAATCCCTGCCTACGAAGGAAGACTTTAGGATAATAAATGAAAAAACTACTCCTTATATTATCTCTGCTAACATCACCTGTTTTTGCGAAAACATGGATTCATTTTAAAGGTGATGTCGGCTACTACGATGCATATTACACCGTTAAAGCGCTTGGTTTTACACCACAAGAGCAACTAGATAGACCCTACAGATTTTCGATCGCAGAAACCCCTTCACCTCTTCAGAAGAAAGAGGCACTAAAAGATAAAAGAGTTCTGGGTATCAACGAATCATCTGAAAAACTATTTGAACAAAAGTATTTTTCAAAATGGGGAGTTGAAGAGAAAAAAAGTAAGGCCTGGACAAAATATGCAGGATACGGCGCCTTAGCATTTGTGACCTACCAAGGGATCGCAATGTGGGATTGGTTTGAAGACGTCAATAGCATTGATGATAGCTTTAAAATGGGCTTTGGTGACGAACACTGGTTTTCTCAAGCGAGTTACTCAGGTGGAGCAGATAAAACTGGCCACATGATGAGTTACTACTTCCAAAAAAGAGCTCTTAACTGGATGTTCATTAATTTAGGAAATTCACTTGATGACTCAAATCTCTACTCCACAGGGGTTGCAGCAGGTCTCGGCCTTTTAGTTGAGGTTGGTGATGGATTTTCAAGTTATCAGTTTTCATATGAAGATGTTGTAATGGATCTTGTAGGTGTGACCTTTGCATACTTTGCAGACAAGTACCCGTGGTTTGATGAGCTCATTGGACTTCGCTGGGAATACTGGCCAAGTTCTGATCAGAAAAAATTTGAGCAGCATCCCCTACACAACCCAACTTCAGATTACTCAGGGCAATCTTACTGGATCAGCCTTAAAGGAGCAGGTATCCCTCGCGTCAACGAGACATGGGCAAGATACGCAACCATTGATCTTGGATTCTACTCTAGAGGATTTAAACCTCACAACCGTCCAGGAACAAAGTGGCCAAGTAAATATAGAACAGTGGCCCTCGGGGTTGGTCTCAACTTATCTGAACTCATTTTCAAAGCGGCGCCAAATAATAAGTTTGCCCGTGACCTTTCTCGTTTTAACAAGTACTGGGTAGCTCCAGGAACGATCTATCAAGTTGCAAGAGGAAAAATGGATGAAGATCCAGGACTTGATGTAGATTTCTTCTAATAGATTAGAAAAAGATAATGAAAAGGCCACCCAATGGGTGGCCTAAATATTTAAGCATTGTAACTAAAACAAATTATGCAAGCTCAAGAGCGATCTCAACCATTTGGTTGAAAGTGTTTTGTCTCTCTTCAGAAGTACAAGCTTCTTGTCTGATTAGTTGGTCACTAACAGTTAGAAGAGTAAGAGTGTTAACACCGAAACGAGCTCCTAGGGTATAAAGAGCTGCTGCTTCCATATCAACAGCAAGAACACCATACTTAGCCCACATTCTCCAAAGCTCTTTCTCATCGTAGAAAATATCTGAAGAAAGAATATTACCAACGTGAGTCTTAATACCTTTCGCTTCAGCTGAATCATAAGCTTTTTTAAGTAGTTCAAAACTTGCAATTGGAGCAAAGTTTAGACCATCGAGTCTAATATTATTCATGTTTGAATCTGTACATGCACCTTGAGCGATAATAACATCTCGTAGGTTTACATGCTCCTGGAGAGCACCACATGAACCAATTCTAATAATATTTTTACAACCATAAGCATTGATTAGTTCGTGTGCATAAATCGACATTGATGGCATTCCCATACCTGAACCTTGGATAGAAACTCTCTTCCCTTTGTAGGTTCCGGTGAATCCATACATTCCACGAACTTCATTGTAACACTTAACATCTTCGAGCATTGTCTCCGCAATGTATTTCGCTCTAAGAGGGTCTCCTGGCATCAATACCGTTTCTGCGATTTCGCCAACCTCTGCTCCGATGTGTACTGTCATCTTGTTCCTCCTAAAAGTATATAAAACAGATAAATTTCAATAAGTAATAATTTGCAAACGCTAACTATTGTATAATCCTGAACTAATAATTACAAGGAAAGATATTATCTCTCATTTAGATAAGTCCCATTTCTTTTTTAGCTTATTAGATAAATCGATGAGCTTTATTTTGGCCTTACCGTACTCAACCTTTACAAGTCTCATCATACGCTCAAGATAGGTCTCCTTCTTGGTCTCTTTTTTCTTTTGAACAGTCTTTTTATCCTGCTCTTTCTTTAGAGGAACCTTATCGTTCCCATTAGTTTTTGATGGTTTTGCAACGGCATTGCTCTTAGTCGAAGTATTCTTCTTTTTAGAAGATGTCGCTTTTTTTACTGAGGGTTTCTTTGCAGCTTTGCGGGAGCGGTGTTTCTTTTTAGGGTCCTCAAACGCCTTGTCAAAGTTAGTGGAGTCAATTGACTCCATCTCTGAAGCGTCCTCAGGAACGATTGAATCCCCCTTATCAAGAGAGAACTCAACATCCTTACTTTTGGACTGAGCAAAACAATTAATAGAATAAAGAGAAATACATAATACAAATAATAATACTTTCATAGACTACATTATAGATGGCAATGCAAGGCCAAAGAAGGGGGTAAAAGTCTCAAATTGACCGATCAATTTCTTCGAATATACAAATGGGTCCAGCTAAAATATGATGCAAAAAAACGAAGGATACTATTTTGATAAATAAAACAAAAGACATGTTATTAAGACGACTCAGTGCCGGAGCACTACTCTCACTTCTTGCAGCATTCACTTTCAGCGTCATGAATATGATGACAAAAGAGGTGGCCACCCGACTCCCATCCTCAGAAATTGTATTCTTTAGAAGCCTTTTCAGTGCTCTCATTATTATTGTGGTTATGGTCAAGGGAAAGCATAGCTTCAAAGGCCACAACGTTCCACTACTTGTTCTAAGGGGCGTTCTAGGTGGAGTTGGACTACTGGGAGTGTTCTATACTATTGCTCACATTAAGCTGGCCGATGCTAGTATCCTTCTTCAGCTCAATCCTATCTTTGTCATTATCTTCGCCGCTTTTTTCTTAAAGGAGATGATTCCAAGAAATTATTTTATTCTTCTTATTCTTTCACTTATCGGCTGTGGACTCATTATCAAGCCCGGGTTTGAGGGGGTTGATAGTTTTGCAGCAACTATTGGTGTTATTTCTGCCATTTTTGCAGCAGGGGCCTATACTTGTGTTAGGGCGCTTGGGAAACAAAACAACACTTATATTATTGTGCTCTATTTTGTGGTAACTGCGATGATTATCTCCGCTCCGGTGATGGCGCCTTACTATCTCATGCCAAACTTAAAAGAACTAATTCTTCTTATTGGAGTTGGAGGCTCATCGGCCCTCGCTCAGCTTTTCCTCACAAAAGCATACCGTTTAGAGAAAGCTGGAATTGTTTCAATTGTAAGTTATACCGGAATCATGTTTCACGTACTCTGGGGATATCTTATCTGGGGAGAAACACTAGATCTTTACTCGTCAATTGGAGGAATACTAATCGTTGGATCTTGCTTGCTTCTTACTCTTAGAAAATCGTAACGAGTAACAAAAGAATTGAAGTAAAGAATCCACTGAGAAATGTAAAGTAAGCGATTCGAAGGAAGCGATACTTTTTATCTCCCAAATAGTGACCAATCATATAAATCTCTTTCAGTTGAGCTTCATAGACGTTCTCAGAAGATGAAAAAACATCTTCCATCTCTTCTACATATTGATCCCAACTTAAATCATAAAAGTTTGCGAAGAAGAGAAGATTCCTCATCTCATTTTCACCAGATTTATGATGAAATTTAACTTTAGGCATCACTGTAATACAGGCAAAAAAGATAGTGATAAGACAGCTACAAATGAGTAACAACGCCGGCCATCGAAACTCAGGTGTCGCAACTTTAGGAATGACAATAGTTGCAATAATTGATGCAAGAGTAATTAGCATACCGGCCTTATTGTCGGCCATAATTGATAACTGAACGTGATGAACTCTTGTTTGACGAATCAGTTGATCAACATCATTTCTTCCGGGGACTTCTTTCATTGTTCCACCTAATCATATTCGTATTGTGAGTTAGAACATTTTAGAATGCGGACCGAAGTGAAATCTAGATGGATATAATTTTCGTCCCCCAAATATAGCAGAGCGAAGAAGTGTGATGAAAAAAAAGGGGAGCATTTAGCTCCCCCATTTTTTAAAGATTATATAAGAAATTTTTCTTAACAATACTTTGTAGAATGACACTCATTCCAACAATCTCTTTCATGTCGATTGTGCCATCTGCTTTTGCAGCGTGCTCTGAAGTTTCAAAGCTAGACTTAGAAATCTTCATATCAGCAATTGTCGATTCCAGAGAATAGCTATCTCCATTATCAACAAGCTTATAGTGCTGACCAGCATTCTTGTATTCCATCACGTGCTTACCATCAACTAAAGAGTATTTGTAAGCATTGTCAGATTCAGGAGCAAAGAACTCATCTGTAATGTAAAGCTTTGGCTTATCCATGTAAGGACGTCCAGAGCTTGGGCAGAATGCGCGACAGTTACCACACTCATTACAGAAATCACCGATGTTAAGAGTTTGTCTCTCTTGGCCAATAGCAAATCGAGACTTATCTCCTTCAGAAACCTGACCACCAGAAACAGTTACATCAGAAATCATGTAGTCAACAGTTGTGATTTCGTAGCCAATGTTTGCGCGGTTTGGACAAACTGTTACACAAACATCACACAGCTCATCACACATAAGACATCTTGAAGCTTCCTTCTTCGCTTGCTCATCTGTAAAAGTTTGAACTACTTGAGTGAAGTCATTTCTGCAGTTTTCACAAGTCTTAGGAAGTGCTTTTCCATAAATTCTCTCAATACGTTTCTTTTTGATCTCTTCTACAGAAAGACCTTTATTAACTCTTGAAAAATTTGGAACTTCAACACCTTCTTTTTGCATGATTTGAAACGCAGCGTTTTTACCATCAGCAACACCTTGGATAATTGAAGAAGGACCACGGTAAACATCACCACCACTTAGAATATTTTCTTTAACAAGTAGAGATGGAGAATCAACTGTTCCTTTATTTGTTACAGGAACAATCTCTTTAATGAAGTTCACATCGATATCTTGACCAATCGCTTTAACGATATAATCGATATCTAGAGTAAACTCACTGCCTTCTACTTTTTGTGGTCGACGACGACCTGATTCATCAGGAGCACCGAGTTCCATTTTGTAACATTCAAGACCAGCTACTTTTCCGTCTTTAACAACAACTTTGTTAGGAGCAGAGAGTTCCATAACCTTGATTTTTTCTTCAAGTAGCTCTTCAATCTCTTCTCTATTTGCAGGCATTTCAGCAACGGTTCTTCTATATAAAAGAATGGCCTCTCCACCTTCAGGAACAAGACGTTTTGCTGTTCTTACACAGTCAATCGCAGAGTTACCACCACCAATAACAACAACGCGTTTTGGTAGTGATGTAAGCTTATTAAGTTTTACGTTTTCAAGGAAAGAAAGGTGACCGATTACATTCTCAGCATCTTCTCCTTCAATTCCAAGCGCTTTTGACTTTTGAGCACCAATTGCTAGAAAGTGGTAATCGAAAGCTTCTTTAATTTCTGCAAATTTCTGAGTATCAACAGGAGTATTTTCATGGATTGTTACACCAAGCGATTTAATTCTCTCGATATCTTTTTCCACAACACCTTTTGATGTTCTAAAATTTGGAAGTGCATGAGTAAGCATACCGCCAAGAAGGCTTTTTGCTTCAAATACTTCTACTTTAAAACCTTCATATGCGAGGTAGAAAGCAGCAGATAAACCTGCAGGCCCACCACCAATGATTGCAACTTTTTTATCAAGTGATCTCTTAGGAGATAGAGTCTCTACACTTTGCTCTTTCATTGCAGCATAGCGTTTGATATCTCTAATCTTAAGAGTATCGTCATAATTTAAACGGCTACATTTGTCTTCACACTTGTGATCGCAAGCAACACCCGTTGAGTTAGGGAACGGGTTTGTTTGACGAATAACTTCGAGAGCTTCATTTGCCTTACCTTCTCCTACTAGGTGCATATATGTAGGTATATCTTGGTGAGTTGGACAAGTGTCATTACATGGAGCTTGGATACAATCGAATTTACCTAGAACGCGATCAGTTTTAATCAAGTTCCATGGATAAGCATCCCTATGGTATCTCTTATCCGCAAGAATCTTTGGCAGATAATTTGAGATATTCTTCATTCTCACTTCATTTCTTGGAGTACCTGTTCCAAAAAGTTTTGTAATAAATCCACCTTGAGCAGAAGTTCCAGCTGTTTTATAAACTAGCTCATCAAGATTTTTAGCTCCAAGCATTTTCATGTGAGCAGAAGTTGTAGTCATATATTGCGCCATTCTTTCGTATCCACCTGGTTTTAGAAGGTCAGATGAAACAGTGATTGGCTTAATATCACATCCAAGAACATGCATAACGTTGAATGCATCAGCTCCAGAAGAGAATGTGATATCGAGTTCGCCGTTGAACTCTTTTTGAAGTTTGTTAGCGAGGTTGATCGCAAGTGCGTGAAGTGGACGCCCAGACATATACATCATCTCGTTAACTTTATCGAAATTGTCCTTGTTGTTTTCTGACTCAAGTGTATTGGTCAGCTTGATCCCAAAATCAAGTCCAAGTTCTTCCGCACGTTTTTGTAGGTTAGAAAGAAGCTTTACGCCATCTGGGTATTTAAGGTCGTGACCAAAAGCGATATCTGGAATTGTTACATCATGGAATCCAAGCTTATCGTTAAGAATACCTCTTAGATCTTCAGGACCATTAAGAGTTGGGTTTAGTTTAACTGCAGTGTGCAGCTTTTGCTCTTCAAGAAGGTACATCGCAATTTTTTCAATCTCATCAGGTGGACACCCGTGCATTGTAGAAAGTGTAATGTTGTTTGTGATCTGAGCAGGAATATTAAGCTTATCAACTTCAGGATAGATCTTACGAGCTATTTCAAGTGCTTCTTTTAGCTCTTCTTCACAGTTTCTCATCTTCTTAAGGAAAGTCTGAACATTTTCCTCTAGAATACCTTCAAGATTGTATCCACAACTCATATTGAAGATACATCCAAGTTCATTTGTACCGTTATTGAAGCCAAGCTTGTGCTTTAAGATATGAACTACAATCCAAGCATTCAAATACTCTTTAAATGACTCGTGAAGCTTTAGTTCTTGTGACCACTCACAGTTGAACCCTTGGTCTTCCATATCAATACATGGTTTACTAACTTCAAGCTCATCAAGAGTTTGAATGGTTTTAAGCTCGATATAACGCGAACCTGTTAACCATGAAGCAATGATGTTTTGAGAAAGCTGAGTTTGCGGGCCTGCTGCAACACCAAAAGGCGACTCAAGCAATTGCCCATAGCGCTTCATTCTAAGCTCTGGGTGTTTACTTGGATCAAAGAAAGCATGCTTTGAAATACCAAAGATACTTCCCTTCTGATCGTATTCATTTAAAACGATCTTCAGAAGATGCTCAAGTGAGAGCGGATTCATTCTGTCAGACATAAATCTTCCTTGTTACGGTTTATATAGGGTTTTTAATAAATGTTATTAAAAAAATTTAGCACAATATCCTAGCAGTGTGAATAAAAATCATTTAATCAAAAAATCCCCTAGGGGTAATTTTATTTAGTCGATTCAATGTAAATAGTTGTCCAAACCTATCGGTTGAATTCAGCAAAAACTAACCTTGACGTAGAAAAAAGCACCCCCAAAATATAAGGGTAGACCCAATCAATCTTTAAGGAGTTTATTATGAAAAGGGCCGCACTATTTATTGGAGTAAATCTACTCATCCTCGTGATGTTATCATTTATTCTTAACCTACTAGGAATCAAACCATATCTAGATGCCAATGGAATCAACTACACAAGTCTGATGATCTTCTGCCTTTTCTGGGGAATGGGAGGCGCATTTATTTCACTACAAATGTCGAAGTGGCTTGCAAAAACAACGATGGGCCTTGAAATTGTAACTCAGACCGGGCCATATGCAGAACTTGTGAATACAGTTTATAGGCTAGCAAAAAAGGCGGAGCTTCCAGTGATGCCAGAAGTCGCCATTTATAACTCACCTGAGGTTAATGCGTTTGCGACAGGACCAAGCAAATCAAATTCGCTTGTAGCAGTTTCAACCGGGCTTCTGAATTCAATGTCTCGAGATGAAGTCGAAGGAGTATTGGCACATGAGATATCACACATTGCAAATGGTGATATGGTCACCATGACTCTGATTCAAGGTGTGATGAATGCCTTTGTAATGTTCTTCGCAAGAATCGCCGCATTTGCAGTATCACAGTTTATGCGAGGAGATGATGACGAGGGAGAAGGCCTAGGTTGGTTTGCTCAAATGTTTGTGATTATGGCCTTTGAAGTTATTTTCGGACTCCTTGCCGGAATTCTAGTAAACTGGTTTTCGAGATATAGGGAATACCGAGCGGATTCAGGAAGTGCTTGGCTCAGTGGAAAAGATAAGATGATTAGTGCTCTAGAAGCACTAAAAAGAAACTACGAAAGCTTAGACACAAAGAAATCATCGGTTAAATCGATGCAAATTTCATCAAAACAAGCGATGGTTGCGCTGTTTTCAACTCACCCTGCTCTGGATGATAGAATAGCTGCACTTAAAAGATTATAAGATTTTTGTAATGATAACAGAGGGAAGTTTTTTGAGATCCACAGAGAACTTCCCTTTTGTAGTTTTAAGAATCAGTTGATCCTTCACTCCACCAGATATAGATCGAATATCCCCAATACTACCATCGCGATCAATAAGCTTATGCAAGATATCAGTCTTACTCTCATCACGATGAGCAAACTCTGTGGCCTTTGACCGATAAAATAAAATACTATTATTATCTAAAAGCAACGCATTCATCATACTATCAGGAAGCTGAATAATTTGCTTTATTGGTGCTTCCAAGTCCTCAAGCTTAAAACGATAGATTGGAGCGATACTTCCAGAATTGGTTACATCAAATGTGAGCAGATAGTTCGTATTCGAGTTAAAAATAAGAGCCTTCATACTTTTGGGATCGAAGCTTAGCCCTGAGATCGAATCTAATCTTGAAGGGGTCCCCGAAATATACTTTATCTCCCCAGATTTGAGATTTTTTGTAACCAGCAAATTCTTATAACCAAACACAGAATATGATTCATCACTTGATACAAACTCAGAGATTCTAATAACTTCACTTAGACATGCAGGAGTAATGAAATCACTACCACGCCCATCTCCAAGCTTCTCACCTTGAATCACGCACTGATCAATTGAAGCGGCTAGTGCTAAAACAGAAGAAAGCGATAAAAATAATAGAATGACTATTTTCATGGTTTACTCCCGTTAAGTGTCGCAGAAACACTTCCCTCAATTCCACCAGAAATGAGTAATACGATATAACTACTTCCCGATGGTGCAGTTAAACCATTAAACTGAACATCGATCGTACACTGTGCACCAGCAGCTAGAGTTACACCAGTACAGTTATCAGTAGTAATGGTAAAGTAAGTTGAACTTGCTGGGACTGTTGAAATCCCAAGGGCCACCTGAGCAGCAATCAACGCACTAGAGTTTCGAACAGTAATGGTTTGAGTGGAATTATTACTTTGACTACCAAAATCATATACTGCAGTTGTATCAAAGGTAGCTCCATCACTACTCACTTGTAATACAGGAGATCCAATTAAAATTTCACCGGCAGAACAAATAGAGTTTGATACATGACCAGCAGGACTTACAGCTGCAGCATAATCCCATGCAGTGACTTCAACAGAATAACTAGTTCCATCAACGAGACCATTTAAAGTCGTATTCGAAGTAGCACCTGAAACGAAAGTATCAATAACCATTGTTCCAGAACAACCAGCTCCTTCAAATACTCTTAAGCGATACTTCCAAAGATTGGAATCAACCGAATCACTCCAATCAATAGGAACATTGTTTCCTTGAGGATAAGTCATCGGAAATGTGGTCACCCAACTTGGATCAGTTGGTGCCGTTCCATCAACGACAACAGCATCGCTACTGCACGGAGAGGACACCGAATTCCCGGCGAGATCCGTCGCAGTAACAATTGCTCTATAAGTGCCCTCTGCAGGGAAAGACACTGTAAATGTGGTTGCAGGTAATGGATTCCCACTCGTGGTAACAACAGATGGGCCACTGGCCGCAACAGTATTAAAGCCAGGAGCAGGAAGAGTTAATGTGTCGTACGCAGATGTACAACTTGCATCGTTATAATATGTAATAGAGTATTCGTAGATACTGAAAGTTGTATCACTGAATCCACTCCAACTAAATGTAGTATTCACTCCTGTTCCGATAAAAGTATCAGAGAAAGAAATAGTTCCAGAAGTGAGCGTTGGAGAATTAATATCAATATAAATGGACTCGGTTGAACATAGACCATCAACAGAGTTTCCAAATGAATCGATTCCCTTTACTTTGACCCAATACTGCCCCTCAGAAAGTCCATCAATAACTGAAGAGTCTGTCATTGATGCTGCTGGAGTTACAGCGGAAGTAAATGTTGAAACAAGCGAAGAACAAGAGGCGTCAGAATAAATCATTAGTTGATAAGAGCTGGCACCAGTGAACTCATCCCAAGTAACACTTACATTATTACCATCGGCATCAACTTCTTTCGCCCCTCCATCAACACTAACACCATTAAATGTGGGAGCTGCAACAGCGGCAGTAGGAGGTATTGAATCAATAGTGACAGTATTAGAAGAGCAATTTGTTATTGAAGTACGTCCAAACATATCTTCTCCAACAACACTCGCATAATATGTCCCATCCGCTACACCATTGAACGTCACACTTTTGCTGGAACTTGTTGCTGCGTATGCTGTTGCAGTAGTACATGAACTATCAGTATAAAGGGTTGCGGTGTACAGTAATATATTATCATTTGCAGTTGTAAATCCTCCCCATGACAAGTCAATACCATCACCATCATTATCAGTTGTAGAAGCAAAGACAGGCTGAACAGTAGTACTTGAGCTTGGCGCACTTGTATCAACAATAACTTGTTGGAAAGGTGGAGTTGGCGCACTTGGGTAAGACGCAGCACCGCTGGTACAAATTGATGTTGTATTACCAGATCTGTCCACAGCAGTTACTTGTAGCCAGTAAGTACCATCAGGAATAGCACTGGCCGGAGAAGTAAAGAAGTTTGATGCACTCGCTGAACTTGAAAAGTCCTGAGGCGTACCAAGACAGCCATTTTGAGGATAAAACTTAACCCGATACTCTTTGAGGAATGTATCAGTAAAATGGTTCCAGGTTACAGAAATTGACATCCCATCGTCATCGTATGGAGAAATAAATTGTAAATTCGGAGTACCTGGAGCAGCAGGAGGAGTCGAATCAATTACAACCGAATCTGTAGAGCAACTACTCGAAGTCGTTCGCCCAGCACTATCCTTTGCCGTTACAACGACCCAATACTCTTGATTATCACCAAGAGATGAAAGAGAGATAGAAGTCAATGATGATGAAATCTCATATGTAGTCCCATAAGTAGTAGTACACGCAGAATCGGTATAAAGTTGAATCAGATACTGACTAAGAGTAGCATCAGAAAAAGCGGTCCAGCTTAAATTTGCAGTGCCATCAGTAGTCCCCTCTTCTGCGAACTGAGGATCAGCAATATTATCCACAGGTGCCGCAGTATCTACGATCATCGTTCCAGTAGAGCATAATGAAGTACCAGTTAGTCCACCTTGATCAGTGGCAGTTATTTGAACCCAATACTCTCCATCAGTTCCAATTGCATTTAAGGTCGCAGGCGATGTTGCAACTTGTGATGGGATTCCAGAAGCAATTGTACAATTCTGATCCAAGTATAGGTCAACGGAGTAAGACTGAATGTTTGGTTCGGAAAAATTCCCCCATGACACTTCAACATCATTTCCGACAGAAGAAACTCCACTAACAGGTGCGCTGAAGTAAGGAACAACAGCAATACCAGATGGAGCAACTCGATCCACAATTAAATAATTTGAAGAACAAGAACTGTAGCCAATATTTCCAGCGTTATCAGTTGCCTTAATTCTATAGGAGTAATACTTGTCAGCAAGCCCAGTGATTGTCACGTTATCGTAGAAGTCTCCTGCAACAGGAGCAACCGCTGATGCTGAAGTTAGGATTGGTGTTCCAGAACACATTTCTAAAGCTGTTGGCGCGGTCGAATGGGAGTAGAGAACAATCTCTCTCGTTGCGACACCGGAGGTGGGGTCATTTGACTCGTCCCAGCTGATATCAATAGCATTACCATCAGTATCTACGGCACTTGTTGTAGTACCTGATGGGGTTGTATCAAAAGAAATATTAGAAGCACTAAAATCAGGTGCAGTTTTATCGACAACAATTGAATCAGCAGAACATCCACTATCAACATAGTTCATAGCAAGGTCATAAGCACGAACAACCGCATAATAAGTGCCATCCGCTACAGTTGTTCCACTATCAGTAGCATAGCTACTTACTGAGCTTCCGGTATCAAAAGTATATTGGAGGCCACTGGCACATCCGGCCACATTGTAAAGTTGCACTTCATATTTCAAAATACCAGAGAGCGAGTCAGTGAAATCGGCCCAATCAAGTAAAATACCGAGCCCATCAGAATCATACGAATCAGTAAAAGTTGCTAGGTTTGCTCCACCGGGATTTGTGGCATCAGAATAGTAAGTCGCAGTTGAACACGTTTCAGCAGTTCTGCCTGCGCTGTCTGTTCCGGTAACCTTCGCGTAATATGGTCCACCTTCAACTACACCAACAAAAGAATAAGAAGTAGCAACAGCAGACACCACAAACTGAGTTCCGGCAACAGCAGCGGTACAACCAGAATCTGTAAATAGCTCAACTTGATGTGAAGCTAATGTTCCACTATCTGTAGCAGCTGTCCATGAAAGATCCACATTACCCGTTGATGATGCATTTACACTAAAGTTTAGACCACTTGGGGCAACAGGATCACTGGTATCAACAAGGATATCAGGAGAACACACACTGGCCTTATTGCCGGCCTGATCACTTGCGACTAATGCAACAGAATAAGTTCCATCACTTGCGACCGAGAATGTAGAACGATTAACACCTAGTGTTGCGGTTGCATCTAGAGATGGATCAACGGTTTGTAATGCACTCGAAAAAGTAGCATCAGCAGCACATGCTGCGTTTGATGCGTAAAGGTAATACTGATATGTAATACCGGTTGCAGAACTTGTAGTATCAATAAAGTTTGCATCCCACTGAATTGTTAAAATTGAGTCACTATCGTAGGCCGGAGGGCCAGCAACTTCAACAACTTCAGAAACAGTTACCCCTGACCCATCAGGAGGAGTAGCATCCACCATCAGATTATTAAAGGAAGAAGCGGTATTAACAAAACTTGAAGAACAACTTGAAACAGTAGAATTTCCGGCCTTATCAATTGCCGTTACTCGATACCAATACTGATCCTCAGGCATTGAAGTTATATTCAAAGTATGTTGTAAGGTTCCAGCATCAGTTACAGTAAAAGCAGTGTTATAAGGGGCAACGGCAAAAGGAGTGGAGCAAGTCACATCTTGGTAGAGAAGAACTTCATAACGACTATTTGCCGTTTCCGTAGCACTATCCCACTCTAAATCGACGCTAGCACCATCGCTGTACATTTGTTTGAAATATGGAGCACTTGCAAATGATGGAGAAGTGCTATCAACAGTTAGAACTGAAGAGCAATTACTATAAGCACTATTTCCTGCAGCATCAATCCCCTTAACATATACGATGTAATCACCTTCAGCTAATGAGCTAAAGCTATCATAGAGTAAAGTTCCAGCAGCATATGGAATTGTTGCCACTAAAACTCCAGTGCCCACAGTACAGGTTGTTCCCGTAATTAAGTAGACCTCATAATTTTGTACTCCGCCAGTCATAATAGTCGCATCGAAATAGGCCGCCATTGCACTACCATCATTATCATACTGTGGATCAACAGGAGGTGCGTCACTACTTGTGAAATTAAGTGCAACGCCAGAATCATAAACAGGCGGAGTGGTATCAACGGTTAAATCATTGGAGCATACAGAGGTTGCAGACTGGCCAGCGACATCATATGCAACAACTTTATAAGAATAAGTGCCTTCAGCAGGAATATCAATTAATGCAGTTGAAGTAGAAGAACCAGTCATCCCAAGGTTTGTAACAGTTCCACCACATGCAGCAGCGTTGTAGAGCAATATCTCATGGTTTGCAATATTGTCAGTTGCCGCAGTCCACGACAAAGATATTCCTGTAAGGGAATTAACGGTTGTCGAGACAAAGATTGGAGCTGTTGGAGCAGTTGGTGCAATATTATCAATAACAATTGGAGCAGCAGAACAACTGGAATCGATGCTGTTTCCAGCAAGGTCAGTCCCTGTAACCTTAACCCAATATGATATTGAAGGCGCGGAGGTTGGTAATGTAATCAAAGTAGAAACAGTAGGAGAAGCAACTACTGCGCGACTAGCTTCATTTGTCGTACAACCCGCGTCTTCATAAGAGAAAACCTCGTATGATCCAATCCCTACACCAGTATCTGTAAAAGAGCTCCAGCTGACAGCAACAGCTAGCCCATCAATATCACCAGCTGCTCCAAAAGATGGAACAATACCTGTCGCAACAGGTGCAACACTATCTAAAATAATAGAGTCATCAGTTGTACATTCCCCTGCGGTCTGATTACCAGCAGCATCAATCGCAGTTACACGTCCCCAAAGTTCAACATTATTACCAGTGAGTCCTGTAAGTGCTGTGTTATTTGGAGATGATGCAGCAACACCAGTTGCAACCAAAGTAGAACAAGTGTTGTCAGAGAAGAGGTCCAATCTATAGCTAAGAGTTGTCGCATCAGTGAAAGTATTCCATGACAATTCAATATTATTTCCTACAGTATAAGAATCAGTAAAAACAACTTTACTATTTGCAGGAGCTGTAGGAGCAATAGAATCGACAACTAATGTGTTACTAGAGCATGCACTCTCTGTTTCATTTCCGGCCTTATCAACAGCAACAACTTTAAAAGTATAAATAGGATTATCAGCAAGTCCTGAGATAAGTGTTGAGTCAGTAGTTAAAATGGCCCCCGTACTTCCATGGTCCACTTCACCAGCTGCACACCCCGCCCCAACATAAGTTTTGATTCTATAGTGATTCAAATTCGCTTCAACTGCTGGTGCAGTCCAAGTTACAGAGATGTTACTTCCATCTTGATCTGCTGTAGTAACAAACGCAGGCGCAGCAAGAGCAGAAGGTGCTGTAGCATCGTATAGCACAGTATTTGTAGAGCAGGAACTTGTTACCGTATTTCCCGCGATATCAGTAGCAATAATTGATACATAGTATGGAGTTCCCTCAACTAGGGCCACACTTGGTGTTACAGAGGTTGCAGTATTAAGGCCACTGCCGCTTGAGTATGTGGCGTATGGACCGTCAGAACAATTGGCAAGAGTATGAAATCGTATAGTATGATCTGCAAGGTTTCCATCAACAAAAGCATTCCAAGTGATATCAAATCCGCTTCCACTTGAAGTTGCGAGCAGAGTTGTGCCATCAGCACCAGTACCAAAATTAAAAGTAGGATCTGCAGTTAAAGCATTTTCGACAGGAGACACATTGTCGACATAAAATGAATCGGTAGAGCAAGCGGTACTAGTTTCATTCCCGGCCAAATCAACAGCAACAACGCGACCATAGTAATGCCCTTCTCCCAAACCTGTGATTGCTGAACTCTTTGAAATTGTCGCGGGGTCAGAGGCAGAAGCAACATATGTGCTATGCAATACTCCCACATCAGAGCAATCTGCCAACTGATGAGTATAGATTTTATATGACTTAATATTTGAGTCGGTATACTTAGACCATGAAATGTCTACAGAAGAACTATCTGCGACGATTCCACCAGATGGGTTAAATGTAATACTATCAGCAGCGCCTGTTGGAGCTGGAGCAACTGTATCGATAATAATGGAGTCAGTAGAACACTCACCTTCTGTCTTTCTGCCTGCACTACCAATAGCAACAACTTTTCCCCAGTATTGCCCAGAAGGTAGTCCCTTGATCGTTGTAAGCGAATAGTTGACACTAGACCCTGTTCTTCCATGATCCACTTCACCTGTAGAACAAGCACTATCAGTATATGTGAATAACTGGTGATCATAGAGAGCGTATCCACTGAAAGCACTCCATGTGACAGAAATATTATTTCCATCAGCATCCGCCTCATTTACAAATTGAAGGTTGACACCTCCTGAAGCGACTTCTGGAGCGTCGAAGTTAACAACAGAAGTACCATTTTGCACACACGACACTAGCGCCAATAACATAAAAGATATTGCAAGCTTTGATAGCAATGTTGAGAAAATCGTCTTATTCATAAAATCGTACGTCTCCACTTACTAATTTCGGAATAAAGATGATTGCCGTTTAGGCCAAGTGCCCAAAAATGAACAAACCAGAAATAAATTCCTACCCCAAAGGGTGCTCAATTGTTCCTCAATCTCTGTTACCATTAATAAGTAACCACTTAAAAAAACATCGCTATGACTAAACAACTCAAGTATTTAATTCTGCTTCTCTCTGTGATGTTCCATTCAATTGGATTAGCAAAAACACTTGTCTTCTATTATAAATTCGATCAAAAGAAACCCGAAGCGATTCTAAGGAGTTTTGTCTACTCACAAGTTGCCAATAATAAAGAGCTTCTTGCGAAGGCAAAGACCAATTTTTTTAAGCTAAATAATGAGGCAATAAAATCGCCACCAGCAATTGGCACCAAAGTAAAGCTAAAGCTTGATTCTAGGTACTTAGACCCAATTAAGCTCAAAAGTTACTACTTAAAGGAATTGGGTGGTGAATATTACACCGAGGACCTCTACTACGACGAAATGACTTATTCAAATAGAGCAAAAAGTTATGAGAACTTACTGAAGTTCGAAATTCAGTATAGTTATCTCCCTTACTATGCAGTAAGCGAAAAGAGTCCAAACTCGGCCAAAAATACTTTGAACTCACTATTCGGACTTAAGTTTAATGTTGAGTACCTTCTCCGAGATATCACCATTCCGCTCTATTTCTATGGTCAAGTCAGCTACATGCAGCTTAGCAATGGAAATGGATATGCTCAAACCACACCAGAGAAGAGAAAAACCTTTTCTTTTTCACCAGAAATTGGCGCTATTTTTGGTTTTGGAAATAACTTCAAAAAGCAAAATTCTTCAGTTTATCTATTTTTTGAGAAAAGCAAAGAGTTCAATATCGATTTCATTACAATTGATGATCAATCATATGTAAGAGAAACTGACTTCTTTTTTCTAGGTGTCGGTGGTATTTGGAATAGAGTAGAGAGCGAAAAGCTAGACATCTCTGTAAGAGGACACCTTGCCTACTCTATCAACTCTAATGATACCTTAATAGAATCTCAAAGAGCTGTGTCCCAAAGTGATAATGCTTTTAAATTCATGATTTCACCTAAGGCAAAATTTAAAAATGGAATTACGCTATCTCATCAGCTTGATGGAACAATTGTCTCAGGTCAAAGAAAAGCAACCTATTATAGAAATGCATTAATGGTAGGAAAAGAATTTTAAGCAGCGCTCTCAACAGCAAATGGTGTTTCGATAGAATCGCTTAAAAGATTAATTCTAAAAGCAGAAATCTTGTTTGACTTATTTTTTGCGAGCTGAATTCCACCTACAGTTTTGTATCCAGCCTTCTTCATAAGTCCTTTCAAAATACCCATTAATTCTGCTCTTTCACAACTAAATTTTGAACATGTGACCGTTACAAAATCGGCCTCTTCTTTTGTAACAACGCAATCAAAATGGCCGGAGAAAGTGACCTGAACCTTTTGACTTTTAGAGACAACAGGAAACTTAATGACATTTTCGACTTGCTCTTCAATTATTAAATTTGCCGCTTCAACTTTCTTATACATATTGAGAAGAGATCGATCCTGTTCATCGAGGTGCTTGTAGAGCAATGTTTTTAGAGATCTAATATCATTAAGCTTAGACTCTTTGATATTCAAAGACTCTTTGAGACCATTAATTTCTTGGTCTGCATCTGCAATCTGTGAATAGAGCTTAAGAAGATCATCACTACTCATTTGGGCCTCAGCTTCAACTCTTTCAAGTTCTGTCCGCAGGTCTAATATTTTATGATCTTTATCTTTTATTTCTTCAGAATAGCGCAAAATAACGTCTTTTTGTTCATCAATAAGTGCTTTCGATTCAGATATATAGAGACTAAGCTTTTCCAACTCTTTCTCTTTTGCGAGCAAACGTTCTTTTGATGTCGAGCAGTCATGATTCTGGACCTTAAGGGTTGAATCAATAGATAATGATTCGGCCTTAAGGGAGGCGATCTTATCCTCTAAAGCAGACTTCTCACTTTGCTCACTTTCAACTTTTTGTTGTAAACTCACGAGTTGATTATGTTTATAAGAGTTTGATGACTCCAAATCATCAATCTCTTTACCGAGAGAAGTCACCTCTTCTTTCAAAATAGAATATTCTGCGGAAAGATCAATTATTTGCTGCTCTTGTTCTGCATGAAGACGGTACCCATTGGCAACACGAAGCTCATATTTCTGCTGTAATAAAGTAAGATCTTCAATTTCTGATTTTATTGAAGAGAGCTTGATTACATTTTCTTGAATCTCATGCTCATGAGATTTAATTTGACCCGCCTGACCTCGGTCTCTTTTTTTCAGTTGTCCAAGTTTTTGTTCATACTCACCCAATAGCTCT
Organism: Bacteriovoracaceae bacterium; assembly: GCA_965140515.1. Taxonomy (GTDB): domain Bacteria; phylum Bdellovibrionota; class Bacteriovoracia; order Bacteriovoracales; family Bacteriovoracaceae; genus JAGLCH01. The sequence goes on along the minus strand of OZ223251.1, from coordinate 1,950,008 downwards.
TTTTGATCTTTAAGATCTCTTTCAAGTACTTCGAGCTTTCTTTTCTGATCACGAACACGTGCTGCGAATGCTTCAACTTCGCTTTCTAAGCGCTTAAGCTCACCAGTTTTTTGCGACAGTTCAGTTTTTTTCTCATTTAAAGCTTTCTCTTGCTCTTCAACTTTCAAGAGTGTCTTTTTCAAAACTTCTTTTGAAGAATCGATGCTTAAATATCTATTCTTACGTGCTTTATCTAAGGTGTGATGCAATGTCCCCATTCTAATAATGGAGATCTCATTTTCCTTCTGCTGTTGTCTCAAAGAGGACAACATCGACTCTTGCTGATGCAATTCATCTTTTACAGATTGAATTTCTTTCTTATTATTATCAATAGTTATCTGCTGAATATTGAGAGTAACTTCTTCTTCCTGCAATTGGGCCTTAGCAATATGAATCCGCTTAAGATTGTTCTCAATAAGTCTCTCTTGATCGTTCAAAATTTCTTTATTTTTTTGAATATCGTGCTTGCGGTCGTGTGCCAATCGAGTATTGTCATCAAGCCACTTTCTCTGCGACCATATCTTTCCATCATTCTCGCGAATATTGATATTTTGAATCTCTAAAGAGTGTTTCGTTTCTTTAAGAACAGAACGAACTTGCTCAATCTCTTTTGTATTGTAATCAATTGTCTTTTTTTGCTCTTTAAGTTTGTCTCGATTTGATCCAATTCGGTTGTGAAGTCTCTTTAAACGGTGCTGATAAATATTTAACTCATTTACAATTTCTTGCAACACTGTCTGGTTAAGAGCAAGCTCTCGCCCCTGCTCCGATATCTTGACTTCATTTGAGCTGAGCTCTTTCTTGCTCTTCTCTATTTGAATCTTAAATGCATCAATCTCACTGATCAGCTGATCAGTTAAATAGCAATTTCTTTCAATAATTTCTTCTTGTTCATAGATGGTCGACTTGCATTTTACAAAGTGATGATGTGTTGACTCATACTCAGACTGAATAATCTGCTTTTTCTCTCCACTCTCTTGTACACTTTGCTCAAGTGACTCAATCTCTTCAAATTGAATCTCAAGCTCTGAATTGATGTCTTCGAGTTTCTTCTTAAAAACAGCGGTATCCAATTCCGTATTAGCTATCTCTCTGCGATTCTGCCTGGCCCGATCCTCATTGGATAATATTAACTCTTGCTTTGTAGAAATCTCTTCTTTTAATTGTTCTAAAACTTTGATTTGCTCAGACAATTTTCGGTGCCCATTGGCCAAATCACCATCGAGCTCTGAGAGAATGGAATCATTTTCAACAATGATTTGTTCCGCTAAATCAATAGACTCATGACCCTTCTTAAGAAGAGCAATCTGATTTTTCAGCGCAATAATCTTACTCTTCTGATCAACAGAGGAGTAAGTATTGATTAAATGTTTAAGTCTTTCTTTTAGCATATTGATTTAAAACCCAAACGTAGTCACCTATCTATTCGGATTTCAAATCAAACTGGTAAGAAATAGTGTTTAGTAAATCTTAAGAGGAAAATAATTCCTTTTAATCAACTGTAAGCTATAGCATTTTAATCAGTTTATGGACGATCTGGCTGGAATTCTCTACTGCAATTGGAAGAAACTCTTGATAATCAACAGACTCCTTACCTGCAATATCCGAAAGTGCCCTAGTGATTACAAAAGGAACTCCAAACTTATGACAAGTTTGAGCAATACCTGCTGCCTCCATATCCAAAGCAAGAATTCCTTCAAAAGTATCTTTTACTCTCTGAATATGATCTGGCTCACACATAAAGGTATCGCCAGACCCAATTAGGCCAGTATGAGATTCAAGCTCCACCTCTTCAATTGCATAGTGGGCCTTTGCGATAAGTTCCTCATCCGCGAGATAACTTTCAGGCTCTCGTGGGATTTGTCCCATCTTATAACCAAAACAGGTATTGTTTGCATCGTGATGAATAATATTTGAAGAAATGACGATATCGCCAACATTGCAATCCATTGCAGTACCACCAGCACAGCCAGTATTAATGACACAACTAGGAGTAAAGTGCTCGAGCAAAAGAGTTGTAGCAATTGCAGCATTTACCTTTCCAATTCCAGAGCGAACAAGACAAATATCCTTTCCCTCTAAGGTTCCTGAATAGAATTCAATTCCCGCCATTTTAGTTGTCCTAAGACCATCAATTGAATCTTTTAAAAGAACAACCTCTTCATCCATTGCGCCAATAATTCCAATCATCTCAACCTACCTATTATAAAAGGCCACAAATGTGCCAACGAAAATAAAAATAACACCCGTAACATAATTAAAGATCTTACCGGCCCACTCTCCTTTGAGGAAGCGAATGATCACATGAGCAAGCCCTGCGTAAGATATCATATTGATGAAGTCCAAGCACATAAATGTACCTGCGAGGATTAGAAATTGTGGAAGCTTAGGACTCTCTACATTGATAAACTGGGGAAAAAATGCTGCGAAAAAAATAATTCCTTTAGGATTTCCCATGCCAATAAGAAAAGACTGCCAGAAAAGCTTAAATACAGATCGATCGTTACCTGGACCTTGCCCTTCATGAATGCCAGAAATTCCCTTGTTACTTGCTCTGATACAATCGATTCCCAAGTACACAAGATAAGCTGCCCCAAGCCATTTAATACCGAGATAAACAGTCTTATTGGTCTGAACTATTGCGGCCAGACCGGCCATCGAGATAATCATAGTGACAAGCCCAGCGGCCATACTGCCCAAAGCTGTACCAACAGACTTCTTCACTCCGTAGCGCATCCCGTGATTGAGGGCCAAGATTGTCATGTTTCCGGGCATAACAAGTAGCCCGATAGCAGTCGTAATAAAAAACAAATAGCGATCTAATTCCATAAAATCAGTATGATAGATAATAATTGGGGGGTCAACAATATTAAAATTTAGTTAATAAACAAAATCAAACTAGATATTGTTAAAGATAAGAGTTAGCATATTCAAAAAATCTGGAGTTAGATATGACAACAACAAAGAAAACAACCAAGAAAACAACGAAAACAGCAGCGGCACCAAAAAAAGCAGCAAAAAAAGTAACAGCGAAAAAAGCTCCTGCGAAAAAGGCACCGGCCAAGAAAGCAACCACAGTAAAAGCGGCGGCAAAGGCAACGATTAAGAAATCAGCAACTTTAAAAGCAGCAACAAAAGTTAAAACGGTGAGTAAAAAGCTGAATCAAAATGAGCTCCATGCCTTAATTTCAGAATGTGCGTACTATATTTCTGAAACTCAGAATTTTACCCCTGGAATGGAATTTTCAAACTGGATTGAAGCTGAAAAACAAATAAAAGAAAAGTATCTTTAAATTTTTGTTTTGCCATCGATCGAACTTAGGGTATTTAGAGAAGCATGACAAGCTTCTCAGAAATTTATAACTCTTTATCTTCACTTTCAGCAAATGAAAGAAGAAAAGCTCTTATTGATGAGATGTCACAGCTGGAATCAAATGGCATCGATTGTAGCTCATGCGAGGGGATCTGTTGCAGCTTCATAGCAAACTCAATGAAGACAACTCCCCTCGAAACCCTAGATTTGTTGGTTCATTTAGAAGACACAGACCGCCTCAATGATAATTTTTGGGCATTAATTCAAGAGAATATTGTTCATTACAGACTTGATTACGATATTGATACAGGTAGAGGTACGAGCTTTAGAAGAACATATACCTGCCCATTCTACTCTCCGGGAGCAAAGGGATGTTCAATCTCAAGAAACAGTAAACCATATGGCTGCTTGGGTTTCAATGCAGGAAGGCCAAATGCGAATGGCGAAAATGGATGCGCTCCAGACTTCGATTTATTAAAGCGCAGAGAAGACAAATTTCTAAGCTTAGAGCAGAAAATCAATGGTGAACTAAAAGAAGTTCTTGGCCTCACTTGGGAAAAACTGCCAATTCCGGTTGCACTTTTTAATATAAAAAACGCTATGATATTAATGAGATAAATAAAAGCTTAAACAAAAATCACTTCCCTTTCCGATTCTCTTAAAGCAATATACTAGCTGTGAAAAATTGCAAATATTTACTTCTTTTCGTGTTACTGATTTCACTTTCCTCTGCATTGGGTAAACACTTTGTTATTGGAGTTGAAGAGCTAGACTATTTTCCTCACTACACAATCAAAGATGGAAAATATGTAGGTTATGCCAGAGAAGTTTTAGACCTCTTCGCAAAAAAGCATGGTCATGCATTTAAATATGTACCAAAACCAGTTCGAAGAAACTTAAAAGAACTTCAGAATGACAATATTGACTTTTATTACCCAGAAAACCCTCACTGGTATAAGAATCAAGATCTCAAAAACGCTATGATCTACAGCGGTCCAGTAACAATCTACATAGATGGTGTTATGGTTCCCAAGGAAAAATTAGGAAAAGGGGTAGATAGTTTGAGGATTTTAGGAATTCCATCAGGTTTTACTCCTGTTGCCTACCTCAACCTAGTGGAAGAGCAAAAGATAAAAATATCAGAAATACCAAGAATCACAAATCTCCTAAGACAAACGAAACTAGGATTTGCAGATGGAGCATATCTCAATATTGATGTTGCCCACCATAGAATGAGAAATCTGAAAAATAGTGACAAACTCTATTTCGATAAATCACTGCCCTACGCAAAAGGAGCTTTTCAACTTGCAACAGTGAATCACCCAGAAATCATTAGGCAATTCAACAGTTTTTTATCTGATGAGAAGTTGAAAATTAACTCTTTAAAGAAAAAATATCGCTTAAGCGGTTATAAGAAATAATAAAAAAAAGCCTCCCATTGGGAGGCCTTCCTATATGACTTATTTCAAAATTAAAAATTAGTCGTCTTTAGCAAGCTTTTCAGCTCTTTCTTTCATTACTTTTTCAGCAATGTTGTTTGGACATTCTGCGTATTTCGCGAATTCCATTGTGTACCCAGCTTTACCTTGAGTTGCAGAACGTAGGTCAGTTGAGTATCCGAACATCTCTGATAGAGGAACGAAAGCGTTGATGATCGCATCACCTGAAGCATTTGTTTCAGAACCTTGGATGATACCACGTCTTGAAGAAAGGTCGCCGATTACAGTTCCTTGGAACTCATCTGGAGTTTCAACTTCAACTTTCATAAGTGGCTCAAGTAGTACTGGACTTGCTTTCTTAATTGCTTGTCTCATCGCTTGTCTTGAAGCGATACGGAAAGCAAGGTCAGAAGAGTCAACATCGTGGTACTTTCCGTCTTGTAAGAATACTTCACAGTCAATCATTGGGAAAGCTGCAAGAGGTCCTTTATCCATAACGTCTTGGAAACCTTTTTCACAAGCTCCGATATATTCACCAGGAATAGATCCACCTTTAATTTCATTGTGGAATTTAAAGATTTGATCTTCATTATCTTTACTTGCTTCTGTAAGAGGCTTAAGTACACCAACAACTTGACCAAACTGACCAGAACCACCAGTTTGTTTCTTGTGAGTGTAATCAAATTGAGCTTCAGAACGGATAGTTTCACGGTAGTTAACCTGTGGAGCACCAACGATAACGTCAGCTTTGTACTCACGCTTTAGACGCTCAACATAGATTTCAAGGTGAAGTTCACCCATACCAGCAATACGAGTTTCACCTGATTCTTCATCTGTGAAAACGTGAAATGTAGGGTCTTCTTTAAGGAAACGTTGTAGACCTTTTGACATTCTTGTTAAGTGGTCTTTGTCCTTCGCTGCAACTGAAAGCTCGATTACAGGAATTGGAACGTGCATTCCTTCAAGAGATAGATGAAGTAGATCATCGTTTCCAACAAAAGTATCACCAGATGCACAGTCTACACCAACCATAGCAACGATATCACCAGAACCAGCTGAATCGATATTTTCACGGTCGTTAGAGTTCATACGAACAATACGTCCAACACGAACTTTTTTCTTAGTTCTTGTGTTGTATACGAACTCACCTTTTTTAAGTGTTCCTTGGTAGATTCTTGTATAAGTAAGCTGTCCAAATTGCTCATCAGTAATTTTGAACGCCATTGCAACAAGTGGCTTCTCATTATTTGGCTCAAGATCAACTTTGTTACCGTCTGTGTCAACAGCAGTTGGCTTAGCACAAGTTAATGGAGATGGAAGGTATCTTGAAACAGCATCAAGAACAGGTTGAACACCTTTGTTTTTGAAAGCTGATCCCATGTATACAGGAGTTAGCTCAAGAGAGTTAACACCATTGTAAATACATCTGTGGATTTCGTCTTCAGAAAGTCCTTCTTCACCTTCTTCGAGGTATTTTTCCATAATTTCATCGTCGAATTCTGCTACAGAATCAATCATTTCTGATCTTTGCTCTTGAGCTTTTTCTAGCATGTCTGCAGGAATTTCTTCAATTCTTACGATTTCACCATTTGATCCGTCGAAGTAAAGGGCCTTCATTGTAATAAGGTCGATTACACCAGAGAATTCATCTTCTGCACCGATTGGAAGCTGCATTAAAACAGCATTGTGGTTCAATTTTTCTCTAAGAGCTGCAGCACCGTTAAATGGGTTTGCCCCCATACGGTCCATTTTATTCATGAAAGCGATTCTAGGTACTTTATAACGTTTCATTTGACGGTCAACAGTAATTGACTGTGATTGAACACCAGCAACAGAACAAAGAACAAGGATAGCACCATCTAGAACACGTAGAGATCTCTCAACCTCAACGGTGAAGTCAACGTGGCCCGGAGTATCGATAATATTAATTCTAATATCTTTACCCTTCCCAGCACCTTCAGCGAATTCAGTTCCACCGTCGTTAATACCACGCCAGTGAACAGTTGTCGCTGCTGATGTAATTGTAATACCTTTTTCTTTTTCAAGTTCCATGTGGTCCATTTTGGCACCGTCACCACCACCACGAACGTCTTCGATTTTGTGGATCTCACCGCAATAGAAAAGAATCCTTTCTGTAAGAGTGGTCTTTCCAGAGTCGATGTGAGCGGAAATACCAATGTTTCTCGTCTTGGCCATTAGCTTCATTTACGTGCTCCTAAACTAAATTAGTTAACTTTGTACTTATGTTACTGAATTTATATTAAATCCATAGTGTTAGATCATCGAATAGTAGTGAATAGATGGCAATGAGTCAACTGTAAATTACCTATTTACATCCTAATATTTATCACTTATTAGATTATCAAACTTAAAGAAAATTAAAGGTTACCTGGATGATTAGAAAAGATCTGACAAAAGATGCGCTTTACGAGTCAGTAAAGACTCTTGTTGAGTGCGATGCGCCGCACATCCACCTATCCCAGCAAAAGCTTTTTACTCTATTTAGTATTGCTTTTCAGTACATGCTTTTTAAGTCTACTAAAGACAAGGGAGCATACATTATTAGAATTCAAGACAGCCATTTGGCCGAGAAGTTGGCCAGAAAGTCGAAAGACCCGTCTACTAGAAGGTTTATTGAAACCCTTTTAGTACCGAGAAAGCTAAAATTCAAGCAGTCGATTTTCTACTTAGACTTCTTTCACGTGGGTTCTTGGACTCTTACAAATGAGATACCAAAAGAGAAAATAAAAGGTGCGATTGTCATTAAAAATACGACTTCCCGCCCGATGGAAGATCTAGAGGAAGAAGAGGATTCAATTATGAGTTCTCTGCCACAGGACTATTTCTACAGCTCAATTCAAGAGATCACTCCTAAATCAATTATTATTGCCTATGATGAAGATTTTAAAGAGACAACGAAGATTGAGTTTCCCTTTATTAAAAAGGAAAAAGATAGACCAGCTCAGGGCGTAACAATCTCTAAAGATATCGATCTCGATACAATAGACGATTAGGAGTTACGACGATATTTGATTCGCTTGAACTCAAGAATTGATTTTGAGATATCTCTTAATTTCTCAAGTTCAGCGGGATCAATTTCTGCCGGAGAACGATCACCAAGCTTACTTGCGATGAATTCATCGATCAATCTTTCATTTTCTGCCTCAAAAGAGCACTTAATGCGGGCACGTTCAAATGTGGCCTCGAGCTCACTCATTTTAAATGGCTTTTCAATAATGTCGTATGCCCCCCACTGAAGTGCACTAGTTGCAACTTCTTTATCAGAAAATCCTGTAACAAGAATGAACACAACATCATTATCCATCTCTCTCAACTCTCGAAGCAACTCAACTCCATCCATTTCAGGCATTTTTACATCTGAAAATACAATATCGATTTTCTTTGTTGCAATAACCTCAAGGGCCATTTTTCCATTTTCCGCTTCATAAACATTCTGAGCGTTATCACGAATACCATCGCGAATTAAATCTCTAATGTCAGCTTCATCATCAACAATAAGAACATTAAAACTAGACTTCATATCGTCTCCTACTTTGCTTCTTCAAATCGACTCAATACGGAAATATAATTTTGATGAGGATCTTTAAACAAATGCTCAACATAATGCTCTGGAGAATCAATACACTTTTTTTCAAGCTGAGGAATACCAATTCGGAATGGTAGATCGGGGTACAACTTCTCCATAGCTTTGCCAGTGAAAATATTTAAAAATTCAGCAACGACATCTTCAACAATTTTATTATCAATACTTCCGTAGGAAGCAGATGCTATTTCTTCTGCCATTTTTTTGGGGACAGAGATAACGAGATCACCAAGGTATGGCATCATTATTTTAATACTACAATGAATAGGCTCAACGACCACTTCTTTCTCTTGTGTGGGGATCACTTCAATAAAACCGTAATCCTCAAGAGTTTCAATAAAAACGTCATCAATAATCTTTTTATAGTTAATCATATTACCCCCAGTCATCATTCTCATTTACAGAATGAATTAAATCTAATTGTTCAAAAGTTTCTTTCAATTCTTGCAGCTTTACAGGCTTTGAAAGAACAGCTTTTGCTCCCAGCTTTTCAAGATTTTCAACATTCGCTGCATTTGAAAGGCTCGTGATAAATATAATAGGAATATGGGATAGCGAAGAATCGAGCTGAATATTATGCATAAACGTAAAACCGCTCATTTCAGGCATATTGACGTCAGAAATAATCAAATCAAATCCCTTGTTTTCACGAAGCACTCGAAATGCACTTTCTCCACTATCTGCTTCAATCGACTCAATAGGCGTTTCACCCATTATCATCGTGGCCATCTTCTTTACAAACAGTCTTGCTGTTGCAGAGTCATCAATAATTAGCACCTTCATTTACAGCCTCCTTGCTCCGTCAATAGCATGGGAGGTAATATAGGCCTTCCCATCATTCATATCTAATTTTACCGTTCTACTGATTGTTCCACCTACATCTTCGGCCTTTATTGCAATATTGCTTTGCCACAGAATTTTTTTGATTGCGGTTACATTTCTCTTTCCTATTTCAAAATAATCTTCTGAGCTTGTAACCTTCGCTCCCCCAATGAGTTTTGCAACAAAACAACTTGCGTCCAAAGCACCTTTCTTCTTCATAATATCGATAAGATGTGGAACACCAGTATCTGCGAAGTATCCAGGGAGTTTTTCGGCCTTATTTTTATCGATATGTGATTCAGGCAAGGCCACGTGAATCATCGCCCCTACCCGACTCTTAGGACAGAGCAAAACCAAAGCCACACATGAGCCCAGCGCATAGGTTATAATCTCGTCGTCCCGACAATTAGTAACTCCCATTTCTCCAATTCCAATTACTATTTTTGCCATGGTCTATTCCTTTAATACATTAATAATTTGTTCAGCAATTCTATTAAGAGGTAATACTTTACTCGCCCCTCCACATTCGATCGCCGCTCTTGGCATCCCAAAGACCACACAAGATTTTTCATCCTGTGCAATAGTATAAGCTCCACTCTTTTTCATCATAGACATCTCCTCAGCACCGTCTCGCCCCATTCCTGTGAGCATCACACCAACCGCATTTTCACGAACAACATTAGACACAGAGTTAAAGAGCACAGAAACAGATGGAGCGTGTCCATTCACTTGCTTGCCCGGCAAAATTCTCACACGATAATGACCACCACTTCGAATGACTTCAAGTTGCTTTCCACCAGGAGCAATCAGAACGCGACCAATATTCACTCGATCCCCATCCTCGGCCTCTTTCACCTCAAGCCTAGTACATCGATTAAGTCTCTCTGCGAATGCAGAAGTGAAACCGGCAGGCATATGCTGAACAACGACAACACCAGGTGAGTTATAGGGAAGACCTTCAAGCACTACTCTGACGGCATCAGTTCCTCCAGTCGAGGCGCCAATAGCAATCATCTTATCAGTAGTCCGAAGAGATGTTGGCCGAATACGTTTGAAACTTGCAAATAGCTGGTCCCTTTTAGACTTCCAGTGAGAAACATCAATCGTTGCAGCTATAAAGATCTTTGCACTTATTTCATTAATAAGAGAACTAATTCCATCCTGAACACTTGACGTTGGTTTAATTACAAAATCAACAGCGCCGTACTCCAGAGCATCTAAAGTGACCCGAGCACCTCTGGTTGTAAGAGAACTTACCATAATGACAGGAACAGGATACTGAGGCATAAGTTTTTTTAGGAATTCAACTCCATCCATTCGTGGCATCTCTACATCTAGAGTAATAACATCTGGACGATATTGAGAAATCATATCTCGCGCTTGATATGGGTCACTTGCTACAGCAACAACTTTTATCCCATGCTTTGCGCTGAGCCCATCGTGCAAAATTTTTCGCACAAGCGCAGAGTCATCAACAATGAGTACTTTGATATCCTTCATTGTCATGAGGCAACCTTCCTATATATTGCAGGGCGAACATAGCTAAGAACATCGATATCTCGACTAATGGTCTCGGAATGCCCGATAAAAAGATATCCTCCGGGGACCAACAGGTCAGCGTACTTCTTGATCAACTCTTCTTTTGTCTGTTTATCAAAATAAATCATCACATTGCGACAAAAAATGATGTGGAACTTTTGTTTGAATGGAAAAGTAGAGTTCATAAGATTAAATCTTCGAAAAGTAACTTCACCACTGACATCAGGCTTAATCTGATATTGATTACCTCCACGATGTAGAAAGTAACGTTTGAGCCAACCATCAGGCAATTTCCTCATGTGCTCTTCTGTATACATTCCCCTTCTTGCAGTAGATAAAGCATTTTCAGATATATCAGTTGCAAGGATGCCTGCGCTCCAGCTTGAGTAGCGGTCTCTAAAATATTCTCTCAATACCATCATCAATGAATAAGGCTCCTCACCAGAGGAACAACCGGCACACCAAAGTCGTAAATCATTTTTTGATGAACTCTGATATTGTTCGACAAAAGGAAGTGCCTCTTTCATTAAAAACTCGAAATGATCACTTTCTCGATAAAAGTAAGTAAAGTTTGTGGAAAGCTTATTAATGAGTTCACTAACTAAAATGCCACTTTTGTCTCGACATATGGCAGAGTAGTATTCATCAAAAGTGGCCATTTGATGATGTCTTAACACAGACTGTAGCCTTCCCTGAACAAGTCCTCTCTTTGCATCGGTTAGGTTGATTCCGAAATTGCTATATACAAACTTACTCAATTTATTAAATTCAGCATCAGTTAAAGAAACACCTGTGCCAAAGTTGTTACTGGATTGCATACCTTTCACCAACGCTTTTTTTTGACATAGACAATTCAACAAGAGTTCCGACATCTAAGATAAGACTCATTCCCCCATCGCCAAGGATAGAGCAACCAGAAATCCCCTTAACACTTTTAAACATATTCGGAATAGGCTTTACGACAGTTTCACGTTGTCCAACGAGATGATCTACAAGCAGCGCAATTTTTGAATTTTTGTACTCAACAACAACAAGAATACCATCAGTAGACTTCATTGAGTTTGCTTGTAAAGAGTATAGTTGGTGCAACTTAAGGATGGGAAGGACTTCGCCTCTCACCTTGACCATCTCACAGTCCCCCAATGGAGTTGAGAGATCTTCTTCAGAAACACGAACAGATTCGCTTATTACTTCAATTGGTAGAACAAAGTTATTTGCACCAACTTGAAACATCATTCCTTGAATAATAGCTAAAGTTAACGGAATTTTAATAATAAACGTACTGCCGTTTCCTTTGGTGGAAGAAATATCAATTCGTCCTTTAATATCCTCAATATTTTTCTTAACAACATCCATCCCGACACCTCGACCAGAGATATCAGTAACCTTTTGTGCAGTTGAAAAACTTGGTAAAAATACCATTGAGAAAACTTCTTGATCAGAAAGGTCAGATCCATCCCCTTCAACAATCCCAAGTGATTTTGCCTTTGCAAGAATAGCTTCTCGATCGATTCCTTTGCCATCATCTTTAATAATGATCCAAATTTCTCCCCCTTCATTGCGTGCCTCTAATGTAACACTACCAATAGGATCTTTCCCACTATCTTTACGTTGTGCTGCACTCTCAATTCCGTGATCAACAGCATTTCTAATCATATGTACTAGTGGATCACTGATTTTCTCAATAATGGTCTTATCAATTTCAGTTTCCTCACCGAAATATTCAAACTTGACCTTCTTATCTAATTTAATCGAAATATCATGAACAGTTCTCACCATCTTTTTAAATAGGCCGACAACAGGAACCATTCTAATTCCCATTGAAATATCTTGCAGATCTGTTGTCACACGATCTAGGAGGCGAAAAGTTTTTTCAGATTGCTCCCACTCACTACTTGAACGTAGATCTTCGTATACCATTGTCTTAACGGTTACAAGCTCGCCAACCAAATTATTCAGCTGATCAAGCTTTTTCAAATCAACACGAATATCCTGACGTTTAGGTGCAACAGTAGATGGTGCGGCCTTTTTACTATCGCTCTCTTTTGGAGTCACAACTGTGGGACCAACAAGATTAGTCACGGGAGAATTTTGATTTTCTTTCTTTTGATCTTCAGGAACAAATGCATCAAGTAGCTCGATATAAAGATCAAGAGCATCAACAGATGGGTTTCCACCTTTCTCAATAGAATCAATCGCTGCAACAAAAATATCGGTTAATGACAAAATAGCATCGAAGATAGAACGCTCTGGGGTTAGTTCGCCATTTATAATGTGCTCTAAGATACTCTCAATTTTGTGACTCAACTTTTCGAGGTCGGAAAAACCAAAAATGCCGCAATTCCCCTTAAAACTATGAATCTGTCTAAAGACTTCATCTATTGCTTCCCGGTCATTTGGAGAGCCAGTCAAGAAAAGGATTTTACTTTCAATAACTGAAAAGCAATCTCCAGATTCGGCGACAAAAGCGTCAGCAAGTTCTTGATCGATAACACGGGGCTCACTAACTTCTGATGTGGTTTGAGCTGCCATTTCGGAAGAGTCATCGAGTGAGATTTCAAGCTTTTCATCATCACTCGCTTTTGTGGTCTCCGAATGCGCAATAGTTCCAAGTTGCGCCTGAATATCAGTAACAAGAGCATTGGCGGCAGTTACGATTTCAGAACTTCCTTCTGAACAATTGTGATCATTTTTGTCCACATGAACCTTAGCAAAGGCACTTTTCATATAATCATAAAAGTCTAAATAGAACTGAACATACTTATGATCGTCAGAAGCAAATTGTCCCTTGTGAAAATAAGACAACAGATTTTCTGCAGCATGCGCTACCTCTGTTATCGTATTAAAGCCGATACTCGCAGAACTTCCCTTAAAAGAATGAAGCGGACGAAACATCTCATTCGCAAGCTCCTGATTCATACTTTCGGAAGAAAGGAGCTGTGACTCCATATCCTCAAGTAGTTCAGAGCATTCCGCTACATAGTCCTCAATGACCTCAAGCCAAAAATCATCCATAAAATCACCGCAAGTGGATTTTTCTAATAATCGTTTCAATCACTTTACGGTGTGAGAATTTCCCAATTGATTGTAGTTTTCTTAAAAAAAGTAAACCCACTGACTCGCAGTGGGTTAAGCATATTTAGAATGTAAAAAGTGGACTAGCTTACAATGTTTTGAAGAACAGTAGATCCAATATTGCGATCAAATTGAATTCCAAAACCAGTCTCCGGTCTTGAGACTTTATCTTTTAATCTCATAACCTTAGCATTACCCATATATACTGGTCTAAAAGTATCATCGAGTAATTCAAATGAAATGACTTCACCGTTTTTTGGCAAGTGTGAAGACTTAATAAATGCTCCACCTTCACTGATATCAGTAACATCTACAGAATATGCTCCACTTTTAAGCGAAGAATAAATTCTCATGCTAAAGCTACAAGGTCTCCTCTCATGTGCTCTTTTTTCTGTCATATGTGCTCCTAAAATTAATGTCCTAGTAAAATGGTACAAAACGCACCACGTAAAAACAAATCTATTTTTGATCTAAGTAAGCTTTAAGCATCTATTTGAGGAATCTCTCTAGAACAGGTGAGATTTTCTCTACGTATTCCTTTGCAAGGTCTAAATTGAGATCAAAGCCAAATGAAAACCTTAAAAACGATTTTGCTTCAGACTCATCCATCCCCATAGACATAAGAACACGACTTGGCGCAAGCACTCCTGCCGAGCAGGCAGAACCAGCAGAAATCTCGATACCTGCGATATCAAATGCAGCAAGCATAACATCCGATTTCCTTTCCTTCACGATCAAGGAAATTGTATTGAGATTTTTAACCATCCCCTCAGCGACAATTCGCCCATTGTCACCTAACAGCTCTTTTAAAGCGTCGTGAATGTATTTAAGACCTTGCTCCATATCATCAGGAGCAAACTTCTCTTTAAGTTCTCTAATTGCAAGGTGCATGGACATGACTCCTAAAACATTTACTGTTCCAGAGCGCATTCCGTCTTGCTGCCCACCACCGACGATAAGTGGTGTAAACTCAAAATCATTTCTAATAAAACTAAGGCCAACACCTTTTAATGCACCAAATTTATGTCCCGAAAGAGTGTAGCAATCTAAGTGAGGGCTTAGAATATCCCAATTACGAATCTTCCCTGGAGACTGAGCACAGTCCACATTTACGTAGCAGCCCGTCTGCTGCTTAATCCGAACAGCTCGATCCAAATTCCAGACAACGCCGGTTTCATTATTTACGACAGTGTAGTTTAAAAGAACTGGAACATCTCCGAGAGATTTAATTCTCTCTATCAAAACTTTTTCATCAAAGTCTCCATTTTCATCCACATCAATTGGATAAACCTTATGACCAAAAAGTTGTAAGCTTTCTTTTAAATTAAATACACAAGGGTGATCTGTTGGAGAATAGAAAAAGTGAACCACCTTTCCATCTCTTCGCGCATAATCAGCAAATCCCTTTATAAGTGTATTAACCCCTTCTGTTGCACCAGAATGAAACATGATTCGATGAGAGTCAGAAAGGCCAAATGAACTCATGAGTTCACTTGAAGCGAGTTTATATGCACCGTAAGCTTTCTTCCCTGAAGTGTGTACTGAAGAAGGGTTTGCATACAGAAAATCCCCTTCAGACAGGAATTTCCTTACGGAATCTGCTAAAGGGGATGTTGCATTATAATCGAAATAAAATCTACTGGTTGATTTCTCCAATTGAGCTCCTGATTACTGACTCAAATGGGCTTTCAAAAGAAGTAGTTTCCAGTGCTGGGCGAGACTCTTCTGTCTTTTCAACTTCAGGAACTTGAACTTCAGCTGACTTTCTCATTAAGTCACCAAGTGAAGTAGTCTGTAGGTATTCTTTCATAATCATTGCAAGGTTTTCAAAATAACCTCTAGAAAGATGGTACTCAGTAGTGTTGATTGTTTCTGCTTCTGTTCCGATGATATCTTTAGCAGGATTGATGTTTTCACCAACACTGTCTAGTACATCACAAACTGTGATTTCATCCATCGGGCGAGAGAGAACATATCCACCACCTGGTCCACGTACAGATTTAACAACCTGCCCTTTTCTAAGCTTTCTAAATAATTGCTCTAGATAGTGAAGAGAAATGTTTTGTCTAGTAGAAATCTCTTGCAAACGAACAGGGTTCCCCTTGCTATTTGCAGTTAAATCTAACATTGCTCTTACTGCGTAACGACCTTTTGATGTAAGTCTCATTGTCTTCCTCCATAAATCCCAACAAGCCAGTAAATAAAATAATTCATAATTGGTTTCTTTGGTGTGTGTAGTCTGTGGGTCCCCAATCCTTAAGTTCCCCGTGTTATCCGTTCTAGTAGATCTGTTAATCCCGTCAATTCGAGTCAACAATTCCTACTAGAAAATTATGGCCCATCACACGTTTAAGCGTCAACAACAAGTTCTGCTTAAAAAATCTATCTATTCCAAACATTGATAAGTATAAAAAAAAAAACTTGACTGAAATCAGTAAAAAACCTTTATTATCAAGCAGTTAGACCAAGACTAATTTCCTAGATTTTTGGAATCTTAATGAAAAAATAAGGTTAGAAGATTATAGTGGAGTAAAACGATCGGAATCATTTTCCTACTATTTTAGTCTATTTTTTTTAAGGTGTAATTTCTGGCAGAAGTTCCAGATTCTAGCTCTACAATTGAGATTGTAAGTTCGTAAAATTGAAAGTCACTATCAATAAGGCGTTTCAGCTCGTTGACATACTCACTTCCCCATTCTACCAAGAAATAATCTTTATCTTCTAGATAAAGTGGCAATTCTAGATGTATGAGTTCAGATGGATCCTCAATCCTATAAAGGTCTGCGTGAGCATGATCATCAAACTCATTGATAATGGAATATGTTGGGCTTAATGCGGAATTATCTTCAGAAAAAAGTTTTGCAAGTGTTGTTTTTCCTGCACCAACAGGTCCAGATAGAATAACCACAGCAGGATTGTGTATCTCTCTTTTAAGCTCCTCAACAACATGAGGGATATTTTCTTCTAAAACTTTTTTCCAGACTTTAATCACAGAACACCTACTCTATTTCAAGAAAAAGTGGTGAGTAGTTATCAACAATATCCATTGCACTCATAAAAGATTTTGAAAGAGTCTCTGCAGCTTTTTGTCCCGCAAATGAATGGAGAAGCACACCTTGGATTAAAGCATCTGTTGTCTTTAAATTAAAGCGATCACTCTTCGCCAAAAACGCAGCAATGGTACCCGCTAATACATCACCACTTCCAGCCGTGGCCATTCCACGATTAGGAAAGTGAGATACATAAACCTTTCCATTCGGACAAGCGATAATTGAAGTAGAATCCTTCAAAACTAAAAATACTTTATGAGTTTTAGCAAAATCTCTTGCGTAATCAATAGTAGCTTCCATGATAATTTCAGAATCAATATTTAAAAGGCGTGCGAACTCACCAATATGAGGAGTTAAAACGACGCTCCCCCCTTTTCTTTTTGCAAGACCTTCTAGGTTATTGTCTCGTGAAAGAATCGTTAAAGCATCAGCATCTAATACTAAATTATTTGGGCAGATCTCAAGCAGGTATTTTACAAGTCTAGATGCATCTTGCGAAATACCAAGCCCTGGTCCAATTAAAACAGAATTGTATCTTGCAATATCTCCAAAAGAAGAAATCTTGTTGCACATAATCTCAGGTCTCATGCGAGAAACAGTTTCCTCGTAACACTCACCCCAGGTTTGCGCAGAAACAAGTCCGACTCCCGTTTTAAGGGCGGCATAAGACGACATAACAAGAGCTCCAGTATATCCGCTGGAACCGCCAGCAATAAGAACGTGCCCGAGATCATTCTTATGAACTTCTTCCGGAATATCATTAAATTTCAAAGCACCTTTCATCAGTAGTTCAGCATCATATGAGCCAGGAGAAAGAGTCACGCGAGGAAAGCCAACATTCAAAATTTCGAGTTTCCCAGTATATTTCTTTCCATCAAAAACAATATGTCCACGTTTTGGAAGTTGAATCGCTAAGGTAACATCTGCCTTAATGGCAACATCATCGACAATTCCAGAATCTCCAGAAACACCTGATGGAATGTCCAAAGAGATAGTTTTATGAGAATAGGAGTTAACAACCTCAAAGATCGCTTTCATCCAATCCTCAAGAGGCGGCATAAACCCTGTTCCGAGGATGCCATCAACAATAACAGCAGTGTCTTTAAGAGTGCAAAAACTAGATGAGATTACTGTTGAGTCACAATCTACAACTATTGGGACTCCAAAGTTTCTTGCTAATTCAATTTGTTTTTGTAACTCGACAGAACAACGTTCTTCTTCAAAAAGAAGAAATATTCTTGTTTTTATTCCTGAATTAAAAGTATGCCGTGCCATTGCAACAGCATCAGCACCGTTATTTCCCTTACCTACTAAAAAGATAACTTCAGAAGGTGAGAAATTATCTCTTAAATAATCAAATGACCGAATCCCCACATTTTCAATGATAGTAGACTCGGAAAGGCCGTAGTCATTAAAGGCGAGATCTTCGATCTCTCTCATTTCATCAACAGTTACGACTCTCATGATCATTACTCCTGATCAAAAAGATCCTTAAAGCGTTTGATAACATTTCCAAGACCGTCAAAAACAGCACGACAAATGATCCAATGTCCAATGTTGTACTCTTCAAAAAGATTGTTCTCAACAAGTGGAACAACACTTTCAATAGAAAGTCCATGTCCAGCGTGACAAGCAATACTATTACTTCTTAGAAATTCATTTGCTGCCTTAAAATCCTCCAAGAAACTTGAAACATCTTCACCCTCAGCAAACTTTCTCGCATACTCACCAGTATGAATTTCCACTGCCTCTGGGGCCAACAATGCTGCTTTTCTAAGTGTTTCAAGGTCAGACTCAAGGAATAGAGAGATCTTAATTCCCTTTTCTTTAAGACGAGCACATACTTCTTTGACTCTTTCAAAGTTTGTCTCAGAAATTAGATCGAGTCCACCTTCTGTAGTTCTCTCTTGTCTATTCTCTGGCACCAAACAAACCCATTCAGGGGCCGTTGCACAAGCGATATCTGTAATCTCTTCATTACAACCCATCTCAAGGTTTAAAGGCTTTCCATATTTCATAGTAACAAGTCGAACAGCATCCACATCCATATCTTGAATATGTCTACGATCTTCTCTCAAATGAATTGTGATTTGATCTGCACCTGAGCGAAGAGAAACATCTGCGGCCTCGACAACACTAGGATACCCCTCTCCACGCGCCTGTCTTAAAGTAGCAACGTGATCAATATTTATACCTAATCTTGGTTTCATCATTTTCTCCTAATTAACAAGTTCTTTAATAGCAGCAGTTTCTAAAAGATCGCAGGTTTGATTTACAAGTGCACTATCCTCACCTTCAACCATAATTCTAAGAAGAGATTCAGTCCCCGAATAACGAAGGAGAACTCGTCCTTTATCCCCAAGAACTTCTCTGGCCTCAACCATTGCTTTTTGAATCCCCGTCACATTTTGAAGAGGTGGTTTTGAACCAACTTTCACATTACGGAGTACTTGTGGATACATTTTTACTTCCTCAACAAGTTCATAGAGAGGACGATTGTAATGCTTCATACATTCAATGGCCTTGAGCGCCCCTAGAGTTCCATCGCCCGTAGTTGAATAATCTCTAAAAATAATATGCCCAGAAGGCTCTCCACCTAACTTGGCACCATTTCCACGCATATATTCGATAATGTAACGGTCTCCAACTTTAGTGCGGTGAAATTTTAGTCCAAGTGACTCCACATAGCGCTCGAGACCTAAGTTAGACATAACTGTTCCAACGATAGTATCACCTTTTTTAATTTTGCCAGTATCAAGTAAGTGGCGTGCAAATAAACCAATAAGCTTATCTCCATCAACAACAGTTCCATTAGAATCAATAACAACAACACGATCAGCGTCACCGTCAAGACAAATACCGATGTCAGCTCGATATTTATTAATTTCATCTTGGCAAGACTGTGGATACATTGAACCACAATAGTCATTGATATTTGTCCCATCGGGATTAACCGCTAGTGAAAAAACTTCTGCGCCAAGCTCTGAAAAAACAACAGGTGAAACCTTATAGCCCGCTCCATTAGCGCAATCGAGAACAACTCTTAGCCCTTCAAGATCATATTTTGAATAGAACGTAGATTTAACGTGCTCAATATAACGACCAGTAACCTCATCAAGACGTCTGGCCTTTCCAAGATCTGGACCAGTTTGAATAGGAATCAACCCTGGATTTAAAACCATATTTTCAAGCTCAAGCTCAACTTCATCAGGAAGCTTATGTCCATGACCGTCAAAGATCTTAATCCCATTATCAGCATAGTTATTGTGGGAAGCAGAAATAACAACACCTGCATCTGCTCTCATGGAGTTTGCAACATGTGCAACTCCAGGAGTTGGTAGTGGGCCAGTTAAAATAACCTCTCCCCCTTGCGAACAAACACCAGCAGAAAATGCTTGCTCGAGCATATAACAACTTCTACGAGTATCTTTACCAAGTAGGATTAGAGGTCTCTTTCCTCTCTTAGAATGTTTTTGAAAGTAATAAGTAACAGCTCTTCCAAGCTTCATTGCAATTTCACAAGTCATAGGATGAATATTGGCCATCCCACGAATTCCATCAGTACCAAATAAGCTTCTTCCGCTCATAGTTCTCCTAAAATATTATTTAACTCTAACTGTAATTTGTTCTGGTTCAATCTTAAGCAGGTGCACATCCTTTGGAAGGATCGCCTTGAGTTTTACTCTAATCCAGCCACTACGGGCCTCTGGAATATCTGCTAAGACCTGAATATCACGTTTTCTAAGTCCCTCTTTTACACCTTCTGATGCCAAAACGGAAACAGAAACTTTATTAGTCTTTGAGCTCAAATGGCGATTCGATGAGACAAATCGAATGGGGACATTTTTAATAGTAAAATTACTCTTACGAGCACGAATCTCATAAGAAAACTGATAGCTATCGCTAAAATTGATTTTGATTCGAGGATCAACGTTATCGAGATCAATCTTGTAGTGTCCGCTACCAGTGAGACGAGTAAGATCGATCATTTCAGACTTTAACAGAGCAGTCTTTCTCATAATTGATAAAGGCCCCTCAATCATTACCTTTTCAGGAGAAACATCTTGCTTAATAAACTTGTACTCCGAAGGAAGATCCCCAATAAATTGGGCCTTAATTGGAACTTCTTTCTTAATCAAACGATCTAGTTCAATATCTAAGACTTTAGGACTGAATGAAATGACCTTGATTCCAAAAGAGTTCGGAAGCATGTCTCTTGTCAAAGAAACTGGAAATAACTTACGTCCTTTGTAGAGAGTATTGAGGTTAATCACCACAGAATCCCCCATAAAGGCACTGCTCAAAAATGAGCGTGCTCCTGAGATCTTAAGAGTTACTTCTTTTGGAACAATATTGGCGATGGCCTTCCCTGTTGGAATGATAAAATTGATCGGAACTTTTCTTGTGGTCTCCATTGGCTCCGCGTTGAGCACATAAAACCAAAGTGAAGCTGCCATTAATATTGAAAGGGTCCTCAATAAGTATTTGTTGATTGATTTACTCATTGCTGCGCCTCTCTTTCAGTTGAAACCAACTGCTTTCCGTTTAACAAACGCTTTAATGATCGGGCCAGCTCTATTTTTCCATCAACACTATGAAAGCGCCCTCTCTCAGCAATGGAGATTTTACCAGTCTCTTCACTAACAATTACGGCCACAGCATCAGTAGACTCGGTTACCCCCAAAGCGGCCCGATGTCTGGTTCCAAGGTGTCTTTCAACATCAACATTTTTAGAAAGAGGAAGAAAACAACCTGCTGCAAGCATCTTGTCTCTATTGATAATAATGGCCCCATCGTGAAGCGGAGATGAGGATTGAAAAATAGCATAAATCAAATCGCAGTGGATCTGGCTTAGAAGTGGAGTTCCTGTTGCGACATAATTTTTTAGGCCGTTAATTCGCTCGATTACAATAATCCCACCAATTCTCTTTTTACCCATAGCAACGAAGGCCTCAACAATCTCGTCAACAGAGGTTCCAGAGTCAACTTTGGATCCTCCCCCCCACACTTTTCGACCACTGCCAAAACTGGCAAGGGCCGATCGAATCTGATCTTGAAAGAGAATAATGAAAATAACAAAGAACGAACTGAAGAAGTGTCCCAGAATCCAATGTAAAGTATGAAGTTGGTAAGAGAAACTAAACCAATACATCACCCCCAATGCTGCAACGCCCAATAGCATTTGGACGGCCCTAGTCCCCTTAACAATCAGAAGGATCTGGTAAATTAGAATCGCGACAACCGCGATGTCTATTGCATCTTTGATGCTGAGCTGGGTGAATATATCCATTATATGTCCTGCCTTATATAAGACTTTACGCTTTGCATATTAGAGTACAAAATATTGAAATTAATGGCAAATTTAAAAGGTGACAAACCGGAGACTATAATGAAGTACGCAGAACTTGTAGTGGGAACAAATGGGGAACGTTTTTACAACATCACAAAAAGTATTATATCCAATTTAGAGCAAATTCTAAAAGACCAAAATGCTGAGTCTGGTGTACTGCATCTCTTTGTTACTCACACAAGCTGTGCTCTCACCATTTCAGAGGCATTCGATCCAAATGCGGCTGTAGACGTTGAAAACTTCTTAAAACATACCGCACCAAGAAACTTAAACTTTATTAAGCATGACGATGAGGGGCCAGATGATTCCCCTTCTCACATGAAGTCAGTTCTACTCAACCAATCAATCTCATTGATCGTCGACTCAGGTAAACTTGTATTAGGAACATGGCAAGGAATCTATTTAGCAGAATTTAGAGACCTTCCTCATACAAGAAAAGTCTTACTGAAATTTCAAGCAGATTAAAAAAAGAGGTGCTTTTAAGCACCTCCCATAAAACTTATAAACTGCTCCAGTTTCATGGTGATAAAATAGATCTAGTGGCACACTAATTGCTTGCTTCATTGGCATGAGTGCCAACATCCGCCATAAACATTGCCCAAACTGCAAACAATCGGTCCAAATTGTGAAAGATGGTAGTTTTTTTAGACCATCTGATTCCAGAAGAATTCAACGCTACAGATGTAAGAATTGTGGAAAGAGGTTTTCAAATGCCACTTTTCAATTGGCGTACAAACAGAATAAGAGAAAGGTTAACCATCCTCTCAGAGCGCTATTGGCATCCGGGATCTCGATGAGAAGAGCAGCAAAACTCCTCAAAATTAGGTATTCTACTGTCGCAAGAAAGGTCGAGTTTCTCTCTCGTGTGGCAATGATAAAGCATCAGAGAATGCTAGAAACCTGTCCCAAGATCACTGCAATTCAATTCGATGATTTGATCACATTGGAGCACACAAAGTGTAAGCCGTTATCAGTGACAATCGCAGTTGATGAGATGAAGAGAACCATCTTAGGAGTCGAAGTATCCAGTATGCCGGCGTTTGGGCATCTGGCGAAAATATCTATCCGCAAATATGGACCAAGAAAAGATGAGCGAGAGCAAGGAATTCGAAGCCTTCTTTCAAAGATCCAGGTTGCGATTGATCAGCATGCAACCATCACTACTGATGAGCATCAGCTCTATCCTAAAAACATAAAGAGATACTTTCCAGAAGCCGTTCATGAGTCATTCAAAGGAGCTCGAGGAAGTGTTTATGGACAAGGAGAGCTTAAAAAGATTGGATACGATCCACTTTTTGCCATCAATCACACTTGTGCCATGTTTAGGGCAAATGTAAATAGACTGATACGAAAGAGCTGGTGCACGACAAAGATACCCAAAATGCTTCTCCATCACCTCAATATCTTTATGGAGTATTACAATTCAGAATTGCTGTAAGAATTTTACTTGTGAATAAAAATAAAAAAAGAGCAAGGCGTGAAACCTTGCTCTTAAAATATTGCACAACACCAGTAAGGTGGGGCAGTTTATAAAACTTATTCAATTGAAAGAAGATCAAGCTCAACATTGTGAGCATCCTGAGTGGTGTAGCGTGCCTTCACAATTCCATGCTCAGGAGCAATCCAGTAGTTACCTGCCATTGTGTAGTAATGGCCTAAGGTCCCAATTAAGCTAATTCTATAAGCTTCAAGATTTTGATCATTAAATTTAAAAACTCCACTCTCCTTAACATCAGCGAGCATCAATGGATAATCCTGTCTTGTTCCGATCTCAAGTGGTAGCGAAGCTAATACAAATTTCTCACCAGAGACTTCATCAGAACCTGGCCCAATATAAGTTATGCCATTAATTGTTATTTCATCTGCTTCTTCAGTTATGCTGAAAAATTGAAATTGTGGGAAAGTAGTACTACTCGAACGGAACGATGTGGTGATAGTTGTCCCATCAACAACTCTCTCAAGCACCTCCATTGTAAAAGTTCCGATATAAGTGTCCTCTGCTCCTGGCTCTACAGAAGAGTGAACCATTGAGTAAGTGAACACTTTTCCATTACTAGGAAAAATAGATGCAAACGCCATACATGGAACAAAAAATAAAAGAATTAATAGCTTCATAACAACCCTTGAATAAAGTTAGATACTAAAATTCTAATCCCTTAAGCCCCACAACACAATCATTCAATGAAAACAGACCTAAGTACTTAGAAAAAGAGAGGACATTGTCCTCTCTTTAATTATCGTATTCAGTCTTTTGTGGATAATTCAGGATTAAGCAGCTTTCTTCGCTTCAGGTGCCATTCCAGTAACTCTCTCTAGGACTTCGTCACTGATAAGCATTTTCTTACGAAGTGCCTCGCGGCTAATTCCCATTTCCTTGGCGGCTTTAGATTTATTACCATTACAGCGTTTAATTTCTGCAAGGATCATCTCTCTCTCAACAAGTGCCAAGCGATCTTTTAGAGAGATATTTGGATCACTCACATGTGGAATATCACCAAACATTCTTTTCCCAATTCCAGTATCAATTAGTGGAGTTGTAGAATCATCAATCTCAACATCACTGATGATATGTTCCTTAGGATGAAAGAGCACAGCTCGCTCCACACATTTTCTCAGCTCGAGAATGTTTGCAGGCCAGTCGTAAGCTACAAGCTTCTCCATGATTTCATCAGTAAAGCTCTTGAATAGAAGACCTTTCTTATTACACTCAGTCTTAAAGAAGTAACTAATTAGTTCTGGAATATCTTCTTTATGCCTACGCAATGGCTCGATATTAACCACGGTTTCAGAAACAAAGTCATAAAGTTCTCTATCAAATGTTCCGTTATCAACCATCGCCCCAAGATCTCCATCAGAAGTGGCCATGATTCTAGCATCTAAAGTGATGTCACTTCCAATATGCCCACCCATTTGGAGAATCTCTTTAAGCTTTAATTGCTTCCCATATTCAAGCTTATCAATTTTCTTAAACAAGACAGTTCCACCTTGGCACAACATAAGTTTATTTTCTGGACCAGGGATAAAGATGTCTTTATCAAGCTGCTCTTCATTTTTAATTGAGCAATCAACTTGAATAAAAGGGTTCAGACCTCTTTGTCCTTCTGAGTGAAGAATCTCAGCGTAGAGCGATTTCCCTACACCTGCTTCTCCGCAAACAAGAACAGATGAGTCAATATCTTTAAGCTTCACAAAACTTTTTCTCAATGATCGAATGTGTGGTGTTTTTCCGATAAGGGCCAGCTTTCTATCAAATGGTTTTGAAAAACGTCTGATAGTAGACTTGTCTGAAATTGGATTAAATGTATGAAATACAGAAGAGAAAACAAGAGTAAGTACCTTCATACTTTTCTCATCTTCAATAGTAAAACGGTCTTGATTTCTTTTATTTAATACTTCAATAACACCAATAATTTTGTCGTGCCTATTGTGTATTGGGTAACAGATAATTGATTTTGTCTGGTACCCAAATTTGCGATCAAATTCGTCATTGAATCGTGACTTATCTTGGGTGACATCGATATTGAGCGCAACACCTGTTGTAAATACAGATCCCGCAATCCCCTTCCTGTAATCAAATTTGAGGTTTTCTTTCTCTACACCTACAGCAGAGATGGCCTCTAGCTCATTGGTATCAGGATTAATAAGAAAAATTGTAGCCCTCTGAGCGTTGAGAAGCCTAACTACCTCTTCCATCATACTATCGATGAATCCCTCTTTATCACCAAAGTTATTGATGTCTTTAAATAAGGATAAAAGTAGTGAGAAAATTTCAAACCCATCAGATGCTTTTGTATATCGCTCCTTAAGTGCTGAGTCGATCAGACAATCCTTCAATCGATCCGAAGTAAAGCTGATAATATACTTTTCTAAAAAGTTAAAAATCTTTGGTTCTTCATCGATCTCAACACCATAAATCATCTGGTCACTATCAAAACTCTCACCAAATGCTCGCACAACTCTCCCAGTTAGGTCGAGGTGCAATTTCTTAAACTGCAGTGATATTGTGAGCTCTGTATCAACAGATATTCTTTCCGATGTTGAGAATCCAAAACCAGTAATACTGATATCAATCAATTTTGCATCTTCGATATAGCGAGTTCGACCGAACTCATCATCCATTTCGACCATAAAACGCAAATCATCCTGTGCTTCAACAGGAATCCTAAACGACTGATAAAACTTAAATTCCGAAAAACTTTTGAGCATAATTCACCTCAGAATACGGACTCATCTCTAATTCTTATCGGCAAAAAGGCAAAAAGATTTAACTTAATGGGGTATAAACTTTGTCGGCCTTTGCCGTTTGCAAATGAATAGGAGATTGGTAAGCTAAGACTCTAAATTTAGAGGTTTTTATGAAGTTTATTTTAACCGCAGAAAATGACCAACTCTATAGCTCAAAGAGACTTATTGAGGAGGCCACACTGCAAAAGATCGAAACAAGTTGGTGCCACCCCTACCGTACTTCTCTCTTTTTTGATGCACAATCTCAGCAAAACGATCTAAGCGATTCTTTTACACTTCACCGAACTACGGGAATCCGCTTTGATGAATTTGATATCAATGTGGCCATCTCTCAAGAACAAAGAGGAGCAAAAGTTTTTAATCCAATTTGGACGATCATGAACTTAAGGGATAAACCACTTCAGCATCAATTTTTTCTGGCCCATCAATTAAATTCAATTCCAACGTATTCATTCAGAGGAAAACCATCTGAAGTAAACATTGAGGATGGAATTGAATTTATTAAAAAGAACAGCATCGACAATAAGTATGTTCTAAAAACAATCAGAGGGAATAAGGGAATAGGAGTGAATCTTCTAAACGGTGAAGACTCACTTAAATCTGTGCTAGAAACATTCTGGGCCATTCAAGATCAGCGCTTTATCCTCCAGCCATTTGTTAAGGGTGATGAATACCGTCTTCTCGTTGTCGATGGAAAAATTGTTGGAAGCGTCTTAAAAGAATCTTTAGGGGATGAATTTAGAAAAAATTCGACGAGAGGTACAGGCAAATTTCTGAAAGAATCTGAAGTTCCTCAAGAGGTAATCGAATTAGGACTTAAATCATTTGAAAAATCTAAGGCACTCTACGCTGGAATTGATATTCTATACAATGAGCAAGGTGCCCATTTATTCGAGTTTAACTTAGTTCCGGGCTTTGAATTTATTGAAAGCATTTCGGGCAAGAATATGGCCAGAGAAATCATTTCTGCTGCTGTAGAGAAAACAAAGGAATACTAAAAATGGAAAAAAACAATATTGTTGTCGAAACATTGCAGGTTGGTGCACTTGATGTGAACTGCTCAATGATCTATTCAAAAGAATCGAAAAAAGCAATTGCTATCGATGCCGGGAACGACGAAAGAACAATTATAAACTATCTCGAAGAAAGAGGTCTTGAGCTAATAAAACTAATCCATACACACGCTCACTTTGACCATATTGGCTCCTCTGCAGCAGTAAAAGAAAAGACTGGCGCAGAACTTAGCCTTCATAAACTAGACAACCATCTTTATCAAGAACTTGAAGGGCAAGGTAAAATGTTTGGAATAGATATTCCTCGACCAACGACGCCAGATGTAATCTTTGAAGAGGGAGACAGCTTTTCTCTCACAGGAAGTGATCTAGACCCATTCCTTCAAGGGCTAAAAATCATTCACACTCCAGGACACACCGAAGGGTCATGCTGCCTCTACAGCGAGTTCTTTGATCGCCCAATCCTATTTGCAGGGGATACATTATTTTTTCAATCAATTGGAAGAACAGATCTTCCTGGTGGAAGCTTCGATGCCATTATTGACTCAATAACAAATAAACTTTTTAAGCTTCCAGATGAAACAATTGTCATCACTGGTCATGGGCCAGGAACAACAATTGGCAATGAAAAGAAACTAAATCCTTTTATTCGATAAATTGAGAGCAGACGAATTCGACAACGGATTCGTCACTCTTAGTCTTATCGATTGCGTGATAACAACGATGAACAAGATCATCGTATTCTGCAATAATGCCTTTATCTTTAAGCAATAAAGAGATGTAGCGAACAGTTCGATCAATCAGTTTATTATTGCTTGGTCTGACCCAAGTCATAATATTATTGCGGTATCTTTTAAGTCGCCCCATCAACAAAGTTGAATGAATATTGAGGAGAAACTTTAATAATGTGTGCTCATATAAATTTGAGAATCCTTTGGTAGGAATCTCATATTCTAGACCTTCAAAGGAAAATAAAATACCATTCTGACTGCGATAAATCTTAAAACGATGATCATCTGAACCAGAATATCTAAGACGACGATCAATTAATTCTGAGCTAAAATCATAACCTAATATTCTTTCACGATCGGTTTTAAAGTCAACATCATCCCACTTAAAGGTACGAGGAGAACGACGTAAAAGCTTTTCCCATGCTTCCTCCGAAGAATCGGCTTCAGGAAATAAAAGATATGACCAACATGGAACAATTGTCTCATCAAAAATATTCTCAAAGCCATTTAAACTAAAGGTTGGAGATCGCTCCGTGGTATCTGTAATAACAGAGATACCATAGGCTTCATCACACTCATAAAAAAGAAATTGGTCATTCTGATAAAGAGCGGCCTCTTTTTCTATAAATGGAACAAGAAAGGAAAAATCAAAGTTTTTAACAAAATCAATGAATTTTAAAAGCTCACTCTCTAAAGAACTGAACTGTTTATCGTAGTACTGCAGACCTAACCCAACAAATAGCATTAGGATTGATGAGGCCTGCATCCGAGTACTTCCGGTTAATCCCATTGGGCCTACAAATAAGTTAATCTTTTTTATATCACTTAATTCAATAACTTTCTTTGAACGTTCCGCAACCTTACAAAGAATCTCATCGGGATTACAGTACAAAAAGTATGGAGAACGCTTAGAAACTCTTGCAGCTTCCTCTGTTGCTCCGATAACAAAAGGAGTTTCCCCTCCTTCAGTTGTACTAATCAAAAGATCATTTTCACTGAATCCAAGATCTAATAGTTGCCTAGCTCCATATTCAGGATAATCTTCAAATTTCTCAATGGACTTAATTAAAGCGCAGTCTCCGCCGGCCATAAAGCTGATAGCTGAATCGAATAGAGGATGGTCGGAATAGACTTCACGCCAAAGGGTTTCTAAAACAATTGAAAGGCGACCTGTTGCCCCACAGCCGCAAAGAAAGATTCTCCCCCCAGCGTCAATGGTTTCTTTAATATCAGAAATAAATGAGACGAGCTCTCCCCTCTTGTCCCAAACAGTATCAAGTAAATCAAGATCTAGAGACCTTAAAACACTTACTCCTTCACTTAAATTGTTCTCTGCGAGCTCACTTAAACGAACAGTTCTAGGGTGCGGCATTTCAGTAGGTAAACTCCCCAATTGAAAATGCTTTTTGACTTCCAAAAACTTTAAGGCCTTATCCTTGGCATTCATAAATGTAGATTAATCCTTTAGATGCTTGTCAATGTCAGCTTTAACGAGTTCAACCAACTCATCTAAGTCAAATGGTTTAGAAATAAGGCCAGTCGCACCAATTTCAGCAACTTCCTTACGCTCAATATTGACCGATCCAGTGATAAAATAAAAGAGATATTTTTTATCTTGATAGATTTCTTTTACTTTGCTGTAAAGCTCGTATCCGTTCATTCCAGGCATGGTTGCGTCAGAGAGAATAACATTTACTGATTTATCTTCTAGGATGGTTAAGGCCTCAACAGGAGAAACAACAAAGCTAACATTTTCAAGCCCTTCGCTTTCAAACGATTCAGCACACAATTCCGCAAGATCCTCTTCATCATCAATTATCAAGATCTTAATGTCTTCGTATGCCATAAATTCTCCATTGAAATATGATGATTTAATTATAAAGTGAAAACCAAATTCATTTCAACTTAAAATATGCATAAAAAAAGGACGACTTAAGTCGTCCCTTTTTCATTATAAAACAGATAGTTACCTGTATTACTCAATAATCTGAAGAACTGATCTCTTTTTGAGCTTTGTAGAAGCAGCGTTAAGAATTGTTCTCAATGCTTTTGCTGTCTTCCCTTGCTTACCGATAACCTTTCCAAGATCTGATTTATCAACCTTAAGTTCGATTACAGTAGTTTGCTCACCAACGATTTCAGTAACGTTTACTGAGTCTGGCATATCAACCAATGCCTCAGAAACATATTGTATTAGGTCCTTGAGTTCATGCGACATAAAAACCCACTTGTTTAAATGTTTACAAAAGTAAGAAAAAAAGTACTAATCGAGCTTAATCTCAACGTTGTGCTTTTTCAAAAGTGACTTTACTGTGTCAGAACACTCTGCACCTTTTTTTAGCCACTTAGCAATTGACTCAGTATTTAGGTTTCTTAATTCTTGAGGAGCACTTGGGTTGTACTGTCCAAGTTTCTCAAGGAAGCGACCATCACGAGGCATACGTGCATCAGCAGCGACGATAGTATAAACAGGCTTATGTACTCTACCACCACGGGCCAATCTAATTTTAATCATTTACAACTCCATCATTAACGTTTTTTTACTCAACCGGTAAATTGTACAAATTATGTTATTAAAGTAAAGAGGGGAATAAGTCAACACCAAAGCAACTGTCTGGACTAAAAATACTTATTTCCCCAAGGTCCATTTTTCTTCCCTTTTTTCTTCTTACCACTAGGAAGTCCTGGCATTCCGGGCATCCCACCCGCTCCAGGCATTCCACCCATCCCAGGCATCCCCGGCATACTCGGCATGCCACCTTTCATCATCTGCATCATTCCACCCATCATCTTTTCCATCTGGGCAAATTTCTTAAGAAAATCAGACACTTGGTGATTTGTCGTTCCAGAGCCACGAGCGATTCTTTCAAGTCGAGTGGTATTCTTAATTATCTTATAGTCATTTCGTTCTTGTTTAGTCATAGAAGAAATGATGACTTTCATTCTCTTCATTTCATCCTCAGCAGGACTTAGGTCACCCACTTGACGAAGCATCCCCCCCATTCCGGGTATCATTTTAAGAATTGAACTCATAGAACCTAGCTTTGAGATCATATTCATCTGCTTCATGAAATCATCAACAGTGAATTTACCTTTCTCAAGGTTTTTCATCATGCTTTCTGCTTGTTTCTCATCAATGGCATCTTCCGCTTTCTCTACAAGAGATACAACATCTCCCATATCGAGAATACGTTTTGCCATTCTATCTGGATGAAAAAGCTCTAGGTCTTTCATCTTCTCGCCCATTGATACAAAGCGAATTGGAACGCCTGTTACATGCTTAATTGAAAGAGCAGCACCACCACGAGCATCAGAATCCATTTTTGAAAGGACAATCCCAGTCAGATCAATTTGAGCATGGAAGGTTTTGGCAACATTTACAGCTTCCTGTCCTGTCATTGCATCAGCAACCATCAGTACTTCAGGATTAAACTTACTCATTGCATCGCGAACGTCTTTAAGCTCACTCATCAACTCATCATCAACATGTAGACGACCAGCGGTATCAATAATAACGATATCCTTCCCTCTGACCTCAGCATCTGTCATCGCCGCACGAGCAATGTCCTGTGGCCTCATCGATAAATCAGAATCAAAGTAATCAACACCAATATTTTTAGCAAGTGTGATCAATTGGTCCTTAGCAGCAGGTCTGAACGTATCGGCCGGAACCAATAGAACATCTTTTTTCTTTTTATTTCTTAAAAACAGAGAGAGCTTTCCTGAGAAAGTTGTTTTACCTTGACCGTTGAGACCAACAACAAGAATTGGAGAAACTCCTGGTCGATCAATGTTGAGATCGTTGTTCTCCTCACCCATGAGCGCTGTAAGCTCATCATGCATGATCTTAACAAACTGTTCTCCAGGATTAACACCAGAGATAACTTTTTCGCCAAGGGCCTTTTCTTTAACACTATTTACAAAGTTCTTAACGACTTTAAAATTAACATCAGCTTCAAGAAGGGCCGTTTTAACCTCTTTCAAAGTATCATCAATGTTGCTCTCAGAGATCTTTGCTTTACCTCTTAGATGCTTAAATGCAGAATCAAACTTTTCGCTCAAATTATCGAACATCGATCTTTCCTTTTATTTAACAATACAAAACCTTGGAAATAATAAACGATAGGGCCTCATCCATCAAGAAAACTAATATCATAATCTAATCCTATCAAGAAATAGACACTATCAATTTCATTTATCAACCGAGTTCAGCGATATTAATAAAGAATTAAGAAAAGATCCACGGCACTTTTGCCGATGTAAAACTAGAATAATATCTAATATATAAGTTTATGGAGGATTTATGTTAAACATTAGTAGATACGAAGACATTAACAACATCGAAAAAGAAGCGAAGAAAGATTACGTAGACCGCCACTCTCCGTTCATTCACTGTGAAAAATCAGCGAAAGCTGGTGAAGTATTCCAAGTAACAGTAAAAATGGGAGAAGAGTACGAGCATCCAGATGATTTTGATCACTACATCTCTCAAATCGCTCTTTACAACGGGCAAACAAAACTTGCTGAAGCAAACTTCTTAGCAGGAGCTCTTGGTGGTCAAGGTAAAAAAGGGCACCAAACAGTTACTTTTAACGTAGTTCTTGAAAGAAACGCAAAGCTAGCTGCTCAAGCATACTGTACAAAACACGGTATCTGGGAAAGTGATGTTGTTGAAGTAGAAGTAAAATAGATTAAGACTTTAATTTTAAGAATAGTGATGGCCCCTCTTTACGAGGGGCCATATTTTTTGTACTTATGGCCATGACTTTTTCTACAGAACTACAAAACAAAATTAATCGACTTAAAGATCAGAGAAAAGCAATTGACCTTGGTCGAGTGCATTTTGACAGTTTTCTTGTAATGGCCCCCCTCGCCGGCATCACCACTGCACCATTTAGAATTCTTATGGAAGAACTTGGAGCAGGAGGAACATTCAGTGAACTTATCTCTTGTCACGCTGTTCACCACAGAAACAAAAAGACCCTCGATATGCTGCGCCCCGATCCTCGTGAAAAGAATGTTGGAATTCAACTCTTTGGTGAAGATGCCTCAATGATGGCAGATGCTGCTGTTATGGCGGAAGAGTTTGGTGCGAAATTTGTCGATATCAATATGGGATGCCCAGTTAGGAAAGTTGTAACCAAAGGTGGTGGTTCAGCGCTTCTGCAAGATCCATCAAAACTATATGACTTTTTAGTCCCAATAAAAAAAGCTCTCAAAGTTCCCATGACGGTTAAAATTAGAACGGGATGGGATCATTCATCACTTAACGCTGACACGACTGTAAAAGTGATCGCTGATGCTGGAGCAGAATTTATTTCTCTTCACGGAAGAACTAGATCTCAACAATACTCAGGTCTCGCGGATTGGGAGTATATTGAAAAAATCAAAGAGATCTGCCCTGTACCACTGATTGGCAATGGTGACCTACACACCCCTACCATTACAAGAAATAGAATAAATGCAACAAAGTGTGACGCTCTTATGCTTGGTCGTGGGCCTCTTCGCAACCCATTCATTTTTTTAGAATCACTTCTTGATGATGGTGAACACTATTTTGGTCCGAAGGATTATCTCGAAGTAATTGAGTATTATAAAAGATTAATTGAATCTCACTATCAGGGTGAACGAGCGATCTTAGTACAGCTTGTAAAAATGATTGTATGGTTTGCAGCAGGTCATGAAGGTGTCGCCAAATTTAGAGGTAATTTATTTGGTAGCAAATCCCTTGATCATGTGATGGACCTAACAAGTGCCTACTTTTTAGGGCTCGGAAATCGCCGAAAACAGATCAACACAACAGACCCATTTCTCGCTGGTGGGCACGGATAATCTCAAGATTTCAACAAGTTATAACCGACTAAATTTGTTTGGACCATTTGACTACAGATTTCTCCTCCTTTTACCGAAAAGATAGATGGTAAGATGTAACTATACCTTCGCTTGAGAAAACAAAGGGATAATCATGTTTAAATGGATCATCACATCGTTCACACTTGGATTTCTCTCCTTGAGTAGCGCTTATGGGGCTGCAGACAAGGGTGAGTACTGTACCAAAATGAAAGGTGAACTCGATAAGCTTCAAAAAAGTGAACTATCACTCACTTCAGACACCAGTGGTAGAAACCTCATAGCACTGCAGAAGGCCTATGATGCTGCAATTGCAGAATATACAATTTATAAAGGAATTGAGGATCTCAGAAATAGTTATCTGAAATTCAATAAAGAAGTTACAGGACTTGATCTAGGCGATAAAAAATCAAGCGATGGTCTCTCAATGATCCAAAATTTCTTCAAAGGAATCTTCGGCGGAAAACCACCACAAAAACTCAAAGACATTCAAGAGTTCCGTCAAGAAATTAGAGATGGAATGACTGCCACTGCGGGTATTCTTGTTATGGAAGACCTGTTAGATCAAATCATGGACAATAAAAATTCGCTGCAGGTTTACCTGGATGAGAATAATATGAGAACCAGTGAAGATGATTTCTTATCAGCGGTGAAAACTCGCTGTGATATGAAAGACAACATGGAGGCATCTTCACTCTGTAAAGAGCTTTTTAAAATCTCAACAAAGGGAACAAATAAAGGACAAATTGTTGATGGCGATAACTCTCACGCAAGAGAGATGGTTCTCGGTTTCTACAACACCTACAAGGTACTGCTCAAAAACTCAGATGACAAAAAAGCTGTAAAGTCCTCCCTTGCAGACTACAAGAAGACCCTTCTAACAAATCTTCCAAAGTCTGGTTATATGAAAGATCAGCTTGAAGTTGCTAAAAAGGTCGACGAGAATATCGGAAAAAGATTTGATACCTACAGAACAGATCTCAAGACCAACCCAGAAGCACCAATTCCTGATCAAGATGTAGCGTCAATTATGACTGACGTAAAAGAGTTTTTTAATGGAATCGGTGGTCTTTCTAAAAGAAATGATCAACTTCTTGGAAAGAGTGAAAAAGATGCACTTGAAGCAAGTACCACGAGTGCAGTCTTCAAAGACAAATTTGGAGATATCTCTGAGCTAATTAACGATATGGGGAAAGGCGTTGATGGAAAGCATCAAGAGTTAATTAACAAAATGCTGGCCTATCAAAACCTAAGTGAAAAAAGGCACAACCTTGCATTTGGTCACCGACTTGATGAAGACTATGAAGAGACAACTGCACCAGAAATGTATCAAAAGCTTTTCGGAGAGCTCGGAGAATTTGCCCAGGAATGTGGTCATGTGAGTTACTCATCAAGTATTAAGCATAGAAAAGAGGAAAGAGGGATTCTTTACAAATGTTTAGATGCCCTTGGTAAGCTTGGTAAAGATGACCCAATTGCTAAAAGAATTTCAGCGGCAAAGAAAAGAGCAGACGAAAATCTTGCAGAAATCAAAAAAATTGAAAACAGCGACGCGCATGAAAACCTAAATTTCTTAAAACATGTTATCGCTGATAATTACAAAAATACATGTCGGGGTGGGGCCATTGAAACCTGTGTTCCAGACAACTACAGACAGGGTATTTTCTCACAAGAATTTAAATTGAACTTCCTTGTGGATGACGCTCAAAATGTTATCGCAGACCTTGATACAGGACTTCAAAAATTTGACCCAAAATCAAAACATAGTCGCTTGGTGAAGCTCTGTGAAGATACCTACTACTCTTCTATGTCTTCAGTTGCCTGTAAACCTACTCTGAATTTTGAAAAAACCAAAATGATTACTGAAGAATTTAGATTTGATGAGGGAATTGGTGATAAATCTGGGATGCGTGTTGATCCAAAAATGGCACCAACCACAGCGGGTATGATTGTAGACTCACTCAACCAACCTGTTAATGAGTTTGCAAACTTCTTTATGCAATATCAATGGACAGATAATACTGTCGGTTACCTACAAAACCAGGCCATGGCCAAAAAGACCTATAACTACGCCATGGAAAAACAATGGGAGCAGTGGTACGGAAATCCAATGGTACAAGCGTGGGGTGTAAACGGAATGTATCCGAATTTTTACAACCCTCTTACCAGCACAACATTTGGATATGGCTCAACCGGAACCTACTTTGGATCCACAGGTTACAGCTTCGCAAACTAGCACCAAATTGTGGCAGATTGTCATATCATTATAGTGGGAGGGTAAAACCTCCCCTTTTTTTATGGATATTCCCTGTAAAATCAAGCAATTATGCTTCTAAGAAAGTTCTGGAAATAGTGCCCAAACGTTTGATAAAATTAGTAGAGTAATAAAAGCTGGCCTATGCAGTGCACAATTACTTCTAAAATGGTAACGCGAAAACAAGGACAACCCGCTATGCTTAGATTTCTTGCGCTGATCTCTATGTTTGCTTTCCTCGTATCATGTCTTCCTCAGAATGCGAGTACAACTCGTCTTGCTCAGAATTCAACCGACGATACTACGACAGATACATCGCCCCCTACATTTGATGAAATCGCATTTTGGTCCACCGGAACAGTTGACTACCCTAGCGCAATAACAATCAACAGTAATATTAGTACAAGCCTCTATCTTAGAGGAAGTGAAGTTCACAGCTTTCTAAGTAACGATAGTTACTTTTATAAATCGACCAATCAAGTTCAGCCTTATTGCCTGGTCATCGCCTTTTCCTCTATTGGAGCAAACTCCCAACTTCGCGTAAAAGCACTTCCATTCTCAAACGTTGACCCGAAAACAGGGATTAAGGAAAGATTATTCAGATTAGACTTTGATGCCACAGCAGCAAATACAGAGGCAATATGTACGGGTACAGCAAAATCAGTAACAGACGCAGGAGCTGCTTTCAAAGCAGATGATCTCTGTGTCAACTGCTCTCTTAAAATCAATTCTACAAATATCTATCTCTTTAGAAGCGACAGTGGAATTCATGAGAGCTTTGAGATACCAAGTTCCACAGTTAATCTCACTGGTTTAACTCTTAAATTAGATCCTCAATCCAGTTCTTCCGATAACGGAACGACCTGTACTGACAGCCAATGTAAGGCCGATGACAAAGACTGTTGTCTTGATGGTCAATGCGTTACTGATGGGGCAATGAAGCCTAATGCGGCATTAGATCCGGAGTACGATGCCGCAGTTGCAGCAGTTGCCCTCGATCCACAAAACAAAAAGAAGTATAAAAATATTTATTTCATCTGTCCTAATGAGCCAGATGATGTTGATAACAACCCAAATGATACCGGAACACCAGATCACGACACGATTCTGCAAAAGAAACTTGACGCCGCAGATTGCATTGCCGGTTACGATGACTCTGACTACTCAAAATGTACAGGCTCTCCAACCTACACTTCCCCAGGAACAATTGCTGACTACAAGTACGTAAAGAAAACTGTTCTTGAAGTATGTGGCTGTAAGCACGATCAAAATACATTTCCTCCGTACAACGCAAATCCTTACTGTAAGGACTGGACCTACGAAAAGATCTACGACACAGACGGAACAACTGCGACGGCAGTTAAATGTACAATTATTGAAGATGACTCTACAAACTCTCCAACATTTGAGCCACAGCTCAACATCAACCTATCAGGACGAAGTGTTCCACATCGCTTCTTTGAAAGTGCGAGTGGCCTTCCTCTTAATTTAAGTGACTTTACAAATCTAGATCCAACAGCAGTAGTTCAAGAAGGCGATGCCTTTACCTATCAAGATGAGCTCAATCAAACTGACCCACAAAATGGGAAGTTTAATATGAATTCGATTCTAGGTCAGATTACAGTTGATCTTAAGAATTCATATCCTGCGAAAACAATATCAGTTGATCCACAGCAGCCTTATGTTGTTTCAGTAACAAATGGTTCCTACACGCCATGTGAAGACTGTCAAACCGATCAATGGGCAACGAAATATTACCCACACCCAAGCAACATTTTATTTGGTAATGGCCTTCAAGCAAAAGGATTTGAAACTTCTAGAAGGGGTTCAGACCAGTTCACAGGAGATACAGGCAACTACGAAGACACCATTTTTGGAAGGGCCTGCTGGGTTCCACCTACGATGATTCCATTTTCTCATCGTGCAATTAGTGGCGGAGGAAATGTTAACACTCAACGCCTAATGAGACTGAAAACTCAGGCCACTTACTTTGTTAATGGCTATCAAAGAGATTGGTTTGGATTTAACAAGGGTGCTGTTATTGGCTCATTCGATGGAGTCTCATGGTTTGCAGTGGGAGAATCGAGAAGAATTGTTGCAACAAGTGATAAGCTTTTCCTTGCGATCAATTCACCTTTTGGAGACCTCGCAGAAAGTACAGACTTAACAGTTAGTGTTGTGCGCGACAATTCAAATACCGACGCGGCAGAGCTTGACTACGATCCGGCCCTAGGTATTGATGATATTGAGCAAAATCGCGGAGCGAGTTGCCAAAGATTTCACATGTGTGAAACGGATACCGATTGCGTGACTAAACTAGGTTGGGAATACCGTTGTGCAGACGTTTCAAAGCTTAGGTCAGCATGGCCAACATTTAACATCAATGCAGAAGAGCAAGAAAATTCAGAAATTGCAAAAGCATCATTTCTTTCACCTGGAAAAATCCTTCACGGTTTTCCTGATGGAAGTAGAAAACGATGTGTTTATCGTGGAGCGGGTTCCCTTTGTAAAGGAGACTACACTGAACTTGACTCTTCTCTGAAAAATCTATTCACATGTGCTCCTAATTTTTATTGTTCAAGCCTATCCAATGATGATTTCAATGTTGAAATTGCCAGAATGCCAGGAGAGCTAGACCTTATCCTCTATGGGCAAGAAGCAGATATTCTCGGAAGACCTCTCAATTATGTGGTAAGAGATGGATCCGATGGAATTGATGCAGAAGTTGCAGACAATATCAGGCATAATGCTGAGATTTTTAGCTCCAATTCTGGAGATTGGGGGCTCTGCCGCCCAGGGAAGAGAATTAGTAATGATCCTCTAGAACAGCACAAATTTTCGGATGTAAAAAGAAGAACGGATTACATCTCACAGATTTCATCTTGTGACTCATCTGCTGTTGGAACAGGAAGAGTGAATACCTGCCCTGTCTTTGTAGAAGATGAAAATGATAGCAACTACGGAAACTACACAACCTCATCAACAGATTTTTCAGCACACGCCCAACAAAACATGTGCGGCAAAGAATCTCAGAACTCAAGTGGTATATCGGCCTTCATTGATATTGAAGGACTAACTCTTGACTCACTAACTTATCTTGACGAACCAACCCTCACCCAGGATGCCTGCTTAAGAAGGGCCGGTTCTGTTTGCCACACCGACTTAGACTGCTCTCCAAATGAGCTACACGGGGAAAATGCACAGCGAAGAGGGATTACTTACTTTGGAAATACCAAAGCTGAACTAAATTTCTGGAAAGAATCACTGGTTTGTGGTCAGGCCCAAGAACCGCCGATTACACGACCAACAGATGACTCTTCTCTACAAAAATACAACAACTTTGACATGACAAAGAATCGTTGCTGTCGTGAAGTTGGAAAGACTATTACGATCTACACTCAAGCATCGCAGGAGATGCTTGGATTAAGTGATTCAACATTGGCATCTCTAGATGTTACGAAGTTCCCTTCAGACGACCCGAAGGCCACAGGACGCTACTCACGATTTACAGCAATCGGGACTTTTGAATCGGCACCTACTGACCCTGATACTCCATATTATTCAGTTCCCAAAATAGATACTCCGACTGCAGCTCCAAATGGAATCAAGCCGAATTCATTCCAATGGAAATCAATCCACGATACCGCGAGAAGAACATGCTGCGGTTCAGGTTGGGTGAGAAAATTTTCTGATGGTTCACATGTTTGGCCAAGCTACAGTAGACTAAACTTTAAGCCTGCAGACTTTCAATGTATCAATTATGAAAATGAATTGGCGTTGGTAGAGAAGTCTGACCTTGCCGACTACAACCTCACAAGCAGTATGCTCGCTCAGCAAGATATGCTGTGCGAAAACCCTTCAATTGATGGCTGTATTGAATCTGAAATTCGCTCAGCAGATCTTTTTGAAATCAAAATGCCTGTTCCAATTACAGCAGGAGTTACAGGGACACTTGATACAACACCTAAAGATCACGATGGAACGATCTATCAAGAGCCGTCAAAATATGCCCCTTATATGCCTCGCGCATATCGCAATAGAGTGGCGCTGACGAATTCAGGCAACAACTACTTCAAACAACCAACGACACCAGGAGGACGAACTGGAGTAAGCTTTATTCTACCGATGTATATTGGAGGTAGAAGCAATATCAGAGATGTAAGAATACAGTTTGTATTTGCAGACGCAGATGGAAATAGAATTATTGACCCAGCAAACCTACACTCATTAAGTGATGAAGAGACTTGCTCAATAGTCAACAATCCAGTCCAAGACATTGCATCTTTACCAGCCCCAGTTCTAGGCCCAGGTCCAGACTTTGAACCGACACCAAAAGGCCGCTATTGCATCGATACCACGACATCACCAGGGTACGTAATTTTTCACGCAGTTGCATTTGAATCGAAGTTTAACAATGCATTATGGTCACAGGCAGGTATACAAATAGACTTTAATGTCGCGAATACTTCAAACTATCTCTACGCATCGGGAACAGATAACACAAGAAATGGTTCGATGGCGGGTAATGCCATGTATTACCTCACCAAGCTTGCTCGCCTTGAGCTCCTTGGAATACCTCAGATCTTTTACGATCCAATCTACTGCAGTTCTGACAGTAATAAACTTGTGGATGGAATTTTTAAATCATCAATCCAAACGAGAGATGACTTCTACAAGAACTCATTCTACTTCACAACGCCAGGAGGAAAATCACTAGCTCAAATCTACGATCAAAAAAGCTCCGGTATTGCGGGGGGCTCAGACCCTCTCAATCCTGCAGAAGAGGCAGTTCTTCAAACTAAAATCGACAAATCGAGAGTATTCTCATCAACAGAATTTGCTTGTTGCCTCGAGTTGGGAGAAAGCACAAAAGATCCCAAAAACTGTTGTTCCGGATATGGAGTAGAAGAGGAAGAAAACTCTGGGGACTATATTTGTAAACTACCAACAGGCACTGATCTCAATGTTTACTTCAACCGCTTTGTATCAGGAGAAGGAATTGATGTAGATGATGAGCTGAAGCTCGTTGACACAGACTTCATTCCAGAAACGGGAGAACCGAGACTCGATTCGAAAGTTTATGACAAGATCGTTGCGCTCGGAAAGAAATATTGTGCCACAGGAGCAATTAGAAAAGGTGGTGCTTTTGGATATTACAATGCGGGTAATAGTAGTTCATTCAATTCATATGGAATTGAAGATGATAGTTGTGCCTACAGACAATTTCAAATTTTAGATAACTATAAAGATAATGAAGGAACTGAATCTTGTAGCGGAAGCTCTGGAACCTTAGATGAAAACTCAAGAAATGGTTACAATGCTTTTGTTAGAGGGTATCGCTGGAACCACCACTACTACTGTGCTCCTGAAAGCACCTAGAAACAAAATCATACTGGGCCTCCTCTAACCTGCCATATTTCAGGTAAGAGTTGGTCCAGATATAAAACCAAAAAGAAAAGTAAAATCGAAATCGCCTCCAAGGAACATTGCTCTTGAAAAAGAGCATGAAGCTCTTCATAAAATAGTAAAACCTCTCACCAGAAGACAAAATCCATAACGGCCTCATGAGGAAGGACCTAAAATTTCGCCACTCCATGCATGCCATTTTGAATAGCTTTGTTAAGTCAGAATAGCCGCAAGTTTTAGAATCAATAAAATTCTCTCCTTGGATAAGCTCAATAAATTGTTTAAATCTTAGATACTGAAACTTACCAGTTGAAAAATTTTTATGATAACTTTTAAATCCATTAACCAACCAATTCCGAGGATGATTATAAATGATATTAGTCTCAAATTTATAATGACCTAGAGCAAATTTTCGAGGCAAAATTCTACTCTCAGAACTTAACCGATCAAACAAAGGGGTCCCAGGTAAGGCAATTAAAGGAGAAAGATCTCCAGAAATAATTCCGCATTCAACGATTGAATCAAGAACTAAATCAAAAACATTATCGGGGTCATTATCAAATCCAACAATCAATCCGGCCACAATAACTAGCCCATATGATTGAATGAGCCGAGTGGCCTCAGCGATGCTTGGGATTAGATTCTGATTTTTACTGGCCTCGGACAATGAGTTTCGATCAAAAGATTCAATTCCAATAAAAAGGAAATCAAGCCCTGCTCGCCTCATTAAACTCATCAGCTCGGGATCACGATAAATATTAAGAGTACACCAAGTGTATAGACTTAATTGAGTGTTTGCCCTCTTTCGCCAATCTATAATGGCATGCAAAATGCGAGCAGCTTCATTTGGCCTTCCAATGAAATTATCGCAAGCGAGCAAAACCTGTTTGACCCCAACCTTAGCCATTTTATCAAGCTCATAAACAACTTCCTCATAAGAACGATAGCTTGTTCCCATACAATCTTCACGATGAACGATATCACAGAAACTACAGTGAAATGGACACCCTTTCCCTACCTCAATAATTCCTCCATAATAGCGTTTTTGATATTGCTCAATGAAACGCAGAGACATTTGATAAGAAAGTGATGAGCTAGAAGTAGATTTGAAAAAACGTGGGACAGTTCCATTACTCATCCCCCCAAAAAGATATTCTTCAAAATCCTCATCTGCTCTTCCGCAATAAATTCCATCAAATTGCGAGAGCTTATCCAGCTCTCCCATTTGTAAATACGAATCAACAATTGGACCACCTAGAATACAAAGTGAGTCCGGTCGAATCTTTTTAATTGTTTCAAGATTATCAAGGATCGCATCAACGTCTTGATTGATTCCTGAGAATAAGTAAATTTGAGAAGTTGGAATTCGTTTAATGTCCTCAAATCGTTGGTCGAAAAGCTCATATTTCAAGTGAGACAGCGTTGTTGAGCCATCA
This sequence comes from Bacteriovoracaceae bacterium, assembly GCA_965140515.1. Lineage (GTDB taxonomy): Bacteria > Bdellovibrionota > Bacteriovoracia > Bacteriovoracales > Bacteriovoracaceae > JAGLCH01. The sequence goes on along the minus strand of OZ223251.1, from coordinate 1,906,842 downwards.
ATAATACCACCGATAGCATAGGCCCACACAGGCATAAAGTGGAATCCGTACATTTGAACATCTTCAAATCTAGGATCACTACTATGTATGAAGACAACATCAAATGAATTAATAGATTTGGAAGATCTCATAGCTAGAATTTTCCAATATCATTTTAAAATTATGCTCAAAGAATTCTCGATTTTTTTGATGAGAAATATTATACCGAAGATGATTTGAAAACTTTTGCTTCATCAAGGGAGTATAGAAAGGTTTCTTTTCAAAAACAACAAACCGAATTTGATACTTCTTTAATAGGCCAATTGCATTTTTTTCACCAGAGTAGATCGCTGCAGCATCGCGATTCATCTGTTCCCAAGGAAATCCCATAGAAAAAACATGCTGACGGCCTCCCATAAAGATTTTTCGACCGGCGAGTAAGCTCACCCAGTTATTTCTTCTTTCCGGAGTAAGAACGATATCATTTGGGGCAGAAATCCTTTTAAAAGAGTTTGCAATCGCATAATCATTCTTTGTTAAATATGGATATGTAAGTCTTCCTGGAATTAAAATTTCTACCATATTAATCACAGGTTCAAAGCAAAGTAGGAAGAAAAGAATACAGCAGATAACTCTATTCGCTTTTCCAGAGGTCCAAAGCTTAGCGAGATATAAAGTTACGGGGATACAGAACACAAGCTTGGCATGTAACAAAATTCGAGAATTGTCGTATTCATTAGGCTGAAGTATTGCAAGACAATAGAAAGCAAATAAAATGATCCCGGCAAAAATGGAATAGTTCCACAGCCTAAGCTTAAAAGAAGACCATGCAGCAAGAATATAAAAAATCCCAAACTCACGGATGAGAAAAATTACGCCATCTATAAATGACTTCCCTTTAAAAAACCAGAAGGGATTAAATTGCATTCCAAACAACAACTCTTCATTGCGGAAATAATACCAAAGCCATAGAAATGATAACGTCGTTGTTAACCCTCCATACCAAATCCAATGAGCGATCGGTCTATTCAACTTATAATCCCGAACCAACATATAAAGCGCGCAGAAGAAAACTAGAAGCAAAGATTGAGGATAGATAAAGACTAAAAGAACTGATGGAATAGTCACTCCCACAATGTTAATCCACCTTGATTTGATACTAAAAAATTTATCGAGGTACAAAATTAATAGCGCAGCGATAGAAAGACCACCACAGAATGACCTAGATGGCATAACAGCGTAAATAAGAGTTGAAGCAATTGTTGGATGGTACTGATATAAATGATTGGTAAAAATTCGCTCATAATTCCCTGAGAACTCTACAAACCATTTAATCCAATTAAAACCTCCGGCCATAAAGAACAATGTAATTGCGACAAATGATTTCTTCCCACTTTTTAGTAAGTGTTTAAAAAGATAGTAAAGAGAAAAGAGCATTACAAAATTAATCACTATAGCGAATAATTGAAGCATTGTAATAGAATCAATCGACAAGTTCTTTGCAATAAAAGAAGGAATAAGAGGAAATAAAAAGAAGTATCGCAATTTTTGATATGCGTGGATTGGTGAGGTTTCAATCCACTCCCAAAAGCTTCTCTCCTTAAAACTTGTAATGGTATTAATAAAGGTAGGAGTATCAAGCCACATACTGATACCATTCACATATAAGGTATCTCCTTTCCAGTAAAAATCAATGCACCAGAAAAGAGTAAAGTATACTCCCCAAGTTAAAAGAAGAACTAGAAGCCATTTTTCGCTTCGTAATTTTTCAAGCACGAATCAATGTCCTCGATAAAAACAATAACGATCTTATTCTAATGGATTGGTCGAAGAGATTAAAGTAAAACTGATCAATACTTAATTGTGATATCAAGATCGTTCACTTCACTAGTGATTTTGATTTTATGGGCCTTTTCATCAATCTCCCATTTAGGTGAATCGATTGTTTTAGTTGAATCACCAACCACAGAAAACTTATAAGGATGGTCTCCCAAAAATTTCTGATTCTTCACATCAAAAACAACCCTTCTGATAGTATTAATGATTGTTGAAGTTCCACTATCTCCTGCGTTGTATTCAATCAACTCAATACCACTGTACTTTTTGTTGACCGCAATGATACGAGGTTGCCCTCCAGAAAAAATCATCTGATGAGTTACTTTAGCATTCTCACGATCTTGAAGTAAGAAAAAATCCCCTTGCTTAACAGTTGACCATGTTGCCCCAAAAGCGATGGAGGGAAGAAGAAAGGCTAATAAAATTATCTTTTTCATTATCTCTGACTCGTTGGTTTATATTTTGTATACGCAAAGGTCCAAGGGATATTGCGATAAAAGATGTGCCTTGTTCCCCTAGACTTCAGTGACTTATTATTCACTTTCACCTTTACTATCTTGCTATTATTTTTCCAGGCAGGACTTACATAGTTTGTGTGGTAGTGATATACATCATTCACAGTGCTACTTGGACCAAACCTTGATTTCTTGTAAAGAATAAATGATTTAATACTGTTGATCGTACTATTATTGTGCTCACTTGCCCTAACAGCGTGATACCACTGCTCAAATTGAAATTTTCCTTCTTTGTCGCGATAGCCGTTACTCCACATAGAGAACTGACTTGTTTGAATTGCGGCATCTAGAGCATTTGCATAACCTTTTTCCTTAGCATAATCCACTCTATTCTCAAGAGTTTTCATGATCATAACCATTTCCTCAAGAGGTGGAGTTAAAATCCCAGACTCTCCATAGGCCGTAAGAGTCATTGCAGCAAACTCTTGCTCAAGCGGATTTAGCTTATAAAGATTAGTTTTGACCTTACTATTAGAGACTCCATCCTTTGTAATCATTTTTTTGATACTAGAAAGGCAGATTGCAAGTCCATCGTAATCATCAGTTAAGTTATCTTTGGTAAGAACTTCACATCCTTTTTGAAATTCATAGACGTAGTGATTTGAATTATCTTTATCATCGCCACAATTCTCATTCCCAGAGGCAGGTAAACCATATGTGGTAGAGTTGGCACTACTAGGAAACTTTAAAAGACGTTCAAAATCGTATGGAATGTTGATTTCAACATCTTCCATCTTCCCCTGAGAGTTCTGAGTTGGTCTATTAATGGTTATAACTCCATCTAATGGATCAACTTTTTTGATAGTATACTTACCTGAATTGATGTTGTTCCAAATTTCATCATCAGTTTCAACAATTTTATACTTTGTTGGTAAAACAGTTGTCGCATCAACAAAGCCATCTACATTTTCTTTAAGAAATTCTTGCGTTTTCTTGAAATAATCACGAACTTCACCTGTTGAGCTAAGCTCAACCTCTTTACCATCAGCAGAATGCAGCGATAGAGTTCGATCTGATTCGTCATTGTGATAATATACCCAGCCAGTTTGCCCCTCATTTGGTCCCGAAATCACTTTGATATATACCCCGACCCCACTAGTCTTATTGAGGTCCACATTGAGAATTCGGCAGATTGAATCCTTGGGAAGAACACCCTTTAGATAGGTTGAGCCCGCAAAAAATGACGCTGACCGAAGTTTAGTTGAGGTATCAATTACGATATGAGACCCCACTTCCAATTCTGCTTGGGCAAAAACAGAAAAGTTAGCCGTCAAAAAAATAAATAGTGTTACAAAAGTGCGTACTAACACAGCTCCCTCCATACAATCTCTGTTAATCTTTTCGGCTAAAGATTACAAATAGTTGAGAAAAGCATTTTGAGAAATATCGCATTTTGTTTTACAAAAAATAATAGGCCCCGAAAATCCGGGGCCCAAAGCTAACTAACTAATATTATAGGTATTACGAACAACCAGTAGTAGCTCCACATGAATCACATTTTAAACAAGAACCATTTCGTACAAGAGTCAGAGCTCCGCAGTCGGGACAAGGATCACCTTCATAGCCCTTAAATTTGGCCTCTTGTCTCTTTTTTTGCTCCATCAACATCTTTGAATTTGATTCACTAGAATATGGTTTTGTTTTTGTACTAACTCTCCCATCAGCGTGAGTTACATTTTCTTCCATAATCTCAAGTAGTGGCTCTTTCTTTGCTTCGCCAGAAACAGTATCTGGTTTTAAATCTTGTGGCTTCACATGCACAAGATCAGTTCGTCCAAGATACTTCATAGCAACATCTCTAAAAATGTAATCGATAACAGATGTGGTCATCTTGATGTTATCGTGTCCCATTACCATTCCATTTGGTTCAAATCGTGTAAATGTGAACGCTTCAACAAATTCTTCTAGAGGCACTCCGTATTGAAGCCCCAGTGAAATTGCAATTGAGAAGCAGTTCATCAATGAGCGATAAGCGGCACCTTCTTTATGCATATCAACGAAAATTTCACCAAGAGTTCCATCTTCATATTCTCCAGTTCTCAAATATACTTTATGCCCACCAATTGTCGCTTTTTGGGTGTACCCAAGGCGTCTATTTGGGAGAGATTTTCTAGAAGAAATCTCTTTATAAACGATCTTTTCTACAATTTTCTGAGCAGCGGCAGTAACCTTCTCAGTTTGTGCCATTTCTTCATCTTCTAGAAGTCCAAGATCATCAAATGCCGAAGCATTGAGTGGTTGCGAGAACTTAGAACCATCACGGTAAATAGCATTCGCTTTTACCATTAATTCCCAAGAAAGCTTGTAAGCGTCAGCTACATCTTTAACAGTACAGTCATTTGGTAAGTTGACAGTCTTTGAAATAGCGCCAGAAATATAAGGTTGTACAGAGGCCATCATTCTAATATGCCCTTCTGGAGAAATATAACGCGTGCCATACTTCCCACACTTATTGGCACAATCAAAAATTGGCAAGTGCTCTTCTTCAAGATGAGGGGCCCCCTCAATAGTCATTGTTCCACAAACATAATCGTTAGCAGTTTCAATTTCCTGATCCGTAAACCCTAGATAGTTGAGAATATTCAGCGATGGATCATTTAGTTGAGATTCGGTAAGACCAAGTTGATTAATTAAAATATCATCACCAATGGTGTAGCGAGAAAAGGCAAAAGTGATATCGAATGCCGAAACTAGCATTGATTCAATTTTATCAACAATCTCTTTTGTCAGGCCGCGTTCAATTAACGTCTCAGGGTTAATAGCAGGACAACCAACGAGAGTTCCCTTCCCAACAGCATAATCAGAAATTTCTCTAATCTGCTCATCAGAGTAACCAAGCGATTTAAGCGCAGGAGGTACAGATTGATTGATAATCTTGAAGTAACCACCACCAGCGAGTTTCTTAAATTTAACAAGGGAGAAATCAGGCTCAATACCAGTGGTATCACAATCCATAACAAGACCAATGGTCCCTGTTGGAGCAATTACTGTTACCTGAGCATTTCTATACCCATGCTTCTCACCGAGACTTAGGGCCTGATCCCAAGTTGTCTTGGCCTCATCAGCAAGGTAAGAATCAACTAGCTCCGCCTGAAGAGGAAGAGGTTTAACAGTCAATCCCTCATAACCTTCTTCATTTCCATAGGCAGCATTTCTGTGGTTACGAATGACTCTGAGCATGTGCTCTTTATTTCTCTCAAATCCCTCGAAAGTACCGTGTTCTTTAGCAAGTAAAGCTGAAGTTTTATACGATGTTGCCCCCATAATTGAAGAAATGGCAGCAGCGATATTTCTTCCCTTTTCAGAATCGTAGGCCAATCCCATTCTCATCAGAAGAGCACCGATATTGGCAAAGCCAAGACCTAATGTTCTAAACTCATAAGAAAGTTTTGCAATCTCTTGTGATGGAAATTGCGCCATCAATACAGAGATCTCAAGAACAACAGTCCAGATCTCACAAGCATGTTTGAACTTCTCAACATCAAACATTCCTGTGACTTCATCCATAAACTTAACAAGGTTTAACGAGGCCAGGTTACAAGCTGTATTATCGAGGAACATATATTCAGAGCATGGATTAGAAGCATTGATTCTTCCATCCTCTGGACATGTATGCCACTCATTAATAGTGTCATCAAACTGAAGACCTGGGTCAGCACAGCTCCATGCCGCTTCATTTATTTTATTCCACAAATCTCTTGCTGAAATGGTTTTAGAGACACTTCCATCAGTTCTATTGATAAGTTCCCATTCCCCATCAGCTTCAAGAGCTTCAAAGAATTTATTAGAGATTCTTACAGAGTTGTTAGAGTTTTGTCCTGAAACAGTTTCATAAGCTTCAGAGTTCCACTCTGTGTTGTATTCCTCAAATTCAAATGTAGTGTAACCTTGCTTTGCAAGTTCAATAATTCTGTGAACGTATGGCATTGGAACGTGATCGCGATTAGCATCTCGGATGGCCTTTTTAAGTTCAGGATTTGACTTTGCTAAAAATCGATCTTCACTTTCAGAACTTGTAATACTATTAGCAATTGCTTGAAGGTGTTTAGAACAAATTTTTGAACCAGAAACGAGTGCTGCAATTTTTCTCTCTTCTTTAGATTTCCACTCGATGTATTCTTCAATATCAGGATGATCGAGATTTAGAGTAACCATCTTTGCGGCACGACGAGTTGTACCACCAGACTTAATTGCACCTGCTGCGCGGTCACCAATCTTAAGAAATGACATCAGGCCAGATGACTCTCCCCCACCAGCAAGCTTCTCTCCTTTTCCCCTGATGTTTGAAAAGTTAGCTCCTGTTCCAGAACCAAATTTAAACAATCTTGCCTCACGAGTCCAAAGATCCATGATACCGCCTTGACCCACAAGATCGTCATCTACAGACTGAATAAAACAAGCGTGAGGCTGAGGTCTCTCATAAGCAGAAGTTGATTTCTTCAATTTTTTAGTTTCTGGATCAACGAAGTAGTGACCTTGTGGTTTACCTTTTAGTCCATAAGCTGAGTGAAGCCCAGTATTGAACCATTGAGGTGAATTTGGTGCACACATCTGTGTCGCCAACATATATTCGAGCTCATCTTGGAAAGCGTCGGCATCCTTTGAAGAATTAAAATAGTTGTAGCCCTCTCCCCATGATCTCCAACAACCAGCAAGACGAGAAAATACCTGTCTAGCATCATTTTCACTTCCAAGAATTGGCTTACCATTGTCATCTAGTATGGAATTTCCCTTTTCATCTAACTGAGGAACTCCTGCCTTTCTAAAATATTTTTGAGCGATAATATCGGTAGCAACTTGTGACCAACTCTTTGGAACGAAAACCTCCATCGAGTTTTTTCCTGAACCATCAACATTTTTAACTTCACTAACTCGTCTTTCAAATTCGATTCCGTTGTAGGCCCCTTTACCTTCCTGGGTGAATAAGCGCTTAAATTCCATTTGCAAGTCTCCTTATTTCTACATGCGTGTGTATGTAATAACTAAAATTAGATTTCCTTTTTAAATCTTCTCGGAACAAAATGGTCTCGTCAAGAGTCAAAAATCCTATATATTGTGCACTTTTTACAAATAAAGGGGTTTTATACGCTATATATAGCGTCTTTCATTTTAAAGCGAGTCAAGGCATTATCTATAAACAATAGGTTACACAGCATATAAAAAAAATCTATTACCAATTAAAATTTAACTATGGGTACATTTTGAAGATAACTACTCTCAATCTCCACAATTTTTTCCTCGATCCTCAAGTTCCATCACAAGGCAGAGGAGTAAAACCACCAGAAAAAATTGAAACGATCGAGAGAGCACTACAAAAAATTGATCCCGATATTATTTTGTGCCAAGAAGTTGGTGGTGAATCCTCTCTGAGAATTTTTAGTGAAACTTACCTCAATAAAGAGTTCCAACACAGTGTTATCAAAGGGAATTCAGATCGCGGAATTGAAATTGGTTTCCTTATCAAAAAGAGGCTTCCTTATCGATTCGAGCACTACACTCATAAAAACAGAGACATTAATTTCTTCTACCCGCACGAAAGAGAAGAAAATAAAAAAGCGATCGATAGCGGGAATGATCCAATTCATCCTTCCCACCGTTTCTCAAGAGACGTGGCCGAGCTTAGAATTTATAAGGGTGATCAGTTAGCACTAATTGTTCTTCAAGTTCACCTTAAATCAAAAAAAGATCGCAACGGATTTGATCCACAAGGGGTTGGAAAGCGAACTGCTGAGCTCAATACCCTAGTAAAACTATACAGTAGAATGAAAGATCAGTTTCAAGTTCCAATTGTGATTGGTGGCGATTTTAACGGTGTCGTTTCAAGGGATAGAGGGGACAGAGAGCTCTCCCCAATTCTTGACACTGACTTGAAAGATATTCTTGAACTAATAGACTCTCCAAATGGAACTCACATTCACTTTGGCTCCAACCGTCAAAAAGTAGAGCTTCAATTTGACTACCTATTCTTATCGCATGAGCTTCACTCTAAAGTGGATCACTCCCAGTCAGGCATCACTTATTATGTGAATAATCAAGGGGTTACAATGGACCCCACCCGCCCATACGAGCTCTATAGCATGCCATCAGACCACTTCCCTTTGACGGCCTCGTTTGAGATTTAATGCAAATTTTTTTGCAAAATTGAGGCCCTTCACTCCTTAAAAAATCTGTGGGATAATTTTGATAACCCCTAATTTATCTATATTGAGGTAGGAAACCTCAATAAGACGCAAGGAAGCCTGATGAAAAATTTACTTCTCTTTTCAATACTCGTGTCGCTGACTGCGCCGGTATTTGCCTCAAAGTCTGCCAAAGAAGGTATCTTCGTTTACGACCCTGATAAAATTCTTTTACAAAAATTTAAAATTCATACTGAACTTACAATTGATCACGTACAGCCTGATGGCTACGAAGTATTTGGACCTGATGGACTTAAGGAATTTGCCAATACAATCACAGGGAACTATATCGCAATCGACGATAGCACAAGAGATAAAGGCTACATGGATAGTGTTGCCGCAAATTATCCCACAAATGAAGATGACGAAAAAACATATAAAGACCTTGTGGCCCAATACCCTAACCTTGTTTCATTAGAGAGTATTGGAAAAACTGGAGCAGGAAGAGATATCTGGGTTATAAAAATTTCTGATAATGTCCAAGTTGATGAAAAAGAGCCTGAGTTTGCATACATCGCAAATATGCATGGAAATGAAGTTGTTGGAAGACGACTTATGGTGCGTCTCCTAAAAGAGATGATTGCTGAGTACCAAGCAGGAACCCCTGAGTTTGTTCAACTAATCGATAATAATGAAATCTTTTTTATGCCAACACTTAATCCAGATGGATATGCAAAGCGTAGAAGAGGTAATGACAAATGGACCGATATCAACCGTGACTTCCCAGATTTTGCGAGCTCAAGTGATAATCAAAATACAACAGATGACCGAGCACCAGAAACAATTGCGATGATGAATTTTCATGCAAAGAGGCACATTGTCCTTTCTGGAAGTTTTCATGATGGCGCAGTTGTTGTTAACTATCCGTGGGATACCACCAAGGCGCGCCCACCGCTCCACCAAATGATTAGAGAAATTTCTCTAGAATATGCTTCATTTAATGAAGATATGAAGTCATCTTACAACTTTACTGATGGTGTAACCAATGGTTTTGATTGGTATGAAGTAAATGGTGGTGTGCAAGATTGGGCCTACTACTACCATGGTGATCTAATGATAACCTTGGAGCTTTCAAATAATAAGTGGCCTCGTTTCTCTGAGATCGATAACCAATACAAGCTCAATAGAGATTCTATGGTTGCTTTTATGAAGAGGATCGACCAAGGCGCTGGCTTCACGACACAAAATGCTGACGATAAAGGTAAAGTTAAAGTTGTAGAACTTACGACTGAGAAACTAATCGGAGAATATCCGTACTTTCAGGGTGAATTCTACAAAATACTTCCTGAAGGCAGCTACCGATTCGATATTAGTTCCGAGATCGATAACACTACAAGATCAATCGAAATATCGGTTACCCATGGGGTACCCATCGTAAATGGTAATTTAATTCATCTATAATATTAGGCCCTTAACTGGGCCTTTTTTTTTAATCTGTATCCCAAGACCTACTCTCCATAATTCAAACAGACGATTTAATCGAATCAAATGCCCATTAAGAGACAAAAAAACTCAACTTTTTTGCTCAATATTTTTTCGACCTTTCCGATAAGGTAATACAACTATGGCCTCTGCATTATTGGGCCATACAATAAGGGGTTATTGATGAGTTTCAAAAATCAAGTATTAATACTGGCCGGGGCGGCTACACTTTTGGCGAGTTGCTCAAGCTACCACAGAATGGAAAGCGTCGACGATAAGATGTCGAGATACCACTCAAAGAGAGAGACGGCCAATCCTGTACCTCAAGTGGCAACAGTAGATACCAAGTTCTCTGCATCGCGTGGTCCAGCAGCATACGATATGAAACCAAAAACAAACTACACTAACAAACAGATCTACTTCATGACTCTCTATTCACAATATGAGGAGCTAGGAAAGTACTCAGCTGCAATGACTCCACAAATTAAGTCATGTCCAGGGAACCATACTGCGTGGCTCAACTATAAAAACAAATTCAAAAAGCCTAACACAAGCAAGAAACTAACAGTAATGTTTGATAAAGATTCAGGAAATTGGAACGAAGATTACTTAGCGCTCTACCCAGAGCTATCACTACCAGTGAGCATTGACGCTCCTACTCCAACTGTTGCGGATATGATCAAAGGTGGGGAACACGTAAATCCAAAGAATGTACTCTCACATGCTTTAGATATCCATCTTGCAAAAACTTATAAAGAGCTTAAACAACTTTGTGAATATGGAATGAGTGATAACTACTATGCATTTGAAAATCTAATTTCAGATGTAAAAAAGGATAAAAGATTTACAGCTTCCACTGAAAATATGAAGCTCCTTTTAAAAACGACTCTCTTTACAAATATGTCGCTGATTAAATCGTTTGAAGGCAAAAAGAAAGGTCGTAGTATCGCATCTCATAAAGAAGACACATTGTCTGAAGAAGTGATGATCAGACTAAAGGCCCCATGGGCGAAAGACTACTTTAAAAAAATGCAAGGTAAGAAATAAAAAAGGCCCTTAAGGGCCTTTTTTATTTGAAAACGTAGAGTCGATTTCTACTAGATAACAGTGCAAGTTCTCCATTCTCACCAGCACTAAGAGTCCCAAAGACAGCTGAAGAAGAGTGTCCCAAGTGATGAATCTCAGAAATATGAGTAAGGCCTTTATTCACAACTCCGACTTCACCTGCGATCGTTGCAAAAGCGTATGAGCCTTTCCAATTTACGATAGAGCTTATTCCACGCTCTGATACATGCTGTCTTTTAACCTCTTCAAAGGAAGAGTTGAATAGAACAAGCTCTCCTTCAGAGCTACCAATTACAAGTTTATTGCCATCAACGTAAGGCGCTCTAGAAGAGACGATTGGAAGTCGACGAATAACAGCTCCTGTATTTGGATCAATTACAGCAATCGTTCCTGCGAGAGAAGTCATCAGTAACTTTCCAGAAAAAATTACTGGAGAAGAGTCGATGTCGATGAATTTACTTCCATCAGCAATCTTTCTCTCCCACAAAAGCATTCCCTCTTCTAGATTAAAAGCAGCAACAGTCCCATCAGCAAAACCAACAAAGATTTTATTGTCTTTTACAACAGGTCTAGATGCTCTCTGTAAAGTTGTTAAGAAAGGCACAGATCTTTTATACGACCAGAGAACCTTTCCTGTTAAAACATCAAGGCAAAACAATTTATGATTTCTGGTCTGAAGTAATACTCTTCCATTATAAATGAAAGGGGCAGTTTCAACTGACGACCCGAGATCAATTGAAAACTTCTCTTTTCCAGTAACAAGATCACGGGAAAAGAAACGTCCTTCAGTTGTTCCATAGAGAAGTTGTTCTTTATATACTGCAGGAAATGCATGGTACGTCCCACTATCGTGACTACTCCACACCAATCTTCCAGTATCAGATTGATAGGCCATCATTTTCCCAGAATTATGACCGACATAAACAATTCCATCGTGTACGAGTGGTGAATTCAGGGCAATAGGAAGATTACCAGTATCATATGCTGGATCGTTATTCTTAGACCAAATAACAGTTAGTGGGGATCGGTCTGAACGGACCCCCGAAGGCATATAATCACTAATAGCAGCACATGAGGCAAAACAGATTAACAGCGCCCCAATAAAAATTTTATTCATTTCTAACCTTATTTTTTAGAGACCCATTTCGCTCAAATAAATCTGTGCGACACGATAAAATTCGCTGGCCTTGAAATTCTCAACAACATATTTGAAGCTGGCCTGAGCTCTCTCTTTATTTCCATCTTGCAGGTAAAGACGCCCAAGATCGGTATAAAGCTTCGCTTCAAGATATTTTTGTTCACTACCAACAACTGCCTCTAATTGAGCAATGGCCCCTTTAGCATCGTTAAGATTTTCAAGAGCAACAGCAAGACGAGTCCTTAGCAAATAACCGGCCATTCCTGATCCGTATTCTTCTACCATTGGTGAAAGAATATTCTTAGCATCCTCATTTAAGTCTTTTGAAATCAAAAAGTCGGACGCCGTAATAGCAACAGGAACCATCGACTTAAAAGTAGATGTTGTATCTTTTAGTTTTAGGAAGTCAGTAGCGAATACTTTCCCTTCCATCTTGCCGGCAAGTAGATCTTGAAGTGCACCTTGTGATAGTTGATACACTTGATATGAAGCTTCTTGATCGTGCTTATTTGAATTGTGGGAGTATAGGCCCAGCGCAATAACGGTAGCAAGTGATACAGCGATGATTGCAATAATGGCATTCTTGTACTTCATAATCAAAGTTCCAAGTTCTGTATCATTCATCACATCATCAATTGGTCTAGTTTCAGCATCTAGTTTAGAATTGTCTGCCATGGTATTCCTCATCCTTTAAGTAATATAGTTTTAGACACCACTATTTTATTAGTGGCATCCCCAAGTTGTCAAAAATATGTAGGTTAGGTACAATTTATTAAAACATTATTTTTATTTAAGGATTTGCATGCAAATGAAGAACAAATTGCTATTAGTTGTAACAGTTCTAATGACCCTCTACTCAGCTGCAAGCTTTGGCTACGCTGAGGACAGAAAGGGAAGATTGGGGGTTGGATATTCAAATCAGCTCAAATCAGATGTCCCTGCACTCTCCTTAAAGATGCTGAGAAGTAAAACATTTGGAATTCAGGCCCTATTTGGTATGGATACCAGTGATAATGGTGGCTACGGTGTGGGAATCAAAATGTTTAATTTGATCTACGACGAGCCTCAGCTCAATTTTTATACCGGATTTCTTGCTGGAATGATCAATGATCGTCAAAATGGAACAGACAATACCGGCTTTCAATTTGATGCAACCATGGGAACAGAATTCAGCTTTGCAGGCCTGGAGAGCATAGGATTTAGCTTTGAGTTTGGACTTTCGATCAATAAAATTGATGACGTAACCATCGAAACAACGGCGAGCAATTTCCTAGTTGCTGGTGTACATTTCTATCTGTAGCTACTAACATACTTATATGACTAAAATACTTAAGAACTTTCTCATTCTTACCCTGCTTATTTCCGGTCTGGCACATGCAGATATGGGAATAAATCTCGATATGGATGACGATGATCTCAATGTTGGTGGAGACATCTTCTCTGATTTCAATGAGGACATCGAAAACAGCAAAGTTCTTGAAGATGAAAGATTCTACAAATACGGACGCTTTTTCACTTTCCAAATTGGCGTTGGAGTTACAACTTTTAGTGGAAATCGCGGAATGGCCTATGAGGATCAGCATCCATCTTTCACCATGGGTCTCAACTACTTCCTAGACTTTGCCTCATCATTTGGCCTAGGGGTCGGATACTCAAAACACCACTTCTTTCTCGAGCAAGGGGTAAAAGGCTTTCAAGAAGACGATCCAACCAACGGAGCAGGTCTAGTTGAAGTTAGTATGCTTCGTGCCTATTTCAATTACCGCTATTACATTGATACCACCAATCTCGGTACCGCAATCACCTACTCTAACCCCTATCTAACGGGGAGATTTGAGTACTGGTATATGACCAACACTTTTGTAGATCAAGAAGATTTCGCTGATGATTCAGGTGGAGGAGTTGGATTTGCTCTCGGAGGTGGCCTTGAGTTCCCGATTGTAATGAAGGAATCCTATATCGGAATCGAGATCCTATGGCACACAGTAAATCTACCAGATAAATATACCCAAGACTACCAGCCTCTTACAGATAAAGGGCAAACCTTTGGTTACGATGACTTTACTGGAGATGCTTACACCGTAATGGTCACTTATATCATGAGCTGGTAGCCCATCAATTTTTTGAATCATTAAATTGCCCCCTATCCATTAATTAGCTATGAAAACAATTCTTCAATAAAGCGCGCCCCCTAAATAATAAAATCATCAAAAGTTACCGATAAGACAGGTACTAAGGGGGCTTCATGAAACTATTTCTAGCACTATTTGTTCTCTCTACTCTCTTATCTTGCACCAGCAAAATCGAAAGAATACCAGCAAGTATTACTCCAGATAGAGAGGAAGATCTCATTCAGATTTATCAATTGGAACAAGAGATCGAAAAATATACTGAGCTTTTAAAAAGAACACCAAGAGCGCACACCAAAACAGGAAGTAAAGAAGTACTAAAAATAGATCGTAGCGAAAGAGAAAAGATCGAAAAGAAATTGGCCCAACTCTCTTTAGACCTTGATGATCTAAAGTCACGGTCAGAAGAAGTAAATAAGTCATTTGGAAGCTCAATCCCAGAAATCATTGCGATGAATTTCAATAAAAACGATAGAAAATTTCGCCACACACTAGCTTTAAAAGATAAAAATCTTTACCGTGTCTCCAAACACAAGGAGATGATGAGCTACCCAATTGCTCTTCATAACGTTGAAGAATATCAATTAACGCTTAGACAAGAAATTCAACCAAAGAGCAAAGGAAAAGAGAGATCCCCCCATCTCAATGCAAGCTTCACCTGTGAAGGCCCTTATAAGTTTAAAATAACCTTCATGACCAAAAAACATAAGGCCAATGAAGTTACAAAATTTAGATGGTATCAAAGTGAGAGCAATGGGCAGCGCTCAAAAGCGGTTTTAACAAAAGAGTCAGGTGACTGTATTCTTCGCTTCAAAGATGAAAAGAAGCATGAGTTCGCACTCAAAATAACCCAAGAAGAAGAAGTTATTGCTCCAGAGCTTAAGAAGTTCATCAATCGCTTTGAGTACTGTGAGCTTCCAAATGCCAAAGGGATGGGCAAAGTTGAGGACTTCTATCTGACAACTAAATTCAGATCAATGACATGCCCTAAAGAAATCAAAAGCATTAGAACCCTAGAAAATACAGTTGATGGACTAAATGCTAAGGCCAAAGCTCTCTTGGGCCAAGAACTACCAAAAGAAATGATCGAGAATCAAGATCCATACTACCCCCTAGACTTCTCAAAGGCACCAAAACTTGATGGGATATTTATCTCTTATCTTGTTTTCAGAAGAGATTTCTATGGGACTGTACTTGAACGCTTGATCCGCCATCATGCTCAGCAAGGGACCTTTGTTAAGATAATGGTATCAGAAGTTATCAGTCTCGATAAAGATAAAGAGATGCTACATCGGCTTGATACTGAATTCCCAAATGTGATGGTGCGATTCTACAAATTTGATGGAGACAAGGTACAAGACATAAGAGAACTATTCTCCAAGCTTCATAGAACTCTCCATATCAAGATGTTCCTAACCTATTCTGAAAGTGAAGAAGAAAACAACGTTGCAGTACTGGGAGGTAGAAATATCCACGATGGCTTTGTCTTTAAAACAAAACCAGATCTATCGAAATATCCTGAACTTGTTCAATACGGACCAAAGGGTGATGAAGCATTTGCAAGATGGACAGATTTCGAAATTGAACTAAAAGGACAAAAAGTTCTAGAAACGCTCATTGGACACTACAACTCTGTTTTTGAATATGACAACAAAGACTACTTCTTTAGAAGCTATACAATGAACAAATCTTCAGAAGCGAAGATTAACAAGAAATTTCTAACAAGAAATGACAACATTCTCTTTCGCCATTTTACCTCCATCCCTTATCGTGATGGTATGGCCCTTGAGAACTTTATGGTTCAAGAGTTTGATTCTGCTCAAAAAAGTATCACCATATCAACGCCATATTTTAACTTAACAAAAAACCTAACTGCTGCAATTGATCGCGCGATTCAAAGAGGAGTTAAAATACAAGTTATAACAAGACTTGATCTAGAGGGGGACACTGCCGACATCATCCTCTCCGATGTGAATAAGAAGACCGTTAATCGCTTTGTAGATAACATCAAAGTTTTTGAATACATCAATCCTGCAGATATTCTGCACTCAAAAATTGTACTGATTGATGGAAAGGTAACACTGATTGGTTCTGTAAACTTTAACCAAAGAAGCTTCTATCACGACATCGAAAACACACTTATTATCTACTCAAAAGATTTCAACAAAAAGATCAATAGTGTATTAGATATCTACAAGAAAAAATCAAGAGAAGTCACTACTGAGCAAGACACAAAACTCTGGAAATCAATTATAATTAGTATTTTTCAAAGAGCTCTATAATACAAAATGCCAGAAGACTTAACATCTTCTGGCATTTTAACAAGTCAATTAGTTAATTGAAATATTGATCTTTTTAGGTTTTGCTTCCTCTTTTAGAGGAACTTCTACATTTAGAACTCCGTTTTCAAACTTTGCTGAGATATTTTTTTCATCAGCGTTTTTGAATCTAAAAGATCTTTCAAAAGTTCCACTAACTCTTTCTCTTCTGTAGTAATTAGTTCCTTCATCCGCTTCCTCTCTTTTCATTTCACCTTTAAGAGTTAATACTCCATCGTGAAATTCTACATCAACATCTTTCTCTGTGAGTCCTGGTAGATCTGCTTTAATAACAAAGCGATCTTCCCTTTCAAAAATGTCCACGCTGGGAGAAAAGTTTGTTAGAGGTCCTTCGAATAATCTGTCAAAGACAGAATCATTAAAGAAGTGATTTAAAACCCCTCTATTTGGATTTGTAACTGCGTATCTCATGGTATCCTCCTATTTAAAGATTAAATTTATAATCAGTATTCAAGAGGACTTAAGCGCTTTTGTCCTATTTACGGAGGCCCTTCCCTCCTCACTCTCAAGATGGTATTACTAAAAAAAACGTCAAGTCTTTTAGAAAAAAAATGAAGAAAAAACAATTTAGAAAAAAACAAATTCTCGGAATTTTAAAGTCTTATCACGCCAAAAAAAGGCAAATGGAAAGACTTGTAACTGATACTCAGCTCACAGAAATCTTACAATATGGTGAAATTGATCTCAGCAATCCGGACACTTTTGTAATCACCTACAAAGGTTATCGAGTTTACCTTTCCCATGATGAGGAAACCATTCTAACAGTCACAGCACCAGACTCCTCTGTAAAGAGACCAAAAACAATCACATCAGAAGAAGGTAATAGGCTAAAGAAGATACTCGAAATAGAAGAAAATAAAGAAGAAGAAAAAGAACTGACCTTTGAAGAGTATATGAAGAAAATGTAAGGCCCTCAAATGAGGGCCTTATATTTATTTTTTTATTTTCTTGATTCTTTTTTCCAAATCTACACTCGTTCTAAAAATCAAGTGGATTGGTGTATTTTCAAATCCAAACTCAGAACGTAGACCATTCTTTAGGTACCTTTTATAGGACTCAGGGATACCTTGAGAGCGATTTGAGAAAAGGATAAATGTTGGAGGGTTGGCCTTAAGCATAGAAGCATATTTGATCTTCAAACGCTTTGTTCCTCCTCCTCCTTTAAGAGAGACTGGGTGACGATCCATTAAATGGTATAGGTGGCGGTTTAATGCTCCTGTTGGAACCTTTCTTCTACGAACTAATACCGTCTTTTTAATGGCATTTTTTAGCATATTGATACGCTTCCCATACTTTGCAGAGATTGGGATGATATCACAGTGATCAAGCCAAGGAATGGTAT
This sequence comes from Bacteriovoracaceae bacterium, assembly GCA_965140515.1. Lineage (GTDB taxonomy): Bacteria > Bdellovibrionota > Bacteriovoracia > Bacteriovoracales > Bacteriovoracaceae > JAGLCH01. The sequence goes on along the minus strand of OZ223251.1, from coordinate 1,888,898 downwards.
AGCGAATATCTTCAATCCATTCGCGCTTCATCTTTTCATCTTTAAACTTGTCCTTAATAAGGTCAAGCTTGTTAAGACAGATAATAATCGACTTACCTTTCTCTTCTGCAATGTCTAATAAGCGACGGTCTTGATGACTAACACCTTTTACAGCGTCGATCATAAAGACAACGATCTCAGCTTCAGTGATTGATCTCAGAGCACGATAAACTGATTGCTCCTCAATAAATCCGTCAACTGAGTGCTTTTTACGAATCCCTGCTGTATCAACGATGTGGATCGAGCGCCAGAAGCTACCGGCCTCTTCATTTTCCTCTGCATCATCTTCTTTAGGGTTGAAGATTGCATTGTAAACACGATCAGATGCCTTGGGATCACTTTCGTCGAATTCTACATCTTCAAACTGCAGTGCAACGTCCTCTTCCTCAACAACAGAGTCAAAGTTAGCGTTAATATCTTTGAAAAAGTCAGGATTATTTTTACGGAACTGCTCATATTGCTCAACAAGGAGGTGATTACCATCTTTTGTTCCACGCTCATCCATCGCGAGAAACTCGGCGTCTTTACCAAAGTAAAGGTCAAAGAATCCTTCAATTGGATCAACGGTGGTTCCAGCAACATCGCTTACAAGAGCTCTTTCCGCACCTACAAGCTTATTTAAAAGAGTTGATTTTCCGGCATTTGGAGCACCAATAATTGCAAGCCTAGAAACAACATCTTCTCTTGGAGTAACTCCCTTTTGAAGTTCTGGACCAATGGACTGATCAGAATTTTCAAAATGCAAAATTGATTCGTGAAGATTGGCCTTAAGCTCATCAAGTCCATATCCATGAGCAGCAGAAACCACATGCATATTTTCTGGATCAACACCTAATGCGTAGAATTCAGCTTCCTCACCGTATTGTTTTTCAGAATCAAACTTATTAACAAGTAACCAAAAAGGCTTCTTTGCCTGACGGATGTAGCGAGCAATCGTTTCATCAAAAGGGATAACCCCTTCTCTAACATCAACAACAAAGAGTACAAGGTCAGACTCATCAATCGCAAGTTTTGCGTGATCAGTCATAATATTAAAAAATTTATTAAAATTAATTTCATCCTGATTGCGACCTTTTTCTTCAACACCTTCAGGATAGAACCCACCTGTGTCGACTAAGATAGCATCGGCCTTTTTCTCGTCAGCGAGTTCATCAAAAGTGGCAATTCCATAGTGACGGTCGCGAGTAACCCCAGGCTTATCAAAAGTAATTGCACGATTGGCCCTTCCCATCAAACGATTGAAAAGTGAACTCTTTCCAACATTTGGGCGTCCAATCAGTGAAATAACCATAGAACGTTTCATTATTAACTCCGTTACTTTTTCTTCCAAACTCTGGCAGAAGTATTTGCTCTTGGAAGACCAATCTCTTCAAGAACAAAGTTATTCTTGAACCATTTTGGCATTACTTTTACGTGAAGGTTCAAGTGAACTTGTCCACCAACCATCGCTTCAATTTTCATTCTTGCGCGACTTCCGATTTCTTTAATCATTGATCCCTTTGAACCAACAACGATCCCTCTTTGAGAAGGTCTATTTACAATAATAGATGCTGAGATATAGGCACTAACAGCGTCCCCTCTCTTCCCATCTTTGTACTCTTCAATAAGAACTGCGATTTCATACGGAAGTTCATCTTTAAGCAATTCAAATGCTTGCTCACGAATAAACTCTGTTACAAAGAATCTTTGGTTTTTATTTGAAACTTCACCACCACTGTAGAAGTGAGGACCAGGTTTAGCTGCGTCACAAATTGCCCCAATGAGCTCATTCATATTCTCTTCAGTTTTTGTACTAACAACCAAGTGCTTTTCAATTGAAGGAATAATTTCTTTGGCCTGCTCGATCGCATTATCTAACGGAAGGGTTTCCCATTCTGGAATTAAATCTGACTTTGTGAAAATAACCCAAGATGCTCCAATTGGTTTTGAGAACAGCTCTTTAAACTCCATAAACTGAGGTCTAATCTCTTGAGAGAGGTCGATTAAGATAAGATTAACATCTGCTCCTTCAGCTCCCTCAATCGCCTGCTGGTTATATCTCTTATTGATCTCATTGCTTGATCTATGAAGGCCCGGAGTATCTACAAATACAATTTCAGTACGGTCAACAGAGCAAACACAATGAAACTTATTTCGAGTAGTTTGTGGTTTATGAGTTACAATAGAAAGGTCCATACCGATAAAGTAATTAATCATGGAACTTTTACCAACATTTGGTGCTCCTAAAACGGATACCATAATTGATCTATTATCTGGGTGTTGGTCTTCAAGAAGCATACTATTCTCCCTTATATAGTTCTTTTGTAAGCGCCAAGGTCGCAAGTTCCTTTTGAGCGCGTTTTTTTGATATATCTGTAACTTTGGCAACGGCCTTTCCATTGATATAAAGCTCAACAGTAAAGCTGCTATCCTCATTTTGAATTGATTTATACTCAGGAAGTGACTTATACAATTTCATTGTCATCTCCTGAAGCTTAGTTTTTGAATCAAAGTTATCTAGGCGATCACTGTTAATAAAACGTTTCCCAGTAGATTGCTCAAAAAGTGAGAATACAGAATGAAGGAAATTGGTCGCAGATACAATTCCACCATCGAGATAGATAGCACCAATTAGAGCTTCAAATGCATCAGACAAAATTGATGACCTTGATAGTCCACCAGTTTTATATTCCCCTTTCCCTAGAAGAATTGTTTTTGAAAGCATGATTAACTCGGCCAACTCTGAAAGAGCGTCTTCATTAACAAGCGCTCCTTTAAGCTTTGATAGTTGTCCTTCATTTAATGAATCAAACTGAGCATAAATATCAGTCGCAACAATTGCTCCCAAAATCGAGTCCCCGAGAAACTCGAGCTTCTCATTATTAGAGATAACAATTTTAGGAAATTCATTTACAAAAGAACGATGTAGCATAGAGCAAAAGAGCAACTCTCTCTTTTTAAAGCTGTAGCCGATTCGTTTTTGTAGGGAAATAACAGATGGATGATTATAGAAAAAGGCCTCAAGGTCTCCCTTAGAAGGTAAAGAATGCGCAGATAACCAATTCATAAAATCTTCAGTTACCGATGATTGTTTCTCTATCGTTTCTAAGGTCGTCTTCATAAGGTCCCATTATTCAATTGTCTTTCACAGCTTTTAGCACGAGTTGATCCACAATTTCAAGAAGACCTTAATTACTTGAGAATATTTACAAACCCAAGTAAAATATCAGGTACCAACGAAGGATAAAGAAACCATGACTAAGAGATTACTTCAGCTAGAAGATGCCTTTTTTCAATTACTTAAGAACAAAGGACGGAGTGAAAATACACTGAAAAACTACCGAACTGATCTCGAGTGTTTTAATCAATACTTATTTGGCCTGAACCCAGACTTTGACATCAAAAACTTCTCACTAACTGAGATGAAAGATTATGGGAATTATCTTCAAGGAAAGTACACCTCAGATAACTCTAGAAGGAGAAGAATTCAGGCATTGAGGATCTTTTTTGACTTTCTGGTTGGAGAAGAGATTATTACCTCAAATCCAGTACGCGAAATACCAACATCTCCAAAATTTTTGGATATTCCAAGACCAACTCCTTTCATTGAAGTTAAGGCCCTTTGGACTCACCTTTTAACTACTGAAAAAGGTAAGATGGAACTTGAAAAATTAACATTGATCAGAAATCAGCTTATTTTTCTATTCATCTACGGTGCTGGGCTCAAAGTATCTGATCTCGCAAACCTAAGTAGAGAACATATCTTTATTGATAAGAAAGGACCAAGAGTTTTAATTTCTCACCCAAAAAGAGATCCTTATACAATTCCACTCCCTCCTGTTTTTGAGGAAGTTTATAAAAGCTATACGCCACTTCTTGAAAGTAAAAAGAAAGAAAGTCTCTTGCTTTTTAACCAAGTGATGTTTAATGCAAACCCACACAAAATTCTCTCAGGAGGACTCTCCCCTCGAGGAATTGAATTAGTTTTAGAGGACCTTCGCAAGCGATTAGAAATCAACCTAACTCCGAAGTCACTCCGCCAGGCCTGTATCTTTAAATGGCTAACTCAGGGGAGACCGGAAGGTGTAATTAAAGAATGGCTTGGAATGGCGCCTTCATACTCTCTTAAAAATTATCGAGATTTTAAAGATGAATTTCTCTACAATGAAACGTTTCTATCGGATCTCTATAACTACTACTCGAAAAACAACTAAGAGATATCACCAACTCGCATAATCGTTTTATAAGAGTTCATATCAAAGAAATGTTGATAGGCCAGTTTTAGTATGTCGAATTCAAGTTCAACTGGATTTTTTTGTAGTTTTTCACACAAATCAAAAAGTTGCTTTCTCTCCTCTACTTCGAACTCTGATGGAGTGAAATAAGAGAGAGTAACATGGGGGCGAGGCCAATAGTCTAAATAAACAACATCTTCAAAGAGATTATAAAGATTAAGAAACACCCGAGCATCTCGATCAGTAGCGGGAATGAATCCCAAAAGTAAAGCAATATTCATACTAGGAAATACTTCCGTCGATCGAAGCTTCACAAAACGATATTCAGGGTACTGAGTTAAATAAAGTGAAAGCTTTTTAAATATATCCCTGACCTTCTTCTGATTTGACTCCATTGAAGAAATAACAGCACCTTCGATAGGAGAATTAGAAAGATCGTGCAACGTGAGGTGAAGCTGTTTTGGATCGAGTGGTTGGGCCCAAAACGTTTCTAAATTGTTTATCTGATCGATTAAAGCCTCAATGCGAGCAATTTGTATGTCACTCAATTCAAAAACGGTTGTATCACCGTAGAAAGGTCTCATTGCACCCACTTCATCGACTTTATCTGTCAATGCCTTGGGAATGGTCCAATTATCAGATAAATTGATAAGATAGTCTTTTGCCGCCTTTTGATCTCGCATTATAATATCAGCGTACTCTTTCGAAGTAACAGAACAGGACTTAATTGAAATGTTTTGAATCAAATTCATTGAGATGAATCTTTCAACGGCTGAGGGCGTCTACCTACTGACTTACCTAGGTCGTGATCTCTTCTCCAAAGATCCTCTTGATCCTGTGCCTCAATCCGATAGAAGTCGAGGTCTTTATCAAGTACATCAAGGCGATAGGCCAATTCTTTTTGAAGATGGATATTGTATTTTTTCTTATTCAACAGTTCATCAATCGCTTTTTGTTTTTTCTTTTGAAGCTCTAGGATTTGCTTATCAAATTCAGATGCAAGGAGAACCTTTTGTTGATCGTATGACCAAATAAAATGGTTGATCTCATTCATCTGTTTGTAATAATCCTCTCTTCTCTTCAAGAGACTCATTCTATAGATACTAGCGTCCTCTACCCTTTTAAAAAGAGTCGGAGACTTGAACTTAAGAATTGATCCTCTTCTCAAATAGCCTGAGATATCCCAACACATCCCTAAATTACGGACGAAAATAACAACATAACCCTTTTCAACATCTCTGATATTACCAGTACACGTACTCCCATTCCCTGCTCTTGCAACAGTGAACTCAACAGGATCTCCAACCTTAAAAAACTTTATATTGCCGTTCTCAGAACTAATCTTAAGAACACTTCCACTTTTATCACGATCAGTTACCCGCCCGGTAAAAAGTGCATAATCTGCTTTGAAATCAAAGAATGGATCATACTGAACTTTCTTCGCCATATTAGGGGCAGCGAAAGCTGTTAAGGTAAGAAATGAGAGAAAAGTTAAAAAAATTAGTCTCATAAATATATTATGCGATAGCTTTTCATATTTAGCCAGTGTGCAATTTTATCGCAGCACAGCTTTACCCGTTTCAAAAATGGCCTAAACTATCTCAAGAATAGAACAACACTATAAATGGGCTAACCATTCAAAATTAGGAGGCCGTATGAAGTTTTTCCTTGATACAGGTATCGTTGATGAAATTAAGGCAGGGGCCAAATGGGGAATCATAGATGGAGTCACCACAAACCCAAGTCTCATTGCAAAATCAGGTCGCTCTCAGAAAGAAGTCATTCAAGAAATCAGTACCATCATTGATGGGCCAATCTCAGCAGAAGTAATCTCATTAGACTACAATGGAATGATTAAAGAAGCCGCAGAACTTAAAAAACTTCACAAAAATGTTGTAATTAAACTTCCGACAACAGAAGCTGGAGTGTCTGCGTGTAAATGGTGTTCAGAACAAGGAATCAAAGTAAACATGACTTTGGTGTTCTCGCCTATGCAAGCACTACTCTGCGCTAAAAATGGCGCAGCTTATGTTTCACCATTTATTGGTCGCGTGGATGACGTAGGACTAGATGGAGTGGCGCTAATTGCAGAAATCAGACAGATCCTAGATAACTACGGATTTAACACAGAAATTATCGCAGCATCAATTAGAACAGTAACTCATGTTAGAGAGTGCGCATTGATCGGTGCAGATGTTGCAACTATGCCTTTCGCCGTAATGAAACAGCTATTCAACCACCCCCTTACAGATAAAGGGATTGATGGGTTTATGAAGGACCATCAAGCGGCGCAGGAAAAATTAAAATAGAGCTTCTGCTCCATGTAAAAATAGAAAGCCTCCCATCCGGGAGGCTTTTAAATAATTTGTAGAAGTATTTTTTAATTAATAACAGTAATTACTTGATTGAATCTTTGATTGCTTTGAAACCTTCGAAGTCAGTTGCAGCAATCTCCGCAAGCATTTTTCTGTTAAGCTCACATCCATTCTTCTTAAGTCCACCCATTAGGCGGCTGTAAGATGTTTCAAGAAGCTTAGCGGCTGCACCAATACGGATAATCCACAGCTTTCTCATATCTCTCTTAAGAAGTCTTCTTCCGATATAAGCGTAATGTAGCGCACGCTTTACTGTTTCAGCAGTGTGCTTGTACTTTGTTCTACGGTCAAAGTGAAACCCTTTCGCAAGCTTCAGAACTTTATTTCTTCTTCGTCTTGCTTTAAAACCTCTTCTTACTCTTGACATGTCAGTCTCCTTTACAACGATACTTGGGGGACATAAGTCACTTCAATCTTTGTTGACGCTACGGTTTTAAGCGTACCCAAGTCTCAGTTAATCTTTAGATCAAGCCTACTAATTAAAGTAGTTTCTTGATGCGACGCTCGTCAGCTTTCGCAACGAAGTCAACTTTACCCGCAGTTCTTTTTGACTTTGGGCTTCTCTTTTCGAGAATGTGACGAAGACCTTTACGTCTTCTCTTGATCTTTCCTGAGCCAGTTAGCGAAAAACGCTTTGTGGCCGAACTTTTACTCTTCATTTTAGGCATTGAAAAGCTCCTAATTTTTAGAAAAATACTTCTACAAAAGTAACTTAAATAACAAATTTCAACAGTTTAGGCAATAAAAAAGGGAGATGAAATCATCTCCCTAACATTTTTACATCAATATAAGCATCTGAAATTACGTTCCTGAAAACTTATTCTTCCTGCTTTGTTGGTTTTTTTACAATTTTTGCACTTGGAGCAACAATAGCAATAATACGATTCCCCATCATTTTAGGCTCAGATTCAACTTGAGCCCCCATCTCTAGGACAATTTCTATTATTCCTTTAAATTTCTCCATTCCAGCTTCTTTGTAGGCCATCTCACGTCCGCGAAATTGCATCACCATTTTGATCTTATCGCCTTGATTGATGAACTTCTCAGCATGCTTAAGCTTAGTGTGAAGATCGTGAGTTTCAATGTTTGGTTTGAATTGAATCTCTTTAAGTTGAACTTTAATCTGCTTCTTCTTTGCTTCAGAAGCTTTCTTTTGCTGTTCATACTTAAATTTTCCGAAATCGATTAACTTAACAACAGGAGGTTTGGCAGTAGGAGCAATCTCAACAAGATCTACGCCTTTATCTTGAGCAATATTTCTTGCTTCATTCATTGATACTACACCGAAAACCTCGCCATCGTCTGAAACTAATCGACATTCGGGAATTCGGATTTGTTCGTTAATTCTTGGGCCTTGGTATTTTCCACCTTTTTTGCCACGCTGATCTCTAATGTTGCACCTCCAGATAGGTATATAAATCAAAAAATATACTGAAATTTTATACTAAACGATTAAAAAGACAACCCTTCTAACGAATAAGAGTCATCAATTCCTGTCTTGTTTGGGTATTTGAGAGGAAACACCCTCTAAGAGAGGAAGTTATCATAGTAGAATGCTGCTTTTCTACGCCACGAGAAGTCATGCACATATGCTTGGCCTCAATGATACAAGCAGCCCCCTTTGCATCCAAGTGGTCCATAATGGCCTTAGTGACCTGATTACCGATACGTTCTTGAATCTGAAGCCTTCTAGAATACACTTCAACTAGGCGAGCTAGCTTTGAAATTCCCACAATTCTTGTTTTGGGAACGTATGCCACATGCGCTCTTCCTACAAAAGGAAGAAAATGGTGCTCACAAGTTGAATAGAACTCGATATCCTTTAAAAGAATGATCTGCTTATGAGGCTCATCATTATCATCTTCGAAAGTAGTCAATAGTTCAGATGGCCCTTGATGGTAACCTCCAAATAATCGATCCCAAGACTTAATAATTCGATCTGGAGTATCTCTCAACCCTTCCCGATCTAAATCCTCACCCAAATAAGTAAGCATCGACTTAATGGCCTCTTTGGCCTTATCTTTATCTCCAAATGACATTAATCTTCCCTTACGCTGAACATCAGCTCTGTAGATAAATCGTTATGTAGACGGTCAATAATCTTTTCCAGCTTCGCCCCATTGATGATTGTATATTTCCCGAGCTCACCATCAATAACATCTGCTTCAACAAAATATTTAAGAGTATTTCTAATCAAAGGTCTTGAAGAACACTCCTTATATTTAATGAGGTTACCGTGCTTCATCTCAAACTCAAAAACACCTTTAAACTCTTTTGTAAATTCATCAAAAGAGAAGCTGTCTTTTCCTTCTCTCACTAGTGCGCGAATAGCTCTTGCTGAAATAAAATGGCACTCAACGATATAACTCGCAGCACGGGAAAACACGCAAAGCCCAGAGGCCAAGTTGAATAGATCTTCGTGAGCTAAAGTTGAACACTCCGATAGATCCTTTACTTCACGCCCAATACAATCAGAAATAGTTTTAAGAACTCTCACGATCATCTCATCAAGCTCTGGCAAGAAGAATTCAATTTGCATTCTTTTAAGCTGTGCCTCAAAAAATGCTCTAAAATCTCCCTCAGACTTGAGTCCGCCATTGAATAGATTAATCCAGAAAAGATTAACAACCCATGGGATCACAAAGTGATGAGTAATTGCATTTTTAAAGTAAAGCATTTCAAGTCTTGCTTCTGGACGAATAAAGTAAAAAACATGTCCAAAGCGAGTACGACCAATGGCCTTGACAGTCTTATTTGCAATCATAAGATCAATTGATCGCTCTAAAACTTCGTTCAACTCAGCACCTTCAAAACTTGGAGAGAGCGGAACATTATTCTTCTTACAAAAGCAAACAATTTTATGCGCCCGATTCATAATTGATTCCCACTTGAAAGCACCATCAGGGGCATCTAAGAGAATCATTGATAACAAGGCGGTTGGAGTAACCATAATGTTACGACCAACGGATCTATAACAATCAAAAGCGACCTGCTTTGTGGTATCCTTTAATACTTCGCCAAATTCAGGGTCAATAGGTTCACCGAAACGAACGTTAATTGATCCCAAATCTTTAGAAAAAATTTTAAAAACTTTAAGAACTTGAAAGAATGACTCTTTCTTCTTTTTTGCCCCTTGCAGCTCACGAGACAAGGTTCTCTGCTCTGGAACATACTCATGAATAATACTAACGGGAACAAATTTAAGAGGATGCCTCTCATGTTCTTCAAGCGCGTTATGTGCCTCAAAAACAAGTTGATAAAGTCCAAACTTAGGAGTCAGAATCTTACCAGAACGAGTTCTCCCACCTTCAAAGAAAAACTCAATAGGCTTTTTACTCTTTAATAGATAGTAGATATAGGCCTCAAGGACAAGGCGATACATAATATCACTATTAAAACTTCGTCGAATAAAAAAGCAACCGCTCTTACGAAACAGCTTTCCAATGGGAAATACATTTAGATTGATCCCTCCTGCAACAAATAGAGGGAAATTAAATCTCTTATAAACGTAGTAATTTAAGGCCACATAGTCAGCGTGTGACTGGTGATTTGGGACTAGAACAACAGAATTATCTTTAACAAGACCATCGAAGTCATAATTACCTTCAAAGCTTACCTTAATACCATCGTAAAGGTTCTTAAAAATATAATCTAAGAACTTGATGGTTGGTTTAACGCCGGAGTGAGAGAAATCTGCAGCGATTTCATAAAGCATTTCTAATGCTTTTTTAACCTCAGAATTCCTCCCCTTCAAACGTCTTTCAAGACGAGGGTAAGAGAGGACAATTTTCTCCATTATCTTTTTTTCATCAGTTGTCATTGAGCTAAAACCTATACAGTCTCACTGTGAGCAGAACGGTCAATGGACTGCGAGATATTATAGATATGACTTCTAATCTTTTTAAGAGAAGTTACCATATCGGAGTAAGTCATTGCAGTCATTGAATCGTATTCCCCTTTACCTACACGTGCAAGGTGAGCATCTCTCGTTGAGTCACAAAGAAGTCTAAGTTCTTCCATAGAGCGAGTTGAAATGCTGATATCAAACGCATCGGGAGACTTAAGCCCTTTACCAATAGACTTGTAGAACTCCTCAACATGGCCGAATAGTTCAATAATTCCTTCTTGCGCTGAACCATCAAAATGACAATCGCTGTTAAATCTTGTTTTATTTGTAACAAGTTTGTCGATATAGTCGCCAACACTCTCCAATTCATCAGCAATTCTTACAATTGCCTGGGCCTCACGAGACTGAGAAGGAGAAAGAGGTTTTTCCATCACTTTACAAATAAATACAGTGATCTCTTTTTGAATATTATCTGTAATTCTTTCGTAATCTTTTACTTTTGCAAGAATCCTAGCATCGTCTGCAGTTGCCGTGATGTACTCTTTCGCCACTCGCATCATTCTTCCAACAATGTCTTCCATCTTCATAAGCTCAGTGTTTGCTTGAATGATAGCAGTTGCAGGAAGCATTTCTGACACATTCCCAAGAACAACAAGATGATGCTGTTCGCGAATTGTTTTATCGGGAGTAATTTTTGCAACGAGCGATGCAAGCTGTCTTAAAAATGGTAGAGCAACGAGTGTAGCTACAACATTGAACATTGTGTGTGCACTTGCAATATGAACTGCAACGTATGGAACATCTCCATTGGCAGCAACAAGATAAGGTGATCCTGGAATAATTGAATCTACCAATGTTAAGAAGAATGGGAAGACAAACATTATCAAGGCAACACCTAGAATATTGAAAATGGCGTGCGCCTTAGCTGCTCTTTTAGAGTGAACATTCCCGCCAATTGCAGCAAGAACTGCAGTGATTGTTGTTCCAATATTTGTTCCAAGAACAATCGCAACTGCAGTTTGAAATTCAATGACGCCAGTTGATGCCATAGCGATGACAATACCAAGCATTGCAGAAGAAGATTGAATAACAGCGGTCAAGACAGCACCAATAAGAACTGATGCGATGTATGCCCCATAATGCTTGCCAGAGAAGTACTTAATCGCGTCCAAAAATTCAGGCATTGTTCTAAGAGGTCTGAAGGCATTACTCATAATCTCTAGACCAAAGAAAATCATCCCCATCCCTAGAAGAACATATCCAAAGTGCTTCCAACGATTACTTTTACCAAATAGAGCTGGGAATACACCTAGCCCAATTAGTAGAAGACCATACTTACCGATTTTAATTGAGATGATCCAACCAGTAATAGTTGTACCAATATTAGCCCCGAAGATAACTCCGATGGCCTGTGCCAAGCTCATAAGGCCAGCATTGACAAATCCAATGACCATAACGGTTGTAACAGATGAACTTTGAACGATTGCAGTAACTGCAACGCCAACAAGAACTGCGAAAACTCTATTAGTTGTTAATGAGTTAATTACATTTTTGATAACGTCACTAGCAGTTGCTTGAAGTGAGTCTGACATGATTTTCATACCATAAAAGAAGATACCTAATCCCCCTAATACGGTGTAAATAATCTTAAAAGCTTCCATTAAAATCCTTGGGTTTTATCGTGATATGTGTAACAGGAGAAGTATCACAAAAAAAATGGAATAAAAAGGAAGTTAGTAGATATTTCGATACAAAAAAACGCCGCATGTGCGGCGCACAAAACCCTATATTTTCTGCATCTTAAGCAATACTTGAAATTCCAGAGTCAACATAGATCACTTGAGCTGTGACATTTTTAGAAAGATCAGAAGCGAGGTACACAGCTGCGCCTCCAACATCTTCAATTGACACATTTCTTCTAAGAGGTGCTTTCTCTTCAACGGCCTTGAACATATCCTTAATTGACCCAACACCAGAAGAAGCAAGTGTTCTAATTGCTCCAGCGGAAATACAGTTAACTCTAATTCCTAATTGACCGAGATCTTCAGCGAGGTAACGAGAAGACGCTTCTAGAGCGGCCTTAGCAACTCCCATGATATTATAGTTTTTAAGCATCTTAACTGACCCGTAGTATGTCATGGCCATGACAGAGCCATTCTCATTCATAACACCCTTAAGCGCATTTGCAAGTCCAATGAGTGAAAATGCTGAGACATCACATGCCATTTTAAAACCTTCACGAGATGTTTCAGAAAAATCACCGCGAAGATCATTTCTATCTGCAAAAGCAATCGAGTGAACGAGGATATCAAATTTCCCCCACTTCTCTTCAACAGTCTTCTTAAGCGCCTCATACTGCTCATCTACAGTCACATCCATTTCACATGTAAAATCAGCCTCAAGCTCGTCTGCCAAAGGGATTACACGATCCTTCATTTTATCGTTGAGGTAAGTCAATGCCACCTGAGCTCCATGCTCTTTTAGAGATTTGGCAACTCCCCATGCGAGTGAGCGTTCATTTGCAACGCCTAAGATCAGTGCTTTTTTTCCTGCTAGTAGACTCATATTCAACCTTTGTTTATGTTTGTAAAAAATGTATCATTAATTGTTTAAGTGATTTACAAGATAGTAAAGTAAAAATAGTAACAATTCTTGCCAGTTTGTGGCAAAACAGAAAGGCTAACTATCAATAAACAGAGGAAATATGAGTGGTCTCGTCGCAACATCTATACTTTGGGCATTTTCTTTTAGTTTTATTGGAGTCTACCTCGCTGGAAAGGTTGACCCTTATCTAGCAGTTACTATACGCTTTGCATTGGCCGCAATCGTTCTCACTCCCTTTCTTAAACTAAAAGGGGTAAGCAAGAAAACAGTGTTTCAAATAATGGGTATTGGTTCAATTCAAATAGGGCTAATGTACCTTGCATTCTACAACTCATTCCTTCTCCTTAAGGTTCCAGAGGTAATACTTTTCACCATTTTTACACCAATCTATATTTCACTGATCTTTGATCTTTTAGAAAAACGCTTTAGTACACTCTACCTGCTCTCCGCAATAGTGGCCGTGGCCGGTGCAGCTGTTCTCAAGTGGAGTGCATTATCAACAGACTTTATATTTGGTTTTCTTCTCGTTCAGGTGGCAAATATTTGTTTTGCAGTTGGACAGGTTCTATATGTTAGAGTGACAAAAAATAATAACGAAATAACTCACGATAAAGATATATTTGCGCTCTTCTATTATGGTGCGCTCATTGTCTCAATCCCGGCGACACTGGTCCTTGGTAATTTAGAAAAGATTCCAACGACAATAGAGCAATACTCTGTTCTTATTTGGTTAGGAGTTGTCGCATCCGGTGTTGGCTATCTACTTTGGAATTCAGGTGCGAAAAGAGTTAGTTCAGGAGTGTTAGCAGTAATGAACAATCTTGTAATTCCCCTTGGTATTATCGCAAATATTGCCATCTGGGGAAAGGATATGGATCACACAAAACTTATAATTGGAACAATGATCATTTCTTTTGCCCTCTATATCGCAGTTAAGGCAAAAAAGGAGATTTCAGCATGAGCAAAACACCAGTATTAATGAGTACATGTCTTCTTGGAGTTCGCTGCAGATATGACGGAGGCCATCAAGAACGGGACGAAATGGTTGACCTATTTAGAAATGAAAACGTCATTCCTGTTTGTGGAGAGCAATGGGGAGGGCTTACAACTCCTCGAGAACCATCAGAAGAGGTGGACGGAAAGATCATGAGTATCAGTGGTAAAGATGTAACCGAACAATTTAACCGTGGTGCTGAAGACATCTTAAAACTGGCAAAAGCAGCTGGAGCAACCAAAGCATATCTTAAAACAGATTCACCGATGTGTGGTTGTGGACGGATTTATGATGGAACCTTTTCAGGTAAGATGAAAGATGGCGACGGTGTTCTCACAAAACTACTTAAGAAAAATAATATTGAAATAGTTCCCGTAAAATAAATAGGGCCACTCTTACGAGTGGCCCCTTTAGTCGAAAAGTATGTTTGACCTATTACTAGCCAATCAGCTTGAGTGCCGCTTGACCAGTAGCATTTGCTTGTGCCAATACCGATGAACCAGCTTGATTCAGAATACTCATCTTAGTATTAATTGCCGTTTCAGAAGCGTAATCAGTGTCTCTGATACGAGAATTAGCAGTTGATAAGTTTTCTGAACTAATCTGCAAGTTCTGTGCTGTCGAAGTCAATCGATTTTGCTTCGCCCCTAGTTCCGCTCTAAATCCTGAAATGGATTGAATAGCGGTATCGAGGTTTGCAAGTGATGTTTGTGCAGACTCTTTGTTGTCAACAGTAATCCCGTCAATACCGAGATTTCCAAGTTGAGCATTAACAAGAGCGGCGTCGTAAGAGATTCGATCTTCAAAGTCATTGTTGTAAATACCGATTTGGAAATCGAATTTATCCCCTTCACCGTTGAGCAACTTTTTACCGTTGAACTCAGTCACCTGTGAAATTCTTTGCACCTCTTCCTTAAGGTTTTGGTATTCCATGTTTGTAAATGCTCTTTCTGAATCACCTACAGTGTCTGATGCAGACTGAATTGAAAGTTCTCTTAGACGAACGAGAATATTTGAAATCTCATTCAATCCACCTTCAGCAGTTTGAATCATTGAAATACCATCGTTTGCGTTTCGCTTGGCCTGGTTAGTACCACGAATAGCCGCCTTCATTTTCTCACTAATCGCAAGTCCAGCTGCATCGTCTGCTGCTTTTACGATCCGTGAACCACTTGATAATTTTTCAAGTGATGCGGCCTGTTTCATTGTGGTATTACCAAGGGAGCGTTGTGCAGATAGTGATGATACGTTTGTGTTAATACGAAGTCCCATGCAATCCTCCTTTGATAATCCAGTTTCGTTCTGAAATCACCCCTCTAAATCAGTGAGGACTGCAAGCATACTGCTTAATGGAAATTTTAAGTTCACCAGGGCACTATGCCGTAGTCTGGTTAGTGAACATTTCGTAAAAAAAATAAATTTTTAGAGAAAAGAGTTCTTAAGTGGGGTAAACAATGTTTCCAAATGAAAGAGTATAGATAGAGTTAGTAGGGTATATAAGAACAAGAGGGCCCACAAGGGCCCTCTGTTTGATCGAAAAGTAGGACTTCAAGATTAGCCGATAAGCTTAAGAGCTGCTTGCCCTGTAGCATTCGCCTGACCAAGAACAGAAGAACCAGCTTGTGATAGGATGTTAAGCTTAGTGTTCTTCGCTGTCTCTGCAGCGTAGTCAGTATCACGGATACGTGAGTTCGCTGTAGACAAGTTCTCAGAAGATACTTGTAAGTTCTGTACTGTTGAACTAAGTCTGTTTTGCTTAGCACCTAGCTCTGCTCTGTATCCAGATACTGACTGAATTGCTGAGTCTAGTGTAGCAAGTGAATCTTGAGCGCTTTCTTTGTTAGAAACTGTAATGCTATCAATTCCTAGACCACCCATTGTTGAATTGATCATTCCAGCGTTGTATGAAATTCTGTCTTGGAAGTCGTCATTGTTAACACCAATTTGAAAATCATACTTGTCACCTTCACCGTTAAGAAGTTTCTTACCGTTGAACTCAGTTACGTTTGAGATTCTTTCAACTTCTTGCTTAAGGTTTTGGTACTCAAGGTTAGTAAATTCTCTTTCTGCATCACCTACTGTATCAGAAGCTGACTGTACAGATAGTTCTCTAAGACGAACAAGAATGTTTGATACTTCGTTCAATCCACCTTCAGCAGTTTGAATCATTGAAATACCATCATTCGCGTTTCTTTGAGCTTGGTTTGTACCACGGATCGCAGCTTTCATTTTTTCAGAAATCGCAAGACCAGCGGCATCGTCAGCAGCTTTAACGATTCTTGAACCACTAGATAGTTTTTCTAGTGCAGAAGCTTGTGACTTTGTAGTGTTACCAAGTGAACGTTGCGCAGATAGAGATGCAACATTTGTGTTAATTCGTAAACCCATTGTAATCCTCCTTGGATTGTAACTGCGCCGTACTGGTGCTGGAGCTCTTCAACAGTTGAGGTCCAATAAGCTTACTGCTTTGATTTGAATGTTAGAAAAAGTGAAGGGCCGTAGCCCAACTCTCACCAAGCTTCTCGGTCTGTCTTTAAAAACCTTGAGAAAAAAGTTAGTTTTTTACCAAATAATTTCAGCAGCTTAACCGATCATTTTAGTCAACAATGTAAAGAAACTTAACAAAAATGAGGGGTTTAAATTAATCATAGTTTCGAAAAAAAAGTCGATAAGAGTGAATATGACTGGCAACAAACCAATAATATTTCTCTACCCTTTATCGGTTTCGCTTAAAAAATATCTCGATTTGGTACAGGAAACTCAGGAAGAAGAGAAGATAGACATTTATGAAGTAGATGACCTCAATGAAGCGGCCCAAATTGTACCGACGATCGGCCCATCATTAGTAATGGCATCATCGCCCAAAAAGTGCGCCCAAATGCTACAACAGAACAAAGTTGCGCTGAAGGCCAACAGCTCAAAAGTTCTTTTATTATCTGAAAAAGAACTTCCAAATAAAATTGTTCAAAAACTTCAAAAGTTTGGATTAACTCAATACCTACAGGAACCTGTTAATCCAAAATCATTGCTATATAAAGTGGGACTCCTGCTCAAGGCGCTTCCAATTGATGAGGTTGACCAAGTAGAAACAGAAGAGGATCAAGTATTCAAGTCAGATGAGCCAGCAATAATTGATTCTGATACAAAACAACGAGTAGAAAAAGGCATCATTCTTGACGACGAGCCTGGAGGAATTGAGGCAAAATCACATCACGATATAGAGATAGAGCTCATTAACTCCGGGAAAAAAGAAAAAGAACACGAGATTGAACTCAATTTAGAAAGCGGGACTCAAGCTGATAATAAGAACAGCGCACTCTCATTGATTAGTGATGAAGAAGAAGATGCTCCAAAAACTAATGATAATGAAATTGATACCTATTACAAGAACATTAAGGACAAAGATGAGGTTAAACTAGAAATATCTTCATCGTCATCAAAAGAAAGTGATGAAAAGGAAGGACCAGCATCAGAATTTGAAAGCGACGTATTCATGCTCTCAGATTCTGATATAAAAATTGATATTGAGTCGTCCCCCCACTCATCTGATAAACCTGAAGAATTTGATGAAGATCTTTCGATGCACTTAAAAGATTTAGATAACAGACACCTGGACCTTTCATCAGACATCAATAAAGAAGAGAGTTTAGATCTGAAAATGTCAGAGGCAGACAAGAAAGTAGATCATGAAATTGACGACCTCTATGGATCTAATGACCAAAATATTGAACAACAAGAAGATCTAATCCTCAATCTTGAAAATGGGAAAAAAGTTAAAGCAAAAGAAGAAGTTGAATTAACGCTATCTTCGAATAAAGAGCTTAAGGATCGAGACCAAGATGAAGACTTTGATTCCTTATATGATATAAAGTCAGAAAAGAAACTTGATGTGAGTACAGAAGATTCAAAAAGACTTGACTCATCCACAGAACTCAAAGTTGAATCAGAATCGAACGAGGACGTTTCAAAAATTGAAGATACTGGCGATTCAGAGATCAATGTTGAAGAGTCTGATCTAAACTTAAATATTCAACAAGATAAGAATAAAGATAATCATGAACTGACACTAGCGCAGTCGAACCGAAAGGTTGAAGGTGAAAGTGATGACGATGATCTAGCTGGAGATTTACCCAAAAGAAAGGGAACAGAATTAGACATCAAGGAACAAGATCAAGTCTTAGGAGACAATAAGAAAAAAAGCGATGAAGAGAATATTATCTCACTGAAAGACTCTTCAAAACTGAAAGTTGATAGCGAAGAAGAGAACGAAAATCATACAGCACTAGAAATAGATGGGAAAAAGAAAGAAGAAGATCAATCACACCTAAACCTAGATGACACAAAGAAAAAAGCAAAAGAAGATGAGCTCGACCTTCTCGACTCGGATAAAAAAATTAAAGCTAAAGGCAACACCATCCAAATAGAGGGTGAAGAGAGGAAAGTAGCTGATGATGTAGAACTAAAGCTAAGTGCGGGAAAAAAACTCGATAAACTCGTGGAAAGGAAAGAATACGACTGGGAAAAATCAGATCGAAAAAAAGTTGATGAGGACTTTGGCCCGTGGGTTTCGAGGGAGTCGCAAAAACTTGAAATTGATTTTGAAAAGAAGGCATCAGAAGAAGTTATTGACTATAGGGCCCTACGCAAACAATTCGATGACGCTGCACTCTTAGAGCGCGAGAAAAGATTCAAAAAAGATCACCATATAGATAGCGAATCAGATTCAGGTAAAGCAGAAGGAACAAGACAAAATGATGAATCGTTAGCCGGGATTGAAGACCTAGACGCCCAAGACTCAGAAGAAGAAGAGGAAGAAGAAATCAAAGATGTACATGAGCCTAAACCGAGAGGTGTAGAATTTATCGTCAAGATTTTTCAGATGTATCTCAACAAAAGAAGTGATGCCCAAATTTTCCTCTATATTTCAAATGTTTTATACAAGGAGTTTGGAGGAATCACTGGATTTTTCTTATTTAACAAAGAAAAGCATGCTGATGAAATATATTCAGCTGCACACAATATTGAATATAGCGGTAACCGACAAGTATTAATCGATGATTGGGAAAAAGAAAAGAAAACCAATCGACCAATTTGGCAAACATACAGATTGCCACATTGGTCAGATCATAAGTTTATAAAAAATGAGAATCAATTTACTTACCCCTACTTTGAAGGCGTCGATCATATTGGTTTTTCAGTTGTAAACTTCCCTAAAGGAATTACGGCAGAGCAATCAAACAAAATCGAAATGATCCTAGAGGGAGCAAGGGGCATTTTCTTACAAAGACTTCGCGATAGCGGAATTCAAGGACAATATGGGGATCAAAGAGATGAGGGGAAAGAAAAAAAAGGTCTTCTAGGTAAATTTTTTGGTAAAAAATAATGAAATATAATAAAGACTACTTCTACATTAAACCCGAGCATTTAAAGGACAAAATCATCTTTCCTTTTCAGCTTTATGTATTTAATAAAGTTAATAAAGAACATACTCTGTACCTCTATGCCAACTCCCCACTGGACAAAAAAAAGAGAGAACTACTTTTGTATATTATCAATAGAGGTGGAGAGATTGCAATAAAACGTGGTCAGGCCAAAACATTTCTCTCCAACCAAGAAATAAATGAAGCAGACATACCTTCACTGAAAAAGACCGGTGAGCATCAATTACAAAAAAATCAAAAAATGTATCTTCACCTTTACGAAAAAAGACAAGAAGAGAAGCCCTTTATTTTTAAAGATGAACTAAAAAAGGCCAGTGAAGAAGAAGATTACTCTTATATTATTGAAGAAGCGCGATCGGAAATTCTGACTTTTGAAGTAACAGTCAACGAAACAGTATCTTTAGCGGTGTATCTTGCAGAAACGCTACTAACTGAAGATAACTACACCAATAGAATTGTTGCAATGTCATACTTCATTGCTAAAACAATTAATATAAAGGATCAAGAGTCTCTTGGTGATCTTATTGTCGCATCTTTCCTTGCTCATATTGGACTAACACAAGTTGAAAAATCGATTCTTGAAGCCCCATTAAGCGACTTTAATCCTCAAGTAATATCGCAATATCGAAAACATCCAGCACTTTCTCAGCATCTTTTACGTAAATGTGGCGTGAAACTTTCCGATAGGTGTCTGAAAGCAATTATTGAACATCATGAAAGAGTTGATGGAAGTGGCTTCCCTTCGAACAAAGTTGAGGGATATATAGAGCCACTAGCATTGATTGTTGGCGTAGTATCTCACATGTTTGAACATACGATTGGACATCATGATGGAACAAAGCGTGCGCTCAAAACAATAATTGCAAATTTAGGAAATAGGTCGGTAAACTCTGGACTTGAATTAGAGTTTGGCGATAAAATACTAGAGGGAATAGAAAATCTATTAGCATAACTTTGCAACCACTATGAAGGAGTTTTACGTGGCGTTAAAAGCAGACATGAAAATCTTGGTAGTTGACGATATGGCCACCATGAGAAAAATCATTAAGAACATGTTGTCACAAATTGGTTTTACCAATATTACTGAAGCCGATGATGGTGCTACAGCATGGCCATTGATTGAGCAAGCGAAGGAATCAGGTGAATCGTATGAATTCATCGTTTCTGACTGGAATATGCCACAGATGTCAGGCCTAGAACTATTGAAGAAAGTAAGGTCAACAGAAGGGCTATCAACACTACCATTCTTGATGATTACAGCAGAGTCAGAGCAAGGAAACGTTGTTATTGCTGTAAAAGCGGGAGTAAGTAACTTTATTGTGAAGCCTTTCTCTGCACAGGTTTTGAAAGAAAAGATCGATAAAATCTTTAACAAATAATCAAGGGTGGAATCATGTCATTAATTGATGATCCAGCAATGAAAGAGATTATTGATGACTTCTGTACAGAGTCAGAAGAACTCTTCGATCAATTGCAAGCAAGTTTGGAAGAACTTGAAGTAGATGTATTGAATACAGTTCATCTCGAAATGTTTGGACAAGTAATCGACCGAGTAATGGGTGCCGCAAAATCAATTGGAGCAACAGAAATTGCAAACTTTTGTGAACTCGGTAAAATTATTGGTTATAAGTCAAGCCAAACATCAGACCCTGCACTACTCAACATTGTTATCGCAGTTTTATTTGATACCGTAGATCTTTTAAGAAAAATGGTTGCAGAACTGCGCACAGGGCAAAGCCAAACAATTGGCAAATTGAGTACAGAAGCATTTTCTTCAAGGTTGAGATGGCTTTCAGATAAGTTTAAACATATAGAAAGGGCATCTTGTGCAATTGAGAAGAAAGAAGAAGAATCAGAAAGAATGGATCAAGGGTCGATTGATGACCTTCTTGAGAGTCTTGGACTCTAGTGGAGATATAGTATGACAGTTACAAACTTTGTCAATTTTTCAAGACCATTTGTAGAATCAGCAAAGAGCGTATTTGAGACAATGGTTTTTACAAAGCTTGAGCCAGAAAAGCCAACAATAAAAAAAGATGCACTTTCAAGAGGTGATGTTTCCGCAGTTATTGGTATCAATGGAACCGTAACTCAAGATGGTGAACTTATGCGCTTCAAAGGAATGCTAGTTTTATCTTGGCCATATGAAACATATTTTAAAATTGCCACATCAATGTTGATGGAGGAATTTAGCGAATATAACGAAGAGATTGCTGATGTTGGAGGAGAAATCTGTAATATG
The DNA here is from genome assembly GCA_965140515.1 of Bacteriovoracaceae bacterium. GTDB lineage: Bacteria > Bdellovibrionota > Bacteriovoracia > Bacteriovoracales > Bacteriovoracaceae > JAGLCH01. Next base: position 1,867,142 of record OZ223251.1, on the reverse strand, counting down.
ATTATGGGTGGGGCCAAAAGACAACTTTCAGAAATGGGATTTGCAACGGAAATGGCAATACCTTCGATGATTGAAGGAAAAGGACATACAATTAAGTATCCACCAGGAACGACGGTTGTAATGATCCCGATGAATTCGGCACATGGAAAAATGTTTATGGAATTATGCTTTAGAGCAGATTAAAAAATAAGGGCCCAAGCGGCCCTTTTTTAATAGCTCTCAAAAGGAAGGTTATGTCTTCCTTTCCACACATGAAGAGCAGAGTGGATCCTCTCTTGATCATCACCTTCTCTAATATCAACTTGAGCGAAACAAAGCTGAACACCATCTTCACGCTTCCCAAAACCGAGATTCCAAACACGTGTCCATGTTCCAGTATTGATAAAGACAGAGCCATTTGAATAACTTCTTAGAGACGGATGATGAGTATGTCCAACGATCAAAGTCTTAATGTCATCTCTAGACTCAAGCAAGTCTTGAGTTATTGTTTCGTAATCTTTGAATAGCTCAATCTCTCGCTTGATATTTTTCCAAAGAGTTTTCAAATTCTTATTAAGCCAAAAATAGTGAACAAATCGAACCATGAAAAAATAAGACAGGATAGCAATTAAAAATCTAACCGTAAAAAATGTATCGTAGATAAAACCATTGATCAAAAATCTCTTGATTGGCTTAACTGCATCAACATGAGGGCGAATCTCTTTATACTTATTTAAAACTCTAATTACAAAATATGATCCCCACGGAGGCACAAAATACTTCCTTCCATTTTCATCTGAAACAAGTGATTTCGATGGTCTGAATTGATGTGCCTTTTCATATTCATGACCGTGCTTAATCACAACTCCCCTTACTGGAGAGAATTCACCACTTTCATTTGATGTAATTGAAAACTTTTCTCTGACCTTTTCAGACAGCTCTTCCTTCAATCTTTCGCGGAGAGAAGGAAAAATCATTTCTGCATCATGATTTCCAATAATATAAAATACACGCTTATTTTTCTTCTCTAAGAAAGCTCCTAGCGCCTCAAAGATTTCTTTATGTGCCTCTATAATAATTTCTAGCTTTGCAAGAGCAGCTTCCTCACTCCAAAAATCATCATCAAAATATTTAACAAAAGGAACTGCAAGTAAGTCGAGGAAATCTCCATTGATAACAAGATCAACTTCTCTATTTTGGTAATCACCACTTGAAAAATAATCCAAAAAATCAATAAGTTCTTTGTCGTGTTGGAAGGCCTCGAGATAATTTCTCTTTTTATCTACGTACGCTCCAGCACCGAGATGGATGTCTGAAATAACAATAATGGATTTGGTGATTTTATCTTTTTGGAGGAATTTCATAGGTTTTCTCTCCAATTTTCAACATGATTTTTTGAAATGCAGGACTAAGAGGAATGAAATAGATCTTCTCCGCAGAGCTATAATTATTTACCGATATAGACTTATCCTTGCCAGCGTCGATTCTAACGAAGGTGATAACTCTCCCCTTATCTGTTTCAATCCTACCGACAAGATTAACCAGCATTTTATTTTCAATAATAATACTCAAAACCTTTGTTTGTTTTGCAGGTGCCAAAATTTTATAGTGATCGCTATGGGCACGAATAATGTAGGAATCTGCCCTCTCTGCAGCTTGAAGAGCAGGTGTTGCAATTAAAATTAGGAAAGGTATAAGAATTTTGCTTAAATAGAGTCTCACAATTCCTCCTAATTTCAATTATATAAGACGTTTAGTATTCTCCCCACTAGAAAATTTTTCCTCAATAAGAAGGTAAATTGCAGTTTACTGCCGTTATTTCATTAACAATCCGATAAGTTATATAGCAAGGAGGCGTATTATGTTTCAAACAACACTATTTAGACGTGAGAAACAAACAAGGATGTCACTAATAGAAAGAAGAAACGAACTTCTTCTATCTATACGCCAACGCCCTCAGCACCAGTGGATTGAAAGTTTCCCAAAAATTTTGCTGTCGATTGAATTTATCGTGAATGCCTTTGACCATCAAAAACTTGATCAATTTGAAAAGGAACTCAAAAATATTATTTTGATTAACGGGTCAGGGAGCTTTTCAATTACTGCTCACGCCTCAGATATTCATTATATTATCCTACAGGCCGATGCAATTGATACGCTATGTACTAACTCTCCAACGAAAGGCGCAGCTATCCTTGCACATGAAATTGGTCATATTCTGTCCGGCCACACTATAGATGATGCAAGAACTCAAAAAGGGCAAATGGAGGCCGATGCCTTCGCGGCAAGCCTTGGGCTAGGAAATGAGCTTCAAGATATATTGTTAGAGCACAAGAGTGCAGATGAGCTCTCTCATCGGATTAACCATCTGACAATTATCCTATCAAAGTCAGAACTATAACAGTAATCTGAGATCACTCATTACTTTGATCTCATCACGAATCGATGCCGCATCTTCGAAACGAAGTTCTTTTGAAGCTTGTTTCATTCTAACTTTCAATTCAGCAATTTGCTTATCAAGCTCTTCGCGAGTGGACTGACTATTAACAAGAAGTTTTGCCTTTTTAGCGCTCCCCTTCTTTGTCCCTCGTAAAGTGTCAATAACTCCACCAGAAACATCTTTCACAATTGTTCTTGGTGTAATGCCGTGTTCAATATTGTATTGTTCTTGGATAATACGACGGCGCTTAGTCTCATCAATGGCCTTTTGCATACTGTTGGTCATCTTATAAGCGTATAAGATAACCCTTCCATCTGCATTCCTAGCAGCGCGACCAATAGTCTGAATCAAAGACCTCTCCGATCTTAAAAATCCTTCTTTATCTGCGTCTAATATCGCAACAAGAGTTGTCTCTGGAATATCAAGCCCTTCACGAAGTAAGTTAATTCCAATCAAAATATCGAATTCACCTAACCTTAGGTCACGAATTATTTCCATTCTTTCAATCGTGTCAATGTCAGAGTGTAGATAGCGTACCTTAAGTCCAGCTTCGCTGTAGTATTTTGATAACTCCTCTGCGAGCTTCTTAGTCAAAGTGGTAATAAGAATTCTTCCACCCTTCTCTATTGTTAGCTTACACTCCTCAAGCAAGTCATCCACTTGTGTGGTTGCATCTTTAACCTCGATTTCAGGATCCAATAGACCTGTTGGTCTAATGATCTGCTCAACATACTCACCGCCTGTTTTCTCTAACTCATACTTACCTGGGGTGGCAGAAACATATAAAACCTTGTCTAGCTTCTTCTCAAACTCAGGGAAATTTAATGGACGATTATCCATTGCGGAAGGAAGTCGAAATCCATGGTCAACAAGAGTCTGCTTACGAGATTGGTCTCCACGGTACATGCCACCAACCTGCGAAACAGTAATATGTGATTCATCAATAATAAATAAAAAATCATCTCCAAAAAAATCAATAAGTGTTGGAGGTGGTTCACCTGGAATCCCACCTGTTAAATGCCGTGAATAATTTTCAATTCCTGAACAGTATCCCATCTCTTCAAGCATTTCGAGATCATACATTGTCCGCTGCTCAAGTCGCTGCTTTTCCAGTAGCTTTTGTTCTTTTTCTAGTTGCTGAAGCCTCTCTCTCAACTCAAGCTTGATTGTCTCTACAGCTCGATCCTTTTTTTCTTCACTCACAACATAATGTGACTTTGGATAAATCGTTGTCTTTGTGAGCTTATAAAGCGTTTTTCCTCGAAGCGGGTCAACAACAGAAATACCTTCAATAGTATCACCAAAAAACTCAACTCGAATGACATCGCTATCTTCATACGCAGGAAAGACTTCAACCACATCTCCTCGAACCCGAAATGTACCTCGAGAGAAATCGATATCATTTCTTGTATACTGAATTGCAATCAATGCTTTAAGAAAATCATCTCGGTCGAGCTCGTCATCAACCATTAGGGAAACTTTCTGAGCAGAGTATTCATCTGGAGAACCAATACCGTAAATACAGCTAACAGAAGAGATTACAATAACGTCATCTCTTTCGAGAAGACTTCTTGTAGCAGAGTGTCTCAATTTGTCAATCTCATCGTTGATAGAAGCATCTTTTTCAATAAAGGTATCAGTGCCTGCAACGTACGCTTCAGGCTGATAGTAATCGTAGTACGATACAAAATATTCTACGGCATTATTTGGGAAAAACTCTTTAAACTCAGCATAAAGTTGAGCTGCGAGTGTTTTATTATGGGCCAAGATGAGTGTTTTCTTACCGAGGGCCTGAATAACATTTGCCATGGTGAATGTTTTACCAGAACCAGTAACTCCCAAAAGAGTCTGCTCTCGAGAGCCTTTCTTATAAGCAGTCACTAGCTGCTTTATTGCTCCAGGCTGATCACCTGTTGGGGAAAATTTTGATTTTAATTCGAACATATAACACTCAAAAATAGGAGAAAGATTTGCTTTACAAAAGGATATTACTTTTCTATTATTTTTTCCAGTTATGGCCGCGTAGCTCAGTGGGAGAGCGCCTGCTCGACACGCAGGATGTCACAAGTTCAATCCTTGTCGCGGCCACCATTTAAAAAGGGATGACCATTGGTTATCCCTTTTTTTACTCACTGCATCATACCCTCTGTAAACTATGTGAATTGCCCGTGCTCTTTATCAAATGGAGCGTGAATACTCTTCTCTTCAAAAGAAAAAGTTGCCATAAAGTTCCCCTCAGCAACCTTATCCTTTCCAGAGTAGATAACGCTATCAAATGTTGCAATCTGCCCACGGATTTTTGAACAAGTAGAAATAATCTTCAAAAACATTCCCGGTTTCACTGGTCGTCTAAAACGTACACCATCAACACCAAGCAGAGCAACCTTTAGGTTTGAACTGGTGTAGTTCTCTTCTAAACAATTTAGAGTGAAACAAGCGGCTTGTGCCATGGCCTCAATTTGTAGAACTCCTGGCCAAATCGGATTGTTAGGAAAATGACCATCAAAAACAGGATGGTCGGCCCTTATAGAATAATATGCAACAGCAGAGGTCCCCACCACATCTTTAAGAGAGAGATTAAGTAGGTCTACTGAATCTGGCATATCAATCGATTCGATATGATCCAGAAACAGGAATGGCTCCCGGTGTGGGATAAAGTGCCTTATTGCATTTTTATCGAGCATAAATTCTCCGATGGGAGAAATAATAACTATTCATCACTAGATTATAAATACATAGCTGTGACAAAAGTCAACAAATCTGTCACCCGGAGACAAACCAAACACTCTTTTCAACATTTTCAACGATCCAACGCGCAGGACACTCATCAATTGAAATATCAGAATCAAGCACCTTTTTTAAGGCGGCCATCTTATTTTTCCCAGGTGCAAATACGATCAAATACTTAATTTTCTTGAGAAGCTCAAAGGTGCCAGAAAGTCTGGGATCATTTCCCTCGATTGGTAGATAAAAATGTGTTTGTTCACTTAGGGCCGAACTTCCAGGAAATAAAGACAAGGTATGTCCATCTTCTCCTACTCCAACTAAAGCGAGATCAAATGATCCCCAATTATCAAAATGTGATTTTAGGGTGAAGTTATATTCCTCTGCGCAGAGATTTATATTTTCATTAATCGGGGGAAAGAAAACATTATCTTCTGGAGCACCTGCCCGCTCAACCAACTCTGAACGAATCATTTTTTGGTTGCTGCGCTCATCGCTAATTGGAACAAATCTCTCATCACTCAAAAAGAGATTAATTTTATCCCAAAAATTAATCTTTTTTGCGAGTTCATGATATAGAGGAATTGGAGACTTCCCACCAGACAAAAGAATATTACAATGCTCGTGTAACTCAAGTCGGTGCTCCAGAATATTCACAATTCTATCTGTTGCCTTTGCCACGAGCTCCTCTTCAGTTCCTCTTATTATTTCCATCTAGAACTCCTTCCAGCTTCCTTTCCCCTCAAAGAGCAAGTCAGCTTCTTTGGGGCCAACTGTTCCCGCTTTATAACGAAGTAAACCATCCACACCTCGACTTGACCAGGCTTTTAAGAAGACATCAAAAAAATCCCAACTAAGCTCAATCTCTTGCTTCTCTATAAAAAGAGTATTATCCCCTTGAATAGCATCCAGCAATAGTCTTTCATACGCATCTGGTAATTCAGCATCGAAACTTTCATCATAGAAAAAATCCATTTCAACAGGTTTCAATTTGTTCTGATATCCAGGAACTTTAGAATTAAATCTGATCGAAATCCCTTCCTCTGGTTGGACTCGGATGACAAGAGAATTTCCTTCAACATCTTCAAACTGGGAACATCGAAAAAGACTAAGAGGGAGCGATTTAAAATTTATAACGATTTCACTCGTTTTTCTCTCTAGTCGCTTACCGACTCGAAGAAAGAATGGGACATCAACCCATCGCCAATTATCTATAAACAATTTGATCGCAACATATGTTTCGGTCAAAGAGTCTCTTTTAACATCCTTTTCATCAAGATAACCGACAACCGACTCTCCACCGACTTCTCCAGCGATATACTGAGCTCTTACAGAATTTTTGATGGCCCCCTCTTCAGTATATTTTCGAAGAGATCTCAAAACTTTTGTTTTTTCTTTATGAATATCTCTTGGGTCGAATGAGACAGGCGCCTCCATTGCGATAAGAGTTAGAAGCTGAGACATATGATTTTGCATCATATCACGTAAGGTTCCAGAGTTATCAAAATAACCACCACGATCATCAACACCAATACTTTCAGCAACTGTAATTTGAACATCCTTCACATATTGATTGTTAAGTAATGGCCCAAAAACAGAATTTGCAAAACGAAAAACGAGAATGTTTTGTACCGTTTCTTTACCGAGATAGTGATCGATACGATAAATTTGAGATTCACCAAGAAGACCGCCAATGAACGCATTTAAGGCCATTGCCGACTCAAAGTCTCTTCCAAATGGTTTTTCAAAGATGACCCTTCCCCAAGGCACTTTTTTTCCGGAATCAGAAATAAGATTACATTTTTTAATATTTTCTACAATCCCCTCAACGATTGAAGGTGGAGTCGAAAGATAACAAAGTCGATTTCCACTACCACCTCTCTTCACCTCCAAGTCTTCTACAAATTTGACAAAATTGCATAAGCAACTATCTGAGTCATAATTACCAGAAAAATACTCCACTTGTGACAGAAAATCGGAATCATACTTACCTTCTTTTGAAAGGTCATTGCGGTAAGAAGTAGAGTCCATATCGGTTCTACCAAATCCAATAATTGAAAATGTTTCCGGAAGAAGATTCGTTTTGAATAAGCGAAACAAAGCAGGAATAAGTTTCTTAGAAGTGAGATCCCCCGATGCACCAAAAATAATGATTGTAACATCATCTACTTTCTGGCCACGTCCAACTAGATTTTCGCAGAATGTATTAAAATCCATCACTACTCCCAAGAAGAGTGAAATGTTCCATCTTTATCTAGTCGTTGATAGGTGTGAGCACCAAACGAGTCCCTGAGAGACTGAATAACTTGCGCGGAAGATATATCATCTTGCATTGCCAAGTAGTATTGTAAGCTCGCTGACAGCGCAGGCATTGGCAATCCTGTAGATGATCCAACCGCTACGATTTTCATTAAAGATTCAAGCTCATTCTCTATGATTTCATGAAACTGGCTTGAAAACATAACTCCTTTTGGATTGTTCTCAAGCATCGCCATAAGGTCATCAAGCAAATGCATACGAATAATACATCCACCTCGCCATACAGAGAGAACTTTATCCATTTGAATCTTTAACTCGTGAGCTTCAGAATACGCACGAATCAATCGCAAACCTTGATCAAAAGTTAATAAAATTGAAAGGTACAGCGCTTTCTCAATGTGTTGTGCAATATCTTTAAAGTTGGGAGAATTAAACTGATGTCTATTGACCTGTGATAATTCAACCCTCTCTGCTTTAAGCCTTGAAGTAAATCGCGCCCCCATCGCGGCACTTATGGTGGGAACAGATACTCCTAATTCAACAGCAGCAAGAGAAGTCCAGCGACCGGTTCCCTTATCTGATGCTATATCCATAACCATATCAAGCAAGTAGTTATCACCCTCTTTAAATGATAATACCTTAGCAGTTGTCTCCATAAGGAAGCCATTTAAACGACCATCCGCATAGCTATTAAATAGCTCACTAATTGATTGGAGTGGAAGATGCCCCACTTTCTTTATCATAAATACCGCTTCAGCAATACACTGCATAACCCCGTATTCAATTCCGTTATGAACCATTTTAACAAAATGCCCAACACCAGTAGGGCCAAGTCTTTCAATACAAGGAGTCGGAGATTGGGCAGCAACATTTTTTAAAATTGGATAGATTTTTTGGAAAACGTCATGATCACCTCCGGCCATCATAGATGGACCGTTTAATGCACCCTCGCTACCTCCAGAAATTCCAACATCAATGAAATGAATTCCACTTGCCATCAATTCATCTCTTCTTCTGATTGTATCCGTATAATGAGAATTACCCCCATCGATAATGATATCACCTTTGTCTAGCAAAGGTCTTAACTCAGAGATAACATGATCTACAACGGTGCCGGCCTTAACCATTAAAAAAATCTTTCTTGGCGCCGGAAGCTTCTGGCATAACTCCTCAATGGAATTTGCTTTAAATATTTTTTGACCACTATTTTCTTGTAAAAACTGATCAATCTTATCAACCGTTCGATTATAAACAAAAATAGAATTTCCCTTATTGGCAAAATTCTTAATCAGGTTTTCACCCATCACTCCAAGCCCAATAAAACCAATCATATTTTTGCTCCTAGCTCCAAAAGATAGCTGACTATAACGCTCAGGCGTTTAGTAATATTCTCTGATAAATAATCTACTATCATGCGAAAATTACAAATAAAGATTTATTATCTTTCCACAACTACTCTTAACCGATAAAAGCACTTTTATTTTAAGTAATTAGGAGTCATCTCCGAATAGTTTACGTGATAAATATTTAATGTATTCTATGAAAAACATTTCAAGTTAAAGAGATATTTTATGATGGACGACAGTGAAGACTTCCTATTAGAAATTCAAGACGAGTTCTTAGATGAAACAGTTGGCTTCTTGGAGCAAACAGAAAATAATTTTTTAGAGTTTGAGGCGAATCCTCATGACCATGCAATTCTTGAAAACATTCTTCGACTTGCCCATAACATCAAAGGTTCAGCGGCTGCTGTAGGTTTTGATGGGCTGTCACAGTTTGCACATACTTTTGAAAACTTACTTGTTAAAATTAAGCAAGGCGAGATTGAACCGGTACCAGAAATTATTGATATTCTACTGGTATCCAATGATATGTTGAAAACATATGTTGATGCTCTAAGAGAAGACAAGTCATCAGATGTAGACACCTCAGAAGTCGCAGGTAGAATTAACAATGCTCTCGAAATGGGACCTCAACAAGCAGCGACTCAGGAAGTAGTAGAAGAAGAGGAACCAGTTGAGTTTGCTTCGATTGATCCAGAAGACTACGAAGGGCCAGCGCCAACTCAAGAAGAACAACAAGAAGAAGTTCAAGTGATTGCACAAGAGCCTCAAATTTCAGCCGCAGCAGCAGAATCACTAGCAGAACTTGGAATCTCTCTCGATGATATTCCTCAAGACGCACCTGCAACAAAAGTCGACTACGATGCCCTTGAAGATATCTTGATGGAAGAGACTCTTTCCGATGTAAATGAAAGCGATAGACCAAAATCTTCAGTCCCTCAACTCCCTGAAGCGGACGAGGTGACAGGTGATCCCGAACTTGAAGAACAAATTGAAGAAGCGCTCGATGACGAAATTGCAGAAAAAGAGCTTGCAGAAGGTAGAGTGCAAGTTAAACCAAAAGCACCAATTCCTTCCCCTGCAAAACCTAAACTAGAAGTTGTAAAAGAAATCCCAGAGGCCCTCGGTGCCCAGAAAATTGAGAAGATGACCCCAAACAAGGCCGCCAAGAAAACGGATGAATTCATCCGTTTACCTCTGAGAAAAATTGAAGATCTTCTTAATGACCTAAGTGAACAGGTAATTTTACAATCTTCACTAGATCACTTAAGACAAGATATTATTGAAAACGCAGATGATGTAAATAAAACGATTTTACAATTAGGGAAAATCACAAACGAGTTGCAACAGACTGCAATCTCACTTCGCATGCTCTCTCTAAGAGGAGTATTTAGTAAGATGCAACGTACGATCCGTGATACGGCAAAAATCCTCAACAAGGAAATTCGCTTTATCACAGATGGAGACGATACCGAATTAGATAAAACAATTATTGATGAGCTTTCATCTCCACTGACCCACCTTATTCGAAACTCAGTCGATCACGGGATCGAATCTCCAGAAGAAAGAGAAGCGAATGGGAAGCCGCGTATCGGAACAGTATCAATGACAGCTTCTTATAGTGGTAGATATTTTTACTTAAAAATCCAAGATGATGGGAAGGGGCTTGATCGCGAAAAGATCAGAGAAAAAGCGATTGAAAAGAATTTAATTTCACCAACAGATCAACTCTCAGAGCAACAAATCCTTCAGTTGATCTTCATGAATAGCTTTTCAACAAAAGATGAAGCAACTGATATCTCTGGCCGTGGCGTAGGAATGGATGCAATTAAAGGGGCCATTGAAAAACTGAGAGGATCAATAGAATTACAATCAGAAGTAGGAAAAGGAACGACAGTTACGATTAAACTACCCCCTACACTTGCTATTTTCAATGGCATTGTAATTCAAAGCTCGGACCAAAAGTTTATCTTCCCAAGTTCAGATGTATTGGAAATCTATCATATCGATCTTAAAGAGACTCGTGAGATGAGCCCAGGTACCCCTATCATTAGAATTAAGGATCAAGTATATCCAATCATTGATCTCAATAAGGTTTTTAAGCTTCCTAAGACCGAAAGAAAAAGATCTAAGAATGTTCTTTTAACCGTTTCATACCAAGATAAAGCGTATGGAGTTCTTGTAGACGATGTACTGCTTCAACAAAGAATTGTTTTCAAAAACCTAGGGCGAGAGCTTGAAGGACTGCAAGGAGTTGCAGGGGGAACAATCCTAGCAGATGGAAGAGTAGCAATGATCGTAGAAGTTGCGGATTTGGTAGAATTATATGAAAAATAATACAGAAATAAAATTTGAACCACCAAAGATATCCACCATTCAGGATGGTCAAATATCAAAGGATCAATTTAACTTTATATCATCGCTTATTTTTGAGAAGGCAGGAATTCACCTTGACCACAATAAAACCACAATGGTTCAGTCAAGGATTCTTAGGCGTCTTAAGCACCTTAAGCTGGATACGATCAAAGATTACATTACATACCTGAAAGGTCATCCTGAAAAGGAAATGGATTACTTTATCAACTCTCTGACAACCAACAAGACAGACTTCTTTAGAGAGAATGATCACTTCGAGTTTCTTAAAGATGTCTTTTTCAAAGAATTGATCGAAAAGAAAAAAGGGGACTATGTACAAAACCTTTATGTATGGTCAGCCGCTTGCTCTGCAGGACATGAAGTTTATACTCTAGCTCTGGTTCTTGATGAGTTCTGTAAGAAAAATGCAAATTTTGATTACAAAATATTAGGTTCAGATATTGATACAGATATTCTCGCAAAAGCAAAGAATGCAGTATATCCAGAAGAACAAATTGCTCCAATTCCCAAGCATTACCTGCAAGGTAACTTTCAAAAGGGAACAGGCGCTAATGCCGGATTCTATAGAGCATCTGAGTATTTAAAAAGAAATGTTAAATTTAGACGTTTCAACCTAACAAATCCGGAAGAACGAGTACCATTAACATTTGACGTAATCTTTTTACGAAATGTGCTAATTTACTTCCCTCCAGAAGTAATTAAAAAGGTAATTGATAAACTGGCATCACATTTGAAAAAAGGTGGCCTACTTGTCATTGGACATTCTGAAACATTGAACGGAATTCAACACGATTTAACATTCTTAGGATCATCGATTTATCAAAAGAAATAAGATATGAAAGAAATATTTTTAAAACCAGGAGAGATTGCTTTCAGCAAGGAGCCAGCGAGAATAACAACAGTTTTGGGTTCTTGTATAGCAGTTTCAATTTTTGATAAAAAGCAAAAAAGTGGCGGTATGTGCCACTATTATCTCCCCTACGCAAACTCATCAAATCATAATGCAAATAAATATGGGGAATTTGCGATCATTAATTTGCTAAAAAAGTTTAAAGAAGCGGCATCATCTCCAAAAGATTTAGAAGCAAAAATAATTGGTGGCGGTAATGTCATTAATGTTACAAAAGTCGGTCCTGATAATATTGGTTCACTCAATGCCCAAATCGCGCGTGAAAAGTTGGGCCAATTCAAAATTAAAATTGTTGCAGAATCGATTGGTGGCGTTTCAGGTCGCAAAATTCGGCTTTATACAGACACAGGCAAAGTTGATCTAAAAAAACTTGGAGCTAATGACAATGAAGTTAAAGCAACAAGCAAGTATCTTGAAGAGACGAGGTCTATTGTTTTGCCAAAAGAATTTACTCAACCTAAGATCGCAGAAAAAAAAGTGGTTGCCCCAAAAATTCAACCTCGAAAAAATGGTCCAATCAATGTGCTAATTGTTGATGACTCAAAATCAATGAGAATGATACTTAGAAAAATGATCGAAAAGCATCATAACATGAAAATCATGGCCGAAGCAGAAAATGCAGAGGTTGCACAGCAAATCATCAATAAAACAAAGCCTGATGTAATTACACTAGACATCAACATGCCGGGTATGGATGGAGTATCATTTCTAAAGAGCTATATGCCTAAGACTCCAATCCCTACTATTATGATTTCATCACTAAATAAAGCTGAATCAGGACCTGTTTTTGAGTCTCTCGAAAGTGGGGCGTTCGACTATATAAAAAAACCGAGTCTAGATGAAATTGAGAATCTTTCAAGTGAACTGCATGAAGTAATTAAGGCCGCATTTAATTCACATTATATTGAGAAAAGACATGCTCCACTCTCTAGTAAACTACTTGGCATCCATTCTTCTGAAGAGACAATGAAAGATCACTTAATAGCAATTGGCGCCTCTACCGGCGGAACAGAGGCCATTAAAGATGTTCTGATAGATTTACCGGCGAACGTCCCTCCAATCGTCATTACTCAACACATACCACCAGTATTCTCTGCTGCATTTGCAGATAGATTAAATACTCTGTGCAAATTTAGTGTAAAAGAGGCCGAAGATGGTGATGAACTTCTACCAGGAAAGGCATTTGTGGCCCCAGGTGGAAAGCATATGAAGATTGTAAAACAAGGCCCAAGACGGATTATTAAAATTACAGAGGATCCCCCTGTAAATCGATTCCGCCCTTCTGTAGACTACATGTTTGATTCGATATCACAGTTTACAAATGACTACGTCATTGGAATATTGCTCACAGGAATGGGGGCAGATGGCGCAAAAGGATTGCTAAAACTAAGAAATAATAAGGCCTATACCATTGCTCAGGATGAAGCGACATCTACGGTATATGGTATGCCAAAGGTTGCAGCGGACATTGGTGCAGCTATGGATATAGTTGCGCTAGAAAATATTTCTAGCAAGATAGCAAATTATCTTAACAAAAAATAATTTTACCTAACCTCAATGTAACCGATAGGTTCTACAGGTTGAATAAAGGAGATAGTATGAGCGAGGCAGATAGCAATGACTTCCTAGGGAGCGATGGAGGTAGAACAAAGTATCTAACCTTTAACCTTGCTGATGAAAAGTACGGAGTACCGCTTTCAACAGTAAAGGAAATCATCGGTATTGTTGAGATCACACCAGTACCTCAAGTTCCAAAGTTTTTTAAAGGATTAATTAATCTTCGCGGTAAAATAATTTCAGTTATTGATTTGAGATTAAAACTCTCAATCCCTGCTGCAGACTTTACACCAAAGAAAACATCTATTGTAATCACTGAAATCGATGACATTGTGATTGGTGTAATTGTGGATGATGTTGAAGCGGTTGTTGGTTTTCATGACGAGCAAATTAATGGAACAGCTGAAATTCAAAGTAAAGTAAGTAACGAGTATATTTCAGGAGTTGCAAAAACAGAGAATCAAAAACTATGTCTACTTTTAGATATTTCTAAAGTACTTAGCTTAGAAGAACTAAACTTAATTGCAAATCGCGCGAAAGGTTGATAAATATCCTATAAAGTTACTAATCATAAAAAAGGCCACCTAATAGGTGGCCTTCTTTTTATCTATCTAAGTTTAATTAAATAGTCGGTAGCATTTGGAAACAAACAATCATTACAAGTGTTGGGAAAAGAGATCCAATTAATAAATATAGTGGATTGATCCCGTCACTTCCAAAAGATTTGTTAAGAATTCCATACCCTGCAGGGTTTGGAGCGTTAGCAATAACAGTAAGACCACCACCAGTTACAGCACCTGCAACAAGGTTATACTTAGCAGAGTCACTTAGCCCCTCAACAAGAGATCCAAGATATGTAAGAGCTGCATTATCAGTAATACCAGTTAGAGCAGTAGAACCAAAGTAAAGAGCTAAATCAGGAAGCTTTTAAGTACTTCTTGTAGCCACCAACCTTGCATTCCACCAAGAGTTACAAGTCCGGCAAGGAAGAAACCAACAAGTAGTGATTCTTTAACTTTTAACTTATCTTGATATTTGTGAGTTACATGCGTCATACCAATAAAGAAAATAAACAGTCCAAGGAAGAATTTTGGATGGTGAGCAGTTAAAACTACTAATGCCATGAAAATAATATGGATAACAACTAACCACCATGGAGTTGAAGGTTTTCCATCTCCGTGACCGTGACCAGCAAGTTCACCCTTAAGTTCTTTTCTAAATGCAAAAGCAGTACATAGAGTTACAAAAACAACACCGATAGCTGCTTTGTAACCAAATGCATCTATCATGTGTGCCATTCCCCATCCCCATTTTCCAGCAACCATTAGCACAGGAGGAGCAGCGAAGTGAGTCAGAGTACCACCAACAGATACGTTAACGAATAACGCACCGATTGTTGCATACATAAATGTCTTACTCATTCCTTCTTTATAATAGTACTGAAGAAGAAGTAGTGCTGTAACAGTCATTGCAGCAGGCTCTGTGATAAATGATCCAAGCAATGGACCAAAAATAAGAGCAGAGATATAGAATGACATTTTTTCGCCCACAGGCATAAGCTTTGCGAGGAACCCAATAACGCCTTCAGTAAATTTAAGAATTGGTCTTGTTCCCGCCATACACATAATAACAAAAACGAATGCTGGCTCAGTGTAGTTTACGCTATCAAGGTAGTGAATAACGCCGCCAGTTACATGGTGATGCTCACCATAAACCATAAAGCCTTCAACCATTGAATAGAAAACGATAAAAACTAATGACCAAATTCCAAATACGGCTTCAACCTCCCCTAGGAAGTGAAGAATACGGTTTGGAATTGAGCCTTCCTCAAACTTATGAGAATAGGCAACGATTGGGTTAACAAGAAAGGTATGGATCACGGCAATAGCAAAAAGAACCGTACCTATAATCTGCACAGTAGTGGGGTTCATCATTCCTCCTAAAAAAATTAATAATGAGTTTAATCTACTCAGAATTGTAGCAGACAAGATATTCTAGGTCTAAGAAATTAAACACGTCATATACCTGACTGTTTTAATCGGCCTATAATTTCTCCAATTGCAAATTATATCCTGAAGTCATATCATATCTTGGATTTATTTATAAAAAGAAGGAAATGCAAAATGGAAGAAAAACAAGTTGCACTTGAAAGAGCAAAAGAATGGGCATCAAATAGCTACTTCTCTCACGAGTCGAGAAGAGAGGTTCAAGATCTACTCGATGAAGGAAATGAGGCAGAACTATTTGAACGATTCTATAAAGAGATGGAGTTTGGTACTGGAGGCATTCGAGGAATCCTTGGACAAGGAATCAATAGGCTCAACCACTACACCGTTAGAAAAGCGACACAGGCCTTGGCCTATGAGCTTAAAAACAGTTTTCAAAACGATATAAAAGTAGCGATTTCTTATGACTCAAGAATGTTCTCTGAAGAATTTGCCAAAGAGACAGCATCGGTTCTAGCGGGTAACGGAATTCATTCATATATTTATGAGAGATTAAATCCAGTGTGCCTACTCTCCTGGTCAACAAGATATCATAAAGCTCAGGCCGGAATCATGATAACTGCCAGTCACAATCCTCCTAAGTATAATGGCTACAAAGTTTACTGGAATGATGGGCGCCAAGTAACTTCTCCAAATGATAAGAACATTATCAATAACTATTACAATATCAAAGACTATAATGAGATCGGATTCATGAGTTTTGATGAAGGAATTAGTAAAGGGCTTATCCATTGGGTTGGTGAAGATGTTGAAGACAAATATATCGACACCATCGCTCAGTATGCAATTAAGCCACAGATGATCAAAGAAAATGGAGACAAGGTTAAAGTTATCTATACTCCAATTCACGGTACTGGCCTTGTCCCTGTTCAAAAGATCTTTAAGAAACTTGGTTTTACCAACTACTCTGTTGTTAAAGAGCAACAAACTCCAGATGGTAAATTCCCAACTGTATCTAGTCCAAATCCAGAAAATGCTTCAGCGCTGAAACTAGCTGTTGATTTGATGAAAAAAGAAAATGGAGACATCGTTCTTGGAACTGATCCTGATGCAGATAGAATTGGAATTGCGGTACCTCACGAGGGAGAGGTTTACTACCTCAATGGGAATCAAATTGGAACTCTTATGATGAATTACATCATTGAGGCCAAGAAAGAATCAGGATCTCTTCCAAAGAAAGGCTATGTTGTTAAAACAATTGTAACCACAGATCTTCAAAAGAAAATTGCAGAGGCCAATGGTCTTGAAATTTTTGACACTCTTACCGGCTTCAAATGGCTCGGTGGAGTTATCGGAGACAAAGAAGTTAATGATAAAGAATCAGAATTTATCTTTGCTTCAGAAGAATCTTTCGGCTATCTCAACCACACAAATGTAAGAGATAAAGACGGTATTGCCCCAAGCGCACTACTCTGTGAAATGGTTCTCCACTACAAACTTCAAGGAAAGACTCTGATCAATGCTCTCGATGATATCTATGAAAATTACGGATTTTTCCACGAGCACCTTCTCAACTTAAGCTATGAAGGATCAGAAGGCGCTAAAAAGATTCAACGAATTATGGAACTTTTTAGAAATTACAAGCAAACTTCAATGGCCGGAGAATCAATTGAGGAAATTGAAGACTATAATCTTGGATTTAATGGACTTCCAGCAAGTAACGTACTTTGCTTCAGACTTTCTGGCGGAAATAAAGTATTCATGAGACCATCTGGAACAGAGCCAAAAATTAAGTTCTACATTATGCTTCAAAAAAGTGCAGGAACACTCGAAGAGAATAAAGTGAGCTGCAAAGCACTAACAGATCAAGTTGTTAAAGAAATTGAAGAACTCTGCAAAGACGCATAAAAAAGGGTCCCAATCGGGACCTTTTTTTTGATTAATTTATTAATAAAGTTGAACAAAGTCGCCTTCTTGAACAGTCCCGCCGGAGTGTAAGATACAAATGGCACCATCAGGCCCAAAGTAATCAATAACCTCAATAGTTCCTTTTACAGCACCTTTTGATTTCCCCAAAAGGGCCCCAGTTTCTGGGTCATAAATTTCTTGGCCCTCAGTGATAACTTTTAAAATATCTCCCACTTGGATTCCACTAGTTCTACCGGCATTGATATAGATCTTGCTGTCAATAATACGGGCCACTCGCCCCATCCAATCCATTCGTGAAGATAATTTTAAAATTTTAGGAATCGCTCGACGAACAGCGACCTTCACACCATAGCGAAGCAGATCTCTTCTAAAGGTAAGCTTATCCTCACGGCTAGAGTTAAAAAGCCTATAGTCTTTATTGCTAGCATCACCACGAACAGTTTCAGTATAGATCTCTTTATTGGCATTTACGTCAAAAATTCTAATTTCTATTTTTGAGTCAGTATAAGAGTTTGTCTTACGAACAATTCCCACTTCATCAGTTTTCTCACGAACTCTGGCCTCTTCAATTCGTCCAAAGATAACAAAGTTAACACCATTGATTTTTGCTCTTCGTGCAACCTGCACAAGCTTAATTCCACCGCCGGCATAGATTTCCTTAGACGTACCAAAAGTTTTTTTAGCAGTGTTATCAAAAATAAATTCGCCAGTGCGAGAAAGCTCTATTCGAAGCTCATTACTAGCGACTACAGCGAGATCATCTCCTCCGTAAGGAGACTCATTAAAAAATTCGAGCAAGGCCACCTTCTTACGAATACCAGAAAATTGTGAAGAAGATCGCTTATTAATATAGCTACCTCTTGGATCTCTACGAACAGTTTGCCCCGCACATGAAACAAGAAGCGCTCCAATAAGAGTTAATGACAACCATGAGCTCAATGTTCTAAACATCTTCAGTTCCTTCATCAGTTTTTAAGACAGAGAAAATGAGAGGATTTGTATCATCTTTAATCTCAACTTTATAATTTTCAAATTCTTCACCTTTAAGGGACTTTAAAAGATCTGTGATATTTGAAATCTTGCCAACAAACTCTAAACTGAGTTGCGCTTCATTACCAGAAAAGCGATCAAGCTTAGATTTTAGCTGTAGAGTTACACCTTTTCGGACAAGTAACTTCTCTAACATAAAAACAGTCGTTAACTTATCAACGTTCTTAACAGTCAATCCCACAGTTTTCCTATGAAGAGAAATTTTGCTCATCTTGTTCTTGATTGTTGCGAAGTTCTGAAGTGGAATTGTGTAAATTGCAGTCGCAACAGAAGATCTCAATTTTCTATCTGTTTCTGTTGAAAAATTCTGAGTAGGAAGAGAAAAGTCATAATGGTCAATAAGAGAGTTGTCAGTAAGATCTAGGAGAACATAGTCCCCTGAAAAGCTGTAGCCACGAGTACCTTGAAGAGTATTAGCACTTCTCTTCTTAATATCAATATTTACTCTAAGCCACATTGAATCAGTGTAAGGGCCAACAGGAATATTGCTCTCCTGTGCAACTAGTCCAACAGACTTCTGAGCATCTTTAGAAAGTTTAAAGAATTCTGAGAGATTTCTTTCTTCAGAATCTCCCGTAATAACGACATTTGTAACGTAGTTATTGAGAGACCCCTCAAACCACTTTTTCCAATGGTTCATAATTGTTCCCTCAAATTCATTTAAGACTTCTACACCAACATCAGACCAACTTGCGCCAACAAGGTTGAACTTAGCTGTAATATAAAGGTTTTTGTAAGTCTTAATTTGGCCAACATGAGTGAGGTTGTAATAGATCTTGTTCAGTTTTCTACGATTAACTTTCGCGTATAAACTTAAATAGCGCGAATTTGGATACTGAGTTGAACGAGTCATCTTCTTCACTTTGTACTGTGAAACAACACCTGTCACATTCATATACTGAGTTTTCTGAAGAAGCCTCTTATGTCTCAATTGCTTCTTATAAGTCTCCTTATTCTTTTTAATCTCGTAGTTAGAAAGCTTAGGCTTTCCTTGAGCATCAGCTTCTGCCTCATCAATACGGTATTTTGACTTGAGCGAAGATTCAATTGATTCAAAATATTTGTCATACTTTTCATCAAATTGCTGCCAAAACAACTTACTGTCATGACCCATCGCTGTCAGCTCAGATGAAATAACATTTTGAAAAGCGCTAAAAAGTAGCTGCTTCTTACAAAAGGTCAAAGAATCATCATCTTGAGAATAAAACCGCCCTTCTCCAAAAACCATACGAGCGGCATATGACTGGCCGGAAAGCAGTAAAAGTGAAAGTATTGCAAACCATCGCACAAAAAATTTCATCTATCATCCTTGATTACAATCAATACAATGATTTTACAGAGTTAAGTCCACAGCGGCAACCCCAATTCTTTAATCTATTGTTCGTAGAACTGGGAAGCATCTTCGAGTTTTCCATCAACGATAAACTCGACACTATTGCACTGCATCAAGTCATTTATTCTGGCCGCAAACTGTGGAGTTGGATTGACTAAAAATTCCTTACTCGCATGCATTCTTAAACGATTTCCTTCATGGTCTTTAATAATAAAGTGAACAGGAACCGCCCCTTTATAGCTTAGGATCGACTGTTTAAGCTTGGTCATTCCTCTTGAATCGGTAACACCAAGGTCAACAAGAACACGAACACCAGTAATTCTTTGGTCTGTCTGATCTTTAAGAAGAGAGATCTTATTTGGATACAATTTTCTTGGATCTTCAGAGAGCTTAGTATAGCCATCAATAATGATAGGTTCATCTCCACCTAGAAGTGGCCCAAATTCAGCAAACACTTTTGGAAATACGATAACTTCAATATCACCACTAAAGTCCTCAAGACGAGCGAAGGCCATCTTGTCTCCCTTTTTGGTCATAATAACTCGATGCTCAGTCACGAGCCCGGCCAAAGTAATATCTCTTTGTGAACCATCGTCTCGCTTCCACCCTTTAGATGGATCTGGGGCCTTTGGAGGAGGAGTTGATAAATCCTCAACACTTCCAATAGGCATCGACGCGAGTTTATCTAATAAGTCTTTATATGAATCTAATGGGTGACCTGAAACAAAGATCCCCATTAATTCCTTCTCCATTTGAAGCATTTCTTTTTCAGGGAAGTTAGGAACAACTTGTACTCCCAACTGATCTAAGACCTGTTTTGGAGATTTTTCCTCTTGGGCGTCAGAAAGGGCGAAAAGATCAATTTGACCAAGTTCCGCTTCTTGTTGCTTGCGCTGACAATAGCCTGTAATCAATTCTAGAGATTCAAGCATCGTTTTACGATTCATAATTGTTTCACAATTATCAAATGCACCTGAGCGAATAAGAGATTCAAGAACCCTTTTATTAATAGCGCGATAACTCACACGCTCACAAAAGTCGAGTAGTCCTTTGTAAGGTCCATTCTCCTCTCTCTCATTAACAAGAGCATCAACAGGTCCTTCACCAACACCTTTAATGGCCCCCATACCAAAAGAGATATTGCCATCAACAACATTGAACAGCCATAAGGATTGATTCACATCTGGAGGAAGTAGTTGCACATCATAATTAGCAGCATCGCTAATATAACGAGTAACCTTATCCATGTTTGAGAGTTCTGTACTTAAAAGACCTGCATAAAATTCAGCAGGATAGTAGTACTTCAAAAACGCAGTCTGGTAAGCAATATAGGCATAAGCAACAGCGTGAGACTTATTAAAACCGTACTCTGCAAACTTTGCCATTTTGTCATAGAGGTCTTCAGCTACTTTGAGGTCATAATTTCGTTCTTTAGCACCTTCAAGGAAGATCATCTTGTGACGTTCCATCTCCTTGATTTTCTTTTTACCCATGGCACGACGGAGCATATCAGCTTGACCAAGAGAATAACCAGCAACGATACGAGCAACGTTCATTACCTGTTCTTGGTATACGATAATTCCATAAGTATCTTTTAGAACGTCTCTTAGATCTTCAAATGGGAAAACCATTTCCTGACGACCGTGCTTAATCTCAATAAAGTCATCCACCATTCCAGACCCCAGAGGACCAGGACGGTAGAGCGCATTGATCGCAGTAACATCGTCAAGAGAGTTTGGCTGAATCCTCTTACAGAGATTAATCATTCCATCTGATTCAAGCTGAAAAACGCCAATGGTTTCGCCGCGGCCGATAAAATCATAAACATTCTTATCCTCAGTATCGATCTCTTCGATATCAAAGTTAGGATCCTTATCACGACGAATAAACTTTTCAGCGTGGTCAATAACTGTCAGCGTTTTTAGTCCAAGAAAGTCAAATTTAACCAGCCCAATTTCTTCGGCGTAGTTTTTATCAAATTGGCAAACTAACTCCCCTGCATTACCACGGGATAGAGGACAGTATTCCTGCAACGGCTTATCGGTAATAACAATACCAGCAGCGTGCATACCGGCATTTCGGTTCAAGGTCTCAAGTTTGAGCGCGATATTAAAAACTTGTCGAACCTTGGGGTCTTTATCAATGAGATTCTGAAGCTCAGGTTCTTTTTCAAGAGCATCCTTTAGCTTAATACCAAGTTCATCAGGGATTAACTTTGCAATTGCATCTGCTTCTGCATATGGAAGTCCATAAACTCGGCTTACATCTCTAATAACACCTTTTGCAAGGAGCTTTCCAAAAGTAATAATCTGACTCACCTTATCGTGGCCATATTTATTGGTTACATACTCAATAACACGTCCACGCCCACTCTGACAGAAGTCGACGTCAAAGTCAGGCATTGAAATACGCTCTGGATTGATGAATCTCTCAAAGAGTAAGTTATATGGAAGAGGATCGATATTAGTAATCTTAAGAGCGTAGGCAACAATAGAACCTGCACCAGAACCACGACCAGGGCCTACGGGAATCCCATTGTTTTTAGACCACTGAATAAAGTCCGCAACGATCAAAAAGTATCCGGGAAACCCCATCTGAATAATAAGGCCTAACTCGACCTCCATCCTTTCAATGTACTTTGGTTTAAGCTCCGTTTCCCAATTGTCTTGAGTTATCAGCTTTCTAAAGTGTGGCCCATCAAATCTCTCTTCAAGCCCCTCTGAAACAACTCTTCTAAAATAAGTATCTTGATCTTCATCGGTCTCGATTTCATATGAAGGGAGCAAGTAGATCGGCTTGCCTTCATCATCAGTCCACTTTAGCTCTACATTACATTGCTCAGCAATCTTTAAAGAGTTATCGCAGGCATCTGGAGCATAATGAAATAGCTCTCGCATCTCTTCTGGAGTTCGAACATAAAGGGTGTCGGTCTCCATCTTAAAGCGATTTTCATCATCCAAGGTTTTCCCTGTCTGAATACACATCAAAACTTCGTGAGCTGTAGAATCATCTTTATTTAAGTAGTGGCAGTCATTAGTTGCGAGTAGCGGAATATCGTGCTTACGAGCAAAGGCCAGAACCTTTTTATTAACTCGATTTTGCTCTTCCATTCCGTTTTCTTGGAGCTCTAGATAGAAATCCTCACCAAAAATTTCTTTCATTTTTAGCGCGGCAGCTTCGGCCTTTTCATCCTCACCGTTCATCCACAGGTTGTTTGCCTCTCCACCGAGACAAGCGGAAGAAGCAATTAGTCCCTCATGAAACTCTCTTAAAAGCTCGTAGTCAGCGCGAGGACGATAGTAAAAGCCTTCCATGTAGGCCTTTGTTACAAGCTTACACAGGTTATGATAGCCAACAAGGTTTTTACACAAAAGTACAAGGTGATAGGCACGATTCTCACCAAAGCCCCCCCCCTTATCGTGGCGAGAACCAGAAGTATAATAGATCTCGCAGCCAAAAATAGGCTTAACTCCAGCGGAATGGGCCTTCTTGTAAAAATCAATTGCACCGAACATATTACCGTGATCAGTTAAGGCAACTGCAGGCATATTGTTGGCCTTACATTTATCAAATAGCTCAGGAAGCTTAATCGCACCATCAAGCAGAGAATACTCTGAGTGAACATGAAGGTGAACAAAGCTATTTTTATGTGATTCCGTTAAAGGAACATGAGTCTCTTCGGACATGAATTTCTCTCGTGTTGTGCGTGTTTAGGCATATAAGGTTACCTAAATTGAAACGAAATGTCAGGTGAAATGGCAGTTTTTCACGGAAGAGGTCGGAAAAGGCATCTGTATTTACAAGGACTTAACGCTAGGCAAGATAAATCAGTTTGAAAGAACCTCTTTAACTTCCTTAATCAGCTTATGAGAGCTTGGAGATAAATCCTCCACATTGAAGTGGTGGGTATTGTCCTTAGAAGCATAATCATAGATATGCTCATCTCTCTCAGTGAAAGGTGGGAAGTAAAGATTATCGGTAAAAAACGGAACAGAGAAAAAATCGATCAAATTACCACTGAACGCCAATCCCCTATTCCAGCTTGATGAAGTAATACTCCCAATCTCTAAATCTCTTAATTCATACGGATATAAGCGCAAATTTTTAGGAGAGCGACTACTTAAATCGGAAGGAATTAAAACCTTCTTTCCACCCGCTTCTTCTTGAAGAGATGGGATACCTAAATAGAAGACACCGTAATTACCTGGAAATGGGAATACCGCGTGCGAACCTTCAGCAATAGAAACAATTGGATGCTCATCTACCTTTGGCACTTCATCCCAATTCAGGTATAAGCGCCCTCCTTTCCATTTTTTATAGTTACTTTTATTTTCGTCACCTACTCCCATCGTCTGATGAAGGAGGTGTGAGGAATAAACCATATACTCCGGTTGCTCTTCATCAATATTGTACACAAGGGTGAAGCTCTCACGATCAAAGATATGTGTAGAAAAAATATTGTACGGAGAAGTCTTTGGATCAAATGAATAAAGAAAATAGTATCGGATATAGAGTAATCCGTCCTTTTCAAAGTAGCAGTAGTAAATCGTATTATCCTTTTCATTACCGATTCTCGATCTAATATGAGAAGAGAGCTTATGGATATTTCCGATGTCTATAACTGCATCAGAACTTCCAAAACCAGCTAAGATATCTTCAATGTCTGAAAAATTAAATGAAAAACTCTTTTGAGAAAATGGAAGAGAGATTTTGAATTTCTCATCACTCAACTTCTTACTTGGAAGTTTTCGATTAAAAATATACTCAAGGGAACTTGGAAAGAACTTCTCTCGATCGTGCATTAATACAACAGGAGAATAGTAATCTGCAATTCTTCCAATCTGATCTTTCGATAGAGTGAAATCATCTATACTCTGTACAAAAAACTTTTGCTTCCAAATTTCTTGCACTCCAAAAAAGTCTCTTACCTGCACCCTACGATAAACCTTAATGGTGAACATTCCTGTGTCATAAATAGGAATCTCAAGGAAGTCGCCAGAGGCGAAGTGAGGTGATCTAGAAACAAGTTTTTCACCAAAATGTAGTGTTGCAGATAAATTATCCTCTTCGAAATTTCCAACTTGGACTACAAGCTTGAGTCCATCATTGTGAACAATTCTGATCTTCTCTTTGAGGTGTTTTTTAATTCCTTCTGTGATAGAAGCGAATGAGCGGTATTGTTTGTTCTTTTGAGGGATAACAACGATTTTGTAGGGTCTAGAACACCCCACGAATGCAATCATGATAAATATTAATAAGAATCTCAACATCCCTAGTCCAAACAAAAAAACCGCGATTGCTCGCGGCCATTATTTATCATTAATAAGAAATTTTATAATCTTGATCGTAGTTTTTAAGTTCTTCGATCAATTCATTTACCTCATTATCATGACGCATCTGATTCTCATATTGTTTTACCAACGAGCTTTCAAATGTTCCATTTGAAGGTGTTGCAACATCTGTAGTTGCTTGAGTCTGCGGTTGAACAGATGCTGGCATCCTTGCAGACGTTTTCTTTGCTTTAAGCTTGCCAACAAAATCAGACTTCCCAAACACTCTAAAAACAACTCCCGATTTTTTTGTATACTTCTCTTTAAGGAGTCTCTTGTGCTTGACTTGTTTTGCTTTTGCTAATTCATCTTTATAAAGATCCGTCACAACCTCTTTTACTCTAGTTGTAGGCATCTTTATAACTTTGATTGGAGCCACTTCAGGGGCACTTGCAATTCCACGTCTTCGAACATCACGACCTCTCGGAATAGCATCTGGAGTCATCGGCATTACACCACCAAAAAGTCCTGTGATTTTTTTGAAAGATGTCTCTCCAATCTGCATTGGAAGTCTTGGTGCACCTTTCTCATAATCATTTGATACGAAAGAAAACTGCCCATCAGAAACATTTACCTTAAGGTGAGTCTCCAAAGCATTTGCCATATCAAAATCGCCCTTAATAGAAAGGATCTGAGTCTTTCCACTATAAGGGTCAAACGATACGATTGCTTCACCAAATGTATAATCAACCTTTGCGTTAGCTGTCTTTATAATGAAGCTATCGGATTGATTAAATGATTGCAGCCAGAAGTATCCTCTTGCCAATTCAATCTGGTTTCTCTCTAGTTTGATATGACCAGCCCCAGACAGATGATACTTATGATCGTAATAATCCGTAATCGTGATCTGCGCCCCTTCCTCAGTTACGATATCGGAAAAATCAATAATCCGATCTCCCTGATGAAGCGTTTTCGTCATACCATTAGACATAACGAAAGCATTTCCACTTACGGAACTAACGATAGCACTTGGCTTTTGCGCCAGAGCACTAGCAGTTACAACCAATAAGGCCAATAAACTAATCTTTGTACTTTTGAACAATTTCTTCATAGTGCACACTCAGGATTTTCCACTCTTGTGTATTTCTGTATTTTTTTCTGAACTCTTCAACAGTATTGAAAAATTCACCACGTTTACCTTGTCTAAGATTTGTCAGCGCAAGCCAAAGTTTCGCTCCTCTATAATATTTAGAAGTTGGAAACTCAGAGATAAGTGTCTTTAGTGAGTCTTCTGCCCACCCATCGTGCTTACCTGATTCATAAGCAGCAACTCCTGCTTGAAATAGGAATTTGTCATCAATATCTTTATGACCCTTAAAGTTGTTGCGGAAAGAGTAAAAATATTGAGACGATTTATTGAAGTTCTTTCTTGAGAACTCATTCTCTGCCATTGCTAGAAGCTGTGATGGTGTCCACTTGTAAACTTCAAATTTTACAGCGTCATTTTTCTTAGGGGCGACACTTGCAATTTGTCTTGTTGTCTTTCTTTTCTTCTCTAGCTGAATTGAAAGGTAGTTATTCTTTGATTGAAGAGCTTGGATTTCAAACTCAAGCTTACTTACCTTCACTTGAAGCGCTCTGTTCTCTTTAGAAAGGTTCAATGCAGCTGTCTCGTATCTATTAATTTTCTCTGCTTTCATCTCAATTCGATCGACGAAATCACAGGATACAAGAGTTGCAAGTAGCACAAATGTTAGAGTTTTAATTAGAAGTTCTTTCATAAATCAATTCCTGTTTAGGCTTATGCCCACTATTACTCCTTTGATTTATCGGAAAACTGAGGAAATAGTTTAGTTAAAAAATAAACTTCTGAATTAATTGACTGATTCAATAGGGATATAGATGAAAATCAGGTAGGGAATGAGTAGAAGATGTGGTTAAATAGAGGAAATTTGGCTCACTGATAAAGAGAAGATCACTATGTATAAGAAGATTATCATCCTACTCACACTAATAATATCAACGTCTTGTTTCGCACTTGACGGAAATATCCCGTGGACGGCCCAAAATTTTAGGGCGACCGATGGAAAAATGTATTTTGGGGTTACCTTTGATGTGCCAGAAGGCCTATCTCTTTACTGGAAAAATCCAGGAGATTCAGGATCTGCACCAAAAGTTGAATTTTTCTCTAATGCTCAAAAATTAGAGATAGAAGACGGACCTTGGCCAGTACCTCACAGAAAAATTGTGACCAAGGAGCTGTGGACCTATAATATTGATGGCAAAACGACTCTCTTTTATGAGGTTCCTGGAAAAGTACAAGATCAAATTTACGACAAAGACGTCACAATCGAGGCCAGTTGGCTAGTCTGTGCCGATGTTTGCGTTCCAGGGAGTGGAACAATTTCGGGCCACTACATTCATGACACGTACACTGCGTACAGGAGCCCTACGTTTTCATTATCGATAGAGGAGCTAGAGAAGAAACTAAGTGCTGGCCCATTAAAGAAAGAACTCCCAATGGACTTTGAATTTCAGCTGGGCAAAATTTCAGAGCAACAGCACATATTATTTTACAGTACTTCTATCCCATATACTGAGAAGTTTAAATCAACAAACCTACTCTTTCCTTTTCCTAGTGATGAGCTGACATTTGGTCATGAGTCTTTAATGCATGACAAAGCAGGAAACCTTTACGGTAGTATTCTGATCGAAGGTGAAATTACACTACCTCTTAGACTCAATTTCCTAGCAAATCACGAAGAAAATGGTACAGAAAGTGAAGTTACGATTAAAGATCTGTCTCCTTCAATTGTGACAAGTGTTAACGAATACAAAAAAATGTTTACACCGATTGAAGTAAATTACTCACTGAAGGTCGAAGACGTTGACACATCTATGCCAGAGGAATCTTCAGTATGGATGTTTCTTTTATTCGCATTTATTGGGGGACTCATCCTAAATGTAATGCCTTGTGTTCTTCCAGTTATTTCCATCAAGCTCTTTGGCCTTATTAAAATAAATGGCTCAAGCCATAAAGAGATTCTTATTCACAACCTACTCTACACTGGTGGAATATTGCTGTCGTTTGCAATCTTAGGTGCAGTGGTAATGTTTTTTAAAGCTGCAGGAGAAAGCGTTGGTTGGGGATTCCAAATGCAGTCTCCAAGATTCTTACTTTTCATGATCATTGCTCTATTGATCTTTGCCCTAAACATGTTTGGGCTGTTTGAATTTAGAACACCAGGGGGAAGCTTTCTAGGAAATGTTTCTGTTTCAAACCATCACTTGGGAAGCTTTTTAAGTGGAGTTCTTGCAACAGTGCTCTCAACTCCATGTAGCGCACCATTTCTTGGGACGGCGCTTACATTTGCTTTTACAGCAAGCAATGCCCTATTATTCTCAACTCTTATGATGATTGGTTTTGGTCTGGCCTTTCCAATTCTATTAACTGGCATTTTCCCAAAAATAATTTCCTTCTTTCCAAGACCTGGAAACTGGATGAATCATTTAAAAAAGTTTTTAGGACTATCTCTCGCTGCGACAGTGATTTGGCTTGTTAGCGTATTCTATACACTGACTAGTACAGAAGTGCTTCCAGGGCCTTTCTACAACATCATGATTATTATGGCACTGATCCTTTTGAGTTTCATCACCTATCGATTCAAAAAATACATCAGTTGGTTCTTTGCCATTGGTGCAATGACGATGACCTTTCTCACCTACAATATGGAAAGTGTTGAATACCCAAATATCAAAACGCTTGAACCAATTGCAGGAAGTGAATGGATTAACTGGTCTTCAAACGAGCTAGACAAATATATTGGTAAGCAAGCAATCTTTGTGAAGTTTACAGCAGACTGGTGTATCACCTGTAAAGTGGACACAAAGCTGATCATTAAAAGTGAAGGCTTTTCTCAACTCGTGAAAAAGCACAATCTTGCACTGATGGTAGCGGACTACACTTCTCCAAATCCTGAAATGGATAAGTGGATGAAGAAACATAAAATTGTTGGGGTTCCTGCTTATCTGATTCAATTTAAAGATGGCACAAGGAAAAGACTTGAAGGTCAACTAACACTTAAAAAGCTAGATGACCTGCTAAAAGATTAATCTAATTCAAATTTTGTTGGAACGGCCATAATATCACGAATAACGTCTTTTGGAGCTCTCCCTTCGTAAAGAACAGAGTAAACACCATTAAAGATTCTCGCTCTAATATCGTAGCGCTCACTTAATAAATGAACCGCTTTCGCTGTCTTATACCCTTCCACAACAGTACGCTGAGATTTAATAATTTCCTCAGGAGTACGCCCTTTGGCCAGCTCGAGACCAAATGTTTTATTACGACTCAGTTCTCCAGTAGTTGTTAGAATCAGGTCTCCCATTCCACTTAATCCATAGAATGTTTCAGGCCTTGCATTAAATACTTTACCAAAGCGAAGCATTTCAGTGATACCACGGGTAATCATGGCCGCACGAGTATTGTGATTATAACCGAGTCCTTCAAGTATCCCACCGGCAATAGCAAGAACGTTTTTTAGAGCGCCACCAAGTAGCACCCCTTTTACATCGTAGGATGGAAGAGTCTTAAAATAATCAGAATTGAGCATTTCTGATGAAACGAGATCCAAGAGCTTCTTTGACCTACCGGCCAGGGTTACAGCAGTGATCTGTTTCGAAACAATCTCCCTAGCAAAACTAGGACCTGAAAGAAATGCAAATTGATCCATACGTTCTGGGAAATAGTTGCGAAATAGATCGTCTGGCAATTCAAGGGTCATGGGATCGACACCTTTAGATAAAGAAACAACCGGAGTATCTTCTCCAATATAGTGATCAATCTGATCAAAATTTTCAAAGAGAAAACCAGTAATAGCAGAAGTAGGAAGTCCAAAAACAACAAGATCAACCTTCCCATCAACCAATGATGCCACTTCATCCCAAGTTAATGCAGGGATGATATTTGATTGTAGAGAAATTCCTGGAAGGTAAACTGTATTTACATGCTTTTCTTTTAGGCCATCGTAAACATCTTCAGAACGAACCTTTATGATAACCTTCTTAAAGCTATGTGCCATTACGGAGGCAATAGATGTTCCGAATGCACCAGCTCCAATTACAAGTCCTACATCATTCATACACAATATCCTTAAAGTGCCATTACACCTTTTACGCGAGAAGCCTTTTTATAAATTTCCACAACATCATCAGATGAGCTGGCCTCCATTTCAAAGGTGACACTCACGTAGGTTCCCTTCTTAGAGGGAGTCAGTTTACTGTGTTCGAGCCCAGTTTGGTGCTCAAGAGTAACAACATGTTCCTTTGGAACTATGAATTTAAAGAGATAAGTACATGGCCACTCGTGGTTTTCATCAAGTTGCCTCTTAAAATTGTCATAATCTTCATTTACCATTTAATTCATCCCGTCTTTAAGTATTCAAAATCACACTAAATCCGACTATTTTACTAAAGTATTTCAAATATTGTGCGATGCGGTAATATAGATACGCTGTACAAAGTGTAGTCCAAATTAATGGACTTGTGAACTGTACTTAAGGCAGGTATCCAATGAAAACAGTTATTTTGACATTTTTATTATCCCTAGCACTAAGTACAAGCGTGCTTGCAGGTGAATACGAGTTTAAAAGCTTCAAAGTAAATGAAGTACTAAACAAACGTATTGATCTCATGGTTGACAGGGAAATGGAGCGCCACGATGAAGAGGGAGTCTCTCGTGGACTAAAGGGCGATCTCGTCGAATCAGACGTTGAGCTCCAAAATGCTCTTGAAGCGAAGACAGAATTAGTTCGTTCAATGAACGTATTAAGTGGCACCATAAAAAAATCAGCAAATTCAATCTCTGCTAGAAGCTATCAACTTCCAAGTCAGGTGGACACATCTGAATATGATGAATTGATCCAACAAGGACTAAATCCAGTATTTGCAAAAATTGTAAAAGTAATGGGACCGATCTATCAAGGTGTTGGGAAAACTCAGGCCCAAGGTATCATTTTAAAGAATAAGCAATTCGATCTTGGATCAGTTAATCACTCAGGGTTCACTTGGCAAAAACCAATGGGTAACTTTGCGATTTATGTTAACCGTCAACTTGCACCAGATCTGTTTGACGATACCAACTGGATCGTAACAGATACGTTAACCATACATATCGATGCAACGACCTTTCTTACTAATATGAAGCAAAATGGACTGATTGACATCACGGCGAAGCAACTTGCCGCCTTTGCTGGAATTGAGTTTAAACGTGAATATCGATATGTACACTTTGCTGCAAGTTTCGAAGAAGGCCTTCAAAAAGACTACACTAACCTATTTCTAAGTTTCACTAACTTTTTTGGTCTAAACTTTCTCAAAATGCAAGAGTACGAGTTTATGACAAAGAAAGACTTCCTAAGCTTTAGTGCTGGAGCAGGTGCTCACATCCCTATTGCCACAGGAGCATCATTTGGAGCGGGAGTCCTTGTTGGTTACAATACCCTTTCATCTGTTGAAGTTCAGCATGTGGGACCAAAAGACTCTCCAAGAGATGGTGAAAAATTTAGAATCTCATTTGAAAAAGAGAAAGGTGGAGAAGTTGAAATTTCAGCAACACTCCAAGCAGATTTCTTTAATCTACTAAGATTAACTCTTTTCTCTTACGAATACTCATATGCATTAAGTGAATCTGACAAAATCTACTTATCAGTATTTGATAGACACATGGAAGATCTTGTTATGGGATCACCAGTTCAAAAACAACTTACAAGTATCTTCATGATGAATAGACCAAACTTAGATGAAATTCAAGATATGGTTGTATCAAGTGAACATAGAAAGAAAGAGAACAAGAACTCACACTTTGCAATATTTCTTTTTGGAAAACTGAAAAAAGGTAATGTTGAGCAAGTAACGATTCAGAAAGATGGGATTGAGAAAACCTTTTTCAAAAGTCGTTTTGAAAGTATCAAGTATGTTAAAAGTTTTCTAAGTACCCTACTTAATGGAATCTCAATGTTCTTCAC
Source organism: Bacteriovoracaceae bacterium (assembly GCA_965140515.1). Lineage (GTDB taxonomy): Bacteria > Bdellovibrionota > Bacteriovoracia > Bacteriovoracales > Bacteriovoracaceae > JAGLCH01. The sequence continues at coordinate 1,835,001 of OZ223251.1, read as the reverse complement.
CAACACTGAACTATTTAAGTCTTACAAGGCATCAAGAAGCCGTGACCTTGTCCTTGAATATGAAGGAGAGCGAGAACTCTCTAGCAAAGACAAAGTTCAACTGAATGAAGAAAAGCTATCACTTAACATTGAGCACGAGTTTACCGCAAAGAAAACAGAAGGATGGTTCAACAAAAAATACAAAAAATATGCGGAGCATTTCACAAGAAACTTCACTGCTCTGCCGTCAACCATCGCCAATGAAATCAAGAATAAAAATCTTGTTGGCCCTCTAAAGATTAGAACAATGGCATGGATTAATAAAGAAGGACTAATCGCTTTTAACCAACAACATCAAGATACGGTTAATGGTCAACTGGCAAAAATCTGTAAGTATGAAAAGCCAAAGAAAATGAAATGGTGGAAAAGAATTAAATACGCCTTTAAAAAGAAAACAATAAAAGGAAAGGCGTGTTACAAGAAACTTACAAAGTACTACTCAAACTATAGAGATGAACTCAAAAAAAGTGGTGATATGTCACTATGGAAACTTAGAGAGCTTCTTATTCAAGTGAACAGATACTCTGACAATAAAGATGATCTACGTCGCCTATTTGGTTACTACAATGTTTTTTACAACGGAAGTGTTGAGGCCTATACAAAAAACGACACAAAATTTAAGTCTTACTTTAAAGATGGTGTACTAAAAAGTATGGGTGTAATTGATGATTTTCAAAGAAAAAATGAAGCGGTTAGAGCTCCAGCATCTATTCCGGTTCAGTAACATCAGATGCGATACATAAAAAAGGGGAGCTAAAGCTCCCCTTTTTGTATTATTTAAGTGGCATTACAACCTGTACCCAAACTCTATTATCAACATCACTTCTTCTCATAACATCTTCTCCTGTATTGATTGACGCCATGGTGCCTTCTCTCATAATTCTTTCAAGGCCAAGTGATACTTTTACTCTCTCTGAAACACTTCTTGTATAATAGATTTTTATGCTTTTTACATCATCTGTCATTGAATAGTCATTAGTAACTGCGTCTTCGTGGCGGTTAAATCCGAGATTATCGACAGATGAAAAGCTATGCTGTGTATATTCTACCCCAAACTCGTTCTTTCCACTTTCATAACTCAGTTTGGCAATTCCGGTGACACCTGTTGCGTAGTAATATCCACGTTTAGCAAGAACACTTTTCGCCTCCTCAACAGATCCACCTGCTTCTTGAAACTTCTCAAGCCCATAAGGTCTAACAAAAGCAAAATCACCATACACATCTACTGCGAAACGAATCTTTGAACCATTTCGATAGTACGTAAGATCCATTGTTCCACCAATAACATTTACCATTGCATAAAAATCATTAGAATGTTCAGACCCCTTACTTTGGTACTCTGTTCTCACTGCAGGAGCAATTAAGAAAGAGTAACCTTGAAGTTGTCCATTGTTTGACTCAATATCTTTTTGGAAATATCCACCTAGAGCAAGTTTAGTTACCATTCTCCAGTCTTCAATTCCATTTTCTGAAACAGAACCAATCGCAAGAAGTTCTGCAAGAGTTGGGTCCACAAGAAGTGATTTAACTCGACCAACATTTTCAACAGGAAGATTAACAACCTCACTATCAAATCCAAGTTCGGCCATAAGAATATCTTTGTTCTCCTTACTATTTGAACTCATCTTAAGACCCGTTATGATATCCATTTTTGAGTAGCCATCACTATCAAAACCAAGTTTTCTTGTAAAATTCTCGTGGGCATGGAAAAAACCTTTCCCATCGAGAACATCATTTAGAGTCCCCACTGGGTTAATGGTAGCTCCAATAATCTTTGCTGCGAGAGAATCTTTGCTCTTCAACATATTTGAGATTTGAAATAAAGTTTCACCAATAATTGATCCGCCAATTCCGGTTACAATTTGATCGTTGATACTCACAACTTCTTTATACTCGCCCGCATACTCCCAAATAGAAGATGAAGCTAAAGCAACAAGAAGAGATTCATAAGAACTGAAGCCATTATTTCTAGCAGCACTGTAGTAGAGGACACCAGCATAGGCGTGCCCCCAGTTCATACTTACAGCGTTGTCATCAAACTTCATCTGATCAGTAGTAAAAATTCTATTTTTAAAGTCACTTACTGATTTATTATCGAAATCCCAGTCCTCTTGCATAGCATCGTGACCAGCAATATAGAGGGCCTTACCAATACCTAAAAATGTGGCAACTTCGAGTCCAGCTCTCATATAGTTTTTATTAACTTCACGCTCACGCATGAATTCGATTTTCGCAAGATCTTTGTTGACCAGACGAGTAGTTCCATCGGCTTCTGTAATTTTAAACATCTGACCATCGACAGGAACAATTTTTTCTGAGTTAAGAAGGCCATGGTAAAAAACAATCTCTTTCATTTTTTCACCATGTTGGTCATAATCAACAACCTTATTTGGAATAGCTCTAAGAACCTTATTGAAATCGGCAGAATCAGGATTCTGCAAGGTCCAGGTTATTCCTTCGACATCATCTGCTTTTGGATGACTTAAAACAAAGTCAGCATTGATACGACCTTCTTCTGGAGAAGAAAATTTAAGCTGATACTTATTAAAGCGGTTTGGATCTTGATCAAGTCCACCGTAATAGCACTTATAGGATGAAGATTTAGTTCTCACTTTAAGAGCAGAAGAAACCTGATCACAGATTCTCTTACTGAGCTTTTGATTATCCAACTCGAGGACAATCTGATACTTCTCCCCTGACGACAGAAATTGTTCTAATTCTAGATCTTTATCAATTTTTGTTCCGGCATGGGCAGTACCGAGCAACAGTAGTGAGGACACTGAAGCGATAAGTTTCTTTGACATAATTCCCCCTCTTGGAATAAACACATAAAAAAATCAATCATGTCTATTTATGCAAAGAGGGTACCAATTATCACCTAGTGGAAACAGGCCATTAGAATTAGTTAGTCGCAAAAACTATTTGTTACTGTCTAAAACTTAGACAGCTATTCGTCGAAGTCTGGAACTTGGGGATCGATGTTCTGGGCATAGCGGACGAGGTCAACCACCTCGCGAACACAGCCTTCTCCCCCTGCTCGCTCAGTCACATAGTCAACCGCTTCACGAACCTCATGACTTGAGTTCTCAACAGTAGCAGAAAATCCGGCCTTTTTTAGAAGCGGAATATCAAAAAGTTCATCGCCCATATAAAGGATTTCAGAAGTATCATATCCATCGGCCATGACTGCTTTGAAGGCCTCTCTCTTATCTTCATTTCCAACAAATACATAGTCTAGATTGAGGTAATCAGCACGCATTCTTACCCCTTGTGAATCACCACCAGTGACGATACCGACTTTTACACCACCTCTTTTGAGAAGCTTCAGTCCATAGCCGTCAAGCGCGTGAAAAAAACGATTGAAGCCAACCTGCTCACCTCCCCAATAGATAAACCCATTAGTGAGAATCCCATCAACATCACAGAGAAAAACTTTGATTTTTTTTAGCTTCTCTTCATGTTCCTTAGCGGCGGCCCTTACATCTCTTACCAAACCCATTATACAACCTCATAAATTCGAAGTAGCTGCTCAACAATTGACCCTACTCTTTTAAGATCAAGGCAGTTACTTGCATCTGATAAAGACTTCTCTGGAACAGGATGAACTTCTAAGAAAACACCATCCGCACCCGCAGCAACTGCGGCCTTCGCAAGAACAAGGATCTGCTCACGCTTACCACCAGTCACATTTCCAAGTCCACCAGGTTTTTGTACACAGTGAGTAGCATCGTGAATAGTCTTAACACCAAAACTTTTCATAATTTGAAAAGACGCCATATCAACGATCAAGTTCCCATAACCAAATGTTGTCCCTCTCTCAGTGAGGAGGATTTGGTCCAATGGAAGAATTTCATTGGCCTTGGCCACAATATGTCTTGTGTCCTCAGGAGCTAAAAACTGCCCCTTTTTCACTTTTAATCTAGAATTATATTTCTTACAGGCCTCTGCTCCTTTTAAGATCATATCTGTTTGACGACATAAAAAGGCAGGAACCTGCAGAGTATCAACAACCGAGGCAACGGGATCAGCTTGATCGGGAGTATGGAAGTCTGTGACAGTCGGGACTCCAAATTCTTTATTAACAGCTTCCAAAATTTTTAGTCCGGCCTCCATTCCCTGTCCGCGGAATGATGTAATCGAAGAGCGGTTAGCTTTATCAAAACTTCCTTTAAAAGTATAATTTACCTTATCTTGAAAGGGCTTCAATTGCTCAATTACGCTTCCTGCAATCTCAAAAGCGAGTTCTTTACTTTCAAGAACGCAAGGTCCGATGAAAAGTTCTAGTTTATCTTTATTCATTTTATTTTCCTTTTGAGTGTTCTACAGATTTCTCCACAAAAGATCTAAAGAGTGGATGTGGATCAAATGGGCGAGATTTAAATTCTGGATGATACTGACAAGCAATAAAGTACGGATGCTCTTCAATTTCAATTACCTCAACAAGTCCAAGTTCTTGGTTAGTTCCAGAAATGGTCATCCCCGCATCTGAAATCTGTGCGATATATTCATTATTAACTTCAAGACGGTGTCTATGTCTTTCACTGATGTTCTCTGTTCCGTAAACCTTACTCGCAAGAGTTCCATTTTCAAGGTGACAATCATAAGCACCGAGTCTCATGCTTCCCCCCTTGCGGCCATCAGCACTTTGTCCTTCCATAAAATGAATAACAGGAGTGCCTTTTTGTTCAAACTCTTCAGAAGTTGCATCTTTAATTCCAACAACATTGCGAGCAAACTCAACCATCGCTAGCTGCATTCCAAGACAAATTCCAAAGAAAGGAACATTATTCTTACGAGCAAACTCAATAGCATTAATTTTACCTTCAGTTCCACGGACTCCAAATCCACCAGGAACTAAAATCCCGTCAACAGACTCAAGAAGAGTTGCAACTTTTCCCCTGTCTTCAAGGTCATCTGAATCAATATATACTCGCTCTAGCTCAACTTGATTGGCAATTGCTCCATGACGAAGGGCCTCATCAAGTGATTTATAGGATTCAATAAGTTCAGTATATTTGCCAACGATCCCAATTTTAATTTTCTGAGTCGGATTGGCCCAGCGATAAATAACATCGTCAAGGTCTGTCATATTAGGGCGTCCTGTCCAGATCCCTAAAAGCTCAGTAACTTTTTCATCGAGACCTTGTTCGTGAAAAAGTGATGGAACTTTATAAATTGAGTCCACATCGATACATTTAAAAACTTGTCCTTTAGGAACATTACAGAATTGGGAAATCTTATCCAATGAATTTTGATCAATATCTCTTTCACTGCGACAGATAATAATATTTGGCATAAGTCCAATTTCGCGGAGCTCTTTCACAGAGTGTTGTGCAGGCTTCGTCTTCAATTCTCCTGCAGCACTAAGGTAAGGGACAAGTACGAGGTGAACAAAAAGAACATTCTCTTGACCAACATCTTGAGCAAATTGGCGAATTGACTCCATAAAAGGAAGAGACTCAATGTCACCAACTGTTCCACCAATCTCACCTAAGATAAGATCACAGTCCTCTGCTGCGAGGTGAATTCTTCTTTTAATCTCATCAGTAATATGAGGAACAACTTGAACTGTTTTTCCGAGATATTTTCCTTCACGCTCATTCTCAATAACCTGAAGATACACTTTCCCAGTAGTAAAGTTACTTTTCTTTGAAAGCTTCAGTGAAGTGAAACGCTCATAGTGACCGAGATCGAGATCAGTTTCAGCTCCATCGTCAGTAACAAAAACTTCACCATGTTGAGTTGGACTCATCGTTCCTGGATCGACATTGATATATGGATCCATCTTTAGCATGCCGATTTTTATCCCTCTTCTTTCCAAAAGGGCCGCGATACTCGCTGCAGCTAAACCTTTCCCCAGTGAACTGGCAACACCACCTGTAATAAAAATGTACTTCTTATTCGTTTTTGCCATCTAAGACTCCCTCAAGCTTTATAAGATCTTCTGGAGTATCAACTCCAATTAGTGTTCTGTTTGTAGTAACTGCGCCAATCTGCATCCCGAGTTCAAGAGCGCGAAGCTGCTCTAATTTTTCAAGAGATTCATAATATGAGTTTGGACTTGCACCAAATTTCTCTAAGGCATCAGGGCGATACGAGTAAACTCCGATATGCAAATACCATTGCTCATGCTCTGGATTTCCATCGCGAACGAATGGTATTGATGCGCGACTAAAGTAGTGACAGATTCCTTTAACTTCAGAAAAGATAACCTTAACTTTATTTGGATCATTAAATTCAGAGTCAAAGCCTGTCATTGGCTTAACAAGAGTTGCAATATCGTACCCTGAGTGAATATGAAAATTGGCCAGTCTATTCAACTCGTCGGACTTAAGTAGAGGTTCATCACCTTGAACATTGATTAAAAGCTCAAATCCCTCTTTCTTAAAAAAACGTTCGTACGCGAGAAGAATTCTTTCTGAACCTGACGAAACATCGTCATCAACTCTAACAACTTGCCCATCAAAACTCTCAACATGCTTCTCGATTGACTCATCGTCTGTTACCACACAAGTGGTAAAGCCGGTCTTTACGCAGTTTTCATAGACAGTTTGAATCATCGATTTGTCTTTAATTTTTGCGAGAGGCTTGCCTGGAAAGCGGCTCGAAGCAAATCGGGCGGGAATTAAGATTAAAACCTTATCCTTGTTCACTAAAAACGTCCTTATTAGTTATCAGTTTGAAAGGAATAATTTATCACTCTGGGCCACAGTTGTTAAGATATGATAAGATTAAGTAAGAAATTTTTTTTAAAGGTCAACCTTATGTTGCGCAGCGTTACATTATTGATATTATTTATTACACTTAATACTTTTGGTATGAGTGCATTAGATGAATCTAAATCTGTGATTACTGCACCGAGCATCAGCTCAAAATGTCGTGTCCTCCTCGAAGAGAGAGAGAGCAAAGTGAAATATAAGCAAAGACTGGCCGCTTTGATCGAAAGAAATATCAAACTTCAACATCAAAAGATTGAAGAAGTCAAAATCAAACAAACCCTACTCTCCAATCTTAGAAAACTTAGAAATGAGTACATTCTTGCGAAAGAGAGGGTTCGATTCCTAGGGGATGAAGTAGTCAAAACAGGATGCCCTGGAGTCAGTATCTAATATCTTAATAAATAAGCACTTTCTCTTCACAAGCCGTAACAAGTTTTCTACAATTTTAGTAATGTATTAATTCACGGAAGATGAAGACAATTTATGAAGAGACGAATCCACACACTTCTTCTCGCATCTTTGATCATTTCTGGAGGAGCTAGCGCTCAAACAGGCCAGATAAAGATCACGTATGACGAGAATATCACTCCAATCAATCTAAAAAGTGCTGTTGAGCAAGGTTTAAGGAAAAACCATAATGAAGAATTAAGACGCTTTGATCTTCAGTTATTAAGCCTCAACTATAAAGATGACCGAGATGATTTTTGGCTTCCAAACATCAAGCTAGAAATGTCTACAACAGATGATCGTCTAGGGCATCTATTTGGACAAACAAAAGACTCGACTTACAATACACCATCTGGTGTGATGGCATTGAGTCTCGGTGACTATACTCTATTTAATTGGGGCAAAGACTACCTCAACTTTTTAAATCAACAGACGACTTATAATAGACAGACAAAAATCCTTTCTGAAGATAGAAGAGATCTCAAGCATGAGATCATGATGAAATATCTTGAACTATTAACTGCGAATGAGATCCTAAAAATCAAGCAACAGAAGCTTCGCCACGCATCTTTCATTTTTCGCTTCAATTACGATAAGGCCAAGCAGAGAAAGATTAGTCGTCAGCAGTTTTATCAATCAAAAACTCTCTACTTAAGCTCTCAAGAAGAATATCACCTAGCAAAAAGTGATGTGGAGCAACTCGATAGAGACTTGGGTTATTTAATCAATGATAAAGTTGATACCCGCTATAGAATCTCGGAGCAGATCCGCTTTCAAAGAGTCAAGGGATCGCTTGATGATCTGCTGGGTAAAGGTGTTGAGAACAACTCAAATATCTTGAACGCAAAAACAAATATCACCACAGCAGATCGTGAATATCAAATTGCAAAAAAAGAAAATCTACCTCTGCCTAAAATCTCTTTAAAGCTTGGAGCTTATAAATATCAATTTGATGACAACAGCTCCGGGACAAAGTATGAGAATGAACTTGGAAGTGACGGAGTTGATCTAGTTGCCTCGATCAATGCCTCATGGTCTCTAACGGGGCGCGGAGGGATCTTTAACAGCAGAAATACTAAAAGAGCGGTATTGAACAGAAACAGGGCCATGCGCCAACTGACACAATACAAGCACAATACAAGAAATGAAATTAAGTCACTGTATCGCTTGGCAGAATACTATGAGAAAAAACAGAGTATTCTCGAAACAGATGTACAAACTCTTCGTAGCTCATTTGATGTCATCCTAGACAACTACACCACTAAGAAAACTCCTTTCTTAGATTTTAAAGATATCTTAGAAGATAAAACACAACGTGAAATTGATTATGCAATGAATAAGTACAATCATGCTCGCACAAAAATATTACTGGCGAAGACCTGTGGACTAGAAGACCTCCCAGGGGAAAACCTCGAACAACTAACAGAGTATCGTCAGGAGTAATGTCATGAAAAAAATATCACTACTACTTATATTGCTTCTTCCACTACAGCTGCTCGCAGCAGAAGACATCACCTTTAAAATGGTTGATGAAGAACTAGGTGTCTATAACGACGATTACAATATCCAAAGTGACCGTCAGCGCTTCTCACTGATGTTCTCTCATGGAAGCAACATCAAAGGCCTCGGAGAGATGTATTCGGCAGAATTCCAATACGGACTTAAAATTGAAGAGGTATGGGTTGAAACATTCATCGCTCAAACTTCTGCATCCTACAAGTCACTATTTGGGGCCCAAGATAATACAATTGACTCTACCGACCTTGGCGACACTACAGAAAAAATGATTACCGCAGGTTTTGGACTGGGCTATCGCTTTAACTACATTCAAGAGCTATTTGGAAGTAATAAGTGGTATGAAACCACAACGGCCTACGCCACATACAATCTGATGGAAGAGGCGTACTCAACTGAATCATTTCAAGGTTTTGGTCTTCGTACCGACTTTGGGATTCACTACCGAATGAGTGCAGGTACTCAAATTGGGTTTAAAGGGATCTACCATGTGGCATCTCTTGTTCGTGGAGCTTCAAATGATACAGAAAAGAGAGCAGATCGCAGCTTAACTACGGCCACGCTTAGTTTTGGCTTTGAATACGGATTCTTTTACTAACAGCTACGAGCTAAACTTTAAACTTAACTTTCTAAAGCGATCAATTCACTTTTAGTGAAGAAATATTGTTTTGACTAAAATTTAGCTGAAACCAAAAATAGTAGTGACGAATTAAGTTTTTTAGTTCATAAGTCGTATCTTAAAATACTGATACTTGTAAGGATACTTATGGAAACCGAAATCGATCATATACTTAAATACGCCATTACTCTTTTTACCATTATAAATCCCTTAGGGATCATTCCAATATTTATTAGCATGACCAAGGACTACGATTTAAAGGAGCTGAAAACAGTTTCAAAATCGTGTGCCTTGGCCGTAATTATCACATTAATTATCAGCCTTGTTATTGGACAGAAAATCCTAAACTTCTTTGGCATCAGTATTGCTTCCTTTAGAATTGGTGGTGGTCTTCTGATTTTTACCATGGCGTTTAGTATGATTTCTGCAAAAGCATCATCTGCTAAGATTAATCGCTCCGAACTAAGAGAGCACGAAGAAAGTAGTGATGGAACGGAACTTGGAATCGTTCCTCTTGCGATCCCTCTACTGGCAGGACCTGGAGCAATTTCAACCTCGATCATCCACGCTCAAAACTTCACGGGATTTGATCTTTGGGCCGGTGCAATTTTTGTAATTGTTTTGATCGGAGTCTTTATCCTATTCTCTTTCCGCTATAGTAGAATTATCGGAGAGAAACTGGGAGTGATTGGACTGAATGTCCTTACCCGAATCATGGGTATTATCCTGCTCGCACTTGCCATCGAAATGATTGCTGGTGGGATTAAAGAAATTCTTCCAGTACTTAAGGGAGTGGTCTAGTTAGGACGATACCAACAACGAGGTCTTGCTCCGTTGTAGTCACCATTTTTTCTAAGGCAGTACTCATCATCTGAGTAACTTTTATTGCATACTGCCCCTCTAAAGTACGTGTCCAAACGACACTGCATTGAGGGGTAACCTGTATTGGTCTCATCAACAAATGTGTTCTCAGGTGTAGCGATCGATATCTGATCTGATCCTTCATATTCTAAAGCAAGTGCCTTCATTACCGCTTCGGCGCCTTTAATTGTACGAAGACAAATACTGTACTCCATCCCTTCTCCGTACTCCTCTTTACAAAGGTTATGGGCCGCGATTGGAAGCATAATTTCATCAAAGGAGACCTCATGATAGTATCGTTCAAAGTATCTCTTTGCGCATTTGTTAGCAGAATAGTAATCAGATTGGGCCTCCGCGGAAGACCACTCAGGTAGATGAGTTTGCGGTTTTTTAGGCAGACCTCCGAAATTGTGACCAAGTTCATGACACAAAGTCATGATGAGGCCGTCGTAAGTCATATGCTTAGCTCGAGCAATCCCACCATTAATGATAATAGCGCGCCTGTGATCTCCATAGATGGTATAAGCATTTACCGCAGAATTCTCCCAGCGCCCTCGGATAACAACATCGAAGTCTTCGGTCTCAATAATTGGCCTATACAGGTCCTCGACCTCAGAAATTGCTCTGTTAAATTCTTTCTCGCTAACATTGTCAGCGTAAACAAATTGAACTTGTAAGAATAACAAAACAATCAAAATAACTTTCAAGGGGCCTCCAAAGAATGGATGATTCTACCGCACCTCGTCATAAAAAGCAAAATATTGTGTAACCCACTAATATTATACAAGACTTTTGTTGCGCCATCCCCCTCTTAAGAACCTTCCTAAAGAGAAAACGGCAGTGAAAAAGACATACAGAGTTGCGCAAAGCCATAGATATGCACCTGATCCCTTGTAGACCGAGGCGATCAGATAACAGGGAACAACCATGAAAGTTAGCGAGCAAAAGAGTGCGGTGTACATGATAAAGCGAGTATCTCCTGCACCTTTAAGAATTCCTTGAATGGTCATTCCTGTAGCATCAAAGAATGCGTAAAAGGCCACAAATTTAATATAAACCTTCGCAAGATCCATCACTCGCAAATACTCATCTCCACTGGCCCCCGATAGTAATGGGGCCAGACCAAGCTCTGGCATCGTAAGGAAAATAAAGGCCACAGGAGCGACATAAAGCATAGAAACAAAAAATGAATTTCTTGCTAATGAATTAATTGAATCGTATCTCTTCGCACCAATTAATTGCCCTGCCAAAATTGATGTTCCGATATGACATCCAAAAATTGGCATAAACATCAAGTTGTCCATTGACCAGGCCGCATTTGTCGCAGCTAAAACATCTTTCCCAAGACGTCCCGCCATCAATAAGAAGAAAGTAAATCCAAAGTGAATAACCACAAGTTGAATTCCACTTGGGATACCATATTTTAGCAATCGAAGAAATTCCTTCTTAACAAAAGCAACGCTGCCCAAGAAATACTTCTCTCGAATTGCTTTTCTTGAAATAAGAAAGATATAAGAAAAAGCAGCAAACCCTTGTGCCATAATTGTGGCAATTGCAGCTCCTTTGATCCCCATTGCAGGAAGACCAAGCCCACCAAAAATAAACCAATAGTCGAGAGGAATATTGAGTAATGTAGTAAGGATTCCCACCCACATCACGACTTGGGTTCGTCCAATCCCATTAAATAACGAAGAGAGAACAGTGCTTAAAAGTAGGAATATTGAGCCAGAGTGAATAATCGAAAAATAGATTGTCTCATTCGCCTGAACTCCAGGAGCGTGCCCAACAACTCCAAAGATATCTGTCGCAAAAAAGATGGCCGGAAGAACAATAAGGTAAGAGAGGAGCGACCAATAAATCCCTTGCCACAATGCCTTACCAACAGACGAATACTTTTCAGCGCCATAATACTGCGCCACCATGCTATTCACAAAAGTCGCTGTTCCAAAGAAAAAAGAAACAAATGAAAATGCAAGCATTCCCGCAGGTGCTGAAGCTCTAAAAGCATCGAATGAATATAGAAGTAAAAATTTTCGATCGATAAAAGTCATCACCGTAAACGATGATGAGTTGATAATTACCGGAACAGCAATTTTCATAATGCGCTTAATTCCGGCCTCTCCATTCCACATAGTTCCCCCAACTGATAAGCACAAAAAATGATGTCACAGGGGGCATAGGTTTACAATACGATCGTTTGAAAAAGTGCGATAATAAAGGCCCTCAAATGAGGGCCTTAAATATTTAGCATTTAGCGTGATACTCTTCTAACCATTTTTTCTCTTCCGAATCGAGAAGATCATAATCAATCAAGGCCTCTTCGTACGGAATTTTAACCATACTTTCAAACATCAAATAGCCTTCATATCGCGGGTGCTTCTTAACAAGAGCAACGTTTTCGAGTCTAACGCCACCAAAATCGGGAATATAGATTCCAGGCTCAATCGAAACAACGTTTCCTATAGAAAGTGGTTTGGTATAGCCACTTGAAATTCCAGCGCCACCTTCATGAACATTGATTCCGACACCATGTCCTGTTCCATGATTGTAATTATAACCAAGCTTGTACATTGACTGTCTCGCTAGCATATCAATCGAAGCACCAGTTGTTCCCTCTGGAAAAACAGCATTTTCAACTTGAAGTAGCCCCTTGAGAACAAGAGTATAAATTTCTTTTTGCTTCGCAGATGGAGTCCCTCCACAAACAAAGGTACGAGTTGTATCAGTAGAAAAACCACTTTCATAAAGTGCACCAGAATCAAAAAGAACAAACTCTCCCGGCTTGATCTGTACATCAGCGCTTGAATTTGAGTAGTGAATAATTGATCCATTTGCACCAACGGCAGCAATGGTATTAAAGCTATTATCAATAGCTCCACTCTTTTTATAAGATTCATTGGCAAGATTGTAAAAATCAAGTTCACTTAAACTTTCACCTGCACCAATCTTCTCTTTGGCCTCGTTAATAGCATTGAAGATTGCTTTATTTGAACGCTCAAAGGCCTTTTTCATCACAGTGATTTCACTCTCAGTTTTTACCGCTTGAATAGGAATAATTCCTCCTGCTTTTGCAGTTAGCTTTTCTCCAAAAATTTCTTTAAGCATTCTGTAATCGAAGGCGTTGACTGAAGATGGATCGTAGAAAATTGTTTCCATCAGCACATTCTTTTTAATTTCTTGTAGCTTTACAACCATATCTGGAGCAGAGGCCTTAACAAACTCAACCCCCTCAATATTGCTCGTATTGTTGTGAAGTGGACAATCCATATCAACAAAGACATAGAATTTGTTAAGTGTAGCAAATCCACGACTTAAAAAAGTACTTTGAAAAGGAAGGTGAAATCCGCGACAATTTGAAAGCCATGCAATGGAATCAATTGCTGAAAGAAAAATTCCTTCGCCCTCCTTTAGGATACGTGGAAGTTTTTCTAAAGTATCTTCACCGCGCTCTTCACGAGGAATATGCTTCACTTCCTTCAGTGAATCAGTTGGAAGAAATTCAATGATATTTGAAAGATCAAAAGATACAGTCTTGATCATTTTTTCTAGAGACTCTTCAAGGCCGCGTGAAACGCGCTCTGGTTCAAGAGCAATCGATTTGATTCCGCATTCCTCAATTGTCTCTCTTAGGTAACCATCATTCGATTTCCCCATAGGAGTTTTCATTGGAGTCACGAGTTTTAAATCAACTTCTTTATCTACTTGCTCATGGTAACGTCCATCAACATAGAGATAGACCTTATCTAGAGTGATCATTACTGATGCAGTTGACCCAGTAAAACCAGTTACGTAATAACGATGACAGTTTTCTAGAGGAACATATTCGTTGAGATAAGGGTCAAAACTTGAAACATAAAATGCTTCAATATTTCTTTCTTTAAGCCACTCACGAACCTTGCCTACATTTAGTTTAATCGTTTCATTTGTAATCATTGTTCACCTCAAATATATAGTCTGACTTTTTTACTAAAGTATTTTCGCTAACATACCGAAAAGAGATTAAAGAGGAATTTTTTCAAGGAGTTACTATGAAATTCCCTTTCAAGAAGCTCTTTCTGGGAGTGTTGGCGCTGTTTTTATTCAAAATAACAGTGGCGCACACTATTAATACTCCCGATGGATCAAAGGTTGCTTCAGAGGATTCTACTTATTACCAACAAGTTCGGTAAAGTGCAGCCCTCTTTTGATATAGTTATCATACTGGTCATAAGATGGTAAGCCGGGAGAAAATAGTAGGATTCCTCTGAAGCTTTCCTCTCTTTCGTACTCAATCGCAGTTTTGAGATCATAGCATTTGATATACTCAATCTCACCTTCGAGTTCAGTTGCAAATTGATCTGTTGTTTCTCCAATCAGAAGAATCTTATCAACTTTTTTTATTACATTGAAATGTGGGATCAATGTATCCCCCTGGCCTCGACGTTGACCACCAACGATTAGGTGAAGGTCGCGGTCGCCCTTATCAATCGCATTTACCGCAGTTTTAACAGCATCCCAATTTGTACTTTTTGCATCATTAAATGCGGTAAAATGATCTGGGCCATCAATATATTGAACTCTAAATTCAACCCCACCAAATGTATTAATCATTTGTTGAAGCCCATGATTGCTCACTCCTAGAGTTTCAATCGTTTTCACAACGAAGAGTAAATTTGTAATATTGTGTCCACCCTGTAGCTTAAACTGCTCAAGGTTACAGCTTCGCTCAATAAGTCCTCTTGCCGTTTTTGGATTAGAAGCATCGATCTGAACAACTTTTGTTTTAAGAGACGCTCCCCAAGATCTCAGATGAACATCATTGATAGGCAGAATAACTGAATCTGATGACTCCATATTATTTGAAATATTAAATTTCGCTCCCGCGTAATCAGCAATCCCCTCATACCTCTCTCCATGGTTTGGAAAGACATTTAGAATCATCGCAATATTTGGCCTAAAAGTAGGAGTAGATTCCAATTGAAAACTTGAAAGTTCCAACACGATATAATCGGCACCTTCCCCGTCTAATATATAGTCGCAAAAAGGAATCCCGATATTACCACCGACAAATGTGTTAAAACCGCTAAGCTTTAACGCCTCACCAATCATTGTAACGGTGGTTGTTTTACCATTGGTTCCAGTCACCGCAATGATCGGAGCTGGAATTTTTAATTGAGTATAAGCAAGTTCTATCTCAGACCAAATAGGAACTCCCCGTTCTACCGCCTTCTCGAGTAGCTCGTGCTCCCTTGGAATACCAGGACTTAAGATAATCAGATCAGAGTTAGCAAAGAGATCTTTAGAGTCATCTTGTGAAAAACATGAAGACTTTGGAATAATTCCGAGAACTTCATCTAAATTGCTCCAACAATCAACCTCTCCTGCACTTATCGCACTAGGATTTGCTCCAAGGTGCTTGAGTAATCGAAGGGCAGAAATCCCCGATTTTCCCATACCAAAGACAGCAATATTTTTAGTTGAAAAGTCCATCAAAACCCCATTTTACTCTTTCCATTAATCTGAGAAATTAGTATAAGCTGTGTCATGGCAGAGTGTCTAACCAAAAGATTAGAAAGGCTTTACAGGTTCTTAACCCCTTACCGCAACATGTGGAGCATGGAGGTTTTAAACTATTATCCGGCCACCTTGAATTACTACCCCGAAGACTGGGTAGCGATACTTGACGACCTCTCCGATGAAGATCTTTGGAAAATTGATTCTAAAATAGATTTCCGTTCAATATCAGGAACAACTCTCCATAACTTTCTTACTGAAATCAATGAACTTTCACAGCTTAACTTTGAAGAACTTGAGGTAAAAGAGTTCCCTCATTGGGCCTATGTGGGAGTCAAATACAAGAAGAAACATGAACTAGATACCTTTGCGGCCCTGATCACATCACTCCATGAAAAGCACCATTACGACTCACTCGTAAATATTGGCGGCGGAATGGGTCACCTATCGCGAATTGTGGCCCACTACCAACTAATTGATTGCTGCGATGTAGATATGAATAAAGAGCTCCAAGACCAGGGAGAGAAGAGACTTGGCAAGTATCCCCTTCCAGATGGAGCAAGGCCTGTTAGCTTTATTCATCAAGAAATAGGAAAGAATACAGATCTAAGTCAACACTTCAAAAAAGATGGATTAACAACGGGCCTTCATACCTGTGGAGTCTTGGCCGTTCGTCATTTAGAGATGGCAATCAAATCAAAAGTAAAAACAGTAATTAACTTCGGGTGTTGTTATGCAAAATCTGTATGTGATACTGACTTTGAGCTTTCAAGCTGCTCAAAAGACTTCCCACTAAAACTCACCAATCATGCATTAACACTTGGAACAAGATCGCATACTTCTATTAGCTATGATGACTTTGTTCATAAAACAAAGGTGAAGAGATTTCGCTATACACTCCATCTCCTTTGCAAAGAAAAACTTAAAATAGACCGCTTTATCACTGTTGGAAACGGTACAAAAGCTCACTACAAAGGAAATTTCAGCAACTATGTGATGGACATGCTAGATAGAGTTGGTATCAAACACAACTTAAGTCTCGATGAACTCGATGCATATTATAACGATCCAGATATCGTTAAGATTGTTCGAAAAATGTATTTAATGAATATTATTCGTTGGCAGCTAGGAAGACTGATTGAACTTTATATACTGACTGATCGCGCCCTTTACCTACAAGATAACGGATACGACGTAAGAATGGCCCAAGTCTTCAATGAAGAGATCTCACCTAGAAATATTGCAGTTATTGGTGTTAGAAACTAATCGAAGAGATTAAACGAAATGGTTGGCAACTCTTTGTGCTCTTTTGCAGAAAAAAGTCCCGAGGTATTTCCAAGAAAAATAAGAATAAACGCGAAAACAAAAAGCAGAATTTTTGCCATATCTTGTTTTGGATCTTCTGGAAGCATAACTAACCTCTGTTTAAATTGACTCAATGCTCTAATTTATTGCAAAAATTTCATTCTTAGGCAATAGTCTTAATGATGATAGTAAAATATTTCACAGCTTCAGACATTCCAAAAGAATTTAAACGGATGCTTCCATCTGTCCCTCGAGCAAGAGATTTTTATATATCAAGGATGGCCTTGCGAAAGGCCCTCGAAGAAATTTCTTGCGATTTCAAGGACATAGAGTTAACTGAGCTAGAAATTGAAAATCACAATACTCTCTCAAAGTGGGACACCATCAAAACAAGCTTAGGACACACTAAGAATTTTGCTGCTGCAATTATTTCAGATGACCCAGAGGTGGCATCTCTTGGAATTGATATTGAGCTGGTGAGTCGACCTATTAAAGAGGGAATTTCAAAATATTTTGCCCACTCATTCGACGGACAGAGCGATCCTCTTGAACTATGGGTATTAAAAGAGGCCTGTTTCAAAGCGGCCTGGCCTCTCTTTCAAAAGGATAAATCGGCCCCTCTTGTACTCAAAGACCTATGGGTAAACAAAGACCGTTTTGGAATATTTGAATCAAGAGTGCCGATTGGAAGAATCTCCCTCAACTATATTGATCTCTTTGACGAAAAGTTCATTGTAGCAACAGCAGTAATCAAAAGAGTTTAAAATGTGTCGCTTATTCGGATTTAGATCAATTATTCAGAGTCAAGTTCATCAGAGTCTGCTTGATGCAGATAACGCTCTCATCGAGCAAAGTCACAAGCATCCAGATGGATGGGGTGTCGCCTATTACGCTGCAGGAGCACCTCATGTGATTAAGTCTGAGAAATCAGCACTTGAAGATCACTTATTCACAAAGGTCTCTGGTATTGTTTCCTCTGAAACAGTTATCGCCCACATTAGGAAGGCAACAGAGGGAAAACTGAATGTTTTAAATACTCACCCATTCCAGCATGGGAACTGGACTTTCGCTCATAACGGCAACATAAAAAACTTCAACGAGTTCAAAGACGAGATTAAAGTGAGAATCGCTCCAGGGCTTCGCCGCTATATTCTTGGAGATACGGACAGTGAGCTGATATTCTTCTTTCTCTTAACTCATATTTCTGAGAAGTACCCACTTACAAAAAGTGATATCTGCAGTGACTCTCTTGCAAAGCAAGTGAGAAAAGCAATT
Source organism: Bacteriovoracaceae bacterium (assembly GCA_965140515.1). Taxonomy (GTDB): domain Bacteria; phylum Bdellovibrionota; class Bacteriovoracia; order Bacteriovoracales; family Bacteriovoracaceae; genus JAGLCH01. Next base: position 1,816,728 of record OZ223251.1, on the reverse strand, counting down.
AATGAGCTTATAGATATCATTGGCCCTTATTCTGAAATCGATAATGCTGGCCCTGCTGAAACCTATATCTCGTTTATTATTACAAATGGTGTAACAATGCTCGCGCACCATGGTGGCAAGCATCTTTACTTTTCAACATATAAAACAGAGTGCCCTGAGGCCAATAGCTGTCCTAGCTTTACCGTTGAGTGCCATCACCCGACTAAAACGGGTTACATCAATCATCTGCTCTTCACCAGTGAACCTCTTGAAGGAAATAATGTTTGGATTCAGATGGAGCGCGGAGAACTTATTGGGGTAGATTGGCAAATGAAACTCCATCGCTACCCGAGGCCCTAGCATAATTTTCAACAAGTTAGCTACTTCACTCAACATATAAATTTTACATCTGACCTATACAATTATTTTTTAAGAAAATAGAGTTCTATATGGTTTTGATCATTTGGCCTTTGATCAGAGCAAAAGAACACAGGGGAAATAAAATGGAATATCGTTACCTAAAAGCGTTTATCTTAACAGCGCAATATGCAAGCTTTTCAAAGGCTGCAGAAGTTCTAGGGATCGCTCAATCAGCAGTAAGTCGTCAAATAAAACTACTCGAAGAGAGTTTAAATGAGGAGCTCATTATCCGCTCTTCAAAAAAGGTTCTTTTAACGGCTAAAGGAAGGGAGCTTTATATTGCGGCTTCAAACTTTGATAAAACTGCCCTTAATATTTTTGAGCAAGAGGATATGAGACCTCTTAGAATCGGTCTCCTTCACGGACTCTTAGAAAATTGGTTTCACCCAATACTCACAACCTACTATAAAAAATTCAATCGCAATATTGAAGTTACAGTAATGACTCCTCCTGACCTAAAGGCAGGTCTTGGAGAGGGACAATTTGATATAATCTTTACAACTGAAAATATTCAATCAGAACTGATCACTTCTCTTAAACTATTTGATGAAAGTATTGTCCTTATCAGTAAAGATGAGATTGATCTCAACAAACTACCTGAGTACAGATGGATTGTTTACGGAGATCAAGACAATATGTTCAAGATTTCCAAGGAAAGAAGTAAATCAGTAGTTCAAGTGGACTCAATAACAGCAATTGTAAATCTTGTAAAAAATGGAGTTGGAATTGCAACAGTTCCAGCGCATACAGTGAAAAAGACAGATAAGATCTTTACATATGAACTTCCACAGTTCGATGATTCCTTGATCTACATGTCGACTCTAAACTATAAGACGATGCCTAAACACATCAAGGAAATTGCGCAACTTGTGCGATCAGAATAGTTATTTACAACCAGTTTTCTTCTTATAAACACGACCTGACTCACACAATGTCAGGTCGTTTTTTTTCTTCAATTTTATTTTTGTCATTGAATAACGCTTGACGAGAGGTTTTCCTTTTACAGCAATAGGCCAATGAATTTCGATGTACTTCAGCGTCTCACCTGATGCGACTCCAAATATTGGGCCCTCTTCATTTTGTGAAGAAAAGCCACCTTGAAGATAATCTAAGTATCTTGTTTGAACTTTTTTATCTGTGACAAATTTAACCAGTGCACCAACGCCATAGGTATTGGTCTTTTTACCACGCAAAAAGAGACGTACAGATTGATTGTCATTATGAGTGATATTCTTATATAAAAATATTCTCTTTTTAATTCCACCTGTACGAATGGAATTTTGTCCCACAAGCAAATCAGGACGTCCATCACGATTAAAGTCTAAAATAGTTGTGCCTGAAGGATTGAGAATGTCTAGCCCATAAGTTTTTGCTACATCAAAGAATGCATGATTTGGTTCTTGTTCAAAAAGAACAAATCTAGATTTTGGTGGAAAACCACTATTATCAACACCAATATCGATATTGCCATCAAGATTGTAGTCCAAGAAAACGGCCCTTTTATCTCCTTGGTTCCAACTAGGAGTGCCATCATCCATATAATATTCTGTCCGCAAAAACTCAGGAGGAAATTTGAAATGCTTACCCGATAGAATTGATGATCGATCTCTTGTTTCTGGATCATAGGAGTGAGACAGTTCTCCTAGGATAATATCCATGATTCCATCGTTATTGTAATCGATACACCCCGCAAAGAAAGTGTTACCTCCTCCTTGGCGATCAAACGCACCTTCAAGATCATGGGCAACACCACTTTCTTTTCCATAGTCCACAAAAAGTCGACCACTCTCAGGATCATCGACATTCATCCATAATTTATTTCCATACCCACTGGATGCTGCAGTTATAATGTCAGGATATCCATTTTGATCAACATCACAACTGGTAACACCATAAGTTGGTCTTGCATTTGGAAAGATGCGGGGTTCAGAGAGGTAGTGATGCTCATCCTGTAGAAGCGAACTAAAATCTGAAAAAGAAAACCCCTTTCCTCGATATAAACGATCAGGAGTTAATACAATTCTTTTTTTGTCGTAATCAAACCAGTTTCCAAGGAAGAAGTCGAGATTACCATCGAGGTCAAGGTCTAGTATGGTTACCCCATAATTTACCATCAACTCCCCTGGATACTTTCCCTTCACTTCTGAATAAAAAACTTTTCCCTTTTTAATAGTTCCTCTAAAAAAGCGAAGAGGATCCTGATCAATTGAAGATTTCTGTTTAGGAGCTCCCGTCAAAATATCGTAAACGCCATCTCTATTGAAATCCGCAAAGGCCATAAATGACACGCGAAGTTCTCTTGGAAGAGGCGAATGTTGAAGCTTGATAAATTTATTTAGTTTGCGATTGAATTGAAAGAACTGAGGAACAGCGTAGTAGTCTGGCAGTATAACAAGATCAACAAATCCATCCTGGTTGAAGTCCACTGCATATTGAGTAACCCCCTCAACACCATCAAGGCCATACTCCTTTGTTACATCTTTGAATGCAGTATTAGTTTGATTAATACTTGGTCCCGTTTTTAGCTTCTCTAACCTAACAGCAGTTACTTGCTTCTTGACCTCAGGACTTAGTAATCCGCGATTACTCACCTGATCACCACTTGAGCACGATAAAAGCGACCAAAATAATAAATAGTATGGAAATCTAATCTTCATCATTCAAAAATTTTAAAGGTTTATGGTTATAACCATTCTAACAAAAAGAAAAAAAGCAATACTTGATTTTTTTGGTCCGGTAAATTTTGCTGTAAAAAACAAATTGTTAAGAATACTTGAGGAAGCCGCATAAGTGCCTTAAAATAAATATATTAAACAATGTGTTAAAGAGATGTAATGAAAGATTTCTTCAAGAATTTACTGGGCAAATTTAAAAGGCCTAATAATGAAGGGCCAGAAGATGTTTCTGGAAAGATTGCGAGAACCTTTGTTGGCAAACTCAAAAACATTAGCGAAACCGCAAAAGCAAAAGGTCGTCTCAAAAAACTTTCAGGAACGGGAATCAATTTCAACTGGGATGAGTTTATTAATAGTGTTTTCTCACCAGCGATACGCCCTCATGTACACAAGATTTTCCTTGTAACTCTCACCGCATCCACTGCATACGTAGGCGGGAAGACTATCGTATCATTCCTACCAGCAGAAAAGATCGTGCAATCAAAGGCACCATCAAAATCATTTGCAAATAACTCAGCAGATGTTCGATCAGAAGTGGCAAAGATTCAGCTAAATAATATTTTTAATGCTCGTTCAGATGAGGCCGTTCAATCAATTAAAACTCAAGAAACGGAAGAACTCATCTGTTCGAAAGCGACAAAGAAATCGAGCCTGCCAATTAAACTCCTCTACACAACGGTAATGCAAGACTCTGTTAAATCTCTGGCCTCAGTTCAAGTGAGAAGCAAACGCGCCATTGATAACATTCATGAAGGTGAGGCAATTGGATCACTTGCAAAGCTCGATAAAATTGAAAGACAAAGACTTATTGTTAAAAATAAGAAAAGTGGCGAGTGCGAATATATTGAAAACCTAACAGATAAGAAATCGTCTCGTATATCTAGAAGCACAAGAGTGTTATCTCCTGCAGAAGGTAAAAAGTTGATCAGCTCAACAAGACCAAAAGAGATTACACAAGTTGGTAACAAGTTTGTAATTAAAAAATCATACAGAGATGAAATGCTTAAGGATATTTCTAAAATCCTTACTCAGGCCCGTGCTGTTCAAATGAAGAATCCAGACGGGAGCCTTTCATTTAAAATGACAGAGATCGTTCCAGGTAGTTTATATTCACACCTAGGACTTCAAAATGGTGATGTCATCAAAGGTATCAACGGCGAACCAATTAAAGATTTAAATAAATTGATGATGTTATTTGGAAATATCAAAAATATTGATAACGCTCAGTTCACAGTAATCAGAGATGGTGAAGAACAGAGTTTAGAAGCATCTTTTGTAGAATAAAGGGAATTTTGATGATGAACCACAAAGGGATTTGTAAAACAAACAGACTTATTCTTCCAGCGCTGGCACTAAGTATGGTCCTAACCATCCCTACCTATGCGCAGTTTAACAAGTATAAGTCGAAAACAAAGTTCAATCCGGAATCAAAGACTTCAATCAAAAAACTTCTATCAGATAAAACAACATCTGGGGGAACAAGAAATAAAGTCGATGATTTTGGAAGAGCACAAAATACAATTAACAGATCCTCAAAATCTTCAAAATACGTCAATCTGAATCCAGAAACTGCATTTGGTCCAGAGGTTGTAACAAGCTTTGACTTCCCTGATACCGACATCAAAGAACTAGTCGATCATATGCAAAAGCTGACTGGTATAAACTTTATCTACGATGGAAGACTGAAAGGTAAAGTTAGTATCTCAGCCCCTACCCCAATCACAGTAGGAGATGCTTGGAAGGCATTTGAAACAGCACTTGCGATGAACAACTACTACTTGGTTGAATCAGGTGCGTTCTACAGAATCGTTAATCAAAAAGATATTAAGTACACAAAGACAAAGATCTATACAGGAAACTACACTCCAGATACTGATCGCTTTGTAATGAAAATCATCCCTCTTAAAAATATCAATGCAAAACAGGTTGAAAGAGCATTTAGACCTTTTAACTCAAGACAAGGTCGAATCTATACAATTGAACAAACCAACACAATTGTTATTCAAGACACTGGTAGCAACATCAACCGTCTATCAAAGCTTGTTAAGTTCATCGATGTTCCGGGGCACGAAGAAAGCTTACAAATCGTAAAAGTTGAAAACTCATCGGCCCAAGAAATCGTTGCAATCCTAGACAAAATCCTAGGAGGGAATACGAGTAGAACAAGCAAGCTGAGAAATACTCAGTCAACAAATACTGCCCAAATTGGGAAACTCACAGCAGAGCCTAGAACGAACTCAATTATTGCAATGACAAATGCTGTGGGTGCGAAACAATTAAGAGATCTAATCAAAAGACTAGACGTAAAAATGATCTCTGAGAGTGCTGGAAAGATCCATGTTTATTACCTTAACCATGGAGATTCTGAAACTCTTGCCAAAACACTCACAGGACTTGTATCTGGTGCGGGTAAGACCAATACAAGAAGCAGATTTACAAAAAGACTTTCTACAGATAATGATGATTCACTTTTCAATAACGATGTGAAAATTACGGCCGATAAAGAGAATAATGCTCTAGTTATCACCGCTTCCCCAACAGACTACCTTATCCTTCAAAATGTTATCGACAAACTGGATATCGCAAGAGACCAGGTATATGTCGAAGGGATGATCATGGAAACGACAGTCAGCGATGGCAGTGGTTACGGTATCAGTATTTTAGGTGCTTATGGGACAGCTGGAACTCAAAAAGCAGGTCTCAACGCAAGTCAAGATTTGATATCTATGATTATGGGAACAGCAGTGCCGCTAGGAGGACTTTTTGGTGGAGCAGGTTTCGGTAAGAAAATTGAACAAACAATGCCTGACGGATCAACAAAAAGTATTAGCTCTGTTAACGCACTGATTACAGCAGTGGCCACAAGTGGAAATACAAACGTTTTAGCGACGCCACAGATTATGACCATGGATAATACTGAAGGAGTATTCGAAGTTGGTGAGGAAATTCCAGTTCCAAAACAAACGATTGCCAACAACCAGACAACCACATCAATTGATCGTCAAAAAATTACGATGACACTAAAAATCACGCCACAAATCAATAAGGTGTCACGAACTATTAAAATGAAGATTGACCAAAAACTACAGGACTTCTCCAATCGTCCCCTTCCAGAAGGAGTTGCCAACCAAGGTGTTGCCACTGCGACGAGAAGTATTATCACCAATGTTACAGCAAAAGATAAAGAAACTGTGGCAATGGGTGGTTTGATGAGAGATAAAATTGTTGATTCAGAATCAAAAGTTCCACTTCTTGGTGATATCCCGGTTCTTGGATGGCTATTTAAGAATAAAACAAGTTCAACTGAAAAGATGAACCTTCTCTTCTTCTTAACTCCGAAAATCGTTGCAAGTAGAGATAAGACAAATGCTAAAAATGTTAAGGACCTTCTCAATCGTCGTTCTAAACATCTTCAAGAAGCGGACGAAGATCCATTTAGCTCTACCGTTAAGGGTCTTTACAATAAGGCTAAAGCGAATGAAGAATCGCTTGAAAACGCTCCCAATGAGTTTCAGCAAAACAACTTAGATAACGGAAGTGATGACGAAGATATTGATCTATCTCAAAATCTTCCGAACTACAAGAATATCTATCAGACAGTGAAGTCACAAAAAGCAGCAGCAAAGAGGAAATAGTCGATGAAGCTTTCTGATCACATGCTTGAAAAAGTAGAAGGCCAAAAAGATAAGATTGGCCAACTGCTTTTAGACCATACTCCTCTAACCCAGGAGCAGCTCAATGAGGCACTTGAGATTCAAAAAGAATCAGGACGTCTTATTGGTGAAATTCTGTTAAAGAAGAACTATATCCATCCTCACGATATTGTAAAAGTTATCTGTCACCAGGTTGATATTCCATACGTTGAAGATGTAAAAATCGAAGAAATCGATCCTGAGCTAACAACGAGTATCCCAATTGCCTATGCTAAAAATCATGAAGTCCTTCCACTTCTTGAGACAGACTACTCAATTACGATTCTAGTAACAGACCCATTCAACTTTGATGTTATTAATGATCTTCATGAGATTTTTAGAAAAGAAGTAAAAACAATTGTTACCTCCCCTCTAAAAATTCAAGATGCAATTAATAGAATCTACGAAAAGGCAAATAAGCATGTCGTAGAGTCACTTGAAGATGAATTCGATGAATCCCTCGACCTCGATGGAACTATTGATATCCTAGATTCAGCTGCGGATGAAGCGCCTGTTATTCGCTTTGTAAACACCATTATTTTCCGTGCAGTAAAAGAGAGAGCTTCAGATATTCATATCGAGCCAGGAGAAAGAGAAGTAAGTTATCGCTTCCGTATCAATGGTGTTATGCAAGAAGTTTTGAGGCAACCAATCAAAACTCATGCAGCGGTTAGTTCTAGAATTAAAGTTATGGCAAAGCTGGACATTGCTGAAAAAAGGATTCCGCAAGATGGTAGAATCCCAATTCAAATGGCCGGAAAAAATATCGATATCCGTCTTAATACAGTTCCACTTCGGCACGGCGAACGTCTGGTTATGCGTATTCTCGAAAAGAATAGCATGGTCTTAAACCTTGAAACTCTCGGTTTTGAAGGAAAGACCCTCCGTCAACTAGATGAACTGTCAAAAAGGAAAAATGGCGTTCTCTATGTTACTGGTCCAACTGGTTCTGGTAAGACAACTACCCTTGCGGCCGTACTCGATAGAATTAATGATCCTGAGAAAATGATTATTACCGTTGAAGATCCTGTGGAATATGATCTTCCAGGGATTAGTCAGGTGCAGGTAAACCATAAAGTTAATCTGACTTTCGCAACAGCACTTAAGGCCTTTCTCCGTCAAGATCCTGATGTCATGATGGTTGGTGAGACCAGAGACTTTGAAACAGCAAAAACAGCGATTGAGGCCTCACTAACAGGCCACTTTGTTCTTTCAACACTTCACACCAATGATGCCTCAAGTGCACCTAACCGTCTTATTGATATGGGAGTAGAACCATACCTAATTTCATCATCATTAGTCGGAGTTTTGGCCCAACGTCTTGTAAGAACACTCTGTCCACACTGCAAAGTAAAAACAGAAATCTCTGAAACTCAACTATCGCAACTTGGAGTAAAGAGTCTTCCACAAAGCGCAACACCATATGCACCAGTGGGTTGTCCTAAGTGTAGCGATAGAGGTTACGACTCACGTACAGTTGTCGGAGAATTCCTAGTTGTTACTGATGAAATTAAAGAGTTGATCCAAAGAAAGGCCGATGCTGGAGCTGTAAAGAAACAAGCTGTGGCAGAAGGGATGGTAACACTTAGACAAAGTGCCTTGGATAAATTTTATCGCGGGATTACATCAATGGATGAAATTCTCCGTGTAATTAACGAAGAGGAAGAATATCCTCAAGATTTAAGTGAAGAATTGGAGTAATAAATGCCTCTCTACAGCTATAAAGGCCTAGGCCCTGACGGAAAAGAGGTTAAGAATACAGTTAACGCCGAATCAGAATCTCAAGCGAAGCAAAAAATCAAATCGCTCGGAGTGATGATTATCTCTATTAAAGAGCAAAAAGCGAATTCTGCAAAAGATACAACCTCTGTTTCGCTCTCCAGTGGAGTGAAGATTGAAGATTTGTCTCTAATGACCAGACAACTTGCAACTCTTTTAAAGGCAAAAATTCAAATTGTTGAAGCACTCTCGGCCCTTGTTGATCAAACAGAAAACCCACAACTCAAGGTTATGCTTGCAGAAGTGAGACAAAAGGTTAACGAAGGTAGCTCCCTTGCCAATGCTTTTGGAGAATATCCAAGAGTCTTTGACAACGTTTTTGTCAATATGGTTGATGCAGGTGAAGCATCGGGAACACTAGAAATTGTACTTTTAAGACTTGCAGAGTTTACTGAAAATAGAGTTAAGCTTTCAAATAAAATTAAAAGTGCAATGACCTACCCGCTTATTATGGTGATCTTTGGGGCAATCATGATGGGAGCGATCTTCTCTTTTGTTATTCCAAAAATTACCAAGATTCTTATTTCACAAAAAGTTGCACTTCCCCTTCCAACAAGAATTGCAATTGCAATTTCAGATGGGGTTAAGAACTACTGGTGGTTAATGATTTTGGCCGTCGTTGTTGGCGGTTACCTCTTTCTCAAATATATCAAGACGAAAAATGGAAAGAGAAAGTGGCACGCAGCACTACTCAAAATGCCAATTATTAAAGATATTGTTACCATGATCAATGTCAGTCGCTTTTGCTCAACTCTTTCAACCCTTCTCTCTTCAGGGGTCCCCATTCTTGCCGCAATGAGAATTGTTGGAAATATCATTACAAATGTCCATATGTTTGAAGTGGTTGAAAAATCTCGCATCAATGTTTCAGAAGGGGGATCCATTGCCGATCCTCTTGCAGAGAGTGGACTTTTCCCTACCATGATGACTCACATGCTTAAGCTTGGAGAAAAATCAGGTGAAGTTGAAGAGATGCTTTCAATTGTTGCTGAAAACTATGAAGAAGAATTAGATACAAAACTTGGTAGGCTTACAACCATACTCGAGCCACTGATGCTCATTGGGATGGGGTTGGCCGTACTCTTTATCGTATTTTCGGTTATTATGCCGATGATGCAAATGGGTAATTTAGCAAGATAACAAATAAAGGAGATTAAGATGGAGAAAACTGCAAAGAATTTGGCAGTGAATGCACGCGTTTCGCAAGCGGGCTTCTCACTAATGGAAATCCTCATTGCATTGTCATTGATGGCAGTTGCACTAGGATTTGTTGGTTCAAAACTTTTTGATCAGTTCCAATCGGGTAAAGTAGATGCAGCGGGAATTCAAATGAAAACCCTACAAGCAGTTCTTAAAGACTACAGAAGAGACTGTAACTTCTACCCGACAACAGAACAGGGACTTGATGCTCTACTACAAAAACCGACTGTAGGTAAAGAGTGTAAGCGTTACCGTCCAAATGGATACCTAGACGCAGCAGAAGTTCCAATGGACCCATGGGATAATGAATTTGTTTACGAATCAGATGGGAAAAACATCAAAATGTACTCATTCGGACCAGATGGAGAGGAAGGAACAGAGGATGACATCCACCTCGGTAAGAAGCCAAAATCTGAAGAGTAAAATGCATAATAGTGATAAGGGCTTCTCTCTTTTTGAAGTCCTTATCGCACTCGCATTAACTGCAATTATGTTAGGAGTCCTCGTAGGTGGGACTTTTACAGAATCTCAACGATTAGATGATGCTCTTGTGGACATGGAAAAAGCAGTCAGATTTTCTGCTGACGAAGCAATATTGCGCAATAAGATTATTCGTATCCACTTTCGTCTAGACAAGAATCCTCAAGAGTACACTGTTGAGTATGGACCAAGCTCCAGCTTTGTCCTTCCCGCCTTTGTAGCGGACAAAGAAGAAGAGGAGAACCTCTCCCTCGAAGAAACAGAGAAGCGCGCCAAAGATAAGGCCGCTCTCGATAAAAAATTTAATAAAGTGCAAGAGTTTGAAGAGGGAGCACAGGGACTTCCCGATAGCGTAAAGATTGTTGCGGTTGGTACAGACCTTCAAGAGAAGTTAATCTTAGATGGTTCAGCATCAATCTACGTTTACCCCACTGGCCAAAAAGATGGCGCAATTATTTTTCTAGGAACCAGTGAAGAAGTGGTTGCTCTTAAGCTATCACCTTTCTTCCCAGATATTGAAAAAGAGTACGTAACACTAGATGGAGTCGATGCGGAACAACTGGATGAAATGCAAATTCAAGTTGCGCAGAAGCTCTTTGAGAAATGGTTAAAAGAGTGAGAAATGAAGACGGCTTTACATTGCTTGAAGTTTTAATTGCATTAGCAATTTTTGCTTTTTTCTCCTCTGTATATGTCACAAGAGAGTCCTATAACCTTTCACTCTCATCTCATATTAAAGAAGAAGTGAAATTAAAAGATCTCTGTGAACAAGTGATTAATAAGGTATTGGCCACGCCACAAAAATTTGAAGAAACACTCTTATCTGTCCCTGAGACCAAGAAGTTTGAAGATGACCAAAACTACAGCTACACTATTGAATGGAAGAAGCTTCAAATTCCTGACTTTAATCAACTTCTTCCAGAAGATCAAAGAAGCGATGACAGTCAAAGTTCAAGTGGTATTGAAAAAAGCTTAATGGCCCAAGTTAAAACTAATATGGAAAGCATGCTTTGGCAGGTCAAAGTCACAGTAAAAAATATTGAAACAGACTATTCTTACTCACTCTCCACATGGCTCTACAATGGGAATGCCAATGTAAAATTTGGGGCGATGTGATGAAAAGAAGTTCTGAATCCGGTTTCACCCTACTAGAAATTCTCTTAGCAATCATGGTGCTATCGATCATGATGATGCTAGTTTACGATATGTCTAACAAGAGTACCGACACTGTCGATCGAGTAATGACTGAAGACAGAGAATATATGCAAGTTCAAATGGCATTCTCAATTATTGAAAGGGACTTCTCTTCGCTCTACACTCCCCTTTTTACAGAAGTGATCAAGAAGCAGCTTCCTGGCGAAGAGAGAGAAGAAAAAGAAAGGTTTAATGGAGTAACACACCTAGGAAAAATTATTCCTGTAATCGATAATCCAGATAAACACGAACTCATCTTCATGACCTACTCTAACCAGAGAAGGATGCAAGATCTCAAACAGTCCAACTACGCTTGGGTCAGATACACACTTCGCTCAAAAGAAAGTGATGAAGAAAATAAAAAAGGAAGCTTTGAATTGGTGAGACAATTCACTGCGGATAACCCGTATGGCGACTCATTTGAATGGGATAAAATTAAATCTAACGTGCTTCTAAATAATGTTGAGAAGTTTCAATTTTTCTTTTGGAGTGATGATAAAGAAGATTATGTTGAGTCACTTAGCGACTTATCAGAGAAGCAGAGGATCGCTCGTCTCATGAAGGCAACCCTAACCTGGGTGAACAAAAACGGATTTAAAATTGAGACTGCAAAAACATTCAGAACAATATGGCCTACATACGATGCCACAAAAGAAGCAAGAGAGATGTTGAGCTCACAATCATCGACATCGACGAAAACTCCTTTCACTAATGATAAGGATAATGAAGGAGGCGATAATGAAAATTAGAACAGCACGCCCTTCAGAGTCTGGCGTTGCAATTATTATGGTGATGACCACCATCATGCTTCTGCTGATTATTCTTGCAAACTTTTCATTTGATACCGATCTGAACAAACTTAAAGTTTATAACTCCCAAGATCGTGCTCAAGCAAAATTAAATGCCGAAGCGGGACTCAGTTTTGCTTTGAGTAAGCTGAGGCTCTACCAAGAGGCCAGAAATACCCTTGAAAAGAACCAATCTCTCAAGGACGTCATCCCTGAGGGACAACTCCAATCGATGATTATTCAACCTCTAATCTACCCTCCACCAGTACCAGAGCAAGCAGACATTATTCAAAAGACAGCAATTAATGAGTTTATGCAAAGTTCACTGATTCAGGGCAACATATCTGTCACAATTAGACCAATGTCTGGATTTATCAACCCGAATAACTTGAGGTTCCCAACATTTCCTCCTATTGCTATGTCTGGAGACCAAGTTGAGCCAACAGAGCAACAGCTTGAAGAGCAAAATAAAAAGGAAGAAGAGGCAAAAAACCTACAAAAGAGTATCGAAAAAGAACTCGTCAAAATGATTGAAGAGGGAATAAAGCAGAAAATAGAAGAAGATCCTGCGAATCAGGCCATTTATGGTGAAATTGATGCCAAAATGAGAGTGAAAGAGCTCAAATTTTACGTCAACGAAAAAGAAAAATTTAAGGATGATGAAAGAAGTGATCTAGAAAATCTCTATTCTGAGGCCGAAATTGTCCCTAAATACGCCCCTATGACATCACTTTCAGAAATGTATCTCCTTGCTGGTTGGAGCGATCAACTCATCAACCTCATTATTGACCGCCTAACAGTGCATGAGTCGGCAGTAATAGCAGTAAATGAACTCACTGAGAACCAGCTAAAAATGCTTTTCCCAGAAATTGAAGATGAACAAGTTAATAATTTCTTTATCTACAGAGATGGAGATCCGAACGCAGCTGGTGAAGATGTAACAGAAGAAACAAAACCTCACCCATTTAAGAATGTGAAAGAATTTAAGAGCTATATCGTCAATCAAGCAGGAATTGTCGAAGAGAGCGTATACGAAGAGAGAATCACAGAACTAAAGAAAGCAGGCCTTAACCTTGGTGTGGCCGGAAAGCTATTTATAGTCTCATCTCGTGGAGAGATGAGAAATGCAGTCTATGAAATTGAAGCAATTATAGACCTCCCAATCAAAGAAAAAGAAGATCCTAAAAGTAAGTCGAAAACGACCAAATCGACTAAAACAGTCAACAAAGAGGGAGACACAACTTCCACAACAACTGACCAAACGAAAGATACAGGAGATGGAGCAGAGAAAAAGAACACTCCAGTAGAGTATCAACCTCCTCGAATTGTCGAAATCACTATACGGTAACAGCTGTAGGCGGCTTTTTCCTACCAAAAGATTTGAGTATTTTAGCTATTTTTTGGTAAGATAAATATATGAATATACTTTCAATTGATACCGGAACCTACTCTGTAAAATTTCTTGAATTCCGCCAGGAAAGACGTCATTTGGTACTCGACCATATGCAAGAAGTAATCCTAGGTGAAGTTGCCAATGATTACGATGAAGATCTATCAATCGAGGAGCTTCAAGAAGAAATTATTAAGGCATATCTACAGGATCTACAATTTTCTGGAAAAATCATTGCTCAACTTCCTAAACGTCTTGTAACAAATCGCTTTATCGATATTCCAATAAACAACAGAAAAAAAGCAGAAATGATGGTGCCGCATCAATTAGATGGAAACCTTCCATATTCAATTTCAAAGGCCCACTACACCTCTGACCTTTTCAAAGCGGGGAATAAGTTTTTCGCAATAATCAATGTGACTCAAGTTGAGTCATTCAATGAATATTACAACTCACTCTCTAAAAATAAGATTTTACCAACTCACATGTTTAGTGAGATGAGCGCAATTCTAGCCTATGCTTGGGAAACAAGAATTCGTGGACCGGTATGCCTTATTGATATCGGACATACAACAAGTAATGCTTACTTTATTCATGAGGGAAAAGTTGTAGCGACCCACACCTCATATCTCGCAGGTAATAACATTACAGAAACGATCGCTGAGACATACCAAATTCCGATGGACGAAGCGATTAACTACAAGCATGAAAAGTGTTTCTTTTTAACAGATCAACAGCTTGAAGATGTTAGTGATGCACAAAAAGAATTTGCTCTCATCATGAAGCAGGTGATGTCCCCTCTCATTTCAGACTTCAAACGCTGGGAACTTGGTTTCAGGGTTAAGCATGCGCTGCCAATTGAAAAGGTTCTTATCTGTGGAGGAACAAGTAATATTGAGAACATCGATAACTTTTTATCTCAATCATTTGGCATTCGTGTTGAGAAACTTGGATCTGTATATTCTGCAAAGGATAAGGCTCCGATGTCAGAATGTGAGCAGTCCATCTATTCGATGGGAAGTATGCTGGCCCTAACACAAGTCTGGAAAAAGCAACCTGCAAACTTTCTAAGAGGAACTTATGTATCGAATTTCAGCGATACAATTCCTCTGCACTCTACAATTTTTCTAGCATCAAGAACACTTCTTGTTTCGTTGATCTTATCAATAGGGCTGATCGTTAGCTATTTGAGTATTTCATCAACAGATGCTGTTGTTACCAAACAAATTACAAAGCTATTAAAGTCGAAGGTTCTTGAATTAACTCCACGTGATATTAGAAGTTTCAAAAAGAAACCAGAAACAATCTACAAAAAGCTTAAAAGAAAAGAGAGATCAATGATCTCCAGCATCAAGGCGCTTAAAGCATCGTCTGGTCATACCGCAATTCTTCCTCTTGCAGAGTTAAGTGGTGTTATTGGTAAGAACGATAAAGTAAGTATGGTTAGCTTCAACTGCGAATCGAACTCTGTTTTTGCGACTTTCCAATCAAACACTCCAAGAGAACTGGGAGACTTGAAAAATCTTCTGAGTAAGAGTGGGCTAAATGGCCTAAAACTAAATTACAAAGAAGGCTCAAAAGAGCTTAGCTTGGAATTCAGGTACTAAGATGGGCAAGATACAAAATATTTTTAAATCAATTGATAGTTTCATCTTCAATAAAATTGATCTCATGCTAGATCAACCGGCTTGGCAACAGGTTGCAGACCGGTTTCGCCTACTATCTGAAAACCAACAAAAGTATTTAAATCATATTATCTCATTGCTTCTTGTAATGCTTCCAATTGTGCTTGTTCTTTTTCTTTCTATGCTAAACTACTCTGCATCAGATGCGCTTGATATGAAAAAGAAGATCGTAGAAACAATTACGACAATCACAGATAAGAAAAATGAATTCAACGGCCTAGAGAGGGATCGCCTCTCAAGGACTTCAGTAAATTCAAAAGAAGATGCATCAAAAATGCTATCTACGTCTCTAGGTCGAAAAGGAATAGATACTTCGAAAATAACAGTTAAGCACTTTGAAAATCAAAGTAGCGGTACAAGTGTCAATATTTCGAGAATTGTTTTTGAATTCAAAAACTTTTCTAGCGCTGACTTAAGTAATACATTCTCAGCTCTAGCAGATAGAGAAAAGGCCACAATCCCGTCTCTAAAAATCAGAAAAGACACCAAAACAAATTCTCTCAATGGAACAATTGAGATTACTCACTACAGTAGAGGACAATAGTAGATATGGTTAAGAAGCTAGAATCAACAAAGGTACAAGACGAGATTTACAGCAAAGGAAGAGTTCCGACTGTAAAAATCGCCCTGCTATTTGTTGTCATATTATTGTTTACAGTTTTATCTAATCTATCGATTAGTACAAAACTTACATCAATGATTGATAGTGGAATTAATTCAATGAGAAGTTGTCCTATTGCTCATGATGGAATTGAAATTAGCTGGCCAATACCAACGATTATTATCAAATCTCCAGAGATTTCACCGAAGTGCTTTGGTAGAAGATCTGGAAAAGCTCTATCACTACGTGATATTCCAATATCTCTTGGTATACCTAGCGTTTACCCATTTGGGCTAAAGCTACATACAGAAATTAAAAAGAAAGGAAGCAAAACAAAGGTCAACATCTACCCTACAGTGGCAATTGGTAAAAATATTATCCGTATTACTGATACTCAATTAACTGGCGACTTCATTTCAGAAATTGCTGGTGGAGACTTTCTTAAAGGATTAATCACTGTTGAATCACTGATTGAGCTTGTAAACGGAACGCCTACTGATGGAGACCTACTTCTAAAGTCTAAAAACTTAGTCATTCCTTCACAAAACCTCAATGGACTTTCACTTCCTGAACTTAAAGTAAATAACTTTCAAGTTAAAGGAACACTGTCCAAGTCAAAACTTACTATCGTTTCCTTTCTCGTTGGGGATGAAAAATCACCTTTGATTGCAAACTTTAAAGGTACGATCAGACTCAACAAATACAATATGATGAACTCTAGAATTAATCTTTCTGGAGAGGTTAAATTCTCTCAAGAGCTCATTACAGCATTCCCAATCATCAACATGCTTACCTCTGGAAAAGAAAATCAGGGAGGATTCTACAAAGTCCGCCTAACAGGTAAACTTAGTTCCCCTAATCCAGAGATTTTGTGATAAATTTCATCCTATAAAAAAGGAAAATTCATGAATATTGCTGAAACAATCGAGACACTTAGTTCAAACCTAAGTGAACATATAAATAGTCAAACCCCCAATCATCATATCCGCGAAGTATATCGTTATGCAGTTCTACCGGCAGGAAAGCTATTTCGACCTCAGTTGGTAACAGCAATTGCGATGGATTTTTCAAAAAGTGGCGAAGTAGACCTCAGCATTAATGCGAATCATGCACTTCTCTCTTCAGCAATTGAAGTTCATCATGCGTACAGTTTGGTACACGACGACCTCCCATGTATGGATGATGATGATATGAGACGGGGCCGTCTATCGACACATAAGGCCTTCGGAGAATGGAAAGCACTACTTGTAGGGGATGGACTCCTTAGCCTTTCATACAGGCTGTTATCATTAATCAATTCAAAAAGTATTGATAAAGTCTTTCGCTTTTTTAGCTGGTCAACTGGCGCCAAAGGACTCATTCATGGTCAAGTTCTTGATTTGGCCGAAGAAATGAAAAATGATTTCCACACTCTCATAGATACTCACCGCTTTAAGACAGCAAGATTGATACAAAATTCAATGGTATCGAGTTACTTATTAGTTGAAGATAAAAAAGATGGAAGTGAATTTCGTCAAATGCTAGATATCTATAAGCTTGGCCACTACACAGGAGTTGTATTCCAACTTTTAGATGACTTAACAGAATTCGCTGATGCTGAACTTTCAGAGCATGAAAAAGAAATTAGCCCATGGTTTAATTTTTCAACAATCACAAATGATGAGTTAATTAAAGGTCTTAAAAGAATCGATGAACTCTCAAACAAATATCAAATGAACAATTTCAAAGTTGTAATGAAACAGTACTTCGGAAAGATCTACAAAATCTTAGATGGAGATAAAGAAAATGTTCAAATGCACTTAACTAATAACGCGAAAAAACAAGTGGAGCTAGCGCCAATTATGACGCTCCTCAAGCGAATTAGCTAACTCAATAATCGTTGTAAGCTTATCTCTTAAAGGAGCTGAATCTATTTTGGATTTTTTCGAAGCGACTTCAATAGCAGCTTCTTCAACTATGGTTTCAGGAACGAAGGCCTCATCATCAATGCTATTGACCTCATCTTCAGTCAATTCACCTTTTTGAAGTATGGCCTTCGCCTTCTCTATTGTATGCTTTTCTTCAAAGAGTAATTTTTTTATTTTTAAAATCGCATCAATATCTTTGTGCTCGAACAGTTTTTGACCGGCCGATGATACAATTGGATCGATTTCATCAAATTCCGTTTCCCAAAAACGAAGGACATACTTCTTTACGCCCGTAATCGTCGCGACCTCATCAAAAGTAAAGTGAGATTTATTAGGAATCGAAATTTTGTCGCTCATTGAGGCCTCGTATTAGAAACCGTCACCAAACCCAGAAGAAGGAGTATCAACTTCTACTACCATATCCTCTTGCGAAGTTTGGAATGAACTAAGAGCTCTTGATGTACCAGATTGTGCTGGAAGCGAGCCATCTTCATTACCTTTATCGTCAAGACGATGAGCAAAGCGTGAAGTAACATCTTCTTTTAGAACTTGAGATGGTTTAAAGGTTAGAACACGTCTAGCAGAGATATCCATAGACTGACCAGTTTGTGGATTTCTCCCTACTCTAGTCTTTTTATCTCTGATAGAAAAATTTCCAAAACCAGAAATCTTAACCTTCTCTCCTCTGGCCAGTGTCTCTTTTATAGTGTTAAACACCATATCAACAAGTTCAGCCGCTTCCTTTTTAGAAAATCCAGCTTCCTTATAAACTCGTTCAACAATATCGGCCTTGGTTAGACTCATACATTTTCCTCCGTGAAAACCTGATAGAAAAAACTTTTCCATTATTATTAATAGGTTAGCAAATAAGCGAATTGATTTCAAAAGAAAAACAACAAGTTACAAAAATAAATGAAAAAGTTCGATCCCCTTTATTTATCGGAGGTTAGAAACCTTGGGGGAAATTGATAAGTCGAGATATAAATAGAAAATTTTGCCTATTCACAGACCAAAAAGATCAACTAATACTCTAATAACTACTTATTGAGAAAATAGGGGCCCCAATGGCCCCTTAGTTATTTGCTTTTATTTCTTGTCGTTGTTTTTTTCTTAGCTGGAGTCTTCTTTTTCTCAGCCTTTTCAAGGGCCTTTAGACGATCGTCACGCTCTTTGTCTTTTTTCTTGACCCAAGCGGTCAGCTTCTCTTTAACTTCTTGAAGCTCTTCGATCAATTTACCTCGAACAAGTTTATCAGATTTTGCAATTTTAGCGCATCTCTTAAGTTCAGCACTATCAGACTTAACCATTAGTTTCCTTCGTTCGACTTCATCCAAGGTCATACGATAGATTGGCATGTCTGCGAGGTAATCGCTAAAAGTAAACTTTTTCTTTGTTAGGTATTCAACAAACTCTTTTCGATTTTTTGACTTCGTTGCTTTGTCATAGTGCTTCTCTTTAATGAAACGGATAATTTCATTATTTTGGCGAATTTTATTTTCATAGTCTTCGCAAAGAAGTTCGTAACGCCTTCTTACCACATTAATCCTTACCTCAGCAAAAAGAGCAAGAATCTCTTCAGGATGATCAAAAATTCGAACACCTCTTTCAGAAATCAATGTATAGTTTGGCGTTAAAGAAGTATTACATGAAAGAGTATCTTGAACCTCTTGAAGCGTTACTTCCTGTCCTCTCTTAAAGAGCAACTCAATTTTAATAACATTATCAACAGAAGAATCAATAAAATCTTTCAAGAATCCAGAATCAACAAATTTGGTAAGATGACGATAAATTCTTGTGGCATCGTAGTTACGAGGAACCTCTGTAATAAAAAATTTACCGTCAATCTCAGAAATTTGAAGATGGAATATATTCTTTCCATTTTTATCTAGCTCAGGGACAGCATTGTAGTTATGAAAGTATGGTTTAATCTTTTTTGTCTTACCAGTCTGAATGTACTTGATAATTGAATCGACAATATCTTTATGATTAAAACTTGGAATCGACGATGAAAATCCAGTCCCAATCCCTTCAGCTCCGTTTAAAAGCATTAGCGGTAGCTTAGGAAGAAATGAAAGAGGCTCCATCACTTTTTCATCATAGTTTGGAACCATCTCAACTTGATTCATATCATCAAAAAGCAAAATCTTAGCAAGCTCACCTAGCTTACATTCGATATATCTGGACGCGGCAGGAGCTGTTTCCATTCTCTCTCCAAAATATCCCTTTTTATCAATCAAGGGGTAATTATTAGAGAAAGTATAATCTTGAGCGAGATTAACAATTGCAGACTCAACAGACGCGGGCCCGTGAGGATGCAAAGTTAGCACAAGTCCAGTGGCAGAAGATACTTTCATCAACCCTTTGGACTGGTGTTTCCAAAGAGTGTAAAGAATTCTTCGTTGCCCAGGCTTCAGACCATCAGTAAGGTGTGGAATTGCTCGATCCATCAAAGTATAAATTTGATAGTTTCGATACTCTTCCTTAACAATCTCACTCAAAGGTACAGATTCAAGTGCGTGTAAATATTTTTCTTCCATTTCGGTTAGATCCTTTTAGCTTCTCGTAACTTCGTAATCTTTGTGATCAATCAACAGATCCTTTCTCGGTGCAGAGTCTTTTCCAAAGCACACATTGAGCATTTCTTTCGCCTTAGAGAGATCACTGATTTCAATTTTTGTAAATTCAGGTCTAGAAAGGACGTATTTAAATGCATCTTGGCTCATTTCTCCTAGTCCCTTATTTCGCTGAATTTCTTTGATTTTAACTCCAGAAGCCTTGATTTCTTCGAGCTCTCTTGGAGTTTCAGCAAAAACAGTCTTCTTATCAGTAATAATCTCAAAGAGTGGAGCTTTAGCAATTTGAATAACCCCATGTTCAAAAAGCTCTGGCCAGAAACTAAAGAAGAAATTGGTCAAAAGAGTATTGATATGACCTCCATCAACATCAGAATCCGCCAAGAAAACAATCTTAGAAAATCGCAATTGATCAATCTCTGCAGGCTGACCAAGGGCAAGTCCAATTGACGCCATAATATCAGAGAACTCTTGATTATTTAGGATGTCTTTAATCGTTGCTTGTGCCACATTCATCGGTTTGCCTTTAAGAGCAATTCCTCCTTGATGTAACTTGTTTCGAGCAGATCGAAGACCACCGATTGCAGAGTCCCCTTCACAGATAAATAGAGTACATTTTGAGCGATCTTTTCTCTCATTTGCATCAAGCAACTTTTCAATACGTTGCTTTCTCTGCTTCTTTGCAGTCTTCGCAGCATCTTTCAGCTCTTGAAACTTATGGCGAGACTTAGCGCGTTCAATTACCAGCTCAAGGAATTCCTTATTCTTTCTAAAGAATTTATCCATTCCCTTGCTCATAAATTGCTCAATTCCTTTCTCAAGGTTTAGGTCACGAACAAGCTTTCTTTTAGTTTGAGATTCAAAACGAGGATTTGGCATCGTAATACCAATAATAAAAGTCATCCCAGTGAGGACATCATTATCGACGATTCCAACCTTTTCTTTCTTTGCCACACGTTCAAGTTTCTCTTTAACAGCATTGATAAAAATTCTTCGGATTCGATCGTGATGAAACCCACCATCATAAGTAGGAGTTGAGTTAACGAAAGAGATAAACCTCTCCCTCTCCTCAGATGTTTTACTGAAAGTAAAAGAAAGATCTAGATCAATTTTACCTTTAACTTTCTTTCCTCTGGCCGAAACGTCTTCGTAAATATAGCTGTCTGTTCCAAACTCTTGGGCAGACTTCTCGTCGATGTATTGTGCTAACTCATATAGGCCTTTTTTAAATAAAAACTTCTTTCCATTAAAAAAGAAAGCAAGCCCAGGATTATTGTAGGCCAAATCGATAATTCGTTTTTGCAAAAGATCCGGATCAATTACGTTGTCCTTGTAAACCTCTTTTGCCAAAACAACTTCAACTTTTACCCCAGAGTGTCCAGTAAAAGGCTTTGCTTTTGTTTTTTTAACCTTAAGCGCCCCATCGAGAAATGTGAAAGTTTGCTCTTTTTTTGAATTGTAATGCCTAACAGTTACTTTAAATTCATCAGAAGTGAGACAAGTTGCCGCAGCGCCTAGCCCATTTTGGCCGAGGGTACGGTGCAAAAATCCCTTCTCATCAACTTCCTCATCCTTGAATTTAGAACCTGTTCTAAACTCAGCATAAACCTGAGGAATCTTGGTGAGTGGCATCCCAATTCCATTATCTTGAATTGTTACCCTAGTGCCATCTTCTGACAATTTAGTATGAATTTCCGTGACAAAACCACGGTAATACTCGTCAATGCAGTTATCTAAAATCTCTTCAATGGCCTTTGATTTTGCCTGATGAAATTGAAGAGTCTTAAACTCGACAGAGTGCTCACGATAAACGTAAGTCTCTAAGTCTTCGATATCATTACTTCCGAATACGAGGGTGATACGATTGCGACAGTGCCATCTCTGATCCTTACTTTCGATGACAGCATCTTTCGTCTTACCACGCCTTTTTACAGCGCCGATACTACTACTCATGCTACAAAAATCTCCTAATTTAATATCTCTTGATGTGTGTTAGTATTTTAAGCGTAAGAAATTGGAGGCAACAAGAAAAGACACCATGCGTCAACATCTTATAATTTCTAACATTTTTTGTTTACTGATTACGCTATTCCCAGCACTTGGATATGGTGCAAATAAATCACCTTTAATCCATTTTGGAGAGCTTCCCCTCAATTCTGGCCAAAAAAAACGAGTTTTGGATCAAAAAATTGTGGTTCATTCCCAAGTAAACACCCTCGAAAATGAAAAAAAACAGAGTTTTGATTTTTTTATCGTAGGAAAGCATAAAAGAAGCTGCCGTTTTGCCATAAAAAAGCTTAAAAGATACGAGCATTTCAAAGATTTTATCGAAATAGTAAAAACTAGCGATTATGACAATAAAAGCAATAACTTAGATATTCTTTTGGAACCTCCGATCCTGCCAGGTAAGCTCCGACTCAATTTTAAAATTGATCGCATCAATGGCCCAGGAGTTTACCCCTTTGCGTTCGAAAAGGGCTTTCTTAAAGGGCTTCAGGGCGAAATGCATATTAGCGAATACAAGCATCGATGCTTGTTTTATATTTGGTCAAAATGGAAGGGAAAAAAGACAAAATATTCCGACAAAGTAATGGAGCTATTTGCAGCAACCGTTAGCCGAATGGCAATGAAAAAACTCTTCAGAATCTCAACTACACTCTAATTCTTCTTACGTGTTCTAATGCAGAATTTCTTTGAAGCTTGCGAGTAAATGCGCTTGTAGTGGATCTTGCTGCACTCTTCATCAGTCTTGAATTTTTTGAGAGGTGCACAAGGCATAAAATCCTCTACTAAATCGATGGCCTTGTGACGCCAATCTTCACACTTTTTGTAACTTTCATCGTCAACACAGGCAAAATGCTGATCCTCACAATCGAAGATTAAATTAGATCCCTTACGATAATAGGGAGAGATAAGTGGCGCTCTTCTGCCTGCGAACTCCCCTTCTTTTGAGGTAGAAACATTCACTTCGGCCCGATCTGTGCCTATAGTCGTTTCCTGGACTTGAGAAAAGGCCGAAACACAAATAGAAATGGTGAGAAAAAATGTAATAGTTTTCAAACTTTTTACCTGCTCCACTTAACAATTTAAGGGGTTAAGACTATTATGCTAAAATTACTGCAATTAGTGAAACCAAATAGGACCTTATTGATGAAAATTTTGCACGATACTTTCTTAAAGCATCTTTCTAACAAAATCAGCGATGCGATTACAATTGCTTTTCCCGGCACAGAGATCCCTGTGGAAGAGATTTATCAAAACATTTCAGAGCCACCAAATAAGGCGATGGGACAATTCGCTTTTCCATGTTTTCCCCTTGCAAAGGCCCTTAAGAATTCACCAGTAAATATCGCTAAAATATTAATTGAAAATCTAGAAGAAGATACAATTGTTGAAAAGACGCAGCTTCAAGGGCCCTACATCAATTTTTTCATCTCCCCACAAGCATTTGGAACAGAGGGAATTGAGCGCATTTTGAGTGGAGAATACTTCAAAGACCAACTGGTTGAACGACCACTTAAAATTATGTACGAATATTCGCAGCCAAATACTCACAAAGAACTTCACGTGGGACACATGAGAAATCTGTGCCTTGGTAACGCCCTTGTGAGAATGAGTCGTTATATCGGACACACAGTTATCCCAACAACTTATCCTGGAGATGTGGGAACACACGTAGCAAAATGTCTGTGGTATCTACGCTATCACTGTGAAGATAAGGCCCCTCAAAATCCAGAAGAGCGTGGGCCATGGTTAGGTGCACTTTACACCAAGGCAACCAACAAACTTGAGGAAGAGAAAGGAACTGAAAAAGAGGATGGAAATAGAGCGGAGCTCACTGCCATTTTAAAACAGCTTGAAGCTCAAGATGGCGAATATTACGACCTTTGGAAAGAAACCCGCGAGTGGTCAATTGACCTGATGAATAAGGTTTACCAATGGGCGGATGTTGAGTTTGATCGTTGGTACTTTGAATCAGAAGTAGACGCACCATCGCTTGAATTTGTTAAAAATCTCTACGCAGAAGGCAAACTAATTGAGGATGATGGCGCGATTGGAATGGATCTAAGTGATGATAAACTCGGGTTCTGTATGCTGATAAAGTCTGATGGAACTGGACTTTACGCCACAAAAGACTTGGCGCTAGCACACAAAAAGTTTGAAGAAAATCACCTGGATCAGAGTTACTATATCGTAGATAAGCGTCAGGCATTCCACTTTCAGCAGGTATTTAAAGTACTTGAAAAAGTAGGTTTTCCTCACGCTAATGACTGCCATCACTTGCAGTATGACTTCGTAGAGCTACCAGATGGAGCGATGAGTTCACGTAAGGGTAACATCGTTCCTCTCACCGATCTGATCGACCAAATGGAAGCAACGATCAAAAGAGAATACTTAAGCAAATACGAAGGAGAATGGTCAGAAACAGAGATTAATGAAACTGCGACAATTATCGCAAATGGTGCTATCAAGTACGGAATGATCCGTATGGATAACGCCAGAAAAATCGTTTTCGACATGAATGAATGGCTAAAACTCGATGGAGAAACTGGGCCATATCTTCAATACGTTTGTGCACGCATCCACTCACTTTGTGAAAAGCAAGAGTACCTGCCCGCAGGAGAAGTTGAATGGTCACTTCTTGTAAAAACTCAAGAAACCAATTTGATGCAGAAGTTAACTCAATTCAACACAGTTATGGAAACGGCAGCGACAGGTCACCGTACAGCGCTAGTTTGCAGCTACCTCTACGAACTTGGTAAGTTCTACAACAGTTTCTACGCCGAGTGTTCAATTGCGAAGGCGGAGTCAGAGGAGCTAAAGCAGGCCCGTCTGGCCCTCTCTAAAGCAACTGAGCTCACCATGATTAGAGGGCTTGAATCCCTAGGAATTAAAGCTCCAAAAAGAATGTAAAATATATCTGGCCCCAATAATTTGGGGCCTTTTTTTGCCAATTTCCAAGAAAATTCCCTCAAAAAAATTAAATAAGGTAAAAAAATACCTATTTTGGAGAAATAGGTTTAAAAAAGACCTATTTTGTGTCATATTGCCTCTGAAATCGAAAAAAAGAGGCAACAAATGCTTAAAATTAGTAAAAAAGTTGGCTACGCCTTGATGGCGATCAAGTACATGCTCGAAAAAAAGAAGGATAATCTTGTCAGTGCAAGAGAGATCTGTGACCACCTTCAAATTCCATTTGATACCCTTGCGAAAGTGATGCAGGCGCTTAATAAAAGCGACGTACTCATTTC
This sequence comes from Bacteriovoracaceae bacterium, assembly GCA_965140515.1. Classification (GTDB taxonomy): domain Bacteria; phylum Bdellovibrionota; class Bacteriovoracia; order Bacteriovoracales; family Bacteriovoracaceae; genus JAGLCH01. The sequence goes on along the minus strand of OZ223251.1, from coordinate 1,791,113 downwards.
AGTTCAGGGAGTCAGTGGGGGTTATCAAGTCACAGATAAAATCTATGAGCTAAGTATGGCAAGTCTCGCTAGAATTGTTGAAAAGAAACCAGAAAAGGCCTGTAAAGATTGCGACTGTTGCAACATTAGCGACACCTGCAATGTGAAAATGCCAATGGATGAATTCAATCAAATCATGCAGGAAACGTTAGAAAAAATAATGGTGAAGGATCTCCTCACCAAAGATATTGATTTAGAGGTTTAGATGAGTGACCAATTTAAAGCTTCTGATTACAAATATGGATTTGTATCAGACATTGAAACTGAGGAATTTCCGAAAGGTTTGAATGAAGAAATCGTGAGAATGATTTCTGCCAAAAAAGAAGAACCGGAATGGTTATTGGAATTTAGGCTTAAGGCCTATAGACACTGGCTCAATATGGAGCATCCGAACTGGGCGAAGCTAACCTTCCCTCCGGTAGATTTCCAAGACCTACGCTACTATGCTGCGCCTAAGAAAAAAGAGGAAAAGCAATCACTTGACGAAGTTGACCCAGATCTACTTGAGACATTTGAGCGCCTTGGGATTCCACTGAATGAGCAAAAAGCACTAGCAGGAGTTGCAGTTGACGCGGTCTTTGACTCTGTTTCGGTTAAAACGACTCATCGTGAAGATCTTGAGAAACTGGGGATTATTTTCTGTTCAATCTCTGAGGCAGTAAAAGACTACCCAGAGCTTGTAAAAAAATATTTAGGCACAGTTGTTCCTCACGGGGATAACTTCTACGCGGCCTTAAACTGCGCAGTTTTTAGTGACGGTTCATTTGTTTACATTCCAAAGGGAGTTGAGTGTCCAATGGATCTCTCAACCTACTTCAGAATCAACGCCTCAGGGACAGGTCAATTTGAAAGGACATTAATCATTGCAGATGAAGGTGCAAAAGTTAATTACCTTGAAGGTTGTACTGCACCTCAAAGAGATGAAAACCAACTCCACGCAGCGATTGTTGAACTTGTGGCACTCGATGACGCCACTATCAAATACTCTACTGTTCAAAACTGGTACGCCGGAGATGCCGAAGGCAAAGGCGGAATCTATAACTTTGTAACCAAGCGTGGAAAATGCCTTGGTAGAAATTCCAAGATATCATGGACTCAAGTTGAAGCGGGATCTGCAATCACTTGGAAGTACCCATCATGTCTTCTCATTGGAGATGGATCACAGGGCGAATTCTACTCAGTAGCGCTTACAAACAATAAGATGCAAGCAGACACTGGAACCAAGATGATTCATATCGGTAAGAACACGAAATCTACCATCATTTCAAAAGGTATTTCTGCTGAAGAATCAGAAAATAACTACCGTGGTCTTGTGAAAATCATGCCTGGAGCAAGTGGAACAAGAAACTACTCCCAATGTGACTCCATGCTTGTTGGGGATAAGTGTAGCGCAAACACCTTCCCTTACCTAGAAATGAAAAATAATACAGCAATTGTTGAACACGAAGCTTCAACTTCAAAAATCAGTGCAGATCAACTCTTCTACCTTCAAAGTAGAGGGATTGACCCTGAGAAATGTATTTCGATGATTGTGAATGGATTCTGTAGTGAAGTATTTAAAGAGCTTCCACTAGAATTCGCCGTCGAAGCAGTTAAGCTTCTTGAAATGAAACTAGAAAATTCCGTTGGATAAGAGGTCAATATGTTAGAAGTAAAAAACCTACACGCAAAAGTTCAAGATAATAACATCCTTAAAGGTCTAAACATCACCGTAAAACCAGGTGAGGTTCACGCGATCATGGGACCAAACGGCTCAGGAAAGAGTACTCTTTCAAAAGTTATCGCCGGTCACCCATCATTTGAAGTTACAGAAGGTACTGTTCACTACGAAATTGATGGCCAGATGAAAGACCTACTCGAACTAGAGCCATATGAAAGAGCGAGAGAGGGAGTTTTCCTCAGCTTCCAATACCCAATTGAAGTTCCAGGTGTATCTAACATCGACTTTCTTAGAGAGTCATTTAACTCAATCTGTGTTCACCAGGGTGCAGATCCAATGGATGAAGATGAGTTTAAAGAGTTCTTAGCTCCAAAACTTGAACTTCTTGAAATGAAAGATCACTTCCTAAAAAGATCTGTGAATGAAGGTTTCTCAGGTGGAGAAAAGAAGAAAAACGAAATTCTTCAAATGGCCGTTATCAACCCACGCCTAGCTCTTTTAGATGAAACAGACTCAGGTCTTGATATTGATGCCCTAAGAATTGTGGCAAGAGGGGTTAATGCTCTTAGAAACGAAAACAATGCCGTGATCCTAGTAACTCACTACCAACGACTTCTCGACTATATCGTTCCAGATTTTATCCATGTCCTTCACAACGGACAAATCATTAAGTCTGGAGGAAAAGAGCTAGCACTTGAGCTAGAAGAAAAAGGTTACGACTGGTTGAAGTAATTGAGGGAAATATGATTGATCCAACTGTATACATAAAAAATTACCTTGTGGGAGAATCTGAGGCCTATCACAAATCACTGATCGGCAACAATGATCTCGTAGAGGGGATGAAATTGGCCCTTAATAACTTTGTGAGAACAGGGCTTCCAACAAAAAAGAATGAGCTTTGGAAATATACCCCAATCAGCTCAATGATGATTCCAAATAGAGTGGGACCTGCGCCTGTTATTAAGGCGAACAAAGAAGACATTGCTCCTTTTCTTCTTAGAGAAGGATTTAAAATTGTCTTTATTAATGGACACTTTGATGCGGAAGAATCAAACCTTCCTAACAACGTTACCCTAACCCACATTTCTACAAAGAAAAATGATGATATCCGTCGCGACCAGCTACAAGCAGTTGTGAGCACAGACCCAAATGATCCATTTGAAAACTTAAATGTTGCAGGACTTCATGAGGCCTATGTTATTGAGATTGAACCGAACCATTTTGTGGATACTCCAATCTCTATCCTTCATTTAACAAGTCATCACGCAAAGGAATACGGCATCAATACACGATTGGTTGTAAAGGCCAAGAAATATGCCCGCGCCACCATCATGGAATCTTTTGGTCACTTTGGTGAGGGAGAACCGGTTTATATGGTTAACTCCTACACTGACTTTGATCTTGAAGAAGGTGCATATATTGAGCACGTAAAAAACCAAAGAGATTCATTAAACGCAATCCATGTGGGAAAACTTAAGGCCAATGTTGCCAAGTACGCTTACTTCAATTCATTTAGTTTCACCACTGGTGGAAAAGTTTCTCGCAACAATATTGAAATCAACCTGAACGACACAGAGGCCACATCATCTGTTAATGGACTCTTTTCAATTAAAGAAAACCAACACTGCGACAATAGCTCTGAAATCCATCACAATGCAGGTATGACCAACAGTGAACAGCTGTTCAAAGGAGTAGCGTCTGCCAATGGTCATGGTGTTTTTACAGGAAAGATCGTAATGCACAGAAATGCTCAACAGTGCTCTGCCAATCAGTTGAGTAAAAATATGCTTCTAAGCCAAGATGCAGTAATTGATGCAAGACCTCAACTTGAGATCTATGCGGATGACGTAAAGGCCGCTCACGGAGCGACAGTTGGACGTCTCAACGAAGATGAAATGTTCTACCTTCAAACTCGTGGGGTTCCAAAACCAAAGGCCGAAAAAATTCTTTGTAAGGCATTTGCTAAAGATGCTCTTCAAAAAATTAAATCTGAGCTTGTGAAAGATAAACTATACGAAGCACTCGATAAGAGATTGGACTACTGCCTAAATTGTGAATTGAGGTTATGTGATGAACATTAATCCAGAAGTTGTGATTAAAGACTTTCCTGAAATTGGTAGGAAGATTCGTAAGAAGACTTTAACCTATTTAGATAGTGCAGCGTCAACACTAAAGGTAAAACCAGTAATTGACGCTATAAATAAGCACTACTCAGAAGATGCGGCCAATATTCACCGCGGAGTTCATTACTTAAGTGAACAAGGTACCATTCAATACGAAGAAACTCGTGATGCAATAAAAGAGTTTATTAATGCAAAAGAACGTCATGAGGTGATCTTTACCAAGGGAACAACTGATTCGATCAATCTGGTTGCCTTCTCCTTTGGCGAGGCCTTTATTCAAAAAGGTGATGTGATCCTGATTTCAGAGATGGAGCATCACTCAAACATCGTTCCTTGGCAACTAATGGCAGAGCGAAAAGGCGCAAAGGTTAAAGCAGTTCCGATCAATGATCATGGTGAAATCATCATTGAAGAGTACAAAAAGCTTTTAACTCAAGAAGTGAAACTGGTCTCAATTGCTCATATTTCAAATGCCCTAGGAACAATTAATCCCATCAAGGAGATGATTGCACTTGCACACGACAATGGAAGTAAGTTTCTTGTGGATGCAGCTCAATCAGCGTCTCATGCCATTATTGATGTGCAAGAGCTTGACTGTGACTTCCTTGTTTTTTCTGCACACAAGATGTTTGGGCCAACTGGAGTTGGTGCACTTTATGGAAAACAAGATTTATTAAATGCGATGCCTCCCTACCAAGGTGGAGGAGACATGATCGATGTGGTTACTATTGAGAAGACTACCTTTAATACTCTTCCCCATAAATTTGAAGCAGGAACTCCACATATTGCGGGAGTAATCGCTTTTAAATACGCTCTTGAGTACATTACAAATCTTGGCCTAGAAAACATTGCATCTTACGAGCATGAACTACTTGAGTACGCCACTTTAGAAATGGAAAAGATTGAAGGTCTAAAGATTGTAGGGACGGCCAAGAAAAAATCAGCAGTTATTTCATTTATTGTAGATGGAGCTCACCCTCACGACTTAGGAACTCTACTTGATCAGCAAGGGATCGCCATTAGAACGGGTCACCATTGCACTCAACCACTGATGCAACGTTTTGGAATTCCAGCGACGGCGAGAGCGAGCTTCAGTATCTACAACACCAAAGAAGATGTCGATATTCTGGTTGCTGGGATAAAAAAAGCAAAAGAATTTTTATAGGAAATAATATGGAAATCAAAATTCAGACAACACCAAATCCGAACTCAAAAAAATTCATCCTTTCAGCGATGATCAATCACGGAGAGAAAGTAACCTTTGCTTCTCCAGATGAGGCACAGGGGATTCAACTCGCTCTTGCCATTTTTACTTGCGCAGGAGTAAAGAAGATTGCGATGTTTGGGAATACCATCACCGTAACAAAGGCCCACTCTGCAGATTGGGACTCGGTTGAAGATGAAGTGATGGAAGCGATTTCATTAAAAATTGAAGAGCACAATCCAAGCTTTGAAGTTCAATCTAACGAACCAAAAGTAACCTATGACTCTCCAGAAATGGAAAGATTAGCAGCAATAGTAGAGAAAGATATTCGTCCAATCATGAGAGCGGATGGTGGAGATATTACTCTTTTAAAATACGACACCGTTTCAAAGACACTCTTTGTTAGTTTTGAAGGCTCATGTGGCAGCTGTCCAAGTGCCATTGATGGAACTCTTGCAGGTATCAAGAATATTCTAGAGATGAAGTTTGATGAGGATATTCGCGTAATTATGGCGTAAGGAGCTCAGAATGAAAATGCGACAGTTATCAATTGTAATTCTGATCACAATTGGGGTGCTGTCGTTTTTACTCCTTGGAGGCAACTCTCCACACGCAAGCAAGCAACATAAAGATCAAGCAGCATCTGTACGACAATCAAATCGTAATCCCTTAACAGTTTCCTCGAAACAAAACTCCCCAAAAGAGAAAACAACAGATCAAATCATCAAAGAGAGAAGTGCACTTATTCTAAAAGATGATGTCTGTGCGATTGCAGCGCTTCAAAATAGGGAGCAGGGAGTAGATACTTCTCTTTCAAATCAGATCTTTTTTAATAGTAAAGAGGATATTGAAAGAATAAGTGACCAGGACTGGAACTTTCTAAAAGACTTTTATTTGAATTTTAATAAAACAGGAAAGATACCGAGCTACTTCCCATCGGAACTATCAGAGAGTATGCGCACGCTTAAGGCAGCGGATATTGGGCATCTGTTTTACGAGAATAGAAAAGGGACAAGGCCTAACTATACAAAAAGTGCTTCCCTTTTTGAGAAACTGGCAGAGGAGTATCCAGACAACGGACTTCACAAACTTGCCCTCCATCACCTTTACTTGAAACTAGGCCGTCAAAAAGAAGATATTGATAAAGCGGCTCAAGAAGTGTTTTCAGCACCAGACTACCGTCTCCCATCACTTGAAGTGTGGAAATATACTCAGCGTCACGCCATAGTATCCCCTGCACGCATTTTCTATCGACCAAAAATAATAGGGGTAGATATGACTTCCCTCTTAAAACTCCTCGCTTTCGGAGACAAAGACACTGATAAGGAAAAGAAGGGAGAAGAAATACTCGCACTTGCAAAAAAGTTTCAAGGCTTTGTAAAAACTAGTAGCAATATAGACTATATCAGAACTCATGACCTCTACATCTATGGATACTACTTGAAAATTTGGGGCAATAAGCTACTTGGTAAAGAGAGAGACAAATCACTTGACCCACTTGCAGGAGGAACACTCCCTCTCCCAACTCTTTTTGAAGCAGAATCAGATGAGTTATCTGAACGCTGGAAACATCTAGATAAAAATGACAAAGAGGCCGTGAGCCGATACGAGGATGATAGAGAGGACCTTGATCTTCGAATCAAGAAATATCTTACAGAGCTAGCAAAAGACAGAGGCCACACTACCCCATTTGAAGATCTATTAAAAACTGAATGCGATAGAACAGCTTTAGATGAGTATTTTTACAAGGAGAGAGAGTACTTGGATGAAAAGGTTGATCTCACGAGTAAAGGTGTCATAGATAGGATGCGTATAGAGTCGTCAAAGTAGTCTTAAAAGCACACCCCACTCGGGTGTGCCATTTAATTAAAAAGCCTCGATTCATTCGGTTTTTTTTTGCCTAAAAATCTAGCTCACACTTTATTGCTTATAACTATCATACGCAGGCTCGGAGAAGACATCAGGGAACTGCTTAGCACTAGGTTTGCCAAATTTATAATTTGCCGCAATCTCATACGCAAGTTCGTAACCGCTAAGCAGGGCAGACTCATAGGATTCTTTTCCACTATTATAATCCTTCAAGAGATACTCTGAATTTACCTCGCGGAATATAAAATCAGGATTTGTAGTAAGCTCAACAATACTAAAGATCTCTTCTTGCGATATTTCATTTACATCGATTGAGGCCTGAGTTCTTAAAAGAGCGAGAGCTTTAGTGTTAGCACTTACACCAAGATTCATAATATCTCTAACACCTATTCTTGCCTTAGACGGCGGAGGCAACAATCCATCCATCAAGCTTGGTACATCAGCTTCTGGTATACCTGATAGCAGTGTGAGTCCCTTAAGTTGCATAGAAGGAGAAGGATAAGCAACAGAGCCTTTTCGCCCAAAATAAGAATATTTTTTTAAAAGATCGAGGTTTCCAGATCCAATAAGCTTATCAACAAAACTCGAGTCATCACCCCAAGCATCTAGCTTTGTCATGACATCCATCGCCTGCACGACTTCCTTGCTATTTTTAGAATTAAGCTTACTTTTAAGATGCAAAATAACTCAAACAAAAAAACAAAAAAACAAATTCAATCAAAATTTCAAACACTTACAGCCACTATTGCTTTTTTTTCTTTCAATAAATTCACGATAGAGATATAACTAAACAATGATAAGCAAAAGAAAAATAGATAATATTGGCGATAAGTTAAAAAGAGAAGAAGCACTTAACGAGCAAGAGCTTAAGGCCTTACTCGATTGGAGAAATAGCTTCTCGAGCACCCTTGACTACTACTATAGCAAACTAAAAACGAAGTTAGATCAAACTCATATTGCTGTGCTTGCTAGAAGGCTTAAAAGAATAGAGTCGATTCAAATAAAGCTCAAAAGATTTAAAACAATGCGCCTTAGTACTCTTCAAGATGTTGCGGGGCTCAGAGTTGTTCTTGATTCAAGTGAAGCTCTAAACTCGGCCTTCATACAGCTTAGAGGACTACAAACAAAGCATACTCTAAAACGGCTAGATAACTACCACAACTCTCCAAAAGATGATGGGTACAGAGGTATTCACCTTATATATCAAGGGACAAACTCAAGCTTAATTGAAGTCCAGCTCAGAACTGAACTTGAGCACATTTGGGCCACTGCAGTTGAAACGTATGGTGAGTTGCAAAATACTTCATTCAAAACAGGTGAAGGAGATAGTGAATGGAAGGAGTTCTTTAGCTTTCTCAGCTCTTATTTTGCGATTAAAGAGAAGTGCTCTCCATCAGAGTCTCACATAAAGATGAGTAATGCCCAAATTTTATCAAGTCTCAAAAAGTTAATTAAAAAGCTAAAAGTAATTGAAAGATTGAATGCAACAACTAACAGCATCGATATCATCATCAATAAGCAAAACGAAACAGGTCGTCTTGGAAAGTATGCACTACTTGAGCTAGATCTCAAAACGCAAACAACACGAGTAGATATCTTCAACAAGAAGGATGTCTCAAAGGCCATTGAGATCTACACCCAGAAAGAACTTAGCTTTAAAGATAGCGACTTCAAAAATATCGTTTTTGTAAATATTGAAGACATTGAGAAACTTAAAGAGTCATATCCAAACTACTTTCTTGATACTCAAAAGTTACTTCAGATTTTGTCGAAGATTGTTCTGAATCAATTCTAACAACAATCTGTACCAGTTTGTACCAGTCACCTCATGAAATAGCATGAAAAACAATGAAAGAAGATGAAAGTCAAAAAGGGCAACTCGCTTAAATCATTCGTATCTTGTTAACATCAAATGACGAGTTCTACAGCAAATCCTTCTGCGAAAGCCATTCCATAACCACATCTCGAAACTCAAGAACAAACTCTTTGAGCTCTTTTACATCTGCTTTTGATGCCCCACCAACAAAATCATATTCAACAGTGTTTCTTTTCTTCCTACAAGCATCCAAGTACTCGCTATCATCTCTCTTATCTTCACCAAGAATATGTACAATCATACCGATTGTATTCATATGATGACTTACACCCTTTGTACGATAGCCTGAACCTCTAACGAGAATATTAGAAAGTTTTAGTGCTGCATTATAAGCAATACCAAACTGCCAATCATAAGAGACGCCACTTACATCAGAATCTTTAATATCACGCTCAACAATATTGATAAGATCTTGAAGCTCTTTCTTTGAAGATACACGCTCCTCGAGAACTCCCCTTCTGATCAAATCATCTATACTCATCAACTCTGCCTTTGATTACTTTTATCTCTTCACTCAAGATACTTGTTACAAAGTGATCTTTATTCTTAATTCTTTTCTCAAACTCCGCCCTAGAAAAGATATGAGGATTGATTTCTCTTCCAAGCTTCTCCTGAAGACCTGATAGTAATTTAGTAAGCGCCCTCATCCCAAGATCTCCAATAACTACGAGATCAATATCACTTTCAGAGTTGGCCTTTCCTTTAGCAATAGATCCAAATACAAAAGCCAACTCTATCCTAGAGTCTTCTAGTTTTTCACCTAAAAGTCCAACTATCCCTACGGTTTTTTCCACAATTGAAACTAGATCAGGGTAAAGAGGATGATGAGAATTAGCGGAGTAGTAAATCCGATTTCCATCTTTTCTTGATTTAAGTAAATCAAGCTCCATTAAATTCTTTACTTCTTTCTGAATCGAACGAACTTGAATACCTGTTAGTTTCTCCAGCCCTCTAAGATAATGCTCGGCCTCATTACCATTAAAAAGTAAGCGAAGTAACTCAGCACGTGTTTTTGATGTTAAAAGTTGTGAAAGCATATTGACTACCTTGATAAGTCAATTGTAGCATAAAATTATACAATTTAAAATAGCTTTCTTTCCTAAGCTCTTCTCTTTCTATTCACAAGCGGTAATAGCGCAATTGCAATGACCACCAAAATGGCCCCAACAGTATTCATCGGGGTCAACTTCTCATTTAAAAGCATATACCCAAAGAACGCTGCAAAAGGACTTTCAAGTAAGAAGATAAGCGCCACAATATGTGGAGTAATAAACTTCTGTGAGTGAACCTGAATTGAAAAAGCAATAATGGATGAAAAGATACTAAGGAAAACTAGCCCGCTCAATGCAGATGGAACAAAAAGCTTATCCCACTCAAGAAGTGGAGCGAAAGAAACACTCTCCCCCCAAATCAAAGCGATAATCGCCCCCATAATCCCCATATAGAAGCACTGTAAAAGATTAAACTCTAGGGCCGATGAAATATACTTTGAAATCTTATCCAGATAAATAATATGCACAGCGAATATTAAAGCACAGATGAGAGTTAAGAAGTCTCCAAAATTAAAATTATCAACTTTAAGATCACACATAAGTGCAATCCCTATCATCGCAAGCAAAAGAAGTGCCCAAAAGAGGTAGTGGTACCTCTTCTTGTAAAAAAACATCATGAGAACAGGTGTAAACATGGCGTAAAAAATAGTGATAAATCCATTTTTGGCCACTGTCGTATAATTGAGACCAATAATCTGCAAATACATAGAAGAGAAAAGTAAGACAGATGCAATAAGACCAAATCTCAAATACTGAGTGCTTTTCTTATGAGTTTTATAGAAGGCCAAAATAGGCACAGCAATGAGGCCTGCTAGCATATAACGTAGGGAGTTTGCCCATAACGGAGAATAGGAGTCAAGTAACCAGCGACTGGCCACAAAGCCTAATCCCCAAAGAGCAGTAGCAAAAATGAGTAGACTAGAATTAAAAAACACCTTTACTCCACCAAATAGATTTAGGCCCAAATTCAATTATTACGAAAAGATAGAGTAATATAGCAAACGCATTAACAAAGGTCTAAAGGAATGCTTAACAAATTTGTTCGCATCTTCGGAATTTTTATCATCATCACTCTATCAACAATTAGTGTTTTTCTCTCAGTAACAGAAAGAGAAATCGCAGGGTTATCAAATAACGAATGGTTGTCTCTTCCCTCCTTTTTTGAAGATCAGTTTTTTGATTACAGAGTTAGAAAGACCCTCTCTGATGAGAAAGATAAAAATATCGTGCTTGTTAAGATCGATGATAAATCATTAAAAGAAATCGGAAGATGGCCATGGACCAGAAAAGTTTGGGCCGATGTTGTTGATAAACTTGGAAACTTTGGTGCTAAGGTTGTTGCCTTTGATGTGTTCTTTTCTGAGCCTGAAAACGCCTGCTCTGGAATTTCACCAGATATTATTTTGGCGGAGTCGATCAAGAGATTTCAAAGTGTAGAAGGGAGAAAGGTTATTCTTCCCTATTCACTTAATACCCAAGGGACTGAATTTTTCAAAGAACTCCCAGAACAGCTCTACAACTTTCTGATCGATACCAAACAAAATGAGCAACTCAACCTCTATCCCAATCTTGTGTCCAAAACAGTTTGGCCTGTAAAAGAGCTGACAGAAGCAGAACCTCTCCTTGGTCATATTGAAGCGGAAGCCGATGTGGATGGGGTATTTCGCCATATCCCTATTATTGCCAATATTGATGAACTCTATCTGCCCTCTTATGCACTACTCTCCTACCAAGCATTTTCAGGAAAATCACCGACATTTGAATTTTTGAACATTGGAGATTCAAAACTTAGAGTAGAAGACTCAATCCTTCCTGTTAACTTCCGTGGAGAAGTTAAAGTGAGATGGCTTGGAAATGAAAAAAACTTTAGTTCCTTAAGTATCGCTGACCTAATCAAAGCATCACCAGATGATGAGAAGCTCTCAGCACTGTTAAAGGACAAACTAATATTCGTGGCCTCGACATCCTATGGTGCCCATGACTTAAGAAACACTCCAGTGGATGCCATGCTTCCAGGAGTATTTATGCACATGAATGTGGCCCACATGTTGATGGAAAAACACTTTTACAAACCAGCTTCCGACTCGACTAAAATTTCATGGGGGCTCCTTATTGCGTTGACAGCAATTATGCTTTTAATTCAGCTTTTTCACCACGCGATTGTGGATTTGGTAACGGTTGTAGTTCTTGCCGGTGGCGCATACATTATTGACACCTACTATCTAATCCCTCAGGGTTATGAAATTCGACTGTTCTTCTGTTTATTTTCAGTAATAGCTTGTTATATGTGGACCACTTTCATTAACTTCTATCACTCAAACAAAGACAAGGCATTCCTCAAAGACGCATTTGGAAACTACATCTCTCCTGAGCTGATCGATCAAATGCACCAAAGCAAAGAACCACCAAAGCTAGGTGGAGACGTGGGAATAAGAACGGCATACTTCACAGATATTCAAAGCTTCTCGACCTTCTCTGAAAAGCTTACAGCGCCTCAACTGGTTGAACTGTTGAACGAATATCTAACAGCGATGACAGATATCCTTCTTGAAGAAGGGGGAACACTTGATAAATACGAAGGAGATGCAATTATCGCATTCTTTGGAGCGCCAATGCCTCTAGAAGACCACGCAACTAGGGCCTGTCGTGTTGCAGTTAAGATGCAAAAAGAGCTTCTTCAATTGAGAAAGAAATGGACCTCTGAAGGAGATAAATGGCCAGAGATTGTTCACAACATGAGGATGAGAATTGGCGTCAATTCTGGAGAGATCGTAACCGGAAACATGGGTTCAAAGAGTAGAATGAACTACACCATGATGGGTGACTCTGTTAATCTCGCGGCCAGACTTGAAGAGGCAGCGAAACAGTACGGGATATTCACCCAAGTATCAGAGTTCACCAAAGAACTTGTAGAAGATCAATTTCTTTTCCGCCAATTAGATACCATTCAAGTTGTTGGAAAATCGGAGCCAGTCACCACTTACGACTTAATGGATTTCTATGAGACTCAAGATAGCTTTCTTTTTGAACTCAAGAAAAAATTTGAATCAGGAATTGAGCTCTACAAAGAAATGAAGTGGGATCGAGCAATCAATATCTTTAAAGAGGCATTAGAATTAGAGCACCGCCGCTTTCCTGATCTTAAAGACAAACCAAATCCCTCACAGGTTTATATCGATCGCTGTATGATGTTTAAGGAGAACCCACCACCTGCGGATTGGAATGGCGTCTTTACCCTAACGTCCAAATAGAGTTCTTAAATTTTAGATACTTAGACACAAAATTTGACAAAACATATAAAATTGACACATTGCTTCAGCTAGATCATTAGTTGTGCTAAATTAGTTTAACAATTTGAGCAAATATGGTCATGAACCTAGGGTTAGACCCAATAACACTGGAGCAATATATGAAAAAACTTTTAATTGGCATTATGGCACTTGGAGCATTGAGTGCGTACGCAAACCTTCCACAAGACGTACAACAGTTTGTGGGACAGGAAGGACAACTTTCTTCTGTTGTTAATGGGGAGCCATCATTTGTTGATGGTGAAAACTGTTTTATCGGTGAAGACCCGTATGGAGGAGACTCAAGGATTCTTTTTGACAACTCTCGTGTAGAAAGTATCCTAGACTTTGAAGGTGCAGATGTATCGAGAAGAGGAAATACGACAACCTACGAACTGACAGAATCTGGAAAGAGACCAGGCGGTTCAGTTTGTGGTGATTGGGATAAGCTTATTCACTTCAAGAAGACTGTAACGGTTGAGAATAATGAAATCACAGTTAAAGAGGTTTTCCGCTGTCTACTAGATGGGAAAACGGTGAGAGTTGAAACTTGTAAAATGTAAAAGCAAATACATCATACAAAATAAGAAGGCCTTCCATTTGGAAGGCCTTCTTTTTATCTATTGAGCGACAAACGTGTTGATTCTTCCCTTAACTTCTTCTTTAATGTTTCCTGTTTTGTACTGTGTACCAAGGTGATCATCAAGAAGAGTCCAACCAAGTTCAGTCATAGACTCTTTAATCTCTTTGGTTGCACTATCAGACCAACCAAATGAACCAAATGCAAACCCCATCTTCTTAGTAGGCTTGAGCCCTTTCATGTAGTTTAAGTAAGCAGCAACTGTTGGCATTACTGTGTTATTTAAAACAGCAGATCCAATCGCCACATAACGGGCCTCAAGAAGATCAGGAATGATATCTGAGATATGATTAGCTTTAAGTGAGCGAATACGAACTGGAATTTCGTGGTCTTCAAAAGCAGAAGCGATTTCGCGAGCAATCTTTTCAGTAGATCCCCACATGGTATCGTAAATAACTACGGCCTTTCTCAAATCTTCACCTGATGACCAAAGGTCGTATTTTTTAAGAATTTGATCAGGATGACTTCTCCAAATAACACCGTGACTCGGAGCGATCATATCGATCTCAAGACCACCAAGGGCCTTAAGAGCACGCTGACAAGGTCCACCGTACGGATAAAGAATATTGGCGTAGTATTTAGCAGCTTCCTCAATTAGTACTGAAAGTCCGCACTCATCATCAAAAAGAAATTCAGAAGCGATATGCTGACCAAAACCGTCATTAGAGAAAAGAAGTTTCTCTTCTGGCATGTAAGTGACCATTGAATCTGGCCAGTGAAGCATTGGAGTATGAACGAAGTTTAGTGTTCTCTTACCAAGCGAAATTTCTTCTCCACTTTTAACCACTTGAATATTCCATCCCTCAGCATCGAAATGGGCACGGATGGCCTTTTCACCATTTTTTGAAGTTAGGATAGTCGCATTTGGTGCAAGCTTCATCATATCTGGTAAAGCACCAGAGTGATCCATCTCAACGTGATTGATAACGATGTAATCAACCTTACTTGGGTCAACAACACTTGCTAAGCGATCCATAAGATCATTAACATGAGTGGCCTTAACGGTGTCGATAAGAGCAATCTTCTCATCCATAACTAAGTAAGCATTGTAGCTACTTCCTCTACTGGTTTTATAACCGTGAAAATCTCTTACGGCCCAATCTCTTGCACCAACCCAATGGATATTTGGTTTTACAGTTAATGCCTTCATAAGTACCCCTTTAGAACATATATATTTTTAATAATTTCCTAGCCTTATATCTGTTATCTCACAAACAGCTCCAGTTGTGAAATTGATAACAGTTACACTCCGATAGGAGTAATCTATAACAAAATCTCTAGTCTAGTTCAAAGTTTTTGTGATGATTTCGAAGGTATTCTTTGATAACCCCTCGGTTTTACTCACTCTAGTTAGCTCGACTTTGGCCAATTCTTTGAGTTGATCCGGCAATCTTTTGAAAATTCTAAATGATTGCGCAATCCCGGCCCCTACAGATGGGTTAATGGCATCCATCTCAATAATCTGATCTGCCACAAACTTATAACCGCTACCATCAGCCGCGTGGAAAAAGCGGCTATTTCTTGTAAATGAACCGATTAAGCTTCTTACAAAGTTTGGAATAGTCTTATCATACGCCTCATGCCCCAGAAGTTGTTTTACCAAAGTTGGAGTCTCAGGATGAGTTGCGCGTCCGAGGGCCGCAAACCACTTCTGCATCACCAAAGTTTCACCGGCATACTTCTGATAGAACTTATCTTTTGCACTATCTCTCCACTTACCTTCTTGCTCGAGTAGGAAAGAGAGAGAGTTGAGTTCATCAGTCATATTAGTAGCATTCTCAAACTGAGAATGAATCAATTCAATTTCTCGCTCACCTTTAAGCTCTGAAAGATATCCGAGTGCTGCATTTTTAAGATCTCGCTTGGCAATCGCATCAGGAGAAACAGAGAACGCCTCACTGACGTTGAGATCATTGTAAATTGAAAGCAACTCCTCTCTATGAGTTTGGGCCAATGCCTTTCTAACAAAGTCGCGAGCGATAATGGTATTTGGATAATCCACAGGGTTTTGATCAGCTGTTACCATTGATTCCATTGGAATTCCCAGACAAGCTGCTTTAATTGAGCCAGAAAGAGATCTATCTTTTAAAACTGCGCCAAAGGCATCTGAATACCCTTGATGAAGAGTAAGCGGTTTACCATTTCTGGAATCGGAAATAAGAGCATCCAAGACTCTTAGACCAAGCATTTGAGCACACTCATAACGATTAAACTCGTCATTATCATTGGCCATTAAAAAGACAAGATCATCGTCACTATATTCTGCCTTAAGTTTTACAGGAGCGGAAAACTGGCGGTTAAGAGATGGAACAACTCTTTGATCGATATCAGTGAAGATAAATGTTTCACTCTCATTTCGTAAATGTAAGATCCCGGCGGTCAGTTGCGGTTGATCTAAATTTCCTTGAAGTTTAAGCTCAAGGTCTTTCCCATCACTTCCAACTAATCCCACTCTAAATGGCATATGGAATGGAAGCTTTTCACCACTATCTGCTGGCGTTTTAGGACTTGCTTGAGTAAGTGTTAGAGAAAATGTTTTCTGTTTTTCATCGTAACTCCAGTTCGCTTTAACCTCTGGAGTTCCCGCTTGATCGTACCAACGAATGAACTGTGAGAAGTCATAATCATTATTTGCCACACTCATCGCATGGAGAAAGTCTTCAGTTGTAACCGCCTGCCCATCATACAGTTCAAAATATTTATCCATACCTTTGCGAAATCCTTGCTCGCCCAAAAGAGTATGAACCATTCTAATAACCTCTGCGCCTTTTTCATAAACAGTTGCAGAGTAAAAGTTATCAATTGAAATATATGACTTTGGTTTAATAGGATGGGCCATTGGTCCCGCATCTTCTGGGAACTGTCCTCCGCGAAGGGCCTGAACATCAGAAATTCGTTGAACAGAGTGAGAATTCATATCACCAGAAAATTCTTGATCTCTAAAAACAGTTAATCCTTCTTTCAAAGTTAGTTGAAACCAATCACGACAAGTAACTCTATTTCCGGTCCAGTTATGAAAATACTCGTGTCCAATAACTCCTTCAATGCGAAGGAAGTCCATATCTGTTGCCGTTTTTTGATCTGCAAGAGTTAAAGCAGAATTGAAAATGTTTAACCCTTTATTTTCCATTGCTCCAGCATTAAAAGAATCAACAGAGACAACCATATAAAGGTCTAGATCGTATTCAAGCCCAAATCTCTCCTCATCCCACTTCATTGATTTTTTCAAAGATTCCATTGCGTGGTAGCAGCGCTTTTCACTTCCCTTATCGCAAAAGATTTGAAGTGTTACTTTTCTTCCACTCTTAGTTGTAAAGAAGTCTTCAATCATTCCGAGGTCACCAGCGACAAGAGCATAGAGGTAACACGGCTTATTGAATGGATCTTCCCATACCGCAAAATGGCGGCCATTATCTAAATCACCACTTTCTATTTTATTTCCATTCGATAAAAGAATTGGAAATGTTGCCTTTTCAGCGATGATCTTTGTTGTGTACTTTGCCATTACATCTGGACGATCTTGAAAATATGTAATTCTTCTAAAGCCTTCAGCTTCATTTTGAGTACAAAGAATATTTCCAGATTTATAAAGTCCTTCTAGTGCTTTATTTGATTCTGGATTGATGAAATTTTTAATCTCAAGCTCAAACTCACTTGGAAGGTCACTAAGAACAAGAGACTCTCCTTCTTGCTTAAATGGATGTTCATTCCCATTAACCTTAACGCTTTGAAGCTCAAGTTCTACTCCACTCAACTCAAGATTTCTAACGCCATTTGTAGTGTCATGATTGCACTTCATCTTCTGAGTACAAGTAACTTGGGTCTGTGTCCAATCAAGTACGAACTCAATATTTACACTTTCAACCAAGTAAAGTGGCTTCTCATAATCATTCAAATAAACAGTCTTTGGTGCATTCTCACTCATGATTCTTCTCCACTAATAAAGCTAACTTTATATCCGCTAAATTTTCTAATATTAATAACTCCAGTATCTAAGATCAGATACTGCCCTTTAATCCCCATTAGCTTCCCTTCAACAAGATCTTGTTTATCAAACGATAGTGACTTCACTTTTTCAGGATACTCATTAACTGGGTAATCAATTTTTACGACTTCCTCTTCGAGGAATTCCACATCAGAACCATCAAATCGATCAGAAACTAATCGGTCGATTTCTGGTTCGAAAATATCAAAAAGATGATCTCTCAATTCTTTAAGATCGATCTCAGGAATCTCATTCTTAAGCATCTTGCGCCAATTGGTTTTATCGGCGACCTCTTTGGCAAATAAAACTTCAAGTAACCCTGAGTGAAGCCTCTTTGAAACTCTCATAATTGGCAAAGCGTAACTTGCTCCCTGATCAATCCAGCGAGTAGGAATTTGGGGCTCACGAGTGATCCCAATCTTTGCTCCTGACGAATTAGCGAGATAAATAAGATGAGGGCGCATGCAGTGCTCTTCGCCCCACTGAGGTCCCCTGCAGGTTCCGAGATGATAGTGGCAGAGCTCAGGCTTCACAATGCACATGTCGCACTCAGGAAGTGTTGAAAAGTGATGATAGCAATAGCCACCACCAAAAGACTTATTGGTTTTCTTTCCGCAATGGACACAGTTGATCTCCCCTTCATACTTTAGAGAGATTTTTTTCCCTAAGAACTCATTGAGAGAAATGGTCTCATCTCCTATAACTAAGGAATAATGAACCACCTCTTTAAGCTCAGAACGCATTTTTCTTAAGTTTCCAGTTTTCATGGCCGAAGTATGGCCCAAATAAACCGTTTTGTAACCTATGACTTCCGAAGAAATGACCTAAAATTAGTGAGTTAGTGTAAAGTAAACGGAGATTTTATCCGAAAAATAATATGGGAGAGAATTTATGTCAGTAGATGCGAACAAAAAACACTACTTTTCTGTATTGAATGATCGGCCTAAGGTCAAAGAATTGATGTCACAGATTGCAAAAGATCCAGCAGATATTATTCTCTGGAAGCAGGGACAAACACCAGAAGAGGCCGAAACCTATCAGACACTAAGCTATGATGCGAGCTCTGGCGCCCTTACTCTAAAGGCAAAAGGGATCCTAGCTAAATTTAAAACTTCAAGCTTAGTTGAAGAAAAAATTGTTCTATTTAAAGGAACAGTTGAAAAGATGCAGTACTTCTCTACTGGTTGCTTAGAGTATGATAAGGCAACTGCTACTTATACCTTTAAGCTCACTGGTGACTTTTACGCCTCACAACAACGATCAAACTACCGATTAAAAGCGGGAAAACACATCGTCATTCAATTCAAAATGGATGATGAAGTTTTTGATTGCCAAGATATTTCTGCCGGCGGAACCAGCTTCGTAACCGATGTGAGCAATAAAGATCGCTTTATAAAAGGAAAAATCTTTGAAGGCTGTGTTCTCCGATTAAATCGAGAACAATTCCAAATTCCACAAGTAAAAGTCGCTGGAACATGGGACATCAAAGACGACGAAGAAAACCTAATTAACATTGGACTTGGAATTCAATTTATCAATGTTACATCTAAATTAGATGAGGACCTATGTCGCCATATTAATTCAGAGGCGCGAGCGGAAGAAATTAGGAAGACTCTACTCAAAGAAAAGGTAAATCGCCCAACCACCTGAAATCTCTTTTCAAAACAAAATATATAGAGCATTTTTTTTATGAAAAAAGTACTATATATTTGACGCGCATCTGGCCTTGCGGTAAAAAACCCTTCTGTACTACTGTACTATTTTAGTTTGCTATTAGTATTTTATTAGCTAAATTATCATAATAGCTAATACACACACACGCGGATGCTTGGAAATTACAAGAGTTGTTTATGAATATTCTTCATTCAGACAGTAAAGTAGTGGCCCTGGCCAACAAATTTAAATCGGCCAACCTCTACCCTTTCTTTCGTTCAATTTCAGACTCAGAAGGAACCAGAGTTGAAGTAGATGGAAAGCGCCAAATCATGATTGGCTCTAATAACTATCTAGGACTCACTCATCACCCACACGTTAAAGAATCAGCAATTAAAGCTATTGAGAAATATGGTACGGGATGCACAGGATCTCGCTTCTTAAATGGAAATCTCGAGTTACACGAAGAGCTAGAGTTAAGACTTTCAGACTATGTTGGTCACGATAAAGCACTCTGCTTTTCTACGGGGATGCAAACAAACCTTGGGGCCCTTTCATCAATATGTGGGCCTAGAGATTGTATGCTATTCGATGCTGAAAACCATGCTTCTATCTTAGACGCTTCAAGAATTAGCTTTGCAACGACATTAAAATATAAGCACAACAATATGGCCTCTCTAGAAGAGCAACTTGAAAGTGCTACTCGCAGATTTAAAAATGTTCTAATCGTTACAGATGGTGTTTTCTCAATGACTGGTGAGATTGTTAATCTTCCAGGAATTGTTGAGCTTGCCAAAAAATATGGAGCAAAGATCTACGTAGATGATGCTCACGGAATTGGTGTTCTAGGTCCTCAAGGACGTGGGACAGCTGCTCACTTTGGACTAACAAAAGAAGTAGACTTTTTTATGGGAACATTCTCAAAGTCATTTGCTTCAATTGGTGGTTTCTCCTCTGGACCTGATGCAACAATGGATCACGTAAAGCACACAGCAAGAAGCTTCATCTTCTCTGCTGCAATGCCACCCGCTGCCGTTGCCACGGTTTCAGCTTGCCTTGATGTAATCATGAAAGATCCAACAGTATTCGACAACCTATGGAGAAATGTTGGCTTCATGAATAAAGGTCTAAAAGACCTTGGATTCTATACATACAATTCACAAACTCCAATCATCCCAATCTTTATTGGCGATGATATGAAGGCAATGCAGGTTACACAATTCCTATATGAAAATGGAATTTTCTCAACACCTGTTATGCCACCAGCGGTACCAAAAGGGGAAACCCTGATTAGAACAAGCTATATGGCAAGTCACTCAATTGAGGATCTAACAATTGTCCTTGAAGTTCTTGAGAAGGCCAAAAAGCTGTTCAATATTCCGACTGGACCTCAATAAACGAGATATCCATGAAAATTTTAATTACAGGTGCAACTGGTTTTGTAGGTTCTCACCTTTGCGACCATCTCACCGACAAAGGGAATGAAGTTTATTCTCTTGCAAGAAATGCGAAAAAGTTTGAAACACATCAAATTAAAGGCAACCTTGTTCTAGGAAAGCTTACCTGTAAGGGAAAAAATGAATGGATCGATAAACTTCCCAAGGACTTAGACTGTGTCATTCATATTGCCGGTCTCACCCACTCTCAAAACATCAAAAATTTCTACAAAGTTAATACAAAAAACACTAAAAAACTGATTGATGACTTAGGTGAACGCTATTCAAAACTCAAATTTATTTTGATCTCGTCTCTTGCAGCGCAGGGTCCAAGCAAAAAGGATGCTCCTGTAGATGAAGGGATGGCGCCTCGTCCAGTAAGTCATTACGGCCAGTCAAAATTTCAAGCAGAAGTGGCCCTTGAGGAACATGCTCCAAAAGATTGGGAAAAAATTATTATCAGACCACCAATGGTCATAGGTCCAAAAGATCCCGCCTTTTTAGAAATTTTTAAAATGATTAAAAATGGGATAATGCTTTACCCTGGAAGAAATGGCGGAAACAAGGAGTATACCTTTGTTTCGGTCTATGACCTATGTAGAGTAATCAATAAGTCTCTGAGATATGAAGTTCCTACAGAAAGACCTGAAGTCTTCCTGCCTGGTTATCCTGCAACAATCAAATATAATCAGATTGTAACGACCATTGCAAAATTAGTGGGAAGAGAAAAATTTCATTCAATTTATGTCCCACTCCCTGTTGTGCTTTTACTGGCAAAGGGACTTCAGCTGATTCACTCGATTTTTAGCAAATTTGATCCACAGCTAACTCCAGACAAGATTAATGAAATCCGGCCAGATTCTTGGACTTGTGACTCGTCTAAGACGCAGAATAAACTGAACCTATCTTTTAAATGGGATATTGAGAGTATCTTAGAACGAACCTATCAAGACTATATCGAAAGAAAATGGCTTTAAAAATTCTCCCATACCTATTGTTCCTCCTACTCTTTAACTCTGCGCTAGCAGGGGTGAGTAAGTTTATTCTAGACAAGGTTAATAAAGGGGAAATTTATGTAGCATCAAAAGAATTAGAAGATGCTCCATGGCCTGAATATACTATCGCGACAGTAGTCGATGCTAAAACAGAAGAAGCGATAGCAATCTTCTCGGCCTACTATGACCAGAAAAAATTTGTTCCAGGAGTGATCTCTTCAGTTCCGGTAAAGCATATCACTCCAACAGATGTTCATGTCGCTTTTGAAATGTATATGCCATGGCCACTATCAAATACCTTCTACACCACTGGTAATATCTTAACGAAGAACATTGATGGAAGCTTTAAAGTTAGTTGGTACTACGTAAAGTCAGATTCAACGAAAGACAACCGAGGGTCTGCAACCTTTATTCCTTATCAAGGAAAAACTCTACTCATCTACAACTCTTTCATCCTACCCGATTCAAGTTTTGCATCACTGGTTTCTGGAAAAGTGAAAGGCGATTTGATCAAAACAATTAAGGCCATTAAGCGCCATCTTGAGGTCACTGCAAGCGACGACCGAGGTGCCGTTAAGCACTATCTGAAACTGATGCATGATTCACTTTCGGGGAAAAATATCTATAACGATATGATTCTCGATGCCAAAACAAAACAAAAAACGCCTACTCGCGGATAGTTTTTCAGATAGTTACGATTACTAGATAAAAATACTCATAGAAACAAGTAACAAATTGTAAGAAATTAGATCTTTGATTCAATAGGATTTGACGCTAAGCTTAATGAGTAGAGTCAATTAACACACGGACAAAATTCGGCGGATGGAAAAGGACTTTTTAGCCGTCGATTGTTATTTGCCTACAAACCAACAAGCCAAATAAAAAGGGCCACTCCAAAAGAGTGGCCCTTTTTTTTCCTTCCCCACACACTCTTTTAATTAATAGCGCAAGGTTTTTTTGTTGAAGTTAAATTGATAAAGTATCAACATCGTCTAAGACAGATTCAATTGATAAGCTTCCAATTATTAGTTTTAGTATTAAAAAATCCAGATTCGGTATAGGCACGCTCAATCTCTTTAAGCTTTCTTAGCTCTGCGATTCCACGATTAAGAAGCTCCAAAACCTTTGCTCCTTCTGGATACTTCTTACTGACAACAAAGTGGCGCGTCCCCCTAATCCCGACCTTAACGCCCCATACAGGCATTAAGTGAACTCCTTCCTGCTCAACGGATAGATCACTTTTATTACTAAATGGCGCCAAGGTATACGAAGCTCTTCCTCTTTGAAGCATTTTAAGCATGCTAATCCAAGTTGGGACCGAGACAAGCTCTGTCACTCTCAATTCTTCAAGGGTTTTCCAATCATTCACCCATGCTTTATTAGACAGAACGCGACTCGACTGCAGATGAGCAAGAGAAAATTTTTTTGGAGGAATAAAGTCTGAAGAGTGATAGATACCAACTACAAACTCCTTATCCCTGACAAGTGGAGACGAAAGCATAAAGTCCTCATCGTGAAAATAATCAATTGACCAATCGCTGGTGCCAGTGGCCGCAGCAACTCCAATTTTGATATCGCGTCGGATGCGATCAGAAGTCGGCGCAACTGAGAGAATAACTCTCCCACTAAAGCCAGCAAGATAAAGGGCCCTCTGAATAAGCACCACCTCAACAACATCTCTTCTAGAATAATCCCCCTTATAGCTCTTAAGCGTTCTTACATCTCTTTTTCCAAGAAACAGGGCATAATCATGAGCGACATCATTTGGGATGATAATATGAAGGTTATCGAGGTCAGCAGAAAATGCTGAACGGACAATAGGTGAAGTGATCAAAATAAAAAGAACATTAATCAATACTGATTTTTTTAGCATACACTATCTCCAACTACGAAATCGGTATGCTTTTCGTTATTAATTAATGAAGTAAAGTAAAGTTTACGATGAGAGATAAATACAGTTTAAAGAGGAACTCGCAATGAAAATGCCCCTATTGTGCTCACTAATTTTCTTCGCTTTTACCGCATATGCTCAAGTTGGAGGGATGTGCTCCATTCAACTGACAAAAGAGCAGACTACGCAACAGAGAACTAAAACCTACCAACTCGGTCGGAAGCTGAAAGCAAAACAAAGTGAAAAACAAGAGAATGGTACTGAGAGTAGTATGATTCTCTTAAGTTCCGGTAGAAGTGGAACCATTGTTGTGGATCAAACAGAGCTCATTATAACCTGCTACAAAAGGCAGATGAACTATGAAATTGAGATAGATCTCAAAGGGTCAAAGGATGGGATATCAACATCACTAGTGATGAACAAAGGCTCAAGAATTAATATTGGGGAAATTGCTAAAAATCTAATCAACCAAGACAAAAATATCAGTCTCAACTCAGGAATTAAAAAAGTTAAGACAAAGAAAGAATCAATTACAAAGTATTACCTGGAGATCAAATAATTGAACTCACCTGACAGTTTTATACTTGCCCCCATAAGAGGAATCACGAACCTTAATTACCGCAATAGAATCCAGCAAATTTTTGGGGGAATTGATAGCGCGATAGCGCCCTTTATTGCGCCAAAGGGCGACCGGGATACCTCTCATTCAGCCCTTAAAGAGTTGAATAACTCACAAAATGTGATAACGACAGTTCCGCAAATTCTGACAAAAAGTTCAGAGCAATTTCTCCGAGTTGCCTATGAGCTAAAGGCCATGGGACATCATAAAATCAACATCAATTTAGGATGCCCCTACCCAATGGTTGCCAGCAAAATGAAAGGGTCGGGTCTGCTTCAACACCCACAGGAGCTCGCAAAGCTCCTCTCTGAAGTTTTACAAGATTCCAGTTTTGAACTTACCGTAAAGCTTCGACTGGGAAGAGAAACAACGCAAGAGTTTACTGAAATTGCGGCCATCTTAAATGACCTTGCCATCAAAGATATTACCCTACACCCAAGACTGGGAGTGCAAATGTATCAGGGGGCGGTAGATTTAGATGAATTTGAAAAAGCGCTTAAACTATTAAAACAAATCCCCACCTACAATGGAGATATCAATACCTATAGCGACTACAAAAGATTAAAAGAGCGCTTCCCCCAAATTACCAAATGGATGATAGGAAGAGGAGCACTTACTAATCCCAACTTGTTTACGGAGATAAAATCCCTGGGAGAGGAGCAATTGTGCATCACCAAGCTTCACCAAATGATACGGGAACTTGGTCAAGATCATCTGTGTCATCCCAATGGAAAAAGTGACTTCCTCCACAAAATGCGAGAGCTATGGGAGTACCTTTGTTTAAATTTTGAAGAAGATAGAAAAGTTTTTAAGTTGATAAAAAAGTCAAAATCAGTCGATGACTATTGGACAAAAGTAGACACAATATTTAGTACCTATAAAAAAAGGGACCCATAAGGTCCCTTCTTTATATATTGATTTGAGAATCTATTAAATAAATGGCCCAATCTCTCCATTTCTTTCAAGACATTGGTAGTACTCAGTTTCTTGAGCAGGAAGAACGTATTGTGAGCAGTCTTCATTAAGGTTAAGGGCCTCAACTTCTTGTGAACAAACTTCTTCCATACATGCTTCATGATCTGGTTGTTGAGCACATGCTTTCAAACAGTCATCTAGAACAGAAAATTCTGTTGGAGCATCAAAGTCCCCATTCATGCAAGCCTTGTAAGCGGCCATATTTGGTATAAGTCTTCTACAAAGACTTACTGGAACTGAAAAAGGAGCGGGTTCATTAAATTGACCTTCTACACATTTTTGATAATCAGGTGTTCCAATTCCAAATTCTTTAGCGCAAACATTAAGAGGAATTGACATTGGTTTATCAAACTCACCATTAATACATTTTTGGTAGTTAGGTGTACCAATTCCAAACTGATCAGCACATACATTGTGCGGAATACTTGCGAATGTTGACGCAGAAATAATAAGTGATAATAACGCAAAAAACTTCATAGATGTCTCCCTAAATTGTTCAATTTCAGGAAATTTACCGCAATTCAAAAGAGATCGTAAATAGACTGTGAATTAATTACGTACTAAATAAGGTCAATAAAATCAGGATTATAAGGAAAAAAAAGGAGGTCATGCGACCTCCTCATACAAATCAAGGAATGGAAATTAAAATGGTCCTTGGCAAATTTGCTCGTAGCATAGATCAAAATCATAGGCCTGTGAACAAATCTTAATACATTGATTCATTGGTAGAGATTTATCAGTCATACCAAACTCGTCCAATGTTCCATTCATACAAGCGTTAAAATCGTCTGTTCCGTAACCATACATTTCCATGCAGTATTGCGGATCTGGTTTCCAATTTTTCTGAATACCATTTGTAAGATCACTTCCATCAAGACATTCTTCATACTCAGGTGTCCCAGGTTCATGTAGCTCTGCACAGAAAAGCATTACGATAGGCCCAACGTAACGTTCACCGTCCATTTCGCCATTTACACATGCTTTATATAATTTAAGGTCTCCCTTAAACTGATTGCAAGCAGGTGTTGGAACAGTTGAAAATGCTGAAAATGATAATAGAACTGAAAGTAGTGCGATAAGTTTCATAAATCTCTCCCCATAAGTTTTTTATGAATTATAAATAGGGTCCGAATCAGTGCTGTTTGTGGTCCCCCGACCGCACCAATTCAGACTAAAAAACGCGCTAAAGCTTTTTACAATCAACCGTGAAAGTCTGAGTAAAATCCCAATATACTCTGGCCTTTCCTACAAAATGATTTTCTTCTTTTGATTGCGTAATATGAATCTCGCTCTCTGGGCGATCACTATCATTGTATAGATCGAGGTAGTAAGACTCTCCATCCATCATACGAACAAGTCTAAAAAAGCCTCTGTATGGCTCTAAAAGCCTAATATCCTCAGGGACATCCTCACTTAGAAGGTACTCTCTCCCTTTATCATCAATTCCCACCATTGTGCTTAGTCCTGTTGGGAATGAATAAATATCAATTTTTTTATACTCAACGAGGTCGAACCCGTTCCCATCTTTTACACTGTAGCTAGTTACATTGCATTGGAAAGTCTTTTCAGCGAGTTCAAGCTCTGGCAGAGCAGATGCAAATACATTTAATGAAGTTACAAATAATAAAGAAGCAATTAATAATTTCACAGTAATTCCTCCACGATGTTCAAAGATAGAGCAAAATACCTATTACTTCATGCGTTGTACAATAGAAAGGATGAATGGCGATTCTATAATAATTATATGGTTCAGCAGAATTCAGAGGTTGTCGCAGTATTGATAAAGGTAGATAATGGATAATATGAAGAAAAATCGATTAAAAGAACTACTTGCGCAGCAAAACAATTGCCGAAACTTTAGATATCTTAAGACAGAAGATGGAAAAAATATTCGTCCAGATATTATTCGCTCCAATATTTTAAGTAAAGAAGAGCAGACATCACCTCTTATCTCTGAATCCGTTAAATCTATTATCGACCTGAGAATTATTGATGAGGGAGGGGGGGAGCAATCTGATACTTTTTCATCTGCCAAGATGTATCACCTCCCCATTTTATTTGGAAATTTAGATCCCCATAAAATTGGGGAGTGGCTCATGATGGGTCAACCAGAGAAAATTAATGATTTTCTAGAAGAGGGTTACCGTGATTTTACTTCTTCTTTTAAGTCAGAAGTGCAGCAGTTTTTTAGCATTTTACTAGATGACAATAATCTTCCTATTGTTTTCCACTGCAGCGCAGGGAAAGACCGAACAGGTTCACTTGCTGCGCTTCTTCTTCTAGCACTCGGAGTCTCAAAGCACGATGTCATTCAAGACTATATGGAAACCAATAATCGAATTGAAGTAGATAAGACGGCCAGTCTAATTCTAGAACACTTCAAATCCTCACCTGAGATAAAACTACCTCACCCAGAAGAGTCTTTAGTGGCACTAAAAATGTTACTAGGAGTAAAACAAAATTGGATTGAGATGTTCCTATGTGGAATTGAATCCAACTTTGGAAGTATAACAAACTACCTTGTAGATGAATTACAAATCGATGTCGATAAGCTCAAGCAGATCTATCTTACTTAAGATCTGCTTCCTCGAGTGCATCAATAACTTTTCGATAATACCCTTTGTCAAAGCGCGATCTAAAGTTCTCAATAATTGCTTTCTTATTGAAAAGCTCTTTTGGAGTACTCAACATATAATCCACATACTGTTCACACACAAAGAAAACAACAGCAAGAGGCGTCAACTGACTACTGTAACCTTCAGGAAATCCTCTGCCATTGATGTGACAATGATGTTGAAGAACGATCATATCGGTACCAATTGGGGTCTGTGGAAATTCACGCAGCATAGTACAAGCGTCATAAGCATGAGTGAGTACTTTTTTTTCCAATCTTTCAGCAAGCCCAGCATCATTCAGTTCACTCTCAGATGAAATTTTTGCGAGTAAATCTTCAGGAATTGTAATGTCATGAAAGAACGCCGCGATACAAATCTTTTCTTGCTGTTCTTCAGTCCCCCACTCCATTTTACTGATAACATAATGGGAAACAGCTGCAATGAGTGTTGAGTGAGTAAAGAGGTAGCCGGCCTTATCGCGTTCCAAAATGGCCAGTAGATCAGAGAGTCCTTCAGACTCCTGAGAAATTTTCATCATCTCGTTGATAGTGGCCTTGGCCAGTTGAATAGACTGCTCCGTAATACCTGTTGCATTGAGCATCTCTTGACTAGCATAAAAAACATTTGAAGTCGCAACAATACGGTTTTGTTCTGAATCTTGATTGGCAATCAATACCTTCATCACGCGATCAGCATACTCATTTAAGAATTGGAGCCTCTTAAGTTTGTGCACGTAAAGGTGCTTTTTTCCCTCAATGATGAACTTCTCAATCTTATCTTTAGAAATACCTTGATTCGGCTTAAAGAGGACAGCAAATTCAGGGAGCTCTTCATTTGCGAAACCATTATAGTCATAGATCTCAACAGTACTCACTCTAAGCTGTAGAAAGTGCTTTACTGGAATAGGATAGTAGTCTGGAACCTGCTTTGATGCCATCTCCTCAGCAGTAATTCCTAAGGCCTTAGCGGCTTTGCGAATAACACCTTTCCAATTATCCCTCTCAAATTCTTCAACCTCTTGAGCGATCTTAGGTTCATTACCTAGGTGAAAGATAGGAATATCGAGCTTATTAGACTTAACTGCGTAGAAAACTTTTAAAATGGTGTTTTCATCTCCCACTTGCTTCTCGCAAATGATGAGATCAATATCAGAGTCTTCTCTCAAAAACTCCATAACATTATCTGCATTGTGTAAAGAAATTGTCTCAATCCCTAGGTAGAGATCAAGATTTAGTTCGTACAATTTTCTCAGGTCTGGGTCGTTTTCTACTAGTATGGCCCGTCTCACTTTTCCTCCGATAAAGTACATTTCAACAATATCTATTTCGTTATTTCAGCGAGGATACTTGAGATAAAATACAAAATAAAAAGCGCGGTTGGAAACCGCGCACGCAATTAAATAAATAATAAGAAAAATGGTTTAGAATGAATAACCAAAATTGGAATATACAGTGTCATTTTCTCTGTAAACACTCCAATAAGAGTCGTCTCTAGGTGCCTTAAGAAGCTCAAGACCTACTGCGATAGACATTTGGTTCAAGAATCGATAGGAGAGCTCTTTTTTGATAATGTTGTCACCCATTTCGATGTCATATTTGAAATCAAAAAGCATACTAAGATTATCATTGAAATCGTAATCTACAGTAACTCCAACAGCGTTGTGCCATTTTACAGCATCACCAAAGACAGCATCACCACTTTGCTCAGAGAAGTTGTAGAGGTAATTTAGCCCCATTTTACATATTGGAGTATCGTACTGAGCCCCCATATGAACATAAGTTTGCTTCTGGTAAGAGGGCTCAACTTTAATGTAATCGGAATCAAAGTCTCTCTTATTATTCTTAATCAAAGTCGGATTAACAATTCCAAGGCCTAAGTCTGATTTTAAGTCTGAGTTTGGATCAATAACCTCAAAGCCACCAGATACCTTAACACGACGATTTACCTTTTGCTTTACCCCCATTCCATAAACAAAGTGGTGGTTTACTTGTGGAGTAGCAACAACGTGGACTTCATCAGCTCCCTTACGAAGCTTCCCTTCTGCGTTAATTCTCAGCTTATTCTCAGGCTTATACATTCCGTATACTGAGACTTCGCCCCCTCTCCAATTGTAGCTTAGATTTCCCCCCAAGCTTTCTTGGAGCACAATATCAGAGACATTGTATTCTCCGACTTCATAGTAAATCGGAGTATCAACTCCCTTCATTCTCATTTTAGTTGGAGGAGCGGCCTGCCAAGGAGTATTGGAAGAGATCTTTCCATCTTTAATTTCGTATGCAGGATTGAGAGAAGGAGCATAGAAAGCAGAACCAAACAGTTTAATGTTCCAGTTCTTATTAATTCTGCGATTAGCGTGAAGTCCAAATAGGCCCTCTTGCTTATCGCCAGTAAGATTATAACCCTGCATCCCGTTGATATTTCCTAGCTCCCATGTCTGATCAGCAGGATTCCAGTCCACCAGCTTTCGCCCAACGGCAATGTCAGATCTTCTAGAAGTGCGGTACTGAATGTAGGCTTGCGGGACTGAATAGAGATAGGAGCTATTTCCGGTATAGAGCCGTAAATCAGCATCCATATAGCCATTGTAACGGCGTTTTCTGAACTTGGAATCAAAGCTCAAGCTCAACCAGTCAGAATCATTCGCCTGACCTTGTGTCTCAACGCTCTTTGTGGTCCCATAACCAATCTGGGCACAATGGCCATCAAGGGCCAGAATCGAGGTCACAAGTATAAGTGCAATTTTTTTCATAAAGTAATGTCCGTAAATACTTAAGTAAAATGGTAGCAGAATATCCTTCCGGAAATAAGACGCTGTGCAATAATTACGGCCCTTAAACAACTGTTTTTTCCATCTTTTTTTACGTATAATTAAGGTGTTAACGTAAATACAGATAGTTAGCAAACATAACAAGTACCAGGACAAGCAAAAATCCTGAAAATGTGTCACTAAGAAATAAGTATTTTTTTCAAAAGTGTATCAAAATATTCAAGAATACTTTAAAAATGTACAATACGGACAACTATGACACACACAGACCTTAAAGAGGCCCTTCATGGATAAAGCACTCAAAATATTATCTCTCCTTTGCATGCTCATCTTTGCAGCATCATGTGGATATATCGGTGAAGCACCACTTGAATCAAAAGTAGTTTATGAAACCACTGACCTTGCAGTCTGCGATATTGATACTGATGCTTTCTCTGAAATGATGGAGAGAAATATCGATGAGGCCATCAAGTGTCTTGAGCAAAACTTCAGAGACTTCCAAAAGGGAGTTGAGCACGACGGTTCTGGCGCAATTGATCGCTCCGTAATCTCAACATTTATTGCGCGCTTTATGAAAGAAGAAAGAGATTCAATTCTAAACAGTTTGGATCTTTTGTTTAAAATCAATATGCTTATCTTGAAAGATAAACCGGACTTTATCTCTGCTGAAAATATCACAAATATCTCAAAGCTTCTCCTTATTACTAATCACAGTGCAGTAACCATCAAAAAAGTAATCGATGAGCTAGATGGGCTACACGGAAAGTATACAAACGAGCAGCTAAAGCAAAAAAGAGAGCAGTTCAAAAAAGGGATTGAGAACTTTTCACAAAATGTATCGATGATCATTAATTCTTCAATGGGTGAAGAGCAGTCTCTCGATCTAGAAGATCTAATTGAAGATATCGCAGACATGGTTGAAAACAACCAAGAAGAATCAGCTGCCAATAATTTTGAAGTTGAAGATATTAAGGACCTACTGGCCCTTAAAACAGTGTTAGTTGGAGGAAAGCAAACGGTTCTAACTTCTGGAGAAGTTATCAGCCTACTCCACAACCTACCAACCTTGGCCCTTATTGTTTTTGATGCCAACTACACTAAAAAAGAGCAAATTGGTGGAGAGATTCAACTCTTTAGAGAGTACAGAAGATTAATTTCTGAGTTTCAAACAATCTTCAAGTACCGTAATCCATCAGAGTTGCTCTTTACTAAGGATGATGTTTACAAGATTGCTGAGTACGCAGCAGATTATGACGATAAAGATGACCTTGATCTCGACAAGGCAAAATCGTACGTTGATGCCTTCTTTGCACTAAAAGACCACGCTGTAAGTAAAGGCAACGAAAACGTTCACGTGGCAGATGTGGATCGTCTAGCTTTCTACGCAAAACTTGCACTAGAGGCCATTGCAAGTGGTTCGAAGGTCAATGACCTCGTTGATGAGGAAAATCGCTCAACAAGAGAAAGAAGATCTGAAGCGGAAACAATCTTACTCGACGCTCAGGAAGAAATGCTAAAGCTTTTCCAAACTAGAAATGTTGGTCTTCCAGAATTTGATCTACAAAACCTTGTTACAGATATCGCTTCTGCACTATCTGATGTTGATGATATCGACTTTGACTTTGACCTGATTAAACTTGGAGCACCTCTAAAAAGGCTAATTGTAGGGGGGGCAAAAACTGACTTCAATGTGGAACAACTTCAAGTACTAATCAGTAAAGTTAAGGACCTAGGACTAATCTTTTTTGATGTTGTAGATTTTGATAAAGAGCATTTTTCTTCAGACAAAAACATGTACAGCTTCTTTATTGATACCATCAACAACATTAAGTCTCAGCTTTTCACTTTTCAAAATGAAGAAGAAGTAGAGTTGATGACTCTGCCTGAACTAGTTCTATTTGCCGATAAAGCAACAGACAATGAGTACAACATCTCAAAGTTTGAAGAAACAATTGATGTTGTGATTACAAAGTTCATTAACGGAATTAGTGGCAAGCTTACTGTTAAAGACGTAAGAACGATTCTTAATTATGGGCATGAATTGAGTGAAGGAAGCTACTACAATGAAGTCGCCTACACCAATAATGAAATCATTCTAAAAAGCCCTAGAAAACTTAAAGCAAAGCAGCTTGCATCTTTAAATAGAAGTGACTCGTCAAAGATCACTTTTAAACCAATTAGTTATTACCACCGTGAGTTTGGTATTTTAGTTGAGGATCTCTATCTCTACAGAACTGAAGATGGAAATCACCACTATAATCACGACATTGTGAGAACAAGATATGGTCTAAATGAAGCGAGTCTTTTCCGCTTTGCCACTAAAAAGCTTCTTGCAGGATACTGCCCTGGAAACAATCCTAATCCAGAAACCTGCGGGGTAAACGCGGAAGAACTCAATCGATTCCTTTGGGACTTCAAACCACTCCTAGAGGAAATCAAGTTGTGGAGTGAAAACATTGAGTCTTTTGCCAATAACTGTCTCTACCTTATGGACCTATTCCAAACTGTTTCAAATGGGGACATGAAAATTGGCCTAAAAGAGGGAACCGAATATTTTGGTCTGATTGCTTCTGCGGTAACAATGGGTAATGATATCCTTGAGGGACTTAAGAAGACATGTGTTAATCAAACCGTTGGAACAGATGAAGAAAGAGATGAAGAACCAACTTTCTTGATGGGATGTTTTAATGATAATGTCCTTAAAATTTGGTTAGAAGACTACGGTTACAATAAATATCTGAAGTCTTTTAATCGCTACCTAAAGGGAGCATCTGATCGCGAGGTAAAAAACCTTGTGGTTTATCTCGAAAAATTTGTTAAAGATGAACCAGATTCTCCTATAATGAACAAGCGCTGGATTACTCTGTTTGCCGGTGCCATCTTAAATGTTGAATCAATGCTTATTAGATTCGACAAAAACAGAAATAATATTCTTGATCCATATGAAGTGGATCAGGCCTATGAAGTTTACAAGTTTTTAATTATGGAGCTTGGTGGACTATCTGGGAGCAAAGCAAAATACGCTAAGTCAGCGTTTAAATTCATGGTAAAAGAGATGAAATTCCCTGGAACCATGGATGTTCTGAAATATCACTACAACCCTTTTGCTTCCAAAGACATCACAGCTCGAAGAATCAACGTAGCATCGATTTTGTATTATTTTGCAACGATGTAAAAAGAGGGAAAAATGATAGAAATTAAAATCAACCAGTCGGTTGCTGTCCTTGTGGACGGCAATAATATCGAGCGTAGCATTCACAACATTGTTAATTCAGAGAATGCAATGCTTAACTTTGACACTTTAATTCCAAAGCTCGTCGCCAACAGGGGTCTAAATCGGCTAATTTACTTTAGAGAAGGAAAAAGTATTTCTTCAAAACTAGCAGAGCGGCTTCACTCCAACTATCACGGATCAGTTCAACCATGCCATAAGAGTGCAGATATTCCTCTGTCAATCAAAGCATCACAGTTGGCAAGTAAAGTGGATAGCATTATCATAATGTCTGGAGATTCCGACTATGTAGAACTCGTACGCCACCTCAAGGCAGAAGGGGTTAGAGTCGAAATCGCTGCAATTGAAGAAACGACTTCCGCCCTATTGCTTGAAGAAGCGGACTACTTTCATCCAATTGATGTGGAAGATATCTTTATTCTTCCAAAGCAGGCTAAAAAGAAATCAAGGGCCACCGGTCGTCGCAAATAAAAGGATTGGCGTGAAGAGACTCTCAGGAAAAGAAATTAGCACAGAGATACAAGCTGAGCTAAAACCAGAAATTGATAAGCTCATTGAAATGGGAACAACACCTACACTTGCAGTAATAATTGTAGGAAGTGATCCCGCCTCTAAGATCTATGTGGGGCACAAGAAAAAGACCTGTAAAAAATTGGGCATTAGAAATGTTGATTTCG
Source organism: Bacteriovoracaceae bacterium (assembly GCA_965140515.1). Lineage (GTDB taxonomy): Bacteria > Bdellovibrionota > Bacteriovoracia > Bacteriovoracales > Bacteriovoracaceae > JAGLCH01. Next base: position 1,756,518 of record OZ223251.1, on the reverse strand, counting down.
AATTACCTGAAGATACAACCCAAGAAAAATTAGAATCAATTGTAAAAGAATTAAATTCTGATGACTCTGTCCATGGAATTTTATGCCAATTCCCGCTGCCTCCTCATCTCGATGAAAATAGAATTATTGATTTAATTCACCCATCGAAGGATGTGGACTGCTTCCACCCCTACAATTTAGGAAGACTAGCTTCAGACAATCCAACATTTATGCCTGTTACCCCTTTTGGAATTTTTCAAATCTTAAAGCGAAGTGGAGTTGATCCAAAAGGGAAGCATGTCGTAATCATTGGTAGGGGAACAACAGTAGGGAGACCATTATCAATTATGATGTCTCTCAAAGGATGGGACTCAACGGTAACTCTGTGCCACTCACATACAGAAGAGATGAGATCACTATGTCGAAATGCAGATATTGTTGTGGGAGCAATCGGTAAACCGAAATTTATAACCCGCGACTTTTTAAAGCAAGGTGCGACAGTCATTGATGTTGGCATCAATCGAATCGACGATCCTAATCATCCAAAAGGAAGTTATCTCGTTGGCGATGTTGACTATAATGGAATTGAAGATGTCGCAAGTGCGGCAACCCCAGTTCCAGGTGGAGTTGGACCAGTGACGATCTCAATATTGATGTTTAACTGTGTTAATGCAGCTAGGATTAAAGCTGGGCTGCCCCCGCTTGACATGTAAAAGAAGGCCCAGGCGGGGGCGCCTGGGCCAGGTAGAACAAAGAATAAGAGAATCGCAATCCAAGAACTAGTAAGTTCTTAAATCACGCTCTATTTCGGAATAAATATTGTGCTTTTCAGTTGAAGGAGAAAGCTCTTTTACTTCATGGGCGTAATCCTCGTCCTTTGAAGAAAATAGTTGCTTAAAACGATCTACAACAGAAATGCAAAAAATGGATGGCGTGTTAAAAATCATCGATTACTCCTTGATGATTGTTATTACATGTATACTTATAGACACTTTTCAAACCAAACAAAAGTGAATAATATCTTATTAGATATAAACTTTTAGTTCATTTCTTGGAGTCGGAGATGATAAACCCCTATTTCTTAAAGTACTTTTACGATGCCGTAGTGGAGCAATCTGTTTTAAGAGCTTCCGAAAAAAATGCAATATCGCCAACAGCAATTAGCTCAGCAATAAAAAAAGTCGAAGATTACTACGAAGTTAGTCTACTAGAGCACAAAAAAAATAATTTCAATCTAACAGAAGATGGACAAAAGCTTTTTGAATCGGTCCCACAAATATTTGAAGTTTATCAAAAAATAGAAGCTATTTTTGGCGAGCATAATGAACAATTATCAGGAAAGATTCGTTTGGCAACAACTTATAGTGTTGCCACTTCAATTCTTCCTGACTTTATAGAACTATTTCAAAAGAAATATCCAAACATTGCCTTAGAAATAAAAATGGCGGAGCACGGAATGATTAAATATTGGATTGATAAGGGACTCGTAAATATTGGTCTAACTGTCCTTCGAAACGATCGATCAAATAAATTCAAAACGATTGAGGTAGAAAGTGGAACCTTTAAGATTGTAAAAAGAAAGGGAACACGTCCTAAAAAGTTTGTAGTAGCAGGAGATTGGCCCGAAGTACTCGACCTCAAAAAGAAGTACAAAAAGAGAAACAGCACCAAACTTCCAATCCTACTCGATGCTCCCAGTTGGATTTTTGCAAGAGAGTTTATATTAGGAGGATCAGGAATGGCCCTCCTTCCCTCATACCTCTTAACAGAGGAACTCTCAGCGGTAGATCAAGGATTTGACCTTATGGACTACTCAATGTCATTTCTTCACAAGAAAGAAAGGATATTGAGTAGAAGCGAACAAACATTTATTGATGAGTTAAAAAAGCATAGAAGCTAAGAGCACTTGTCTTCAATTGGCTCAAAAATATCTGCAGCACATGTTGGAATAAGCTTTCCATTGCGCACAGTAATATCTGGGCAGTGATCACAAAATGCAGTTTCCTCTAAAGTCGTAACTTTCTTGGGAGGATTTTGAAAAAGGTATACCACCTTTCTCAAGTTCCCATTACTCTTTGCTTTTTCCAAAAAGCTACGAATTTCCTTAAAGCGATTAAATCTAAAGGTAAATAGATTAAAGAGAGAATATAACTTTAATACTCCAAAAAACTGCTTTTCGTTTCCATAATTAAAAAAGCTTTGTGGGCCATCAATTAATTTTCCCAGAAATAATATTAACTTGAAAAAGAACTTAGGCCTTCCAGAGAAGGAAATCACATCATAGTCATCATCAGACTTATGAGTCAAAAAAGCGATATAAAATAACCAACGCGGATCCTTCTTATCTTTACTTGACCCCAAGTAGAAAGAAGGGAGAATTGAAAATTCTTTTTTAAGATATTCATATACATGCTCTGAGTAAACGACACGCTCTGCTGCCTTAAATTTATCATCAAGAGATGCATTGAGGTTTAACTCTTGGCAGTAACCCATAACAAGAAGAACAACAACCTTTGGATTGGAATAGGCGAAGTTGACAACATCGCTGAAATGCTCAAGCTTATCACGATAAACCATTGTGGTGAATCCAACTTCAAGACCAGCATCGTAACAAATATCCACATACTTTTTACGGAGCTCATTCAGAGTTTTCTCATCAAATTTTTCTCCCACATCAGGGCGACCAATTTGTTCAGAATCAATGTGAAGAAGGATTCGTCTCAGCCCAGAATCATAAAGTTCCTTGGCCCTTTCTTTAGTGATCAAAGTCCCATTTGAAAGCATCCAAGGAATAATACCTTTAGACTTAATGTATGAAATAACATCTGGAAGTTGAGGATACACCATCGGCTCCCCTCCTGCGATAGAGAGGGCACCCAAATTTCTCTTTGATGAGATAAGATCAATTTCGCTTTTAATCTCTTCAAGTGACTTTTTGTAATTTGACTTATCTTTGCAACATCCAAAGCAATTAATGTTACAAAACTGATTCACCTCAACAAGTCCGTGAGGAACATCACGTCCCCCCCAAGGCATTTCTAATGGCAAGTTATTTAATAAAGTCATAGCATTCCTTTAAAGAGTTCCTAGTTCTATGTAGATAGGTCTATCATCAATTAGAAGGGCATTTTCATCCCAAGAAACAGTATATACAGAGCTTTTAAATTCATGATGGGGACACTCTAATAGCTCTCCCAAAGAATCATTAGAGGTAACCCCTAGCATTACAAGATCAAGCCCCTTAAGTAGTGTTGTTTTCTTCCAGATAAAGTTAAAAAGCGACTCAAAAATTGAACGATCGTTATCTTTTGCGCAAATAAGAGAAAGAGTCTTATATCTAACATCACGCTGTTTTTTGGGGAAAAATGGTGCTCCTGTAAAATAGGCATAAGCGTTATACAGAATGCGAAACAGTGCGACTTTAAAATCGTAATGAGCAACAAACCAGCTTCGAAACTGAGATTGATCCCACAAAGCAACAGCACCGACAATTTTGTCATCATCTAGAGCAATAAAAAAGTCAGAATAAGAAATCCCCTGATATACTCCATTGATACTTAAAAGTTCTTCCTCGGTAACAGAAGGGAAAAAGTTTTTTTGCCTGCCGTATTGCTGATAAAAGGCAACAAGTTCAGGAACATCATCACTCGTGGCCATTCTCACATCGTGCCCCTGCGATTTAAAGAAACACTTCTTAGCCCCAAGAAAAATAGTTCGATAATCAGCAATCCTCTTATAGAAAGGCAACCCTGCTCTTCTCGAAGTAAGGATGCTTTCGGCCTCATCATTCCCCCCCATAATAGTGGTATATGAAATAGAGGCGGTTCCGCGATTCATTATATTTTTAAGCTCACGATACCCTCGCGCTAAATGTCCTCTCTTTTTGACTTTAGGAGATAATCGTAGCTCTGAAAGATAACCTGTAGAGTGAAGATCATTGTTGATAAAAGTCGACTTTTCGCTATATATCCCAACACCGAGAATCTCAGACTCTTTCTCATTTTCAAGTAATAAGACATCAGAGCGGTCTCCAAAAACTCGAATTGAATCAAAAAAGGAGCGCACTCTTCTCAAATGAACCTGAACCTTCCCATCTGAAGGGGAAGAATTCAAAAATTTAAGAATGTTTGCGTCATCTTCACGCTTTGCAGTTCTAAAGATCATTCGGTTGTATCCATGCAAAAGAGCTTTGAAATTCGCTTCATACAGCGCTTATATAGTTTACCATCAAGCTCATGAAGAGGTAAAACTTTCTGCCGATCAAGAAAGTAAAATGGGTGGACCTTATAATCTGCGATATTGAGCCTCCCTTCTCTATCAAAATCAATATTAACCTCAAGAACAAGGGAAATCTTCGTCGGAAACGTATATTGAATGCTCACGAAGTTCCCTAGCCCATAGAAACAAGGAACATTACTTAATAGTTCACCATTCATGGGAACATGTGAATGATGTCCCACAACAAGCTTTGCACCAGATTGAATCCACTTATCCGCAAGTTTTCGTTGCTCTATATTGGAGAAGTGACGAAACTCTTTTCCCCAATGGGGCAGCACAACAGAAAAAGAGTGGTGCCGCTCATTATGCTTCATATCAGACAAACGAGAAACACAATACTCTGAAGACTCATACTCGTGATTCATCCACTCAGTTCCAGCAACCAGCTCAATAGAATGATCTTTTATGCTTACCGGATTGATATCTCTTTTTAATCCAGCAACTTTTATTCCTAGGGAGTTTAAAGTATTAGTAGTTCTAATAACCCCCGACTCTCCAAAATCTCCAATATGATTATTACTAATAGTAAGACACAGTTTCTCTGGAGAGATTGAAAACTTATTACAGAATTCAAGAACATACTCTTTTGAAGTTTTAAAACGAAAACTTGTAAGCCTTTCTTTTCTCTTCTCATCAGACATTATCGGACACTCGAGATTACCAATCGTAAAATCACTAGAAATAAATAGCTCTCTCAGCTCATTACAACATTCAGGAACAATGTCCCCATACATATTCATGAGATCACCAAAGAAAACCAAACGAATTGAATTTTCAGATCGCTCAAAGAAAGTCTTCTTTATTGGAGCAGGACTAAAATCATAGTTTTTCTTCATTGATGGAAAAGCGTGAAGGAAAGGCCACTTCAAGTTTTCAACAATTGAATATGGACTTGAAAGAAGCTTCTTCCCCATTATGATTCCTTCGAAAAACTTTTCATTAGCCAAATATCCCCAACTAATGATGATAAGATACCGATAGCAAGAAGCACTCCAAAAATTCGAGGAGGAACGAAAGCAGCAGAAAGAAATAATAAACAAGTAATCGACATAATAATTCCGATTACGATCGACGCTGGAGCATGACGGACAATTCCCCTCTCCATGTTATTACGCCCAGAAAACAAGAATTGAATCCCATTATCACCAGTCAATCCAACAAGCACTGATGCAAAGACACATGTCATGAAATTTACCCGAATCTGAAGGCCAGAAACGATTACAAGCATAAATGCAACGCCCCAGAAACAGGCCATAAGGATGAATGGAGATTGCTTAATTCGATTAAATCGATAGCAGGTAATGAGGATGACACTGCCTACTAATAATAAGCTACTACCTAAAGAGCGAAAAAGCGCCCCCAGCACATGCTCTGAGAATTCAGAATAAGAAACTAATTCCCCTGCAGGATAACAGTATTTTCCTTCACCACATAGCTTTTTTATCTTCGCAAGTAATGCAGAGAGGGAATCGGTGTAGCTAGTTCTAACATAAACAACGGAACGAGTTTCATTAGTCTTATTGGAAAAAATTCTCTTATACATTGTAGTCTGCTTGAGAGACCGATCGATGAGATCCTTCGTTAAAGGGTCAAAGCCCATTGTCCAAAAGTCTTTTTGGGCATATGGATCATCAACCTTTTCAACATAAGGAGATTTCTTTACCTCTGAAATAATCTGTTGATTAATGGCCTTATTATCTTCATCAAGAAAAACAATACTCAACTCCCCTTTCCAGTTTCGAGAAGTCTCAAGGTGATCTGTGGCCATATTAAATGGATTAGAATGTGGTAAAAGATTAAGAGGAGAATCTACAGTATTTAAATGATAAAGAGCAAAAGGAATCATCAAAAAGACAATGAGTAGGCCCTTTGCAAAAACCTTGTTAATGGAACGTTGACTAATTTTCTTTAGAAATGAGTACTCTCGAAGTGGGCGATTGGTCCAACTTCTCAACCCCGGAGCGACTTTGAGAAGAGCTGGTGTAAATACAAACATGGCGACCCACTCGACCATTGCTCCAAAAGCCGCGACAAGGCCAAACTTTTGAATAATGAGTATGTCAGAAAAGTACAGCGAGCCAAACCCAATGATTGTTGTGAGTGAAGTAAAAAAACTTGGAACCAAGATCTCTTTAAACGGTTCGTCCCAGTTTTCGTCAGAGACACTTTGCCTCAAATTAGAAAGAAAGATGAAATCTTCTAGTCCCGCAACTGAGAGCATCATAAAGATGCCACTATTTAAGATATCAATTGGGATATCAAATAGTGCCATTACGCCAAAGGCGCAAATCCCTGAAAAAACTAAGTTCAAGGTTAAAAGTAGTCCACCTCTAAAACTACCGTAAAACAGTTTAATAAATAGAATGATCGCAACAATTGTAATGAGGTTAAGACGACTATTGAGTCTGATTCCTTTTAAGACTTGCTCCGAAAAAGATGCACTACCAACCACATGAAATTGAAGTCCTTTTTCAGATGGAAATTGAGTACCAAGTTGATCTACAATCCGAGTAACAGGCGCCGGGTCGAATCTCCCAAGCTTACTTCCACCGGGGGTATCCCTTAAGATAATTTCCACTCCAATGTCATCAAATGACTTACTCGTAACTAGCTTTTCCCAAGGTGTGTCTTTTAATTTTGTCAGCTCAATTGGATTATCATTGCCAACTAGTCGATAAAACCAAAGCTGGTGATTCCCTTCTCTCTTACCAATACGGATTGAAAAAGGGGAATTAACCTGCAAAATTTCATTTTCTGTTTGCTCAATCTCTCGAGTCCATGCTCTTACTTTTGTAATATCTTCCTTATGAACTCCCCCCTCTCTAGAAAAAATAACAAATAGTGAGTTTCCGTGCTCAAAATGATCTTTCATCATTTCTAAGCGCTTCGCTCCAGGAAGAGATGGATCGACGATTTCATGTAATGAAATGGTTGAGCGCAAACTAGGAAGTACAAGACAAAAGGATATAAAAATAAGTAATGAAATGAGTAGAGTCGATTTAGGGTATGTGACTCCGAGTTTGTGACATTGATTGAGTATGTTGGTAAAGGAAGATTTATTTTCGTTCATATAGTAAAAGGGGGCCTTAGCCCCCTTTCTATAGATCAATTTTTAATTAATTCTCGTTTCCACCAAATGGCATTAACTGAACCCATTTTCCACCAAGCTGATTGAAAACACGAGCTGCTCTGAATACATCATCATCAGTTTTCAAGTCAGGGTAATACATTTTGAATTTGTTAACTCTCCATTTCTTAGCTTCACCATAGTGAAAGTTACGGTATTTGATCCCTTCTGCAGTCTTCATTGTTTTACTATCAAGATTAAAACAATATGGAAGAAATACCTTCATATCTGCTGGAGGATTAGAGTACATTGTTGGGATATCAACAGTAGCTGTTTCTCCAGTAACTCGGCTTCTTGCCATGATTGGGCCTTCCATCGCAGACTCTAGAATATCTAGATTTCTATCAACATCTTTTTCCCATGGAAGAACTTTTGAAGGATTAATAATTGCCTTCTCATCTTCGCTACGCCCTCTTAAGTCTTCCCAAACAATTCTTAGTAGTCTTACAGACTCATTTAGATGAAGGAATGCGATGTGCATATCATCTTTACCATTTTTGCGAAGAGTAAATAGTTTTTTATACTCCTTCTTGAAGCGAGCATCTGCCTTACAGTTTTTGAATCCAAACTTTGAATAAAGAAGTTTTGTTCTATCATAAGCTGAAACGCCATCTTCTTGTCCCCATAGGAATCCATCAACACCATAAAGCTTTCCTTGCTCCTTAACGAGATCAAGAACATTTTCAACATCGTAAGAAGATAATGATTTAAGGTAGCTCATCCCTAAATTAAGTGAAAGAAGAGACATGTTTCTATCAACTTCATAAAAGTATCTATATCGCTTCCAATTATCTTTATAAGAATCCGGTCCAGTTCCAATTTTATTATCCCAAACTACACGACCATTAATCTCTCCAAGAGTTTTTAAGCGAACAGATGCCTCAAGAACAGACTGATATACAACATTCGTTAGGTAGTCTTGGAATTCAGCAAAAGTCTTAAATTGTGAAACAACTTTTCCATTTGCAGTCTTGTAAGGCTGAACAAGATACTCCATCAATGCCTCTGCATTCTTTTGCGGAGTAAATACACGAACATTGCTCACAAGGTTAAGGACAGATGTTAGAAGAGCACTGTGCGTAATTCTTTGCTTTTCAGCAACAGGAGCTAGTCTATAAACTAGGCCTCTCATTGTTTGGTATGGAGCAAGCATTGCAGCGTAGAACTTTAGATCATATGGAAACTGATCAAACTTTTCGGTACTTTGATAATCCGATAAGATCGCGTCGATATCTGCAGGAACTTTTGCCTCTACCATCCGGTCGCGATACTTTTTTAAGAGAGGTGACATCTCAGATTCATCATCGATATTTGCAATCTTTCTCTTAAACTTGCGGGCCTGTGCCTTCTTAATTAAAGACTTCATGTCGTCTTTTTTAATCCAATTGTAATCTTTAATAGAAACGCTTTTTGCGAAACCATTCGATACAAAAAGAGATAAAGAGAGAGCAAATAATAAAGTTCGTTTCATAATCTCCATCCTTTGTGAATAAACCTTAAATATTGTACCTTTAATAAAATAAAAAATTAAGCTCTGCCCGCTATAATGTAGTGACTACCCTAGTTAATCCCAAATTCTTGTTTCCAGTCAGAGTGAGAAGAGAGATAACAAGGCTTTATATCGCCATATCCCTTAATTCCATCTTTAATAGCGCGCTCTTTGAACACTCGAACGCCCTCTTTTACGGCAAATACTTCCACTTTCTGCAATTGATCTAGTAATCGACACATATTGTAATGGTGAGATTTCTGAAAAAGTGTTTCCAGGTAGTCAGCTATTTTTTCTAAATCGAGTAGCCTATCTTTTTGCTCAATAAAAAGAACGTAGTATCTCTTCTTCCCTTCAATTACAGGGGCCACCATTTGGAATTGTGGAGAAAGCTCAAAGTATTCATTGATCTCATGTAGAGCATCTGAAACTCTATCTTCATCTAACTTCTCACCGCAGAGATCCACCGAGTTCTTTCTTCCCACAAATCGAAGAAGAGGTACATTCTTGTAAAATCCACAGACCTCAACAAGATCGTTGGTGTTATAGCGATAAAGTCCCCCATTAGTTGTAATGATAGGAGTATACCGAGCATTAATTACAAGTCGATCAAAGTCGTAAATCTTTCCATCGTCCCCCATAAATTCAAAATAATGGGATCCAATTGCAAGAACTGGAGCTTTCATCCCTTGAAATGGAATTGTTATCACACCTTCAGTAAGAAGAAGCCCTTTCCCTTGAATATGAACTCCGGGAAGTCTCTTAGTAATCTCTGAAATAAAGCTAGAGCTAGCAGCATCAGTCCAACAACTAACAAGCTCAAGCGATGGCCATAGCTCGCGATAATGAACACCATCAATATCAATTGCTGCATCCAAGCGGTCACTGGCCGATTTTGAAATGAACTCCTTAATCTCATCCACATTGGCCTCAATGAAATTTAAGATTTCTAGGAGAAATGTTGGACTCCAAACTGAGATCATTGAGAGCTTAATATTCTCTACAAGAGAAACGGCAGTCTTCAGTTGAAAATCATGCAAGTCAGTGTGTGAGAATTTATTTGGAATAATAAGCATGTGCTTCAAAAATACCCTTTCTATCCCAGAAAAGTAGTCCGCATCATCTTCCATCCCAATAGGAATTCCTCCCAAAGTCATTTCTTGTGACACAAATTTCGGAGAAATCGACCAGTAAGCCTTACCATTTTTTAAGTTAGAATAGCGGTGGTAAAGATCGTAGATCCAGGTTGAGGTTGCCCTATGAAAATCATCAAATAACCCTTTTGTGTAAGGGATCAACTTTGAAACATTAGATGATCCAGAAGTACGTTCAAACATAATCACAGGATCTTTGGTCAAGACCCCCTGCTTTCCATTTGCAATCATATTGATATAAGGAGCATAGTCCTCATAAATAGAGATCGGAACAAGATTGCGAAACTGCTGAATAGAACGAATTTTTTCAAAGTTATACTTCTTTCCAAATACAGTATTCTTATTCTTATTTAATAGCTCGAAAAGATATGCCTCTTGAGTAGGTTTTGCGGCCTCAAGCTTTCTAACAAAGTCTTCATACTTACCTTTTTGAGAGAACTTGTACATGGAGTTGAAAAACTTCGCTACAGGCAATTGCCCTCCTGAACCAATCCAGAATAGAACTCTGGGGTATCATATATATTTTCACTGTAGAGCCTCTTTATATAAATTCGATAGGCAAGGTTGCCAACAAAAGCGATAGGAAAATCCCTCGTAGCTCGTGCAGTTCTCCTAACAATAGAACTCATCTTAAATGTCTCTTTATAGGCCCACTTGAATCCACGATAGAGCTCATCAGGAGTCATCCCTTTTGGTCTAATTACAACGTGCTGAGTATCGTAGAGTTCAAAATTCTTAGTCAAAATTCTATTTTCCTTTTCCAATCGGTCAAAAACACGAGTGCCAGGATAAGGAGTATAAATCGCGTAGCGAGGAATATCGATTTTTAGGTCATTAACCCAATCCACAGTCTCTTTAAAAACATCTGGAGTATCATGATCAAGACCAAACACGAAACAACCTTGAATCAAGATTCCATGATCGTGGAATACCTTCATCCCCTCGCGATAGTTCTCAACCTGATTAAAACCTTTTGCAATCTTGGTAAGTGCAGCTTGAGAAACAGATTCAATCCCCACAAGTAGATAGCGGCAACCAGAATCTCGTAGTAGTTTCATCATTTCTCTATTTTTATAAATCTCGAATGTCGCAAGACCGCCCCAAATCCTCTTTAATGGTATTAGAGATTTTAGTAGATTCTTTGACCACTCAATATCATCGAGTAAATTGACATCGTTAAAAGAAAAGCGCCTTCCCTTTAAAAGGGAGACTTCGCGAACAATATCTTCAATCGGACGCTTGTGATACCCCTTACAAATAACAGGCACTGAACAGAAGTCACAGAAGTGACCGCAACCTCTGGTGGCCATCACAGTGTTTGGCATCGCATATCCAAACTTCTTCTGAAGATCACGTCGAGGAATAGGAAGGTCTTTCATTAATTCTTCCGTAAGACCATTTTCAACATATTCCTTTTTCAACTCACCTTTTGAAAAATCAAGCAACAACTCTGGCCAAATTCGTTCTCCGTATCCGATCATTATGGCATCTGCATGGGGTCTCGCCTGATCAGGCATCATTGTGACGTGAACTCCTCCGATAACTACAGTCAATCCCTTCGCTCTAAAGAAGTCTGCAATTCTAAACGCCCCAACGGAAGTTCCTGTCATGGCACTAATACAAACGAGGTCAAAATCTAAAAACTTATTCCAATCTTGAGGGTCAACACTTTCATCTACGAGACGAATTTCAGCATTTAACTCCTCAGGAACAAGAGCAGCAAGTGTCGTCAATGTTAGTGGAGCTTCACGGAAGCTCATCTTATGAAAACCAAGATCCAATCTATGAATCTTGGCATCAGGCATTAACATTAAGATCTTCATTTAATCATTCCTAAATGGTTCACCAAACCCCATTGGTAATCCCTGTCTCTTTCCAACATCAATTTTAGCAAGAATGCTTGAAAACAGCAGAATCAAAGGGGTAAAAATATCGGTAAAATTTCGTTTAACAAAGAAACGCCCCAACAGATTTCGAATGGAGTAAATTCTTTTACGATTGTAGTAACAGAGCTCAGTTAGCTCATCAGCGCTAAAATTCTTAGGCTGATAGCAAACTTTCCCAAAGGTATAGTCATGATTAAGCCAATACTGATCGTCAAAAATCCTCCCTTCACTATTTAGTCTCTCAAAAAGAGCAGATCCAGGAAATGGAACGATATGATTGTAGGCAGTAACAAAGAATTTATGTTTTTTAGCGAACTCATATGTGTGCTCAAAAACCTCTTTCTTATCTTCGTCATTTCCAAAAACAAAGGTAGCGTAGATTTTAAGATCGTACGAATGGATCTTGCTGATGGCCTCTTCTCGATCAATGGAAAAGTTAAATTCTTTATTTAGCTTTTTAAGAGTGTTGTCATCTAGGGATTCAAAGCCAATTAAAACCCCCATACAACCGCTATCTCTCATCAGTCTCATCAACTCGTCGTCTTTTGCAATATTGATAGTTCCCTGAGAAAACCATCGGATTTTTAGTGGGATTAAACGGCGGAAAAGCTCCTTTGCATGCTCTGGATCACTAACAATATTATCATCCACAAAGAAAAAGTGCTTACTTCCCTCTTTTCTAAGTTTTGCGATTTCACCGACCACATCTTCAATTGGCCTATGAATGTAACTCTGATTGTAAAATGGGTGAATGGTACAAAACTCACAATTGTGCATACATCCACGCCCAGTCTCCACTAGGCGCAATGGCAAATAATCCTTTCCTCTATAGAGTTCTCGATCAGGAAAGACTCCTTTTAAACTAGGTCGACCATTCGCTTTATATCTCTTTTTCAAGTTACCTGATTTAAGATCTTCAAGAACATTCTTCCAAATATCTTCGGCTTCACCAACAACGATTGCATCAGCATATTGTTCTGCCTCATCAGGAACAAGGGTTGGGTGGAATCCACCAAGAATTACAGGAATCCCCCTATTGCGAAAGCGATATGCGATCTCATAGGCACGACGGGCAGTATAAGTTTCACAGCTCAAGCAAACCACATCGGTTTTGATTTCAAAATCAATCTTTTCAAAGCGATCATCAAAGAACGAGCGCTCATATTCCCTAGGAGTCAGAGATGATAGAACTCCCAACCCAAGAGGTTCCATCATCCAACTTCTGATATATTTTTTTGAGTTGGCCTTTCGTCCAACCGACGGCATGATAAAGGTGATATGCATTACTTACCTCTCTCCCCTCTCATAAAAAAGATCTTCGCAACTGATTTCATATTTAGCTCTGAAAGCTCTGCAAGACAGCACAGCTCAGTTCCAGTCATATGATCGGGATTTGCGTTTACAAAGAAAGCAATATCTGGATCTTGAACACGGATATCATCAGCATCACCGACACCAGGTCGAAGATTTCCAATTTTATTTTTAAAAGTCAGAAGACCAGTGTTTGAATCAAACTCATCAGGATATAGCTCCTTATAAAAGGAAAGCATCACTTTCTTTTCATACTCTGGCCATGGTGATTTATATGATGGGTAATAGTTTTCGGTGAAAACAGGAAGATAGCGGTATGTCTTATAGCCTTTCGAGATAAGTAGCCAGTAAAGCTTCTCTCCCACTTCCATTTGTGATGCAACTTGACCGGATAGATAGCAAAAGCTTCTAACCAGTTCTTGCTCCCCCCAGTAATCCTTATGAATAATGGTATCTCCAGAGAAGATTCCATAAATCTTTTTACCATCAATAAGCTGATCGAGTACTTTAAACGTAGAGAAGCCTCGAACTAATTTCTCTTCCTTATCTCTCAAGACAATTACTTTATCCTTGTGTCCGATATGATCTACAAAAACAGGGAAAGAAACATTCTCAAAATAGGTTTCATAAATACTGAAAAAATCACGACACAAGCTCTCGTCAACTCGGTCAATTTCTAAAATCTCGCTATAGAGCTTACCACCCACTAAGACCCCCTCTAATTGGAAACAGTTATGGACACAAAATTATACCCTTAAAGTAAACGATATTTACAGTGAGTTTTGCATCGTGTTTAATTTAATGGTGACAACTACTACCAACAACGATGGGACTACTATGCATCTGACGCTTATTCGGCCAAACATCGGAAATTACAAGGCAAAGGATGCTCTTGAGCCCATAGTATTTGCGATTCTAAAAGCAATATCTCCCAAAGATTGGCAAATGAAGCTCTATGATGACCGGATAGAAACTGTTTCCTTTGATCATCAGACAGACCTAGTTGTCATTACAGTAGAAACATTTACTGCTCTAAGGGCCTACGCCATCGCTAAGAAGTTTAGGGACCGCGGTGTTAAAGTTATCATGGGAGGCTTTCATCCAACCCTATTGCCCGATGAAGTAGAAGAGCACTGTGACTCTTTATTGATTGGAGACGCCGAAGGTGTATGGCCTGAGGTCATTAAAGATATTGAATCTGGAAACTTAAAGAAAAGGTATAGCGCTCCAGATGAGTATTCAATTAAAGGAATTATTCCAGACCGCACTATTTTTGACAGTAAAAAGTATGGTCCAGTACATCTAGTTCAATACACCCGAGGATGTCGTTACAACTGTAGCTTCTGCTCCATCAATGCCTTTTATCAAAATAAACTCATCGCTCGAGATGTTTCTGATGTAGTAGAGGAAATCAAGACCCTCTACCGCCCTGCTATTTTCTTTGCAGACGACAATCTCTTTTCAGACCGAAAGTCTGTTGTCAAGCTTCTTACGGCCATCACCCCATTAAAAAAGAAGTGGATGGGACAAATCAGTATCGACATCGCAAAAGATGAAGAACTACTCAAACTAATGAAAAAGAGTGGCTGTTTCGCTCTGCTGATTGGATTAGAAAGTCTACAGGAAGAAAATCTTAAGGCATTAAACAAAGGCTGGGGACACAAACAAGTTGAATATGAAGAAGCAATCAAGAGAATAAAGAAGAAAGGGATAATGGTCCATGGGACTTTTATTGTTGGTAACGATGGAGACAATCCAGTGAACTCAAAAGAACTGGTCAAGTTCTCGTTAAAGAACAAACTTTTCCTTGCTCACTTCAATCCGCTATTACCGACACCTTCAACTAAGCTTTACTCAGACTTTGAAAGAGAGGGAAAGCTTTTATACAAAGCATGGTGGCTCGATCCTAATTACTCCTACGGAATGCCGGTTTTCTCTCCAAAAAATTTCACTCAAAAAGAATTTGAAGACACCGTCTTCGATCTTAGAATTAAATTTAATAGCTATTTTAATATTTTTCGAAGAATGCTTGATCGCTCAGTTCTTTCAAGTCCATTCAATATAGTCATTTTTCTTCTCGCTAACTTTGTAACCAGAAGAGAAATCATCAATAAACAACGAATAAAGATTGGATCATAAATGAAGTTTTTACTGGTAAAGCCAAACATTGGAAGAATGGAACACTCCCTTTATGTGGATGAAGGAAGAATGGAACCACTCCAACTTGGGGTTATCGCAGGACTAACACCTACAGATATTGAAATAACTCTGGCCGATGATAGAATGGAAGAAATTCCATACGATGAAAATTTTGATCTCGTTATCATCACAGTAGAAACATTTACTGCTCGTCGCGCTTATGAAATTGCAGATGAGTTTAGAGCACGAAAAATTCCAGTTCTGCTCGGAGGTTTCCACCCCACCCTACTTCCAGAAGAAGCGAAACAACACGCAGATAGCATTTTCCTTCACGATGCAGAATGTGCTTGGCACCAAGTAATCGAAGATATGAGAGAATTTGGAAAACCAAGACCTGAATACCACTCAAAGTGTGGAGTTGGCCAGGCCGGAGGATATAAACCTAGACGCGACCTCTTTAAAGGAAAGGGATACCTCCCGATTACTTTGATGCAATTTGGTCGAGGGTGTAACTTCAGCTGCCAATTTTGCGCTATTAGTGCTTTCTTCAACAAAGGTCACTACACAAGACCAATTGATGAAGTACTCGATGAAATTAACGAACAAGCAAGAAAGCTTATCTTCTTCGTGGATGACAATATTGTTGCCAACAAAACTGAGGCAAAAGAGCTCTTCAAAGCGATGATCCCACTAAAAAAACGTTGGGTAAGTCAGGGATGCTTGGATATGCTTGATGATCCGGAGCTTATGAAGCTTATGGTAAAAAGTGGTTGTCTTGGAAATGTTTTGGGATTTGAATCAATTAATCCTCAAGACCTTAAAGATATGAAAAAAGCATCAAACCTAACTCAAGAGTTTGATGGCTATGAAAGACAAATCCAACTTTTAAGAGATTACGGTCTTCAAACATGGGCAGCATTTACTTTAGGTCACGACTGGGAAACCCCTGAAGATATTGAAAAAACCTACCAGTTTGCAATGAAGCACAAATTCACATTTGCTGCTTTTAATATTTTAGTTCCCTACCCCAATACCCCGCTCTACAAGAAGATGGAAGAGGAAGGGAGACTTCTCTACGATGGAAAGTGGTGGCTTCACCCAGAATACCGCTTCAACCATGCCGCTTTTAAACCAAAAAGAATGACACCAGATGAACTCACAGAATCAGTGTTTGAAGTGAGAAGAAAATTTAACTCCCTACCTTCAATTTTTAAAAGATTCTTGGATCCAAAAACCAATATGAGCAGCTTTGAACGAGCGGCCATTTACTGGGGATACAATCCACTCTTTAGAAAAGAGACTTTCAAAAAGAATGGGATGAAGTTTGGATTGAAATAGAAAGGACCTCCCAATAGGAGGCCCTTGTATATTAACTCACTGCATATCCAAAAGTGTATTGGAACCTTAGATAGAGGCCCAACCTTCTTCACCATCTGATGATACGAGGCTGATTATTGGAGATTCGATCTCTTCCACCTTCTCCTGCTTTCTCCGAACCTGCTTCTTCTCTTCATCTTGGGAATAATTCTTCCCAAAGGCAATTACCTGTAAATTTTTAATGACACTGGTAAGAGATACCGCTTGCTGATTGAGTTCTTCACTTGCGCTAGCAGACTCTTCTGATACCGTCGCATTTTCTTGAATCGACTGATCAAAGCTAATCACCGCTTCAGAAATTTGCTTGAGCCCGATATGCTGCTCTTCAGAGGAGGTCGATATCTCGGAAGAACGATCAGAAACCGCATGAGACGATTCATCGATTTCAGTAATAACTTTTTTAATGTTCGATACAAACTTTACACCTTCAACTACATTGTTCTCATTTTTAGCAGTGGTATCTGTGGCGCGTTGAATACTCTCCTCAAGGATCTCACTAATTTCTTGAGCGGCCTTTCCACTCATTTGAGCAAGGTTTCCCACTTCTTGAGCAACAACAGCAAATCCTCGACCATGCTCACCTGCCCTTTCCGCCTCAACGGATGCATTGAAAGAAAGGAGCTTTGTCTGAAATACAATTTCACCAATGATCTCAGTTTTATCACTAATCTTTTTGATAATAGTCACAAGCTCCTTAACCTCAGAATTACTCTCTTGAAGCAATTTCATAGCGCCTTCAAGGTCCTCAACATGCTCAAAGGCGGCACTTGTGCCATTGCTCATCTCCTTTGCGAGCATGGCCAGTTTCTTTGCATTTGAAAGATTGCTTCCAGTCATGTTTGTAATCTCTTCAAGTGCAGATGATGTCTCCTCAACAGAAGATGCCTGCTGGTTTGTTGAACTGGACAATGTTTGACTTGAATCGGATAGGACATTGGATGCCATTAAGATCTCTTGAGATCCGTGTGTGATTGAATTTGAAACGTCCTTGATTGTTTTAAAAATTGAACTCGTAATAATGAAAAGTACTGCAACAATAATTAGGCATGAAACTACAGTAATGATTAAAGCGACATACTTAAGTGCAGCGACCTCCTCATAGAACTCTTCAACAGTTCCTGATGCGGAGAATGTCCATCCTAGCGTTTTCGACTGCTCAAAGATTAATAGCTTATCAACACCATTCCACTTGTAATTAACCGATCCCTTAACTGATCCTAAAATCTTTTTCCCCCAGTCTTTTGTAGAAATGTCTTCATTTAAAATGAGAGCATGATTTGGGTGCGCAATCATCATCCCCGTTTTATCAACAACAAATGGATAACCACTCTCTCCAAACTTAACACCATCAATAAATAGCTTCACCACTTGATTGAGATTAATCGTTCCTCCTAAAACACCAATAACTTTATCATCACGAAGAATTGGCACAGCAACAAAGCATACAGGAGCTCCCGTCGCTGGCGACTTCTGAACATCCCCAATTCCAATTTCCCCTTGAAGAGCATTGAATATCGGACTTTTAAATCCTTTTTTCATTCCGAGTTTCATACCAATTGATCTTCCCTTAACCGAATTGATCAATATGGATCCTTTCATATCTAGCACAAGTATAGAGTCGTACACCTTGCTAATATCATGAAGATTCGAAAGCTGGACTTGGGCCTCATGATTTTCATCCCCAGAGGCAGCATCTCTTATTGCCTTTACTTTAGAAACGAGAAGAAGTTCGTCTTGGCGCTCAGTTACCCAACGCTCAACTTCAGAGCGCGCCATTTCAACTTGCTTTTGCATCTCATCTTTCTTAGTGCTCAAAAGAGCATTTGATGATTTGTAATATAAATAGAAGCTGATACCACTCATCATGAGGATAACAGGAGGGACAATAAATAAGATAAGCTTATTTCTAAAGTTCATACACATCTCCAATTAATAGTAAGCACACCGTGCATTTTCGGTAATGACTCATTAAATGGGAGGGGGGAATTATGGGGGTTTAATTAATATTTTTAAGAAAAGCTCGCAAAGTCTTTCCGCTATTGGTTATCCCAAGCTTCTTTCTAATTTGTTTACAGTGCCATTTTACGGTATCGATGGCAATAAATTCCTGCTGAGCAATCTCTTTAACAGACTTTTCAGACTGTACCAACTTTGCAATTTTTAATTCAGTTGGAGAAAGTCCCGAATCTTCTAGAATCACGCCTAACTTTTGAAACATTCCAACTTCTCGCGCAACAATTATAACGCCATCAACACACTTAAAATGATAATATGGATGAATTTCAAAATAGACATTGTGAGCGATCTTTGTTCTATCGGCCATTCTAAGCATCAACTCAGATCGCTTTCCAGCAAAGGCATCGTTAAAGGCAGTTATAAAGCGAAAATGATCTTCATCATCGATAAACTGATCAAAATAAATTCCAACTAATTCTTCAGCTTTAAACTCAATCCTTCGAGCAAATCGACAGTTGGTGTACATAATTTTTTTACATTTATCTAAGATAAGAAATGAAAACTGCTCATCCAGCACACTAGTTTTTAACGAACTAATTTTTACTTCATCGATGAAAGTATTAACTCCTCTCAGAGTTGATACTATTTGCATCATATGGTTGAGATCTCTCTGATTTGGCCGATCCTGATTACAATAAGTGAAACAGATAGAATCTGATGACTGGGAAATAATATAACTAATCCTTGAGCGATGCTCTACACGTGGACTACTGAAACGGTTCCCGTCTTTATATAAATCGACAGACACTTCATTTGGGCATTCAAATGAAGAAGTAATAATTAAAGGCAACTTATTGTACAAAGAATACTGGCAAGAATGATTGCTCAATAACAGCTGCAGCTCTGAAAAGATCGTTTTAAACATTTGTTTCCCTATTTCATCAAAACAGCATGTCCCCTATTCACCCCTGTATATCTACTCTTATAATACCCCTATGTGAAAAGGGGGGAAAAGGTGGTGTTAGTTCATCAACGATATTGCTTTACAAACAACAAGGGCCTCCCAATGGGAGGCCCTTGTATATTAACTCACTGCATATCCAAAAGTGTATTGGAACCTAAACGTATTGCTTAGCTGATTCTTCACCTTTAAGAACGCGTAAACCACCAAAAGCAAGCGCTTCCATTTCATTTTCCCCAGGAATAACTTCGATTGGAGCAATAAATTTAGTAAGTCTTGAAATTTCTTCGATGATCATTGGGTTAAAAGCAAGACCACCAGTAATGATGACAGAATCAACTTCGCCAGCAAGAACAGCAGCACATGATCCAATTTCTTTAGCCACTTGGTAGCTCAATGCATTTTGAACTTCCATGCACTTCTCATCTCCGGCCATCGCTTTCTTCTCAATTTCCATTGCGTCAGAAGTTCCGAAGTAACTCATGAAACCGCCCTTACCTTTGATCATTTTTTTAAGTTCCGCAGTATCAAAGTCACCACTTTGAACAATTTGCATCCATTGACCAGCAGGAAGAGTTCCTGTTCTCTCCGGTGAGAACGGACCTTCACCATCTAGTGCATTGTTTACATCAACAACTTTTCCTTTTCGATGAGCACCGACACTAATTCCACCACCAAGGTGAGCTACGATCACGTTGCATTCTTCATATTTTTTCCCAAGCTTACCTGCAACTTTTCTAGCACATGACTTTTGGTTAAGAGCATGAAAGATAGAAAGTCTTTGCATAAATTTTGATCCAGTATAACGAGCAACTGGCTGCATCTCATCAACAACAACAGGGTCAACAATGTACGCCTTAATTCCAGCTTTATCAGCGAGCTCTTTTGCAATTACAGCACCCAGATTTGATGCATGCTCTTTAGGAGTTGCCTTTAGCTCTTCAACCATTTTGCTATTAACTTCAAAAGTACCACTTTCAATTGGCTTTAGAAGTCCACCACGTCCAACAATTGCTGATAGGTCTTCAAGCTTATAGTTGTTTTCTTCTAGTGCTTTAGCAATTAGCTCTGCACGATACTCTTTTTGATCAAAGATTTTTTCATACTTTGCAAGAGCTTCAGTCCCGTGGTTGAGCTTTACAGTTGCTGCTTCTTTCTCATCTTCAAAAATTGAAATTTTTGTAGAAGTAGAACCAGGATTGATCGCTAAAATCTTGTAAGACATAGGTCCTCCTAAAATTGATTTTGTGTTATGGGTTTATGGGTAAATTCATCAGTATATTAGAAGATATTTAGTGTAATTTCTAGTAAATGGAAGAAACTACAAGGCACTAGTTGAGTAAATAAATGACATAGTCTTCAATCTCATCCATATCAATGAGATCTTCTTCAATGGCCTTTCCTCTGCAACTAATCCCCTCATCATGGACGCGATTCTTATCACCACATACAAGGTGATGCCACTCAGGCAGATCTTTTCCCTCAAAAAGTAAACGGTAGGCACATGTCTTAGGAAGCATCTTCATCACAGACTCATCTGGTGAAAGCTGCATACAACTAGGAATCTGCGATGTTCTATTGCCATAATCGGTACATTGGCAGGTGCCAGTATCCAAAAGCTTACAAGAGACCTGAGTATAATAAATCTCACCGGTATCTTCATCTTCTAGCTTGTGAAGACAGCATAAAGCACACCCATCACACAGGGACTCCCACTGTTCAAAACTCAATTCTTTCAATGACTTATCTTTCCAAAACGCTTCCATGACTTGGATATTAAACCAAAGCGATCAACTTTCCAACAATTTCTTACCTCGAAAATTTGAAGGTGACATATCAAGTATATGCAAGGTAAATTTAATGCGGACAACGCGAAGGATATAAATTTTGAATAAAAGCAATTCATTTTTGATATACATAGTGGCCTTATTCCTACTGGGCCTTGCTAATTTTGCTCAGGCAGGTGAGCTAAAAATTGGTTCATTCAATGTTAAAAACTTTGGAACGACTAAGGCATCAAACCCTTATGTTATGCGCCGTCTTGCCCGCGTACTTGCGCGCTACGATATCGCCTTTTTGCAAGAACTGAGAAACAAAGATCAAATGGCAATCTTTGCTCTTAAAGAAGCGTTAGAAACATACACAGGAAAGCGTTACTCAATCATTATCTCACAACCCCTTGGACGCTCTACGTATAAGGAGCAATACGCTTACCTATTCAATCCAAGCAAAGTGAGTCTTGAAGACTACTACACCTACGAAGATGGTGAAGAACCGATCTACGATAGTTTTTCAAGAGAACCATTTATTGCTCAGTTTAAAGACAGAGCAACAAAGACAAAATTTACAACTATTGGAGTTCATATTGCCCCAAGCTTTGTTGTGAATGAAATGGATGAACTATTTAACGTGTACCGTGATATTCAGTACCGTTGGAATAATAAGAACGTTGTCATTATGGGCGATCTAAATGCAGACTGCCGCTATTTAGATGAGTATGAAGAAGAGAACTTGATCCTTTTTAAAGATCCTACTTTTTCATGGCACATTAAGAGAGGCGCTGACTCAACAACTGAGCTAAACACTCACTGTGCGTACGATCGCTTTATCACTGCTGGCAAAATCACAAAGAAAGTTGTGGCGTCAAAAACAGGAGTCTACAACTTAATGGAAGAGTTAGATCTTTACGAAGATGAGGCCAATGCCATTAGCGACCACTTCCCAATTGAATTAACACTAGATCTATAAAACTAAGGCCTCCCATTGGGAGGCCTTAGTTTTTAAAGAGTATCTTTAAGCTAACTATTAATTGGCAACATCGAGATCATTGTCGTTATCAAGAACTTTGAGCCCAACAATTTTCATAAATGTTTCTGGCTTCTCAAGTTCAAGAGCAACCTTCAATACCTCTTCCACGTGAAAACATGGGCGAATATCAAGTCCAGACTTAATCTCATCACCAATCTCTGGTAGATCTTTTTCATTTCTCTTAGGAATTAAAATAGTCTTAATGCCGGCCTGTTTTGCAGCAAGCATTTTCTCTTTTAGTCCACCGATAGGAAGAACACGTCCTCTAACAGTAACCTCACCAGTCATCGCAACATCTTGCCATACTTTAATACCAGTAACAGCTGAAGTAATTGCAGTAACCATTGTAATACCAGCAGATGGACCATCTTTTGGAGTTGCTCCATCTGGTACGTGGATATGGATATCGTGCTTGTCATACCACTCTGGCTCAATTCCAAGGCGATCGCTGATTGAGCGAACATAACTTAGAGCGGCCTTAGCAGACTCCATCATCACCTCACCTAGCTTACCAGTAATTTCGATCTTTCCGTGACCAGGCATCGTGACAACTTCAATATTTAAGACTTCACCACCAACCGCAGTCCATGCAAGTCCATTAACAAGTCCAACTTGTGGTTCAGTTTCAATATCATTTGAATCAAATCTTCTTGGACCGAGCAGGTCTGGAAGCTTCTTCTGAGTAATATTAAATTTTCTTCCGGCCTCGATTTGATCTTCAACAACCTTTGTCGCAGTCTTACGAGCAATAGTATTGATTCTTCTTTCGAGTTCGCGAACACCTGCTTCTCTAGTGTATCCCTTAACAACATCCATCAATACTTTGTCATTGATGTTGAGTTCGAAATCTTCCAATCCATTGAACTTAACCGATTTCTTAACGAGATAGTTCTTAGCAATCTGAAGCTTCTCATCTGGGGTATACCCTGGAAGTTGAAGGATTTCCATTCTGTCTTTCAGTGGACCTGGAATACGAGAGATATCATTAGCAGTCATTACAAACATTACTTTGGATAGGTCATACTCTGCTTCAATATAATGATCCATGAATGTTTTATTTTGCTCAGGATCTAGAACTTCTAGCATCGCTGATGATGGATCACCTCTATGATCGGCCCCCATCTTATCGATCTCATCGAGAAGAATAAGTGGATTACTTTTACCAGCTTTCTTAAGAGCTTGAACAATCTTACCTGGCATAGCGCCAACATAAGTTCTTCTGTGTCCACGAATCTCAGACTCATCTTTTACACCACCAAGAGAGATTCTTACGAATTCACGATTTAGTGCGTGAGCAAGAGACTGGCCAATTGATGTTTTACCAACACCAGGAGGGCCTGCAAGACAAAGAATTGTTCCCCTTCCCTTATCTCCAACTAGAGACTTAACAGCGAGATATTCAACAATTCTTTCTTTTACATCTTTAAGTCCGTAGTGCTCATCATCAAGAACTTGTCTTGCGTGCTCTACAGAATTGTCATCAATAGAGTATTCATTCCATGGAAGGCTTAGCATCCAATCGATGTAGTTTCTAACAACTGCACTTTCCGCAGACATTGGAGACATTCCCTTAAGTTTCTTAAGTTCTTTCTCCACACGTTCTTTTGCGTCTTGTGGCATATTCTTTGTCGCAAGCTTCTCTTCAAGCTCTTCAGACTCTGATTTGTCTTTTCCAAGCTCTTTCTGAATAGCGTTCATTTGCTCGTTCAGGTAGTACTCTTTTTGCGACTTCTCCATCTGCTCTTTTACAGATGACTTGATTCTTTTTTCAACATTGATGATTTCAATCTCACCTTGCATCTTTTCAAGAAGCTTGTAGAGTCTATTCTCTACACTAACCGCTTCCAGAATTTCTTGCTTCTCTTCAATTTTAAGAGTTAGGTGGGCAACAACAATATCTGCTAAACGAGATGGATCTGTGATTGATTGGATGCTCATCAAGAGTTCAGGAGGGATTCTCTTATTAAGCTTCACATATTGCTCAAAGACGCCTTTCAGAGTTCTCATTACCGCTTCTAATTGAATCTCATCGACATCTTCTGCTTCGCATTCTGTTACTGTGGCCCAGTAACCTTCACTTGAGCCTTTAAATTCATCAATACGAGCTCTATACTTACCTTCGATCAACACTTTTACTGTGTTATCTGGAAGTCTCAGCATCTGAATAACGTTTACTACAGTTCCTATGTCGTATACGTCACCCCTTTCTGGATTTAAAATGCTAGCGTCCTTTTGAGTAACTAAAAATAACTCATTGTCGTTCGCTACGGCCTCTTCAAGTGCTGCAATCGACTTTTCTCGACCAACAAATAAAGGCACGACCATGTGTGGGAAGATAATGACATCACGAAGCGGTAGTAATGGGAGCTTGGCGCTTTTGGCCTTTTTATTTTGCATAGTACCTCCTGCACTATTTGAAACTATCGACATGTCCCCATCCTAGAGACAAAAGGTGTCGAGCTCTTATTCTAATTGTCTCTTAAAAATAAATTTGGGTCAAAAAATAGTGCTAGGAGATTATTTCCTAAAATAAATTAATTTATCCCCTAACCTATTGAAATAATGAAGAAAAAGGGAGCAATCTGCTCCCCTTTTTCTATATTACAATTTCTTACATTAAGCTAGCTTTACGAAGCCGATTTTTTATCAAATGACTTACTTTCAGAAGACTCTTTAACATAAGTTCTCTCACCCTCGATCAGTTTTGGCTGATCTGTACCAAGGATAGATTCGAGTGTTATCACAACCTTACAAATCTTATCATTAGCTGGAACCTCATACATGATGTCCATCATCGACTGTTCTAAGATAGAACGGAGACCACGAGCACCAGTTTTCTTTTCCAAAGCAATTTTGGCAACTTCTGTCAGTGCATCTTCTTCAAACTCTAATTCAATACCATCAAATTCGAACATTTTTTGGTATTGCTTAGTGATAGCATTTTTTGGCTCAGTAAGAATTTGGACCAATGCCTCTTCATCAAGCTCAGTAAGAAGAGCATTAACAGGAAGACGTCCAATAAATTCTGGAATAAGACCAAAACGAACCAAGTCTTCTGCTTCAATCCCACCAAGTTTTTCAACTACAGACTGCTCTGGAGTTTTGTCCTCAGCAAGAAGTCCCATTGGTTTTTTAGTGAGACGTTTTTCAATAATCTTATCGAGACCAACAAAAGCACCTGCAACGATAAAAAGAATATTCTTAGTGTTAACTTGAATGAACTCTTGTTGTGGATGCTTTCTTCCACCTTTTGGAGGAACGGCCGCAACTGTTCCTTCGATTAGTTTTAGAAGAGCTTGCTGTACCCCTTCACCAGACACGTCACGAGTGATTGAAACGTTTTCACCTTTCTTTGCAATCTTATCAATCTCATCGATGTAAACAATTCCACGCTCTGCTCTTTCTACGTCGTAGTCGCAATTTTGAAGAAGATTAAGAATAATATTCTCTACGTCCTCTCCAACGTAACCAGCTTCAGTAAGTGAGGTTGCATCAGCAATTGCAAATGGAACATTCAAAAACTTTGCAAGAGATTGAGCAATCAAAGTCTTACCAGATCCAGTTGGCCCGGCCAAAAGGATGTTTGACTTAGCGAGATCCACATCATCTTTTTTAGTCTTTGTGCTTTCATGAGTAACACGCTTGTAATGATTGTGAACCGCAACAGAAATAATTTTCTTTGCACGGGCCTGACCGATTACATATTGATCAAGGTGTTCCTTAATCTCGTGTGGCTTAGGAACATTATCCAAAGCTACATTGGTGTTACTTTTAACAGAGTCCTCATAAATGATGTCGTTACAGAGCTCTACGCACTCGTCACAGATATAGACTCCTGGTCCTGCAATGAGTTTTTTAACTTCTTTCTGAGATTTCCCACAGAAGTTACATGATAGAGTTCCACCGAATCCCTTTTCCTTAGTCATGATAAGTCCTTATCTAATTATTCAGCCTTTTTAGTCTTTTCAATTACGTGATCGATTAATCCAAGCTCGATCGCTTCTTTCGGCGCGAGGTAATTATCTCGATCAGTTTCTGTCATCACTTTATCATAATCCATAGTTGTATGGTGAACATAAATCTCATTCAGCTGTCTTCTCAAGTCTTGGATTTCTTTTGCTTGGATCTGAATATCAGAACACTGCCCTTGAGCACCACCAAGTGGCTGATGAATCATGATACGACTGTGTGGAAGAGCGTAGCGATGTCCCGCTTCTCCAGCACTTAATAGTAATGATCCCATTGATGCTGCCATCCCTACACAGTAAGTGTAAACAGGAGCGTTAATATACTGCATGATATCGTAAATTCCAAGCCCCGCATAAACAGAACCACCAGGACTGTTGATATAAAAGTGAATTGGAGACTCCGGATCGTCTTGTTCAAGGAACATCATTTGCGCCATGATTAAGTTAGCAACGGTGTCATTTACTTGGGTTCCTAGAAAAACGATTCTATCGAGTAGTAGTCTCGAATAGATGTCGTATTGTCTCTCCCCGCGTGAGGTTTGCTCAATAACAATCGGGTTTGGAACATATGCTTTAGGTTCAAACATCTTCTTCTCCAGTCTATGTAGAATAATTCTCATTTACTCTTCGTAATATTTTCAAAAAGCTTTAGCCTAAAGAATAATGATTATAGGAGAATAAATGCAAGAATTTTGGATAGTTAACGAACAATTATTTACTTTACCCCGTGCTCAAACGAGCTTATCATTTTTCCCATGGAAGAGATTATTGCTTATATTACGGGGCATATCGAGCTTGCTCCCTACCTCATTTTTGGTCTATTGCTGCTTGCTGGTTTTTGTATTCCAATACCAGAAGATGGAATGCTACTGACTTCAGGCCTTTTGGCATCACTGCACCCAGAATACGTCATTCACCTATTTATCGGGGTTTTTGCAGGGGCCTATATAAGTGACCTCATCGCTTACTGGATGGGCAGAATTTTAGGCCCAAAGCTTTGGAAAATTAAATTGGTAGAAAAAACAGTGTCGATGGATAAAATCCGCTTGATGCACCACTACTTTGAGAAATATGGGATTGTGACTCTAATTTTTGGAAGATTTGTCCCATTTGGCTTTAGAAATGCCATGTTTATAAGTGCAGGACTAAGCCGAATGAACTTCCTCAAATTCTCTTTTGCAGACTTAATTGCCTGCACAATCTCAACTCTTTTCTTTTTCAATCTCTACTACCGTCTCGGACGACCTGTTATTGAATATGTGAAGCAAAGCAATTACATCATTGGCGCCATTGCAGTTATCGTAATTTTAGCCACTTACATCGCTAAACGACGCGATAAGTAATAATTTTCATAAGAACTGGTAAAAAGTTCACGAATGCGCGCTGCGATAAAACATTCCCTTGAAAGATTGTCCCCCCTATTAGATAACCCCTCTGACGAAAAAATTAATCGAGACGATAATCTCTTAAGGATACTAGAACAGTGAAAAAATCAAATGTGATTACAGTTGGAAATTTCAAGGCGCTTAAAGAGCAAACCACTGCAGAGCAGGAATGGCATGGATATTTAGATGTTTTGAGTTTCAACGAGCTTATTACTGAAGCTACAGAAGTAATCGCGGCCCTTAAAGTACGTCCTCTCGATAAAGAACTAACTGTAAGATCAAAAACAATTATCTCTCAATTTTCAAAAAGACTTAAAATTGACTCTCCTGAGCTTGCAACATTCCTACTTTCAGAGCAAGCACAAACGAATGGACTTTTAAGTAGCTATCTATAGACTTTCCAGCGACTGATAGTCGTGCATCATTTTCATTCTTAAAACAGGAAGCTTTACATCGGCGTTGTAGCCCAGTAATGCAGCTAAGTAGCGGATAATTCTTGGATTATTTCTCGATTTTCCCATTGTTTCAAACAATCCCAAAATATAAATAAGATTACGAGTGTACCTTTTGACGTATTGATCAATGGCCTCTCGCCCCTGTTCACTCAAACGAACAAACTCGCATCCAATATTTTGAAATAACATATCTACTTCAGTTCTTCCCTGAAAGCTTCTTACAATCTTGCCTCTGACTCGAATAATTTGGGACTCCAAAACGATAGGAGCAAAGTCAAAATTTAAAAAATTCATCTTATTAAATTCAGGAAAAATAGGGAGTTCAATAATCATGGGAAGAGAATTAATTTCAGGGATGTGCCCTAACTCTCCTAAGAGAATTCCCCCTTCCGAAATATTGAGAGCACGTCCTTTTAAAACGTGCTCATCATCTTGATATAGCGCCCATCGATAGACAGGCGCTCTTAAATGTCTACGTTTAAATGTCGCCATTCTAGAGTAGTTTCGATGCGACCTCAGAAAGCATTGAACGCTCACCAGTTCTCAACGTGGTGTGGGCAACAATACTTTCAGTTTTCATTCTCTCAACAACGTATGCCAGACCATTATTAACAGAGTCAAGATAAGGACTATCGATCTGCTCACAGTCACCTGTAAGAACGATCTTAGTTCCATCACCTGCACGAGTAATAATCGTTTTGACTTCATGTGGAGATAAGTTTTGGGCCTCATCAACAATCATGTACTGCTCAGGAATTGAACGCCCACGAATATAGGTAAGAGGCTCAACATGGAGAACACCTTGCTCGATTAGCTCTTCCCAAGTATTGGTATTCTCGCCGCGCTTTTGACCAAATAGGAAGTCCATATTGTCAAAAATTGGCTGCATCCAAGGACCTAGCTTGTCATTGATGTCACCAGGAAGGAAACCAATATCTTTACCCATCGGCTGGACAGGTCTTGAAACTAGAAGTCTTGCGTATTTCTCTTCAGCGATGGTCATTTCAAGACCTGCAGCAATCGCAAGAAGCGTCTTACCAGTACCAGCTTTACCAACAAGTGATACAAGTTTAACTTCATCATTTAAAAGAGCGTCAATTGCGAATTGTTGCTCGATATTTTTTGGATAAACTCCCCAAACCCCTTCTCTCATTTTGATTAGAGGAACAATTCCTCTTTTCTTTTCAGAGTAGCGTCCTAGGAGACGGTGACGATCATTATTTTTTTCACAAACAATCAGATACTCATTTGGACAAAGGTCTTCAATTTCACTCTCTTCGAGTTCTAGGAATCGCTCTTGCTCGAAAGCTCTAAGTCTTTCAATTGAAACTTCGAACAGACGTTGACCAGAATAAAGTTCATCGAGATTGGCGTCTTTCTTACCATAGTCCTCTGCACGAACTTCCAGAATATCCGCCTTAAGTCTTAGATTGATATCTTTTGTAATAAGAGTAACGTCTTCCCCTTCCTGCTTTAAACCTAGAGCTGAAGCGAGGATTAGATTGTCATTGATTGTTAGATCAATCATGTCGTGATTTTCTTTTACTTTCCAATTCTGAGCGATGGTTAATGTTCCACCGTTATCCATTGGAACACCGTGAGCGAGTGAACCTTTCTTCCTGATGTCATCAACAAGTCTTGAAAAGTAACGAGCGTTACGACCGTTTTCATTTTGATCTTTTTTGAAGCGGTCTAGCTCCTCAACACAGATTAAAGGGATATAAACGGTATTCCCTTCACCGAATTTCTGAATCGCCAATGGGTCAAATAGTAGTACATTGGTATCCAGTACGAATGTCTTTTTCAAAGTGCCTCCGTGCAAATATGTAGGACTAATATCTATATTGTAGGTGGGAATGCTTTACGCATCAATTGAAAAGTCTAATAAACTTAAATAAATAACTGCTCTTTTTGCTTGTCGCTGACGGTATTCAAATCCTGTTTCAATACCATAGAGGCCAATTGTTAATTGTAAAGGCCACATATTCATTTTGACCCCATAACTGGCATATCCGGCATTATACCCCATCAGCAATCGAAAAAGGGGCATCCCCATATCTACTCCAAAATGGAGTTTAGACGAAAAATCTAAAGTTTGATCTGTAATAGGGTGGATATCAAAGGCGGCCCTATAATCAAAAATATAGAAGTCTTGTGAGAAAGCGGTTCCAAAACTCATAATCATGTCTTGACGCTCAACCTCACCACTCCCCTCACTCTTTCTAAAGAGTGTTCCGCCAACATCTAAGATAGAGAATCCTGTAGTAAAACGACTTCTATCGCCAATGAAAGAATATTCTGCACCTAGATCAGCGCCAAACCCCTTACCAATACCGTAACCGAGCATATTCTTGACATCAGAAATATCTTCAAAATTACCACCGGTAATCTGACCTAAAAGCTTAGGACCAAATACATCGTATTGGGCATTAATGGCCTCACGTTGGATATATTTAAATGATGCTCCAACTGAAAAAAGGTGCCCATACCCTAAAGAAAGAAGGTTGCGACTTCCATATGAAGCGGGCCCAAATCTTTGAGCGTATCCAAAAATAACCCCATTATCTCTTCTGTATTTGATATCAAAAATGGGGTGGACAGCATTTTTAATAACCAGTGAGTTAAAAACATTAGTAAAAGCAGAAATCCCAAAAGGTCCAAACTTAAGTGTCGGCCATAATCCCGCTTCTAAGTAGATAGGATAGTCGACAAACTCTTCTGCAATAGCAACTGGGTCAGATGTATCAACATCAGAAAACTTATCAATATCACCTGTTGGGTTACTGTAAGTAACACCGGGATTAGTCACACCAATTTTAGGATTGAGCAGTGAAAATTGAATTCCTTCATTACGAGCAAGTGCCGCAGGATTATAAAATAATGTGTATCCATCATCAGCGAGAGCAGTAAAAGCATCTCCCATTAAAAGGGCCGTTGGACTTCTACCGAGATAAGTCACCTCACCTGCTTGAAGTGAAGCAGATATAGTCGTGAGAAGAAATGTAGCAATAAGTCCAATTCTCTTCATTATTTAAAGGCCGTCTCAAATACGTAAGCAAAGAATGCTTCGATTTCATCATCATTAGCAGCATCTGCTACACATTGATCATAGTTAAGTTCAGACAAAATACTCAGCCCAGGAGCAGCAACAAGGAGTGCATCCTTTGCGGCTTCAATATCATCAGTCCATCCCCCACCAAGGAGGTCACTACCGGCAGCACTGATAACCCCACCAAAAACATCAAAGAGTTGATTGAAAAGAACAATTCCTCTACAAGCGCGAGAAATGTCGGCTTCAGCACCATCCATCATATCGGGATGACCGATATCAGCAGCATTATTGCAAGATCCAGTATTCACATTTCCATCTAAGAAAGCATCAACTGCTGCGTTGTTGTACGAAATGAGACAGTCGTTGGTTCCCGCACCGGCCCCTTTCGTTCCAGTGACATCGATGTTTCCGTAATACTGAAAGTACATTCCCAACTGAACAAGGATCATATAGGTCAAGAGAGCATCGATTTCTCCCAGATCCTCAGTTCCAAAAACCTCACCTCTTTTAGAAGAGCTAGGTTGCTGAGTGCTCGAAAGACCTCCAGCATAAAGCAAAGTATCAATAGCAGTTTGCATATCATTAAACTGCTTATCATCGAGCTCATCTCTTAAACTTGAAGTGGAAAATAGCGCTAGGCCATTGATGAAACTTGGGGCGGTAGCAAACTTATCGATATCAGTTCCGAAAAGTTTTACCGTGGAGTACCCTGCTCTACAGGCATAGGCGAGGGCCTTGGCCTGCAGATACTTTGCATCGGTGTCACTTGGAGGCACAGAGGTTAGCTTATTGATGGCCCCCTGACAATCTCCGCGAGACATCAAGATATAGGACTCCTCAACTGCCATTTGACGCTCAGTAGAATCATCTGGTTTTCCACAGCCAGATGCCACGACTAAGATAATGAATGCAATTAAAATTCTCTTCATAAAAAAACCCCGAGAGATAGAGTTCCCTCAGGGTATATTATGACGCACTAGCGAGAATTAAGTTAGTGGGAGGATGTTTCCCTATCCTCTTAGGTAACTAAAAAGTTTATCTAACGCCTCGGAAAATGGTGCAGTATCTAGTACCAGACTAATTCGCCCGGAATTAGGAATTCCGAAGTCAGTTCCTGGGACCATAGCAATTCCGTGCTCTTCTAGAATAACTTCACAAATTTGAGCTGCGTAGTCTACTCCACTCTCCTTTTCAAACTCTTTAAATCTAGGAGTTTTTGAGAAATCAACCATATAGTAGAAGGCCGCGGTTGAATTGTACCAACAATCCTGAAGCCCATACTCCTCTAATTTTGCTTTCACAAGCTCAGCATTGCTTTTTAAGTGAGAATTGATTGGCCTAAGGAACTCAGTACTTTTATGAGGACCGAGCTCTAAAAATGCTCTCTGAACAAGACTATTTGATCCAGAAGCAGTTTGCCCCTGAAGTTTTGCGATATAAGAAGTTAAGCCTTTTGGTGCAACGATGTATCCAAGTCTAAGTCCAGTACTGGCAAGAGTCTTAGAAATACCATCGATGATAACTGTTCTTTCAAGTAGTGATGGCTCATACTGATAAACAAATTTTGGAACGTCACCACTGTAATTCAACTCGTAGTAAATTTCATCGCTAATAATGGCAACCTGAGGATTCTCTTTCAAAATCTTTGAAAGCCCTTCAACCCATTTATCTGGGTAGTGAGTACCTGATGGATTATTGGGGCTATTTACCATTAGAATTTTTGTATTTTTATTGATGGCACTTTTAATGTCATCCAATGAAGGAACAAAGTTTGTCTCAACACTGCTACTTACAATTTTTGGAGTTCCACCGCAAAGTTTAATCATCTCTGTATATGAGATCCAATATGGCGCCATCATCACAACTTCGTCACCACTATCAATCAAGGCAGTTAGAACATTGTATAAAGAGTGTTTCGCCCCATTACTTACAATTGCATCAACCTCAACTCCCGCTTCTTTAAAATTAAGGAAACGTGTTTTTTCAATGTGCTCAACAATCTTCTTTCTTAGGTCAGGAAATCCTGCCGCTGGGCTATACTGATAGCTCTTCAGTTCACCGCTCTTTGCTCTAATCGCATCAACAAACTCCTCCATTGGCATAAAAGGAAGTTGACCAGCGGTAAGATTATAAACTTTTTGACCAGACTCACTCATTGCAACGGCCTTAGCATTAAGCTTCAGCGTTACACTTTCAGCGATCTCACTTACACGAGAACTGATTTTCATTTGGGGCTCCTTAGGATTTTTTATTTTTAAGGTAATTAACGACAGTGTCAGGCACGAATGAAGAAATATCTCCCCCATGCTTCCAGATCTCTTTCACCATGCTAGTTGAAATATAATCTGTCTTGTTGTCGGCCATGAGGAAAACACTTTCGATTTCGCTATTGAGTTCCTTATTAATTCTGGCCAAAAGATATTCGGAATCGAAGTCACCAGTAGGTCTCAAACCACGAACAAGAAAGTTAACTTTGTGTTTTCTAGCGTAGTCAGCAGTCAAACTCTCCCAATGATCAACGATGATTCTCTTATCGTCTTTGAAGTGCTCTTCCAAAACCTCAATTCTCTCTTCAAAACTCAGAAGGCCTGATTTTGTCGGAGATTTTGCGACAAGGATAATTACCTCATCAAAAAGCTTAAGTGCACGTGCTAAAACATTGCAGTGACCATTTGTAAAAATATCAAATGATCCAGCATATATTGCTCTTTTCAAGAATACCTCTCAATTGAATTTTATGTGGGTAGTCTAACACAAATATGTGCGAAGTAGATAGCTTGTCCCTTGCTTAAATCGCTTTATTTCTTGGATTTTTTCTTTTATCCAGTAGTCCGGATCTTTTCCTTTTTGAGTATCAGATTCGATCCAAATTTCCCCCTTAAACCAATCTCCTGTAAACTTATCAAATAAGATTTTTTCATAGAGAGACAGGTGTTCATAAGGAGGGTCAAAAAAGAAAATGGTGTTTTCTTTGTCCTCTTCTGAAAAGGCGTCGTATAGGGAAATAAAACGATCAAACCACTTTTCCACTGTCGATGGAACAGCATTGAGAGGTCTTTGCTCTAATTCATCCGAAAAGCGTGATTTAATTGATGAGATATTCTGTTTGATAAAACCAAAAACAGAACGATTTGGTTCAATGAGATAGACTTCTTTTGCTCCCCTTGACCATGCCTCAAAACCTACGGCCCCAGTTCCGGCGCACGCATCAATAAAGATCTCTCCAGAGAAGTCCTGGTGGGAATCAAAAATTCTTCTACGAAGTAAAACAGAAGTGGGACGTACAACGTCCCCCTTAGCAACACGAAGGGAAAGCCCTTTAAGCTTTCCCCCGAGAATATTTACGGCCATGGTAGTCCTTAGCTAGCTTTTTTAAAGCTATCTACCACAGGAATACTGAATTTTGCACCACCATCCATCTCGATGATAAATCCCTCTTCTTCATTAACGTGAAGAGAAACTTTTTGACCTGCAAATTCAAAATCAAGAGCAATTGTTGCATTTCCACTCATAGAAAATGACATATGAGTTTGAGCAGGAGCTCCTGTTGGAGCCGGCGCAGGTGCTGGAGTTGGAGCAGGAGCTGGTTCTGGTGCGGCCATCTCAACGACATTGTCTACAACAGGAGTTTCAATTTCTGCTGCTACATCCATATCACGGTCTTTTAAAAGCTCATCAACTTCTTGATCAATAACCCCTTGTAGTTCAGTTTTTTCTGCAAGGTCTGATTCTAAATCAATACTGCTGTCATGATTCGCTTCAAATTCTTCTTCAAATGCTTTTTCAAGTTCTTCATCGATCGAGTTCATAGGTGTATCATCCAATAGTTCTTCTGCTTCTGAAACAGGGTCTTCTGATGATATTTCTTCGTC
The DNA here is from genome assembly GCA_965140515.1 of Bacteriovoracaceae bacterium. GTDB lineage: Bacteria > Bdellovibrionota > Bacteriovoracia > Bacteriovoracales > Bacteriovoracaceae > JAGLCH01. The sequence goes on along the minus strand of OZ223251.1, from coordinate 1,721,321 downwards.
GATTTCAGGTTCGTCGAACTCCTCTTTTTCCATAACTGGAGATCCAATATCCCCCAACTCCTCTGCAATAGGATCAACTACATCCTCCGCTGGGCTGGCCATATCAAAATCTTTCTCGAGGCTCTCAATTTCATTCATGATATCCTCAAGTTCAGCGTCGTTAAAACCTTGATCAACATTTTCTTTTTTATCGTCAGTCATACCGCTCTCCAAAATGCGTTTACGTTCTGCTCCCCTACTCATCGGTGAAATCAAGGAAAAAATTAACAGGAATAAATAAAATTTGAAAAATTCAATAGTTTCGGTGTGTTTCTAAATATTGGTGATTCTTAAAATCCTTCACCTAAATTTGATTCGGTTAAAAAAGATAAAAAAATTTCACCTTAGGCGAATTTTTGAATGACAAATCTAGGATCTGGAGGTAAAAAAGTCTTCCCTATTCAATAATGATTTAAACAAGTTGTAAGTTACTCTTCCCAATAGAGTGACAGAATTACTTGTATTAAAATACGCGGAGCTCATTTTGAGTAACAGGCTTTTTGACGCAAATTCTTGGATAAACGGACTAGAATTTGCGGAAGACAATAAAGGGCAATCTGGAGAAGCGACCCCATCTCCACAAGGCACCTCTCAATCAGTAGAGAGCGCTTTTGCCCCTCTTAATTGCTTTGTTCCAGGCTGGACTGGACAAAGTCTTGTCTCTAATGATGCTCTCGACATTTCAAAAACAGTTTCGCTGCTAAAAGCAGACGCAAAGAAGAAATTTCAACTACTTAAAGATGCAAATCCGACTCTACACTCTGCTGTTTTCAATGAGTTCCTTGAATTTGCGAATACTTTCGACCACAGCTTTCATCAAATCTCTGGGGAACGCCAGTTCTGGCAACACGTACTATCTGAAAGCTCTCCTTACAGTAAGGAACTAGAAACATTTGTAGACTACTACACTCACCGCATTGTTGTAGTTTATCTCTACAAGTTGAAATTTATCTCTTTACTAGGAAATGCCTTAAACATTCCTGTATCGATCAACCATTTGATCAACACGTCTAGCTTTTTAATGGGTATTTTTAGACCAGGCGGATCGACAGAGCTCAGTTCAAAAGCGATAAAATCAAATAAGTACAGCTGGTACCGTCCTTCTAAGTCACTAGCAGATGAATTGGCCGTATTAGCGGAAAAACTTCAAAAGATCTCAATTACAGAGACAATGAAAATCAGTACTTACCGCAACCAAGAATTAGAAGAAAGCTTAAGTTTTAAAGATAAAAGCTACTCTCATGCCATTTCACACAAGGCATTCGGATTCTTCATCAATCACATTTTGATCAACTTTCCAAAGTGGATTAATAAGGAAAATGGTAAGCTGCAAAACGCGAAAGGGTTTGGAAGCAGTGATTCCATTCCAAAGGTTGTTAGTTGTAAATTCCAAGGAAGCTACCTTAACTCTTTTATCCTTTCTCACTGGCTTGCTCAAAAAGAATGTATTGAAGAGAAATGGGATCAATTAATCTGTCCAGATTGTGTTGAAGATGAATACGGAAGTGGCGAATTTATCCGCCTATGTCACGAGCTTCAGCTTATCAGCTATCTTGTACAATTTGGTAAAACCCATGAGCTTGATGTTGTCGCTTTCATTTGTAAGGTTATGAGTGAAAGACAAGGCCGCGGTCCAAAAGGGCAACAACTCGGACTTTTCCAATCTGGAGTTGAAAGAAACTACGATCGTATTGTGCTCAATCTAGACTTGCCAAAATCTAATCCTCATCATCACCTACTGAGTAAGATCAATAAGCAAAAGCATCTCTTAGCTCAGGGGGGATTTATCTATGTTCTTACCAACCAAAAGCTATTCGTGCCTAGCCAAAAAGGTAAAATTGAGCAGCTATTTAAAGAACTAAAGCTTGAGGGTTATTTTAATTTTGAAAACCTGAATGGACGTGGAGAGATTCCTCAATACCTTTTTGTTTTCACCAAGAGAGAAGAACTAACAAATATCAATGATATTTTTAATTTTGGTAACTTTACTCAACCAAACAGCACTCAAAAGGAAACATGTTTTACCTTTAGAATGTCTGGTGAGCTTAAAATGTTCTCTCACTTTATGGAACTAGTTGAAGAAATGTCTAATTTCTTCAATGACAGAAATCCATATGCAACTCCTTTCTATCAAGTAGAGCCGGTTGAAGAGCTACACTTTGAATTTTATCAAGATGCGATTGTTGATGGAACACTTCACTCCATTACAAAAGACTCTTCAACTTTCACTCACCCTGCATTCTTTGCAAACATCAATAAGTCTTGTATCCCTCTCGAACAAGTATTTAAGGTACAAAACCTTGAGGACAAAGGGACCTACTCTTCTGATGGATTATTTGGTCAAGTGATTGGCGGAAATAACAGATTCCCATACCTTTTGGTAGTAAATCTGACTGATCCAAAAAATATTACGCTTGAACTAACAAGTGGGGAAACCTACCTTGCAAAAAGAAAACAGTATGGAACAGCTTGTTTTCATTACTATGGACTCGTTCCTAAGCTTAATGGTCTCAACATCAACCTGTTTAAAGAGTATTTTGAATCAGACCTTGGGGCGCAAATTATTCAACTATGCCTTTCAAGCTCTTCAAAGCTTAAGTCTCAAATCAATTCTCTATTGATTCCTGAGTTTTTTGCCAATACTTCAACAAGAATTCCAGGACATATTGGCCAATCATTTGGATTCCTCGCTCTCTCTCAAGATGAGCTTGAAAAAACTCATCCAAAGACTCTTGTCCCACAGATGGATCTTCTTAAGCAGCAGCTCGATATGCTTTCTAAGAGATATCCTTGGGATACAATGGGAAGACTTTGTTTCTTTAAACACAATATTGAATGTTGTTTAGAGAAATTTAAAACAAACTATAACAAATCACACCATATCGATTTTTCAAATCCTCAACTGTTTAGACCATTGGCCCGTCTAAAAGCAATGCCAATCATTAAACATGAGGATATCGATATCAGACCACTTTCTGCAGACCTTCACCTCCCTCTTGAGATTGCTCAAATTGTAACCAGTGATCTCGATGGTACTACTGAACGACTTGTCTTTAAGTCAAATGATCAAGAAATTGTAGAGTTCTACAGCTCTAAAGAGCTTCTACGCTTTATTAAGTACATTGTTTCTCGCGCCAAAGGGGCCCCAATTGGACAACTTATCGGGCACCTACAACTGCCAAGTGAAAGCGAACTTAAGACAATTATCGATAGCTTTGTAGACCTGAGCGATAGCTATCAAGAACTCTATTCTCAGACAAAGAATTTAGTTAGAAAGGTGCTAAATTCACAGATTTCCTAGACACAAATCCATTTCTACGCCAAAATAAAGAGGTCAACGAAATGGAGTTCAATGAAAGAAGACCTTAAGTTTCTTCAAAAAAAGATCTATCGCTACATGCGTAGGAAGGCCAATGCCCTTGAGGGAGAATGGTCTACTGAACTTAAAAGGTATCGAAATTCTCAGCGTGAACTCTGCAAACGAAGAGTGAAAAAATCAGATTTTAAAGAGCTGATCTCTTCAATTAACTCCTCAGATGTTATCTATCTCGGTGATTTTCACACCTTCGATCAAAGCATTAAGAACTTAGAAAGAATCCTTAGAAATCTATCCAGAAATGGGAGAAAGGCCCTTGGCGTTGAGTTTGTTCAAAGTGCACACCAAGATTGTATCGATGCATTTTTAAAAGGTCATATTACTGAACTAGAGTTTTTAGAGTGTATCGATTATGGAGAATCATGGCGCTTTCCGTGGTCCCATTACAAAGTTATTTTTGACCTAGCAAAGAGATACAAATTTGAAGTGATCGCGCTTAATAACCATGGGACACTCTATGAGAGAGATGTCCACGCAGCAGAGTTGATTTATAAATACCTAGAACAGTATGAAGACGCAAAGATCATGGTGCTTTTTGGTGAATATCATATCGTTAATGACAAACTCCCCCAAAGGGTTAAAGAAGTTCTCCCAAAGCACCAGTCGACTATTATTCATCAAAATCTCGATGAACTTTACTGGCGTCAACTTGGAAAGCTTAAAGGAGAAATCTATAAATTTGGTCCTAGGGAATTTACCCTTCAAACCTCTCCCCCATGGGTAAAATACGAGAGTATGATTTATTGGTTTGAAAACCTAAGTGAAGACCCTGAGTTTGATATTCACCAGTACATTATGGAAAATAAGATTAAAACCTTTTCCAGTAACGCTGAAGAAAACTTCCTCCAACTTTCAAAATACATTGCGGATTCACTGGGTGTAGAAATCGAAAGAGATGAGATTGAAGATTTCAATCTTTACGACCATCGAAAGCTTGAATTTATCAATAAAAGGATTGAGCAGAATAAAAAGCTGAGAGTGATTCAGTTCTATCGAAAGCTAATAAAGAATGGAAAGTCATTTAAACTTCCCTACTCGACAAATTTCTACTGCTCAAACTACTCGATCAACAGAATGTCATTCCTTGCAGGAACACATATTCATAGTATTGTAATGAAGAAACTAGATCCAAATTTTGAGACGATCCTCTTTAAAGGTCCTCAAGATGAGAAGTTCTATTTCTTCTTTTTCCAGTCGCTCTTTGCTTATTTTTCTTCAAAGATCATCAATCCATACCGCAAGTGCGATCTCTACTGTGATGTGGTTCAAAGACATAAAGCAGCACAAACTCATCCCCAAAAAAGAAAGAACCTAGGTCTAGCACTAGAGCTCATAGATACTCCTGAAGAGATCGATAATCTACTGAGAGGAAACTCTTTAAGAGGGATGCACTCGAGTGCCAAGACTCTTGGAAATATGGTCGCAGACTATATCTTTGAGGAATTCTATAAAAAAGAATCGGCCAAAATGGAAAAGATCTTTCCTAAGCTGTTTATCCCATCTCCTAAATTTGAAGACTTTCACTACTTCGTAAGTGAATTCATGCAAAAAAAGAAATTTAAAAAGAGAAAGAAACGGGTCTTCTAAGCTCCAAGAGATTTGAGAAGCTCTCTCTTAGTCGTTTTCTTTACTGAAACAAGACGCTTTTGCGACTTTTCTGAAAACCCAAGTTCTGAAACAAGAGCGATGTGCCCACCGAAGTCATCAGAGTTTTCCATATGAACTTGAACCCTACTCTCCTCAAAAATTTCTTTTGCGATAGTGAGATCGAGCGATTCAAAATCTAATGGGGCACCATTATCCATGTAGCTAAAGTGAGCTTTCCCTTCAAATTTTCTGATGAAAAAGACAATCTTATTCTGTTTCCCTGTAGCAAATCTTTTAATTGAATCAGAGAATAGTGAGTAAAGCGCTTGAGTGAGATTTTCTACAGAGATATTGGCCAAAACCTTTTCATCCCCGCGTACATCGAGAAGTACATTCAGACCATTGAGCCTATCTTGAAACAAGTCAGAAACACGATTAAAGATACTCTCCACGTCAGTCGCATACTGTTGCGGTTCAATAGCGATTTCTGGTTTTGAAATGACTCTTTCAGGAATCTTATGAGACATCCCCATCAATTCAGGATTGACCTCTTCAGCTGCAAATTCATCTCTCCACACAGAATCGTCTGTAAATGTATCCTCTTCAGCTTCAAACTCAACCTCTATAATTGGTTCCATTTCTAATTCAATATTGAGGTCAGGCGCAATCTCACAAACAATCTCAAGATCGGAGCTATCTCTCAATCGATCAAATCTTCTATCTCTTGTATCGATTGCACTGAAGAGCCTCGAGCACTCAGTCAGCTCATTATATTCAAGAGCATCAGTAATAAGCCTTTTAGCTCGATCACCAAAACTGCCATTTTGCGCATAATCACGCGCCGTAAGTTCAAATAACTCATTCGCTAATCGCTTTTTTCTCTTATCAGATAACTCCCATCCAATAAGAACAAAAGTAATAAGTCCTAAAACGATTAGGTTAATTTTTTGAAAAAAGAGAGGACCAGAAATTGAGGATTGAGCTAGAGCAAGAGTCTCTTCAAATTCAATTCTTGAAGTTTCAACCTTATCAAATCTCTCTCTAAACCCATCAATCTCACTTAATTGTGCAGAACTAAGTGCCTTGTGAAACCAGTATGCATTTGAAGTTAAAGTACTTAATTCTTTGATTTCATCTCTTATCAATTTAATATCTGAGGCTTCAGCGATCTTCTTAACATCGGCCAAACACTCTTCAGTAGTAGAAAAGAATGAATCGCTAACGTACTCCCCACCCGTTCCCATAACTTTAGAAGTATAACTTTGAGTCAGGCGATTAGTACATGTAGCGAGTCCCTCTTTTAAAATTGAGAGCTTACTAACTTTATCACCGAGATTATAGGAGAAATAGGCAGATCCAAAAAGAGCAGCAACAGATACTGCTGTGACCCACATTCTATGTCTTTTGAAGTATTTTAGCATCATGCACCCTAAATATTGTTCCGTCCTGGAATAACTATTGATAACTATAATTTTACCCTCTCAAATTTTCACGTCAAGCAATTCTACTTAATTGATTGGGATGAATATGTTATATTTGGCCTGATGTATAAAGATAACGGAATCAAGTACATTTTTTGGACTATTCTCCTCTCCATTTTGGGGCATTTTTTCGTATTTGCGGCCATCAATTTGATTCCCAAAGGGCTCGTTCACAGATTTGAACTAGAAACTCATATGCCAAAGCATATTGAAGTCTCTCAAATTAGTCCTGAGCAGTTAAAAAAATATCGCACCGTTGGGATTAAAGACGGCTCAAAGGACTTCTCGGTTCCAATTGCCTCCAACCGCCCTATCGCTTTACCGGGAAAACCGAAAACACCATCCATTCCACTCGAAGCCCTCAACTTTAAAATGGATAGCAGCGAAGTGGAAAAGTTGGGAAAATCTGTGAAGAAAAAGTCTCTTAGAGACTCGAAAGATGGAATTGCCATTGGAAAGTTCAAAAAGCAGCGTGAGAAGATTAAAAGAGAGCGCTCCATCAACAAAATGATTAAAAGAGAGATGCTCGGAGGTCAGATAGCCCCCTATGATCACGCTCTTGTTAAGAATACTGATATCAATATGCACTTCACTCCTCCAGAAGGAGTTGATGAGTCTGAGCTCAATAACACAGAAAAGAAATTTTACGGATTTCATCGAAGATCCTATGAAGTCTATATTAATTCTTTTCTCAAAACGTTTCACAAAGCGGTCCGAGAACGCCCTTACATCGAACGTCTTTTCATGACCCAAACTGACGATCTAACGGGAAGAATAACCTTTGACTCAAAAGGCGATATTGTTTCAATTAAAATGATAAAATGGGCCGATAATGATGAGGTTCAGAAAATTTTTGAAAATACCCTAGAAGGGATTAAATCCCTTAAAAATCCACCACAAGAATTCATCCAAAAAAATGGTGAATTCACAGTCTATTACACTCTAAAATTTAGTAATTAATTACTGAGAAGAACACCAGCTAAAATAGCAGCGAACATTATCCCAAGGTACTTAAAACGGATGAGGTTTTTACCAGTAGCAAGAAAGATTGCAGATAGGCCGTGCACTTTTTGACCAACTCTGAATCTGTAAGAAGTTCTATCGACGATATTGAGTTCCTTCAAAGAATCTCTAAGCTCAGACTTTATATCCATCAATTGGGACTCAAGAGGAGATTTATCAGGAATCATTTCGGAGATATTTGCAATGAGCTCACGCTCTTTAGCAAGCTCCATTTGGCATGTGGAGCAAACCATTAAATGTTTCTTGAACATTGTAAATCTTGGTAATTCAGGATTCTGCGCGAAGGCCTGAATTTTCCTAGAATGGATACATTTTTTGGGTTCTTTAGTTACGCTTAGACTCATTTCATCCATGATTATAACCTAACAAATAATTGAACTACCATCAGAAATAAAACTTTCGGCCTCTTTTCTTGCAATGGCACACATTGCAGCAACCTCGTATTTATCCCGTGAGATGATGTCAGCAAACTCTTCCTGAGTGAAGTCTGTTTTAAAAGTTAAAAATAGTAGCGCCCTTGAAGTGATAGGCAATAAATAAAAGCTTCGATTACTTTCATTACTAATGTTCAATTGCTTTTCTCTTTTTGTGGCGAGTGAATAAGCAGATTCAAATAAGGCAACCTTAATAAAGCGATCTTTGCGTTCCCTCGTATCACTATCCCCTACAAAAACAGTCTCCAATAACTCTTGATGCTTTAGTGCTAAAACAGCAAGTGAATCAGTTACGATTTGTTGTGCTTGTAATTCGTCTGGAATCAGAGCGTATGAAAAGCTAAAAAGTTCTGGGGTAAATGTCATTAAGTGTTCATCAACTTTATTCATCGGACATTGATCTTATCACGATAAAAAGAACGGACACAAGCCACTTTAGAAACAATTAAGGTTTAGTGCAATATTAAAACGTTACTCTATGTAAAAGTGGGAAGGACCTTCCTCCTTCATTTAATTTCATACACTTAACATAAGCATGGGTAAAAGTTTAAAAAAACTAAAGAAGAAGACCGATTTTGTCGATAAATGATTGAGAAGTATTGATTTATACTAAAAAATGCTTCCGATTTTGGAGTTTTATTATGAAAAAACTTGTACCAATTCTGGCCATGTTCATTCTTTTCGGATGTAACACCAAGACCAATGTGGTCACTGTTACAGATGATTCTCGTGGTTCAACCTCCTCTGGAGGGAGTTCTGGTGGTAGTTATGACGATGATGATGACGATGGCTCAGTCGTTCCTATAAAAAGAGGTTGTACCGCAGAGGGGACAGCGAGAGGTGATACCTACGGCACGATGCCTTACTACCGCTTTCAAGTCGTAAGCCGCGGTGATAATACAGTCAATACTGGGGAACACACTTTAGCGTGGCGATCATCTGATTTCGCTTACGTTAACAACAAGTGTGTAACCGACTCCAACCTTCGCCTAAGAGTCATGGCCTATCCAAGTCCAGGGCAAGGTAACGATAGTTATGGAACTTATTGTAAGTATCTCGCATGGGACTACACCATGCTTGAAATCACAGTGGGGATAAAAAAGAAAGGTGCAGCAGACTACTCAGATCTAAAGGTTTTCCAAAATGTTAAGGTCAACGACTGCTCTGAAATTTGGCAACCGTCAACAATCCCTTACAACGATACCTCTGCTCCTTATGTAATTGAAGTCGCAGAAGTGAGATGGAGTAACAGTCAAACCAGTAACTACTCACTGGGACAGGTTAATCCTTACGACTGTGTAAAATTTGAAATTCAGATGGAAACCGATCAAACGGTGATCATGCCTGATAAGTAGAAAATCATTAAACATTCACAAATATTGAAAGAGACTTGCTGAAAGGCAAGTCTCTTTTATTTTAGCATTCTAAAATAATACCAAACTTTGACTCGAATTCAGTGAAGTCATGGTATGTTATTCCCTCCGGAGCAGCTACCCGTCCAGCAGCAGTTGCTCGATCAAGAAGATCATCTGCCGTTAATTTTTCAATACTATTTTTAGATATGATTGCAGAGTATACATTCGAATGTTCTTCTTTAATCACTCTAATTGACAGTTTTACTGAGTTCACTTCTGAGAAATTAAGTTCAATTACGTCCTTAATGTTTTCTCTCCAGCTCTCGTTTGATGTCACAATATACTGATTATCTCCAGAAATATATTCGATATAGAAAGACAAAATAAATTCATTTCTTTTTTCAGACTCAATCAAATGACCTAATAAATCAACAAGTGAGGAGTAGCCATCGAGCTTTGAGCATTTAGATATACAAAATGACTTAATCATTGAAAAGAATCTCCTTTTCCATCTCATACCAAACACTTTTTCCTTTATTATGTGGATTTCCCATATCTAAAACACTATAACCAGCATCCTTTAATTTCGTCACCCAATTTCTATTTAGCTTATAAAGATCTGTGCTTGGAATTCTCCTCTGACGCAATAATTTGTTGATAACCATCATCACAATAGATAGCGTATATGGAAAGACTGATTTGCTTTCTCTCCTCAAAAAGATCAATCTTTTTATGAATTCTTCAAGTGTAGAATAACAATTAATCTATTAAAAAAATGAAAACATTTTACCCATCACCCCTTATAGCAGTTTTCCATATTTAGCTTCAAATTCCTGAAAGTCACGATAATTAACACCTTTTTCGAGTTGTATTCTGCCATTAGCGGTAACATTATCAACAACCTCTTCTCCTGATAATTTTTTAAAATGATCAACATAAACTCTAAGAAGATAGATGTCAGTAATATCTTTGTTCTTCTCATATATTGTCAGTAGAACCTGTCTTATATCCTTACTCATCAGTATTGCAATTTTATCTTGATTTTTTTGGACAATATTGCGGTGTTTCGATTTTCCATTTGAAAACAAGACTTTGAATTCAATTTTTATATTATCACAACTCAAAGCATGGTTGAGCACCCCAAGATTCTCCTGAAACTGGTGAATATAGTCGGGTTCTTGCTTCATAAATAACTGGCTAATCTTCAAAAATAACCTTTTTATCCATCTCATACCAAACACTTTTTCCTTTATTATATGGATTGCCCATATCTAAAACACATATGTCAAACGAACAAAAAGCAGGAATCTTGCGCGGGCCTTTTTACTTGTAGCTCTCAGCAATGATCTTTCCTAAATTAATACCCATCGCCTCTGACACTTCCACTAGCAATCCAGGGCAAGTGATATTTACTTCAGACACGTGATCACCCATCACATCAAAAGCGATAAAATCAATTCCCTCTTTCAATAAATTCATTGCGATCTCGTCACAAATGTCTTTTTGAATTGATGTGAGTTCAGCAATTTTATAGCTTCCCCCACCTGCGATATTAGTGAGAAAACTCCCCTTTGGTGGAGTTTTTAAAATAGTTCCAAGCTCTTTTCCTTTAAAATAGAGGGTGCGAATTTCTCCCTCCACAACCTTGGAATAAAAGTTCTGCACCACCACCGGGCCATTGAATTCGCTAACTTTATCATCGAATTTATTAATAAAATCCTCATCAGATGAAAGTACAAATTTTTCAACTCCAATCCCCTGATAGAGATCAAGTGGCTTTAGAATAATGGTTTCAGAGTTAAGCTCTTTAACAAATTTAAGCGCAGATTCGGCAGAACTTCCCACATAACTTGGAAGAGATGACTTATGAGTGAAAGCAAACAACTTCTCATTGAAGCGAACAATTCCATCTGAATCATTTACAACTTTGATCCCTTGGAATTTTAAAGAAGAGAGCATCCACAGATAGCGAAGATAAGTGGTATCAAAAGGGGGATCAATTCTCATATGAATGGTGTCCCCTTCTCCCATCGCAACTTCCTTAGCATCACCAAGAGCAAATTCCTTAATGTATTGCGAGCCTTCAACTAGTTTTCCAGAAAAAGAAAATGCCTTAACTGTAAGCGTTCCAGTATTGGAATAGAAAAAATCATCAGCAAATAGTAGGTATGTTTCAATTCCCACCTCTTGCATCGCAAGAGCGAGATAAAGAGATGAATCTTTTTTAAGTGTTAATTTCTCAAGAGGGTCAATCAATAGGATATGACGCATATAAAACTCCCCAAATGGCCATTAATATGGATTAGAGTAATTGTTTGTAGTTACTTTTAATATAGGAGAAAAATTCTTTAAGAGAAAGACCAGTTTGGGTAAAGAGATTCGAAATCTTTTCACTATCCTTTTCGTAAGTCATATAAGCAGCAAGAGAGGCGTTATTAATCTTAAGTTTTTCTAACCAACAAGACTTGTAGACCTTATTTTGACAATAGCTTTTGACATCTTTTGAGATTGTATCACTCTGATAATCCCCAAGTATCTTTTGATAGAGAGCTCGCTCTTTTGAATTGCTATCTTTATATCTGCGGTTGAGATCATTCCCCCACTTAGTCACCATTGCCATCCCCTGATCAAGCCAATCCTTATAGCGAAGATAGTTTTCTCTAAAGTTGGGATCACTTTCAAAATATTTCAGAGTCAACTGATCCGCAAAGAAATTGGCCAGATTCTCATTGAGATCAACCTGATCATCCACAAAAAAGATCGTATGAAAGAGCTCATGGAAGATCAAATTGGCCAGCTGATAGTCGTCAAAGTAGAAAAAAGAAGAAAGAATCGGATCGGTAAAATTACCCAAAGTCGAATAGGCATAAACAGGTCTTATCCAAACATGTTCTCCTTTATTCTCGAGCTCACGGAAATATTCCACAGCATCGTCTTTTGAAAAGAATCCGAGATAAGGAAAACATCCCACAAAGGGAAAACACTCCTGCTTGGCCTTGATCTCATTATATGGAGAAGCAATTACAAGATAAGTCACTGCTTCTTGCTTAAGCTTATAAACTTTTGAGTAAATGTCGTCAGGATCGAGTGCAAAGTACTTATAAAAATAGGACTTAAACTCTTGAATTTTACGGATTTTCTCTTTATCACTCGAGCTGTACTCATTGCTTTTTAGGGCCTTCGAATAAGGGACAGCACCAGTTAATAACTTAACCTGCCCCACCCCTTGTTTTGTAATGTACTCAACTCTTGAACAAGAAACTGAAATAAAGAGAATTAAAAGTATCTTTAGAACATCCATGAGAAACCAGCAGAATATTTGACATTATCCTGCATGCGATCAAACTCAAATGCTGGAAATACAGTACTGGCAGATCCTGTTAGTGAGAAGTATTGAGTCAGTCTGAGCTTCAAAGAAAAAGTTCCAAAAACAGAGTTGGTTGACCTCTTCACGCTACTGGTATTAGCGATAATTTGGTTTCCATCAACACTATTGGTGTAAACAACATAACCAGAACTCTCAGAGATCTGTCTTGCATAACCAATACTTAACATCGGAACAAGAAATGCTTTTTTATTCGCAAGTGCCTGACGAATCCCAATCCCCCAAACATTAGTAGTGATATCATTACGCATTTTAGTTGCAGAATAAGTAGTCCCTTCGACTTTCGCGTCCCACTCCTCTTCAGTAACACTTTGCGAATGGGAAACATTCACTTCAAGTGCAGTGAGGTTAAAAAGATATTTTGCGATAAAGGCGGAATAGGTTCTCTCATAATTTACGTTCTCACGATCAGATCCGTAGATCAGTCGATCGTAACCGTAATTCCCCCCCACCTCAAAAACGGCGTAAGAAGAAGATGAAACCAATAGTAAAATAATGGATAGTAGTTGCTTTCTCATAAGAGACCTCCACTCCCTATTTTATCAGAGTGGAGGAAACTGTTATAAGTGCGGCAAAAATGGACTCATTATATAAGGAAAAATCACCACTTACCGTGATCTTTTACCATTTTTCCTTGAAAGCTCAGCTGAGTAGAGGAAAGGATTTCAAGATCAACCCAATGAAATTTATAGTCGATTTCGAGATTTTCAGGCTCAAAGTGAACAATTCTAAAGCAGTTAGTGCGAACAACCCACTTCTTTATCCCATCCTTAGTACGGGATTCTTCAACTAACCCACTCAAAGTCTTTCCAACAAGACCGGAACGAATCTTTTCTTGAATATTGAGCTGATAATTCTGTAACTCAACTAAGCGTTTCTTGCGAACATCATCAGTGAGGAAGTCTTCCATCTCAGAGGCCTTAGTTCCTGGACGAGATGAATACTTATAAGCGTAGATGAAATCAAATTGGGCCTCATCTAGTAGCTTCAATGTATCTTTATACTCTTCCTCTGTTTCATTAGGAAAACCAACAATGATATCAGAAGAGAGAACTATTTCAGGATTAGATTCACGCAATTTTCTCAAAATCTCTAGATAATGAGCACGATCGTGCTTTCTTTTCATGCGAGCAAGAACTGAATCTGATCCCGATTGAACTGGTAGATGTAGATGAAGTGCCAATTTCTTTGAAGACCCATGAGTTTCAATCAGCTCATCTGATACATTATAAGGATGACTAGATGTATAGCGGATCAGTTTTAGATCGTCGATCTTGTCCAGCTCCTTGATCAGCTGAGCAATCGTTTCTCCATTTTCCTTTCCAAAAGAGTTTACATTCTGGCCAAGTAGAGTAACTTCACGTACCCCCTTCTCTTCAACAAGAGAACGAACATCCTTTACAATTTCTTCAATCTTTCGTGAAATCTCACGGCCTCTTGTATATGGAACAATACAGTAGGTGCAGAAGTTGTTACATCCTTTGATGATATTAACAAAGGCCCGTGGATCATTGTGGGTAATCTTCGTTTCGATCGAGTAGTTTTGAGATTTATCCCATGAATTGATAAAGAACTTAGACTCACCGGCATAGAAGCGATATACGATTTCAGAAATTTGATCAATAACATCGGTTCCAAAAGCAAAATCTAGATGTTTATACTTTTTAAGAAGATCCTGCCCTTCAATTTGAGAAACACAACCAGCTGCACCAACGGCCAGTTCAGGTTTTTTCTCTTTAAGATGTTTGATTTCTCCCAATTGAGAGTAGAACTTTTCATTGGCAAGCCCTCTAATCGCACAGGTGTTAAAGAGAACAAGATCGGCCTCATCTCTTTCTTCTGTTTTAGTAAAGTTGAGACTTTCCAAAAGAGAGAGCATGCGCTCAGTATCGTGGTAGTTCATTTGACAACCGAATGTCTTAAACCAAACCTTTCGCGGAGGAAAGCTAATGCCTCCCATCTCTATATTTGTATTTTCCATAAGTTATAACTCCAAGAGTAATGAAAACTAGACTCATTTAACTACCAATTTCTCTTATCGTTGTAAATATATGGGGTAATAATTAATGACTATGGTGAAAAAGAACGTGGAAAAAGATGAATGACCTCCCCAAAAAAACAAAGAGACCCCCAAATGGAGGTCTCTCTTATAGAAAAATCGAACTTAATCTTATTTTTTCTTAGCTGGCTTCTTAGCAACTGCTTTTTTCTTAGGAGCAGCTTTTTTAGCAGCTGGCTTCTTAGCAGCAGCTTTTTTAGGAGCAGCTTTCTTAACAGCTTTCTTAGGAGCAGCTTTTTTAGCTGCTGGCTTCTTAGCTGCTGGCTTTTTAACAGCTTTTTTAGCTGTAGTTTTCTTAGCAGTAGCTTTTTTAGCTGTAGTTTTCTTAGCTGTAGTTTTCTTAGCTGTAGTTTTCTTAGCTGTAGTCTTCTTAGCTGTAGTTTTCTTAGCTGTAGTTTTCTTAGCTGTAGTTTTCTTAGCTGTAGTTTTCTTAGCTGTAGTCTTCTTAGCTGTAGTTTTCTTAGCAGCTGGTTTCTTAGCAGCTGGTTTCTTAGCAGCTGGTTTTTTAGCAGCTGGTTTTTTAGCAGCTGGTTTCTTAGCAGCTGGTTTCTTAGCAGCTGGTTTCTTAGCAGCTGGTTTCTTAGTTGTCTTTTTAGCAGCTGGCTTCTTAGCCGGAGCTTTTTTTGCAACTTTCTTCGCCATGGATGTCCTCCTGTTTGTAAAACAAAAATCAAAGTCATTTGTGTTTTTTTTCAATATATTTATAGAGTAAACACATTTTTGACTTAACGCAAACAAAAAAAGAATCCGCAAGCCATATACCTACTCTTCAAAACCTTGATCACCCTGTTCACTCCATGGTCTTGGTCTTTCGCTTTTCAAAACGGATATGGTGTCCGTTTTTGATCGTTCGTGAAAACATTGATAAAACCAAGTGGTTTGAACATCGTTTTTCTTAAGCGAACCCAAGTCGTTCAAAAATCAATTGTGCTTTTTTATTCGATTGACCAAAAAACGCACTGTGATTTTTTCCAAACAGGTAGGTAAAAAAGTACCGATCACTGCAACTTAATACAACGATCGGCATTTCAAAAAAAAGATTTAATTCAAAATCAAAAAAAGTTAAAGGAAAGATTTTTTTCGACGAGGGAAACCAAAACTTTTCCCCCATTTTGAAGTTTTCCAAACAAGATTTCATTGGAGAGCTGTCGCTTGATCTTACGATCAATAAAGCGTTCTAGAGGTCGAGCCCCCATCTTAGGATCGAAGGCAACATTCGCGATATACACCTTCACCTCATCAGAAACTTCTAGAGAAACATTCTTTTCTTCTAGCTTAAGTTGGAGCTGATAAAGAAACTTATCAACGATCTGAATGACAACTTGCTGAGGTAGTTTATCAAACTGGATAATGCCATCTAGTCTGTTACGAAACTCGGGGGAAAAGAAGTTCTTGATGGCCTTTTCAACCTTAGAATTGCGATTGATCACCTCGCCAGAGAGCCCGATAGCACCGGCTTCTTGCTCTTTTGCCCCTGCATTGGTTGTCATCACCAAGACCACATTTCTGAAGTTGGTAGTACGCCCTTGGGAATCAGTAAGTGACCCGTGATCCATCACCTGAAGAAGGACATTAAAGATATCTTCATGAGCTTTTTCGATTTCATCTAGAAGGAGAACACAGTGGGGTTGTTTTTTTACCGCATCAGTGAGTTTCCCCCCCTGTTCATGACCAACATATCCAGGAGGAGCTCCGATTAACTTTGCGACGGAGTGTTTTTCCATAAACTCAGACATATCGAATCTCTCAAAATGAATGCCTAAGTTAAGCGCAAGCTGCTTTGCTAGCTCAGTCTTACCAACCCCAGTAGGACCAGCGAAGAGAAAGCTTCCCATTGGTCTTTCATCACTTCCGAGTCCAGATCGAGACAATAGAATGGCATCACACACTTTTTCAATCGCCTCATCTTGCCCAAAGATAAGTAGCTTTAAATTGTCACGAAGTGAGCGCAGCTGATCTAGCTCATTTGACGCTACAGATATTCGAGGGACTTTTGCGATAAGAGAGATCACTTCCTCCAACATATCAGAGGTGATCTCTAAGCTTCTCTCCTCTTGCGGTAATAATTGGATGGATGCTCCGGCCTCGTCAATGATATCGATGGCCTTATCTGGTAATTTTCGATCAGTAATATACTTCGACGCTAGTTTTACCGAGCTCTCAAGAATCTCATCAGAGAATGTCACCCCATGAAACTCCTCAAATTTTGATCTTAACCCCTTTAAGATCTTAACTGAATCGTCAAAACTAGGCTCTTCCACATCTATTTTCTGGAATCGTCTCGAGAATGCATGATCCTTTTCAATGAATTTTCGATATTCCTCATGAGTTGTACTTCCCATACAACGAATTTTTCCATCACTTAATACTGGCTTGAGCAAATTTGAAGCATCCATACTTCCACTTCCTGTCGCACCGGCACCCATTACAGTATGTAATTCATCAATAAACAGAATAGGAATCCCACCATTCTCCTGTAATGCTTCAAGCTCTCTAATAACTGACTTCAAGCGACTCTCAAAGTCACCTCTATATTTAGCGCCGGCCAACAATGAGGCCATGTCTAAACCATATATGGTGGCATTTCTTAAAACTTCTGGAACTTTTGATTTAACAATATTCTGAGCTAGTCCTTCAGCAAGTGCTGTTTTCCCTACACCAGACTCCCCCACAATAAGCGGATTATTTTTTCTTCTGCGACATAAGATTTGCACCAATCTCTTGATCTCATCTTCTCTACCTATCAATGGATCCGTTTTTCCTTCAGAAGCAAGTCGATTGAGGTTGATAGCATACTCCTCAAGTGCGCTTTTCTTATCCCGAGAACCGCCCTTTTGGGAAATATCCTCCCCTTCCTCCTCTTCAGTAAGTGGTTTATCTACACCGTGGGCCAGCGCCTTAATCACTTGAAGACGATCTACCCCTTGAAGCTCTAAAATGTAGATGGCGTAGCTCTCTTTTTCATGAAACATAGAAGCGAGAATATTTACACCTTTGATTTGATCTTTTCCTGATGATTGGACATGAATGGCAGCTCTTTGGAGAACTCTTTGAAGTGCCATAGAAAGTTCAGGTTGATAAAATATGCCTTCTCCTGAAGCGAGTCTTCTAATTTCGGGATCTGCAAACTGCTCCTCACCTAACTCATCAATCTGCTCATCTGAAAGAATGGAAAAGTTGTCATTTTGTCCCAAAAACTCCTCTAGCGAATTTTTGATCTCTTCCAAATCTGCTCCACACTCCGTAAGTACATCGCAAACCTCAGAATCTTCCATTAAGACATAAAGAATTCCTTCTAATGTTAGAAATTCGTGTTTAAATTCATTGGCCCTCTTAACAGCTCGGTTAAAAAGGATATCTAATTTCTTACTCATCATCATGATTCGACCTCCACAGAACAGCGAAGGGGATGACCTTCTCTCTCGGCGGCCTTCATAACTTTGTCCGCCTTAGATTCTGCAATCTCATAGGTATAAATTCCAACCATCGCTTGTCCATCGTGATGTACCTTTAGCATGATGGCCTCAGCTTCAGCGTCAGTTTTCCCAAAAAACTTCTTTAAAACAAAAACAACAAATTCCATAGTGGTGTAATCATCATTATGCATGATTACCATATATAAACGTGGTCTTTTAACTTCGGAGCGAGTTATGGTTTGAACCCCGCCCTCTTGCTCATAATCTTGATCATGATCAGACATATATACTCCAGAAAATAGTTCAATAACTAGATTACAACGATTGTTGAATGATGAAAACAGGTTGAAGCTTAAGTTACAGCAAAGATTCGATTAACTTTCGCTGATTGGAAAAGGTTGCTTTCAAAGACTGGTAATCTTCGTCAGAAATAGCTCCATCTTTATGTGATTTCTCCAGTTGATCCAAAGATCTCGCAATAATTAGTAATCCCTTAGAGGAAGTGGATTCAAAATACTCAGAACGAACCTTATTATCCATCAATTGAATAAGCGCATACTCTGCCAATTTTCGATCAACGTCAGATGGAAGTTCTCGAAGTGGAGCTGCAGTCACTACAGAAAGGGCCGATGTCATTCTAAAATCAGAAATATCAAGAAACTTATTACGAATAACAATGTCGTAATACCCTTTATCTTCATTAGGCAGTTCATGAAACTTGCGGGCCAACTTATCCCCTGCCATTCTGCCAATATTGCTACTATCTTTGATCCGCTCGAGAGACCAATTACTGATATCGAGTAAGCGGACAGTAAATCTCATGTGATCAATAATTGATAACTTTTTGCTCTGCCTAATGTGATCTATTTTTTTATAGAGGGCCAATGAGCGAAAAGTCGCGGCCAGAATAATACCACTTGGAGTAAGAGGCGCTTTTACCGAAATATCTTCGAAAACCTTATCAAGACAGATCGTTCTTTCTGTCTCTCCACAAAATGTTGGGGTGGAATAAGCAAAATCTTGTTTAATAAGATTAATACGACAGGCATCTTCAAAGGATTCAACCGCGTATTGAGTGGGAAGAGGAAATTGTTTTAAGAAAAAATGATAAAATGACTGCCCAGGAGTTGTTTTTAAGATCCCGCCAAGTGTAGTACTACAGTTTCCATAGGTATGATTAAACTTATCACCTCCAGAGAATTTCAAGAGAATAGAATCAGTAAAAAGTAATCCTCCTATAATGAGGAACTGTACAGAATAATGCAAAATCGAAATATATCTCTTACGAAAACGGTGAATCAGTAAAAGATAGGCAAATGGAAGGGATAAAGTCGCTGAAACAATAAATAAAACAATAGATACATACCAAAGAACTTGGCCATCAGTAAAAATAACCCTACTTAAAATATCTCCAGTCACAAAAATGAGAGGGGCCAAAACTAAAAAAAAGGTATAGCCAATAAAACGGAAGGCCTTAACCCACATCGGTCTCTTAGTTCTCTGATATTTTTTAAACAAACCCCACTCCTTAAACAATATGCCCCCCACGGTGAATGGGGGGCTAAGGTCATATCATTATATTATGCCGCGTATTTTTTATGTAACGGTCGATGGTCAAAGTCAACATTCTGCCATTTTTTATGCATCTTGTTTTTTACTTTACCATGATATTTTTGAAGTTGACGCTCGATTTTGTCAGTAACATGGTCAAAACATTTGTACATATTTTCACCTGATACTTTGGCGTGATAATCTTTACTATTGTCGTGAAGAAAGACTTCAACATTATAATTGTCACCATCTTTTTCACAAATCCACTTTACGTGAGGGTGTTTCAAAAAGTATTTAGCTAGCTTTGCAACCTTTTGGTGAACTCTTTCATCAGTAGATTCAGATCTTTTTGCATTTTTGAATAAAATTTGAACATTCATTAACGTACCACCTTATTTTCCTAATTTAGTTCTCAAAAAATCAGAAATTAAACCTTACTCTCGAATCAGTGGTAAATTGTCCTCCTATTATTTCACCTTACGTTTACTTGACGAGAGAATTCCCAACATCTCTCTGTATTTGGCGACTGTTCGCCTGGCCACTTTGATATCATCCTTAGAAAGAAGCTCCGCCAACTTTTGATCGGAAAGAGGTCTTTTAGGATTTTCACTCCCAACAAGTGCCTTGATCTTAAGTTTCAGTACCTCCCCAGATACATCAACCCCACCATCTTTTCCTCCAACCCCAGCATTGAAGAAATATTTAAGCTCAAACATACCAATAGGAGTATGCATATACTTATTTGTGGTGACTCGAGACACGGTAGACTCGTGCATACCAATTTCATTTGCAACATCTTTAAGAATCATTGGTCTCAAATGTTCTGGACCTTTCTTAAAGAACATCTGCTGTTTGGCCAAAATGGCCTTTGCAACTTTTTCAATCGTTCTTTGACGATTTTGAATAGACTTGATCAGCCACATGGCAGATCGAACTCTTTCCTCAACGTAGTCCTTAGCAGTTTTATCACCAGTGACTTCCGAAGATTTAAGCATCTGCTGATAGAGCTTTGAGATTCTAAGCCTTGGAACTCCATCATCATTTACCTTAACAACAAACTCTCCCCCAACCTCATAAACATAGATGTCAGGAGTTACATAATGAGTTTCAGCAGGTGCCACCAAACGACCTGGTTTTGGATGAAAGTTTTGCAATAAAAGCGCAGTTTGCTTAATTGTCTCTTCATCGGCCCCAGTATTTGCACTAATTGTTTTATAGTCTCTTCTTTGTAAATCTTCTAAGTGAAAACGAATCAATTTCTCAAGTAAGGGAGATCTCTCATCAGCAATTCTGGCCTGGGCCAACAGACAATCTTGTAAATTCTGGGCCCCACATCCAACAGGATCAAGTTCTTGTACCTTATGAAGGACTTCAAATGCCATTTCACGCTCAACACCTGATTCTGCGATAATTTCTTCAAATGAAATTTCGAGGTAACCATCATCATTGATATTATAAATGATAAGGTTTGCAACTTTCCAGGCAGTCTCATCGAGATCGGCCATTTTAAGTTGCCAATCCAAGTGATCCGCAAGACTCATCCCTTGAGAAACAACATTCTCATAGTTCATTTGCTCATCTGGATCGTGACTTACCATTGAAGGTGGCGAAGAAGAAGTAGTGTTGTAGTCCTCAATATAGCTTTTGAGGTCAAAGTCATCTCTCTCAACTACAGGTTTTTCATCAAAGTTCTCAGAAGATGCCTCTCGATTTTGTTCGCTTAAGCGCTCCTCTTTGTAATCAACATCAGACTTTAAGTCGGCCCCTTCATTCCCTAACTCTTCGAGCATCGGGTTTTCCATCATCTCCTCAGCAATCGCGCTAGTCATCTCTAGATGTGTGAGAGTCAAAAGCTTGATCGCCTGCTGGAGCTGAGGCGTCATTGTGAGAGTTTGTGTTTGCTTTAAACTTTGATTGAGTTTAATCGCCATAACTATTCCAATTACATTCTAAATTCTTCGCCGAGATAGTACTTTCGTGCTTTCTCGTCGTTGATGATTTCATCAGGAGTTCCCGAAACCAAAATTTCACCACTATTCATAATATAGCCGCGATCAACGATACCTAAGGTTTCCCTAACGTTGTGGTCAGTGATCAAAACTCCAATATTACGACTTTTAAGTCCCGTAATAATCGACTGAATATCATTCACCGCAAGAGGGTCAACTCCTGCAAAAGGCTCATCTAATAAAATAAATTTTGGCTCCAAAGCAAGAGCTCGCGCAATCTCAACCCTTCTTCTCTCTCCACCAGATAGCGCTCCCCCTTTCGAATTACGAATATGGGAAAGACCAAAGTCTTTGATCAATGAGTTCAAAAGAGTGATTCTCTTGGCCTTTGGTAGGTTTCTATTTTCAAGCACAGAATAGATATTGGCCTCAACTGTTAAATCTCTAAAAATTGATGCCTCTTGAGGAAGATAACCAATCCCCTTAAGTGCTCTTTTATGAATTGGATCTTCAGTGACATCTTCACCAGAGAGAGTGATATTTCCTTGGTCAGGACGAACGAGTCCCACCATCATATAGAAACTAGTTGTTTTTCCAGCACCATTAGGTCCTAATAATCCAACAACCTCTCCCTGCTCAACACGGACACCGACACCTTTTACGACAGTTCTCCCACCGTATGTCTTCATTAAATTTTGAGATTCTAAAAATGCAACCATCAATTTATCCGTTACTTTCTAACTCTAAAGTTTGAGCTGGCATCGTCTACCTCAATTACAGAATTGTCCTCGCGCAAAATAATTTTGTTACCGCGAATAACATCACTTTCTTGATAAACCTTTGGATAGCCCGTGAGAACAATCATGGCATCTTTCATCAGGCCTTCCAGATCTTCAGCGTAGGCCCTCCGAATAATGGTTCTTCCATTGGAGGTGACAACTTTCTCTCTTAACTTCACATCGGAACGGAGAGAAAAATACTTGAGCTTTTTGTTATAGTTTTCAAGGAAGAGTTGCCCCTCCCTTGCTGTGGCAGTAAGTCTTTGTTTTTTAAGGGAAACATTACCCATCAAACGGGCCTCCATCTGAGGCAAATCGAAGTACAAACTGTCTGTATTAAACTGGACTCCTTCCTCATAGGATCGCTTTCTTACAAGCTTCCCTGATACATTTCCACGGTAGGTTCCAATCTCTTTGGTAATGTTAGACTCAAGGCGATCGGAGTCGATAAAAATCTCATCACTTGATTTGGGAACAAAGAGATAGCTTTTAACATTTCCATCTGATTGAGCAATACCTGTCTTAATCAAATAGTTAACAGTGTCAGCAGTGATTTTTGAGTTATCAGTCTTTAAAAGAACATCATTTTTAAGAAGAAGCTGGCCTTTCTTTTGATCGAAGCTTCCCTCTAGTGAGCTGTAGTAAACCTTCTCTTGATCTGAAGTAAAAGTATTACCATTTGGATTTTGAAAGAATGCCTTTCCCTCATCGTGATCGATGGAAAGACCTTCGGATGCCAAAAAGAGATAGGGGGCACCACCCTTCAAGTAATAAACCTCGGCCTTAACAAAATGGCTCATTACTTTTTTCTTTTCAGAAATCCCCTGTAATTTATCCCAAATAGAGTCAGAGAAGTCTGCTAGCATTGAGTACAACATTAAGGTTGTACAGCCAGTAAAAAATAGAGCAATAGCAATCGTGTGTTTTGGATGAAACATGTTCTTATAATACCTGAATATTCAAGATGTTAGCAAATAGAATCTAAGAGGCGCCGAACTTTACGATCGGGCCAAAATTATGATAAATTTTGAGGCTAAAACTAGATTAGTTTAAGCATAAACACTACACACAACAGCGCGAAGGACTTCAAAAGTGTCACTTGAAACCATTCAAAAAATAATCGATTCTGGAGTTAAGTTAACTCCTATGATGGAACAGTACTACCAGATAAAAAAACAGTACCCAGATATGCTACTTCTCTACCGAATGGGAGATTTTTACGAACTATTCTTTGATGATGCAAGAGACGCAGCCCGTATTCTTAATATCTCTCTCACTCACAGAGGAAAACTAGGAGACACACCAATTCCAATGTCGGGAATTCCTCACCACGCTGCTTCTACTTATATTGATCGCATTACTGCCAGAGGCCTTAAGGCGGCAATTTGTGAACAAGTTGAAGACCCAAAAGAGGCAAAAGGGATTGTAAAAAGAGCAGTAACTCAAGTTGTAAGTCCTGGAATGCCGTATGACTTAGACAAAACGGAGAAAACGGATCAACGCTTTATGGCATCCGCACTTTACGATGGAAAGAAGTTCTATCTCATCAATCTAGACTTTACCACAGGTGAGTTCAAGGGATCGATTGCCCAATCTGAAGAAGAATTCATCAATCGTGTTCGCCTGATTGGTCCTAGAGAGTTCATCTGCTATATCGGTCAGTGGGAAAACTTTAAACTGATCTCTGAATATTTTGAAAAATCAGATATCCTCCTCACCCATCTAAGCGAAGATTACTTCTCGCCTAAATACACTGAAATTTATACCGAAAAATTGATCCCATCGTTTAAGCATGACAAGATCATGAACGATAATAATTCATTATTGGCACCAATTGGAGCGCTATCCTACTATGTGACTTCAACTCAAGGACTGGAAAATATCGTTCACCTCCGTCCATTTAGACTTGAAAGTGAGACTGGAAAAATGGGAGTAACCCTTCCAACTCTGATCGGACTTGAAATCCTCCCCAAATCGAGGGATCGCTACAGCGATAGTTTATTGGGATTCTTTGATCGCACAAAAACAGCAATGGGCTCCCGTAAACTTAAAGATGTCTTTCAATCTCCCCTCCGCTCAAAGGAGGAAATTGTTAAGAGGCAAGACCTTGTCCAATATTTTATTGAAAATAACGATTCCTTAGAATTTTTGCGCGGAGAGCTTGCAGAAATCAGAGATCTCGAAAGAATTATGGCAAAAGTTTCAACAGGAAAAGTGAATGCTGGGGACCTGCTCAATCTTTCGAAGGCCGTATTTAGTTACCGCACCATTATGGGAAATCTTCAAGGAATCCCTTCAGGAGTTCTCCACGACTTCAATGCCAAAGAACTCAAAGCGATCACTGAACTAGCAGATGTTATTAAGTGTACTCTGAATGATGAGATCGGTGCAGCACTTGAAAAAGGGAATCTGATCAAATCGGGCTGTCATCCAGAAAGAGATCGTCTCGCCGGACTCTCAACAAATTGGGCAAACGAGCTCATGGCACTTGAGATGAGATACAAAGAAGAAACAGGCATTCCAAAGCTTAAAATCAAATCAAATAATGTTGCAGGATACTTTATTGAAGTGACTAAAAGTTTCACGAAGCAGATTCCTGATTCATTCCAAAGACGTCAGACTCTTGTTAACTCTGAAAGGTATGTGACAGATGAGCTTGTTCGCTTTGAAAAAGAAGTATTGAGTTCTAAAGAAAAACTCGAACGATTGGAAAGAGAGATTTTTAAAGGTATTGTAAAAAATGTATCAGATCTCTCTTATATTGTTCTCAACCTATCCACAACGATAGGACTAATAGATGTATTCCACTCCTTTTCTTGGATCGCGATTCAAGAGGAGCTTACAAGACCAGAAATCAATGAAAAGAAAAAAGTCTGCAAGATCGCTGGTGGATGGCATCCTCTAATCAAGTCAATTATTAAAGATCAGTTTGTAACTCACGATATATCACTTGATGAAAATAATTACTTTGGTCTAATTACAGGTCCAAATATGGCCGGTAAGACAACTGTAATGAGAGAAATTGCGATTATTCAACTCCTCACCCAAGTGGGATCTTTTGTACCGGCAGAATCGGCGGAAGTAGGCCTTTGCGACTATCTCTTTAGTAGGCTTGGTGCTAGTGACGATATTCTCCAAGGCCAGTCAACTTTTATGGTTGAGATGAGCGAAACAGCTGAAATTATCAGGCATGCAACAGATCGCTCTCTAATTATCTTAGATGAAGTAGGTAGAGGAACATCGACCTAT
This sequence comes from Bacteriovoracaceae bacterium, assembly GCA_965140515.1. Lineage (GTDB taxonomy): Bacteria > Bdellovibrionota > Bacteriovoracia > Bacteriovoracales > Bacteriovoracaceae > JAGLCH01. The sequence goes on along the minus strand of OZ223251.1, from coordinate 1,695,638 downwards.
GATGGACTAAGTATCGCTTGGGCACTTGTTGAGCATTTCATCAAAAACACCAAGGCCATTACCCTCTTCGCAACTCACTACCACGAGCTGATTGAACTCGTAGATGGTCTCAGGCATGCCAAAAACTTTACGGTGGAAACAGTCAACAAAGGTGCAGATGTACAATTTCTCTACCGCTTGATCGAGCAAGGGGCCAGCCAAAGTTTTGGTATCTATGTTGCAAAATTAGCAGGTCTACCGAAATCAATTCTTGAGCGCTCATCAAATATTTTAAAGACGCTAGAAGAAGATTCTATTGGTCACAATGAAAAGATCAATAAGGTCTGTAAGACAAAAACGAATACTCCACAAATGTCGATCTTTGATATGCCTTCAGCACCTGTGGAAAAAGTTCCAGAGCATCTCGTTAAAATAAAAGATGAGATCGACTCCCTCGACGTAATGGGCATGACACCACTTGATGCTCTCAATAAACTCAATGAACTAAAGAAACTACTGAACTAAAAAGTGGATAAAAAAAGGGGAGACATGGATCTCCCCTTCTTTTTTGCGTTATGAGTAAATATCACACTTGAATCGATGTTACATTTGGCCTTATAACAACATCCCTACGACGAAAATCAAAGGAATAATCGACCCAAGCATGAGTATTTCTACACCAATTAAAGCGACAGTCGGTAAAAATTGTCTTTTTATTGTCGCCATTTCTATTACTTGTGCTTTTGGATCATATTAACAATGTCAGCTTCACCTCTAGCGCCAACAAAGTTATCAATTACACTTCCATTTTTTAGGAAGTAAACAGCGGGAATTCCACGAACACCAAACTTCATTGATAGCTCTTGGTTTTGATCCACATTGACTTCGAAAATATCAACGTCTTGATGTGCATTGCTGATCTTCTCAAGTACAGGGGCTATCATTTTACATGGCCCACACCAATCAGCACCAAACTTAACAACTTTAAGTTTTTCACCTTCCATCGAACTATCAAAGTTACCTTGATTTAATTCTTTAACACCCATTTTCTTTCTCCTGATAAATATATGTAAAATCTATAATTATTGAAATAATATCAATTCCCTTCGTTTTCTAGTATCGCCCATATCGACATATTGGTAAAATTGATATACTTTATATTGACTTAGACATAATCTATAGAGGGGGTAACCTTGAATTATTCACAACTTAAGTACATCGTGGCCATTAATAAGCACCGCCATTTTGTTAAAGCAGCAAAAGAATGTGCGATCACACAGCCAACCCTAAGTATGCAGTTATCGAAACTAGAGGATGAACTCGGGGTTATTATCTTTGATAGAACAAAAACACCTCTGATCCCAACTAAAGATGGTGAAAAAATCATCGTGCAGGCCAAGTCTGCCATGAGAGAATTCAACCGAATCTTTGATATCGCAAAAGAAAGAGAGGGAGTGGTAGAAGGACAATTTAAGCTGGCCATCACCTCTACCCTATCTCCATATCTAGTTCCGCTTTTTCTTGAGGAATTTGTTAACAAATACCCAAAAGTTGAACTCATTCTTGAGGAATGTTCACCACAAAATATTCTACATAAGTTATCAAATGACGAAGTCGACGCAGCAATTATGTCGACACCAATTCATGATGACTCAATGATTGAAAGAGTTCTTTTCTATGAACCGTTTTACATCTTTGTATCTGACAACCACCCGCTTGCAAAGAAGAAAACAGTTTCAGAAAGCGATCTAAACATTCAAGAAGTGTGGCTTCTAAAAGAAGGGCATTGCTTCAGGAATCAAGCTCTAAAGATTTGTCAAAGTGGCGGACGAGGAAAGAATCGTGACAACGTACGCTTTGAAAGTGGGAACCTTGAGACATTGAAGAATCTAGTGATTAAAGGATCTGGTTATACCCTACTTCCTCATCTCGCCATTCATGAACTCAACAAAGATCAGAAAAAATATGTACGAAAATTTAAGTGCCCTGCGCCTTCGAGAGAAATCTCAATCGTTCACAGAAGAGCTTTCTTAAAAGAAAAAATTATTGATGCATTAGAGGGGGAGATCCTGAAACACCTCCCCAAATGCTTGAAGTCGATTAAGCGAGGAAATATTGAAATCCTCGATGCAACTTGTACAGAAATGCCTTAGATACTGCTTATGGCGGCGAGTTCTTCGTCGCCAACAAGCTTCTCAAGATCCAAAATAATTTTCACTTGATCTTCTATTTTACCAATACCTTTAATAAATTTTTGTTGCGCTCCCTGACTGACTGAAGGCATTTTGTCGATTTGTTCTTCCGCAATCTCTAAAACTTCTGCGACAGCATCAACAATAAGTCCAATCTCTACACCGCGAACAGAAACAACAATAATACATGTTCGATCATCGTACTCAATTTCATTGAGTCCGAAACGAACACGAACATTCATAACAGGTATAATCTTGCCGCGAAGATTAATTATACCTTTGATGTAGTCTAGAGATTCAGGAATATTTGTAATTGTGATCATTCGCAAAATCTCAACTACATCAAGAACATTCATTCCGTAAACTTCTGAGGCAATTCTAAAGGTCAGATATTTATCCTCTTGAAGTTCATCATCATCTTCATAGATGTCGTTTTCAGATTCGACTACATTCATTTCTTCTGATGCCATTCATTACCTCACTTTATATGATTTCTCATTCTATAAGCTTTTCGGATGTGAAGAAAAAAGTTTGGGTAAAGAATGCTGTAAAAGGGTTAAGGATTAAGGGGTGTATTTGTCAACACGATCAAATTCAATCCCTTGCTCCTCAATTAAAGGCATAATCTGATCGAGGTCATCAGTTTTTATTCTAACGCAATAACCACAATCAGATGATAAAGAACGAGGAACAGGAATCACTTTACACTCAAAATGGTTCCGTTCCATTAGCTTAGAAGTCCAAATGGCAAAGTTGTTCGAGTAAAATAAAATTACACTATACTCCACCAACAATCTCCTTCAATGCAGAAAAAAGAGCATCTAAATCACTTTTTTCGGAATAAATTCCAAAAGAAATTCGGACTGTTCCACTCGGAAAAGTACCCATACTCTCGTGAGCTAGAGGCGAACAATGAAGCCCTACCCTCGTTTGGATATTGTAATTATCTGATAAAATAAAACCGAGTTCAGAAGAACTCATTTCTTTAAGGTTGAAAGATATGGTCCCAGTCTCAATATGTTTTGGATGAACATAAGTTTCGATCTGAGGCATTTCTGAAGCGCATTGGTAAAAGTAATCCACCAATTCCTTTTTCTTCAAGTAGGCCTTTTGAATTGTCATCTGCTGAAGCATATCAATTGAAGCACTCAGTCCGGCAATACCAATCATGTTGTGAGTACCACTTTCATATTTATCAGGTAGAAAATTAGGCTGAGTGATCTGATCAGACGCGCTTCCTGTTCCACCGAACATAAGAGGTCTCATTTTATCAATATCGAAGCGATCATTGATTGCAAGGACTCCAGTCCCCATAGGTCCGCAAAGCCCCTTATGTCCAGGGAAACCAATGAGATCAATACCAAGTTCACCAATATCGATCGGGATCGTTCCCATGGATTGAGAAGCATCACAAATAGAAAGCAAACGGTGCTTTCGTGCAAACTTTGCAAAGATCTCAAGAGAAAGAGTTGTTCCAAACACATTTGAAGCGTGATTAAAAACAATCGCCTTTGTATTGTGTTTTAGACACTTCTCCAAGCAGTCCAAAGTATACTGGTGCTTATCGTAAGGGGGAACAATTGTCAGTTCAATAACTCCCTGCTCTTCAAGATACTTCAAGGGACGAATAGTACTATTGTGCTCAAAAGAGGTAGTGATAACGTGATCACCTTTATTCAAAGTTCCAAGAATTGCTGTATTAAGGGCCTCTGTCGCAGAAGAGCAAAAGATCACTCGCATGGGACTCATGATTCCACAAAGTGCAGCTATCTTTTCTCGCGCTTCAAAAAGTATCTCGCCAGCTTCGATGGCGCCCATATGGGCAGCACGACCTGGACCTGCGCCAACTTCTCCCATGAAATGCTCAATAGAAGAAATTACGGCCTTAGGCTTTGGAAAACTTGTGGCCGCATTATCTAGATAGATTCTATTTTTTGACATGAATTGTAATCTCTTCTCCATCGCGATCGATGGCCGGTTCCATACCATGCTTTTCTTTAAGCATACGTAGAATATTTTCTCTTGCAACTTCATCATCAATAATGACATCGAATTCGCTTTCAAGCTTTAATGCCTGAATGGTCATAATAAGTGGAGTTGGGCAGCTGAGTCCTCTTGCATCTACTTTTTTCATATCCTTCTCCTTACACAAATCTAAATCTTGTTCTCATTGAGAAACCGATACCAATAATAAATAGAAGACCTAGCACCACTGAATATGGAGCATAAGCAGTTACTCCTTTTGGAGAACTTGCGAGCATAAAATTATGAGCAATCCCAGCTCCCGTGATCATTCCCATCACAAATACTGCAGCGTCACTATCTCCTTCACCGGCAAGGATTAATTGTCTACCAGGACATCCTCCCGCCATAACGAAAGCAGCTCCAGCAAGAACCATCCCAAGAAAGTTCCATAGTCCATTAGTGTGTGCGATAGGCTGACCAGTAAAGCCAGGGTTGAACTGCCCTAAAGCAAGGTTTGCAATGAAAGCAAAAATGAGGAGAGAAATAACGCCAGAGAAAAGGTGAAAGTCACGAGCGACAAAAATATCTCTAATGGCCCCCATAGTACAGAAACGACTTCTCTGAGCAATAGCACCAATAAGAAGACCTGCGGCTAAACTGATTATGAGTGGCGCATGCATTGCTCCGGGCCCTTTAACACTAGAAAAAATGGCATTACTTCCAAACTTTGGTGTAAAAATAGTAAATACTAAAAGCAGTAACATAAAAGCAGGAAAAACCCATCCACTGGCCTTCTTACCTTTATAAGCACGTCCAAGATTGAAACCATTTTTAATAAACTGTCCACCGATAACAGTCCCAACCACAAGACCTAAAAATCCCCAAATTGCATTACCGTCACCACCGGCGAGTCTTAATAGAGCTCTCCATGGGCAACCGAGGAAAACTAATGCTCCAATCATGGCAAAAATACCTAAAAAGAAACGGATAATGGGAGAAGATCCACCTCTTGGGGAATACTCTTTTGCGATAAGAGCAGCAATAAGAGAGCCCAGAACAAAACCGATGATCTCAGGTCTCAAGTACTGAACAACTGCTGCGCGATGAAAACCTAGTGCACCAGCGATATCTCTTTCAAAGCAAGCTACACAAACTCCCATATTAGGAGGATTTCCCATAAATTGAAGTAATGCTGCAATCAGGCCAATGACAGCACCTACAAGAATAATTCCTTTTCTTGTTGCGAAAAAGTTACTCATACTTTCTCCTTAAAGTTGTTGTTATAAAAATTCAAAATTGTATCTGCGTTTATTGTCATATCATCACTCTCAAGAATCAAGTGATGAAACTTATCTGGAGTTCTTTTCTTTAATGAGTGCCAGTAGCTCCTATCATAGTAATCAAGGAGAATATCTGCGGCAGCTCTAACGTCCCCCCCATTCAGAAGCTTTTCGACTTCATTATAATTCTGTCCCCCGAGCTTCTTTTTAATACGGCCGGAGTGAAATTTTAAATCATCAATCTCAAATCCTCCATACTCGTTCATGATACGGTCAAGTCTAAGTTCCCGCACAAGCTCAACAACTATAGACTGCGCCCCCCTCATTTGCTCCATCAAAGGAGAAACAATACGAACGAGACCAATATTAGGACTTTCCCCTTCAACCCAAATGGTCTTACTTAAATCAAACTCTTTCCAAACATGATAACAGTCATTTTCAAACTGTTCTGTTGTCGGTTGCGGAGTCTGACCGAGTAGTCCAAATGCCGAACCTTTATGATGGGCCAATCCCTCAAGATCGATAACTTGCTCTCCTCTCTCTCTCAAAATATGAATAATTTCTGTTTTCCCACTCCCCGTAAGTCCTCCAAGAACTAAAAGATTTGCTTTACTCTCGAATTCCTTTCGAATAAATCCACGGTAGGACTTATACCCACCTTTTAAGAGTGCTGTCTTAATGCCTGCAGTATTGAGAAGCCACACAAATGATCCGCTTCTCATTCCCCCTCTCCAACAGTGAACACAAGCGCGATCAGCTGATGAGTTATTAAGAAGCTCTTTTGACTTTTCAACAAAGGAAGCAAGCTTTGGCCCCACAATCTCAAGTCCCTTTAAAACGGCTTTATCCTTCCCCTCTTTTTTGTATAGAGTCCCGATAATGGCACGCTCTTCGTTAGTGAAAAGTGGAATATTATGGGCACCAGGTATGTGACCTTCATCAAACTCTCCAGGGCTGCGCACATCGATAATAGGTGCAGTCTCCGAAAGTTTTAGGAAATCTGATGCTTTAAGAGTTGTATTCACGTTATCCTACTTCAAAATGATTTCATGTTCAGTTTTGTCAACGATTTTACCAATAATATGATGGCAACGAGTACCAGAATTCTTTAGGTCTGCAATCACAGCATCGGCTTTGTCAGCGGGCACAGTCATTACAACACCACCAGAAGTTTGAGCATCGAAGCAAAGCATCTTCTTATTGTAATCGACTCCAGTATCGTGCAGTTTCTCCCCTAGCATATCCTGATTTTTAAAGGCAGCACATGGAAGACATCCCATCTCAGCTAACTCATAAGCTCCGTCTAAAAAAGGGATGTCAGAAACATTTAATTCTACGGTAATATTACTGGCACGGGACATATTGTAGAGATGGCCGATAAGTCCAAATCCTGTAACATCGGTACAGCATTGAACACCATGCTTTTGCATCACCTTTGCTGCATTTAAATTGAGCTCTTTCATATTCTCTAGTGCTGCACGATAGTGTGATTCTTCGGCGTAACCAAGTCGATGTCCTGCTACTAAAATTCCTGCGCCAAGGGGCTTTGTGAGAATAAGTACATCGCCTCTCTTGGCGTTATCATTAGAAATAATCTTATCAGGATGAACTGTACCTGTTACAGCAAGTCCATATTTTGGAACATCATCGTCAATGGTATGTCCACCAGAAAGACATCCTCCGGCCTCAATAACCTTCTCCGCTCCACCTCTTAAAATTTCTTCCAAAACAGACAGATCAATTCTATCCGAGGGAAACATCACAAGGTTTAAAGCTGTGATGACCTCTCCCCCCATAGCAAAAACATCACTTAGGGCATTCGCGGCTGCGATTTGTCCAAACTCGTATGGATCAGAGCAAACTGCAGGAAAAAAGTCTGTGGTCTGAATAATGGCCACATCATCAGATATCTTCCATACCGAAGCATCATCACTGGTATCTGTTCCTACCAGCAACCTTTCATGGGTTAGTTTAGGGATATTAGTTACAACTTGCTGTAGTACATGGGCCGGAAGTTTTGCTGAACATCCCCCCTGTTCCACAGTGGTGAGCAGATCAAATGAAGTTTTCTTTGTCATAGATTTAAGACCTTAAATTAATTGAGACAATTAACTTATACTCGATCGGTATAAATTGGTCTAATCATAAGAACTTTCTAAGCTCATCAATTAACGATGTTTTCTTGACCGGCTTCAAAAGGGTGCTATTACATCCCGCACTAAAGCATTTCTCTATTTCATCATGCATCACATATGCTGATACTGAAATAATAGGGACCGGCTCCTGTTCGTGGTCTTTTTCAACCTTTCTGATAATCTGAGTGGCCTCGTGACCATCCATCAGTGGCATTTGAATATCCATAAAAACCAGATCGATCTTGTTTCGTTGAAACTGTTGAACTGCCTCAATCCCATCCTTGGCCATCACAAGCGTAAAAGGGTAATCTTTCAAATAAAGACGGATAAGCTCTCTATTGGCCTCACTGTCATCAACTACGAGAATTGTAGCGTTAATCTCCTTGAGAGGAACTTTAGACTTCTCAGACTTAGTCGCCCGACTTTCAACTGTGATTGGATTGTGAGGAACAGTTAACCGGTAGAAATGAACACCATTGGGCTCTATACCGGTCTCAAGTCGACCTTCCATCAACTCGACAATTTTCTGCACCATTGCAACCCCTCGATTAATCGGTGGGAATTCCCCTTCGGGACCGGCCCAATCCTCTTTTTCAAAAGCCGTCACATAGATCTCCAGATTCTCTTTTTCCTCAAAGAAAATGAGATCAACATCAACGCTGATTTCAGGGAATCTTATCGTATGCTGAATATTGTCGAGAATAATACCCACGACCTGGGCAAGTCTCTTGCTATCCCCATAGATCAGTGGTGCAATTAACTTTCTATAATTGATCTGCGCCTTCCCCGCCTCTACACGGAATGCTTTTCTCAGCAGTTGGACCACATCGAAGGGCTCATTCATAATCTTGAGTTGGCCAGACTCAATCTTTGAAATATCGGTCATCTCCTCAGACAAGCGGCAGATTAGCTTACTGGCATCCTTGATCGATTGAAAATGCTCAGATTGCTCATTGCTTAGATCTTTTTCAAGCATCACTTCTGTGATTCCCAGAAGAACGTTAAGAGGTGACCTAATCTCTTTAGCTATTCCAACGATGAATTCTGTATTCGATTCAACCGAGCTCTTAATGACCTCTTCTTTAGCAACAAGCTCACGAGTTAGGGTTTGCACCTTTTCTTCATCCTCTTTGAGGTGTTCTTTCAAGGTCATTCTTTCAGTAATATCAGTGGTTAAACCAGCAACATGATTTGGCTTACCATCTGCTCCCCGCTGATAGATAATACCAGTAACCCTAACCCATTCAATTGTATCTTTTGATAGCTGTCTTCTGAACTCATAATTTAGAACAGGACGTTTTCCCGAAAGAAATTGAGATAATTCTTTGCTAAGTCCATCGGCATCATCTTTATGAACCCCTTCAAAGAACTCCCGGGGACTTATTCTCTCCCCTGCAACGTGCCCAGGGATATTAGCAAAAAACTCATCAACAGTTATAAGATCTTTCTCCAGATCCCACTCCCAGAACTCCATCTTCTCTTCGTTTACCACAGCTTGAAGCATCGCTAATCGCTTTGATACATTCTCGTCTTGATCTACTTGTGCGGTGATGTTTTTAGCAAAGCCAACAAAAACAATTCCTTCGGCATCATCATTACGCTCTACAATTTTTCCAAAATCTTCAACCCAGATATCGCCGTGATGAAGACTGCGCACCTTGTACCGAACATGATAGATTCTGGTCTTCCCCTCAATATAGTCTTTGAAGGCCTTTTCAACTTCACGCTGATAATCAGGAAGAACAAAGTTCAAAAATATTTTATAAGTAAAGGTATGCTTATCGACAGGAATGCCCAAGATCTCAGACCACTGCTTAGATGGACACATATGATGATTGACGATGTCATATTTCCACACTCCGATGTGACCGTTATTCATAACAGATGAAAGCTCATCTTGAGTTTTTAGAGATTCCAGATAGACTTTATCGTACTGCTTTTTTAGAACAACAATGAATGCTGCCATAATGACAAAAACAATAAAGGCAATAATGAGGATGAACGATGATCCCATAAGACTTCCTTAAAAAAGCATTTCTTCAATAAAATCTATCGGATAGCTTCTATTCAACTTTTAGTTAATTTTGCCGATAAGATTGGTATGACTGGCCTAACCAGAAAACACAGATCACATTTACTCAAGTATAGAACCTATGCTTTTACCATCGATCTGTTTGCCATCACTCTACTCAACAAAGCTATCATCAACTCATATGGGATGTACCTAAAGACTGTGTTCTTTCACTACACCGAGAGTAAACAGCTAGAGATTTTGGCCGGAGTAGACCAAGTTTTCTTAAGTGTCCTACTACTTCTTTTCATAAGTTACTTCTCCCTCTCCTACTATCTTGGGCAGGGCCAAACTCCTGGGAAAATTATATGTGGGATTAAAATTGTTGATTCAAATTATAAAAATCCAGGCCTCCTGATGAGTATTGGTAGAACACTTGGCTACCTCACCTGCTACGCCACTGGACTTTTTCTCTTTGCACTTCCTTACTTCACCAAAAAAGGGTTTGGCCTTCAAGATTGGATATCAAAGAGTATGGTGGTAAGAAATAATTCACTACTCGAACCAGTGGCAGAAGTCATTCCTATACCAACTCACCAGGATTACGACCAAGATCTCGCCGCATAAGGTTCCAATACACTTTTGGATATGCATCGCATAATCAATACCGATATAGCCATAATCAATAACAACTGTTTTCATTTTTATGCTAAATACTAATAGAACCTCTGTTAATGGAGAAAATAATGGATTTAGTAGCTTTAAAACAATATTGGCCCATTCTTTTGGTGCTCACCTATTTTGGATACAAATACTACAAAACAGCAAAGGTAAAAAAGATGCTTCCAGAACTTAAAAAACTAGGTGCTCAAATCGTAGACGTCAGATCCCCTGAAGAATTCAATATGGGTCACAATCCTGAGTCAATCAATATGCCTGTTAGCTCTGTTTTAACAAGTATCAATAAACTTAAAAAAGGTGTGCCTGTAATCGTTTGTTGTGCCAGTGGCTCAAGAAGCGGTGTTGCGGCCCACATGATTCGTTCTAAAGGATTTGAAGTATATAATGTTGGAAACTGGCAAAACACATTCTAATTTCAATAATTTACCCTCCCCTCAGCATAATAATTTGTTATAAAAAGCATACATATTAGCTATTTCAAATACAACGATTCAAAAGGTAAAACTGCTTTCAGATAACCACTTCATTAAACAAAGGTGAACACATGAAAGCATTATTACCTCTTTTCTTGATCCTTTCTTTTAGCACTTTCGCTGACACAATCTGTACTACTCCAAATGGAGAGATGAGAATCACAAAATATGGAGATAGCATTTGGTTTGAGCGCCCACTCGGAAATGGAGAAACTCAACAATTCAGTATGCCTCTCATTGAAGGTGAAAAAAATACATATGGAAACTACAGCACAAAACTTGAAGTAACAGACAATGAAATAAAACGATTCAATGATGGAGAATTTGTTGAGGCACTTCCACTTAGCTGTAACGATTATACTCTTAAGAAAATAGATGCAAGACGCTCACAGTTTCCAAGAAAACTTAGAAATATTGATGGAACAAATGGCGACAGTTGTGGTTGGGGAAAATGTGAGAACTATTACTTTGAAGTAAACAATAACTTCAATATGGATTTTCAAGGAAAAGACTTATCTAACTATATTGGAGATATGGGCGATTGGTACTCATTTTACCCAAATAAAAATCAGCAACAACTAATCAATAAATATGTTGAAGCAAATCATCAAAGTCTTCTCGCCAAGATTAGACACTACAGTAAATCGGGAATTACTTTTGAAGGATATGTATTCGCAAGAGATTGGTACTACGGAAGTGGAAGAGTCGGAATCGTACTAAAGAAAGGAAATATCGTAATGCTTATACCAATCAGCTTTGATTTCTATACATTCGGTGATTCATCTCTAGATAATACTTATTAAAAAAAATCATTAGGGGAACAAAATAGTACCCCTATTTTAATCAATGAAAGGCGCGAGAATTTTGCTGTTGCTGATTTTTCTTAGTTTGCATAGCAACCCCTGCGACGGCACCAGCATAACCATTTGTATTATCCAATAACTGAGACTCGAACGATACCGACTATTGAATAAAAACTAAAACCGTTCATTACGCAACTTCTTCTTTAATGAATGAAGTCTCTTTTTATCAAGACGATTTTTGACAGAATTCTTCGTAGGCTTCGTTGCCTTTCTCTTTTTGGGAGGGAATTCGACTATCGTAAGCAGCTCATTAAGCTTTGCAATACAGTCATCATGATTTTGCTTTTGAGTGCGATAACGCTGTGAGGAGATCACCACCCTACCATCGACATAAAAGCGCTTGAACTTACTCTTAAAACGCTCCTTTATCCCTTCATTCACTGCCATTGAGGAATCAATAAACCATTCAAGGGTCGCCTTGGTATTTACTTTATTAACATTTTGACCACCAGCGCCGGAGCTGCGGGAATATGAAAAGTGAAATTCGGGGTACGGTATATTAATCATAAAGAAATTATACCACACTCTCCTCTTTATCACAGTCACAGGAAAAGTTACCGTTTCTAATATCATCTGCCAGCGAAGAAAAGTTCTTTATCAAAACATCAAAAAGCCTCATAATTTCTTCAAACTCCTGCGGGTCAATAATCGCGCGATGCCGATAGGCACTTGCCCTGATAACCTCAATGGCATTTGCGCAGGTATGAATTTTAGTCTGCATTTCTGAGCCATTATACTTCCTATTTCGGTACCCATTTTTCTGACGTTTTGATTTAAAAGAATTTGCAACCTCAATAGCTTTATCAACATCTGGAGTTAGTGAGATTGACATTAAATTTAGAATAACAATATCTAGCTCATTGATCGAATAATCACTCATTTGTTGAGGATCACGAATAATGGATGACAATTCCATGGTCCCTCCCTACTTACCACAATCACAAGGAAAATTGTTAGTGCGGATATCGCACGCGACGTCATTAAAACTTGTGATCAGCGTATCAAAACTACTCATGAGTGATTTGAAAACCTCCGGATCAATCTCTTTTCGATGGTGTATAGCATGTCCCCTGAGGCTTTCGATCATATTGGCACAGACATGAATTTTTTCTTGCATATCTGAGCCATTATAGGAAGAGTTTCGATAGCCCTCTTTGCGGCGAAGTTCTATTTGCTTCTGTGCCTCAACAATAAGAAAGTTACGACTGGGAGTCTCGCTCAATTGATTGAGTCGTGTAATTATTCCTTCAAGTTCACTAATGGAATAGGTTTTTAGTTTATCTGGGTCATCAATTAATTCACTAATTTTCATGTTTATCCCTTTAAATACTGTTCGAACACAATTTTCAAGAAATGAGATAAATTGGCCCAAGTAGGGATTAAGAATATTAATAAAAAAAACCTCCCAAATAGGGAGGTCATTTAACGCATTGTATATCCAAAAGTATATTGGAACCTATTTTTTTTTCTGCCAACTAAAGTGCAATTCATCAAGCTGCTCCTGAGCTGGAACAGATGGAGAACCGGCCATAAGATCTGTAGCAGAGTTTGTTTTTGGGAACGCAATTACGTCCTTGATAAACTCAGTACCAGTAAGAATCATCATGATACGATCTAGTCCAAATGCAAGTCCACCGTGCGGAGGAACTCCGTACTTAAGCGCATTGATAAAGAATCCAAATTGAGAATTGATCTCTTCATCAGTCATATTAAGGCATTTGAACATATGTGATTGAACTTTATTGTCATAGATTCTAATTGATCCACCACCTAGCTCATAACCATTACAAACGACGTCGTAGGCTTCTGCCTTACAATCTGCGAGGCTGCCATTTTTGTCAGTTGGGTGACCATTAAGGAACTTATCGATGTCACAGGCCTTAGGTTGAGTAAATGGATGGTGACGAGCGGCAAATCGACCGGCCTCTTCACTCCACTCAAATAGAGGGAAGTCATTGATCCATAGGAATACATTCTCTTTTGAGTGAAGCTCAAACTTATTTCCAAGGAAACGTCTTACAGCATCAGCAGAAGCATGAGCGACTTCGTGATCCATGTCTGCAAAGAACATCCAAAGACCATTCCCCTTCTCTACAGAAAGTTCATCAAGTCCAGCGTAGATCTCGTCAGTGATAAATTTTGAAACACCGCCACTTCTAGCACCATCTGCGACTTTAAACCAAGCAACACCTTTCCCGCCGTATGGCTTCACAACATCAACAAGCGCGTCGATATCCTTTCTGGCCATTGTTCCCATGCTTTCAGGAAGGAAAATAGCTTTAATAAGACCATTATTATTTGCAGGATCAGAGAAAACTTTAAAGTCAGAAGATTTAAAGAGTTCATTGGCAATCATATGCTTGAGTTCAAAACGAGCGTCTGGTTTGTCGCAACCATAAATTCTCATAGCTTCATCAAAGCTCATAATTGGAATATCAATTCCATTCTCAAGATTAAACATCTCTGCAATCAGCTTTTGCACCAAATTTTTGATGTACTCTTGAGTGGCAAAAGAGATCTCCATATCTATCTGAGTAAATTCAGGCTGACGGTCAGAGCGAAGGTCTTCATCACGAAAACATTTACAAATTTGGAAGTACTTATCTGTACCACCAATCATAAGAAGCTGCTTTAGTGTCTGCGGAGACTGTGGAAGTGCATATACATGATTTGGATGCACTCGGCTTGGAACAACATAGTCACGGGCCCCTTCAGGAGTTGACTTATAAAGCATTGGAGTCTCAACTTCTACAAACCCCTCATCCATCATCACTTTTCTAACTTTAAAAGTAGTTTGTGATCTAAGCTTTAATGTATCTTGAAGTCTTTTTGTTCTAAGATCAAGGTAACGATATTTAAGTTTAAGGTCATCACTTGCCTTTACAGATCCATATGGAAGAAAAGGAATATTGTCCTTATCAGATTGGCTTAGTACTTCAAGTTCTGAAACAAGAATTTCAACCATCCCTGTTTCCATATTCTTATTTTGAGCATTTTCTGGACGAGTTCTCACAAGTCCTTTTGCCTTAATTACAGATTCTAGTGAACAATCTTTTAAAATAGTAAGATCACCTTTGTAATCCTCGAAATTAAGTTGGGTTACCCCATACTTATCTCGTATATCAATGAAATGGATTCCACCAAGATCTCGGTACTTATTAACCCATCCGCAAAGGACAACTTCTGCCCCTGAATTTTCCTCTCTCAACTCTCCACAGTTAAAACTGTTCAATCTTCCCTTAATAGAGTCCACCATTTGCGATATCTCCTCATATGGATTACTGTTTCTATATGGCACGTATATTAACCATAATAAGCTTACAATTTATCGTTTTTCTCGCCTCATGTCATGCCCAAAATGGGATAGACTCCTTTAAATCAGGGGCGTTTAAGCTTAAATCGGGAGAATCGATTCCTCTTTCGATTGTCTACAACTATCGAGACCAATCCAAAGGCCTAAGCGGCAGGAAATCGTCCCAATTCCCACTTAATAGTGGAATGCTCTTCTATTACCACACAGATGATTATCGCCGCTTTTGGATGCCTGATACATACTTTGACCTAGATATTTTCTTTTTAGATAAAGACTTCAAGATCATTGACCTAGAGCGAAAAGTTAAGGCCCATCCAGGGATGAACACTCCTCCTCAGATCGCTCAGACTCGCGATATAAAATGTCGTCACGTTCTTGAAATGAGAAGCGGGGATCCTCTCGCAGCGAAGCTAAAAATAGGAACCGCCCTCACTTGGGGCGGCAAAGTATCGATCAAACAAATCGAAGACAATTTAAAAATCTTAAAAAAATCAGTCGACTAGTACCAGATACTCATCACCAGCAATAAACCCTAGATGCTCTCGAATGGTTTTCTTTTGAAAGCTCTTTTCTTTTTTAAGTAGAGAAATTTCATTGATCAAGTTTTGATTATCACCACTGATCATTAGGTAATCATTTTGTCTTTGACTTAAAATATTTTTTCTTTGGTAATAGTCAACAATCCCTCGATCAGCAAAAACAAGACGAACAAACATAAAAAGACAGAATGCCCACGCTCCTCTTTCGAGGTACATGAGGTATTTATCTTTTTGAGACATCTTAGCTGTCTTAGCCGATTTTCTTGTACTGGTAGCTGTTGAGGTTCTTGTGGATGCCTTAGCAGAAACAAGAGAGTATTTTGGACGAACTTGTGAAGTTCCTCTCTGATTGATTGGGGTCTCAAGGGACTGACCGCTTGCACTTGGCATCCTTCTTTCAACTGTTCTACTTGGTCGTGATCCAGGAAGCGTTGGTCTAGCAGACACTTCAACTTCCGGAGATTGAGATGGCAAAGAGCTAACATTGATTGTCTGAGGACGTGGCCTTTCAGCTTCTCGAGCGAATGTAGCAGGCCCTGCACTAACCGCCCCAGATCCTTGAGACAAGTTTTGCATTGCTGCTTTTTTCATTTCACGCTTTCTTTTAAGCTCTTCTAAGCGTTTTTTTCTGAGTTCCTTCTCAGCAAATTGATCATTTCCTTGATTAACTTCCAAGATTACTTCCTGTACTTAAAAATTCTACATCCTGTTTTGTGTGTGAGTGTAATTTAATTATAGCACGTTACAAATGACGCACAAGTGAAAAGTTAATAATTACTGCAACATCGCTACATTTCTTCCACTGACGTCATCTTCTACAGAAAGCCAAAATTTTCTAAGAGCGCAAATCTCAGATAGGAAAAAGAAAAGAGTTGGGATTCTTTTTATCTCTTCAAAACTCTCAAGCTTGAAGATATCAAGCCCTGAGTGAAAGAGATCGGCCAGCTGCTCAAAGACAGGCGAAGATTCTTTCGCCTCAACTCTAAAGCTTCTTTGCTCTGAAGAAAAATCGATAAGCTCAACCAATTCTCTTAATGGGTTTTCGAGATACATAAAAAAGCGCGCAGCTAACTTCGCATCCCCAATAGGGCCAAGTTTGATAAGGGTACTTGCGCGATCAACAGATATTGAATTATAAAAAATTTGGAAAGAGTTCCCCTCTCTCTTCATCCACCAACTAAATCCAGGATCACTGATATTACAAATGCGATCTTCTTCAATTGGAAAGCGGCGATTAAAAAGCTGAGCGACAATAACCTCGGCCTGCTCGATTGATGCGGATTCAAAGTAGCGAACGCCTTCCAAATCATCATCTTCCACTTTCAATTTGCGGTAGAGTTCTGCATCTTTTTGATCGAGCTTTTGAAAAGTCTCTGCGATATTTGAAGTAGGAATTCCTCTCAAACAGAAAGTACTAACCCCTTTATCAATCCTAAAAACGAGTCCTGTTCCCTCTGGATACTGTGGTGCATCTGTGGCGATTGGATCGCCAAATGAGCAGAGATGCTCTGACAGGTCAAAGTCGTGAAGTGAAGAAAAATCTTGTTCCAACGTCTTTTGGGACAAGTATTTAGAAAGCTCCAACGTCTCTCTTGCTAGAGACTCAAAGCTCAAATCCTGAAATTCCATTTTCAATCTCCAAAAGCTTCCGTGTGTGTATGCAAGCTTAAGTAAAACAATTACTTACCTAAATTGTAGAGGTAAGCGAACCGCGTTGACAAGTGGTGTTAGAAACTTTTTTACCAGAGAACAGTAATTAAGGCCTGAAACAGCTTCAGAGCAAGGATAACCACGAGTGGAGAGAGATCAAGAGGAAGATCTTGAGGTAGATACTTACGAACAGGTTTTAGGGTAAATTCCGCAATCATATGCAATTTCTTAACGAAATTGTGATGCGCAAATTGAGGTAGATAAGAAAGAATCCAATCTACAATTAAAATAAAACAATAAAGGTTAATCAGTGCTCTAATCAACGCCTACTCCCTGTTTTTTTCACCCTAATAGTAAGCTGAATCCGCTTAAAGAACAACTTAAAATTAACCCGTAAAAAAAGTGAAATTCTCTTATAAATCCGAGAAATTGTCTCCTCTAACTCGTCGTGATCGGTGTCGTTGTAAACATGACACAGGCACATTCCGAAGAAAAAGAAACACATTACGAGAAAAATCCACATCAAGGCCACAATGAATGTGTAGTAATCGCCGTAATTGCGGACAAGATTAGATCTCGCATATTCAAAATAGACCATAAAGGCCCATTTGCCCAAAATAAGACTGACAACAAAGGTAAATGCTCCTAAAAGGGCCCCTTTGAGCTTCAATTTCCAATTGAAAAACCACCTGTAAAGAAAGGTGAAATAAACCAAAAGGATAAGACCGTAGAAAAAGTTGGATTTAACCAAATAAGTGGCCCACTTACTGAGCCAATTGATCGAGTTGATCACGTATTCAAAGTTTGGCACAACTTCATTCAAATAAGTCAGTACAGCATTTGACTTAATAATTGAAATTACCAGTAGAATAAGTGGAGGTAATGCAAAGGCGCAGACCAAGAGCACTGCAGTCATTCCAATAACAACCCCCCCTTTTAAATAGTTTTTCCATGAAAGAAGGGACTTATCCTCAGTAATGAGAAAAATTCCGTTCCATACAGAGTTAACAAGTCCAAGAGAGGTAAAGGTCAAAATGACGATATTAAATCCAGTAAGTCCCCTATTACCAAACAAAGGGCCAGATATAATCTTTCTTAAAATGGCCACCATTTCTGGAGCGGCCTGAGGAAATAGCCCACCAATTAATGAGAAGAATTGTCCCTCTGTCTGACCGATATCGCCCAAAAAGTTCCCCACTAATCGTAGAAGAAGGAGAGACAGTGGCACCATAGTCATCAAAATATAAAACGAAGATGCAGCAGCAAGGGTCATTCCTCGCCGCTGATCAAATAATCGTATTGCTTTTGAAAATCTGTAGAGGAAAACTCTTACTTTCATTACAGACGAGCTAACAGTCCAGCAAATAGATGCCAAAATTTACTTGTAGATTCGATCTCAACACCTTCACTAGGAGAATGGACCCCGGAAATATTTGGTCCAATACTAATCGCATCGAGCTCTCCAAGACGGTCTTTAATAATTCCACACTCAAGGCCAGCGTGAATGGCCTTAACTTTCATATCGCCACCAAACTGCTCTTTGAATTCGCTCTTCACAAGCTCTAAAAGCTCACCATCAAATACTGGCTTCCAGCTTGGATACTCCCCTTCTCTTTTAACATCGAGGCCATACTCAGCACCGAGAACACTAATTTTATCCTCAATAAGAGTTGCTTCTTTTCGATCAAAGAAACGAAGAGATGATTCAATATACAACTTTTCACCAACAAATTGGCAGATGGCCAGATTATTACTGTAACTAACAAGAGGGATATCTGCTTGCCAATTAAAACCATGTGCACCATGTGGGAAAAGAGTTAGAACACGAATAAGGTCTTCTGTGTCTGCTAGCGAAAGAGCTTTAGAAATAGTGTTGTCGATAAGCTTAACTTGGCCAGTCAGACCGTGATCCTCTACAGGAAGGATACATTTGAAGTCATTAAATACTTCTTCAAGAAGTTTTTTCAATTCTTCAACCTTATCTTCGGCCACATTAACGACAGCATATGCATCGCGTGGAATAATATTATGAGCGCGGCCACCTGAGAATTCTACAATCTGAATATTATGAACTTGAGCGCGGTTTAAAAAGGTTGCAAGAACCTTAATCGCATTTCCTCTCCCCCAGATGATATCCATTCCAGAGTGTCCACCTTTTAGGCCTTCAATATCGACGCGAACAGATTTAATTTTTCCTTCAACTGAGTGAGGTTTTATTTCTTTTCTAAGCTTGTAGTCAATTCCACCAGCACAACCAACGTAGACATCCCCCCAATCTTCAGAATCAATGTTAATCAGTCTTCTGCCAGAAAGCATTGCTGGATCAAAATTAAGAGCACCATGAAGCCCTGTTTCCTCATCAACAGTGAAGAAAAGTTCAAGTGGTGGATGCTTTAGAGTTTTATCATCGATGCATGCAAGCATTACAGCACAACCAATACCATTATCAGCACCTAAGGTGGTACCATTGGCGCGAACCCACCCATCTGCTACAAGTACGTCAATTGGATCGTTCTCAAAATCAAAAACCTTTTCAGGCAATTTATCGCAAACCATATCCATATGAGACTGAAGAATAACAGCACTCTTATTTTCATATCCCTCTGAAGCAGGAATATAGATAACCACATTCCCAACATCATCTGTGCGATACGTGAGGTTTGCCTCTTTAGCCGCGTTGATTAAATATTGTCTAACCTTCTCTTCTTTCTTTGAAGGTCTTGGTACTTGAGTAAGCTCATAAAAGCGTTTCCACATTGCCATTGGCTCTTGTGGATAGTTTGCTGGAAACATATAGACTCCTACAGAATTTGTTTTTTTACTATTCTACTGCAGCAGTGATTTTACGGCAAGGATGAGCAAGATAGCTCCGGCCACATAACTGGAATAACGTCCAAATTTGGCACCAATTTTACCACCAAATACAGTCCCGATAATTGACATAAAGAAAGTGATAATACCGATAATGGCCACAGATTGAAAAAGTGGTACCTTTTGCACCGAAAAAAGTAACCCAATGATAAAGGCATCAATGCTTGTAGCAACAGCTAGATTAAAAAGGCACCAGGAGTTATTACAAGCGCAATTCTTACAGGCGTTTCCATCCTCTTCATCTGCTTCATTGTAACCATCGTAAATGGTTTTTAGTCCGAGAATCAGAAAGACACCAAAAGAGAGGTAATGGGAATAGGCCTCAACATACTCACGAATGAGATCCCCTACTCCCCATCCCAAAAGTGGCATTACTGCTTGGAATATTCCAAAAGCAAGAGCGATCTTAAAGACCTTTCTCTTAATAAAGCAGCCAAGTTTAATGCCACAACTAATAGAAACGGCAAAAGCATCCATCGATAGAACAAAAGCAATTGCAATTACCGAAATAAGACTCATTTATTCAATTCCTCTTCAAGATTTTGAATGAAAGATTTAATTTCATCGCGAACACGGCGATAAACGGGCAATCTCTCTTCATCAGTTTCAAAATTCTCTGTCAAACGAGGAGGATCGTCAAATCCATGGTGAATAACTTTTGTTTTAGCAGTAAATGTTGGACAGTGAGAATCAGCATGAGAGCACACTGTGATAACATAATCAAAATCCTGCACCGGAAGCTCTTCAATAGTATTTGAAGTATGATTTGAAATATCAATTCCAATTTCACTCATCACCTTTTGCGCGTAAGGATTAATCCCGTGCTTCACAATTCCCGCAGAATATACATCAAAGCGATCCCCGAGATAATGCTTACAGAGACCATCGGCCATCTGACTGCGACAAGAGTTCCCTGTGCAAAGGAACATGATTGATTTTTTCATTAAAGCTTCTCCAGCATCTTAACAATTTCTTCTTCATTAAAAACCCGCCCATTTGCAAGAACTTTTCCGTCAACTGCAATACCAGGAGTCATAAGAACTCCCATGGCAACAATTTCAGTAACATTTTGAATTTTTACGAGCTCAGCATCAAGCCCCAATGTGTTAATCGCCTTTTCAGCATTTGCGTAAAGATCTTGGCACTTTTTACAACCTGATCCTAAAATTTGAACTTTCATAAATCCTCCAAACTAATATATAGCATTAAAAATATATCCAACTACGGTAAACATAAATAAAAGCAAAGCGAAAAAGATTAGTAATAATCGCACTTTCATCACCTGCTTTAACATCATAAACTCAGGAAAGCTTGCAGCAACTACGCTCATCATAAATGCAAGTGTGGTACCAACAGGCAAGCCTTTTGTGATCAAACTCTCGGCCACAGGAATAATCCCACTGGCGTTTGAGTAAAGTGGTATACCTAGTATAACGGCTGCAGGAACAGTCCAAATGCTTCCACTTCCAAGCTTTTCTGTAACAAAACTCTCTGGGACAAATCCGTGCAAGGCGGCGCCAAGTCCAACCCCAATCAGGACCCATTTCCAAACTCGTGAGAAAATACTTTTAAGCTCACTCTTAGCAAATCGATGACGTTCCTTTAAAGTCATTTTCTCAAGCTTAAGCTCTCCCCCTTCACAGCTACAGGTTTTTGGAAGAGAAGCCGCGATATCTGTTAAATAACGATCTGCCTTGATGAAATCTAAAAAGGCGCCGCCTACAATCCCCGCGCAAATCCCCACGACAATATAGGAAATCATAAATTTAATACCGAGAAGACTTCCAAGAAGAACCACTGCAACTTCATTAATAATGGGGGAAGTGATCAAAAATGCCATGGTAATTCCCAGGGGAATTCTGGCCTGAGTGAAACCTAAAAAAAGAGGAATACTGGAGCATGAGCAAAAAGGAGTGATGGCACCAAAGCTTGACCCAAGAAAATATCCAAAAATTTTCTTTTTACCTGAAAGGTATACACGAACACCTTCAACATTAAGAGATGCCCTTAATACAGCAATAGAATAAATCATCACAATTAGTAAAACGTAGATTTTACTAACGTCTTCAATAAAAAAGTGAAGCGATCCTGCGAGTTTCTCACCATGGGACATACCAAGCCAAGAATATACAATATTATCGGCCAATTTTGTAAATACTTCCAACATAGAAAAGACCTTAAAGAACCTTTAAAAGAGAGATCACCCTCTTATCTTTTAGTGAATAAAACATGAATGGACCTCTTTTCTCAGAATCAATAATCCCTTCACTTTTTAAGTTTGAAAGATGCTTAGAAATGGTTGATTGATCCACATCAACTAATTCGTTAATTTTACAAACACACATCTCTTTTTTAGCAAGTTTTGAAACAATAAGAAGTCTTGTGGGATGCCCCAAAACTTTCAAAAACTTCGCAGATTGATTAAAATCCATATACACCTCATGACAAAAAGACCATATGACAATTTCGCCATATGGTCAATCTGTCATTTGCAGATTTCGCGATTAAAGAAATGATTTCGCTTGGTTAAAACGGCGAAGCCGTTTTTTGAAGTTATTGTCATGTATCTTTTCAACCGGAAGTTTCTTAACTCGATCTTCATCAGAGGGGTGATTAGAAAGCCACCCTCCAGCTCCAGTTTTAAGTCTTGCGAGATAACTGTGAAGAGCTCCAGGATCATATCCGGCCTTCATTAAAATACGAAGGGCCGTACTATCTGATTCGTGCTCTTGATCTTTACTATACTTTCCATTGATCACTTGTTCAGCGTAATCGCTTACTAGCTCATCATAGTGATCCATCGCCTTTCTAAGCCCTTCATTCTTAGTAAAAAATGAAATAAGTGCAAGGCCTGTGTTGATCCCCATCTCACTAATCCCTGATTTACGAATTGTTTTTAAAGCGTGTTGTTTCTCCACATGCCCGATTTCGTGTGCCAGAACGGCGGCCAATTCATCTTCACTTTGAAGACTTTTAATCATCCCTTTAGAAATAAGAATATGCCCACCGGGTGAAGAATAGGCCAAAGGAGAATCGGAGTTAATAACAGCGAAACGATATCCTTTATAGGTATTTGGCCTTTCAGAAAAGATTGATAAAAATTGTCCCACAGTATTTAAGTAAGTGGCAAAACGGGTCTGATAATAAGGGGCCACAGAGAAAGCATTAGCAACAACGGAGCGCCCCAGATAGTATTCCTCCTTGGGTGTCATCACCTTCGTGGCCTTACTCATGGAAGCGCAGCTCATGATTGTCAAAAATAGCAGAGATGAAAAGACTAGTGCAATATTAGTTTTCATTGAGTCCCCCCTCTGCAATAAAAGAATTTAAGGTATTGGAAGAGATCTCATAGCTCTCCATTTTATCTACATCCTTAAAATCGGCCTTTGGATTTTTCTTTTTGTAATAGTCCTCGTGGGTTTCAGTAAATCCTTTCCCCGCAAGAGTGACCTCATCAGAAGTGGAGCTAGCAGCAACCTTATCTCCTTTCCCAATATCTTTTAAAATAGAGTCCCGCTCACCAATGGCGCTGCGATGGCACCATCCATCTTTACCCATGGCACGAACCTGAACCCACTCCCCCTGCTCTTTAAGGATCAAAATGGGATCACCGTACTTGAGCTTAAATTTGGTGCTTCCTAAAAAGCTTGGACGAGATTTAATCGCGGCCTTTTCAACACCAATCGAATATTCTTCTTTTGCAAATGTGTTTGCTGACAATAAGAAAAAAAGAGTAAGTGGCAACAGGGCCTTACTTGGTTTCATAATTCCATACTCCATTTAAATAATTTTTTGGTATTCCATTTTGTAAAATATCTTCGCAACGTTCTTTAAAGATTTCAGCAGCAGGGAAAGATTCACACTGAGAGAAGTGAGTAAGAGCATCATCAAAACTTGCATTTTGATAGAACTTTAGACCAGCTTTAAAGTTCTCCTTATCCTTTAAATCAGATTCAGAAAGAAAGGTGTAGACAGCTGTTGCCTGCTCCTTCCCTTTTACCGCAATTCGATCTACAAGAATGAGTGCTGGATCATTCCATAGGCCTGCTTCTTCTACAGTTTCTCCACTGATTAAAAGAAAGAGATGATATTGCTTACAGATTCCTTCAAGACGAGATGCGAGGTTCACCGAATCGCCAATAAAGGTGTAATTGAATCGCTTTGATGAACCAATATTTCCGGCAACAACTTCTCCACAGTGAACTCCAACGCGAGCGACAATCTCAGGACCAGAGGGATCTTCTTCTCTCATCTTCTTATTGAATTTAATCAAGCACTGGTTGTACTTTCGAGCAGTTTGTACAGCAAACTGGGCGTGATCTTTTTGAATTAAAGGCCCCCCCCAAACTGCCATCACCGCATCTCCAATAAACTTGTCCACATAGCCGTGATTATCGAAGATAAGAGAAACCACCTCATCAAAGTAGCGATTCAAAAGGTTCGCAAGTTTATCAGCAGAGATTTTCTCAGAGATATCGGTAAAACTGACAATATCAGAAAAAAGAATCGTAACCTTTCGGTGCTCAATAAAGTTAAGAGAATCGATCCCACCTTGTTTAACCAGTTCAAGCATTTCAGAACTCATGGAGTGCTCAAGACTTTTTGAGATTCGAATCTGCGCAATCCAATCTAGCTGAAAGCGGTAGGATAAAAGAATAATCATCATCACAAAAAGGGTTGCAATTAAAACAAGTGGATTTATCCAAATATGGGCCAGATACCATCCAATGAAAGTAAAAATTAGAGGAGGAACAAAAACTAGCCCTACTGAGAATGAGATGTTGGCGCAGGGTCTCTTGATATAAAGAGACACCACAATAATGAAAAGTGAGAGAATAAAACTAATCCAAAAAAGTGGTCCTCCCTCAATAACAGTGATGTGATCTCCCCGAATAAGATTTAAAAGTGAGGTCGCGTGGACATAAACACCCGGCGTCTTAGGATCAATCGGAGTGGGTCTTAAATCGCGCAAACCGGGGGCAGAGGCACCTACCATCCAAATTTTATCCTTTAGTAAGGAAAGATCGCTCAGATCCCCTCCATGCTCCATATTTTTGTAACCCACTAACAGATTGTAAAAAGGGGTCGCTTGAATAGTATTTTTGTAGAACAAAAGGCGATGATGGCCACTTTCACTAGTTGATACACCTAAAAAATCAGCAAGGACAAAAGGCATCGACCTCACTCTCTTTCCCCCCTTCCCCTTAAGATATGGAAGAACCTCACGATAGACACCATCACTAGAACTTGTGAGATGAACTCCACCGAGCCCCGTACTTACCTTCATAATTGATGGAATGGGAGGCTTCACCGTACCACTGTAGTCAGGAGCTGGAAAAAAGGTAGGGACCTTAGAATCCTCAATCATCGAAGCAAAATTATCATCGTCCTGCCTTCCATAGGAAGATGGTTCTGTATAAAGCATGTCATAAAAGATGAGCTTTGCTTTAAGCTTCTTTGCCATCGCATTGATCACACCATAATACTCTCTTGGCCATGGAAAGTTGAGGCCATCAGCTTTAGACATTTGATCGATACTCTGTTGGTCGAGATAGATCAACCTCACCTCATTCTGATGAATGGCACTAGTATGATTCTGAAGAAAGTCATAAATAAAAAATGCCCCACGCTCCAGATATGGAGGGGAAAACATCGCAAGATAGCTAAGTGGAAGTGCGATGAGAGCAAATATCAAAACTCTTTTAAATTTCATCCCCACTATTCTATCTCACCCTCATGGTTAAAAGATTCAAACAGTGTCCTAAGCTATTAACTGAGCGACTTAACCGCCTTTTCATCAGTGCGGGGAACTCGGTTGAAATTATCAAAAAGAGTCGCAAAATCTAAGCAAAACGATTTCAGGAAGGAGTTATGGAAAAAAGATTATTTACACTATTTCTACTATGTTTTCTAACAATCACTGCTTATGGGAAAGATATCTTTAATGTAAGTGTTACGGTTGATGGTTCCACCAAAACCTTTGGTTTTTCAAAGGCCGAAGATGTACTCGATACCGCGACTCAGGACTTTCTAGACGCCAATTTTTCTGGCTATACAGCAGCGTCTGCAATCAGCTTAGATATCGACTTTAGAGGACTGCCCATCACCTTAAGTTCAGGAAGCAGTTCCAATACCATTACATTAAGCATTCCAGATATTGGAGTCACAGAAACCTTTACCGGAAGTACCCGTGATGAGTCTCAAGACCTGCTCACCGAATGGCTTAAATCAGAAGGGGGAGATACCCTTACAAAGATCCTCCAAAAACTAGCAGAAGTTTCCCCTCACGACCCCATCGCAGGTAACCCGAACTCGCTGATGGCAAACATGGTCAGTGGCGACTTTGAACGCGGTATGACTGGAAACTCTCAACGAGTTGAAACCGGAATCAATACCAATCTAATTTCCTTAGGACTTAGAGCGAGTTCATTTGATCAAGATGGAATTGAAGGGCGATCATTAACCGTTCCTTTCCAATACCTCGCTAAGATTGATAGTAATCCAGGGCATCAAATTATTTTTGATCTTCCACTTACCTACTACCAACTGGATGAGGCCCAAACATATAGTATTAAGGTCGGACTCGGTTATCATTTTCCGATCACTGAAAATTGGAGCTTAACTCCCTCCCTAGGTACAGGGCTTGTTGGCTCTATTGATCTGGCCAGTGTTGGACAACTCATCTCAGGAGCGATCACCAGTAACTACTCTAGAAAAGTAGCGGGCTACCGCTTGGGAATGGGAAATATGTATGGCCACTACAAAACACTAAAGGTGAAGATTGGAGATATTGAATCCGATCCGCAGATCACTAACGACGTTTTCAGAAATGCCTTTTTCTTTTCACTCACTCATCCATTTATCACCGATGCGCCAGTTGAAACAGAGTTCTTTCTCTACGATACTCGTTACTTTGGAGATAAACTCTATATGGATCAATACAACGAGATCGGCCTATCCATGGGAACAGATAGAGATAGAAAAGATGTCAAAAAGTTATTACGACTTGGTTTAAGCTATCTCTTCTCACCAAAGACTACGGGATATACCGTTAATTTTGGATATAGTTTTTAAAAAACAGAGGTCCACTTTGGGCCTCTATGTATAATTTACTTAAAAACACCAATAAAACCAGTTTGATTCCCAATCTCTTTTTCTTCCTTTGACTTAAAACTTGGATTTAGCCTATAGCGAACGATCCCCTTTAAGTGACCTAACTTTCCATCTAATGCATACGGGATTGTAAAAGAAGAGCCTGGAGGAACTTTAACATTACTGGGAATCTGATCAGCTCTTTTTACTACGGGAGTAAATCCCTGAATAAATTTTGTCAATTCTTGAAACGATGCTTTAGACTGACAGCTACTAAGAACAGCAGGACTACCATTTGTGGAACGATAACAAGAAAATTCAGCGCTCCAATCTCCATTTAACCGACGATATGTCAGCTCTCGATCCCATTTAGTTATTGGAAGATATCCCTTTGGAATAGCATCACCTGTTAGATAATCTCCCAACATCAGCTCCCCATCAAAAACAAATTTGAAATTACTCAATGTTCTAGGGCGACATTTAACATTCGGAAGATTATTCAAGGCCTCAATTTTAACT
Source organism: Bacteriovoracaceae bacterium (assembly GCA_965140515.1). Lineage (GTDB taxonomy): Bacteria > Bdellovibrionota > Bacteriovoracia > Bacteriovoracales > Bacteriovoracaceae > JAGLCH01. The sequence continues at coordinate 1,668,075 of OZ223251.1, read as the reverse complement.
CCCTGAGTTTTAGAACTTACAGATACGACTTCAGTTGCACTCTCTTTCTTCTGATTGCGGCACCAAAAAGGATTTTTAGAAGATTTATCGATACAACATTTCTCACTGGACTTTTTTAGTACCACTTCAATTTCCAATTTAATCGGCTTTCCATTCAAAATGCCATTTGTGGTATAATTATAATGACCAGGTTTTAAGAAGTAATCTCTCATACTGTAGTAATTAGAATTTTGATCACGCAACGTCGCTAAAGAAACATAAGCGTCGCCAGCACCTCCTCTTGCCAAACTTCCCCCAAACCGAGTTCTGACCTTCCCCTTCCCAATCAGGACCTGTGGTATAAAATTATCAGGATATGAGTGAGTAAAGAAATCGGACTCAAGTGATTTATTCATTAACCAATAAATAGGTCGAATGGCATTAATAATAGGAGCGCCTACTTTATTATTTAAAGCAACCTCACCCATATTCCCGCTGTGCGGAGTTAAATTTATATACTTGTCATCACTAGCACCACCGAGCGTTAATGATTGTGGCAATGATTTTCTTTCAATTAGTAAGTCATAGGAAAATATATTGTCAGGTTGCTCACTTGCATAAATAGAAAGATCCAAAATTATTAGAAAAAAACTGATCAGAAAATACTTAAAAAACTTCATGATACACCTTTAATTTAAAACTTCAGAAATGATTGGAGATTGATATTTCAAATCACCTTTCCATAAAGATTTAGGAAAATGAGAGCTTATATCAAAAATTTCACATAGATTATCTTTATAGACAATGAGAAATGGAGGTAATGAAATTATACTTTTTCGACTTCTCGAATTGTTATCGAGATATGGAATAACTCCCCATTTATCAAATCGAACTTCACCATCGTAGTAAACTTTGCCAATTCGAATCTCTTTCTTACCACTATCACTTAGAGCAATAAGCTGCCGCTTTCTATCGATTAATGTGACCCCTCCACCATATGAATTAGCAGAGATGGGATACTTCTTAATCAATGTACCGTCCAACTTTCTAACCTCGAGATCAGTCCCAGCCCCTCCTCTGTGGCCGTAAGAAGAGAAAATTAACCAATTTTTTCGCTGATTATCAATAATCTGATCATCAAGATGAAAGTTGACTCCTCCGTACCCCACAGAGTTAAGAACCTTTAAACTCTTCTTCCCGACTTTGACTCGAAAAATGAAAACAGGGCTATAAAAATTGTCCAAAGCGTAGATAATATTTTTGTTGAAGACAATATGATGAGCAGCTTTTGGAACTGGGTTTGGTACCTCATCGAGAGATTTTAACTTACTAGAAAACATAGCGATAGATCTGTCATAAGAAACAAAAATCCTATCCCCATCATGAGTAACAGACTGAACCTTACTCTTTGTTTTTAAAACTATCGGCTTAGACTTAATATTATGGAATAGATAAATTGCATCTTTGGAGTAGTAAAGTATCCCCTTCTTGAATCTGAGGCTTGAGAACTGACATGATGGAAAAATATTCTTTTTGTTCAACTTATTTTTCATTTTCGGCAAGCATTCATCGACAGTATAAAATTTCTCAAACTCAAATTCATTCATTTTCGAAATTTTAGCGAGATAGAAGCTACCACGATCAAAGGAGTAGAAAATCTTCTTCTTCAGTCGAGGGTCAAGCTTAGCATATTCCTTCATTTGATTTTCTATGCGGCCTTCTTCTTCTTCAACTTTGTCTTCTATCTTTGAAAAATTTGAATACAGACTTCCAAGCTCAGAATTTAATCTCTTAGCAATTTGGAGATACTTTTTTACGACCTTAACATCAAACCCTTTCTTTTCAGTCAATTTTTCCATCAAACGAACAAGAGAATGAATTCCAGGGCGGTTTCTATCTTTTTCTTGCTTAACATTAGAGAACTCCCCCTCTAGGGAGAGCTTATGATAAACACCGTAACGTTGAACTTTCCATGCAAAATCAATTGCTCTTTCTTTATTGTTGTTAACAGGAGTTGTTGCAGTGATTCCAACTTTGGGAATGAGATAGGGGTAAGCTTTTAGTATAACGCATCCATAAAAATCATACCCATTATTATTCACATGATTAAGAGACAATCCTCTGGACTTATAAGCATCTAAAATCCATTCTGGAGCTGTCGACGCATAGTATGTCAAAAAATTGTTACCATCACTATCAACAGGATAATCACTAGGAAAACCTGTATCAAGGAGGTACTCAATTTTCCTTTTTGAAGCACTATTTAATCCACTAGACTGAAAACTTGCGAATGCGCGATTAAAACTCATGAGATCTTTTTTAGAAAATATCTTATGCTTTTTTTTAATAAGAGAATCAGATGCAAAGTAAATATCAAAATAATCAAAATAGCTTGATACAAGCGTATTCATAGTTTCATTGCCATCGAGAGTAGCAGTTCTAAGCGCGAGTTTGTTTAAATGTGAATTACCAAAACTATCAAGCAAATATTTCAGAATTTTACCTTGATGCTTTTTTGTTGCAAGCCACACCATTGCAGGAATCCCGGCTAAAAAATAGCGGACATCACTATATATACTAACAAAACTATTTTCAAGATATAAAGAACCAGAACTTCTATGACTAAATTGGTTATCTTCAAAAAACCTTTCGTAATTGTCGATCAATTTAATTTGATCGATTTTCATAATTTTCTTATGATCCTTATTAATGCTTGCTAAATAATTAGATGAAGCAATTTTGTCATTAAGCTTCTTTTTAAGTAAGCTCAAATCACCGCTGATAATGGCCTGATTGATATCAACGGAAATACATCGCATGAAATCATTGTCTGCAACTCCAAAACGAATCTTACATTGATTCTTAGGAGGGGTAGAATATGTTTGTAGAGACAAACACATTAGAACAAAACAAATAAAAAATTTCATATAAAACCTTATGGTAAAAATTAAGCTGAGATCATAGCCTCGGAAAAAAAGTAAAAGACCTTCCAACAATAAGTTGATTCTTGCCAGCGCAACCCTTTTCATAAAAAGTACAAATATTTTTTGGAAATTGAATTTCGCTGGCAGCTTTATTTAAACACTCGAGATAGTCAGGATCTCTTCTCCCATTTTTGACGAGAAGTTCATAATCGATATTTTTACCATCTTCGGTGAAGCGATAGCGAAGTGTAAAAGCAGAAACAAAGGGCTCTTGATAACTATAAAGTATCTCTCTGTAGCACAATCCAAAGTTGCTTGCGTGCTTTGAAATTTGATCAACCACAAAATTTCCCGTTACTCGATACTTTCTTCTAGTTGAACAAGAGACAACAAGGAATAAAATGATGAAGAGAACAATACTCTTTTTTGTCATAAAAATCACATGATGGGCCCGAAAGAGAGAGAGTAAGTAAACTGCATAGCAGATGATTCACGTGGACACTTATGATTATAAAAACGGCAGACATTCTTTTTAATCACAACTTTCTTCGAAACATCTTCTAAGCATTTCAAATAGTTTGGAGACTTATAACCTTCAGTGACATTGAGATCCAATTTGTGATCAAGGCCACCGAGAAAGAAGCTATATTTAAATTCGACAATAGATGTAAATGGATGCCCCTTAGAAGCTCGAAAATTATTATAACACTGACGAAACTCACGTATATGTTCTTGAACCGCATCCACTACAGGGTGGCCTGTTTCTGACGTTGTGGTAGAGCAAGATGTAAAAAATAGAGGTGAAAATACAGAAAAAAGAACTAAGTACCTAATCATTCTTAAGTCTTCCTTGTTATATCGTTTTGTATATAACTGATCGGCAAACTCGATTTTTCAATTAGATATTTTTGCTCATTCGCATGTTATTTTGAATTTTGGTTAAAATAAGAGGCCCAATTGGGCCTCTCATATAACGCGCTGTATATCCAAAAGTGTATTGGAACTAAATAGGGCGTGTTTCGAGGTCACTCATTTCGTCGCGCTTAACGATTTCTTCACTGGTAATGGCCGCAAGTGAAGACTCTCCACTTAGACATTTTTTACCAGCAGCGATGACATCTTCAAGAGTTGAATTGAAAATCCCATCTCTGAAGAACTGACGAACTTCTTTTGTGATTCCGTTACGAGCTTCACCGTACTCACCGGCACAGTTTGCATAAGGCCCAGCAGGAGTATCAAGTCCACCAAAAATTGAAATGATGTATTGATCAATCTCAGCTTGAGTTACCTTATTATTATTGAGGTACTCCATCGCACCTTCATATACATCACGAGTACGCTTTAGGTGTGGATCGCGATAAGAGAGAAGATTGAAAGCACCATTCTTCCCGTTGTAAGAAGAGAATCCTCCATAAGCTCCACCCTTTTCACGAATTTCAGGGTGAAGATATCCCGCTCTTAAAACTTCACTTAAAACTCTAAGCTTAGCTCCGTCTTCTTCTGCCATAGTTGCAGCTTGGAAAACTTTTGCCACGTAAGAAACAGGTGTCGTTGTTGTCCATGCTTCTTTGTACATCTTAGGAGTGAAAGTATTATCACCACTTTCAAAAGTTGAGTTTTCAGGAAGAGCATTGATAAGTGTTGGAACTTCAGCTTTCACTTTTTCAATGATTGAGTCAGTTCCTACACAAAGGATTTTCACATTTCCTTTTGAGAAAAGCTTTCTTCCAAGATCCATAAGCCTTGTAGAAAGGGAAGCGTAGTCTCCCTCTTCAACAATCTTCTTAAGAACTTGAAGGTGGTGAACACCTGATAGCTCTTCATAGCGAGCAAGAGACTTCTTAAGACCACGAAGAGCGAGGTTTACAGCATAGCCATGACCAGAGCTTAAAACGCCACTTTGAAGAGAAGTCATTCTCTTTTTAATAACGGTTGAAACACGGTCGTGATCGTTTAGGTTGAAATCTAAAATAGTAGATTTCATCAACTCGATCATCTTACCAATATTTCTCTCAAGTGCTTTAGACTTGATATTGAAAGTGTGTCCACAGAACTCAGTATTTTTAACATCGGCCTGTACCCCTACACTTGCCCAAAGACCACCAGTGTAACGATTTGCTTGCTCACTAAATTCAGCATAGCTTAGGTTTCCAACTCCACACTGAGTCATAAGACTAGCAAGAAGTGGGGTAAGAAGAAGATCTTCTTCCTTAAGAGCAGAGATATCAAAATAGAAATCGAGGTATCCAATACCATTTGTATCTTGCACATAAGTTGTGTAGTCGACTCCAGCAACTTGAGAATTAACTGGGGCCGGAGAAACACGTGGGGTTTCACGATCAAGGTCATCTTTGGAAAGCTCAGGAAGACAACTAAAGTCTTCTTCTTGCTCTTGGTGAGCTTTAAGTGCAAGAGCGCCATCAACGATTGCTTGAATCTCTTCTTTACTCATTTTAGATTTAAGTTCATCAAGTTCGGCCTGTAGTTTATCTGCTTCTCTCTTTTCCATTTCATGATCAGGAGAAAGAACAACATTTACACGGTGTTGATTATTTAAAAGTTGCTCTTCGATCATTGTTTCAAAGTAACGACCTTTAGCGATCCTAGCTCTCACTTCATCCATGTTTTGATCAAAGTCTAGCGCCTTAACGGGATCACCTCCGTGGAACCAACTTCCACAGAATCTAAAAAATAGGTTAAGTCCATATGGATACCCTTCACCCGTGATCTCTCTGGTATGAAATTCCAGCTGATGAATTGCAGCGTCGATCTCATCTTGAGAAATTCCTCTATTTACAACTTCTTTCAAAGTTCCAAGAACAAGCTCTTCAACTTTTTTCGCATCCTCACGCTTAACTCCATCAAGTCCTGCTCCAAAAGTTGTTTCTCTAGTTGCATCTTCGTAACCAGTTCCAGGGCATAATTTCTTTCCAAGACCAGATTCCATAAGGGCCTTATTTAGAGGTGCGCCTGCGTGGCCAAGAAGAATCTCTTCTAGGATTTTCATAGAAAGAGTTTCAACCATGTCGAAACATCTATTGGTAAGCCAACCGGTGTAGACCATATTCTTTTCACCGTTGTCATCTTCTTTATTGAGAGGATAGAAGTACTCAAACTCTTGCGGAGATGTAAATCTCTTCTCATCAGGCACATCAGTGTGAGCATCTAATGAATCAAATTGAGAAAGAGCTTCTCTTTCAATTACTTCTAAGTGCTTGTCAAGGGATAGATTACCGTAAGTAAAGAAATAAGCATTACTTGGGTGGTAATGAGACTTGTGGAAGTCTACAAACTGCTTATATGTAAGCTCTGGAATATTTTCTGGCTCACCACCAGAGTTGTTACCATATGTTGTAGTAGGGAAAAGAGCATGCCCTAGCCTTCTGTACATAACAGAAGCTGGCTGACTCATGGCACCCTTCATCTCGTTATAAACAACACCTGTGATCTTTAGCTTTGACTCCGGATCATCCATTTTCTCAAATTCAAAACGATGCCCTTCTTGCTTAAAGTCGATCTCTTTGAGGTTTGGAAAGAAAGCAGCGTCCAAATAAACTTCCATAAGATTATAAAAATCTTTTTCGTTTTGGCTGGCATATGGGTACATCGTCCAATCACTTGAAGTAAAAGCGTTCATAAAAGTATTTAGACTTCGCTTAATCATAGTGAAGAATGGATCTCTGATTGGATATTTCTTAGATCCACAAAGCGCTGTATGCTCAAGGATATGAGCGACACCAGTAGAATCACTAGGAGTAGTTTTGAAAGCAACACCAAAAACGTTGTTCTTGTCATTGTTTGCCAAGTGAATATGGCGTGCCTTTGTTTTTTGGTGAGTCAATTCGATATATGACTGCCCTAAATTATCAAGTTGAGTAACCCTTTCAACTCGGTATCCGCCGATTACGTCTCCGGACTTGTACATCTTTGTCATTCAATACTCCTTTAATTAACTATCGAAGAAGTATAGCAGTATGCATCCCAAGATAAAAGAGTGATCAAAGACGCTATGAGTCGTTAAGGTTATAGATTTCCAAGGATTTGGCCAAAATCCTTGGCATATTTCTCCCAATTTTTGTTCTTCTTGGAAAAGCCAATATACAAATAACTCGAGTTGACCACTAATGGGTGCATTTCAAAACGCTCTTTTTTGAGTCCAGCTATTTTTCGATAGTGCTCAAACACATCGCGATTCATCACAACAGCATCGAGCCATCCTTTGTTTAAGCGAAAAATAAGATTTGAGTTTTCAGAAGAATACTCTTTTTTCTTGATCTTAAGTCGATCAAAATCAGAACCGTATGAGTACTGATGCACCAACCCCACAGAAAGACTCTTCAAAGCGGAATATTGCTCAATTAATGGAACCTTATTGCGAAGAGAAAAAATCCGATCCTCAGCTTTTACTAGAGGTGTTGTATAACCGAGCCACCTTTCTCTCTCTTTTGTCTTTCGAATAGAAAAGATCGCGTCAGCTCTACCCGTTTTGACCAATTTAAGCGCTCTCACCCATGGAGCATAGATAAATACGGCCCGATAGCCAAGTTTGCGACAAGCGAGCTTTACTTTATCGGCACTAATTCCTTGAGGATCATTATCTCCAGGATACTCATAGGGAGGATAGTTTTCATAAACGAACGTTATCGTAGGCAAAGGAATATCTTTGTTATTTGAAAAAATGCTTGTTGAAAATAGACAAAAAATAAGAACAAGAACAATACGTTTCATAAATACCTCTGAGGGATTATCCCTCAGATAGAAATTACAAGCGATTAAAGGAAAGCTAAAAAAAAGACATGAAATTTACTTTTTTGTTAAAATAGGCACATGGAAAAAAAGTATTACCACAATTTTGATTTTGCACACCAGAAAAACTCAGATAATGATCTACCAATATCCTTGAAGAATCTTGTCCTCGACTCAAAACAGTTTTGGAGTGATGCAGATATACACTTACTAGAATCGGGATGCGGCAGCGGAAGCCTAAGTAGTTCTTTAATTGATGAAGTAAGTGAAATAACAGCAGCAGATATCTCGCTAAGCGCAATTATAAAAGGGAAACAAAAATATCCCAAAATTAACTTTATCCAACAAGATCTCTGCAAAGGTCAATTAGATCAAAAATTTAATGTCATTGTCGATGGCCACCTACTCCATTGTCTAGTTGAGGACATCGATAGAAAAAACTATTTGAACAATCTCATGAAAATGCTACTTCCTGGAGGAACCTTAGTTCTTGAGAGCTTCATTAAAAGCAAACAAATGCAGTTTCTGCCCCCCTATCGATTCCATTCCCCTATTCTTTATCAAAATGCAGAGCAGCACCACTACGGTATAGAAACAATTCAGGGAGAAAAGTTGATCCCAATTCGCTACATCCCCCCTAGCATGGAAATTGAGAAACTCATCATAGACACAGGGTTAACCATCAAAAAGCTTCTTATTCCCTTTGGACTAAAAGGTATAGTTGATCATTCCGCTCCAGAAACGCTTGCGCCTGATGTCATCCAAATTATTGCTATCAAGGCCTAAATTGTCTTTAAACAATTTAGTCTTTTGGCTATAATCACATGATGGGAGGCAGCTAGAATGGCCAAAATTAATGAACTTAATAACAAGCAATTATTGATGAGTGTTGTTAAGTATAAAAAGATACTTGATCAACTACTTGCTGAAAGAGATAAGCGATTAAGCGCAGGTATGCCAGAGGCGGAACTTTTAACTCCAGAGGAGATAAAAGAAAAAGAAGAACAACGCACTCATGAGGCCCAACTCGAGCAATTCTCACTGAACTTAGGTGATGATGATATCGAAGCAATTGAAACGCTTAAAAAAGAAGAGGAATCAAAGGACGATGATGAAGATGAACTCGTCCGCGTAACAACACTTCTAAGACTTTCAAAAGAACAACTAGCTGAACTCAATAAGGCAAAACAAGAACAAAAAAAATCAAATCAAGTGGCCAAAAGACCCAAAGGAAAGAAAGTAAGTTCGCTTTCAGCATCTAAAGGCCGCATAAAAATAAAAAAATAACATCTGAAGGAGGATGTTCTAATGGGTTCGTCACTAAAAGACGCTTTATTAAAAGCTGGTTTCAATGATCCAAATAAGGAAAATAAGCGTCCGACAATGAGAAAAAAGGACAAAACAAAGTCCCAAATGCATCAAGAAGAACGCAATTTCTGCGAAGTTTGTCGTACCGTTCAACCTGATGTTGAAAGATATAAGCATCGCAATCCACTTCTAGACGGAGAATGGGTTTGCTGCAAATGCGCTGATGAACATATGCTACACGATAAGTTCAGAGTCACGGCACAAAGCGACTACTCTAGAAAAAATATTTTCATGAGACGCTATGGACCTACTCTGGATCCAAAAGCAAATAAGTAATCACATCCAATAAGGCAAATAGTAGTGATCTTTTCGCGAATCCTCTGGATTCGCGAGTTTTATTTTCCCTACAGCAACTGCATCATCGATTAATCTGTAGATTTGTGTACTTTCATTTCTCGTTACTCGAAAGCGTTCACGAATAGAGCGTCCCGTAGTGTTTCTTTGAATCACACTATTGAGACAAGCGTGTTGATAAATCGCATCAATTTTTTCAGACTTACTCATTGAGCTAAATGGTCTTGCTGTAAAAATAGTAACTCTGAAATAATCCACTTCATTCTTAAAATCGATTGGAGGAAGTCCCATTTTTTCACTCGCGATCACGGCCTTATCAATGCCACTGCCCCGCTCTTCAGCAAACCCTAATTTTCTCATAAGATCTGATAGAACTTCATTTCTTGTTCTAGAAGGGTGATCGATTAGGCGGTCGACAGAAATCTCAGGAAGGAGACTTCCCGGATTAGTAACCTCAATCCTATCATCGTATAACTCAATGGTGATGCAACTATTAGATACCGTAAAATCCCTGTGGATAATTGCATTAACGATGATTTCTCTTAGCGCGACTTCTGGAATTGCAGTACGAGTGACAAGAGATGCACCAACAATCTCTTCAGTATGGGGCAGCCAACTAGTCACGGTATTAATAATTCGGTCAAGCCCCAAGCTATATCCAACAGAAATAGACTCATCTCTAATTGCAGTGAGCTTTGTGGCCCCTTTGTATTGTATTAGTCGAACAGAGTAACGCTCATATGAGCGAAGCTTTGTGAAGTCCTTTGCACAACAAATAACGGCAAGATTCGTTGGGACAAATAAATTATTAATTTTTGTTAGAAGTCTCAAAGAAGCGAGATACTCATATTGAGACACTTTATCAGTGAAGCCAGAAGGACGAGTGCGCTTCATCACTTCACTAAAATCGAAGTAATCTTCCCACTCATCGAGGACCTCATGTGAAAAAGCGGCAGTTATCTCACCAAAGCGAAGACTTCTAGAGCTGACAATAGCTCTTCTAACTTCATCCATACTCATCAGACGAGATTGTCCCCCTGCTCTAATATAAGATCTTTCAATACTCTTATTTTTGATATGAACAGGCTTTTCAAAACTCTCTTCAATATAAATACCTAGGAGTGGAAAACCATCGAAGCTAAAAGTAATATATTTAATATTGACCTGAGGATCCAGCCCGGTTCTTGCCATATTGGCAAGAGTGTCGGCGACCATTCGGCTTTCCTCATCAGAGATACCAACAACTTTTCCGTCATCATTCACTCCAAATATTAGGAAGCCCCCACCTGGTAGATTCGAGAAGGCGGAAAGGTGTTTTTTTAAGCGATCTTTCTTATGAGAAAGAGCAACCTTCCAATCAAGCTCATTAATCTCTTGTGGTAAAGGTCTAAGGCTTTTTACAAGGAGTTCTCTGCAGCGTTTCTCGATATCCATCTGATCCCCCTAAGGACTTGAAGGGTAAAATTCAACTGGAGAGAAGAAGTGAGTTTCACCACCGCCAACCCAGTAAGTATCATGTGTACCACTATAATCAGAGTCAACTCTTTTGATCGAGCCACCATGTCGATAGGTAAACTCAGAAAATTCCCTCATTTGTTTAAATACAGGAGAATCTTCTCCCAGAAGATCCTTAAAACCGAGACCTTTATATACCCCCATAGAAAGGGTAAAAATTACGGTCAATAGTAGAATGTATTCAACAGTGGACTGGCCACTTTCACTATTCTTCATATTACTATTATCTAATGGATAAAAATCAGGAACAATGGTGAAAAAAAAGCCCCATAAATCACTGATTTACAGGGCCTTGATTCATATGTGGTCAATCATTAATTTTGAGCTGGCGGCGTTAAAACTCGCTGTCCCAACTCTTTATCAAGCATATACATTCCGTATCCATTCCCATCAATCATTTTAAGCTGACCAATAATGGTTGAAGCGTTCGCCTCTTCTTCAACTTGCTCTGATACGTACCATTGAAGAAAATTGTTAGTAGCGTGATCCTTCTCATGGATCGCGATATCCACAAGTTCATTGATCCAAGCAGAAACCTGCTTTTCATGTTGAAGAGCATCTTGAAAAGCATCAAGTGGACTACTCCACTCCCCTTTCGGTTTATCAATCGCATCAAGCTCTACAGCATAATCTCTTTCAGTCATATATGAGAAAAAACGCTCAACGTGTTGTATCTCTTCAGCATATTGTAGTTTCATCCAATGAGCAGCACCTTGGTAACCTTCACGATCAAACCACGCACTCATTGATAAGTACAAATAGGCAGAATAAAACTCTCTATTGATCTGCTTATTTAATGCTCCTCTAACAACGTCACTCATAACTTTCTCCTTAAAAAAATAAAATCCTCTTCATTTTAAATGGAAGAGGATTAAATTACTAGTGAAGATTGGGGAGAGACTCTCCCCAACCAAATGTGTCAGATATTTTAGTGCATTCGCTCGATTGATTGAGAAATATTGTGAATATGTCCGCGCGTTTTTCTCAGACTCTCCACCATATCAGTATAAGTTAGTGCAGAGAGTGCGGTAATTTCACCATTCGAGATACCAACAATCAACTTTTCTCTCAGTTCTTCTGCCATCATGCGAAGGGATTCGGCCTTTCTGTCAAAAAGTGAATGGTCATGAGTATCACTAGTAATAACTCCAGTCAGTGATTTGAAATTCTCCTGAACTTCATAGAAGTAGCGGAGAAGTCCCTCTCTTGATTCACCTTTAAGAACCCCATCTTTAAGGAATCTTGCTTTAAAGAATGAAAGCTTTTCAAGGTAGTCACCAATACTTTCAAGCTCACTCGCAATTCTAACAATTCCTTGTGATTTCTTAGATTCAACTGCAGACAATGGTCTCTCCAAAAGAGTACAAATAAAGACACTTACCTCTTTTTGGATATTATCAGTAATCTGCTCATAATCTTTGATCTTAGCGTGAAGCTCTGCTTCATATTTTTCTGAGTTAAGGAATTCTCCTGTTACTCTAAACATTCTACCAACAATATCTGATAGCTTCTCAAGTTCTTTTGTTGCTTGAGTAATTGCCATTGCTGGAAGCATGTCACTTGGATTACCAAGAACCACAAGGTGATGTTGTTCTTTAACAGATCTATCGGGAGTAATTTTAGTTACAAATCTCGCAAGCATTCCTAGGAATGGGATAAAGATAAGTGTCGCAGTAACATTAAAGATTGTATGGCTGGTTGCAATGTGAACGGCAATATTTGGACGATCTCCAGCAGCATTAACAAAATCAGCGACACCAGGAACAACCCAATCGATGAAGTGAACATAAAGAGGAAAGAAAGATAGAACAACTAGAACACCCAACACATTGAAGATGGCATGCGCTCTTGCGGCCCTTCTTGCGTTAACATTTGCACCAACTGAAGCAAGAAGTGCAGTGATTGTTGTCCCAATATTTTCTCCGAGAACAAGCGCTGCCGCTGTTGAAAACCCAATAACTCCAGAACTTGCCATTGCGATTGTGATCCCGAGCATTGCTGATGAAGATTGAATAATCATCGTCAAACAACATCCAACAAGAACACAAGCGAAGTATGAAATATAAGACGGTTCTGAAAAGTACGTTAAGAAGCTTAAGAATGAATCATTTGTACGAAGTGGCTTAAAAGCTCCACTCATAATTTCGAGACCAAAGAAGATCATACCAATGCTGAATAAAATCTTTCCAATCTGCTTCCATCGATTTGACTTACTAAAAAGAGCAGGAAAAATTCCAAGTCCAATTAGTAATAGTCCGTACTTTCCAATTTTGATCGAAATAATCCAACCGGTGATTGTTGTACCGATGTTTGCACCGAAAATAACTCCGATCGCCTGAACAAGACTCATTAGACCAGCGTTAACAAAACCAACAACCATAACTGTTGTAACAGAGGAGCTTTGTACAAGCATCGTTACAAATAGACCTACTAGAATTGCTAAAAAACGATTCTTTGTAATTGTGTTGATAACATTTTTAATCATGTCACCAGCAATGGATTGAAGTCCATCACTCATACCTTTCATACCGTAAAAGAAGACCCCGAGTCCCCCCAAAACAGTGTAAATCAATTTAAATACATCGAGTTCCATGTGTGCCATCTCCTAATTAATTGACATAACAAATTCAATTAGAAATTAGCAAAAAATAGATAAATTGTTTGTCAGGATACTGTTAAGAATTCTGCTTAGCAGGGAGTTCGATGAAGAATGAACTGCCATGATTTTCGACACTTACAACCCAAACTCGTCCTTGATGACGGCCAACGGCATGCTTGCAAATGGCTAGGCCAAGTCCACTGCCCTTCACTTCAGAGTTTCTAAACTGCTCTGAGCGAAAAAATCGTTCAAACACTCTCTCTCCGTCGGCCTTAGACATTCCAGGGCCAGAGTCTCTTACTAAAAACTTCACTCGCTCTCCATCACTTTTTAAAGAGACAAAGATCGATCCGCCCTTGGGTGTATATTTAAACGCATTTTCAATGATATTTTTGAAGCTCATTTCTAAGAGCTTCGCGTCACCATCAAACTCAAAATCCCCCAAATCAAGCTCAACGTGGTGGTTTTTATCACTATAAACGGCCTGTAATGAACTAACAATGTGAGAAACAAAATCTCGAGAGTTGAGTTCTTCGATGAAGAGCGGAGCTTCATTTTCGAGCATTGATAACTCTAAAATATCGTCAAAAATCGAACTCAACTTCTTTGCGCCATTACCAATTCGCGATAGGCAGCTTTTTTGAGTCTCATTCAAATTATCCGAGATCTCCTCAAGTAGCTGGACATGACCCGTTATCGAGGTCAGAGGGGTTCTTACCTCGTGAGAAATATTCTGAACGAGATCACCCTTAAACTTGTTGTGATCTGCGCTTCGCTTGGCCTCTCTTGTATAAAGCCATTTAAATAGAATTAATGTAAACACCAATAAAACGGGAATCATCAAAATAAAGATTCCAAAAGAGATTTTAATTAAAATAGATGCAGGGATATGTTTGAAAAAATCATAATAAAAATAGTAAGTGATAGCGTAGGTAATTACAGACGTCAAAGCGACGACAAAAAATTGCCAAAGCGCCATTTTCTTAAATAATGATTTATCAGAATTAAACATCAATACGGTACCCTACACCTCTAATGGTCTCGATCATGGCCGATGAGCTTCCAAGTTTTTTCCTGATGGCGGCCACATGAGTATCAATGGTTCTTTCTGTAACATGAACCTTCTCACCTTGTACGTAATCAACCAGTTCTCTACGGCTCAATACTTTTTTTGCATTCTTAAACAGCAAAGAAATAATCTTGTACTCAGAATTGGTGAGTAAAAGCTCTTCGCTTCCTTTCCAAACCTTATGCTGCTCAAAATCAACTTTGATATCACCTATAACTAAAAGATTGTTATCTTCCTCTAGTAAACGGTAGCGTCTCAATACAGAATTAATTCTTGCTATTAAAACATTGGTGTCAAATGGCTTTGTCACATAATCATCAGCACCGGCATCGAGCCCTTCAATAACTTGTTCAGGATGTGAAAGGGCGGTAACAAAAATGATGGGTGCCTTTAAGTGCTTATTATCAGTACGTAATCTTTTACAAAGCTCGCCTCCACTAATACCTGGAAGCATGCGATCAATAATAAAAAGCTGATAATCACCAGACTTAGAGGCCTCAAAAGCATCATTACCATTCTCATAGAGATCCACAGAAAAGCCTTTAATTTCTAATTGAAGCTTTAAGAGATGCCCAATATCTGAATCATCTTCAACAAGTAACACCTTAATAGACACGTATCACTCCTTTTTAATTGAAAGGGGAACAGTTGAGTTGTATCTTTAAAAAAGAAAATAACTCAAAAGAGATCACAATGAAAATAAAACCTTTAGAAGAGTGGAATATAAGCGGAAAACCATTAGTTGTAGCTGGGCCATGTGCTGCGGAATCAAAAGAACAACTAATGGAAACAGCTAAAGAAATCGCTAAAATCAATCCAAATATCATATTCCGAGCTGGTATCTGGAAACCGAGAACTCGTCCAGGAAGCTTCCAAGGAGTGGGAGAGCAAGGGTTAGCATGGCTACGTGAAGTATCTGAAGAGACTGGACTAAAGGTGTCTACAGAGGTTGCAACTCCAGATCAAGTCAAAAAATGTCTTCAGGCCGGAATCAAGATTCTATGGATTGGAGCAAGGACAACCGTTAACCCTTTCTACGTCGAAGAAATTGCAAATGCGATGAAGGGTCACGACGTCTCTGTAATGGTTAAAAACCCCATTCATCCCGATATAAACGCATGGATTGGGAGTATTGAGCGCTTTATTGATGTAGGAATTGAAAAGATTATAGCAATTCATAGAGGATTTCATCCGCTCCCAGAATCAAAATATCGAAATTACCCTAACTGGAGCATTCCACTAGAGTTAAAGCAAAGATATCCTCAATTGCCAATTATCTCCGACCCAAGCCATATGGCAGGAATTAAAGAGCTTGTCGAAAAGATATCCCAAGATGCAATGGATATGAATATGGATGGATTGATGATTGAAACCCATATCAATCCTGAAGTGGCCTTAAGTGATAAGCTCCAACAAGTTACACCACACGAGCTTGAGAAACTCCTCTCTCGCCTAGTTGTTCACTCAGACATCATTCGAAATCCCAATGCTCTTGATGACTTCAGAAGCAGAATTGACAAGACAGATCACGATATCATTGACCTCTTGGCAACAAGAATGGAGATCTCAAAGCACATCGCATCCATAAAGAAGGATCAAGACTTAAGCTTATTTCAACCTGATCGTTGGCAAGAAATTCTAGAGAATCGCGTAAGCTATGGAGAACAAAAAGGTCTGAGAGAGCATTTTGTGCGTGAGCTTATGAGCACCATTCATGCTGAGTCTATAGCAATTCAAAAGAAAATTAATCGAGAATAGTATTGCAATAATAAGCCTCGCAAACTAAAATTATTGGATGCAAAACACACTGAGGTCAACTTCGGACTATGTTGAAATTCTCACGATCTTTAAGTCAATCCAAGATAGAGGATCAGAGATACTAGTGTGGCAAAAAAACAATGATGAGCGACAGTTGGCCCATTGCCTTATCAAAAGAATTGATCGAAAACTTGGAACAATTGTACTTCAGCCTCGAGAATTCTGTTTTGAGGAATCCTTTAACAAGCGACTTTCTCTTTACTTTAAAGGTGATGAACAAAGTATTCTCTTTAAGGAACAAATTCATTTCGCCTCCGGTCAATTACTTGTTTTAAATATTCCAAGAGAAATAAAAATAATTGAAAAGAGAGAAAATCCCCGAACAACATTCGACTTCAGTGATGATAACCTTATTTGGGTTTCAAAATATGAAGACGACATGTCCCATCCGAGAAATTTTGAACTCATTCTACTTGATTTATCTCTTGGAGGAATTGCATTTAATATCTCTGGTCAACAGGCCGGCTCAATAAAAAAAGGGGATCTGATCTTTATCTCGAGAATTCTTGATGAAGAACTAGAAACTCCACTTATTGCAGAAGTTAAATACGCAAGACCTGCCCGCTATCGAGAAAAAGAGACTGTTAGAAAAGGGATAAGGGTTGGAGCACAGTTTAAAGATGACAATGCCGCATCAACCCTTTCACATATGATTTAATAACTACTCAGCAATAGTGCTGTAAGCGTTTTCAACGACCTTTATCACTTGGTCCCATTCTGTTTTATTCACAAATCCAAAGGCACCAAGCGCATTTGCTTTTTTGACGTTGTTGCAATCACCATAGGCCGAAAGAATGATAAAAGGCAGCGATGGAAATTTGCTTTTGGAGTCCTCCAAAAGGGTCAGCCCATCACATTCAGGCATTGAAATATCTGAAACAACACAGTTGATCTCGGGATGAAGTGACAATACTTCTTTTGCCTTATTTCCATTCTCAGCGAAGAAAATTTCATCGACAAGTCCATCAAAGACTTCTCCCAAAAGCTCTCTAATTGACTCCTCATCATCAACTATCAATAACTGCTTCTTCACCTTAATTACTCCTTAACAATTGAATTAGCGAGCTCATCATGATGATGCTCCCCTTCTTTTAGAGGAAAATGCTCTTTCAAAATAGCCCCACACTTTTCAATGGCCTTACACACACCATCGGTATAGTTCTTTGCTTTAAGATCAGCAACCATTTCTTCAACTACTAAATTCCAAGTACCCTCTTCGACAAGTTCATCAATGCCACGATCAGCGACCATCTCTACTCTCTTTTCAAGGGCAGAGATAAAGATAAGAACACCATTACGATCACGGGTAGAGTGCAACTCATTGGCAAAGAAAACTTCTAGTGCCCTTTGGTGAACCTCTTCATCAATTTCTGCTTGTCTTAGAAATATTCTTTTTACACTTGGAATAAATGCAAGCAGATATCCTGCTACTAAGCCCGGTACTTGAACCCATAATAACCAAATTGGATTCTTCAGCTCTGGCATCAAGAGATAAAATGCAACGGCAAAAACAAATGCCATTATTATTGCGAGTCTCATATGAGCAACCGCATAGTGGTCACTGCTCTCCATCATGGCAGGGACAATCTCACCACTTGTCTCGCTTTCTACTCTCTCTACGCATTCTTCAATTTTCTTTGCTTGTTCATCAGTTATTTTCATATATATCTCCTACCAACTTCCACTTGCACCGCCACCAGAGAAGCCACCGCCTCCTCCGGACCATCCACTACTACCACTTGAGAATCCTCCGAAACCTCCAGAAGATCCTCTGTGGCGAACTCCGTAGCCACCAAAACGGCCACCTGAAAAAAGAACAAGTGGACCAAAAAAGCGGCCAAACACTCCAATAATAATAAAGATGGTTAGCAATACACTTGCACCATTTCTTCGTTTCTTATTGCGAATGATTTTTTTATCAGAATAAATGTCGAGCTGCGGTCCAACTGAAAGAGTTATCAGCTTTAGACCTAATAGAATTCCATCTTGATAATCTCCATGCTTAAAGAAAGGCTTCATCCTTTCAATAATTCTTCCTGCAGAAATATCTGGAAGGTCCCCCTCTAGCCCCTGCCCCACTTCAATACGCATTTTTCGATCTTGTGCAGATACCAAAAGCAGAATTCCCTTATCAGTATCTGCTTTCCCTAGCTTCCATTGATCAACCGCCTTAATCGAAAAATTCTCAATCGGCTCTCCCTCAAGTGAATTTGTAATATAAACCTGAAGCTGAATTTTATGGTCTTGATAGTACCGCTTAATGGAATTAATAAGTGCATTCTTTACAGTGGGATGGACCCATCCCACTTCATCAATAACAGGCGATGAGAGATGGGGGACATCTTTCGCATAAAGCGAAAAACTCCCCGCCAAAATGAGTAGTAATAGTAAAATCTTTTTCATTAAAACTTCACCTCAGGTGCATTCTCAACTTCTTTAAGGTTTTCTACTTGAAACTGCGGCCTTTTATCGTGGTGATAAAAGAGTGAATTTGTCCAAGAAGTAGGAGGCACTGTAACAAGGTTATTAAATTGCTTAATTGTTTCAATGTATCTATTTCTGGCCACTGTAATTCTATTTTCAGTCCCTTCAAGTTGAGTTTGAAGATCTCTAAAATTTTGATCGGCCTTCAAGTTTGGATATCTTTCTGAAACCATCATTAACTTAGAAAGAGCTTGAGTCAGTGCACCTTGTGCCTGAGAGAAAGCTTTCATATTCGACTCATTTAACTTAGAAGCATCAATATTGATCTTTGTTGCCTTCGCACGGGCCTCAATAACACCTGTTAGAGTTTCTTTTTCATGGGAAGCGTACCCCTTCACGACTTGTACCAGATTAGGAATCAAATCAGCTCTACGTTTGTACTGATTTTGCACTTCGGCCCACTTGGCCTCAACTTCATTATTTGCTTGAGGAATACTTTGAACGCCACATGATGCAGCAAGAATAGAGATTAGCGATATTAAAAATAAACGTTTCATTCATACACTCCGTAAAATTTTCTTTCATTATAGTGACGATAAAAGATAGGGGTAAGGTTGTAAATTACTCCCTTTATTTTAATAACTTGACCAACTAAATTGCTCAAGAAAAATCGTTATATATATATCGATACTCATCTATCGACAGGCGAGTATCGATAGTTTTATCTCGACTAAAAAATCCTCAAAAGAACGATAAACACTGCCTAAAACAGCACCCGGCAATTCAGAATTCTCCTTGTTTATTCATCATGATTCACCTACTCTTTATGTCAGTAATTATCAATTACATTTGGCCAATATTAACAACATCAACAATGTGAGTTGACTATGACGAAGATTATCTATGGTGCCTGGGGCCAGAGGGTCTTTGACGGACGTGCGTCAAAAAACGTAACCGTCAATGACCTACCTGAGCTACAGGAATTTTCGAAATTTGGAGACAAGAAGATCAAGGCCTTTGTTGGACAAAACGGTTTTTTTGTTTTCGAAGAAAATGCAAGCCTAGTAGGAGCTTTTAGAAGCTATCTAGAAAAAGTTTGCAATGAAACTTGCGGGAAATGTACTCCTTGTCGTGTGGGGAACAAGGTACTTCTCGAAAAGTTTGACATGATCCTTGAAGGAAAGGGAGACGAAGTCGATCTGCAAGAAGTTAAGGAGCTTGCAAATCATGTGGCTTCAACATCTCTTTGTGGACTAGGAAAAACATCTACAGTTGCTCTTAAAAAGTATCTAGAGAATTTTGAAGATGAATTCCAAAAGGAACTTAGCAACAAAACAGCAACAAAAGAAAGCACCCATTCTTATGTTACTGCCCCTTGTATTGAGGCCTGCCCGGCCAAAGTCGATATCCCTAAATACGTTCAATATGTTGGAGAAGGAAAGCTTAAAGAATCAATAGGAGTGGTTCTTAAAGAATATCCTCTCGCCGCTTCTTGTGGGCGTGTATGTGTTCGCTTCTGCGAAGATGCATGTGCAAGAAACAATATTGATAAAGCAGTTGCGATTAAACCTCTTAAGCGTGTTGTCGCAGATGAGTTCTTAGGTGCAACAAAAACGTGGTTCAACAAAGATATTGTTGACGCTCCAAAAGGGAAGAAAATTGCTGTAGTAGGAGCAGGACCTGCAGGTCTTACTTGTGCTTACCAATTGCTCCTTAAGGGTTATGAAGTTGAAATTTTTGAAGCCCTTCCAGATGCAGGAGGGATGGCCAGAGTTGGTATTCCAAACTACCGTCTTCCAGCAGATGTACTGACAACAGAAATTGAAATCATTCAAAACCTAGGTGGTAAAATTCATTTCAACAAGCGTCTTGGTAAGGACATGACTCTTGCGGATCTGAAGAAAAAGTACAATTCAGTTTTCCTAGGTATTGGAGCTCACAGCGGGAAGTCAATCAGAGTTGAGGGAGAGGACCCTACTCTTGAAGGCTATATGCACGGTGTAAGCTACCTACTAGACGTTAACAATGCGACAAACCACGGACGCGATATGTCTCTTAAAGGGAAAGTTTTCGTAGTTGGTGGAGGTAACGTAGCAATGGATTGCGTTCGTTCAGCGAAACGTCTTGGAGCAGAAGAAGTTCATCTAATTTACAGAAGAACTGAAAATGAAATGCCAGCTGATCACGAAGAGATTGAAGCAGCTCATAAAGAAGGTATCACTTTCCACGAGCTTACTCACCCCGTTAAAATCCTTTCTAAAAATGGGAAAATTACGGGTCTTGAATTTGTAAAGATGGAATTAACAGAACCAGAAAAACCAGGTGGACGTCGCGGCGTTCAAGTGATTGAAGGCTCTAACTTCAAACTTGATGTTGACATTCTAATTCCAGCAATTGGTCAATCGATCAATCTTGAAGGGATTGAAGGCGCTGAAGGAATTGAAGTTACCAAATGGGGATCAATCGTTACTGACGACAATCTCATGACTGGTAGTAACAATGTATTCGCTGGAGGAGATTGTCAAATTGGGCCTGCGACTCTTATTGAAGCAATGGCACACGGAAAATCCGCTGCAGATAATATTGATGAATACCTAACAACTGGAAAGGTTTCATTCAACCCTAATGCAAAGATGAGCAAAATAACTCAAGCAGTTACGAAGCTTGAAAAGCACCAATTTAAAGTGCCAATGCTGAAGACAGAGAGAAAACACTTTGCAGAACTAGACCCTGAAGCTCGTAGCAAAAACTTCGAAGAAGTTGAGCTGTGTATGACAAAAGAAGATGCTTATAAAGAAGCTGACAGATGTCTACGCTGTTACCGAGTTTCAATGGTCGTTACAGAATAAGAGAGGGTTAAATGAAAGCTAATCTTAATGGAAAAGAAATTGAGTTCTGTGCAGGACAGACGATTCTTGACGTAGCAAGAGAAAATAGTGTTTTTATTCCATCTCTTTGTGAAATGCACGAAATCGATCACCGCCCAGGAACATGTAGAGTTTGTACAGTTCAAATTCAAAGAGCAGGAGAAACAGACAAGCATCTTGTAACAGCTTGTAACACTCCTTTTGAAGAAGGACTTCAAGTTTTTACAAAAAATAAAGAAGTTAGAAAAGTTCAAAAACTTCAGACAGAGCTAATCATGGCCGATCACAATACTGATTGTACAACATGTGCTCGTCATGGAGATTGTGAGCTTCAAGATGTTGCAAAGTTTGTTGGACTTTCAGAGAGTAAATTTCACAACAAAGAATACTCTGCGAAGAGAGTTCTAGATGATTCAGCTCACTCAATCGTACGCGACATGAGTAAGTGTATTCGTTGTGGTCGTTGTGTAACTGTATGTAGAGACATCCAAGGTGTCGCTGCCCTTACATTTGAAGAAAAAGGGATGGAGACACAAGTAAACTTTAAAGATGTAGGAAACCTAAGTGAGTCAGTATGTGCTTCTTGTGGACAATGTACACTTGTATGCCCTGTTGGTGCACTTTACGCCAAAAATGATGTTGATAAAGTTATCGACTTCATTGACGATCCTGAGATCACAACAGTTGTTCAATTCGCTCCTGCGACGAGAGTTGCACTTGGCGAAGAATTTGGTGCCAAAAGGGGTTCTATCTATACAGGTCAAATGGTTTCAGCTTTCAAAGAGCTTGGAATTGATGTAGTTCTTGATACAAACTTCACTGCTGACGTAGTTATTATGGAAGAAGGGACAGAACTCCTTCACCGTGTAAAAGATGGTGGAACGCTTCCACTCTTCACTTCTTGTTCTCCTGGTTGGATTAACTACATCGAAAAGCACTACCCTGAAATGCTAGACCATGTATCAACAGCGAAATCACCACAACAATGTTTTGGTGCTCTTGCTAAGACATACCTAGCAGAGAAGATGAATATCGATGCTAAAAAGATGAGAGTAATCTCAATTATGCCTTGTACAGCAAAGAAAGAGGAATGTAAGCGTCCAGAGCACACTGTAAATGGAATGCCTGAAGTTGACGTTGTTCTAACAACAAGAGAACTAGCAGAACTTCTTAAGCGTGAGCAAATCGATGCATCAAAACTTCCAGAAACCAAAATGGATAATCCATTTATGAGTGACAATACTGGTGCTGCGGTTATCTTCGGTGCAACAGGTGGAGTTATGGAAGCAGCAATCCGTACAGTTTATGAAATTGTAAACGGAGAAGCTCTTCCTAACCTTGATATTCACCCTGTTCGTGGTTATGAAGAAACAATCAAAGAAGCATCTGTTGAGCTTAAAGGTCTTGGCGAGGTAAAGGTTGCTGTAGTTCACGGACTAAAAGCAGCGAAAGAAATGGTAGAGCTTGTTAAGAGCGGAAATTCTCCATATACCTTCATCGAGTTCATGGCCTGTCCAGGTGGATGCATGGGTGGCGGTGGCCAGCCTAAGTACAAAAAAGAGTACAAAAAAGATATTGTGAACATGAGAAAAGATGGAATCTATACCATCGATAAAAATGCTCAACTTAGAAAATCTCACGAGAACCCAATGGTTACTCAATTGTACAAAGATTTTCTTGGAGAGCCTTGTGGACACAAGTCACACGAACTTCTCCACACTCACTACAACAAGGGACGTAAAAAGTCTCATACTGGTGAGATTAGAGAAATTTGGAATCGTATTAAATAAGTTTCCATAACAAAGAGGCCCACGTAAGTGGGCCTTCTTTTTATCTTCATTTTAAAAATAAAAAACTACTTTTTCTTCATCACCACTTCAGTGACCGCTTCCTTTCCCTTCTCACCTACATTATTTTTTGCTTGAGCATCTTTAGCAAAGCTTGGATCAAATGCTACGACATAGCACTCTTTACCGAAAATTTTAAAGTAATAATAGGCCTTTCTCTTCTCAGTCATAATGGTTACAACTTCATCATCTTCAGAGCGTTGGAAAAGAATCCTATGACCATCCTTAGCAAGAAGCTTTTTAATTCCTTCTAAGTCCGCAGTTGGTAATAATTCTTTTTTGAGAGAAATATAAACCCGTTTGTTCAAACAGAAGAAGTACTGATAGTGATTAAAATCTACAAAATGTGAGAAAGAAAGGGTTGTCTTGTGTGGACCTTGGTATTCACCCGCACCAACAACGTCATGTGGAAGTTCATTAAAAGCATCCCTTACAATTGGGCCGAGCTTAGTATTTTCACCAAAACCAAAGACATCTGAAGTAAAGTACCTATTGTCCCGCTTCTTATGATAATTGCGAGTTGCGACATCTTTCCAATCAGTTGGAGCGAGATAAGTTGAAACAATTCGACCGTACTCTTTAAGCACTTCTTGACGTTGAGATGCTTGAGATTTGTATTTTTGCCGCAAGTATATAGCGATGGCGTCCTCGCACATCGTCTTGCCATAGACGGTCCTCTTGCTCCAAGCATAAGTGCTAGGAGAAGCGACCAAAAAGGAAAGGAATGTGATTAGTAGAACATATCCTCTCATTGATAAACTCACTCATATAATTGTTGCTAACTATATATAAATATTATGGATGCACTCCTAATATATTGCAAAATTTATTTAGCAGACGAAAAGATGAAACAAGTGCTTTTGCTATGATTCCGAAAACTTACGGAATATTTGACACCTACTATCAACTATTTATTTTATGCGGAACTGCCCTAATTAGGAGGCAACTACTTCTAATTTGGTAAATTTTGTTAACCATATTGCAGTATTGCTTTTTGGAAAAAAAGAGGCCCGCAAAAGCGGGCCTCGAAGTATATTTAATTTCAATTTGAAATTAGATGATACCTTGGTCAAGCATAGCATTAGCTACTTTTAAGAATCCGTGGATATTTGCACCAGCAACATAGTCTTGTCCAAATCCGTATTCCTTAGCAGCTGCTAGTGAATCGTCGTGAATTGACTTCATGATTGTTTGAAGTTTTGCATCAACTTCTTCTCGAGTCCAGTTGTATCTCATTGAGTTTTGTGACATCTCAAGAGCAGAAACCGCAACACCACCAGCATTCGCAGCTTTACCTGGAGCGAAAAGAACACCAGTTTCTTTGAATACTTTAACAGCTTCAGGAGTACATGGCATGTTTGCACCTTCAGATACGGCCATACATCCAGCTTTAACTAGGTTCTGAGCATCTTTACCATTAAGCTCATTTTGAGTTGCACATGGAAGAGCGGCATCAGTTTTGTGTGCCCAAAGTGGGTTGTAGTCTAGATCTTTATCAACTTGAGTGTAAACTGCATTTGTATACTTTTCTACGTATTCAGCGATACGAGCACGCTTAACGTTTTTAAGTTCCATGATGTAAGCAAGTTTCTCAGCATCGATCCCTTCTTCGTCATAGATGTATCCTGATGAGTCAGAAAGAGTAATAACTTTACCACCAAGTTGTGTAACTTTTTCACAAGCGTATTGAGCAACGTTACCTGAACCAGAGATAGAAACAGTCTTACCTTTAAAAGACTCACCTTTAGTTTTAAGCATGTTGTCAGCGAAATAAGTTGCACCGTAACCAGTTGCTTCTGGACGGATAAGTGATCCACCCCAGTTAAGAGCTTTACCAGTTAGAACACCAGTGAACTCATTCTTAAGTTTTTTGTACATACCAAACATGTAACCGATCTCACGACCACCTACTCCGATGTCTCCAGCAGGAACGTCAGTGTTTGGTCCAATGTGACGGAAAAGTTCTCCCATGAAGCTTTGGCAGAATCTCATAACTTCAGCATCTGACTTTCCTTTTGGATCAAAGTCAGAACCACCTTTACCACCACCGATTGGAAGTGTTGTAAGTGAGTTTTTGAAGATTTGCTCGAAAGCAAGGAATTTAAGAATTGAAAGGTTTACAGAAGGGTGGAAACGAAGACCACCTTTGTAAGGTCCAATTGCAGAGTTCATTTCGATTCTGAATCCACGGTTTACATGAACTTCACCTCTGTCATCAACCCAAGGAACACGGAATTGCATAAGTCTTTCAGGCTCAACAATTCTTTCAAGAATTTTTGCATCTCTCATTTCTGGGTGTTTTTCGATAACAGGAGCGATTGATTCAACAACTTCAAGAACTGCTTGACGAAATTCTGGTTGATGTGGATCTCTTTGATCCACGACTGACATAATCTCTTTAATGATATCCATAGTTCCTCCTTACTGAAACAAATGTTACGGATATGATGATTTCGGGTCGTTATAAATTTCACATATCAATTTATAATTTATTAATTTTTACCACTGGATAGGACCTTTTTCCAATAAAAAAACTGATAGGACCGATAAGATTTTCTAAGATTTTCTTACTCGCTACTTGGCGATTACGACACCTTCATTCTTCTTACCGTCTACCTTGATAATAAGTGGTTCATCTAACCGAATATGCTTGATAAATTTAAATTCACGCATATCGCCACGCTCTTTGAACCATTCCCAAGTGAGCTGATCTTCTCTTCTGTGAACTGTAAAATAGGCAATTCCTAGAGAAGTAATATTTTGGAAGAAGTGCGTCCCCTGCGATGGGTCTGGCCGAAATTCATTAGTCGCAGCTTCAATAATTCCACCAACACTTGAAATGTCATTCCATTGTACAGGAACTCCCAAACAGTGATCTGATGACCCCCAGCGCCCTGCCCCAACGAGTAGATACTTGCGATCCTCTTTTTCGAGTTCTGCATTCAAGCGAGAAATTTCAGGAACAATATTCATAGAATTAACAGAATTAAAATATTCGGGATCAACATAAATGATATCTGTAATCTCTTTACTCACTCCACGCCCTAAAGCATTAGTTGAGTAACAAATAGACTGGTCAACTTCATCTTTCGCAATCGTTACGTCGAGTCCATCATCTGCAGTAATCATTGGTCTGGCCTGAAGCAAAACAAACTCCCACTTACTGCCACCAGTTTCGTAGTAATTCTGGTTGAGATTAATAGCAAACTCTATCTCAATGTCACAACCAAAACCGCGCTTGCCAATATCAAGCATTGTCTCGATAACTTGAGCAAGTGGAAACTCTCCATATTTTAAAATACTAGCGAATGTCAGGATCGGAATCCCTTTACCGTCGAAAGAGTCACGAACTCTCGCATTATTTGCTTCGTAGGTACTCGCTATCAAATAAAATGGGGCCTCATCTTTTGCTTCGGAGACATCTCTTTTAATAAGAGTAACTTCTTCGTCAACCCATTCACCAACGGGAGCGTTTCCATTCATCTTCAAGCAATAAAACTGTTTTTGTGAACTCTTGACGGTATCAATTGCAGAAGAAAACTGAACGATTTTCTTAGGAAACTTTGGAGAGAAACGGATTGTTTGTCCACCTTCAACCACAATTTTCCCCAATCCCAAAGAAATTTGTGTAACGCCTTCTTCAGCCTTCATGAAACTCAAAGGATAGAAGTTGTGTGATTGAGCAGTTCCTGAAATAAGCGGATAGAAGTAGTCTCCGTAAACATCTCCAACAACTTGTTGAACAACTACCGCCATTTTCTCTTCTTCAGTTCTATGCTTTGTTGTTCTTGAGAATGCTTTTGGCGCTTCGAAATAAGTAGATGCGTAAACCATCTTCACCGCTAGTGCCAGTTGATAGAATCGCTCATCAAAATCTTCGTCATTATTAGGAAGCATATACGTAGCATAAAGCCCCGCAAATGGCTGCTCCTGACTATCTTCGAGTAGAGATGATGAGCGAACAGCAAGTGGATAATCTGCGACTTCTAAAAGCTCACGTAAGTCCGTAGCTAGTGCCTCTGGCAATCGACCTTTAGCAAAGCGCTCAGCAATTTCTTTATTCGTAAACGTATGCTCAGCTAGATTATAAAGATCATTCTCTTCAATAAATTCATCAAAATACTCAGCTCCAATAACAACGGTTTTTGGGAGCGATACACTAACGCCTTTAAACTCATCGAAACGATGGAGGTTTTCATTGAGGTAGCGTGACATGAATGCAAGACCACGGGCCTTACCACCAAGAGACCCCTCCCCCATTTTTGAAAAAACAGAATCAAAGTCGAACTCTCCAGCATTAAACTCAGCGATAATACCGCGCTGTCTTTGTTTTCGATGCTCTCTAAGTTTTGTCACAAGGCACTTTCTAATTTCTTCAGGGGATTCAAATTCCTGGGGGTTGAGTGTTCTAAAGTAAGCAGCAAGCTCAACTTCTGCCCTAGCAAAGAACCAGTTTGAAAAATGATTCTGCATACTATGGTAGAGAAGACACTCTTTTGGAACGTGCTTAAGCGCTTTTTCCATTGCCTTAAAATTTGAAGCACGAACGACTTCTTCACCCGATGGTAATCTAAAAATAAAATCTCCAAACCCCATATTGCTTACAAGAAATTTTCTAAGTTCTTGATGCATGTGAGCGGAGTTCTTATCCTGAAATTTTGCTGGAATCTCTTTCGCTTTCTCTCGATTGATTCCTTCCGTACTAGTTAAAAGAAGAGGTAGCTCTGGCATATCCTCTTTAACCATTTTCAAAAACTTAATTCCGGCCTCAGCATCAACCTCACCGTCTTTAGGGAAACGAGTATCCGAAACAATTCCTAAGAGATACGGCTTAAATTTATTGTAAAGAGCAAGGGCCTCTTCGTAGTCTCTTGCCAGAAGAATCTTTGTACGAGCGCGAAGCTTCACCAAACGGTGCTCATCACTTAGAGTATCGTCCATTACGGCTTGAGTTTGCTTAACAATTGAGCGATAAAGCATCGGCAAAATTGATGAATAGTAATATGGTGAGTCTTCAATAACGATAAGGGTTCTAACATCGGCGAGTTCAGTATCGTGCTCAGCATTCATTCTATCTTCGCACCACTTAATAACAGACCAAAGGACACTTCTATTTCCCGACCACATAAAAACATTATCAATAATGTCTGTTGGATAGTTCTTAACCTTATGGCTAAGTTCCTTCGCACTTCTAACCATAAGAACAACAGGTACATTTTGAATATCCTTAATGGCCTTAGCAAAAGTTATTGTTTTTTCACGATCTAGGTAACGAGGCATCGAAAGGACGAGGTCAAATTTCTTGGCCTGAAGCATATCAAACGCCTCATCTCCAGATGATACGACTGTAAACCGTGGAGGCTCAACCAAACTGATCCCGCGCACTTGCATGAAAACGTGTTCTAAAAGTCCCCCGTCCTGCTCCATAATAAATGCATCGTATGGACTTGAAACAACGAGAATATTTCTAACCCTATTGGGCATTAAGTCGTGATAACAACTATAGCTACTTACATCCATGTAGTCCCCTATCGAATTTCAAAGTGTTCGCATCATTATATACCAAATCAATACCTGTCACCACCCGGCATGGGCCAATATAAGCTGTGATAAAAAAAACACAGGGGGGGTGGAAGGTTTAAAACAAGTCTGGTATGAACTAAGGTGAACCAACCCTAAATCAAGGAGCTAAATATGACTCAAAACTGTCAATACGGAACGCACCGCGTAATCGAACCCGCTAACGTGCTTCCGCAAACAGCTAACAAAATCGACAATTCACTTCCAATTCGCTCAAATGAGTTACTTGTTGAAGTGGATACACTTAACATCGACTCAGCTTCATTTACTCAAATGAAAGAAGCATGCGGGGGAGATCTTAAGAAAGTTGGTGAAATGATTATGGGAATTGTTGCACAACGTGGAAAGCAACAAAATCCAGTTACTGGATCAGGCGGGATGCTTCTAGGTACAGTAAAAGAAATTGGAGCAGACTACCCAAATATCGCAGGACTAAAAGTTGGAGACAAGATGGCATCTCTTGTTTCTCTCTCTCTAACTCCACTTCATATTGATGAAATCATTGAAATCTTTCCAGAAAGAGATCAAGTAAAAATCAAAGGTTATGCAGTATTCTTCCCAACTGGCCCAGTTGCAAAAATCCCATCTGATATGGATGAAATTCTTGCACTTGCTGTACTTGACGTTGCGGGAGCTCCTGCTCAAACAAAGAAACTAGTTAAGCCAAATCAAACTGTAGTTATTATTGGAGCTGGTGGAAAATCAGGAACAATCTGCGCAGCAGTTGCAAGAGAAATTCTTGGAAATACAGGAAAGCTTATTGCGATCCAACCAAGTAAAGGCGGACAAGCACGCTGTGAAGAACTAGGTGTTTTTGATCACATCCTAGGAGTTGACGCAACAGATCCTATCGCAGTTCAACGTGCAGTTTCTGAGGTAACAAACGGCGAAATGGCCGATCTAGTTATCAACGTTGCATCAGTTGAAAACATTGAGATGTCTTCAATTATGGCAGCGAAAGTAGATGGAACAGTATACCTATTCTCAATGGCAACAAGCTTCTCTAAAGCAGCACTAGGCGCAGAAGGGATTGGATCAGATGCACTACTTATCGTTGGTAACGGATATGCTCCAGGACATGCGGAGCTAGCACTTGACGTTATCAGAAAGCACGACAAACTAAGAGAAATGTTCGAAAAAGTTTACTGCTAGTAAATGCGTACACTTTCGTTTGTCGGATCAGATAAAAATGCGGGGAAGACTACAAGTTTCAATTTCGTCTATGACAAATTGATTGCGGGTTCTTCCCCGATCTGTATTACCTCCATTGGATTAAATGGAGAAAAACTCGACAACTACGAAGGTCACGGTAAGCCCCTCATCACAACAATTGAGGGGAGTTACTTTATTACGGCGGGAGAGCATCTCAATGAGCACAATGGAATGTATGAAACCATTTCAATTTTTGCTCCTCCCCTTTTCAAGAAAACATTTGTCATGGGAAAAACGATCTCCCCTTTTCAGATTATTCTTGAAGGGCCAAACGAAAAGCATGAGATCGTAAAAATCAAAAAGAACCTATTGAATTCGCATCCAGAGATCACTCTTCTGATCGATGGTTCGATCGATCGCCAATTCATTGCCTCGCCAGAAGTATCAGATGCATTCTATTTCGCTCTTTTAATCTCAAATAGAAAAGAGCAATTACAAAAGGCCAAAGACCTTCTAGAGCCGCTCAGCTTCAAAAATTGCGAAACAAACATAATTGATAGTATTGAAAAGCATAAAACAGAATCAGTTAAGACTATTCTTATTAATAATAAGGGCGAGCTCATCCATAAAAGCACTCAAATCCCTTTTATGGATGAGGAGTTAAAAAAAGAGCTAGAGGAAAATGTGAGTACAGAGTGTACTCTCTATCTATCAGGAGCTCTAACCAAAACACTCTACAGCTTTCTGGCCCCTTACAAAAAGCTCGCTGTAGTTTTAGATAACTTTACGCTTTACCACAACATCACAGTGAAGCAGTCATTCGACCGCCGTGTATTTTATCCCACTCTATCTTTGTTTCACCCTGTAAATGTTGAACATATTTTTATAAAAGAGGAAGGGGCACAATTCAAATTTGATGTGGGAAAGGTACCAGTGACAAATATTTTCAGAGAGGACTTTCATGCGATTAGAGTTAGTACAAAATAGCATTAGTACTGAGCTGCAATCAGAACTTGGAATAAAGAGCTTTCTCGAGATTTTCAATCGAGAAATCCCACTCATTCCCCACAAAATCCTAAAACCTCTTGATGAAATCGAAGGAAAAAGGCACTACCGAAGACTAGGAGAACTTCTCAAGCTTCAAGAAGAGGGCGAACTTAAATTCGATCAGCTAATTTCCCTCGGTGTGAAGCTTCCTCTACTCGATAGCATGCTACCGTTCCTAAAGGCCGGTGAATTAGAACAGTTTCATCTCTACCAATTGTTTCAATTTTTAAATACAGAGAGATCAATTAGTAAACTAGAGAAAAAGCATCACCCAATGATCAGTGAATTGGGAACGGTAGACTTACTCCTAGAGATACTAGAAAAGCATACAGATAACGAAGCGGCATCACTCAAGCTCTCAAGCCAAGAAAAGGTACTGCGTGATGAAATAGCATCACTTGATAGTACCTTTAATCAAGTCCTTAAAGAGTATGAAAAAATGATCAACGAAGAAACTGGTCTTCGTATGATCTACCCCTACCCAAAAGAATTTGACACAGAAACAGAAGAAGTAAAAAAGGCCGAAGCATCAGATTGTCTTGAAGTCTTTAAAGAAGGAAATCGCTATATCATCGATTATGTTCTAACTCCTGAACTTAGAAAGATTCAGCAAGAGAAAGAAGGCATAGATTTTGAGTTTAAAAAGGCGATTGGAATAAAGCTTGAAAGAATCAATGCAGAGATTCACTCCCTTGCAGAAAGCTTTATCCGTCTTTATGAAGCAAGAGCAATGTGCCTCTATCGCTATGCTCTTTGCCAAGCGACAATAGAGCAGAAGTTCTGTCTACCAAAGTATAGCGATAACTATGAATTATCGATAGAAGACGGAATTCTTCCTGTATTGAAAGCGGGGAGGAAACATAAGTACATTCCTCTCAATATGGAGTTAAAGAAGGGCTCAAGTGTTCTTTATGGCGCCAACATGTCAGGAAAGACTACTATTTTAAAGACTCTCTACTTCATTTTGAACTGCGCAAAGTTTGGATTGCCAATACCAGCATCTAAGCTTCAATTGAAGTTTCCGTCTGAGATTGCTATTTCTCTAAAGAGTTCAGGAAATTTGGAAAACAATATTTCAAGTTTTGGAGAGGAGCTTCAATTTTTCTCAAACGACTTCCCAGAAAACGCCTATGTCTTTTCTGACGAGCTATTTCAATCGACCAACCCAGAGAGTGGAACGATTCTTTGTAATATCACCCTAGATGTTATGAATCAAAAGGGACTAATCTTTTTGGCATCCTCTCACTACCCTGAAGTTCTAGAAAAAAATGATGTAGGCCTCTATAAAATGAGAGACCTAGATTTTGGCCATGAGATTGATCGTACTCTCTCGATTGATGATCTCATCGGTAAAATGCCTTATCAGGTTGTTCGAGTGACCAGTGAAAATGTTAAAGAGACCAAATTAGAAGGCAAGACACCGCTTAAAATTGCGATGCACTTTCCTCTTTCAAATGAATTCAAGAATGCAATTGAAAAGAAACTAAGTTAGTATATACTCATATTGATGCGCTCCCGTAGCTCAGCAGGATAGAGCATTCGCTTCCTAAGCGAACGGTCGGTGGTTCGAATCCACTCGGGAGTGCCATTGATAAAAAAGGTCAAGCTAGTCTTGGCCTTTTTTATTAATTGTAGTTCTGAAGTATCAATTTGAAGCTCAAAGTGGTTTTGGAGGCGTCAATTGCAACGATGGCAAATTGATGCCGAACAACTTACAAGCGAGCAGGATGCGAGTGAAGTGCAACACTCGGGAGTGCCATTCCTCTCAAAAAACAGCATATAATTCCAACGACTTACGGCGCACAACGACAGAGGGTCTGAAAGAAATACCGGATATCAAATCGATCTTATGATTCCCTTTAAAAGTCGTCCATCATTTGCTATAAAGTGTTGAAAATAAACCGAATTTACCCAAACGCTAACTTTAATAAAGGAGCCGACAATGGCACAAATTGGCCTTAAGTCTGAGCAAGTCCAGAGAGTTAAAGAACTCGCGGACAAAATTGCAGCTCAAGTTGAAGACTTCGTGAAAACGCGATCGTCTGTTTCAGTAGAAAGAGCAATCCTTAGACTTTACGGAGTTGATGGAATTAATGAAGAGGGAGTACCTCTACCAAACTCATTGATTGAAATTCTTTCTGAAAAAGGAAAAATCAATTCAGGAGCATCGAGACACTTTGCTGCTGCAATGCTTAAGTCTGGGCGTGACGCTCAAACTACTGCCGAATTAATTTCTCAAGGTGAGATCGATTTTGGAAACATCACAGAGTTTTCAAAAGAAGAAATCGATAAGAAAGAGAAAGAACTCTCAGACTCAGCTGTTGGTCTTCTCGATAGAACAAGAAAGGTTAAGGCGGAAAAGCAAGCTAGTTGTCCAGTTCCCCCTACACCTTGGAAATATCTAATTGTTGCCACTGGGAATATCTACGAGGATAGAACTCAAGCAAGAGCGGCCGTTAACTCTGGTGCTGATATTATTGCAGTTATTCGCTCAACAGCTCAATCACTTCTAGACTACGTTCCATACGGTCCAACAACAGAAGGTTTTGGTGGAACATTTGCGTCTCAGGAAAACTTTAAAATCATGAGAGAAGCTCTTGATGACGAGATGAAAAAAGCTGGTCGCTACGTAAGACTTGTAAACTACTCTTCAGGTTTATGTATGGCAGAGATCGCAGCTTGTGCCGCGATTGAAGACCTCGACATGCTTCTCAATGACTCGATGTATGGAATCCTATTCCGAGATATCAATATTCAACGAACCTTTATTGACCAATACTTTTCACGCCTTTTATGTTCACGTGCAAAAATCATTATCAATACTGGAGAGGATAACTACCTTACAACTTCAGACGCAGTTGAAAATGCTTACACCGTAACCGCATCTCAACTTATCAATGAAGCAATTGGTAAACGCGCTTTCTTAACTGAAGATCTGCTTGGACTAGGTCACGCTTTTGAGATCAACCCACAGGTTGAAAATGCATTCTTAATTGAGCTAGCTCACGCTCAACTTGCTCGCGAGTTATTCCCGAATGCTCCTCTTAAGTACATGCCTCCAACAAAATATAAGAGTACAGATATTTTCTACTCTCACGTTATGGATACAATGTTTAATCTTGCATCTGTAACAACTGATCAAGGGATTCACCTTGCGGGAATTCTTACAGAAGCGATCCATACACCACTAATGCAGGACCGCGCAAAAGCACTTAAGAATATCAACTACATTTTCAATGTTGCAAAAGACCTTGGAAGTGAAATTGAGTTCAAAAAAGGTGGATTCATCCAAACTCGCGCTCAAGAAGTACTAGATGAAGTAGAGACCTTCCTCACAAAACTTGAAGATGAAGGATTCATGCAAGCAATTGGTCATGGACACTTCGCTGATATTAAAAGAGCAATGGACGGAGGAAAAGGTCTTGAGGGCGTATTTGAAAAGGCCGCAGACTACAACAACCCAATCATGAATCAAATTGAAAAAGAGGGGGTTATCAATGAGTAATCAAGAATTAGTAAAACCATATGGAGATACCCTCAATGACGGAATCGTTCAGCTTTCTTTTACTCTTCCAATTGAGAATGGAGCAAGAGCAAAAAAAGCGGCAGAAGAATACTCTAAGCTTTTAAATCTTGATGAACCTCAAATCTCATGTGCTGAAAAAATCGCTGAAGGATTTACCTACTTTGTTGTCTACGGAAAAGCAAAACCTGTACTCGACTACTCCAAGATTGAGGCGACCGAAGTTAAAACTGAGGCGTGGGATTACTACCAAATCAACAAAAAGATTAAAGAAGAGCTCAACAGAAAAGTTGCTGTTGTTGGAGCTTCGATCGGATCAGATGCCCACACGGTTGGAATCGATGCGATCATGAACATGAAAGGTTACGACGGAAACTACGGCCTTGAACGCTACCCTGAAATGGAGGCCCATAACATGGGTGCTCAAGTTCCATGTGAAGAACTACTAAAACGTGCTCTTGAGACAGGTGCTGAAGCGATTCTCGTTTCACAAACTGTAACTCAAAAGGATGCCCATATTAGAAACTTTACTGAGTTTATCGAACTACTTGAAGCGGAAGGTGTGCGCGACCGCTTTGTACTTGTTGCCGGTGGACCACGCGTAACAAATGACCTTGCCATTGAGCTAGGATACGATGCAGGTTTTGGACCGGGATCTGTTCCAACTGACGTTGCGACTTTCATTGTAATGAAGCTAATTGATAAGAAAGGTGCATAAAAACTAAATAATACCCAAAAGGGAGCATAAGAATGAGTGTAAAATTAAACTTAGAAAAGTCGAACAAGTTATACGAAGAGGCCCTCGATCTAATCCCAGGTGCAATTTTAGGGATCCGTAGACCTTATAACTTTGTTCCTGGTGAATACCCAATCTTCTTCGAGTCTGCAAAAGATGGACGCGTAGTTGATGTTGATGGAAATGAATATATCGATATGCTTTGCTCATACGGTCCAATCATCATTGGCCATAGAGTTGAAGAGATCGATAATGCTGTTATTGATCAAATGAGAAATAAAGGTTTCTGTATGAGCCTTACTCAAAAGATTCAAAATCAGCTCGCAGCAAAACTTCGTGAACTGATTCCAAGTTGTGAACAAGCAGTATTTGTGAAAACAGGTTCAGATGCCACAACAACAGCTATCCGCGTAGCTCGCGGATATACTGGACGCACAAAAGTCTTCAGATGTGGATACCACGGTTGGCACGACTGGTGTGTTGAAGTTAAAGGCGGTGTACTCCCGAAAACATATGAAGACGTTTACGAATTTCATTACAATGATCTCGATAGTCTGAAAAAACTGATCGAAGAGCATGGTAAGGAGACTGCAGCAATTATCGTTACTCCAGTAGGTCACCCTCTTGGGGCAGAAGTCGAAATGCCAAGGCCAGGATTCCTTGAAGGATGTAAAGAACTGGCCGAAGAAAATGGTATTGTTCTTATCTTCGACGAAATTCGTTCTGGTTTCCGCGTTAACATTGGTGGAGCGCAAAAAGAATTTGGAGTGACCCCTCACCTATCTGTTTTTGGAAAGGCGATGGCAAACGGTTACCCAATTGGTGCTGTTGTTGGAAAGCGTGAGGTTATGGATGTAATTGCTCACGAAGTATTCCTAAGCTCTACATTCTTCCCAAATAGCTTAGAGCAAATTGCAGCTCTTAAAACAATTGAGATTATGGAAAGAGACGATATTCTTGGTCAAATCAAAAAACTTGGTAAGTACCTAGAAGAAAAACTTATTCCAATTCTTGATGCATCCCCAGTAGATGTGACTCTATCAGGATGTCCTTGGATGCCATTTATCACATTCAATAAGGATCCTGAGAAGAAATACAAAGCTCGTAGACCAGCATTCTACGCAGAACTAATTAGAAGAGGAGTATTCCTTCAACCATACCACCACGGATATATCGCATCGTCTCATACTTATGAAGATATGGACTTCGTGGCGAAAGCAATTGAAGAATCACTTGCAGCTTGCGCTGAAATTTAAGGAGTTATAAATGGCAGGACAACCACTTATCATCACTTGCGCAGTAATTGGCGCGGAAGTAAACAAGGAAATCTATCCATACTTCCCATCAACAACTGATGCCCTTGCAGATTCTGCAGCTGAAGCAGCAGCAGCAGGAGCAAGTATCATTCACCTACACGTGCGTGATAAAGATGGTAACCCTACTCAAGATGTTGAAGTATTTAGAGAAGTTACAGAAAAGATTAGAGAGAGAAACAAAGATGTAATCATCCAGTATACTACTGGTGGAGCAGCAGGAACCCCTCTTGAGTTAAGATGCGCTCCTCTTGCCCTTAAACCAGAGATGGCAACACTTTCAATGGGAACTCTAAACTTTGGACCAGAGATCTTTGAAAACTCAGAGAATACAATCAGAACCATTGCTGCTGAAGAGATCAAGTATGGAGTTATGCCAGAGCTTGAAATTTTCGACTATGGGATGATGGAAGCGGTTCCCAAATATGTTAAGAAGGGCTGGATTCCAGAAAAATTCCACGTTGACTTTGTTCTAGGTGTACCTGGAGGAATGAGTGGAACAATCGGAAACCTCAACATGCTTGTAAACATGCTCCCTGAGGGGCAAACATGGTGCGTAGCGGGCGTTGGTCGCTACCAATTACCACTCACAGCACATGCGATAGCAATGGGTGGACATGTGAGAGTTGGTCTTGAGGACAACATCTATTTTACAAAAGGTGTTCATGCTAAATCTAATGCGGAATTTGTGGCACGAGTTGCACGAATTGCAAAAGAAATGGATCGACCGGTGGCAACACCTGAGCAAACAAGAGAAATCTTAGGACTAAAATAAAAATCGAAGGCCCCAAGTCAATCAATGGGGCCTTTTTTATAAGTACTTTTGAAATTCTTCTTTACTGTCGGGATAGTGCTTAATCGCTAGAAAAACGATATCTTCGAGCAGCTCTTTCCTTCGATCGATACCTTTCAAGGATTCTAGAACAAGCTTAAAGATAGCAAAAGAGTAAACCCTTTCCCTAATCACTTTATCTGCAAAGCCAATAATTTCGTCTTTACTTTTTGAAAAATCACTCAGCATTCTTAGCTCATATTCATACTGAATTTTCTTATCAATATTGTAAGCACCGCACAACTTACGAAATAATGTTCTCCCTGAAATGAGTTGTCCCGCCATACAGTATGACCAAACAATATTTTCAATTATCATCATCTTTCCATCACAATAGGAAAGAGCATTCTTTAATATTGGCTCGGCCTTATCAAATTGATTCTTCATCACTAAATATCGTCCACAGGTAGCAAGTCCAGCTGCGACATAACGTTTTACGGTATTGCCAACATTTGGAACACTTTTAACCATAGTTCCAAAATTAGCAATATCCTCATAATTTTGAGTCATAATAGAGAGACGAATCAACTCAGGAATTCGATTTGGAGAGAGAGGAAAGTTCTCCACAAGTCTTTTAGCGTATTCATAAGCTAAATGATATTTACGTTGCTCAAATTGAAGAGTTATCCCTAATGAAAGACAATAGTAATTCTTAGCATTATCCTTTAATCCATCTTGAATATAATCAATTGCATTTTGATTATTGCCCTTTAATATTTCGATTTTTGCGAGGTAATAAAAAGCAGTTGATACGCCCTTACCAATGGATACAGCTTGAGAGAAGATCTCAAATGCCTTATTCTCATTTTTTAAGTTTAGCTGCTCTTTGCCATCGCATAAAATCTTAAACGCAGGCGTAGGATTGATCTTATCTGCAACAGAGTTTAACACTGCACCTTCTAATGACTTATTTGTATATGGCTGAGCGATGATGCAATCTAGCTCATATTCATACATCAAGCTTGAAATTGATTTCGAGTTATCAGATGTTAATAGATATGTCCCACCCTTTAATCGATTTGGGCAGTACTCGGTAGCTTTCTCAATCATTTTGACATAATGGTCATCTTCACCAAGAAGAACAAAAAGGAAATTTGGACGATTTTCCACAAGAAGGGTCATCCCCTCATGAGTAGA
Organism: Bacteriovoracaceae bacterium; assembly: GCA_965140515.1. Classification (GTDB taxonomy): domain Bacteria; phylum Bdellovibrionota; class Bacteriovoracia; order Bacteriovoracales; family Bacteriovoracaceae; genus JAGLCH01. The sequence continues at coordinate 1,629,305 of OZ223251.1, read as the reverse complement.
ATCGGTTTGTACAATATCGTTATTTTTGACCCCAATACCTGTCATTACTTTTCTAATCGTCATTCGAATAGAACTAGAAGGGTGTACAATGAGAACTTTTTTCCCCTCGAAATAATTCAGTGTAGGTAAATCGTCTTTGTTTTTTCGATCCAATGGCATTTGCTACTCTCGACTATCTTTTGCAACTTTATTCATAAAGTCTTGCCTCTCTTCATAGAGCATCAAAAATTGTTCCCATTGAAACTCATTGAATTGAGTGAAATCAACTTTAATATAACAATTGTCCTGTCCTTCAATCATCTCTTTTTCTCTAACCGTTCCGATAACCTCTAAAAATTTGTTTTTGGTATTTTTTAAATCTTGCGCCTTCGTGATTTTTAATTCGAGAGGGACATAGTAGAGATATATCGTTAAAGAGTGCTTAATTTGGCAAGAATTTTTTGGCGCAAGCAGCACTATTCCTTCCTCTCCTAGCTCCATAAGATAAACTTCATTAGTTTTTAGAACTGAAGTTCCTGATGTATTATTTTCAAAAAGTACATAGTGAACAAATTTTTTCAGATCTTCTCTGTTTATTTTACTCAAAATCGAACACATTTTGTCTCCTTGGGGGCGCGAAATCGCCGACAAATATTCTTGAAGTCATTTCTCTTATATTATCGACAATTTCTACGTCTAATTTAAGTATTGACTAAAAAAGTGGAGACATAATTTTCTTAGAATATATTTACAAACCTAAACCATCAGGTTAAGTTCACTAAGAAACCTAAGGGGTGGCCTAACTAGGCCTGAGAATCAGTTGCTTAAGCTTTATTGATAACCCTTTGAACCTGATTCGGTTAATACCGACGTAGGGATAGGGCCACAATTACTCCCTTCCATCGCCGTTATCCGAATCTTCTATTTATAGGAGATTTTATGAAAACAACTGTTTTACTCAGTTCCCTATTGCTATTTACAACTGCAAATGCAAATGAATTCAAGTTATCTGATTTAAAAGTTGAGTCTGATTACAACCAAACGAAAGAAAGTGAGTTGGGAGAAACTGTCAACCTACTTACCTCAAGTCAAATAGAAGAGAGTAACGCTACATCTACTGAAGACATTTTAAACTCAATCCCAGGACTTAACTACACCGCAGGAAGTAATCGCCCCAAATTTGTACAGATAAGGGGAATTGGTGAGCGTAGCTTATATGAAGGCTCACCAAATCATTCGGTTGGAATAAAAGTTGATAATATCGATATGTCTGGAATGGGGAGCGTTGGATCGTTGTATGATATCGAGCAGATCGAGGTTGTAAAAACATCTCAAGCGACCAAGTACGGCTCAAATGCCCTTGCTGGATTTATTAATTACAAAACTAAAAAACCTAGCAATGAGAAAGAAGTTTCGGGTGTTGCGACATACGGCAACTACAACACGATCAAGGGCGGAATCAGTTTTAACACACCAATAAATTTGATTAATTCAAAATTAAGACTGTCACTTTTTAGTGAAAAGAGTGATGGTTTTATCGACAATGAATACTTAGACAAAAAAGACACAGGGGGAATTGAAGAGTACACATTGAGATTAAAATTTGACAGCAAAATTGGCAACAGCATCAGTAGCGAGTTTGCGACATACCTCTACAAACAAAATAACGGCTATGATGCGTGGTCTCACGATAGTTCTCTGAAGACAATGAGTGATAATCCTGGTGAAGACGACATAAATGTTATCGGTTCATCTTTAAAGCTAACAAAAGATATGAGTTCAGGAGACAAAATTCAAAGTACGACCTCATACGCACTTTCTTTTGAAGAATACTCATATGATGAGGATTGGGGAAATGATGAGTACTGGAACAACCTAGCGGGTTATAACTCAAACTATAATTACTACGCAGAAAACAGAAGAAAAAGAAATGCACTTTCTGAAGAACTTCGCTACCAAGGAAGCAATTATAATGTAGGCGTTTTTGCTCAACGTTTCACCGAAGAGGCCATTGTAAAAAGCTTTAAAAACGACGCCGAACGTATAGGCAGACGTATTGAAGGACAATTTGATAGAAATACATTTTCAATTTTTGGAGATAAAACGATTGAGCTTGGCCCAAAATCCCTACTAACAATTGGCACAAGACTAGAACATTACAATGCCACATATTCAACGAAATCGAATCAACTGTATAAAGATAACAATAATCTTATTGGTACCAACATTAAGCTTGAGTATTTTCCAAATAAAAACACTACTCAGTACATCAATATCTCTAGAGGATATAAACAGGGTGGCATGAACACAGAAAAAGACCTTAGTGATGATAAAAGAATTTATCGTCCTGAATACATGTACGGTCTTGAAGTCGGTTCAAAAAACACTTGGTCGAAGAATTTTTATACTACCGCTGCACTCTTTGGAAACCTAAGAACAGATGCACAAGTTAAAGCGACATCACAAGATGACCCACTAGATCCAAACTCTTTCACCTACTATAACGGAAATGCAGCAAAGAGTTATCAAACAGGCGCGGACTTAACATTCAATTCTCAACTTGGATCACGAGTGTTATTTTCAGGTTCAGCATCACTACTTAGGGCCAAGTTTATTGACTACAAATATGAATCAATTAACAAAAAAAGCAGAGATCTTGCCCAAGCACCAAAGTTCCAGTTTGATCTACGTGGAAAATATTCAATTACAGATTCAATTGGGATCATTGCAGAGTATACTGGTAAAGATGGTTTCTATTTCTCAGATACACATGACAAAAAATCACATTACTACGGATTAGTGAACCTTACGTTAAAAATGGCATTAAAGAATATTGACCTCTCCCTATGGAGCAAAAATATCTTTAATAAGAGCTATGCAACACGTGGTTTCTTCTTTGCTAATGAACCTCCAGCATGGGAAGACAAGTTGTATACTCAAAATGGAGCGCCGAGAACTATTGGTGTAACCCTAAGAGGCCATTTTTAATGATGTCCCCAAAGAAGGAGACTGTTAAAGCAGTCTCCTTTCTTATTATTATTGTCATACACCTTGTTATTCTCCCCCATAAGGTGAGACAAGAACGATCAAATCTAACAGAAGTTTACAGCGACAAAATTAATGTTTCATTGAGTATAAAACCCACAAAAAAGCAATCGCAATCAAGAGCAAAGGCAAAGACCAAACACGGCACTAGCGATAATACAGAAACGAAAGAAAGTGTAGTTGGTCAAGCAAGGCAGCAAGGCCTGAAAGATCACTATCTAAAAAAACTTAGCACAAAAATAAAGAGTAGTCTTATCTACCCTCGCCTATCTAAAAGACTCAGAGAAAAAGGAAGTGTAAGTATTCAATTTACAATTTTAAAGAGTGGAAAGATCACTGAGATTGAAATGACAACACCTTCAAAATATGACCGCTTAAATCAAGCGGCCATAAAAACAATTGAAGAAATTAATAGTTTCTTACCAATTCCGAATGAGTTGTCAAAGGATCCCATTCGAGTAACACAAAGAATTGAGTTCAACTAATCCATCTTATAGACTTGAACTGTTCTCGCAGGTATGTAGAGAGAAAGCTTAGAGTCAAATGTTGATACTTGATGTCCTATTGGAGGAAGATTCTCAAATCCACCAAACTCCTTTAGATCTGAATGAAAGACTAATGAGTATTTTCCTTCAGGAAAGGGAATCATATATTCGCGATAGGATCGATTTGGATCAAAATTAAATACAAAAAAGAGTCCTCCTCTTCTTACAGCAATAACCTTGTCACCATCATGAAGCCAAAACTCATTAGCACAATCTGATTCTAATAAGTGGTAGTTTTTTGCAAGCTCAATCATAGATTGATCAAAGTCAGCTAAGAACTTGTAACAAAGCTCTGGGTTATCACTGAGACTCCACTGTCGACGAGCATAGTGGTAAGACCAGTCATTTCCTTCTCTTGGGAAATCAATCCATTCAGGGTGTCCGAATTCATTCCCCATGAAGTTAAGGTAACCATCTTTTGAAGTGATAAAAGTAATAAAACGGATAAGCTTTTGAACAGATATTCCACGATCAACAATATGGTTGCGATTTGATACACTCATATTGGTATACATATCCTTATCAATGAGTCTGAAGATCGTTGTCTTATCCCCAACAAGCGCTTGATCATGTGATTCGAGATAGGAAATACTTCCTTCGTGATATCTAACATCCATCAAAGTATTCCAGATTTCCCTAACACTCCACTCCTCATCACTCTTTTCTTTAATAACTTTAATCCAAAAGTCAGGAATCCCCATCGCTAGACGGAAATCAAACCCAACGCCACCATCTTGAATTGGAGCAGCAATCCCGGGAAGACCACTCATATCTTCAGCGATTGAAATAGACTGTGGATTGATCTCTTTCATCAGTCTGTTCGCTAAAGTTAAATAAGTAATGGCCTCTTCATCTGCATCGTCACCAAAGTAATCATCATAACAAGTAAATGCTTTTCCTAGCCCATGATGCTGATAAAGCATACTTGTAACCCCATCATATCTGAAACCATCAAAACGAAATTCTTCCATCCAATAGCGTACATTTGAAAGTAGGAAGTGGATAACTTCATTCTTTCCATAATTAAAACAGTAGGTATCCCAAGCGGGGTGAAGTCCTTTTTCGCCATCATGAAAGTATTGGAACTGGGTTCCATCAAAACGGCCTAACCCTTCATTCTCATTTTTTACAGCGTGAGAATGAACGATATCCATAATAACGCGTACACCTAGCCCATGAGCAGTATCAATCAATCGTTTTAGATCATCCGGCGTACCAGAACGAGAACTTGGTGCAAAGAAATTTGAAACTTGATATCCAAAAGATCCATAATAAGGATGCTCTTGGATAGCCATGATTTGAACAGTATTATAGCCGGCCTTCACAATGCGAGGAAGTACATTATCCGTAAAATCATTATAGGAATTAACTTTTCCCTCTTCTGAACTCATTCCAACATGACATTCATAAATGATAGGTGCGACCTTCCTTTTAGGGTTCTTATTCTTGAATTTAAACTCCTGCTTTGGTGACCAAACGCAGGCAGAAAAGAGATGAGTTTTTGGATCTTGAACAACATAATTTGCGTAACTAGGAATTCGCTCCCCTTCGCCACCATTCCAAGAGATTAGTAGTTTGTACTGATCAAGATGTTTTAAGTGGGCAGAATCGAGACAGATCTCCCAAATGTCATTTTCTTTTCTCGCAAAACGGTACTCATCATTTTTTTTCCATTGATTTTTCCCACATACCAAATAAATAGACTCAGCATTTGGCGCCCATTCTCTAATAACAAGTTTTTCCCCGTCCTGATGCATTCCAAAGAATTGATATCCAGACGCAAAATCCCTTAATGAGTTACTATTTTTAACAAGCTCGGCATGCTTTAAATCTGCTCGGTTCTTCCGCTTAATAATCGCGTCCTTTTGAGGCTCCAAATAAGGGTCAAGGCGAACAATATTAGGAGTATCATTTTTAGAAATTATTTTAGTTTTCTTTTCCAACACACTCTCCAAATGAATTCCATCGAGATAATCCCCGAGAAGAATAAGGCCTTTGTGCCCCTGAATTTTATTATTAATTAGTTGAACGATCTCATGGTGTCCAATATGAAACTGCGGAATTGAGCGTTCATGTCGTATGACCTCAAAATTATCCGGTCTCTTAGTCATCCCAATGACACTTCTCCCCTCTGCATGGACTAACTTAATAAGATCAGAATCAGAGCGAGACCAGAGGTTTCCATCAGTACCATCCAGTTGAAAGCGTAGTGAAACGGTGTCTCTAGTCTCACCAATAAAATCAATCTTACAAACTCTATTCTTTTCTCTTTCTGGAAGTAAAACAGAGCTTGAAGATAGTTTAACGATATCCCCTTTCCCTAATACTGCATTCACATCAATAGAGCGTGAATAGTTAATGCTTTTCAATAGGTCAGCTAATTCAATATCAATCGACTTTAAAACGCGGGATGCCTCATGAGAATCGAGTCCCATAATAAGGTTTCGAGCGACATATGCGCGGTCACCATATTGAACACGATAAAGGTCTCCACATTTTAGGGCAGAGATATGCTCTTCACCATACTTCCCATGTACACCAATTTCAGAAACTATTTTTGAGATAAGCTTAATCTCTCCCCCAACCATTGAGCGAACCTTATGGAAGGATCCAATCTCTTTATTCAAAACAGTATTGAAGAGGCCAATCAGGCCCTGTGTTGTACCTGAAATATCTTTTAAAAGCGGATATAGCTCAAAGATGTCCGTTTTTTTAGGATCTCCACCTCTTGTACTAGCGGAAATAATCTCACTAATAAGCTCAGCATCTTTTTTTCCACAAAACTTTTCGACAATTTCAAATAGCGATTCGTCCTTACAGATTTCCTCTTTAAGAAAGACACGTAGAATTAAGTGGAGTTTACCTTTTGGAGAAATCAATGAAGTCTTAAGCAACTCCCAAATCGATGTTGGAAATGGGTAAAGTGTTTCTTTTGCATATAGTGATGGTAAGAAGTGGGATAAAGTAACTCCAGAGACTTCTGTCTGTAACTGAAACCTCTCAATGAGAGATGCAATCTGATAATCATGGTTAAAATAGAAAAAAGGTTTTCCAACTTTATAATGCTCAGATTTAAATATTTCTCTCTTACTTTGTGGTGATAAAAGTAAATAATCCTCACCATCATCTGCCCTACGAATGGCAGAAATAAAAGAAGTAAGATTGCTTCCAATTACAATACAGTCATATATCTTTTCCATGACTTCCTGGCCTAAAAAAGTTACTCAACAATTGGTTCTTGTAGGTCAAATTATCGCAGAGAATCGCCTGCAACACCAGAGGATAAAATAGTAGACAATTTTAGTACAAAGAAGGCCTCCCTAGGGAGGCCTTTAAATTAGATTCTTTCTCTTAGTAGAGGGTGAGTCAAACAACGAGGGCCCCCTCTAGCGCGACACAATTCCTCACCTTTCAGTAAGATAACGGTCTTGCGATTAAAATCAGCATTGAAATGTGGCTTAATGACTTCTTCCGCAGAAATACACATGTAGCCTGCCTTTGCTAACTCTTCTACCGTTTTAACGTTTCTAGAGTAAGTCAAAATAATACCAGGCGCGATACAAACGGAATTTGAGCCCTGGGTCCACTGCTCTCTCTGCTGAGCAATCAAATTATCTTTTCCACCACAGTAGATTGGATTGAGATCAATTCCAATATCTTTGAAGCAGTCAATAATATAGTCGTATTTCTTCTCATGAAGTGGTTGCTTCGTGAGATCAAAATACAGAATTTCAGAACGAGTTGGACTATCTTTTGCGTAAATTGGTGGATAGAACAAACATTCATTCTCACTAATTCGAGTAAAAGTGGTGTCCATGTGAATAAATGCAACCTGCTTAGGAAGCATCGGAACAACCAAATTCTCTATTCCAAGTTTAGCCAGCTCCATACCGATGAGTTTAATTGAGTCAATTGTTGTTCTTAGGGAACAACCAATTGCTACTGTCTTCTCATCGATAACTAAAAAGTCGCCGCCTTCAAGAGTAAGTTTGTCAGATTCACGTCTTCCAATTCTCCCCATATCAATGATTGATTCTGGAGATTTAAATTCTGGATGATGAGTGAAAATGAAAACCATAAGTCTGGCCTCACGTGTTCTAACCTTTTCGGCCATAGAAGAGGCCAAAACTTTGTCATGACACATGATAACAGGGTCACGAGCAAAGATGAGGTTTGGAACAGGAGGAAGGATATAGATGTTATCATCTGTCATATCCTTTGCTGCTTGAGGGATACCTTCAATGAAGGCATGTCCTAATTCATCACGCGATAAGGTTTTAAGCTTATCAACAATTGAATCTCCCAAACATTCTAAATGTTTGATCTCTTGAATCAGGGAATCTACTGCGTCCCCCGGTGCTGCTACCATTGATTCAATCAAAAGATCGAGAACACGGTAAGTTTCAACCCCATACTTGTGAAAAACTTTGCACATAATTTCGTGCTCAGTTCTTGCAAGATCTCCAAATAGGATGTCCTCAAAGAGAAGATCATTAGCACCACTAGGTGTGACAATATCAACTTCGGGACCAGGAGCATGAACCATGACCTTCTTCAATCTTCCGATTTCCGAATAAACATTTGGTATCATAAAAATCCTTTATACGTGACCTTTCTTCAATGGAAGATAGGTCTTTCCATCTTCATAAACCGGGCGCCCAACGATTGTGTATTCTTCTTCTTTCGCCTCGATTTTCCTTTGCATATCTTTATAAAACTTATCGTCAGAAACATCTACGAGTAGATCAAACTCATCCGCCTCTCTCGAAGATCCTGATAGAGCAGCTAAAAGCTTCTCATCGGTATAGAATGAACGATATGTCATCGTCTTCTCAAACGAGTGAGCTGGGGTGTATGAGCTATGCACTTCCATATTTGAAAGTTGTAAATGGATATTCAGCGAACCTGATTCCCACTGAGTTGCTCCATACGCCTCATGCATATTCATGGCCTTAACACCTAAGGCCTTCGTAAGTACTGCTAGGCCAGAAAAATTGTAGTGATCAGCTAGGAAGCTATTTGCACTACACAGATTGTGTCCAAACCATGCACCTTTTTTCGCCATAGGAATTGCGATATACATTGATACAGGAACCAAATCAGTATAATCCTCAGGAAGAGAATATTCTTTTAAGATACCAGCATCAAGTTTGTCACCTCTTACGGCCAATCCAAAAATCGCACCAACCATTTCACCGCAGTCGAAGAATACCCATTTATCCATAGGCATCCCAACAGGGCCAAAAGAAAGCTTATCAAGCATCTGTAGAGCATTGAAAAAATCTTTCCTTGTTGAGTCGATACATGAAATTAAGTTTTCATTAGGAATCTCAAGCCCGAATGGCCTGAGATTCATATGATCTAGATTTCCAGGATAGGTAAGTAAATATGGCTCAGTAACTTCCAAAATACTTTGATACTTTGGATGAATTCTTGAAAGCTCACTTGAAAGTGCCATTCGTTTCCCCCAATCCTTATTCGCCTAGAGTAGCAACCATCACAGCTTTAATAGTGTGAATTCTGTTTTCTGCTTCATCAAATACAATTGAATGTCTTGATTCAAAAACGTCTTCTGTAACTTCCATACCATCAAGACCAAATTTTTCAAAAATTTCCTGCCCGACTTGAGTTTCTCTGTTGTGGAATGCAGGTAGACAGTGAAGGAACTTCACATTTGGATTACCTGTTTTCTTAATTACTTCCATATTAACTTGGTATGGAGTAAGAAGCTTAATTCTTTCTTCCCAAACTGAATCAGGCTCACCCATTGATACCCAAACGTCAGTATATAGAAAATCACAGTCTTTTACTGCTTCATCAACATTATCAGTAATTGTAATCTTTGCACCAGTTTCTGCTGCAATTTTTTTACATTCAGCGACAAGTTCTGCTTCTGGCTGACATTCTTTCGGAGCAGCGATTCTAAAATCCATTCCAACTTTTGCAGCACCAACCATAAGTGAGTTACCCATGTTGTTACGTCCATCACCTAAGTAACAGAACTTCATTTGGTGTAGAGGCTTGTCTGAATGTTCAATCATTGTCATGAAGTCAGCAAGGATTTGAGTTGGGTGGAATTCATCAGTAAGACCATTCCATACAGGAACTCCAGAATACTTTGCAAGGTCTTCAACAATTGTTTGTCCGTAACCGCGGTATTCAATTCCATCATAAAGACGTCCTAGAACTCTTGCAGTATCAGCAACAGACTCTTTCTTTCCAATGTGTGATCCACTTGGTCCTAAGTATGTTACGTGCGCACCTTGATCAAAGGCAGCAACTTCAAAAGAGCAACGAGTTCTTGTTGAAGCTTTTTCGAAGATAAGAGCAATGTTCTTACCTTTAAGTTTTTGTTGTTCAATCCCTGCGTACTTTGCCTTTTTTAGGTCTAGTGCAAGGTCAATCATGAATTTGATTTCTTTTGAGCTGAAATCAAGAAGCTTTAGAAAGTGACGATTTCTAAGATTGAACGCCATAAGTTTCTCCTACATGAAATGGGGCTTAACATAACAATAACTAATTATATGAAATTTCATCACATTATTATCAGATTTTACTCGTATCTGCTAGCACAGAATGAAAAGATTACTTACATAATTTCAAGCTATTAGAGGTTTTTTGAGGAAAATAATAGTGCCCATTTAAGGGCACTAATCTTTGTTTAGGAGTTAAAGCGGAAGTTCGAAGCGATCTCCGCTAATAGAGCGACGGAAGCCTACTCTTTCAAGATAAGCGATATGCTGAGCAGACTCAGATACTGTCACAAAGCGAACAAATCCCTCGCTTTTAAAATCATCGATCTTTTCCTGTAGCAGGTAGAAAAAGTTCTTTGTATCTCTGTAGTCAGGGCAAGCAAAATCCAAATGAATAACAATAGATTTCGACTTCTCATCTTTTTCGTACACAAAAAGCCCCACTGGATTAATATTTCTCGACACTAAAATCAAATGCGGATTCGTGATGTTATCAAAAGAAAAATGAGGAAAATATCGCGATATTTCCCCACCATAGAATTCAAAGAATCTTTTGATAAAAAACTCATCACCTTGAAGCTCTTCATTGATATCGAAATAGTCTTTTTTACTATAGATCTGAATAAGAAAATAAATATCAATCAAGGCAATAATAAAATTAGACGCCGCAACAGGGTAAGCATCAATGAGTAGTCCATAGACAGTAAATGTGATGGCCCCAACAAGGTTCACCCATCTAAGACGTTTAATATTTTTTAGTGCCAGTGACACTAGAATAATAATAGAAGCAGCGTAACCTAATATTTCATAAAATAGCATTGAGTATCCTTAACTTTTACTTTTGCCACGAAGGCCTGTTATCGTAGACCCACTTATAATACTCTGAACGTGCAAGGTCTACACTCGCCGCTTCATCAATAATGATTGTTGCTTTTGGATGCATCTGAAGAATTGAAGCAGGACAACTAGCTGAAATTGGCCCTTCAACCATTTGGGCCACAGCTTCACTCTTTCCAGCACCAAATGCCAATATCACAACATGCCTAGCATCCATTATCGTTCCTACCCCCATCGTTACGACGTGCATGGGGACGTCATCAATGCCACCAAATTCTGGAGAATTATCTTGCCTTGTTTTTTCAGTCAGAGTCTTTACTCTAGTTCTAGAGCTAAGAGATGAAGATGGCTCATTGAAAGCAATATGACCATTACCGCCAATACCTAGAAATTGAATATCAATTCCACCAGCGTCTTCAATTCGTTTTTCATACGCCTGACACTCTCTGCAAATATCGTTTGCCATTCCATTTGGAAGATTAAGATTTGATGGATCAGCATCGATATATTTAAAGAAGTTATTGTGCATAAAAGAGTAATAGCTAGCGCTATGCTCTGGACCAATCCCCACATACTCATCTAGATTGAACGAGCTCATTCCTTTAAAACTTAACCCATCCTCTTGATGCTTACGGATAAGCTCTCTATAAAATGGAAGAGGAGTACGCCCAGTAGGAAAGCCGAATACAGGATTTGCCATGGACCTCAAATACTTTTCAGCAATTGCCGCTGCCCTTAAGCACCCTTCATTAGAGTTTTTTACAATGATAACTTCCATAAGTTCCTCTAGCTATAGCGTGAAATACGATCAGTAACATCGTTCACGAAATTCATTTGAATGTTTTTCACATAATCAACAAGACTAAGCTCATCATTTTCAATGAGTGGAGTTAAATCCATCGCGTACCAAAGATGAGTTGTCTCATCTGTCGAATGAGATTCAGCGTATGTTGCATTTGCTCTCATTCTTCCTAATGTCGCAAGATCGTAGCGCTTTCCCCCACCTATTTGAGAGTCAAAAACACTCAAAAGAGAATGTGCAAACCCCTCTTGTCCAGTTACATCGAGGTAAACTTTATCATCAGCAAGCATCCAATCAAGTCCACGCCATACTTCTGGCCCATACACTTTTTTAGGTCTTAGCTCTTTTGGTAAAGTTCTGATGGCCTTAATCACAGCAGTGGTAACTGCAACATGTGTATCGTGTTTATCTGCAAGATTATGTGTGTAAATAACTTCCGGGCGCATTGCCTTAATCGCTCGAACAAGGTCATCTACAAAGTTAGGAGCTTTAGATTTAACTTCAGCGCTTTGGTATGAAAGCTGGGCGATGATTTTATAGCCACCAATTTCAGCAGCTCTTTCTTGCTCACGAATGCGAATATTTTCCATCTGAGCATCGGAGAAATTTTTATAGCGACCAACTCTTGAGCTGCCCCCACCTGAGGTACAGGTAATGCCTGCAAAATGCTTCTGGTCATCTCCCATACACTCAACAATTCCATGCAGGGCCATAATTTCGATATCATCTTGGTGTGCACCAATTGCTAGATGAGTTATCTTTTGAATCGCTTCTTCTTTTGTTTCATTAAGTCTAAGTCCGTACTTAATTCGAGACTTAGGATTAGAAAAATTCATGATTTCATCTCCATTTGAAGTTTTGAAACAGCTATGGCCTGCTGAAAACGTTCATTTGTTGATCTTGGCTTTATCACTTTTATACTTAAAGAAAGTTCTGGAAATAAACGATGAAGCTCATCGTTTGCAGTTTGTGCCATAATACTCCCCCACTCTTCACTAGCAATTCCGCCGAGAAGAGCAAGAGTACTAAACGAATAGAAGCGATTAAACCAAGGTATAGATTGGGCAATAAGATGCCCCATACTTTTTGCGTAAGTTTCCCAATCATAATGATGGGAGTCAAAGAGATCTCTCCCTCTTTTTGAAAGATAAACACCACCAGTTCCAAAATGATGAGACCAACCACACTCTGGGGCACTATCACTTAAATCAAAGGGAACAAAAGCAAGTTCATTGAGATATCCAGTAATTTTCCCTTCTGGGGTAACATAACCTCCTCCTAAATCAGATCCCAAGGCAAAGGCCAGTACTCCACTTCTTTGAACCGCAAGAGCGGCAGCGTCACCATCATTGATAACAGAAATAGGAACAGAATAAATTGACTTCAAATGAGCAATTAGTTTTATCTCCTCATTCAAGGATCGATAAAGAGAGGAAGATATAATTTCATTGTGTGCAATAATCCCAGCAGTGCTGATACCAATACTCACAAATCCTCTTCCCGGACACACACTATCAATCGCGGTCATCACTTTAGCTAAAATGTAATCACCATGAGTTGCATCAGAGGGAGACCATTCAAGAATTTCAGACCGAAGTAACTCTCCCTCGTTCATCAACACTGCTTTAATGCTACTAGCTCCAAGATCGATTCCAACCCTCAGCCCCTTATCCGAAGTTCCGAGCTGAATATGGCCACTTGCTTGGAAATTCGGATGCCTCTCTTCTATCGCTATTCCGTTGAAAGGGGGCGAGCTGAAGAACTCAAATTCATAGGCGAGCTCTCCATTTGGAGATAGCACAGATCGAAGCAATTCAATTGCCCACTTATCTCCTTCTACAAAAACTTTCTCTGCACCAAAAATCCATAGAATCGACTTGATATAGTTCCACAGGTATTTTCTCGTGTCAGGATCAGACTCTAAAAGCAGTAGCTCTTTCTTAAAGACAATAGAGTCTTCACAGGCAAGCCAAATAAAAAAAGACCCAGAGGCAACTTCACCTTGGGTCCTATTTTCATATTGCTTACAAAAAGTATGAATAGGTTTAAAACCATCGTGTGGAAAGATAAACTTTCCCATAACTCTAATCTTCCTGCCACCAGTCAATTAAGTGGCCGATGCGGTGAAAACGAAGTTTAAAGCCATTTTCATCCCATGGAAAACGCATAGAGAACCAAATAAACCGTGCCTTCCCTTTGATGTTCTCAAAAGGAACAAACCCCCACCATCTTGAGTCAGCGGAGAAGTCACGATTATCACCCATTACAAAGTAACGTCCTTCAGGAACTTTTAGAGCAGGAACCGTTGCCTTATTATAGGACTGTCTTTCAGTCTGGATAATGTGGGTATGATCACCAGTTTTCATCTTATAAAAATCAAATGAATACTGCTGGAACTTCTCGTCCATGTCTTTAAAGATCTCTTTGCCAGGGACAGAAACACCTTCAATTGCCTTCCCATTGACATAAACAACTTTGTCGATGATTTCAATTTCATCACCGGGAACACCGATAACACGCTTAATATAATTAATGCTTGGTTTTTTTGGATACTTGAAAACAATGACATCACCGTGTTCCGGTTTTGATGGACTGGTAATATAGACAGGATCACTGAACATATCAGAAAATGGAACTTTAAACCCGTACGCCCATTTATCTACAACGATGAAATCTCCAATCATTAAAGTAGGGATCATAGAGCCTGTAGGAATTCGAAATGGCTCGTAAAAAGTTGACCTGAATGCAAACACACCTACAACAATAAGAATAATGGAGTAGATCTCCTTGATGATATACTTTTTACGTTTTTGAGCATCGGTCAAAGGATCACGACCAATTGGTTCTTGTTCATTCAAATCTTCCATAATATCCCTTTCAAAATATATAAATAGAACTTTAATATACAACTCTTAAGTAGGGAAAACAAGGAGGAGAAATGTTCAGAAGGGGCTATGAAAAGAGTGAGACATCACCTGCCCCAGCACGAATCACAGCAGGAATGCCATCATCTGTGGCGAAGTTAATTACAGAGCTGTCTCCATGAAACTCAAAATCACCTGGGTCAATGATCATCTGAAGCCTATGTCCATAGGTCTCTTCGATTTGGTAGCTATAAATCATACTATCTTGATCAAGAAAAAGACCATTAGAATTTTCGGCCAACATATCATGTGTAACAGAAGACGTAATGATTGGCTTACCATTTGCTTGCACTAATCTTTGGCAAAGAATTGAGGCAGGAATACGGATTCCAATTTCTTTTTCCTTACGGTAACCGCGAATTGCTCTTGGAAGTTCCTTAGTTGGCTCAAAGATCAAAGTATAAGGACCAGGAAGAACCTTGCGAATCAATTTAAAGGCACCATCGTAAATGATCCCGTACTGACTTGCTTCTGAGATATTATTGCAAATCATACTGAAGTGCTTATCCTTCTCTACTCCTTTAATGGAGTACAAAGCATCAATAGCTTTTTTAGAATCAGTACTTGCTGCAAAAACCCAATTGGTGTCAGTTGGAAAACATATGATCCCACCGGAATTCATCATATCAATAGCACGATTAATGATTCTATCATCAGGATTTTCAGGAATAATATATTCAATCACATTGGACCTACATCACTTTGTTTATGCTAACAAATTATCACGGAGCAGTTCTAAACACAATGCATAAACAAATGACAGCTAGACCCCAAATCGAATGGTAACATCCTCTAGGCTCTCTTCACTACCTACCATAGTAACGATATCGCCAACTTGAAATTTGATATTTCCATGAACATCAATATTGCGACCATGCCGGTGAAGAGAGACAACCAAAACATCTAGCGGAAGGCGCATATCCTTTAAATAAACCCCGTAGAGGTTTGGATTACGGACTGTAATATCCACGATATCTTGCTGATCTTCCATTCCAAGAAGCAATGAAGCTCCAGATGGAGATCGAACAAAATGATCGAGTAAGCTGATGATCGCAGTTGAAGGGGATACGATTAAGCAACCTAGCTCCTTAAAACGGTCATAATTTGCTCGATCATTTAAAAGAACAATCATTGTGGCCTCGCCGTAGTGCTCATAAATATGCTCACACAGCTCATAGTTTTCATCATCGCTCAGCATGAAAACAAAAGCTCCGGCCTTTTCGGCACCCAAATCTCTGATTGTAGACAATTCAAAATTAGGTAGTGGATGAATCTCAATTTCAGAATTCATCACCTCCTCTATCGACTCTCTCTTAGGACAAGCAATCTTTACTTTCCAATGATGAGATTTGAGCTGAAGAGCTAATGTCGCAGACTGGCCAGAGACTCCAAAAATAATGGCCTTTCTTTTCCCCTCATATTCAGAATCACTTTTTCTGGTATGTGATTCTCCTAAGGAGGTAATCGCGAACTTAAAAAAAGCAGGACCCAATATTTGGTTGATAACAATGACAGAGATAATTAAAGTTGCAAACTTATCCCCCCATTCTGGGAAAGAAACTGATACCTCTTTCGCAAGACCAAGCCCAACACCGGCCTGAGTAACAAACGACATCCAGAAACGAGAACTCCTTTTTAGTCCCTGACCAGCAAGCATCCCCCCTGCAAAACTCCCAGAGAAAAGCCCAAATGCTCTTGCTCCAAAAATAATTAGCGCAAATGGCCATACAGAATAGAGTAGCTCTAAGTTTAAAGATGCTCCTGTGAGAGTGAAGAAAATCACATAAATTGGCATCGATGTTTTTTCCATGATGGACAAAAACTCATCTCTATTTGCAGATTTATTTGAGACATAGAAACTAGCTACCATACAGATGAGAAGAGGTTCGAGAACAATCTCTAATTGCATCGAAGAAGCCGCCCACTCCTCAAAATGATGAATGAGAAAGAAAACCAAATACCCTGCAACCAAATAGAAGATTGATTTTACTTTCTTAGGTATTCGAAGCCCCGTTACCCAGTGCATCAGCTTCCCTAGTCCAAACCCAAGTAATACAGAAGAGGCAATCTCAAGAAGTAAAACGATCAAGAACCAAAGGTTAAATCCAACATCTTTAAATATAGCATCGACAATTGATGAATTAAAAGCAAAGAGAGTAACGACGATAACGTCCATAAAAACAGTTACGCCTAAGGAGATTTGAGAAAAAGGTCCCTTTGCTCTCAGCTCCTTGATTACTGCAACAGTTGAAGATGGAGAAATAGCACACAAAATACCGCCGGCCAATAAAGAAATACCAAGTCTCTCAAGTGGCGACATCACGGCCATGAAAGGAAGATGAGCAGAAACCAGATAGATTGCGCCAGCAACTATCAAAGAAGTTGATACCGCCATAAATGCAGTAACTTTCTTGATACTCTTAAAAAGAGTTCGAAACTCCTCAACATAGATCTCACTTCCCGCCACGAAAGCGATAAAAGCAAGCGAAATTTGATCAATGAATGACAATCCAGCGACTGCTTCTTTTCCTATTAGACCAAGAACATATGGCCCAGCAACAATACCAGTGAATAAGAACCCACTGATAAGAGGAAGTTTATAGTCTTTAAAATACTTACCTACCTGTTTTGCTGCTAAACTGATAACAATAAAGCCAGATAGAAAAAGAAACATACTCTGAATATTTGCCATAAATCCTATTTGTTATTTCTAAAATATTTAATCAATTGATTAGTCGAAGAGTCATGTTTCAACTCAGGACTTTTTTCAGATTGCAACTCCGGAAGAATGGAAGATGCCAATACCTTACCTAATTGAACTCCCCACTGATCAAAAGAATAAATATTCCAGATAATTCCTTGGGTAAAAATTTTGTGCTCATACATTGAAACGAGCTTTCCAAGAATATTGGGAGTTAACTTTTCGGCCATAATAGAAGTCGTTGGACGATTTCCTTCAAAAACTTTAAATGGAACCAATTCAGGATTCTTCTCTTCGCTTTCAACCTCTTCCCTACTCTTTCCAAAAGCAAGCGCTTCAGTTTGAGCAAAAAAGTTTGCCATCAGTTTATCGTGGTGATCTCCAATAGGATTATGAGATTTTGCAAATCCAATAAAGTCACATGGAATAATTTTTGTACCTTGATGAATTAGTTGATAAAACGCATGCTGACCATTGGTACCAGGCTCCCCCCAAATGATCGGACCAGTGCTGTAGTTTACAGGATTCCCTTCTCTATCAACATACTTCCCATTACTCTCCATATCCCCTTGTTGAAAATATGCAGGAAAACGACTCATATATTGATCGTAAGGTAAAATAGCATGAGACTCTGCACCAAAGAAGTTGTTATACCAAATTCCAAGAAGTCCCATAATAACAGGAATATTTTGGTCAAAAGGTGTTTCTTTGAAATGATTATCCATCTGATGATAGCCATCAAGAAGCTGTAAGAAGTTGTCTGGCCCAATTGAAATCATAATCGGTAGCCCAATTGCAGAGGTTAGTGAATAACGTCCACCAACCCAATCCCAGAATTCAAACATATTTTGAGTATCAATTCCAAACTCAGATACTTTTTCTTCATTCGTTGAAAGAGCGACAAAGTGAGATGCAACAGCTTTCCCCTCACCCTTATAATGCTCGAGGAGCCAACGCTTAGCACTTTCAGCATTAGTCATTGTTTCCTGAGTTGTAAATGTCTTCGAAGCAATAATAAAAAGAGTTTCTTCTGGATCAATATCTCTCACTGCTTCAGCGATATGTGTACCATCAACATTTGAAACAAAAGAAACATCAATTTCGCGACTAGAATAAGCTCTTAAGGCCTCACAAACCATAACAGGGCCTAAGTCTGAACCGCCAATTCCTATGTTGATGACATTTTTGATTTGCTTGCCTGAGTAACCTTTCCACTCTCCATTTCGAACACGATTAGAAAAAGATATCATCTTTTCGAGAACAGCATTCACTCCAGGCATCACATCCTGTCCATCAACAATGATTGGAGAATTTGAACGATTTCGTAAAGCAACGTGCAAGACAGCACGATCCTCTGTTCTATTGATTTTTTTTCCTGAAAACATTGCATCAATTGCTTGCTTTAGCCCCGCCTCATCAGCAAGATCTAAAAGCAGCTTCATTGTATGTTCAGTAATTCTATGTTTTGAATAATCAAAAAAGATTCCACCATTTTCAATGAGAAATTTCTCACCTCGATGAGGATCCTGCTTAAACAGTTCTTTAATTGATGTTTTTTTCAGATCTGTGGCGTGTCCTAATAGACTTTCCCAAGATGCGAGTTGATCTGTGCGCATAATTCACTCCTTATATATTCCTCAATATTTTATAGTAGAAACTTATCTGTTCCAATATATTTGATTTTTCCTATAGATGAACCTGAAAAGAAATGGACGAAAATGATCAGAAATTATAACCCGGCCCAATAAAGATATCGTAACGGGCAAAGTCCCCATTGCCAGAAAGGAGACGTCCTTCAAATCCCCCCTTAATGAAGAAGCTTGTTGAAAGGTACAAATCGGAAATGACCTTTCCTTTTACTCCAGTATACGTCACCTGATTATCACTATTTTCATCACCAAAGGTTGTTGAGCTGAAAACGGAGTATCCGATTGTCCCTTTTAGCTCAAAGCGCTTCCCAAAAGGCCAAAACAACTTCTTTGCCCCAACCACGATATAGATCAAACGGTGGCGGTCTTCAAGCAATTCACCGACTTCATCCATGGCCTCTAGGTTGTAACTTCCAAAATCTTCATATTCAAGGCCTGCTAGCAGAGTCCAGTTATTCTCTAAATACCTCAAGTAGTTGAACTCTACTGCGAGTTCTTCAAAACTTAAAGAATCCCCATCCTTTTCGTAGTTGCGATAATCAACCCTGCCCCAAAAAGCGTTTTTCCCAAAGCGAGGCCCTGTCGCATCCATACCAAAAGAGAGATATGAGACTTGAGAACTAGAAACAGACTTAAGACCAGATTGCTCAAGAGTAGAATATCGCGGTAAAAAGTAAATAGAAGAAGCAGTATTAGTTAAAGGAGGAAGCTCGCGCAGTGGCCTTTCGGAACAAGATCGAAAATGATAATAATCATTTAATGCGAGCCTAATATCCCCACCAACTTGATATTCAATTACGGTGACGTGGTATTGATGATTAGGTAGTAGCTGCTCTTGCAGAAGAGACTCACGGGGAAGACGAGTAACTTTATTCATAATGATTTGATCAGTACCAATATCTTTTACTCTTATTAAATATTTTGCCTTCCCTACAGAGCGCTTCCAAGTTATGGGATATGATTCATCACAGAGAAATAATTTTTTTGGCGCGATACTCCCTTCGCTATTGCTGATAAAAAGCTTTTTTTCTTGTAGCTCTTCGTTTATTGGAGCTCCTGTACCATCTAAAGGAGTTACTTTTAGAATAAAGAAGCCATCCTTATCAGAGTTCCAAATATATTTGGTGCCAGTAGACTTAAAAGAGTGAACAACCATTTGTTGATCATCTAAAACTTGGATAACTTCTCCTTTATAACCTTTTTGAGCGACAAAATTCTCTTCCCAAGTGAATAAAATCCGCTTTTCCTTTGCAACAAGAGAAGAGCTAAATAAGATCAAAGTTATGGTTATAAAAAAGAAAATTTTCATTACTTTCTATTCTCTTCTTTAATGCCAGAGATTACAAGGCGGGTAATATATTTGATTCCAATTTCTTTGATTTCTAGGTAAATGAAGGGGCAAACTTCAAAAATACGAATAAAACCGAATCTACCATTTTACTTAATGACCGAAATGTCACCGCTGGCCCTTCTAAAATTAACAGCACTATTCCCGATAGGTCCCCCATGAATGCATCGGTAACCAAAAAAATTATTTTGATTGTTATGACTACCGGTCTTATTGTAACAATGCTTATCGCATTGATTCTTGTGCATTCAAAAATAGAAAAAGAAAAAATTCAGCTGGCCAAACGTGAAGAACAATCGGCACATGTAATTCAGCAGCGATTTCAAGAAATCATGACTGAAGCTCAATATGCCCTTTCCGCGATTGAAGACTTTCCTCCAATCAATGCATTGCTGAAGGATGAAAAAGTAAAACAAAGCCCTACTCTCCAAAAAGTCTGGCTCGAACGGCTATATAAAATCTTCCACTCTTTTTTACGAAGCTATCCCCATTTCAGTCAATTGTATCTGGTCAGCGATAAAGAACAATTTTTTGATATTTTAGTTGGTGTTTCGAGAGGAAGTAGCAACGAACTCTACCGCACAGATGCTTTTCGATATAAAAAATTAAGACTACAGGATGCGGACTTAGATAAAATAAGAAGAGAAAGAAATAAAAATAAAAAATTTTATACAACAACAATTGGTCTAAATAGTGAATATGGAAAAACTAAGATTCCATATCAATTAACAAAGCAAATAATTCGTCCCATTAGAATAAATGAACAAATTGAGATGTTTCTTATCATTGATATTGATGTAAAAAGTATATTTGATGAGATTAAAAATAAATATATTCATGGTCAAAACTTTGAGATAATCCGTGGAGATGGCTCTATACTGTACCGAACACAAAATAATGGTGAGATAGCTTACAAAAATAACGAATGGAAGAAATATCACACCAAACTTAATATTCAAAAATTTCAGCTACCCACAACAAATAATACAAAACACTACATTAGCTATGATGAGAATAACCGCAATAGTTCGATATCGATGATAGAACTAATCAAAGAAGTTGCCCCTTGGGGAACTCTTGTAGTACTCCTACTTGCCTTAACTTATATTATTCTCAATCATTACGTAGTTTCAAAAGTAACAAAACTAGCGAGCTACCTAGAAGGTGTCCGCCAAGTAGAAAACTTCTCCCTCACAAATGGATATCATGAAATCAAAGATGAAGTTGTCTTTCTTGAGAAAAGTCTTAAAGCGCTGATCAGTGAGCTTCTTCAGTCCAAAAGACAAGCAAGTGAACACAATGATTTCTTGAATGCGGCAACAATATTCTTTGAAACGGATGTCAAAGGAAATATTAAATATGCGAATAAATACTTCTTAGACTTTTATGGATACCAAATCAGTGAAGTTCTCCAAAACAATATATCAATTATTGGATCAGGCGCACATGACGAAAAATTTTGGCACAGCTTTTGGAGAACCATTTCATCCGGGCACATCTGGAAAGGAAAGATAAAAAACCAATCAAAAAGTGGTAAATCTTGCTATCTAGATTCAACAGTCATGCCTAAAAAAGATCCATCTGGAAAGATCGTAGGATATATTTGCGTATCTTTCGATATTACAAAAGAAGTCGAAGCAAGAAAACGTATTTCTAAAGAAAGAAAACGCGCGGAAAATGCAGAGCAAGCAAAAAGCATTTTCCTAGCGAACATGAGTCATGAAATTAGAACCCCAATGAATGGGATCATTGGATTCGCACAGATACTGAAAGATGAAGTAAAAGATAAGGACACAAAGGAGTACATATCAATAATTGAAAAATGTGGAAATTCTCTCCTTGAAATTATTAATAACATTTTGGATATCTCTAAGATCGAAGCAGGAAAGCTTAAAATCCAAAAGACAGACGTTAACCTAAAAAGCTCAATTAAATCTCGTACTGCCATTTTTAAAAATGAAGCTGAAAAGAAAGGGGTAGAACTTGAGCTAATGATGGACCCTCAAATTCCGAATACTATTACGACGGATGAAACAAAAATCTTACAAATTATTAGTAACCTACTGAATAACGCAATTAAATTTACCGACGATGGAAAGATCAACATCGATATTTACCTCAATGAAATAAAAGGGGCAAAACTAGACATTGGAATTAGAGTATCTGATACCGGTATTGGTATGCGCCCCAATGATTTACTCAATCTATTTTCAGAATTCTATCAAGCAGATGTCTCTTCAAGTAAAACCTATGTTGGAACAGGCCTTGGCCTAAGTATTACGAAAAAACTAGTTGAACTACTGGGTGGGAAAATACATGTGGAAAGCGTCTATGGCAAAGGCTCAATCTTTACACTAAATTTTAAATGTTCTGTGGCAAACTCCCCTGAGATTTCAATTGATACGGTGATCACTTCAAATCTAACCACAACTCCTCTCAATATATTAGTTGTTGATGATAACGAAATTAATAAAATTATTATCTCGAAGTACCTCACCAAAGATGGACACTGTGTCGACTCTGTTATCGAAGGAGAAGAGGCCTTAAAAAAGCTAGAACAAAAGACCTATAATGTTATTGTGATGGACTGCTTCATGCCAGGCATGGATGGATTTTCAACAACCAAAAGGATTGTTGAGCAATACAAAGAGCAACGCCCCTATATCATTGCACATAGTGCAAGTGTCTCCCAATCGCATATTCAAAAATGCTATCAAGCAGGCATGGACTTTTTTCTACCAAAGCCATTCAAAGAGAATGAGTTAAATAAAATCTTGACTCAAATTGAAAAAAAACTAAATTGAATCAGATACAAGCTTGGTATCACCGATAGAGCTGATCGCATAGATCTCTGCCCTATCGACAGCTTCTTTCACGGCCTCTTCGTATTCAAAAGTTGTTTCAAACTCATTGATATACTCAAGATCTGGTCGAATAATGGGATGCTTGGGAGCAAATAAGCTACAAGCATCGTCATGGGGACGAACAGAGATATCATGAGTCCCAACTTTCTTTGATAAATTGACGATTTCAATTTTATTAAATCCAAGAAGAGGCCTAAAAATTGGAAGTTTAGCAACACTATCAATATAAGATATATTTTCAATTGTTTGACTTGAAACTTGTCCGAGGGCATCACCGGTTAAAAGAGCTGATGCCTTAACTCTCTTAGCAAGCTCAGTAGAGCATTCAACCATCATTCTTCTGAATAAGAGTGTGCGATACTCCTCCTTACAACTTTTAGCGATTAAATCTTGAAGGTCTCCGAAAGGAACAATATAGAACATTGATCCTCGTTGGAACTCTCCGAGCTTTGAAGCAAGCTCTAGAAGTTTTTCTTTTACTTCATTCCCAACATAAGGATAAGCGTAGAAAAAGACAAAAGTTTGTTTACAACCACGTCTAGA
The DNA here is from genome assembly GCA_965140515.1 of Bacteriovoracaceae bacterium. GTDB lineage: Bacteria > Bdellovibrionota > Bacteriovoracia > Bacteriovoracales > Bacteriovoracaceae > JAGLCH01. Next base: position 1,605,595 of record OZ223251.1, on the reverse strand, counting down.
CATCAAGTAACTGGCAACAGGAGAATCAAAGCCACCAGAAAGCATTGTCACAAGATGTCCACTTGTTCCCCACGGAAGACCCCCAATGGCCAATCTCGTTTCAGTACTAACATAAATTCCATCTCTCATGACCTTAAGGTCAACAAAAACGTCTGGTGTTCTTACATCAACTTTTAACGCCTTTTCGGTGCTGTCATAATGCTTAAGAAGAATGCCTCCCATTTGACGAGCAATCTCCATACTTCCCATTTCAAAAGTCTTATTGACTCTCTTGCAGGTCACTTTAAAAGTTTTTGGAAATGTTGCCATCTCTTCTAAAAGATTAATCGCAAGCTTCCCCGCCTCAGCTAAATCAAGAGGGGCCATTTTTGCTAAACATGTTGAGTGAACGCCAGGAATATTCAATAAACGGTTTTGAAGCTCTTCAGAAAATGGAGTATCACTAGTAGCAACCAGTCGCTGGTTTTCATTTGTAATTGTCGTAGATGAGTCGTGAACCTTTTTAAAAATATCTTTAAGGTGTAGCCGAATCGCTTTAAAATATTGAGGGCGATTCTTTCCCTTAAGCCACAACTCATCAACATTAATCATTAGTACTTCTTTCATCTTCTACCTATTTTATGAGGAACTTTAGCCCATCAATGCAGGCCTTAAATTTATTAATAAAGGCGTCAATCTCATCATCGCTTTGAATATATGAAAAAGACACGCGGAGTACATTTTTATGCTCGCTCTCAGGAAGATGGAGAGCTTGGTAAACAGGACTAAAGCCTTTTACCTTTGAAGAACACGCAGAGCTGCTGGCAACATAGATCTCATCGCGCTCCAGATAGCGCATCACTATGTCACTTGAGATCTTTGGAATGATAAAAGTTAAGATATAAGGCGAAACATTACTAAAGACAAACTTGGCCGTTGGAATAGCTCCAGAAATAGCGTCCTTAACTTTTGTGTAATGTTTTTCAACAATGCTATAACTTTCTTCACGTTTTTGATAAACATCTTTAGCCGTTGCCTCAAAGCTGAAAATCAACGGTGCAAATAGTGTAGAAGAACGTCGACCACCTTCATGTCCGCCTCCACTCAACAAAGTATCGAGTACAACACCTCTTCTGATATAGAGACCAGAAATGCCCTTAGTCGCTCCAATCTTGTGCCCAGAAATAGTATAACTATCAATACGACTATTTTTTAAAGAGAAATCAATCTTTCCAAATGCTTGAACTCCGTCCACGTGAATATGAGCTTTTGGAGATTTAGATTTAACTATTTCAGCGATTTTCTCCACATCCTGAATGTTTCCAGTGTGGTTATTGACATGGGCCACAACAACGAGAGAGAAGTTATGAAGCTCCATTTGGTCTAGCAAAGCATAATCAATTTCCCCACTGACTTGAAGTGGTAGCTCTGCAAACTCAAAACGACCAAGATCAGTTATTGGTTTTTTGATACTGGCATGATCTCCGCTTGAACCTAGAACGTTACTATCATCAGTAAGCTTTAATCCTTTAATGATAGTATTGTTAGACTCCGTTGCTGATGATGTAAAAACAAAGTCAAAATCCTTTGCATCAACGAGCTTAAGGAATGTCTCACGGGCAGATTCAATACGCTTTAGAAGGGCCTTTCCAAGCTTGTGGGAAGCCGAAGGATTGGCAAAATCATTTTCAAGCGATTCTTTTAATACATCTAACCCAACTTTATTGAGAGGGGTTGAAGCAGCGTGATCAAAATAGAGCATTGAGTCCTACATTATAGCGGTTAAATTTTTAAGAGGTTTTATCAGAAGAATTACTTGATGGCCAGATCGTCTGTACCTGCCTCTTGAAAGCAAGCAGTCTAACCCAGCGATAAGATAAGACCCGCGAAAGCGGGTCTTAATAATCGAATTAATGTGCGGCCATTGCCATTGGTTCTTCAACTCTATTAGAAAGCAAGATCCAACGTCCTCCTCCTTCAGAGCGAATGAGATATCCATACTCGTGAAGCTTTCTTCTCAAGTTGTATAGGTGAACATCAACAGTTTTTGGATGTACAGTTGTATTTCCCCATACTTTATCTAGGATATCGGTTCTATTCACTATTCTTGACGGCGAATTTAAAAACAGTGATAAAACTTGAATTTGCTTCGCTGTAAGGTTCTCGATTTTTACCCCATCTAAGCTAAGCTCCCTTCTATCCATGCCTAAAATAGCATTTTGACGACCTACTAAGGCATTCTCTATCTTAATCAAAACTTCGTTCTTTTTAATTGGCTTTACGAGATAATCAGTTGCTCCATTGTCAAAACAGAAGCGAATTGCGTCTAAATCTTCAATTTCAGAGATAACGACAAGAGGAGTACATGAGAAATCTCCCTCTTTAAATTTTGGCATAAATTTTAATATATTATCTCCGCCAACTTTAAGCTCACTAATAACTAGGTCCGGTTTCTTGTTCGATGCATCTCCAAGCATCACCTGAAATTCATCCAATGAAGTAAAGTAAGTGGTGTCATATCTAAAGTCTAAAATCTCTTTATAGAGAGATACCATCTCTAAATTTTCTTCCAAGATCCAAATCGTCTTACCCTCAGAAAACAATGTATTCATATCCTACCCTCACTAAAATAATCCATTCTGGAATATTAAAACTATTTACACAGAAATTTTGTATTGATTTTTTAACTCAGGGTTGAATTATTCAAAAGGTAATTTAACTTGAGCAAAGAAAAACATATTTAGTTTACGGTTATAACTATCTGATTTAATTAAAGTTAAAAAGATTAACTGGTCATCAACTTTTGGCAAAATTTAGTTTCTGCTCCTGATCTCTTGTAAAAGTGTTCCCAGTACAGTACTTCATGAGGTTATGGAATCTAAACGCGACAAAATATTCGATACAAAGTTAAAAAAGATCAAAGGATTTGAATTTAACAGTGACGTAGCTGAAGTGTTTGACGACATGGTCAGCAGATCAGTTCCCTTCTACGATGAAATTCACCGAATTATTATTGATCTAGTTAAGCGCCTAGAGCTTGATAACCAAGTTATTTACGATGTTGGGTGCTCTACAGGAACAACGATTTCTTTGATCGATAAGTTTTTAAAAGAAAGCAAAAATGAAACTGCAAACTTTGTGGGAATCGATAATTCTGGCCCAATGCTTGAAAAATGTCGCGCAAAACTATCGAGAAAAAAAATATCAAATGTCGAACTGATCTGTGACAGCATTGAAAATATCGAGCTCCAGAAGTCGATGCTTACAATCATGAACTACACACTGCAGTTCATTGATACAAATAAAAGACCAGAGCTTCTAAATAAAATCTACCGTTCACTTAATCCTGGCGGTATTTTTATTCTCAGTGAAAAAATCAAGTGCACCAATCACACCATTAACGATCTATTGATTGATCTGTACCACGACTTCAAAAGGCGTAACGGTTACTCTGAACTTGAGATCTCTCAAAAAAGAGAAGCACTTGAAAATGTTCTTGTTCCACTAACTCCAGAAAAGCAAATTGAATTATTAAAAGAGGCCGGCTTCAAAAAAGTTGAAGTTATTTTTAGATGGTATAACTTCGCCTGCTTCATCGGGATCAAATAATGGGCCTGTCATATTTAGATGAATACCGCGAAAACATCAACATTGATGAACTTCTAGCAATTCATAACGAAAGAAAAGAGTGGTGGCAAAGAGACAACAACAGCAAGTATACAGATGCTCTTAATAAACTTCCCGCCGTCAATTCTAAGACATTTGATTTCACAAAACCAGAAGTGACAGTTGGTAGTGATAACGAAATCAATCAGGATCAAAAGGATGAATTATTCGATTCACTTAAAGAACTTATCCCTTGGCGCAAAGGTCCCTTTAATATTTTTGGGATTGAAGTAGATGCCGAATGGCGCTCTGACTTCAAATGGGAACGATTAAAAAGTGCAATTGCACCACTTGAAGGGAAAAAAGTTTTGGATATCGGCTGCAACAACGGATACTTTATGTTTCGAATGCTGGAGCAAAATCCAGAACTCGTTCTCGGAATTGATCCGGTAGTTAGTTGTCAGGCCCAGTTTCAACTACTCAACAATTATATTAAAAGTCCAAAGCTTCACTTTGAACTCTTTGGAATTGAGCACCTAGGATATTTCAAAAATTTCTTTGATACCATCTTCTCAATGGGAATTATTTATCACCACCGCCACCCAATCCAGCAACTCATTGATATTAGGGATGCGCTTGCTCCAGGTGGAGAAGCAATTCTTGAGACAATAGGAATTCCCGGAGAGGATTCGTATGCTTTATTCCCTGAAGATCGGTACGCAAAAATGAGAAATGTTTGGTTTATTCCTACGCTCAGTTGCTTCATCAATTGGGCCCAAAAGGCCAAATTTGTTGATGTTGAAGTTATCGCATCAACACCTCTGACCTTCGATGAACAAAGGAATACAGATTGGTGCCCAGCTCCTTTCCAATCACTCGAAGACTTTATCGATCCACAAGATAAATCTAAAACAATTGAGGGTCACCCGGCCCCAATGAGGTTTTGCATAAAGGCAAGGCGTCGCAACTAGAAAATTTAGAAATGCTTTTGCTAATATTTTAGATTTCTTTATTTGATAGTAATAGCTCCGTAGTACAGACTATGTATCCAGAACTCATAGATGGTAGATACTTGGAGGTAACTGTGAGCTACAAACTTTATGTGGGGAATATCCCTTTTACAACTGATGAAAATGAACTGAAAGAAATGTTTGCTACTGTAGGTGAAGTTACAATGGCAAAAATCGTAAGAAATTCTTACAACAACAAATCAAAAGGTTATGGATTTGTTGAAATGGAAAAGCAACAGGATGCCAATAATGCAATCACTGCACTTAACGGAAAAGAGTTTGGTGGTCGTGAATTGACTGTTGAAAAAGGTAAGCGCCAAATCAAAGGTCCAAAATTCGACAAGAAAAGACCAATGGTTCAGTCACATAGCATGGCCTAATCATCCGAGTTTAGGCAATTTACGCAAATAGTGCTTTCAGGGAGAACCCTTAAACGATTCATCGGAATCGGTTCTTCACACTTAAAACACTCGCCAAAATTTTCAGAATATACTCGATTTAGAGCGGCCTTGAGCCGCTCTAGTCGTAATTTCGCCTGTCTGAGATTGGCCTCAAAAATCGATTTTTCATTAATCGCTTCCATTCGAGTTAAACGACCAATGGCATTGTCAGGAGGAATAGGCCTTGTGCTTTCCTCAAGGCCCTTAATCTCCTCACTAATTTTACCGATCTGTGCTTCAATTATTTTCTTGATTTCTGCACGCTCTAAATCATTCATAGAGAACTTAATCGTGGCATCCACCGCCGCAGCCGCTACATCCACCACTACCACATCCATGATCATGCTCAGTAAAAGGCTTTAATTCCTCTTCTGTCGCAACTCTAACCTCTTTAACTTCGATATCGAAGTTAAGAGTTTGCCCTGCCATTGGATGATTCCCATCGATAACAACACTGTCATCCTTCACTTCAGTCACTGTAATAACTTGGGCACCATTGCCTGTCATTACTTGAAATTGTTGTCCAACAGTTACTTCTTGGTCACCAAATTGAGATTTAGGAAGCTCTTGAATCATTGATTCATTGCGCTCTCCGTAAGCGTCCTTTGGTCCAATTACAGCGGAAAAAGACTCACCTGCAGAACGATCCTTCATCTCATTCTCAAGACCAGGAATAATGGCCCCTACACCTTGGATGTATTGAAGTGGCTCACGTCCCTTAGACGTATCTAAAACGTTTCCGTCATTATCTGTTAGTGTATATTCAATAGTTACAACACTATGCTTTTCTACTTTCATATTACCTCTCTTACCGAGTTACTTTTTAACTCGAATACTATTAATAACGATTGGTTCAAGTGGAACGTTTTGATAGTACCCCTTATTACCAGTTCTTACCTTTTTTATTCTATTAACTGTAGTCATCCCTTTCACAACGCGGCCAAATACGGCATAACCGTATTCATTTGGATTTGATGAGCGATGATTTAAAAAATTATTGTCATTCACATTGATAAAAAATTGATTAGTTGCACTGTCTACAACATTTGTTCTGGCCATTGCGACAGTACCTTCAGTATTTGAGATTCCATTTTTTGCTTCATTCTTTATTGGAGCAAAGGCCGAAACCTTCTCCATTGAAGGAGTAAATCCTCCCCCCTGGATCATAAAATTATCGATTACACGGTGGAATATTGTTCCATCATATTTTTTCTCTGCTACATATTTCAAAAAATTCTTAACAGAGACAGGGGCCTCTTTCTCAAATAGTTCAATTTCGACATTTCCTAGAGTTGTTTTCATTTCAACCACAGGATTTTTTGCAAATGAACTCATTGACACAAGAATTAAGCAAACACTCAAAAAAATCTTTCTCATTAATTCATCTCCTTGAAGCTATCTCTAAAATGATTAAAGGCAGCTTTATCATAATAATCATTTCCTTTTAAGTATTCTTCTAAAAGAGGAATAGAATCATTTCCCCAAAAGAGTTCATCATTGCATAAAAAGCTTGGAAGTCCAAATAAACCGAGACTAATTGCCTCTTTAACATTGATTTTTAACTCTTTTCTGGCCTCTTTTGCACTGGTTTGATCGAGATAAAAATCCCCATCCAATCCTACAGAGTTAAGCTCTGCCTTTAAAATATCGGGGTCACCAATATCAAGTCCACGCCCCCAACCTGCTGAAAATATTGTATCGATAACCTTTACTTGATCCCCTTTTGCTACAATTGAAAGGGCCATTCGAAGAGCATAGAGCGAATTAAACGGAAGATGTTTAGGCATTGTAAAAGGAATATTATTTCGATGGGAAAAACGAAGACAATCCTTAAACAAATAATCACGCTTCACAGGAATCTGCGCAGGCCCCTTTGTTTCATGATGACCAATTATTTGGCCCAGAACTACCGGTATTAACTCGAATGTATGCTCCTTAAGAGCGATTTGCTCCCTAACCCACTGCCAAGAGAGGTATGAATAGGGGGATAAAAAATCAAAGAAATATCGAAGCTTCATCTCAATCACCAATAAAATAACCGAGTTATCTTGTCATAACTCATTAAATCTTAAAAAAGTTAATCAAAAAAAGTGTCAAAATAAAACGCCTTTTTAACGATAAGTGAGTAACAAGACTGTTTAGATTATATTGAAGGAATAAATATGGCGTATTCACCACTTCGCATTTCGACTATTAAGCCACAAAAGATATTGCCGTTTAACTTATACATTTTCTTTCGCGACACCTATCTTTGCTACAAAGAAACAGGAAAGACCATTGAGGAAGAATTACTTCTAAAGCTCAAAAAACAGCGTGTGGCCAAATTTCATATTCAAGCCGAAGATGAACTCAAATATCAAGAATACTTAGATGAAATCCTTTCTGAGACTATGGACGATCCAAACGTTGCAACTGAAGCAAAAGTCGATATTGCAGAAGGAGCGGCCGGAACAGCGGTAGAAAAGATGCAAGAAGATCCTAACAGTAGAGTTGCCTACAAAATGACAGAGAAAGCGGCATCAACTCTAATGAACTTGGTAAAAAACAATCCAGATGCCCTTAAAATGATTTTTGATAGAAAGGTAGATGAGCGGGATGAAAAGATCATTAAGCACTCGCTCAATGTTAGTGCCCTCTCAACAAAACTTGCGGCAAAATTTAAACTCAAAGAGAAGGAAGTAGAGTCTCTTGCTATAGCTGCACTAGTTCAATACATTGCTCTTCCCCGTCTTGGCGATATAAAAGAGCTCTTTTTTAAATCTCGTGATGAGCTCTCCCCAGATCAAAAACTGAAGTATTTTAGCAATGCCAAAGAATCGGCAATGCTACTTCAAGACAAAGAGTATATCACTCCTGAAATCATCGATCTTGTCATCAATAGTGAAGAAAATCTACAAGGGACAGGTCCAAATAAGAAGAATAAATTAAATAGATCAGAAGAAATTCTTTGTCTCGCTAACCGCTACGACCATCGTGTAACGGTAGAGGAAAAAACTCCCAAAGAAGCGTTTAAAGAAGTCCAGATTGATGAGCTTGGGAACTTCTCTCTTGATTGTATTGATGCCTTGAAAAAAGTAATTGCTGAAGAAGGATTGACGTGATTTTTAGGATTCTAGCTCTTTTCCTTGTATTACTCTCTGGATGTAGTAAAAAAACTCCCGCAAAAGAGGAATGTGAAGTTTTATCAATGCATGCCTATCGAGGACTTCCAGACGCCGCTCACCAGTTTGAACAAGACTGCAAAGGGTATCAACTTAAATATACTAAGGATCTCTGCGCTAAAGCATTAGTTGACCTTGTACAATTTGGCGACCAAAATACCCTTGAAAAGAAATTTGGTCCAAAGGTTATGGAGTGCTTTACAGCAAATGATTTGCGCAATTTTTTAAAAAAATAGCAATCAAATCCCTTTTGTGTCACCGGATAAGGGTATTCAACTCAATAACTTAGATCGTAAACTTTACTGACTATCAAGTAAGGAGAGACATTTAATGTACAAATCAAAAATCGCGGGAACAGGATCCTACCTTCCAAAAAAGGTTGTTACCAACGAAGACTTATCTAAGACAGTTGATACCTCCAATGAATGGATCATTGAAAGAACAGGAATCGAAACAAGACATATCGCAGATACTAAAAATGGTGAGTCAAACTCTGAAATGTCGGCCATTGCAGCGAAAAAGGCCATTGAAATGGCGGGGATTGTTCCAAATGACATCGAACTCATTATCTACGGAACATGTACTCCAGATCGCAGACTTCCACACGCCTCTGCGGAACTTCAAAGACGCTTAGGAATTGAAAATGAATGTGGTTGTTTTGATCTAGCTGCTGCTTGCTCTGGCTTTATCTACGGAATGAGCATCGCTGACAACTTTATCAAATCAGGAACATATAAAAATGTTCTGGTTATTGGAGCAGAAGTTCTCTCCTCAATCGTAGATTGGACTGACCGCGGAACCTGTATTCTCTTTGGGGATGGCGCAGGTGCCGTTGTGATGAGCAGATCAAATGATGATGAAGAGAGTGAAGTAATGGGAATGACCCTCGGCTGCGATGGAAGTGGATCAGAATACCTAAAAATTGAAACAGGTGGATCAACATCTCCTCTCACTCACGAAGATATTGAGCAAAAAACAAACTTTGTTCAGATGGAAGGGAGAACTGTTTTCAAATACGCAACCCGTACAATGATCGGTAATGCTATGAAATTACTAGATAATTCGAAAATGGAGCCAAACGATGTGGATTGGTACATCCCTCATCAGGCAAATATGAGAATTATCGAATACATCGCTAAAAAGTTAAGGTTACAAGATGGTAAGTGTGTGGTAACAGTTAACAAGTACGGCAACAATTCCTCTGCAACTATCCCAATCGCAATAGATGAGGCCGTACGGGATGGTAGGATAAAGAGGGGACAAACTGTAATGCTTGATGCCTTTGGTGCTGGCGTTACCACTGGAGCGGTACTATTTCGCTTCTAATAATTGCGGAATAATTGATGGAACCACACAGCACGACTGATAGCCAAGAAGAAACTACAAATACAAATATTAGTTCTGATACAGAAAAAGAGGAGTCAATGAACTCCTCTTCTTCAGTTTCAGATGACCAGGAGCAAGAAGCCGATCCAGAAAAATCTGATTCGGAAGTAAAGGCCACTAGAAAAGATCTTCAGATCTCAAGGAGACTTTTTCATATGGCAAATGGTTTTATCATTGCGACCGCTTATGGGATCACTTTTAGCCATCAGCAAATCGTATACTTCTGCGGTACTATCGCTTGTATTATGTACCTTCTCGATCAGGTCAGAATCGCCTACCCTGAGAGAATTAAAAAATTTGAGAGATTTTCAAAATATCTTTTAAGAGCGGAAGAGCAATTGAAAGAATCTGCAGCGGTTCCGTATATTATGGCAAACCTCTTAACAATTATTACCTTTCCAAAGGTTATTGCAATCAGCGCTATTTATACTTTGGCCTTCGCCGATCCACTATCAGCTATTATTGGGATTAGATTTGGAAAACATCGCATTGTTAAGCACAAAAGCTTAGAAGGATCTTTTGCTTTTTTTGTAACGGCATTTTTTGCAATTTCAATCGTATTTACTCTTCACGGGATCTACGGTTGGCAAAAATGGACGACGGCTTTTGGAGTGGCATTTTTAGCATCTTGCTTTGAAATGATTCCTCTCAAGCTTGACGACAATCTAACAATTCCACTTTTTACAGCGTTCCTACTCTGGTTGTTCTGTGCAACCTTAGGTATCGCTTAATCAAGTTAGTTGAGGTAGCGAAATGCTACCTCATATTCCAGAAAATAAAGAAACAAGAAGCAACAACCATCGCTCCTAGAAGGTAAAGAAGCCAACGCCCCTTCTTAACTTCTATAGCTGTCATTCCTTCAGCTTTTTTAGCAGTTTTGTAGTGGCGCTCTTGTCTTTTCTTTTTCTCTCTCGCCAGCTTTCTTTTTTGCTTGTTATCGTGTGCCATTAGATATCCTCCCTAATGCCGTTATGGTGGGCCATTGCTCGTAATACCGAAATTTCCATGGCCCTTTTATTTAATCGCTTTACTAATATTCTGATATAAATCAGTTCAAAAATAAAGAAGACTCCGAAGATCAAATACAATCCGATCGTTTTGAAAAACAACCAGACATCAGTGGTTGACCAAAAGGCAATTCCACCCATGAAAAATCCATAAAAGAGAAAGAACAATGCCATATGTTTTTCAAGTATTCGAATAACCCATTTAGGTGGTGCCTTCTGAGAATTAAAGGACTCCAACATCTCAATCATAAGGCCTTCCCCAGTCAATAGCTTATAAACTAAAAAAACTGCGATACCGGCCCCAGAAATAGCAGGCTGGAGCTTAAACCAGATCCCTTCATCTCCAAGCAATGAGATCCCACCTAAGAATAAAATAATAAAGAAGTTAAATTTTGATAGAGAGTGAAGCTTTTTAGTAAATACCCACTCAAGTAATAGCTCTAAAACAGCAAGAGCGAGTCCCCCCATTAAGGCGACTCGCACAGGATATGTATCTTCTAAGTACCAGTACGCAAATGCTGGCAAGAAAGACAGAATAAAAAAGCTCTTAGAAAATTCCCTCATATAATAGGGATAACTCTTTAAGCGATATTTTTCAAGCCAGCTTCTTCTTCTTCAAGCTTTCTTTTGCAGTAATTTAAAAGACCACGCTTTACAGACTCTGGATCCATAATTTCAACGTTTTCATTTACATCCAGTAGCCACTGGTAGAGATAATCAGATTCCTCAACAGTCGCGGCCCAAATTTTCTCGCCATTCCAATTACTTGTAACATATGGATTACCAAGATAGTGGTAACGAGGATTGATCTCTTCTGTATCGTTTGAGAATTTAAGGACAAGCCTCACCTCATTCTCATTTACTGCTCGGATCGCTTTTAGAAAATCACTTACCTCAATATCACCGTAGTGAGGAGTATATACTTCTTCTAGTTCGATCTTCACATCTTGAATCTCAGAAATAGGATAGTGGATAAGATGCCTTGAAGTTGCATCCTCACCTATCAAGCACAATTCCCCTTCTAAAAAGAGCAATTGGTGAATATAGAAATGAATTTTTCTGCGGTCAAAGAAATTAAGAACAACAAACTGACCCTTAGCAAAACTCTCTTCGATCTTTCGGACCAAGTACATTTCAGTCATTGAAAAATCATAAATAATTTTAGTTTTCTGGCATGGAGGATAAAGAACCTTATGACCTGTATCTTGATCAGTTTCGATGACAAAATTAAAGTCCTGGAGAAATTCAAGGACGTATACGAGATCGTCGTCGTCAATAGTAATCCTTGAAAATAAGTCACTTACCAAAATCGGATGTTCGAGTGTTTCTACGAACTCAATGGTTTTCCAAAATTTGTCATCAGACAAGAGGGCGTCATTAATCATAAGTTTCCCTTAAGATTGTTGATATTTAAATAACCTACTATTTTTATCGGGTATTCCCAAAATAACTTTAGTGATTTTTAATCTTTTTCCTGTCATAATATGGGTAACAGACTGAAATCTCTGAGAATTAGGGGGATACCATGTACGGGCATAAGCTCTGGAATAAGCTGATGAGAAATCCGATTTTGATGATTGGAATTCTAATGATGATTATCTTTCTATTTACACTTAGAGATAAAGGTTATTTTGGTGAGAGATACCAGGCCACAAGCTGTAAATCAGCAATTGTGATGCTCGATAAAAGAGCACCAAAGAACTGGGACTTAAGCTGCGACAAGAACGTCCTCTATGTAAAAATCGATTACGAAATGCAGGGAAATCATAAAGTCTTTGATAGCTATAGAGCAGAGCTTTATAAGGAACTGGCCAACTCATTGATGTTTATTGCTACAAACTCACTCAATGAAAGTTTAGAACGTACCTTTTATGTCGTTCTTAAATTGAATTCAAAATTCCTAAATATTGGAGCGAGAACAGAAGGGAAACATCTCGCGGCCATGAGAAATCTCGCCATCACTAAAGATGATGAAAAGCGCGAACTTGTTTTAAAAAATAAGAAAAAAATTATTGCAGAACATCTTCACAACAATGTTGAAGTTCAAGAAATTGAAGTTAAGAAATTTGTTCCCATGGATTCCAATTAGAACAAACTGAGAGGTCGACTTCGCAGGTCTTTAACTCATAAAGATAGGCGTGAAGAAAGATTCGAGACGAGCTTCTCCCCCCATACAACATATCCCCTAAAATGGGGAGTCCTTCATTTGCGAGTTGAGCACGAATCTGGTGCCGGACACCAGTTTGAAGCTCAACTTCAAGTAGAGATAGGTCTAGCTCCTCTTTGTATTCAATTAAACGGTAGCGAAGAAGTGCTTTCATTGCTCCTGTAGAATCTGAGGCGCAAGACTTCATCAAACTCCCCTTCTTACCTGTGCCAACCAAAAGGCCAGAAAGCTCTTTTACCTCTTCAGCTTTCCCACAAACAATAGTCTGATAGACTTTTTTCTTGGCAACACTAGCAAATTGATTGCGCACTTCATGATAGAGTTCATCACTCTTAGCGAAAAGTAGTACACCTGATGTGCCACTATCAAGGCGATAAAGCAGTCCCCTATCCATCCCTTCAGTATTGGTATTCAACACAGAGAAAATATTTTTCATACGAAAGTATGACAGCATATTGTCAGTTTCATTATATCCATGAGGATGAGAATGAACTCCAACAGGCTTTGAAACGGCAATAATCTTCTCATCTTCGTATAGAATCGGAATATCAGGTCCGCAATAGTTTGGATTAATCATTCCTCTATTGATTAAATCAAAAGGAACTGAAATCTCTTGACCTATTCTTACTGGGGATAAGAGTCGCTTTGAAGAAAAATACTTTTTAATTTGTGATCGGCTGAGACCAAAATCTTCTCTTAAATAATCGAGAAGACTCTTCTTATCTATACATGACGAAAGATGACTACATTGGATCAACTTTATGCCCCTCAGTGCGAAGGTCTCTTTTTCTAATGATAAATTCAACTCGTCGACTTAGCTTATCGAGTTCAACTTCATTTCGTCCTTCGATTCTTTCGGGGTGAGTATCTCCGTAGAATACAGTTATGATCTTATCAGGACGAACACCTCTTCTAACAAGCGATCTCTGAACAGCGAGAGCACGCCTTGAAGAGAGTTCTAAGGCATCTCCACCTTCTCTATCCACTTCACCTTTAGAAGCATGCCCCTCAATAAAGATTGACCATCCTCTAGACTTCACAAGTTTTACCATGCGATCAAAAACCTCAATTGAAATCTCGTTGATTTTGACGCTTCCTTCATCGAAGTAAATCTTGTCTTTCACACGAACTTTAATTCCCTCCGGCATCTCATAAACATTAACGGATTCAGCAAGGGAGTACTGCTTTAGATCTTCTTTCATCTGGGCGTATTCTTCATCAGATTGTCTATTAATCTCATGCTTATCAAAAACACCTTCCATGGTCATAAAATCGATTGGGAATGGCTTAATAATTTGCTGACTCTCTAAAATAGTTGGAGCGTTGTCAGCAGATTTACCACGCTGAACAACCTCCCCTTGCTTTAAGACGTTACCACCGAAAGCATTACGCAGGGATCCCAGCGCAGCTTCATATTTTGCAGTTTCAGTCTTTGCAAAAGATAGGAGTAATACGAAGAAAGTTAGAAGAAGTGTAACCAAGTCCGAGAAGGTTGCCATCCACCCCGGCAGACCGGGAGGTGGACACTCGGGACACTTAACTTTCTTTTCTGGTTGGTTGTCGTTATCGTCGGCCATCTAAAACCTACACTATCCTTCACCACCAGCTTCTTCTTCATCACGCATTGATGGAGGAAGGAATGAGCTGAGTTTTTCTTTAATAAGTCTTGGGTTTTCTCCAGCAACGATACCTAGAGTACCTGCAATAATAATATTCATTTTTACAATCTCCTGCTCAGAGCGAACAGAGATCTTATTCTTAAATGGAAGTGCAAAAGTGTTGGCCAAAACAGATCCGTAAAAAGTGGTCAAAAGGGCAACCGCCATCGCAGGACCAATCGCAGAAGGGTCAGAGAGGTTTTTAAGCATGATAACCAGACCAATCAGCGTCCCAATCATACCGAAAGCAGGACCGTCTGCTGCCATACCGTCAAGAACATTAATACCAGTGGCATGTCTCTCTTTCATCGCATCGATTTCTAATTGTAAAATTGATTCAATAACCTCAGGTGGGCGGTTATCAGCAGCAAGTACCATCGCCTTCTTCATAAACACATCATCAATTGGAGCTTTCTCAAGAGCAAATACAGATTCTCTACGAGCAGTTTCAGCAAGCTCACCAATCTTCTCGATTGTTTCCTTAGGATCACTTGGAGTATAGATAATCGCCTTCATAATGAACTGAGTAAGTGAAGTAACAGTTTCAAGTGGCCACTTAACAAAGATCGCCCCCATAACCCCTAGACCTACAACCAGAAGTGACGGAACGTCAAAGAATGTCATTAAATCACTCGATACAAGAATCGATCCTATGATCGCGCCTACAATCAAGACCATTCCAATAATAGTAGCAATATCCATAATTATTCCCTAAATCACGCGAATGTGTACTCGCAAGTGTATTAATCCTTTGATTTTATTATACTTCAAAGCTTAAAGGTTACTAAGAAGTGGAAAAAATGTCCTATCAATGCCCGAAATGCGGAAAATACTCAACAAAAAAGTTTTAATATTAACAAGTTATTACTTTTAGGGTAAGTTCCCTTCTTACAAATCAATGTGCAAATGTCCTAAGGAAACTCGAAATCATGTCAAATTCAAAGAACTTAAAAAATATCGCAATCGTGGCGCACGTAGACCACGGTAAAACTACACTTGTAGATGGAATTCTTCAGCAATCAAATACATTTGGTGAAAGAGATGAAATCGTAGATAGAGTCATGGACTCAGGTGAACTCGAAAGAGAACGCGGAATTACGATTACAGCAAAAAACTGTGCATTTGAATGGAAAGGGAAAAAAATTAACCTCCTAGATACTCCTGGCCACGCCGACTTCGGTGGAGAAGTTGAGAGATCTCTTATGATGGTTGATGGTGTCCTCCTTTTAGTTGATGCATCAGAAGGTCCACTGCCACAAACTCGTTTTGTTCTTTCTAAAGCAATGGAAAGAAATATTAAGATCGGTGTTGTTATCAACAAGATCGACCGTCCTGACGAAAGAATTGACGAAGTTATTGGCGAAATCGAAGAGCTATTCTTAGAACTAGCAACAATTCTTGATAAAGATGATTACGATCTAGATGTCCCTATCTACTACGCTTCAGCGAAAGAGGGATACGCCATGAAAAACGTGGATGACTCACGAGAGAACTTACATCCACTTCTAGACTTCATGGTAAGTGATTTCTTCCCAGCACCACAGGTATCAGAAGGTGAAGATCTGCAACTACTTGTAACCAACCTAACCTACTGCTCTTATCTTGGTCCACAAATTGTGGGAAGAATTGAAAGAGGATCGATCCGTAAGAATAGTTTCTACATTCACTGCGATATCGATCAAAAAAATAAAAAGAGTAAGGTAAGTAACATTAAAATATTTGATGCTCTTGGAACAAAAGAAGTAGATGAAGCAACAGCTGGAGACATTGTCCTTGTTGCCGGTTTTGAAGGGGCTAAAATTGGAGATAGTATCTGCTCAGTGGATAAAATCGAACCACTAACGAGAATTACAGTTGACCCTCCAACAGTTTCCGTTACGGTTTCAGTTAGTACATCTCCTCTTTCTGGAAAAGAGGGAGAATACCTCACCAGTAGAAAACTTGAAGAGTTCCTTGAAAATGCATGCCGCTTAAATGTGGCGCTACAATACAGTGGCACGAATGATCCAAAGGAATTTGAATTAAAAGGTCGTGGCGAACTACAACTTGCGATCGTTTTTGAAGAGATCAGACGTCAAGGTTTTGAACTGATGATTGCAAGACCAAAAGTATTGATGAAAGAAATTGATGGTGAGCAATGTGAGCCATTTGAAAGTGTTGTAATGGACCTACCTGCTGATGACGTAGGGACAGTTACAAAAGTTCTTTCGAATAGAAAAGGTGTAATGATCAACCTCGCACCTCTCGGAGATACTAGATCACGAGTGGAGTTTGAGATTCCATCACGAAGCCTCATCGGCTATCGTTCACAATTCCTAACAGACACTCGTGGAGAAGGACTTATGTCTTCACGTTTCATTGGTTACCGCCCATACACAGGAGATATGCTGAGCCGTCAAAATGGGGCCCTCATTTCAGATAGAGCGGGAAGAGCGACTCCATATGCCCTCTTTAATCTACTCTCCTCTGGACGCCAATTTATCGTTCCTGGAGATATGGTATACGAAGGGCAAATTATTGGAGAAAGTACAAAAACAAACGACATCAATGTAAATGTTGTTCGCGAAAAACACTTATCCAGCATGAGAACAGCAGGAAAAGATGTAAATATTGTTCTTCCACCAGTACAACCAATGACAATTGAAGCTGCGATGAACTGGATTGATAAAGATGAATGGGTTGAAATTACACCTAAGAGAATCCGTATCAGAAAGAGAGAGCTCAATAAAAGCTTTCGCTCAACAATCCGCACCTAATAGGTTCCAATACACTTTTGGTAGAGGAACGCGTCATGAAAAAAAGGAGTCGATTTCGACTCCTTTTTTGTGCACTGTATATCCAAAAGTGTATTGGAACCTTAGAACCGGAGGATGAAATCCACAAGTGTTCTTACCATCACCCCTGACCCACCTTTTGCTGGGCAGTATGGAAGATGGGATTGATCACTGGCAACACCTGCGATATCTAAGTGTGCCCAATCAACTCCCTCGCGAACAAATTCTTGCAGAAATGCTGCTGCCTTTGATGAACCAGCAAAACGAGAACCTCCCATATTTTTAAGATCAGCAATAGGCGATTTAATATCTTTTGAGAACTCTGGAATAATTGGAAGTCTCCACAAGTACTCTTCTTTAGCTTTCGCAGAATCTAGAAGCAGATCCGATAGAGAATCAGAGTTACTCATCATTCCACAAATCTCGGTTCCTAATGCCATTAGCATCGCACCAGTTAGTGTCGCAGCATCGATAATAGCATCGGGCTTAAAATCACATGCGTAATCTAAAACATCAGCAAGTACTAAACGTCCTTCAGCATCAGTATTTAAAATTTCTACCGTTTTTCCATTTCTAGCTTTAATAATTGAGTCAGGCATTGTTGCCTTTGGTCCAATCGCATTATCAGTCATTCCAAGAAAGCATGAAACTTTAGCATTTGGGTTGAGTTGAACAGCGGCCTTAAATGCAGCGTAAACAGTTGCAGCTCCACCCATATCGTATTTCATAGTCATCATTGAAGCAGATGGCTTTAAAGAATATCCACCAGTATCAAATGTTAGCCCCTTACCTACAAGAGCAATATGCTTAGTTTTTGAATTAACTTTAGTTGGAGTATAAGTTAAGTGAACAAGACGTGGCTCATAGGCAGATCCCGCATTAACAGAAAGGAAAAGTCCCATCTTTTCTTTTACAATAGCAGCTTTGTCTAAAACTTTTACTTTCACATTTTTTAATCCCTTTGCATCTTTCTGTACAAAACTAGCAAATGCGGGAGCATTAAGAATATTTGGTGCTTCATTCATAAGGTCACGACCAACAGCTACTGCCTCAACAACCTTTTGAACCTTTGGTAAAACACTTTTTAGTCCAGCCGCTTTAGACTTAGAAACAAAATTCACACTCTTAAGCTCTGGAGACTCTTTTTTACTGATGTGCTTATCAAATTTGTAGCTAGTGAGAAGAAGGCCTTCTGCGATTGCTTCAAGAACGACTTCAGGAGAAAGATCTTTAGCGAAGTGATCAAGCGTAATTTCCATTGAAGCACAGCGCTT
This sequence comes from Bacteriovoracaceae bacterium, assembly GCA_965140515.1. Lineage (GTDB taxonomy): Bacteria > Bdellovibrionota > Bacteriovoracia > Bacteriovoracales > Bacteriovoracaceae > JAGLCH01. The sequence continues at coordinate 1,587,133 of OZ223251.1, read as the reverse complement.
GCTAATCATTTTATAACAACGAGCAAACTCTTTTCTAAAGTTTTCAGCTGTAATCGGTGTCTTTGAAGAAAGACCAAATGCTGAGATCCAGCGACCATCTTTATCGAGAAAAGAGAGTACCTGGCCAAACTCTCCTTTGAAGCTCTTTTTTGATTTAACAGCATTGAATGCATCAAGCGCACTTTTATCCCAGTGCTTGAGATCTGCTGGTTTAATCCCAGAAGTTGCAATTACTTTGATGTCGCTGTTTTTTACTTTTCCATTTAGTGTCAGTTTCATTTAAAACCTCATATCTGTTTGTTTTTGTTATTTTTAGAACTCTAAAATATCAAAAAAGAATCATTTGGGCAAAATTCATGAATCTATCGTGAGATAGAGAGTATCACTTGTCACGGGCCATTTTCTTCAAAATTAAAGGTGAAGAGGCAGAAGGATACTCTGGCCAATAATGTTTAGGATAGCGACGGGATAGCTCCTTTGAAACCTCGGTATAACTTCCCATCCAGAAAGACCTCAAATCCGAAGTGATTTGGGCCGGTCTTTGATTTGGTGCCAATAAAACTAAATGAAGGGCGACTTTTTCATCGCAAATCTTGGGAAAATCCTCAATTCCATAAAAGTGTTGCACCAGAGAAGAAACCCATGGGTCCTTATCTAAAGAATAATTAACTCTAAAAACTTTTCCATTTGATGCCTTTAACTCTTTTGGTGCTAAATAATTCAAATGTATCAGCTCAGCAGAGCTCAACTGACTTTCAATATGCTCAGTTAAAGTCTTCTCAGTAAGAACTGATAAACTTTCAATATCTATTGCCAACTCTTCGATGAAAAGATCTAGCATCTCCCCCTCGAATCGAGGAAAGCTATGCTCTATTCCAGCACTTTCGATAGCATTAAGTCTAGCGTGATAGTTATCGAGATCACTCAGATCATTAAAGGGATATGGCCATGTGCTTTTAAGCATCTCAAAAAGAGACACATCTTCTCCCACAGAGGATTCTGCCCCTTTCTTTCTTTCAATAACGAGCTTCCCATAGGTAATTTCACTAAAAAACCTCATGGTACCGCGTTTCTCATTGAGTTCGCTTTTGACTTCTGTTGAAATCAAACCTGCAGGATCTTCTTTCAGTTGATCTAAAGTGATGCGACTTCCGTAGCGGACAGTAATTCCTTTTGCGGCGTTACCTTTAAGTCTCTCCATAGCGTCAATGGCGATGAAGTAATCAGGATAATGATGAGATAAAGCAGAACCTTCCCAAAGAGATCCCCCCTTCCCCATGCAAAAGTTGTAGAGAACGACCCTTGTTTTCTTACCTTCAAGCTTCCTTTTAACAGCAATACGATCGGGATAGGCGCGCAACAATGCCTGTGAAAGAAGAGCTGAGTCGGCCTTATCAGCTCCCAGTTTTTTTGACTTCGTTGTAACAAGAGAAAACGAATCGTAGAGTCTTAGAACACGATCAACTCGCTTTCTATCGAGCAGATGGTGTGCATAGCTTTTACTATTTGTAAGCGCCTCTCGAAGCAGATCAATCTGATAAGATAAATCACAGGAGTATTCATTATTATCGCATTTAAGCTTAGAAACCATCCCCTCGCTGATCATGCAAGCGGCCAATGCGGCATCTTCCAAAATCCCCAATTCTCGACCTGCAAGTATCAGTGTCCCATGGCGTGGATGCATTGGTATGGTGGCAAGCTCCCTTCCAAAGTCAGTTAATGCGCCCTTTGAATCAATCGCCTCTAAATAAATTAAAAGTTTGATAGCACTATTCAAATGCTCATCAAGTGGCCTTTCAAACCAAGGAAAATTCTCAAGAGAAAGATCTAAAGAAAGGAGGTCCAGTACCATATGGGAGAGATCAACACATTCAATTTCAGGAGCTGTAAATTCACTCCGTGTGACGTAATCACCTTTAGAATAGATACGAAAGACTAGGCCAGGAGAGGTTCTCCCCGCACGTCCGGCCCTCTGTTCAGCTGACGCGCGACTAACCCGCATAACCTCAAGTGTAGGCATCCCACTCCAAGGTGCGACACCAGCGACTTTTGCGTATCCAGAGTCAACGACTCCAGTCACATTGGGAATAGTCAAAGAGGTTTCAGCAACATTTGTAGAGAGAATAATCTTTCTATTATCTCCCACAAAGGCCTGCCGTTGTTTTTCAGGAGGAAGATCAGCCGACAATGGAATGATCTCTATCTTCTGATCAATTCCTTTTGCCTTTAATTGGGAGGCAACCTGTCGAATCTCACCAATACCGGTAAGAAAAACTAAAACATTTCCGGTGCACCTCTGATCATCAATCATATCAGTAATGCCCGCAACAATCCGATCAGTTTGATACTGAAGATTGGTAAATTCTCGGTACTCAATAGTAAGAGGATAGACTCTCCCCTCAATATCAAAGATAGGACAATTACCTAGGTAGCTAGAAATACTCTCACAATCCATTGTGGCCGACATTACTAGTAGCTTTAAATCAGGCCTCTTACTTTTCATAAGCTGCTGAACTAGCCCTAAAGCAATATCTGTATGAATATTTCTCTCATGAAACTCATCTAAAATCACGGCCCCAATCCCCTCAAGAAAGGGATTACTTTGAAGCAACCTTACGAAAAGTCCCTCAGTAATAAAAAGAACGCGGGTATCTGGTGAAAGTTTTTTCTCGTGTCGAATCTGGAATCCGACGCTTTCTCCAACTTCTTCATCTAAGAAATAACTACAGCGGTCAGCAGAGAGCTTTGCTGCCAGTCTGCGCGGTTCTAAGACAAGGATAAGACCTTCGACCTTATCTTTTAGATAAATGGGAACACGAGTGGTTTTACCGGCCCCAGGTTCAGCGCTTAAAACGACAGCATTTGATTCGTTTAGCGAATTAGATATCGCTTCTAGGTATTGATCGACTGGATAGTTTCCAAATTCTTTCATTAGACTATGGGAACCAACACCTTGGACGAGGTCCATCCAAAATTCCGGCCAACATTGTATCTAGCCGGCATTGCAATGAAGGATGCTCTCGATTGATCTCTTCGGCAATATATGGGTCAGGTGTATTAAAAGAAAATTTAATTTGCTCGGGGCGAATTGAGTTAAAAACAGAAATAACAGAAAGCGATGCCGCTGCGATTCTCTTGCAGAGATTGTCGTCGCATACCTCATTTACTTGCTTTTTGATACTTGGAGGAAACTTGCTAACGGCCATTTCGTTGCGTTCAGAGTCATTAAAGACATTCTTCAGACATTCATTTGTGGCAAAGTAATCGGCCTGTCCTTCAACTGCGGCCCATCTCTCCGATCCGTCATCATAGAGCTTATAAGGATAACCACCTAGGTGATGTCCTAACTCATGACAGACAATTAGGCGCAGACCATCTTCAGTCATTAGATTGTGCTTTCCCAGACCTCCATAGAAAGCGATAATCCAATCATCACCATCTCTCTTGGCAAGAGCATTGACCGTATTGAAGTCATACCCCTGTTGAAGAATAAGATGTCCCCCTTGCTCTTTCACAATTGGAGCATAAACCTTCTCAACAGATTCAAGGACACGAATGAATTGTCGCTTGGTCATTTTAGCAAACGCAGAGGAGCAAAGAGTCAGTGTTAATAGGATAATCAGAGATTTTTTCATGAAAAAACTATACATCGCTAAAAATGAAAAGGCCCACAGTTTCCTGTGGGCCTTTTTACAACCGAGAAGTTAGCATTACTAGCAAAGTTCTAGGCCATTGTAGTCTGAAGATAATCCAGCATAAGCTCCCTAAGCTTCGAGATGTCTAAAGAATCTTCAGTTAAAAGCAACTCTTCCTTGATAAATTCTGCGGGGAAACCAGTTTTTTCTGCCAGTGTACTGATCTCTACCTGCTCTTCACATCCTTGTGTCCGATTTGTCCGTGCGGCAATGTTTAAAATAGTCATAGACACTCCTATCTTTTTCTCTTCCGTCCGTTGAGAGATCCCCTTCCGTTGGGGAAACCACCTTTAATTTTGGGGTGAAGAAAGCATATCCAGTGAGAAAATTTCCTGTCAACCAATTGCATCACAAATGTAAGAAATGTAAGAAATTTTTAGATAATGATCATCGAATAAAAAGACAATAGTAGATAAGTATCTAAAATTAGATAAAATAGATTTAACTAAAACTAATATTTCAGACGGTTAACGCAGCTAAACAATAAATGTTAGATTTGTCTCAAATTGTCAGGCAACCTAACATTGGCCCCATCAAAAGAGGCCATTTGGTTAAGAAAATTAACCGAACTCTGTATTAGTGGATACGCAAGGGCAACTGCCGTTCCCTCTCCAAGTCTTAGATCGAGATCCAAGAGAGCATCTACTTTTAAGAAATCTAACATCAAACGGTGTCCTCCTTCCTTTGAAAGGTGGCAAAATATTGCGTAATCAAGAATTTGTGGATAAAGCGCATGTGCAACAATAAAACTAGCTGTAGAGATAAAGCCATCTACCATAATAGTCATACCACGTTCTGCAGCTCTTAGCATTGCTCCTGTCATCATAGCAACTTCAAATCCGCCAAAATGCCTCAAAACCTCGAGTGGCGCTTTGATCTCTTTGAATTTATTTTGAACCTCAGAAAGAATCTTATACTTATACTCTACCCCTTCTCTGGTATGTCCTGCCCCAATCCCAACACAATCTTTAAGATCAATATTACAAAGAGCACTCATAATTAAAGAAGAGGAAGAAGTATTGGTAATCCCCATTTCTCCAAAACCAATAATGTTAGACCCTTTTTCAAAGACTATATCGACAACGGAAGCAGCTCGTTCAAAACACATTCGAAGCTCATCACGACTCATTGCTGGTTCATAGTAATAGTTTTTTGTTCCCATTCCGACTTTGAGATCAATAATTCCTTCAACCGATCCAAAGTCGTAATTAACCCCACTATCGACTAAGAGCATCTCAATTTGATGTTGGTTGCAAAAAACATTGATCCCAGCGCCTCCTTGAAGAAAGTTGAACACCATTTGTCTTGTGACCTCCATCTTGTCGGGGCTGACACCCATCGCGACTATTCCGTGATCACCAGCAAAAAGAATATGATGAGGAAGATTGAGACTTGGAGTAAGAGTGTTTTGAACTAGGCCAATTTTTTTGACAGTTGATTCGAGCTTTCCTAAAGAACCAACAGGCTTGGTTCTAGTATCAATTTTATGTTGAAGCTCTTTCTCTATATCTCTAGACACAGAAGAAATATTAAAAGTTCTCATCTACTTCTCCTTTTAAACTCATTGGAATCCCACTGACAACAAATGTCGCTCGATCACAAATTTTAGCGACTTTTTGATTTAAAAATCCTGCAAGATCTCTAAAACGCCTTCCCATTGAAGTTGATGGAATGAGTCCCATTCCTAATTCATTTGAAACGATGAGGACTTCCCCCTCTATCATCGGTAGGACATCTAAAAAGGAATCAATTTGTGAATAGCTTGGATACTCTTTCTCATAGTGATGCATCAGGTTTCCAACCCAAACAGTTAGACAATCAATAATAATCATATCTGCTAGTTGATCTGCTTTTAAAATGGCATCTGCCAAATTAATAGGCTCCTCAATAGTAATATAGGAATCATCCCGCTCGGCCTGATGTTTTAAAATTCGATCAGACATCTCTCCATCAAATGCCTCTGCTGTTGCAATGAAACATTTTTTGGAATAATTTTGAGACAGTTTTAATGCATAAGAACTTTTCCCACTTCTCGAACCACCAGTGATGAAATGTAAATTATTCCCCATATATCTCCTCCAATAGCTGCAATGATTCTCGGAACTTATTTTCGCTAAAAACCTCAAGAGTCATTACCAATTCTTGATTTCTATTCTTTAATAATTGAATAATTGATTTGAGTTCATCTCTTTCTAAATAATATAATGATCGATGATCTTTCTCCCCTTCAACGCCGTGAAGGTGAACAACTCGTGCCCGCTTTAATTGCTCAAAATATTCTTTTCCCCGTAACTTAAAATGACCGATATCACAGCATCGAGAAAGCCCCATAGAATCGAGTTGAGAAAGACAAGGAGTAAGATCAAAGTCAGTGTTCTCAACACAAAGATATTGAGGATCAGTGAAGCGAGAGAGCTCTCCTAAAGCACAAAGAGTAAATCCCAAATCTTCATTATTTCTGATTTCATTTAGGTGAAGGTTAAAAGCGAAAGGGTTAAGAGGTAAAAAATGATCAATGCACCTTTTAACTTTATCAATATCATGGATTCGTTCAGATTCTCGTTTTTCTCGAAAATCTAAATCAACCGGAAGGTGAATGGTATAACTGAGGTTATTATCAAGAGCGATAGATCGGAGTTCATGAACATCATCAATTGAAATATATGGTGAAATTTGATCCGACTCAAAGCATAGCAGCTCAATATCATCAACTAAAGGCGCAAGATACTGCACATTAGTAAGAATATCCGCAGGCCTGATATAAGATGTTGTCCCTACCCTAAAAGGGAAACCGAATCGCCTTCCTAGTTTCATAAACTGGCCACCGCGATAGTAAGAAAACAAAATGCTTCAACAAGTTCGACCGTCGCCCCCGTAGTATCGCCGGTTATCCCTCCAATCTTTTTAATGAGAAACAATTGAAATGCGACAAAGACAATCGCTGCTGTTATCAAAACTAAATATGAATGAATGCCAAATGCGAGAACAAGGGCAAGAACTGAAATAGTTGCGGCACACAGAAGCGTTAAGACCCCATTATATTTTATAAACAAACTGGCCATCCCTTGGGAACGAGCATATGGGAAAAGTGAAAAGCTAAATGAGATAAATGAACGGGATAAGACAGGAATTACAATTAATGATCTTAATAAAGTATCAAAAGGCATGGCCCGAAATGAAACAAACTTTAGACCTAACACAAATAGCAATGCAAGAACTCCCATCGCACCAATTCGGCTATCTCTCATTATTTCAAGCATCCGCTCTGGCGTTCTGGCACTCATCAAACCATCTGCAGAATCAGAAACGCCATCTAAGTGTAGTCCACCGGAAAAGATCCCTAAAAGAGATACGGCGAAAAAGGAGAGAATAATAGGATCTTCACAGACTAGGTGAAATAAGTAAAGAACTCCCGCAGAGATGCCACCAATAATGAGACCAACAATGGGAAAGAAAATTAGAGACTTTCCTATGTTATCCTCTTCAAAATTCTTACGAATAGGAATGATTGACATAAATTGCAATGCGGCCAATAGATTATTCAAAATTCAACTCCCTCTTGAGCAACGACACCACTTTGATAGTGATGTTTTTCAGGGGTAATAACACTAACCATATCTGCAATCTCTCGCAGTTCGACGAGAGCATCTCGCCCAGTAATAATAATATTCTGCTTAGTCTTTCCCTCATTAAGAACATCAATAACATCGCTTAAGTTTAGGTATTGATATTTTAGAGGATAGGTGAACTCATCAAGAACAACTAGGTCGTATTCACCTTTTTTTAAAACCTCTGAGATAAATGAGAAGGCCTTTTGCGCTTGGTCGATATGAGTCTCACGGTCGCCCTTATGAGTAAAGCCCGCGCCAAACTGATGAAAATGAATCCGATGAGATAATTCATTAAAAAGAATATGCTCTCCGTAACTGCCACTTTTAATACACTGAATGAAACACACTCTTTGATTGTGTCCTAATGCGCGAATGACCTGTCCAATGGCCGCAGTTGTTTTTCCCTTTCCATCGCCAGTAAATATCTGCAATAGATTTGTTTTTGCAGCTTTCATTGAATGACCTCACTCAGTTGATTGTAATGATAAATAACTTGTTTATAAGGGAGACATTGAGGTCTCTGTATAACCACGGTTGGAATTCCTAGCGATTTAGCCGCCTCAAGCTTTTCATAGATATTACCCTTCTCTCCGCTATCTTTAGTGACAAGAACGCTAATATGAAACTCTTTAAACTGTTCAACATTTTGCTCAATTGAAAAAGGTCCTCGAAGGGGAAGAAGCGCAGACCGGGAAATGCCAGCATGGAGAGCATCGAGAATACTTTTCTCGCTGTCGAGAATTCTCGCGACGACAGAGATCTTATTATAAAAAACCAAATTGCGGCTTCCAATTGAAAGAAAGGCGGTTCCTCCAAATAATGAAGCCATCTCAGAGGCGACCTCATGTGTAGGAGCAAAATGGATGTCATACCCCGAAAAATCAGTCTTTCCTCTTTCAAATCGGATAAGTGAAATATCTAGTTCACATGTTACCTGAAATACAAGCTCTTTGATCTTCTCAGCATAAGGGTGAGTCGCATCAATAATTGTCTTAATCTTTTTGCTGATGATTAAGTCTTTAAGAAGATGGTCATCTAATGCCCCAGATCTAACTTCTACTCTGGAATTAAGTTGACCTAGATTTAAATCTTTAGTGAGGTTTGATAATAAGACCTCACACTTAAGGTCAATAAGATGATTACAAATGGGAACAGCATCAATTGTGCCACCTAAAACTAAAATCAAAATGCATACCCCCGTGGTTGAATCATAAGCCCATCAATAACAGATGTCTGATCATTACCGAGTATAACCAATGAGCGCATTCCAACTTCAACCTGATTAATGGTATTGAGAGTAACAATATTTGTCGTTTGTTCAGTGCAGCCTGCATTCGTGACGACACCAACAAAGGCATCTTCACTACGATACTTTTTAAAAATTGAGACGGCCTTATTAAGGTGCTCAACTCTTTTTTTACTGCGAGGATTATAAAGGGCCACCACCATATCAGCTTGAGCGAGAGCATTGAGCCTTTTCTCAATCTGTTCCCAAGGAACAAGGAGGTCACTTAAGCTGACAACTGCGTAATCAAGCATAAGAGGCGCACCAAGGGCAGATGCAGCGCAATTTGCAGCGGTCACTCCTGGAATAGTTTTAATCTCAAATGGTCGATTCCCCCCTGCGATTTCGATCGCCAAACCGGCCATTCCATATACCCCTGCATCACCAGATGAAATAAGAGAAACAGTGTGCCCTTCAGAAGCAAGGCGAACAGCTTCTTTAACTCGTTCGACTTCCTCTCTCATCCCATTTTTTACGATTATCTGATCTCCAATGAGATCGGATATGAGATTGATATAAGTGGTATAACCAACAATAATATCAGAATCTAAAATCGCATCGGTACAGGCCTTTGTTCGGTGTTCAATGCCCCCGGGTCCAATTCCTACAGCGTACAGTTTTCCCTTGCCACTGCCACGGTTACACTCTTTACAATTTGCTTGTTCACAATTAGACATGTCTTACTCCCCCCCAGCATTGCAGCTGGAGCACAGACAGCGGGAACCCCCACTTTTTCCATAACAAAATTTGACTTCTCAATGTTGTTTGAATATTTCAATAGCTCTTCAGATTGAATAAATCGAAGGCCACATTCAAAGTATTCTGCAGCACCATGAATACCGCGTTCGTCACACTTAAGATTGATACTAGAGATTACCCTTACTCTTTTAGGATCAAGAGAATGCTCCTCAAAAACAGATTCCACAGCGTCAATAATGGTTTCTTTTGGAGTCCCCCTACGGCATCCAATTCCAACAATAAGGTCTTTTCTGGCATCTGTTGTGGTTGTGACAATTGGCTCGGCCCCAGTAATCCATCCAACTTGCTCGGCGAGGCGGTTGGCACCGCGCTCATGCCCAGATAAGAAGCTAATTGCCCAACGAGCAAAAACATCAATAACAACAATCGCAGGATCCTTTAATTTATGTTCGACTAAGGAAGACACTGATCGGGTTACTACCCCAGTTGGCATGATATAAATAATGCCTCGATACAGATTAAAGATCTCTCTACTTAAGACTGCAACCTTTGAAAATCTAGTCGAAGGCAGATCCGTATTAACACAATCGTGAACAAATAGATCTACGTTTTCCAAACTCTTGTACAGTCTATCCAAAACAGGAAGGCCATCGTCTCCGAGTAGAATTGCGGCAATTTTGCCCTCTAGGACCGGAAACTCTTTATTCATCAGAACCACTCCTAAATTCATGAGTAAATGATTTGTCATATAGCTTTGACTCAACTTTTACTTCCCCTCCTACAGCATCTCCAATTATGATCATTGTGGTCTTAGTGGCGCCAATGGATTCAACAAGACTAACTAAATCTTTTAGTGAACCTTTTGCTGAACGCTCTTCAGGCCATGATGCTTTAAAGATACACGCGGCAGGACAATCCTCTCCATAAAAAGGAATAAGTCTTTTAACAATTTCTTCAACCTTTGAAACAGAAAGAAAAAGACAAAGAGTTGATCTCGACTGGGCCAAAACTTCGAGTCTTTGATAATCAGGAACAGGAGTTCTCCCCTCGACTCTCGACAAAATGATAGATTGGCTTACTTCGGGGAGTGTCAGCTCCATCTTTAAACTGGCAGCAGTGGCCTGAAAGCTACTCACCCCAGGAATGACTTGATATGGAATTTCAAGACGATCGAGTCTTCTCATCTGTTCAGCAATAGCTCCATATATAGATGGATCCCCAGTATGAAGCCGAACAACTTTCTTACCCAACGCGTAAGACTCAGCAATGGCAGAAGTTGTTTCATCTAAGTTCATACTTGCAGAATCAAAAACTTGCGCCCCCTCAGGTAAAAACTCTAAAAGTTTTGGATTAACGAGGGAACCCGCCCAGATGCAGCAATCACACTCAGAAAGTAAACGATGGGCCTTAAGTGTTAATAGTTCAGGATCACCTGGTCCTGCTCCTACAAATGAAACGGTCATAGTATTCTCTCACTTTTTGTAAATACAAATAAAACTCTTCCCTTTAGAGAAAGCGACTCGATATTAGTCTCATCAACCTCAATAACGAGTTCATCCTTAAGAGATAAGTCTTTTAGATAATAAATGCGGTATTCACACTTAAGTTTATTGAAGAGGTGGAAGATATAATCTTTCCCCTCATCTACTCCGCATAAAACAGCAAATGTTTCAAACATAAGAAGTTGATCAGCAGTAAGTTTTGGGTCTTGCCCATGTACACTCACAACAGTTGAATTTGATGAATTGATGCCAAGGCGAGCATAAGCAAAATCAGTAGAGCTAATTCCTGGGAGAAATGAGATAGAGTGCGCTTCACCAAGAATTCCAAGATGGTTTCCCAGACCATAAAGCGTAGAGTTCCCTGTAACAAGCAAGGTAACGTCGCCATGACCGAGTTCATTAGAAATTTGGCCAATTGCTTCACTAGAATAGGCGGAGGTTGCAATGGTGCTAATATTCTTTGAAACAAATGATTCAACTAACCTCTTTGTCCCCATCACAACTCGAGAGTTTTCGATTGCAATCTTTGCTTCCGAAGTTATAAGTGATGTTCCGCCTGGTCCACATCCCACAACAGTTAATCTAGACATGCGCCTCTCCCAATACTTCCCCCTGCATGGATGTCAGAATTACTTTCATCGACTGTTCCAATTTAAAATAATCCTTTGCAGCGTTTAGGGATAACTTCGCTACTTTATCCCCGAGGGCCTTTCTCTCCTTTGGATTCAGTTCCATAAATATTCCTTCCACGGTATTACTTTGAGTCACACAAATTCCCATATCTTTAGAAACTTTTGTGACAACTTCTGTTGCAGGTGCACTATCTCTTGAGCGAGTATAAAACTCACGGTTAATAAACTTTGCAATTTTTCCGGGGTGCCCAACAATTGAGAGGCAATCAAAATGGCAATTACGACATTTGTTAATCGCGGTTTCCCATTCATTTCCAACTTCAACAATATCATTAGGACCAATCCCAAGCTTGATCGCAGCTTTGGAACCAAGATTGCCGGGCACAAGCACTACCGTTTTGGTTTTCGATGCTTCAACAACATTGATATTGAGCTCAATTGTTTTTTGAACAGCATCCCGATTATAGGGGCGAACGACTCCTGTCGTACCAATAATTGAAATCCCACCTTCAATACCAAGTCTTGGATTAAAGGTTTTTGCCGCGATAAGAACACCATCTTTAGCTGAAATTTCTACTTCAACATCTCTTAGCCCAAGCTTAAAAAGTTCATTACAAATCATATTACGAGGCACTGGATTGATAGCAGCTTCACCAACCTCTAATTGAAGCCCTGGTTTTGTGATGACGCCCACCCCATCGCCCGCGCGAAAGATAACGCCACGATGATGAGATCGACAGATACATGAGCTAATTTCCATTCCATTAGTAACATCGGGGTCATCACCAGCATCCTTAATAACAGTTGCAATATACTGATCCCCTAAAACTTCTCCATGGCAAATAGAAAAAGTAACAACATCACGATTTGGTAATTGAATAGAAACCTCTTCAGGCAAGTAACCTTCTAGCATATAGATGGCCGCGGCCTTTGTTGCAGCAGTTGCGCAGGCCCCAGTAGTATATCCAACTCTTAGTTCCAATGCGCTTCTCCACGATAAATAATGATCGTTGCCATATATCCGGGGTGAATCTTACGAACTTCTCTAAGATCATGCACAATTACTTCTTTCTCATCTTGATCGGCGTAACAGACAAGTTTTGTCCTATCAAGCAATCCTTTACTCTCAATGAGATCGGTTAAAGCATTTAGATGCTTTCCACATTTATAAAGAACAAGTGTTTCACAATGTGAAAGAGCATCTTTCACTCGATTAACGTCACTTCCGGTCATCAAAGTAAAACGCCCCTCTTGAATAACCAAAGAACGTCCAAACTTTGATGCAATGGTTTGAAAAGCACTGATTCCGGGGATAAAGCTAATTTTCTCGTCACCAATAAATTCTTTAAGTCGATCAATCAAATAATGAGCAGTGCTATAAATTAATGGATCACCAATTGTGATATGCACAACAGATAGGTTATCCTCAATCCATTTTTTAGAAAGATGAGCGACCTCACTCCAATTCTCTAATGTCTGTTCCTCATTTTTACTCATGGAGTAAATATGCTCATAAATATGTTGACCTTCACGAAGATAGGGCCGAACTACTTTAAGCGCGATGCTCTCTTTTGAAATTGAGCTCCGTGGAGCAATAATAACATCGGCAGACTCAATTAAACGCATGGCCTTGACTGTTATCAACTCGGAGCATCCTGGTCCCACACCAATTGAGTAAAAATGACCTTTTTTTGCAACACTTTGATTAAATTTATTCATAAGCACCTACCAAATAATCCACATACATATGATTGAAAGAAAAAGAAAAAACATTCGTAATAGTTGAGCACTGACTCCAAGAATAAGGCCACTCCTCGCCCCCAACAGTCCGACATAGGTAGGCATAATTCGTTTGAGTGTTCTAATTGGAGCTGAAATCATCGATCCAATAAGCAATATTGTTACCGCTACTTTTGGAGAGATAGAGCCGTCAGCAATAAAATTGGCAACCGTGGCAAGCCCAGAATGAATGCTGACAAATTGGGCAGGAATAATAACACTAGCTTCACTTGGCAAAAAGGAGAGGTCGATATACTGGTTCATCCACGTAAACAACAAATCAAATACACCGTAAAACTCTAAAAGCGATACGATCAAATAAGCTATTCCAAGATAAAGAATCAACCGCTTGATAGTTTTTAAACTTCGCTTAATGACTTTGCCCATAAGCCCCCCCTTTACCTCATGAGGAGATTCAACGGTAGGGCCTATAGATCTAATCTCTAATTCACCTTTTAATGGAGCAATAACAAGGCCTGAAACAATTGAAACGAAAACAATTTGAACGAGAACAGCACCAACTCGAACCAGAGTGACGGCCAACAGTGCCGCTTTCCCACATACGGCGCCAATGGCAAGAATATATGAAGGAAGATGACCTAGGGTTGCAATAGAGGATACAATGAGCACAGAGGTATAAAGCTGTCTTTTATTAATTTGATTATTATCGTAGGCGGTTCTTAGAATTCCATTTCCTATTGATCCATTTCGAAACGAGCTGAAAAAAGCGACAATAGAGTGCCCATTCAAACGTCCAATTCGAACCAGTGGACCTAAAACAACTCCAAGGAAGCGAACAACACCGGTGACTTCGAGTAAGACGGCAATAATAGTTGAGAGTGAAAGCAAGAGATACAGCTCCAAAAGTGAGACGCCCTTTCGAACCCAAAACCCCACATCACTTTTTTTTTCTTTATAATAAGGAATATATTCACTCTTCACTGCGCTCCACCCAGTATGACTTTTTTTCATTCCAGCATATGTGGGGGAGGCAACACTAAAACAAATCATAGAAAAAAGAATAAGGATAACAACTTTACGAATCACTCTATCCCCTCTTTTGCCAAAATACAGATAGCATTCATTGCAGAAGCAGCGATTGAACTTCCTCCTTTATTACCAAGACAAGTGACATAAGGAAGAGAACTTTCATACAAAGCCTGCTTTGATTCAGATGCTCCAACAAAACCGACTGGTGTACCGATAACGAGTGCGGGACAAATTCCTTTTTCGTCATATAATTTTAGAAGAGACCAAATGGCCGTTGGGGCATTGCCAATACAGACAATAGAACCGTGAAGTTTTTCTTCTAGTAGCTGAATCTGGGCCCACGCGCGAGTTGTACCGTGCTCTTTGGAATAAGCTATAACATCGGCATCCTTTATTCCACAAACCACTTGATTGTCGACTCTAGTGATTCCAGCTTTTAACATATTCACATCACAGTAAATTGTTTTACCGCTTCTAATGGCAGCAATCCCTCTAGTTATGGCATCAGGGTGTACTCGAAATGAATCAAAGATCGATGGATCGCCACAGGCATGAATCATGCGACGAATGACTGCAAATTCAGCATCAGGGAGTTCATGATTACCAATAATATCTTCAATCATCTTGTGACTTAGCTTCTCGATCTCTATCCCCAATACCGGTAATCCTTCCATTAATGGATGTGACCAACTTTTAACCATATCTAATCCCTATTGCTTATGATGAAATTTTTAAAATTGATGATTGCCTCATCGTTGCTTGCCCAATGTCCATGAAAGTAACTGGCAAAGCTATTATTAACGCGTACTCCCTCTTGAGTAACCTTACCTTTTCGCTCGATAAAAAAAGGTTTCTTAACGTCATCACCTGTTTCTAAAGATGAGTAGTGAAACATATGTCCTCGCAAAGTCACATTTCCCCAAGGAATTATGCCATCTGGACGGAGAGAACAGTACCCAAGCCTTTTTAGTTTTTGATTCATTGAGCTTTTTGAATTAAAAAGAGCTACAAGCTCATGGCCATTTATCTCACGCCCCAAGTACAAAAGACCTCCACACTCTCCGTAGATAACTTTTCCACTTTTGGAAAATCGTCTTACAGACTCAAGCATTGTTTTATTACTGGACAACTCGTTCGAGTAAAGCTCAGGGTATCCTCCAGGAAAGTAGAGAGCATCAACAGAAGGAACCACTTGATCATTTAATGGAGAGAAAAATACAGGACGGATTCCATTGCGTTTAAAGGACTCGATATTGTCTGGATAGTAAAAGGAAAAGGCCTGATCGTGCGCAATGCCAATAGTACATTCTGAAGGATAAACACAGTTATCATTCACACAGTCAACTTGTTGTTCAGTCATTTTAAGAATTTCGTCAATATCAACACAATCTTCAATTACTTCTGAAGCTATGTCAGCAATTAAATCAAACTCACGGTACTCATCGGCCCCAACAAGTCCTAAATGCCTCTCTCCAAAGGTTGGAAGTGAACCGTTACAAACCGCTCCGACTAATGGAGGGAGACCGGCGTGAAAAAGAGCTTCTTTAATCATTTCTCCATGTCTAGCGCTTCCGACATAGTTAGCAATAACCCCAACAACGTTTAAATCAGGCTCAAACTCACAAAATCCCTTCACCATAGCGCAAATACTTCGTGCAGCGCCCTTTGCGTGAACAACAAGAATGACAGGCGAATGGAGAACTTTAGAAACATGGGCGGTAGATCCGTAAGATGATGTAACACGAGCACCATCAAACAATCCCATAACCCCTTCAACCATTGCGACATCGTGACCAGATAATTTATCCGTGTATAAGTTTGAAATATATGATTCAGAGGTCATCCAAGTGTCTAGGTTATAACAGTCACATCCTGTTGCGCGCTTAAGAAATCGAGGATCAATATAGTCAGGTCCAACTTTAAATGGGCGAACCTTAAGGCCACGTCTCTTTAAGGCTCGTCCCAAGGCAAGAGAAATAGTAGTTTTACCCACCCCACTTCCTGTACCAGCGATGATGAAGGAGCTAATAATTGAACTCACAGTACTACCTCCCTAATTACTAGTAAGAGTAGAGCAAATACAGTTGAACTAAAGAGTAAGGCGTAAATGGCCTGAGTAATATTTTTTTCTACAGAGAGAGAACTGCCATCACCTAAGACGGGGCGAGATGATTCAATTCCTTTATAGCTAGCAGTTCCACCAAGAGTTCCTTTCAATAACGTAGCAAGACATACTTCTCCATAGGCAGAATTAGGACTCTCATGCTTTCTGCCATCTCGCCAAGCAAGCCTAATAACCTTGAGAGGGGAAACTCTAAAAAATGGAGCAACAATTGAACAAAGAAAAACGCAAAGTCTTGCAGGGATATAGGCCGCAATATCATCGAACTTTGCAGAGAAAAATCCAAACTTTATATAGCGGTCATTCTTATAACCAAAAGTTGAATCAAGCGTGCTTATCGCCTTATAAGTAATTCCGCCTAAAGGGCCAAAACAAATGATAAAAAAGATTGGTGCAAGAATTCCATCCACCATATTCTCCCCTACCGATTCAAGCGTGGCACGTACAACTTCTCCTTTCTCGAGCCTATCGGTATCGCGTCCTACAATCATTGAAACTCTTTCTCTAGCAAGATTGAGGTCATTACTCTCAAGAGCGACAACAATATCATGCGCGTGTTGAGCAAGCCCCCTTACTGCAATTGAAGTATAGATTAAGAAGATAGAGTATAAAACATGTAGAATCGGATTTAGCTCATAAAGGAATATCAATATTACCCAATTGACTAATAGTGTTCCAGCGATAGTAATTACTGCTGTAAAAAGGCCAGCAACATACTCATTATTAAATATTCTGCGAGATATAGTCTCAAGAGAAAGAGCAAACTTAGCGATAATAGTAACAGGATGAACAAGCCAACGAGGATCCCCAATTAAAAGGTCAAGAATAAATGCGATGGAAAAGATTGACCAAAAACTCATTAAAGCCCCATCATTTTGTAAATTGCATTCATATCAAACTGCTCCTCAACATGATCAGCAAGTCGCTCAATTGATTTTTCAATATCGTAAGGAGTCAGTTCATCAATCACTGGTAGGAACTTATTTACGCGTATTTCGTTTAAAAATTTTCTCCTAAAAGAGTCGGAATCAAAAACGCCATGCAGATATGTTGCATATACGTTTAGAGACTGCGACTTAACCCCGAGTATTGCACCATCACTTCGAGAAATCCAAATATCAGTGTTGGCAAAAGAAGTATCTCCATGGTGAATTTCGTATCCGCTGACATCACACCGGGATTCACTTTCAACTCCACGAACTAGTCTCGTTGTCTTAACCTCTTCTAGGGTCGTATCACCGTCGAGAATACCAATCCCCTCTTGAGAATTCCCTGTCCCTTCAATTTGATAAGGATCCCGAATCATCTTACCTAAAATTTGCAATCCTCCACAAATCCCAACAACGGTCCCCCCTTCACTTACATATGATTGAATTTCAGAGTCTAACCCTTGAGACTTAATCCAATTCAAATCACCGATCACATTTTTAGATCCAGGAATTACAACTAGATCTAAATGAGACAATGAACCGATCGAGCTAATCTTTCTCATATTTACATCAGGCTCGATAATGAGGGGGTCAATATCTGTCGCATTGGAAATATGAGGTAAATCAATAACTCCAACTGATAATTCTCCACAATTTGAAGAGAACTCATTTTTACCTTTAAAGCTTACGGAATCTTCATCTGGGATAAACAATCCTTTGAGATAATCGACAGTCCCATAAATATCGCGATTGGTGTAGTCTCGGATCATTTTATTAACATCACCTAAAAGAGTCCGATCACCTCTAAACTTATTGACCACAAAACCTTTAAGCAATTCCTTCTCCCAAGTCTCCAAAGTGCAATAAGTTCCAATAAAAGAGGCGAAGACACCACCTCTATCGATATCGCCGACAAGAAGTACTGGGGAGTTTGCATACTGTGCCATACGCATATTAACAATATCATGTTTTTTTAAATTGATTTCACCGGGACTTCCGGCCCCTTCAAGGATAATGGCATCATATTCACTTGAAAGAGAGTCATAGCTTTCCTTGACTGCTTCAAAAGCAATTTTTTTGTAATCAATATAGCCGATGGTATTTCTGTTACCGATGGATTTTCCCTTTAAAATAACTTGAGACCCAGTATCACTATTTGGCTTAAGTAGCACAGGATTCATTCTGACATCGGGAGATAGTTTAGCAGCAAATGCTTGGGTCACTTGCGCTCTTCCCATCTCTAGACCATCATGAGTAACGTATGAATTAAGAGACATGTTTTGCGCTTTAAAGGGGGCAACCGAAATACCATGACGTTTTAGAATGCGACAAAATGCAGTTGTCAAAATACTTTTTCCTGCATCGGAGCAAGTTCCTTGAAACATCAAAGAAGGTTTCTTACGAATAATGGTAGTTTTTCTTTTTACAAGAACTTCACTCATTGCTCCTAAAAGCTTTTGATTGTGATTTCTCGTTTTGATCGCAATTCTAAAGAAAGAATCATCAAGCCCAATGTAATCTTCACAACTTCTAATTCCAATACCTCTTTGTAGTAACTTCTCTTTCAAGAAAGTCGCACTCATTGAGTCGTTAGTGATATGAACTAAGATATAATTTGCGTCACCGGGAAAGATTTCAAGAGTTGGATATGACTTGAGCCCGGCCACTAAATACTCTCTCTCAAGGTCAATAAGTTCACGTGATCGAACGAGATAGTCTTCATCTTCAAATAGACGTTCACCAATACCTTGTGCAATACAGTTAACCGACCAAGATGGAATTTTCTCTCTTATTTTTTTAACAATTTCAGAAGATGCAATAAGGGCCCCAAGCCTAATTCCAGGAATAGCGAAACTCTTAGTCAGCGATCGTAGAAGAATGAGATTATCGCGTTCAAACTTATTTCGATCGCGATGAGTGAGGTCGATAAATGCCTCATCAATAATAAAATAGGATTTAGGGAATCGGTCTAGTAATTGATAGATATATTCTTTTGACGGTGACTTTCCTGTAGGATTGTTTGGTCTTCCGATAATAATTACATCCCCGTCACAGATACTTGATGCGAGCAAAGACTTCTCAAGAACAAACCCATCCTCCCTTTTTAGAAAAACGGTAGAGATATCTGCATCAATCGATCGCGCAGCAGAGAAGTAGTCGTAATAGCATGGAACAGGTAAAACGACTCGAGTTGGATTCAATACTGAAAGTACAGCAAAAAGGAGCTCATTTGAGCCATTTCCCACTGTAATATGTTCAGCGCTTTCCTCAAAAAAAATGGCGAGCTTTCCCAAAAGTTCAGAGTAAGAGATCTCAGGGTAATGGATAATTCTCTCCCCTTCCCTCACAAGAGATGAGTAGACCGAACTAGGAGGTCCCAACGGATTAATATTGGCCGAGAAGTCAATAAACTCATCTTTCGATACTCCGGCCTCTTTCGCCATTAGAGCAATATTACCACCATGTCCCATAATATCTCCTATAATGTAGTGGCCTCTAAAATATGAGTTACAAACAATCCAGCGATCTCATCGTACTCAGCAAGTCCTTTAAAAATAGGTCTTGCTTTGATCCCCTTTTTACCTAGAATAGACTTCCAAGAATCTTCATCATCCCCTCCCATATCGTTTCTGGCATGATCTCCAGCGACAATCATAAAAGGGAGAAGAGCCGTTTTTTTCTTTCCACTAACTGCTTCGATTGCTTCGTCAAATGTTGGATGCCCCTCAACCGTCGCCATATGAATGCGGGGATCATTTTTCTTAAAAAGGCGATCCATAGCGACATAGAGCAGAGTTGCATAGTGATGAGTTCCATGTCCCATAAGGATTAGGTCTTCATCCTTTTCCCTCACTACAGATTTTGCGACAATCGTTGCAACCTTCTCTGCATCATCATAATTTCCGATTAAAGGTCGTCCGATCTTAAGTAATTTGAATTTACCTTGATATTGTCTGACTGCTTTCTGTACTTCCTCAAACTCATATCCAGGAATAACATGAATGGGCTGTACAACCACAGAGGAGAAACCCTCTCTAGATAATTTTTCAAGGACATCTTCTGGAGAAAAGAAAGTCTCACCTTGCTTTTGCAATTTTTTGCGAATAAAGGCCGATGTATAGCTCCAACGAATAACCTTTTCTGGAAATGCTTTTTTAATCACTCGATCAATATTTTGGTATGAAACAAGAGCACTTTTATAGCTTGTTCCAAAAGCAGCGATTAAAATGGCATCCTTTCCCTGAGCAAAAGATGAAAATGATAAAAGTAAACAAACAATAGGTAACAAAAGTATCTTAAACATATCTCTCCTCCAAAGGGGTAATCGAACAGTTCTTCGACGCCCCAATAATAATGACTCCTGGTCTTTTTTCTTGGTTAACGGGTGATGACCCAAAAAAGTAGCTATCAATAGAGCCCGATTCTACAGTCGTGGACTCTCCTCCAGCGTTATAAACAATATGAACCGATGTATCTCCATCAATTCCCAAAGACTTTAATTCGTGGCAAATTTGATCAACGATCTTTGTTCCCATGTAGAAAACAATCGGAAAATGAAAGGAGGAAACTCCCTCTAAAGAAGTCAATTTTCCTTTATCATCTCTTGCGGTCATAACAGTAAAACCGTGAGACTCTCCTCTCTTTGTCAACAAGATGCCAGCATCAATTGCTGCACACTGATAACTTGAAACAGCAGGAGTAATTGTAAACGGAACGTGAGATCGATTTAAAACATCAATTTCTTCAGAGATCCTTCCAAAAACAGTTGGATCTCCACCTTTGAGTCGAACAACTTTTTTTCCCTGAAGAGCATATTGGCAAATTTTCTCTGAAATTTCTTTCTGAGGAAATGAATGAGCATTACATCGCTTCCCCACATAAATCTTGATCGCATCGGGCGGAAGATGATCAAGCAAGGCCTCATCTAACAACGAATCGTAAAGGCATACCTCACACTCTCGTAAGTACTCAACACCTTCATATGTACACAGCCCAGCACGTCCTACACCAGCGCCAACAAAACGTACTGGCCAAATTCTAGTAGCTAATTTCATTGATTCCCCCAGTTGCTAAATGAAACAACTTAAAATCGTCATCACTAAGATTACCGGTTCCATCAATTCGAATGGTATTCCCAAATGTGGTCACAGAGTAATCACTGATACAATTCAATCGACAGAGCAAAAGTTCTATTAATGTTTGGTTTTCCACGGGTGTAGAGAAAGAAAAAGTTTTTGATTCCGCAATTGAGGAGACACTACTTAGCAAGTGTTCCTTAATTCGCTTACTCTTACGACAATCAACTCCGCCAGTAGTAATTCCTAAGGTGATACCACCAGTACGAACAACCGCGGGGGTAATGAAGTCCCCCTCACTCCACCCCGAGTCAACGAGGTTACAAAGGGCACCGGCCTTTCTAGCATCGTCGAGTATTCCTAAATTCAAGATTGAGTTGTCGGTGGCCGCAATAACTAAATTAGCACCATTAATATGCTCAGTACTGTAGTCTGCTAATATGCGCTCGCATAGAATTGAATCCCACTCATATGGGCCAAATGCTCTTGCAACAACAGTAACCTTAAGACCAGATGCCACAAGATTGTAGGCCTTTCTATAAGCAATCCTTCCTCCACCAATAACAATAGCAGATCGACCTTCTGTTAGAAGATTAATAGGCAATACAAATTTCGATTCATTTTGGGCCATAAAAAGTATAGTTTTGACGGGCCCATAGCTGGTAAATAAACGAAAGTGCATGAATGCACTACTCGTTTAGCAGACTTAAAAATACGCATACCTCGGCGTATCCAAGAATGTCCTTGAAAATCGTCTTCTGGCTCGTGGTTCATCCTACTCTTTCAGTCTTCCCATCTGATGACAGTGACTCTTTGAAATTTCGTCCCCACACACAGCGGCGGGCCCGCCAGGGAATCTAACCCTGTTCCGTTATTTTCAACTAATAAATTTAGCGCGATCAATTGATCGCGCCTTAAGATATCCTGAATTTTAAAATGATGTCAATGAGTGATTACTCTCCAGTATCAATTGGGCCATCGTACGCGAGGTTACCAAACAAGAAGTATGGACCCATCCAAGTAAGCTTTTCAGTTCCAGGCTCACCAGCACGGTTTTTGCCAACAATAACTTCTGCAATACCTTTATCTTTTGAATCAGGATTGTAGTACTCATCACGATAAATAAATAAGATCGCATCCGCATCCTGCTCAATCGCTCCAGATTCACGAAGGTCACTCATCGTAGGACGCTTATTAGGACGAGTTTCAACACCACGGTTAAGCTGAGAGAGAACCATTACTGGACATCCCATCTCTTTTGCCATCCCCTTAAGTCCACGAGACATCTCAGAGATCTGCTGTTCACGTGAAGGATTTCCAGTGTGAGATTTCATCAATTGGAGGTAGTCAATAACCACAAGACCAAGCCCGTGTTGTGACTGAATCTTACGACAATGACTTTGAATATCTAGAAGAGAAACCTCACCAGCGTCACTCATAAAAATAGGAAGCTGCGAAAGGTCTTTTACTGCTTGGCCAATATTTCTCATATCGGAATCCAAGAAGTCCTTAGTTTTCATTCTTTTAGAATCAACTTTTGCCTTACTACAAAGAATACGGGCAGAAAGTTCATTTGCAACCATTTCCAGGGAAAAAATGGCAACAGGCTTACCAGATGTCTCACAGGCGTTAACTGCGATATTCAAGGCAAGAGCGGTCTTCCCCATCCCCGGACGGGCCGCTAATACGAATAGCTGGCCAGGATTCATGCCAAGAAGACGCTTGTCTAACTTCTTAAATCCTGTAGACAACCCACCGATCTCACCTTTACCACGTGAAGTATCTTCAAGGGCCTTCAGGTTTTCTTTAAGGGCCGACTTGATGTCAACCATACCACCACTTTTGGCGTCATTTGTGAGTTTAAAGAAGCTGGCCTCAACCTCTTGTACATAATCCTCTGCCTTACCACTAAAATTTAGTCCCATATCAGCAACACGCATCGCAGTTCTTACGATCTCACGCATTCCAGCTTTATCTTTTACAGTCTTGGCATAGTGGTAAACGTTAGCGACGGAAACCTGCTCTTCAACAATATTCAAGATGCCTTCATTCCCACCGACAGATTCCAACATCCCACGCTCATTAAGCTTCGAACATACAGAAACATATTCTACAGCTTGATTGTCCATTACCAATTCTTTGATTCCATCATAGATATGCCCATATTGGGGCTGATAAAAATCATCCTTGCTAATTCCAAGGTCAGCAATTTCATCGAAAGAGCTACCGTCTAAAATTAAACATCCTATCAACGCTTTTTCAGCGAGAAGATCGTGAGGAAATTCCTTGGTTGGGGTCATGGATACTCCAGGTCACTTTTTGTAAATGGGGAGACTAAAAGCCTCCCCAAGATATTTTTGAATTTTCAAAAACTTAAACGATTATCGCTTATTGATTTTCAAATTCTGCGATTTCAGCGTCAGTGCTTTCAGCATTTTCAACTTCTTTCGCTTTTTCAGCTTCGATGTCAGCTTCTGCTTCTTTCATCTTAGCTTCAGCAGCTTTTGCTTCTTTTCTTTTAGCAGCACTAGCTTGCTTTTCTTTTTCTTCTTGAGCTTGTTGTGGATCCATAGCAACTTTTACTTTGAAGTCCGCAATTACGTCAGTGAAAAGTTTTGCTTTAACACCGAATTCACCAAGTGATTTAATTGGTGCATCAACAGTTAGAATACGTCTTTCAACAGTAATTCCTTTTTCACCTAGAGCTGTTGCAAGCTCACTATTTGTAACAGTTCCGAATAGTTTACCGTTACCACTTACTCTTCTTGTAAATTCAAGAACAAGCCCGTCAATTTGCTTTTTAATAGCTACAGCAGCAGTTTTTTCTTCTGCCATTTTCTTTTGAAGAGCTTTCTTTTGATTTTCAAGCTCTGCTTGATTTGCATCAGATGCAAGTACAGCAAGCTTGTTTGGGATGAGATAGTTTCTTCCATATCCGGCAGAAACATTTACAATCTCTCCAACACTACCAAGAGAAGGTACTTTCTCGGTTAGAATAACTTTCATGATATATCTCCTTAAGATTCAATTTCTCTTTTAAAAAATTTTCTAAAGTTAACCCAAAGGTCAAACACACCAATAATTGTTAACAATTGATACATAAAAACAAACGCAATGATCGTTAAGAAGGCCTTGAAGAATCCTCTTATTTTGAGAAACTTCAAAAACTCGACATAAACCCCTAATCCGTGAAAGATAAAAAATATCGCAAACACGAATAAGATATTTACTGTAAATACTAAAACCGAATCAAGCTTTAAGTAATATCCCAGAAGATATGTTCCCAATAAAAGAATAAAGGGATAAATCACATATTCTGAGTTTCGATAGTCTAAAAAAGACTTCATAGAATACTTGTAATTAACTTGCTTTCTCCAACCGCGGGAAAACATCATCACTAGAAACATTCCGATCCAGATCTGAAATAAACCAGCAATTGATAAAAAAGACGGAAATAAGTATTTAATCTTAACTCCGAAACTACTTCCTTCAGTGAGCACAATTGAAAATTCTTTCAGTTGTGGCACCTGATCAACACCCATTGCAGAAACAAGGTTGCCAATCATTTGATCACAAAGTGCGTAATACCCCCCCTCTCCGCTTAGGACCGCGATCGAACCAAAAAATAGTCCAAGACCTAGGAAGAAAAGAGATGAGTAAACAGTAACTCGCTGTGGCGAAAGACCACGACGAATCAATGTCATAACAACACCAGTAAATACAAGGACAGGAATAAAAGCAAAGGCAATAACCGTCTGCTCTCCTGTGAAAACAGAGACCGCTAAGATAGTTAGAAAACTAACTACACTTAATAATGATCCCGCTGCGCTTCCAAATAGTAAGAAGCCGACTACCAATGGAGCAAATGCTGTAAGCATTAATCCTAATTTAAATAAAAATAGGCATAACAATCCAAGAGTCACGAAACGTGACCAAAAATCTTGAGATTGAAGTGAGCTCTTTGATAGACCAATCATCGTTTATCTTTACAACTCAATTATTCAGCAATTCTGTTTGACATGTGGCTAACGATACCAACTTGACGAGCACGTTTGATTGCTGTCGTAACAAATCTTTGGTGCTTAGAAGAAGTACCTGAGATTCTTGCTGGAGAAATTTTTCCGAATTCGTTAATTAGCCATGAGTAAGTAGCTGGATCTTTCCAATCTGCTTTGATGCTTTTTGCAGTAAACCAACAAGACTTTCTTCTTGCGAATTTTTTTCTGTCTTTTTCCATCTCACCAGATTTTTCTTCGATTGCATCAGTTTGTGATCCATTGTACTTCTTAGAAAATGGTGTTTTGTAATTTTTAACAACTTTGTCAGCTTCAGCTCCAAGCTTAACAAATAGTCTTTTAATTACAGATTCGTTGATACCTAAACGACGGCTGATCTCTTTGTTGCATTCTGAGTTTGCTTTGTAGATGAAGTATAGGAAACGACCTTTTTCAACACCTGTTGATGTTGCTTGGGCCATTCTCTTAACACCCCAATCGTCCTGCACAAGTACTTCACCTTCGTACTCTCCTACAACTGCAGAAATCATTTCGTTCAAAGACGCGACTTTCTCGTCGCCAATAGCTGCTTCAGCAACTAAGGCAAGTTCGTAAATCATTTAAACCTCCTGGATTATTAATATTTAATAAGCTTCTACCTCCAACGGGTAGGAGCGAGTATTTCGATTTACACTCTCTTATATAAAGAGCAAATGAATGTCTACGCAGAATACACGCTCTTATCCCCTAAGTAAAGGGCCCTACACTTTTTGCATTTAAGTAATAATATTAGCTAAATAGTTAAGTTCAAGCAGATCTTCGTTCACATATTTTCAAACACTTACAGAGCCAACCAGAAGCACCATTGTGGTAAACAAAGAGTTAAATGAATTTAAGTTATCCCCGTTCCCCTCGCTCCGATCAGTTGTGTACAGGATTTGATACCAATTTTGAGGAGCAAACATGTCTAGTGATTTTTACTTACCAAGTGCTGACAAACGATTAACCAAATGGCTTGAGATACAAGACCGAATGAAGAACCAAGGAAAGTCTTTGGGTAAAACGGTTACCATTTCTAGAAAGTACGGCTGCCAAGGTTATCCTGTGGCCAATAAATTAAAAGAAATCTTAGACAAAGAGACTGGTGAGGAGTGGACAATTTTTGACAGAGAGCTGCTCGATCTCATCAGTGAAAAAGAGAATATTTCAAAAAAATTATTAGAAGATTCTGTCAATAGAGAGATGACCCATAACCTTCTCTCCACCTTCTTTCCTCAACAAATGGAACAAGAAGATTACTACAAACTTATCGCTCAATACATTTTTGAGCTGGCCCACAAAGGAAATGCGATTATCGTAGGTCGAGGTGCAGAATACCTCACTCAAGACCTCAAAAATTGTGTGCGCTTCCGTATCGATGCCGATCAAGACTTTAGAGTTCACAATATGGCACAGGCCGAGAAGATCTCTCACGATGAGGCCCAAAAGCTTGTGAAAGAAAATGAAAATGTAAAAGAGCAATTCATTGAAGAGCACTTTAGTATTGAGGTAGGAAAGCTGGAGCATTACCACGCAATCTACAATAATCGCTTGAGCGATGCTGATTCGATTGCTCGCTCCATTGCGACTTACATACTAGGGAAATAAAAGACTTTCAAATTTTCCCAATTTTCTCAATATTCTCAATTTTCCCGCAAAAAGTGGAAACAGGCATTGCCATGGTTTACTGCTAACACTCAGTCTCACACTTAAGCACTGATTTAACTTCTCAGCCCATATCAATATTTAAGGCAAGAATAGATATGGAGATTCTAAAAACTAGTTGTGGCAACTGATTGCGAGACAGGTACAAATGATCTCATGGACGAGAATATGGATATCAGAGGCAATAATGGCAACAGTTGGCAATATCATGGCAACCGTTGCCATTTTATATATTCCTCTTACCATGCCTTCCCAATTCCAATGCTAATTGTTGGCACTGTGTTCCAACGACTATGGTCATTGTGCCCATAGCTTGGAACCCTTGAATCATTGTAGAATTGAGTAGAGTACTTTGCTTGGAGAATAAAGTACTTCTTGCTCTTCATGGTATTTTTAAACTCAAAACCGGCTTGGATAGTTTCATAAGGAATGGCATTTACTTTTTTTGTTTTTCTTTCAGCATCAATCCCTTCAAAAGTTCCATTTGCAATCCCAACACCAGCTCCTATCAAAATATCTAATGTATAGTTCCTCGACTCTGACCGATTTAATAGCTGATATTTCAGCATTAGGTTAGACTCAAATCCCCTAAGAGTTATATTCTGATAACCGCGATCTGCTGATGATTGTGTTTCTGATACTGGAGGCTTAGTAGTATACTGTGCAAAACCAGTTTCGGTCCCAATACTGAAATTCTTATATTTGTAATCATAATTCATCATTGCATGTAGTTTTATATTTGTAGGAGCAATAAAAATTGCAGTCACAGGAAATCCAATACTAGGATAGAAGATATGATTATATTCTTGTTGCTTGTTACTTTGAGTCAAATCAATTGCCCATACGTTATTAACAACAAAAGCAATCAGAAAAATTAAATATTTCATTTTCACCTCAAATTTAGAAAATACTTGCCAGTCCACCTAGTACTGACTTTGAAACATTATAAACAAAGCTTCCGACAAGCATAGAAGCACTGTATGGAAGAAAGATAGATGTTGCAGAGACTGTAATTACAGTTGCTTTAATAAAGTCTCCACCATTGCCTGGTCTAAGCATTTTCTTAAAGCCGTCTCGAAACAATCTAGAATCAGCTTCTACACGGTCCCATGATCGATCCCAATTTAAACTCATAATATGAGATTGAGAGTATGCATAGTCATGACTTCTGCATGTACGATCAAGCTCATCAACAGGTTCTGCAGAATTATACTGTTCTCCCGTTTGTAAGTCTGTAGTTTGCCCGTACACAAATGGACCACACCAGTTTCCATACAATCGTCCCGATGGATCAAGCAACCGATTTGGAGCATTTGCAACATAAAAATACGCACTAAGAAAAGTATCAGGGTATCTCAAGTTACCACTCACTGGATCAACTTGAAGAAACCGCCCGAGAGCAGGTATGTAAATTATATCCCGATATAATTCTGTCATGTCTACCTATCGGAAACTATTAGAATCCGGTAAACAAAAGCGTTTCAAATTTTCCCAATTTTCTCAATATTCCCAATTTTTCCGCCAAAAGTGGCAACAGGCATTGCCGTGGTTTACTACTAACACTCAGTCCCCAATTCATGCTCTTCTTTAGTTGCTCAACCTGTCTCACTTCGGTTGTTGGTAAGTCTTTTTACTAAACTTTTTAAGATTGCTGCTGTAGGTACGTCCTCACAAAGAGGAGGCCAGATGAATCAATTTATTACCATCAAGGAAGCAGCAGATAGATATCGCTTATCAAAGTCTAGCTTGTACAGACTTGCAGAGAATGACCCAAGCTTTCCAGTTAAGTAAATATGGAAAAAAAACCGGTATTAGTAGAATAGACACATGTAAGTCTATTGTTGGAGCAGGAGTAGCTTGTCTTGAGGCGGTCAATTTCATCACAGTCCACCTACAACTTAAGTGCGTTACATCTACTGGACATGATTTCTCGAGCACACTTGTAAAGTGGAAGTATAACTCTCAAGATGGCAAAGCTCAGCCTGATATCCAGGGTATTATCACACTTCGTGTAAGACAAGAAAAGCCTTCAAAAAATATTAAAATATTCAATACTAACTTTTATAGAAGTATCAATCTATCAAAAGGTCCCCATACTCTACTCCTAAGAGAACCTGAGTGCTGAATTGACTCTGTCTACTATAGAACCGACTTTCTTCGGAAAGAACGGTCAAGCTCTATTTTAAAACGGTGACCACATGTCCTAATCAAGTAGCGAAACGTTGACCGCTATAAATCTAGAAGTTTAATCCTAGATTTATAGACTGATAAGAGTAGTTCTTATCAATTAATGGCTTAGTAAAACTATACTCCAGATATATCCAACTATCACTTTTAGCACCAGTAACAAAAGTGATTCCACTTGCAATTGATGCTCCAACCCCATAGTCTCTATAACTACTTTCTCCGTCAAGCTCAACAGCCCCTCTTCCCACTTTTCCCCTTAGATATAGGCCATCACCTATAGATCCAGATAAAAAGTATGAGTAGTCAATTGCAGTTAGCCGAGAAGTGTATGACATATCGCTTGAACGATTCGAGGTTATGCCACAAGTGAACCAGTTATCTGATATACCTATGAGCTGCTGAGGAAAAATTGAAAAGTTTACTCCATAGCCAAATATCACTTTCTTTTTTATAGGTCCCCAATCGGTATCGGTAGAAGAAGTCTTCATTGAGTTATCAAAAGATGAGCTTAAATAAAAACCGTGTCTTAGATCTATGTACCACGAGTTCGGTGCAGCAGAAGCAACACTAAATAAAAGAATAGACACAATAACAAATAATATTTTCATAATAGCCTTTAAAAAGTAAATGTTTTCTCTACATAGTATTTACGATTCATTAGATAGTTAATCCCCTTGCACTTGCTTACATTTTTTGTAAAACCACAGTATAGCTGTTCAGTCCCCAGTGCTGGAGCACCATAAATGATGGCAGTATTTATACTAGCATCTAAAAATGCCATAGTCTCTGGAGCGTAGTGAGATAAAAGTTTCCCCACTTTAATATCTTTTCCCCAAAGCTTAAACTTAAACTTACTTGCCAGTTTTGTATCTAACGGTTTTGGCTTTGGAACATCAATAACACCAGCTCCAACAAGCCCCCCAGCAATACCTCCGACAATAGCACCAACCCTAAAGCCTTGAGTTGGAGTCAAGCCCGCAAGTCCACTCAACATTGCACCAGCGACTCCACCAAGAAGTGCCCCTCCAAGGGCACCTACCAACATAGCAGTACCTCCTGTCGCTCCAAGCAAGCCAACAGCAAGTGCGCCACCAGTCACACCAGCAGCAATAATGGCAATGCCAAAAGCAACCTTTCCCCAATCTACTTTAAATAACCCTAATGGATCGGTGGCGTTAATAGGATTATTTGCAACATAAGTATATTTACTAATTATTGGCACAATAATTGGCTATCTTTTCGCTCTAGGAGGCCATTCAAGGTTCATAAAAAAATACCCACATCTAAAGATGTGGGTACTATTTAAGTTCAAGTCTTTATATATTACTCAGAAAAAATCTCAAACTGTTCTATATGATAGTTGTTTTCGGAGCGAATTTGAATCGACTTACCATAAGCATCTTCAAGACTCTCAACAACATCGAGATCCTCTCCAGATAAGCGAGCGGTAACTTCAGGGTGAGCGTAAACTAAAACCTTGTGTCCCTGAAACTTTGCTAAAAACTTCATCAGCTCTCTAATGAGTTCATAACAAACAGTCAGAGTGGTTTTAATATTTCCCGTTCCTTCGCAATATGGACAAGGATCACACATAACACGAGTTAATGTGTCTCTTGTTCTCTTACGGGTCATCTCAACTAACCCTAGCCCAGAGATAGGAAGAACATTAGTCTTCGCGCGGTCTCTCTTTAAAGCGTCAAGAAGAGCTTGATAAACCTGATCGCGATTCTCTTTTTTCTCCATATCGATGAAGTCGATAATGATGATCCCACCGCAGTTTCTTAAACGAAGCTGATATGAAATCTCACGAACTGCTTCCAAATTTGTTTTTAAGATTGTCTCTTCGAGAGTCTTCTTACCAACAAACTTCCCAGTGTTAACATCGATTGAAACAAGAGCTTCAGTCTGATCAACATTAATTGAACCACCGGACTTTAAGAAAACCTTATTTGAGAGAGCACTTTCTACAGCAAGATCAATTCCATACTTTTCAAAAAGTGGTGTGTTTTCTTTGTAAAGACGAACCTTCCCTACTAGTTGTGGAATATATTTTGAAACAAACTCTTCGGCCTCATCAAAATTCTCTTGCCCATCAACGATGATTGACGCGACATCATCATCAGTAATATCGCGGAGAACCCTCTGAACGAAAGATAGATCTTTATACACCATCTTTGGTGCTTTCTTACTCTCACAAGTATCTTGAATGTCAGTCCAAATTTTAACCAACATATCGTAGTCACTTTTTAAAACAGCTTCCGCCTGCCCTTCAGCAACAGTTCTACCGATTACACCGCGACCTTCAGGTCTTACAGAATCAAGAATTTCTTTAAGTCGCTCGCGCTCCTCTTCTGATTCAATACGACGGGAAACACCTGTGTGCTCGATAAATGGCATATACACAACATAGCGACCAGCTACAGTGATATGTCTTGTAACTCGTGGCCCTTTAGTAGAAATTGGTTCTTTCGCAACCTGAACTAAAATCTCATCCCCTTCTTTCAAAAAGGATTCAATTGAGCATTCAGGACGATACTTCATATTGACGTCTTCTGATAAAGTGCTGAATTCATCTGGAATCGTTTCTCCGATCTTTTCCATGTTCTCAGCTTCACGTTCACGACGTGCTCTTTCAATCATATCCCTCTGCTCTTCAAGCGTCGGAATATAAGCATCATCAACATAAAGGAATGCAGCTTTCTCGTATCCGATATCAACAAAAGCAGACTGCATACCGGGAAGAATTCTTACAACTCTCCCTTTATAAATATCACCTACCGATGGTACATGCGCTCTTTTATCGAGATTGCGCTCCATGAGGTAGTCGATAATTTCACCATTTTCTAAAAGGGCAACACGACACTCATTAAAGGTCTTATTGATTACCAATTCTTTGGCCATGTTCACTCCATTGAAAAATTGTTCTTTAAATGTAGAGACGCGCCTACAAAAGTGGCGCGCCCTTAACAAACATATAATCTAATATATTTTAAATAAACATACCTGCAACTGAAGCAGTCATTAGACCGGCCATTGTACCACCGATCAATGCTTTGATACCAAGCTTTGCAAGTTCTGATCTTCTTTCAGGAGCGATACCACCGATACCACCAAGCTGAATAGCAATAGATGAAAAGTTTGCAAAACCACAAAGAGCATAAGTTGCCATGATAGTTGCACGTTGACCAAGTTGGTGTCCACCAGCTCCAAGCTTTTCACCAGTCATCATAGCTTTAAGGTCGAGGTAAGCAACAAATTCGTTGATTACAACTTTCTTACCAATAAGCTCTCCAAACATTGTACAGTCATCCCAAGGAACACCGATTAAGAAAGCAAGTGGAGAGAATACTTTTCCGAAAAGCCACTCAAGAGATAGAATAGGGAAACCAACAAGTCCACCAACCCATCCGATGAGTCCGTTAATCATAGCGATAAGAGCGATGAAACCGATAAGCATACCAGCTACGTTAAGTGCTAGTTGAAGACCTTCAGCAGCACCACCAGCAGCAGCTTCGATAATATTTGATGCAGTTTTTTCAAACTCCATTTTTACTTTACCAGCGGTTACTGATTCTTCTGTTTCAGGAATCATAAGTTTTGCTAGAACAAGTGCAGCAGGTGCGGCCATAACAGAAGCTGAAAGAAGGTGACCAGCGTCAACTCCAAATCCAACGTAAGCAGCAAGTACACCACCAGCAACAGTTGCCATACCACCAGTCATAGTTGCCATAAGTTCTGAGTAAGTCATCTTACTAATGTAAGGCTTAACAACAAGTGGAGCTTCAGTTTGTCCAACGAAGATGTTGGCCGCACATGAAAGAGATTCAGCACCTGATGTTCTCATAACTTTCATCATAACCCATGCTACACCTTTGATTACCCATTGCATGATACCAAGGTGATAAAGAACACTCATAAGTGCTGACATGAAAATAATTGTTGGTAGAGTCATTGTTGCGAAAACAAATCCTGATTTTGAAGCGTCGGCCAAATTACCGAAAACAAAACCACTCCCTTCATTTGTATATGAAAGAATTCCAGCGAATAGAGTACGGGCACCATCAAATACGGCCTTACCTGGAGCTGTTTTCATGATCAGAAGACCAAAAATGATCTGTAGTAGGATACCAGTAACGACTGTTCTCCAGTTAATTTTCTTTTTGTTGCTCGATAGTAAAAACGCGAACGCTACCATCGAAAAAAGTCCGACTAAAGACATCAGACGTAGTCCTAGATCACCCATAATTTTGTCCTCCATTACGTGAAATCGTGAAAATATTAATTGTGTTTAAATTTGTAAAACCTTTGCAATTAGACGAATGATATCAATTAATTAGATACAATGTCATTTAGAAAACTAACAATTTTTCTGCAGAATTCTTACATCTGGTTTCAGGGAGCTTGGAATTGATTTTTTCACCTGCCAAAACCCGCTGATAGTACTTAAGATAGTTGCTTGCCATCACTTGAGATGAAAAGTTTTTCTCGGCATATTCCCTGATCAAATCGGGGGCAAATGAGTGATGATCACGAACAACGGCCCGTAATTCTTCATAGTTTTGACAAATAATCCCGGTCCCCTCTGGGATAAGCTCAGGAAGACTTCCATATGGAGATCCAATAACTGGAACCCCTTGACTCATCGCTTCAATTACTGCGACCCCAAAAGGCTCATGCCATCTGACAGGAAATAGGAGGGCATCTACGGAACGTAAAAGCTCGAGTTTCTTCTCCTGCCCTATCATTCCATAATTGTGAACATAGCGGCTTGGAACATAGCTTCTACCCCCTGCAATATGGATATGCTTCTTTGCCCCACGGCAAGATTTTATGCAATGACTTAAGTTTTTAACCTTCCAAGATGCTTTGGCCAAGAACATAAAGTTCTTCCAATCAGGAACACGCTTTGGAACATAAGGGTAGTCAGAAAAATCGATACCGTTATACACAAAGGCCTCAGCCCCATGGTTATAAGCATGCTTCTCAGATAGGAAAAGCGTGTTTTGAATAAACTTTTCTCCTGGTTTTCCATTTCCATGGATTGTAACCACAGTAGGAAACTGATCTGTAATAGAAGAGTCAGGAGTCAAAAAGAGATGCAGTAGATCGATATTGTAAGGGATATGCTTTCGCCAATCCTCTTCGGTCTGAACAATAAGCTTACCGCCAATTCCTGAAAGGTCAGAGTCCTTATGCCCAATGAGAAAGCACTCAACACCTAATTTTGTGAGCTCTTTTATGAGCCAATATAAAATCCTCTCCGTTCCTCCATAAGTGGCAGGAGGAATAGGACGGGAGTGAACGAAACAAACTTTCACAAAATCCTCGATTAGAAAGTAAAGGAATGACCAACTAGCGAATAGTTCTTTGAAGTATTGTAGCTACTATGACTCTTTTGATGCCATGCAAAACGCTCCGATGTAGAGAATTCTTCTGAAGAAGCATTCTCAAAGTAGCGATCCTTACTCTTATTTGCCTGGCTGAACGCAACAATACCAACTCCGATAATAATCCCAAGAGAAGCCCCAAGGATAACATTTTTGAGGTGCTCAGAGGGCTTTTCAACGAAAGATAGGGTCGAAAGTCCTAGTACGGCCCCACCAAGACCAGTTCCCATAACAACATTTAGATCTTGAAGCGACTCATCAATAATCTCATACCCCTCTTCTGCTTGAACAGTACTCAAAGAAAAAGTAAGTAGCATGGCTAAACTAAAAAAAACGTGTTTAAATTTTTTACTAATCATTTTTTTCCCTACTGTTATAGGCCTTTGGTAGTTATGTAATTTTAGGGTATTATCATTATATGGCCATACTTATTACAATGCTTTTTCAGTAATGAGTCAAGAATTGTAAGAAAATAATATCAGGATGATATTCTTAAATGTTTGAAAAATTAAATCTAGCCGCACAAAAAATTGCTCAGAGCTGCGAAGAAACGCCAACAGTAGGAATTCTGTTGGGATCGGGACTTGGCGGATTGATCGATCGTATCGAAGACAAAACGATTATTCCTTATTCTGAAATTCCTTACTTCCCTCATACTGAAGTTGAAGGAGTTCCAGGTAGGCTTATTCTTGGAAAATTAGGGAATAAGAAAATAGCGGCCCTCCACGGCCGACTACACTGCTATGATGGAACACCAATGGATGAAGTTGTTTTTCCTATCAGAGCACTTGCGACCCTTGGAATTGATTCAATGATTTTAACCAGTGCTTCAGGTGGAGTTAATCTTAACTTTTCCCCTGGCGACTTGATGATTATTGAAGATCACATCAATCTGATGGGAACGAATCCTCTTGTGGGAAGAGATGTTAGACAACTAGGACCTAAATTTCCAAATATGAAAGAGGCCTACAATATTGAGTTATCGGTGGCAGCAAAAACAGTTGCTGAAGAGTTGGGCATCAATGTTAAGCAAGGCATTTATACTGGAGTTCTTGGGCCAACATATGAAACTCCTGCAGAAGTGAGAATGATCCGAACTTTTGGAGGGGATGTTGTTGGAATGAGTACAATTCCCGAATCAATTGCTGCCAATCATCTTGGCGTAAAAGTACTGGGAATTACAGTTGTAACAAACATGGCAGCAGGAATTAAAGTTCCAAAAGAAACTTCTGAAGAAAAGAAGCATAGGGCCTTGAAAGTTATGGAATTATTTGGCAATCTACTCTGCAAAACAATTGAAAGAATTTAAAAGCATACAAAGCATATAATGTTTAAAAGTGAGGTTAACGTGGGTGACAAAGAAATTAGACAAAAGCTAAGAGAGCTGGCCATTGAGGGTGCGAAAATGTCACATTCCCCCTACTCTGAAGCAAAAATTGGTTCAGCACTACTAACTAAAGATGGACACTACTACAACGGATGTAACATTGAGAACTCTAGCTTCGGAGGGACAGTTTGCGCAGAACGAGTAACGATCTGGAAAGCTGTATCTGAAGGGCACAAAGAGATTGAGAGAATTTACGTCTACTCTAATGCAGGATGGCCACCATGTGGACTCTGCCGCCAAGTACTTAGTGAGTTTGCAGGCCCTGACCTTGAGTTAATCGTTGGTGATAAAGATGGAAACGAACAAATCTATAAGTTTGAAGACATCTTCCCACTAGCATTCACTCCAGATCACTTAGAGAACAGATAGAAGTGAAATAAAATTTTTGTATTAAAGCGTTCGAGCGAATGTTCGAAGGATAGAAAAA
Source organism: Bacteriovoracaceae bacterium (assembly GCA_965140515.1). Taxonomy (GTDB): domain Bacteria; phylum Bdellovibrionota; class Bacteriovoracia; order Bacteriovoracales; family Bacteriovoracaceae; genus JAGLCH01. The sequence continues at coordinate 1,550,726 of OZ223251.1, read as the reverse complement.
TGGCGAAAGCAAAAGACATTGAATCAGCAAAGGAACTCCTCAGGGACCTAACCTTTTGCGTGTTTGACCTCGAGACAACCGGTGGAAACCAAAAGAAAGACAAAATCATCGAAATCGGTCTAGTCAGAGTTGAGAAACTTAAAATCACAGAAAAGAAAAACTTCCTTATCGATCCAGAGATAAAGATTCCAGAGTTTATTCAGAAATTGACTTCAATTACTCAGGAAGACGTAACAGGGAAGCCTAAAATCGAAGAGAAGATCGATGAGATTCTTGAGTTTATGGGAGACTCAGTTCTTGTTGCCCATAACACTTCATTCGATGTTCCCTTCTTCAATTCAGTTTTAAGAAGACTTGGTCGCGAAGAGATGACCAATAAAAATATCTGTACCAACCTAATGACAAAATATCTTATTCCAAATCTGATGAACTCAAACTTGAATTACATGAGTAGAATTTTTGGGATTGAGCATACTAAAGCTCACCGGGCAATGGATGATGCGGAGGCCACGGCCACCCTACTCCTCAACTATCTCAATATCTTTATTAATAAAAATATCACCAAGATCAATCACCTCTATTACCCAAGAAATCGATTCGAACTTGATCGTGCGAACTTTAAAAAAGCTCCACACTACACGGGCAAAAGAATCACAAGTGATATTGAAAGTAAGCTCGATGACTTAAAGATTCCCTATTTGATCTCACTAAAGGGTGAAAATGGAATTATTCTATTTGCACTTGCATGCCAGAACGATGAAGGCACAAAGGCCGAAGAACGCGCACTCATTCAAGGCAAGTTGAACAATGTAGATTGGAAGACGGCAACAGTAAGACTATTTGGCCCCTTTGTAGAATGTCTTATCAACTACAATTCAATTTTTTGTAAGCTATCAAGTGAAGAGAGAATCTCTACAATGGATTTTCTTTGGAGACTACACTTCCCTTCGGTTGATCAAAAAACTATTCGAGTGAATGAAAAAGAGCTGGGTGACTTTATAATTTTTAATCACCTTGTTCCCGATCAATATGTGATTTACCCTCATGTGGCGCTGAATCAAAAATCGAGACTAATCTTTAGATATCCTGGTCACAAGAAAAAACTTCTTCAATTTTTGAAATCAAGAATTCATAAAATGAATGAAGGTAAGTTTAAACGTGGGGTATTCTGCCAAGAGCTGAAGCAATTCTTAGATCACTACCTTATTCAATCGAGATATCGTCACTGTGGTATTTTTCAATTTAATAAGGGTCTTCCACAAAATGGTCAGGATCAATTTGTTAAAGAATTGGAAGGTTTTCTCGCCAAGAATCCGAACGGTTATAACTACCCTAAAGAATACATCTAGCGGGGATCCTATCCCCGCCTAATTTCTTCAAACGTTTTTCCCTCGTGATGATCTCGCGATGCGTGCTTAGAAGTTCCAATTAATTGGGCAGAATAAATACTTCCGTGTCCAGAAAAGAGATAAGCAACAACACAAGCAATTCCCACAAAAACTTCAACGCCTGAGCCAAAGAGTTCAATGCCCATAATGGTACATGCAAGTGGAGTATTAGATGCCCCAGCAAACACTGCGACAAACCCCATTCCCGCAAGAATGGCCATTGGAAGGGGAACAAAAAGTGAAAGTGCATTTCCTAGAGCAGCACCGATAAAGAAAAGACAAGTAACCTCCCCTCCTTTAAATCCTGCGCCCAAAGTAATGACAGTGAAAAGAATTTTTAATAAGAATGCATAACTGGGAAGAGAAGTATGGAATGATGCAGATATAGTATCAAGTCCTAAACCATTGTACATTGTCGTTCCAACAAGCTCTGTTAGTACAACAATAACAACACCTCCTACTACCGCATGAAGAGGTGAAAATTTAATCGACTTTGAAAGTAATTTTTTCCAGTAGTGAATTCCCTCTGAAAACACACGACTCGCAAGTCCAAAGCAAACACCGGCAAAACAGGCGTAGCAGATATTTAAAAGAGTAACATCTGGTATTGAATCAACGACATAATGAGAATGCCCAACTCCCCACCAAACTTGAGTTACTCTATCTGCGATGATCGATGAAAAAAGGGCCGGTAAAATAGCGTCATAGCTGAGTTTACCAATGATAAAAACTTCTAGTCCAAAAACAGCACCAGCAAGTGGGGTTCCAAAGACAGAACCAAACCCTGCGGCCATACCGGCGATTAGAAGAATTTTTCTATCAATTCGCCAAAATTTAAAAATATAAGACAGCTGATCAGCGATTGAAGATCCCATTTGAATGGCACTTCCCTCTCGCCCAGCAGAACCACCGAAGAGATGGGTAACAACAGTTCCAAAGAGAACAAATGGGGCCATTCTTAGTTTTAACACTTTTTTAGGATTATGAATTTCAGAAAGGATCAAATTATTTCCACCAACGACCTCTTTTCCAAAATAAAAATAAAGAGCGCTGATCAAGAAACCAGCAAGAGGTAGAAAATAAATGATATAGCGATTTGCCTCTCTCCAATTAGTCGCCCACTCAAGTGATTTTAGAAAAATGGCCGACGCAGATCCAGAAAGAACTCCAATAATTAAGGACAAGAAAAGCCACTTAAGAATGTAGCCAATTAAATTGCGACTGAATTCACTTTGTTCAACCAAACGCTTCAAGGTTCCTCCAACTCGATCACTGGAAAATAAGTCGACTCGAAGTTACATACAGTCCGAGTCCTTCCATATCCACAAGCTGACCTATTAATTTTGACTTATTGATGCGATCGGCGAAATCCAAATTTTCGTCAAACTCAATCTCTACACGATCATCATATTGATAAAGTTTACCACACACAGATGATGAACTCTCCCCCGAAACAAGTTTACGATGAGAAATTGAAGTCATGATTTCACTTAAAATGAGATAAAAAATCATTGCCACAACAGATGGATTAATCTCTTTCCCATATTTCGAAGCAGTATCAACCATATCAATTTCAAGCATGACATCTGACTCAATCATTCTAAATCGAACTAAGCTTAATGCCTGCTGAAATGCCGACTCAAAATCATGAGAGCTAAAAGATGAATTAGGTCCAGATGCGCGTGAAAACCCAAGAAATACTTGAACTAGTTTCTTACAACGTTCAGCACTTTTCTTCATTTCAGATATTGTGTGAATTGAATCCTCGTCCCACCAGTCTTCGAGCTCAATTAACGAAAGGGCGGCCAAAATCCCACCGATTGGATTATTAAGTTCGTGAGCAATTGAACTAGAAATAATTCCAAGCTGCTCAGAAGAAATGGCCTTTTCTTTTTTCTTCAAGACAACTTCAGCGGAAGAAAAAGACAAGAGATGAAAAATATCACCATTATTTTTAAGCTCTACCCTATGAACCTTATACACATTTTGACCCTTTTCAAACTCAAGACCATCGGCAAACATAAGACATTCACCAGGCAAGATATTGAGATCTAAAAAATCCTTATTGTGAAGTATCAGCTCTCCATCATTAGAAATCAAAGATACAGGGAGTGGAATTAAACTAAAAACCTCTTCCCATAATGAGTTTCGCGATGAATTCTCCCTATATTCAGATAGAGAAACAACAAAACGATGAACAACATCTATTAAGCAAAAAAGGTAAAATATATTTTCATCCGAAATTTGGGTGTCACTTAAAAGGAAAGCAAGATAGTCCCCTCTCTCATCACCGAAAATTGGAACAATAACATAACCTGAGCTATTGAGATAAAGCAGAGACTTAAGATCATCCCCGGAGATCCACTGAACATCGCGAGCGACATTATGCTTCTTTATAAAAAGATTAAGAACATCTACGAACTCATCTTCATTCTTAGCACCAAAAAATTTATCGTGCTCAGCTAAGAAATCAATCGAATAACTAATGTAATGACTGACCATCTCCTCCCTCGGAGAAGATGCAATAGAATGAATAACTGATGACAAAAGTCTCGTGGTCTTCGCTAATATTTGCTCACAATTTAAAAATGCTGCCTCTTTGACATTATTAGCGTGGAGATGACGATATTCACGTGAGATTAAGCGAAATAACTTCCTCGCCTCATCTCCTCTTAACTCCTCTAATGAAAAGACCTGATCTGAGGAAACTCCTCTGCGAGAGCTGACCTCGAAAACCCAATCGTTTTCTAAGAAATGAATGTTTGAAGAATTTTCGACCACCCACAGGCGCATCTCAGAATCAGAGAACTTTAGGGCGACCATGTCATTTGAATCGTAGATTTCGGGATGAATATTTTTTTCGGCAAGAAATTTTCCAAACTCTGATCGTGAATACTCCTCACTCAAAGAGCGGTCTAGAATTACTCTTGGATTAAAAAAATATTCTGAATCCACTAATTGGTTCCTGTAGTACGAGTCTCCCGCACGAGTGACATCCCATCAACGTAATGTCCTAAAATCTTAACCCCCCAATGCAAATGTGGGCCACTGACGCGACCGGTTGCACCAGATTTTCCAATAATGGCACCTTTTGGAACATACTCCCCAAGCTCCGTAGAGATAGAATTGAGGTGACCATATACTGTGAAAACATTAACTCCGTGATCAACGATAACAGTGTTTCCGGTATAAAAAAGATCTCCGGTATAAACGACACGTCCATTATTCGCTACAGGAATTGGAACACCAATCTTCGCTCTAAAGTCAGTGCCCAAGTGTTGTCCTTTTTTTATTCCATTGAAGATTCTTTTTACCCCGTAATGGCTAGTGATAAAAGATGATAGAGGAATTTCAAAGGCCTCATTAAAAAGAGGAGAACTAGCAGAATCTGCAAATATAGCGTTCAGCATTGCTTGCTCGTTACGAACTCTCATCTGATCTTTCTTCGATAGAATTACTCGCTTAGGATTTACGCTCAACTTCTCAATTGGAAATGGGCGATCATAAACTAAAACATTGAGCACCGGACCCATGTCTTTCTTAGAAAGCTGAAGATTACATTGATAGGGGGCGAGATCAGAGAAATAACTCTCTACAATGTAAGCGTGATACTTTCCATCTTCGTAGTACGCCGGGAAGTTCCCCCACTTACATGCAAAATAAGCATCTTCATCGTAGTCAGGATATGAATAAGATATTTTGGTAACTTCTCCTACTTTTACTTCAACATTATTGATTGGGAGATCAACTTTTGAAGTTGTATTCTTGGTTGTGGCACAAGATACAATCAATAATGCGGCCATAACAACTAGACATTTACTCATAAGACACCCTCACACTTTAGAAACTTTACCGGTACCGTCTTTAAAGATAACTTTTAACTCGCTACCTTTATCCATCTCTTCAAAATCTTTCGCACTGGCAACAACGGTACCTTCATTTGTTTGAACATAACTATACCCTCGCTCTAATACTCTCTGAGGGCCCAGTGCGTGAAGTACATGATTAAACTTATCTAATGATAGTTTATTCGTATTAATTTTTAAATCCATTAAACCAAAAAGATCCTCAAATAAATTGTCTAAATACTGATACTTATCTGAGATGCGGACAATTTCATCGATTCGAGTAATTCGGGAAACCCGATCCACTCTATTCTTAAGTTCGTAAAAGCGGGAAAGGATAATATCCAATATTTGTCTTGGTCCAACATCTTCTAGACGCCTTTTAGCATCTAACGATATAAACTTTCCGCTTCTTTCCAAAGAGTTTGCAGCAGAAACCATTCGCTCCTTAATCGTAATCATCGACTCAGTGATAATTTCTGCAGCAGCAGATGGTGTTTCGCATCTCATATCCGCGACATAATCCGCAATGGTATAGTCGACCTCATGCCCAACAGCACTAATAATTGGAATGGGGCAATTGAAGATCTCATATGCCAGCGCTTCATCGTTGAAGGCCCATAAATCTTCCATGCTTCCCCCACCTCGGGTAAGAACAATAAGGTCAATTTTCTGTTCTTCTGAGGCGCTTTGATCGTAAAGTAATACACGATGAAGGGCCTTAATAATCGACTCTGGAGCTCCATCGCCTTGGACAAGTGCTGGAGATAATAAAATATCCATCCATAAAGAACGCCTCTCAAAAATATTTAAAAAATCTTGAAGAGCAGCGGCCTTTTCAGCAGTAATAACTGCTACTCGACGAGGTAACTTTGGAATATTTTTTTTACATTCTTGATCAAAGAGTCCCTCTGCGGCAAGCCTTCCCTTAAGCTTTTCAAACTCTACTTTGAGATCACCAACTCCCGCAGGAAAAATTCTTTTTGCGATAAGCTGGAATTCACCTCTTTTTACATAGACACCAATTCGCCCAAGACACTCAATTTTATCACCGTCTTTAATGTTACGAATAAGAGGGTTTCTTATGGCATCCATTTTAAATAGGCAGGCGCGCATGGAAGCATTTTCATCTGAGAGGGTAAAATACCAGTGACCAGAGGCTGATGATGAGAGATTTGAAACCTCTCCCTCAATTATAACCTCGCGATACTCTCCTTCAAGAATATTACGAATCTCTTCAACAATTTCACTTACACTTCTTTTTTCCATACCCTACTCTTAAAGGTAATCTCCTCATCTCGCATTGAAAAGGGGATGACAAAGCATCCCCATTTAAATAAATGATATGTATTCTCTAAAGCGATTTCATTTTTTTAAAAACATCAAAGGAAGAGATGTAGTTGATGGCCTGCTGAACAGAGTAATCCATCTTTGGATCATACTTCTCTCCCCAAATTGCTTTCTTTTTCTTGGCCTTCATTTTTTTCTTTCTTTCGTTATAAGCTTTAATTCTGGCCTCTCTTTCAAGCTTCTCTTCTTCAAGACGAAGCTTCTTTTCTTCCGGAGTTTCAATTGTAGCAGTGAGGTGATTTCTTAAATCTTTCTCTCTAATAATTGAAGATGATTCTATATGCCCAGAAACCCAATCCCCTTCAACATCTTCCAATACAACATCAGGCTTAATGCCGATGGCCTGAATGCGTCTTTGCTTTGGAGTAAGATATTGAGCAATTGTGAGCTTCACTCCAGTGTCAACATCAATCTTTGAAACAGTTTGAACAGATCCCTTACCAAACGTTTGTGATCCCATAATAATAGCACGCCCGTGATCTTGTAGAGCTCCTGCTACGATCTCAGAAGCTGAAGCTGATGATCCGTTAACAAGAACAACAAGAGGGACTGCCAATTCCTTATGACCAGATTTTCTTACATAACGAATTTCTTTATCTTTCTTGTTTCTTCCCTCAGTTGAAACAACAATACCGTTTTTCAAAAAGATTGAAGATACATTAACCGCTTCATCAAGTAGTCCACCAGGATTAGAGCGAAGATCCAAAACGATTCCTTTAAGCTTCTTCTTCTTCTTTCTTAGGATCTTTTCATTGCGATCTAATTCTTTGACAAGAAAATCTGAAGCGCCCTTCAAAAATTGGGTCAATCTCAGATAAACATATTCTTCACGAACGATTGAAGATTTTGTTGCATTCTTTTTAATAATCTTGCGAACAATTTCGTAATAGGAAATTCCATCAACACCTTCGCGAACAATTCCCAGATTAATTTTGCTTCCGGCCTTTCCTTTCATTTTTTCGATGGCCTTATTAAGACCCATCCCAACAACAGATTCGTGATTGATCTCAACAATGCGGTCACCAGGCATAAGACCGGCCTTGTGTGCCGGAGAATCTTCAATAGGTGTAACGATAACAATCACACCATCCTTTTGAGAAACTTCAATACCAAGACCTCCGAATTCTCCCGAGGTATCCTCTTGCATTCTTGAAAAAAGATCTTTATCTAAAAAGGCAGAGTGAGGGTCTAGAGTTTCCATCATTCCACGAATAGCGCCTTGGATAAGCTTGTCCGTGTCAACAGGGCGATAGTAATGAGACTCAATGAGATAAAGGACCTTATTAAAAAGTTCCAATTTCTCAAAACGAGATTTGGTCACGGCCATAACCGTCTTGGTTCCAATAAAACCGGAGAAAATCCCACCTAAAGAGATGGCAAGACATATTAGAGCGACCTTAAGGCCCTTCATCTTAAATTTTTTCATCAACAAAACCTCTAACCTACTTAGTAACGACCAGAGAATTTTTATCGAGAAGTGTGATGGTATTCATTGCTATGTTCTTCTTTCTTAGCTCGTAGTACACTTCACCGATTTTGTTTCCAATCTGATCAGTATACCCAAGAACATCACCTTTTTTCACAAACATTCCCTTTGTTACCTTTGGTAGGTAATTTCCAAGAATTACACTTCGAATATCATTTCCATGATCAATAAATACAATTTTACCAAATGAGCCTACGCTCCCCTTAAACACAACCTTTCCCTCAGCAGGAGCTGTAACAGGTTGCATTTTTCTAAAGTAGAAGCTGACACCTTTTTTCTTCTTGTATCCAATTCCAGAAAAATTTGAAATTGGTGCAGAAAAATCAATTCCAACTTCTTCTTTTGCCTTGGCCACAAGCGCTCTATTTGCATCGCGATAGTGCTTTGCTTTCAAACGGTCATACTGAAGCTTGATGCCTTCTTTTCTCTTAAGAGTGCTATCGTAATCAACAGCAACAGCTCTTTTTCTCTCCTCAAGATCATTGAGAACAGTTGCATATTCAGTTTCAAGTTCAATATGCTTCTTAAAACTTTTCTCAAGCTCATCAAGCTTATTTTTATTAACTAAATTTTCACTCATGGCCATTTTAAGAGTAAAGAGTCTCTTTTTAAGAACACTGACCATTATCTTATTACTCAATAGTGTTGAAGCATCTTGGTCTTCTTCAAGAGATCCAATTACCACACCATTAAGAGCGTCGTTTGCCTTCTTATACTTCTCATTGAGCTCGTCCTCACTAACAGCAAGCTTATTCCTTATATCGAAAATTTCTTTTTCAATCTCTTTGCGATTAGCAATGACATCCATGTATTTTTTATTATTAGTACCAAGCGCTGCTTCAAAGCGTTCTAGTTTTTTCTTAAGTCTTCCAATCTTTTTGTCTTGTGCTTTAACTTGATAATTAAGTGACGACAGTTGTTTTAATGATGCTTGCTCAGGTCTTTTATTAGACTTGACTGCAGCATTAACACTGAATGCAGAAACAACAAAAGCAAATGTGATTAATGATCGAATTACCTTTCCCACTTCAATCTTCCTATGAATAGTAGGTTACTAACAGCGATTATTCCTAAAACAATTCCCAAGTTCAAATAGTCAACAGTAGGAACCAGAAGAACAATCAGTCCGATAAATAAGGCGGAAACACAACTTCCCGAAAGCATCATCTTAAAAGCGACTCTACTCCTTCTTTGAAATTGAGCGATGAGATATGCTCTTTCACGAGCATCGCAATAAATTACAAAGGAAAAGATAAGCCACAAGATAAGTAAGATGCCAATAGTAGCGACTGCGCCCCACTCTCTAACGATCACAATAATCTTATTCTCTTTTAAATTTTGATCTTTTTCTTTAATGGCACCAGCAGTGACTTTGTCCTCACCAACTAAGCGAATTAGATACTCGCGAGTTAAAGTCTTTGTCCGACTTTGAGTATCTTTTTCAAAAACAATTTTAATCCCAGAAACATCGAGATTAACCCCTTCTCCATTGAGCTTGAAGTTATCCATCACTTTCTTAACTTCAGAGTTGATCTTATCTTTCTTCATGATCTCTACACGAAGAACTCCTGGAAGCTTAGACATACTTCTTTGAACGCGTGATACACTCTCACTATTAGATACGAGAGCAAAGAAATGTCCTCCGGCCTGATCCTTTGGAACAAACTTACTAATCGAATCTTCAAGTACTTTCACATTTGATACAGAGAATACAAAAGCAATAAGGAGAATGAGATAAAGTATCCCCTTAATTGGTCTCTTAAATATGACTTGAAAGAAATGATTTAAATAAAACATGCATGTCCCGAGTATACCAGTCGTCCTTTGTCCAAATGAACAATACGTCCAGAGAACTTTTTCACAAGCTCTCCATTATGAGATGCCCAAATAATAGTCATCCCTCTTTTCACATTATAAATATTGAGTAGATCAAATAGTTTTCTAGCGTTTTCAAAATCAAGCGAGCTAGTTGGCTCATCCGCAATAAAAACATCAGGTCTTGATAGAAGTGCTCGGATTATTGAAACTTTTTGACGTAGCCCACCATTTGCATCTTTTGCTTTTAAATGAATCCTATCTTGAATTCCAAGAACTTTACAGAGCTCCATCATGTCCTGATTAAACTCATTACGAGAGCGGTAGATAGTTGGGTCATAACTAAGTTTCAAATTATCTTCTAGGCTCATTCTCTCCATCAATCTGAGTTCTTGAAAAACTCTAGTTGTGAAGATTCGTTTACCAGAAAGATCACTTTCAGCAAGCTTAGCAGTTCCACTTGTTGGGGCGATTTCACCAGAGATTAATTTTAAGAGGGTACTCTTCCCTGCCCCAGATGCTCCTGTGACAAAGACAACTTCCCCTTGTTCGATTGAAAGTTCAACCGATTTAAGAGCTGTAATGCGACCAAATTGCACAGAAACGTCTTCTAGATAACAAATATTCCCGCGCATACCTGACATGCTTGCTCTTCTCCCTAAATTTTGTCTTGATGAAGTTTGGGCATTAAACATAACGAATCCATCCTTGACTTAATTCCTCCGCTCATCCTGAAGCGGCATGAGAATCCAATAATTTCAATGAATTCTCTTATTAAATTTTACCGTGAATTGAAGACAAAAGTAAAGAGACAAGTTTTTCCGACTATTTTGGTCAAGAAAAACTTGTCTCTATAGATGGTAGTAGTGTAACTACTAGAAATTATTCTTTTATTACGCGTCTTGGGCCTTTGTCAGAGGCCACGTCGCCACCTTGACCTTCACCAATTCTTGACTTGGCGTCAGATCGAGATCCCCAGACGGCCTTACACCCGTCAAAACCAATTAAAGTTTGCTCGCCAGTTTTCTGACCAATGCACTCTTTAAGCTCATCTCCAGTTTTTCCATCACACTTACTTTTTGATGATGGGGTTCTTCTGGTCATTGGTGCTGATGAATTATCTTCAGATACTGTTTGTGGAATAGGATCTTTGGCCGCAAGCTTTTCAACTTGTGGTTCATTAGTTCCCTTCTCGCAAACTGGTCTCATTGGAACAAAGTCTTTAGGCATCTCTGCACTGCTATATTGCGCTAGAGCAACATCAAGTTTTCCATCTGTAAATCGTGGAACCAATGTTGTAGCTTTACAATATTCGAACTCCTGAGACCCTTGAGCAAACTTTTTACAAACTTCTTTCGCTTCAATATCTGTAGGAAATTTTGAAACAGCGGCATGAGTGTAAGTAGTCATGAAATCGCCGTCTTGGTCAAAATTTAGACCATCGATACAAACCTTTCTTGAAAGGCTATCTTTAGGCTCATCCTTACAAAGAAAACCACCGTCACCAAAGACTGGCTTCTCTCCACCTTCAAAAGCGCGATCAATTGTCTCACTTCCAATCTTGTAAGAGTATCCCACAATACGGCCATCGAGATTTCTTCGAACTCTCATTGTTTTGCGGCAATCAACCACTTCGGCCTTATCTTTAAGCACTCCCTCTGAACAGAAGTTGTTCAAAAGCTCGATTGGCGGAATCCGCGCATCCGACTTGTACTTATGTGACTTCACTCGTCCATACTTGTCTCTTTCAATCTCAAGAGACTCGGCGCACATTTTTATCGCAAGTGGATGTTCCTCTCCAGAGCATAATTCTCTTTTTTCTTGCTCTGTCGGTTCAGTGGAACAAGGATTTGCGCTAGCTCCAAATGACGCAACAAGTGCTGTAATAACAAATATTTGACTATAATTTGCCATAAATAAACCCCTTATTTGGCACCTCTTCCTAAGGTTTATCGGCAAATCATCCGTAAATATTTAGTCAAAATTACTCAAGATTAAGGAAAAAACAGACTATGAAACTCAAACTTTCACCCTTTTATAATGAGAAAGGTCACAAACTAGAGACGGAAATCAACAAAGACGGAAACCAGCTTCACCTAATCTATACAATTTCCGGCGACATAGGTGATATAGCCATCCCTAAGTATGTCCAGGAAAGAGAACGTAAATGGGAGCTGTGGGAACATACATGTTTTGAGATGTTTATTTCTAAAGATGATAGAGAGGATTACTTAGAATTTAACTTTTCCCCCTCAGGTAACTGGAATGCATTTCACCTTGATAACATTAGACAAGGTATTAAAGAATATCCGGGAGCAACAGTGTCCATCGATGCTCCAATGGTTAAAGAGAATAGCTACTCTCAAAAAATTACAGTTGATTTTAATGATACTAGCTTTTTCGGCGATGATACTGCCGTTGGAGTTACTACCATTACAAATATGAAAAACAAAAAAGAGTTCTGGGCACTACTCCACTCTAAAAGTGAGCCAGACTTTCATACAAAAGAATCATTTATTCTTGCGTTGAACTGAGACTTTTGTCCAATCAGTTAAGCCATACTTAGACAAAATATTTTGGAGCTTTCCACTTCTGCGGAGAGCTTCAATTTTTTTAGATAAAATACGAGAATACTCAGCAGACTTTTTGTTTTTTGGAGAAAATGCAATATAGACATTCTGACGATTTTTTACACAACCCACTTTCTTAAACGAATTTTTCCGAACTCGATCGTGGGCAATTTTATATTCAAAAACATATCTTGAATCAATAAAGGTATCAATGCGATTATCTGCAAGCATGATAAGACTTCGTTCAAATGGGTTTATCCCAGATACCACACTTACCTTTTTTGAAGTTGTAAAATATTCATCAAGTAGCTTTCCATAAGAGTAACCGTTGATCACCCCTACAGTCACGTTCCTGAGCGAGTTAATATCAGAGTAATACCAAGAGCTATTTTTATTGGCGTAAAAGCAATCTTGGGAGATCCCTAATTCATTTTTAGGAAAGATAAAGTCTGGTGCGTCACTTTTATAAGTGCCAACAATTGCATTAAATGTCCCTCGGCGGGTATCACTTATGGCCCGGGCCCAATTCATTGTGCGATAAACAACATTATGACCACTTGTGCTAAAGGCTTCATTTGCAATCTCAATCATAAAGCCAGGATTTTTAGACTTTGGATCACAATTGTATGGACACCACTCGTCGGCAACAATTGTGATGTTATCAGCAAACAACGAGATCGGGGCAAGGAGGAAGAAAGGTATAAAAAGTAATTTCATAGAAAAGCAGTATACTTGATTTTTAATTGATATGCTCTTAAGAGATGCTCAATCTGAAGTGATTACAGTTATGAAATTTTGCGAATAGCTTTTCATTATTTGTGAAAGACATTGATCTCAAAACGCAAAAAAGCACTCCCGCCGGAGTGCTTTTATAACGCATTTTTTATATCTGTTTCTAGAGACTCGAATTATTGAAGAATTTTCTTCGCGCGTCCACGACGCTTTTTCTTAGGTGCCATGGTTTGATGAACTGCTCTAAGCAATATTTGGGCCTCACGGCGTAGACCGTTATCAGAGATGAAGCGGTAAAGGTTTTGTACTTCAATGGAGTTCTTAAAGTTACCACCAGAATTTACGACCTCATTTTGAACTTCTTCTTTTATTGCCATATATACTCCTCAATGATTTTGCATCATACTAATTTGTTATCGATTAAACAAGTGCTTTTGGGAATTAAGCTTCCTTAATGTCGATCATTCCGTAAGAATGAAGCTTGTTGTAAAGAGTTTTTACTGTAATTCCAAGAGCTTTTGCAGTCTTAGTCTTGTTTCCACCTAGGAATTCAAGAGTCTTACAGATATGTTGCTTCTCTAGATCATTAAGAGTCATTTCAGCAAAAGTATAAACTTCAACTTCTTCTTCAACTTCTTCTTCAACTTTTCCTTCAAGAACTTGTTCTGGAAGGTGATTTTCATCGATGATCATTCCATCAGCTAGGATATATGCTCTTTCCATTACAGATTGAAGCTCTCTTACGTTACTTACCCAAACATATTCATTAAGAGCACGAAGAGCACTTGGAGCAATTGACTTCATTTGGTCAGAAGCTTTTCCAAGGTTTAGGAAATGGTGAGCTAGAACCTCAATATCTTCTACTCTTGAACGAAGTGCAGGTACTTCAAGAGAAACAGTATTTAGTGAAAAATATAGATCATCTCTAAAAGTTCCCTCTTCAATTCTTTCAATTAGATTGTCATTGCTTGAAGCGATGATTCTAACGTCTGCTCTAAAAGGAGTTGTGCTGTTACATCTTACAGCAACACCTTCTTTTAGGTACTGAGCGATACGAGTTTGTGAGTTAACATTTAGCTTATCGATATTACGTAGTACAAGAGTTCCAGCATTAGCGCGTTCGATTGCACCTTCAACTTCACCTTGTCCAAAAATTTCTTCCATAAGTGCTTTTTCTTCTTTAGCACAATCAACTACGATAAATGAACGCTCAGCTCTTTCACTTCTACAGTGGATTCTTCTCGCGATCATCTCTTTTCCAGTTCCAACTTCACCTTCAATCAATACGTTAGCTTTAGTTAGAGCTGCTTTATCAGCAAGTGTAAGAAGGTTAGCCATCGCTTTTGAACGAGTAACGATCTCTTTTTCTTCAATTCTATACTCATTTGAAAGTACTACACTTGGACCTTTATTTTGTAATTCAACTTGTTGTTCTTTGATTTGACGCATAAGAGCTTCATTAAGTGCCATCGCAGCGAGGTACATTTTCATGTTTGCGATTGGAGTTTTAAGCTCGTTAAGTACAGCTGCGACATTAGTAATATCTTGACGTCCGTACTCATGTCCTTCATTCATCATTTGGAAGTGAATTGTAGCAATTACAATACCTTCGTGGCTTACTGGGATAGCGATTTCGCTTTTGATACCCGCTGCAGCTTCAGCACCTAGAAGTGGATCTCTCTCAACTGAGTTAGAGAAATAAGCACGCTTGCTCTTCATTACATATGACGCTAGCCCACTCTCTGCCGCTTCGTTTTGCGCTTCAAAATTCATTGATACCATTTTAGGAGTTGAGTCTTCTTGAGCTCTAAATACTAAAACTCTGTCTGCCTTAACAACCTCTGCAAGGTGTCTTGAAAGTTCACTAAAAAAGATCCCCTCGTCAAGAGTTGCAGATAAAATTGACGATAAGCGTTGAATGTCTGTCAAATTGTTAGCCGCTTGATTTGCCATGGTTGTACTCCTAGTCAGATATAAGTCCGAAAAAATCGGTATTTGCTGCGTTGCGTTATTTTTATATAATAGCATTGTATGAAAAATTTACAAGACTAAAATACTCAAGTGTTAGCTTTTTTTGCAGTATTTCCGGATTTTCAGCTATTTAGACCATCGAGGAGTTATACAGTTTCCGAATTTTTTAGTGATATTCCCTAAAATATCCCCATCTCTGTCCATAATGTAGATATTTTGAACAGCTTTATGCTTAGAGAGGACTCGTTTGGAGCTAAAAGCGATAAACTGTCCATCATTTGAATAGGTTGGATCCTCATTTGAACCAAAATTTTTGGTCAAACGGGACAGATTGGTACCGTTAGAACTGATTCTAAAGAGATCAAAGCGGTTATCAAGCCAAGATGAAAAGACAATTTCCTTTCCATCTGGGGAAAATCGAGGGGTTGCGTTGAATTGCCCCACAAAACTGATTCTTTTAACATCTTTCTCTTTCCCCCTTGGATCAAGAGTATAGATCATTGGCTTTCCGGCGCGACTTGATAGAAAGGTCATTAAGTCACCGGAAATATTGATAGATGGGTCAACATCAATTGCGTAATGGTGAGTAACAGATGTCAATTTTGTCGATGCTAAGTTCATGCGATAGATCTCAGAGTTACCAGTATGACTCATTGTCAGAAGAATTTCTTTGTCTCCCGGAAGGAAAACAGCGCCAGAGTTAATCCCTTTACGCGAAGAGAGCAATCTCGACTTTCTTGTAATTAAATCAAGTACATAGAGATTAACATTACGTCTTCTAACCCCTTCTCTGATAAGTGAATAGAGAACCTTAGTTCCATCGTGACTGAGGGCCGGCGAAATGACTGTTCCGTTATGATTTGTAAGTCTTACAGTTCCTTTCCCATCAAAATCCATAATGTAGAGTTCTTTGCGGATATCCTTTCCTACGCTAGTTCGATCGGAGACAAATACAATTTTACTGTTAAAAATCGAAGGCTTACCTACGATTTTTTGATAAATTTCATCCGCAATTTTATGCCCATACTCTCTGGTCTTGGCCAAAGTAATATCGTAGCTAAAGCTTTGTTCAACTTTTTGAGCGACATCATTATAGTGTGCTGTAAATTTAACCCCCCCTGCAATCGCCTGGGCCTCACAACTAATGCGGTAATCGATTGTTCCTTTGTCCTCTTTAACCACGCTAAAAATCTTGCGATAGAAAGAGAAGTCATTTTGAAGAAGAGCGACAAGTTCATTAATCTGCTCTTTTTGTGGCCCAGTAAACCCTTTTTCTAAAACTGGTGGCCTAATATATAGATTTGATGTCTTAAGATCAGCATCCCCTACTGGAACGATCAACACATCTGAGGCGTATCCAAGTGAACAGATTGCTAAGGTAAATAGTGATATCAAAATCTTTTTCATAGTACTCTCCAAAATTATAGTGGAAATCCAAGAACAATAGAGCCTCTGCCACCATGAGTTGCTATTTCATCAGGAAGCGCAGGGAAAGGGGTTGAGCTTTTCACTGCCCCAAGTGCTCTTGCATCGTATTCGTCGTCTCCGCTAGATTCAAAAATTTCAGCTTTTATCAAATCTCCATCAGGAGCGAGATATAGTTTAACTCTACAGGTTAGGTCTTTATTGATCAGGTAACTTGGCAATTTCCAATTAGGTCTTACATGCTCAGGCAACATTGTGGCGTAGCGATCTAATGCACCTTGTGCCTCAGCATCTCCTGATCCAACAATTGCAGTTCCAGAACCAAGCTTATTTCCAGCAATCAGAAGCTTTTTAAGCTTTCCTCTCATCGCCCCACTTATCTTAGGTCCACTAGGTCCTTTATTTTTTGTCTCTTTTTTATCAACCTTTTTAACCTTAGTCTCAACCTGTCTTTCACTTAGGTTCTTAAGAAGCGACATAAAGTCTTGCTTTTTCTTTTTCTTAATAAAAGCGTTCTCATCTGTGACAACTTCTTTTTTCTCAACAATTGGTTTTTGCTTTCCACCGGAAGATTCAAGCTGCCGCAAAGTTTTGAGCTCTTTAATTGTTAGTGTTGGCATTTTTACCAAATCAACCCTAACAGATGCCTTGGCCAATTTAATATTGATATCTTTTGTAGACATCAAAAATTCAGGCAACTGGATTTGCCCAAACCAATAGAAAATAATGAATAGAAAGAGATGAATAGCAGTAGATGCCATCACCAATAGTGAAAGCTTGTCGCGCTCTGATGTAGGTCGCAATAAGGTTTCCATCTCTACTCTTCGATCTCCGTAACAAGGGCAATATTAGTAATCCCCTCTTTCTTCAAATAAGACATAAGCCCTGCAACCTTTCCATAGCGAAGCATTGAATCCGCGCGAAGATAAAGAGTTGAAGTCTTATTATTTGCAAATTTCTTTTTAATCACATCAATTAGTTCTTCATACAAGAACTTATCATTTCCAATAAAGAACTCACCTGTTTTAGTCATTGAAAGAACCACTTGAGTTGTTGTTAGGTTCATCGGATTGACTTCCTTTGTCTTGGGAAGCTCCATCTTAATTCCATTCAACATGAGTGGGGCGGTAATCATAAAAATAACGAGAAGAACCAACATAACGTCAACCAAAGGGGTAACGTTGATATCACTAATTGGTCCTTTCTTTTTCCCTAAATCGAAGGCCATAACTAATCCCTCATTACTGATCGCTCAACAACGTTCAAAAATTCTTGTCCAAATGTTTCCATTTGAGTATTGATTACAGTTATCTGATTAGAAAAATAGTTATAAAACCAAACCGCAGGAATCGCAGCAAAAAGGCCAACAGCAGTAGCGACAAGCGCCTCAGCGATCCCAGGAGCAACCGCATCAAGAGTGGCCCCACCGCTAGCAAGTCCAGTGAAAGAATCAATGATTCCCCAAACGGTTCCAAAGAGGCCAATAAATGGGGTAACAGATCCAATTGAAGCGAGAATTGCCAAAAAGCGCTCAAGCTTTAGAGTACTTTCATTAACGCCTTTTTTAAGTGCTCTCTCAATAACTCCAAACCCATAGTTTTGGAAGTGAGCACGCATCCCTTCTCCACTTGTCTCTCTAACCTTAGTCAGCTCTTTGTGGCCATGAATAAACATCTGCTTATAAGGAGCAAATCCAATAGAATCGACCTTATTCATAACTTCAGTTAAACTCTGGGCCCCCATATACATCTCTAGAAATAAGTTATTATTTGTATGAGCATGTTTTAAGGTCTTTCTCTTCTTAAACACAATCGCCCATGACAGTACGGATGCAAACAGGAGAATAAAGAGGACAAACTTAACAACAAGTCCTGATTCCCAAATAACTTTCCAAATATCAACGCTTGCAGCTGCTTCCACAGTTAACTCCTTTTCAGTCGGAAAGACTTAAAAAAATTAATTATTCCGAAATAAAAAAATCGGAACATTTTTTTTATCCCCATATGCTTTGCAAGTAAGTAACCAACAAAGATAAGGGAAATGATTATTAGATTAATAACACTATAGCTGTGCTTCATTACCAGAAAAGAATTTGAATTCCCCCAAAGTGGATCGATTCCGAAGATTGCCGCAAATGGTGCGATAACAAAGGTCGTGAGCAACAGAGGGTAAACAAACTGCCTTTTTTCTAGCTCAGAAACAAGCATTAAAATAAACATACTAAACACAACAAAGAAAGTGATGTTGCTGTTGTAGATAAATATAATTTTTCCACAGTAATAGAACACAGTAGGGATAACCAAAAATGATAGCGTTCTGTTCCCTCCTTTTAACGGATAGTACTTCTTTAAAGAGTAAAGAACTAATA
Organism: Bacteriovoracaceae bacterium; assembly: GCA_965140515.1. Classification (GTDB taxonomy): domain Bacteria; phylum Bdellovibrionota; class Bacteriovoracia; order Bacteriovoracales; family Bacteriovoracaceae; genus JAGLCH01. The sequence continues at coordinate 1,531,776 of OZ223251.1, read as the reverse complement.
GGTCAGAGCAATAAAAAACAATAGTACCAATCCATGATATAAGAAAATTAAAGATCGAAAAATCTCTGGCCTCACTAAATGAGGGATTCCCTAACCATAACAATAATAAAAAGAGAAAAATCGAGGACACATAAAATGCCATCGGAATATTTGAAAATGCCTTTTTGGGTAAGATCTCTTTTTTAATATCCCTACTCTCACTCTTGATAAGAATAAATTTTAAAATAAAATATAAAGAGATTACTTTCGTTAAAATAGCAATTTCCCATGATTTTTCGAAGGCCCACTCCTCGATAACACTCAAGCGATGATCGAGAAGAAAGTGAAAAAAGGAAATAAAGGACACAATAATTAAGTGAACAATTAGAACCAACAATTGATAAGCGGCATAATATGTAAAGTGCTGAGGAAAATATCCGCCAACAGAAAAGTTCAACTTTCTCATAATAGCTTGCTTTTAGGCACCAACCACCCCAACTGCAACTCTGGGGAAGGATAGATATCATTATATTTTGAGTACAATAAATTAGTTTTGATCAGCTCATCAATTTTCTTAAGTAGATTCAAGTAAGAGTTCCAAAGCTTCATGTCACTCTTAAATAGATCTCCCATTCTCTTAGTTACTTTATACTGCTCATTAAAGCTGAATCCCTTTTCCAAAATAGCAGAATCGTATTTCTCTAATGCTTTCTTAAACAGGGACATATCAAACTTTTTTCCTTCAAAGTTTGATCCAAGAATCTTATCGAGCTCTTTTGAATTCACTTTCTTTTTAAAGATGCCCATTTTGAGGCGATTATAATCCTCGAAAAGAAGAATTGAGATTTCTAATTTGCTCATATCCAGAGTGCGAATAAAAGGTTGTGACAATAGAAAGATAATTTCTTTGCCATGTCCCGGCAACGCGTAGTGAGACAAGTTTGGAGTATTAACGAGAAGAATCTTGAATGGCTGCTCAAAAATCCCCATACGCTCGAGGAAAAGAGCGAGAGATTGCTCTAAACCATATTCTGGTTTTTGAAAATCCCATTTAATTAATGGTGCATTCTTAACCAACCACAGTTCTGAAAGAAATCCCCAAGAATCAACCTTCGTTGGGATATCAAACATTTTTCTTTTTTTAATAATTCGTTCTTTCTTAGCGGCCTTAAACTGCTTTTGCTTTTTATTGGCGTTACTATCGAGTCCATCATTTTTTAGAACACTCTTAATTGATTGAAAATCGAGAAGCTCCCCTTCTTTTTCCGCAAGCTCCTTCTCTTCTCCAAAGGACGCTGAAGTTAAAAAAAGAATTAAAATGAGTAATGCTTTAGAATTCATCATTGCACCCTCGACTTTCCAATTACATATTGGTCATACAAGCGGCCCCAGTAATAAAGCTCGGTTGGTCCCAACTCAAACTGATCAAAGAATCTTGGATACTGATCTTGAAAACAGCTCGGTCTTTTATTGCCCAAATATTCCATTGGCAAATAACCTGTCTGAGCTCCTACTTTAACTTTAATCCAATTCCCCATTTTAATAGAGTAAATTTTAACCGGATGCCCACAAGATATTGTAGTGAGGGCCGAAGAGTAGCGTGAAGGATTTTGATGAACATTACCAAAGATGTGCTTGTAGTACATCACACCAACGTAATCCTTTTTAGCAAAGGCGCTCATAGTTATAAAAGAGCAAAATATGGTGATTGTTAGTAATAACCTCATCAACTATACCTTCAAGCGAAATTGAATTGTTTCCCATTCATGGCATTGAGGACAACGCCAAAAAATTTCATCAGAGTTATAGCCACACAACTTACAGTAGTGCTTAGTTAAAGTACTATCTAAGTTTCCTACAAGCTCTTTTGTATGCTCCAAAAGTTCATCCTTCATCTCGAGCGCAATCAATAGTTTGATATACTCAACCTTTAGCGCCTCATTAGAACGAATATCTCTAGCTGTCCAATCTTTTAGAAGTTCGTAAGCATCTTGAACCTTACCACTACGTTTTAACAGGCGAACCTTTGTTAAAATAACAGATGGAGACTTAAGAAGTTCAGAATCACTAATATCGAGAAAGTAATTTTTAAGTAGATCCATTCTCGTATTGTAGTCATGTACCAATTTCTCTTCACCACGGAATGCGCCTTCAAGAGATTCAAAAACAAAAGTGGCATACATTGGATGCTCATTTAAAAGCTCTAGAAGAAGCGACTTCGCTCTTTCCATATTTCCATTGGTAAGACTTAATTTCAGCCATAAGATTTTAGCAGAAACAGAGGGAGCATATCTAAATGCTTCTTCAAGCTCATCTTGGCACTTTGAGAATTCACCTCTTTCAAAAAGGACTTTAGACTTTTCAACAAGAATGTGTGAAATAGTTTCGGCCTGATTTTCAAGACTGACCTTATCCAGCATTAATCTGTAATTAAGCGCCTCATCCCACTCCCCTACATCTTCGAAGATACGGCAAAGTGATTGAATAACATCTGCTTGATCTCGATTAATACTTAAACAATCCTTGTAAGTTTCAATCGCTTTATCTACAAAGCCACCTTTATCAAAATCTAATGCCAATTCTTTAAGCGAACGAAGACGAGTTGATTCAGAAATATTGTCGCGAGCAATAAGTGAGCGATGGATACTAATTGCTTTTTCAATTTCTCCATTACTTCGAAAAAGTCCACCAAGCGCAAAGTAAGTGTCGATGGTTTCACGATTTAAATCCACTGCGTTCAAAAATTCGCGAATGGCCAAATCTTTATTCCCAGAAATAAGGTATTGAGTAGCATTTAAAAAGATCTTTGACTGCGCTTCAAATATTGAATTGCGATAACGCTTAGATAGCTTTACACCACTGTCTCTTTCAATTAGGTAGTGATAAACCAAAACGGCCATCATCAAAATCGCGACTACGGCCAATAAGTGATCTTGCATCCATGCCAGATAAATTTGCATTTTAATCCTTCGTTATTCGTCCTATCGGTAAAGAAACATTGGGGTTGTCACGCTTTGAACTTTTAGTTCATCAATCAAAGCGGATGCTTCATCGAGCTTATCAAAAAAGCGCCATACCGATTTCTCTTCTTTTGTTTTTACATATTCAAGTTTAAGTTCATTCTTAAGCCCAAGTGTCTTATGCAACTCTCTTGCGGCAACCCAGATTCCTCCGAGCTCGTCAACAAGTCCGAATTCTTTTGCTTGCTCTCCTGAAAAGATTTGCCCCTGAGCGTACTTTTCCAAATCCTCTTTGGTTAGTCGATCGCGACGTGGAGTGTAGACATCATTGATAAACTGCTTGTGAACACCAGCAATCATCGACTTCATCATCTCCTCTTCCTCTTCAGTCATTTCACGATTTGGAGAACCAACATCTTTATACTTTCCGGCCTTGATATTGTAAGGAGCAATTTTAGCGAGTTGAAATAGCTTGGACATATCAGTGAACTGCATAATAACGCCAATTGAACCAGTCATTGTTCCAGCATTCGCAAAAATTTTGTCCGTCGCAGCACCAACATAGTAACCACCGCTTGCTGCCATTGCACCAAAGCTTGCGTAAATTTTCTTCTCTTTATTGATACGAATAATCTCATTGTAAATCTCTTGAGTTGGACCGACAGCTCCACCTGGAGATTCTACGCGAAGAATAATTCCTTTATACTCTTTTTCCTCTTCTGCAATTTGAAGTTTCTCAATGACTTTTTTGGCCTCGAGAATAACTCCCTTAATCTCAACAACAGCGATGATATCCTTATTCCCACTGCGGTCTAAAGTGTTTCCAGAAAACTCCATCTGCTTCATGGTGTTTGATGCAAAGATGAGAAGAATAGCAAAAAGGATAACCACTGCGATAATAATACCAAGGGCAGTTTTATTTCTTGAATTAGACACCTAAAGCCTCCAAAAAAGTTCACGATATAAGGGTATATCTTCCCAAAAATACTACATATCATCAACTTTCTTTCTTTTTCCGACCTTTTTACTCAAGTACTAAATAAGATTCTCCGATGAGTTAGGTAAGGAAAGTACCGGAGGTATACTTATGAAAAAGTTATGGACGGTTCCACTACTCCTAACTAGTTTGATTACAGGTATTTGTATGGCCGAAACCTACAAAGCACCAAACATTGAGTTCAAAAAAGCAGGACCAATGCAATCAAATTCGGTACAGATTGGAAGCAGTTGGAACAAAGGGATGGAGTACCGCGTTCTCGAAACTCCGATTATCGTCAGAGAAATCGCATCGGAGAAGAAAGAACCAGCAAAAAGGGATCCAGCATCTTACAGCGGAAGAAAGCATCAGACGCTTAAGTTTATTCCTGGACCATGGTATTACACAAAATAGAGCTAGAGGGAGCTTGCAGAAGGGCAACTTTGTGAGCTCCCCTCTCTATTTTGATTTATCTTTCTTACTTTTTAATTGTCCGCAGGCGGCCATGATGTCCGCGCCTTTTGAAACTCTCGTGGTACAGACGTACCCGTCATTTAGTAATTGATTCTTAAACCAATTAATCTTGTCATCCGATGGCCTTTTAAAAGGTGATCCTGGGAATTCATTGAATGGAATTAAGTTAATCTTAGATGTCTTTTTATTTAAAAGCTTTTTAAGTCCGTTGATATCTCTCATGCTGTCATTAAAGTCAGAAATAAGCAGATACTCATAGGTGATGAAGCGATGCTCTCTCAGGTTTAATGAATTAAGGGCGTCAAATAGCTTTGTAAGATCCCATTTGTCATTGATCGGCATTAACTCACTCCTCTGCTCATCAAAGGCAGCGTGAAGAGAGATAGCAAGATTAACAGCAGGAAATTGATCCAGTTTCTGAATCTGAGGCACAAGGCCAGAGGTAGATAGAGTAATCTTTCGACCACCGATAGCAAGCCCCTTATCCTCCATAAAGATTTTTGTCGCATGACAGATATTATCAAAATTGTGAAGAGGCTCTCCTTGCCCCATGTAGACAATATTAGAGATTCTCGCCTCGGAGTCATCATTTTCACGAGTCCACAGAGTTACCGTCATGTACTGCCCAATAACCTCAGCAATAGTTAGATGCCGAATAAAGCCCATAGTTCCCGTATTACAAAAACGACAACCAATAGCGCAGCCAACCTGAGATGAAACACACTGAGTTAGTCGGCCTTCAGCAGGAATTGAAACGGTTTCGATGGTATTTCCATCGGCCAATTGAAGAAGAAATTTTCGAGTCCCATCCACCGACTTGATGTGATAGACGACCTTTGGGAGTTCAAAGCTAATATGTTCAGAAAAGTGTTGCTTAATTTTTTTAGAGACATTAGTCCAATTATCCATATCAACTTCAAAGTGCTTGTAAAGCCATTGATAAATCTGATCAGCTGCAAACTTAGCGCAACCCTGTTCAGTAAGATAATCCCTTAACTCAGGAAGGGTAAAAGAAAAGATAGATCTCATAAAAACTCCTGCCTCAACCTACTCTGCTGTCATTATGTGGTCAACTATTAGGGGCAATATTTTACACACCAAGCAAAATAAAGTTTGTTTAAAATCAAAGTTTAAGCATCTGTTTTTATTTATCTATTAGTATTACTAATCTTTAAGATAAATTATGCTTTTTTATTCTTGAGATTTGACGAATAAATGCCATAATGTCACCAGTTTTGTTACATATGTACAAAATTGTGTGCACCCTAAACACAAACATTTTTGGACACCACCTCGGGTAGGAGAAAAACCATGAAGGCATCAACGGTAAGACAAATGGCAAGACAAACTTCTTATGATGAGATTTTAAGACCAGCTGAAGAAAAGAAACCTATCAGCTTAAAGAGCAGAAAGAAAAGAACTGCTTTTAGTCGCTACTCACTAGAAAGCAAGTTTGAAGAAAAACCATTGTACAAAGCTGAGATCATTATCGATAAATTTCTAAACGATTAATTCATCTCTGCAATCAAACACAATAAATTAAGGCCTTGTGATTTCACAAGGCCTCTTTTATTTTAGCGGAAAAATTTATTTAATAGCCCCTTGCCCCTCTCCTCTTTTTCAATATTTTCAATAACACTTCCAACCTCGAGCATTTTAGAACTCAGCTCCGAGACATTGCTGGTATTGTCGATAATTGAATTGTAATCGAGGACAGATAAGAGACAGATTCTATCGGCGTCGAGCTCTTCACAAAGACCAAAAGAAAACTTATTCACAACAGTTAAATTTGGAAAAGGCCCAACATATTTTGCACCTTCCATTACAGGGATCTCAGGATAAGCATCGTGAAATAAACTGAAAAGAGTTTCATCATCAACTCTTCCAGTGTTATCAAAAACTCGAATCAAGTAGTAGGAAGGCTCCCCCTGCTCTCCTTCAAGTCCATCATTAGTAAGATATTTATAAATTGCAAAGACAGTATCTCTTTCACCCATTGCTCAATCCTTAATTAAATAGTCCAAAATCTAATGATACAGAGCCTCTTGGGTGAAGCTCAATTTCAATTTCACTTTGCCCAGACTGAACCTTTGCATTGATCTCATCAACAATCTTTGTAAAAGCAAAATTACTTTCTACAGGTAATCGAACCTTCTTTTTATAACTCGTACAGTTGTAAACAGAGAAACGTCTCACTTCCTCATAACTTAGTTCACTCATAAGAGCAGAGCGTGTTTGCCAGTAATACTCAACACCATCCTCAGATGAATTGTTTAAATGAGGAATTGAGAAAACGTTAACCACTCGATCCCAGAACTCAAAGATTTTATCTTTAGACTCAGGGAGAAGATCGGCATCAAAGAGAACGAGTCGGCCTTCACCAAGCTCAACATTTTTAATCTCAGTCATAAAGCTTGCGTGATCAACTTTTAAAGAGTTCTCAATCAAAAAGATCTCAAGCCTACGTGTCAACTTTTCATTTAATCCCGCGGTGTTAAAAATAACTTTTCCACCATCCATGAAGATCTTTAACATTTGTGCAAAGGAAGTATCATCTAGCCCCTCGCCATGGAAAAAGAAAACAATTTTTTCCTCTGGATTATAGCGATGAGCACTCCCTTCACGTACGAGATAATTGTATCCATAATTCGCTTGGAGATAATCATAAAGACCGATTCTCTTCCAGCTCTTTGACTGAGTTGGAAAGGAGGCCCTTACGACTTCAAAGAAATAAAGAGGTTTAAAAAATTGAATATCATCGTCATCATAACAGTCACGAGATAAAGCAACTTCAAGAGCGGACTGCGCAACTATATTGCTCAACTGTCTTGATACAACCCCACCATCCTTAACTCGGGCAGGCAACAATATTGATGACGGTACAGCACCACGAGAAATGGCCCTAAAACTTTCATTAACATATTTAAGTTCTGAAAAATTCTCTGCAATCCTATCCATCAATTCATATGAGTTACCACCAGAAAAAGATATTTTTAAAACACCTTCCCATCTCTCTCCAAAAATTTCTTGGGATGATTCGGTATAGAGCATTCTAATGGTTTGAGAAAACTCTTCCATAAGGATGGCCTCATCAAGAGGTCCCTCAACGGTCAAATTCTCTTCATTTTTTTTGACACTCAAAAATCGAGAGAATGACTTTTTAAAAGCTGAAGATCGATCGTCAAAATATCTCTTGAACTCACCGCCTTCAAGATGACCGCAATCAATTCCCCAAATAGTCGATGAAATAGAGTTCTCTTCTAAAAATTGTCCCAATAGAACAACAAATTTCCTGAAGCCCTGGAAAACTTTAGGTTCAAAGAATGAAAACATCTTATTAATAGAGCCCTCTCCATCAATAGCAATATTTGCAAGCTCCTCTTCATTGAGCCCCATAGTTTTTGCTAAAAGAAACGGAATCCCCCCATTTGGAAGAAAAGGAACAGGAGAAACGGGAAGAAATAAAGTCGCAGTTTTACCCATTCCTTGGATAATTGAGATCAATTTCTTAAGATCTGTTTCAGGACGATGCTCACCAAAATCGACACCTTCCCCGGTTTCGGAGTGAAAGGCCCAGTTAATTGGAATAATAACTCGTGAACCAGTGGCATTTTCGCGGAGCTTACTCTCCCAAAGTGCTGCAGACGTTTTCCAGTAAAAGAACCAATTTTCGCCAGGAAAAACAGAATCAATATCTCTCATAACAGGAGTTGTAATGGCCAAGAATGTCCCCTTTTGGTTGTAGTACAATGCTTCAATACTAATAGTAGCAATGATTAAAAAACGATGTAAAGTATCAAGATTACAAGAAAATGCGGTCTGTGAACTTTCGCAGGCCCCGAATGCAACTTTCATTAAAGTTCATTGCGATTTCTTACGAAGAGAGATACGATAACTAATTGAATTAACTCACAATGTTAGATAAATTTTATTCATCAGCAAAGGTGACAAAAGTATGAGTGATGACTCAACCATTGTAATTACCGATATCAATGCAGCTCTTGGGGCAGCCGATCGTGAGGCCGAAGAAAAACATGCGGCATTACTGGTAGTTGGTGGTCCAATTAATGGAACAATTTTTGATCTAAGTCCAGGCGAAACAAGCTGTGGCAGAAGCGCCCAAAACACAATCCCCCTTGAATTCCAAGGAATCTCTAGGGCACACTTTGTAGTGCATTCAAATGACGGTTATAACTTTGTCGTCAATGACGCAGGATCAAAGAATGGTACTTACCTCAACAATAAAAAACTTGAGGGGCCAACTCCTTTACGTAAGGGCGATATTATTAAAGTAGGAAGTATAGCTCTTCGCTTTCTTCCAAAAGGAGATCCAGAGAGACTGACTTACGACAAGCTCAGCATGGATGCCAACACTGATGGACTTACAGGTTGCTACAATAAAATGTACTTCAATAATCAATGTGAACTTGAAGTAAAGAAATCAAAAGTAACAGGTGCTCCCCTATCGCTCATCATTTTTGACCTAGATCACTTCAAAACATTGAACGATAACTATGGTCACGATGCCGGAGACTTCGTGTTAAAAGAGCTTTCAGGGCTCATTCGTAAGAACGGAGTTCGCGAGCAGGATGTATTCGCCCGTTATGGTGGAGAGGAATTTGTCATTCTTCTGCCAAAGACAAACCTCAAACAATCTTATGAGATAGCAGAGCGCTTGAGAAAGCTTGTCGAAAGTCATCAATTTGTTTATGATGATCAACGCCTACCGGTAACAGCATCAATTGGTGTCGCTGACTATCGTCAGGGCGTACTAAACGGCAATGACCTTTTCAGAAGAGCAGATAACGCTGTTTATAAAGCAAAGGATAACGGTAGAAATCAAGTTCAATTTTTTAAAGGATAAGTGTTATTGGACAAATAAAGCTTTTACCAGAACATTTAATTGACCAAATAAAGGCCGGAGAAGTCATAGAACGTCCGGCCTCTTTAATTAAGGAATTGGTAGAGAATTCGATTGATGCCAAGTCGTCTAGAATTGATCTTCACCTCATCAATGGAGGGATGGATCTAATCAGCATCACTGATAATGGCATAGGAATGGAATTCGATGATCTCCCCTACGCTTTTTGTCGGCACGCCACCAGTAAAATAGAAAACTTTGAAGATATTTATCAGCTCCACAGCTATGGGTTCCGAGGTGAAGCTCTGGCAAGTATTTCTAGTATCTCAAGACTTACCTGCACTAGTATCCCAAAGAATCAAGCTGCAACAGCGGGGAAAATTGAGATTCATGGGGGAGAGCCTAAAGGGCATTTTGAACTTCCAAATACAGGGAAGCAAGGTACAGCGATTTACATCAAAGACTTGTTTTATAATACTCCTGCCCGTTTGAAATTTGTTAAGTCAAAAACATCAGAAAAAAACTCTCTCAAAAAAATTATCAATGCTTTTTTGATCTCTAATCCACAAGTGGCGTTTAGCATTAAGTGGGATGAGAAGGAAAGAGAGATCTACAATGCGGTATCAGCAGAAGACCTGCACAAACGAATTGGTAAAATTATTTATAAAAAGAACATTCCCGATGACCCATTTATTTCTTTTGATGGAGAATACGAGGGGTATAGAGTAAAAGCGCATGTTTCAAAGCAATCCTCAAAAGGAAATGCAGGGAAACATCACTACCTCTTCGTCAATGGAAGACTATTTGCTGACAATACTCTCCATCGCGCGATTATCAGAACACTCGAAGGATTCTGGCATTATGGCGAAACAGGCCATTATGTTTTTGAACTAGAAGTACCACCAAATGAACTTGATGTTAACGTACATCCGAGTAAAACTCAGATCAAGTTCTTCAAAAGTGGACTTGTTTATTCCTTAATAACCTCGGCATTAAAAGAGGGGATCAAAAAAGAGAAAAGTCGAATCCAAGGAGCGTCAACTGCGGCAATACCGCAAGAAGCTCTTTTTACGTCATCAATTGATGAATTACAGCTTATTCAAGAAAAGAACTTTTCATATTCAGCAAATGATCCCACTGGAGAATTTGCGTCTCATGAAGATACATTTACTCCACAAGAAGAAGACTCTTCAATTAAAGTAAGCTTAAAATTAGATCGTAAGTTCACCTTGATAAAAATCAAGGGGATTGAGCATTGCGCAGTTATAAATCGCGCAGCAATTATTGCTCATGAAATCGCTGAATTGATTAAGGCAAACTTTCCAATCAAAGAGGAGCAAGTGATTCCTCTACTGATCAGCGAACCATACGAGGTCAAACCTGAGATAGAGGAGCACCTTGAACTCTTAAATCAGATGGGTCTTGAAATTGATAGATTAACGCCTTCTACAATTGTACTTAGAAGCATACCTGAGTATCTCAATGACTATATTATTACAGATGTAGTTAAGCAGTTGATTCAGATCGCACTGACCTCTAAAGGACGTCCATTAACAATAGAATTTCTTCTAGCAAAGCTAATTGAGAATGAAGAGCTAGGAAATACCCTCATTGCAGATGCCAAATTAAGAGAGATTGTTCTGGCCAAAGGGATCACTGCGCTACTTGAGCAAGGTTTTTTGACTTTTCTAACAGGCGATTCACTGGCCAAGCTATTTCGGGTGAATAAATGATTAAAAACCCAGTAATAACCATTTCAGGACCAACGGCATCGGGCAAAACAAGCTTTAGCATCTCCCTCGCTAAAAAGTTAAATGAGCTTAAAGATAATATTGCAGTTGTTGTTAATTTTGACTCCCTACTCTTTTATAGAGAGATCAGTATAGGAACAGCAAAACCAACTCTTGAAGAAAGGGATGGAGTAGAGCATAGACTTATCGATATTTGTTCTGTCAAAGAACCGATGAACGCTTCTGATTATGTCGAGCTGGCCCGAAATGAAATTAATAGTATTCATAAAGAAGGACGAATTCCTATCCTCGTGGGGGGAAGTGGCTTTTATCTTCGCTCACTTATCAAAGGTATGTATCAGGCAACAACACCTCCTGAAGAAGTGAAAAATCGTGTAGATGATCTCTATCTAAAAGAAGGAATTGAACCATTTAGAAAGCTCTTAAAAGAAGCCGATCCAAAGTCCTTCGAAGATCTTCACCAAAATGATCATTATAGAATCCAACGGGCCGTGGAATTTTACTGGACTACAGGAAAAAAGATATCTGATGAAAAAATGAAAATGGAAGAACGAAATCCATATGATTTTTCAACAGATTTGGCCAATGACTGGAGCTGCCTCCACGTGTATCTAGATTTAGAAAAAGAAGAGCATTGGAAAATAATTGAGCAAAGAGCAAAAATTATGATCGATGATGGACTTGAGGCCGAGGTTAGAAATCTTCTCGACAATGGTCACACTGGCGAAGAATCTCCTCTCCAGTCAATTGGATACAAAGAGATGGTTTCCTATATCAAGGGAGAATTTCAATCACTCGATGAATGTCTCGAAAGAATAAGTATTTCAACACGTCAGTTGGCCAAGGCCCAAAGAACTTGGTACAAAAAAGTCTCTCCAAAATCCACTTATAATCCACTCACAGACAAATCTAAATTTATCTGTGAGTGTGTCGACTTTTTAAAAATCATTTAAACTGCTCCAGTTTTATGGTGATAAAATAGATCTAGTGGCACACTAATTGCTTACTTCGTTGGCATGAGTGCCAACATCCGCCATAGACAATGCCCAAACTGCAAACAATCGGTCCAAATTGTGAAAGATGGTAGTTTTTTTAGACCATCTGATTCAAGAAGAATTCAACGCTACAAATGTAAGAATTGTGGGAAGAGGTTCTCAAATGCCACTTTTCAATTAGCGTACAGACAAAATAAGAGAAAGGTTAATCATCCACTCAGAGCGCTATTGGCATCCGGGATCTCGATGAGAAGAGCAGCAAAACTCCTCAAAATCAGGTACTCCACAGTCGCTAGGAAGGTGGAGTTCCTCTCTCGTGTGGCAATGATAAAGCATCAGAGAATGCTAGAAACCTGTCCCAAGGTCACTGCAATTCAATTCGATGATTTGATCACATTGGAGCACACAAAGTGTAAGCCACTATCTGTAACGATCGCAGTTGATGAGATGAAAAGAACCATCTTAGGAGTTGAAGTATCCAGTATGCCGGCATTTGGGCATCTGGCAAAAATATCTATCCGAAAATATGGACCAAGAAAAGATGAGCGAGAGCAAGGCATCAGAAGCCTTCTTTCAAAGATCCAGGTGGCGATTGATCTGCATGCAACCATCACTACTGATGAACATCAACTCTATCCAAAAAACATAAAAAGATACTTTCCAGAAGCGGTTCACGAAGCATTCAAAGGAGCTCGAGGCAGTGTCTACGGGCAAGGAGAGCTTAAAAAGATCGGCTACGATCCACTTTTTGCCATCAATCACACCTGTGCCATGTTTAGGGCAAATGTAAATCGATTAATACGAAAGAGTTGGTGTACCACTAAGATACCAAAAATGTTGCTTCATCATCTCAATATCTTTATGGAGTATTATAACTCTGAATTGCTGTAAGCAATTTAACTTGTGAATAAAGAGAAAAAAAGAGCAAGGCGTGAAACCTTGCTCTTATAATATTGCACAACACCAGTAAGGTGAAGCAGTTTAATTATATTTAATTAAGCTTTCGCAGAAATCGACAACCTCATCTTCACTCGTAATAGTGAATGAGGCCTTACGTTGAATAGATTTTTCGGCCAAAGTTTCGTAGTAAACATCGTATGTTTTTGGAATCATTCTTCCTTGAGAGTCAACTCCCATTGGGAAAGCAATACCTGGCTTTACAGTGATAGGAAGATTTTCTCTACGATCCTCTCCGTACAAAGAGAAAACCAACTTTCCTGAAACACATGTATGATTTGTGACCAAATAGCCATAGCTTGCGGATGGCATTACTTCAACCTTCACATCAATTGATTTCATATTTTCAGAAAGAGAGAATTTTTTTACAAAGTGTTTTCTTCCTCTCTCCTCTACACGTAATACAATTTCATTTGAAAAAGGTAGCTCAATCTCACCAACAAAGTTTGGCTTAACCATTCTTCCATTTATGAATACTCGTTGCTTTGTGCGGTCAAACCCTACTAGTCGAATGAGTCCTTCGCTATCAGAATCAGTGCCCTCTAAAGGATTCATGAATTCTTTTGAGTCGTCATCGGCAACAGCTTGCTTCTGCACTTGTGGTGTTGTCCCCATTATCATATGAAAGGTGGACATAAGTTCAGTTTTAAACTGTGTATACGCAAAAAAGCCAATCCCCACAAGAATGAGTAGAGGAATGATTGGAGATGACTTCTTTTTCTTTCCGTAGTCATCATTTGATCCACTCATTGTTCCTGTACCAGATCGAGTACCGGCCTTAGTTCCACCTCTCGTTCTAAAGCCCGTTTGATCAGACTTTTTCCTTACTTTACGAATTTGTGTTCCACCAGCAGATGGGGACTTCTTAGTTTTGATTGCCCTTGTTTTCTCAATCTGCAGCGTTGCCTCACCATTTTGAGGAGATGTTTTAGAAAACATTGATTTGGTCTCTGTTTCCTCAAATCCAAAATCCAGTTCACGCGACTCTCTTCTCTTAGGCTCATCTGCGCGAGGAGCGGAGGCAGCAGGAACCTCAATAATTTGAGTCTTTCCTTCTTGCTCTTGCTTCATTTCATCGAGGTATGGAGTGATATCAATTTTCCCAAATTCAAAGAACTTTTCTCTGTCTTTTTTGATCTCGGCCTTAAAAACCCCGTGAGCGAATTTCTTTAAGTCCATAGGATTAAAGTCAGGATCGTATGAGAAAAGGAACTTAACGAGTGCACGGTTAAACTGGTCACAATTTTCGTAACGTTTATCGCGATCCTTATTAAGGGCCTTCATTACGATTTGATCAAGTTCTTTTGGAACATGTGGGTTGATGCTTGAGGGAGCAGGAACTTTACATGCCTGAATCTGTTTAAGAACAGCAAGTTCATTTTTCGCCTTAAATAGCTTACGACTACAAAGCATTTCCCATAAAGTAATACCAAGTGCAAACTCGTCATATCTAGCATCAAGAGTTTTCCCATCAAGATATTCAGGAGCGAGGTAGGATAGTTTTCCTTTAATTGTCCCCGCTTGAGTTGCATCAGAGTTTGTTTCGGCCTTGGCAATACCAAAGTCGATAACCTTCACGGCACCATCGTAGGTCAACATAATATTATGTGGAGAAATATCACGATGAACAATCTTTAAAGGCTTCCCCGTAAGTTTATTCGTAAGGGTATGTGCGTAGTGTAAACCAATACATGCTTGAGAAATAAGATAAACAGCGATTGGAACAGGGAACACATATTTTTTCTCTGCGAGCTTATCGATAAACTCTTTAATGTTTCTCCCATCAACGAGTTCCATCGCAGTATAGAGCTGCTCATTCTGGATCCCGTAGTCGTATGTCTGAGCAATATTAGGATGGCTGAGTCCAAAAGCAACCTTAATCTCATCCATGAACATTTGTTTAAATGCTTCATCCTTTGAGTATTGAGGTTGAACCATTTTAATTGCGACAACTTTATCGGCCTGTTCACCTAAGAATCTTGCGCGACAAATCTTGGCCATTCCCCCATCAGCGAGGTGGTCAAGTAGTAGGTATTTTCCAAATCGTTCTAATTTTTTTTCAGACATCGTCCATCCATTTTAGATCACTTGATTTCAACAGTGTTAAATCCTGGAAAATCGATTTTAACGAGATCGACATCAGTTTTAGAACACAATCCATAGACCTTGTATTGATGTAAAGAGTACTCCCCTGCTTGAGGATGTACTTTTAAGTATTTTGCGAATCGGTTGACATTAATTTTTTCAAATCCTTGTTTTCTCATTTGCTCGAGAAACATTGATGTTGAAATCTTTTTTGAATCCTCAAAGTAGCTTAGGGCAACAAAGCATGGACCGATGCTACTTCTAATTTTTGCTCTCTCTTCTCCAGAAAACCAAGAAAAGAATGGCGACTTAGTATCAATCTTTGACCAAGCGAGATCGTACATTGCAGTAAACTCACGATACCAAGTAACTCTTTTAAAGACGAGATCATCATCCCAAGTTTTATTTTTATAGACCCCACCGTCAAAAGCAAGAGTTCCTTTTTGAACAAAGTGTTTGGACATTGTTGAGCAGCTTGCTGCAAAAACAAATAATCCAAATAATGTAATGATTCGTTTCATCGAAGTATCCTTAATTAATTTCCAATGTAATCGTTGATCGCGTTTTTAGCTTCGTCATTCAATCCGGAGAAACGCAATGAGAACCCTTGATCTCCGTCTAAGATTCTAACAACTTTTCCACGAGCAACAAAATGGTAATCTGAATTATCTGGATGTACATTCATGGCGATCTCTTCACCTACCCTTACAGGGGCACCGGATACGAGAATCTGCAATCCACCAACAGAGATATCTCGGCATACGCCTTCAAATACTTGACTGTTGTCGTGAAAAAACATTCTCGCAACAAAAGGTTTTCTCACTCCAGTTCTTCGCTCTGTCTCTTCAATGAGAGGAGGAACTTCGGCAAATAAGCTTTCAAATATTGGAATATCCGCCAGGAATGACCAGTTGTCCATCCCACGCGCGTACAAATATGTTTTGGCATTGATTCGATTTTCATCAAATAATTTTTTTAGCATCTCTAAACTGAATGGCCCGTATTCAGCATCCTGACCTCCACGATCCTTACCAATACGAATCATAAAGATTCTCTCGCTGTGAGAGATGATATCCCAATTCAGCGGTTCTACCTGAATTGATTCAACAGAAGGAATAGCTAATTCTGGTGCCGCCTCTTTTTTCAGTTCATCAACTTCAGCGATTCGCTTCCAATTATCAAAACCCTTTTTCCAAACGTAGCTCTGATCGTTTAGTCTTCCATTCTCAATATAATCCATCAACTGATCTGCAGTTACAGGTCCCACTCGGTCATTGTTTTCTACATAATACCAAATTGCTGACATTACCTAATCTCCATTAGTTTGAAAAAAGGCCAAAAAAAATGGCCAACTTACTTATTTTATTCTGTTTTTATTGTAACCCTCTGGAAATTAAACGTAATGGGGGCAATTGATACCGCCCAATACCCGACCAAAAGACTTAACTCTTATAAAATACTCAAGAATTTCACTATCGAGCCCGATAAGTCATATGGAGAAGTGGATATTTCCTAAGGATATCAATATGAAAAAAATTGTACTTACTACACTGATCACTTTAACGGCCCTGTTTACAGGTTGTGCCAAAGACGAATTTGGAGTTAATAAAATTAGTCAGACCAAGTCGACTGGTAACATTGACACCAACACGGCAACCCAGTGCTCAAGCTTTACCCTGATCAAGCCTCATGTGGACTTCCTCTTTTTGTGGGATAACTCCCCTAGCCAATTTGGAATGGACTCAAGCCTTAAGAATGCACTTAATAAAACAATCTCGAAAGTATCTGAGCGCTTTGACTATAGGGTTCTCCTTGCACCGATTACAACAGGAGTTGGAGAGTATCAAGGAACATCACACACCAGCTTAATCGCAGAAAATCCAAAGAACCTCTCAGTTCTTATTCAAAATACTTATTTAAAGAAAAAAGAGGATGCTTTTAACCTGTTATCAACAATACCAGTCTATAACAATGGCCGTTACGAGCCCACATATGACCGAATTTTACATCTATTAAGCTGGGCGAAATCTAATAATATTTTTAGGAAAAACTCATATCTAGTAATTGTAGTAATGTCGAACGGGGAAGATACAGGTAGTGGAACATGTGAGCTTGGTGATGCTGGGTGCCTATCAACTTATGCATCAAATAAAGCTGATCAAATTTATAACTATGCAAAAACATCAATGCAATCTGAGCAAGTTCGCCTGATGACAATGGTACCGCGCAAAAACTCCAATATTTGTGAAGTTGGTGGACAGTCTCAGCCAGTACACGGATACCCTGCAGCATCTGCTAGAATTCATTCTCTTGCAGGCTCACCTCTTCAGTTTGCATGTGAGGACAACTCAGTACCATGCAAACCAGACAGTTATGACATTTGTAATGCATCATATGAAGGCATTTTCAATGGAATAAATGATTCAATTGAAAACACGTTGATCAAGCACGTCTACTCATGGTGGCCAGTTATTGAACGCAATTACTCAACAAACCCACCACCATTTGACCCTACTGCGATTAGAGTTACAAAACTGATCAATGGAGCCCCAACTGAGCTAGAAGAGGGAGTAGATTGGCAATACGCTGGCTTCCAGTACAACCACTGGACCCGTGAAGCGCCTACGATGGGAGAATCAACAACAGGTTATTTCATCAAGTTGATTAGCACAAAAGGTAAGGTAACCTACCCTGAATGTCTTGTAGTAGATACTCAGGAACTGGCCGATTGCTATCAATATTTGCAACTGCAATCAAAGCCTAACCTTGCGACACTAGCGCTTAAGATTAATGGAACAATTATTCCTCAGTCATCAACAAATGGATGGCAATACGTAGACTACAGAGCAAACCAAGACATTAAAATGCAATGTCCAGGCTCAAGCTACAGCCACACACCAGAGTACAAAACAGGATTCTTCCTAAAACTAACTGGTAACGCAATTTATGGGAATAATGCAGTAATCGAACTGACCTACGAGCCAGCTAGTATTTAGCATTCGCCTTTTTATTGTTAAGTGAAGTCACCCGGTTCATAAAGCGAACCGGGAAGAATACTTTTTCGAGCTGCTTGTAGTTTACTCTTGAAGTTAAAATACCTTCATTGACAATAATCTCTTCAGCTAATCCGACTTCTACTGCCGGATCAAAATCTTCCGGAATGAGTTCAAGGTTCTGAGCTTTAAACTCTTCAAAAATTTTAGAGAGATTCACTGGAACTAGCCCTGTGTTCTTATCAATTTTTTCGGGATCAATTGATGAAAAAGCTCGACTTAGAATTTTCTCACAACGATCGTGGAAAACAATCTTTCTATCATCTGCGGTGAGGCGCTCAGATTGCAAAAAAGTCATCCATTCATAAAACTTGGTATAGTTTCTACAGCTGATCAGATTTGGAAGATTGTTAGTATCTGGATAAATTTTAATCGATCCCTCTTCTTCCAGAAGGTTAATGAACTCTAAAACCTTCGCTTCAGAAATCGCAAAAACATCCGTTGCATAATATTTCACCGTTTTGAGGTTGATAACATACTCACCTTCTTCTGTTTTAGCGTGGGCGCGAAAAACCATATAGATAAGTGAGAGCAAACGAACGATATCTACATTGTTAAAAAACTTATACTGAGAGGCCTTATCCCCTCTCCCCATTGATACTTGACCACTTTCAAGCTCTTTAACTTTAGCGTTTGTAGAACGCAAACGATCTGCAAGAGTATTAATGATTGTCTTAAACCATGGATTTAAATTCTTCATGGTTTTACCAAAGGCGTTGAAAGAAATTTCAACAAGCTCTGTGGTCACAATAGCGGAAGCAGAACAACTTCTTGTTCGGGATTTTTCATCAAAGTAGGCCATTTCACCTAAAACTTCACCTGGATGCAAAACGGCGATATCAACAAATCCCTTTCCCTTCTTGAGAAAAAGACGAAGCTGACCTTTTTGAACGATATATAGAGAATCTGCTTGATCCCCCTCATTAAAAAGAACATCCCCCGGTTTTAGTATCCTTACTCCAGACTTTGCACGCGATGTACTTGCATCATTTTTTGCGTCCACACTAATCTCCAACATATTCAATTCAGTAAGTTTAGTGTAGAATAACGATAAATTTAATTCAAAGAGGTAATAAATGCATTCAAGAAAAGAGCATGATACAGAAGGGACCCCCTTCTCTCAGGAATTGATCGAAGAGATCACCGAGATTTTAAACTTTGTGTACAAAGAGAAATGTAATGCAGCAAACAAAGAGATTGAAGTGTATGGAAAGACCTACCAATCTGAGCTGCTATTGGGAGTTTCAATTCTTGAAAAAGATGATGAAAGCGCAATCCCCGCGACATATATTGCATCAGCTGATTTAGACGAGCAGCAAAAGCAAGGCAAAATTCTCGATGCAATAGTAGATTCAGCGGGTATTTTTATCGAGCAATATCTAACCACAAGGGAATGGGACGAGTACAACAGCAACTGGACTGAAGAACAGGTAAAAGGAGTAAGAATCCATTACCAAGTAACCAGAGAAAATATCAAATTAAGCTTAATGGCGGATCGACTTCTCAACCAATAAAAAAGGCCCCAGATCATAAGATGGGGCCTTTCTATTATAAGTGAATTAATCTTCGTCGTTATAACCTGGTTTTGCTACAGATTTAGTCTCATATGAAAAATCTGCGTCATCATCATCAAAGTTTTCATCTGAGCCATCTTCAAAACTTGATCCGGCCTCAATGTTGAGCTCTTGTAGAACTTTGAAGAATGTTTTGTCATCAACAAGGTCATTTAAAATGGCCTCAAGGTTTTTCACAGGGTACTTTTCAACCAGCTCTTCGATAAGGGACTGAAGTTTTCCTTCTTCCAAAATACCTTGCTTTTTCTTGATTTCCATCCAGTTTTTGATGTAGTGATAACGACAGTAGCCCATTGTCGTCTCAGGGTTTTCACACCCTTTCTCTAGACATTCACCAGAATCAGTTGAGAAGAAATCCATTGTTCTGATAGAATCAAGAACATCTCTAATTGAAAAGTCTTCACTAAGTGACAAGATCTCATCTGCTAAAGATTCTTTAACCTTTTGCTCATTTGATTCTTCCTCAACCTTCTCTGCGTCAGACTCAACAGCATTGCTGTCGATAACAACGTCAATCACATCATCAGGAATAACTTTTACATCATTGCTCTCTTCGATGTCATCACCGTCATCTTCAAACGCTATTTCTTCTTGGCGCTCTAGCTCAACTGTATCTTCAATTTCTTCTTTTTTAGATTTCTTCTTTTTTGAAGTTGTTTTCTTAGCTGGAGCTTTTTTTGACACTGCCTTTTTTGGCCCTACTTTTTTAGGCTCAGCTTTTTTAGGCTCAGCTTTTTTTGCTGTTGATTTTTTTGCTGGAGTTTTTTTGGTCTCCGCCTTTTTGGGTTCTGCTTTTTTTGAGGTCTTAGGCGCTTTTACTGCTGCTTTTTTAGGTGATTTTTTCACCTCTTCTTTTGCTGCTTTTTTAGCTATTTTTTTGGCAGGTGCCTCTTTTTTTACTGCCTTTTTCGCAACTTTTTTAGGAGTTGCTGTTTTAGCAACTTTCTTTGTCACCTTCGCTGTTTCCTTTTTAGTAACTCGCTTTTCTACCTTTTTGGCCACTTTCTTCGTTGCTTTTTTGGCCTCTTTCTTAGGGGCTGCCTTTTTCGTCACCTTCTTAGGTGCGGCCTTTTTTGCAACAGTTTTTGTAGCTTTCTTAGTAGTTTTTTTCGCTACGGACTTCGGAGCTGTCTTCTTAACAGCTTTTTTAGCGGCAGTTTTAGTAGCAGTTTTTTTGACAGCTTTCTTAGCGGCTGGCTTAGAAGCTACTTTCTTTGACGCTTTTTTTGCAGTTTTTACAGTTTTTTTAGTCGTCGCTTTCTTAACAACTTTTTTTGCTGCTTTTTTCTTGGCCATTAATATCTCCGAATCAAGTAAATAAACCTTATTACATATCAATTTTTAGACTACTATAGGTACCATTTAATCCCCATTCCTGCAAATTTCCAAGTACTTTTAGTCGTAATTAGAGGCATATCGGTCAAAAAAGACTTGCCATTTACCCCACTTTTGAATAAATATTAGCTGTAAAGTGGTATATACCAAGTTGATTTGAATATTTAACGTGAAGGAGTGACTCGTGGCGAACCACAAATCTGCCAAGAAAAGAGCAAAGCAATCTATCGTAAGAACAGAGAGAAATAAATCTCGCCGTACTGAAATGCGTTCAGCTGTAAAGAAAATCAGAGTAGCGATCGCAAACGGTGAAAAAGAAGTAGCAATGAATCTTCTTCCTGAAGCACAAGGAACTCTAAGAAGACTTGCGAAAAACGGTGTTATTAAGAAAAACACTGCTGCGAGAAGAACTGGTCGTCTTGCTAGACAGATCGCTAAGCTTTAATTAACGCAAAATTTTAGCAAATATAGAACATGCTTCACTTCAGTGAGGCATGTTTTTTTGCGTTTAAAAAAGGAGTTAGAGAGATTGGATATAATCTACTCTAATTTTTTGAAAGATTGAGCTATCTTTAGATTTTGCTAATACTTCAAGCTCAGAAAATTGCCGAATCTTCTCTTGCAATTCTTCTTTATCCCAACGCTTTGAAAGCGCCAAAATTTCTTGATCATATTTTGTCAGCCTCCCTTTCTTAGAAGAGTAGCTAGGATCGAACATTTTATATAAATGACCGGCCATAAAAGAGAAGAAGGTTCTCAACTGCTCAAAGGTCAGCTCAATTGCATCCAGTTCTTTCCAGAACTGAGCAAACTTCTTCTGTCCAAATAAAGTCGCAAACTTGAAGTTATCTAGCTTAGAAGTGGCGATGAGTCCCTTCACCTTATCAAGGTCAATTGGACGATCCTCAAAATGTAGCTTGATAAGATTTAAACAGTGATAAAGCTCTGAGCTATCATCGGTTTGTACCGCTTCCAAAAGATAATTAGATACATTGTATGGGAGACGGACCTTAAGCTCTTCACTTAAAAAATCAAGGAGCTTTCTCCCCTCCCAGAATTTTGGGGCAGTGATATTGATATACTCTCCATCAAGTTTTTTAGAAAGGGTATCAAATAGCCTTGATCCCTTTGAAAAACAAAGAACCAGATAGCGTCCCTCTACTGCAAGGGAATTGCTGATCATATAATCCTTCACCTTTGCGCTGATATCTTCAGCATGGAGGACAAGATAAGAGTCCCCTCCCCCAAAAAGTCCGAGAGAGAGGAGGTTATTTTCAATCCAATCAATTGTTAGATCAGTACCTAAAATTGGAATCAAATTTCCATTAAAAGAGGATTGTTCTAAGCGATCGATGATAATTTTTTCAACATAAGGATCACAGGAATTAATCGCAAAGATACCTTCCGAATTACTCGGACGCACATCTGGATTAGACTTGATGAAATCCCAAGGAGAAAAATTAGAACGCATTTAAAATCACTTCCTTGAACGTTGCGGCAGCACTTTGTGCCAAAGTTTCTAAACTCTTATTAAATAAGCCCTTATTTCTGGTGTAATTCACCGCCCCTCCCTGATCTGGGGAAAGGTTAGCATCAACAGAACGGGTGAATGAGGCATTCAGAGGAATAGTTTCAGAAAATACCACTCTAGGGTGCCTATTCATAAATTTCTTCATATCTGATTCAAGTAACTTCTTATCTAGAATCGTGGGATCCTTGATTAGGATAAGGTTCAGATCCATCTTATAAGATGTTTGGGATGGAATATAAAACTCTTTACGACTCCCAATAGATTCCTTTAATTCTCCAGTTGTAAACTTCTCTGCTGTAGTTTTATAAAAATCTGATGCTCTTTTATCTGAAGAAAGCGTTCCCACCAGAACAGCGTCAGCTTTTCTATTTTCACCGACATAGATTTTAAGTCCTGGATACTGTGATAGCATTTTTGCAATCTCACGAGTCATCGGAGCAGAGGCCCCTGGAACTACGGTATAGTTAACAAACATTGGGATACTGATGGAACGAATCCCATACTGCGCCAGAGGATTATCACTCTCAACAAAATGATACCCCGCACAAGATGTAAGAATGGCCAATAGCCCAATTAGTAAAATTCTCATAAAAAAAGTATATCAACCAAAAATCATTATGTCTTTGAAATAGGCGCAAAATCTATAGTATGATGGGCCCATGTTCAAATCCATTGGAGACATATTTAAACAAAATAGTTCGACGAGAACAACCAACGCCAAGAAGTTGGTTTATCAAGAGGCATTTGATTTTCTGTCTCTTGTAGACTGTTGGGATGAGATCGCCGGAAAAACACTAGGCAAGCACACGGCCCCAGTAAAGCTAAAAAAAGGAACGCTCTATCTAGTCTCCAAACACCCTGCATTCTCTGAACAAGTTAGCTTCATGGAAGAGATGATTAAGAGGTCTATCTTCAAGCGCTTTCCTATTTTAAAAGATAAGATCAGAAGTCTTTACTATGTGGTGAATAGCGCACGCTTTGATGAAGTTCAAGAGTTGATTCAGAAAAGGACTGGCGGAGCGAAAGAGACAAAGGAATCAGCTCTCCCACACAAGCACTCACCAGAATACAAGCTTTTAAAGGCCAGGGCCGATGAGCTATTTGCAGACCTAGATGAAGAAACTAAAGAGTTGATGACATCAATCTATATTCAAAGTCAGTTTAAGAAGTAGAACCTCTCCCATTTCCCTTACGCAAGAATGAGAAAAGACAATGCTCTCCTCAATGAGCTTGTATAGCCCTTCAGCTTTTCGCACAAGAATATAACAACTGGACTCGGTGCCGAGCAATCTCTCAATACATTTCAAAAGATTCTCCCGCTCCGTGGAATTAAATATCCTGCATCGATTTCTTTTCTCATCCGGAGATGGCCGATTAGACTCTGAGTTAAAATAGGGAGGATTACAGAGAATCAAATTATAAGGCACTGGAGAACTATAGTCGTTATAATCAGAAACAATGAAGTGAATATCGTGTCCATGACTGGAGTTCAGCTTTTTACAGTTGGCATCAAAATATTCTCTAAATTCGGATTGAATTTCTAAGGAGTCTAAATGCAGCGGAGTTGAAGTTCGTGCGAGAACTTCAAGGCCAACAACGCCACATCCACAACATAAATCCAGAATTCGATTGCCAGTAGAAAGAGAAACTTCATCGGCAATAAATTTGGCGAGCACTACAGAATCATCTGAGAAGCGATAAAAATCAGGCTGAGAGAAATGAGCAATGCCGTTCAACGTCACTTGCAAGCCTCCCTTTTCTTAGAAAGCTAAATGTTCCATCAGTAGACATCGCAAGAATTGAGGATGAATTTCCTGAAAGGAATGCGCTAGCGTCATCTATAAACTCAAGTTTCTCATTAACTTCTCCCAAAAGAGTGAGAACATCTTCTTTTGAAGTTAATGGAGGCGTGCCAGTCAGATTAAAACTAGTGGTTGTAATCGGAGAACCAACTCTATCAATGATAGAGACAATAGATGGGTACTGGAGACATCGGACAGCAATGAGGTCACTATCAGCAGTGATCCATTTTCCCACCCTCTTTTTCAACAAACTTATTGGAAGTGCCAGTGTTGTCTCTAATTCAAAAAAGCGAGTTAGCCACAGGTCGCTTAAAGTTGATGGAAGATTGATATAATCTTTTAATTGATCAATACTTTTAAACATCACGGAGACAGGCTTTTCTTCAGAAGTATTCTTAACTCTTTGAATCGTTTTAGCACTCTCTTGAGACTCTATACTTCCACCAATTCCCCATACGGTATCTGTGGGATATACAAAAGTTAAATCACTCACAATATTAACCACCATAAAAAGCTGATATCCTTTTCACCAAGCTCTGCAAGCTTTAAAACTGCAAGATTTGTAAGTCCACCACTCTCAAGGGCCCGATGATAAAGTTCCCTTTCAAGCTGAAATGCAGCTCCCTTAAACTTATTTGGAATGCGAGGAAGTCCCTTACGAATACTTTCCCGCTTCAAAGCTTGTATAAGAACAAATTGAGTGTAGTAGTCTTTCTTATTAAAAGATGACTGGATAACATCAAGAAATGCCTTTCGACTCTCCTCACCTTTTGGGAAGTGGGCCAAATACACCGGAATAACATCTGGTCCCAGTTTCTTGATCATTTCAGGAGTTAGATATTTTTTGACATAAGAGTCTAGCTCCAGCTCGATGGCCTTATTTTTCAAAATATAATACCAAGGAAGGAAAAAATGCTCTCCATAAATGGATTGATCAACAAGTCCTCTCACCTGCGATAAAGACCAGAGGGTACCTAGATCTTGAAGTTGCCGGTTTGTATCATCACTCTGATCAAAGGTGGCAAAATAATTAATTGCAAGAAGCCCGAGCATCTTGTGCTCAAACTTTTCAACAATAATTGCAATGGCCCTATGAATATTCTCAGAGAAGGTAAAATATTCATCATTATCCTTGAAAAAATTGCGATTAATATTAAACATAATCCGAGTAAAATCTTTTTTCAGAAGCTGAGTTAGTACACGCTTTGCCCACGCCTGATTATCCACATCAAGAGCAAGAAGAACTTCGAGAAAATAATTAAGAATGGAATCACTGTTCTCACTGACAGTCATCTTTTGAATTTTTTCTCTCAAACGAAAACGCTGCCCTTTACTAAGCTTTTTATCAAAAGACTCAACTAGTTCATTAAAGGCCAATATAAATGTTCTCTCTAATCGGAACTTCTTGTGATTATTCATCACATTTGAAATTACTTTACGATCATATTCTGAAACTCCTGAAAGAATAGAGGTTATGCTTTTCTCTCTTAATTCAGGTGTTAATTTGAAAGTCTGGTACAAAGTCAAAGCGCGGTGAGAAAGAGGTATTTTGCAGCCACTCAATTGCTCATCGACTCTCTTTCTCTCGACATCACTTGTTAGCATATAGAGTAGCAAAAAGCTGAACTCATCTTTAATCTTACAATCAGTAGGAAAGTCGATCCCCAAAACCGTGAGCTTTGCCCCTGCGACATTAAATCGAAAATCAATCTTCCCGTAAGAAGTTACGATTGAATCAAAGTAGGAATTTTTTTTTGAGTCTACGGTCTGAGCGTAAACTGTTGGAATGAAAAGTGCACCTAATTCATCTGTGTAAATGGATTGTTTACCTTGAGAAATCTTTGAGTAATAGAAGTACACAGCATAAGCGACGAGACCGACCATAATAAAAAAGATGTAGAAAAGATAATAGTCACTTTTCCCTTTCACCACTTTTTCATGTTGATTATCACTGTGCCCTACTGCCCCTCTAGAAATCTCAGGCTTTTTTATTTCAATTACTTTTTTTTTAGGGGGAACTGGCGGGGCCTTTGTCTCGAGAGAGATATCTAACTCATCTTCATCAGATCTCTGATCTTCGTCATCTCCCATATCAGGAAAAGCAAGATCGTCATCCGATGGCAGTTTCCCTTGAAATCCTACACCTTCATGCATATCCACTTCAGGCTCAACTCCAAGACGATTTTCAGCAGAGTGAACAGACGGGACATCATCCTCAATCGGAATATCGATTTCATCCTCATCCCCCATATCTGGAAAGGCCAGATCATCATCAGATGGAAGCAATTGGCCATCGTCAGAAACCATTTGAGGCTCAGGAGCACTTTCCGGAGAATCGTTTAGTTGGGATAAAAGGTCTTGCCCAATAACTAGGGTATTGTTGGTGTCGGTATCAGAAAAATCTTCTTCATCTTCTTTCTCTTTCTG
The DNA here is from genome assembly GCA_965140515.1 of Bacteriovoracaceae bacterium. Classification (GTDB taxonomy): domain Bacteria; phylum Bdellovibrionota; class Bacteriovoracia; order Bacteriovoracales; family Bacteriovoracaceae; genus JAGLCH01. Next base: position 1,505,016 of record OZ223251.1, on the reverse strand, counting down.
AGAAAGACAAAGAACCGTTTTGCACTCAGATATGGGGTTGAAGCCCTGCTCTTCCTCAGTAAAGAGAAAACGATCTACAAGTTCTTCTTCTTTTAAATAAAACCAATAGCCATTACCAGAACTCACCTCATCATTTTGAGTCAAAGAACCTTTTTCAATGAAGCTAACAAGCTTCTGCTTTGAAATCGGTCCTAAGATCTTATTATGTGTGGTTCTAATGAGCCATTTACTTTGCATATCTCTCTTCAAATTAAAGGAATAATCCCATTATCCCCTTAAGATCTTCGTCAAGCAAGCGGAAACCTAAACTAAATGTGTAATTTCTTTCAGGATAGATCACATTTTCGGCCATTGCTCTCAAATAGATAATGTTCCAAAGGTGGAATTCGGACTTCAGTCTTAAGTTTGCACCATCATCAAAGTTGAAATCGAAAATTTCAGAAGTAAGCCTTACACCAAGTGTTGGAAAGTCATAATCAATACCAAAACCTGCTGCAGATTCAATCATACCACCGCGAAGATGAAAGTTATGAAGCTTACGACCCATTTGAGCAGTAAATGTATAAGTATTATGTTTTGTTTCAGTTTTCTCTTGTGTGCTAAGGGCCCCATCAGTATTCGTCTCAGTTGTAGTCTTGTTCTCTACCCCTTGCTCAGAACTTGATGCTCCCAGAACGAAGAATCTTTCAGGAGATGGGTAGATCCAGATCTCAGCATCTGTTTTCCATCCATCGTCGGTATTTGAACCGGTATAGACCTGAACTTCTGTTTTTACAGAGTTCACTTTATCAACAATCTTCTTTACACCAGCGAGAGTTTCTTTAACCTCATCAGCGATCTCATCTTCAGAAAGTAGCTGACCAACAGTCCCCTTACCGTTACGAACATCGGCAACGATCGATTCGAGATCTCTTGCAATTTGATCAGCATGGGCAACAACTTCTTTGATATCTCCCATCAAGCTGTTTTCATTATCAGCATCCATATGATCTCTAAGCTGACCAGTAAACTTCTCAATATTGTCGATAATCTTGACCATCTTGCCTTCGTTATCAACAGCGATGGCCTTTAAAGTTTCAGTTAGCTTCTTCGCATTTTCAGTAAACTCACGAACATTACGAACAATTAGCTTTACCTCTGACTCTTTTTGACCGGCAGGTATCAATGAAGCTTTAAATTCTTTTACAATATCTCTCACGTCCGCGACAACGACACCAACTTCTTTTGCCAGCTCAGCAATCCCAACGCCCATTTTTGTCTCAATGAACGCCCCTGGAGGTAATTTCTCTGAGGAATTTGTATTAACAACAAGCTCGATATACTTATCTCCGAGAACACCAACCGTTTTGATATTCATCGAGGACCCTTTAGTCACAACGACCTGATCCATTACCTCAAACTCAATCATTGCGTGATTGCCTTTTAGGTGAAGCTTAGTGATCTTACCTGCGTTAATCCCTGCCACCTTAATAGGTGTTTTTGGAAAAATTCCAACAGCATCTGGTAGAGAGGTTGTGTACGGAGTGTGCCCACCAAACCCAGATTGATTTGAAGTCACTTTCACCGACATAACTGCCACAGCGATACAGGTTGCAATTGTTAAAAGTCCTACTCTAAATTCATTCATAACTTTAGTTCCGCTTTAACTATAGGTTGATAAACTCTTGTACTAATGGATTCTTCGAATGAGGAAAGTCCTTAGCAGGCAAGTATTCAACAACTTTTCCCATGTGCAAAAAGGCGATGTAATCAGAAATCTCAAGAGACGCCTTTACGTCGTGGGAAATAATAATTGATGTCATTTTTGTATCAGCATGCCTTTGTGATGTATCAACGATCAGATCATTTACCATTTTAGTAGTAATTGGATCCAGACCAGTTGTAGGCTCATCATAAAGCATAATATCAGGGCTTAGCGCCAATGCTCTCGCAAGGCCAACCCTTTTTCTCATCCCACCTGAAAGTTCGGATGGTAAATTGTGATAAGCTCGTTCAACAATCCCAACTGATTTCAAGAGAGAATAAACTTTGTCTTCAATTTGCGACTCTGTAAAATCGGAGAACTCCCTCAATGGAAAAGCGACATTTTCAAATGCTGTTAGATAGTCAAATAGAGCAGCATATTGAAAGAGCATTCCAAAGTGTCTTCTAAATTCTCTAAGTGCCACCCCAGACAACTTAGACATATCATCTCCGAGGATACGAATATCACCAGAAGTTGGCTTTAAAAGTCCCAAAAAGTGCTTGAGTAAAGTTGATTTCCCAGCACCAGAAAAGCCAAGAATCGTAGTAATTGAACCGCGCTCAATGTCAAAATTGAGGTTATCAAGAATGGTGTGTTCACCAAACTTCTTCGTCAAATTCTTTACGGATATCGCTAATTCTTTTTCCATAATCCGATCACAGTACCCTAATGAGGAAGCTTGTCAGGAAGTAATCTGAAACAAGTACCAGAATCATTCCCCAAATAACAGCAAGGTTAGTTCCTTTACCTACTCCTTCTGCTCCTTTCGATACATTGAAACCAAAGTAGGTTCCAACGATTGAAATGATAAAGCCAAAGAAGAATGCCTTAATAAGTCCCTGCCAAAGGTCACCGAGATTCATGAAGTCGCCAATCTTAGAAAAGTAAATGGTCTCATCAATCATCAATGCCTTAGTACCGACCCACCATGAACCAATGTTCCCCACAAGATTAAAAATCGCAGTAAGCATTGGCATCGCAAGTGTCGTTGCAATAATTCTAGGCACGGCCAAATATTGAAAACTATCGACTCCCATAACTTCTAGGGAATCAACTTGTTCAGTTACCTTCATAGTTCCGATCTGGGCGGCCATCGCAGCTCCAGCACGACCAGCGACAATTAGCCCAGAGATAACTGGGGCCAATTCTTTAGTAAGAGAAATTGCAGTAACAACTCCCACAAGAGAGTCGACATTGATAATTCGGAATCCGAAATAAACCTGATAGGCCATAACCATCCCAGTAAACGATCCGGCGAGAATAATAATTCCTAAACTCTTATTCCCAATAAAATAAAGCTGTTCAAAAAGTAAGCTGAATCGAAACGGAGGTCTAACAACCCAATAAAAAAACTGGGAGCCGTAGGTCATGATCTTACCTACACCATCAATTGCTTTAACTACAGATCTGCCAATGCCCTCGATGAGACCTCTGGCCTTTTTTCTTTTTCCCATATATTTCAAATTACTCCAAACTATATACTCGTGGGACTCTTGGGGTAAGGTGACAGAATACTTCATAGGGGATGGCCCCTATTTCATCTGAAAACCTGAGTACTTCCTCTTGTTCATGTCCCCAAATAACAAAACGATCATTGGCAGGGATTTCAGCAGGCGTCACATCTCCAAAAAAAACTTGAGTCATATCCATATTGACTCGACCAAAAATATGTCCCTCGCGCCCCTTGTGAAATAAACGAGGCGCACGCATTCTTCCAGAAAAGCCATCACCATACCCAATTGCAATAAGGGCCATGGTTCCGTTTGTTGGACAAAGAGTTCCACCGTAACCTACAGGCTCACCTTTCTCCACAGCAAAGGAATTGATGACGTAAGTCTCAAGACTTGAAACCACCTTGCCTGTCCATTGAGATATGTTTCTCACTTCTGGATTCAAAGCAGTTGGTCCATATAACAACAATCCAGGTCTGATATGCGTTTCTTCTAATCCAAAGCCCTGTTCAATTGCGCCAGAGTTTGAAGCAGAAGATTTTTCAATCGTGATTCCGGCCTCGGCCATTTTAGACTTAATCGTCTTAAACTCTTCATACTGGTTCCACACAGGAGAGTCTGGAACAATTTCATCAGAAGATTGTCCAAAGTGAGTTACTAGGTGGTGGATAGTTGTCCTTCTCTTTTGCTTGAGTTTATTGATAACAACGTCCACATCGCCAAACTCAATTCCGAGACGGTTCATTCCAGTATTAAACTTTAAACACAATGGCGAATGAGCAAAATCAGGCTCACTTAAAAAGAAATCTAAGTCTTCAAAGTTTGAAATAACAGGAATAATCCTGCGTCCTAAATAGTAATCAGTACATGATTGAAACTCGAGGTTTGTATCTGAGAAAACATAAATTTCAAATTCAAGGTCCTCTAGCTCTTCTCTCAAGCGGCGGGCCTCTCCAAGAGTTGCACAGCCGAACTCATTGATCCCAAGCTTTGTGTTAGCGAAACGCACGACCTGAGTCATGCCGTGTCCATAGGCATCCCCTTTTACCATAAAGAGGATTTCATTCTTAGGACAAAGCGCTTTAAGCTTCTCTACGTTATATGCAAGTAGATTTAAATCAATATAGAGCCTAGTACGGTATCTCATTTAAAGCATCAAGCTCCTCTCAACTTCTGTACGTGGACGAGGAGTTTGTACTACTGGTTCTTCAACGTCTTTTGGCCAGCTATTTTTAGTGTAAACAACTTCTTTGTTTTCAATAAAGTTGAAGTACGCTTCTGCAGACATTGGAACCATACGAACCTCAGGAGTGAGGTCCTTACCAATAGTAATGTCAGTATTTTCAAAGTATCTCCAAAAAGGAAATCCTTTGGTAAAACTTTTAATCAATTCAAACGCTTTTGAATCGCTTGCAGGAATTAAGATACCGAGATCAGTCATTCCAACTGGAGCAAACTTAAAACTGAAGTCAAATGAAAGAGACATTCTTGTTTTAAACTCTTCAAAAAACTTATTCCAAAAAAAACGAACATCTGGTCTAGAACGAACAGCGCCGAGAAGACGATCAAAGTTAACATTGATCAGTGAGAGTTCATTTGTTTCGCCGAATCCTTTGAAGAATTCTCCATCAACCATATCCATTAACTTCCAACAATCGTAGGAAGAATCTTCAACTCTTTGACGACTTTGTCTTTTAAGTTCCATTCTTCCATATACACCTGAAAGATGGCGTTCCATAAAATCCCAGTCGAAGTTATTAAAGACACTCTCATCCTCTGCACTAACGAAAAGTAGCAAATCAGGATTTCCTTTCGCCGCTTTAATCGCAAGGACCATCAGCTCTCCTTCATAAATCTCAATTGCAACCTGAGTCGCAAGATTTTGAGCGAAGAGTTCAATTCCATTTTCACATTTCTTCCCAAGCCACAATGCGGGGATCTCAACAAACTTATCACTTTCGATTTTCACAGGAATAAGACGAGTTCCACCTGGGGCCAATTCCATCAGAGAAAATTGTGAAATGAAATCGACGCTACCTAGCACACGCTTACAAACTGATCCAAAATCTCCAGATAGAGAAACACGGTCTAGTTGATTACAAACTTCAATCAATTGATCGCGATAAAAGTTGCGTTCACTATCAGCGTTTGTCTTTACGATTAATTTATTCAACTTATTTTCAAATTGCTGAGACGCAAGTGAAAGAGATTCATTCTGATTTTCAAGCTCAAGCTTGCGATTAAGACGTTTTAAAACACCCTTTAACTGCCCCTTAATATTCTGATCACTGTTGAGGGTTCCCAAGTGCCATAGGTCGTAAGTGGAATAAAGAAGTGGTGCAGTTGCATTTGAATAGAAGAATACTAGATTAATTCTATCTTCTTTAATCAGTGGATGATCGTGCAATGATAATTCACCAGAGCTCATCAATTTAACGTCAACAATTGCAAGAGACGGAGCTTTATCATGAGTTCCATACCAAAACGATTTAAAGTCTTCGTAGAAATGTGGAATGACTCCTGTGCATCTCAAATGATTTGAGATTTCTGACGCGACCTCTAGGTCCTCGATCAAGATAGCAACATCTAGTCCTTGCTTCATTATGCCCCCTATGGAGTTGTTTTCATTACATAATCATTATGACCCAACACATCACGCTTCGTCTAACTTTTGTCAGATATTCTTTGCAGTAAATCATCAATTGTTCGAAGCTTTATAATATCGCTTTCACCAAGTTGCAATTGACTCTTCGCGTAATTTTTAAGTCTACTTTTATACAATTTCAAAAGTTTGGCCTCACCCTGCTTCAGAAGTGGCCGATTACTGTCACCATCTATCCGAGAAAGGCAAGTCTCAAATGGAACATCAAGCCAAACCAATATCCCATTTTCTTCATTAATCAGCTCTAGGGCCTGGTCTGAAAGCGCTCCGCCACCTAATGATATTAAGAGGTTACCATTTAGACGGAGTAAAGAGTGAAGATGCTCTAGCTCAAGCTTCCGAAAACGCTTCTCTCCTTTCTCCTCAAAAATTTGAGGAATAGAGGACATTTCCGCCCCTTCAATCACATGATCCAGCTCAAATTTAATCCAATCAGGTGCTTCAATAGAGTTCAAGAGAAAGCTCTTCCCCGCTCCCATAAAGCCGCAAAAAAATATTTTCATCGGAGCATTAGTACATAAATTTGCTCACTCTGTAAAAATGGACTATAAAGATTACCGCTAAAGTTAAAGGAGCAAACAATAATGCAACAAATTGGGACTGAGGGAGATAAGCTCCCTCAACATATTAAAATTACGAAGATGCCGGTGGATGACTCCCGAAATTTTGACGTGACAATCAAAAATCCATGGCTTGAAGAACTACTTGGTGAACTAGTTGAAGTTGGAATGGAGGCCGATCCTAATGGAACACCTCACTGGGATCCACACGTTGAGGCCCAACTAACAATCACTCGAAAGCACAATCATACCTATCGTGATCACCTTATAATTAAGGGAAGTATCAAAGGATCATATCAAACTCACTGTGTTCGCTGCTTAAAGCCGATCCTTTCTGAGTTTAACCACAATTTTGAGACCTGTTTCATTCCCGACATGTTCGAGAAGACCCCAGAATATGAAGATGCAACTCATATTTATGCGGGAGATAGTGAACTTGAGCTCTATTTCCACTCAAAAGGAATTGTTGATATCAAGGAGTTAGTTCACGAGCATCTTTTTCTTACTGTGGACGAATTTCCGCTCCACGATGAAAACTGCAAGGGCCTTTGCCCTACCTGCGGAGTGGATCTCAACCATGAAAGCTGCGAGCACGTAGGTTAATAAAAAAAAGTACTTGCCCTATAGCAAAAAATGGCGTATTCAAATATGCTTGTAACGCAAAGTTTAAGTTGAATTTCAAATATGTGAATGGAGTAGAAGATGGCAGTTCCTAAGAAAAAGCACAGTGTGTCAAGAAAAGGTTTACGTAGAGGTGGACACACTCATAAACTAGAAAGAAAACACCCAATGACTTGCCCTAACTGTGGCGACATGACTATGCCTCATACAGTATGCGCTTCATGCGGTACTTACAAAGGTAAAGAGGTAATCACTCTTAAAGCTGATTCTGCAGAAGAAAGCGCTGAGTAACACTTTTAAATTGAATTAGACACCTTTTTAAAGGGATATTTGAGGCCTGACTCTTGACGATGTCAGGCCTTTTTTTTTGTAATTATGTAAACTCACACATTCTGTATTTTTTTACATGACAACGAGAGAGGTTAAATTGAAATCAGTTACGCTACTATTCCCTGGACAAGGGTCACAATATGTCGGGATGGGAGAGGCGCTTGAATCAGAATACGCAAGCTACTTCCAAAAGGCCGATGACGTTCTAGGATTTTCACTATCAGGTTTAATCAAAGACGGACCAGAAGAAGAGCTCATGCTCACAAAATACACTCAACCAGCAATCGTAAGTTATTCATATGCGCTTTATAAAAAACTTGAAACTCTACTTGAGAGCAAAGGAATTAAAGTTGATAGAGTTCTTGGACACTCTGTTGGTGAGTACGCTGCACTTGCTGCATCTGGGGCACTATCTTTTGAAGATGCTGTTAAAGCAGTTCACCTTCGCGGGACTTACATGCAAGATGCAGTTCCAGCAGGTCTTGGAAAAATGTACGCTATGATGAGAACGGATGCAGAGTCTGTTAAAAAGGCCTGTGAGGCGGTTTCAGTTTCAGGTTGTGAGGTTCAACCTGCAAACTACAATGAACCGGGACAAACAGTAATCTCTGGTCACGCTGAAGCTTGTGATAAAGCGGTGGCATGGGCCAATGAAAATATTGAGGGCCGCTTTAGAGCAATGGAGCTAAAAGTATCTGCACCATTCCACTCTACTCTTATGGCCCCAGCTACTGAAAAGTTAGAAAAAGCTTTTGAAGAGTTTACTTTTAACTCTCCAAAAATCCCTTATATCGCAAATATTGATGCAAAAGAGTACGGAAGTGACACTGAGGCATCAAAAGTGAAGCTGAATCTTTTGGACCAAGTGTGTGGAAGCGTTCTATGGTCTCAGAGTATAGAAAAGTTATCAGATGACACAATCTGTATCGAAGTGGGACCGGGAAAAGTTCTTGCAGGTCTAGTTAAAAAGATCAATAGCAATATCAAGGTTATCTCACTCGACAAAGAAGGCGCGTTTGAAGAACTAGAGGAGCTTTTAAATGATTAATTTCCCAGATCTAAAGGACAAAAAAATTCTAATTACTGGTGCATCTAGAGGAATTGGAAAAGAAATTGCAAAATCTCTTGCAGCTCAAGGAGCACATGTCCTTTTTAATCACAGAGGGAATGAGGAAAAAGCAAACATACTGAAGGCCGAATTTGAGGCCTGTGGTGGAAAAGCATCTCCTCTTCATTTCGATGTAACAAATTCAGCACAAATTAAAACGGCAATCGATGCTTTCACAAGTGAGCATGGAAATATTGAAGGACTCGTTAACAACGCTGGGATCTCAAAAGACCAGCTTCTGATGAGGCTCAAAGAAGAAGATCTAGATAGTGTTTTGGATACCAATTTAAAAGGGGCAATATTGGTAACACAAGCACTATCAAGAGGCTTTATGAGAACACCAGGAGCGTCTATCGTAAATATCAGCTCAGTTGTTGGACTAATGGGAAATCCTGGACAGGGTGCTTATTCTGCATCTAAGGCCGGTCTAATCGGCTTTACAAAAACAGTTGCAAAAGAATTTGCCTCCAAGCAAGTTCGTGCCAATGCCATTTGTCCAGGGTTCATTAGAACCGATATGACAGATGCTCTGGATGAAAAAGTTAAGGAAAATTACCTAAGCGTAATTCCCCTTAAGGAATTTGGGAAAACTGACGATGTGTCAAACTTAGTATGCTTTCTTTTAAGTTCTGCTTCTTCATACATTACAGGAGAAGTCATAAAAATTGACGGCGGATTGTATATTTAAGTTTTACTAATAAGAAATAGAATTTTACAATATTAAATAGATAACAAAAAACGGAGATTAAAAATGGAAGAAAAAATCATCAAACTCATCGCTGAAGCTACAAAAATCGAAGAATCAAAGATCTCTCTTGAGACAAATTTAGTTGACGACCTCAACCTTGACTCACTTGATATCGTTGAGCTTATGATGAAAATGGAAGATGAGTTCGGAATTGAAATTCCAGAAGAAGATGCTGAAGGTCTTAAGACTGTAAAAGACATCGTAACTTACCTTGCGAACAAGCAATAATTAGTTTTTATACAGATAGGAAGGGGCTTCTCGCCCCTTTCTTCAAATTTAAGCCCCACGACATTTAATCTTTTTAAGGAGGATTTATGGCGACTCTACAGAGAGTAGCGATAACAGGAATGGGTGCGATTTGTGGTTTAGGAAAAAACCTTCCAGAGATCTGGGCCAAGGCCACAAATGGCGAATCAGGAGTTTCAATTGTTGAAACTTTAGATACTGAAAACCTTCCAATTAAAATTGGTGGTGAAGTAAAGAACTTTGAGCTAGCCGAAGAAATCATGGATGCCAAAGAAGCTTCACGCTACGATAAATTTATCCACTTCGCTCTACACGCAACACATGAGGCCCTTCAAGATGCGGGTCTAAGAGAAGTTGAAGGACGCCCATATCCATCTGAGAGAATGGGATCAATCCTTGGGGTAGGAATGGGTGGTTTCCCATTCATCGAAGAAACTCACGAAACATTTTTAAATAAGGGAACAAGAAGAGTTAGTCCTTTCTTTATCCCTGCAATTATACCAAACATGGCACCAGGTCTTCTCACAATTCGCTATGACCTAAAAGGGATTAACTACTCTGTATCTAGTGCTTGTGCTTCTGCTGGACATGCAATCGGAGCAGCAGCTCAAGAAATTATGCTTGGAAACCAAGATGTGATTATCGCAGGTGGAGCAGAATCAGTATTCTCTAACCTAACCTTCTCTGGTTTTGCCAACATGAAGGCCATGACCAAAACATTTAATGACAACCCAACAGCAGCATCAAGACCTTTTGATACTGGAAGAAACGGATTTGTTATTGGTGAAGGTTCAGGGATCTTAATTCTTGAAAACTACGATAAAGCAGTAGCTCGTGGAGCAAAAATCTACGCAGAAGTAATTGGATGCGGAGCAAGCTCTGATGCTCACCACATTACGGCACCACACCCAGAAGGTGCTGGCGCAATTAACTGTATGAAGCAAGCAATCAATATGGCCGGAATCTCTCCAGACAAAATTGGTTATATCAATGCCCATGGAACTTCTACTCCGCTAGGAGATATTGCAGAAACAAAGGCCATCAGAAACGTATTTGAAGCACATGCTGATGAATTGATTGTTTCTTCAACAAAATCAATGACTGGACACCTCTTAGGTGCCGCTGGTGGAATTGAAACTGTGTTCTGCGCAATGGCACTTCACACAGGAATTATTCCTCCAACAATCAACTTGGAAAACCAAGATCCAGAATGTGATCTTAACTACTGCCCTAATAAGTCAGAGAAAAGAGATATTGAGTATGCTCTCAATAACTCATTCGGATTCGGCGGAACTAACGCCTCAACGATTCTTAAAAAAGCTTAAAAATAAGAAGGGGCCCAAAAGGCCCCTTTTTTTATTTACCGCCATGATTTCTCGCGTCTCTCAGTTGCTTGAACAGGTAACGATTCTCTAAGTGCAAAAATGCTCTTGCATTAATTTCCTCCAACAAGAATGTCTTCGGTAAATAGTCGCTTCCGCCAGCAGAAAAAAAGTCGAGAACTACATTTCGGTCGTCAACAGATGTCACAAGTAGTATTGGAATATCTTTTAAGGCCAGATCATCTCGGATTTTTCGACAGAGTTCAACTCCTGTAAATCCAGAATTAATCTGTGAGGTAATGACCATATCTAAATCCTTGATCTTTTCTTTAACCAAGGCGTAGCCCATTTCTCCATCTTGAGCTTCATGTACAATGACTCCCTTTGCGCGAAGATAGGAGCTCATGATAGATCGTGCGGTTCTCATCCCGTCAACAATAAGAACATGCATCCCTTTATAGCGGTTATCGGCAACAAGAATTTTATTCACTCTAAAAACTAGATCAGATTTCAGATTATCTTTTAAAACAAAGTCACTTCCCCCAGCAGCATGACCAAGCTCTCGAGTTGAGACTGAGTCATCAGAGGTAACCAGAACAACTGGAATAGTAGAGTTGTGATGTAAGTTTTCGCCAGAATCAGCAGTGCAATGTTTTATATTTCGGCAGAGCTCAAGCCCATCAATATCTGGCAGAGATATATCGAGCGAAATTAGGTCGAACTTCTCTGATGACAACTTCTCCATGGCCTGCTTTCCATCAATTGCGACCTCAACATCATAGGTGGCTTTGAGTAATCGCTCGATTAGCAAGGCCGAAGGGGGGGAATCATCAACAACTAGGATCTTCTTGTTTTGTCTTTCCTCTTCTTCCATTTCATTCATATAAACCTCTTGATTCGCATGACACTAAGTCATCGTCGCTAGAGAGTGGTTAATAAAGTGAAGAGTGTGTTAAAAACGACATGCCGCACAACCCCATTTAACTAAAAAAGTTAATGGCCCGTTTCCTACTTTTTTGCTAGATTATTCGAGCATAAATACCCTAAATATCTATATATTAGACAAGGAGAACCAGAATGTTTCATCCAAATGCTAACTCAGTTGAGGCAATGGACCCTGAAATTTCAGCACTTATCAACAAGGAACGTGCGAGACAAGAAGAAGGTCTTGAGCTAATTGCTTCAGAAAACTACACTTCTAAAGCGGTAATGGAAGCGCAAGGGTCAATCATGACCAATAAGTACGCTGAAGGATATCCAGCAAAAAGATACTATGGTGGATGTGAAGTAGTAGATGATTCAGAAAGAATTGCAATTGAAAGAGCAAAAGAGCTTTTCGGTGCAAAATTCGCTAACGTACAACCTCACTCAGGTTCTCAAGCAAACATGGCCGCTTATTTCACTTTCTGTGAGCCAGGCGATACTGTTCTAGGGATGAATCTAGCTGAAGGTGGTCACCTTACTCATGGATCACCAGTTAACTTCTCTGGAAAACTATACAACATTGTTTCATATAAAGTGGAACAAGACTCTGAACAAATTGATTACAACAATATTAGAGAGCTAGCTCTTGAGCATAAACCCAAAATGATTGTTGCAGGTGCATCTGCTTACCCACGTGCAATTGATTTCAAAAAATTCAGAGAAATCGCTGACGAAGTTGGAGCAGTACTACTTGTGGACATGGCACACATCGCCGGTCTTGTTGCTGCAGGACTTCACGCCAACCCAATCGAATACGCTCACGCAGTAACCTCAACAACTCATAAAACTCTTCGTGGACCAAGAGGTGGTCTAATCCTCACAAACGATGAAGAGATCGCAAAGAAGATTGACTTCAATGTATTCCCAGGAATGCAAGGTGGACCACTTGAACACGTAATTGCAGCAAAAGCAGTTGCATTTAAAGAAGCACTAGATCCATCATTTAAATCTTATCAACAGCAAGTTGTTAAGAATGCTGCTGCACTTGCTGAAGCTCTTAAGGCAGAAGGGATTGAGCTTGTTTCAGGTGGAACAGATAATCACCTAATCCTAATCAAAACTGACTCAGTTGAACTTTCTGGTAAAAAATCAGAAAAGGCACTTGAAGCAGCAGGAATTACAACCAATAAAAACATGATTCCAAATGACTCAAGATCGCCATTTATCACTTCTGGTGTTCGCCTTGGAACTCCAGCAGTAACAACAAGAGGACTTAGAGAAGAGCACATGAAAACTCTTGCCGCTTGGATTGCAAAAGCACTAAGAAACAATACTGACGAAGCAGTTCTTGCTGAAATCAAAAATGAAGTACTAGCTCTATGTAAGGAATTTCCTGTTTACAGATAATAAGACAATCACCTGATAGACAACAAAAAGGGGACCTCTTGAGGTCCCCTTTTTTATTAGAAAAAAGAAAAATGTTAACAAGCAAAAACTTGACCGGCGATAACTACTAAAATTACCAGCACGACAAGTTGAGATAATAATCTCATCATTTAATGCCTCTCTGTTAAATTTATAACGTGTGTGTTCTTTTACGTTATCAATGTTGGTAATCGATCGTCAACAATGACACGCGGCAACAACTGGAAATTAATCTTGTAAAACCTGTAATTTCATGGAAATATTCACTAGTTATCTCACACACAAATTAATAGAAGGATACTAGTGAAAACCTATAAAAAGACTCATGCTCGCAACTATGCATTTAAATTCCTGTTCCAACTTCAAATGAAGGAAAAGGCCAACTCAAAAGAAGATATCTTAGCAGACCTAGACCTCATCCTTGAGGAGTTTGATGCAACTTATGTAGAGCCTGATAGCGAACATACTAACAACGAATTCGACAGTGAGATCAAAAAGTTTGCTATTGGAGTTATCCGTGGGGTTCTTCAAAATGAAGAAGAACTTGAAGAAAAGATTAATCCACTACTGACTAAAGGTACTCTTTCAAAAATGACTCCAGTCAATAGACTTGCTCTTCTTATTGGGGCCTACGAAATAGTTTATTGTTCAGACGTTCCTGCAAAAGTTGCTATTAACGAAGCGATCAATTTAGCAAAAGAGTACGGAACAAAAGATTCCCACTCACTTATTAATGGTGTTTTAGACAAGCTCGCATAGGTCAAGATGAAATCAACGATTCAGATTCTACAAGACGAAATCACTCCAAATACCCTCGGTATTTTTTGGATAACTGAATCTGAACTGTCAAAAGAAACACCACTCTTTAGAGAGTTTGATTACTTCACAAATGGGCAAATTTCGAACTTTTTAAAAATGGCAGCTGAGCGCGAAAATGTTTTTAGTAAAAATATTTTTATTCAAAAAAATTTTGGAGAAGATAGCTTTATCTGCCATTTGAAAAATGAAAATGAAGATAGAAAAGAATCATTGAAGCAGCTCAAGTCACTTGTTGATGCAGTAAAAACTGAAAGAAATCAGTTGATCATCATTAATAAATCGAAGCATGACTACGAACACGAGATCAGAAATCTCTACCCTAAAGCAGAAATTAGAGAACTCAACCTCTAAAGACTTTCAATAATGTTTGATAATTTATCGATGTCAAAAGGCTTGGAAAGATAATTATTTTTTGGGTGATGATCTCTAAATCCAACCAATTCCTCGTGATCTTCTGGGCGGTCGGTAGAAATCATGACATAAGGAACGAGATTACCTTTGCCGCGAATATATTTATAAACATCTCCACCATTTCCGTTTTCCATACGATAGTCACAGAAAACGATTGCGATAGAGTCATCTGCTTCTAAGATTTCGATTGCTTTGTTACCAGATTCGGCCTCAACAATATCCACCTCAGATACCCCTTCAATCATCATTGAAAGGATCTCACGAATATCCTGTTCGTCATCTACAATCAATATTTTTGCCATAATAAGACACCTAGAAACAAAATTAATATATTATCCTCATTATGAACAATTGAAGATTTTTTGCAATGAATTTTTATTTAAGAAAATCTTAAGGCTACGGAATTGCAATGATATAGGTCACCCAAGAGTCACAGTTTTCAGCATATTCAGTTTGATAGAAGTTCCCATCTCCAGTGCCATCTTCATCTTCTCCCTCCCAATAAATTTTAGTTTGAGAGAAGCCTGCATCTTCAAGAATATCACGCAGTTCCCTTGGTCCCCAAAGTCGCCAATCGTATGTAAAAACATTCTCATACTTCATCTGGTTAGCTTTTGTTGAAAAGTGAATAGCGTAAAAGCACTCCTGAGTTAATGGATTGTATCTATCGCAATCCCAAAAATATGAAAAATCATCATGCTCAGTCTCTTCCACTAGAGGTTGCCTTGCTTCTAATCCCCCAAAGAGATCAATAATAAACATCCCTTGATCAGTAAGCCCCTCTCTCACCTTTCGAAAATACTCTGTGAGTTCACGACGCTTTTTGAAAATAAAATATGAAAAATTAAAGGCAACGGCCACATCGGCCTTTTTATTCATTGGATCGAGAACATTGCCCATCACATAACTCATTCTAGAGCGCTCATGATCACTCAATGTTAGGTAGTGATGAAGCTTTCCATATTCAACAGGCTCAGGATCTAAATCAATTCCAAAGGCCTCTCTCTCTTCATCCCGCTTAACCCATTCACATGAGAGAAGTCCTGTGCCACAGAAATCCTCTCTTAAAACCTTTGGAGCAATACCATAATGAGAGCGATACTCTTTTTCTATAAACTCAATATCAGTATCCGGATTTTGAACGGCACTCTCATAAAGATTATATTTTTCTTCAACAGTAAGCTGAGGAATGAATGATGAAATTGTCTCTTTAACTTCTGAAAATATTTCCATTTACTTTAGCTCCAAATACTTTACTTCTAAAATTTCTAACTCCACTTCACCACTGGGAGTATAGACAGTTACATAATCCCCAACAGACTTCCCAAGTAGCGATCTTGCTATTGGCGATTTCCAGCTAATCCAATTCTTTTTTGAATCAGTCTCATCTGTTCCAACAATGGAGTAAGTCTTCACTTCACCGTCTTCATTCTCCACTGTAACAGTTGCGGAAAATTGAACCTTGTCCGTTTTAATCTTTAAAGGATCAACTAAAACTGCGTTATCAATTTGTTTGGAAAGGAAGCGAAGTCGCCTCTCAATCTCTCTCAAACGCCTTTTAGCATACTGATAATCAGCATTCTCAGAGCGATCCCCTAAGCTTGCGGCCCAAGCGATTACTTTTAAAATCTCTGGACGCTCAACTTTAAGGAGCTGATCTTGCTCATTCACAAGAGTCTCTAGACCTTGAGGCGTGATGTAATTCTTCTTCTTTTCCATAGTGTGCTATATTATACAAAAATGTGAGGTGAATCAAATGACCCAATTAACAATAACTCCTATTGGAATCGTTCATACTCCGTTTAAGGAGAAATTTGGTATCCCAAGGCAATCTGGCCTAGTTGAAGAAGCGATAGGAACCATTGAATTAATTGGAGAATATAACTCTCCAGAAGCAATTCGAGATATTGAAAATTTTGGACATCTTTGGCTAATTTTCTGCTTTAATGAAATCCCCCGTGGCAAATGGTCGCCTACCGTTCGCCCTCCCCGTCTTGGGGGTAATAAAAGAGTTGGCGTTTTTGCTTCTCGGTCTCCTTTTAGACCAAATCCATTGGGGCTCTCACTGGTAAAATTGATCTCAGTCTTCAAAGAAGGGTCGAAGAACTTTTTAGAAGTATCTGGTATCGATTTACTTGATAAAACTCCGATCTATGACATCAAGCCTTACCTTCCCGATCTAGAATCGATCCCTGATTCAAAAAACAGCTGGAGAGAGGGACTTAATCACGAAGTAGAGAATGAAATCCAATTCTCCCAACTAGCACTCTCCCAGCTAGATAAAAGGACAGATAAAGAGTTTGTAATAAAATTGATTAGAAACCTTTTAAAACAAGACCCAAGACCAGGCCACTTACGCGATGGTAAAAATGATGAGCTAAAAAATTCATTTGCAATGAAGCTAATGGATTTTGATCTGTGCTGGGAAGTAGATGAAAAAACAATTATTGTAACAGAATTAAAATAGGCCCAAGATTTGGGCCTATTTTTTTATCTCAAAAGGATCATTAGATCCGCAGCTTGGTTTATCGAGTTTACATTTCTCAAATTCGGAGTGGGAGCAATCATTTAACTTTTTAATCGAACACCCCTTTGGTCCAATTGCATCGAGATCGATAGGAACATCCTTATTACGATCGCTACAAGAGCTAAATAAAACCACTGCAAAAAGAATAAAAATAATGCTCTTAAATTCCATGTTGATGTTTTTCCCCTTTAATTCTTGGTATCACTTCTTCCACAATCAATCCTCTCAGTAAAAAGATAGAAAAAATTGCAGCTGATACATGTTGCCACCATGGAATCCCACCATGATCGTGGTGATGTCCAAGTTTAAAATCAAGTGGCCACTCAAGATAAGTATAAAGGAAATCCACTCCATATGAAAGTAGGAGAGCAATTCCACCAATTGCGATGATATTGATAATGACGCCGCGCTTACCAATATACTTTTGAAGGACAAGTAAATTAGTAATATTTGTCGCAGGGCCTACCAGTAAAAAGAGAAGAGCAGATCCAGGACTCAATCCTTTTAATACTAGTGACGCTGCAATTGGAGTACTCGCAGAAGCGCAAATATAAAATGGAATACCAATCCCTAGAATAATAAGTCTTCCCATAGTTCCATTTGCCATCGATAGAAAGTCAGCAGGGACTAAGAAATCAATCAAGGCCCCAAGAACAAGACCAATTGTCATCCAGAATGCCACATCTTCAATGAGATCTCCGTATGCATACTTTAATGTCTTTACAATAAATAGATCTTCTTTTTTTGCAGAACTCTTAGAAGAACAACAAGACTTAACCTCAGGTTCAGCTTTTTTAGATGAACAGCATGACTTCACAGCGGGTTCAGCTTTTTTAGATGAACAGCATGACTTCACTTCTGGAGCACCAGTTGTATCGTATTCCTTATCATTAAAGATATACTGGCCAATTCCCGCAACAACAGCTGAGAGAAAAGCAGCGATAGGGCGGATAATTGTCATTGGAATATCCATCATCCCGTAGGTCATTGAGATGGAATCAATTCCAGATTCTGGAGTTGCAATTAAAAATGCTGAAGTTGAACCGTTATTTGCTCCGGCCTTTTTTAAAGTGACGGCAGTGGGTACAACTGAGCAAGAACAAAGTGGGAGTGGAACTCCAACAATAGCGGCCTTGATAATTGATCCAAAGCTTTTCTTACCCAACATTTTTTTCACTTTATCAATTGGAATAAGAATTTTAATAAGCCCTGCAATAAAAAATCCCATCAACAAATAGGGAGCGGAAATAGCGATATACTTCCAAAGTGCTGATATAAATTCCATAAGTAACCTCAACAAATAATTAAAATGATCTCAATTGACCAATAACTTGAGCGTAACACCTAGTAACTATTACGTGCCACAAATATAGTTTGTGACTATAATACTATAGAAAGCATCAAGATATCTTTAATTTCCATAAATTAGGCGTATTTTTTGGTATAGTTGATGAAAATAAATGTGAGGAGTTGACCTTGTTATTTGTAATTATTCTAGTCGGTGTCGCCATTGGTATGATCTCTTCCTTCTTTGGAGTGGGAGGTGGCTTTATCACTGTCCCTGCCCTTCTCGGCGTTTTTGAGAAAATGCCTCATCAGTTTGCAGTTGCGACTAGTCTTGGAATGATCTTTATCAACTCCCTTATCAACAACATTCGCTTTTACAAGCAGGGGCGCAAACCAAACTTAAAGCTCATTATCTTTATGGTTATTGCTGTTTTGATTGGTGCCGTAACCGGAAGTAAGATCAGTAATTCAATTTCTCCAGAGATCTTCCGTGGAATCTTCGTTGGTACCCTTATCCTTACCGCGATCAACACCCTCTTTAAAAAGAGCGGCCCAGATAAAGAATTTGTCCTTCACCTAACCCCATTTAAAATTGCCCTTGCCACCGTCTTTGCTCTTTTGGCAGGACTATTTTCAGGAATCACAGGCCTTGGTGGTGGAATTGTGATTATGCCTATCTTTATGATGGTGCTCAAAATCCCTTTTACTTGGCTTCCAGTCTACAACAATGCTGTTATCGTCTTCGGAACCCTAAGTGGAACCATCACCCACCTGCTCTCTTCAGGGCAGAGCTACCAGTTTGAGCTAGATGCCCTCAATTACCTCCAAGTGGGTAACGTCAATTTCGGGATTATTGGGATTCTTCTTATCGGATCGTTCTTCTCAACTAAGTGGGGAGCGAATCTTGGACCGAGAGTTCCTCACAATGTGAGCAAAATTCTGTTCGTACTTTTGATGGTGGCAACTATCCTTAAAATGACTTTATTTAATTGAAATCATTGAGAAAAAAAACTTCACTTTTCTTTATTTTTTAGTTGACGGAAACTTAAGAAGTCCATATATTGATATCAACAAATGAGAGGGGGCGTAGTTAAGTTGGTTATAACGTCGGCCTGTCACGCCGAAGGCCGCGGGTTCGAGTCCCGTCGCTCCCGCCACTTTTATTTGTAAAAATCAGGATCGCAATAAGCGGTCTTTTTTTTTGCCAAAAATCCAAAGGGACGAGAACCCGCAGGGTGAGAGTTGCCTCCAGGATGGAGGTATGCAGCGTGAGGCAGGAGCCGAAAGCTGCCAAGTCGCTCCCGCCACTTTTATTTGTAAAAATCAGGATCGCAATAAGCGGTCTTTTTTTTTGCCTAAATTCCAAAGGGACGAGAACCCGCAGGGTGAGAGTTGCCTCCAGGATGGAGGTATGCAGCGTGAGGGGTTCTTCTTCTTTCGTGGTGTCACACACTGCATCCATGCGCATTAGATCGGATATTTAAGACCTTCAACCTGTAGTTGTTAAAGTTTCTATATCCATAAGCCTTCTTAATTATTGTCTTTGCGACGTTGTTAAGGCCTTCTGTTTTAGCATTTGTAGTATTTTTTTTGAAAAACATCAAGATCTCTTTTCTCCAACTCATAAGAGTTTTCCTCAAGCTTTGTAGCCTTTGATACTTCTGGGTAGCAAGCCAATCTGTGAGATTCGTTAAACATTTCTTCGCCCGATTATACCCCTTACAGCGATACAATTTATGAATCCACTCTTTTGCATTATAAATCGCTTCAAGTTCAGGATAATCTTTTAGCCATCTCAGTATTGCCTTTCGCTCAAATACTTTTAGGTTGTATCCATTTTTTAAAAGAAGTTTTCTCAACGGGTGTTTTCTTTTATCCCCTGTTATGGCCTTTCTTAATTGATTAATTCTTGGATGAAGTAACTTCACTACGTGGAAATGATCTGCAACAATTTTAGCATTAGGAAAAAACTCTTTTGCAAAGCTTCTAAAAGGGCCACTTAGATCCATGTTGATATATTCAACTCTTTCTCGTCCTGGAATGTGGTTCAATGAGGCCATCAATTGTACTTTATTCCTTCCGGGAATTAATTCTTTGGGACGGTTATTATCGTAATCAACTAAGATAGTTACGAACTCTCTATGGCCGCCCTCTTTATTCTTAATAAAAGCGTGCTCATCAATTCCTAAAACTTTAGGCCATGGATTATTACATCTTTCTCTTTGCCTTAGTTCAAGTTGATTATAATGCCTTTTATAAACCGTTTTGCTACCACAAGTCGTATGTTCACATACTTTTTTATGATCAGTATAATGCTCGCAAGCATGATGAATCTCTCTCTGCATTCTCTCTGTTACTTTTGCAGATTTTTTAATTCCAGAAATGTTTTCAGTCGAAGTTCTCTTACAATCTTTGCAAAAGATTCTTTTATGCCGTATGTGAAGAATTGGTACTTTCCCTCGAAATGGAGCGTCTTTAACTTTGCGCTCCCTCCATTGATGAGTTTTAGTATTTACAGAACCGCAATGTTGGCATCCCTGATTATCAACATGTTCATAATAAATATGAACGAACTTAGAATTAAACTCTTTGACTACATTGAGTAATTTTAAATTGGGTAATCCAAAATAGTTTGCTAACTTCTTATAGGGCATAAGACTTCTCCATTGTTAAATAACTGTGTCGTAACAATTATTTTAACAGATTGTGTCTTATGCCCGACTTAAATGTTCATGATTTGGTGCGTGACACCACCAAGTGTGAAGAACCGCGTGAGGCAGGAGCCGAAAGCTGCCAAGTCGCTCCCGCCACTTTTATTTGTAAAAATCAGGATCGCAATAAGCGGTCTTTTTTTTTGCCAAAAATCCAAAGGGACGAGAACCCGCAGGGTGAGAGTTGCCTCCAGGATGGAGGTATGCAGCGTGAGGCAGGAGCCGAAAGCTGCCAAGTCGCTCCCGCCACTTTTATTTGTAAAAATCAGGATCGCAATAAGCGGTCTTTTTTTTTGCCTAAATTCCAAAGGGACGAGAACCCGCAGGGTGAGAGTTGCCTCCAGGATGGAGGTATGCAGCGTGAGGCAGGAGCCGAAAGCTGCCAAGTCGCTCCCGCCACTTTTATCCCAAATCCGCGGCTAACTTTTTCCACTCCAGAATTCAGCCACAACAAAATTCCCTGATGAGGGAACTTGGTTCTAGTGACCGCAGAATTGCGTCCAGTTTTCTGAACCTGATATCAAAAATTCAAAATCCTTCCAATTTACGGACTACTTGTTTAGGACCTCGACATCTTTTCTTCTTTGGGAGTATCCGATTGAGTCTTTTCGATAACTTAAGCTCATCAAAAACCTTATTTATAAAAAAATGATCCAGTGTTTGCAGAAAGTTCTTTATTGGTTACTTCAAATGCGATATTTTTTGAATTCATCTGATCCCTTATTGATTGTTTATTTGTTGTTGGCGCAAAAAATATACTAATCTTTAAGGGATTTTTCATTGTGCACGGCCGCAATCGAACCATACGAAATTTAGCATTTTGGGTGAACATGTAAAAACAGGCAGAAGGTCCATGAATATTTCAGTTAATCGTGATTACATGGAAATTACTTGCACATTTAGGTTATAAGATTAATTGGTATTCTTATTGCCCAGAGCATATGATTTTCTAAACGAGTTGGAGCAAAGAACAAATGATTTACCTATACCTAATAACTGGAGCAGCTCTTCTTGCCTCACTGATTACTGATTATCAAAAGACGATCAAAGCTATCAAAATTGCCAGAAACAAGTTTCTAAAGATCCTCCCCAGTTTCTTGCTGATGATAGTCGCGACATCTGTGGCACTATACTTTTTACCCGATACTTTAATTTCAAAATATCTTGGAGGATCCAACCTATATCTAACTACAATATCAGCATCACTTCTGGGTTCAATTTCAGCAATGCCTGGATTCATTGTATTTCCGCTTGGCGGGTTACTTGTGCAGAAAGGAATTTCGTATATGGTACTTGCTGCTTTTACTACAAGCTTAATGCTGGTGGGAATACTTACATATCCACTTGAACAAAATTTTCTAGGAACAAAGATCACTGTGATAAGGAATTTAATTGGCCTTATTATTTGTCTAATAATCGCTCTTGTTATTGGAATATTATACGGGGAGATTTTCTAATGAAAATAAATAAGACAATCTTCTTTTTAATTCTATTTGCTCTGTTTATATCAATTAGCTTTTTAATTGACTTTAAGGCAGGTGAATCAATTGGAGTAAACGCTCTATCCT
The DNA here is from genome assembly GCA_965140515.1 of Bacteriovoracaceae bacterium. Classification (GTDB taxonomy): domain Bacteria; phylum Bdellovibrionota; class Bacteriovoracia; order Bacteriovoracales; family Bacteriovoracaceae; genus JAGLCH01. The sequence continues at coordinate 1,482,552 of OZ223251.1, read as the reverse complement.
TTTCTAAAAACATGGGGTTATTGCTACCTCCTGTATTTATTTTGATAGGACTTTTTGAAGTCTGGGTCAAGAAAGAAACAATTGAAAAGCATCTTGGAGATGACTCAGGACTTAAAAGCTACTTATTTATCCTCTTACTATCTGCCACAATGGTAGGGGGACTTGTTGTTGCTCTTCCTGTAGCAATCTCCCTACTAAATAAAGGCGCAAAACATAGCGTAATTTATGCTTTTCTCTTCTCATCTGCAATTTGCCGTATTCCTATGACCTTCTTTGAGGCATCTTTTTTAGGTCTAAAATTTACACTTATTCGATTGCTTGTCTCACTACCATTGGTGTTAATAGTGTCTATTGCAATGGGAAAGCTACTGAGGATTCCGGCAAAGAACAACATTTAAATTTGGAAAAGAACGATATCATTTGAAGAATGGGCATTAATGAATCTTTCGCCAAGCTACCGCAGCTTATAGGTCATCGAAAACTCCCTTATGTTTTCACTGAAAATGGAGTCGCAATGTTATCAGGTGTTCTAAATTCAGATCGGGCCATATCAGTCAATATCACCATAATGCGAACTTTTGTTAAGCTCAGAGCATTTTTATCGGGAGATGAATCTCTAGCTGAGAAAATGACAAAACTTGAGCAAGGAACAGATCAGCTCTTCAGGATTGTTTTTGAGCGTCTAGATACGCTTGAAGCTGAATTACCAATCCTGCCTACAAAAAGAAAAAGGATTGGTCTAAAATCTAAGGCCCAATCCCAACATACAAAATTAGAGACTTAAGAACTTGAAAAGAAAGTGCTGAAAACATCTCTGCCTTCAGCACTTTATACCTCCCCCCTACATCACATTTAAGTAATCTAGACTTTCCATATATTTTTCAATTTTTGAATCTAATGTCCCTGACAGAAATTCTTGAAGAATTGAGGCAGAAAGATCATATACCGCTTTCAACTCTTTTGATGCATCCGCCGGAGCAGATTGAGCGGTATGAATAAAATCAATCATTGCCGCTAGCTCCTCAACTGTCATAGTAAATGCAATCGCAGCAGGTCTTGCCAACTCTGCACCAAGCATTGGAGTCAACTCATCTTCAGTATAAACCGCCCCTTGAGCAACGAGAGACTGAATCTGAGTGAGTAGTGATAGATCAATCCCCAGTACCGCCTTTTGATCATCTGAAAATTCAGCAGGTATTTCAAACTGGCCATTTTTAATAGCAAACACTGCTGCAACTTCTTCTTGAGACACTGCACTCAATGTTTCTTTGGCCTTAACGGTACTCAAAATGATTTGTGCAACCTGCTCTCTATCTGTCGCAGTGTAGATTGAATCCCCTACCACAAGCTTCAAAATATCATCAGAGACATTTTGGTAAAATGGTAGCTTGTAAACAGATACCATACCCACCAATGACTTAGATAGACTCTCATAAGTAGGATCAGCAGTTTTGTTGCTTCTTACAAACATTTTGATCAGAACTTTGTTTAGTTCAACATCAGATGTAGAAGGCAATCCCAGAAAACGGATAACTCTTCCATCAGTTTGCTCAAAAACTTTGTCACTATTATCCAGTGAATACTCTTCTACATAAGTTGTCCCATCTTCTTTTGTAAATGGGATTGGATTTTGAAGAGCTTCCCCCAATAGAATATTGGAAAAGATATTGATCAACTCACCTTGAACACTTGAAATATCCGCCATGCTTCCATGAGTTCCCTCAGTGGATGACACACCAGAGTATCGATTTGAAAGATATTTCATCGCCAAGATTTTGTCATACCAGAATCCTCTTACTCCAATATCAGAAGCGTAGACGTACTCATCACTTGGATCTTTAATATGATTCAAATATTGACCCGCTTCCCCTTTTACAACCTTAGAGTTTTGAAGAAAATACGCCTTAACGTTTTCATCAAAACAACTTGTTGGAATATAGCTCATGTTATAGCGAAGCTCTGACTCATAGATCGGTCTTAACTTCACCACTTCAACGGTTTCATCAGGAGCCTCAGTTGAAGCGAGAGCACAGCTCAAATCAGGAGTTTTAATGATTTCAATGAACTTATTACTGACAGTGGCAACAGCATCTCTAAGATCATTGATTGTTACACATACTGGGTACTGGGCCACTTGTTCATCAGAACAACCAACTTCCATCAACTGAGCACCAAAAATATCGGCATAAGTCTCATAGTCTTCAAAAAGCATACGAGCTCTACGAAATCTCCAGTTACTTCCCCCCACGGCAGAGATGATGTCGTAGGTTGAAAAGCGATTTCTTCCATTTCTAAAGTGACGGTACTTGTAACCACGGTCGTAATCTAAAACAAAACTCTGAGCGATTTCTAGGTAGCTTGATCCCTCATCGTGACGATTACAACGTGAAGAAAGCTCTGCATTTTCATCAGTACAGTACATGAAGTAACGACCTTTTTCACTAGAGTCATTGAGAGTAGTACGAATTGGAACCACCTCTCCAGAATCAGCGATAACTTCTCTAGCGTATCCAAAACGAAGAGCAGCGATATCGTAATTTCCAAATACGCTTAGTGAATTCAAATCAGACTTAGCGTAGTCCATGATTGAACTGTACGATGGAGCAACTGCCTTTTCATCCCCAAGCTCATTCTTAACATTCTGTACTTGAGATTCATTCATGTAGTTATTTTTATCAAAAGATCCCATGAAGTTATGGCGTAATCCAAGGTTATGCCCCATTTCGTGAACAAGAGTTTGAACATAAAGTTTTGGCAAGATATGATCCACAACTTTCTTCTTCATTAAATCACTTAGCGACTCAAAATCAGGCAAAACATCATTGTCATTATCGATTCCCAAGACCTCTCTAATCCCTTCAATCTCAGTTTTTGCCAATTCAGTAACATTAACAATCTCTTGAGTATCAGCAGCAATTTGTCCCAAGTGAGTTAGACGCTCCTCTTCATTTAGAAGAAAGAATTCACTTCTAATCGCTGAATCTTTTTCAACCAAAGTAGCCTCATTCATTTGTTGAAGGTTCTTCAAAGAAATTGAATGAGATACATCTGAAAAACGAACGAGCTTATCTAAGCCAGAACTGCTCAATCTACTTACACTTGTATTTAAAATAGAATTCAAAGAAACTGGACTAGCGTGAGATGAAGCAACTTTAACAGCGTCTTTTACTTCAACGTTTGCGGGAACGACAGGTTTAACAAATCTCTCTTTTGAAAGGTCAACCATCGAGTCATATGTCTGTCTAATGGTAGATCTCAAAACCCCACTGTACATGTTGACGTGCCCCTGAACGATTTCACCTGTTGTTGGAATCGCTACAGTAGGACCGTACCCAAGAAGACCAATCGCCAATGGCTCATCGATAAGGTTGATGGTATTGTATCGAATATCCCCCTCTTTAACTTTATCCGATGGTTCCTTCAACACAAGCTTGAATCCGATATTAGCTTTCTTTAGACCGTAGTTGATTCTTTTGAAAGCTTCATAAGTTGCATCCTTAACAATACTATTTTCAGATTTTTTAAAGTTGCCATTTAGGTAATATACAATCTCTTTACGTTTTGGATTCCAACGATTTAGTAAATAAGTGATTTTTGTTCTCGACTCATCGTAATCATCAACTGTTTCCTCTTTTTTTGTTTTAAAGAATCCGAATACACTGTGATCTTGAACCGGGTAATTAATAGGCTCATAGTCTGGACTTTGTAGTTTATTAACTCTAACCATAGAGTAGAAGAATTTAACTTTAAAACCAGCTGCACTCATAGAGTCAGAGTAATACAAATCAGCAATGCATTGGAAAGCAGTACTTACTTTATAAGTCTTTTCTAGAACGATATTCAAAACATCATTATTCATCTCATAATCGACCAACTTAGATCCAACTTGCGAGATACATCCTGGATCTAAATTAAACAGGTCCAAAGAATTAACTTCATTTACAGTTAATGATTCAAAGTTCGGTTGAAAAAATCTCTTTTGTTCCCAAGTAAGTTCAGTATCAACTGTTTCTTGATTGGTACACTCTCCTTGTGAGTTCTCGACACATTTGTAATCGACATATGAAACAGGAATTGAAAGAACAGGAGTGCTATTCAATTCATTATCAGAAAACTTATCTTCTTTTGGGATTTCCAAAATTTCGATATTGTTTTCAGTGAACTTCATTTTCACCAGTTTACTGTCACCTTGAAAGAATGCTCTGGCAGCTGAAACATCTTTAGGAACTCCCAAAGTGGATGGAACATAAAGAAAAGTTGCATCCTCATTAATCGCTGAAACTTTAGATGTAATCTGAGCATCTTTATAAACCTCGTCATAATCCCTTTCTTTAGCGCATGAAACAATGAGTACCCCGACACTTAAAACTACAAACAATCTACCAAAATTAAACTTCATACTTCTCCCCACTACACCGATATGCCAAAGGCCCAAAAAACGGTTGCCCGATCTTTCTCAAAAAGTGAAACATCCATCGTCTTCCCATCTTGACGATATACTTGTCCCCCTGTTGATACATTTAAACTTGTTGAATAGTTTTTATAGCTGTAACTGGTACTGATTCCATGATTATAGGATGGATCTTTCCTATTATTTTTGTAGGTAAATCCCTGATACATACTGAGACCGTAACCAACCGAAACATTTTCCCAACCGCGATAAGAAAAAGACATCTTGTTCTTATAGGCGAAATTAGTATTGGAACTACCATTATATGCGACAGTATATTGATGAAAATTTTTAGTAATATTTGATTTAAATGAAATATTAAAACCTTTAGCTCCCAAAATTGAAAAAGATTTTGAAAAAGAATTAGTAAGCGCGGTTGATAGAACTAAACTCTCATCTTCTTGAGAGTATTCATCCAACGGCCGCGATAGTGCCCCACCTACATTATAGTAGATCCCTCCAAGCAATTTGATTTTTTTAGAACTGTAAAAGAGATCAAGTGAGGATAGCTCCTCTTCATAATCATTTTCTAAATCTTTGGTTGCAGAAATTGAGCTTGAAACAAACCCACCGTGATCAAAAGGATATGTTAGTGACAACTCAGTTATTGTTGATGCGCTATGACTTGCTGTCGTTGGAGCGTACATATTTGAACTATACATTATGGTTGCGCCAACTTCGAACTTCTTTAGGCCATTTTTAAGTCCCTTGTATGAGATTGTCTCTTCCGAAAGAACTTTAAAACTAGCTAATAGCAAAACGACACTTATGGTGCATTTTATCACTCTAAAACCCATCTCTTCTCCCACAAATATAGATTTTAGTGTCAAAACAACACTGATTTCCTTAGACAATCCTTTGCCTATCTCTGTTAGAGTGATTAAGTGCATGCTTCGTGCCAAAAAATGGGATTCAATCAAATCATCAATTAATTAAATCTATCAATAAATAAATTTAACTAACTTCACTTGTCTCTAAAACAACCTATAGTGAGTATATACTCAAACAAAAAAACTACTGAGGAGGAGCTATGCCGTGCGATGCGGGGTTAAGGCCAAGAAAAAAGAAAGTTATAGAAAATCAAACCAACAGTACAATTATCCAGGAGGAGAAACCAATGAGCTCAACAATGGTTAGACAAGAGATGCCAGAATTTACACTTGAAGCTTATGACTCTAAGACAGGTCATTTTACAGAAGTATCGAGTAACGACTATAAAGGAAAATGGTCAGTAATTTGCTTCTATCCTGCAGATTTCACATTTGTATGCCCTACAGAAATAGCAGCAATGAACGCAAAGTATGATGAATTTCAAGAGTTGAACACTGAGATTCTAGCAGTCTCTGTAGATACAAAATTCTCTCATAAAAGATTTGTTGAAACAGAACCACTTCTTAAAGATCTCAAGCTAATGATTGGCGCAGATGGAAATCAAGAAGTAAGTCGTGCATTTGGAGTACTTGTAGAAGAAGACGGAGTTGCCTTAAGAGGAAGGTTCCTATTTAATCCTGATGGTATTTGTGTAGCGCAAGAGGTTCAGGCAGATTCTGTCGGAAGAAATGTTAATGAATTTTTAAGACAGGTCAAAGCATGGCAACACGCTACAAAAACGGGAGAAGTATGCCCGGCAGGATGGAGACCAGGTAAGAAGACACTCCCAGTAAACACTGATGCAGAAAAGATGGCCGGTCATGTTGGAGACTACATTACAATTGAAGAAATACTCTCATAAATCTCAATAAAACAACTCCCGCCGATCCGGGAGTTGTTTACCCTTTAATATCAGTAACTTCTATCTCTATTAGACATCACTCCCCAATTAAGAACTCACAACTCTGTAGAGTTAGGCCTTACTGACCCACAACACTGAAGTTTTTACGCACAGCATTGTTATCGATAAACGTATATGATACATATTTTCATGTAGACATCATAATCGGAAATAAATGCAAAATGCATTCACTAATTCTGTGCATGGTAAAGCTCATAAAATGAACATAGTTTATTGATATGACGATCCATAATTTGCTATAGATATTAGACGATTAACCACCCAAAACACCTAAACACTGAGGTTCTAAACTATGAACAAACGATTATTGGCGTCAATACTGCTCTTATTATCGACTTCTTCTTTTGCAATTTCTCAATGTTATGAAGAGGCCCTCGCCGATTATATCTCTCAGGGATATGACAAGCTTTATGCTCGTCTAATGGCGGAAAAAGATTGCGCGAGCGGGTACAGAGAGTGCTTTAATGAGCGATTCTACTTTTACATGAACCGCGGTACTGGACTTGACTCCGCCAGGTCGCAAGCATCTCACGAATGCTACGTTCCAAGCACATATGACATGGTCTACCAAAATCAGCTGAACTTAATGATGAATAAAGGATACGGCCTCGACCAAGCGCGCGGTTTAGCGAGAGAGAGAGCTGTTGAAATTATCTATGGCCCTTTAAAAGGCGACAAAGGAAAAGTTAAAGATCAAAAATAGGATCAAACGAACCGATTCTTAATGACCTTTATTGGATTTGGATGGGATGAGTGAAACCAGATATTTTGAACTACAAAGATTATAGAGTCTACCTCAAAGACTTCTATCAATACAAGAAGGGGATTAATCCCCAGTGGAGTTATAATGCCTGGGCCCGTATGTTGGGCATCTCAAGTTCGTCTACCATCAGTATGATCATCAATGGGAAACGCAATCCCAGCGATTCCCTTGTTTCTTCTTTTGCCAATAACTGCAAGCTTTCTGATAAAGAAACACACTATTTTAAAAACTTAGTAAAAATTCAAAGCCGCATCAAAGATCCATCTCTTTCAGTAATCCTCGTAGATGAGTTTATCGAACGAGAGAAAATGGTGACGGAGATTGAAAATAGCGATATCGCCCTACTCTTCAATATCAACACCGCGATTCTTACGGAGATGATGAAGCTTAAAGACTTCAAAAATGATCCAAAATGGATTGAGAAAAGATTGGCCTTCCCAATGAAGGTGGATATCGAATCGCACATCAACCGTTTGGTTAAGCACGGCATTATTGAAAAGCATGATGGTTATTTAATAACAGTAAAAAATTACTGTGCTTCAAAGAATCCTACAGATGAGCAGATCTGTAACTTTCATCAAGATAGCCTAGATCTAGTAAAACAATCAATCAGACTTAAAGCGGATGATTCAGTACTGCACGCGACGACTGTAATCAACATCTCAAAAGAGAGGATGGATGAGGCCATGAAATTGGTGAGAGAATTCCAACAGCGCTTCACCCAACTCCTCGATGAAGAAAGTGGAGATGAGTTGATGCAGCTCAACCTCTCCGTCTTCCCTCTAACTAAATAGATTCAAGAATTTCACTTTCAGGAATAATAAATTCTTTCCAGTAGCTCATAACACCTGGGATATGCCCAACGTCATAACATACTTTCACAACAACACCTTTAAATGTTTGTCCTGGAGACATCATTTCAGCGGCATAAGAGAGAGGGATTGACTTCCCTTCAACAGATGCCTTAGCGCCTTCTGTTACCGTTGCATTAGCTATTTTTACAATCTGCTTTTGTCCGTGGGAACACTGTGAAACAGCAAAAACAGAGAAACTAGTTGCCATAAGAATAATCGATAGTAGTACTTTCATATAAACTCCAAATGTTATTAGTAATTTTGAACAACTTTAATTTCGGTGTTTTTATAAAAGTTGTAAAATTCATATTTATCAGTTATCTATGAATTATTATGAGTTTACTTTCAAATAATCTAGATGCATTTATCGCTGTTGCTGAAGAGGGGTCTGTTCAAGGGGCCTCAAAAAAACTCGGTTTAACCCAAACTGGAGTCACTCAAAGAATTAAGGCGCTTGAGCGTGAGCTTGAGATGACCCTATTTACAAGATCAAGGAAAGGGATGCGCCCTACAGCTGAGGGTGAAATGCTCCTACGCCACGCAAGTAAAGTGGTTGAGATGGAAGGAGAACTTTTCGCCAACATCAAAGGGGAGCAGGCAAAAATCAGGCTCGCGATTAATGCCCCATCAAGTATGATGCGCACAAGAGTAATTCCTATTCTGGCCCCCTTAAAAAAGAAATACCCACAGCTCAGCTTCTCATTAAAAGTTGATGATTCTGACGGTGGACTACAATCATTAAAAAAAGGGGAATGTGATCTCGCGATTCTTCCAAGAAAGCAAGTTGTTGATGAATTAGACTCAAAGCTACTGCGCCCCGAAGAGTACACACTGGTTACGGGAAAACAATTGAAAGGAACGGCAAAGGAAATTGTGACAAATGAGCAAATTGTCGATTTTAATCCTGAAGATACCCATACCTTCAACTTTTTAAAGCAGCATCGGTTATTCGCGCTGGCAGGCAAAGAAAGACATTATATTAATAATATCGATGGACTCGCCTCATATATCAGTTCTGGTGGTGGTTATTCCGTTTTATCAAGAGGATTCATCAGTAGTATGGGGTGGAATAAGGTTTTACGAGAATTACTCCCAGACAAGGTAATGAAGGTAGATGCTGCATTATGTTGGTATCCCCGCCAAGAGATGCCTTCATATTTTAAGGACTTAATTTCTTCTGTAAAATAAATTCAAATATTATCACTGCAAATCGATAAGAGTCATGTTCAGGAGATACTATGCAATTTAAATCATTAATCATGCTAACAATATTGTCGTTACTATTTTCAAGTTGCGCCACAAGTAAAACCCGTTATCGAGAGGGAGATAATAAAGGCCAAGCATCAGACCTAACAGTGACCGATGAAATCAATCTAACCAAAGATGCTTTAAAGTCGATGGCCAAAGACTACCCTCCCACAAAAGATCGAGCATTACAGAGGTACGTGAGCTCTCTAGGCCAACGACTTGTTAAAGTAAATGGGCTCAATGGGAAACCATATAAGTACACATTTACAGTTGTTGATACTCCGATGGTAAATGCCTTCGCTCTTCCTGCGGGAACAATCTATGTTACAAAACCTCTCTTAAAAGCAGTGAAGACGGAAGCAGAACTAGCAGGGGTTTTGGGACACGAAATGGGGCATGTTATTGCGAGACATACAGCAGAGCGCATGACCCTTATGAACAAAGAGAGAACAGGGAATCTTCTGATGACAGCTGGCGCGGCAATTATTGGCGCCGCAGGTGGTTACATGGCCGCGAAGAAACTCTGTAAAAAGGGAGATAAGGAATGTCTTTTAAAAGGCACAGCTGCAGGTGGAGCTCTCTTTGGCGGAGCAACCCTACTAGTACAAAAATACCGCTATATGCAGAACTCACAAGAAGATGAGTTTGAAGCTGATCGGCTCGGATTTAAAATAGCAACAAAGGCCGGTTATAATCCTCACCAAATTGGTAAATTTTACGAAACGCTCCTTGCACTAGAGAATAAGGGGAAAAAGGGTCAAAACAAATACCTTGCACAATTTCAAGATGCGATGAGCACCCACCCGCCGAGTCAAAAAAGAATTGATCAAATGAGAGACATGGCATCACCTCTACCAAACAAAGGGTTACTAAGCTCCAACGCATTTCATACGATGAAAAAGCGACTATAATAGGCCGATATGATTAAAGGCAAATTGTATTGCGATTGATAGCAATCGATTGTTAAATATTGTGAGATAAATTTTAAACTTGGAGGAACCATGGCGAGTATCAAGGGAACCGAAACAGAAAAGAACTTACTTAAATCATTTGCGGGAGAATCACAGGCCCGCAATCGTTACACTTATTTTGCAAGCGTTGCAAAGAAAGAAGGATATGTTCATATTCAAGCGATCTTTGAAGAGACAGCAAACCAAGAAAAAGAGCATGCAAAAAGATTTTTTAAATTCCTTGAAGGTGGAGATCTTGAAATTCAAGCAACATTTCCTGCAGGAAAGATTGGAACAACTGCTGAAAACCTAAGAGCTGCTGCTGCTGGTGAGCACGAAGAGTGGACAGAGCTTTATCCTGCATTCGCAGAAACTGCGATGAAAGAAGGCTTTAAAGATATCGCAAATGTTTGGAAAAATATTTCTATTGCAGAAAAAAGACACGAAGAGCGTTACAAAGCTTTCCTTGAACTAGTTGAATCAAACGGAATGTTCAAGACAAGTGAAAAGGCAACTTGGAGATGTAGAAACTGTGGATATGTTCAAGAAGGTACTGTAGCTCCTGGAACATGCCCAGCTTGTGATCATCCTCAAGCGCACTTTGAGGTCACACTTGGATTAACATCACTATAATTATTGTAAGGTCACTCGCAAGAGTGGCCTTTTATTTTGAAAAAGAACAAATGGTAGGACTGACTACTTTGAGATAGTCCTCTAATTGTAGAATGAATGATTTCGTAAGAATCCCCGCATTAAATGCTATTTCATCATTTTCAAGAATAGACTCATCCATAAAAAGATCGTAGGGATAAACACCTTCTCCAAAAGGGGGGAGCGCTCCACTCACAACCCCACAAAGCTTTTCAAGTTCAACAGAAGTTGCAAAACGAAGATACTGGGACCCTAAAATCTTTCTCACTTTTTTTGAGTCCACTTGTTTTGCTGCTGAGATCACAAAAAGACGAAAATCCTTTTTATCTTTAAACAATAAGGTCTTTCCACCAATTCGAATATCAGCGCCACGTTCCCGCGCAGAGTCCTCACATGTGGTTGCGATTCCATGATCAATTTCGCGATAAGGAATATTATGAGATTCAAGTAAATTTCGAATTCTAGAGGTGATTTCTGACATGATTAAACTATAGGATAAAAAAAAGGGGGATTCAAATGAATCCCCCTCTATCACATAATATCAAATACTTTATTAGAATAGATAGCTTAGTGAAGTATGAACGGCTGCTCCACTACTGAAGAATTCACCAGAAACACCACTGTCAGGATGTGTACCAGAACCTTGAACGAAGCTGTACTCCCCAGCGAAATCCAGAGCTAGCTTATTATCAAGAAACTTGGTTCCAGCACCAGCAACAAAAGTGTGTCCAACTCCTGGCGCCGTAAAAGTGATACTAACTGCATCTCTTGAAGTTACTCTTGAAGTAAAAGCGTAACCAGTACGTATTGCCCAGTCATTTTCCATCAAGTACTCATGACCAAGTCTTAGAATATGAGCGTCTTTCCAGTTCTGCTTAACAGTTTTTCCCGCAAGGACATTTGTGCTTCCATGAGCTGCTTGCAGCTTGAGTTCGCCATCAATTTTAATCTCATCATTTTGTGAGTAATCAGTCCAAGAGTACTCAGCAAATACAGTTGCTCTATCACTGTACTTATAGAAACCACCAAAGTTTACTTGGTTTGGGAGTTGGGAATGTAGCACAGCATCTTTTCCACCAGTCATTTCATACTTAGTGGATGTAGCTCCGATTACGTACTCACCATGGGCATCCCCTTTCATATCCATTTTAACTTCTGAGCGGTATGAAAGCCCTAAGCCCCATGTTTTGTCATCAGAGAGGTACTTTGCTCCAAGTCTAACCCCAGCAAAATTGAAGTCAGTCATGTTATCGAAGTGAGTATTGAAAAGAATCCCACTGCTTACCGAAGCGGATGAAAAATCGGCCATGGCCATGGTGATTCTGTAAGTAGCCCCTACACTAAAATTATTATTAATTTTATAACCAGCACCTAGTCCGTATTCGATGATCTTCACATCACTCTTAACCACCGGGTTGTAAACGCTAAAACCAGAATTCACACTGCTGTAATCAACAGAGCGAAATTTAGCACCAGCACCACCTGAAACATAAACACCAGTTGCAAGTGCGAGATTATTGGTAAGACTCTTTTTAAATAGAGCACCTGATACGTGACGGATAACATTTTTATCACTATCAATTTTTTCATCATCTACTGCTTGGGCACCAGAAACATGAGTCAGTAGAGGAGAATAGTTAAGTGATAGCTCAGTACTATTTTTTTCAGCAAGACCAGCTGGGTTGAAGAAAAGAGCATCAGCTCCATCAACGGCACCTGTTGCAGCGCCACCTAAAGCGGCCCATTTTCCTGACCACATAACTGTTTTTTCGAATCCAGCAGCGTGTGCATATAAACCACTGAAAACACATACCCCTGTAAGGGTCAATTTAAGAACATTCGTTAATTTCATTATCTCTCCATAGTAATGTTTACTCTTTCTTGATACATTATTTGACCTAATTACTCATAAATTGGTAAGTCAAAGGGGTAACACCACAAATTAGTTAGTGTTACTAATTTAATTAACGTATTAACTAAATATAAGAGGCTTAAGTGAACGAAGTTCGAAGTTCTAAAGAAGAGAAATATCACCGCGTCTACGAGGAGTGCCTGAAGCTTATCCACGAAAATGGACTTAGATCAGTAAATCACTCATCTGTTGCGCGTAAGGCCCGTGTATCCCGCCCATGGATCTATAAATATATGGGAGACTCACGTGATGACCTTATTAGTAGTGCTGTAAAATACTTTGGAACAGAGTTTACCAAGTTCTCACTTCGAAAAATTGAAATTACAGGGCCCAAAGCGATGCTTAGGGCCATGTGGGAAGGAACTTGGAATAACCTAGAATTTGCCAGCCAGTACCCCTTTATTATAGCGCTATACGTGCGCTTTGCCGGAACCGACAATATTCTAGGGCAAACAATCGATGAAATTGAGACGCTCTATTTGCGCCGTCTAAAATCAAAGTTCAACCAAGTGCTCGCCAACGAAAAACTAGCAGAAGAAGCAGCGAAGATTGTGAAGTCAATTCGTATTGGTGCGGCCTTAGAATTTGGCGTTTTTCAAAAAGAGCCAATGAGTGAAAAGCAAAAGAAACAAGTTCACCGCAATCTAAGCACCATGCTTAAAAAATTGCTCAAAGACTACATCCTAGAAGCGAGACGCAACTAATTTAATTTTATTAACGGCCTTTTTTAAAGAGGGGGCGGTTGTGCGGACCGCCCCCAAGAATGATGTGTATGACAACAAAAAATAAGAAGACGTTACTTTTCTAATTTTTTGTTATACTTGGTATGAAGTAGGTGGTGAGATTTTTCTCCACCTGGTTTTCCAAGGTACTCTCTATAGAGCCTTTGGATTGATGGGTTTTGATGAGACTTTCTGATCTCGCAACTTGCATCGATTGCATAAAGTGCTTCACGACGTCTTTCGATCTTACTCTCATCTCCGTGGACAAATGGTTGCCCCCCACCGTTAATACATCCACCAGGACAGGCCATGATTTCAATTACATGGTAGTCAGCAGATCCATCTTGAACTTTTTCAAGAAGCTTTCTAGCATTTCCAAGACCAGATGCCATTGCTACATTCAATGTCTTGTCTCCAATTTGAACTGATGCTTCTTTAACACCATCTAGACCACGAGTTTGTTTGAAATCAATTTCCACATTATCGTTTCCAGTCAACCAGTCATTAGCTGTACGAAGAGCAGCTTCAAGGACACCACCAGTTGCACCAAAGATTGTTGCAGCTCCAGAAGATTCTCCGATAGGATTATCAAATGGCTCTTCAGTCAATTCGTATGGATTGATCCCAGCTTCTTTGAACATTTTTACAAGCTCACGAGTTGTGATTACGTAGTCTGTATCTTGTCCACCGTTGATATTAAACTCAGGTCTTGAAGCTTCATATTTCTTAGCAAGACAAGGCATAACAGCAACCATTACGATATCTTCAGGATTCATCCCCATTTTGTCAGCATAACATGTCTTTGTAATAGCAGAAGTCATTTGCATTGGAGACTTACAGCTTGAAGGAATGTTAAGTAGATCTGGGAATTGGAATTCAAGGAAGTTAATCCATCCAGGGCAACATGAAGTTAGCATTGGAAGATTCTTTCCACTCTTAACTCTTTCGATCAACTCGGTCGCTTCTTCCATAATGGTAAGGTCAGCACCAAAGTTTGTATCAAATACGTTGTCAAATCCAAGAGCTTTAAGACCAGCAACCATTTTGCCTTGAGGAGCATCTTTTGGATCTATTCCAAATTCCTCACCAAGAGCAACACGAATAGCTGGAGCAGTTTGAACAACTACAGTCTTTGTTTTGTCGTAAAGAGCACTCCAAACCTCGCGAGTATAATCCATTTCGCCAAGAGCACCGGTAGGGCAAACGTTTACACATTGACCACAGAAGGTACAGTTAGAGTTTGCAAGAGGTTTCATTTCAGCAGGACCGACGATAGATTTGAAACCGCGTCCGAAACCAGTCAGAGTTCCTACAGTTTGGATTTTGTTACAAGCAGCTTCACAACGACGACACATGATACATTTGTCTAGGTCGCGGTCGATTGCTTTACTCGACTTGTCACGCTTGTACTCTGATTTCTCCCCCATGTACGGACGTGGGATGTTAACGATGTTAAAATCCTGCGCCAGAGACTGTAGATCACAGTTTAAGTTCTTTGGACAAGTTAAACAGTGAAATGGGTGGTCAGATAGTAGAAGCTCTAGAATCGCTCTGCGTGCCTTTAGAACACGCGGAGTACTAGTATAAACAACCATTCCATCAGTCGCAGGCGTTGCACATGATGGAGCAAGAGTTTTTCTTCCCTCAACTTCAACAACACAGATGCGGCAAGATGCTGCGTGGTTTTCCATTTGGAAACAGTGTAAGTCGAGATGACAGAGTGTTGGAATGTGGATATTAAGCTTTTTAGCTGCGTCGAGAACAGTTGTCCCCTTCTCTACAGCTACTTGCTTTCCATTAATTGTTATAATATTTAGGCTCATTTTATTTTCCTCAAATCTTATCTAATTACTTTTTGATGATTGCATCAAATTTACACTTGTCCATACAAGCACCACACTTAATACATTTTTCAGTATCGATGTGATGAACTTCTTTCTTACCACCTGAGATACATCCAACCGGACATACTCTGGCACAAGCAGTACAGCCAATACATTTATCTTCAACAACAAAGAAGTTTAGAAGATTTTGACAGCGACCAGAAGGACAACGACCTTCATGAACGTGTGCTTTATACTCATCCATGAAAAATTTCATTGTACTTAAAACGGGATTTGGAGCTGTTTGTCCTAAACCACAAAGAGCAGTATCTTTGATAATCTCACTCATTTCTTGTAGGTGGTATAGATCTTCATCAGTTCCTTTCCCATCAGTAATTCTCTCAAGTGTTTCGTGAAGTCTCTTTGTTCCAATTCGACAAGGAGTACACTTTCCACATGACTCATCAACAGTAAATTCGAGATAGAATTTAGCGAGATTCACCATACAGTCATCTTCAGATAATACGATCATTCCCCCAGATCCCATCATCGATCCAATTGCCTGTAGAGACTCATAAGTAATAGGCTCGTCTAGATACTGAGCAGGAATTGCTCCACCAGATGGTCCACCAGTTTGAACCGCCTTAAACTCTTTGCCTCCGCGAATACCACCGCCGATCTCATAGATAATCTCTCTAAATGTGATCCCCATTGGAACTTCAACCAACCCCACATTATTGATCTGACCGGCAAGTGCGAATACTTTTGTACCCGTAGATTCCTTTGTTCCAATTGAAGCGTACCATTCAGCACCTTTCAAAATAATTTCAGGAATATTCGCGAGTGTTTCTACGTTATTTACGTTACTTGGTTTTTCCCAGTATCCACTCTCTGCAGGATATGGTGGCTTAGTTGTTGGCTCGCCACGCTCACCTTCCATTGAGTGAATAAGAGCTGTTTCTTCACCACAGATGAAGGCACCAGCACCGAGTTTGATTTCAACATCAAAATCAAATCCTGTTCCTAGAATATCTTTACCAAGAAGTCCACACTCTCTAGCTTGAGAGATTGCAATTTCAAGTCTATGGATTGCAAGGGGATATTCTGCACGAATATAAATTAGCGCAGTGTTTGCACCAATAGCATAACCACCGATTGCAAGAGCTTCGATAATTGAATGCGGGTCACCTTCCATAATTGAACGGTCCATGAAAGCGCCTGGGTCACCTTCATCCGCATTACAAATAATGTATTTTTCATCAGAAATATTTTTTGAAGCAATTTCCCACTTAAGACCTGTTGGGAAACCTCCGCCCCCTCTACCTCTAAGTCTTGAGTCCTTGATGCAATTAACAACATCTTCTGATTGCATCTCAGTAAGGACTTTACCAAGAGCTTGGTATCCGTGGTTTGCAAAATATTCTTCAATGTTTTCAGGGTTGATCAAACCACAGTTTCTAAGAGCAATACGCATTTGCTTTTTGTAGAAAGACATATCAGAGTGCTTTTCAACTTTTTGCTTGAGTGACGGCTCTTCAAAAAGAAGTCTTTCAACAACGGCACCTTTAACAATATGCTCTTCAACGATGTCTTTAGCGTCTTCTGGTTTTACTTCAACGTAGAAAACGTTATCTGGTAATACCTTAACGATTGGTCCTTTCTCACAGAAACCAAAACATCCAGTAATAGATACTTTAACATCGTCTTGTAATCCCTTCTCTGCAAGAAGAGTTTCTAGATTCTTTAAAAGGATATCACTTTCAGACGCCATACAACCTGTACCACCACAGATCATGATGTCACGTCTTTTACCAACGTTTACTTGTGCCCCTTGTCTCACAAGTCTAAGGTCAAGTAGAGGCTCAAGCTTTGTCTTTAGCTCTTGAAGCTCAGACATAGAATTAATCTTAGTAAGCTTATTCATTTTCGGCCTCCTCATTGTTCTTATACTCCGCGATAATTCCGAGAACATCTTTATCTGTTATACGTCCATGAACTTTTTCATTCACGATAACAACAGGAGCGAGACCACAAGCTCCAACACAGCGAAGTGAATTAATCGAGAAAAGGCCATCAGCAGTTACGTCACCATCTTTGATACCTAAAAGCTTTTCAAACTCTGCTAAAACTCTATCAGCACCTTTTACGTAACATGCAGTACCTGTACAAACGCTGATGTCGTATTTCCCTTTTGGTTCAGTTGTAAAATAGTTGTAGAAACTAATAACACCAGAAACCTCTGAGTGCTGAAGGTATAGCTTTTTAGCTACATACTTTTGAACTTCTTCAGGTAAATACCCAAAGTAATGTTGAGCGCGGTGAAGCACTTTAATAAGGTGCCCTTTTCTCCGCGGATCTCTCGCTGAAATATTCAGGGTATCTACAAAGCTATCTAGCTTTTTGTAGAGCTCTCCCCAATCCTCACTAGTGTTACTCATAGTCATCTCCTGCCAAACACAATCATTATTTATTTATCGATAATTAAATATCGATTACTATATATCGATATTATTATATCGTTTCTTGAGTAGATTCAACCCTAAAGTAAACAAAGTGAAAATCTTATAGTTAGGCACATAAGCCATTGAATCTAAACAGGCTATTTTATAGATAATTTACAGTGACACGCTTCAAAAACTTCTTCTCTAAGAGGGAAGCGATCTTTTTGACAACATTTTTTCTCAGTTCTAGGTCCCAGGTGGTGGCGGGGTTCTGATGGGCCTCATTTACACTGAGTCCAACAACAAAATTTATAAGGTCAGAGTCAAGCATTAGCTTGACCATTTTCTCTGCCCCATCGCGAGGAGTATCAGATGGGTAGTCGATATATTCTAAAATACTAGCAACTCTTGTAAGAGTAATACTTCCCTCTGTGACAAGGTCAATTCCTTCCATCACGGAAATTGGAGGAAGATCGGCCCCCTTACTTTCAAGTTTTACTTCAACAGAACGATTGAGATTTCTAGAAACAATTTGTGAGGTTGTTCCGCCACAGATAATAATTTTATCACGGCAGGCCTCAACTCTATTTGCAAGTTCAAGATCATTTGATGGGTTCACAGGTGGTCCCGTAAAAACGGAACAAACTCTGGGCCTTCTCAAATAGATGGCCGCAGCACTGACGTCATCCTTGTTCTCTCCCCCATCAATAAAACGAGCGCGCCCAACTAGCTTTTGACATAGATCACCAGCAGAAATATCAGGGTGCTGATTTAAAAGGTAGGTGGCAAACTTACGAACACCAGAATCCCCCCATCCAAGTGGAAAAGCATCATCGCCAATCCCCGCCTGAGTAACGCCATCAGAGACAAAAAGAAGTCTAGACTCTTTATTCATTTTAAAAGAGGAGTAGTACACCTTGATCGAGCGCCCATCTTGAGCTTTGAGGTCAACTGATTCCTTTTCTATATCAACGATAGTGTTTCGATTAAAAAGAATAAAAGAAGGATTGTCATATTCAATAACGCGAGTGTTACCATCTAAATCCATATCGATAATTGTAAAGGTAGAGTATCCAATTTTACGAACCTGACATACAGGTAAGGTCTCCATAATGATTCTAGAAGTGGTAACGATATCCATATCATCAGAGATAAATTTAAGGGCCATTGTTGCACTTAAAGTTGCAAGCACTGATGCTTTAATTCCACTGCCGAGTCCATCAGCTAGCACACATACAAGGCGTCCTTCAGCCTCATAGCGACGAGAGATGAAGAAATCACCACAGGCATAGTTTCCTGTCTTAGCTAAATGTCTGTGATCGACTTCAACAAAAAAATCCACAGTTCCCCCTACTCGTTAACCTTGTAGGAATCAATGATCGACTTCAAAATAACTTCTGTCTCAGCAGCGTTCTCTCCCAGAAGATAAGCTATTTGCTGAACTGTATTTAGATTCTTTTTAATTACATCTTGGGTATGTTTAATAATTTCTTCGCGCTGAATTGAAGGCTCAGTTACATCTTGGAATATTGCACCCGCTAACTTTCCATCCTCAATAGGAAAGACAGACAATAGAAGAACAGATCCTTTGTAACGAATTCTTTTCTGAGAAGACTCTCCAAAATGCATCGCTCTTTCAAAATAATTGTATTGTGGAAAGATCCTTTTAAAGTCTGCTCCTTCAAGTGATCCCTTTGCCTCATAAGCAAGCGCAGTATCATCTCCAAGGATATCTGCAAACTTTTTATTACTGTCCACAATGGTAAGCCCTTCATCAACAATAACAACACCTGATGGCATGGATTTCAAAAGAGCATTGGCCTTCTTTGCAGCCAATTGTCTCATATAAGAGACGCACATTGAGCTCTCAGCTTTTCCTTCAAGCATGGCGCAGGCAAAATTTCGGCAGGTACTATATCCACATCCACCGCAATTGAGTTCATTAGCTTTATCCTTTTTTCCAATACGAGAAAGCGCCTCCTCAATATCTTCTTCTTTGAACTGTTTGCGATTTAAAGGAGCAGGTGCAAACTCCGCAGAAAGTGAAGAACTACAACTTAAGACTTCGCACTTTGCTTTTGAAAACTCTAAGATCTCCATTCCTTTCTCAACCATGGACTTCTTAGATGTGTTAGCAGGACCATTAATACAGCCTCCTTCACATGCTAGCAGCTCAAGAAAAACGGGTCTCTCACTTTTAGTTTTATTTTGTAATCCATTGAGGGCAAGATCAACGGCCTCCATTCCAGAGAAACTCATCGCATTGATTTCGTCGTTATGAGAGAGAGTTTTAATCATCCCCCCATCCAGAGGATACATTCTTCCAATTGAAGAGTTCTGCGGAAATAGATCTTCCTCAGCGGCTTTTTCAAAAGAGATATTGTTGGACTGAAGCATTTTTTGAAGCTCTTCAAAAGTTATTACAGCATCAAGTTCAGGACAGTTCTTGGCCTCAAGCTTTTTAGCAACGCAAGGACCAATAAATACAACGGCGATATCATCGCCTAACTTCTCTTTGAGATATTTAGCGTGTGCTTGAGCAGGAGAAACGCATTCAACAATAGTTTCTGACAATTCAGGATAATATTTGACAATATAGTCCACAACCACAGGACAGGCAGAAGAGATCTGAATGCCAATTTTCTTCTTCAATTCCTCATCAACAAATTGAGAAACAAGTTCTGCACCAAGGGCGGTTTCAGAAACATACTCAAAACCAAGGGCCTTGATAGCACCTACAATTTTACTTGTTTCAATATTTGAGAAATCTGAAAAGATTGAAGGTGCAATTGATGCGACAACCTTTTTTGATTTTAGCAAATTAGAAACTTCCTCTATATCAGTTCGATATTTTTTGGCGTGAGTTGGGCAAACCCTTAAACACCGTCCACAAGAAATACACTGCTCTGCCATAACAGAGGCGCTATGATTTACAACTTCGATGGCCTTTACAGGACAATTACGAACACACTTGTAACAGTCGCGACATTCGGCCTTTTCTGTATATACAGGAATTTGCGATTTCATTTTATTTTCTCTGAAATAATTTTTTTAATCGAATCAAAAAGCTGCCCATTCGTTGTAAGAACTTGCTCACCATTAACTAAAGCAATTGGCCCACGACCACATAAATCGCAGCAAAGGGCCCCTTTAAGCTTAACTTGCTCTTCAAGGCCCTCAACAACTAGATATTCTTTGAGCTTCTCAACCAACTCTTTGTTGCCACGAGCGTAGCAAGAGCTCCCCATACAAATGGAAATAACTATTTTTTCATTCATAAACTTTCTTCAACAATAGAAATCATTTCTTCAAAGGAGTGTACATTTCTACCATCAACATCAATGCACTCACCTTTCTTTCCAACAATTCTCACAAAGCGAGAGAGATCAAATCGCTCTACATAATCGAGTAGCTGCGAAGCTAAATCGTGAGAAAGATCATTTTGCATTCCAAAGTTTACTACCACACGTTTCATAATTCCCTCCAAACAGATTCGATATAAAATTATCGATATATTTATATCTATAACATGTGGCGAGATTAGGAACAAGCATAAGATTGTTGAGGAGATAAAAAAAGATAACCCTCTGATTTTACAGAGGGTTACTATCTAGATAATTGTAAAAATATAATACTTAAAATGTGCAGCGATTAAAGAATGCACAAATAATTTGGCATTACTTACCAAATTTCTTCTTCAAGCGGTGAGAAATCAGTGCCAGTGATGAGTACATATCAACATTCTCGACAATAACCTCATCAGGAAGATCTAGTTTACGGGGAGCAAAGTTCCAAATCGCTTGGATCCCACTATCCACCATCATATTAGCAATCTCTTGCGCATACTCTGCAGGTGCAGTAATGATTCCAATTTTAACCTTCATTCGTGTGACCATCTGCTTAAAGCGCTCAACGCTATAAACTTCAATGCCACCAATATTTCTTCCGGCCTTCTCTGCAATATCAAAAGCAGCAACGATTTTAATTCCAGAATTCTGGAAACCGTTATAACCAAGGAGTGCCCCTCCAAGGTGTCCAACGCCTACCAAAAAGGCATCCGTAACATTGTCCCAGTTAAGAAAAGATTCGATACATCTAATTAGATCATCAATCTGATGTCCAATCTTTGGAACTCCTTCTGCTCCAGTATATGCAAAATCTTTACGGACCTGAGTGTGCTGAATCTCTAATGCCTCAGCAACTTTCGATGCGGAAATAGTTACATTTCCCTCTTCTTTCATCCGTTTCAGGTAATTGAGATACTTGGGAAGTCTTCTCAGTGTGGGTGCAGGTACTTTTTTTGCTTCCATGTAGATCTTTGCTCCTAGCTTAGATTAAAAGAATTGTAGTAATAAATATCAGTATCAGGGCAACAACAATTCCAGTAAATAAATAATCTGGTTTTTTTATTGCAGGTGGAAGTTCACCTGATTCTCTAAATGCTGGGTCATCCCATGCGTTAAGAACTCTTTGAAGTTCAAACTCAGAAGTAACCCCTGCAGTTGAGTAAATAACTTCTCTCCCCTCACAGAAAAACATTGCAGGAACACCACGTACGCCAAACTGTTGAGCGAGCTCTGGATTTTCTGTCGCATTGATGCGGTAGATCCTTGTGTTCGGGTTATGTCTTGCAAAACTCTCTAAAACTGGTTTCATCGTGGCACATGGTCCACAGGTCTTAGAGTAGAAATTTATGAGATAGGCACCTACCTCCATGGCGGCCACTCGATCTAAATCATTGGCCTTAAGTTCCTCAATCATTCTATTATTCCTATTGTTATCGATAAAATCTTATCGGTAAATAAAATTCCCTCTTTAGGACAAAATAATTATGCAAAATGTATAATTTAGCCGATTATGGCCTAAAGAACCTAAAAGGAGAAGAAGGTGAGAATCAGTATATTTGACCTCTTTAAAATTGGAATTGGCCCATCTAGTTCACACACTGTTGGACCAATGAAAGCCGCTGATCGCTTTCTATCAAAACTTAAACACTACAAGCTACTCGAGAAAGTAACTCGTATCGAAGTGACATTCTACGGCTCACTAGCGCTTACCGGCTCTGGCCACGGAACCTTCGCTGCAGCAACAATTGGGCTTGCTGGTTACAAACCGGAAACAGTCCCCCCAGAAGAGCTGTCAAAAATTCTCCGAAAGATTAACAGAGAAAAGACGATCTATCTCGGGGGAACTCACCCAGTTCCTTTCTCGCGAAAAACAGATATCAAAGCAAACAGAAAAGAGGAACTTCCCTACCATACCAACGGAATGGTTTTTAAAGCATTTCAAAATAATAAAATTCTCAGAGAGAAAGTTTATTACTCTATTGGTGGAGGATTTGTTGTTGGGGAAAATACTGCGAAAGAAGATAAGCTGATTCGGCACAGGAAAAAAGCTCCTCATACCTATAACTCAGCAAAAGACCTATTGGCCCTTTGCAATGAGCACAACTGTCCAATGTCCCAAATTGTTCTAGAAAATGAATTGGCATGGAATAGTAAAAAGAAGCTTATCACTCACTTAGAAAATGTGTGGCATACCATGCAGGGATCAGTGAAAGCGGGGCTAACAAAGAAAGGAAAGCTTCCGGGAAAACTTGGACTTCAACGAAGAGCGAGAAAGTTGTACTTACAATTGAAAGAAAAACCAGAAAGTGCACTCCGAGATCCTCTTACAATTCTCGATTGGGTTAATCTTTACGCACTTGCAGTAAATGAAGAAAATGCCTCATACGGAAGAGTTGTAACAGCCCCCACAAATGGTGCGGCCGGTATTATTCCAGCAGTACTACACTACTACAAAAACTTCTGCGGAAATTATTCGGAAGATGGCGTGATAAAATTTCTTCTAACTGCCAGCGCTATTGGAATTCTTTATAAAAAGAATGCCTCAATCTCTGGAGCAGAGGTTGGTTGCCAAGGGGAAGTTGGCGTTGCATGTTCCATGGCAGCAGCAGGACTTACAGAAGTTCTTGGAGGAACTCCTGAACAAGTTGAAAATGCTGCAGAGATTGCAATGGAGCACAACCTTGGACTAACCTGCGATCCGATTGGCGGGCTCGTACAAATTCCTTGTATTGAAAGAAATGCAATGGCGTCGATTAAAGCAATCAATGCCGCAAGAATGGCACTAAGGGGAGAAGGAAAGCACTTTGTAACCTTGGATCAAGTGATGAAAACAATGCTTGAGACTGGAAAAGATATGCAGAATAAGTACAAGGAAACCGCAAAAGGTGGACTTGCTGTTTGTATTACTGAATGTTAGCAAGCACTTTTTAAAACGATCGGACCTTCAGAGGTTGCTAATTCAAAAGTATTCTCCAAGAGAGATACAATTGTCATTGGGCCAATACCACCTGGCACCGGTGTAATATATGAGGCAACCTCTTTAACCGCTTCAAAATCCACATCCCCCACAATTCCCTCTTCAACACGATTAATCCCAACATCAATAACAACAGCACCAGGTTTAACCATGTCAGCTGTAATAAACTTTGGTTTTCCAATTGCCACAACAAGAATATCGGCTTCCTTGGTATAAGAAGAGAGATCACTTGTTTTTCCGTGGCAAATAGTAACCGTAGCGTTCTCTTCTAAAAGTAATAAGGCCATTGGCTTACCAACAATATTACTGCGGCCAATCACGACTGCTTTTTTTCCTTCAAATTCAATATTGTATTCCTTTAATAGATGCATCACTCCCCTTGGAGTACAGGCCACAGACTGTTTTTCACCCACGAGGAGATTGCCCATATTTTCGGGATGAAAGCCATCCACATCTTTTTTAGGATTAATAAAGTTGAGTACGACATTGGTATCGATATGCTTTGGTAATGGAAGTTGAATCAATATGCCATCAACATTTTCATCGCAGTTTAAAACTTCAACAATATCTAGTAACGCTTTTTGGCTGATCGATTCAGGCAGCACAATCTTATTGAGTCCCATCCCAACCGCTTCAAAGGCCTTCTCTTTTTGAGAAACATAGATATGAGAAGCAGAGTTGTCACCAACAAGTAAAACACTGAGTGAAGGGATGTGCTCCCCAGACTTTTTTAAAGACTCTACTTTTTTACGAATATCTTCCTTAACTTTGGCGGCAACTTTTTTTCCATCTAGTAGTACCGACATCATTCCCTCCTCTAAAATAACCCAAAGGCATTCCCATCGTCATCGATCCCCATTCCCACAGCAGCGGGGACTTTTGGAAGACCTGGCATTGTCATAATATCTCCAGCAATAGGAATGATAAAACCGGCCCCAGCGGATAAGCGAACTTCCCTAATCGTAATTACAAAATCCTTTGGGCGACCAAGAAGTTTGGGATTATCTGAAAGAGAGCTTTGTGTTTTGGCCATACAGATATATAGGTCACGATAGTTATTATCAGCAATAAGCTTTAAATCTTTCTTGGCCTTGGGAGCAAATTCTACTTTTGAAGCACCGTACATCTCTTTTGCGATTCTTGTTATCTTATCCACAGGATCTTCATTCAATTCATACATTGAGTTCAACGAAATGGAGTTATTGCAAACCTTCAACACCTCCTTGGCGAGCTCAATTCCACCATCTCCACCATCTTCCCATACCTTTGAGATAGCAATGGCGATTCCTTTTTCCTTTGCTAAATTCATAACTGCGTCAATTTCATTTTGGGTATCAGTGGGAAAAGTGTTGAGTGCAACAACTACAGGAAGATTAAACTTTGTTAAATTTTCCACGTGCTTTTCTAGATTTTCAAGGCCGGAAGTGATCGCGGGAAGATTTTCCGAACCTAAGTCCTTAAGTGAAACGCCCCCATGCATTTTTAACGCGCGCACTGACGCCACAATAACACCTGCACTTGGAGTGATGTTATCCTCACGGCAAACAATATCGAGGAACTTCTCTGCACCCAGTTCCGTTGCAAAACCAGCTTCAGTAATAAAATAATCGGTGAGCTTAAGTCCCAACTTGGTGGAAACCAAACTGCTACACCCGTGAGCGATATTGGCAAAAGGCCCTCCATGAATAAAAGCGGGAACATTCTCTAAGGTCTGAACGAGGTTTGGCCTGATCGCATCTTTAAGTAGCATGGACATCGGTCCATCGGCCTTAACATCGCTAGCGGTCACCGCCTTTCCATCATAGGTATAACCCACCACAATTTTTGCAATACGAGACTTAAGATCTTTGTAGTCTGTCGCCAAGCAGATTATCGCCATCAACTCGCTAGTGGCAGTAATGTCGAATCCAGATTCGCGCATAACACCATTAGCAACTCCACCAACTCCAACAATAACATTTCGAAGAGGTCGATCATTCATATCCATAACACGTCTAAATGTTATCCTTCGAGGATCGAGAGAAAATGGATTACCTTGCTGTAGAGAGTTATCAACCATCGCGGCTAAAAGATTATGAGCGATACCAACAGCGTGAGCATCACCTGTAAAGTGAAGATTGATATCCTCCATTGGAACGACTTGAGAATATCCTCCACCAGTTGCGCCCCCCTTCATTCCGAAAATAGGACCGAGTGATGGCTCACGAATTCCAAGACTAGTCTTCTTACCAAGCTTATTAAGCGCTTGCGCAAGTCCCACTGTAGTTGTTGTTTTCCCCTCACCTGCCGGTGTCGGAGTTATTCCTGTGACAAGTATCAAATGGCCATTGGCCTTAGATTTAAGTTCTTCCAATAAACTTAATGATAGTTTTGCCTTATATTTCCCATAGGAGACTATGTGCTTTGAATCAATTCCAAGTTGTCCTGCGATTTCTGTAATTGGTAGCATCTTTGCTTTAGCTGCAATTTCAATATCTGATTTCATACCCCACTCCATCGATTGTTTTGATTATTTTACAATCAAACAATGAAGGCCGGAGTAGATGTTAGAATCTTCACGTATTGAGAAAATAACCGACTAAGCATGTTAGATGACTATGCTGCGATGGTGTAAGATTCCCCTTCATCGATCTCTAAGTCAGTGCCTGAAGTGCAGCTATTTAGTAAGTAGTAAGCACCATCTAATTCTGCTCCACCAATAACAGGATCATGTTCAAGGAAAAGTGGCGAGTCGAGATCAACCCATCGAAAACTTCCAATACCTGCAGCAAAATGGGCACTAAAACTTGATGAAATTCGAGTGTCAAATGAGCTACCGATCATAAGTGAGACTTTACTCTCATTCGCCATCTCAACCAAACGTGTAGACCTAAGAACGCCAAATTTTGATAATTTAATATTTAAGACATCGGCCAGATCACTATTGAGGGCCTCAACCGCCTCTTCATAGTTTCCGATACTCTCATCAGCAGCAGTTAAGACTTCGCTATCTTTTGTTACCTTCCTGAAGCCTTCTAAATCATCTCTCTGAACTGGCTGCTCGAAGAGACAAATTTTGGCGTGAATCTTCTTCATCTCTTTTAAAAATTCCAGAGCACTACTTGAAGTAAACCCCTCATTTGCATCTAGAATAATTAGACCATTTGGATTTGCATCGACGATGGCCTTTACACGATTTACGGAGGCATCAAAATCATTTCCAACAATAACCTTAATTAAATCAAATCCTCTGCTAGAGTACTTTCTTGCCAACTTGTAGGTTTCCTCTGGAGAAGAGAGCGGAATAGTAACATCGGTAGCAATCTTATTTTTATGTCCACCCATAAAGTAATAGAGAGGAACTCCTAGTTTTCGACATGTGGCATCCCAGAAGGACATCTCAACAGCGGCCATAACATTAGGAAATGGTGCGAGGTGCTCCATAAGTAATGATTCGAGGTGGATCCATGAAGAAATTTGTGTTCCCACAAAACTTTGGGCAAAACGATCAAGAGCTGCCACTGAGCTCTCTTGGAATGATTTAGATAAAGAGAATTCGAAAACGACTTCCCCCAATCCCGTAAAATACTGAACTCCACTAGACAGTGTAATCCTAACAAACATGTTATGGACTTGATTAAAGTAGACTGAGTCGACATTGATACTGGATTTAAGAGGTACCTTAAGTTCACCGTAATCAATATTTTGAACGACTAGTTTGAGACTCTTAAGATCAACACTTTGATACATTCCACACATAATTGCCTCCAAGAATGGAATACACCAATACTTATCGGCTCCTATAAATAGAATTCAATTATTTCTTAAAACGGTACCCTATCCCTAGCGGAAGGTTGTATTGAATACCTAGGACAGGACGATTATCGCGACTAGATCCTAAAATGAGCCCCAATCTTTGATCGCCAGGTAATTGAAAAAACTTGGGAAACAGCATGACTCGATAACGGTATGCTTCAGTTCCATTGACGTTAAAAATCATATAGGGTTCGCCAGCAATATCGTAGGAAAGAAGTCCACTATAGAAGTACTTTTTCTCAAAAGGCTCTGTAATGGCAACTCCAGCAGCGGCCGTTAAGTAGGATTCTTTTTTTAGCTGAAAGCTAAAACCGCCTAACACCTGCATCCCTAGATACATAAAAGGAAGGACCTTTTCTCCAAAAATTTTGGGCCTCAAAATATAATTGAGTCCAGCATTTGTAATAGACTCTTCTCCAACATCATAGGTTGGCATAAAGTGCCACGGTCTTAATCCCATATCTCTTACAAAAAAGTTTGCCACATCGTCGTTTAAGAAAAGAAGTTTTCCAACCACATCGAAAAAATACAAGTCAGCGATATGATCGTGTGAAGTAATTCTACTATTGGATGCTTCATATGCCTCATTACCCAAATGCCCTAAATAAGAGGTTAAAAGAGCGATTATATAAGGGTTTGAAAAGTTTCGTACCTTAAACCACTCGACCATGAATCGATAATCGTATCCTCCTCCAATCAGATGCAGACCAATATTTGGAAGAACGTTTTCCC
The DNA here is from genome assembly GCA_965140515.1 of Bacteriovoracaceae bacterium. Classification (GTDB taxonomy): domain Bacteria; phylum Bdellovibrionota; class Bacteriovoracia; order Bacteriovoracales; family Bacteriovoracaceae; genus JAGLCH01. The sequence continues at coordinate 1,454,095 of OZ223251.1, read as the reverse complement.
CATAAAATTCTTTACGAAAAAACTCACCATAACCTCCATCATCAACAATTGATCGATGGGGATTCGCAATTCTCTCAAAAACAACTTTATGATTTTTTAAATATCCTCTGTGGGAAAAGAAGTATGGATTCTGACCGACGTCAAATGCAGCATTGAAATAGTGAGTAATTGGATAGTACTCATTGCGTGCGTTATCACTACTCTCAAGATAAACCACTGATGATGCGAGTGAGCACAAACTCACAAAGAACAAGGCAAAGAAAACAATCTTCTTCATTTCTTAAAGGCCCATTCGATAAATACGTGAACGACGATGAAGACGATTGTCAAAACGTTTCCAAACATCTGCAATTGTAAAATTTGTTTCTAACTGGCGATTTGATTCCGCAAACTTCACTCCTGTTCTATGGCAAGACTCGTACATCTCCCCCATGAGTAACATCATAATTGATTTTTTAGGGAGGTCAGGATCAACTCCGATAAGAACAAAGTCCAATGTATCTGGAGTTTTCATCCCTTTTAGAACATGAAGAATGCCTGGAAAGATTCGCCCTTTTGCCTTTTGAAAAGCTCGACTTAAACTTGGCATCCCAATGAAAAATCCAACGACCTTATTTGATCGATCAAGGGCAACCTTTACAAATTCAGGGTTCAAAAATCCAATATAATTTTTTGTGTAATCATTTTTCTGTTCTTCTGTCAGTGGAGTAACACCGTGAAGATGGGCATAACATTTTTCCAATAAAGGCCAAAACTGATCAAGGTAAGGATAGAGATCTTTCATCGATTTAAGCTCTAAAACTCGATACTCTCCAGCCTCTGCAATTTTTTGCTTCAATTTTTCATACAGTGGAAATCGATCTGGAATTGAGATACGATGTTCAATATAATCAACCTCTTTTATAAGGCCAAAACCTTCTAACATCTCTCTAAAATATGGCATGGCATATGTACTGGTAACAGGAGGAAGTTCATCAAATCCTTCAATCAGTAATCCTTCAGCATCCAAGTCTGAAAAGCCATGAGGCCCTTCCATTTCAGTGCAACCATTATTAACGAGCCAATCTTTAGCGGCATTTAAAAGTAAATCAGAAACATTCTTATCATTAATAGACTCAAAAAAGCCAAAACGGCCCCTTTTAACACCTAACTTCTCAACTTCTAATTTCAAAATGAAAGCAGCAATTCTTCCAACGATTTCTTCTCTATTGGTCACATAAAAAAATTGTTTCTCAGCAACACTATAGACAGGATTTTTTGAAAAGTATTTCATCTGCTCGAAGCGAAATTGAGGAACATAGATTTTGGAATTGCGATATAATTTGTATGGAAATTCAACCCACAACTTTAAATCTTTTTTATTATTAACTTCCCTAAGAACGTAGGACATAAGTTCTCCAAATAAAAAAATAAATAATGTGTGAAATTATAGAGAATGAGAGATGAAAGTGCGACACCTTTTGTCTCCAAAAGGTGTCACATATATTGGATTTTAGTTAGCCCACTTAATTAGTCCTGGCACAAATGACTCCGCTAAGTTCTTGTGACCAGGAAGAATACGCACTGTATAACCATAACGTCCACCTTGTGAACATGGGATCATTGTTGAAAATACAGTTACAGATCCATCAGTAGATTCTTTTTCCATTCTTCTTCTGAATGGTTCTTTAATATTATCTTCGTTATCTAATGGACCGTAGTAAACCTCAACAATAAGGTTGTCTGCCTTGATTTCCCCTAAACGAAGTCTTGCTTTTACACAAACCTCTGTTCCAGAGTAGATAATCTCTTGGTCAGGTGCCTCAATCTCAACAATCTCGATCTCTTCCCATTCCTTTTCAATGGAACAACGCCACTTCGATAGTTCTTTTGCACCTTGAAAATTTGCTGTCGCAAGAGTTTCATTGAAGCGCTCTGACTTCAAATAATAATTTTTAACGTAATCGACAACCATTCGATGAGCATTGAATCCCTCGCCACAGTCACGAATTGAGTTTTTCATCATTTCAATCCATTGACTTGGAATACCCATTTCATCGCGTGAGTAATAAAGAGGAACAACATCGCCTTCTAGGACACGGTACAGAAGTCCCGCTTCCATTGAGTCTTGATACTCAAGATCTTCATAAGATTCAGCGTGACCAATTGACCAACCATTAGTTCCATCAAATGCTTCGTCCCACCAACCATCTAGAATTGAGACATTGAGAGCTCCATTCATCGCGGCCTTCATACCTGAAGTTCCTGATGCTTCCATTGGTCTTCTCGGATTATTTAACCAAACATCCACCCCTTGAACAAGGTAACGGGCCATATCAAGATCGTAGTCTTCGAGGAAAACAACAGAGCGATAAAAGTCAGACTGCTTTGCAATATCAGCGATTTTCTTAATGATTTCTTTTCCGAGCTGATCAGCAGGGTGCGCCTTACCAGCAAAGATAATCTGAACTGGCATTGTTGCGTTATTAATGATTTGTCCGATGCGTTCAACATCTTCAAAGATCATCGCCCCACGCTTGTAAGGAGCAAAACGACGTGCAAACCCAATTGTTAGGGCATTAGGATTCAGTACATCTTTGACTCTTGAGATTTCAGTGGCGGAAGCCCCTCTTTTTCTGTACTGAACTTTTAATCTTTCACGCACATACTGAATTAAGGCCTTCTTGCGATCAACGTGACTGTGCCATAATTCATGATCGGGAACCTCATCAATAACTCTCCACATATTAAAATCGCAGATCTCACGAACATGCGCAGTTTGAGAGTAACGTGCTAAAAGCTTTTCAAGAGTGCTACTCAACCAAGTTGTGGTATGAACACCATTGGTAACGTGACCAACAGGGATTTCATTGTACGGAATATCGGGATAGATCTTTTGCCACATCCCTCTAGATACATGTCCGTGAAGTTTCGCCACCCCATTACACATACTAGAGAATTTAAGCGCAAGAACTGTTAGACAGAAATCCTCATCTTCATTATGCGGTTCTTCTCTTCCTAAGCCCAAGAAGCTATCCCAACTAAGCCCAAGTCTCTTTTGAACAAAGTTACCAAGATAGTGCTTAATCGCATCACAATGGAATCTCTCATTACCAGCAGGAACTGGAGTATGAGTTGTAAAAATACTTGTGGCCCAAATAACTTCTTTTGCTTCATCAAAAGTAAGCATTTTGTTTTCCATCAAGTGGCGAAGTCTCTCTAGAATCAAGAAAGCAGAGTGTCCCTCATTTATATGGAATGCCTCTGGCTCAATCCCAAGAGCTTTAAGCGCTTGAACTCCCCCCATCCCGAGAAGCAATTCTTGACGAAGTCTTGTGTCGCGATCCGCTTCATAGAGCCTTTTTGTAATATCTCGATGAGTAGGATGGTTGCAGTGTAGATTAGTATCTAGTAAGTAAAGTCGAACACGACCGACCTGAACCTTCCAGATTTGGTAGAAAACTTCATCTCCACCAATATCCATTGAAAGAATAATTGGTCTCCCCTTCTCATCCTTTTCAAGAACAACCGGCATACTGAAGAAGTCATTTTCTGGGTAATACTCTTGCTGAACACCTTCAGCATTGAGTCCTTGTCTAAAGTAACCTTGACGGTAGAGAAAACCTACTGCAACCAGAGGAACACCTAAGTCACTGGCAGATTTTAAATGGTCACCAGCGAGGACCCCAAGACCACCGGAATAAATTGGCAGAGATTCGTGAATACCAAATTCGCAGCAAAAGTAAGCAATTGTAGAACTTTCTCTCGGTCCAAATTGCTCTTCGAACCAAGTTTTACTACTCATATAATTTGTAAATTGAGAATGAACAGCATGGAGTTCCGCGATAAAACTCTCATCTTCGGCCAATTCCTCAAGTCTCTCCTGTGGCACATCACAAAGCACTCTCAGAGGGTTTTTATGGGCCTCAATCCAAAGCTTTGGATCGATCTTTTTAAAAAGCTGTCTAGCTTCCCAATTCCAAGAAAACCACATGTTATTTGCAAGTTCCAATAATGGAGCAAGTTTAGGTGGAGTTGTTGGCAACGCAGTAAAGGTATGTAGTTTCATCGAATCTTCCTTGATGTAAATAAACTATTTAAATAGATGTTAACCGATGCGTGAGATTTTTCAATCAAATATTATCAGCACTGTATTCCTTTATTACTCAACGTCAGTCTCAAATCGTTTACGACATTTGAGTAAACAACAAAGGCCTCATGCGGAGTAGCGTACGGGCTGAAATAATTGTGAACAGCACCATCATGCATCCCCTTTGTTGATGCATAGTAGAAGTGGTCAGAACAGAGTAATTTACGCCATGTGTGGATCAAGTCGGGATCATCAGAGCTCTTAACTGGCCTTTCAAGGTCGTAGGCCATTTCAAGTGCTGCATTTTGAAGATCATTCCCCATCCAAGCAGATAAGTCTCTTGCTTCATCCGCCCACGAAGTAAATTGAGGGACATCAATTGGCCCAACAGAGTGATACGTCTCTGTAACCTCGCTTGGAGTCATAAAATCAAAATCTCTTCTTTTTAGAATCTCTCTTGGCAATTCGCTAAGGAAGGTGAATATTCCAGAGTTTTCACCATGGTGTTCACCAAAAGTTTCATAGTCCATGAATAGATTGATAACTTCACCAACCCCACCAATATTGTGTAACCACTTGGCGTATTTTTTTGCAGTCAGTGGATACTCCGACCAATTTTTGTCAGAATATCTGAAAGCAATATCATCAGATAGCTTGTAGTTTTTAAGCAGTAATTTTAGATGCCGTGTCCCAGTTGGAGAATAAACAAAGTTTGAACTTCTCCATTTAAGAGTGTGATCAGCACCCTCGGCTAAAATTGTCGAGAACCCCAATTCTTCGACAGCTTGAGCAAGTTCATTGTTGTAAACAAGCTCAGTGTTTCTAAAAGTCTTTGGTGTTACCCCAAAGATCTCTTCGATTTTTGAGGTATGAATTTTCACCTGCTCTTTGAACTCTTCTTTTGATTTAACAAAGGCCAATGAGTGGTAGTAAGTCTCAGCCAGTAATTCAACATGCCCTGTATTCACAAGCGCCTTGAATGAATCAAGAACCTCTGGAGCGAACATTTGGAATTGCTCCAGTGCCATTCCACTGATACTAAAGGCAACTCTAAACTTACCTTTATATTGTTTTATTAGTTGTAGGAGAAGTTGATTGGTGGGAAGATAGCTATTTTTAGCAACCTTTTCCATAATTTCGCGATTACCAGAAAAATCTTCATATTGGTGATCTGGGCCAATATTAAAAAAGGAATAATCTCGTCTTAAACGAAACGGTTGATGAACTTGAAAGTAGAAACAAACTGAAGTTCTCATACACACTCCTAGCGGCGTATTATTGGTGTAATCTAATTATTTATCAGTCTCTCTTTATATATTTAGTTCAAAAATTGTGTGTGTATGCTTAACTTTTGCGAACAATACCATCATGGTGGTGCTCAGCTCAAGTAATTTTATTAACCCCTATCTTTATTTCAGGGTGTTATTGTAAACAGAAAGTACTTCCGAAGCTGCTTTGTCCCAGCTAATCCCATCTAACTCTTTGAAACTACGTTCAGCAAGGTCCTTGGTGTAGTCAGGATTCTCAAGCAGAGAAACGATTTCATTGGCCAATTGATCCACATCCCAAAAATCAACCTTTCGCACGTTCTCTAAAACTTCGGCCACGCCAGATTGCTTTGAGATAATAAGAGGGATTTTGTGCTTGAGTGCCTCAAGCGGAACAATTCCAAATGGCTCAGATACTGATGGCATTATAAAGAGGTCGCTAATGGCAAAGAGATTTTCTCTTTGGGCAGCTCCTAAGAATCCAGTGAAATGAAAACGATCGGCGAGACGATACTTGGCCATAAGCTCAATCATCCCAGGAGTCATGTCTCCACTTCCGGCCATCACAAATCTAACATTTTTAATTTTTTTGAGAACAATGTTAGCAGCGTGAACAAAATATTCTGGACCTTTTTGAGTAGTAATACGACCTAAGAAAAGCACAAGTCGATCTTTATTGAATGCAGATTGAGCAACGATGCGATTAATCGCTTCCATATCGTCTTTTTCGACACCATTATATACAACCTCAATCTTCGAAGGATCTTGGGAGTATTTTTCAATAACAATATCTCTTGTGCGCTTACTAACAGTAATGATTTTATCTGCCATATCCATACCATATTTCTCGATGGCATAGATTTCTGAATTACAGCGGTTTCCAGTGCGGTCAAATTCGGTTGCGTGAACATGAACGATTAAAGGCTTCCCACTAACCTTCTTTGCTTCAATCCCCGCTTGGTAAGTCATCCAATCATGTGCGTGAATAACATCGAAATCCTCTTGAAGAGCGATATGCTTTCCAACGATTGCGTAGCGACTCACCTCAGTCATCAGGTTGTTTCCGTAATTCCCCGATGCTTCTAATGAGTGAAAGGTATCATCAGAGATTAGTCCTTCAGCTCTTTTTCTGTGAAGTTCTTTTAGATAACCAATATAGGTTTCCTTATCCATGTAAGGGTGAAGAGCGGAGTCGACCTTATAGGTTTTAAGAATTGACTCGACTTCTTCTTCTGGTGAAGATTCGTTAATTTTTACTTTTTTTACATTCTTGGGCCCAACAATATTTACCGGAGCATCTGAGTAATCCCCTCCGGTTTTAGGCAAAACAAATGTGATATCGATCCCCAATTGGCTCATCGATTTTGTAAGACCAAAGCAAGCCGTTCCTAGCCCGCCACTGATATGAGGAGGAAATTCCCAGCCAAACATCAATACTTTCATTATGGTATCCTTTTGAATCCTTCAACACTGTCTGCAAAGATACGGTATAGTAATCCTTTGCATTTACGAATTCAAAGAAATAATCATGACTTAAGAAAAAATTAAGGTGCACAAAACTTGATCAAATCATCCTAGTAATCGTAACCTTGGGCCATGAAATTTTTATGCCGATAGAAGTATATCGGAAATAGATAAAATACCTAGGGGACGAGATGGAAGATGCGAAAATCCTCGCAGTAGATGATGACATTAGAAACTTAGAGATCATTAAAGAGATCGTTGAAGAACAATATCAATTGAAAACGGCAATCTCTGGCGAAGAAGCGCTAGAGATGATTCGCGAAGAGATGCCAGACATAATTCTGTTGGACATTATGATGTCTGGCATAGATGGCTACGAAGTATGCCGTAGGGTGAAGTCGATGGAGGATGTGGTTCCTCCTAAAATTATTCTTGTATCTGGTAAGGCACTGGTTGAAGAGAGATTAAAAGGTTATGAGGTAGGAGCAGATGATTACCTTACCAAACCATTTAATGATGACGAATTCTTGGCCAAAATAAAAGTATTCTTAAAATTGATCGCAACTGAAAAAGAACTGAGAGAGCTTACGGCAAACCTCGAGAAGCAAGTTGAAGTTCGCACCAAGCAACTAATTGAGTCCGAGAAGATGGCATTCCTTGGAATGCATATGGCAGAGACCGTTCACAACCTAAAAAATCCTCTGACAATTATTAAAGCAGCAGCTCAAAAACTGGGGAAGGAACTCCCCGAAAATAAATACATAGAAAAGATTGCTCGTGGAGGTGATAAGCTCAATGTAATTATCACCAGTATTCTTCAGGTAGAAGAAACAGATGCGGATATCGCATCCATCGACCTCAACAGTCTCCTAAAATCTGAAATGGAGATGCTCAGAGGTAAACCAGTTTTTGCGAAAGATACAAAAATCAATTGGGACTTAGGAGATATACCAGAAGTGAGAGGATCAGAAATCCACTTTGCTCAAATCTTCTCAAACCTTTTAGGAAATGCGATTGATGCCCTCCACGATGTTACAGAACGGAATCTGACGATATCAACATTCGAGAAGAATGCGATGGTCCACATTTCAATCGAAGATACAGGACCAGGGATTGATCAAAATAATATGACTAAGATTTTTGATCCTTTCTTTACAACTAAACCAATCGAAGCAGGAGAGGGAGAACCAACAGGTACTGGTCTTGGACTTCCATCTTGTAAAAAGATGGTTGAGTCGTATGGTGGAAAAATTGAAGTGGATTCAACCAAGGGAGTTGGAACAAAGTTTACAATTTGTTTGCCGACCCGAGTGAAATAAGTTCAAGCTTTGCTGAGCGAGAAAGCTTTTTTACTTCTGCTTCCCGCTTTGATGCCTCAGAGCGATTGGCCAACTTTTCACTGTAGACTATTTTTTTAGCAGCAGAGGAGCGAAAAAATTTCGCTCCTTTTTTATTTTCGCAATGTTCTTTAAAGCGGCGTTCAACATCAGTGGTAATTCCCGTATAGAGTTTACCATCCTCAGTCTCAACGATATAAAGAAACCAATCACTCATCCTTAAGCTCGATAAAGCTAAAGGTTGTTAAATCAAATAGCCCTTTATCACTGAGTTTAAGTGTTGGAATCACAGGAAGAGCAAGGAATGCCATTTGTAAAAATGGAGCATCAAGGGTTACGCCCATCCCTTTAAAAGTCTTGTGAAGCTTCATCTGATCCTGAACAATTTCTGCTGCAGGTTTCATGCTCATCAAACCAGCAATTGGTAGATCTAATGAGAAAAGAACCTCTCCCCCATCCACCGCGCAGAAACCACCACCGGTTGAAATCAAATGATTGACTGCCTTTGCCATATCTTCATCGTTTGTTCCAGTAACCACGATATTGTGGCAATCGTGAGCAACTGAAGAAGCAAGAGCACCACTTCTAAGACCGAAACCTTTTGCAAGTCCAATTGAAGGAGGCAACTCATTGCCGTAGCGCTCAACCACAGATATTTTTAAAATATCTCCCTCTTCAAATTCACCATTTACACGTTTAATCTTTAAGTGCTTGGTAATAATTTCTCCGGGAACAATTTCCATGACGTTGTAAGTTCCGTCATCTAGATCTCGTTTGAAACTCCCTGCCGTTAGAGGTTTGCGATTGATTGAATTATCTATCGGAGGATTTGAGTTTTTAAATTTTTGCTCTAAGCGTTCATCAAGTTTCAAGTCCTCGAGCTCAATCCCTTTCACAAAAACTTTTTCAACTGCAACATTATCAAGGTCACTGATTAAAAGAATATCGGCCTGCTTACCAGGAGCGATTAACCCCAGTCTCTTCATTCCAAAGTGACGAGCAGGAGAATAAGTAGCAACTCTATAAGCAATATGAGGAGCAAGCTTTTCTTTTTGAATCAGATGACGAACCATTGAATTGATATGACCATCATTTTTAATTTCATAAGGGTTTCGGTCATCAGTACAGAGCATGCAATCAATGGAGTTTGACTCATTGATCACTTTGCCAAGATTATTGAGATTTTTTGCAACAGTTCCTTCGCGAATCATTACTGCCATCCCTTTTTTGAGTTTCTCAATGGCCTCATCTGCCAGAACTGTTTCGTGGCAATTCCTTACCCCTGCGGCAATATAGGCATTGAGATCTTTCCCTCTAAGAAGTGGGCAGTGACCGTCAACATTGAGTTCTTCAAAAGCTTCAATTTTATCAAGGACTGAATCATCTCCACCGATGACTCCTGGAAAGTTCATAACTTCCCCTACTCCCATTACACTCGGGTGGTCGCGTAGAGACTTCATTTGATTAACATCGACCTCTCCAGAATTGGTTTCAAATCCTTTAAGAGCAGGAACACAGGAACTGATTTGAACAAATTGGTTTTGATCGGCAACTTCACTACAGCGCAAGAACCATTCGATTCCTTTTCTTCCCATTACATTTGCAATCTCATGAGGATCGCAAACGATTGATGTTGTACCACATGGAAGTGTCGCCTTCTCAAATTCGAATGGGTGCATCATTGAAGATTCCACATGAAGATGAGAATCGATAAAACCAGGAGTTGCCGTCATCCCTTTGCCATCAAAAACTTTTTTGGCCTTGGCGCTGGCGTATTCAATCCCGATTCCAGCAATGGTTCCATCAACCACAGCAATTGCAGAATCCTCTGAGCCACCATTGATAATATCTAAAAGCTTTACATTGACGATCAAAAGATCGGCCTCGCCATCCCCCCGCGCCACTGCGAGGACATTTTTCAATTGATCTCTGCTTATTTTTTGAGTTTGTTTGTTCAATATACTCATACTATTTCCCATTGTTTGTAGCTCAAATATTAGTATATACTTATTTTAAGTTTAAAAAAGTGTCTTCTATCTAATCGGATATTGAAATAAAAATGTTTAGAGAAGTTGTATTATTGATCACCGCAGCGGGACTTTCATCGCGAATGAAAAAAGCGAAAGGAACCATCGAAATTGATGGTAAGGAACTACTGCAAACTCATATTGACAACTTCAAGAAGGCATTCCCTGACTCACAGATATACCTAGTGATCGGGCATCACAAAGTAGAATACGGACACTACGCCGATCAGGTAACATTTATCGAAAATAACAACTACTATTTAGGTCAATTTTCTTCGATTCAATCAGGTTTTAGTGGAATTCCGAATGTGAGACATTCGCAAGTTCTTTTACAACCGGTTGATCTCGCACCGATTCGGCCAGATGTCTATACAAAGCTTGTATCAGCACCTCCAAACAAAGAGATCGTGAAACCAACCCATAACAAAAAAAGTGGTCACCCTATCCTACTGAGGGGAGGAATTATTGAAGAGATACTAACGAGCAATACAGATAATCGCTTAGATAAAATCTTAAGGGCCGCACCGATAATGTCGATCAGTTGGACGGAAGTAAATTGCAGTGATATTTACACAAACTTGAACTCACCAGAAGAGCTCAATCGATACATTGAGGAAAAGATATGAAAGTTTTAATGGATCTTTGTATTGTTCCAATTGGCGTTGGAACTTCTGTCTCAAAATATGTAGCTGAATGCCATGTGGTACTCAAGGAACTTGGCCTTAAGCATGAACTCCACTCCTATGGTACAAATATCGAAGGGGAATGGGATGATGTGATGGACGCCGTAAAAAAATGTCATCAAAGAATTCATGACATGGGTGCTCCTCGAATCACTACCACCATAAAACTGGGAACTCGAATCGATAGAGACCAATCAATGGAAGATAAAATCGAGAGCGTAAAAGCGAAATTGGAAGCAAAGTAAAAGCGTTTACGCCTTATAAATCTTACACTTACCATTTTGTAAAATACCTCCCCATGGTAATATGAGTTTCTAGTTAGAGATCAAAGGAAACTCATGTTATTTCGACTACTTACATTTTTAGTGGGAGCAACACTTGCGATAAATGCGCAAGCGACGTATATGTCTTCCTCTAATTTTGTAAGTTCACTTGAAGGGGATCTTGCAGATTACTACCGTGTCACTGAAGACGACGCTCACGAAATCGTATTTTCTCCCGTCAAATCAATGGTTTACACGCATGAGGGCGAAATGATTGAAGAGAGCTTTGTTCAAGACTCTGCAGAGTCTCTCTACACCACAAATTCACTCATCCGTTGGAATAACGCGACTGGAAGCCTTAAGCTTCACGGATTTGGACAGGGGGAGATGACCTACAGACATAGAAAAGCACTATTTCCATTTAATGCCGCATTTGGAAAAGTGACAATCAGCGAAGATGTTGTAAATGGCATACTTCAAGATGTCTATCGAGCGAAGTTTAGCAATCTTATCAACATGAGAGGGGCCAATAAGCTTTCACTTAGACCGATTTCTAATAGTGTCTCTGTTGGGGATATTTGGATGTCAGAAGTCCACTGCACCCACATCGTCAATGAATGGGTTAAGGATGTGGGATACTTCAAGCGCGGATTGAAGTGTACATCTGAATTTGTTTTGGAATTTTCAATCAACCTTACGCTTTATTAATACTAATAATATAGCATCGTATTAAATCTTGATCCGATCGAATCCCGATTGGATTTTTTTTTATTTATGCCGATAATAAACGAAACCTTTTTTCTAAGGACAGCAAATGAATAATCTCAAAGAATACAACTTGGGACAGTTTTCTCATCTACTTTCTGCACATACAGAGGTGAGACTACAAAGAAACAAAGAGATCATCATCAGCCTGGTAAAGGGCGATGTTATGAGCAACACAAGTGCAATGTCTCATGGAATCAACGCCAGAGTTCAAGACAATGGCCTTTTTGGATTTGCGGCAAAAAGTAATCCTACAGAAGAAGAAGTAAAAAAGGTCATAGAAATGGCCACACAAAATGCACATTTTCTGGCCCAACGAGAGGCCACAAGAAAGCTTGAAGTATCAGCGCCAGCAACTGGAGTCTTTGACTATAGTTCAGAGAAAGCAAAATTATCACAAAAAGAATACCTACAATTTGCCAAAGAAGTTGATCGATACATCGAGGAGAAATATCCAAAGCTTCTCACTCGTTCAGTGAGTATTCAACTTCTCGACATGGAAAAGAAGCTTCTGACATCTTCTGGAAGCAATGTGTACTCATTAACTCCAAGAGCTCTTTTTGTAGTATCACTAACAGCAGAAACCAAAGACGGACCAGTTAGTTATTACGAGTATGTTGGAGGACGTGGGAGCTTTGAAGATCACTTATCAACACCAGAAGATCTCTTCCCTAGAATTGATAAAATATACGATACACTGATGAAAAAGTGTGAAGCGGTGGCCCCAAATCCAGGTCTCAAAGAAGTTGTTCTAGACGCTGACCTTGCGGGAATTCTAGCACACGAAGCAATTGGACATACCGTTGAAGCTGATATGGTGCTTGGAGGAAGTGTTGCTGCAGACTATATGGATAAACAAGTAGCGAGTGAACTTGTAACTCTCACAGACTTTGCTCACACATACAATGGAGAGACCTGCCCTGTTCCAATACACATCGATGACGAAGGAACCAAGGCAGAAGATGCGGTTATCATCAAAGATGGAATTCTTAAGCAATATATGCACAACATCGATTCGGCCAATCACTTTAATACCGCTCCGACAGGAAACGCAAGAGCATACGACTATGACGATGAACCACTTATCAGAATGCGAAATACAGCAATCATGCCGGGAACAAGTAAGCTTGAAGAGATGATTAGCTCAATTGAAGATGGTTATTATCTTGTTAAATCAAAAAATGGTCAGGCCGATTCCACCAGTGAATTTATGTTCGGTATCAATCTTGGATATGAAATCAAAAATGGACAAATTAGTCGCGCTATTAAAGAAACCACTATCGCAGGTATTGCATTTGATGTCTTAAAATCAGTCTCTATGGTATCAGACGATATGAGTTGGACTGCTGCGGGAATGTGTGGGAAGAAGCAATCGATTCCAGTAGGAATGGGTGGACCTGCACTAAAATGTAAAATCAATATTGGAGGCTAAGATGAAAGGAATGGGTATCGCAAAATATGGAGTATCTGCCCTCCAAAAATTTGGTGCAGATAAATCTGCAGTTACATATCTGCAAACAACAAATCATGAGCTAACTCTTAGAGAGGGAAAAATTGATCTCTACAGAACGTTGATTGATGACTCAATTGTATACAAGGCCATTGTAGATAACAAGCTTGGTATCTTTAAAGATGTGAACACATCTCCAGAGTCAATGAATCTATCTGCACAATCAGCGTTAGAACTTGCTCATTCAAGTGCAAGTGATTCAAGTAATGATATCGCTCCCTCTAGTGAACCAAAGACATTTGAATCAGGAGTATTCTCTCCCAATCCAGAAAGGATGTATGAACTTCTCAATAATTTTGGGAAGTATGTTAAAGCAAAATATCCAACCTGTATCATGGAAGAGACATACTTAAAGCTTACAGTTCAAAACACTTACTTCGCCAACTCAAACGGTGTGGAGAATGCATCTAAGACCGGTTTCTACACTCTAGTGGTGATGTTCACTTCGAAAGAGGGTGAAAAAACAAGTTCATTTAATTACTCCGCTGCAACATTTGAAGAGTTAGAAAAAGAGCTCTATCAAATGTCTGGAATAGAACGATTGATCAAACAATCAACAGAACAAGTAGAACTTAAAGGACTTGAAAATAGCTTTACCGGAACAGTTATTGTTACACCAGAATGTATGAGTGACTTTACGAGCTTTATCTGTGGAAACTTGGGAGACAGTACATTGATCCCAGGAACCTCACTATTTAAAGACTCACTCGGTGCTCAAGAGCTTTCAGAGAAGTTCACACTAAACGCAATACCTCGTAGTGAAGAGATTAGTCCACGTTGTTTCACAGATGGAGATGGAATCGAAATTTTCAACTCCTCTATCATCAACAAAGGGGTGATCAAGCACTACCTACTCTCTTTGAAAGGATCAAAGAAAACAAATCTTCCAATGGGAGCAAACCATGGAGAGATTCTGGAAGTTGAGGCCGGAGAGAAAGCGATCGATCAAATCATCTCTGAAACCAAAGAGGGAGTTCTACTCTGCCGTTTTTCTGGAGGATACCCTTCTCCCAATGGTGATTTCGCTGGAGTTGCTAAAAACTCTTACTACATCAAAGATGGAAAGATTCAGTATCCAATTAATGAAACAATGGTCAGTGGAAATATCAAAGAGATGTTTAAAAACATTGATGATATCTCTAGCGATAGAGTTAACATGGGATACTGCATTTACCCATGGATCAAATTTAATGGAATAAACGTTTCTAAAAAATAACGAAGGCCCTCTTGCGAGGGCCTTCTACAAGGTAATCCAAACCACTGGATTGATAAGGCACCGAAGGAAAGAACGGTGCCTTATTTTTTTTAAAAGCGATCATCGGCAACAAGTCGCCTTTCTTTCACATTATCTAACCATCCTGCTTTTGAATCAGGACGGTGATCGAAGTCGTGATAATAAGGTTTGATATCCATCAATGGAGTTCCATTTAAAATATCAACTCCTTTAAAGAAAACCTTATTTCCTTCAACCCTTACGATATCCACTAAAGACATCCCAATTTGATTGGGCCGCTTTGGACCTCTAGTTGCAAATAGGCCACGAGGTGTATTATCCATATATGGCCTAACAATCATCTTGTAGTCGTTGTGACGATTAAAAATATAAATCAAGTGAGCGTGAGAAAATCCTTCGAGATCTTTTAACCCCTCGACAAATTCTTCCTTCAACTCAATATGTCCTTCTATCTCAATTCCATTTTTTGCTTGAATGGGAACACCAACTTTCTCCTCAAACGGAGTATGAATAGTTCCAATAGAAGTAATCTCAAAAGTCGACATAGATCATATCCTTAAAAATAAATCATTCTTCATCTTCACTGGAGTTTATGACATTTCCACCTTGGAGAATAATGGCATGGCCATTAATCAAAGCATCTGCCACTTTCTTTCTGCCTGACGCTAAAACTCTTCCCAAAGTTGCTCTAGAAATTTCCATCTCCTTCGCCGCCTCTTCTTGATACTTCCCTTCTCCGTCAACAAGTCTCATTGCTTCAAGTTCATCTAGAGAGATATCAATCTGAATCAAATCACGGGTTGGAATCCCTGCTGGTTTGTAGCATGTTCCTTTGGGACTGCAGCCAACTCTTCTTCTTTTGCAAGGTCTTGGCATCAAATCTCCTTTTTCACATTATGAGCATATGCTCAAAACAAGTCAAGTGGTTTATAAAATATTCAAATGGATACAGTCTTTTCGGACACTGGACAGAGTAAATAAGTGTAAGTATTATGTTTTTTTGAATGTCGGAGCGTAGCGCAGGGGTAGCGCACTATTCTGGGGGGATAGGGGTCGCTGGTTCAAATCCAGTCGCTCCGACCATTAAAAAAGGCCATCATTTTGCGAGATGGCCTTTTTTATTTCTTCTGACAGAGCATCTTCTCTTGAATCTTTAGACGCCTCACTTCTTTTGGAAGACGCAACAGGGAAATTCCTAAGCGACTGTGCTTATCGGCGTAGTACTTCTTTCCCTCCGTAATAATAGAGATTGGCTTATCACCTTGGGAGAGATCAAGGGGGCCAGCTTTTAGGGTACGATTGACCACCTTTACGAAGTTGGAAATGAGTAGCTGATTACACTTCTTCTTTTTAAGAGAAAACTGATAGCTACTGCTTTTTAAATAAATGAGATCATTTGAGTAATTCAAATTATAGTGGTTAAAAGGAGTGGTAACCCTTAAGCTCTTGGACCAAGCGGAAAGCGGAAGAAGAGTGATGGACAAAATTAATAACGCTCTTAAAAACATTTATCCCACCTAAAATCATCTTTGTACTGTTCCATAAGATTACTACAACTGCTTGGCATTTTGATATCTTTGATAAAGGCCTCTCGCACCACTCGAAATAGACCTTGAGAGTGAGAATCTTCGATATAAGGATCTTTGAGTTGAAGATAATAGGAGGCATATTCCAAGTTAGAGTCAATGAGAAGGCTACACTCATGAGAGGTTCCATCATTGTAAGCGGTGAAAGCGATATAATCGGCCATATCTTCTTCGACGTACAGAGTTTCTCCACTTCGGTAGGCATTAAAGTTCTCCGGAGTTTCATAGCGGTGAATTTTTGAGATGCAGGAGCGCGTGTCCATATACTCCTTGTTGCTTTTTAGGCTCAGTCTATTTTTTGAAGCGAAGTAGCTCAAGGCATGCCCCAGCTCATGAGCAACAATCGCTTTCCCCTCAGCAAGGTGCATCTCACTAAACATGGATACATTTACCACGCTTTTTTTAGCAGCGGGATTATTTTCTGCATCTAGAAAGGAATCAGAAATGGTGTAGAGATCACCAGAATCACAGGGAAGGTCATTGATAGTGTCCTTAAAGACGTAGGGTCCATCTTTGTAGTTGTAAAGGTCGACAATAAGCTCACTTAAAGACTTGTATTGATACTCATCAGCCGAAGTACTTGAGCTGATTTCAAGCTTTATGCTAGAGATCATTTCATCGACACCCATCATCTGCCCAATGTCGCTCTCACTTCCCAGCTCGATTTCATTCATAACAAAACTGCGATAAGAGTTTTTTGACTCCTCACTAAAAAGTTTTAAAGAGTAATCCACGATGCGATTTAAAACACCATCAAGCTCTTGAGCAATATTTTTTGCTTCGTATGCTTTAGCTCCCTCTCCGTAAACAGAGGAGCGACAAGAGCTCATAATTAGCTCTTTATTGTATGCATTTGGAGCAATGGCCTTTAACTTCTTGGCATCATTAATAAAATCCTGCTCGGCCATAAAGTCGCTTAGAGACTCTTCACAGCTCTTGTTGCAGAATAGACTAGGAGTGGAAATGTCTCCTGTCGTAAACTGAGTGATAAGAGTATTAGCAGAATCGATGTTAAAAATTATGCTGAAGATATCATGCCAACTCGCCTCATCGATTTCCTTCTCTGTTAAGGCAAAATATTCGCCGAAGAGCTCATTTAAGTTGTCGTCGGGGTTCTCATTAAGATATTTATCAAACTTTGGCTTTACCGACTTGAGGAGATCTTTAGCGACTTGCCTTCGCTCATCATCGGTGTATATACCTCGATCGATTCCCACCATCGGATTCTCTTTTAAGGCCTTTCGATAGGACTCTAAGTAACTCTCTAATGCCTTGTGATAGGTAGGTGAATAGAAAGTGGGGTCATCCTCAAAGGCCACCTCGAGCTGTACTCGCTCAGAGAGGGGTTTGCTTTGATCCATAATAAAACTGTAGTTGTTGCGAAATAGCTTGTCTGTCAGGAGGTCAACGTCTCCATCCTCCAGTTCACTGATGTTGAACTTTACGGCCCCCTTTTTTGCCTTCTCCTCAATGGCATTGGCCAGCGCAACGGCCCTATTTTTTCCATCATCAATATGAGCATTGATCTGTGGAGCAATGGAATCGAACGCGCTTATGGCCTCTTGCGTTATAAATTTCTGATAATTATGAGGACCAATAACCGCGTCCCCATGACGAGCGGGGTCTCCGCAGAGTGCGCGAGCGCACTGAAGCTCCAGCGACTCCATCGGTTTATCCTCACAACTGATGGGTGCTGCGGATAAACCAAATTGTGAATTGTTAATACGGCTGAGATTGCCAAGGATCTGCTCCAACTCTCCGCCGTAGCAAGATACTCCCCAAAAGCATACAAAGATAGAGATCAATACTTTCATATTTAAGGCCCCTTATACCTCTATCCCTATCGGTTTTTGGAGCTAACAACTTGAATTTTAATGGCAAACAGGGATTCTATAGTCTACCTTCCTCTCCCGCATTTTTGTATTGATTTTCATATTGGCGTTATCAATATCAATTTTTCGAAAAAGTGAGACAGTGTACTTGCTCCTAAGTCGAAGGGAGCTTTTCTTTTGCGCAACACCTTGTGGAATATTGTAGATATCAACAAATTCAGGATAGTTGTCAGTGACGTCATAAGTTCTGACATCTTCATTATCAATACAGGTATCGATGACTTTTACTGATTTCCCTTTAAGCTTCAAAGTTGGAACCTCAAGTAGATAGTTCTTATATCTTGTCATCTCCATCATCTCTCCGATGATCTTCCCTGCGCCACCGCCCATTGATCCCTCGCCTCCACCAGCGAAAGCGAATTGAGAAAGTAGAAGTATTGTGACGAGTAGTCCCTTCATATTATTGCTCCAACATTGTTCTTTTGTTTTTCATTGAGTCGCCGCAGATAACTGCAAAGAATGGCGTCTCTTCACCTTTTGATTTTCTCGCAAGTTCATTAAGTTCACGATGAAGTTTTTCCATCTTAATTAGGGCCTGTCTTTTGGCCTCTTTATCAAGAGTAAAAACTTGAAAACCAAAAAAATTATTTCCTTCCTCAACAGAATCTTCTGGAGAGAAGTGATTTTCAATAAGATCAATCCCCACGCTCTTTGCGGCGTCCATATTGATTGGGACAGATCTATTTATTCCTGTAACGTAAAAGTCGCGATCGTAGCGTTTGATGATATCTCTCTTTTCCATTTTAGAGAGAGTCTTAATTCCATACTCACCAAACTTGTAGAGAACTTCCATCTTTGAGAGCTTGTTACCCGAAACAGTATTCCAGTAAATAAAAGAAAAGGCGCGACAGCTTTTCATCTCTTCACTGAAGTCGCTCTTCTGATTAATGTTTGCTGGAAGACTGTTGTTGCTGTTTTTAAGCATTAGCTCTTTAGCAATGGCATCGGGAACGTTTTTTAGCAAAGTTTCATAGTCACTGATTCCAGTGATGAATGAATAGATTCTTTTAAGATTTAGAAACTGAGGCAGGGATTTCTTTGCTAAATAACGCTCCACCTGGCGCTTTGAGATCCCGGTTTCCCGTTCAAAAGCGCGCAATGCTGCAGAAATAGTGACAAAACTAGAAAGCTTCTGAGAAAGGTCACTGGCAACCTGATCCTTTATCGAATGTCTAAACTGTTCTGTTACGATTTCCATAGATCATATTTATCTTTTTGCCTCACATTTCAACAATGGAATCAATCTAGACGCAAAGACAAAAGATATTTGTCCACTCTAAGTATCTAAAATCATAATGTGAAAAAAATGGACAAAAGTATTTGTCAGAAAAACGCTTTAATTACAGCAACTTATTTTTGCAAGAAAGACGGACATTTTTTAAATTGAATTCAGAAAGAAACTTAAAATCTTTTAGATAAAACAAGGAGACAACATGAAAACAATCGCAGCAGTTCTAGTACTTATCTCATCAATCACAGCATTTGCGGGATGCCATGAAAAAGCAATGATCAAATACATGCACCAAGGATACATGTGGGATGTAGCAGCTCAAAAAGCTCACGCAGAATGCAACAAACCAGCTCCAGTGAACAAAGAGTACTACAAACTTTTCAACGAATATATGTCACAGGGATACATGTGGGACGTGGCCGCATCAATGGCATACGATGAAACTCATACAAGACCAAATGGTGATCGTTTTGTAGAGCTTATGATCAAATATATGGGAATGGGAATGTCACGTGAGGTTGCAGTAGAAAGAGCTACAGCAGAATTACAATAATGATAAGAGTGAGACCCTCAACCGAGGGTCTCTTTGTATTTTTCTGATGCCATAATCCTCTGAACAAGATCACAATCTTGGACTAATACATGTTCGTAGGCCCACAGTCTCAAAAGTTCCAACGTCTTTTGAAAGTCAAAATAGAAGTCTCCATTAAAAATACTTTCAAGTTGTTTCAAGAAAACTTGATGTGCATCAAAGTGCTCATCTGGAAAGGGGATATCATAGGTTTGGGCCAATTTATATTCTTCCTCAAAATGAGTCAGTACACTTGAATAAATAGTTAAAAGCTTTTCAAGTAAAATATCATTTTCCAAATCATCAACCTCTTTACCAAGTTCAAAAAGAAGCTCAATCAATTGCTTATGTTGATCATCAATTAATGGAATTCCTAAATTATAGTAACTACACCAAATCCCTTTATCCTCATCTTCATCTACTTTCTTATCGAAAAAAATGGGATCAATGAATTTGGTGGGGAGGGCCATATTTGCATTAGCGTTGTAAAAGGCGTCTCCCTTGAGAATCTCTCTCAATCGCATATTTCTGCTAATTGCAGTGAGTTCTAGAACTGTGTCTAACTGTTTGACTCTTAAATGCCCTCGAACCATATTTGACTGACAGTCATTTAAGACATTCATAGCAAGCTTTTCCGCGACTTCATGGGTTGACATCAGAGGACGAATTCCTTCGTAATAATTGGAGTAGCACTCTGTGAGAGTGCAATACTTTGTCACAATCATTAAGGCAATTCCTTCAAGAGCGTGTTGAAGAGTTGTATTTAATACATGACCTTCATCACCATCTTTATAGATGGCAGTTACAGGATCATAAGAATTGCGATGTGATATTTTTTCCAAGAGGGGAACAATTGGACGAATCCCATCACAAATAGTCTGATCTTGGGTCATGCAGGAACCACAGCGGAAAAAAGATGTAGTCTTTTCGAGGTCTGAAGGAATTTTGCTATTAAATTGTTCGAGATAAAGATCGTCACATTTAAAATCATTACTGATCGAAACAGATTCACCGTTTTCAAAAAGAATGGTCAATCCATCTTGTGGGCAACATTTATTAATTGCTTCAAAAACTACATTATCCATACACACCTCTAATGTTACATCATCAATATTAATGGAACTCAGAAATGAGGAAATGCAAATTTACCTTAATATTTATCGAAAGATATCAGAGAGTTTCAATATGAATTTTGAAGGGTCTTATAAATTAAGACCCTTGAATTAATACTTTAATATCAGAGACAACACGTTTGAGATTGTCAGTTTCTGTATCCAACTTATCACTGTAGGTAGCAGTTTCATCGGCCATACTTGAGTTGATTTGGTTCGCCTTATCTACTTGTCCCATTGCTGTATTGATTTGAGCAATTCCAATGGATTGTTCCTTAGACGCATCAAGTACTTGCCTTGAACTGACTGAAACTGATTTTGAGGCCTCTTTAATAGAGAGAAGGTGCTCCGACATCTCATTTGCATACTGATCTCCAAGTTTTACCTTCTCATTATTTTCGAGAGTGACATGTCTTGCTTCTTCAATACTCTCCTTTACGATCGTTGAGATATCACTTGCAGATTTTCCTGTAAGTGATGCTAGATTTCCTACCTCTTGTGCAACAACAGCAAATCCTCTACCGTGCTCCCCTGCTCTTTCTGCCTCAACAGACGCATTAAAGGATAGCAATTTAGTCTGAAAAACGATCTCATCCATTACCGCTGTTTTCTCTCCAATGTTTTCAATTACAGAAACTAAGGCCTCAATTCTTTGATTACTCTTTTTGATATCACTCATCGCTTCTTTCAAAAGGATCATACTCTGCTCACCTTTCTCAGAAGATTTTTTAACCATCTCGGCCAAATTAAATGCCTCTTCAGCGTTAGTCACATTATTTTCAACCATCCCAGAAATCTCTTCCAGAGATGCTGTTGTTTCCTCTACTGAAGCGGCCTGCTCTGAAGTCGCGGACGATAACTCTTGCGATGTTTTATTAAGATTGTTAGCGGTACTATCAATAATGTCTGCACTTTTTGAGAGGTTATCAGATGATCGATAAAGACTCGACGCGATCTGACTCGTAATCATGAATACCACAAAGGCGATCAACGCAATTGCAATAAAAGCAGTCGCTACTTGCACAAATAGACTTCTATTTACAACCGCAAAGATTGAAGAATATGGAACCTTGATTTCGATAAACCACTTGCCCTCAACTCCCTTGAATGAGACGGGATGAAAAACAGCAAGATGATCCTTCATTTCCACAAAAAAATCAGAGCCTGATTTAAATCGTTCCGATAGTTTGTATGTTGAATTAATTGTTGCATCGATATCTTTCCCCAACATTGTTTTGTCAGGGTGGGATACATACTTTAGTCCATCAGAAATAAGGTAGGCCTGAGTTCCCTCATATGGGTTAATCTGAGAAATCATTTTTTGAACTTCAACAAGGGCGAGGTCAAGTCCTGCAGTTGCCAGATATTTCCCATTGAGAAAAACACCAGAAGTAACAGATGTCATCATAATCTTCTTCCCCCCAACCTCATCTATGTATGGTTCAATGATCTGATCCTTCCCCGTAACCTTTGAAAGTTTGAAATAATCTTCATCCTTCTCTTCACTATACTCGCTTGGGTTCTCCTGATTGAGCTTTCCATTTGATTGGGTCCACCAAATATTCAAACGTCCAGAGCTATCCCCATACTTTGATTTTTTATAACGATCACTAATGTTATCAAATGTATCGGGATCAGATGAAATCCAAATCCCCACTGATTCAGGATGATTTTTTAGTACTCCCTTTGCAAAATCAGAAAGCCTCTCTCTTGAGCGATCAGGAGCAAGTCGCATCTGCAAAGCAGCTTGTGCTAATGAATGAACTGATGTCATTGGAATATTGATAAAAGTCATTACTTGATGCGATGCTCGTTTAGAAACCTCAAGCAGGCCATTTTTTACTTCATCTTCAAGTGCCCCTTTTACAACAAAATAATTATAAGTAGATATTGATGCGAAAATAGCGAATATACTGATAATAATGGGTAGAGTAATTCTCCATTTGATAGGTAATTTGGCAATCATTTGAACCTCACTTCGTACTGTAAGTTATCGGTAGAAAGAAATATTAATTTGATACAAAAAAAGTTAAGCAATAACAGACCAAGATGATGAAGTATAAATTATTCCACTTCATTAGAAACATACCGATAAGTAAGCATGAATCAAAAACTTACCTTTGCAATATTTCTTCTCCTATTTTCATCATTTGCATTAGCAGAATTTAGGTGGGGTGCAGGAGCTCTTTCACTTGCTGGACACCACTACAGGGGAAGTGATCAGGGAAGAATATGGGTTATCCCTACCCCTTATTTTATTTATAACACTCCAACAACAGAGGCCGAGCCTTCTTTTATCCGACAAACCGTGTATGAGAATGGATACTTCTCCTTCAAATTAAGCTTAATGGCAGGTCTCAATGTTGAGAGCGAGAAAAACAAGGCGAGAGATGGGATGCCAGATCTCGATTATACGTTTGAGGGGGGACCGATGCTGATTATTAAGCTTTGGCAAAATGAAAAGCAAATGATCCGCCTCAATCTTGAGGCCCCACTTCGCGCAGTATTTTCAACAGACCTCACCTACATTGATAAAGCGGGTTTATATGGAACTCCTTATTTAAACTTTATTAACGACCCCAATAAGAAAAATAATTTCTTAAGAACAGAGTTCTCCATTGGCCCGATGTTTGGTGATAAGGACTACCATCAATACTTTTTTGGCGTAGAAAAAAAGTATGAAACAGCTTCAAGACGACAATATAATTCCAAGGGAGGATACAGTGGAATGCAAGCAACCATTCTTTTTAAAAAGAGGTGGGATAATCTAGTGCTGATCCCATTCTTACGTTGGGACTATTTAAAGGGCGCCGTTTTTGATGATAGCCCCCTGGTAAAACAAAAAAATTACGTCATCGGTGGAATCGGTACTTTTTGGTTATTTTGATTTATTCATAAAGTCGATCATTGCAGAAACAGCACGATCAAGATGCTCTTCAAGAGTATGACCAGATTTAACTCTCGGCTTCAAGCTGTGGTCCCCATCTTCAAGCCATTCAATTTTAATATTTGATGACAGCTTGTATCCTTTTACATCATCAAATGTTCCCATTGAATCTCTCATTCCCTGGACAATAAGAGTGGGTGTATTCATTTCCTTAAGGTGATCAATACGACTCCCCGCATCTTTGCCTGGAGCATGAAATGGAAATCCAAGACAAATAACACCATTGGGACTTAATTCATCAGCGACAAGAGTGGCCATCCTTCCTCCCATCGATTTACCACCGATAAAGACAGGTTTACTTTTGTCGACTAAAGTGAATACTTCTCTCCAAGCATCGAGTAAAACTTTTGCGGGATTAGGTGGCCTCTTCTTCCCAGTCAATCTTCTCTCGGCCATATAAGGGAACTCAAATCGAACGACCTTCACACCTTGTTCCGCCAACTTAGATGAAACTTGTTCCATCCAATCATTATCCATTGGAGCACCTGCTCCATGAGCAAAAATATATATTGAGTTAAATTTTTTATTTTTTGATATCAATAGCTCTTTCTTATTCATTTCTATCTCTTATTTGTTTAATTAGATTTTCTACTTCTTTTTAGATATTATATGAGAGAATTTATTCGAGGGATAGTTTATGTGGGATTGGATTACTAAATTAGCTGAATTAAATAAGATCGGAGCTCCTTTTTCAATTGCAACAGTTGTTGCATCAAAGGGATCAAGTCCAAGAAAGATTGGCGCCAAAATGGCGATCACCAAAGATGGGAATATTTATGGAACCATTGGCGGAGGTAATCTAGAAAAGCTAGTGATTGAAGATTCAAAGAAATGCCTTGAAAGTGGCACCCCTCAAGTATTCAACTATCCCCTAACCTCAAAAGTAAATCAATGCTGTGGTGGAACGGTCGATGTTCTTATTGAAGTGGTAGGAATTGGCCCACGATTGTTCCTATTTGGTGCAGGTCACGTATCTCAAGCGATATGTCATACTCTTCAAGGAACTCCATTTCAACTACACATCGTCGATGGTCGAAAAGAATGGCTTCACCACCCTAACTTTCCTGTGGGAGTGATTCGTCACGAAGAGTGCTGGGATGAACTCATTCTTAATACAGAATGGAACCCCAACAGAGATTTCGCAGTTGTTTTAACTCATGACCACGGACTTGATTTCTCAATAATAGAAGATTTAATGAAACGTCCTCTTCGCTACCGAGGCCTTATCGGCAGCGACACGAAGTGGAAAAAGTTTCAGAGAGAATTTAAAGATGGCGGATATACTGACCAAGAGATCGCATCTATCACCTGCCCTATCGGTATTGGAGATCTAGGAAACGCACCACAAGAAGTTGCCGTTAGCTTCGCTGCCGAAATTCTAGGAATGATAAAAAAAGATAACTCCTAATTTGGAGGAAAAACTTCATCATAGGCACGCTGTATTGTTGGAGAAAACTTTAGAACAAGCATAGGCCTTAAATATTCAACAGGGTCGTATGATAAATCTTCATCCACGGCCTTTTGAATTAATAATAATAGCTCATCTACAACGCCAATTAATTCTGCAATCCGATTAATGGAGTGTGCCTTCCCTTTTTCAAACTCTGGAAACCCAGAATCATCCATTCGCATGTGATGCTGCGCAATTGCGTTTAATACCGCAGGTTTTAAATTAAATGATTGAAGCATATCTACACCTTTTTGAGGATGCAAATAGAATCGCTCTTTATCTTTCTCGCTCATTAAACTAATGTTTTCTTTTTTCATAATATCAGAACTTCCAGTCAGACCAATATCATGAAAAAAACATGCAAAAACAATCTCTTGAAAGAGTTCTTCCCGTGCTCCGATGACATTGAGAAAGAGTCCCCCCAACATTGCTGCAGATACAGCATGCTCAATGGCGACAAGATCCATTACAAACTCACGACACGATAAGTTCTCCCCAACCAATTGATTAATGAGTGGATTGATTCGCTCAATGTAATCGCGAGATAAATCGATCTTTTCTTGATCAACTCCTGAATGCTCCATAAATGAATAGAGATCAGTTGCAAACTCTGTTAGTCTAACTCTCTTCTCCTCAGCTGAATTTGTATCATTATTAAAAAAGTTTTTAACCTCATTTGAAAAATCACTAATATACTTATCGTATTGATTCTGAGGGATATAGTAGTGCTCTGCCCCCTTTCTCATATGGTCTTCTAACCGGTCATGATCAAAGGAATTCCCTTGCTCTAAAATTTTAATGAATTTCTCTCCAGCTCTAAAATATATGTCATAGGGAGATGAAGCACATTGATCAAAAGATGATGCTGAAATCTCAATAAAGTCACTTACATCAAATTTATTTTCATCAGCAGTAAGTGTTTCTTTCTCTTCCATCTCATTTCTTACTTGTTCAACTCGAGTAAGTACTTTATTTAAACCAAGCCTTTCAGGAACGATATCACTGACACCAAGTTTTCTCTGATCAATTTTAGAAAGCGCCTTTACCTCTTTTGCCACCAAAACGAGAGGAACTCCAACTCTTGCTTCATGGGCGACATGAATCATCTCCATCCACACATTACTACTGCATGAAGTATCAACAATAATACCAGCGACAGAAAGGTCTTTATTTTTCAATGCTTTTTCAAACCCTGCATGAGCGTTGTAAAACTGAGGTACAGGAATATAGGTTTTACCTCTCTCCTTATAATCAATTTCAAATCGACCACTTTTATCAAACACAAGGACTTGGCTAACATTGCCTTCAAACTCAACACTAGAATCTTTTACCGAAAAAAGATATGAGCCAATAATGCGTTCAGCTTTTTTTCGTGAAAGATTTATTTTAAAAATTGCCTTTTTTAATTCTTCATCATTATTGAGATGATTAGATAAGTAATCAAAGTGACTGATAGAATCGTCGATGGCCTTATGTACTTTAGGGTACGCAAGAGTGTTATCACTCCTGCTACACTTATAGCAAAGTTCTTTCATCGTATGGATGTAGGCTGAAATCTCGGTATTACCAAGCATCGATATGGCACCATAAATGCGATCAACAATGCCACCAATATCTCGATATATTTCAAGCTCACTTTGATTATTAGTAAGCGCCAAGCTTTTCGTTTTAATCTCATCACGAGACTGCTGCAATTGAATGACTAAATCGTCAATTATTTCATTATTCATGGGACTATTCTATTACATATTGTAATAAATGAATTGAAGGACAAGATTTCCACAGAACAAATTCAACTGATAAATTTAGTTGAAGACCAAAAAAAAGAGCAAAGTTCTCACTTTGCTCCAACTACTGTTTATAAAATTCTAGACTAAATCGATAGGTTAACAAGCTTCCCGTCAACACCACCAATCTGATTAACTTCATTCAACAATTCAATATGTTTATCTTTATCTCCAGCAAGCTCAAGGAAAATCAGTCCTGTTTCTGAACACTGATTGAGGACACTGTCGTGTAGCCCAAGTCTTGTTTTAATATAGCAACCATAATCAGTAAGGATCTTTTGAACATCAGGAGCAACTTTTCTTCTATGGTCCACTAATAGCAATAATACTTCGCGATTCATTTTTACCTCCGAACAATTTTTATTGATTATAATAAAAAAATGAATAGGAGAAATTGAAGTTCAGTTAACATAAGGAAAACTAATTATACGAGCTATCAGATCGGCCATTAAATTCCCCATTCCAACGGTTATACGGTCATGAGATGATATATAAAATAAAAGCAATGAAGGAGTTACTGTGAATAAAATAATTGCTGCAGTATTTGCACTTATTCTTAGCGGAAATATTCTCGCTTGTACTGAAATGAATGCATTTAAATATTGTAAAGGTGCACTTGTGATCAATAAATCAGGTCTCAAAGCTCAGATTATTGAACTACTTCCAAATAACAGGGCCGTTGTTAAATATCCACAATATGAAATCGAAGAATACGCTAACTTGAAAGATTTAGCGGTATCAACAGGAGAAAGTCTAGGTCATGCTATAAATGACGAAGTGATGACTCCTTACGGTGAGACTGGCGTAATCTCAGGAGTCTTTCAGGATGGAGATATATCAATCTTTATTAATGATTTTTGGAATCACAAAGTTTTTTCAGCAGAGAAAATTGCCCTAATCGATGGATGTACAGAGGATCAATTTTGCGTAGGACAGCAAGTGTCAAACCCATACGGAAAAGTTGCAACAATTGTTGCCTACTTTCCTCATGAGGGTCAGGTGTTCCTAGAGTTTCCTAGACAAGAAAGGTTCTTCAAATGGGATACAAAAAAGCTAAAACATGTTGAATAACTAAAGGTGCTTACAAAGCACCTTTTTTTATGCCGCTCTTTGATCAATGAAATCAACTCCGACCCTAATATCTTCGAGTAGTGTTGGAACGATTCTATTCAGCTGTCTCTTTTCAAATGAACTTAGTTTTCCAAATGGAAGCAATTTTTCAATCCCCCACAGTCCTAATTCAACTGGACGAGTAAAGAATGGAGCTTCAGAGTCATTTGATGCAACATACGCGTAAACTCTTATCCCCTTTTCTCCACTTAGTGCCCTAACAACAGAGAGACAAAATTCACAGGCAGCGTATGCCATAGATAAAGTTGCAGATCCATTTCCATCTTTTGCGTTCACAACTTTAGTCCCAGCATTTCGAACCTGATCAGTAAAATAGCTAACCTCATTAGATGATAAGGGACTTCCTTCAATTTGAGAGAAAAGAGGTAAGATCGTAGAACTGCTATGACCCCCAATAACTGGAACAAAGCTCGTACGGAACTTTCGCCCAAGAAAACTAATAGAGCGCGTCTGATCCAATGTGGTTACGCCAAAGAGTTTATCTGGATCATATACATGGTTCTTTTTTAGCACCTCGGCCGCTACAGGGACCATTGTGTTAACGGGGTTTGTAATAATTCCAATACAAGCTGTAGGGCAGACACCACAAATACACTCGACAATTTCTTTTACTATTTTGGCGTTTACTTGAAACAAATCTGCTCGATCCATCCCCGGGGCCCTTGCGATACCTGCAGCAAGGAGAACCACATCACTTCCCACCAAAGCGAGGTCAAGATCATTGCCACAATAACCCTTAACATCCACATCTGTTGGGATATGAGATAGATCCTCAGCAATACCTGGTGTTGCTTTGGATAAATCGAAAAGAGAAATACTAGATCCGGCCATGAGTTTCATCTTCAGCAGCATACTTAAAGATTGACCAATGCCACCTGCTGCACCAATAACAGAAACTTTCACAAAATGACTCCTATAACTGATTTAGTTGGTATTTATTTAGAACAACAACTACAACAATAGGGCCATCTAAAATAGCATTCTAGAAGGAATTTTATGCCACAATAATACTCGACGGCATATTAGGGTAAATTTTTATTAACTTTTTAGGGTTTTGAGCAATTTTTTCGATCCGGCCCCGCAGCTAATAATTGACCTCATTGTGGCCTCCACTGGATAATCTACAAGCTCTACATCTTTAGAGTCCAAGTGATAAATTTGACCAGAAGTTGGATTGGGTCCTGTAGGAATAAAAACAGTAAAAGTTCCATCCTCATGGCGATCAGTCACAAATGCTGTGGCCCTTGTACTGCTTCCGAATAGATTTACAATCGCAACAGAGGAAAATGGTGATTCATTGTTTCCAATAAATTGAGCTACCGTTTCTTTGATAATGGTATAGCCCGGAATCTTTTTCAAAAGCAATTTATCTAGACCATTAATAAAGAATTTCCCAAGACTTGTCCTTTCGAAAATACCAACAACGAAGCATAGTCCCAAGATAAAAGTGATCACGATGAGATCTGCAATAATTTCAGTTCCCCCCCACTTGTTGACAATGACTTGGGTAATAGGAGTAAGTGCCAAATTGATTTTCTTAAACAACCAATTAAACACCATAATTGTGAGTACAGCTGGGAGTATAACTGTTACTCCCCCTAGAATAATTGTAGAAATAAAATGCTTTAATTTTGAAATCATAGTAATTCCCGAAAAGATGTTCTTATCAACAACTTATCGGGAATCACACAACAATTCATTAGTAACGATAGAAGAATGAAAATGTCGTTCCTTCATTTAGTTTAGAATCTACTGTTATCTCTCCTCCAAGATCAGATATCTCTTCAATAGCAGCATCCATCCCAACGCCTCGCCCAGAAAAGACTTCAACATCTGTTTTCGTTGAGAGACTTGGCTCAAAGATGAGCATCAATTTCTCAACTTCATCGGCCTCTAGGGCCTGTTCATGAGTCCAAATACCTTTATCAACGGCCTTTTTCGCCAAGGTCTCAGAATCGATCCCCTGCCCATCATCTCGAACTGTAACTTGAATGAACTCTCCATTCTTTTCTATTTTAATATCGATCTGGCCAACTTCAGGCTTCCCGAATTTACTTCGCTGAAGATAAGTCTCAATTCCATGGTCGACACAGTTTGTGAGAATTAAACCGAGAGTGGCATCAATTTTTCTAATCTCTCTATATGTTAGTTCAGAGCTCGAAGGATCAATATTTAAAACCGAAGGCCTTCCAATTTTTTCACTAATCATAGTGACATAATGCTTGTACTTAGCAAGAGTGCGTTCCGCAGGAAAGCATGAGAACTCTTCAACCGCTGTTTTCAGAGCATCGTATGAGACCTTAGATGCGATATCCTCTTTCAAACGGTCAATTTTCTCGATGGCAACATGAGTATACAGTCTTTCATCCTGGAGATTGAGTGCTTTAGCGATTGTATGCTTGTGATGAAAAAAGCGCGCAACAATTGTCTCAAACTTGAGAGTAACGGCTTGCGTATCCAAAATGTCATTCCCATTCATAAAACTCTCCAAGTCATGAATCATAGAAACACAATCATAAAAATCATACATGCGGAACAATTCTTTAAGAGCATGAATATCTCGCTTAAAAGGAGCAGCGTCATCGATACTACTGTCGAGATAGTTTTCAATCCGTTCAATGGATGTATTTATCGAATTTAAAAATTCATAATAGGAATCAATATTTTGTCCTGCCAATGTAATTTGATGAATCTGTGAAAATAAACGTTCTAAATTGTCATGAGTCTGATAACTCTCAGTATCATCATACACATGAACAATCACTCCTTGCAGTTCACCTTTGAATCGATGTTCTTGATAGTAAAGATGAACAATCTTCTTTTCCCCGTTGCTTGAATACTTTACAACTTCTAAAGGAAGAGTTGATTTAACAAGATCTGAAAAATCAATTGATCGATTCTTATCCCATATGATATCCAAAGCGACTTGTACCTCTTCTTTACTTGTTGCTCCAAATAGTTCGAAGAGATTAAAGATAGACTTTGATGATTTGAGTTCAGGTAAAATCAACTCTGCGACTGATGAGTATCCCTCATCAATATCACCAAATCGATCAAATACAAAAAGCCCAACAGGCAAATTTTTCATCAACGCGCGCAGCTCCTCTTTTCCTCTCATAATTTCAGAAATCAAGTGATCCACTGTCATCTTGAGGTCATCAGTTTCAGGCATTCCACTTTTGCCGATATGTTTAGAAATGATCTCGTGACAGCCGAGCGCTGCAACAGAGAGAGGTCTAATAGCAAGCAAGTAAAAGAGATAAAATAAAATAAAAAGTAAAAGCAATGAGACATAATAAAACAGCTCCATCTTACTTAATATTTCATCACCACGCTCTTTAGTATTTTCTTTTAATGTCATGGAATAAAGCAGTTCAGAATCAGCTAATTTATAAAGAGCATCATCGAGCACAACCTTTGTTCTATTGTGATGAAATAGTTTGCGCGCTTTATCAATATTTGAGTCTTCGACCTCCATCTTTATGACTTCAATTTCTTCTTCAAAAGTCTTTAGGACTCCAGCTATTTTTTCAACATACTCTTTACTCTCTTCTGAACGAGAGGTGAGAGCGGCTACAGACATACTCTCTTTAAGTGAAATTAAAGATTCATCAATTTTATCAAAAAGAGATAAAAGCTCGTCATGGTCTCGAGTTTCGAATAGTAACAATGTATCGGTGATAACAGATTGAAAATTATACTTAGCTCTTTCTGCCATTGATGTACTTTGTAGAGGATACTCATAAACATTATTAATGGCCGTGCCATATGTTTTAATAATCTTATAAGAGTAAAACGACATAACCCCGACGATAAAGAGCGCAACAATAGATGTCAGGACCAATGCCTGTCTTATTTTTAACCCTCGAACTAAACTCATGATTCCTCCTAGGCGTAAAACAATTATTCCCAAGAGCTAAGTTTAGGTCATCTTAAAAGAGGTTAAAGTAAATTACAGAGAAGACCTGTCGGTTACTCGATACATACGGATAACTCTATTGTAATCAGTAGAAGCGATCTCTCTTACAAGATCAAATTGAAAAAGGTCGTACAAGAAATGGTTCCTTGGGTTCACAAATACAAAAAGGTCATTTGTAAGACTTGGAGATGAGGACACGATATTATTCAAAACCTGGTCCATCAGCTTGTCTTTAAAAGGATTAAAAAAGAAGTAAATATTGTTTTGGGTAGTAACACGAAACTGAGCGGCGTCCATATGAAGCAACTGACACTCACACTCTGTCTTGGTAAGACGAGAATAGGACTCCCAATTAGTAACAGAAGCTTGATACAAATCCTCTGCAAACTCGATCCCCGTGACCTTCTTCAGTCCGAAATGGGAAGCAAGAATAAGCGCACGCCCCTTACCATGCCCAAAATCATAAAAGTGATGTCCTAAAAATTCTGGAGGTAAATTTTCGATAAATTTTTTGAAAACTCGAACGTGGCACCCCTGATAACGAGTGGCATAAATAATATTGTCACTGGAGGCCCTCATATCAAATGGGTAAACTTGCTTACAGGTTTCAATTTGAAACTTGTAGTCGTAGAGCTTATTGATGAAGTAATCGCAGTAGTATTGAATAATCTTCATAAAAAAGAAGACCCGCTAAAGCGGGTCTTAAATATTTAGCAAAGTTCTTTAGCAAAACTTCCTTCCGGAGAACTCCCCAGAAGCATTTCTTCGATGGTATTTGCGATATCTGCAAATGAATTTCTCACCCCAAGGTTTGCTCCTTGAATCCCTTTACCATGGACAAGAATTGGGATGTACTCACGAGTGTGATCAGTTCCTTTATGAGTTGGATCACATCCATGGTCAGCAGTTAGCATTAAAACATCATCCTCTTTCATATGAGACATGATCTCAGGAAGACGAGCATCAAATTCTTCTAATGCATTTTTGTAACCTTGCACATCTCTTCTGTGTCCAAATGACATGTCGAAGTCCACAAGGTTTGTGAAGATAAGACCTTTATTATCTTGCTTAAGATATTCAATCGTTTTATCTACACCGTCCATATTGCTTTTTGAGCGAACATAATCGGTAAGTCCACGACCCGCGAAGATATCATAAATCTTCCCTACTCCAAGAACGTCTTTACCTGCAGATTTCAAACGATCGAGAACGGTATCCCCTTCTGGTTCAATTGAGTAGTCGTGTCTATTTGAAGTTCTTGTATACTCACCACTCTTACCAATAAATGGTCTCGCGATAACTCGTCCAACACTCAACATTTCACGAGCGATTTCACAGTAACGATACAGTTCATCAATTGGTACAATTTCTTCGTGGGCAGCGATTTGGAAAACAGAGTCCGCTGAAGTGTAAACAATCAGAGCTCCTGTTTCAACGTGCTCATCACCAAGCTCTTCAATGATTTGAGTTCCAGAAGCAACACAATTTCCAATAACTTTTCTTCCAGTCTTTGATTCAAACTCTTCAATAATTTCTTTTGGAAATCCATTTGGATAAGTTGGGAAAGGATTTTTCTTAATGATCCCTGCGATTTCCCAGTGACCAATGGTTGTGTCCTTACCAGAAGAGGCCTCACTAGCTTTTCCGTAGGCCGAACTCTCAGGAGCTTCAACAGGAGATACCCCTTGAATATCAATAATATTACCTAGTCCCATTTTTTCCATGTTTGGAAGCTTAAGACCTCCCGCTGCGCGAGCTAGGTTCCCAAAAGTATTTGCCCCTTTGTCACCATAATCTGCAGCATCAGGTAGCTCCCCAACGCCAGCGCTATCTAAAACAATAAGGGTTACTCTATTAATTTTGCTCATATGGATCCTTTTGTTTATTAGTATGGCCTTATTGTAGCGACCAAATGAGTCCCTTGCAACCAATCAGGCCCTATCTAGCGATAAAGGGGACCAATTTAAATAATCTAATCGAAACAATAAGTTTGCCTTATTTCAATAACTTATTGCGAGTAATTATTATCTAGTTGAGGAACAGGGGTTTGACTTTGTATGGGGAATTTTCTAAAAGGGTGAAGATTTAAAACTTATAACGCTAGGAAAATAACCATGAAAAAGATTGTAACTCTTTTAGTACTATTTGCGAGCTTTTCTGCCCTTGCAAACGACCTATGTAACCGCTGCCTTCAAAACTGCACAAAAGATAAAGTAACTTGTCGTGAGTTTATCTGTGCTAACCGTTGTGAAGGAACAAGCTCAGCAAAATCTGAAATTACAGTTTTAGATCGCGCTTGTTTTGAATACTACAGAGAAGAAGAAGGCGATAAAAAAGCAGCTGAGATGTGTCAGGTTTTAGATCCTGAACTAGAAATCGACTACAAAGATCTAATCGATTAATTAAAATAAAATAGGCCAGTCATCGACTGGCCTTTTTTTATCTATTTTTTCTTTTTGGTTCCAATCTTAAAGAGATCCGCAATATTTGCATTCTTCTTAATCACAGGCTCAATCTCCCCTTCTCCACAAGCAAATAAAGTTGTAACGCCTGGCCCATGACCAGAGAACTTACAGTCGCTGTGAATAACAATACCAATTGTCACAGCACCTTTGCGGTGAGTTCTACCGAAGCGATTGTCGTGATCTAAGATAGCAACGAAATCGCCAAACTTAATTTGATCTAGTTTATATTTTTCAACAGTCTCTGGATCACTAGTCATAATATCGTAATCACCTGTTGTAACTCTAGAAGCACCAACACCAGACCCCATACATTCTGCAGGAACTAAAGTGGTAACTGGGATCTGAAGCTTTCCAGTCTTCTTGTTCACCTTAAGATTAAGCTTCTTTAGTAGAGCTGGAGAAACATTTGCCAAACGGATACTTGGGAAATCTAAAAGTTTTAGTCCCTGCCCAACAGCTTTAATTCTAATGTCATCGCTGTAACTCATTTTCTCTTTGGTCTTGCGGTCAAATTCAATAACGATATGCTCACTCCCACCGTGGTGACCGATAACAGTCCCCTTGGCCCCTTTCGCTTTACCACTAGTAATAACAGCTTCATTCCCCACACAGGAGAACACCTGAAGGGCCACATTTGGATTTTCAAACCTTTTGTCGCCCCACTTGGCACTTACACCTGGTTCAACATGGTCACCTTCCCAGCCAAAGGCAGAGTGTCCCACTTCGATATTAAGGGTAATGCCACCAATACTTGGAAGATCAAAGGGATTTCCTTCGCGATCAACAGCAATATTGCTTCCTGCAAATGGATGGCCTGGACGGCATTCCAATGCAAATTCCACTAATTGTCTCTCATTGGTCTTTAGCATATACTCTCCTTAATACTCATTAAACTTCTAGGGACAAAAGATAATTATAAGGTAGGCCAGTGGAAATTGAAATACCCTACGTGGATATCCACACTCACAATACAAGGAACTCAGATCATGTAATTGAGTTTCACTCTCATAGTTCAGGAATTCATCCCTGGGATATTGACTCGCCAAAGAGCGATGAGAAGCAAATTGAACCACTAAATTTTATTGGGGAAATTGGTATTGATCGCTCCATCCAAACTTCGCTTAATACTCAATGTGAAGTGTTTAAGCGGGAACTAAAAAGAGCAAAGATAGAGTCGCTTCCAGTGATCATTCACTCAGTAAAAGCACATGGAGAAATAGTAAGAATCGCTCAAGAGCAAGGTTTTGAACAACTGATGTTGATTCATGGATTTATTGGGACAAAAGAGGAATTGAGCAATTATTTAAAGCTCAATACCGTGATCTCCTTTGGCGCCAGAACATTTAAGTCACCAAAAACAGTAGAGGCATTGAAGATCGCCCCAATGGATCGCCTCTTTCTTGAAACAGATGATCAGTGTGAATATTTGATTGAAGACGTTTACAGAGAGGCATCCTCTATACTAAATATGAGTATAGATGAGCTTAAAGAGAAGCTGTACCGCAACTACATCAGATATTTTGGAGCGATCAATGGCGAGCTGGACTGAAAGGGCCGAATTACTTGTAGGTAAAGAAAAGATTGAAAGACTTAAATCAAAGCATGTTCTAGTAATGGGACTTGGCGGAGTTGGCGGAATCGCTTCAGAGATGATCGCTCGCTCAGGTGTTGGAGAGATGACCATTATCGACGGTGACACTATTGATCTAAGCAATATCAACCGCCAAGTGATTGCACTCCACTCAAATGTAGGAAATGCGAAAGCAGAAGAGTTGGGGAAAAGATTAAAAGATATCAATCCCGATTTAAAACTCACCATCATCAATGATTTTTTCACCGGTGATATGATGGATGCCTTTGATTTCTCTCCATACGATTACGTGGTTGATGCCATCGACACCTTGACTCCAAAGACAAGATTTGTAACAGCAGCATTTCGCGCGAATAAAAAGATTATCTCTTCAATGGGAGCAGGTGGAAGACTAGATCCTACCCGCGTAGAGATCAAAGATATTTCAAAGTCCTACAACTGCAAGCTGGCCCGTGCCCTTAGAAAGCGTCTCTACAAAAGAGATATTAAGAAAGGGATCAAAGTGGTCTTTTCTGCAGAGGATATTCAAGACGATTGCTTCGTGGAAACAGATGGTAGCAATCACAAGAAGTCGACCATCGGAACTATTAGCTATATGCCAACCACCTTTGGTATTTTTTGTGCATCACAAGTGATTAGAGATCTACTTGAGGAATAGATAAGTGTGACATCGCTTTACTCTTACTGAAAGTACGGTCTTATTGTTCACCAACTCTTCTTCTAATTGCTTTGAACAATTTTCGCAGTTTGATGCATTGTGAGACTTATAGCATCCCATGGAATAAAACAGTGGAAGCTTATCGCGATCAGTAATCTTTGTGGTCCCCTCTAAATCAACATCTTTCTCACACCACTGATAGGCGAAGATCAATGGCAGTCCAAAGTCATTCAAGAATTGAAGAGCAAAATGGTTCGAGAGATAAAAGTAGAAATCCACATAGAAAGAAACGTTCTTTTGATCCTTCCATCTGCGGGATTGGTAGAGATGAGAGATGTTGTTAATTCCCAACAGAAACTCGTCATCAGATGACTTGATCAGCTGATCTAACCGATCGTAATACTCCTCCTCATCAAAGAGCACTGGAGCTAGTGGAATCACGACTTTATTATCCCATCTTGAAAACAGATCCATATGGAGATCCATATGATCTTGAGTAAAAGGAAAACCATCATTCAAAGAGAGAGAGCTTCTAAGCTCTGGACCCTGCTTTAATCCTTTTAAAGGTGATTCAGAGTATTGAATTTGAGGAAGCTTTACCGATGACTCTAACTTCTCAATCATCATCTTTTTAAGTTTCTTCACCAGAGACTGGGGTACAAAAGGATTATTAAAATCACTCATATTAGAAACAGATTCAAGGGTAAGTCCAAAAGTGGAATCACCTGTCTGCTCGCACTGCTTTGAAACAATACTTTTCACATCGAGTTCGTTTTGGGCCTCACTTAAGTTAGCAGAAAGCTCTACTTCGACTTCAGAAGACTTCATCGAAAGAGAGTCACTACCAATAATAAATTGAACGGGGATCATTTTCTTCTTTAAAGGGTATGCCTTCTCGTCAATTCCCCCTTCCGATTTCTCACTCACTCCCAGCAAGCGAACCTCGTCACCCACTTCAATTCTTCCCTCCACATCAAGAGAGATCACATCACCAACCTTGGCCCCATCTACCCGTTTTCGATTAATAAAAAGTGGGCCTGGTTTGACTCCGGCGACAAAGGCTCCAGCTCTAAAGATGGATAGAGAATCAAAACTTTTAATCGCTCTTTCAAGCTTAACTTGGACGTAGCGCCCGTTAGTTTTTTCAACCTTCCCCGCTAAAATCCCAACGTGACCGCTATACTTAGTATTGATCAGACCTTCTCCATGAGAATTAAAGAAGTATCCCTTTGTTGGCATGCGGGAAAAGGAAAGCAGAGCGCGATCAATTGAGCTCGGTTTATTATTGAGTAACTCTCGGTAGTATTTTGAAACCTCAAAGGCGTAGCGCGGAGATTTCATTCTCCCCTCGATCTTAAAGGAGTGAACTCCTAGATTTTTAAGTTTGATAACATCGCTTCCAAGCACTAGGTCGTTACAGGAAAAATTAAAGGCCTTTCCCCGTTCAGAATCAAAGTAGTTGCGACAAATCTGAGCACACTCTCCCCTATTCCCAGAACGATTGACCATCAATCCCGAAGCAAAGCACATTCCAGAGAAGGAGTAGCATAGAGCGCCGTGGATAAAGACCTCAAGTTCCATATCTGGGACCTTGCGGCGGATGGCCTCAATGGTCTTTAGAGAAGTTTCACGAGAAAGCACCACTCGGGTGATTCCCAGTTCTTGTGCCATCAAAGCACCTGCAACATTGTGAATCGCCATCTGAGTAGAGGCATGTACCTCAAGGTCTGGGTAATAGGTTCTAATAAACTTTAAAACACCTAGATCCTGAACAATTACTGCATCCACTCCAATCAAATGAATTTTCGACAGGGTCTCATTAAGCTCATTAAACTCACTGTCAAAAATGAGGGTATTGATGGTTACAAACACCTTCTTATTATTGGCGTGGGCCAAAAAGAGTAATCGTTGTAATGATGTGAAGCTGAAGTTTTTCGCTCTTTTCCTTGCAGAAAAGTTCTCTAGCCCGAGGTAGACAGCATCGGCACCTCCATCAAAAGCAGCGAGAGCGGTAGAAAAATCCCCAGCGGGGGCCAAAACTTCACACATAGATTGTCCTTAAATAATAGAGTGTTTAAGTTTATCACTAGAAGGCCGTCAAGACAAAATCTACAATTATTAAAAGTAGCGGAACTCCCCAATAATAAATGTATCTAGCAAAACTTGACTGAAACTGGATGGAAAAAAATCTCTGCTCTAATTCCTCGCATTTTTATTTACAATAGAGACATCAATTCTGAGGGAGGAATAATGAAGAATGTAGCAGTGGTTTTTGCCAATGGCCTAGAAGAAATAGAAGGGATCACAATTGTTGATATTATGAGACGAGCAGGAGTTCTGTGCCAAATAGTTGGTCTAAACAATGACACTGTAACGGGAGCTCATGGGATTTCAATAAAAACAGATGCAATTCTTGAAGACCTTAATGGCAATGGCCACCTCGATGCGATCATCCTTCCAGGGGGAATGCCTGGTTCATCAAACCTAAAAGATAATCGGAAGCTTATTGAGCTGCTTAAAAAAGTTGATAACGCTGGTGGAATCGTAGCTGCTATTTGCGCCGCTCCAATTGCTCTTCATGAGGCAGGACTTCTTCACGGAAAAAATTACACCTGTTATCCTGGATTTGAAAAAGAAATAGAAGGTGGATGCTTTACTGGCAAGAGAGTAGAAATTGATGGTAACATCATTACTGGAAATGGCCCTGGGTCGGCCATGGATTTCTCTTACTCCCTTTTAGATGCTCTTGGATTTAGCAAACAGGCAGTAGAGCTAAAAGAAGGGATGCTTGCCAAATAAGGAGTAGCAATGGAATTCAATTTTTATATGCCAACAAAAGCGATCTTTGGCATAAACTGCGTAGATAAGCACAGTCATGAACTGAAAAAAATTGGAAAGAAATGTTTAGTGGTATGTGGAAAGAAGTCTGCGGAAATCAATGGCTCTCTTACAGACATCGGCCGCGCCCTTAAGAAAGAATCGATTGAGTTTAAAGTCTTTAATGAAATTGAACCAAATCCTTCAATCAAAACAGTAACTCGTGGTGGAATGATCGCCAGAGAATTTGGTGCCGAGTTCATTATCGGTATTGGAGGAGGCTCTCCAATGGATGCGGCGAAGGCCATCGCGATCCTTACCAACAATGAATTCTCTGAAGATGTTTTCACTCAATCCTATAAAAATAAAGCTCTGCCAATGGTTGCAGTACCAACCACAGCAGGGACAGGTAGTGAAGTAACTCCTTTTGCCATTGTGACTGATCCTTCAGCGCAAACGAAAAGAAGCATTGCTCACCCTGATATCTTCCCTCGAGTCTCGTTTCTCGATGGGAAGTACATGATTTCACTTCCTAAAGAGCAGACGATTAACACTGTAATCGATGCCTTTAGTCACTCTGCAGAAGGTTACCTTTCTGCTAGATCAACTCCAATGAGCGATGCCCTTGCACTGGAATCCATCAAGCTTATTGGAAAATATTTTAAGACGTTAAAAGAATGCGAACTATCGATTGAAGATAGAGACTCCCTTCTTTACGCATCAATGCTTGCTGGTGTTGTGATTGCCCAATCTGGAACAACAATTTGTCACGGTATGGGCTATTCACTCACCTACTTTAGAGGTGAAGATCACGGAAGAGCAAATGGACTACTCTTCCCTGCCTTCCTTCGTCACTGTCAAAAAGAGCAGGACACAAAAGTAAGTACTCTAATTAATACTCTAGGATTCAATTCTATTGATGAGTTTGAAAGTGAGATTAAAAATCTTCTAGGAGATAGAATCACACTGTCAGATGAAGAGCTTGAACTCTTTTCTGAAAAGGCCTCAAAAACAGGGAATGTGATGAACACCATTCCGAAGCCGAGTAAGAGTGATATTAAAACAATGTTTGAGACGTCGTTTAAATAAGAGAATGCCTCCAGATTTGGAGGCATTTTTGTATTTAATACCGAATGTTGTGTGCTCAAAATTTCGTTCACACAAGCAAGTGGATTAGGAAATTGGGGGTAGGTCAAGAATCAAACGATCAATTACCTTAAACAAAAGATTGTAAATAAATACACTCATCTAAATGTTGATAACTTGTTGCGCTCTCTCAAAAACCGCTTTCTATCGCCCCAAATTTCAAATAAACCAATAGTCATTATTAAAATAAGAAAAAGTGCCCCCAAAATTCTATAATGCGAATTCGTAATCTCGATATAACCTCGAAGATAGTCTTCAAAATAAAGATAAGATACGAATAAAAGTGACAGTAAGCAAAAAACTTTTCCCACTAACCACTTAATAAACAACACACTTCTAGGATGATACTTAAATGAAAAAATGAAAATCAAATATGTAATTATAAAGATAATTTTTGTTCCAAGGGCGATGTCTTTTCGCACAAGGATATTAAACGCAAAAAAGATAAGAACAAAAAAGCGAGATACAATGCTTAAATAAATTGTAAAAAGAGAATATTTACCAAAGAAATGGTCA
Organism: Bacteriovoracaceae bacterium; assembly: GCA_965140515.1. Lineage (GTDB taxonomy): Bacteria > Bdellovibrionota > Bacteriovoracia > Bacteriovoracales > Bacteriovoracaceae > JAGLCH01. The sequence continues at coordinate 1,412,656 of OZ223251.1, read as the reverse complement.
TAAGATAAAGGAAAACTATGGCTAAAATCTCTTTTTAAGTATAGAAAATTGAACGCTCCATATAAGGAAAGTCCTCCCAAGAAAAAAAGATATACCTCAGGAAGTATAATAATTTTTATAACATCACTTCCTGACAAATTTGAAACCTGCTCCAGACACAAAAGCTGCAACACTGCAACTTGCGCAAATGGGATGATCTGAATAATACTGTTGTAATTTATAACTTTGAGCTCCCTTCTTGATTGATAGAACTCAATAACAAAACAATAAATGCAAAGAATACACATAATACTAGAGACAATAAGTAACTCCACATAACGATCAATAAAATAGTCACTAACGATCTTACGGGAAATCGACAAAGATACATTAATGAAACCAGATGAGATAAGAAGAGACAGTACAGTTGAAATAAACCATCTCCCTTTCAGATTCAATACAAGAGTGAATGAAGAAATTATGATTACATATACGAGATAAGACAAAAAACTATCACGGACATATTCCCCAATACTTAAATTAATCAGAGTCAAATTAATACTACTCAAAAACCATGCACAACTACAGACCCAAAGCACTAACAAAACAATAAAAATCAATTTTTTCATCTAATAGCTCCCATATCAAAAGGTTCGAGAGTGGCCTTCCAAGTGATGCTGAGAACAACACTTTTGTGTCTCTGAAAAACAAACTAATAATCACATAAAAATGCCGCATCAACAGATGCGGCGTGTATCCAAAAGTGTGTTGAAACTAGTACAACCACGAATTAGGATCTGTTGTAAAGCCATCACCGTAAGCAGCTCTAAAGTAAATCTCTAGGCTAAACTTTTTAGCGATATCAAAATTCTTTTTTTCATTATCTTGGTCACTTATATTACGATATGAGCATTGAGCAAAGACTGGTATCTTTTCATTTTGCCCCTTTAGAGTAAACACAAAATCAGAATACATTGAGTCAATCAAGCGTGATTTAACCGTACTCGCTCCTCCAGTGGTTCTTACCTGAGGAGAAACTAAGCAGCGATTGAACATTTCCTTAAAAAAAGAAGAAGTTTGATACCAAGAAATAATATCTTTCTTACTTAACTTGTCATAAGTAGGGTTACTCAAAATAATAAACTCGTCCCCCAAGCTTGAAAGAAACGATTCGATCCCCTGAGTTTTAAGCAATTGAACTCTACTCTGAATATACTTTTCAAGCAAAGAGTTCTTTTTTCGAATATCATCAGCAAGCTTTTTTGAATGATATTTAATCAAATGACTTTCAATTTTAGTCTTATCGTTAACTTTAATAAACAGCTTCTCACCTTTATAATTAACCCATCCCGAATCACCATCAAAGTAATCGAGTACAAGCTCTGCTCCACCAGTGACGTTAGAATGCGATGATAAATATCGAATAGGACCGTCATAAAACATTGGGCAGGGCTTAACATCCCCAATATACGGTGTCGAAGGTCCCGCTGCTTTTTCCGCATATCGCAATTCAGATTTCGGCTTCGCCTCTTTTTTCATCTTGCAAACAATCTCGGTCCGGTCATAAGCCCCCCACTTATCAAAAGATAGTGGTCTTCCGTCAAAATATTTCGCGCAAGAATTTTTCTTACCAAGATATGGGATAGCAATCCCTTTTGTTACACTGCAGACTTTCTTTCCTTTGTAAAAGACCCCTTTTTCATTGTACTGATAAACAACCTTCCCTTTTTTATCTGTAAAGGTGAAGTCAGGAAAGAAATGATAATTACGATCTGGAGTATAAGGGTAATTGTCAGATGAACCATAATAACTGCCAAAATGAATGCGATAGGACTCATTGTACTTTTTGTTGCAATACCCCTTTCCTCGACTCAATTTGGGACAATATTCTTCAAAAACAAGATCTTTAAATTCACAGTCTTCGCCATTCCAGCAAGCTGGAGATGCCACAAGTGGTGAATATGCATGTGCTTCAAAACTAAAAGCAAAAATGAGGAGAATAAGAAGTGCTTTCATAAATTCAATCCGATCAGGAAAAGGTTTAGAATCTGATTATTATTTTAAGAGACCCCCTCACCAAATAGAAGACAAGATTTTCTTAACTGAAACTCCATACGAGGTCTTTTTAACAAGAGAATTGCACTAGCAACTTGAAACTAGCTGGGAACTTTATTGCAATGGAAGCATTGTGTATCCATGACTATGGTTGGAGTCCTTATAAATTATATAAACCTCAATGGCATTACAATACTTCCCTTTCATATCGATAATCAAATTATTATTCTTATCAACTCTATACAAGCTTTCAGGCAAGCTCATTGGGGCATATTCCTTAAATGTAATTCTCACATCATCAACTTTAATCGGATAACCGGCCAACGGGATAACATTAACTCCTTTGCAGCTAATTGATTTGCTATACTTTAGCTTAAGTCTATATGGATACCAATATCTCCAATTTATCTCATTAATATTGGCCTGAGACGAATGAACCCAACCTCTATTTCCATTTTTAAGACGGACACCAAGCCAATGACCATTTATCTTATCCACGGCAATATAGTTTTGCTTTGAACTAGCATTCAGATCAAAAGAATCAAGATAATCTTTCTTATATATTTCTTCATTTCGTTGGAAATACCTTTTGGCAAAACTTGAAAAAGGAAATCCTCCTTGCCCCATCTTCCATAAGTAACGTGCATTTTCATAAGGATTATCATCAAGAGATAAAATAGTCCCCTTCCAGGAAGGATTATCAGAGACAAACATAGTTGAAATTCTTTGATCAAATGAATACTCATAAGTTTTGTCAGAGCTCTCAATAAGACACGGATAGCTCACGTCACGATAATAGTCCTTGCTATCCTCGTACATTTGAAAAAAATTGATTGAGCCAAGCTCAATGATGAATCGTGTAACGAAGTGGTGTTGAGGCTCACTGGTAGGCTTATCATACTTCTTTAAATAGTAAACATCTGTTAGTGGACTATATCTCCAGCGATTGATCTCTTTCGACATCTTATGAAGTTTTTCAGATACTTCAGAAGGGATAATTCCTCGAATCCAAATCTTAAAAAGCTCATCATTAGGATATTCTGACATTTGCTTTTTGTACTGAGAAAGTAACTTGTACATCTTCCAGTCGTGCATATAGATGCTCAACAGAAGAGGATGATAGTCAACACGAGGAGAGGGATCAGCCCCGAGCTTTAAAAGTCTCTCGGTCTCTTGATAGTCGCGATAAAGCACACTGTAGAATAAAAGGTTCCGCCCATCCTCTGTTTGGTCTGAAATCTTTTTTAAACTTAAAGAAAGTTTGTGCTTCAAATCAATCGGACATTCAATCTTGTAACAAGCTAGGGCCAGTTCTAAGCGATAACTTGGATCAGAAGGAATATTCGTAAATGCTTTTCCAGTTTTATCCCCAATCAAAGAAAGAATTTGTCTCACATACTTTTGCCTTTCAGGGGGGATCACATATGTACCATTTGGTGGAGGAAGAAAGCGCTCATTCATCGTTACGAACTGTTCATAAAGAGTCTGAGGCTTACTTTCTTCAGCAAATAAGCTGCAAGATATTAAGTAGAGAGCAAGAAAAACAAAGTGATTTTTAGTCATAAATTTCTCATAATTTATCGGGCGAGATGAATTTCAACTATGCAGTGCCAAAAACATATTATTAGTCTAAGAGAGGCCCTCACTAAATAGAAGATAAGATTTTCTTAACTGAAACTCATGCAAAAAACCAGTATCAATTGATGCGGCTAATATCCAAAAATATGTTAAAACTAGTACAGCATAGATTATCGACAAGCCCTAGCCCCCCCTCCGATCAAACGAACCTCGATACAAGCTTCATTTCCCCGCATCCAAAATTTCCACCACGGACTTCTTGCCTTAATATGCCAAGCTCGCTCTATAAGTTCTGCCGAAAATATGAAGCTATTGATTTGTGATAGTGTATAATTTTTTTTAAGGTAATCCTTTGCAAGTCTAATGACTGCTTCTTTCTCGATATTTTTATAACCTAATTCTCTATATATCTTTTCTCGAATTCCTGTCGATATTGTTGTGAATACAAAAGAATCCATGACTATATAGTCGTCATACTTTTGAAGTTGAGGGTATTCAAAATAGTCTTTGTTCGCTTTTAGTGAAAAAATAACTGTTTTTCCTACTTTTGGATAATATTCATGGTAAGGCGATATCATATGAGCATCTTCCAACGGAAGAGCAAGGTACTTAACCCTGAACTCATTGAATGAATAGCTGCCTCTAATTATACTTTCTACTGCAATTGCTGATTCATAAAAGGACATCCCATTTCCATCTAAAATATTATTGCGATCTACTTTAAAAGGTGTTGTTCCTTTCATTGCTATAACTTTCCCCTTCACCAAAATTCTTTCAGGAGCAAGCATTTTATCAATGTTTATTGCCCCCCCAAGAAGCACCGCTTCCGATTTAGGAGAAAATGAGACCAGATATAATCCAACGATAAGACATATTATGCTAATAGTTTTCATGTTATCCTTTATTAATTATCGTAATAATGTATCACTCTTTTTAAAATCATACGAATATAGGGATGCGCACTCGTTGATTCTGAAACAGGGAAAACTTTAAAGATCTGGAATCAAAACACACGGCTGATAAAAAAAAGCATGAAATGAAATATCAGGGCGATTTATAAATGAAATATTATGAGCAAGGGTAACTCCTGCTTTTACATCAACCTACTTATTTTTGGATGTTCCTTTAGGGCACTAGTAGAATTTTTTCTGATACTCAACTGAAATAGATTAATAATCATTACGACAACGAGATAAAACAAACATAGTGCCCTGTAATATGTAAATGAAATATCAATCGTTTCTTGAAAGAAATTGTCAAAATACAAATAGCAAAGGAAGATAAGTGAAATAACGACAAATAACCTTCCGACAATTCTACTAAAGATTGTTACAAACTGCCGCTTAAGGAAAAACAATATGGTTAGTGATAAAAAAGACATTAATAGTACAATATTTCCCAAAAGGCTTAGCTTAGCAGTGATATAAAGAATAAAACAAAAAAGAAGTAAGGCCAAAGAGCTAAGAGTGAATTTAATTATTTTTAAAATATTCTCCCTACTCATTGAAAGATTATTGTGAACCAAAGAAGTTCCTCCATTGCGTCTTTTTCCAATGATAGGAATCATTAATACTATATAGAGGGCTATTCCTGAAAAAAGAAATAAAAATAGCATCAGTAGATGAGTACTCTCAGCAGTTGAATCACTGACACGTGGTATCGTCTCAACGTTCTTGCTAAGTTTTAATAAATATAGAACAAGTACGAGAATAAGGGGAATGATTTGAACAATAGAAGTAAGAGCTAAATACTGATTTTTCTTCTGAGTTCGACAAAGCTCTATAAAGGAACAACCAGAGCAAATAATTATCGTCGCTATAGCAGAAAAGATAGGTCCAAGATATCCAAAAAGATAGAACTGATCGACACTAAAAAAGCCATTCTTCAAGAAAATATCGAATATATTAAATGCCACAGTGACTGCAAAAAAGAATAATATGCGAGATGCCCCACTGGACATTAGCATATATGACAATATTCCCATAATGCCAATATACAAAATAGTCAAACCATAGAAATATGATGTTTTATAATGAATAAATGAGATCGTTTTTATAAGTTCAATATCCATCAAGATATAAGCTCCAGTTATAATAAAAAAGAACATAAAAAATAAGGACATCAACTTAATTCGCACATTCTGATATTTAATCATTAATAACTTCCTTTTGATCATATTTTCAATAAGTGCCTACGCTAAAAACAATGGCATGTTGCAATATCTAGCTGACCATCCTCATATAAATACTTAACTGCAGGACGGTGCATTTTGAACACATTCTGTCCCAGATGTTAAGACGACACACACCTCTTCAAATCAGAAGCAATCTTTCCAAAAACTTCAGTATTCCGAAACTGCCCTCTGTCGAAACACTCTTCACGAAGAGTTCCCTCATGAGTATATCCAAGCCTCAGTGGAATAGACCTTGAACGCGAATTGTTTTGATCGCAGCGGATTTCAATTCGATTGATTCCCTCTTCAAATAGGGCCTTCTCTAAAACAGAAACAGCTTCAGACATATACCCTTTCCCCTGATACTTCTCTGAAATCCAGTAGCCAATCTCTCCTCTTGAGTGATTCCAACTGATAGCGTGCAAATCAATAGTACCGATAAGACAGTTCTTCTCTGCAAGAATAATAGCGAAGCCAAAGCAGCTCTTATCATCCCACTGCTTTTTCATACCTTGAATAAACTCGAGTTCATCTTCAACAGACTTAATAAAATTTGGCCATGGCAAAAACTCATTTAAACGATCTCGCTCTGTTTGAACAATCTGATAAATTGGACCGGCATGTTCATCCGCAAATCGCTTCAACACAACTCTTTCGCCTAATAATTGTGGCATCATTTCAATAGCTTCCATTTAGCACTCCCTATAGATTCATTCATCAATTATCTGTAATGAATTGAATTCAGGCAAATCAATTAATTACTTGAACTTTTTACTAAAGTTTTATCGGGAAGCTGCGATAAGATGTATGTAAGTTGCAAACAACTTGAATTACTCGAATAAGGAGGTACGTTAGAGAGAGCTTGCTCGGGTAAAATTCACAATTGGAGGGGCGTAGAGATTTGGCCCATCCGGACATTTATTCAGGACTGTGTTTGGTAATGCCAAAACAGGAGTTTGAAAAAACACGACGGCTTGAAGCACTGGAGCGAACATAGAGGCCCACTGACTTCGGAATGCCAAAAAAAGCGGCGCCACTAGGGCGCCGCTTCTTTTATTTGCAGACGATTGATATCATCTAATTAATAATTAAAATTCACCCCAAGAGAAAGCACATACTTCGAGTACTCGAACTGAGGATCATCGGCCATGTTTTTGGTGTACTCCACCTTCCCTTTAAGATCGAACATTTTCCCCATATTCTGAGTCAATTCCATATAAGGGATATGAGTCATTTCAGTTCCTTTTAGATCTGTACTGATCATCATAAAGGAATACCCCAAAGACATATCAAGTCTCTTGTAGAGCGCAGGAATATAATACGTTCCAGAAAGAGTATAAACATCAGATTCATTTACTGGATTATCTGCAGTTTCAAACTCTGCTGCTCCATACAACATTAGATAGTGTTTGTTCATAATCAAAGCAGTCTGAGAGATATTCCCACCGAAGGTGGTTGTATCGTTGTCTTCGTTGTATGACTTTGTCATACGATATAGACCTTTCACAACAGTTTCACCTGCCTTGAAAATATTAAAGCGCTCACCAAAAGAGATATCGTACTGCTCTTCATAGAACTCAATACTCTCTTCTGCCATATAGTCTTTTGCGCGATAGGTATAGTTCACATCAAAAAGTACAGATGCTGGAGCTTTAAACATACTGTGCTCAAAACTATTGGAAAGCCCTACACTCCACTTGTACTCATCATTGGTATATACAAGTGGCTCAGAACTGTGATGCTTTAAGAAAGATCCAGAAACAGAAGGAGTTACCACCCAACTCTTATTTGGAATGATGTTGTACTTTCCGTAAAAAGTTCCCTCAGTAATGAGACTACTCTCCTTACTCACGGTACTTGATGCGGGATCATCTGCAGCATAAGTAACATTGCTGTCCATCTTTTCATTGAGTCCTGCGTTGATCAACCAACGCTTCTTACTGATCTCTCTACCATTTGATAAAATTATAGTATCTAGTTTATAGGTATAAAGAATCGCTCTTTTTCTCTCTCTGATTTCATCGGCCAATTCAGATTTTGAATCAACCTCAATCGCTTCATTAAGAAGTGGAAGAATATAACGACGTACTACATTTTTTATCAGATAATTTGAATCTTTAAATTTTTCAAAGATAACTTCTGCCAATTGAAAAGTCGCAATCTGTCTTAAATTTTTATCGGCCTTCTTATTTTTTGCAATCTCTAAAAAGTAGCGCTTTGCTTGCTTCCCTTCATCTAGAAGCTGGGAGATGTGTCCCAAGTAATAAAGGGATGGAACCTTTTTAAAACCGAGATTATAAGAATCGATAAACTCTTTTTTGGCATGCTTCAGTTCATTCATGGCGTAGAGAGCTTGCCCCATTTCGTAATGAATATCCTGTTGCTTGGCCCCAAAAGACATCGCAGTTTTAAAACTTTGAAGAGCATTTGAAAACTCTTCTACCCGATTGTAACTTAAGGCCATCATATAGGCCTTAAGCGCCATTTCAGGTCTCCCCTCAAATTGAACAGGACCAAGAATATCTAATACTTCATCGTAGGCCTCTTTCTGATAAGCGACGTAGGCACTATTGATGATCTTCTCTTCATCAATAGCGAAGACGATAGTCGAAAGAAGAAGTGATAGGATTACAATCAACAATTTCATAAATATCTTTTCCTATATCAAATTGATAAGTATCTTCACAGTCCCAAGGCTTGGTAGCTCTGGTGGTTTTGGTTGTGGTATCTCTGCAGGTGGTGGTGGAGGTGGTGGCATAATCAAAACATTAATTGAAGCAATTGGCTCATTTATAGGTTCTGATGGCAATGGAAGCGGAATTGGCACCGGCTCACTAACAGGCTTATCAGGGTTGACTTCTAAGACAGCAGGCCTATCAACCAACACAGTCATAGTCTGAGCGAGATCTCCCCCATCATTATTCATCTCTCTTGAAGTCACCCCTGGCGGAATCACTTCACGCTTTTTCTCCCCTTCATCAAAGTCTTGAAGGTTTTCATTCTTTTTAAGTTTTCTCGTATGTACCGCTTTAAGCTTGTACGCTTTGGTTGGGCGATCTTCCTGTTCAGAAACACGAGAAAAAGTTCCCTTGGTTACCATAACTGCGTTCTTGCTTGAAACAGTACTCTCCAAAAAGTTTCTAGTCTGTCTCTCTGGAGCCCCATTGCTGTAACGATTAAAAGCAACCGCCCCAGAATAAGTAATCAAGTCTGTAGTGTGATTTACAGCATCGAAGTTAACTTGAAAATCAGTTCCACGAACTCCCATGGCCGCATTCTTGGTAGTGATAAAGAGCTTACTCTTCCCTTTATCCTTCATGTCCATGTAGTTCTTGGTTACTTGAGAACGAATTTTACCTTTAAGCAGATTGATCACACCTGCAGCTTTTGTATCAAACTTTTTAATGACAACCTGACTTGATGGACCAACAGTCAGTCTACTCTTATCGATGAAGATAATCTTTGCAAAACTCTTTGCACCAGAAGTAACAACAGCAGATTCAGGAAGCCATAGATCTTCTTTCAATTTTCCCTTCTCGCCAGTAGAAGGCACCTCGAAAGAGATATCTCCTCTAAATTTTAAAACCTTAGCGACTCCCTTTGGAGCAGAGATCGCCTCTGTTGCAGTAAACAGGATGTAAATAATCAGTAAAATCCCGAGTTTTTTCATAATTCACCTCATAGTATTCCAATACGATTATCGGTGATAAAAAGAGGGTGAATAAATTTAATAGGTGAAAACTTAAGCAGTGGAAATATCTTCCCAAAAACGATTGTTCTACTACGGTTTCAGATACAAAAAGGCCAAAGCATATGCTTTGGCCCAATTTCGCAAAAAAAGATATCTCGCTTAGTAATGCTTTTGAATACTTTTGATTCCAACAAGCTTACCAAAAAATGTATTTCCAACGAAGTGAAGGGATTTCAAAACTTTATTTGTTTTAGCATCGAGTAGTTCCCACTTTTCACCATCGTAGGCAAGTTCGATTGGCATTGAACCACGCTTTCCGCTAACACCACTTACGAGGTAATCAAGTTTAAAGTTACCACCATTATGACGAGCAAATGTGTCAACCCAAAGCTTCACAACATCTCTTCCCGACTCATTAACAAGAACAACGAATGAACCTTCGTGATCTCTTGGGTCGAATTCTTTTCTGTCATCTTCAGTTCCGTTTGGCATAAGAACTTGATAAATAACTTTATTTACATCACCTGACTCATCAACATCGACGAGTAGTTTTGTCAGCTTATTTTCGGGAGAAACCTTGCGGTCACCAGTGATATCTAAGACCAGTTGAGTGGCACCAAATGCCTTAAAGCAAATCATTACGAACATTGATAATAGTAGTAGTTTCTTTAACATCTCCCCTCCTTAGGTCTGTATCTACTCATAAAGTGTAATTGGCAAAATGGGGTGATTAAAGTCAGGTTGGTGACATAAAACACTCATTTTAGTTACTAGGACTAATAAATATTGTAACCCTTTACGTTCAGTGTTTCGTAGAGTCCGTACTTGGCGAGCTCAACTCCAAAACCTGAGTTTTTTACTCCACCAAATGGCATCAAGGGATCACTCTTTACGATTGAATTCACAAAGACTGCGCCACACTCGATTTGCTCAGCAACTTTTGTGGCCTGATCGAGATCAGTTCCCCAAACAGAACCGCCCAGTCCAAATTCAGTATCATTAGCAATTGCAATCGCCTCTTCAATAGAATTCACAATAATGATTGGGGCCACCGGCCCAAAAACTTCTTCTCTTAAAACGGCCATATCTGATGTAACATCGGTGATAATAGTAGGTTCAAAGAAATTCCCGGCCCCCTCTCTCCTTGATCCTCCACAAAGAATAGTTGCTCCCTTTACTTTGGCATCTTCAACTTGTCTTTCAATACTTATAACAGCAGATTCATTCACAAGTGGAGCGATATCAATCTTCTTCGCCTCTTCCACAAAAAGTGAAATAAACTTTTCTGCCACATCTTTGTGAACAATAAATCGTTTTGAAGAGATGCAAACTTGACCTGCGTTCATGAATCGTCCAAGCACTGCCCCCTTAGCCGCCTTTTCAAGATCAGCATCAGGTAAAACAATAAACGGGTCAGAGCCACCGAGCTCTAAAATACATTTCTTTAAATACTTTCCAGCAGCAGCAGCTACAGCGCTTCCACCTCTTGCACTTCCTGTGAAAGAAACAGCGCGGATCAGAGGATGAGCGATTACCTTCTCAGCAATCTCATGAGTTGTAACAATTGCTTGAAAAATCCCCTTTGGAAAACCGCCCTCTTCAAAGATTCTTTGAATCAAAAGACCACATCCAGTTGTACTCTCCGCATGCTTTAAAATAGTGACATTCCCAGCAAGGACAGTAGGGATGGCCGCTCTTAGAACCTGCCAAAAAGGAAAATTCCACGGCATAATTGAGAAGGTAATCCCAATAGGCTCAAAGCGAATCTGATGCTTAAGGCCATCAACTTTTACGTCGTCGTGTGCTAGCCACTCTTCAATTTTATCAGCGGTTACCTTGGCCAGAAGTCCACACTTCTTAACCTCACCTACCGCTTCTGCGTGATGCTTTCCCATTTCAAGAGCTATAAGATCTGCATACTCCTCACAGTTATTAACGAGCATTTCCCCAAGCTTATAAATGAGTTCCTTTCTTTTGCTCAATGAAGTTCTTTTCCAATCGGAATAGACACTATTGGCCAGTTCAATCTTTGCTAAAACATGGTCAAATTCTTGATAAGAATACTCAGCTATCTTTTCACCAGTTCTTGGATTAACGGTGGAAAATGTCATTGCAACTCCTCAAAATAAGATAAAAACATTTATCTAAAAACTTTATCATTTTCTGAGAAAGTCATTCAAGTTACAATTTGATCAAAGGAGCACCAGATGAAAAAAATAATTACATTAGTAACACTCATCTTCTTTACTTCAATCTTTGCAGCTGATCGCTCAATTCAAGTAACAGGTGAATGGAAAGCAAAAATAAAAGATGACCGTGGAAGTATTTTACTCACAGTCTATACCTTAGATAACAATGCCAAGAAGGCCACAGCCACAACTGACCGCATCTACAATACACTCCTTCAAGAGATCAAGCGCCTTAAGCTCAAAAAGATGAAGATGGAAACAAACAATTATCATCTAGGGGAAAAATATCGCTGGGAAAAAGGGAAAAGAATATTTGAAGGGCATCAAGCATCAATTGGACTCAGAGTAATAACTTCAGAAATCAGCAGAATTGGAGAAGTTATCCAAAAGGCCCAAAAAGTGGGGATCACAAAGATCGGTTCCCTTCAAACCTTCGTAGATGAGGACACCAAAAGAGAGATCTACCGTAAAGGTCTGGCCAGTGCAACAATCGATGCCAAAACAAAAGCAGACAGAATGTTAGGAACGCTTAAAGAAAAACGAGGAAAAGTTCTTAGGATGATTGAGGGAACTCCAAGCTTTAGCTCAATCCCAAGTCCAAGGCCAATGTATGCCATGGAAAAGTCAGTTCGATCAGCTCCAGCTCCAGCAGAGATCAAAGGTGGTGAATCTGATATAAGCGTAAATGTGACTGTGACTTTTGAAATTAAATAATTAAAAAAAAGCCCCGATCATCATGTCGGGGCCTTTTTTTATTCAATCGCCTCTAAAGGCTCTGGAATTGTTTCTGTGACTTTCTCTTCCTTGTAACCAGTCTCTTTCCATGGGGCAACCCATAAAAGTAGTAGCATCCCAGGAATTGCTAGCGCCGTACAAATATAAAAGAAGTTAGTATAGCCAACGCCTGCCATACTCCCAAATAGAGTGTAGAAAAGGCCATCAGATTCCTTTACCCCTTCAACCAAAATACCGGCCAAAAGACCTGAGAAAGACTTTGGAATTGCAAAAAGAGATGTTAAAAGTGCTAACTGAGTTCCCGTGAACTTCTTATTGGTACTTTTTGCAATGTACGCCATAAGAGCAGCAGAACCAAGACCGACTCCTAAGTATTCGAATGCAACCACAACGCCAAGGGCCCAGATACTTGGTCCAATTTCATTAAGGGCCGCAAATCCAAGGATCGATGCCATTTGAACAACACCAAAAATCCACAATGCTTTGTTGATCCCAGTTTTGTACATTAAAAGGCCACCGATGAATCCACCAACAATCATTGACCAAAGACCAACAACCTTAGCGACGGTACCAATAACAGTCATTGAAAAGCCAACATCCATATAGAATGGAGTTATAAGAGCAGTGGCAACGGTATCACCAAATTTATAAAAGAAGATAAAAAGAAGAACGAGCATCCCAGACTTAAATCCGTCTCTTAGGAAGAATTCTTTGAATGGATCAACAACAGCTTCCTTTAAAGTTTTTGGTGCTTCAACTCCACCAGCAGCTTCTTTAATTACGAGTGTACTGATAATCCCCACTGCCATAAATGAAGCGGTGATAAAGAATACAATAGGCCATGGAACGTAGTCGGCAAGGATTAGTCCAAGCCCTCCAGGAATAAATCCAGCAACTCGGTATGCATTGGCATAAAATGAGTTTCCAAGCCCTAGCTCACTATCTGGAAGCAATTCTCTTCTATAAGCATCGAGAACAATATCCTGACTGGCCGAAAAGAATCCAATCGCCAAACCGACATAAAGGATAAGATCGATATTCATCTTTGGATTTAAGACAGCAAGACTGATCATGAAGAAGAAGACAGCTATCTGAGTGACAAGCATCCAACCACGGCGACGTCCCAAAAATGGGGGAACGTAACGGTCCAATAGTGGGGCCCATAGATATTTAAATGAGAACGGGAGAAAGACGAGAGCAAAGAAACCGATGGTTTTGAGGTCAACACCTTCGCTTCTCAGCCACGCTGGAATTAGTTGCAACAAGAAATACAGCGGCAAACCTGCAGTAAATCCGTTGGTAATACAGATAAGCATTCTTTTATTCATCAATGCCTGCCAAAGGCCTGGTTTTTCTTCCACACTTCTCTCCTAAAAGTACGTAAATAATATGATTTAAGTTTAGCTCATTAGTTTATGGGAGGCAATGAACATCAATCGAGATCAATTCCCTTCATCTTGACAAAGGCGTTAAGGGGGAATCGTGTGATCTCTCTGGTATTTGAATATCCCATCGACTTATAAAACGCGATTTGTTTCTCTTCATCATCGGTTAAAAGCATATGGGAACGCACATCTTCAAACCTCTTTAAGGCCATCTTCACAAGAGTTCTCCCAATCCCTTTTTTTTGAAAATTTGGATGAACTAAAATGTCTTGAAGATAATGAATCGAAACATCATCTGAAATTGAACGAACAAGTCCGATCAATTCATCATTATAGTACGCAGCTGCAATATAGGTAGAGTTTCTCACAGCAACTTCTAGACTAGATGGATTTTGAGTGTAATTTGTCCACTTAACAGAATTGTAGAGATCAATTAGGGCCTTTAATTTTGGAATCTCACCTTCAATGTATTCAATCTTATTCATATAAAATCCTTATCCGACAAATTAATTCCAGTTTATTTGAAAAGTTTTAAGTATGGGTTATAATCAAATTGAGGACAAAGTTGTAAAGGAGTACATGTGGCCCTCGATCTAAATACTGTAAAGAAAAATTATAAAAGAAATGCTGATTTTTACAAATTAGACCTAAGAGATGAAAAAAAGGCCTCTACCACAACTCCTTGGCAAGATTTTGAACGAGAAGAAGACCTGGTGGATAGGATTAAATCTCGTGAATCAGTAACAAAACGAATCGAAAGAAAAGCATTTAAGAAATCAGAGCGCCCGAAGCAAGAAATTCAATCAGAAGAGATGCAGGTCGCCGCGAAGAGTATCAAGAAAAACTCGGTTTACACTGATAAGATGCTTAATAGTAAAATTTCGGAAAGAGCAAAAGAAATCTTCGGCTCAATTAATCTGTGAGAAAAAATGATTGTATATGTAGATATGGATGGAGTTCTCGCAAACTTCGATAAAGCACTGAAATCTCCAAGAGAGCCGGGAAAAGGATTGCCACCTGAAATGCTCGAAAAAGATTTCTTCAGAAACTTAGAAGTAATGCCGGGAGCGATTAAAGCAATTGATGAACTGGAGTCTCTTCCTGGAGTTGAAGTTTTCATTGCCACCAAAATAACTACTAAAAACCTATACTCTGCCACTGAAAAGTTTGAGTGGATAGAAGAACACTTTCCATCCCTACTTAAAAAGATTTTTATTACATGTGATAAAGCGCTACTGAAAGGTGATTTTCTGATTGATGATTATCATCGATGGAAAACCTTTCCCGGAACCTTTATTCACTTCAATAAGCACAATCCAATAGAAGCTTGGAGTGATGCTGTTCAGCAGATCAAAGATGCAATCGGATCGTAAAATAATATCAAGGATAGCACCAACTCCTAGCGGATTCCTCCACTTGGGGAATGCGTTTAATTTTACATTTACTTATCTTCTAGCACGCTCCAATGGGGGGGACCTCCACTTAAGAATTGATGACATCGACGCCACTCGCACTCGCCCAGAATTCATTGAAGATATCTTTAGAACTCTAGATTGGCTTAAAATCGAATGGGACTATGGTCCAAATTCTCCCGATGACTTTTACAAAAATCACTCACAGCTTAAGAGGATAGATGAATACCGATCGGCCGTTGAGCAATTATTTTCACACACCTACCACTGCAAATGCTCACGCAAGACCATAAAAGAAAAGTATCTCGATGGCCTCTATCGAGGGGCATGTAAAAATGCCAATATTGAATATGTTCAAGATGAGACATCCCTAAGGCTAGAAATCCCTGAGTCAGAAGAATGTTTCGCAAAAATGGGTCATCCTGTTATTTGGCGAAAAGATGACCTTCCCGCCTATAACCTTGTAAGTGTAATTGATGATTTAAGAAATAACATCAATACCATAGTAAGAGGTGAAGACCTATTGAGTTCGACCTCATTACAAAAGTATATTGCCAAACTTCTCAAGCGTGATGAGTTTGAGGATATTAAATTTATTCATCACGCCCTCTTACAAGATGCAGAAGGCAAAAAACTCTCCAAGTCAGATGGGGCACTTTCAATGAAGCAATTAATTGATGGAGGAAAAAGTTACAACAACTTCCTCCACGATCTATCTCACTATTTCGAGCTCCCATTTGGGAATTCTCTTGATGAGATAATAAAAAAGATTCGGTTAAAGCATGATTTTAAACTGTAAACACGCCACAAAAAAAGAATGTAACTCTTGCTCCCTATTGAACTGCGATAGTTATGAACAAACACTTTTAGAGAAAATGGAAAAGCTAAAAGAATTGTTTGATGAAAAGATTATTCTTCCTCCTGTGGGCTGCGATTATATTGTGGAATCGAGAAATAAAGCAAAGATCTCAGTTGGCGGAACTGTTGATCTCCCAATTCTAGGCGCGACAAAAAGTGATGGAACAATAAAAGAAATTCTAGAATGCCCACTTCATCTAGAAGAGATGAATAAAATTCTTCAATACATTAAAAGTAGAATAAAAAAGTACAACCTCATCCCCTACTCGATCAAAGATAAAAAAGGAGAGCTCAAATACCTCATTCTTTATAAGTCAGAACAAACAGGAGAAATCATTCTTCGCTTTGTTCTCAGATCGAAAGAATCACTTGATCGCATTCGAATCTTTTATGAACAAGATCTAAAGAATGTCTTCCCTAATATTAAGATCGTTTCCGTTAATATTCAGCCAATTCATCAAGCAATCATGGAAGGAAACGATGAAATCATTCTTTCTGAATCAAAAATGGTTAAAACAGATTTAGGAGAAAAGACACTATTCCTAGCGCCGAAAAGTTTTTTCCAAGTAACCTCCCATGTGGCGACAAAACTCTACAGTAAAGCGTCTGAAGTGATTAATAGCTACGACTCCAAAAATGTACTTGATCTTTTCTGCGGGGTCGGAGCATTTGCAATTTTCACTTCAAGTAAAGATAGGAATGTCGTAGGAGTAGAATTATCAAAAGAGGCAATCGAATGCGCCAAGAAATCGGCTGAATCACTTGAAGGAAACGCCACATTTATTGCAGAAGATGCCACCACTTTTATTCAAAATAATACGACACACTTTGATGCCCTCATTACCAATCCACCAAGAAGAGGACTCAATAAAGAAATAATTGAAAAGATTAAAGAGATCGCACCCAAGGTTTTTATCTACTCAAGTTGCAATCCAGAAAGCTTGAAGCGGGATTATGAAGATTTGAAAGATACTTTTGAGCTAAAAGAAATCACTCCATACGATATGTTTCCATTAACAAATCATATGGAGTGTTTAGCGGTGTTTGAACTCAGAGACTAGTAGTTGTAGTTAAATCCAAACATTCCGTAATGCTTGTAGTTATTTACTTTTTTGCCAGTTGAGAAAGTTTCCCATTCCTCATCGCGATAATAGTAATTACCTAAAACAGTAACTCTATTATTCACAGGATATTTGAATTTGAGTCCGTAATAGGTACGCAGTCCATCTTGAGTATGAGACTTTTCATATTTACCGGTATACTCCTCATACTTGTAATCAAACTCATTGCGATAGTATGGAGTCAATGACAGCCCATTCTCAAAATTATAAGTGTAAGAAAATCTGGCCTGACTGAGGGTACTTCTCTCTGTTCCAACAATGTCTTCAATGTAGTGAAGATACTCAAGGTTAAACTGATGAGTCTTTGATAGCTTAAAAGAAATACCACCCAAAAGCTCATGCTCATAATCATTGTATTCAACAACATCGCCGCTTCCATGCTGAGCACGGCGCTCAAAATTAAAGAGAAGATCAGCATAAACAGAAACCATATCTCCAAAGCTGTATGATCCGGTAAAATTTGGACGATAGCCATGAATATTTTGTCCCGTGGTACTCCCCGAATTACTTGAAACAACCATCTCATCGCGATAGGCCAGTGCCACACCAAACTCATATGGAGCATTGGTCTCATATTCATATCTGGCACCAATTTGAAGCATGGTACGCTCGTAATTATCATTCTTATTATTGTAGGTTTTATAAAGATCGTATTCAAAACTAAACATTGACTGAGATCGCCTAAAGTTTCCTGATAAGTATGGACTGTACTCACCAGAGCCGCTCTTTGATTCTTCATATTCTGCGTAAAGGCCAGAGTTTCCAACCCAACGCCGCTTGGCCTTGGCATCTTTGTTCTGCTCCATAACTTCAAGGATATCTTTTTTAGTATCAGGATCAAGTTGTTGTGCTAAAAGCTCACTTCCCATACTGAGCACGCAGAGTGCAGCTATAAACTTCAATGTTTTCATTTTCTACTCCATAAATAACGTTGAACTTCTTTTTCGGTAGAGAGTTCCGCAACTTAAATCTTTAAAGAGAATATGAAAAATTGACCACTAAAAAGTTAAAGAACGAGTAAAAGAGTTGCTTAAATACTCAAATATTCTGTTAAATGCACCGAAACGAAAATGGTAAGGAGAAAATATGAAGTTATATCTCGTTCGTCATGGCGAACCAAATTCCCCTGATGTCGATCCAGACAAGCATCTTTCAGAAAAAGGTAATAGAGATGCCAAAGAGCTTGGACGTCTACTAAAAGAGAGAGGAGTAAAACCTCAGGCCATTTTTCACAGTGGAATCATGCGCGCAATGGAAACAGCGACACATATTGCAGATCAGCTAGACATTACTGACTTAACTCAAAAAGAAATGCTGCGCCCTAATGATTCAGTTAAGAAATGGGGAGATATGATAGAAAGCTACGATCACGACCTAATGCTTGTTGGACATATGCCATACATGAGTCTGATGATCGAATACTTAACAACAGGAGATTCTACTCATATTTTCAATGCTCCTGAAGTAGTATGCCTAGAAAGAGTAGAAAAAGGTTATTGGAAGCTACTCTGGACACTTGCCCCATAATATGAACTATAAGAATCTTGCCAAACAAATTATAGATGTTGCCCGAGGAAAACATTCTTACTTAGAGCTAAGTGAGAAGATGGGTCATTCATACGATAAAGTTGGCAAGTGGGTTCGAGGAACAAGAGAAATTAACTGGAACGAATTTGTTCCTTTTGCTGATCTTCTGGGAATACAGTTGGCAAAAGCGATTAAAGAAACAATCCATATGAAAAAGGACTGTACTGATTCTGTTCAAATCGCAGAGTTCCTAATGGCAGACCGTTCTATTGCGGGTGCAGCAAAGGATATTGGGCTGCAATCAAACCGCCTTCGAAGAATATTAAACGGAGCTGATGCACGTCTTTCAGAAATTCTCCAAATGATCGATAAGACCTACCCTACTCGCATCAATGTCTTTGTTGAGCTACTTGTTGGTAACCGCCTCGATGAAATTACGGAGTTAGTTGAGGAGACTACGCTATCTAAAAGGTATAAGGATCTAGCGGTTGAAGATATTAGCTACTCTATCGCAATGAAGCTGTTTACGCTCAATGAATATATTGCATTTCCTAGTCACAAAAGTGGATATATCGCAGAGAAACTTGGAGTCTCACTAAAACGTGAAGAAGAGATTATAAAGCGTCTGATGGATGAAGGTTTCATTATTTTTGAAAATGATCACTATACACCTGTCAATTTCAGCTTAGTACAGTGCTCGAGACAAGAGAAGTATCAAATCGTCAGTAATTTCCACCAACTCGGAATTGAAGGTCTACTAAGCGGCGAAGATATTCTAGATAATAATATTTATAGCAGTCAGGATTTAGTCGTATCAGAGGAGTGTCATCAGCAAATTATTAAAAAGCTTCAGAGCACCTTTTATGAGATCACAATGATGGCGCATGAATGCCGAAAAAAAAGGACGAGAGAGAAGATTTGTCACTTAAACCTTCAGCTCTACAGTCCTACTGAAATTATAAAGAAACGAAAATCATAATTTATAGATCCATCTTACAGAGGATATCAAAGGTATCCCCTTCAAATGATAGTTGTCCACCCATTGGTGAGTTATTGACGATCCCATCATCTAGAACAATTTCAACTGATCCCACATCAAATTCAAAGAAAAGAGTATCAGCATTTTGTCCGCTATTTTCAATAGCATGGTCTCCACCAAGTTCTGGAAACTCAATAAAGCTCTTATCAACATTTACCAGAAATGGTGAAAGTATTGGTGAACACACATTTTGAATTGAACATTTCCAATTCGCGGCACTAGCTGAAAAGCTGGCCAATGCAACCAAGACAACAATTAACTTCTTCATTTATCCCTCCCCAAATTCCAGGCCTTGGCAAAGGCCTCAAAACTTCTATCATATGATTTCTCTGCTTCTTCTGGAAAGCAGCAAGCTGGAAGCGCCTTTTTCTTTAAATGATAATGGAGACATTCACAGCAAATTCCCTTTCTTTCGCATCCGGGATAGCTACAACTACATCGCTCCATATTCTTTTCTTTAAGACACTCCATTTATATTCTCCACTAATAATAGTTAATTTTAAATCTCATTGGCACCTTTAGTACAAAAGGCTTTTTATTAGGCGGCGGACTAAAACGAAGTCCGGCCAAATTACTATTCACGCAGCGTAATACACCCATATGGTAAGAATTCTCTACATGAATTTGCGAAAGATACCCTTGGGGATCAATCTTAATTATAAAATTGATCGTTTTTCCCCTAATATGCCCATTTTCATCCAAAGCTTTTTGGTAACATTTTCTGAAAATTGGAACCTTAGTTTTAATAGTTGCTGAAACAAGCTTTCGATAGCTAGTAGTTCCAGCAAATGATTGCAAGCTCAAAAGCGCGATAAATATGGCGATGACTTTCCTAAACATGGGCCTAAAATAGCACAAAATGGCTTGGCCAATGGAATAATACTAAGGAGTTGTAATCTTTTCACATCAAGTGACGCATCGCAGTAGTTGTGATATATTTTATACTCGCCAAACAGAATCCAGGGGGATTGCTTGATAAAAAAACTATTGATTTCAATATCTTGCCTATCAATAATGTCATCTGCTAGCGCCGTTGTCTTTGGTGAAAATGACATGGCATCCTACAGTGATGATTCCTCAACTCTCCTTGAACAAGAAATGTCTAGGCCAGTAGCGGCCATGATTCACATTTCGACTCTCGAAGATACAATTAACGGAATTCAACAGACGACTCTCTCCGAAAAGATTTGGGAAATCTTTAAGACTCCAAATCATGGCAAGACCCTTTGCCCAAATTTGAAATTCGCAGAAGAGGAAGCAATTGGAACTTGTTCTGGGGTACTAGTTGCTCCTGATTTAATCGCAACAGCTGCACACTGCTTATGGGCCGGCGAAATTTCAGAATATGCTTGGGTATTTAACTACACTGATTCGAACAATATTGACCAGAACAAGATTTATCGCGCCAAAGAAGTAGTTTTAAAGAAAGACTCTATAATTAAATGGGATTACTCAGAGGGAAGAAAGCTCTTCAATGAAGAAAGAAAGAGGCTTGGACTATCTCCGCTAGGTCCAGATATAATGGATTTTTCTGGCTATCAAGATATTGCAGTTATTCGTCTTGAAAAAGCGGTTATTGGAGTTAAACCTGCTGAAATTGATGACTCAATACAAGGTCCAGGAACCCCTCTAACAATTATCGGACATCCTTTTGGACTAAGCAAAAAAATCATAAGGAATGGGGAAGTTGTCGAAAATCTCACCGAGATGTATACAACTAACACCCTTGATGTAGTTAAAGGAAACTCTGGTGGGCCTGTGTTTAGTGCAGAAACAGGAAAGCTTGTTGGTCTTATTGTCAATCAAGGGAAAGAAAGGGCCTTTACCTTCGATCGCAAAAACAGATGCTATGGAATGGCCTCATATGATGAGAATGAGAAAAATCCAGACTCATTGAGTGGATATATGAATATTACTCATATTTCAGAGATACTCCCATAATTCTTCCCTTTTTTCTGGTTTCACATGAGACTATAATAATAGAAATAGAAACTCATGATGGAACCAGAATATGTCGACTCTTAAATTTGACGCTGAAAATTTCGTACAAAATGATCTTGAAAGCGCTCTTCAAAAACTTTCAAATGAATCAATAAGTAAAGTTGAAGTTCAAACAAAACTTCCAGGTATTTTTTCAGCAGACCCAAAAGAAATTCCCAATGCTCTTCAACTTAAATCACTAGATTATAATGAGGCCTGCGAAATTGTGGCATCAGGAATTAGCCCTATTCCCCTAAAATTGATTAGAACTGCACAAACTAAAAATATTCCGGTTCATATCACATCAAGCGACTATCCGGAGAATGATGGAACCGTTATATCAAACCGTGCAGATACCGATGCTCCAACGGTTAAAGCAATCTCATTAAAGGGAGACATCACTCTGGTGTCGTTAACAACATCAGGAATGTGGCACCAAGTGGGATTCCTTGCGGACTTCTTTGCAATTTTTAAAGAGTACAATCTTTCGGTAGATCAAGTATCGACATCTGAGAACAATATCACTGTCACTCTGGACAAAGGTCAAAACTCGATTGATGCAACCCTATTAAAGCAACTAGAGTCTCGTCTTCAAGAACACGGGGAAGTGACCATCCAAACAGGAAAAACCATTCTTTCACTGATTGGGAATAGGATAAAAAGTACTCTCCACAAAGTTGCTCCAATCTTTGAACTTTTCATTGAACAAAAAATCTATATGCTGTCTCACTCCTCAAGCGATATCAACTTTGGTATTGTTGTTGATACAGAGCAATCAAAACGAGTTCTAAAAGGACTACATGAGAACCTATTTAAGGGGGATAAGTTTAATCCTCTCTTTGGACCGAGCTTGAATGAACTCGCCATCGATGAGAATGAAGACGATGGCCGCTACGATTTTTGGTGGAAGAAAAAAAGAGAGCAGCTTATTGAAATTGCCAATAGCGCAGAAGGCGCCTGCTATGTCTACGACCTCCCAACAATTAGAGAAAAAGCAAAAAACCTCAAACTTCTAAAAAACGTCAGTAGAGTTTTATTTGCGATCAAAGCAAACAATAATGCAGATATTTTAAGAGTGATCGAATCAGAAGGACACGGTTTCGAGTGTGTATCAATCCAAGAGGTTGAGCACGTTCTTAAAACCTTCCCAAATATTTCACCAAATAGAATATTATTCACGCCAAACTTTTCTCCGAGAATTGAGTACATCAAAGCTTTTGAATACGGAGTAAACGTAACGCTCGATAGCACTTACCCTCTTGAAACCTGGCCAGAGGCGTTTCAAGGAAAACAATTCTTTGTAAGAATTGATACAGGTATTGGAAAAGGTCATCACCAGTATGTTCACACTGCAGGAAATGAGTCGAAATTTGGTGTTCCAGCTAATGAAATAGAAAATCTCATCTCGCTAGTAAATAAAGCCGATGCCAAAATTGTAGGTCTACACGCTCACTCGGGAAGTGGAATCTTAACATCCGAAGCTTGGAGTAAGGTGGCCAACTATCTCTTTTCAATCCTACCGAAATTTCCAAATGTTAAAGTCATTGATTTGGGTGGTGGACTTGGAATCCCTGAAAAGATCGGACAAAACCGACTCGACCTAGAAGCAGTCAATGAATCCTTAAATTCTTTTACGAATCAAAACCTTGGATTAGAATTATGGATGGAACCTGGACGATACTTCGTAGCGGAAGCGGGGGTTCTTATTTCAAAAGTTACTCAAGTGAAGAAAAAAGGTCATGTTCACTACATCGGAACCAATGCTGGGATGAACTCACTGATTAGACCTGCCCTCTATGGGTCTCATCATGAGATAAAAAACTTAAGTAGACTTGAAGACAACAATAACCTCATTGCAAATGTGGTCGGGCCAATCTGCGAAAGTGGAGATGTTTTGGGACATGGAAGAAAGCTACCCGTAGCAACTAGCTGTGGAGATGTTCTGATTATCGGAACAGCAGGAGCCTATGGACGAGTTATGGGATCTAACTATACAATGAGACCAACAGCACAAGAAATCGTAATTGATTAGGAGAATATATGGAACAGTTTGTATTAGACCAGAAATACCAAGAGTTTCTAGATAGCGCAGGAATTGGAGTCTCATCTTATGGAGTACGCTCGTATATCCTTGGCAACCTTATTGGGATGGAACCAAAGTCTCCAGAAGATGTTCATCAACAACTGATGACATTATTTTCTGAAGGTCCTGTATCTCTTGAAGACAGTGAAAGATTATTTTTACTGATTAAAGATCTCTGGCTCGATCTCGACAAACAACTAACGAGTAAAGAACTTCCAATGCTCTCCCCTGTTCTTTCAGAGCAAGACGCCGAAGATTTGATTTATCATCTGGCCATTCGCCAAGAAGAGATTTCAAATTTTCTTATGGGTGTAAACCTTGGAGAAGGTTTCATCGATGAAGATGAAGAGCACGAAGATGTGATGGACCGTCTTGAACTCTTCACAGAAGAAGTTGATGACCTTATGACCGATATTGAAAGTGCGCCATCATTCAACGAATACCAAAACGATCTCGAAGATATGTTGAAAGAGTCGGAAGAGATCTGGAACGACGCCTTTAACGTTTTATTTGATATTATCTAAAAGGTTCCAATACACTTTTGGTAGAGGAATGCGTCAAAAAAAGGAGTCCCATCGGGACTCCTTTGTGCATTGCATATCCAAAAGTGTATTGGAACCTTATTTATTTTCCGAAAGTTTTAACTTCACCATCGATGATCAGTTCAGCTTCTGTTGCTTTGATAACCTCTTCTTGGTTAGTCCAGTAAGCAACTTCACGTAGAATAAGACCTTTCTCAGTTGGCTCCATAACCGCCATATCAGTGATGATAAGGCTAACTGCGTTTTTAGCAGTTAGTGGAAGGGTACACTCTCTAAGAATTTTTGAGTTACCTTTCTTATCACAGTGAACCATTGAGGCCACAACTTTCTTTGCGCCATTACAAAGATCCATCGCTCCGCCCATACCAGGAACGAGTTTCCCTGGAATGATCCAGTTTGCAATATCACCGTTACCAGCAACTTGAAGAGCTCCAAGTACTGTCATATCAAGATGTCCACCACGGATTAGTCCGAAGCTATCACATGAACTAACATAACTTGTAGCTTTAGTCGTTGTAATGAAACCACCACCAGCGTTGATTAGATCAAAATCTTCTTCGCCTTCTTTTGGATCTCCACCTACTCCAAGGATTCCATTTTCACTTGTTACAGTTACATGAACCCCCTCAGGAAGATAATTAACAACCTGAGTAGGAATACCAATTCCAAGATTAATAACATCGCCGTCTTTTAGTTCTTGAGCGACTCGGCTAGCAATAATTCTAACTTGTTCTTTCTTATCCATTACTTGCCTCCACTCTTTACGATGTAATCGACGAAAACACCTGAAGTGACAATACACTCTGAATCGAGTTCTCCAACTTCAACAATCTCATCCGCTTCAACGATAGTAACTTTCGCCGCTGTCGCCATAATTGGATTAGAGTTTCTCGCCGTTTTACTGAATACAAGGTTTCCAAATTTGTCTGCCTTAGCCGCTTTAATAAGGGCGTAGTCAGCTTGGATTGGAGTCTCAAGGATAAACTTTTCTCCATTGAGTTCATAAGAGATACGCTCATCTTCAATCATAGTTCCAACACCTGTTTTAGTGAGGAAACCACCAATCCCACTTCCTGCAGCGCGAACTCTTTCCATCAGCGTTCCCTGTGGATTGAATTCAATTTTAAGAGTTCCCTCATTAAATTGAGCTTGAGTATCAGGATTTGTCCCGATGTGAGAAGTTTGAAGAGATGCAAGTCTCTTTCTTCCGATAAGTTTACCAATCCCCTTTTCAGGGAAATCAGTACAGATGATAATTCCGTGCAGATCCTTTGTTCCACGCTCAACAAGTGCGTCGATAATAGTTTCTGCAGCTCCACATGCTAAGAAGCCTCCGAACATGATGCGATCGCCATCATTAATTCGAGAAACAGCTTCTTCCGCGCTAATAAGCTTGTTCATGCTTGCTCCTATTTTATTTTGTAAATTTAGGGTGTTAATCTATGCAATATCATACACATATTGTGAGAGCTTGGGAATACTGGGACAAATCAACAAGTTTTGATACGACAATAGGTCTATAAGTGCGACACGGCGCCTCCTAAAATGACGCATAACTCCCTGTTTTTACAACCTTAAGAAAACCTTGGGAAAGATTTAATCGCTAAACTTTTTGCGAATATTAATCTACTATTATGATGTCCAAAAAATATAAGTATTAAACCTAATATTATACCGCATAACACTCAAGGAGAGAGCGATGATTTTTGATTCTCTTAAGCCGGAAAACTGTTTTTTCACCTTGATCGATTTTCAAGAGAAATTCTTCCCGCTTATTAAAAAGAAACATGTTAAACAAGCACAGGCCAACATCTTAATGATGGTTAAGATGTTCAAAGAGCTTGGAATCCCAATGGTAGGAACAGACCACTACAGAAAAGGTCTTGGACTTACAGACAACAAAGTATTAGCAGAATGGAATGGAGCTGAGTTTAAAGACAAGGCCACATTCAGCGCACTTGGATGCGACGAGTTCCTCAAAGACCTAGACGGTCTTGGAGAGCGTAAAGTTGCACTTGTTGCAGGTCTTGAAACTCATATCTGTGTTCTTCAAACAACACTAGACTTGATCAGAAAAGGCTACAAGCCAATCGTTATTGCTGACGCATGTCTATCTTCTACAACTCTGAAATGGAGAAATGGACTGAAGCTTGCAAAAGACAATGGCGCTGTCGTTATGAACTTTGAAACAGTAATGTTCTACCTTCTACAAAGAATCGGAACTCCTGAGTTCAAAATGCTTACAGGACTTCTTAAAGAGACTGCAAAAGAATTGAACGACTAGTTTCATTATGATTAATTCAGTGGGGGACCAAGTAGAAAGAGGAAGGTACTTCTCACACTCTTCATTTGAAAGAGTTGTGAACTTCTACCCAGAATCTGAAAAAATTGGTCTCCTCGCTGTTGCAAAAAACTCTGTAGGCCCAGGCCCAAAGACAATTTGCGCCGATGACCAGCTTGTAAAACTGGCAGCAAATGTAAAAGAGATTGTCGTATACGATGATCGAATCGACTTTATATCAAAGTCTCAGATTCACACCTACCCTTACTTATCAAATTCATATCAGTCGTCTCTTTCAGAGAATGAGCTCGAACAATCTTCAAGCTACGAGCTAGAACTTTGTACAAAGGTTGCAATGGATGAAGCTCCAGAACATAGCTTTGTATTTCTACTCAATAGCGAGCGCGAAAAGAACTTCACTGGTGCATTTGACAAGGCACTAATAGAAAGAGTTAAAGCTGGTGTTGATCAATTATTTGATCAAGGGAATCTAGTTGAGGGAATAAAACTACTAAAAGGTGTCGGAAATGGATTAACTCCCAGTGGAGATGATTTCATTACTGGCCTTCTGGCAGCAATTTCACTCATTGAATGTAAAGAACAATATAAATTTCATAATATCAAACAAGTCATTAGAGAACATGCTATCGGTGGGAATCCTTTTTCTAACACCTATATCGATCTAGCTGCGCGGGGCTTCTTTACGGCCCCAGTAAAAAACCTATTGCTCGCAATAGGTAACGCGAACGATGTGGAGCAAAGAACAAAGGAACTGATTAATTTTGGACACTCATCTGGAGCAGACCTGATTGCAGGAATTCTCTTAGGACTTAAAAGGAGAACATCATGGTTACTAAAGGACTAATCAAAGGAGGAGAATACTTTGATTCCGTGTCACTCATGATTGTGGCGAAGAAAATCAATGCAATTGAAGGTGTTGAAGATTCGTCAGTAGTTATGGGAACAGGGGAAAACAAAGCTATTCTTGATGCATCAGGCTTTCTTCTCGATTTATTCAAAACAGCTAACGATACCGACTTACTTGTTGTCGTGAAAGCAGAATCAGAAGCGATTGCAGATGAAGTTCTTGGGAATATCGACACTTATCTTGCAGAGTTGAGAAAAACTGACGACAGTTCAGATGACTTTGTTCCAAAAAGTTTCGAAGGAGCACTTAAGCAACTTCCTGAAGCAAACCTTTCACTAATCTCAGTTGCTGGAAAGTATGCAAAGAATGAAGCGATGAAGGCACTAGAAAGTGGTCTTCATGTAATGCTTTTCTCAGACAATGTTTCACTTGAAGATGAAATTGAGCTAAAAAAATACGCTCAATCAAAAGGTCTTCTTGTCATGGGACCAGATTGTGGTACAGCGATCATCAATGGAGCACCACTTGCTTTTGCAAACGTTGTAAAGCGCGGTGATATCGGTATTGTTGCGGCATCAGGGACTGGACTTCAAGAAGTCTCTTCATTGATCCACAATTATGGCGCGGGTGTTTCACAAGCGATTGGTACAGGTGGACGTGATGTAAAAAAAGATGTTGGCGGGATTATGATGATTGAAGGGATCAAGGCCCTTCTTGAGGATGATGCTACAAAAGTTATCGTTCTTGTTAGTAAGCCACCACACGAGTCAGTGCTTGAAAAGATTGGTGAAGTAGTTAAAGGTTCAAAGAAACCTGTGATCTCGATCTTTCTTGGAGCAGATGCAGAATCTGTTAAAAAGTACGGAATCACTCAATACTCAACGCTCCAAGAAGCAGCAATGCAGGCAACCCTACTTTCTACAGGAAGTTCAAATGCAGGACAGGGATGTAGAGAAAACTGTAAATGTGCAGCAGAAGAAGCTAAAAAACTAGCTCCCGGGCAAAAATACCTAAGAGCACTCTACAGCGGTGGGACATTCTGTAGTGAAACTCAATTGATTCTTTCAGAAGAACTCGATGAAGTTTACTCAAATGCTCCTGCAGGAAAAGCAAAGTCACTTAATGATATCTGGAAGAGCCAAGGGCACACTGTTGTTGACCTTGGAGAAGACGAATTCACAGTTGGGAAACCACACCCAATGATTGACTTCTCGACTCGTAACAAAAGAATCATTGAAGAAGCAAATGATCCAGAAACTGCGGCAATTCTTCTCGATATTGTTATCGGATATGGATCAAACATGGATCCTCTTTCTGAAGTTGTTCCAAATATTATTAAAGCAAAAGAAATTGCAAAAGCAGCGGGAAGACACCTTCCAATCGTTTGTACTGTTACGGGAACTGATCTAGATCCACAAAACAGAACGACTGTTAGAGATGGCCTAAAAGAAGCTGGAGCTCTTCTTTGTGACTCAAACGCAGATATGAGCATCATGGGACTAAAACTAATTAAAGAGATGGGGAAATAAGATGAAAGACCTATTTGAATCAGAACTAAAGGTCATCAATACTGGTCTCCAGTCATTTAAAGAGACACTTGATGATATGAATGTAAAAGCGGTTCACGTGGACTGGAAACCACCTGTTGACGTTGATCCTGAAGCAACAAAGATCCTCAAAGCAAATGCTGCGAAGATCGAAGAAGCAAATAAGAAGGCGATTGCAAAAGTACTTGCAGCACGTCCAATGCTAATCGGTCTCGACATTGCTAAAAATGTAATCCCTGGAATGAAAGACAATATGATCCTTCACTCGGGGCCACCTGTAACATGGGAAAGAATGTGTGGACCAATGAAGGGTGGCGTGATGTGTGCCCTAATGCTTGAAGGGAAAGCTAAAAATGTTGAAGAAGCAGAAAAGCTTGCAGCAAGTGGTGAGATTGAATTTTCACCATGTCATGAGCACTCCACAGTTGGACCAATGGCCGGGATCGTATCTCCTTCAATGCCAGTATGGATTCTAGAAAACGAAGAGCACGGGAATAAAGCGTACTGTACTCTTAACGAAGGTCTAGGAAAAGTACTTCGCTATGGAGCTTATGGGCCAGACGTAATTGAAAGACTTCAGTGGATGGCAGATGTACTCTACCCTACTCTAAAAAAAGCAGTCGCTAAAATTGGAAGAATCGATCTCAAAAATATGATCGCCCAAGCACTTCATATGGGAGACGAAGTTCACAATAGAAATAGAGCGGGAACGTCACTTCTTTATAGAATGCTGGCACCTGCGATTGTTGAAACAGAAGAGGACAAAAAGAATGCTGCTGATGTTCTAAATTTCATCAATGGTAATGACCACTTCTTCCTCAATCTTTCAATGCCTGTTGCCAAGTGTTCACTTGACGCTGCGAGAGGAGTTGAAGGGTCAAGTCTTTGTGTTGTTATGGCCAGAAACGGAACAGACTTTGGTGTTCAATTGGCGGGAACAGATAAAGAGTGGTTCACAGGAGCGGCACTAGTTCCAGATGCCCTTTATTTTGCTGGTTACACCATTGAAGATGCAAACCCAGATATTGGAGACAGCTCAATCACAGAAACAGCTGGTCTTGGTGGATTTGCCATGGCCGCATCCCCTGCGATTGTACAATTCGTAGGTGGGACTTCAAAGGATGCTGTGAACTATACGCTTCAAATGTATGAGATCACAATGGCAGAAAATAATATGTACCAAATCCCTTACCTCAACTTTAGAGGATCACCAACAGGCATTGATGTGAGAAAAGTAATCGAAAAGAATACTCTTCCATTCATTAATACTGGTGTGGCCCACAAAGAACCAGGCGTAGGGCAAGTTGGTGCAGGTGTTCTTAATGCTCCAATGGATCCATTTAAGAAGGCCTATGAAGGACTTGCAAAAAAATTAAAATAAACTGAATTAACCCTAGTTTTAAAACCCAAAAGGAGAACTAATGGAAACAAAACAATTTTTAGATTTGATGAATAAAACAAAGATGTTTGACCTCACTCAAAGACTATCTATTCACACTCCACCATGGCCATCATATATGCCACTTGGACTTCAGTACTTCAAAAGACTTGCTGGAGCTCACATGGGACAAGGAGCTAACGGTCAAATCATGACTACATCAAACCATATTGGAACACACATGGATGGTGAAATTCACTTCATCCCAAATGGTCGTTCAATTGGTAATGTTCCTCTTGAAGAATGGGTAGGAGAAGGTGTTGTTGTTGATATTTCTGACGAGTGTAGCGACTACTCTCTTTATACTCCAAAAATGATCACTGATCGTGTTGAAGTTAAAAAAGGTGACATCCTAATTATCAACACAGGTTACAACAGATATGGTTGGGACCAAGCTGAAGCTGATGAAATTCGTTACTTCGTTAAGCACCCTGGCCCATCACCAGAGTTCTACAAATGGTGTATCGACATGGAAATCAACTGGATTGGTGTAGACTGTGGTTCAGCTGACCATCCAATGAATACAATTATCCGTCAGTGGCACCCTGCTCGCTTTGACGAAGCAGAAGCACTAATGGAAAAAACTTACGGTAAGAAATGGGATGAACTATTCCCACAAGATGAGTACTACCAAGTAATGCACCTTAAACTCTTCCCTAAAACAATTGTTCACGCAGAAAATCTTGGTGGGCAAATCAATGAAATGGGAAGTACAAGAGCATGGATTGGAGCATACGTTCTTCGCGGAATCGAGCTTGAATCATCAATGTGCCGTATTGTCGCAATGACAGGACAAGAAAGATAATTAGACCCAAACACCCTAGAGATGTGCGCGTTTATCGCGCACATTTTTAGCTTGGAGGATAGAATGCAAATCTTATCAGAATACGAGTACTTCCGCCCAAGTACTGTTAAAGAAGCGGTAAAACTTCTTTCAACAAAAAAGGGAAGCGTTATTCTCGCGGGAGGAACGGATCTCTGTAATATGCTAAAAGATGGAGTAAAGGCACCAAAAGCTGTTATCGATATCAAGCATATTAAAGCGCTAAAATCTGTAAAAGTTTCTGGAAATACTCTTACAATTGGCGCCCTTGTTACTTTTACAGACATGACTGAAAACGAAGACGTATGTACATGGTTTCCAATTCTTGCAGAAGCTTCTGCAACAGTTGCTTCAGGAGCAACAAGAAATCGTGCTACATTGGTAGGTAACATCGTAACAGCAGTACCAAGTGCAGACAGCGCAGCTCCACTAATGGCATACGACACAGTTGTTGTGATCGAAGGACCAAAAGGGACAAGAAGAGTAGACCTCAGAAAGTTCTTTAAAGGACCTAGAAAAACAGTTGTAAAACCAAATGAGATTGTAACTTCGATCGAAGTAACTACGCCTGAAAGTGATCACGCTGGAATTTATCTAAAACACCAGCGCTACCAAGGTGAAGACCTGGCACAATCTTCTGTTGCAGTTCTTGCTTACCCTGACAAGACATTTAGAATTGGTCTTGCGGCAGTTGGACCAACTCCAATTAGAGGAGTAAAGACTGAAGCATTCCTCAATGGAAAAGAAATTACTCCAGAAGTAATTGAAGAAGCAAAAAATATTGTTAACTCTGAAATCTCGCCAATCTCTGATATTCGCTCAACAGCAGACTACAGACGCCTAATGGTTAAAGTAATGCTTGAGAGAGGGATCAAAGCGGCACTTGAAAGACTTGAGGGCAATGGCCCTGAATTCTTCGAGCGTTTGGTATAGGAGGCTGAAATGAAAACAACATTTATCCTAAATGGTGAAAAAAGAACTTTCAACTTTGAACCAAACGAAACTCTAGCAGACTCACTGAGAGATGTTGCTGGAATGAAGAGTGTAAAAGTTGGCTGTAACCGTGGTGACTGTGGGACATGTACAATCATCATGAATGGTAACGCTGTAAAAAGCTGTATGATTCTTGCAACAGAAGCAGAGGGATCTGAGATTCTAACTCTAGAAGGTCTCTGCAAAGATGGAAAGCTATCTAGACTCCAAGAAAACATGATTGAGATGAATGCATTCCAATGTGGCTTCTGTGCTCCAGGTATGATCATGGCCGCCACAGAGCTTCTTGAAAAGTATCCAAATCCAACTCAACATGAGATTCAAGAAGGGATCGCAGGTAACCTTTGTCGTTGTACAGGTTACACCCCAATTATCGATGCAATCGATAAGACTGCGAAGGAGGGTAAGTAAATGGCCGATCTAAAATACGTTGGTAAATCGAGTCCAAGAAGAGATGGTCGCGCAAAAGTTAGTGGCGCAGCGACTTTTACTGATGACATTGATTTTGGTCCTAACCTACTCTACGCAGCGGTAGTTGAAAGTCCACATGCTCACGCAGAAATTCTTTCAATTGACACATCAAAAGCAGAAAAACTTGATGGTGTAGTAAGAGTTGTTGTTGGTAAAGAGTTCCCATACCGTTTCGGTCTCTACATGCACGACCGCTACATCTTTGCTCAAGACAAAGTTCGTTTTGTTGGTGAGCAAGTAGCAGCAGTAATTGCTCGTGATGAGAAAACGGCTTATAAAGCGGCAAAACTCGTTGATGTCAAGTATCGTGTTCTTAAGCCAGTTCTTAAAGTTGAAGACGCGATCGGAACAGATCCGGAGCATATTGAAGATCAAAAGTCTGAAAAAGATTCACTTCTTCACCCCGAGCTTGAAAATTACGAGCACGTTCCTTGGTTCTTTCCAAAGAACAAGACAAATATCGCTCACTTTAGAAAGATCAGAAAAGGTGACCTAGAAGATGGATTCAAAGATGCAGATCATATCTTCGAAGAAACTTATGTGGTTCCAAGATACGCACACTGTGCGATCGAGAATCACGCTTCAGTTGGTAAGCTAGACCATGAGGGAAGACTTACTCTTTGGACAGCTTCTCAATCTCCTCACACTCAAAGACATCTTTTTACAGAGGCCCTAGAACAACTGGGATTCACTCATAACGACGTTAGAGTTGTGACTCCATTTGTTGGTGGTGGTTTTGGTGGGAAAGCAGGCGTTTCGATGGAAATCATCGCAGCAGCTTGTGCGACGACAGTTCCAGGACATCCGGTAAAAGTTCTTTGGACTCGTGAACAGGAGTTTAGAAACACATACCAACGTCAGGGAATTCACGCCAAAGTAAAAATGGGAGTTAAGAAAGACGGTACAATTACTGCCCTTCAAAACCTTCTTTACTGGGATGCTGGTGCGTACGTTGAGTACGGAGCAAACGTTGTAAATGCTTCAGGGCTTTCGGCAACGGGACCTTACCGTATTCCACACGTTAAAATTGACTCTGTTTGTGTTTACACCAATCTCCCACCGGGTGGGCCATATAGAGGATTTGGATACTCCGAATTCCTATTTGGGCTAGAATCACACATGGATACAGCAGCTGATGCTCTTGGTATTGACCGCGTAGAGTTCAGAAAGATCAATGCGATTAAAGAGAACGACGTACTTTGTTACGGCGGAAAAATGAATCCAAATGGTCTTATGGAGTGTATCGAAAAAGCAGCTGCATCAATTGAATGGGGAAAAGAAGAAAAATCTGAAGATCCTAATAAGGTGATCGGAAAAGGATTCTCACTCCTATGGAAAGCACCTGCTATGCCACCAAATGCTTCATCGTCATGTTTTTTAAAATTCAATGAAGACGCAAGTATCAACCTTCTCATTTCAGGTATGGAAATAGGCCAAGGATACTTCACAGTAATGGCACAATGTGCGGCTGAAGTTCTTGGAATTCCACCAGAAATGATCCGTTGTGAGTCCCCAGATACTGACCGCAACCCATATGAGTGGCAAACTGTTGCCTCTCACATAACATGGTCATGTGGTAACGCAGTAATTAGAGCGGCTGAAGACGCGAGAGAACAGATCTTTGAAACTGTTCACAGAGCACTTGGAAAAGATCGCTCGCAGCTATATCTAGAAGATAAATGCGTCAAGTCGCATGCGGAACCAGAGTGGTCACTTCCACTCAAAGATTTCGTAATCAATGGTATCATGATGGAAGACGGAACTTGGAGAGGGGGACCAGTTGTTGGTCGCGGAATGTTTATGCCTGAGTTCACATCAGGACTTTCTGATCCAGAAACCTCTCAAGGTGGAAAACCAAATGTTCACTACACTGTAGGAGCAGCTGGTGTAACTCTTGAGATCGACAAACAAACAGGTCAAATGAGACCACTTAAAGTTGCTCTAGCTGTTGACTGTGGAAAGGCACTAAACCCTGATCTTGTTAAAGGTCAGATGACAGGTGGTATGCTTCAAGGTCTTGCAACAGTTCTCTACGAAGATATGAGATTTGATGACAATGGCAAGCTACTTAACGCAAGTTTTACAGACTACAAAATCCCTACAGCACTAGATGTTTGGGGAGAAATGGATTGTATTATTGTAGAAAATCCACAACCAGACGGACCTTTTGGTGCCAGAGGTATGGGTGAGCACACAATGATTCCTTCTGCGCCAATGGTAGCAAATGCAATTAACGATGCAATGGGTATTAGAATTAAATCAATGCCTGTTACAGCAGAGAAAGTTGCACTTGCCGCAGAGAAAAAAAGACAAAAGTAATTAATATACTTTGATCACCTATGGGGCCTAAAGCTTATGCTTTAGGCCTCTTTTTTGGAGAACAGATGGAAAAGTTCAGTAACAATTTGAAAACATCAAATGGAAAAGACCGCGCTTTCGTTGACCTCAAGAAGCTGGAGACCCTATGGCTTTTTTCAAATTCTCTATGCAATCTCAATTGCCCACACTGTTACGTTGAGTCTTCTCCAAAGAATGATTCCTTAAGCTTTATTACGATTGATGATGTAAATAAACTTTTATCTGAGATGGATCAAGTGGTTAAGTGCTTTGGAATAACTGGAGGAGAACCTTTCTTAAACCCCGATATTATTCCAATCATAACGCGATTGCTTGAAACAGGCTCAGAAGTGATGATTTTATCAAATGGCCTACTTCCCCTTCTCCGCAAAAAAGATGACATCCTTGAACTTGCAAAGAAGTATGGTGAGTCTTTAAGTTTTAGAATTTCTCTGGATGACCCCCATCAAGATGTCTATGAAGCGGAAAGAGGTCACAATGCTTACTTCACCGTAATAAGTACCCTAAAACTCTTTTCTGACAATGAAATCAATTTCAAGGTAGCAGGACGCCAATTTCGCAACCAATCAAAAGAAGAGAGAATCTTTGAATACAAAACACTATTTAGGCAAAGAGACATTAATTTAAACAGTGAAAACGACCTTATCATCTTCCCAGAGATGAGTGATGACTTAACAGTTCCTGAAATAACCACTGAATGCTGGGATATACTGCAGAAAGATCCGAATACTTTGATGTGTGCCAACGAGAGAATGGTCATAAAAAGAAAAGGTGAAGACGAGCTAAAATTTGTTCCCTGTACCCTTTTACCAAGAGAGAGAGAATTTGAATTGGGATCAACTCTTGCAGAATCCAAAAAACGAGTTTATCTCAACCATAGGTTTTGTGCTCAATTTTGTGTACTTGGTGGAGCTAGTTGCTCTTCGAGTTAGAATTCAGATGTATTCCTTTTTCATAAATGCGATACATCTTGTCTGTTGATACACCACACATAAAGCAAAGCTTTAAAATTGAGTTCATCAAAATCTGAAAGATAATTCCATTGCGATTAAATCGGATCGAACTGGTTGTCGAAAGATAACGAAGTCTTGTAGGATGGCAAATATCACGCAAGCGATACGATAAAATGGAATCTTCAAAGATAGGTTCTCTTGGAACACCTCCGGCACTTATCAGTAGTTGTCTCTTGGCATATATGCAGTGGTCAAGATAAAAAATTCTTCGCAGATCAGCTCTTACCTTATTTGAATACCAAGATGTAAATTGTAAAAGAAGATTATGCTTATCAAACTGATGAGAGAATCCCCCCCACTTTAAAGCATCTTGATGGCGATTGAGGTAGTACAGTCCCTCAATCTCTACCTCACTTCTAGGATGATTCAGAACAACCATCTCATAGTCGCAACGCCTAAGCCCATAATCTAGTAACTCTCCTCTTCCCCCATTACTGGGGCATTGAATGAACTCAATCCCCTCCCTTTTCAAAGTATCTAGAGTCGTATCAGTACTTCCTCCGTCTACAATTACAAGCTGTATCCAGTTTTCCTTGGATAGCTTTTTTAGATTATTCCAAAAGACTTGATTTGAAGATTCATTATAAATTGGAAAGACAACACTGATCATATAAAAAAAGGGGGAGTATGCTCCCCCTCTCCAAAATTATTTATTCCTTAACAGGAAGAACAATATTTAAAAGGATACCGATAATACCCGCTAGGCCAATACCTCCAAAAGAGATACTGCCAAAAGTAAAGCTCAAGTCTCCGATACCAAACACAAGAATAATTGAAGCGATAACCAAGTTTCTAGCTTTAGTCATATCAACTTTTCCGCGAATAAGATTCCCTACCCCAATCGCTGCGATCATTCCGAAAAGAAGAATCATAATCCCCCCCATTACTGGTACTGGAATTGTCTTTAAAATTGCACCAAGCTTACCAACGAAAGCAAGAACAATTGCGGTAACAGCAGCAACACGCATATAAAGTGGATTGAATGCTTTTGTAAGAGCAACGGCACCAGTTACTTCAGAGTATGTTGTATTTGGTGGCCCACCAAGAAGACCTGCCATTGATGTTGCAATCCCATCTCCAAGTAGTGTTCTATGAAGACCAGGATCTTCAATATACTTATCCCCTGTAGCAGCAGAGATTGCTAAGATATCCCCCACGTGCTCAATGGCCGGTGCGAGAGCAACAGGAACAATGTATAAAATGGCATTCCAACTAAATTGAGGCCAAGCGTAAGCTCCGTGATTCATTGCTTCAACCCAAGGAATACTTAGCCATGCTGCTTCTTTAATTGGGGTAAAATCAACAACACCAAAGAAAAGAGAAACAACGTAACCAAAGATGATACTAACCAGAACAGGAATCAAACTAAAAAACTTATTCCCAAAGATAACGGTGACAATGGCACATCCAAGCGTCAACATTGAAATAATCAGGGCCGTATTATTAAGGGTTCCTGAGCCATCAAAGCTTCTGGCCATATTTACAGCAACTGGAGTGAGCTTAAGTCCGATAACCATAATAACTGGACCTGTTACGATTGGAGGGAGAAACCTCTCAATCATTTTAACTCCACCCTTTTTTACCATGAGTGAAAAAATGGCATAAATAAAACCGGTGCAAAAAAGTCCACCTAAAGTTTGTGCCACTCCAAAATTATCCATTCCATATTTAATTGGAGCAATAAAGGCAAATGAACTGGCCAAGAAAATGGGGACTTTCTTTTTTGTAATAAAATGAAAAACAAGTGTTCCTAAACCAGCGGTAAAGAGAGCAATTGATGGGTCAAGGCCCGTCAACAAGGGTACCAGAACCAGAGCACCGAATGCCACAAATAGCATTTGGACCCCGATAATCAACGTCTTTAGTTGAGTCATATATCCTCCTACGAAATAAATATCTGGATCAATAAATTATATAGCAGAAGGATACTCCAAAGAAGTTAAAAGACTCTTAACTTCACTACAATTTGAGCTTAATAAGTACTGTTGCAGCCAATGCTAAGCTTAGGGCCGCAAGTCTCCTTAAATTAAAGCTCTCGTTTAAAAATAGAACTGAAAGGATGATAGGAATTGTAATTGCAATTGATGAAATACTCTGAATTAAACTGAGTGGACCGGCAGAAAAGGCCTGTAAGACAAGGACATAGCCAAAGAAATTAAGAGTCCCAATAAGAACCCCATACAAAACTCCCAGCTTCTTTTGTTTTTTAGTCAGCGTCACTAACTTATCTCCTCCACTAACCCTTCCAATGATGAAAGTAAAAGTCATGGTCAATAAGTAAGATACAAAAATGAAGGAAAGCTTATCCACTCTGGTAGAAGCGAGCTTTCCAATGAAAACAGAAAGCCCACTTCCAAAAATCACAAAGATTGAAAATAGAAGTCCCATCTTTAAATTGATTGGAGTATCACTCTCCACTGCGCGTTTACTATCCCGTCCAATAAGCCAAATCACTCCACCGATAAGGCCAATGCCAATCCACTGATTCCATAATGGCATCTCTCCTAAGAAAGTCAGAGAGAGCAAAATGACGATCACCAATGAGAATTTAGAGATGGGAAAGAAGTAGGAGGTCGGAATATACTTCAATGCATTAAGCTTTGAGGTTGAACTCAAAGCAAAAAAAGCGGAATTCAAGAATGCGAAAAGGATAAGTGTTCCATAGCTTTCAATTTGTGGAGGAGATAACAAAATAAATAATAATGCCCATAGAGAGACAGTAATGGCCGATCTATTTACTACGTGACTTCCCCTGAGCCCCTTTAGTGCTGCTAGTTTGTAAATAAAGTTCAAAGTTCCATACAAAAAGACAGATATAATTGTGCAGTAAAACCATGGAATAGCGGAAACATCTAACATATTGAAAGGCCCTTTAAATCCCCATCAGATTGGGGCATAATTGCGCTATAAACTTAACATAACGAGGACAAAATGGATATCAATCTTGATGTTGGCGATAAAGTTGAACTAGAAAAAATTGTTGAAGAAAAAGATTCAGCGAGGAGTTATGGTTCAGGTTTAGTGGACGTATTTGCAACGCCTGCAATGATTGCGTTCATGGAAAAGACAGCGCTGACATTAGCAGAGAAAGGGCTTGATGAGCATCACGGAACAGTAGGAACTTTTGTTGGTGTAAGTCATACCAAAGCAACACCTATTGGAATGAAAGTTAAGTGTTGTGCAGAACTAACTGAAGTCGATAAGAGAAAGCTTGTCTTCAAAGTTACAGCGTGGGACGAGGAAGCAGAAATAGGAAGTGGTACCCATGAGCGATTCGTCATCAACAATGAAAAATTTATGGCAAAACTTAAAAAATAAAAAAATGCCCCGATTTTGATCGGGGCATTTTTTATTAAAAGTTTACTTCTTTAAGCAGTGTGCCCCAACGGGTAAAGCTGATTGAATAAGGCGAATCAGACCACTTGTTGACGTACTCAAAGCTAACCTCACCGTAACCATCTTTTCCCCAATTCTCTCCCCAACTATTTTTGAAGAAGAAAACGTGGCGTTCGGTATCAAATCCAGTGAGTATGATAGCGTGTCCATAACAATCGATTTCACCAGACTGGCATTTGGCTTCAGTTTCATCGCCGTGCTTTACAACGCCATCATCACCCCACAACGGTGGATAAACTTTTAGCGTGATAACAGGAGATCTT
Organism: Bacteriovoracaceae bacterium; assembly: GCA_965140515.1. Lineage (GTDB taxonomy): Bacteria > Bdellovibrionota > Bacteriovoracia > Bacteriovoracales > Bacteriovoracaceae > JAGLCH01. The sequence continues at coordinate 1,372,858 of OZ223251.1, read as the reverse complement.
TTTAGTTTGATCTCTCTCATCATTAGATCAGAACGTGTTGATCCTGGAGACCACATCCCTGTAAGCCAGTTCAGTTCGATCCCATCGATACGCACCTTTCTCATATTTTCAGGAGTCTCTATCGGAGCGTGAGAAAAGCAAAACGCTGGAGCACTTGAATCCCAGTAGTCGTACTCGGCACACGGTCCATCATTTTCAAAATATGATGTTTGATAAGGAATATCTTCCTCAAGATAGAAATAGAATTGATTTTTAAAGCTCAATAATATTTCATAGGTTGCCCCATGCTCAGAATCAGGATGATCACCAAACTTTGTTTTTGCAATAAAGGTTTGGTATTCCTCTGATATATCGTATTCCTTTCCAAACTTTACCTTCACGGCACTTTCAAGTGCCGCCGTTGTGGCAAAGTAAGCACAGGTGTTTCTATCGAGCTGATTCTTAACCGATGACTGATACTCTTTTAAGTCGACGATCTCAGCAAATGCAATTGTAGGCAGTAATAACGCGAATAAAAAATACTTCATACTGTCTCCAAATTAGAATCGAATTTCCATTTTAAAACCAAAGTAATACTGATCTTGCTCCATTCCATTGATTGGATTTGTATTGCTAGTGTTAAGCTTTACTTGTGGAGTGACAACAATATCTAAATTATCAAGTCCATAGCGATCTTCAAGGAACCTTGTTGTAGAACCAATTGGATCAATAATTGTTTTGGCAATATTTCCCGCAATTTCTGAACCAAATAATTCTCCATCATTGTCATCGATATATTCTTCAACCTGCATAAATGCTTCCCCCATCAATGAACCAATAATTGGTGTGATGATAAGGTCTTGAAGAGAGGGAACTTCAGAAACGGCCTCAACTCCATACTCCCAATAAAAAGTTGAAAGAAGAACCGAGATACCAAATGACTGAAGGCGGCTAAATCCAGAGTGTCTTGCAACAGTATAGTATGCTGCGCCAGAGTATGGGTGACCAATAAAATTAACCGGCCATGGATCTTCATCCATTACAGGACCTGCTTTTACATTTTCTTCCCACTGCCCACCAAAATTTCCATTTAAAATTTTGGAGCGATCCCATTTAGAGATACTTTCTGGTAGAACAAAAATTGCAAGTGAGGTCAATCCACTCATAGCAGTAAGACCTTTCATATTCTTAGCTAAATTTGCATACTTTGGATCTTTGATATCTTGAAAGTGAAGACCTGGGTCATATTTTTCATCGGCCTCCATCATAATAACAACAGAAGTATATGGATTTTCCTCATCAAGTTCACAGATATTTTCTTTATAAGGAATTTTATTGGCCTCTTTCAGTCCCTTCTCCACATAGCGACAGGCCTCTTGATCACGTGTATCCAGCGTAATAGTGCGAGCAAAATAGCCATGAGTTTTTTCAGCTTCGGCCTCTCGTTCAGCTTGAGTCTTATAATTAGGATCGACCTGTTTGAAAAAGGTCTCCAAATCGGCATCGACTTTTGCGTGAACTAAAGACGATGTCATAAGAATTAGCGCTGATAGTAGTAGCTTCCCCATAGTTCCCCCCAATGAGAACATATTTATTAATAGTATTTAGCGAAAGTAACATTTTATAACGCAACGCACAACAAAGTATGTAAGATTTTCTCGGTTCAAAAAAAGCTAAGTGGCCGAAATAAGGAAGGGGAGCCCCCCGATGGTCTCCCCTAAGTATATGATTTCTCATACACATCACCCTTGAGGGTGTACACATTAGATCTACTTCATCATATCCGCGAGATCTTCCTCTACGGTTCCGATCCCTTTGATATCGAAGTTTTCAACTAAAACCTTGGCCACATTTGGTGAAAGGAATGCTGGAAGAGTTGGCCCTAGACGAATTCCCTTTACCCCTAAATGAAGTAGTGCAAGAAGGACGGTTACCGCTTTTTGCTCGTACCATGCGATATCAAATTCAATTGGCAGGTCATTGATATCTTCAAGTCCAAATACTTCTTTAAGTTTTAGGGCGATGACGGCGAGAGAATAAGAGTCATTACACTGACCCGCATCCAATACTCTTGGAATTCCACCAATATCACCAAGATCAAGTTTATTGTAACGATATTTAGCACACCCTGCGGTTAGGATTACTGTATCTTTTGGTAGGGCCTCGGCCATATCAGTAAAATAGTTTCTTCCCTTTTGACGACCATCACATCCGGCCATAACTACAAATTTCTTGATAGCACCAGTTTTAACAGCATCTACAACTTTATCAGCGAGGGCCATAACTTGAGCGTGAGCAAATCCACCAACAATAGAACCAGTTTCAATTTCAGTAGGCGCAGCACACTTCTTAGCTTGCTCAATAATTTTTGAAAAATCCTTTTGTCCATTTGATTCAGGAACTCTTTCAACTCCAGTGTATCCAACAACACCCGTTGTGTAGATTCTGTTGCGATAAGAATCTTTAACAGGAGTAATACAGTTTGTTGTCATTACGATTGGTCCATTAAAAGATTCAAACTCTGTAGACTGTGTCCACCATGCACCACCGTAGTTACCTTTTAGGTGATCGTACTTTTTAAATTTTGGATAGTAGTGAGCAGGAAGCATCTCACTGTGTGTATAAACGTCAATTCCTGTTCCTTTTGTTTGTTCTAACAGTTGCTCCATATCTTTTAGGTCGTGCCCAGAAATCAGGATTCCCGGATTTGATCCAACACCGATATTAACTTCAGTAAGTTCTGGGTTTCCATACGCTCCAGTGTTAGCACTATCTAGAAGTGCCATAACGGTTACTGCGACTTCCCCAGTTTTCATCACCATTCCAATCATCTCATCAACAGAGAGTTCTCTTGTTGTTGATGCCAAAGATTGCGCAGTATGATTGTATACCTCTTGTGATTCCTTACCGATCACAAATGCATGATGATGATAAGCGGCGATTCCTTTTAATCCATATACAAGAAGTTCGCGAAGTGAACGTACGTCTTCATTCTCAGTAGCAAGAACCCCTACCCTTGCTGCTTGAACATGAAAGTCCATAACTTCTTCTGGATTCCAATCAAATGATCCGTGTGTTGCACGAACTAAAGAACCATATTCTGACTTAAGTTGATCTCGAAGAACAATTGCTGCTCTAATGCGCGCAATGAAGTCTTCATCATCAAAGTTAGCATTTGTTATTGTTGCAAATAATGATTCCATCACGAAGATATTGGCATCGCGACTTCCCTTCCCATCACGCTCAATAGCTGCTTCCTGATAAAGTGAAATTCCCTTAAGCATGAATACAAGTAGATCTTGTAAGTTTGCAGTTGATTCTTTCTTTCCGCACGCTCCAGCTAAAGTACATCCTGTGCAGCCGATCGCTTCTTGACATTGGTAACAAAACATTCCCATAAATCCTCCAAAAAAGTATTAGAAATCATGTGCCCCCCTGAGGGGGCTAAATATTGAGATATAAATTTAAAAATGTGTTTAGAGTTTTCGTACCTCTTTCAAAGAGCCATCGACACCGATAAAGTGCTCCTCAAAAATGACATCCTTACCACAATTAAGTACGGCCTCTTTCCCGAAGTGAGTTAACCCACCACAACACGGAACTTCCATACGAACAACAATCACTTTAGGAATATTGTTTTGAACAAGCATCTGAGTTAGCTTCTCTACATATGGGCCAGTGTTGTCTAATTTCGGACAGGCCACAACAACAGAACGGCCTTTAATATAGCGCCAGTGACAATCAGCAGACGCAAGAGGAGCACAAGTACTCATGATGACAAGCTCTCTACCATCTAGGTAAGGAGCTGCAGGGTTTACTAAGTGAAGTTGAACAGGCCACTGTTCGAGCTCACTTGGCATTAATTGACTTGGCCCATTTGTAGAATCAGTTGCAGGTTTTGATACAGGAGTGGCCTTTTTCTGAACGAAGTTTCTAAGACCTGGGCATCCCCCTCCCACAGGTTTCATTGCTGGAGTAGCGTTTTCTTTTTCAAGATGAACTTTTTGAGCGTCAATCATTTTTTGAACAGCTTCTTCCCCTTGAGTCTTTCTCAAGTGTTTAATTGTCGCTTCTTCATCAAACTCTTTCGCTTCCCTTTCAACGATTTTGAGAGCTCCTGTTGGGCATGTTCCGATACAGTCACCAAAACCGTCACAAAAGTCTTCTCTCACTAATTTTGCTTTACCATCTATTATTTGTAGCGCGCCTTCAGAACAACCTGTGGTACATTCACCACATCCATTACAAAGGTCCTCGTTAATTTCAATAATTTTGCGTTTCATAACGTCCTCAGTGTTTGTTACAAAACAAGTATCGGCTATGAGACATCAAAAAACCTTGACCTAGATCAAGAAAAAACGAGAAAAGCAGTTAATTTTCGGAAAAGAAGGTTGAGGGATCGCAAATTTTTAAGACTTTCCCCTCTTCCACAAGAATTTGCTCATCACGAAGCTTTTTGAGGGTACGAGATAGGGTCTCAGGCGCGGTTCCTAAAAGTCCAGCGAGTTCTTTTTTACTCATTGTCAGCTCTAATCCCATGCCACCTGCTTGTAGAGGGCGACAATTACGCTGCAAATACTTAATGACCCGTAAGCGAACGTCATCGAGAGATAGATATTCAATCATAGTTACGAATTCGCGCAAACGTATAGAATAAGCGGCCATAACAGAAATTGCGGCCTCCGGATGCTGCATCATATATTCAATAAATGGCCCCTTCGGTACCTTTAAAACAAGACTATCTTTTAATGCCTTACAGCTCGCAGGGAATTCACTCTTTCCAAAAATAGCAGCTTCTGCAACTACTTCTCGATCATTAGCAATATGCAAGGTTTGCTCTAGTCCGGCCTTTGAAGAGCGAAAAACGGCTAATCGTCCATAGGCAATGGCAAAAAAGGCGCTAACCTCTTCACCTTGCACGAAAAGCAAATCTCCCTTTTTTAGTTGAATAGGGGTCACAAAGCGAGCAATCTGTTCCAATTGATCATCGGTAAAACGCTTAAAGATAAATACATTTTTTAAAATTTGAACAACTTTCATCACTTCTTTACAGTCAAATAGAGTGGAATTTGAGTAAGGATCTGCTTATCTTTCAAAATATTAACATATACTTTTTCATATCCACGGTTAGTAAGAGTCTTAATAAAAATACTACCACCAGAGATAGCAATATCAAACACTGGAGAAGTTGTATCAGTTCTGGTCACAGTAATATTTACATCTCCAAAATACTCTTGGAATGCAGGGTTGGCGACAATAGACAGCCTCATTCCTTTAGAAGGAATCCGATAGCGGTTCAGGGATGAAATTTCGCCAATGCTAGGTATGAACTCAAGCTTAAACGCCTGTTCAAAACAAGCACCACGAACAATTCCATACTCCGCTAGCGATTGTACCGAAAGATTTCCCTTGGCCATATATCTGGAGATCGACTCAATACTACTTTCTTTTAAAAAAGGAAAAATGGTTTGGGCCTTGTGATACGAACTCTTAAGCAAATCAAAACAACCATCGTTCTGATAAGTGCGAATATATGGTCTATTGAGATAAAAACCCTCACCAAAATAGGAGTCAGGATTCATCAAATAGGCGAAATAATCCGCTAGGGCCTCATGAATCGCAACAGCATTCAAATCGCTTAAAACAGCTGACGTACAAAGCTCAGGTCGCTGATGGCAAAAATAGTAATGAAAAAGTTCATGATAAATAACGTCAGTTGAATATATTCCAAAACGATTCACAGTATCAACATCGCAAAACTGCACAGAATCATTCTGAAAAGAGTAACCTGTGCGAAAACACGAGTCAGGATTAACTACAATTCTTACTTCTTCAGTCTTTCCAATTAATGTGCGGTACGCCTGCTCTGCCTGCTTTATATGAGATATTAAAACTCGAGTTTCGTCAGAGCTAAGAGCGTTGCTCTGATCAATAAGCTCTACCCCACGACAATAGGCAGAGGTAGTGGCAAATAGAAAGAAGAATGCACTAAAAAATTTTATAAACATTTGAAATTAATCCCGTTAGACCTACACTACCAACTCTGTACATTTTTCACAAACGATATGAAAAAAAGACATTATAGAGTACTAATGTAACCTATGAAAAAATCGATATTTAAAACATTGCTCCCCCTAGCACTCGCACTTATGACAACCCTTACATTTGCGTTGGAAATTCAGTGCAATACTAATTATCCCACGATAGATATTGTAATTAAGAAATCACCGAGCACAAATATCACATACTTACTACCGCTTTCGAGTGAGTCGAGCTCCGTTACACCAATTCCTCTAAAAGACTCTTTCTTAACGATCGAGGAATCCAGAGTCCTATATAAGCATGAACCAATCGAGTTCATCATCGATCTAGAAAAAGAGTCAGGTCTACTGGTTCTTGATGGTAGCAACCAGATCACCCTTTCTAACTGTAAACAGTTTGATTAGACCAAGTTCAGTCGGTGACTTTTTCTAAAAAAAAGTAGATGATGTCCGTAATGGAAAGATTAACAATCAAAGAAATTACAACTGCCGAAGAGTATAAGCATGTCCTCTCAATTCGAGAGGAAGTTTTTATTTGCGAGCAAAAAGTTCCAAGAGAAATTGAGATAGATTCAAATGAAGATAGCGCGGTCTATTTCTTGGCAGAATACGACAACTCCCCAGTTGCGACAGGACGTTTTAGGAAAACATCAAACGGAATTAAAGTTGAGAGGGTTGCAACTCTAAAAGAGTATCGCGGAAAAGGGATTGCCAAGCAACTGATGCTCAAAATTGAAGAATCCATTCGCTCAAAATTCCCAACTGCCCAAATCTATCTCAATTCCCAACTGGACGCAAAAGGACTTTACCTCAAACTGGGATATGCCCCAGAGGGAGAAGTCTTCTACGAAGCAAACATTCCACATATAAGAATGACAAAAGAATGAATTGCCTTCTAATTGATCATTACGATTCATTTACCCATAATGTTGCTCATTGGATTTCCAAGGAATCAGATAATCTTTATCTAGATATTGTAAAATGGGATGAAGATTACTCTAATAAAACTGAGAATTGCTCACTCATTATCGTATCGCCAGGACCTGGAATGCCTGAAGATTATCCAAAAACACTCAAGATGATCAAGGAGATGGAAGGGAAAACTCCAGTCTTTGGAATATGTCTTGGAATGCAGATGATGCTTGTAAACGATAATTGCGAAGTTGTGCCTCAACAATATCCAATTCATGGAAAAACGACTTCAATAAACACAAAGGATTCAATCCTTTTTAAAAGTGTTCCCAATAATTTTTCAGTCGCTCGCTATCACTCCCTTGGAGCAGAAGAAAGCAATAGCTACAAAGTTATTGCCGCAGCAGAAAAAATTGTTATGGGAATTGAGAGTGATGAAAAAAAACAACTAGGAGTTCAATTTCACCCAGAGTCGTTTCTCACAGACCACTCAGAGCAACTTGCACAGAATGTAATCAGATGGGCGGAGAAGATGCAATGACTCCGTTAATATGCTTTTATAAGGGAAATTATATCCTTTCAAAGGACTATCAGGAGTTAGAAATCTCCTCTGACAATTGGAAAGTTTGTCTTGAAGAGATCGAAAATAATCATCACGACCAATTGAAAATATTAAAGATTGATTACGATCATATTTCCCATCTTCAGCTCCACCGTAATAAAAAGGAATCCCTTTACAGCTCATCTCCAATCGGCCTTATTCTAATTAACGAATATGAGATCCTTACAGGTGCGAAACTTGAAGCATTTCTTTTAAACTACAAACGAAAATGTCCGACACAATTTGAACCTCTAATTAGTAGAGATGAATATAACAAGGCCATCGAAACAACATTAGAAGGAATTCGAAGAGGAGATATTTATCAGCTTAACCTTACCTTCCCTTTTAAGGGCGAGAGTAAGAGTACACCTCTCGAAAATTTTGCACACTACCATAGAGAGTTTCATGGAAGTTATCACGCCTTTATTCCATTAAAAGGTGAAAGCCTAATATGCTTATCTCCTGAGCTTTTTTTGAGTAAAGAAAATGAACGTCTGACAACAAGACCGATCAAGGGAACATCACAAGCTGATGAAAAAAGCATACAAGAATTAATTGCGAGCGAGAAGGAGAATGCAGAACTATCAATGATTGTTGACCTTCTTAGAAACGACTTAAACACAGTCGCGGATATTGCTTCAAGCCAAGTTGTCGCTCATCGAGAAATAATGAATCTAGGTGATCTCACTCATACCTACTCTCAAATAACAGCGTCAACTTCGCGCTCTATTATTGATATATTAGAAAGTACATTGCCAGGTGGTTCTATTTCAGGTTGCCCTAAAAAGAAGGCCTGTGAATATATTCATCAAATTGAGAAATATAAAAGAGGGTTTTACACAGGGATATTGGGCTGGTGGCACAAAGATGATTTTGAATTTAATATTCTCATTCGTTCTTTTATGCAAAAGGATAATGGAGAGATCTATTACCATGCCGGTGGTGGTATTGTGATTGATTCTGTCCCAGAAAAAGAATATCAAGAAGTTCTCTTAAAGAGCAAAAGGATTGAGCAATGAGCGAGAATTCTTTTTTTGAAACAATTAAAGTTTGCCCAGATACTCAATGCAATCTAATCTTTCACAAAGAAAGAATTAAAAGAACAATTGATGAGCTTCACCTTCCCTTAAAAATTGACTCAATAGATGTAGACCTCTGGTTGAATACCAAACTCAATGAAATAGTCAGCAATTCCCCAACCGGACGGCTTAGAATCAACTTCATTCCCAAAAGCAATTCCATCACAACTGAAACAATCAACTCTCCATTACGAGAGTATAGAGTTCCTCAACGGATTAGGGTTTCAACGGACAGAAGAGATGAAAGCGACAGCTCTTGGCAATACAAATTATGTCGCAATCAGATTCAATTTTTAGAAGAAGATATTGATGATTTACTGATCATCAACCAAAAAGGTGAAGTATGCGAGACTACCCGTGCTAACTTTTACCTACTTTTGAATAATAACCTAGTAACACCTCCACTTTCTAGTGGAGTACTCGCCGGCACCCGAAGAAGCAAACTACTTGCAGAAGGGTACAGGGATGAGAACGGCCATCATTATCATGTAATAGAGACCCCCATCAAACAAACACAACTAGCTGAAAACACAAGGTTTTTCCTTTCAAATGCCCTAATGGGACTTCTGCCTGCACAAGTTGTAAAATAATTCAAAGAAATAAGTCACCCCACAAAAGCTTAAGAATGGCACTTTCTTACGAGTATAACCGCATCTTAACTACCAATTTACCCCGTCATCGGGTAAAATCTATACGATTATAATTCTTATCTATTTTATCTATATACAGGAAGCCCGTATAGTTAATTACATAATAAATAAAAAAAGGAATTGAGCTATGATTCAAAAACATTTAACAGAATTTGCCATTAAGCGCCCTAAATTAGTTATGGCCCTTGGGGCATTAATTACGCTCGTTTTTTTAGCGGCGTTTCCAAGTTTAAAAACAGATACTGACCCTGTGCACATGTTACCAACAGATAACCCATCTGTAATTCAGTATGACAAAATTAAAGAGACATTCAATGTCAGCGACATTGTAGGAATGGGAATCCGTATGAAAGACGGAAGCTCTCTCTTTACAGTAGATGGTTTAACTAAAGTCTACAATATCACCAAAGAGATCAGTGAGATTCAAGACAAACCAGAACCTCAAACTGGTTTCTACAAGTTTTTTAAAAAGCTTCAATTCTTAAAGGATCACGAAGCAAAAAGCAATGATCTCATGCTATTTGATAAACGAGACATGATCTCCGTAAGCCTTGTTGACGACATTACAAAGAATGCAAATGGAGAGCTCCTCGTCGCAAGAATGATGAAAGAACCCCCTAAAACTGAAGCAGAGGCCCAAGCGCTTCTAGACAAACTAAACTCTAACCCAATGATCTCAGGAAAAATTGCTTCGACCGATGGAAATATGGTTGGAATTGTTATTTCCCTAGCAAAGGGAAAGAAGGATAGAAGTTATTACATCAGTCAAAAGATGGATCAAATTGCTAAGAAATACTTATCAGATAAAGAAGAGTATTACATGGGTGGACTTCCCATGGCCGAATCGACATTTGGTAATGAGATGTTTGTTCAGATGGGAGTCTATGCTCCACTAGCAGGACTTGTTATCTTCCTATTGATGCTCTACTTCTTTAGAAGTGTCAAAATTGTCGCTGCACCAATGATCCTAGGAGTCATGGTTGTTCTTTGGGCAATGGGATCGCTGATCTACTCTGGAAATGTCATTCATATTATGAGTTCAATGATTCCAATCTTTCTTTTACCTATCGCAGTCTTAAACTCGATCCATATTCTAAGTAATTTGGCCAAAAAGATGGGAGACTATGATAAGAAAGAAGACGCAATTCGTGCAGTAATGAAGGATCTTTTCAATCCGATGCTCTACACTTCTCTAACAACAATTGTTGGATTTACTTCCCTTGCGACAACAGGAATTCCACCAGTGATCGTATTTGGTATAACAATTGGATTTGGAGTTTTCCTCGCGTGGCTATTATCAATGATTTTTATCCCAGCATATACAATGCTACTAAGCGACGATGCTCTCAAAACATTTGCGAAGTCAGGAGATAAAAAATCCGTTTTTGTTGAAGTGGTACAAGTTTTTAAAAACTTTTCTTGGAAACATCCTAAAGCAATTACTGCCACTGCAATTGTAATTGTGTTGATCTCTATTATTGGAGTAAGCAAAATTGTGATCAACGATAACCCAGTTAGATGGTTTAAGGCAGATCACCCACTACGTATTGCAAGTGATGTAATGAATGAGAAAGTTGCCGGGACATACATGTCTAACCTCTACTTTGAAATTCCAAAGCTTGAAAAGAAGGCGAAGGCAGAATCAGATGATTTCTCAGATGACTTTGCAATGGAAGAAGAGGCACCGGCCCCATCAATCAAAGATGTTGAAGTGATTCGTTACATCAAAAAGCTTTCAGATTTCCTTCCTACAATCAAAGATAAGGACGGAAACCAAATTATCGGTGGAGTAACATCAATCGCCGATGTACTCGAAAAGATCAACTTCGTAGTAAAAGGTGAAAAAGGACTACCGGAAACAAGAAAAGAAGTCTCACAATATATGTTCCTTTTTGAGTCGGGAGATATCAAAAAAGGTCGTGATATGTGGAAACTAATCACACCAGGTGATTCAAACAAGGCCCAAATGTGGACATACTTCAAATCAGGCGATAACCAAAACATGCTTACTGTTCTTGACGCTTTCAAAAAGTTTCAAAAAGAGAACCCTGCTCCAGTGCTAAAAGACGCTGAAGGAAACGAATACCCACTACAAGTGAAGTGGTCAGGGATCATGCAGATCAATAACGTATGGCAGGCAGAGATGGTTACAGGAATGATGGAAGCTCTAACAGGATCATTTATCATCGTACTCATTATGATGGTTGTACTATTTAGAAGTATCAAATGGGCATTTATCGCGATGCTACCACTTTCTATTACAATCCTATTTATCTACGGAGCAATTGGATTTACTGGTAAGTTCTACGATATGCCGATCGCAGTACTCTCAAGTTTAACACTAGGGTTATCTGTAGATTTTGCCATCCACTTTATTGAACACGTTAGAATGTACAACAATAGAAATAAAAATTTCGAAATGTCATTCAACCAAATGTTTGATGGAACAGCGCAAGCAATCTGGAGAAACGTACTTGTTATCTCAATCGGATTCTTACCACTTTTCTTTGCGGGACTTGTACCATACTTAACTGTCGGCTCATTCTTCTTCGCAATTATGCTCGTTAGCGGTGTAACCACACTAATACTGATGCCATCAATTTTAAAAATTACATATAAATATTTACCAAGTTTTAAAGAATACCTTTAAGGAGGAACTATGAAAAAGTTACTAATTACAATTGCGCTACTTTTTTCATCAACAGTATTTGCAGAGAACGTTAATGAGATAATGAAAAAAGCAAGTCAAGCAGCCTACTACCAAGGAAATGATGGTGTAGCTCAAATGCTGATGAAAGTTTATTCAAAAGGTTCAAGCACACCAATTAAAAAACTTTTTTACATGTTGAGAAAAAACATTAAAGGAAGTGAAGAACAGCTAATGTTTGCATATTTCATGAGACCATCAGATATTGCAAAGACAACTTTCCTCGTTCATAAGTACATCGATAAGGATGACTACAGAAGACTTTATATCCCAGCTTCTGATAAGGTCCTTCCAATTGCAGGATCAAGAAAGCAAGACCCATTTATGGGATCAGACTTCAGCTATGAAGATGTTTCTGGCCGTCACTACACAAAAGACACACACTCACTAAAAGGCTCAGCAACTATCAATGGAGAAGATTGCTACCAAGTTTCGAGTGTTGCAAAAGATAAAGATGATAAAGTTGCGAAAATCAACTCATGGATTTCTAAAAAGACATACATTCCAATGAAGGTTGAATTCTACAACAAGGAAGGAAAGCTATTTAAAATTTATGAATCACAAACAATTCAAAAGATTGGCAACTACCCTACAATCATTAACCGTATTATGACTTCTCCACTTGATGGTACAAAAACAGAGATGCTAGTAAACCCAAAGAGTGTGAAGTACGATGTTGGACTTCAAGATAGTGACTTCACAGAGAGATCACTAAAAAATCCACCAATGAACTATATGAAGTAATGAGGAGATATTAATGAAGAAGCTACTACTACTCGCGCTAATATTGAGTAATGTTGGATACGCCGGAGATTTTGATGAGTTCGCAGATACTTCCTCAAGTGCCTTTAAGGCGGCCGGACTCGAATTTACAGGATTCGTTGAAATAGAACAAGGGGGGAATATTACAGGAACTGGCCCAAGGGCAAAGGCCGGTGATAACTATGTGATGGCCAACCGTAGAATGAGACTAAAGACATCGAAAACAGGAGACAAGGGTGGAGTTTACGCCAAGGTCGACTTTGTAAAAGATGACATCATTAATGAGACATACGTTGATATTAGAGAACTTAGAGTGCAATACACTCCATTTAACTGGATGGATCTGAGTATTGGACGTCAAGTATCAACTTGGGGTGTTGCAGATATGCTCTTTATCAACGACCTTTTTCCAAAGAACTGGGTAGCAAATTTTCAAGGTCGTGATCTTGAAATGCTAAAAGATACATCTGACTCTCTAAGAATTACAAACTACTTTTTCGGAAATACATTAGATATGGTCTACACTCCGCAGTTTAGCCCAGATACCACTCCAGCGGGTTGTTATTTTAATGTTTACGATCCAAATAGCAGTTCAATTGTAAAAAATGACAATGCCTGTACAACCACAAGAACTGCAGACAAAAAAGATCGCGATTACCAAAATGGAGAATTTGCAGCTCAATTAAAAAGAGACATCGTTGGTCAACAGGTTGCCCTTTACTACTACCACGGCTATTGGAAACAACCAAAAGGTCTTGATGTTAGCGGTGGAGCTGGAAACTATGTTGGATTTTATCCTAAACTAGATGTTTATGGTGCTTCAACAGAGGGACAAATTGGGCCGGGTATTTTCAGTGCGGAATACGGATACTACGACTCAAAAGATGATACCGATGGAAGTAATGTCTTCATTGAAAACTCTGTGATGAAGTACTTACTTGGCTACAAAATGGATTTAAACGCCAATTGGTCTCTAGGTCTTCAATGGTATCAAGAGTGGATGCAAGACTACGATGAGTATGAAGAATCCATGAAAATGATGCCAAACTACAAGTATCGCAAAAAAGAGTTTCAAAACACCTACACTGTACGTGTAACTTTCAAGGCGCAGCAAGAAACACTTTGGGTAAATCTCTTCAGCTATATTAGACCGGAAGACAAAGATTCACTAACAAAGCTTGACGTAACGAAGAAGCTCAACACCAACTTCTCACTTACTGCTGGGGTAAATGTCTTCACTGGTGATGACAATTACAACGACAGAGATTTTGGAATGCTCAAAAACGACAGTAACGCTTTTGTAAGAGCAAAATACACATTTTAATTCAGAAGGCCCGTAAGGGCCTTTTTCCCGGCTAACCGCCTGATATTACGAATCGATAGCTCCCTTTAAATTTACGAACTCGCCCTATACAATGCACCCCATCAATAGTATATATATCCCGTGCGACATATCCCAAAACTCTTTTATTCACTAATAGCGATTACGCTTTCCACTATTTTTATCAGTGATACTTTTGCACGCCCCTATCTCACAGCGGATTTTAGGCACCGCCCTCCAGAAATGGTCCTCTCAAATGGAAAAATGGCCGGCCCTCTTAAAGACATCCTAGACGAAGCCGCGGCCAAGCTTGGGTATAAAGTAAAGTGGAGACCAACGCTTTTCAATCGAAGCTTAAAAGACTTACAAACAGGTCTTGTAGATATTGTTCCAAAAACCTTTTATCGCAAGAAGCGCTCTGACTACATCCATTACCTAGGACCACTATTTAAAAGAACTCAAAGAACAAATTTTTTAGTTCGTCCAGGAATGGAGAATAAGATCACCTGCTATGAGGACCTCCTCAAGTATAAGATTGGCGTCAAACGATCTAGCTTTTACTTTGAAAAGTTCAACGAGGATAAAAGAATTCAAACGATTCAATCATTTGACGACTTCAATATGTCCGATATGTTCATCAAGGGGCGATTTGATGTCATGGCGATTATTGATCCTATAGCAATAGAAGAGGCCTTTAGAAAAAGAGAGTATAAAGAATTCTCCTATGCGGAATACTCCCACACCAGAGAGATGGGGCTTTACTACGCTTTTTCAAAAAAATCTAAGCATGTAAATATCAAAGACAAACTCAATAAAGTTCTGATGGAAATGTCTTCAAGTGGTCGCGTAAATCAAATCTATGCGAAATACCAGTTAGCTCCAACCGTGATCAATAATACTCTGATTGCAGATTTTAGACATCGACCACCGGCCATGGTTCTAGATGGCGATAAAACTTCAGGACCTTTGAAAGAAGTTCTTGAACGTGCAGCAAGTACAATAGGTTTTCAAATTAGGTGGAATATTACACCTTTTGCAAATAGTCTTACTCGAATAAAAGAGGGATTTGTCGATATTGTTCCAAGGACAATTAAAACAAAAGAGCGAAAAAAGCATATGGAGTTCTTAGGACCCATTGGCCAATACTCAAAGAATATCTACTTTCTCGTACACAAGGGGAAAGAAAAAGCGATTCAAAGCTACAATGATTTGCGAAAATTTAAAGTTGGGATCAAAAGAGGAACACATTACTTTTTCCCCTTTCAAGATGATGGCAAGATTACAAAGATCCCTTCTCTAGATGATAAAAACATGTCCCATATGTTTATGAAAAATAGATTTGAGGTAATGGCCGTGCTCGATCCAGAGCCAATTATTGAGGCCCTTCACCGAAGAGATTATTACGATTTCAGTTTCGCCAATTTCTTCCATAAAAATGCGATTCAGATTTTCTTTGCCTTCTCAAAGAAGTCACAACATATAAAAAATGCGGGCAGACTTAATGCCGTACTCAACAAAATGATGAAGAGTGGAGAAATTGCTGAAATCTTTGCCAAATATAACGTGCTTCCTCCCTCATCCAACTAATTATTAACTGGCCTACATAAATGGGGATTAGAAAGTAAAATGGCCCCCTTTTCTAACAAGGCTTTTTTTAGAATATGTAATCAGTGCTTTAAAAGAGTGTTGTTGTAATAATCAATGAATATGTCGATGTGACATTGAAGCATCTCTGGGATTTTTGTTGTCGCCCAAGTTTTTCTTACGAGGCGATTAATGTTGTCCCTAAACATGGCGCAAGTGTGATTAATTGCAAAAATTGGATCATAGGCAACTTTTTTGAGTTCACCTTGCCCTGCCACACAACTCCGCTCACTTTTATAGGTTTTATGAGTTATATCAGGAAGGTGATCTTTAAGAATCTGCGGATATGTCTTGTGCTCATCACTTTTGACTTCTGCATCTTTTGCAATTACTGGTGCAAGTTTGCCAATAAGTTTATTCAACGTTTCAAAGTGGGTACTCTTGCGATACCCATATTTTGCTCTTGATTTTTCTGCGAGCAAACCAAACGCAGGAATTTGAGATACCGCGGCTCCAAGTATCTTTCGATTCTTGGAATCAATAACGATTGAGATTGAAAGAGGCTTAAGCTTGGTATGCTCAACAGTGATTAGATCATCTAATTGTATATGAGAGACAGGCGTTCCCTTAAGTTCTTCGAGCATTTGATCAGTAGACTTTTTAGCTTTTTCTGCCAAATAAATGAGCTTTCTTTTTACAGTTAAGCGATTGAGTCCCAGAATAAGCGCGGCCCTCCTCATCGAGATTTTTGAAGCGAGCAGAGATTTTAAAAGATGGTTCTTGTGGCGTTTTTTTTGATAGCGCTCAAGAGTAAATGTTGCATTTGAAAACTTCTTCTTACAGGCATTACATTTGTAGCGAGTGATTTTTTTTGAATCACTTTTTCTATAGTAGTATCCATCCTTAGTAATTTTTTCTGTACTTTGATAAGAATGGCAATGTGGGTTTGGGCAACCAAATGACATATCAAAGTCAGGTGCAAAAGGTTGAGGTCAAGTTTGATTGGTATGTCTTTGATATTATTTATTATAATTGGAGAGAAAGAAATAAAATTTAATCGTCTAAAAATATTTACGATTTTTCAACAATCCATTATCCCCATTTTAATGGGCCAGTTTTAAAAGATCTTGACTTAGATCAAGGATTATTGACATAAACTATGGGATAAACTTAGTGAGTTCAAACCGTTTTGAGGAGAAATATGCTCGATTTTACTAAGATCTTGGAAAAAGAATCCCTAAGCTTTGAAGACATTGTTGTTCTACTAAACATGTCGATTGAGGATGCAAATAAATACTTATTTCCCAAGGCCGCACAAGTTAAGGAACGAGAAGTTGGAAATGTTGTCTACTACAGAGGACTAATCGAGTATTCAAACATCTGTCAAAAAGATTGCTACTACTGTGGAATTCGTAAAAGCAACTCCAATACTGAACGCTATACCCTAAGTGTCGATGAGGTAGTCCAAGCGGCAAAGCTTGCGATTAAGTACAACTACGGGTCTGTTGTTATTCAAGCGGGCGAAGTTAGTGGCGAAAAATTTATCAATGATATTGAAAGCGCTATTAAACAGATCAAGGCCCTCGATAGCGATCTAGGAATTACTCTTTCTCTCGGAGAACAAACCGAAGAAACCTACCGCAGATGGTTTGAAGCTGGGGCACATAGATACCTCCTCAGAATCGAAACCAGCAATCAAGAGTTATACAGTAAGATTCATCCGCAAAACGACATGCATCTCTTTCCAAAGCGACTAGAGGCCCTAGGCTTCCTAAGACAGGTTGGGTATCAGGTAGGTTCTGGAATTATGGTTGGCCTACCTTTCCAAACTCTTGAAGATATTGCAAGAGATATCCTTTTCCTAAAAGAGATCGATATTGATATGTGTGGACTTGGTCCATATATCGAACATGAAGATACTCCACTCTACGCTGAGCTAGATAAGCTGATGAGCAAAAAAGAGCGTTACAACTTGGCGCTAAAGACACTTGCGATCCTTCGTATTGTGATGAAAGATATCAATATTGCTTCCGCAACAGCGCTTCAAGCAATCGATAGTGCAGGTCGAGAAAAGGCGCTAAAAGTTGGAACAAATATTATTATGCCAAACCTTACACCACAAATTTATCGTGAAGGTTATCAGCTATACCAAGACAAGCCTTGTCTTGATGAAGATCCATCACAGTGTAAAAGCTGTCTTGAAATGAGAATCAAACTATTTGACCATGATATTGGTTATGGAAAATGGGGAGACTCTCCACACTTTGGAAAAAGAAAAAACAAATAATAGCTCTACCTTACGGTAGAGCTGTCTCTAAACACTTTGTCACAGCATTACGAAATGTCTCATTATTCGCAAGTAAAGTTCCGTAGTTTGAACTTCTTGGAAAGCTATCGCTATCGAGGCAGCCACCATGAGTGTGAACACCAATAACTTCTCCCGTTTCCTCGCTGATAAGTGAAGAACCAGAGTTTCCACTAGTTGTATCAACTCGGTGCTCTGCCGTGTTTGTTCGTTTATCAAAAGCAATAATTGGCCCATAAGAAACTTGTTGAGCAAAATTAGTTTGTGGGTCACGAGATGTTCCGTATCCATAAACAACCAGTAAAGTTCCCAGCTCAACAGGAGAATAAGACACAGAATAGAATCCTTGAATATCTCCAGGCAATTTCCCAGTAATCTCATTTGCCTTCAATTTGACCACGAGAAAATCCATCCCCGGACCTCTATCGTCGTAGGCGATGACCTCATCCCTCAGGTATACATCTTCTGGTTTTGAACGCTGAAGCCAGCCATTAATTGAAAGAGGTGTATTAAATTCGACAATTGAGGAGTATCCATAGCAGTGTCCCGCAGACACCGCGCAGTTTGGACTAATAAGTGTAAAGGTACAAGCATCCTTTGCATTGGCCGAGAGAAGTCCCCTACCCACCTTTGGATTATTGGAGATAACTCTGTCATCAGAACTTCCACAGATACTTTTATTGATAGCGAAAGTCGCAGTAGACCACATCAAAACAACCAAAACGAATAATCTCATAGTCCCCTCTTTGATTTTGAGGAGATAACATATCGTGAGAGCATCACTATATCAATTATCTATTTCTTACCAAACTTTACCGCTCTCCGATAAACAAAAGACCTATAATGGAAACTTCAGGGAGTGAAAATGAAGAGAGCACTGGGATTACTTCTTTTATTTTTAATAAGTTACAGCGCAAATGCGATTCAATTCCAAGATCTTACCGCCGTTGAAACAAAGGAAATTATGTGGGATTTCAATGCTCACCTACTTCCTACCACAGTGACTCCGGCATCAAGCCTTGGAAAGTATTTCGGAGCGGAGCTAGGAGTTATTGCCGGCGCAAGTGACTCACCCGAAATCGATAAAATTGCTGATGACAGTGCGCCACAGATTCCGCACGCAAGCTTATTCGCTGCAGTTCATCTTCCCTTCGGTCTAGGCGTAGAATACTCAATTCTCCCAATTGACGTTGATGATCTACAGTATAAATACTACGCCACCGGTATTAAGTGGACTTTTACAGATCTTTGGGAAAAGTTCCCACTGGATATAAGACTAAGGGGCCAGTATGCAAAAGGAACGATCTCAATTGCTCAAAAAATTGGATCTGTCCCGATAGATGTAGATTACGTTTACAAGGCCCTTGCTGCGAACATCACCTTAAGCAAGAAGCTGCTTTTCCTTGAACCCTATATTGGTGGTGGATATATAAAATCAAGCAACGATTTAAAATCAAGCGGTACACTTTCAATTTTTGATAGCAATGTCGAATTATCACAAAGAGAAGGGATAGAGCTGAGCTCTTTTTACTATTTTTTAGGAGCTCAGCTAAATCTATTTGTTACACATATTGGACTTGAGTTCGCTTATCTCAATGGAAGACAGAAAGTTTCTGCAAAACTATCGCTGGCCTTTTAGACGGGAAGACCTTTAGCAAGTCTTAGAAACTCATTGATATACAACTGCTTCTCCCTATAGGTTTCAGCAATTTTCTCATAGGCCTCTTTGTCGAGATTTGAAGGGTCAAAGGTAACTTCATCCACCTCAGACTCCTCAACCTGCTGGACACCTATGGCCTTGCCTGAAAACTTCAAATGAACCATCTCACCTTTACAATCGCAGCTCAGAGAAATGTCGTAGGTTGAACCCGATTGGATTGCTCCATGGCGAACTTCAAAACTCATAATATCTGATGAAAATTCCATAAGGATAACGGGAACAGAATCACTTTCTTTCTCCGCAGTCGAAACCATTCCTTCAACCTCTAGAGACCTATAATCTTCTGGATCGATTAAAATATTGGTTTTAATATTTCGCCCAACCAGTTTAAGAAGTTTTTCAAGATCTACCGGCTTACTAAAGAAATAGGTATTCTTTTCCTCTGAGAAGCGATCATCATAGGCGACATCAGTGCGCCCAGAAATGATAATGAAAGGAATTTGTGATTTTTCATTGAGACGAATAAGATCGTGAACCTCAAAACCATTCATATGTGGCATAACAAAATCGCATACGACTCCCGCCAGGTGATACTTACCAATAATTTCGGGAAGCTTTCTTGGATCGCTGCATTTTACAACGTCAAACCCATTGGATTCTAAATACTCAGACATAACCTTGATAACATCGTAATCATCATCAATAATCAGCCAGTGGTGCTTGTTCAAATTATTTTTCAACATTGTATCCCCTTCTCATCACATCATTTTAATAGCAGAAAACAAGCTCGTTTTCTCTGGAAAGAGCTCAAACGCAGTAGTGCGAACATTTGTAGCATCATCTCGTCTGCCAAGTTTTAAAAGAGAATGAATCATTACAAAATATACAGCACTACTCTGAATATCATTACGAACAAACTCTTCACCTGTTTTCAAAACTTCAAGAGGCTTCATCTGGTGATGCTTCGCTAAAAAAGATGCAACCTTATAATCATTACACTCATACATGTCTGTAGAAAAACGCTTCATAAAATGTTCGTAGTGATCCTTCATATCAAACTCTGTCATGTACTCAATCAAAATTCTTAAAAACATCGGATGATGAACTGCAGTGGCACCAACTTTTTCAAACAGGTCAAATGCCTTAGACTTCATACTTGTCTTTAAAAAATATTTCCCACAAATCAGCATTGCTGCACAGACATGACGAACAAGTTCATCAGGACGATCTTCAATATCTTTAAAAAACTGATAGTACTCTTCAACATCAGTATAGTGCTGAGTAACAATTGCAAGCCAAAGTATTTTTGCAAGTCGCTCTGGATTGGCAGGAAAATACTCTGCGATTGTACGAACTACGTCATAAGCATCTTCAAAAAGCTTTTGTTCAAAAAGAATGTCGTACAGACCAACAAGACATTTATAGTGAATCTTATTATACTCTAGCCCGGTCTCAAATTGATCTTGGGCCGAAGACATTCGCTCCATAAGGTATTGAGTATGACCTTTGTAGAAGTGCGCCAACGTTGGAGTATCGCTCATTTTCATAGCCGCATCAAATAGAGTCATCGCTTCTTCAAATTTTGACTGCATCATCAACTCTTTACCCTTCTCAATTGTAACCATATAGGTTGAAGGATGGAGCTTATCAGTTACAGCTGTTGCAAGAGTTCTAACAACAAGATCAATGGTATAAGGTTTCAGGATAAAGGCATCAATATCTTCCTCTGCCGCTCTTGCAACAACAGATTGTGATGAATTTGATGAAACCATTACAAAAAGAGTCTTTTTAAGCTCTGGGTGATTCTTCTTTAAATCCTGAAGAAGCTGAAATCCAGATCCTTTCCCAACTTTATGATCAGAAAAAACAATGGCCGGTTTTTTAGACTCAAAACGCTCACGCGCAAAATCCACATTCATAAAAGTTTCAATTCTCGAAGAAGAAGCTCCAAGATCGATCAGTATACTTGCGAGCCTAGCTCTAGATCCCCCACTAGAATCAACGATAAAAACCGTCGAGTCCTCAAGAAATTTACAGAGTATTTTGCTCGCCTTAATGGAAGAGATCCCATTGGCCATAATTAGTCCTTTTAAAAAATAGCGATAATTACTAATCGTCTAAGAATAATCAGGGCCTTAGGATCTCTTAAATAAAACTACAACCGATTTCCACAGTGAGGCATCTGAGAAGCATACGGGTTCATTACTTGACTATCTTTCTCAACATTCTGAATCCATTGCATCTTAACCATAGGACATGTGTAACCTTTGTATTTATCGCCATCTCCATGATTTTTGATAACATGAAGCAATGCCATTGATACAATGTTAAAAGACTTATTGTTGCTCATACGGTCTTTACTAATCTTGATTTCCATTAGCTGTTTTGAAGCGAATTCAAGCTTCTTTTTCGCATCCTTATCAGCAAGCTGATCAATGCTCTTTTTTAAATTAGTTGCTTGAAGCTCGACTTTAGCGGAATCATAGCTAAAAAAGGCAGAGTGTAGTTGCTCATAGTTTTTCATAACATCATTTAAATCTGAGGCGTATGAAAGAAATGGTGCGAATAAAAACAGAACTAATACTAATTTTTTTATCATTGGTTACTCCTTTGTTTTAACTTTCTCTCTTCAAAAAATGAAAATAGAACAGGTACGATAAATAATGTTATTAAGACAACAGTCATCCCTCCTATCGTAGGAATGGCCATAGGTTTCATCACTTCACTTCCAGTAGTGGTAGACCACATAACTGGAAGCAAAGCGCAGATTGTTGTTAGAGTAGTCATAAGAAGAGGACGAATACGTCGCGTTCCCGCTTCTAGGATCAAGTGTTTAACTTCTTCCCAGTATTGAGGAGAATACTTATTAAGACGTTGGGTTAGATAGGTCATCATGACAACTCCATCATCAACAGCGATCCCAAAGAGAGCGATAAAACCAACCCACACGGCAACAGAGGTGTTGAATCCACCTAGCCACAATAATATCAATCCTCCAGAGAATGCGATTGGCACCGCAAAAAATATGATCGCACTATTTCTCCACGAGCGAATTCCCAAATAAATAATCACCAAGTTTATGAGAAGAGCTAAGGGAACTAATATCAGGAGTCGTTTATTTGCACGAACTTGATTTTCATATTGTCCGGCCCACACGATAGAATACCCACCAGGTAATTCTATATTTTTCTTTACGATCTCTTTTGCTTCATCAACAAATCCGATGATGTCTCGACCAGAAATATTGAGTAGAACGAGAGAGCGGAGCATACCGTTTTCTGATTGAATGGCCCCCGGACCTTTTACAACTTCTATCTTAGCAAGTTGTTCCAGTGGTATATGTTGTCCAAGTGGAGATGGAACAAGGACACGTTTTAGTTCATCAATTCGATCCCGCAATTCTTTTTTATAGCGAAGCCGAATAGGGTAACGCTCTCTTCCTTCATAAACCTGACCAATAGGCATCCCTCCTACCGCTGTCTGAAGAATTTTGTTCACATCACCGGTATTGATACCGTACCTTGAAGCGGCCACTCTATCGATATCAAATTCGATATACAGCTTACCTTGCACTTGCTCTGCGTATACTCCGTAGGCCCCTTTAACTTTATCAACTTCCTTACCAACCTCAGCTGCAAGCTTCTCTAATACGTTTAAGTCGGGACCAAAGATTTTAACACCAACTTGAGTCTTAATTCCGGTTGAAATCATTCCAATACGTGTTTGGATGGGAAAATCCCACGAATTGACAATTCCTGGAACCTGAAGAGATTGGTCTAGTTCCTCCATAATGTCGTAAATACTTTTCCCTGCAGGCCACTTATCTTTTGGAACAAGTTTAACAATAGTTTCAAACATGGAGACAGGCGCAGGGTCAATGGCACTATTCACACGTCCAAGTTTTCCAACAACTTTATCGACTAGAGGATGTTCACTGATCACCCTATCAGTATAGGCCAGTAGCTCTCTCGCTTTTGTAATACTCACATCAGGAGTAGTAACAGGCATATAAAGAATTTCCCCTTCATTGAGAGAAGGCATAAACTCTTTTCCAAGCTTTGAGAATGAATATCCGCCTGCGATTAACAGAACTAGTGGTAAAACGAGAAACTTCTTGCGATTATCCAAAACCCAAATAAGTACAAGACGATAAATTGAAGTGATACTCTTACTCACCTTGTTCTGTTCAATAGGCTTAAGCTTCCCTTTCAAAAAGTAAAATGAAAGAGGTGGAATAATAAAAAGAGCAACAAAAACAGATCCCAGCATGGCCAATGTCTTTGCCCAGGCCAAAGGACCAAACAGCTTCCCTTCACTCCCCTCTAATGCAAAAACGGGAAGGAAGGTTACAACGGTTGTCATAACCGCCGTCATAATGGCAGGACCAACTTCTTTGGCGGATTTAATTATTAAAAAGATTCTTTCATGCAGAGTTGGATTTGGACGCTCTGACAGATTTGAGTAAATATTCTCGGTCATGATGATTCCCATATCAACCATTGTACCGATAGCAATAACAACCCCAGATAAACTCATGACATTTGAGTCGATACCTAAAAGATACATAACGATAAAGCTGATTCCGACCCCAAAGGGCAAGGTGAGAGAAACAAGAAAAGATGAGCGTAAATGAAGCAAGAAAAGGAGAATAACAATAATGGTAATCACAATTTCTTCAACAAGTGCGTGATAAACAGTACTTATGGTGTTCTCAATTAAATGGGTTCGATCATAGAAAGGAACGATTTGTACTCCTTTAGGAAGTCCTGATTTAACATCAACGAGTCTTTTCTTTACGGCAGTGATAACCTCTTTTGGATTTTCACCAAAGCGCATAGCAATGACTCCTCCAACACTTTCAATCCCATTTTTATCGAGTGCCCCTCTTCTAAACTGTGGTCCAGTGCCAACATTTGCGAGGTCTCGGATTCTTACCGGAGAATTATTTTTCACGGAGACAACAATATTTTTGATATCATCCAATGACTTAATGAAGCCTTTTCCTCGAACAATAAATTCCCGATCCCCATCTTCAATAACCTCAGCTCCAGCATCGATATTGCTATTTTGAATGGCCTTGATTAGCTGATCAAAATGGATATTGAAAGCAAACAGCTTTTTGGGATCCACATCAATTTGGTATTCTTTGACAAATCCCCCAACACTTGCAACCTCACTAACTCCTTTAACACTCTGTAAAAGATAGCGAATGTAAAAGTCTTGAATTGATCGAAGCTCTGCTAGAGATTTTGGATGAGGGTTATCAGGGGTATTTTCCACCGTATACATATAGACTTGTCCAAGTCCCGTTGCATCCGGTCCCATTTTTGGGATAACGCTAGGGGGAAGCTCTCCAGAAGCAGTTGATAGCTTCTCTAAGACTCTAGATCGACTCCAATAGAAGTCTGTTTTATCTTCAAAAATAATATATAGGGTAGAAAATCCAAAGGCCGAAATCCCACGAACAGTCTTAACTCCAGGAATCCCTTGCATCGAAATACTTAGAGGATAAGTTACCTGTTCCTCAATATCTTTAGGAGATCTCCCCGGCCATTCAGTAAATACGATCTGCTGATTTTCACCAATGTCTGGGATCGCATCAATTTTCCCGTAACAAATGGCGAAGAATGAGGCAATGAGAAGGACAATAGAACTAAGGACAACCAAAGCTCGATAACGTAAGGCGTATTCAATCAGTTTACCAATCATAGACAACCTACCTTTCGTATCCGCCGAATAATTGTGCTTGGGCATCGAGAAGGAAGTTCCCTTCCAAAACAACCTCATCCCCTTCTTTAAGGCCATCAACAATTTCCACATGACCAGCAGACTCAAAACCAGTTCTAATTTCATGGGCGACAAAGTTACGGTCATCTTTTTTCATCCAGACAACTTTTCGCTTCCCAGTATCAACGACAGCGCTTCTCGGAATGACAAGAACATCTCTATCTAATTCAATATGGAGGGATGTATCTGCAACCATTCCGGGACGAAGCTTGCCATTTGGATTTGCAACTGTTGTTCTGACTTTCAAAGTTCTAGATTTTGTATCCAAGACAGGGTTGATGAAATCGATTTTGCTGGTAAAAATTTCACCGGGGAAAGATGAAAACTTCAACTCAACTTTTTGTCCAATCTTTACGAGAGAGGACTCATGTTCATAGACATCAATCTCTACCCAAAGAGATGATAAATCGGAAAGTTCAAAGAACGGCTGACCTACTGTAAAATACTTACCAACGACAGCATTTCTTTTTTGTACGATACCGCTTGATTCAGAATAAATAGTAATAGCGTTTGGCACCTTTCCTTTTTGATACCACTGCTTGTATTGATTCGCTTTGATTCCCCAGAGCTCTAATTTCTGAATAGATTGCAAATAGAGTTTTTTAAATTCATTACTCTTATTTTTTTCAAAACTTTTCCGGGCAACAATATATTCCTCCCCCCCTGCTATTAACTCAGGGGAGTAAATATCAATTACAGGATCCCCCTTTGCAATAAAGCTTCCTGTGGACTGAACATATACTTTTTCAATTCGTCCTTTGATTCTTGCAGGGATTGTACTTTCGAGCTCCTCGGCCTGAACCGTTGCTCCCAAAAGCAAAACATCTTTACTCATCTTCATTTTTGTGACCGAAAAAAATTCGGGGCGAAAATGTGACATTTGTGCCTTCCTCAAACGAACCTTAGCTACAACATCAAGTTTGTTTTTGCTAGCTACAGATTTAACCAAAACCATTTCACTTCCATCAATTGGACAAGGGCCCTCGGTCTCACTGGTCACGTCAGGATACTGCTCACAACGCCACAACTTAGACTCGATAATTTCGGTCTTAGGTTCTTGTTTTTCATCGTCCTCAACTAGAACCTTCGTAAGATTCATATGACAGATTGGACACTTTCCAGGTTTATCCTCTCTGATTTCAGGATGCATTGAACAGGTGTAGTAAAAAGAGGGGGATTCTTTTTCGTGCTTAGCATCTTGCCCGTGCTGGTGTCCCTCATTTGTGGTCTTGCTACATGCAGAAAACAAAAATAGTGAAAAGATAACAATATAAATACTAGATTTCATACAGGGCCTCACCAGCAATAAATTTATAGTTAATTAACGCCAACCTCAGTTCCGCCATCAAAGCAGATTCTTTAAATAGAAACTTCTCTAAGTTGATTTCCCCTCCGAGAAGATCAGAGTAGCTAACTCCCCCTCTTGCGTAAGAACGAGCAGATATCTCTCTCGAATTTTTTGAAAAAGGAATAGTCTTTGTATTAAGAATCTTCAATTCCTCTTCAAGGCCATTAATCTTTTGTCTCAATTCGCCTAATTGAGATTCTCTCTTCCTACGATAATCCTTTAAAATAAACTCAGATCGATAACGATCGCCTACGGCCTTACTGTAATTGCCATACTTCTGACCAGAGAAAGGTAGTGGAAAAGATACTCCTGCTCCTACAAAGTTACCGTTACCGTCAATATTTTCTCTCTTTGTGTATGTGATAGAAAATGTCATGTCTGGAATAAAGTCTCGCTTTGTTGAACTCAATTCAAGTTCCTTCGAGCGGAGATTTTGCTCAAGAGACTTTTCTTTGTAATCAATTCCTTTTTGTGACTTCTTAAGTTCATTCCAAGGAACAGACGCAAGTACAATTGATTCCTTTGAATCTAATAAATACTGCTCATTCGATTCAATCCCTTTAAGAGATGACCTTAGCTTAATAATTTGTCCATCAAGTTCAGATTTTCGAACCTTTAAATCGAGCAATGCCTGCTGTGGGATTTTACCATTGGCATACAACCTTTCAGAAACTCTGATCTGTTTGTTGACCCAATTGAGAGAACTAAGAGAAATCTCAATTTTACTAGTTAGCTCTTCTTTTCTTGCCATCAAACTCCAGACAAGCAGATATAGTTTCTGAAGCTCATACTCTTTAACGGATTGATTACTTTTTTTATTTTCTTGATAAGACTGATGAAGCTTTGAATACTTTCCTGAAAGTGAAATCTTTTGTGAGAGTGAAAAATCAATTCCAGTCATTGGAGTTTGATCACGCTTTAAAGAATCCTTTGGAAGATTTTTGGCCATAATCTTAAACATGGGATCTCCCCAGCTAGATTTAGCATCCCCCATCCCCTCAATTGATTGCGACATCCCATCATAGGCCTTTAAGGAATTATGATTTTGAATTGATTTCATGGCCTCATCAAAGGATATTGCTAAGGCATTGTTAATAATCAAGTAAGTCACTGTAATAAGAGTTACAACATGGATCGTCTTCAAGTAATCCTCCAATGAATAGCTTCAACGGTTATTACGGATCTGTTTTCACTTTTGTGACAGAATACAAATAAAACTTAAATTTAATTAGGATTTCAAATAGATAGAAAAAAATGATACCTTTTTGTCACAAACAACCACACAAATACGTAATAAGGGATGAGGCGCGGTACGGATGAAAGGACTTACCGATGAACAATTGATGGAAAAGTACTGCGAAGGCGAAGTAATGGCCTTTGAGTTACTCTATCAAAGACATAAGTCCCGCGTTTGGAGTTACCTCAAAAAGAGAGTAAAAGATGAGCACGCTGTAAACGAGATTTTTCAAGGCATCTTTATGAAGCTTCACAGAAAAAGGGATCTTTACAGTCCGAATCATCTTTTTATTAAGTGGCTTTATACCATATGCCGTAGTGAGTTGAGTGACTACTTTAGAAAGACCGAGAAGTTTACTGAGTTAAAAGGAGATATTGAATCGGATGCTGAAGTACAAGCAGAAGAAAACAGAATCGATCTCGATAACTTCAGCGATCTATCTGCTAATGAGAAAAAAGCAATAGAGCTAAAATACTACTCGGACAAAGATTATGAAGAGATCTCTGAGATACTAAAAACGTCTAACTCGAATGCGAGGAAGCTGGTATCAAGGGGAATAAAGAAACTGAGACTAATACTAAGAGGGGACAAGCGATGAAGATAGATAAAGACTTCAACGACTTTCTCAAAAATGAAGAGATAATGCCACCAAAGGCACTCGATGATCTTATCATCCAAAAAGTCGAATCTGACTTTGGACCCTCCCATTCAGTCGTCTTTATTAAGCTACTTTTTGTTCAGGCGTTTGTAGGTTTTTTAAGTCTCCTACTCTGCCCTCAGTTTGAACTTAGTCTTACAAATAACTACGAACTATTCCATTTCTTTCACCACAACCTTGGAACTTACTGGTGTATGGCCGCTTGTGGAACTGTTTTTATTGGCTCAGGTTCAATTGTTGCATCGATCATTCTTAGCAAGCAGGAAAGGGCAAAAATTCTTTCATCAAGATTGCTCTACCATATGGCAATCACAGGGATCGCAATCTCCTTCTTTCTAATTTTCGGAACAAGGATTTATATCGATCTCATCGCTTTTTGGGCAATTGGTGCAATTGTTAGTGGAGTGGTTTCAATGTTTGCAATTGATCGCCTACTCTTCTTTAGAAAGCTCTTAATGAAATAACCGAGCTAAGCGCTTATTACCTATAATTAATTTCAATTTACCCCACGAAAAGTTAAAACGTCGTAAAATTCTTTATGACAACTTTTTCAGGAGGAAAGAATGAAAGCAGGACTGCTTTTAGGTGGCAATGGAGCAATAATCTATCTCACATCACACTCAGAAGTGCTCGACCGAGAGCTAATCACCAAATTTGAAGATCGCGGCATCAAAAAGTTTATTGCGTTTGAGCTGCCGATTGATGAAGTGGCCAAGAAATACGGAGGACACTACACCAAAGTACTTGGCGACCTTCATGAAAAAGATGATTTGCGTATTTTGGATATCGAAGGAAACAGGGCCTTCAGTCAATTCAGCTTTCAAGAGATGGGAACCCCCATCTACCACGAATAACAAACAACAAGAATTTAGAGCGATATGGGAGCACTCAGAAGAGTGCTCTTTTTTTACTTTAAGAAAATAACTTGCTACCATTTTTGGATAGAGGAAATCATATGAAATTTATCGCACTTATCGCCACGCTATCTCTGTATTCATCTGTATATTCAGGAGAGAAATCTCTCTGTGGGGCCGATGATAGAATCAGCGACAATGACCAAAAGGTTGGAAGAATTATTCGTTACCAAACTGATTCTTCGGGATGTACTGCAACTCTCATCGGAAAAAGATGTGCCATTACCGCAGGTCACTGCAACAAGTATGTAAACTTCATGGAATTTGATGTTCCTCAATCAAACGAAAAGGGAAAGTGGCAACATCCTAGTGCAGATAAAATGTACAAGATTTCAAAAATCATCGACTGGGAAAATTACGGCAAGGGTAATGACTGGATGGTTTTTAGAATGGATGCCAATGAGATCACCGGACAATTTCCCGGAGATGAACGTGGGTTTTATCCAGTCTACTTAGGAGTGGCCCAATACGATACACCAGTAAGAATCACCGGTTACGGAAAAGACGACGAGCCTCTTAAGAACTTTACTCAGCAAACCGCTTGGGGAGCTCTCCATAAAGTTCCAGAATACTCAATGCTTTTTCACAATGTTGATACCACTGGTGGAAACTCTGGGTCTGCAGTTATCAATGATATCACCAATGAGATTATCGGAATCCATACCCACAGTGGATGTAACTATGACGGGAACAAGGGAACTTTGATCTCAAAAGTGACACGCCTTAAAGATGCAATCGCGGAGTGTAACGCTCTCCACTAATCTTTAAAAGCATCTTGAAACTCTTTCTCCGCAGGTATCTCACTGTAGATATAGACAGTAACTCCGTTTGGATCAATAATTGAAAAACTTCGGTCTCCCCACGGGTTATTTTGTAGTGGGCGTGTTATCGCCATTCCTTTAGAAACAAACCTCTGATGAGTATCATCAACATCTTGAACTCTGATATTAAAAACAACTCCATCGCCACCAAATGTTTTCTCTTCATCATTTTGAGGAGACATAAATTGGATGGAATTATGGCCACTTTCAAACTGTAGATCAATGTACCAACCACAATCAAACACAATCTTTGCGCCAAATAATTCACAGTAAAATCTCTTCGATTCCTCAACAAGTTCTGTTTTAATGCAGGTCGATACTTTGATATGATCCATAATGCCTCTGTATTTTTAATGGTTTAGTCATCCCTTCGGAGAAAAAGTGTCACCGCTTTAAGGCAATATTTAATGGACTCGACGCTTTAAAAGTGAAAGCATATTCTAAAGTGAATAATAATAAGGAGTTCAGCTATGGAAAATATAATGGCACGCGCCGCAGAGGAAAAAATCGCAGCAGTAAATGCGCGTTTTATGAGTGGCGTTTATAAATGGATGAGTATTGGTGTTCTTGTAACTGCCTGTATGGCCTATATTGTTGCAAACACACCGGATCTCTTTTACGCAATCGTTCTTAACAAAATTCTATTTTACGGATTAATGATCGCAGAGGTTGGAGTCGTCATCTACCTCTCAGCGAGGATCCAACAGATGAGTGCGGGAAAGGCCACATTCTTCTTCCTACTCTATTCAATACTTAACGGGGCAACCCTCTCGGTTATTCTCATGGCCTACACTGGAGAAAGTGTCTTTAGTGCATTTGTTCTCTCCGCCGCAAGTTTCGCCGGGCTCAGTCTATTTGGCTATGTAACTAAAAGAGACTTAGGCCCAATTGGAACCTTCTGTCATATGGCGCTTTGGGGACTTATCGCATTTGCACTTTTAAGTTTCTTCTTTCCGTCAATGGCCGGTGGAAGCATGGGACTCATTTTTAATATCGCGGGAATTGGAATTTTTGCAGGACTTGCTGCTTACGATACTCAGCAAATTAAGATGATGAAAAAAGCAGCTTTAGGTTCAGAGATGGAGCACAAGCAAACAATTATTGGTGCACTTAAACTCTATCTTGATTTCATCAACCTATTCCTATTCATCCTTAGATTTATGGGAAATAGAAGAAGCTAGTTTTCTATGGGAAAAATTGCTGCTGTTATTTTACTGCTCTTTCTCAGTACATCTGTGACTTATGCCGAGAAAGACAGTATTGAGAAAATCATCCCAATAACGGCAGCAAACCTTCGGGGGCACAAGGCCCTCTATCAAAAGGGATGGTTCTTTGTTTCATCAACTCAAAAAGCATTTCACTACTCCACAGAGAGATTTGAATCTGCAGGAGAGGCCCTTGAAAGGGTCTTAAATTCAATTCCTAAAAATGCAAAAGAATTGCCGAGCAGTTTTGAAGATCATCTCGATAGCTCGGCCGAAACAACATCCACAATATTTAAAAAAGGTACAGCAAACTCAAAAGAGATGCTTATCGGCTCACATAAATTAGCAACGAAATTAATTGGTACCTCAAAAAGCAATCTATCAAAGGCCCATGAAAAATTTGTTTTGGGTCATCTTTCAATTAAGCATTCACTTAAAGATGAATTAGACTCAATCGCAGCATACAACAAACAGATTGGTAAAGAGCTCAAAGAAGGATATCGCAACAGCGATAATACAATTGAAAGTATATTAAATAGAATTGGGGGTCTTTCAATTCCAAAATACAACGAGTACTTTGCAAAAGGGAAAGAAGAGTTTTCAAAGGAGTATGAAAGATCTGGAAAGCATTCGAATTCATTTACTGCACTTGGCCCAATCCTCTGGGGATATGTAAAAGCTGGTTATTATTTTATCTTTCCCCCCGCAGTGCAATCAACTCGCTATATCGCGAACAACACCACAAAGCTAATCCTAAGTCCAATATCTAAATCTATTATCACAGGTGAAAAGGCCTGTTATGCCCTAGGAAACTCTCTGTACCATGTGGGAAGAATGGGTTGGACAATTATTTCTCCAACGGCAGAAGCGGGACTATTGAGCTCACTCGCCGTTTTAAGTACAGCAGGAGCGGGAATGAGTTATCTTGGAGGGGGAACGCTCGGAGCAATTAATCAAGTTGCAACAACAGCGGTAGCACCGATTTCGGGGGCTGGACAATTAACCCTTTCGACAACTTATTCACTCGCGAAATTTGCCACTGTAACAAGTTATGACATTGGAAAAAATGTCGTTTCAAGCGCTGCCAATATAGGTCTTGCGGGAATCGTTCTGGGATACAATGCCCTAACCGCCACCCCTACTCATCTCCTTCTTGGTGCCGCAAATTCGATCTTTTTCGTTAGCTGGGATGGGCCACGTTTAATTCTTTACGCCTTAAAGAATTCATCCTTAGACCTCTCGAAACTAAAGAGTGGGACAATCCTCGATGTTTCAAAAATTAAAGAGCAATTTCCATCATCATTAATTGAAGTATCTGATGATCAAAATATCCTTAATAATGTCATTAAAGGTGCTGTTAGAGATTGAGATGAAAACATTACTGATAGCTACACTTATATTTTTTTTGCAAAGTGCCCACGCTGAAGATCCACTTAAGAACAGTAAGCAGCTCATTACAAAAGGACACAAGTCACTGTACAACAATGGCGCGATTAAAATTCCTTATACGACAATGACCTTTATTCCCGCAGGCCCAAGTGCCCTTGAGTTTGCTGAAGAGCTCGTAGGGATCAGGGCCCATCAATCACTATTGTTATCAATTCAAAGAGCGCAGGAATCGACTAAAATCATTAGTAAGGGCTCAATGGAAAGTGCGAGGCTTGGAAAAATCATCTCAGACTTTGGTGTAGAAAAGGCAAAGCTGATCAATGAGAAGTTAACAGAAGGCTCCGTTTATATCGTTACAGAAGCAAAGGACTGGAGCAAATACTATCTTCTCAATAGTTTTAAGTTTTCCAAAAAGACCTCAGATGAATTAAGTCGCTTCTCAAAGTCATTTAAGACAGACTCATTTGAGCTTGCTAATAAGATAGATAAAGACCTGACTCTTTACTCCACATCTCATTTTACTCAGATGCAAAAGAAAGCTTCTAAAATATCGAACTCATCGGGAAAGAAAAGCTCAAAGCTACTGAAGAAGGGATTCAATCAATTTATCATTGGCCACGCAACTCTTGGAGATGAAATTAGTAAGCACTACTTGGCGGTTACAAACAGTAAGACCCTCGATCAATTCTCTGATGACCATCATGAAATCAACAAATACAGAAAAGAGAAGTCGGACAAAATGCTTTATTTTATCTCTGATACGATTGATGAGTATGACGAAGGGATAAAGAGATCATTTAAAAAAGCGGGGAAAGAATTTAATAAAAGTGATGAGTATGGTCATACCTTTGCGACGATTAAGGCCCTGCGTTGGGTTCTTCAGGGCATCTTTTGGGATGGGATAATTGCACCATTTGGAAAAGTAGGAGCAGGAGCTCTGGGGTACACCCTAGTAAATGGTGTGATGTATCCTGTAATGCTTGGGGCAAAGGAAGGAGTCAATACAATTGAAATAGCGTCGGAAGTTCTTTTTCATACAGGGGCAGCGACTTTTGATGTATTTGCGCCCACAGCAGCGGCAGCATTATCAACCATCTTTTCGGGTATTAACTATATCGGCGGTAAAGGTCATTCTGCAGCGATTTCATCTGGCGCCTACTTAGGAAGTGCAGCAATAAATTCTGCAAATGTCATTGCGACAAATTCAATCAAAGGAGCGGCAGTAACTGGAGATATTGCAATTCGATACGTTGGAGTTCCTCTTGCTGTAACAGGAATTACCATAGGATCTTCCGCACTCGGGGTTGCCGTAGGAACAACTGGGATTGCAACAGGTGCTTCGATTAAAGTTGGGGCAGAAGTAGCAACGGGAACAACGGCCATCTTTGGAAACCTGCTTGGAGCGAGCACTGCGGCCACAGGAGTCGCGATCTCAACGGTAGGAGGATTATCAGTTGGACTTTACGAGCTTTCAAAAGCAATCGTTGTTCCTCCAGGGTATGCGCTGGGATCAGGCATAGTATTAAGTTACGGAACACTGTCTCAACTTGGGGCCCAATCGATTCTAGCGGTAAGCGATGCTGCCTACCTCGTTCTTTCCCTCGAGGGCCCTCGTTGGGTGATTTATGCCATATCGGGGAAACTCGATAAAGGGGACGACTTAATTCCAGGAACAGTTCTCGATCTAAAAAAAATGCACTCTAGCGGAGAAGAGATCAAATACCTTCCCGTCTCAAATGAAGAGATGGAAAAAGTAATTCAATCTTTAGACAATAAAAGGTCTCCATAATGAAGCAAAGAAAACAAATTAATCACTATAACTAATGACATGATGAAATTGAACAATCTTTTTTGCCCACCTTAAAGCAGTGCTTAGTAAGCGCCACTCCAAGAAAATGAATGCCTCCCTCAACTCTCCACGATCGGACTTGATCACGAACATCAAATCGGTTTAATAATTGAAAAGGCGCTTCACTTTTTTCTAGGTGTTTATCTACTATTTGCTCAGCGATGGCCTTACTATAGCATTTGAAATTTTGGGATTTCATGAAAAGCTCTGAATCAAATTCTTTTCCAACTTTATCTGAATTGAAGTATAGATTCTCAAAATCTTTTGAGTAGAAAATATTTTTATAACGAATCATCTGATAGGGTCGGCTTTTTTCCATTCCATCAGATGCAAGAATAACAACATCATTCTGTGGCACGGTTCTATTAAGTGCTAAATCTTGATAAACAAACTCGTTGATAACTCCACGTTTAGTTTTGTATGTCTCAATGAGAAATAGATAAGCACTGTAGATATTTAGTGGCGACTTTATCCTTTTAGCTTCAAATTTCTTTTTTCGCTGTTCTGAAAGCTCTTCTGTCTCCAGTACTGCCACCTTGTATATATCATTATTATTCGTAATGATGGATGTAATATCATACCATTTACTATTATCTTCAAAACCATTCCCCAATAATGGAAAGCAAAAAAAGAATGTAAGTATAAATAGTGTTCCCTTCATAAATCCCCCCACCAAACGAACAATCAATGTCACAGACCCATCTTTTTATTTTTTGGAAAACTTCCATCGCATGCTTCGTATTCACAACTAAAACGATTTATTTTGATACAAATTGTCTTAAGAGGCATCCAACGTGGTCCAATTGCGCCATAAATTTCCCAAATTGTTTTCTGTTCACTACCTCTGAATGAATACAAGAAAGGGTATGAAATATCTTCAGCAGCTAATGCCTCTTTTGCCTTAGCTACAGCTTGCTCATTTTTGTAGCATCTAAATCCAAGATCTTTTAAGAAAAATTCGTCTTTAAACTCGTTACCAATTTTCTTACTGTCAAAAAAAGTACGGTTAATGTAGTTATTTTTAATAATATTTTGGAATAAAATAAATTCTGGCAAAACTTGTCCTTTAAACTCATTTACGGCAAAGACAAATACTCCTCCTGATCGTATTGCGGTATTCCGAATTTCAATTTGAGAATAGTACCCTTGAAATTGAAATTCTTTCGCATAATAATAGAGTTCTATCAGCTCCTTTTTCATTTCATCTTTATAAGACTCTAATATATATAATTTGGATTTAAAGACGTCTCTTTTCGAGTTGTCACGTTTTAGAGATAGATCTTTGAGTTCGCGATCGGTTACTTTTTTGGTACTGAGAACAATGGCCTTAAATACATGAGAATGATCAGTAATCAGAGATGTAATATCATAGTTATGACGACCTCGAGGATCAAGCACTATATCTCTCTGAAGTGTTGCACTAGCGTTGTGGCCATATAGCAATAATATTACATAACAAACACTTTTGATTACATTCATCTCTTTTCACCTATGGGGACTTTTGAATCAGCTTTTTTCTTATCACATAATCAACGCCATAAAGGATAAGAGCGTATCCGAAGAAGCGGAGATAGTTGGAGAGAAAACATCTTCTAAAAACATATTCGCTGCAAGTGGTATCAATACAATGCAGTAAATACTGCTGTACATAATAAAAGATGACTAAAGTCCCAGTACTAAATAAGAAGTTTCGAGGAAAACGAGCAATCACATGATTTATTGATTTAGATGAAAGATAGCTTGATGCAATAATTAACGCAGCAACAAACAGCAAAATAGTTGGGGTATATACCGCCCCTGAAGATATTTTTGTAAATTGCTCAATACTTAAAGCAACTACAAAAATGGAGAGATGAGCGATCCATCTGACTTTTGGTTCTGACTCACTTTTCACACCTTTCCTCTTACAGTCTAGAAAAATATTCATGACAAAATAAAAAATACCCATGGACATGAAATGAGTAAAGTAAGACTCATTCATTCCTCCATTCTCACCTAGGTAAGAAAAAATTTCTGGCGTCTCATGGATAACCCCCGAAATGACCTCTCCGACAAAGTAGAGAGCATTAAAAAGAAGGATATAATCAAGATAATATAGCTTCTTTATTTTCAAAGTCAGTAATTGAACAATAAGACCAATAACAAAGATATGACCTTCAAGAATTAAAGGGAATATAATTTCAGCGAGACTAAATCCTCTCTCGTAAGCTTCAGACGGTTTATTAGCAACAGCTTCTCCAATATAACAAAGATACAGAGTGACAAAGAAGAGCAGATAATAAATTTTATTGCTAAAGAAACAGCTGTATTGTTTATATTTATTCATATTCCCTTTCAAATTCATAAACTAGTTCAACTACAACTTGCAGTTAAAATTCCACCATCAGGATATTCATAGGTTTCAGTAAATACAGGGTATGATGCAAGTGCCTCCTCTGTAGTTTCCCATGCGTACGAATATGGTTCATATGACTTATCATCCCACTGCACATAAAGAGTTGAACATCCCGAATTCTTTTTACGATCATACTCTTTGAGTAAAATTTCAAAATCAGAAACGGTACCATCAATATCAGCAGTAAATCGAAATGGAAGCTCTCCAAGAGCTTAATGTTGTAGGCCTTCGCAAGCGGAGCAAGGACTAGTAATAATAGAATGATTAAAGACTTCACATAGAGCCCTTTGTTAATGACATGATAAAATTGAACAATCTTTTTTGCCCACCTTAAAGCAGTGCTTAGTAAGCTCCACTCCTAGAAAATGAATACCTCCCTCAACTCTCCACGCTCGGACCTGATCACGAACATCAAATCGGTTTAATAATTGAAAAGGCGCTTCACTTTTCTCTAGGTGTTTATCTACTATTTGCTCAGCGATGGACTTACTATAGCATTTGAAATTTTGGGATTTCATGAACAGCTCTGAATCAAATTCTTTTCCGACTTCGTCTGTATTGAAATACAGATTCTCAAAATCTTTTGAGTAGAAAATATTTTCGTAAGGAACAATAGTATAAGGGCCTTTAAACTTATCTGCTTTTGTCGCAAAGATAACAACGTCATGTTTTGGAATCGTTTTATTGATAGATGAATCATGATAATAAAAATAGTACTCCTTTCCATGCTTATTTTTGTAAGAATCAACAATGTATAAATCAGCTTCATAGACATCTTTTAATGCAGGTCTATTAATGAAATGAATCTGTTTAATTTGAGCTTGAGATATTTTTTTTGTTTTTAAAACTGCTGCTTTGTAGATATTATTATGTTTTTTAATGACTGACGTAATGTCATACCACTTTTCAATATCATCAGATGAAAGACTTTGCAGAGGAAAACTAAAAAATAACATAATTAAAAATAATATTTTGTTCATAATATTTCTCAACGTCACCTACATGGCATAATCCAACACTTGTATTTTATCGCCGGGAAAACTCTTATCGCAGGCATGATACTCACAGCTAAACTTGCTTACCTCAATACAGATTTCTGCAAAAGGAATCAATTTAGGTCCAATTCTCCCATCAAGCTTCCAAATAGTTTCTTTTTTTGTCACATCAAATGAGTATAAGGATGCAAAGGAAATATTTTCGCTCTCAAGAGCCTGACTTGCCTTTTCTGTTGCTTGTTCCTGCGTATAGCATTTAAAACCAATATCACGCAGGAAGAATTGAGAATTAAACTCCTGCCCTATTTTCTCAGGATCAAAGAAAGTATGCTCAACATTAATGACCGGAATAATATTTTTATAGGGAGTAAATTCAGGTAAGATCTTGTTTGTAAGCTGATGAGTTGCAATGATAAATACTTGCCGTGCCGGAATAGCAGTATTGCTAGTTTTATTATCGGAATAATGCTTTTCTTTAGCATAGTAATATAGAAGCCTTGTTTCCTTTTTTATAATCCCTTTATATAACTCCAATACATATATCTTTGATTTGAAGACACTTCTTTTTGAATTATCACGCTTTAAATTTAGATTCTTTAATTCATGTTCTTGAACCTTTTTCGTATCGAGTACAATTGTCTTAAAAACATATGGATGGTCTTTGATCAGTGAGGTGATGTCATAGTCATGGAACCCAAAGGGGTCAAGTGCGATGTCATGCACGAGTTCAGCATTAGAATTTGAGATGAACACAAAAAACATCATATAGATTAATCTCATAATAATGTTCATATTCCTTCCTAAAACACCTCTAATCTCGACACACAAGCTAACAACACGCAGTATTTAATAGCGAATGCTGAAGGAATAGTTGCTACCTTGTGAGTATTCGTCAGTAATCCAAAGATTAAAATTGTACTTACCATTGTCATCTCGAACAAATTTACATGACATATAAATTGGATGTTTTGATTCTAAACCTGTTCCCGTAGCAAAGAATCCTTTGGTTAAAACCATACTGCCATCTTTTTTGTCTTCATAAAATTGAAAATTACCTTTTGTACATTCATAAAGAAGATCAAAAATATAGTCATTTGTTTTAGATACATCGTAGAGATTTTTACTACTATTTAAGAAAAAGCGGTATTCCCCTAGCTGCTCGACGGGACTTGTAAAAAAGATTTTCTTTAAATCTTTTTCTTTTATTATTGCTCGAATTTTTTTAATAAATGCTAACATTTTTAAGTCAGTAAGTTTATCTATTGGGAAAAGAGCTCTCCCTTTATAGATAACATCTTGAGGTTGTTTATACTCCTCCTCAAAATCACCTTTCTGAGGAGGATTAAAAAATAGCTTTTCACCTCTAAACATCGTCCATCCTGAGTTCTTTTTTTCATCATACTCTTTGAGTAAAATTTCAAAATCAGAAACGGTTCCATCAATATCAGCAGTAAAGCGAAATGGAAGCTCTCCGAGAGCAGCAGGACAAAGCTTGTTGTTCAAATGAGGAATACGCCAAGGCTTTAAGAGATCGCAAAGCTTCTTCCCACGAAAGAAGATTCCACTTTCATTATAAACGAGGGCTGGCTTCAAACCCTTATCATACAAAGTAAAATCTGTTGGATACATTTTTTTCAGCTCAGTTGGTAAACCGGAATAAGGACCAGGCCAATCGTCTAACTCAGAAAGATGGCGGTAAAGAAAACGAAGACGAATATAGCTATTGTAATCCTTATTACAATATCCCTCGCCTTTATCATTTCTTGGACAGCTCTCATAGTAGAACGCCTTGTCTTTTAGACTAAATGGTTTGGCATCAAATAGCTTGATGTTGTAGGCAGAAGCAATCTGAAAATTGAATAGAATAAATAGTAAGACAAAAAATTTCATTGAATCTCCATTACCTTTAATCGGAATAGAGATTAATCCTCTCAAGCAAACTGACAATGCGAACAAGAATAACAGTCACAAAAACAGTGAATTAAGAGCACAAAAAAGGGCCCACCCGGGGCCCTTCATTATAAAATATTGATCAAATCAATTATTTCATTTTTCCAATTGGAAGAACGGTCTTACCGTAAACTTCATTTAGGATTTCAGCTAGAGCAAGATAGATCGCACTTGCACCACAGATGATCCCTTCGAAACCAGCAAGTGTTCCTACCCAATGAATTCCAGTAAAATCTTTAGTAGCAAGTAAGAAGAATAGAATTGTTAGTGAACCAAAAATAAATTGGTGAGTTCTACTGATTTTAAGAGTTGCAACAAACATACCTGCTGTGAAAATCCCCCATAGAAGAAGGTAGAATCCCATGCTAGTTTGTGAAGCGGCTGCAACACCATCGATGTGAGGTAGAAGCCAAATAGCAACTAATGACATCCAGAAGTTACCGTAAAGAGTAAATGCTACAGCAGCAAAGGTATTACCTTTTTTACTCTCTTGAACACCAGCAAAAAGCTGAGCGATCCCACCAATAAAGATTCCCATTGCCATAATCATAGAATCAAGACCGATAAAACCAGCGTTGTGAATATTAAGTAATACAGTAGTTAGTCCAAATCCAAGAAGCCCTAATGGCGCTGGATTCGCAGTTGTGTCCTTCAATGTCATTTCATTGTTCATTCTGATAGTCCTCTTATTGTAAGTGAATTGGAAGATAGTGATACTATCTAATTGAACAAAATGTAAAGAACATAACTACAAAATTATTTGCTGGCACAGACCACTGTAGCGTAGGAAGATGAGGTCCATGGACTCTCATCAAAACCGCCAAAGAAATCTAATTTAGAGAAACCTGCAGACCTAAGAGCACTCTCCAAATCGGCCTTCTTGAGCATCAAAAGGAATACTGAATTTGTATAAGATTTCCCCTCTACCTCTAATGTCGTCTTAAACTCCACATGCTCACCATCATCAGAGTGAATATAATCTCTTACAAACTTTAAAGTCTTATTCTCAATGGTAGGAAGTGAAGTTACCTTCTCTGCAATGATTCTGTCGTAGTTAATAATCTGAAAAATAAGCTTCCCATTATTAGTCAGGCACTGGTGACAGAGTTCAACAAACTTCTCAATTTGATACGAGTTTTCCAAATGAACCAGAGAATTTCCTAAACAGTAAATAGTCCCGAACTTCTGATTGAGTTGATCAATCATTGCCATATCTAAGAGTTCAAAGGAGATATCGGAATGCCTCTCTTTAGCGATCTCAATCATCTCATCAGAGAGATCGATTCCAAAAACATCAAACCCCTCATCTTTCATATAGCGGGCGAGATCTCCTAGCGCACAAGCAATATCTAAAACAGGCAATCCCGGAACCGCCCTCTCTTTGATAAAATTTGAAGCAACTGGGTTTGCAGGAAAAATATGGTGGTAGTACTTACTCAGTTTTTGATACAAAATAGCTCTCCATGGAAAAAATTCATCGCTTCACTCCTCATCGACTGCTCACTAAAATTTATCAAGAACAAACTAGTAAATAATGACCGAGGTAAATCATGGGTTATCAAGACATTATCGATTTCTGGTTCAGCGAACTCTCCCCAAAAGACTGGTGGATAAAGGATGAGAAACTAGATCATATGATCTTCGATCGCTTTTCTCATGTACACAACATGGCCTTACGCGGAGAACTCTTTCATTGGAGAGAAACACCAGAGGGAAGGCTTGCTGAAATTATTATTCTCGATCAATTCTCCAGAAATATGTTTAGAGGCCGATCAGATGCATTTGCCGCCGATCCCATTGCCCTGGTCCTCGCTCAAGAAATGATTTCCAGAGGGGAAGATAAGAAAATTGATATCGAAAAGCGGGCATTCTGCTATATGCCACTGATGCACAGTGAATCAAAAATAATTCATCAAACAGCAGAGGTTATTTTCAAGCAACCTTCTCTTGAAAATGCTTACGACTATGAACTCAAGCACAAGGCCATCATCGACCGCTTTGGAAGATATCCGCATAGAAACAAAGCTCTTGGAAGAGAGTCCACAGAGGAAGAAATTGAGTTTTTAAAACAACCGGCCTCTTGCTTTTAATTGGCGAGAAATACAACTCCCCATTCTTTGAGGATAGTCTTCTTAAGCTTTTTGTAGGTTGGGAGTTTGATCTTTCTATTGATTTTCTTATCTTTAAGAATTGGATCATCGGCCGAAACAAAAACAAAATACCTTCTGATCTGAGAAGCATCAGTAGAAATCTTATAGCTTAAAATTGAATCGAGCTCTTTCTCTGTTTGAACAAATATACAGAAGTTCTCATTATCTGGAATCTTTACGCTCCAATAGTCAGTAAAGTCACGAACCTGCTTTTCTGAAAACTCTGAGTCGCGCATAAGATCAGCAACATAAGAAATTGCTTCTCTTGTACTTTTGATACATCTTCCTTCTGAAAATTGGTAATCATCAATAACTGACTTGTAATCGATATAGAGAAAAGGGATTTCCACTCCACGGGCATCTAATATTTCTTCGGGACCTACAAATACGTCCCAACTTCCCTCTTCTAAGGAAGGAGATGTAATGAGTAGGTGCGCGTCCGAATTTCTAAAGACAGGAGTAATCGAAACCTGCTGATGCTCTGAAGACTCCAAATAGATCACAGGTTTCCCTGCAAATCCTGTCATATTGTATCCATTGGATG
Source organism: Bacteriovoracaceae bacterium (assembly GCA_965140515.1). Classification (GTDB taxonomy): domain Bacteria; phylum Bdellovibrionota; class Bacteriovoracia; order Bacteriovoracales; family Bacteriovoracaceae; genus JAGLCH01. The sequence goes on along the minus strand of OZ223251.1, from coordinate 1,330,015 downwards.
GATAGTAACTTGAAACCATCCGATTTCCGTACCACGCTCCTGGGGAATTCCAATTGTTATAACTTGCAAGCCCATATGTCTGCCAATAAGGGGCCCATGGGTTAAAGATCTGTTGCTGTGAATACAACTGATTGAAGTTATTGTAATAATTATTTGTCGCCGCAGGCATACACCCACTAGATGAGTACGATCCGTACATCTGCGCCATCGCACTTAGCGGTATTAAAAGTAACAGCAAGACTAACTTCACTATTGATTCTCCAACTTCAATAAGAAATCTAATTTTTGATTTCCAGTTATCTTAACTTGTTTCGAGCTCTCACAAAGCTTTTCACTCAAAACTGCAAGTTTATATGATCCCCTTTTAAGAGCAACCGAATAGGTGCTACCTAAGGTCACATCAAATTGATAGAGAAGAAGCTTATCCTTAGAGACAAAGAGCTGGGCCCTCTTTCCACATTGCTTCGAGGCATCAATCTTTCCCTTCACTGTAAAGCTATCGGTGGCCCCATAAGAAGACAGAGATAATACAACAAGTACAAAAATTAAGGTTTTAAGCATACATTCTCTCACTTATCTCTTTTCGTGCAAAAAGACAGAAAACTTGATCAAAACAGCATAAATAGTGGGGGTAGATTACTCTTAACTTTAGATAAAAGTGACGAAGAAAAGTTATAAATTCAAATACTTAGGCATTCGGCAAACAGAGAGAACACTTTCTGTAAGAGCAAAAAATAAAGGCAAACAGTTTTGCTGCTTGCCTTCATTATAGAGAGTTATTTTGAGTAAGAACTTATAAACTAGTTTCCTCTTCTTGGAGAATCTTGTTTTGCTTCCATTAATTTAAGATTTCTACCAAGAGTATCATTTCCATCTAGCTCTTGAAGGGCCTTTTGTGCGTCTTCTGGGTTTTCCATCTCCACAAAGCCAAATCCCTTAGATCTACCTGTTTCACGATCATAGATAATTTTAACAGAGGACACCTTGCCCATTGTTTCAAACAGCGATTGAAGCTCTTCGATAGTTGCCTTGAAAGGTAGATTTCCTACATACAATTTTCTTTTCACAAGTTTCTCCTAAACAATATCAAATTCAAGTCAAATAAATTAAGTAGATTGTAATAGTCTATAATAAAAATTATTTATCTCCAAACAAAAAACACAAAGTATTTACAAAAAAATGCCATTTATCATTATGATTTTAAACGGGATTGGCGCTTCATCGCCTTATCGTAGAGAAATAGAAATAGTGGATTGATGGCCATGCTTAGAGTAAGTGTCGCAATAAAGAGATCCGCGACATCATCAGAAATGATTTTATTGAGGTGAGCTGAGCTTAAAATGTAGATACCAAACTCTCCCCCTTGGCACAGAAGAATTCCCATCCTTCTGCTGATCTGAGCGGAATACCCCTCTGTTTTGAATAGCCCATAAATCAAAATCCCCTTTACCACCATAAAGAGGACGGCCACAAACAGCACCATAAAGATCTTTTCGAATACCACAGAAAAGTTGATAGACATTCCAACGGCCATAAAAAACAGTCCCATCAACATCCCTTTAAATGGAGACATCACATCCTCAATCTCAGTTCTGTGCTCAAAACCAGCAAGCAACATCCCTGCGATGAGAGCGCCAAGTCCCATGGATAGCCCAATCGATTCAATGAAAAGTGCTGTGGCAACAACAGTAAGAAGAGAAGCTGCCGTTGTAATCTCCCTCTCCCCATTTTTAATCAATAACCTAAAGACAGGCTTCAATAAGAAATGCCCCACGGAGATCAGTAAAATAACAGATCCGGTTCCTTTGGCCACAGTCGTCCAGATAAAGCTTGAATCAAATGTCGATGTGCTACCAATGATTGGAACGAGGGCCAAAAGAGGAATGACCACTAGATCTTGAAGTAACAAAATTCCAAATGCCGATTGTCCACAGCTGAATTGCAGCTCATTCTCCTCTTCAAGTAGGTTGAGAACAAATGCTGTAGAGGAAAGTGAAAATGCAAGCCCCATCAATAGAGAGATTCCTGCGCTAAGGCCAAATGCTAAAAACAATCCAGTCAATATAAGTGATGTTAAACCAACTTGGGCCCCACCCAACAAAAAGACTGAACGACGCAGTCTCATCATCTTCTCAGGATGAATCTCTAGGCCAATAACGAAAAGAAGTAAAACAACGCCCAGTTCGGCGAAGTGAAAGATCTCTTTTACATCACCGAGTAGCGCCAATCCATAAGGACCAATAACAACCCCTGCGATCAGATAGCCGATTACAGAGTTAAGCCCAAGATAATGGACAAGCGGAACAAAAAAGACAGCGGCACTTAAAAAGAAACACGCATGCAGTAAGAATTCATGAAGCACTACTACTCCTTTATATCCTTTTCGGAGTAAAGACTTAATGAGGCGTTTTAAGTTAAGTAAAATTTAATCAATTACCTTTCCAATTTTTCAGCTAAATTTTCTTTTATTCTAGACAAATTTAAACTTCCGAATATTATATATATTAGAAATCTGTAATACGGGGGAATCGTAAATGTTTGAAACTATTGAATTGAGTAAGTCGAAGTCACTTATTCCAACAATAACTGACTGCCACATTAAGAGAATAGGGTGGACCAGAACCCTACTGGGTGGATTTTCAATGTATCTCAGTATTCCAACATGGATTATCTTTCACCTGACTACGGCCACATTTCTCTATCAAAAACTTTTAAGACCATTACTTGGTACTCCTGAAGTGAAATGGACTGATCACGTCATTATGGATCGTCATAGAATTCAAGGATTGGTTAAAGTCGACAAATTTAACTGTCTCTTTTGTGGATATGCCAATGGGTTAACAACGATGCTAAACTGCGAGCTCGATAATATTCACTACAGTAACCAGGCAGAAATACCTCATATCAATAAAGTTGCGGCAGTAATTATTGCTATTCTTTTCCTCCCCATCACTATTCTCGCAGATATTCTGTGCATTCGAATTGTATACAACAATATCATTGCCGCATTTTTAGGCATGCATACAGCTGAATATGGAGAAGTTCAAAAGCTTCTTGTTCAGGAAAAATATGGAGATCAATTTAATCCATATATTAAGGCCCTTCTTGTTTACACCAAAAATGTCTATACAAGACTTGCACTTCTGCTTGAACAAATCGAATCCTCATGGTGTCCACTTCAACATTTTGAAAGAAAAAAAGGAGTGGTGTATCCAAAACATCATGAAAAATTCTTAAGACCTGACCAGCTCGATTTAATGAGAGAAATTTTAAGTACAAAAGGTACAGTCTCCGATAAACTGCCAAAAGAGTGCGAACCAATTTTCGATTTATAATTGCACTTTAAGAGGAGACCTTGTGGCAAAATACATGTGGGGCGATAATGAAACTCGCTTCTTTTATGAATTGAATCCAGGACTGGTTCTTGATGCAATTGATTCACTAGGTCTTGTCACAACAGGTAGATGTCTCCCCTTAAACAGTATGGAAAACAGGGTCTATGAAATTGAGATAGACCTTCCTAGCAGTGAAGTAAAGTCACCGAGCGATCGCTTTGTGGTGGCCAAGTTCTACCGTCCAGGGAGATGGTCAGAAAATCAAATCAGAGAAGAGCATCAATTCCTAGAGGATCTTGAAGAAGCTGATATTTCCGTGATCGCTCCACTTAAGTTTGATGGAGAAACTCTTTTTAAACTAGAAGACTATGATCTCTTTTATACCGTTTTCCCTAAGAAAGGGGGAAGAGTTCCTGATGAGATGAATCGGGAACAGCTAGAAATAACAGGACGCCTCCTCGCTCGCATGCATAACGTAGGAGTTACCAGAAAGGCCGAACACCGAATCCAAATCACTCCAGAAACTTATGGGAAGCAAAATTTTGAATACCTTCTTCACAATGACTTCATTCCCACTCATTTGAAACCTAGTTTTGAAACAACAATGAATGAGCTGCAGAATTTGATCACTCCCCTATTTGAAGGAGTGACCACTCACAGGATCCATGGAGACTGCCACCTCGGAAATATTATTTCTCGCGAAGTAGAGGGACCATTTTTTATCGACTTCGACGATATGCTGGTTGGACCAGCAATCCAAGATATCTGGTTAGTTGTTCCAGGAGAGGATGAAGAGGCCATCAAGAATAGAAATATTCTTTTAGAGAGCTACGATTCAATGAGAAGCTTTGACTACAGAACGTTAAAACTGATTGAACCGCTGCGCGCACTGAGATTTATTCATTTTGCGGCATGGACAGCAAAGAGATGGGAAGATCCAGCTTTTAAACATGCCTTCCCTCACTTTGGAACTGATCAGTACTGGAGCACTCTAAACATTGATCTAAGAGTTCAAATTAATAAGATCAATCAGCTCGGCGCTCCCAGTTACAACAGCGAATACGATTACTACTAATCCTGTCTTGGATTTCTCATCGTAACGAACTCTTCAGCGCTCGATGGGTGGATTCCAATAGTACGATCAAAATCAGCTTTTGTTAGTCCGCCTTTAATTGCAATTCCAATTCCCTGCATGATTTCAGAAGCGTCTGCTCCCACCATATGGCAGGCGACAACACGATTACTCTTCTTATCAACAATCAACTTCATGAATGTTTTTTCTTCAATTCCAGACAGAGTATGTTTAAGAGCGCGAAAGCTACTGAGATAGACATCAATATCTTTATAAATCGATTTTGCCTCAACTTCAGTTGGCCCCACACAGCTCAAACTCGGCTGAGAGAAAATAGCTTCAGGAACATCTGAGTAATCCATTTTAAACTCAGTTCCATTAACGAGATACTCAGCAAGTAGCGTTCCTTCTTTTGTTGCAACTGGAGTTAGATTTTTATTGTTAGCACAGTCTCCGATGGCATAGATATTTGGAACTGCTGTTTGAAACTTATCATTAACAATGATCTTGCCGTTTTGCTCTAACTGAACACCAACACTCTCAAGTCCAAGCCCATCTGTTTTTGGAGAGCGACCAGTGGCAAAAAGAATTTGATCGGCATCGAGAATTTTCCCAGAATCCAAAGTCACCACATAGTGATCATTCTTCTTCTCAATCTTTTCAACATTTGAGTTGATGTTGAATGAAATTCCCTTTTTCTCCATCTCCTCCATCAAGAAGCTTCTACAATCCTCGTCAAATCCACGAAGAATTTTATCACGTCTAATAACCATTTCAACGTGACTGCCAAATCCATTAAAAATGCCAGCGAACTCAACACCAATAAAACCAGCGCCAACAACCACGAGTTTCTTCGGAACTTCTTTAAGTTCAAATATCTCGTTAGAACTGATTGCGTTTTCGACTCCAGGAACATTTAAAAATGTAGGTTTTCCACCAACTGCGATTAAAATATTCTTGGCCGAAAATTTCTTTCCATTGACTTCAACTGTATGTTGATCGATGAGCGTCCCCTGCCCATCAATAATTGATACCCCAGCATTTTTTAGTAAGTTTTGATAAATACCACTCAAGCGTTCAATCTCTTTATCGCGAACATTTTTAAGCTTAGACAAATCGAATGATGCACCATCAATACTCCATCCAAAATTTTCCATCGACTTCATTTCATCGCGAAACATTGAACTGTAGTACATCAACTTTTTTGGAACACAACCTCTAATAACGCACGTTCCTCCGTAGCGACCCTCCTCACAAATTGCGACCTTTGCTCCAAGTCCAGCAGACCATCTCGCTGCCCTTACCCCACCAGAACCGGCACCAATAACAAATAGATCGAAATCGTAGCTCATAAATATCTCCAACTAGTTATAAATTCATTACTATGATCACACAATTTGCTTTATACGAAAAGAATCTGATATGTTGAGTTAATGAAAAGATCATTGATATTGTCGACTTTTATTCTCTGCTCACTACCAGCTTTTGGATCATTAAGAAGTGATCTACAAGATCAGCTCAGTCGCAATCATCATCCTTTGACGTACCAAAAGGCCAAAATTGAACTCTTCAATTATGTCGATAATACTGATGGACTTGTCTGTTCAATCTACTCTCCTAGTGAATGTCAGAGATGGGGCGTTGAAAGTAAGTATAAATACCGTTTGGAACATACTTGGCCTCAATCATTAGGAGCTTCAGAACTCCCTGCTAATAGTGATCTTCACCATCTGTTTGTGGCCACGAAAATAACAAATAGTAAACGCGCTAACTATCCATTCTGTAATGTTGCTCAGAGCGATTGGGAGCATGGAGGAAGCAAGCTCGGTATCGACCTAGATCTCAACACTTGCTTTGAACCACCACTCAGTGGAAAAGGCGATGTAGCAAGGGCCATCTTCTATTTTGCTGTTCGCTACGATATGGAGCTCGATCAAAAGCAAGAAGAGGTTTTACGCCTTTGGCATCAGCTTGACCCAGTTTCAGAATGGGAAATCATTCGCAACGGAAAGGCAGAAGAACTGCAAGGAAACCGCAACATCTTCATCGATCATCCAGAACTTGTGGACCAGATCAATAATTTCTAGTTAATTCAAACACTTATTTGTCATATCTTTGTTAGAAAATACCTAATTTTCTCAACTTGTGCCTATTTTCAGACACTTAACATCTACCCGCTTCCGTGACACCTCATGTCCAATACGATACGATACAGACACACGAGAGGAGCGAATATGAAGAAATCTTTTGTTTTAGCTGCAGTTATCTGCTGCCAACTGTTTTTTGTGGCCCAGGCCAATGATTGTATGGACCGCTGGACACAGGCATTTGACAACCATGAGGTTAGCGCAGAGTATATCGACCTGCTTGGCAAATGCGACTCAGAGCTTCTCGATGAGCTAAATGGCATTGCAAGACGTGGACACCGCAGTCTTTCATATGATGGGGCAAGAGAATTTCTTTTTGGAAAATTAGACAACGAAAATGGTTATGTTTGCTCAGTGTATGATAATGACCGCTGCATCAGAACAGAGGGGATTCCTAATCCAAATATTATGAACTGTGAGCACACTTGGCCAAAATCTCTAGGAGCGAGCTCAACTCCAGCAAAGAGTGATTTACACCACCTCTACGTAACCACCAATCAAGCGAACTCACGCCGCTCTAGCTGGCCATTTTGTGAAGTGGTACAAGAGAAGTGGACTAACGATGCCAGTGTTCTCGGATACGATGATCACCATGACCTTTGCTTTGAACCACCTGCAGAACACAAAGGAAATGTTGCCCGCTCACTCTTCTACTTCTCTGTTCGCTACAAAAAAGACATCGATAGAGACGAAGAAGCAGTACTTAGAAGATGGCACAAAGAAGATCCAGTTGATGAAGCAGAGCTCTACCGCCACCAACGAATTGTTGAAAAACAAAAGAACGTTAATCCATTTATCTTACAACCGTACTTGGTTGATCTAATCTCAGATTTCTAATGAATAAAAGGGAAGCAGATTCCCACTAATAAGTTACAAAAGAACTAGATAAAATATAGGGATGAAACGTTTCATCCCTTTTTTATTTCTGCTATTGGCGACAAAATTGTTTGCAATAGAAGCGCCAAAAAATCAACAGAGCTACTGCAAGGTCGTTCGTGAAACAAATTTCTTTCGCAATCTAATTCAAGAAAAAGAAAATCGACTTTCATTTAGAAACCATGGTGGCCTACTCAATAGTGGCGTTTGTTGGTGGCATTCACGCTTTACGAGAAATGCTCTCTACCTTGGAATTTGGCGACCAGACCTGAAGAAACCGGATTTTGAGGGAAGAAAAAAGCTTATCAAAAAAATTCGTCGAGCAACCTCAGTTATCACGATTCCTGGCTATAAAAATTTAGAAGAGCTCTCAGTTGATAACAGCGATCTCATTCAAAAAGAACTGGAATCGTGGCAAAAGGTCGACGGAGTATTCAAGAACAGATGGTTTGATGGCGTACTTGGTCCGACGAGACTTCCCAAGCAAATGTTTAAGTGGCATATGGATAGAATATACAAACACTTCAAAGGCAACGATGATGTTGTTTTCCTTCGCGCTCAAATCAAAGGAATCTCTGCACACTCTCTCCTACTTGTTGATATGAAAAAAGAGGGACCTGGATACATCATGACTGTTATTGATAGCAATTATAGATACCCTTATAAAATCGAATACAAATATGGAATGCGCTACCTCACCTACTTCAACAAAAGGTACATTCCTTATCTTCAATTTCGCCCTGAACTTGAAAAGCTAAAATTACTTCAAAAATATTACTGTTACTCTAAAAGGAGATAAACTTGGCCCTTATCACTGTTATCTTGGCCAGTGCCGGAAAAAATAAGGAACTGGCAGAAGTTCTGATTCAAGAAATTGAGCAGAATGGAGTCCGCACGGACTTAATTGATTTACTAGAAATTGAATTACCAATGTATACTTCAATCTATGAGACAGATTGGGGGGTTCCTGAAAAAGTATACGAGCTACACGCACGATTAAAAAAATCAAATGGAATACTATTCGTATCTCCAGAATACAATGGTGGAGTTCCTCCAATCCTTAGCAATCTTATCGCTTGGGTTAGTCGTCTTGGTGATGATTGGAGACTAGCTTTCAACGCAAAACCAGCAGCACTTGCTACACACAGTGGGAGCTCTGGAATCAATATGCTTAACGCACTTCGCACACAACTGTCCTACTTAGGAATGAATGTACAAGGGCGACAAATTGTTACAACATTAAAGAAACCATTAACAGAAGACACAAAGAAAGCGGTCATTGACGGACTCGCAAAATGTGCAAGGTTGGCAGATGCTACTTGATATTGATTTTAATAAAGATGATGAAACGGCCCTATTAACTTTTGAAGTTGAGCGCTTTAAAAGCGAAAAGGATATTAAATTAGCAATCGCGATTGTTACCACTTTTTGTGCTGATTTCGCACTTGATCCAGAGTTAGAAGTTGAAGACTTTACAGATTTGCTCGATCAAATCGAAGCAAAGAATAAGAAGCATTTCACCTTCTTCATCAATGAAGATGGAATAGAGGTAGAGTAACTCTACCTCTTAAAAAAATGGTTTTAGAAAATAATCCCTAGATTTAGTGTCGCTGCGTGGCCAACGATATCTTCGCCATCGTCTTCAACAACGCGAGTTTGGAAGTTGGCCTCTAATTTTACCCCGACAACACCTGCGCCAAAAACATATCCTCCACCAATAAGGTAACCGTATCCAAAATCGGTATCATTACTTTGATCATATGAAAGGTGATTAATTTTATCCTCGTACTTGAATTCAGTATAATACCAAGCGAGTCCAACATCTGCTCGCATGAACACGCCTTCTGTTGGAGTATCTCCAAAGTAGTGCATGGCACTTAGTCCAATTAGGTAGCTATTGATAAAGTAATGATCTCCATCACTCTCACCAAATTGATCAGAGACACAATCAAAAACGCCACCAATTAGTAACTTGTGCTTTTCTACTGGAACATATACTCCGGCATCAAGAGCGATAACCTGTCTGTCGCCAACAGCATCTTCAATTGTATCCATGTCATCTTCAGCGCTACCACCGTACATCGTAGTCCCTACTCCAAATGAAGCAGTGATATAGGCATTTCGAAGTTTTTTTTCAGGAGCAGGAGTAATTTCGGGTTCTACAGTTACTGGTGCCGGTACACTTGGATTATTTACAATAACCACAGTCTTGGCCTCTTTAACCTCAACCTCTTTGACTTGTTCAAAAGCAGCTTTGAGAGCGCTCTCATCATCAGTTTTTGGTGCCTCTTGGGCATAAAGATTTGAGACAGATAAAGTTACGACAGCAAAAGCGAAAACCTTCCATGTGGATCTCATTCAAAACTCCTTTTAATTAATATGACATTAGGCATATCGGAAACTGACTTAATAAGTTGAGAAAAATTAATCCTTTTTGCATATTTGCCGATATCGGTATAGCAAGGAGACATTTTATGAGTCGAACAAAACAAATATTAACTATGGTTTCTTTAGTTTTCTTATGCAGCTGCAGTACCTTTCGTTATAGCAGTGGGCCTGATTCCGCAGGATTTTCAGCGATTCAGGTAGCTCTAAAAGAGTATCAAGTTAAATACGTGGGCAACTCATTTGATAACCTCAAAGACGTTGAGAAGTTTTTGATCGACGGATGTTCAAAGTTGGCCTTAAGCCAGGGATTTGTTTATTTTAGTTTTAAGAAAGCATCAGATAGAGCGCCGGCCAATGCTGCAATGATGGGAGCAATGACTACGGCCAATAACTCCGCAATATTTTCCGCAAATTCAGCAATGTTTTCTGCAAATTCTGCAGCGAATAGCGCTTCGACTTCATCTAGCTTTTTTTGGCAAAGACAGTCTCATTCAATTGAAAGAATAATTGTCCTACACAATAATCTTCTTCCCGATAGCTACAGTGTTTCAAGGGTGATGCTAGAGAATGATTATTCTCCGTACAAAGAACCACAAGCTCAACCGGCCTTTGCAAGTACAAAGAAAAATGAAGCAGAGAAAATTAAAAATGGAATGTCCGCACTTGAGGTGGGAAAAATTCTTGGAACACCTTACAAGATCTCAAATAACAATAGCAAAGGATTCATTGGGCATTTCAAAAAGGACGACAAAGAAGACTACGTCATCCTTTTTCTAAAAAAAGGGGAGGCCTTTACCGTAGGCGGAGTAAAAAAAGTCGTTCGCTAATCTTCTTTAACTTTGTATTCCACTTCAATATCATCCGGTCGTGAGCTGTAGCGCTTGCGACTACTACTTACAGTTTTCGTTACGTAATGTTTCTCAGAACTCTCACCACCCAAAGCCAAAAGCCACGCCAGAACCACTAAGAATGGATTAGTATTCCAATAGCCGAATGTTGCAAGAATCGCCACTAAGATACGAGGAGCGACTAACCACCCGATCCACCATAAAAGTCCACCAGATGAAACAGATGAAAAGAATAAAGTCAGTCTTGGAAAGAAAGCTATCATGATCAAAAAGAGCCATCCATGTACCTGCCAAAAATCAACATTTCCAAACTGTAGACTGGCCAAGTCTCCAATAATAGAACCGACGCCAAGGACGATAGTTAACAAGATAACGAGTGATGCAATCAGTATTTTATGTTTCATGACAACTCCAAATATTCTGTGTTAGGTTACCATCATGAGCTTTAAAAAACTAGTCGAATGGTCGGCACAGTTTCATGATTTACCCTGGCGAAAAAGACGATCTCTATACCACACATTGGTATCAGAGATCATGCTTCAGCAAACGACTGTTCCCACTGTCCTTGGGCACTTTGATCGATTCACCACAATTTATCCAGATATTAAAAGTTTATCAAAGACCGATGAAGAAACGATTCAGGTCAATTGGAAAGGTCTTGGTTATTACAGACGAGCAAGAAACTTACTTAAGGCCGCAAAGTATATTCATGAAGAGCTCGATGATCAAATCCCATTGGATCTAGAGCACTTACTTGAGATCCCGGGGATCGGAGACTACACAGCGAATGCGATTATGGCCATTGGTGCAGACCTTCCAAAAATTTGTATCGATGCCAATCTTGAACGAGTTCTATCGCGCTTTTATTTAATCGATGCCGAAAAAGGAATTCCTCTAAAGAAAGAACTCAAAAGAGGATTTGAAACGGGAGAATATTTAAAAGATCTCAAAAAGCTTGGTGGACGCGCAGTCAACGAAGCGCTAATGGATCTCGGCAGAGAACTTTGCCTTCCCAAGATTCCTCGTTGCAACCAGTGTCCACTTCAAAAGAAGTGTCAGGCATTTTCACTTGATCAGATCTCGAAGTATCCTGTTGAGAACGAAAAGAAAGTGGCAAAGAAGAAGGAGTCACACTCTCTTGAACTTCTGCGGATAGTGGTGAGAAAAGAAAATCAAATTATTGTCTATAAAAAAGAGAAAGGACAATGGCTTGTGGGACAGATGGAAGTTCCTACTTTTATTCTCAGCACAAGTGATCAAGCATTGACCCAATACCCGACACTTACAAAAAAGATATCAAAGCTTCCAACAAAAAATTTTAAAACGTTAATTACAAAATATAAGATACAGAACTACGTACTAGAACTATCAGAATCGGAATGGAAAAAGTTTTTAAAAGATCACAAAATTTCTGCAAAATCGTTCTTCTACAATACATTTTCAAAAGATCAAAATCTTTCAACAGCAACCTTTAAGGCACTTCGATGAAAAGAGTAAGAGTTGCCATTGTGATCTGGCTAAATAGCGAGAACAAAATGTTTCTCCAAACACGGAATGAAGATGGACCTTTAAACGGTTATCTTGAATTCCCAGGAGGAAAGATTGAAGAGGGAGAAACACCTCTTGAAGCGGCAAAGAGAGAATTTTTAGAAGAGACACCATTTATTCTTTCCACTAAAGCCGAGTTTACCCACCTGAAAAGCTATCAATACGATTACTCCGATCGTAAGGTTGAAATATTCACTTATGTACTTCGTGACACGGGAGCTGAAGAACAATGCCTAGAGTGGTATCCACCAGTGTTTTCAGATCGAATCCTAGAAGCAAACAAGATCATCATCGAGGATCTCGTCGCTACACTTTAACCACTTTTTTCCGATAAGTTTATGGGAGAAAACTATGGTGAAGAAAAAATGCCCTGAGTGCGGAGAACTATTATCGATTTCCTTCTGGGATCACTACTGGTCCGGAAAGGCCGTCATCTGTGAAAAGTGTACATCTATTTATTTTTATCGCAGAAAACCTTGGATGATTCTTCTTTTAATCGCCTTAGCAATTGCGATTGGTATCTCTTTTAAATATTTAATGCCAGCAATTGCCCTCGAAAGACATCAGAGCACATTAATCTTTATGCTGGTCGGAGGAGTCCTAGCATCTGGATTTTTCTATATCTTTAATGCACTTTACGACCCGGCCATTGGTTTTAGAAAGAATAAGCTTAAATTCTTGTTTAATAAAAAAGTCACCCCAATTTTATCGATCGCCCTAATTATCTTTTTACTGACAAAGAGTGGAGTGTTCCCCCTCATATTGATCTTGACCTTTCTGTTGCTTGAAGAAATAAACATCTATCAGATGAGAAAAAGATCAAAAGCTGTTAAAAGAACAAAACTTAGCAACCTACCATACGAACTAGACTACAGCTCGATTGAAAGTGAACTACAAGAAATATATCAATTAATTGAAAATGAAAAATATAGTGAAGCAAAAAGTATTGCAACAATCACTTACCAAAGACACCCCAAAAACTATTACGCAATATCTGCATATTTTGAGACCTTTGACCACGAAGCTATCTTTTCACAGGGAATTGATACACCTGAAGATTTAATCGACCTTGGAAGAGAAATATTTTTAAATACAAGATTACTTCGCAATCACTATATCGGTTGGAACTGGGCCCTAAATTATTACTCGATAACCAAGCAGTACAAAAAGACACTCATACTACACGATGAGTATGGTGAAGCAATGCTGAGGAAGTACTTAAAAGGGGTTTCCCTTGGAAAGCTATACCTAAATGGTAAAACCAAATCCAAATGGGTGCGTTTCAATGCCTTAAGAATTTTAAAAGGATATTTTGGAAGCAAGCAGCGCAATCAATACGCCTGGCAGCTCAGAGAAGAAATAAAAAAGGCGACCTAGGTCGCCTCAATATTATTTCAACTTTTTAATTTCATACTTCGAAACGTGATACCCCAAATCGTTGAAGTCAATCAACAAAATGACCAGAGCGATCTCTTTATCTTTGTATTTTTCAGGAACATCTTTAAGACTAAAAACATTAGTTAGATCAACGGAGCTGAGATCATACTCCCCTCTTGAATCTGTAATAAAGTGAGATACAGGGTAAGTCAATCTCCTTCCATAATCGAACTCAATAGGTAACACAGTTCCACTTTCATCTTTATAGTAGAGATCTGCGTAGACTGAAGAAACAGAAAATGGCATTGAAGAAAATATTCCACTTAAACTAACATCCGCCCCCTCTTCATCGAAGCGAGTCACCGAGATTTCAAATTCATCAACCGTTGTTTCAATTGAATAATCAGTCGGAGTCTCAAGAGGTTTACTTGGTACGACATAAAGAGTGTACGGTTGATACGCCCAATTATCGATATAATCAAAAGAGATCGTACCGTACCCCTTATTTCCCCATGCCGAACTCCAGCTATTCTTAAAGAAAAAGACTCGTTGATCTAGATCGTAACCGGTGAGGACAATTGCATGTCCACCACAGTTTTCTCTGGCAGCAGTTTGGGTACATTTAACAAATGCTTCGTGATCAAAATCAGCAACACCAGTATGACCATTCCAGAGTTTTGTATCCACAGGAACAGATGCCGACATTGCCACACCATGCTCATTCATCGCCTTTACAATAAGCTCAGAGCGAAGCTGATTTTCCTCTGGTTTAAATCCATCAAGCCATTCTCCCTCCAAATGCAAAATGCGATCTTCATCAACTTTGGGAGCATCGTGGGAATAACAGCGAGCTGGGATACTCTCACCTTCCATCAAAGATTGATCGCATGGGAGTCCTTTTCGAAACCACGACCCTTGATAAGGAGCATCTGTCTCCAAAACAATTCCGTGCTTATCAATCGCTAGTGCGTTGTAGTAGATCCAAGAACCATCGGCCGTAGCGCCAGTTCCTTCAATCCCTTTTGTTACATAGGCAGCGTATTCTTCAGATAAATTTACATCTTGATCAAAGCGAGTTTTTAAGCTTCCCTCAATCAAACCGTTGAGAGCAAAAAAAGTACAAGCTCCTCTCTCCCCCTGAGATTTTACAATTGTTTGAGTACTACTGAGGTCCATTGTTTTTGGATAGCTTGAGAGATCAATATGAGAAATTTCATCTCTTCTTATTTCTGGAAGAACCTTTGACCAATCACTAATACGGTCCAGTTTAAACTTCACCCCATTAAATTCATAAAAGGGGCCTTCAGCAGCATTAGCATTTATTGCAAATGATGAACAAAGTGCGAGCACCATAAAAATGGTCTTATTCATAAATTCTCCTAAATGATGTTTTAAAAATATATATCACGAAATAAGCCCCCAATATTACATTCAGTATTAATTACAGGGTGAGTAAGCCCCACAAAACATAGTCTTTTTACATACTTGTAGAATCAAAAGACATAATTATGATATTAAATTTTTGAAATAAACACTGAAGGGAAGAATAGATGAAAACATTGATCATTTTAGTGCTCACCTTACTTGCGGTTTCTGCACAAGCAAAATTCCGCTCACCTTTCCCATCAAGCGTAGATGGAATGTCCACTCCGAATGCTCACTACGTAGATAGTAATCATCAGGTAATTCGTTCGATGGCGCCAAACTCAACGGATGAACTTATTTCCATGGGCATCGATGAAGTTCTTATTTTTAAAAAGCAAAGTAGAAAAGAAGTCGACTACGAAATTATTGACCTCGCAAAAGCAGGTTACTCAAAAAGCAGTATTCACCACATCCCTTTTCTGTGGAAAGGAATCCGTTCCTATAAAAAATCCTGTTCGCAAGTTGTTAGTGCTCTTCAAATAATCAATGAAGCAGTTAGGAACAATAAAAAAATTCTTTTTCACTGCACTGTAGGAGAGGATCGTACTGGAGTCTTGGCCGGTCTGTGGAAAATGCTTGATCAAAAGTGGAGCCTAAAACAGGCCTTCTATTACGAGATGTGTGAAAATGGATATGGCGCAGGTAACCCTGATAAACCGTCCAAAGTATACAATGCAATTAGAAAAGAACTCACTCCACTGTATGTCTATATGGCAAACCTCATTGAAGAAGGGATTCTATCTCTAGACAACCTTAATCCTGACATTTGTATGGAGCCGAGAATCACTTCTAGCGACTTGAAATGTCGTCGTTCCTCAAAATATCCTTCAGAATAGTCATACCAAAGAAGTACCGATTTACAGAATAAAAGAAAGAGCTGCCCAGCTTTTTTAGCATCATATGATTTGTTAAACTATGTATAGTGAGAAACTAAGCAGGTGGTTCTTCCACTGTTAGTTATGGGTAGTAAAAAAAGGCCAAAGGATTATTCCCCTTTGGCCTTTTCTTTTTATGAATTCAAAGGAATCCCACTGGCATTTAGAACAGCTTCATGAAGCCATTCTCCGAGAGTGGGGTGCGGATGGACAGTTGCGAGAATATCTTCATCTATCCCTTCCATTGTTCTAAATAATACATATTCGTGAATAAGTTCTGTGGCAGAGTCCCCAACAATATGCGCTCCTAGAAGCTCACCATGCTCACCAAGTAAGACTTTTACAAATCCAGCGGTCTCGTTGCTAGCAATAGCTTTCCCATTATTTTTAAAAGAGAGCTTACTTGATTTGTATTGAATCCCCTTCTCTTTGAGGTCTCGTTCACGATACCCTACAGAAGCAACTTGCGGATAGCAGTAGGTACATCCAGGAACATTTAGAAGATCCAATTTATGAGGATTTTTACCAGAGATATGTTCTGCAGCAATTACACCTTGGTGAGAGGCAACGTGAGCGAGTAACATATGACCGTTAATATCACCAATTGCGTAGATATTTGGAATATTGGTCTGATAGTGCTCATTTACAGAAACAAAACCTCTTTCAGTCTTAATTCCAAGTTTCTCAAGCCCAGATCCTTCGATATTCCCAGTCATTCCAACAGCGAGAAGAGACATATCAAACTTGTATTCTTTCTCTTCACCTTTTTCCACAGTGGAAAGAATCACCTTATCACCAGTACTTTTTGCTGAGACTTTTTCTATTCCGAGATGAAGTTTAATACCAAGTTTCTTATAAGCTCTTTCTACTTCTTTTGAGGAGTCTTCGTCCTCTACTGGCAGCAGATGCTTTTGTAGTTCAAAAATGTGAACCTCAACTCCAAACGCATTCCAAAAGTAAGCGAACTCGACACCGATAGCACCAGCACCTATGATACCGATTGATTTTGGAAGCTCCTTAAGTTTTAAAGCTTCCCAAGCGCCAATAATCCTCTTTTCATCGTGCTCAAGGCCAGGAAAGGTTTTATAGTGCGCACCTGTTGCCAAGATCAGATTATCAAATTCAACAGCATCACCATCAACAATGAGAGTATGATTAGTAGAAAGTTCTCCATGCCCTTTAATGACATCGATCTTATTCTTCTTCATCAGGAACTCGACCCCTTTGGAGATATTCGATGATATTCCAGAGGCTCGATCCACAGCAACTGATGGATCGAGTGACTCAAGTTTAACGTTCACTCCAAGATCTTTCATTTCATGGAGTTCATGAATTGAGTGTGCAGACTTCAAAAGTGCTTTAGTAGGAATACACCCCTTGTTGAGACAAACACCGCCTAACTTATCTTCTTCTACCAAGGCAACTTTCTTGCCCAATTGAGAAGCGCGAATAGCGGCAACATAACCACCTGGGCCCCCGCCCAAAACAACAACATCATATTTTTTCATTATTAACCTCTAAGCATATGGTCCACAATCTCCATGGAATGAATAGGATGTGAATGAATGAGCTTTGCAAACTCATCAATCGATTCACTTTTTTCCATCACATAGATTGCTTCACAGATGAGATCATTGGCATTGTCAGCATAGATATGAACACCTAAGACCTCATCACTTTTTTTATCGTAGACAACTTTTACATATTGATCGCGAATGCCATTGCGCCAAAACTTTGCAACAGAAACGATAAAACCATTTTCGAGTGCAACTTTCTCAGTCATTCCAATAGATGCCATTTGAGTCGTGGCATACATATTGTAGTGAAGAAGCTCGTAAACTATCTCCTCATCAATTCCAGCAATATTATCAGCAGCAATCTCTCCTTCTTTCGAGGCAACATGAGCAAGTAGTGCTCTACCGTTGACATCGCCTACAGCATAAATATGAGGCAATGTTGTGCGAAGTCGTTGATCAGTAATAATAAAACCATTACGCAATTTGAGCCCCGTTAGTTTCCGAAGCCCTTCTACATTTGCTCCCCGCTTAATTGCCGAGAGATAAAACTCACTTTCAATTTCCTTAACTTCGTCTCCCTTCTTCAAGCGAATGATTCCATTGTAAAAATCGTAAGCAGTCCATCCCGTGAGAACTCGAACACCGTGAAAAAATAGATCTTGATCAAGACTTTTTCTAAGATCTTTATCAAGGTACTTCATCAGTTTTTCTTCCCTCTCAACAATAGTTACTTTTGAACCAAGTTCAGAAAGCAAAAGGGCATATTCAACACCAATCAGCCCTCCTCCAACGATAGTAATTGTACGGGGGAGTTTTGAAGCTGAGAAAAAGTTCTTTGCAGTATAAAAATTGCTTGTCCCAGTAGGAACAAAGTCAGGTAGCGAATACTTACCACCAGTTGCAACGAGAAGATCTTTACACTGAATTAAAGTCTCACCAACTTGAACTTCATGAGCAGAGAATGCCTCTGAGTCGCCATAATAGAGATCAACTCCAGCATGTTCTAAAGAGCGAACAATGTGATCTCTAAAATTCTTTCCCCTCGCAAGAGCGTTATTTTTGATTTGAGACCAATCAAGACCAATCTTACTAGACTCAACGCCTGTAATACCAATATCAGCAGATCGTTTTATTGCACGATAAGATTTGGCAATTTTCAGAAGCTCTTGAAAAGGTAGCGCTCCCCAATGAAAGCTTGCACCACCAATATTTTCTCGTTCAATCAGAGCAACAGTAAGACCATTTTTTTTGGCCCGCAGTGCAGCGATAATTCCACCAACACCGGCCCCCATAACAACGAGATCGTAGTTTTTCTTTATTTCGGTCATTACTTCCCCCTAAACCATTGCCATCATCAATTGATGAGGGTTTTCTAGGAGTTTTTTAAAGTAAGTGATAAAACGCCCAGCAGGCACTCCATCTAGAACTCTATGATCAATGACAAGAGAAATCGGAAGCACATATCCTGGAACGATTTCATCATCAACTACAATTGGTTTCTTGTGAACACGCCCAAGGCCTAAAATCGCAACTTGAGGAGGTAAGATCAATGGGTTGGCAAACAATCCACCTTCAACACCGTAATTGCTAATGGTGAAGCTTCCACCGCGCATATCATTGATGGCGATTGATCCACTTGTTACCTTTTCCATATAGTGCTTTACTTGAGAAGAGATCTCTCCAATCGTCATCGCTTCAGCAGATTTAATAACGGGAACATAAAGTCCAGAACCGTTATCCATCGCAATTCCCATATTGACATTGCCGTGTTGACGAACTTCCCCTTTTTCCGAATCAAATGTAGAGTTAAACTCAGGAAACTTTTTCAAGGTTAGTGATAGTGCCTTCACAATAATTGGAAGGTAACTAATTCTTTCAGTTGAAGATGCGTTAATCAACTTTCTCCACTCAACTACTTTATCGAAATTGATCTCTTCATGAATAGTAGCAGTAGGAATCTGAGAACTTGCAGTCATATTCTTTGCAATTGTCTGACGAAGTTTTGTCAAAGGTACAATTTTATCTTCAAGGATACTCACTGGCCTTGTCTCAACTTGTGGAGAAGGCACTTTTGAAGCACTCGCAGTTGTCTCTGAAACAGGTCCGTTAAAATTCATAATGTCAGTTTTTGTAACGCGTCCAGCAGGGCCTGTTCCCGTAACACTTGAAAGATCGATTCCCTTACTCTTTGCAAGTTTCCTTGCAAGTGGTGTGGCCAGAACTTTCTTCTCTCTTGTTACTGAGTGTAGCGATGCATTCTCATGAGAGTCATCACTCATACCTTCACCAGAAGCGGGTAAAACACTTCCATCTCCTAGGTCTAACTCTCCCACGACATTAGCATTTTCTTCAACCACTTGCTCACTCTTAGCAGGTTCTGGTTGGTCTGAACCATCACCTTCAATTTCGATATATGCCAGAGTCTGTCCAACTTCGATTACTTGACCCTCTTCAAATCCATATTTTTTTACAATTCCATCTTTTGACGAGGGAATCTCGGCCGTAACTTTGTCAGTTTCAACAACAGCTAAGATATCACCGGCCTCAACTTTCTCACCGATAGGAACTTTTATTTGTAAAATGGTTCCTTCGTGTACCCCTTCTCCAACATCTGGAAACTTAAATTCATACATCATAACTCACCATCGCTTTAATTTTGTTAACAATTCGCTCAACACTGATCATGTAATACTTCTCTGCTCGAGGAAGTGGGAAGATCGTATCGGCTCCAGCAATTCTTTGAGGTGGCGCAAGTAACTCTGTGAAACAATTTTGAGTAACAACAGAGATCATCTCGGCCCCAACTCCAAAAGATGTTGGTCCTTCGTGAACAACAAGGAAGCGCCCAGTCTTTTTCACAGATTCAAGAATTGTTTCCTTGTCATATGGATAGATGGTTCTCAAGTCGATGAGCTCAACATTGATTCCCTCTTTCTTTAAGATACCCGCAGCGGCCATGGCCTCTTTCATCTGGGCCCCATAAGAGACCAAAGTGATATCAGTTCCCTGTGCCACAACTTTGGCCTTATCAAGTGGGATCGTATAGGCATCCTCTGGAACTTCTTGCTTTACCGAGCGATAGATTCTCTTTGGCTCCATAAAAATAACAGGGTCAGGTGATCGAATAGCAGAAATGAGCAATCCTTTTGCATCATAAGGAGTTGATGGAATAACCACCTTTAGTCCAGGAATATGCGCCCAAATGGCCTCCATACTTTCAGAGTGATGCTCTAATGCTCTAATTCCACCGCCATAAGGCATTCTAATTACCATTGGAGTACTAAGCGCCCCCCTAGTTCTATTTCTAAAACGGGAAACGTGGCTAATGATTTGATTGAACGCAGGCCATGCGAAGCCTGAAAATTGCATTTCAATAACTGGTTTAAGCCCATTGACGGCCATCCCAATAGCAGTACCTGCAATACCACTTTCAGCAAGTGGCGAATCAAAGCAGCGATCAACACCATATAATTTTTGTAGGTCGACGGTCGCTCTAAAAACGCCCCCTTCAACTCCGACATCCTCACCGAAAACAATGATTGAATCATCATTTTTCATTTCGACAATAAGAGCATCATTCACGGCAGAAAGAATTGTTTGTGTTTTCATATTAAATCTCCTCCTTGCCATTTTTTTCAATTAATTCCATCTGCTCTTTTAAGAGTTCTGGCATTTCCTTGTAAGTGTATTGAAATGTATCTAGCAAAGATGGCGCTTCAAACTTTTCAGCTTCTTCGAAAGCGGCCTTAACTTCTTTTGTTAATTTTGTCTTTAATTCATCCATCTCAGTTTGAGTCATTAACTCATTCTTCAAAATATATTTTTCTAACCGGATAAGTGGATCTTTTTGTAACCATGGTTCGACATCACAGTCTTTACGATAACGAGTTGGATCATCCGCTGTGGTGTGAGCTCCGAGACGATAGGTAAAGCCCTCAATCAAAGTTGGTCCATTCCCCTCTCTTGCCTTCTCAACTGCGAGTTTCGTCGCAGCAAAAACTGCAAATAGATCATTCCCATCAACTTGAACCCCATCAAAACCAGCAGCAACTGCCTTATCGGATAGTGCCTTTACTGCAGTCTGTTGACTGATTGGAGTTGAAATGGCCCACTGATTATTCTGTATGTAAAAAATAGTGGGAGTATTCCAGGCCCCTGCGAAATTCATCGCTTCATAGAAATCGCCTTCGGAAGTAGCTCCATCTCCAATAAAAGTGAGAGCAACTCGATCACGTTTTCTATACTTATCAGCAAATGATAGACCAACGGCATGTAAGGTTTGTGATGAAAGAGGAACCGAGATTGGGAGCATGTGGAACTTGTCTACATCGTAGCAGCTTCCCATTTCATTCCCTAGCCAGTAGAGATAAAGTTGAGACAGTGGAACTCCACGTTGCAACATTCCCGCCATTTCGCGGAATGCTGGGACAACCCAATCATCTTTTCTTAAGGCCATAAATGAGCCCATTGAGTTTGCCTCTTGCCCTTTATTCGGGGCATATGTTGGCATTCTTCCTTGTCTATTTAAACTAACGGCCCATTCATCTGCGATACGAGACATTTGCATAAAGTGAAAGGATTCAAGGATTTCTCCCTTTGACATCATTGGATAGTTCTTGGCATCAGCTGTAAGCTCACCTTCTTCATCCAATATTTGCAGTCTTTGACCGCTTATGGTTGATACGTTTTTAAGCATATGAGACTCCTTTTATTCAAAAAGAATAGTTCTTTATATACTTAAAACTTAACGCTTATTCGGCCGTTATGCCCTAACTATTCTTCTATGATTTGATATAGCAAATTTATCAATTACTGCTTTTTCTAAGGATTCCTTTATCGAAGGAATTGAGATATCGGGTTTGATTTCAGTGAGTTTGGTAACTGTACTTCTGACACTCTTCACAAACGCACCCTTCTCTGGAGTGTAATCTGGTTTTTGTAAGAGCACTCTATTGAGCTCCTCTAAATCAGTATCCACCAGTAGGGAACAGTGAAATAAATATCGATTACCTTTTATCGATGCAGCAGACCCAAGAATTTTTTTTCCATCACAAAATAATGCGTTTCTCTTTTCGTCATGCTCAACATCAAACCCTAAATTTCTTAAGGACTCTGCAATAATTGATGTACAAACTGTACTTCCACTAACTTTTGAGAGACTCGAAAGAGTCTCCTTGTGAGCGGCAATGGTTATATTAAGATTTCCGTAGTCATGATAGACGGTTCCTCCACCTGAGAACCGTCTTAAAACTGGAATGTTTTTTTCTTTTGCATAGGGAGAAACTTCAAGATTTTCCCTTTGAAAGCGACCCATTATTATTGATGGAGAATTAATCCAAAACCTCAATATCACTTGATCTTGCTCAAGCTTCTCTAACAGCTCTTCATCCTGAACGAGATTCAGAGCGGGATCGTGATCAGAGGAATCAATAACAACGAGTTCCATAAACTCTAGTCCATCGGCCAGAAGTTATTATCATTCCACACTTTTTCTTGAAGTTGCTTATCAAGAGTAACCAGCTGATCGAGATGCCCCTGCTCCCATGTAGAAAGCCACTTAAACAACTTCTTTTCTTCAGGATCAGTTGCTTCATTTGCTCTGGCTCCGTATAGATCAACAGCGCGCTTTTCAAAATCAATTGCAGCAGAAAGAGCTGCAGCTTCGTAACTAGCTGCTGAAATCTTTTCTTTCAAAGAAGGGTTCAATACTTCTTCAGAAACCTGATTTACCAACTCATTATTGATCCCCGAATCAAAGGCCCCATTTTCTTTAAAATGCCTAAACTGTGCAGTAAGTGCTCGAACATGTTCTTTTTCATCATTGGCCATTTCCATAAAAAATTCTTTTACGGCCTCATCTTTTGCTTGGTTTGCTACATTAAAGTAGAAAACTTCTCCACGTTTCTCTAACAAAATCGCACTCTTCAAAATTTCTAAAGCTTTTTCCTCATTCATTTGTCCTCCAATTTATAATCATTTTAACGGATAACTGGGGAAGAATAACAATAGAAACCAATTACCCATTCATAGAAAGAGACAATAGGCCTTTGGTCGGTTATTGAGGCATACTTTGGAAGGACTGAACAAAGGAGCCACATTATGAGTAAAGAATTTTGGAGAGAGATACCCGCTTGGAGCGAGGTATCGAAGGATGAGTTCTACGACTTTAAATGGCAGCTTAAAAATACAATATATAAGTTAGAGCAATTAAAAGAGATTCTTAAAGACCGACTTGCGGAGGAGGTTTATGACGATATCTTGACTGCTCAAAAAATTGTCCCAATGAATGTTAAGCTGACCCCGTATATCTTATCTATTATTAACTGGGATGACCCACTAAATGATCCAGTAAGACTTGAGTTCTTACCGATGCATAGTCAATTGCTGGAAAAAAACCACCCATTTTATAACCCCGATTCGCTTAACGAAGATGGAGATCGTGCAGCCCCTTACCTTGTTCATCGCTACCACGACAAGGCACTCTTTCTTCCTTTAACCACTTGCCCTGTTTACTGTTCATACTGTACTCGAAGTCGCCTTATTGGAGGTTCGACCGATAGTGTGGAAAAAGAATCGTACGCACCAAAACAGGCTGAGTGGGAAAAAACATTTGAGTACATCAGAAATACCCCTCATCTAGAGGATATTGTTATTTCTGGTGGAGATGCATCATTGCTTCCTCCATCGATGATAAAACACATTGGGATGACATTATTAGATATTCCACATATCAAAAGAATTCGATATGCGACCAAAGCGGTTAATGTATTTCCGATGAAATTCATTACAGATAAAGCGTGGATGGATGCTCTTACCGAGGTTAAAGAGTATGGCGTATCAAAATTAAAATCAGTTGTAGTACATACTCACTTCTCTCATCCAAATGAAATTACAGAAATCACGAAAGATGCGATGAAGGAGCTCTTCAGTCGACAAATTATTGTCAGAAACCAAGCAGTATTGCAGCATGGAGTGAATAACTCATCTCAAATCCAATACGAGTTGGTAAAGAAATTGAGTGAGATTGGAATTCAACCGTATTACGTTTACATGCACGATATGGTTCCGGGATGTGAGCACCTTCGAACGACTCTAAGAGAAGGATTAGAACTGGAAAAATATGTACGCGGAAGTACTGCCGGTTTCAATACTCCTGCATTTGTTTGCGATCTTCCAGGAGGTGGCGGAAAAAGACATGTTGCCTCATACGAACACTATGATGAAGAATCAGGTATTTCTGCTTGGATGGCGCCATCGGTTAAACCTGGGGTCTACTTCTATTACTACGATCCGATACATAAACTTCCTGAAAGCGGGCAAAAACTTTGGAGAGAAAACTCCAAAGAAGAAATGCTTAAAAGGTTTAAGGAAAAATACAAAATAAGTTAGGGTTGATCCGGGGAGAAATCCCCGTTTTTTTTTTAACAGCAACCTTTATTGCTACAGCAATTTGCACTACAACAAGAGCGCTCTTCACTATCGCTACAAGAACCTGCAGTGCGATCAATAATTTGTTGGAAAAAAGACGAACAACAGCTTCCTTGAGGATTTGTAATCTCACAGTGACTGCCCATCTCCCCTCGCAAATGCATCATAATATCTTTAACACTTCTAAAATCAGTATTGAGAACAGTATCAATAACCTCTTTCTCTTTAATATTTTTACAATAGCAAGCAATTACAGGATCCGCGCCAACCTTAAACCAGACAGGTCTTTTGAATTTACTCCAAGGTATGTCATGTCCTTCCACATTACAGAAATAGCCTGTCCCACACTCGGGTGTCATACAAAGGAAATAAGACTCACTGCTTACGGAATCTCTAAGTTCAGACTTCACGACATGTTGAACCGTATTTAGTTTTACTGGCCTTCCAACTCCTCCACAGCGAGGACATAGATTTTCCATAATGGCTCCTTGACTAGAACATTGATACTTCGGGACTCAATAGCGATTGCAAGCGATTCTTTGGCGCTCTTGAAATATCTTGGATCAATCCAACTCCAACATCACCCCGGCCACTCATATCCTTGATGTCCTGACACATTTTCTTGAAAACTTCAAAGGTTGCAATAACATCAGAAAGTGCGCGATGGGCATTATCATTACTAATTCCATAATGAGCGCAAATGTCTTCTAGTTTATATGAACTAAGCTCTGGTAATATTCTTCTCGCGAGAAGCATTGAACAAAAGAACTCATTTGGTGCAGAGATACCGTTTCTTCTCATTTCAGAAGAAAAAAATCTTGAGTCGAATGAAGCATTGTGGGCAAGAACAGGTAGGCTTCCAATAAATGCTTTCAATTCTTTCATTACAGTTAATGCGCGGGGTGCAGACTTCACCATTGAATCGGTAATCCCAGTTATTCTGGTAACAGAAAAAGGTATTGGCATTTCAGGATTTACAAAAGTTTGAAAGTGGTCAGTGATTGTCCCATTAATCACTTTAACAGCGCCAACCTCAATCACTCGATCTAATTCTGCAGAAAAGCCTGTAGTTTCAAAATCGAGCACAACGTAAGAACTCTCCACGGTTACTCCTTTTAGTATAACTAATTTTTATCTACAGTATCCAATATGCAATCTATTCGTCAAAGTGAGAGAATCTATTGGACGATAATTCCCACACCCTAAAGTTAACCGACTGAAATTATAGGGAAGATGGTTCAGGAGCAACTCGAAGAGAGCTTAAAGTTGATTCCATTGCATCGATGACTTCAATGAATGGACCTGCATAATATTTGGACTTAAGGTGCGCAAACCAGAGATCAGCACCCTGAACTCTCCCTTTATTATCCAGAATATAGTGGGCCAATAATTCTGAAACAATAAAAATCGCACTTAAATTAAAAATTGAATTGGCAGTCAACCCTCTTGGAAATCCACTTCCATCAGGTCTCTCGTGATGCTGCTCAATAATTTTGGCCACATCTGAATACGCAAGGTCGTAATCTTTAAAGGTAGAGGCCGCTCTCAAAGGATGGGCCGTATATCTTGGATTGAAATCAATAGACGTTTTTTCACGAGGAAAGTGGAAGGATGGCGTTTCAAACTTTTCAAAATCATTTTCATGCAAAAAACTATCGTGATAAAAGGCGGCAAGACAAATCTTTTGAGTCGCACTAGCACTTCGCCAGCGAGTCCCCTGAAGAACGGCAATAGCGATATATGCGATCAAAACACAGTGTTTATAGAGGTAGTGATCTTCCTGAAGAAGTAACTTTGAAATACTTTTCATAAGCCCTGCATCACTTTCGACTCTTTCTAGAGATTCATGAATTGTCTTCTCTGTTAACTTAATCAGTTGTTCACTGAGCCCAAGCACTCGAAGGGCCTGGTGTGCAAATTCTACTGCTGTCAAATCTTTTTCTTCATCTTCAAAGTCCATCGACAGAGCAGAATACGCTGAAGCAAAAAAGACTTCGAGATCATTGCGAGATACATATATCTTTCTATTATTCACCTTCATTTTTTTAATGGTTGAAAGATAAAAACGATCACCACTTGAAATAATTTTTACGAACTTATCTTTTGCAATCTTGTGGTAGTAATCAACAACTGGAGTCCCCAACCTTTCAATAATAAGTGGAATGAAAGAGATATAATCCTCTTTGTGTAAGGTGCAGTATTCTTTATAATGATTGATGCACACTTGCTCAATAACCTGATTCAATTGCTTTAGCTCACTCGGCTTTTGAACGAAGACATTTGTTCTGTTTCTTTCAAAAAAACCTTCAAGGCCATTTAGTTCCATTGGGCCAAACGAGCTAATCAAGACAAAGGGATAATTAATATTCTTGTCCACTAAAAACTGGTAGACATCCGCCCCAGATCCATTAGGCATTTGATGATCACAAACGACAATAGCAGGATCCCTTGGGTGATTTTCAATATGCTCAATAAGTGAGTTGCCATCTGGAAATACAAATATGGCAGCATCAAAATACGACTCAAAAGTCAGTTTCACAAGCTCACGAATATCAGCGCCATCATCGGCAAAAAGAATCTTCATAGAATGCTTATCGTGCGTGATAAAATTGATGAAACTAATAATTATTAAAGATAGCTTTACCTCCCTAAACCTCTTTACCTATGAGAAATAACCATCTGAAATTATGAGCACTTCAAGAGACAAAATCATATCTTTAGGCGAATAGCCGAATAGGTATTGAAAATTAAAAATAAGGAGCAAATTAGTGAATGAGCTACTAAATCACAATAAATTAGTTATTAATCAGTTAAAGGAATGGGCAGAGATCTTTGCAGACATTGAAACAAAGAATGCTTATGAGATAAGAACTGAAAATGATTCAGTGATTGGAAATATTGCGGAGATCAGTGATGGTTTTTTTGATTTTATAAAAAGAATGTTTTTCCGCTCACATCGCCCACTTAAAATTCGAGTTCAAGGCACAGATGCAAAACACGCACTTTCATTTAATCGAAAATTCTTTTTCTTTTTCTCCGATCTTTTTATAACGGATGGCGCAGGGAAAGAAATGGGAAGTGTTCACAGAAAATTTGGAATACTTTTTAAGAAGTACAATCTTGTGGCCAACAATAAAGTATTTGCAACAGTAAGATCTCCTCTCTGGAGACTTTGGACTTTTCCAATCTACGACAAGAACGGAGAAAAGCAACTCGGCGCCATTTCAAAAAAATGGCAAGGAATAATAAAAGAAAGCTTCACTGACGCAGATAAATTTTTAGTGGACTTCGGAACACATAGCTGGTCTGAAGAAGAGAAGGCCGTCATTTTAGGACTTGCAATTAGTATCGACTTTGATTTTTTTGAAGATAACCAGCGCAGATAAAAAAAGGCCTTAAGCTATGCTTAAGGCCCTTTCTATTTTTTTACTATAGCATTTGCTTTGGTGAAGATGCTTGCTTAATCGCACGCTTTTCTTCTCTACCGCGACGGGATACTCTTTTCTTGTATGCTTCGCGATTTTTTCCTACTTTCTGCTTTGGTTGTTTTTCATCTTGAGGAATGGCTTCGCTTACCTTCAAAGTTCTTCCATCAACCTCAGTCCCGTTAAGCTTTTGAATGGCCTCACGTCCAGATTTTGTTGTTGCCATTTCAACAAAAGCGAACCCCTTGCTCTTTTTAGTTCTGTAATCAATAACAAGCTTTACAGATTTAACTTTCCCAAACTTTGAAAGAAGGAACTTAATCCCTTTTTCATCGCGAGAGTAGCGGAGGTTACCAACGTACAGGGTCATCCCATTTGCTGTTCCAAAACCAAACATTTTCTTTACTGCGGCCTTAATGCCACCCTTTTTTTCATTTGTCATAATGCTTCCTTTTAATAATGCATAAAACACTGTAATTACCGAAGCTTGAAATATAAACCTCAATCGCAAAAAAATCAACAATGGGTAATTATTTGTTATCACTCCAAATTGGGAAATGGCCCTTTACTGGGCGCATCAACCCATTCTACTATTGTGCAAAATGATCTTTAGGATGCCATGAAAACCACACTTAGTACGACATTCTTACTTGCTATTTTTGCATTACCACTCAATGCGTTCTCCTTCGATTTAGGAACTCCTCTAAAACCTCATATTGCAACGCAGCTAATCGTCCAGCTCAATAGTGAAATCGATTCGAACTCTCTGCTCGGCAACTCAAGAGCAATGACTCTACCTGAGGGGGCCCAAATTGATACGATCTATACCCGCAAGGTTAAATCAAGAAATAAGTCGGTGACTCAAAATGAAAAGCTCATTTTAATCTCTGCAAGATCTCAACAAGATATTGAGCGACTGGGAACAGAGCTCGAAGCTCGTCCAGAAGTAAACTGGATTTCACCAAACTTCATCTATCAAGGTGATAGTCCTTCAAAAAGTTTTGAGCCTACAGAAGAAGAACTTATTAGACAAAGAACTCTTCCTCACGAAATTATGGACAACTTTGCGGCCTGGGAAATAACAAAAGGCAACAAGCATGTCATTATTGCAGTGACAGATGATGGTGTCGATATCAATCATCCCGACCTGCAGGGAGGACTTTGGTACAACACCAATGAAGTTCCACTGAATGGAATTGACGACGATGGGAATGGATTTATCGATGATGTCGATGGTTGGGATTTTTCCGATGAAGACCAAACGGTCCTTCCGAGTAGAGGAAATCACGGAACTTTCGTGACAGGAGTAATCTCCGGCAATGGGCGAGAAGAAAATGCGGTTCTTGGAATAGCTCCAGATGCTCGCGTTCTCCCTATCCGTTTTACTACTGGACACAACAGATGGACCTCTTCAGTTATCTCCAAGTCATACCACTATGCTGTTGAGAACGGTGCTAAAATTATCAATACAAGTTACAATGTTGATTCTATGGTAGATGACCCAACCTACCTTGATGCGATTAACTTCGCCAATGAGAGTGGCGTTTTTGTTATCAACTCTGCAGGCAATAATAGAAACTTCAATCCGCCGCGCTCAAGAGTCCCAGGCCTTATTCTCGTAGCATCAACTGATACTGAAAAACGCTACCGCGATATGAGAAGCTACTTCTCAAATTACGGACCTGAAATTGATATTTCAGCTCCAGGACAAGATATTTATTCGACTGAGCAAATGGGTGCAAGAGTACTTAACTCGGGAACGAGCTTCTCCACTCCTTTTGTCGCAGGGGCCATCGCCCTAGTCTGGTCTCACTATCCAGAATTAACCAGAGAACAAATATGGTCAAGAATCACAGCAACCACTGATGATATCGACAGGATTCATATTGATGCCTTTAAGGGAAGAATGGGAGCGGGACGTCTCAACACTTATCGCGCTCTAACAGAGAATGTTCCTCCACCAACAATTAGAGGGATAGATAGTGTTCCCAATGACTCCCTCGTCAGAGATCTCGACCGCATCTATGTAAACCTAAAAAATGTATTTGATAGCGATTCTGTGAATGACCCCGATGCGTTTAAACTAATAAACCTAGATACTGGAGATGAGATCCCCTTTACCTCAAAAACAGTGCATACATTGGGAACCAATCAAATCAAAATGCCACTATCTGAAGCACTTCCTTTTGGTCGTTATCAATTTCGTGCCCGTGCAGATATTCTGATGGATCCATTTGGACAACACCTAGATGGCAATGGAGATGGAATTCCAGGAGATGACTTTGTCATCAACTTCGAATCGTCAATAAAAGGGAAAAGAATTAAATTCTACTACTAGTTTTCTAAGTGCTTTGAAAGTGACTTATAGATCTCAAGACTGATCCATGCATCTGTTGCTGCGTAGTCGATTTGAATATTGGTAAGTCTTGGGGCCGCCCAATTGCTCACCTGAGCTTTCTTGCTCAAGCGCTTTCCTAATAGAATTCCTGCAAGTGAACGAAGGCCAAGCTTTACGATATTAAGCTCTTTGGCCAAATCTGCAATTTCGACAAATCCCCCCGGTTCAAAGTGGGAAAGAACTTGAAGCTCTTTAATGTCATTTGAAATTGCAACTCCTACTTTTTTAATAGATGGATTAGCTAATAAGCTTAGGATTTCATCTCGAAGAGTGATTTTGTTAAGGCGAAATAAGTAAGCTGTGCTCTCAGTAGAAAGCTGTAAAAGAGAAACGTTGTAGT
Organism: Bacteriovoracaceae bacterium; assembly: GCA_965140515.1. Classification (GTDB taxonomy): domain Bacteria; phylum Bdellovibrionota; class Bacteriovoracia; order Bacteriovoracales; family Bacteriovoracaceae; genus JAGLCH01. The sequence continues at coordinate 1,299,016 of OZ223251.1, read as the reverse complement.
ACTCTCCTTTTTTAAAAGAAGGTCTACACTCAGTATCAAAACCTAAGACAGATGCTCCAGACAGTTCTTCAACTGCTTTAAGAGACTGCTCTTCATTTGTAATTAGTTTAATTTTTCCAGAAAAAGAAATTAAAGGTAAGTCATTAATTTCTTCTTTTGTAATCGTAAGTTTCATCTCTTTCTTTATAGGGCCAATTATCTGATTCGTAAAGTTTCCCTTAAGATAGGAATATTCCACCGCATTTTTTTATTGAGCATTATTTAATATTTCTAATTCACTCAAACAATGTTAATTTACCTTTATGAAAAAAATTCTATCCACGGCCATTCTAGTTCTAGCACTGACATCACTCTCACCGCTCATTGCAGAAGAGTCTAATAAAATCAAAATTATTAAAAACGATTGGTCTAGCCAAATTGTCCTATCTATTGCTGTAGGAAAAATTCTGACAAGCATGGGGTACGATGTTGACTACGTCACACTCAATACTCAAGAACAGTGGGGAGCATTGACGCGAGGGATGGCCCATATTCAGCTTGAGGTTTGGGAAGGAACAATGAGTGAAGATCTCAGCCGTTTTCTAATTAGAGATCACATCAAAGTTGCCAAAACCTATAATATTCCTACCCGTGAAGAGTGGTGGTTTCCTGAATACGTTAAGGAAAAATGCCCAGGCCTTCCCAACTGGAAAGCTCTTAATCAATGCTCTCACCTCTTTGCAGAAAAAGAGGGGGGTAAAGGGATCTACTTTGCAGGACCTTGGGAAAAGCCAGATGAGCAAAGAGTTCGCGCCCTAGGGCTGAATTACAAAGTAGTTAAGTTAAAGGATGGGGATGAACTCAAAAGGAAGCTCTTGGATGCAGTAAAAGCAAAGAGACCAATACTTCTATTTAATTGGACTCCCAATTGGGTAGATGTGGCCATAAAGGGAAGCTTTGTCGACTTTCCGGACTACTCTCCAGAATGCGAAACTGATCCGCAATGGGGAGTAAATAAGACTTTTCTCCATGACTGTGGCAATCCCAAGAAAGGGTGGCTCAAGGTCGTAGTATGGAAAAATATGCAAAAAAAATGGCCCTGCGCCTTCCGATTCCTAGAAAACTTAGAGCTTACAACACTCGACCTTGGTAGAATGGCGTACTCTATTGATTTCGAAAAGAAGAGCTATGAACAAGCAGCTAATGAATGGGTTAATAAAAATCGGAACCGCTGGCTTCATTGGATTTCCCCCAACTGCAGAACTGCCAAGTAATTACAAAAACTTAGTCACAGCAAAAAGAAGAAAAAGTTACAAGCTAGTAGCAATAAATTCCACTTTATGAGAAATTACGCCATGCGTTATTAGAAAAGTGGAGATCCAATGAAAATAGCACTTACATTACTGGCACTTATTTTTACTCAGGGACTCTTTGCCTCAGTCAATATCTGGGATGAGGCACGCTTGCTCAATCAAAGATTTATTAGCTATGAAGCTTACCCAATTGTTGTGTTTGAGAAAGATATTCTGGGTCCAATGCTTAAAGATAAAAGTGAAGAGGAACAAACTGAGGTTCTTAGAAATTATCTCGCAGACAAAACAAATATTGAATTGGATGACTATGAGGTTCAATCATTCATCCCATACTTTAATCAAATGAATGGATCAGCATCGGCCCTTCCAATTTACAAAAGTGACTACAGGACCAAGAAGTTTTGCGCGGTTTTTGCTGCCGATAATAACAACAATCTTGAAGAAGAAACTGCCAGAACCCTTGGAATTAATTCAGAGAGCAATCCCTACCCTGCGGGTACTGTTGAAAAAATCAGCAAGCAGTTTTCATTGGATGAATTAAAGCTCTTTTCACTCTATCACGAGCTATCACACTGTCTTAAGAGTGATTTTTTAATGACATTACCTTCAATGGGAACGCACACCATTCATATGAATGAGGCATTCGCAGAAACCAATGCCCTCCTAATGCTATACGCAGAAAAAGGGATGAGAAGACTTGGAGTGAAGCGAGCGAATCTCCGCAGATACTACAGTAAATATATGGGCAAATACCTCGCAACAACAGATGACATCATCATCTTCGATGATTCAATCAGATCTGGCGGTGCAATTTATAATCTCGCACCTACGCTTTTAGCAGGTCAGAGATATATTGAAGACTACTCAGAAGAGCTTCAAGGAGTATCACTAGAATCAATTGTGGCAACAACAGAAAGCATTATTAAAACCAACACCCTCACCTCCCGCCAGCTTTCAGCGATGAGCAACTATCTGAGAGAGGGGAAAGGGGCAATTGAACGCTACCGCACATTGGCGGAAGATATCCCAGACCTGCTGCTCAGCACCTATCAATTCCTGCTAGCACTTGATGCAACTTTTTCGACAATTTAACCACTTTCGCCTCAGATCGTTGGCAGAATTAGATTGCGCTCTTCACATGAAGTATACCGGCATAACTTACTGATAATTCGGATAAAGCAAGGAGAACAGTCACAAAATGACTCATTTGTTCACAAATGGCCCACTTGTACTAAAAGTAGAAGTAAAATAGTCCGATAAGTAAATGATCTAATCTTAAGGATGATTGCCGGGGGACTTGTGCAAAAATCATTAATTACCTTTTTATTTTTTTTCTGCTCAACATCATCAATCTTCGCAGCGGAGTTCCAAACGGTGCAAGAATTTTTGAACGAAGGGATGTCGCAAGATCCAGCTGCGATCGATATACTGCTGATGCAGGAGTACGGCATCACCTCTGCAGAGTTCAACCTGTTAAGGCCCAACATGAGCACAGCTAAAACCTCGAGAGAAATTGAGCAGGACACTGCCTTCATGAGCCGCATCAAAAAAATGAAAGAGGAGAATACCTTCCCTTCAAGTCATGAACTCAATGATATTGTCAATAGCGGAACATCAACACCTGAGCCCAATTGTGAATCACAGATTGAATCTCGAGGTTTAAGTGAATACATTGCGGCGCCGAAAAAGACCGAAAACCTTGCAGCGATAGGGGCGCAGAAGCTTCTTGCCACCTTCTTTCAGTCGTGTAAAGCGCTAGATACAGCGATCACACCAGAGACACCTTTACTTCAAGGAGTAACAAAAGTAAGAACTAGTAGCAAAACAATCCCCTACGCAAGAAAAGTAACCAACACCAATCGATACGTTAAATCACATATCATTCTAAATATGCTCGATCATGATTCAGGATATCCTGGCCCAATGTGTGAGGATATGACTAAAAAGCCACCGGTATACGGTTACGGCTCGCGAAAGCTCCCTGGGAAAGATGGAGAGGTTAAACTTTTCACCAAAGGAACTGGAGTGACAAGCTCATCAAGGCCAGTTGTTGCCATCGATTGCTCATCATTTGTATCTATTGCCCTCGGCAGTATGGGGCTCAAAGTCAATCAAGATGGAAAATCATTTGAAAGCTTAACAACAGCAAGTTTTGAAAACCAGGTGTCAAGAAAAGGAAGCTGCCTTAAACACGCTCGCTTTAAGGGCTATGACACTATTAAGCCTGGAGATATGATAAATGTCGCAAATTCACATATCGTAATGGTTGATACAATCAGTGATGACCCGCTAGCGGTGAAGAAATTTTCCAAACTAAAAAAGTGTGACTCGATTTCAATTTCAGATTTTGACTTCACCTACATCCATAGTGGCGCCATCAAAAATAGTTACGGTCCATCTCGAGTTCATATTTCGACACACAATGGGGGAACAATGTTCAATAACCTCCGAGCAGCAGCGGTCAAACAGTGTAAGAGACTTGTGGCAAAGAATGAAGGTCGAGTTAATTCTGATGATCTAGCACCGAACGGAAAATTTGCTGTCATTCGACACATGAGTTACAACCATGAATGTCGAACAGATAAAAAAATCTCACTTCAAAACGAAAAGTGTATTGAACAATGCATGAATGAGAGAATATAGATTTAAAGGTAAAGGATTATTATGAAATATTTTATTACATTGGTGATACTATCATTGGCAAGCTCTTCATTGGCAATGAGCTGTCCAGAAAAGAAAAGCATCAACCAGATTGCACAAGAGATTATTAAACTTGAACTCTCAGGAGTCCACATCAGCGGACAAGAAAAATCGAAGTGTCTCGACCAAAAAAAATATCCACATCTACTTGTAGTCTACGAGCCCTCCAACGAAAGTTTCCAAGGAAAAACCCATTCGGTAGAGGGAATGGGGGACTTAAAAATTATTAAAATTGAAATGATTGATCCTGAAGTGAATCTCCATAGAGTAAGTTATGAGCTGAAAGCAAAAGATCTTTCAAATAAAAATGTAATCCTTAAAGATTCACTTGATTTTTTTCTTTATATAGACCTTAGGAATAAGCAACATTACGGCTGTGCAGGAATCGTCACCCCTCCAACAAATCGCGCTCTTTTGTCTTTCTGCGAGGTGAAATGAAAGTAGTAAAAAAAATTGCCCCAATTCTTTTAATAAGTATTCTTCAAAGCTGCCAGGATCAGTCATCACTACAAATGACAAACTTTGATCCTGCCAATAATGCAGTAGGTGCGCAGCCCCTGAGAAACCAAGAAATTCAGCGAGATTTTGACACCCTCACAAATGAGGGGGCAACATTCCCATCAAGTATGGAAATGAATGACTATCTCCAAAATTCAGTAAGCCCTCCAACTGTCGACTGCAACACCAAAGGGACCTCCGTTAGTACAGATGACTTTGTGAGCTCCATTACGACACCAGCAGCAGAAGGCGCCAAAAAAGTTTTAGCAACAATGTTTCAAAGCTGTAAATCACTTAATTATATTATTGGACCAGAAACCCCTCCCCTTCAGGGAATTAAAAAGATAAGGACAGGAGATCCAGAGATTCCTTACCAAAGAAAATTGGTCAATACAGATCAATACGTTAAATCTCATATCATCTTAAGTCAGCTAGAGAAGGATCCCAACTATCCGGGAGCTATGTGTCGCGACATGACCAAAACACCTCCTATTTACGGCTATGGGTCGCGCAAGTATCCCAATCGATCTAATGAGCTTAACCTCTTTACAGAAGGGGCTGGAGTCGCCAGAAGCTCAAAAGACTCTGTTGCAATCGACTGCTCTTCGTTTATTTCTGTCGCGCTTGCCAGTCAAGGTCTTAAGATTAACAAGAACTCAAAGGGTTTTGAAAGTTTGACCACTACCAATTTTGATCAACAAGTGGGAAGAAAAAATTCATGCTTAGACTTTGCTACTTTTAAAGGTACCAACAGTGTAATGCCAGGAGATATGATCAATGTGGCAGGATCACATATTGTAATGATCGATAAGATTGGAAATGATCCCCTTGCGATTAAGAAGTTTTCCGAAATTGGTCGCTGTGATTCTATTTCAATCAGTGATTTTGACTTCTCCTATATCCACAGCGGTTCGATTAAAAATAGTTATGGCCCATCACGTGTTCACATCAGAACACACTCAGGTGGAACAATGTTCAACAACTTAAGAATTGCAGCAGTCAAGCAGTGCAAAAAAGTAGTCGCCGGCAAGACTGGTGAAGTAAATTCTCAAGACCTCACGTCAAATCGAAAATTTGGACTTATCCGACATCAAAGCGATTTACCAGCGTGTAAGACAGACGACAAAATGAAACTTAAAAATGAAGAATGTGTTGAGGAGTGTACCGAGTAGATTAATTCTCGGCACTCCACAATACAAACTTCCATTTAATGACAGCATCAACTGCCTCACGGTGAGAACACTGACCACCTCTATACTTTTCTAGCGCAACTGTCTCAATTGCCTCATAATCCGCACTAAGATAGAGATGAATAGGAAATAGATTTTGCACATGGTTAGATCCTCCAAGACTAAGAGGAATAATATGATCGATCTTGTAATAACCTCGGTTTTTCCAGTCGATATGGTAGAGCTCTAGCACATCTTGCTTCTGATTGCGCTTAACTCTTCGATTACAGAGAGCAACCCTTTCATTGGAGTGGGAGTCCATCCCTTTATAGTCCCGATCAAAATAAGAGCAAAGAACTCCTGGAGTTAAATTTGTATCAGGGTGATAAATCATGGGAACATCTGATGCGAGGCAGACGCTCCCCAATAAAAATAGAATACAAACGACTTTCATGCTCAATCCATCTGTTACAGCTTAAATTTAAAACCAAATCCAGCAGATCCATTTCCAGAGATCACAGGATAGATATTCAATTCAGTTGAACTATCAATCTCTTTCTTGAAAAATTTGATAAAGTACTTCGTAATTAAATGCGCACAGACAGCTGCGACAATCGTATCACTGGCCCAGTGAGACTCGTGATGCATTCTTGAATACGCGGTAATCGCAGCGACTCCGTAAGCGAGATAAGGAATAACAGGATAATCCTCTTTATAGATTTCAGCGATAACTGTTGCGAGGGAAAAGGCCCCCGTGGTATGCCCAGAAATAAACGATTTCCCACCTTTAAAGAAATCCATTGGATTATCAGAATCGCCAGGTCTTTCCCGCCCAAATGTAGCTTTAAAGCCTTCTGCAACCAACTGAGTGGCCACTGCGGCTCCAACGGTATAGATCCCAACACTTTTTAATTTATCATCTTTAAAGATCATACCAAAGAAGTAGGAGCCTATTGCCACAGGAGCGATTCCAGTGATGTGTCCCATAGCATTCCCAAACTCAGTGATCTTTTCTGTTGTTCCATTTTTATGCTCTTGCACAAAATCCATCAAATCACGATCGTAGTCGATAACGAGTAGACCTAAGCTCGTACCAAGAAAAAACTTAGCAAGATCTTCACTCTCCAGTGGAATTTCAATAAAGGACCCTTCAGCAAGTTGAGCATACTCCCCACTCTCTAAATCTTGAGGAGTGAGATACTTGCCTCGACTGAGCTCATCGAGTTGCTGCCGAGAGATTCGTAACGTACGAGGCGAATCAATGACCTTCTCTTTAACCTGAGCATTCACATCACGAATAATATCCTTTTTCTTCTCGGATTGAATTCTCTTTAAAAACTGATCGCGATCAGTTTGATACTGACTAGAGTCTTTTACAATAAGCTCATCTCCAAAGGCAGAAATCGAGACAAGATAAAGACAACAGAGAATTAATATCAGTTTCATTTGCATAGACATTTCCCCCTTTCATTTTGATTAACGATAACAGAGACAAGAGAGGTATAAGCTGCCTGAAGTAATAATTACAAGCATTAGCTCAATATTACTGATCACATTCAGGACTCCACGGTTTGTGATGAGTTTAAAAAGAGAAGGACAGGGCAAAGACCTCTATCCTTCCATTGTCCTAGGCAAGAAGAGTACTCGTTTGTTCAGTATTCTTAGTCAAAGGAAAAAGCTGAACACTCATCTGTACAACTTCATCTCCATCAGATAAATCTGCAAGTTTCGAAAATTCCGAGTGAAATTTTTTAAGAAGCCCCTTTGCCTTCTGCAGCTTATCCTTTTTTATGGTTATAATTGAAGTGGCAAAGGCCGAAGCTTCCGGAGGAGAAACCTCATTTGCCATCAAAGCGACATCAAGTGACTCCTGATGAAATCGATTAATTGAATCTCGGGATGGGATGGCATCTACAACATGTTCCCCATTGGGCATTAGCTTACCCAAGCTGTCGCGCTTCAATACATTCAGCGATACCAATTTCTCCAAATACTGCTCAATAGTATAACCACAGAGATCAAGAGGGTAACGCAATCTCTCACGAATCCAAACACCATCTTCAATAAATCCTTTGGTATTAATCATTTCGTAAAGAATCGCAGTATTGTGATTGATAATATAATCGATCTCATCAACAGCAAATCTTAGATTCTCTTCACCTGTAAATTCAGAGGGAAGACGATCTAGGGCGATTGAAATTTTTGAATCAATATTTCCTTTCTGGGAATTGATCTTCCCTCTAAAGAACTTTTCCTCTTCTCCAGAAAAATTGAAATAGTCCACAAGAGCATTTATAACCCTTGGCCCTGCATGCCGTTTCTTGGCCACAATCATCGAAAGAGTTGAAGGGCTATTTAAATTGAGAACACGCGCCCAGGAAGCGAAGCTCCACAACGAATTCTGCTCCTTCTTAGTATTAAAGGAATCGCTTAAAAAGTCGCGATAGTCACGATAATCGTAAATAGATAGTTCCATAATTTCCCCTAGTTACAAATGTAATTCCCCAAAAAATCATGCTCCTAAATCATAACTATGGCCAATGCCCCTGTAAAAAGTGAAAGCGCAATGCATTAACTAGCTTATGGAAGGTAGATTTTTCCTCTCAAGATATTTTGAACCCAAAAATTTATGGCCATCTTCTCCACGACGATAAGTTGTTAGGAGGAGACGATGGGGCTTCAAGATTTCGCTCAAAAAATATTCTCGATCCCCGAACCAATGAATTGGTTTGGAGAGACACCTGATTCGAGGTTAGAGCAAAAGCTATTAAAGCTTCTTCCCAGTTCAATTCCCAAAGATGCAGAATTTATCCAGCTAAACTACTCTCTTCTCGAAAAGCTAATTCACGCCGATGCAGTGTCGCGCGACTACGATATCATTCAAGACAAAGTCGTAAAAAAGGGAAGCTTCACACAGCAGGTTTCTCCAATAACTGAACACGATCAAGAGCTGATTGAAGCAAGCATGTCCCAAAAAATACCAAGAGAAGTTCTAAGAATCAGTATCTATACAGAATCTAATGAGTGGTATCATTCAGATATTATAATGGGTAATGAAAAGCTTGTGGGGAACCCTATCGCAATTATGGATTGGATTCACGAGCATACCTTCTATATAAGAAAACTTGGGCACTCAATCCGCTCTCTTCATGTGGATCACGTTCATCCTTCACTGGAAGCCGCAGTTATCACAGAAGAAAAAACGATTACAATTACAAATGGATTAAGCCAGAGTGATTATGAAGTAGGACTTAGGGTTTCAGAGTATCAAATGTATCCCCTATTTCTATCGGCCATCATACCGAGTGGTCTCAAATACACTATAGAGTTATAAAAAAAGGCCCCGAAAGGGACCTTCATATTTATTGAACGTTTACGAGTTCAACTTTAAAAATCAAAGTGGCGTTTGGCCCAATTGCTTGACCTGCACCATTTGGCCCGTATGCCAAATTAGATGGAATTGTTACTTCCCAACAATCACCTTCTTTCATAAGTTGTAGTGCTTCTGTCCAACCAGAAATAACACCATTTACTGGGAAAGAAGTGGTTTGTCCTCTTTGGTAAGAAGAATCAAAGATTGTTCCATCAATTAGCTTCCCTTCATAGTGAACTTCAACTGTTGATTCCGCACTTGGAGTTTTCCCTTCACCTGATGAAAGAACTTTGTATTGAAGACCAGACTCAGTAACTTGAACACCTTCAACTTCTTTATTTTTAGCGAGGTAGTCTTCGCCTTCTTTTTGATTAGCTTCCGCCATCTTCATCATTTGCTCTTGTGCTTTTTGCTGCATTTCCATTTGGAATTGTGTCATTACTGCTTGAGTTTCTTCTTGAGAGATAGCACTTGCTTCACCATTTAATGCAGATTGAAGAGCATCTGAAAAAATTTTGTGATCAATCTCAATCCCTTGCGCCATAAAATCGCTACCAATTTGTCTACCAATGATGTAGCTTACTTTTTCCATTTGAGTTTCCATATAACCTCGCCTTTTTTATAGAGTAAAGTGTAACTATACGGTGAAATCGACAGTTTGACAAAATTATGTTTCAAACATGACGTCAGCAAGCATTAAACCAGATGAGGGAGCGATAAAATTGATCTCTCCATCACCTTCTCCACGCAGCGATTGTTCTAACTGTTCCAGAGTAATCTTCCCTAATCCCAAATTGAATAAAGTTCCCATCATCAGTCGTACTTGATGTCTCATAAAGCCCGTCCCCTTAACCTCATAATAGTAAGAGACAGAGGGGAAGAAATTAGCGTTAAAAAGGTTATTCTCCGAAATTTCACTGTGATCAATGGTACGAATAAAACTTTTTTCAGGATTAGGACGGTGACAGTAATGAATAAAGTTATGAGTCCCTTCAAACAACTTCGCCCCGACCTTCATTAATTCTAAGTCTAGGAGCTCTGGACGGTACGACAAAATAGAAGCACAAAAGGGATGATTCTTTTCTCCAAAAGAAAAGAAATAATGATAGGTCTTTTGCTTGGATCCAGAGATCACTTCAAAGTCGGCATCAACCTCTTTTACACTTAGTACTTCAATATCAGGAGGAAGCTTCTCATTTAATCCACTTAACAATTTCTTAGGCTCAACTTGCTCCCTGATAAACAACTGAATAGGAAAATGCTCCGCGGAAACCAAAGCATCTGTTCTTCCCGCACCAATTGTCTTAAATTCTTTATGACCAAAAAAATATGAAAGGGACTTATCCACCATCATTTGGACAGTTTTTACGCCGGCCTGCTTTTGCCACCCATGGTAGCGAAACCCCAGGAAACGCAGGTAGATAAGATAATAGAACTGATTCGCGTATTTCAATGTTATTTCATGTTTTCCATTTGAAGGTCAACTTTAACGTCTTTATGACCTTTCAACATATGATAAACTTTTTGAAGATCATCAATCTTCTTTCCCGTCACACGGATCTTTTCATCAAGATATTGTGAAGATACTTTTACGCCAGAGTCCTTAATCAACTTATTAATGATTTTTGCTTGCTCTTTATCGATACCGGCCTTAACAAGAATATTTTGCTTAAGCATTCTGTTACCGGTTGGTTCAACGTCCAGTGGTTCAATCCCTTTTAATCCCAGTCCACGCTTAACCATGCAACCATAGAAGATATCGAGTGCGGCCTTCATTTTGTAATCATCCTCTGCACGCAACTCAATCTCTTTATCATTTTTGAGATCAAGTGTGATATTTGATCCTTTGAAATCATAGCGTCCAGTAATCTGCTTTGTTGCCATGTTCATAGCGTTCTTAAGTTCGCCAATATCCATTTTAGAAACCAAATCAAATGAAGGCATAATCTCTCCTCAACTCTTATGTATTAATTAGTTTAAACTCGCTCAAAAAATTCTTTCTTTCCGGCATAGTAGGAATCATTAAACTCACCGTACTTTTCAAGTAGGCTAACTTTGGTCTCTTCGTACTGCTTAGCGAATTGATCATTGCTTCGCAGCTGATGCACAAAATCCAAATACGTTGAAACCAGTGAACTAGTCTTTTCGATAATATGTAGATAGCAAAGTGGTGTTCCATCTTTTGCATAGTGAATATAAAAAAGTCTCTTCTTTCCTTCAAACAAATCAGATTGAGTGAAACCAATACGCTCAAACTCATTGTTAAATGCAGTTATTCCCTTAAGAGTGTGAACAACACACATGATATCAATAATTGGACGGGCCTTAATTGCAGTAACAGCAGTGGAACCGATATGATAGCAGTCCACCACATTGCTTCTTAAAATCTTTGCAATTCGCTTAGATTCAATTCCGTAAACATCTTCCCACAATGGTGAGCCAACTTCTAAAGTGCATTTTTTATTTTTAGTCATGAAAATTGTGTATCCTCGAATCTCATATATGTCAAAAGATCTAAGCTCCTTAAAGAAACAAGCCGATAAAGAATAGAGGTTTTGGATGAAAAAAACACTATTAACAGTATTTCTACTACTTACATCACTCTGTTTCGGCGCGGATCCGCTGGTATACCACGGAAAGTCAGATGATCTTAAAGTTTTTCGCTCTCAAGGGACATCGGACTACTACTTCAAGGTAAAAAACCGAACATTTAAAATTGAGGCCGGCATTGGAGACAATATTGAAAGCTCCCTTAGGCGTCTCGAAGGAGACTTAATGTTTGAGTTTCCAAAGACTTACAAGGATCACCTGCAAGGGATCAAGCTAGCGATCGCCAATAACCTCGAGGAAAAGACTCGCTTTTCCCCTCCTACAGATAAGGAACTGCTAAAAAAATCAGAATCGATTCAACAGGAATTTACTCTTACTCTTGATGGAGATAAAGATTGCGCAGGGGACCAGATTAAACCTAATTCAAAAGACGCTTATTTCAAGCATATGGATATTGCCCTAGATAAAGAGTCTGATAAAAAAATTCGTGGCAGAATTGCAGAAGTTAAATTAGCGGAGCAAGGATTTTTTAACCTCGGAAAGATAAAAGGGATAAAAGTAAGTTGGGATACAAAGAATGATAACTTTGGTCACGGGCTCTACTCATTGGTAGCAGGATCTAAGGACTATTCAGATAAGCCCGCCTTCGAAGGCGATGATAGAGGATTAACCTTTGGAACTTCCGAGGGGGGAACTATCATCTATGAAAATGGTGAACTTACTATCCGCCACTACAGCGACGCCTACACTAAGATTGCTCCCCAATCACAAAAAGTAAAAATTGATGGAAAAGAATATGAAACTGAGATTAAAGAGTACCAGGATGAAAATGGAAAGTGGTACCAAGAAGTCCTCAATGTCGAAGGGCTTGAGATTGAACTCAGAAGAGATATCAGTACCAATCAGATGTATTTCAAAGTTGCTGGAAGAGTAGAAAAACTCTCAGATAAAGGACTTGCCAGTAAGCTTCAGCATGAGTGGCATAATATAAAAGATGACTTTGTTCAGTATCACAATCTTCCTTCATCAGACTTTAAAGACAAGGACATCTTCAGCGTTGATATGGCATTAGGAAAAGACTATGAGAGGCCAATCAATAATTGGCTTGGAATTAAGGGCAACATTGAAGGAAGAAGTAGCACAAGTACAATGATTAAAGACAACTCTTATGTCAGCGTGGATGCGGAACTGGCAATCAATAGCAACAGCTGGAAAAGAGAATCGGCCCAAGGAAGGCCACCTGTAGTAGAAGCTGCGGTATATGCTGGAAAGAAGCGCTACTTTGATGGAAAAACTTATGACCGAGTTGGAGTGAGAATTACCGGAAATATTCTGGTATCAGATAATGACGTTGTTGCCGTTTACGCCGGTGCTGGCCTAGAAGAAGATCCCTACTCTGTCAAAATCGGAGAATATGAGATTTCTCAGCGTGGAAGAGTAGATGTCACTCATTACTACGGGATCAACTGGACTCACTACTTTGACGACGAATAACGCAGTGTCCCCATAATAAGGCACCACCCCATTGGTGTCACTTGGTTACTAGTGCAAGATGTTACCTCGCACCACACTTCCCTTTTTTTATTAATTATCAGGCACTTATCCAAAATCATTTTTTGGCACGCTATTTGTATTATACCTCAGCATCGAACATAAGATCCATGAAGGACATAGTGTCAGAATATAGAACGAGGGAGAAGACCATGTCGAAACTAACGAATGCACTTGTAACAGCAGTAACACTAGCAACACTAACAACTCAAGTAATGGCAGCAAACTGCTCAAGAGAGGAAAAGGCAGTTGAAAGAAAACAGGACAACCTCAATTCTATCGCAAGAGAGATCAGAAGCGTGGAAAGGGAGCAAAGTAGAGTTGATGATAAAATCAGTGACCTACTAAAAGAAATTGAAAGGGCCGAGAAATCACTTAGAAATGCTGAAAAAGCACTTTCAGATCTAAGGTACACAAATGCACATGCTCCAGAGATCATCCGAAGTCACAGACAATCTCTTAAGCAAATCCAAGCAGCACTACCTGCGGAAGAGCGTAAAGAGCAAGAACTAAAAGATAAGTACAAAAAAATGAAGAAGAATATCCTAACAGTCTTTAAGCGTATTAAAGCTAGAGACAAGTGGAAGGACCAAGAGAAGAAAGTGCAAAACATGAAAAACCAAGCACTCTCACACAAAAACAAAGTACAAGAAGTAAAAAATATTGTTGAAAACTTCGATGTACTAGAAGACCAAAAAATTAGTTCAATCGATTTCGCAGAAAGAAGACTTGAAGAAGCGCGTGACAACCACTTTGAAATCAGTCGACTTAACAGAGAATCAAGTGAACTTAGAGCAGAGATCCACGAACTAGAAAGTAAAAAACGTAAAGTTCAAGACAGATTGTTTGTAGCTCAAGAAGCACTCAACAGATGTAAAGCAGAGCCAAAGGCCGAATAGGTAAAATAATATGGGAGAGATAAAGGGACAAAGCAAATGCTTTGTCCCTTTTGTTTTACGGATACCACATTGCTGAGTAATATATTGTTATGAATGAACTATATCAATTTATTACAAAAGTAACTTCACAGTTTAATAGTATCACTGCTAGAAAACTCTACGGCAAAGAGGCAATCTACTACAAAGAGAATCCGATCGTAATCATTTCAGATGAACGAGTGATTGTCAGAATCCCCTCTCTTGATAGGTTTCCGAATTTAAAAGCTGTTGCGGAGAAATGGTCACTCAATGATAAAGTGATGGATGATTGGTACCTACTTCCATCATCATTTAACAAAAAAAGAAACAAGCTCATTCCAGCGCTTGAACAAGTAATTGAGGCGACGAAAAAGCCGAAAGCAAATAATCCAAAAAAGACGAAAAAGAAAAGGCCTTCATCGAAGAAGGCACCAACTGTTGTGACAAAAAAAGAAGAGAGTAAGAGTGGATTTCAAAAATTCCTCTCTCTATTTAAAAAGAAATGAAAACTGCTAGTCACCTAGATCAATAACAACATTTTCCTTAATGGCCAACTCATAGCCTAGTACACGAAAGAAATGTGACTTTGGTCCATCATTTTCATAGCGAAGTTTTAAAATGGCGCGAGCTCCCTTTTTAAGGTCGCGTTCAAGTGCATTTGCAAGTTTCCCAATTCCCTTGCATGGATACCAAGTCGTTAATTTTTTCTTGGCATTGTAATCCCAACGATCAACAGCGAATGAAAATACGGCGTAGGCCGTGCCATCTTTTGAGTAAGACATCTCAACCGAAGCTCCAACATTTCCAATAACTACAGTATCCCCATCTAAATTAATCATACAAACTCCCTGTCATATCAATAGATTATACCATTATGGGTCCTAATCTCAAAGTAGTCTTACTATAGAACCTTTTAAACCCCATTTTAGGATAGAGGAAAAAATTATCAACCTAGACTATTATTGTTGAAATTAATAGGGACTAATGCTAAATATGAGGCGAAACTTGTCGACCTTCGGGCCAACAAGGACTGAGTAATATGGATTTGCTAGATTTTCCCGACCCACTTTTCGAGACATTCTTTCCAACTCCTAGGATTCAGATTATTATTTCGCCCAACCTTAGGAGGTTTTATGGGAAACAAACTATACGTAGGTAATCTTCCGTATTCAATCACTGAAGAAACGCTAGCAGAGCATTTCTCAAAATGTGGTTCAGTTCAATCAACAAAAATCATCATGGACAGAGACACAAGGAGATCAAAAGGTTTTGGTTTCGTAGAAATGTCATCAGACGACGAAGCTCAAGAAGCAATCTCTACTCTTGACGGTGCAGAGTGTGAAGGAAGACAACTTCGCGTAAGTGAAGCTAAACCACAACCACCACGCAGCAACAACAGACGTTTCTAATTACATAAGAAATATCAAAATAAAAAGGCCTTCTGCAAAGAAGGCCTTTCTATTTTTGATTTAAAGATTGATAAAGCTTAACCAGTGCTTCCTTTACCGATTCGTGAGTGTACTCATCGTCGGGATGTGCCTTTTGACCAGGCTTTTGAAAGAATGGTCGCTCATGACACATTTGACCGTATTTTTGATCTACTTCGCGAACAAAATCATACAGTCTATTCTGATTTTCGATAATTCTCTCAACAACAATCTTAAGTGCATTCAATGGATCCGAAAGGTGTGACCCGAGCAACTCATCATTGCTTTTAAGGCGATTCTCAAGGACACGAACCATAGCACCAGATGAATCTCTGAGATGACCACGAATATAGAGACTAATTTCCGATTGGGCCTGTGTAAGCGCAGGAACTACACTTACATCCTTAAACATCCCTTTAGCATTTTGGGCAATCCCCTCACTCAATGAGAATTTTCGCCCCATTAAAATTTCACGTTCGATTTTCTTTTCATCACTCATAAGACTTATTTATCACAGAGGGTAGATTTTATCTAGAGAATGGCAATAGAACTGTAAAAATGGTGCCTTTTTCAGGGGCCTTAGCGGCATAGATTCGACCAGAATGGGCATTAACTATTTCCCTAGAGATGGCCAACCCTAGGCCAGTCCCTTCTGAAGAACTCTTTGTAAAAGAACTTTGGTTAAAACTTTCAAATACTTTTTCAAGTTCACCTTCTGGAATTCCTACACCACGATCAATGATACGTATTTCAGCGAATGAAGTTCCATCCTCATCAACAGAATCAAATTGAATTCTGATATTCTCACCTGGTTCTGAAAACTTGATGGCATTCCCAATTAGATTGGTGAAGACCTGCATGATTCGATCCTTATCGTAGCTTAAATCACCAAAGCCCTTCTCTTCAATAATTAGCTCAATACTTTTTTCACTGAGTAGCGGAGTGAGCTGTGAACGAATAGCATCTAAATTGACTGCAATATCATGATCTCTAAAATCGAAAGGCATTTTACCTCGTTCAAGTTTTGAAAGATCAAGTAAATCATTCACTAATGTCATCAAGCGATCGCCTGAATCATAAATATTTTCAAAATAACTAATGAGCTTTTCCTTTGAAACACGGTCTGCCTTATTAATCCCAAACCTAGAGAAGCTCAAAATACCGTGCATTGGAGTGCGAAGCTCATGCGATATCTTTGCAAGAAAATCACTCTTAGCACGATTAGCACTTTCTGCTTCTTCTTTCGCTATAAGTAGTTCATTTGTACGTTCTCTTACGCGCTTCTCAAGCTCTTCATTAACTTTTATAAGCTTATCACTCATGCGCTTAAGCTCTTCTTCCTTCTGCTCTCTCTGCCTTAACAAATCATCAATATCTGTTTTAATAAAATGAATTGCATCGTAGACCGGCTTCATATTTGGATTTTCGGGAGGGAGCATTTCAAAGTTAATGGTGCCGCCAGTCCATGAAATTGAAGCAAGGTATTTTAAAAAGAGATCCGCCTCTGTTAAATCTCCATTTGCAGATGACTCGATTGTTCCTTCAATATAAGACTCAATAGAGGTCATGGCCTCATCGAAACTTTCGGCCAAGTCCAGTCGGTACGGCAAGCGAAGACGAGCGAATGCCAATGCCATACGGGAAAAGAAATTGCTCCCTAAAACCACCACAAATTCACAAGGATGGAGCTCATTGGCGCGCTTCATATTGTTGATGTGATGCATGCGAATTGCAATCGGTTCATTGGTTAGATTTGTAATATCAACAATGGGAAAATAGCGATGACTCTTGATAGAGCGCTTCACATGCTCCACCACTTCAATGAACTTTTGAGCGAGTATATCGAGCTGCTCAATTGTAATTCCGTCCTTTATTTCATTGTAAATAATATTGTCGTTGTAGACCTTAAAGAACCCTTCATCATTGTCTCCACACTTGTAGGTCCATTCCGGTTTTGTAATATATTCGCCATATGAATCTTCAAGTACAGTAGGAATAGAAGAAAATCCAATGCTCTTATAGGCCTTCTCGAGTGCATCCCGATAGGTCAAAACAACATCGTAATCACAATTTACATTAAGAAAGACCTTACTCATGCGATATAAGAACTTAAATAATGTAGAAGAATTATAGATAAATACGCCACTCAAATTAGAGTGAAAGCGATTGATATTATCGACAAAGACTTTTCGCGCCCCAGTTGTTGCGCGCTTAAAGAAAGTATAATTATCGCAAGTGGCGTAACTAGCTCCAGGAACGATTCCCTGCGAAATGACTCTCTGCAGGTGCCGCTCGTAAACATGGCTTGTGGCCTCTGTTGCTGAACCATGGCAATCCAATAAAATAATTCGACGATCTAAAACACCAAAATAGATCTTGTAATCCTCGAGTTCAATGTCCCACTGAGGATTGGTAATGATCTTTTTACCTGTAACAGGACAATTAATATTGATGTATGGGTTTAGGCTTGCCATGAAGTGAGATTAGCAAAACTAATCAACAATTAAAACTATTTAAGAAAAAATAAACTCTCCGCCAATAGGCGGAGAGATTATAACTTACTGTTTTTTAATTACAATCTTGGCAATTTCATCTTGGTCTAAAAACCAGGTTTTAATCTTAATTTCATGTGGTTCTCTATAATCTTGAAGGGTTGTATCAGTTACCTTAAATCGATCGTTGTGCTGTAGCTTAATAATAACCTCTTGAGTTTCCCCTTCACTTAACCGCTCCGCTCTGCTGAAATCAAGAATAATTCTCTTCTTTACCAGCTCCCTAAAAGTAAAAGTACGTCCATTTACATTGCGACGGATAATCTCACCTGTATCTCGAGTTAAAACAATGCTCACCCTATTTCGAGTTCTAGAATCACGAGTGTAAATAATGGTTCCCTCTTCGCGGTCAGCGTCAGTGTAATAACCCGCAACAGAAGTGCGATCGATCCTCTGAACAGGATCGTGAATGTCTGCGAAGCTTTGGCCTATAAATAACGTCATTGCGGCCATAAAAATGCACAAAAATTTCATAACTGTCTCCTTTTTAGACATCAGACAATTCTAATATTAACAACTTATAAAGCTATCTTCATATACCAGTAATAAAATGCAAATTGAAGGCCAAGAATGACCATGTGATTTTTACCCAGCAACTACTTTAAAATACGTAAAAGTGGTAAGTTATAGCATCGAGGAGATCTAATGCTACACAAAATTATCCCTATCATTTTAATTCTTTCTTCAGCTCAAGCATTCTCAAATACAGACTGCTACGACAGATGGGAAAAATTATTTGATGAGGGAAAGGTACAGCTCAACGATTACCAATTGCTGGGAATGTGTGATTATGAACTTCGTGGTGTTTTGAATCAGCTCGCCACCAAAGGACATAACGCCAAAAGCTACAGCAATGCTGTTAAGTTCATGTACAACGATCTAGATTTAGATAATGGTAAGCTCTGTTCTGTCTACACTCCTTCTGAATGTAATGTGAAGGGAGAAGCAAAAGAGTATAGAATAAACTGTGAGCACACATGGCCGAAATCACTTGGTGCAAAAGAATATCCAATGGTGAGTGATCTTCATCACCTCTACCCTTCTGAAAAAGATATCAATAATCTAAGAGGAAATCTTCCTTTCTGTGAGATCAGTTATGCTGAACTTGAAAAAGATGGAAGTAAGTATGGTGTTGGAAACGGTAGCGAAACCTGCTTTGAACCACAAGATAAGCACAAGGGAAATGTTGCCAGATCAATGTTTTATTTTGCTGTTCGCTACGGACTCTTCATCGACCAAGATCAAGAGAAACTTTTACGTAAATGGAATGAATTAGACCCTGTGAACTCAAAAGATTTAACTCGAAATAAAAAGATCAAAGAGTTCCAAGGAAATTCGAATCCATTTGTAGAGAGAAGCTATCTCGTCGACCTAATTAGCGATTTTTAATCGCATCTACAATCATAAATTTTTTATTGGTGGCAACAATACTGCTATTGCCAAAGATCTTGCGCAATTTGGAGTGATAACCTAAGTGCGAGTTACCAACGATGCGAAGGGTACCACCATTTCTCAAACAGCGATGTGCATCTTTAAACATCTGCCAAGCAATGAAATCTCCAATCGTATTTTGTTGATGAAATGGAGGGTTACACAAGATGAGATCGAAAATTCCGCTATCACCTTCCTCAAAGCAATTAGTCCAATAAGTCTCACATTTCTCATCAAAATAGCGGCGGTAATTTTCATCTGCACTGATTGTTGCCATGAAAGACTCATCAGCAAAATGAATTATTCCCGCAGGATTTAGTTGCTTCGCAGCTATTCCAACCACACCATTACCACAACCTAGATCAAGGATTGAATGATAGTCACCTGTAGGAATGTGCTCTAGAAAAAAACGGGTTCCAATATCTAGTTTATCGCGACTAAAAAGGTTTGAGTGATGAATGAAGTCATTATCAAATCCATCAAGTCTTACAGAAACAGGATAAGGAGATTGAACCTTACATTTTTCAAACTGTGCAAAAATCAATCGGGCCTTCTTCTTTGCAAGACTCGTTGTAGTTTCACCAATATACTTATTGATAAGGTCAAACGTTCCAGCGGAGAGATGTTTAATCATTGCGCCACAGATCAACTTAGACTCTGAAGAAAGATGGAAGGTGAGTTTACACAAAATATCTTCCAAGAAACCTAAGTTCTTTGGATTTTTAATCAAAACAAAATCATAGCTCCCTGTGAGCTGTGCAAGTGATGAAATTAAGCGATCTTTAGGAACACCATTCTCCATTGCCCCACGATATGAGACGTACGAGTCAGTATATGAAATAAAGTCATAGCGAGTAAGACCTACAGCTAATGCGCCAAAAGAATCATTTATAATAAGAATTCTTTTCCCCTCTAAAACAAGTGACGATAATTCTGAAAGAATTAATTCATCTGCACTATCCCATGCTTGAAGAAGATCATATGTGCGCAGAGGGTACCTCTTGAGTTCCTTCATCGATTTACCTTGTGATATGGAAAAGAAGAGGATTGAAATAACATTGATCATCGGAAAGAGTCAGCTGCTGGCCAATAACATCAAAACTTTGGTCAACTGACTGAATGAGAATATCTTGGCCCAGTCCATCCCTAAAAAACTCATAGAGGTCATGCTCTCGGCCAAAAGACTTATCGTTAATCACGATTAAAAACTCTGGACACTTTGCTTCATTCAAGCAATTCATCCACTCTGGCCACATATTGCGCGCCAGTCGTTTTGGTCCACGCCCCACAAGAAACGCCGGAGGATCAACAATAGTAAAATCATATGGGGAGTCAGTCCCCTTCTCCATTCGTCTTAAGTGCCGCGCCAGATAATCTTGAGTGGTATCGGGATAGCATTTAAAGAGAACAGAGTTATTGTCTCCATTACGCCTTCCCCAGTTCAAATAATCTTTTGAAGGATCAATATTTGTAACAAACTCGGCACCGCCCTTCATTGCTGCCACACCAAAGGCGCAGGTATAAGAAAAAAGATTTAAAACCTTTTTGTCATGAGCTCTCCCTCTGACATAAGCGCGAGCAGACTTGGTATCGAGATATAGGCCATAGTCGTGACGAGGATCAGTATGAATCTCGTATTTTACGTCATCTTCGTAACAAAAATGAATCCGATCCTTAGAATAATTCCCATTGGAAAGATACTCAAAATCGTTGGAGTTCATTTTTGCTCTAATCTTCAAAAGAATAGACTTGCCAGGCAATAGAGTGTCGAGTGCTGTTAATAACTCTTTTTTATATTTCGCCAATTCATAGTTATAAACAGTGGCCAAAACAAAATCACCGTATTGCTCAATTAAAACACCTTCAAGTCCATCAGAAACTCCGGCCAATAAGCGTAAGGCCTTATTCTCGTGATCAAGAATTTGATGATAACGAAACTCTATACTCTTTTCTACAATCGCTTTTAAATCCATAACTAATGAAAATCCTTAAATAATCAGACTGGCACACTATACTGAGACTCTACTCTCCAGTAAAGGCTTGAAATTTTATGTGAAGAAAATACTTATCCCTTAGCAATCTAGGGAAAAATTAGGATTATGCGCTTTAGCGATGTTCATAACATGATCGAAGTGCTGCATATTTTGGTGCTTGAGATAACCTTTTAGTAAAATTTTTGACTTCTTTGCAATCTCATCTCTTACTGCGAAATAGGAGTCCTGAGACAGGTCTCGAATTTTAGTAATGCGATCCATAGCAGTAATTCTATAGTAATCCATTGCAAAGTATCGCACTGATAACTGGTCTTCATGTCCCCCATACTTAACAATAATTGGATCAGAAATAAAACCAACTGGATAAAGAGAGGTGATTTTAAGCCAAAGATCGTAATCCTCACAAACAACATAGTCCTCATCGAATCCTCCAACCTCTGAAAGGACATCTCTTCTAATGAGTGATGCAGAAGGACTGATTAAGCAAAGAGGAAGACACTTTTCAAAAATATGACCTCCAAATTTTTGATGAATAAACTTTGGATTAACCCGCTTCCCTTTTCTCACCCAAATTTCTTCACCGTGAATAAGGGGAAGCTCTGGATTAGCTTCAATCATTCTAACTTGAGACTCTAATCGATTAGGAAGCCATTCATCATCAGAGTCGAGAAAAGCAATCCAGTCACCGCTTGATTTTGAGACTCCGAAATTACGAGCAGCGCTAACACCCTTGTTATCTTGCTTCAAGTAAAAGATAGCAGAATGTTCTGCGGAAAAACTTTTAACGAGTTGCTCAGTACTATCCGTAGAGCCATCATCAACAATCCACAAATCAAAGTCTTGGTAAGTCTGTGCTAGGACTGATTTTATCGCCCTAGTCAAAGTCTGAGAGCGATTATAGGTAGGAATAACAACGCTTATTTTCACTACCGATTCCTATAAATAATCGTAGGATCATAGACACCAAAGGTAAGGGCCGTGCAAAATTCCTTTTTCCCATTATCCTCTTCAAAAATCCTAAAAATATTTGCAAAGCTTCGATGAAATTCATCAGAAATCTTCTGCCTGGCCTCCTCAGAAACCATACCGGTATAATAGCAACACCCCAACTTTCCATACAATTCGGGCTTAAGCGAAAGTAGTCCAGAAATATTATCGAGGTATTTCTTAGCAATTACGATTTGATCTTCAAGCGTTTCGGGCAATGGATGGAAGTGAGGATCAATAGTATAATGCTCCCCTTTTTTCTCAACCACAGCGATATCGACTAACGAATCCAGAATATTGCGAACTTCAGAGCGCTTACATCCAAGCTCAGCAGCGATATATGCCAAAGGTTCTACTTTTTTCTCGGCCACCAAATGATGAGAGAGCAAAGTAGCACACATTGCAACCAACGGATTCGCTCTAGAAAGATTGTGGAATGCTCTGGCCACATCTGAGTCTTCCCGTAAACTCGGAAGATCTTTCCTTGCAATGGCATGAACAAAAGCAATAAGCTGTTCGCGGTAAAGATAGCGATCGATCAATAAAAAGATCTCACTCACCTTTGGGATAAATGTTGTAAGAATTCGGCGCACTCGATGTACAGAAAGGCCAGTTTGAGCAGCGACCTCGTCAGGAGTAACACCTTTTGTTAGAGAGCGAACAATGGCCTGACCATTAGATGCGGCCCCCCTGTAATTAGCGTGATTATATAAAGGATTCGCCAAAGAAATATTTAGATACTTCAAATAGCTTGCGAACTCATCCCAGCCCATAGAGCCAGAGAGTTTTTCCCAACTGCCAACTTTGTCATAAGTAAAACCAAAGTGAGAATTAACAGAATTACGAGAACGATCACCACGGATCTCTTTTAGTAATTCAATTCGAATCTGCTTATAGTCCATTGTCTCCCCATAAAAAAACAATCTTAAGCTACCTAATAGAAGTAACTTAAATTGCGCAACGATTGCTTTCCCCCCAGGGCGATTCTACTTAGAAGAAATCGATTATGCAAAGCTCAGAGCTCGACTGGGAATGAATTACACGTCTAGGCTAACCCTCTAATATCATAGAACATTCCTTCAAAAAAGAGCTGATGAATATAATAATTACAGCGATGCCCACGACAGTATCGAAATAGGTTATAACTACAGAGTAAATGGGGGCCCAATGAAACACGTTATTTTAACGATTGCAATCACTCTTTTAACTATAAGCGCTAACGCAAACATCATTCCAAATATTGGAGTGGTGGAAAAAGGCAAACTATATCGAAGTGGGCAGCTATCAAAAAAGCAATTCAAGCGCTACATCAAACGATGGGGTATTAAAACCATCATCAATCTCAGAGGAGAATCAATCGACAAAGATTGGTACAAGGATGAGATTGAAGTTTCAAAAGACTATAATGTTGAACACTTTGATATTGGGATGAGCGCTCAAAGACTTCCTCATCGGGAAGACTTACTGAAACTGATCTCTATTTATAAAACTGCAGAACGTCCAATTCTTATTCACTGCCGAGGGGGAGCGGATAGAACCGGAGAAGCAGTGGCGATGTACATGATCGATTACATGGGAAAAAGTAACAAGAGGGCAAGCTTATTAGCTCAAAACATTGGATACTTTCATCTTGAAGCTCGCTTTCCGGCCAAAAAATATTTCATTAAAAGAATTTACAAGGGTCAGGAGTGGGCGATCGAAAACTACTTCCCTTGCGAAGGTAACTACAAATACTACGATACCAATAGTTCAAGTTGTAAATAAGAAGAGCAGAGGTTAAACACCTCGCTCTTCCCAAAGAGATTTGATTCTATCGAGATAATCTTGATCTGCAATTTCATTTTCGAGTAAGAAGGAACTATCCATTCTTACTTTAAGAGCAGCATCTTCAATTGAAAGGCCTTCTTCAATATATACTCTTGCGGTTTCAATTGCTCTTCTTGGGAAAATCATCCCTCCCGATCTAACAGGAAATGGATTTAAAACATTAGGAATATAAGCAGATCTCATAAAGATCTCTTTAATTTCTTGCCCCGTAAGTTGTGGATAGTGAAGTTTTAGATCCAATCCCTCTCTCAATGCGTAAGGCGATGCCATTGAAGTTCCTGTATGGCGAATATTTCCACCACCTAGTGATGCACCATCAACTTTGGTTCCGGGGGCCAAGATATCAACAAAGATCTCACTAAAGTTTGAATAGTCTGCCATCGTATATGAATGCATTTTGCTTTCGATCAGAAAATCAGTATCCAATGCTCCAATGGCAAATACATTGTTCATTGTAAAGCCAACAGGAAAGCGAGCACCGGCGACAGATAAATCGATCTCTGCTCCATTATTCCCAGAAGCTACATAAAATAGAGTCTCTGGATTTCCTTGAATCAAAGACTGAAGTGATTTAATTGTACTCTGCGGAATAGCTTGAGTTCTGTAATGTGGAAAACTAAAGCTCATATTAGCAAATTTAATTTTCTTTTCACTGAATTCACTTTTCATTTTTTTTAAGAAATAGGATTCACCATAATCTCCAACAAATGGAACGATAGCAATACCTTCGAGATCACGAGAAAATATTGAGGCGACATGAGTCCCATGAGAATTTGGAACTCCTTTTTCACGAGTACCTATTGTTTCATATGGTAGTCCAAGCTTCATTGGCTCAGTCCACCCCATTAAATCGTCAATAAGACCATTGTCATCATCATCCACTCCGTTGATTGGATCATTTTGGTTGTAAAACATTTTATAGGCGAGTTCCTTGTGCATGAAGTCCACACCAGAGTCCACAATTGCCACGCGCACTCTATCCATATTCTCAAAATGTCTAAGCTTTTGATCGAAATCCTCTTGAGATAGATCACCATAAACCTCGTCAAAAGAAAAAGTTCTCTGCATTGAATAGTCAGAGATCATATTGTGATCAGCATCATATACTTTAAACGCATAAGGTTTTTCCGACTCTCCATCGAGATAAGAAAACTCAACAACCTTTTGAATGTTCTCTTTTGTATCGAGCACATTTCTTTTTATGACCTGACCAAATTCATTAAAAAAATGCTCATGAGTTGGAACGTAATCATTGCGCTCATCTGTGTAGAGCTCTCTAACTGTTTTATTTTCGCCATCAATGATCTTTATGTGACGACGATACTCCATAACCTCTTTAGGCAGAAGATGACTTGTAAGGATATAGTGTTTGGCATCACTCGCGGGATACTCGTAAGAAAGTCTTGTAAAAGGGACCCCCTCTCTAAGGATTATCATCTCTACCAATAGCCCGTTCTGATAAAGAGATCGACTAGAAAGATGACCCGAGCTCACCAAATATTTCTCAACTTTTTTAAGTTTCCCCTCGGAATCACAAGTGCGAACAATCTTCAAGTATGATGGATCATCAAAAGGGCCAGAACACTCAGAAGCAACTGTTTGTGTCGAAGTGAAATAGGCAACGAATAAAAGTATTAAAAGCTTAATCTTCATAGAAACTCCCCAAGGCATTATGCCTCGGGATACTTTCTGCAATTACAATGCCGAAAGTGAAGATATAACATGCTGAAATAAAGACCAAATAACTGTCAAAAGTTTAGACGGCCTCAAAAAGAGTGTGCACTAATCTACTGTAATATTGATTTCCGCCAGACCTTTTAGCGCCATATCCCACATCTGTTTATTAGGAACAGTCAGCTCAAGCTTAGCATTGTCAGAAGAAGCTCGGACATCTTGCTTCCTTTTAACAAGCCAGCGTCCTTTTTTATTTGTAGTTTCAACAACTCCATCACAAACACAGAGATAACTTTCATTCTCTGTTTCTTTGATCCAAAACTTTGTTCCTCGTACGGCCATTGATACCTTTTTCGTATTCACCCTGAAGTCATGCTTCGTTTCGGGATTAATGTACAAGTAAAGTCCACCGCGAACAAGATCATAAAAACTTCGGTTATCCTTTCGCTCCATCTTAGACACCTTTAAAACACCATCCTTGATCATAAAGCGTGATCCATCAGGGTAGCGGACAACAAAAAAACTTCCTTTGCCCTTTGCAACAAGAACATCTCCAGAGTTAAGAGCTTGTCCCACTACTGGGCGCATATTGTTAACCCGAACGTCCCCCTTGAAACGCTGTAATTCCGCAGCAAAAAGATCAAATACTGTTAGTAGCAATATTAATGGCAATATAAAACGCATAATGGCCCTCCAAATCAATTGTTCATCGGTTTAATCGGATAACAATGGAAGTAAAGAAGGGTTAAATAGAGTGATAGTGATTCATGTGAAATATCAATATCCCAATAGATCAAATAAAATGGCCAACAAATCGATAAGAAAATAAACTAGTTACAGATAATTGAATTCAACGAAGGAACTACTATGAGTAACTCGTCTCTTATTCTCAACAACTTCTACGATGAAGCAACTTTTACGCACACCTACGTCGTTCATGATGGTGATACTAAAGATGCCTTAATTATTGATCCAGTATTAGACTACGATCCGGCCAGTTCAACTATCAACTACACCTCAGCGAATAAAGTATTGGAATTTATCAAAGAGCACGATCTTTCGGTTAAAGCGATTTTAGAAACTCATGCCCACGCAGATCATTTAAGCTCTGCACATTGGCTAAAAAATAAACTTGGCAATCCACCTATCGGGATTGGAAAAAACATCACTAAAGTTCAAGAAGTATTCAAAAAAACTTACAATTTTGAAGAACTGATGACAGATGGAAGGCAATTTGAACTTCTGATTGATGAAGAAAAGGAGTACAGTTTTGGTTCTCTAAAACTGCAAGCAATATTCACGCCAGGACATACTCCAGCATGTTCATCCTATATCATTGGAAAATATCTGTTTACGGGAGATGCCCTTTTTATGCCGGATTATGGTACTGGAAGATGTGATTTTCCTGGCGGTAGCTCAGAAGATCTTTACTCCTCTGTCCATAACAAAATCTACAAGCTCGATCCTAATCTCATTACCTGCACTGGACACGATTATTGCCCCGGAGGAAGAGAGGTGAAATATAGCGCCACAATCAAACAGCAGATGGAAGAGAACATTCAACTCAATCAAAATACAACAAGACCTGAGTTCGTAACTTTCCGCACAGAAAGAGATCGCTCACTCAATGCACCTCGCCTCCTACTGCCAAGCATACAGTTTAATATTCGAGGAGGAAGCTTTGGCGACAAAGAAGCGAATGGTGAATACTACTTTAAAATTCCAATCAGAGGAATTGAGGAATAAAAATGAACTTGAACACACTTGATACAGACTTTTATATTGAAAACTCACCTCTTTCTAATTTAGCAAGAATTGGAAATATCTATATCGCATCGGAAATGACCAGAGAGGGAGTTCAATTTCTACATGATAAAGGAGTTTATCTCTTTTTAGACTTTAAATCTCAAGGAGAAGTTTTAACGAATGAGCCAGCTCTTATCGCAGCGGCAGGAGGGGAGTATGTCAACGCTCCAGTGAGTTCAATAGATTGCATCGATCAGAATTTTCTTTCAAATATCAACGAACTTTTAGATCAAACAGATTCTCCCGTAGCAATCTACTGCAAGTCAGGAAATAGAATTATAGCTTGGGCAATTCTTCATCTATGCGCAATTCAAAATATGGATATAGATGAAGTAAAAAATTATGTGAGTCAATTCCCTTTTTCCCGTCAACCAACCAGAGACTTTGCTTTTGAATTGGCCGAACAATTAAAAACTAAGAGCGCTTCAAAGTAATAATAAATGTTGTCCCCTGCCCTACGCCAGCGGAATGAACTTTAATCGTTCCCTCATGGGCAACAACAATATCGTGGCATAGTGGTAGTCCCAATCCGGTACCGATCTCTCCAGAGGTTCCATTTGTCGATGTTTTCTTGGTGTAGTCAAATAGGTCATCAATGCGACTGGGATCAATCCCTTTTCCGGTATCTACAACAAATATTTGTAAATCGATTGGATCAAAAGAAATTGTTATCGAATCTCTCTTATTGCAAAATTTAATGGCATTAGATGTTAGATTTTTAAACAATTCAGAGAATAGCTTTCGATCGCAGAGGATGTAACTATCTTCTTCAACTTCATTGATTAATTTTATTTTTTTACGATCAGCAAAGAAGTGCATTTCATCAAATATCTCTTCAATAATTTGATATAAATCATATTGAGCAACATTGAGTTCAAACTTCCCCATTTTGATACGCGCCAATCCCAGTAGCCCATCGATCA
The DNA here is from genome assembly GCA_965140515.1 of Bacteriovoracaceae bacterium. Classification (GTDB taxonomy): domain Bacteria; phylum Bdellovibrionota; class Bacteriovoracia; order Bacteriovoracales; family Bacteriovoracaceae; genus JAGLCH01. The sequence continues at coordinate 1,270,345 of OZ223251.1, read as the reverse complement.
TCTCATTCATTTTGGTAGACATCTCATCAATTCGAAGTAGCAGATCTTTTCTCTCACTAGAGTTTAAATTGTCTTCCATCAAGATTTCACTGTATCCTGCAATAACGCCAATTGGTGATTTTAAATCGTGAGCGATCAACGATAAAAATTTATCCTTCAGCAAGTTTGCCTCTTCTGCGTTGTTTTTCGCATCCAAGATCTCTTTTTGGGAACGTCCCTCAATAAAGAGAATGCTGATAATTAAGATGAGAGAAAGAAACGTAAGTGAATAAAAAACGGCCTTGGTAAGAGTTCTGACATCACGAAAAGATGCCATAGCGACGTCGTAATCGACCTCCGCGGCTACAGCAAATCCCGCTATGGCATTCCATGACCAGGCTCCCACCACTTTAACCCCTCTAAAATCGCGATACCCCTCAGAATTTTTTGCTTCTTCTTCACGGATTGCTCTTTGCGCCATATAAGTATAGGGCCATAGCTCATGCCGTAATTTTGGCTTCTCACCTTTAACTAAATCAACACCAGGGTCAAGAAGTTTAATATCGAGGACATTACTCCCCTTTAATACCCCTGCCTTTACAAGGACTTCAACTTGTTCTTCATATCGGCTAGGAATCAAAAGTATCCCATTGCGATCAAAGAAGTAAGTCGATTGTCCCTTGATTGCTCCTTGATAGGTTGCAAGCTTGTAAAAAGCATGCTGAGGATTCATTCGCACAGTAAAAACAGCAAGGACCTCCCCCTTATTGTCTTTGATTGGAGTAGCAATAAACATAGTTGGAACTTTTCTCATTCCATCTTTTTTATGAGGAAGGGGAACGTCTGAATTGATAGGTGGTATGGCAAGACTCTCCCCATCAAAAACTCTCTCAAGCCTCCTTGGGTAGTCATAGGCGATCAAATTTCTCGTCCCAGTATTTTCTTTCCGTGATGAAGCGATAGAAATGAAATTTCTATTAATAATAAAATAGCCCTGATCGGCCCGATGTTTCAGGATTGGAAGCAAAAGCTTATTGAGCCTTATAATATTCTCATCCCTAGCGTTCCCTTTGATAATATTTAAAATTGGTTCTCTAATCTCTGGCATCTGAAGCCAACTGTTGATATCAAAAATCCGATTATCAATCCAATCGTGCAAAAGCTTGTTTGTTGCATTTAAATCGAGCTCTAAATTTGCGACTACACCATTGAGATGCCGCTTCTTGTACTGGTCTAGAGTGAAGTTCATGATAAAAAAAGCGGCCAATAAAAAAGAAAGAACGAATAACGCGTAAAGCGATCTCTTTCCCTTATCTTTTACGTAATCGATAATGCGGCCCATAATAACTCCCAGAATAAATCTGAGATAATTATAGCTCGGGTGTGATTTTCAGATAGTAAAGCTTTAGTAAAAGAAATAACATACTCCTAAGCAAGGTTACCTATCACACCATTGGATTTTTCGATCTGAGATTCTATTTGTATTAAGTTAAGCTACCCGCATATAGCGTGTAGTTATCAAGGAGATATTATGAGCTTCAATATTGAATATATGAAAGAAACAAATGCAATCAGAGAGGGAATCACTGGAATTAAAAACAGAATTATGGTGCTTTCCGGAAAAGGGGGCGTTGGAAAATCGACAGTTTCGGCCAATCTTGCCGGCTTCTTGGCCAATGAGGGATTCCAAACAGGGCTCCTCGATATCGATTTGCACGGGCCAAGCATTCCAAAGCTTCTGGGCCAATCTGACGAAAGGCTGACTAGTATCGACGATAAAATTCAACCGATCATCTACAGTGATAAGTTAAAAACAGTATCAGTGGGACACATGCTTCCAAGCGAAAGTGATACCACTATCTGGCGCGGTCCAATGAAAAACAACATGATTCGCCAATTTATGAGAGATGTAAACTGGGGAGATCTCGACTTTCTTATCATTGATACCCCTCCAGGGACAGGGGACGAGCAACTAAGCATGGTACAAACGGTTGGAGATTTTACTGGGGTTGTGATTGTTACCACTCCTCAAGATGTCTCTTTGATCGATGTAAAAAAATCAATCAGCTTCTGCCGTCAGTTAAAACTTCCAATCTTGGGACTCGTCGAAAATATGAGCGGTCTAATCTGTCCAAAATGTGGCGAAAGAATTGATGTCTTTAAGCGTGATGGCGGAGAAAAACTAGCGGAAGAAGAGGGAATTCCATTCCTCGGCAAGCTATCATTAGACCCCAAAACAGCGGAAAATGCAGACAGAGGAGTTCTGGCGGTGACATCTTCTGATTCTGAAGTCGCAAGAGAAGAAATGATGACTGCATTCAAAGGGGTTTTAAACGCTGTAAATAGCCGATTATAAAGGGAAGATGGGGGGTAGCATCCCCCTCCCCATTTTGAGACCTATTTAAATCCTAAAATCTGCAATAAATCTTGGGAAAACTGTGACTTAAAGTGTATACAGTAGGCTATGCAGAAAACTATACCTTTTACTGAATTTGAACTAAATACCACTCTTCTTGATACCATTGAGGCCATGGGCTTCGAATATGCCAGTGACATTCAAGAGCTTACAATTGATCCCATCATTGATGGAGAAGATATCTTTGCTCAAGCTGAAACAGGATCAGGAAAAACAGCGGCTTTTGCCATTCCTCTTCTAGAGAAAGCTCATCGCGATGATATTATTGAGCGAGAGGATGAAGAAGGAGGAATACTCTACGTGGTCATGAGTCCAACCAGAGAACTTGCTCAACAAACACATAAGGTTTTCTCACAACTTGGAAAAGACCTAGGTGTTATTTCTCAATGCGTGATCGGTGGAGAGAATATCGACACTCAAATCAAACTTCTCGAAAGCAACCCTCATGTTCTTGTTGCCACCCCGGGAAGACTTTGTGATCTCATTAAACAGAAAAAGATATCCCTTTCAAACTGCCTTGCAGTAGTTTTCGATGAAGCGGATCGCTTATTCGATATGGGGTTCAAAAAAGATATCGAGTTTATCCTTGGACTTTGTCCAAAAGATCGTCAGCTAATTATGGTTTCTGCCACTACTAATATCGATGTCTTAAATACAGCATATAAATTTCATTCAGATCCTATTGAGATCAAAGTAAACGAAGATAGTCTTGTAGTAGAGAATATTGATCAAAAACTAGCGATGGTGAGTTCAGAAGAAAAAATGCCATTTCTAGTAAATGAGCTCAGACACTATGATGATGCTTATGCGCTTATCTTTTGTAACACTCAAATTGAAACCCATCGTGTTGCAGAATGGCTTAAGCTGATGGGATTTAAGGCGAATGCAATTTCGGGAAGACTTTCACAGAACAAAAGAACGTCACTGATGAAAGACTTCAGATCAAAAAAGATTACAATTTTGGTTTGTACTGATGTTGCCGCTCGCGGACTTGATATCAAAGATGTCAATCTTGTTATTAACTACGATATGCCACAAGATGCAGCAAACTACGTCCACAGAGTGGGAAGAACAGCAAGAGCGGGAAAAACAGGAGAGGCCATTAGTCTTTGTGCACCTGAAGATTGTGAATTTGTTGACAGCATTTACAAACTTATTGAGTGCGAAATCCCAAAGATCCGTCTTTATAATGATGACTTTGCTGACGATGTCTGCCCTCGCCCGTTCATTGATAGAAGAACGTTAAAAATTGTAGATAAGGCCTACCAGCGCAATGAAAAAGGTTGGGATTCCCCAGACTCAGTCTCCAAGATTAAAGACAATGCTCTATCGATTACAACAGCAGAAAAGGTGGGTAGATCACAAGCATCTTCAAATAGAGTATTTAAAATCCAAGCATCCTCGTATCGCAAAGCTAGAAACGCAGCTATGAAGTTCTTTAATATTAAGTATGCCAATCAGCTTAGAGTTGAAAGTGAAACGGAAGGTAGAAAACGTTTCTTCCTATTTGGGAAACGCCTAGTTCGTTTTGAATTTGGAGTAAGACCAACGTACAAAAAAATCATTCTTCCATTTCTAATCGAACTTCTCAAGCGAGCGAATTTAGATCTCTATACTAATTTTTCATTCGACGGAAGAAACATCAGAATTTCACTTAGTGGTCGCGATGAAAAAGAGCTAACTCGCAATAAAGGTGAACTTCTCGAGGCAATCGAATACATCACAAGGCTACACCTCTACAATTCGATTGATGTACCTCGTGATATAAAAATCTTCTTCCGCTCAAAAGAAGAGAATAAAATCAATGACAATCAATTGATTAAACTAGTTAATAAGATGGCCGAACAAGTCTTATCCAATAAAAAAACAGTGAGACTACGCCCGATGAATGCGGCGGAAAGAAGAATCGTTCACAAACATATTGAATCAATCACAGAACTCAAAACGACTTCCGTTGGAGAAGGACGAATGAAAAGGATTGAAATCAGCCTCACACAGTAATGGATGATGCATCACAAGTTCTTCGCAGTATATTTGGATTTGATGATTTTAGAGGAAATCAAAAGGAAATCATTGATACATTAATTGCAGGGAAGAATGCTCTTGTTTTGATGCCCACAGGTGGAGGAAAATCACTCTGCTACCAAGTTCCCGCCCTTGTAAAAAGTGGAACCGCGATTGTTATCTCACCACTCATTGCTTTAATGAAGGATCAAGTTGATGCCTTAGTTCAAAAAGGTGTTGAGGCCGCATTTTTAAATTCATCAATTAGTCTTGCAGAACAAAGGGCAGTTCAAAGTGACCTAGTTGCAGGACACATCAAAATTTTGTATGTGTCACCAGAAAGGCTGATGACCCCTTTCTTTCAAAACCTGTTAACACGCTTTGAAATATCACTTTTTGCAATTGATGAGGCCCACTGTGTTTCACAATGGGGGCACGACTTTAGACCAGAGTATATGGAACTTGGAATTTTAGCAGAGCAATTCCCAAATGTTCCAAGGATCGCACTTACAGCGACAGCAGGGGCGGCCACCAGAAAAGAAATGGTTCGATGCCTTAAACTCGATGATGCTAAGGTTTTCATTAGTTCATTTGACCGCCCAAACATTCGCTATTCTATTGCTAAAAAAGGAAACAAAGAGCAGAACTTTTTAAAACTGATTCAATTCATCAAAGAGAATCATTCAGATGATTCAGGAATTGTTTACTGCCTTTCAAGAAAGAAAACCGAAGAGACCGCAGATAGACTTGTAAAGGCCGGTCTTCGCGCCATCCCTTACCACGCAGGAATGAATCAGGCCTATAGAGATAAGGTTCAAGAAAAGTTCTTAGGAGAAGATGGCGTTATCATTGTTGCGACTATTGCATTTGGTATGGGAATTGATAAGCCCAATGTTCGATTTGTGGCCCATATGGATCTTCCAAAATGCTTGGAATCCTACTATCAAGAAACAGGACGTGCAGGAAGAGATGGACTTCCGGCCCACGCATGGATGCTCTACGGTCTACAAGATCTTGTGATGCTTAAGCGAATTGCCAATAAAGGAGTTCGTTCACAAGCGAGAAGAAGGGTTAACGAAGAGAAACTCGATGCGATATTGGGATTTTGCGAAACGACTCAATGTAGACGCGAAGTTCTTTTAAATTACTTTGATGATCCCTACTCTGGTCCATGTGAAAACTGTGATACTTGCTTTAATCCAGTTGATAAAACAATTGACGCCACAGAACTTGCTAAGCGCGCTCTAACAAGTGTTTATGAGACAGGACAAAAATTTAATGTTCACTACATGATTGATGTTCTGATGGGAAATGAGACCAAAGCAGTTATCAATCACAAGCACAATCAGATCACAACTTATAAATCAGGAACGATGTATGAGGAGGGTCTGTGGTACTCAGTCTACCGTCAATTAATTGCCCTCGGTCATCTCAAAATGGTTATGGATGGGAAGTCTGAACTGAAACTTACCCGCAAGGCCATTAATGTAATTGAGGGAAGAGAAGAGGTATGGCTTAGGGCCGACAGTTCTTTAAAGGCGCCCAAAAAATCTTTGGTCCCAAAAGAGGCGAAGAAAAAGTCACCAACAACGAGACGCAAGAAAGTTGTCAAGAAGCTTACTCCATCATCAAATTCATCAGAGCTATTTGAGGGACTTAAGAATTTTAGAAAAGAGCTGGCAAAGAAAAAACGCACCCAGGCCTTTAAGATATTCCCAGACAAGACACTTATGGAAATGGCAGAGACAAGGCCAACTGAACTTCATCAATTGGAGGATCTCTACGGAGTTGGTCCTAAAAAGCTCAAGCGCTACGGCAAGATCTTTCTTCGAGCGATTGAGGATCTCACTTAGAATTTATAATCCAATCCAAACTCTACAGTTCGGCCAGCATCAACGACACCAATATCATTTGAGGCATTTGAACCAGGATATAGAACTTTCTTATCAAAAATATTATTTCCAATCAAGAATGCCTTAAGTTGATCTGTAACGTTATAATTTGCGGTTAGTCGAAAGAGAGTTGCACCACCAAAATGAATATTTCTATCATTTTGGTTAATCATTCTTTTTCCTTGATAATTTCCAGTCAAGATATAAGACATGGCCCTATGAGTATAGCTGATGTTCGAATTAAGCAAGATAGCAGATTCAGAACTTGCAGTCTGAATAGGATCATAGGCCCAGGAGAAAGCATTTTTCATCCCAATGCCACTTCCGAAGTTATGACTTTGCTCTAACTCAATGCCATTGCCGTTAAGCCTACCATTATTGTAGCGTTTTTTGGGGGATGAAGTGGTTTGAACAATTGCATCATCAATTCGAATGGAATAGTGAGTGAGAGTAATTAGATTTTTCCTAGAGTAATTACTTTGGGCAATAACCTCTATAGTTCGGGCCACCTCGGAACGAATGTCCTTATTAGGGGCATAGATAGTATTCGAATAGAGATCACGCTCCACCACCGATGGTGCGCGAAAAGATTCTGCATATTGAAATTTCAGACGACTTGTTGGAGTGGCCTTATAAATGACTCCAAATCTTGGGTTAAGATGCCCTCCAAATATTGAGTAGTGATCGTATCTGAGTCCAAAATTATAATACCATTTTTCAAAATCTTGGCTGAATTGGGTAAAGACTCCGGCATTTGCTCGATGATCAGTTGGTGCCAACTCTATTTTGGTGGTTCCTACAGAGTGAAACAAAACCTTCGGATCCGTTAGCTCGCTACGATTGTATTCGACACCAGCTATAAGTGATGTCTCATCCTTTTTCCATTTCAAGATTGCTTTGGAGTTTAACACCGCCTCATTGATTGTCGTTGACGCTGTACTTACGGCACTACTACGAATAAGAAAATTCTGCTGATAATTAGCATAACTAACACTGGTATCCAAGTCAAAGTGAGAAGAAAGTTTTGGAGTGTATAGCAATATTCCTTGAGAACTTCTCCCTTCTCGCCTTTGAATAGGGTCAGGAGGCAAGGAAGTGATATAATAATCGTTTTGTTCATAGCGATAATTTGTGAGACGTAATATGATATCTCGATATTTTGCCTCAGCTTGCAAAGAATACTGGTGCATCGGCTCCCGAGTTAGATTAAATTTGTCAGTGAGGTAATTGTATTGAGTTTGTGATTCCCCTCTCGAGTCTTCTATCATTCCTTTGATTGATAGTGATGTACTTCCCCATTGTTTGGAGTAACTTCCATTTCCGTAGAAGTTAGTAGAACTACCCTTGCGAAATTCGACATTGCTTTTTCTGTAGTCAGTAACAACATTAATAACTCCTAAGAAAGCCCCACTTCCATAAATTGAAGATCCAGGCCCTCGAATAAATTCAATTTTTTCAATACTTGAGATATCAATATTCGCGATATAGGGGTCTGATGTTCCTGACAACCATGTATTTAGCTTTATGCCATCGATCAACAGCAAGACATCTTTATTACCTGATCCCGTTTTTCGCCCTCGAATACTATATGTGTTCCTCAAGGACCCCTCATCAGAATGATAGGATTGATAACCGGGAATAAAGTTTAAAAGCTCACTAAGCTTTCTAATATTGAGTTTCTTAATCTGCTTTCGAGTGACAACTGTAACAGATGCTGGAGTATTTAAAATACTTTCATCCAGCAAAGTAGAAGCGTGAATCTTAACATCCAAAAGCTCTTCTATAGGGAGATCTTCCAGTACAAGATCTTGGGAATAACATAGTGAATAACTCTGAAATAAGGAAATAATGGTGACCAAAAATATTATCTTCATAGAGATATAATAGCGAAAAGGTGCCCAATACACCCTATAGTGAAAATTTGCACTTAGTGAGTAAAGACCGAGTTAAGAAATTGATATTGAGCTATAGATAATCTTGAATAGTAATTACCTCACCATGTGATATTTTAAGGTAAATAATAATCAAACAAGGAGATATACATGGCAGTGGTAACACTTCAAGGAAACCCATTCAACACAGTAGGCGAACTACCAAAAATGGGAGACAAAATTAATAATTTCAACCTAGTAAGAAACGATCTTTCAGAAGTTAATCTAGAAACCTATGCAGGAAAAAAGAAAATTTTAAGCATTTTTCCAAGCTTAGATACTCCTACTTGTGCCACAAGTGTTCGCACATTCAACAAGAATGCTGCAGAACTAAAAGACGTTGTCGTTCTTAACATTTCAATGGATCTTCCATTCGCTCAAGCTCGTTTCTGTGGTGCCGAAGGAATTGATAAAGTTGAGACCCTTTCAGCATTTAGATCAAACTTTGGAAAAGAGTTCAATGTTGAATTTGTTGATGGACCACTAAAAGGTCTTCTATCTCGCTCAATCATCATTTTAGATGAAAACAATAATGTTATCTATTCAGAGCAGGTAGCAGAAACAGCGAACGAACCAAATTACCAAGAAGCTCTAAAAGCTCTTAAATAATTGATGGCCCCGAAAGGGGCTTTTTTTTAGGACCCAAATATGGAAAAGATTCAACTCTATTCTCTTGGTACACCCAATGGCCAAAAAGTATCTATCGCCCTTGAAGAGATAAACATCCCCTATGATGCTCATCGTATAAATATTTTAGAGGGCGATCAGTTTTCTCCTGAGTTTATTGCAATAAACCCGAATTCAAAAATCCCAGCGATTATTGATCCGAATGGTCCAGATGGAAATCCAATCAATATAATGGAGTCAGGAGCAATCTTAATCTATTTAGCAGAAAAGAGTAGGAAGTTTCTTTCTGAAAAACCAAGAGAAAAAAATGAAACACTTCAATGGCTCTTTTTTCAGATGGCAAGCGTCGGCCCAATGTTTGGCCAGTTTGGACATTTCTTTAAATATGCAAAAGAGAAGTGCGAACACCCATACCCTTTAGAAAGATACACAAATGAAGTAAAACGCCTGCTTTCAGTAATTGATAAAAGACTTGAGGGAAGAGAGTATTTAGTCACAGAGTACTCGATTGCAGATATCGCAACCTTCCCATGGGTGAACTGCTTGACAGAGTTCTATAATGCCGACAAGGTCTTAAACTTAGAATCTTACTCAAATGTAAAAGCATGGGTTGATAGATGCAATAAACGGCCCGCAGTAATCATTGGTAGAAAAGTCTGTTCGCTAGATTAAAAATGGTAAATGTATTTTGGTTCAGGAGAGACCTGAGACTTGAAGACAATGTAGGACTTTTTAAAGCACTTTCATCAAAAGGCAAAGTGCTTCCTCTATTTATTTTTGACACCAATATTCTCAATCAGCTCACAAACAAAAATGATGAAAGAGTGTCATTCATTTGGAATGTGATCGATAATTTAAAAAATGAACTGCAGACCAAAAGTAGTGATCTCCTTGTTTATCATGGAGAACCAGTTGAAGTTTTTTCAAAACTAAGCTCTGATTTCGATATCAATACCGTTTTCTGCAATGAAGATTATGAACAATACGCCCTTAAGAGAGATGAACAAGTATCCAAATTTCTGGCGAGCAACGGAATTCAATTTAAAAGCTATAAAGATCAGTGCATCTTCTCTAAGCACGACGTTCTTAAAAAGGATGGAACCCCCTACACTGTTTTCACCCCTTATAAAAAGAAGTGGCTTTCACTTCTAACAAAAGACTCATTCAAACGTTTCCCCTCAGAAAAGCTATTGGGAAACCTTGAGAAAAGATCTCAAAAAATGAAAATGCCTACTCTTTCTGTGATTGGTTTCTCAAAAGGGCAACTTGAGATCTCCCATCCAAGCATTCCAGAAAATATCATCAAACATTTTGATAGCATTCGTGACAACCCTTCGATTGAAGGAACATCTAAACTTGGTATTCATTTGCGCTTTGGAACTATTAGTATACGAAAGTGTGCAGAGGCAGGAATTAGACTCAATGGTAAGTGGCTCGAGGCCCTTATTTGGAGAGACTTCTTTATGCAGATTCTTTTCCATTTTCCTCATGTTGAGAAAAAAGCATTCCGCGAAAAGTATCGAAAAATTAAGTGGAACAATAACAAAAGTACATTCAAAAAATGGTGCGAAGGAAGGACAGGCTTTCCAATGGTGGATGCAGGAATGCGCCAACTAAATAAAACCGGCCAAATGCACAACCGAGTTAGAATGATCGCAGGTAGCTTTCTCGTCAAGCAACTTCTTATTGATTGGAGATGGGGCGAAGCCTACTTTGCAGAAAAACTACTCGACTTTGACCTCGCTGCAAATAATGGAAATTGGCAGTGGGTTGCGGGCACAGGGTGCGATGCAGCGCCATATTTCAGAGTATTCAATCCGACACTACAACAAAAAAAGTTTGACCCAGACTTTACTTATATCAAGACCTGGGTCTCAGAGTTTGGCACAGATGAGTACCCTGAGCCGATAATCGACCTCAAAAAAGCAAAAGAGAGAGTACTCAAGGCGTATAAAGAATCTATTACACAATTTACTACTCAGAAGTAACTGAAAATACGTTCAGCTTAAAAAAAAATCAAAAAAAAGTAACACTTTTAATGGTATAGATTGTTTGTCTTAGTGAATGCTAATGATGAGGAAGCGAACTTGAACGATAGTGTTGAATTGTTATTTGAAAGGTATGGACCTCTAGTCTATAGACGTTGCCTGAAACTCTTGAAAGTCGAAGAGATGGCCCGGGAAGCATCCCAGGATACATTTGTTCGCCTTCTTACAGGACAAAAGACAATCACTTCAGAAAACCACGCAGGTCTTCTCTATCGTATCGCCACAAATGTCTGCCTTAATATTATCAAGAAGGAATCGCGCAAAGGGCGAAGCACCGACTTCGATTCACTTTTAGTTGAGATCGCAGGCAGCGATAATGTCGAGTCAAAACTCCTATCAAGCAATTTTTTAGAAGTTATTTTTTCAAAAGAAAAAGAGTCCACTGCAGTTTTAGCAACACTCTATTTTTTGGATGGGATGACTTATGAAGAAATTTCTGAAGAGACTGGCATGTCGGTATCGGGAATTAGAAAAAGACTAAGACTACTAAAAGATAAAGTTGATAAACTTGAGGAGCGAACAAATGTCACAAGAATTTAGTGATCTCCAATTAGAAAAGTATATTTTAAAAGAGCTTGATGAAAAGCAGATGGCGAAGATTACAACAGTGCTCGAAACGAATAGTGAACTACAACGTAGAATACGCGCGATTAATGATAACAATCAAGATTTCGTAGATAAGACAAATAGAAGACAAGAGGCTTACCTTATCAAATTAAAAATGACGGAACACAAATACTCATGGAGAACTCAGTTAAAATCTCTATTTGAACAACCTAAAATAAAATTTTTGTCATCAGCAGTTGCCCTTTGTTTTGTCTTTATCATCGCAGTACCGCAATTTACCGGTCAGCCTGAGACAGAAGGATTGAGAACAAAGGGTTTAGATTCCCACTTGGTAATATACAAAAAGACACAGGACCAAGTGGAAAAGCTCGCACATGGAACCAAGGTTTCCTCAGGAGACTTGATCCAGCTGAGTTACGTGTCTGCGGGGGAACAATTTGGTGCCATTTTCTCAATCGATGGTAATGGTTTACTAACACTTCACTACCCTGACAATAAAGAATCAATGACCAAATTAGTTACAGGCAAACAAGTCATCTTACCAAATGCCTATGAACTAGATAGTTCTCCCAAGTTTGAAACCTTTTACCTCGTAACTAGCAATAAACCGATAAAAGTTTCAGAAATTATCAAATATTTTGAAAACAAAAAATCAGAGAAAGTGCTCAATAGCGAATCTCACGATTTTAAAATAAAAGATACAGTTACACTTCTTAAGTTGTAGGTCCTAATAATGAAAAACTTGTTTAAATTATCATTATTGTTTTTAATTTTAAATATTACAGCGGCCCATGCCACAGAGGTTAAACGATACGCAGTGGTAATTGGGAAGAACTATGGGGGAAAAGAGAGGCCAACGCTTAAATACGCAGTAAGCGACGCCCTTACCATCTCAAAAGTCTTCGAGGACTTTGGCGGAGTATCCCACGCAAATAGCTACCTACTTTTAGATCCATCGAGTAATGAAATTCATCGCAAACTAAAAGACCTCAACGAGCGACTAATTGAAGACAGAAAAAACAATAGAAGAAATGAGCTTATTGTTTATTACTCCGGTCACTCTGATGACGAAGGACTTTTGATCGGCAATGATAAAATTGATTACCTATCCCTGAAAAAAGATGTTTCAAACCTCAAGGCCGATGTCACAGTTATAATCTTAGACTCATGTGCATCAGGCTCACTCACGGCACTTAAAGGTGGAAAGAAAAGAGCACCATTCCTAGCCAGCTCAATGTCAAAACTAAAGGGGCATGTTTTTTTAACCTCAAGTTCATCGGATGAGGCCGCCCAAGAATCTGACAGGATCAAAGCATCATTCTTTACTCATTACCTTGTATCAGGTCTAAGAGGTGCGGCAGATAAAAGTGGTGATGGCCAGGTAACCATTAATGAAGCATACAAATACGCCTACAACGAGACGCTGGCAAAAACATCTAAAACAATCAATGGGCCTCAACACCCATCATATAACATGCAGCTAGCAGGAACAGGAGAGCTAATCCTTACAGATATTAGAAATACTTCAGCAAAAGTTATTTTTCCAGAGGGGCTAAAGGGGCGTCTCTATCTTAGAGATGGGGAAGGGACAATGATAGCAGAAGTAAACAAGGAAAATGACAGGGCAATTTCAATTGGCGTTATGCCTGGTAGTTACTCTGTCGTGTTAAATAACAATGAAGGGGTTTATAACGCTCAAGTAAATCTTAGTGAAAATAAAACAACTCAGGTGCAAAAAAGCGACTTCATTTCAGATCAAAAAGAGAAAACAGTTAGCCGTGGGTCGAGAGCTCATGCCAATTACGTAAATGTACCTTTTGATGCAACATTAATCCCTACAGTAAGTACCTACCCTAAAGAGATTGAAACTGCGACAGAGCATAATTTTTCACTTTCAGCGATCTACAATCAATTCGAGCGGCTCAATGGGGTTTCTATAGCGGTGGGGGGAACAATCGTTGAAGAGGATGCGAAAGGGGCCCAAGTATCTTTTGGTTTCAACCACGTGAAAGGTAAGGGACTACTGGCCCAAATAGCGTATGGTGGAAATATCACTGAGCACGATCTAAATGGAGCTCAATTAACGGTCTTCCACAATCATGTTAGAGGAAAGCTAAGAGGTGCTCAAATCGCTGCATTTTCGAACTACAGTGCGGGAGAAATCCTAGGGGCACAAGTATCGGCCTTCTCAAACATAGGAACACATAACGTAAAAGGGGCACAAGTAACGGCCTTCTCAAATATCCTTCTTGAAGACCTTACAGGCATTCAGCTGTCTGCATTCTCAAACTACGCGAATTCGTCTTCACTGGGGATACAGACGACCGTATTTTCAAATGTCGTGCGAAATAAAATGAATGGTGTTCAACTATCAGTTTTTAGCAATGTTGCGACTACAGATATTAAAGGGGCCCAGCTTGCAGTTTTTAACAACTACGCAAGTGGAGATGTGACAGGACTTCAACTAGGTCTTGTAAACAGCGCGAAGAAAGTAAAAGGTGCGCAAATTGGAATTGTGAATTATGCTGAAGATGTTGAAGGAATTTCAATTGCACCAATTACTATTGTAAAAAATGGAACCTACGGACTTCTATTATCTCAAGATGATCTGCAATTTAGAAACATCAGTCTTAAAATGGGAACAAGATACACCTACTCTAAACTTGGCTTTGGAAAAAGCACAGACCAGAGCGATCCATTTTATAAGTATTCATTTGCATTTGGTGGAAGTTTAGCTCTCTCTCAAAAACTCTCACTTAATCCTGAAGTTGAAACCTCTTTAATTAAAGATCAGGGGGACTTCAAATTCACAACTCACAATCACTTATCCATGTCCCACTTTAGGCTCAATGGGGTACTTCATTTACTCCCTCACTTGAATCTATTTGCAGGTGGTTCTTATAACTATGTCACAGACTTAGAAAGTCGTTTTACATCAAAATTCTTTGATCGAAGAGAATCGAGCGCTCCCGGCTGGTTCGGATGGCAAGGAGGAGTTGAACTCTACTTCTAGTCAAAGCACCAAAAGACACAAAGTTTAAAGGATCGAGTTCGATCTAGGGGATTTCCTCACTCTTTATTTCTAACAAGTTTCACAAAAGGAGAAGCTATGAAATTCTGCACCTTTTTTTTAAGTGCGTTAATAACATTACAACTTTTCGCTCAAGGAGCGAATCCCATTACGACTAGCATTTCCGCAGTATATTGCAATAAGCAAGTTTTTAGAGGAGCACTCATATGGGACAAACCTATCGTTGCGGTATTTCCCAGCTTCACTTTCTATAATACCATATCAATCAATCAAAATGGTTTGGAGCTGCAATACTCTCCAGTGACGAATCATCAATTGACATTAGGATTTTCAAAATTTGATGACTCACCTCCTCCGGCCATTGTTTATAGAGTAAAAGATGGTCATGCAGATCATAAGAACCAGCGAGAAGACACTTACTTTGCGAATATAAAATACAGCGTTCCAATAGCAGAAACACTGACACTAGGAATTGAATACAGTAGAGATTTAAAAGCAACAAATGGGAATTACTTTAGCAGTGAGGTAATTTACACAGTTCACCCCCTCATGTCGTTTACCAGTGGTATTTCTTGGGGAGATCAAAAAAACAACCGGTACATATATGGCAAAGGCTCAGCCGCTGGCCTTGGAGTAGCATCGGTTGGAGTATCAGGCATAATACCTTTTTTACCATTTGGAGGTGTGCTCATTCCAAGCTATAGCTTCTCTCAAATCGTTCAACAAAGAAATGTGGAAGCAGATTATATTAGAGGAACTAGCAGCAATAACACGGTTTCAGTACTCGCAAGTTGGACACTATAGCTTTTGCATCAAATCGAGAAGATCAGTTTTTGAATATGGTTTTTGAACAAGAGACAGAATCTGTAACTCACGAAGAATATCTTCAGAAACCATCTCTGCGTAACCGGTGGTAATAATAATTGCGATGGCCGAATCTACGCCGCGAATCTCTCGACATAGCTCGACTCCATTTTTATAGGGCATATTGTAATCAGTAATGATCACATCAAATCTTTCCCGAGACTCCATAAAAAAATCTAATGCAGCATCAGATGATGAAAATACTTCAACCTTTGCTCCGGCATCTTCAAGCATTCGACTTGTCGACTTGCAAATCTGAACTTCATCATCAATGAGAAGAACTCTAAGACCAGAGCGAATCTGTATCGTCTGTTCAAAATCACTTTCACTTGAAGCGGTTGGCATTGAGAGTGGTAGATAAACAAAGAAAGTAGTACCTTTATTTTGCTCACTTTCAAACCGAACTTTTCCATGAAGTTGAGTAACGATCTGATCAATTACCGCAAGTCCCATCCCTGTACCAACGCCTTCAGGCTTTGTGGTAAAAAATGGGTCAAAAATTTTATGATGAATTGATGGATCAATTCCAACACCAGTATCTCTAACCTCGAGTAGTGCATAGTCGCCTTCAGGAAGTTTAATATTATTTGAAGCCTCAAGAGTTACTCTATTTAAATTAACAAAAAGTTCGCCTCCAGATCCAATTAAAGCGTGATATGCATTGGTACAGAGGTTCATTACAATTTGGTTCAATTGGGTACTATTCGCCATAACATAGAGGTCAATTGTAGAAATACTTTTATGAACCGAAATACTCTTTGGAATTGAAGCGGAAATTAATTTCAAAGCTTCCTTCACGACCAAAGAAAAGAGGATAGGATGCGCTTCACGCTTTACATCTTTTGAGAAGGTCATAACCTGTCCAACAAGAGCAGTCGCGCGATCGATGGCCTTTAATATCTCATCGATGTACTCCACGCTTGTATCGCTTGGTTCCATTCCATCGTGAACAAGATCAGCATAGGTATACATATAGGTGAGAATATTGTTGAAGTCGTGAGCAATTCCTCCAGCAAGAGTTCCAATGGATTCTAGCCTCTGATTGTATTGAATAGCTTGCTCAAGCTTTGACTTCTCATCCATTTGTTCGACAAATGAATCAATCAAGTGATTAATCTTGATGACAACTTCTTCAAAGTCGACAGGTGTAGCTGCAACTTCGGCCCTTGATTCAACCTTTCCATTGAGAACATTCTCAACAATGTGCTCCAATTGAGAAATCACGTTTCGAATACCGCGATTAAAAAAGAATGAGATCGAAAAAGTAAGTATGACAAGAAGACCGATGGCAGAAAAAATAATTGCCATTACTTTATGATTAAGTGCTTCTCTTATTGTTGAATTGATTTCTTCTTCATCAATCTCTGCAATGATGGCCCAACGCAATCCATAGATATCCAATGGTCCATATGACGAAAGTACTCGATTGCCATTGTAATCAACAATAATAGAATTCCCCTCTTCTCCCTTTAATCCCAACTTAGAAGCATCTGTAAAAACTCCATTCCTTTCAATGCTTCCTTTTAATGATGCATCAACAGAGTGGTTGACGGGATCCAAAAAAGAATCTGATCTCATTTTATAATCAGACCCCACAAGATAGGTTTCACCAGTTCTCCCCATCCCTGATCTTTCACCCATAATGCGATCAATAGTATCAATCGATATTTGTACAGCAAGAACTCCTAATAACTCTCCATCAACAATAACTGGTGCAGCAATAAACTGTGCCGGGCCATTAGTAGAAGGTGCGTAGAGAAGAGTATCAGACACAGAAGTCTGACGAGTTTCAACAACTCGTTTCCACACATCTGTGAGTGATGAGTGAACTGTATTAACAGGCCTACCAAAGTCACTCTCTTTTTTTATTGTGAAGTAACAAATTCCTTTTTTGGGATCGATAAAGAATAAGTCGTAGAGTTGATAGTTATCGATATATTTTTTGAAGAAAGGATAATAGCGATCATGTATGACCTTAAACTGCTTTGGAGAAGAAAACTCCTCATGACTATTTCCCTGAAGGTCCACATCCCACCGATTTCGATCCATGTAATGATGAAGTGAGCTCATTGCATCGACTAGAAATGGATTAGAAGAAAGGACTTCAAGGTGCGCAACCTTGGACTTAAAAAAATGTTTCAATTCCTGACTCTTGAGTTTCCTCACAGATTCAAGCTGCTTAAAGGAAGAGTCTGTGAGTTCATCGAATGATGCCTCATAACTCATAATTGACATGGTAAGGAGTGGAATAACTCCAGATAAAAAGAAGCCAATTAGCAGTAAAAATTTGAGAGGAATATCTCTTAACATTTATGTATCGGCCTTATAGCGAAAGCCTACTCCCCGCACTGTTTCTATTAAATGAGCGTAATCGCCAAGTTTTTTCCTGAGACCAAAAATTTGAAAGTCGAGACTTCGACTTACCACATGGTAATCTTCACCTCTAATCTCTTTAATAATTCGATCTCTAGAAAAAGGTCTATTCGAATTTTGATATAGAAATTTTAAAATACTGAATTCACTTCGAGTCAGCTTCAATAGATTGCCGTTGAGATGGACTTCATAATTTTGAAAATTCAAGCTTAAGATACCTTTCTCACTCTGATCTGTAATTTTACCAAAGCGTCTTAATACGGCAGATATTCTCGCCTTTAAAACTCTGGGGCGAACAGGTTTAGTGATATAATCGTCAGCATAGTTTTCAAGGGCCTGAACAATTGTATCTTCAAAATCGACTCCCGTTATAATAATGATAGGAGTTTTTGAATTGTCATCGTTTCTTTTACAGATTGAAGCAAATTCTCCTCCACTCATTCCTGGAAGGTTGAGATCCAAAAGGATAAGATCAAATACTTCACTTTTAATAAGAGGAAAGGCCTCTTCAGCAGAGCTGGATTTGAACACTTCAAATCCGTCTTTTTCTAATACAATAGAGAAGGAATCAAGGATGTGATGATCATCTTCAACAAACAAAATTTTACAGCAACTCATAAGCTCTACCTCAACATTAATATTCATATCTCATTTGTTAGAAAATTGATAGATAACTAAAATTTGAGGCACGGATAAACAGCCACTTACCCTAGATCTACTAACGGAACACTAACAAAAAGCTAACCAACTCCTACCCCCCAATCCTCAAATCCCAATGATAATTTATTAAAAACCCTAAAATTCATTAACTAACATGGAGGAACTAATGTTTGACACTGGCAATACAGGCTTTATGCTTCTAGCAACAAGTCTTGTTATGTTGATGACACCAGGACTAGCTTTCTTTTACGGTGGTCTTGTTGGTCGTAAAAATGTACTTACTATTATGATGCAAAGTTATGTATCAATGGCCGTTACAACAGCCCTATGGTTTGTTTGCGGTTACTCTCTCTGCTTTAGCGGTGATGTTGGAGGAATCATTGGAAACCTCGACAAAGCTTTCCTAAGCGGAATCTCAATTACAGATGTACTGTCTGAAACTAACAGAATTCCACTTATGGTTTTCATCGCTTATCAAATGATGTTTGCGATTATTACACCTGCTCTAATCACAGGTGCTTTCACAAACAGAATTAGATTTAAAGCATACTTAATCTTCTTAGTCCTATGGCTTCTTTTTGTATACTTCCCATTCTGTCACATGGTTTGGGGTGGAGGAATCCTCCAAAACTGGGGTGTACTTGACTTTGCCGGCGGAATTGTAGTTCACGCAACGGCCGGGATGGCCGCACTCGCTTCCATACTTTTTGTAGGGAAAAGAAAGCACATCGATAACAACCACTCAATTCCACTTGTTGCTCTGGGAACAGGTCTTCTATGGTTCGGTTGGTATGGGTTTAATGCCGGCTCAGAACTTCAAGTGGACCAGATCACGGCCGTTGCGTTTCTTAACACTGACCTTTCAGCTTCTTTCGCAGCTCTTACTTGGCTATTCATCGAATGGTTCAAAGAAGGGAAGCCTAAGTTTGTTGGTCTTCTTACAGGTGCCGTTGCAGGTCTTGCTACAATTACACCTGCTGCAGGTTTCGTAACTCCAGTTTCAGCTTGTATCATTGGTATCGTAGCTGGTGTTATCTGTTTCTACGCTGTATCACTTAAAAACAAACTTGGATGGGACGATGCTCTCGACGTTTGGGGTGTTCACGGTGTTGGTGGAACAATCGGTGTAATTATGACTGGTATCTTTGCAACAACAGCGATCAACGCTGGTGGAGCTAATGGGCTTCTTTACGGTGGAGTATCATTCTTCATGAAAGAAACTCTAGCAGTTGTAGGTGCTTCTCTTTACGCATTCGTATTCTCATATGTAATGCTTAAAGTAATCAACCTGTTCACTAAAGTTAGAGTTGATGAAAATGAAGAAGAAAGTATCGATGAAGTAATTCACGGAGAAACAGCTTACATCTAATCAATAGGAGACTTAATGAAAGCAAGTATTTTTACCATTCTATTTTCACTACTAAGTACAACAGCAATGGCGGCTATCGACGCGAACATCGGTGTTGTTTCAGATTACGTATGGCGTGGACAAACTCAAACAAGTCACAACCCTGCGATTCAAGGTGGAATGGATTACTCACACAAGAGTGGGCTAGCAGTTGGGACGTGGATCTCAAATACTTCATCAGAAACAGAAGCAGACTTCTACGCAAGCTACAGCTACAGTTTCACTGACAAAGTATCTGCAACGCTTGGATATACTTACTACCACTACCTAGTAGATCATGGTTCTGATGCACACGAAGCGAATCTAACAGTAAGTGCATGGGGATTTGACCTCATGACCGCTTATACTGACGACTACTTTGCATCAGAATCAAGTGCGATGTACTACTCACTATCACGCTCATTTGACGTACTTCCTAATGATGGAATCGCTCTTGGGCTAACTGTGGGTTACTCAATGTTTGATGACGAAGATAAAGTTGGACAAGAAGATTATCTAGATTATACAGTTTCACTAACAAAAACAGTGAAAAACTCAGAAATCAGTATCAACTATACTGACACTGATTGTGATGATATCGACCACACTTTCTACGTTGCTTACACAACAAGTTTTTAGAGGCAACTACAACTTACCGTTCCTAGTTGTAGACTCCTACAGTCTCTAAATAGTCTTAATAAAAAAGGCCCCTCGTAAGAGGGGCCATTTTTCTATCTATAAAGTTCAATGTTTGTTATTCTAAATCCTCTTCCTCCGGTCATACCGTCTGAGTAAAATAGGATTTTAACTCTTGATGCCTCAACCTCAACTGTCTTTTGACCTTGACCATCAATCTTTTCAAGGACATTACCATTTTCATCTTCAACAAGCATAAAATCATATCCCTTCTCAATATCGAACTCAACATCGAAACGGATTCTTGAAACACCATTCTGACCAATTTGATCGATAAGCTTTGCCTTCTTATCAGTTGTTCTAAAGTTATCTGGGTAACTTCCGTCCTCACCCACAGGTGATGAGATCTCTTTATCTAAGCGGATAACCTGCTCTTCAATCTCATTCCCATTATCGTCATCAATGCTAAGAGATTCAAGTTCAAGGGCCATATCACACACAAGGTTTGATGCGTCTTGAATACCACGTTTCTTGAATTCTTTGTCAGCAGTACGCACTAGGTAATCAACTTCACGGCAAAGGCTTGGACGCTCACGAAATGCTTGAGCTTGCTCCATCATTGTTTCATATACCTGAGATTGAAATCTTAGGTGGCGACACTTTTCAAGAGTATTCTCAGCAACATTAAGCTGTTTCTTTAGGCGTTTTTTCTTCTCGGTAACAGCTTGATTTTGGTTTTCAAGTCTCTGTAAACGCTTTTCCATTTCAGCTAGACTAGGCTTCGCATTTTCAGCTGCAGAGAGTTCTTGTCCAACCTTAACAATTTGCTTTTGAAGATTTGCAATTTGTCCTGGAAGAGCTTTCTTCTCACCAGGAAGAGAACTCTTCTTCTGGATTTGTGCAGTTTTTCTCGCCTTGGCCTTGTCGCGATTTTTCTCTGCATCTTCAATTCGGCTTCGATACTTCTTGCGACAGAATGAACCTAGCAGTCCCCCCTTACACTCACTCTTTTTCTTTTTGTTGTGGTCGACACTTGCTTGAGCATCTCGGATATTCTTATCCTCTTGAGCAATAAGCTTGTCTATTTCAGCAATTAGCTGAGACATATTATTGGTCAGCTTATCAAGTCGTCTTTCTTTAGTCGTCTTTTGACTTCTCAAATTGCTAACATTGTTTTTTAGGGACGTAATTGTGTTTTTTCTCTTATCAATTTTGTTTTCCAGTGAGTCGATCTCTTGGGCAGTAGAATCGTTTTTGAGCTCACGGATCTGAGTACTGATATCTTGAACGATATCCACATGTGGGGCACACACATTGAGCTTTTTAAACTCATCAGAATTAAAATTGCGGTCACTTGCTAGAACAGAATTTGCACTGAATACTGATAGGGCGATCAATACAGCGGCAGTAGTTTTCTTACTCATTTTTTGCCTCTCTTTTTTCGCTAATCAGAAGTCCCCCCTAGAACTCCCAAATTAATTACAATAAGTTGGTTTTACTCCTTTTAGAAAAAGTCTCAAGAAATAATGGGGAAACGTGTAATTATAACACAATGCGGCAGACTTTTTGCTCGACTTGGAAAATAATCAAGGTCTGATAACTATCTGTAATGACTGAAGTTCAACTATGGCCCAAACACCTCTAACGTCGAAGTAGTTTGTTCACAATATCTTGTACCTTTATTAACTCTTTTTCACTGAGATCGAAATGCCCATCCTGACCAACAAGACCAAAGGAAAACTTGCTTACAGATTTAAAGCCGAGATACTTTGCTGTACCTCTCATAATATTCAATACATTTGGGGCGAGTACGCGCAACATGAGACTAGGCATGGCACAACTTGTGATAACCACCGCACTCTTACTTTTTGCTTTTCTTCTTGCTACAGGATAGTAGGCCTTCTTCCAAGGCCAAAAAGCGCCTGGCGCCGTCCTCTCAATAAATTTCTTCATTATGGCGGTGACATTACCTATATTTGTTGGGGAGATAAGAATTAGAGCATCGGCCATATCGATACGTTCTAGAATCACCTTCATATCATCATCAAAAGTACAATCTCCGAATCTTTTGCTTCGATCATCGTTCATACACTTTCGACAATTATCACAAAATTCAATGTGAGCATCAGTAAGATTGATTATTTCGAGTTGATGCCCAAGGTCCGAAACATGGGCATCAATTTCTTTCATAATATTATCTGAAAAATATCCTCTGCGGTAACTACCATTGATTGCGATAATTTTCATTGTTTACTCTCAATAATTATGAGGTCGCCAGAAACAGATTCCAATTTCAACTTATTCTTTTTTTCAGAACCGAGGCGAAACTCCCCTTTTCCAGTAATCCCTTTAAGCTTATACTTTCCAGAGACAGATTGAAGCTCGATGGACATATTCTTTTCAAAGCCTTTTGGCAGGTGAATCGTAGTATCTCCAGATACAGTTTCTAGCTTTATCTGAGCAGAATTATATTGAAGTATTCGTCCAGAGATATCTCCTGAAATTGTTTCAGCATCGAGGTTAAGAGAACTCTTTTCTGAGGTCGAAAAAGAGAGATCCCCACTGACACTCTCAAGCTCCAGTTTGTCTCCTAGAAAGCTATCAATTGAAAGATTTCCAGATACACTCTTTAACTCCACCTTACTGATTGCCTTTGGATAATAAATAGTGGCCTTTAATTTTTGATAACAATGTCTCACATCATTATCTTTTTTATCATACGCGAAAGAAATTTCTACTTCTGAAGACGAGTCTTCAAATAGAATCTCATCTCCTTTTATCATCTCAGGACGAGTACCTGTTAAGGTTACTGCGATGGAATTTTGATCCCAGGCCTTGAACTCCACATCCGTTGATACAGTCTTGAGTTCAATCATTTTATGATTCTTTAATTGAATCGAAGATTTCTCTTCAAATGGAATAACCTTTCCACACTCTGTTGCGATAAGGTGATTAATTGAAGAACAGGCACCAACCCACAACATAACAAATACAATTCCAATAATACCTTTAAGTGACATATCAACACCTACAAATTCTTAAATTTTTGATCTAACTCAAATTCTTTCGAAGAAACATAAGATTCCATTTTTTCCAAGCGATCACTAATTTTCATGAATTTAAACTTTAATTCAGAAAATGATTCCTTTGGTGACCGACTTAGTCCGCGCCAGAATTGTTCCTCAGAATGACTTTTAAAAATTCGCTCCGGTTTCTGCTTCAAAATAACGGCAGCAATAAAGTATGCCAATAATGTTAATCCACCGGAGGCCAAGAACAGAATAAAAACGAGAAAGCGAACCCCTGAAAGCGAAATATCAAAGTAGTCTGCAATACCAGCACAAACGCCAGCAACTACACCACGCTTTGGATCTCGATAAAGTCGATGTGGATTAATTGAGTTATTGGTTCTCATTTCTTTCTTCCTTTATATCAAAAATTGTCTCAAGGTTTTTCATTCGTTCATCCATCTTTCTGGCCATCTGCCAAAGTTCTGATAGCATCTGCTCATCTTCCTTTGTTAGCTGCCCTGCTGACTTGGTTTTCCCGAGATAGTTAAAAATAATCCACAGTGGCGCTACAAATATTGTAAATAAAACAGCAACGGCCACAACTCCACCAACGATTGTACTCATCATATCTCCTATTTATTCATCTTTTCTTTTAGTGCTTGAAGCTCTTTATCAATCTCACTCTCTCCCTCAAGTGCCTTGAACTCATCTTCAAGTGACTTAGGTCTAAGATCATGGAGTTCAATCTCACTTTCCATCTCATCAACTCGTCGCTCAAGGCGCTCCATTCTTATGATGGCCTTTTCTGAATCCGCCTTTTTAAGTTGTTTTCTAACATTGAGCTGTTTTCCTGCAACATCAGCTCTACGAGCAATCTGTGATTTCTTGGCCTTTGTCTCAACCAACTTCTCTTCAAGCTTTAGGATATCATCGCGATACTTTTCAATCGCAGTCTGTAGATCAGTAAGCTCTGATTGAATCTGCTCAATCTTCTCAAGCTTTTCTGATTTCTCAACAAGAGCAAGTTTTGCAAGATCTTCACGATCTTTTGAAATCGCAAGCTCAGCTTTTTCTTGCCACTTAGTAACATCACTTTTAAGGGCCTCAAGTTTACGCTCGAGATACTTCTTATCGGCGATGTGCTTAGCTGTTTCTGATTTAATTTCTACTAATGTGTCTTCCATCTCTTGGATCATCAAGCGAATCATCTTCTCTGGATTCTCTGCACGGTCCAACATCGACACAATGTTTGAATTCACAATGTCTGTTAGTCTCGAAAAAATACCCATATCTATACTCCGGTTAGTTTTTTTGTTTTGATGATTCCTACTAAAGCAAAAGGGATGCCAAAATCGACATATCTATAAACAGCTGTTTTTACGTAAAAACATCAATCCGAGTCGTGATTGCGTGTTATTTTTTAATGTTATTTTTCCACATCTGTGGTTTAATTTAACATATGGGATCTAATAAATTGGAATTCATTGGAGAATCAGAAGGTTTCTCCGCCATCTTGAGCAAAGCGTCTAAGCTTGCCAAGATTTCTCGCCCTATTCTAGTGATAGGAGAAAGGGGAACTGGGAAGGAGCTTATTGGTGAAAGAATCCACTATCTCTCACCGGTCTGGGATGGACCTTTTATTAAGATCAATTGCGCGACTTTTACAGAAGAACTTCTGGCATCAGAGCTATTTGGCCATGAAGTGGGATCTTTTACTGGTGCTACTGCCCGTCACTTAGGAATCTTTGAACGAGCAAATGGTGGCACTGTTTTTTTGGATGAGGTCGGTAATACCTCACTCCGCCTGCAAGAAAAACTACTCCGCGTAATTGAATATGGTGAATTTCAACGAGTTGGCGGCAGCAAAACAATTCGGACAAATGCTCGCATTGTTGCTGCGACCAACGAGGATCTTCCTGCACTATGTAACGATGGTCGCTTTCGCTATGACCTACTCGATCGACTTGCCTTTGATGTCATCACTCTTCCCCCTCTTAGAGAAAGAGAAAATGATATCGAACTTCTGGCCGAACACTTTGCCATGCGGATGACCCGTGAATTGAAACGTGAATTCTTCGTAGGATTTTCTAATCGAGCTCAGAAACTTATGAGCGAATACCACTGGCCAGGAAATGTCAGAGAACTTCGCAATGTGGTTGAGCGTGCGGTTTTTCACCACGATGATATGGAGTCTGAGATCGATGAGATCGTATTCAACCCATTCAAAGCGGAAGCCCCACAAGAAATGGACCTGGAGAAAGAATGCGATTCTCTTCCCCGTGGACCGATTGATTTAAAAGAGACAATCAACAACTACGAAAAGAAACTGATTGAACAGTATCTAAAAAGAAACGGT
Source organism: Bacteriovoracaceae bacterium (assembly GCA_965140515.1). Classification (GTDB taxonomy): domain Bacteria; phylum Bdellovibrionota; class Bacteriovoracia; order Bacteriovoracales; family Bacteriovoracaceae; genus JAGLCH01. Next base: position 1,244,563 of record OZ223251.1, on the reverse strand, counting down.
GGCAATCAAACTGCCACCGCCAAGGATTTAGGACTTACTTACAATCAGTTCCGTGGAATCTGTAGAAAATACTCTTAGAGCTCTTCCCAGTTCTTCATATCGCTTTTATCTATTTCTTTTTTATCGATACCGGCCACTTCTCTTTGTGGAGTCTGTGTTACAAGTAAATCAAAATTGCCAGTACAACTCTTCTCCCCTGTAATAACACTCATCAACTCTCCAATAATACTACTTAGTGAAGCAGCTTGAGCATTGAGTTCCTCACCAGCACTTGCAGTTTCCTCTGCAGTAGAGGCATTTTGCTGAGTCGCTTTATCTAACTCTCCAATTGCCGTATTAACTTGTTGAATACCATTTGCCTGCTCTTTTGACGCCACAAGAATATTATTTACATTCTCTTTAAGTGAGTTCGATTGCACCGTGATTGCTTTTAGGGCATCTGCTGTTTTAACAAGTACCGTATTACCGGCCTCAACACTCTCTCTGTTTTCTTTTGCGATATCCTTTGCCGCCTTAACACTGTCATTAACAATTCGAGAGATCTCTTCTGCGGCCTTGCCACTCATTTGCGCAAGATTACCAACCTCTTGAGCAACAACAGCAAATCCTCTCCCATGCTCTCCAGCTCTCTCGGCCTCAACCGAAGCGTTGAAGGACAGAAGTTTTGTTTGGAAAACAATCTCATCAATGATGGCCGTCTTCTCTCCAATTTCACCAATAACCTGAACTAGCTGCTGAATATTTTCATTACTCATTAGAATGGTTTTCATCGACTGAATCAGTTCTTCCATCTCTATGTTCCCTTGACTTGAAGATTGGAAAACTTCTTCTGATAGCTCTGCACATTTTGTTGCGCTATCGACGTTATTTTGTACCATCCCCGTAATCTCTTCAATTGATGCAGATGTCTCTTCAATTGACGCTGCTTGCTCCGAAGATAAGCTAGACAATTCTTGACTGGCACCAGAAAGTTGCTCAGAAGCACTTGTAACCTGCATTGATGAGTCACCAATCTCACGGCATGCTTTTTGAATAGGAACAGAAATAGAACGAGTAATAACTACAGCGAGAATTACTCCAATGATGATCGCGATAAACCCAGCGATGAGTACAAATGATTCTGCGTAGAATGCTGTTCTTGCAAGGTCCTTTGCATCATCGCCTGCTTTATCCAACATATGCTCTTTGTACTCTTCTCTTAATGATTTAAGCAGATCCATTGTCTGGTCCAAAGCAACTGATGTTTCTTTATCGTAGGCCTCTCGCGCCACACTCATTCTCTCTTCAATACTTTCAAGATATTTAAAGGCCTCATTAAAATGGTTAGAGAGGGTATCAATATTCTTTAGAGTCACATGATGAAAAATTTCATTGGCCTCTCTCTTTTTAGAAGCAGATAGAAGTGTAACTATTTTCTTCGCACTTTGGTGAAGCTCTATATGAGGTGCGCGCATCTTATCTAAAATGGCATGCAATTTCTCATCCTCAATTCTTACTGAGTTGTGCCATTTACCAAATTGACAATGATCAGCATCGAGTCCCCCTTTAAATGGCTCACCTGTGAGAAGAGAAATTTGAAGCCCCTTTAGCCACATGAGGTGATCGATCCATCTCTCTTTAAGAACATCATAAACGCTTAAATCAAACGTAGAGTGGTGCTCTTTAATGTGCAGTGCACTTGTATGTAATTTACGGTGAACTGGCTCTAGAGCACGAAAAACTTTAACGATATCAGGAGGATACTTTGTATCGAGCTCAGGATCATCAATTCTTGCGTATAACCATTTACCAAAACTACATTTTCTTGGATCAATCTGCACATCGATAGCAGTGTGCCCCAGCATACTTGCTGAAAGACTTCGACTCCACTTTAAGTGGTCCACCTCCTTTTGAGTTAAAAAAGCATCCTCCTCAATATTCTCCTGAACATGATGAGAGAGCTCAGCAATATACTTAATCTTTGAATATCCTATGAGAGCAATGGCCCCCAAAATGATCAACACGATCGAGAACCCCAGGGCGATCCTCTTTGCTAACGAAAGCTTAAATACCATAGTTCCTTCCTTGTTAAAAAACTAGCAACAAATCGATTGGGTGAATTTAAGAATCGATGCGAAAGAAGTGGAGAAATTACCTAAAAGCCGCCAACGTACAACCAATTCCTTTGGAAATTATAACGGAAATCTAACGATAACCTTAAGGCACATTTAACGACTAGAAATAATGGCCCCTATTAATCCATCTAACATATCGATTTAATACAACTTATATTGGCATAGATAATTTTACTTTGGCCTTAAGACCAAAACTACTGCATAATAGATCTCTGGCAAAACTGCCAACAAATTCATACAAAAGTCAAAAATGAAAAATAAAAACGATTTATCAAGAGAATACCCGAAATACATTCAAAATGAATGGCAGGAACTATTAGAGGTCATCGCAGAGACCCTTAATATCCCCTGCTCACTTATAATGAAAAAACACGACAATCAATTAGAGATTTATCTGACCAATACTCATCCAGATAACCCTTACAAGCAAAATCATTTTGAAGATCTGGCCCACGAACCATACTGTAACGCAGCAATGAGTGAAAAAGACTATCTTTTAATTCCTGATGCAACAGAAGATCCCAAGTGGGAAAATTCTCCTGATGTTGCACTGGGGATGATCTCATATCTGGGGCTACCGCTTAAAGATCCTAGTGGAAATATTTTTGGCACTATCTGTGTTCTAGATAACAAAAAGAATACCTACAGCGAAACTTTTATTAATCTTCTTAGAACGATCAAATCTCTTATAGAGATGGATATGAAGAGGATCTTTATCCATCGTAAAATTCTTAATCAAAAAAATGAGAAGATAAAAAATAAAGAGATTGCACTGCAAGAAGTCATCAGTTCTGCGACAAAGATTCATGAAGATTTCCAACGAAAAGTGGCCATTAATATCGAAAAGACAATTATTCCCATTTTAAATTCAATGGATCAGCGATGTCCCCATAAAGCGAGGCACTGCAAATCGTATATCAATTTGCTTGAAATTTTTCTTAAAGATATTGGATCAGATTTTAATGAGAAGTTGATCAATAGCAAAGCACAGCTTACGGTTACAGAACTAAGGATTTGCAACCTTATCAGACACGGACTGCTTCACAAAGATGTGGCATCACTAATTAATATTTCAGAGAATACAGTGAAGAACCATGTGCGCAACATCAAGAATAAACTTGAGATCAGCGATGAAAGAATTTCACTAAAAGAATATTTTAATCGAGGGGATAAGTAAGAGAAATAGGTCCATTCTTATACTGGTAGCGCTCATCTGAAATGCTGCAATTGATATAAGTTGTTTCCTTTATTTTCTCAATCCCATAGGACTCATGGATATGACCAAAGGCATGAATTTTTGGTGCAACCTTTTCAAGTCTAAGCAACAAATCTTCACATCCCACATGCTTACCACTTTTACATACATCTAAGATTCCCATCGGTGGGCCATGAGTAATAAGGATATCTGTATTTTCAGGGATTAAATCCCAGTGCTTTCGAATCTTTTCACCACGCCTACGGTTAAATGCCCAATCAAAAAACCAAGGTTGGATTGGGGAGCCCCAAATATGGATCCCTTCAATTTCGATTCCAGAATCATTGAGATAAACAATACCATTGTCACTCAGGATTTTCTCAACTTCTTCCCTTCTCTCATCCTCAAAGCAAAAATCGTGATTTCCAGCAATAACAACTTTATAACGAAAGTTTTGAGCGCCAATAAATTTGGAAAATTCAACCACGTCATCGACTCGTCCCTTACGAGTAAAGTCGCCGCAGACAAAAAGAATATCACCACAACCAAGTTCAATTTGGTAGTGGTTGAAGTGGGGATCGGAGATAAAAGTTAAGTTCATCTAATTTTTATCTCCTATCTCCCTACGGAAGTCAATCAAAGCGAAAACTAGTCATAGACATGGAGCCAATCTGAAACCCCTCATAAACAAAAGAAACTTGATCCCCTTCATCACTCGCTCCCAAGATATATAGGATGGGAATATAGTGATCCAAAGTTGGTACACTCAATCTCGCATCTTCTGTAGTAAGAGGGTGTTCATAAAGTGATTTAAAGTCTCTTGCGATAATTTTATCTTTTACCCATGTATCAAAATTTTTGGCCCAATCGAAAGGACGGTCCCCAACGTCCGAAATCCAAATGAATATTTGAAAAATCAGTTGCTGCAACAATTTTTGAAGCTAACTCCGGATCCCCTGGTGCAGGATATTGAAATTCGGACAGCTCTTTTGGGAAACCAAAAAAGTCGTGAATCGTCCTCGGTTTCTCGATTGATGTAACCCAAGAACCATCAGTTTCCCAATGTGCTGAAATAACTAAGATTGCTTTTGGCGTACCAATATTTTCACTTAGGATCCCCAAGGATTTGGTGTAATCATTATCTTCAAGAGCATTCATTGGAGAACCATGACCAATAAACAGTACAGGCATTTTCTCTACCATAACTCCTCCTTTCACAATATTAATTATCGCCCATTTAGAGGTGTTGCAATAGATGACAATCGTCGAATATAATGTTCAAAAATAGGAACACTCAATGATCAATCTCAACTTACTAGAAACATTTAAAAAAGTTGCCGATTGCGGCAGTCTAACAAAAGCCGCGCGCCAACTAAAATGTCCAAAATCAAAGGTTAGTCGCGACTTAGTGAAGCTTGAAGAAAAGCTTGAACAGACTCTAATGAACAGGTCGCCTCGAGGAATTATACTAAATGACCATGGCCTAGAGCTATTAAGACAAATCAGAAAACCGCTCGAAGAGTTGAATGGTGCAATTGATGTTTTTAGAACAAAATCTGAAGAAATCAATGGAACGATCAAATTAACTGCACCCGAGGATTTATCTTTCTTTATTCTAACTCCCCTCATAACTGAGTTTATGAGTAATTACCCTGATATTAAAATTGAGCTGTACTCAACAAATACATTCTTAGATTTTAATAAGCACAGTATCGACCTCGCGCTTAGGATTGGAAAACTCGAAGACTCAAATCTAATCCAACGTAAAATTACAGATATCAATGTTGTTCTAATGGCATCAAATCATTACTTGAAGGGTTCGAAAGAGATCAGAGCGATAGATGATTTAGAAGAGCATTCAGTTGCGGTCATGCGAACTCTATACGGAGATACCTTTAATAAAAAGGAAATGAAAAACTTGGAGTACAATTTTTCTTCAAATTCAATTCCAGTGCTAAAGAATTTTGTCAAAGATAATAGAGGAGTGGCCACAATACCTGAGTTTCTTTGCAAGAAAGAAATTGCAACAAAGGAGTTTGTTCATATTCTTCCCAAACTAGTCTATTCAAGTCGTTCACTATTTATTCTTTCAAGGTCATCACAGTTCATTCCAAAGCACGTAAAGATTTTTAAAGACTTCCTCTTTGAAAATCTCAAAAAAGAGTTATGAGACCTTTGAATTAGAAGCGGCCATGTGCCTCAGACTCTGAGTAATCCCTGCACCAATAATTAAAAAGCAACCGAAGAGCTGTAGAGGCCCCAATGTCTCTGCGAAAATAACCCATCCAAGAATGATGACAACAACAGTCTCAATGTAAGCAACTGTTCCAAAAATGGCCGTTGGCAATTCCCGTAGAGATTTAACTGCTAACAAAATCCCTAAAAAGCCAGGGATAATTCCAATCGAAATCAGCCAAATACTTTGCTTTACGGAAGGAAGAGCTTCAAATGAAAGGACAAAAGGAAGTGAGCAGATAGCGCCAACCCCAAGTTGAATCAGTGAACTCTGATAAGGAGTCCCCTTCCCTGGCCTTCGATTAATAAGAAGAAAACAGCTGTATGTTGCAGTTGAAAGAGTTGCATAAATGAGCCCAAGAGAACTATCCTTCGCCCCTTCAATATTCAAAGAGAACTCCATCATCATGGTAAATCCCAAAAGAGCGAAGATAATGCATAGAAGACCAATAAAAGTTAAACGCTCTCCAAAAAAGAAGTGAGCAAAAACAGCACACACTAGAGGAGACAAATAGACAAACATCACTGTAAGCGCCATGGTGGTATAGTTGATCGACTGAATATAAAAAATCATAAAGGCCGCAAGCATCACACCATTTATAAAAGTTCTCTTTGAAGGGCGATGAAAAATCTCTCCCCTCTTATCAGAGATAATCATATAAAAAAGCAAACAGATAGTTGCGATGGCCAAGCGATAAAAAGTGATAACTCCCGCCGGGAGATTGGCAAAGCGAGAGAATGTTCCAATCGTTCCCATACAGGAAGCTGAAACCACAGCGAGGAAGATATACCAAAGTTTAGATACAGACGGATTCATTAGTGACTCACTATAAATTTGCAGCGAGTTTAATCCAATATTCTGACAATGGCACCAGAAAAAAGGCCCTCTCTTGAGGGCCTAACATTATGATTTTTTTACAAATTCAGACTTAAGGTTCATTGCCCCAAATCCGTCGATCTTACAGGCGATATTATGTCCGTCCCCAGAATCAAATCTCAAACGAATATTCTTTACTTTGGTACCGACTTTAATTGATCCAGAAGCCCCTTTAACCTTTAGATCTTTGATAACAGTAACACTGTCACCGTCTTTAAGTTCGTTCCCATTAGAGTCTAAGATCACCTCAACATCTTGAGCTGCGGCCTCAGCAGGATTCCACTCGTGTCCACAGTCCGGGCAAACCCATTTTTCACCATCTTCATAAGGGTAGTCGTACTGGCACTTAGGGCATTTCAATTGCTCATCACTCATTATCAAATCCTTTCTTTAAGTAAATTAGAACCAAAATTATAGCAGCGACGCTCCCGCCTGTATAACAAATATGGCCACTTCAAACGGCCAAAGTGTGTAAAAAGTCTTCGATTCGATTTTTTTTTCACTTGAATGCATATCTCGCTTGTCGGAGAAGAAGTTTCGCGCTACTAAGATCTGTCGATCTGCACATTGGGTACAGGACATTATCGGAGATAAAAATGGGTCCAATTTCAAACTTTATTGAACACAACTTTAGACACTTCAACGCCGCAGCTCTTATTGACGCATCAAAGGCATACAAAGCTCATATTGATTCAGGTAAGAAAATGATGATTACCCTTGCTGGCGCTATGAGTACCGCTGAACTTGGGATCTCTCTTGCCGAAATGATCCGTCAGGACAAAGTACAAATTATCTCATGTACTGGCGCCAACCTTGAAGAAGATATTATGAACCTCGTCGCTCATAATTCTTATAAAAGAGTTCCACACTACCGCGACCTTTCTCCGCAAGAAGAACAAGAGCTATTAGATGGTGGATTTAATAGAGTAACTGACACCTGTATCCCAGAAGAAGAAGCTTTTAGAAAGCTACAAAAGCATCTTCATAAGCACTGGCAAGAGGCCACAAAAAATAACGAGCGTATGTTTCCACATGAGTTCATGTACAAGATGCTTTTAAGTGGAGAACTTGAAGATCATTTTGAAACCGATCCAAAGAACTCTTGGATGCTTGCAGCTGCTGAAAAAAATCTTCCAATTATCGTACCAGGTTGGGAAGACTCGACCATTGGTAATATTTTCGCAAGCTACTGCTACAATGGCGAACTCGATCCACGTCTGATGAAGTCTGGGATTGAGTACATGGTGTGGCTAGCAAACTGGTACAAAGATAATGCTGGAGAAGAAGGAATTGGCTTTTTCCAAATTGGTGGGGGCATCGCAGGTGACTTCCCAATTTGTGTTGTTCCAATGCTCAAGCAGGACCTAGAAGAAGACAATACTCCACTATGGTCATACTTCTGCCAAATTTCTGATTCAACAACAAGTTACGGATCATACTCTGGAGCTGTTCCAAATGAAAAAATCACTTGGGGAAAACTTGGAATTGAAACTCCGAGATTCATCGTTGAGTCTGATGCCAGCATCGTAGCTCCACTAATGTTTGCTTACGTTTTAGAACAATAGAATCAATAGGCGGGGCTTTCCGCTCCGCTTAATTTTTTGTAAAAATTGAGTTCATGAGTTCATTCATGCAATCAGCAACAGATCGTCCCGCAGTATCAATCTGAGTTCGCTCCATTTCCCATTCTTGGTAATCGCGATTTAACACTTCTTTCCAAGTAGGAAGAACTAGATTAGGGATATCAGTTTTTCTATTTTCTACTCGTTTGCGATGTTCTTCTTTGTCAGAACAGGTGACTTCAATATTGACATAACTGGCCCCAACGGAAGTGGCAACTTCATTCCACTCTCGACGGGTTAAGGTCCACGGGTTAACAGAATCAGCTATCACATTATTTCCAGCGGACAGATTATCCGCAGCAATTAGGTAAGAAAGACGATAGCCTCTTCCCTGAATTGAAGTAATCCCACAAACATCGCGCAGTCCCTGCTCTACCGTATCGATACGGATAAAAGTGGCCTTCAACTTTTTAGCGAGCTCTTTCGCGAGTGTTGTCTTCCCTGTAGCGGGAAGTCCAGAAAAAATATAGAGAGTGGGCTTAATCATATGTCCTTACCATTTTAATGGGTTGTCTCAATATATTAACGTTTTTAATAGATAGATTCCACAACAACAAATTAATACAGTATGTGTTACAATAGATTTATGAAAATAATAATCACAACAATAACACTTCTATTACTTGTATCTTGTTCATCAAAAAACTGGCGAGACGCTTCAAGAGAAAGCGCCGGAATTGCTCCAAAAATAGATGAGCTTAAAGAATCAATTGTGCAAATTTATTACGCTCGCGCCTTCTCATGGCGAGGAAGTTTTGGAGTTCATCCGTGGATCAGTTGGAAACGAGCGAATGAAAAGCAGTATACAGTATCCGAAGTGACAAGCTGGAATATAAGACGAACAGGAAGTGCCGTCGACCTAAGGCAAGATATCCCTGATCGACTATGGTACGACAAAGAACCAACAGTGTTATTTGAGGCGAGAGGGGAAAAGGCGGATAAAATAATCGATCAGCTTGTTCCACTTATTAATAAATATCCTTTCAAATCGAAGTATGTTTTATGGCCTGGGCCTAACTCAAACACTTTTATCGCTTATCTCATCCGTGAGATAAAAGAATTAGATATTGAGCTTCCTCCACACGCAGTGGGAAAAGATTACTTCGGACCGAACCAATTCTTATCCAACACTGCTTCAGACACAGGAATTACCCTTTCAGCATATGGGTTACTTGGAATAACCTTTGGACTAGCAGAAGGATTTGAAGTTAACCTTTTTGGTGCCCATATCGGTCTAGACCTATGGACGCCCGCTCTCAAACTTCCTCTACTGGGAAGAGTCGGCTTTAAAGATAAATCTCTCTAGAGAAAAAAGAGCAGAGAATAAATAACAAGACCACTGATCATTGAAAGCACTGTGGACTTTCTAAAAGCGGGAGCACTCCATCCCAACCATAATCCAGTGATAATCGCCCCTACCGTGATTAATCCAAGAAGCCCCAAGATATTTCTAGATGCTCTTGGCCCATGTCCTTTATGAAGCTCCATTAACATCATTCGAAATGAAGGTTCATGCTTTTGAATCGTCAAAGAATCATCTTTAGCTGCAATAGTGTAAAAGGTTCTTGAAGTTGGTCGCGTTGTTTGAAAAGTATTACTTCCTTTGATGTAATCAAAGCGGTAGCTGGAATCGATCGCTTTTAACTCATCAGAAAAACGTTGGGTGAGTTCTTGACGGCTAAGAGGACCCGTAATTTGTATCGATTTAACCGGTGTAATTGCTGCAGATTCATCTCCCGCAAAGAGGTGAATGGCGCCAGAGAGCGACATTAAAAGTAAAAACACCAAGACAACACCGGAAAAATATAAATGCATCTTAATGAAGAAGAGTCGTTTCATGGTGACCTCAAATAATAAGTTATTTATCTATAATACACTCATTGTAGCGATAAGTTTCTCATCAGAAAAACAGCTTTCCTCTATCGTGTAATAAACCGACTTTATCTATCTGAAATTATACAAAACTATTCCCAACTAAATAATATAAGTGGTTTGAGTTAATCAAAAAAGAGTGGTACCTTGCCTCTTCACTGCTAACTTAAAAGAATTAGGAATTTATTAAATGATCAGCACTTCAAATGTATCTCTGGCCTTCGGAGGAAGGAAACTTTTTGACGAAGTAAATATTAAGTTCACACCTGGAAATTGCTACGGCCTGATTGGTGCCAATGGTGCGGGTAAATCAACATTTATTAAAATCCTATCTGGAGAGATCGATCCTAACACAGGAGAAGTACACATCACTCCAGGGGAGAGACTTTCAATTCTAAAGCAAGATCACTTTGCCTTCGACGAATACCCCGTTTTACAAACAGTTCTAATGGGCAATGAAAGACTCTTTAAAATTATGACCGAAAAAGATGCGATCTACATGAAACCAGACTTCAGCGATGAAGACGGAATGAGAGCAGCTGAACTAGAAGCAGAATTTGCAGAAATGAACGGTTGGGAAGCGGAATCAGAAGCAGGAATCCTTCTTGCCGGTCTTGGTATTCCAACCAGCTACAATGAAAAATTAATGAAAGAGCTTTCTGGACCAGAGAAAGTGAAAGTTCTCTTGGCCCAGGCCCTCTTTGGAAATCCAGACATCTTACTTCTGGATGAGCCAACCAACCACTTGGACATTAAGGCGATTCAGTGGCTAGAAAACTTTTTACTCAATTATGACCGAACTGTAATTGTTGTATCCCACGACCGTCACTTCTTAAACAAAGTATGTACTCATATCGCTGATATCGACTTCGGTAAAGTTACAGTTTATGCGGGGAACTACGACTTCTGGCGAAAATCATCTGAGCTTGCAATCAAGCTGCGCTCTGATCAAAACAAAAAGGCAGAAGAAAAAGCGAAAGAACTCAAGGCCTTTATTCAGCGATTCAGCGCCAATGCCTCGAAATCAGCTCAAGCAACATCACGTCAAAAGCAACTTGAAAAGCTTGAAATTCAGGACCTCCCAGTTTCTTCAAGAAAATATCCTTTCGTTACCTTTAAGCCAAAAAGAGAAGCGGGAAAAGAACTTCTCTATGTGGACAGGATTTCAAAAACGATTGATGGAGTGAAGATTCTCGACAATATTTCTTTTAGCCTAAACAAAGACGATAAGATTGTATTGGTTGGTGAAAATGATGTGGCCAAAACAACTCTACTTCAAATTCTTTCAGGAGAGATGGAACCCGATTCTGGAACTTACAATTGGGGGGTAACGATTACGAAATCATACTTTCCAAAAGATAATTCAAAACACTTTGAAGATGGGAAATACAGTCTTGTAGATTGGCTGCGCCAGTACTCTGACGATAAGGATGAGTCCTTTGTACGCGGTTTCCTTGGAAAAATGCTTTTCTCTGGAGATGAAGCTCTTAAAAAGACAAATGTTCTCTCAGGTGGCGAAAAAGTCCGCTGTATGCTTTCAAAGATGATGCTCTCAGGAGCAAACTTCTTACTGGTTGATGGGCCAACTGATCACCTCGACCTAGAAAGTATCACTGCTGTGAACGATGGATTCACCAAGTTTAAAGGGAATATCATCTTCACATCACACGACCATGAATTCATCCAAACGGTTGCCAATCGAATTATTGAGCTCGATTCAAAAATCGTTGCGGATAAATACTGCACATACGATGATTACATTGCGGCGAAAATTTAACCTGTAACAAGATTCTTTAATTCGCTCACTACTCTACTCAATTTCTTAGATTGATCTGAGAGAACTCCGCCCTCATGGGCCGCTTTCTCTGCCATAGCTGCAGTCTGCTGAGTTGTCTGGTCGAGTTGTACAACGGCCATATTAATCTGCTCAATTCCCTTAGCTTGCTCTTCAGATGCCTGAAGAATATTCTTTGAACTTTGAGTTGCAAGATGAGTATGGTCAACAATTTTTTTCAAAATGGCCGATGTTTCAGAAAGGAACTTACTCCCTTCCTCTACCTTCTCTCTATTTTCTTTTGTAATTGACTCGACTTCTCCCATTGAACTTGAAACCATTTCATTAATTTCCTGTGCCGCCTTGCCACTCATTTGCGCGAGACTCCCAACCTCTTGCGCGACAACAGCAAATCCTCGACCATGCTCGCCTGCTCTCTCGGCTTCAACAGAAGCATTAAATGATAAAAGTTTCGTTTGAAATACGATCTCATCAATTACTTTTGTACGATCAGCGATATTACTAATGACCTGTACTAATTGCTGGACCTTATCATTTGTTCGCTTTATTTGTTCCATGGAATTATTGAGTCCCTCCATGGCCTGTGCTCCATCAGTAGAAAAAAGGCGAACCTCTTCAAATATCTTTGAAGATCCACGCGCATTTTCAAGATTATTATTAACCATTCCCGTAAGCTCCTCCAAAGATGCAGAGGTTTCCTGAATAGACGATGCTTGTTCAGTTGAAGATGAGGCCAAAACGGTCCCCGCTTGGGACATTGATTGAGCAGATGTGTGAAGCTCCTCAGAAACAACGCCAAGGGCACCAACACCATTTAGTATTTTATTCGCAATAGACCCGGAAAATACACCGAGAACAATAACAACAACGACAACTAGAATTGTAACAATAATGATCTGCTCAATGATCATTGACCAGATAGGACCAGTAATAATGGTTTCTGGAATCTCAGCGACAACATACCACTGTTTTGAAGACTGGCCAACACGATATGGTACGGCCACAACAAGTTCACCTTTATGGTAATCTAAAAATAGATTCTTGTTATTTGAAAAATATTTAGCTATTTTTTCAGAAAGCTCATTTTTTTTACTAACAAGCTCTTTCTTTCCTGTCATTCCAGCGATAGTCCCATTATTACTCACAATAGCAATACGCCCCTGCTTCCCAAAAAGATTTGCTTCATCTGCCAATGATTGGATGAAATCGAGAGGAACTTCTGTTCCAACAATTCCTAAAAAACGTCCATCTACGATAATGGGATGAACAAGTGAAGAAGAGAAAACCATCTTCCCTTGGGCCTCCCAAGCAAGAGGATCGACAACCTCTTCTTTTAGACTTTTCTTTGGCCAGGCGTAGTAGTCATAGCTAAACAACTCCTCATCACCGGTACAAGCTTCACCAGCAACAATGCCATTTGTTCCACGAACCCAATAAGGAACGAAGTTCCCCATTTTTCCGTGATATTTAGTATTCTTGAACTCACTATCTCTTCCATCAAAAGCATTGGGTTCCCAAACAGTAAAAACACCAAGTAGTTCAGGAGTATCTTCTGTCATTTTTTTCAGCATCGCGTGAACATCATCACGAGATAATTTAAATCCAAAACTATTACTTTTTGCGGCCGACAATATACTTGAAAGCTGTTTTGCTGGCTCAAGGGCCACTCCCATCTCTCCAGAGATAAACTGGGAATAACTTTTTGTTTCAGAGATCACGTAGGTCTCAACTTGCTCTTTTGTATTCTTGTAAGCTGTAATCGAAGTAAAAGCGATTGTAATGATTGATGTGATTAGAATCCCAAGAGCACCAAAAAGAATAATTTTTGCTTTCAATGATTTTTTGTACACAACTCACTCCTTTGACCCAAATTTATCGGTTTGCCTAATTTTATCCTGAGATAAAATAAATAGAGTGAATCGCGTGGTAATCCATAAACAATCGAAATGATTGGGTAATTAAAATTACAAAAAATGATGTACCAGAATTTTAAATAATACCGGACTATTCACTTCAATTTGGTGCAGAGTTTTCTTTCAAAGAAGAAAAGTACTATCAATGTATACTAAATAATATAGATGGATCACCTTACCTCATGTAAGATATTGGAATGAAAAAGATTGCTAAAATTATTCTCATTAACATAGTTCTTATCCTACTCGTGGAGAGGATAATTGGGCTCCTCATCCCAGAGATTCCAACCTACTACAACGGGGAAGGCCATTATAGCAGCAATCACAAGGGCTACTTCACAGAAGGTAAATTAAAAGATGGCACCACGGTGTATTTCATCCCAACCTCAAAAGAGGTAACGCTGAGATATAAGCAAAAAGAAAAAAGTCCCAAGAACTTCAAGCTCTTGGCATTCGGAGATAGCTTCACAGAAGGGCAAGGAGTGGCGGCCAGTGATACTTGGGTAAAAAAGATTGAAGAGTTCTACCCCAAAGGGAGTTTTCTCGCCTCCAACTATGCCGTAAGTGGTTCCGACAGTAAAGAGATTGCGGAGAAAATCGAAACAGTACTCTCAAATGAAGATGCTGATCTCGCGGTTTACGCCCTTGTTCTCAATGATCCTTACTATTTACCGAACAAAAAGGGAACACTTCTAGATAGCGATGACAGGAATGATTACAATAATGATTCGGGGCTATTTTTTGATTTTATTCTTTGGCGAACAAAAGTTTTTGAAAATAATAGATCCCCCTTTCTTAACTTCTTCGCAAGGCATTCTAAAGTAGCAAACTACCTCATTACTCAAATTGAACTAAAGAAAATTTCAGAGAATACAATCCAATACTACAAAGATCTCTTTAATAAAGAGATCAACAAGGATGGACTGAAGCAAACCTTTATTGAAATCGAGAAGATGAAACTTGCAGCGAAGAAAAAAAACGTTCCTTTTCTCATCATGATTTTCCCTCTCTTCTATCAAACACAGAACAACTATCCTTTTAAAAAGATCCACAAATTCCTAGCAAAAGAGCTAGAAAAACGTCAGATAAAAGTACTCGACCTCTTCCCATTCTACCAGGGAATCAAAGATCAAGATCTGTGGGTTCATTTAACCGATCAACACCCCAACAAGTATGCTCATGAAGTAGCCGCTGAGGCCTTAAATGAATGGATAAAAAAGAACATTGATCTAACTAAAAAGAATATCTTTCAAGAATAAACTGTCCCATGGACTTGGCAGCAATACTTTGACCCAGCTCATTCCAGTGAGCATCATACTGTTTAAAAAATAGATCTTCGGGTTTACTCTTCTCAAAAAGAGGGAACAGGTTATGTGCAGGAATTCGATTTTCATTGGCAAGGTCAGAGAAAATATCAGCAAGTCCCGACTTTCGGTAATTCTTTAGTTGCTCAAAGCTGTAGAAGTGAACAAGGTCATAAATAGAAGGCTGGATCATGGCATAAAGAGTTTCTCCATGGTTTGTAGTCTCTCTTCTAAATGCATCAAGAATAAGTCCCATTAGCTTCTTTTTCTCTACCGTTGAGGGAAGGTCGGGAAAAATAACCATATCTAAATCATAAGAGTCATCGAATTGCGAAAAGACCTTCGGCGCATTTTCCTCATAGACCTTATACTCATCAAACAATCCGGATAATAGCATATTAGTATCCTTATCGTAGTTGAGCTTTAAAAGCCTTTCACGATTTCTTGCCTTTAAAATTTTCTCGTATGCCCAATTGCCAAGTACGCGAACAGCAGCTGATTTTTGAAAAAGACTCTCTCTACTCTTGTAGTAGTTATCGAGGGCAGGATCTTTTTTATCTGATAGTGGTGCCATCTCAAGAGATTGATCATCACTCACCTGAAACAGACGATTGCGAATGATATCTCCAAAGTCATTCTCAGCAAAAAGATGAAGAAGGACAATATCGGGTTTAATAGTGTCTCGTTCTTTAAGATAACGGAGAAAACTTTGATCTGGGCCAAATCCCTCAACACCAGCGTTGATTACTCGAAACTTTTTACCAGCAGAATATTTATTGAGATAGCTCTGTAGCTGAGCACAGAAGGTATCCTTATAGGTTGAAAATAATCCACTGATATTTGAGTCACCATAAACCGCAACCCTTATTTCTGAATTATCAATATTAAACTCAGGCCCCCTGAACCCCAAAGAATTAATTCTCCAATGGATCTCCCTCTCCCCTAATTCAGACAAGTGCTTATGTGTAACCTCACTATTTGGAATTGGAAGAATGCTACTCAGCTCATCTATTTGGGACTTCGGTTCCTTGTTCTGAATAGGGTTTTCAAAAATGCGAAAACAGATTTCAATTCCCACGAGTAGAATCACTGTATTGATAGCAATAATGAGAATCTGCGCTTTCTTCGGCATCTTAAAAAATGGAATAAACAAAAGGGGCAATTATCGATCCCTGACCGACAACAGTTATGCCACCAATAAGTAGAAGGGCAAAGATGATGGGAAGTAAAAAGTACTTCTTGCGACTTAAAACAAATCTAAAAATCTCTTTAACTGAATTCATAAATTAAATTTTACCACTATTACCTAACAAAATGTAGTTCCAGACTGCAGTTAACAAAAGTAGTGACCAATTCTAATAGGTTATTGTTAATAAAATCTTTACTCAATAAATCTCCTAAAAATACAGAAAAGCAGCTATGCCGAAATCTTTAGTATTCCTACTTCTGCTTCTGTTTAGTTTATCTGTCCAAGCGGAGAAGACTCTTCGAATTGGAACCATGGATCTTCCACCATATGGTTGGGAGGACGGTTCACATAAGAAACATGGAATCATCTATGAAATGAATGAAGAAATTGGAAAACGATCAGGTCTTAAATTCACGAATCAAATACTTCCATTTAAAAGAATGTTTAAGATGCTTAAAAATGGTGATTTAGACCTCATTTCTTCGCAGCCCCATAAAGATGCCCTAGAAGCGGGAGAGAAACTTACAGTTCAACATGATGTCTCTGTCATCCTTGTCCCTAAAAGAGATCTCCAAATAGCATCAATCAATGATCTGGCAAATAAAAGCATCGCTCATCACCATGGCGCTTCTTATCCCGCACTTGATAGTCTCAATATAACAATCACTCGAGTGAGTGATTATCGAGAAATGGTAAAACAGCTTTTTTCAAATCCAAACCTTTCTGCAGGGATCTTTTCTGCTCCTGCATATTATTATTGGGTCAAAAAACTAGGACTAAGCCCCCGCAACTTCGGGACTCCTATAGTAATTCCAAATAGAAATCAGCAATGGATCATCGTAAATAAGGCGATGCCACTCAAACTAAAGATGAAAATAAAAAAGGAGATCGATCAAATCTATCAAGAAAATCTTTTTGAAACGCTCCTTAAGAAGTATCGCTAAGAAAAAAATTCACGCACTGCACAATAACCTTGGCACTCATCTTGCTTTGTAATAAGTAAATAAAGAAATCAGATAGGAAATCTGGTTACAAAATGACTAATGTGGCCACATTGGCACTATTTTTTGGTGCGATATGGCCATAAGTGGTGAAGTAAGGGAGAAAAATGAAAGCTTATTATCGGATGGCAAAACTAGTAGCTCTTTTAATGACAGTAGGAATCTCATCAAGTCTCTACGCCTCAATCAATGGGTATGTGGGTAATCAAAGTTTTAGGCTAGACGATGATTACAGGTTGAGAAGCCTAAAAAGCGACGTCGACTCCGCGGAAAGGCAGGTAAAAATAGCCAAGAGAGACACAGAGAGGTCAGAAGAAAAATTTAAAGCAGCAGAGAGAGCACTAGAGCAGCTAAAATCAGAAGTTACAGAGCATAAGAAGGGAATCGAAAACTGTGACTCAGCAATTGAAAAACTCCGAACCAACTTAAAAGAGCAAAAGAGTCGACTGGAAGCAGCGACAACAGATGAAGATAAGCAAAGACTCCAAAACGCTATCGAAAAAATCAAAACCAGAATCGAAAGCAAGAAATCAGAAAAAGAAACTCACAATAAAAAAATCCTTACTCTTAGAAGTGAGATGTCTAATAAAAAACATGTGGTTGATGCTGCCAAAAGTGATTTAGACAAATCACAAGATGAGCTAAGAGAATCTAAAAACAAATTAGCAAGAATTGAAAACAGAAAAAACGATTACCGCAGAGAACTTGTTGATCTAATCCTAAGAGCGAACAGAAGTGGAGCGAGTAAAGGTTCTACTGATGGGGAATATGACGGAAATCGTTTAGCTCGTCATATCGGCGCAGAAGAAGGGGATGAGGATGGTAGCGAAGACGGAAAAATCGCTGGAACAACTCGAGGTCAAAAAAGAGAATACGAAACAGGTTTCAGCGACGGACAGTCTGAAGGTGAAAGAACCGGCGAAGTTGATGGCGAAAGAAGTGGGATCAAGATTGGGACAAACCAAGGTAACACATATGCTGGCCGCCAAAACGGAACATCAGATGGAATAGCAATGGCAATCAGCTCTGACGCAAAAGTTGTTGGTGTAAAACAAGGGCAAGTGGCCGGTCTTAAAAGATCAGAAGTAGTTGGTAAGCGTAACGGAACCCCACAAGGGGAAAAGAAGGCCGTAGACCAGCATGAGAAATCAAATCTTAATGAAGTTGTAACTCTTGGATCATTTGCTTCAATCTTTGAGTTCTCTACTCCATCATATCCAGGGCCAAAGCATAGTGCTTACACCTCAAGTACTCCATACTTTTCAAATGACCTTCAACGCAAAGCTTACCGCGATGGATATGAGTATCGTTATGAAGAGCTATCAAGAGACACATTCCGCTCTAACATCAATGAATATTACCAAGAATCCTATGACAACAGCTACAGCAACTCATTTAACACATACCTTTCAAAGTACTACCGCGACTCATACGATAGCGGAAAACGTGTTGGATATAGAAAGGGATATGATGCATCTTTTGAAAGAAACGAAGAATATTACAGAAAATTATACTTCAGTAAATTCTCACAAGCGCCAGAAACAGATAGCGCAGAGTACGTTGTAGCATACAAGAATGCTAAGAATTCTGCTTACAGCGAAAAGTACGAAGAGATTCGTCTCGCAAACTATGAAGAGTCCGAGCAAAACACTTTTGAGAAATACATTGGTGAACAAACTGAAAAATTTGCAAAGATCAGATTTGATCAAGTTAATAGCATCTATAAAAGCAATCCTGTTCTTCAATTTAATAGTTCAACAATTTCTGACTCTGGAATCAATGGTATCGCAAAGTTTGATGGGATCTTCCAACCAAGTGAAACAACGGTTCACAGTGTTGTAATCACAAACTTTGGAGACAAACCTGCAACTGATGTTAAGGTAATGCTTACTTCGGGACAAGAATACGCACTACCATCAATCGCACCAAAGAGTGTTGTTACAGTTAAAGGCGCGGCACTCGGAAATGTTGAATCAAGTGCGAGAATTGGCTCAAGAGAAGAAATTGGACTTGCGCTTGTAAAACCACTTTCAAGTGACCTTGATATCGTAGGCCGCCACTTCGATAGCGCTTCAAACGGAGTTCTTCTAGATGGAGATTACAAAGTTGTAGCGGTAAACTACCCATTGAGTTTAAGCGGTCTTAAAACTGCATCAACTGTTATCATTGATGAGCGCAACGCCCTAACACTTTCTGTTAGCAATAATTCTAAAAGAGCTTACGAAGGCGAGCTTACAGTTGAGCTAAGCGCAGAGGGTGATAATGTAATCAACAAGCAGTTCGCTAGCATCTCAAAACTTGATAAAAGCTTAAATCTTACGGGAGCAAGTATTCTCGTAAGCAACCCATCAGACATCTATACTCCACTATCAATCTCAGCAAAGATTCTTAAAAATGGAGTTCTTCTAGGTGTTCTTAACTCTCCAATGACTTTTGTTACAAAAGCGCCTTTCTTCGATAAGAAAGGGACACCAGTACTTGTGGCGAACTCTGACACTGATCGCGAAGGACTAATGTCTGTAGTAAATCAGCTGGGAGGAATTGCTGAAGTATCAGTACTAGACCTTTCTCTTAAAACAAAGAATGCAAAAGCTCTAACGGCCCCACTTCACAACAGAGTGGCCATGATCGTTGAAAATGGGAACTGCTCAACTTCGAGATCACTATCAGCAATCATCAAGTCGTCAAAGAAGCTTGTTCTGCTTCCACTGAATGATAGTAAAACAGTTCTTCCATGTGTTACAGAAATGGGAGACTTTAAAGATGATTTCACTAAGCGTTTCAGTATCAAGGGGATGAGAGATAGAAACATTTCAACATCAAACCCACACAGAAATTCAGCGCTAAAATCAGGGGCAACCATTGCACTTGAATCAAGAGTGAATGGTTTTGATGATGAACTAAATCTAGCAAAAAACCTTACACTTAATGCAACAGAGCTTCTTGCTAAGATTGAAAGAGAGATCCCTGAGTCAGAATACTTCAATGAGTCTCTTGAACAATCATCACTGGTTTCAGCGCTTCATATCATGACAATCCTAGAGCTTGGAACAATCAATATCGCTTACGACAAGTCAAAGAAAGGCTTCTTTAGCCTTCGCGACAAGAAGTGGTACAAAATGATTGAAGATGGTAATTCTCTTGAACTTCACAGAGTGAAGAACTACCTGAAATCTAAAACCTTTAACAGTAGCAATTCTTCAGGACTTATAGCGGGTTACCAAAACTACTACGCAGTAGAAAATGCGATGAAGTACTTCGATGACATCAGCGATGACATTCTAAGTAAAATTGCCAGCAAGGCCGTTGGAGTGGCAAAAGATGGACGTGATCCGGCGATCAAAAAGCTAAAAGCGTTTAGTGAAGATTTTTGGAGAAAAGCATTTTA
This sequence comes from Bacteriovoracaceae bacterium, assembly GCA_965140515.1. Lineage (GTDB taxonomy): Bacteria > Bdellovibrionota > Bacteriovoracia > Bacteriovoracales > Bacteriovoracaceae > JAGLCH01. Next base: position 1,224,058 of record OZ223251.1, on the reverse strand, counting down.
CAAGAATCATATCTATACCCCTTTTAAACCGGGTTCAGACAGTATATTCTAAGACAATGAAAACTATCTTTAGATTAATTATAGTAGGAGGGACGCTAGTCCCTCTTTTCTTTACCCCACTACTCTATGCCAAAACAGTTGTATCGATCATTGATACTGGTTTTTGTATGAATCGAATCCCAAAAGATGTAAAAGTAAAAATCATAGATACGACAGAATCAAATTTTAACTACTGTAAAACAAGCAATATGAGACGTCTTCATGGGCAACGAGTTTTAGAATCATTTCTAAAGGTCCTACCAAAGAAACTAAAAGAAGAGATTGAAATCAATGCCTATATTGTCTTTGATCTTGGGGCCAATCAGAAAATCGAATACTGGGACAAGGCCTTAAAGAATATTGAAAAAAACAATTCTAAATTTGTCATCACTTCCGTATTGCTACCTTTAAAAAAGAATATCAATCCCTTTCCAAATTTTCAGACTCCAATTTTTATAGCATCGGCCCGCAAGCAGCGAGGAATAGATGAGAGCATCTACCTCTGGCCACTATCTTGGAAGAGTGAACAAATGATTGTTGTAGGGGGAAAACTGTTTGGAAAAAAAGATCCAAAAGAACTTTACCCTAAGCTCACAGATACATATGGAGAAGAGTCATCATCAATTTCAAATGCAACATTTGCTGCGACTTCACTGATAGACTGTCAAAACGCCAAGCAGTTCGTAAAATGTGCAAAGGGAGGTCTCAATCCTTAGCAGGAACCATCATCCCATAAGATGATCTCTTCTCTTCGATCACACCAGTTCTCACAATTTTTTGCTCGATCGCAGACCACACGGATATTTGTTCATCGACGATATGCTTAAAGAAGATCTTTAAAAGACTTGTAACACCTAGACCACCTCTTGCCGCAACCTCTGGCACCACAAGTTGATAGGACTTAAAACGCTTTAGTCTCTTTCCATTCACTTTCACATTCTTAATATAGTGAAGACTGAATGGCCCTTTATTGAGCTCAAACTTTACGCCTGAAAAATGAAGAGGATACCCACTGTTAACAGTGACATTTAAAATAAGTTTCAAAAGCCATCCTTTCACCATACCGGAATAAAGAGAGCTTCCTTGGTCACGATCTAGTTCGAAAAAGCGAGGATAAGACTTCATAATATCGTAGCGAGTAATTGGGCCCGCTTTGATATTTTCTTGAGTAAACTTTGGTGAGTGAATGGCCACATCAGCATCAATTGCTTCCTTAAATGAATCTGCGACAAAATCGCCCCAAAGAGTTCTCACTTCATTTGAGTTGATGAGGTCGACTTTACTGTAACCAAGAATCTCATTTAGGTAGTCTTCGCCATAATCCCTTACTAGATCATCCTTTGCCTTTTGGACCATTGTTACGATCTCTTGGTCTTCCCCTTCACTCTTAAAAATTGGGACAAGTTCATAGCTCACAACCTTAAGCGGCTTTCCTGGAGTCAGATCTACAAGCATTCTTCCCATCACTTTTCCATATTCTCCGGCCTGAAGGATTGGAACGTTTTTACCGTCTAAGCTTTTTTTCACAGTTGGAGTTGAGACAAAATCATGCCCATGTCCCCCAACGACAATATCAATATTTCTAGCGAAGCGAATAAGGTTTTGATCTGAGTTATGGCCTAAGTGACTGAGGGCAATGATAAAATCATTTCCCTTCTTTTTGAGTTTCTTGGCATAAGAGTTAGTGGTCAGAATAGGAATTTTAATTTTCCCATCCTCTACTCTCCACGAGTAGAACAGACTATTAGTAGCAATTCCAAGTACCGCAACCCTCACTCCATCGAGATCAAATTCTTTGTAAGGAGTAATGGTCTCATTAATGTTTTTATACTTCTCATCGATTCTAAGGTTTGCTGCCAAAATGGGAAAAGTAGGTTTTGCTCTTCCGATTAATTGATCGAGTCCTTCCGTTCCCATCAACCAGTCGTGATTCCCAATCACCACTCCATCGTATCCCATGCTTGAAACGATATCGAAAACGTTTTTCCCGTTATCACTCTTGTAGAGCAAATTCCCTTCTAAAAAATCTCCTCCATCTAGAAAAAGTGTTGGTATCCCCTTCGCTTTTGCCTCTCGCTTGAGCTCATCGGCCTTAAACTTAATTGCGGCGTACCCGCCCATATTTGGATCCTGTGCAGAGTGATCAATGTAGGAGTGAATGTCATTGGTGTGCAGGATTTGAACGAGCTTGGCCTGGGCCGAACAAAGAAAAGTCAGAAGTAACAGAGCTAGAAATATTCGGTTCATTATCAATCCTATAAATATAGAGTTTAAGACTATACCTATCGGGATGATATGTTTTTGAGATTAGTTAAGAACTCTTAATAAATCTAGATTTGGCATATATTAAGCAAAATTCTGGAGTAATTCACTCAAGGAACGAGGTGCTCTATAATCCGACTGATAAAGAAAGGATTGGCGCCAGTCCAAACATTCTCAATCCTTCCATCCTTGTTCACAAGCACAGTGGTAGGTGTTCCCCTTGCCTTGAACACAGACATCAAAGATGAGCTAGGGTCGATATAGGATCTAATCTTTGAATCATTAAGATACTTTTGAACAACTTCAGAGTTTTGATCAATAGAGATCAGGTAGAGTCGATCAACTCCTTTGATTTCACTCCAGCTAGATTTCAAACGGGCAAGTTCAATCTTACACGGAGGACACCAAGTGGCCCAAAAGACAAATGCAGTTTTCTTCCCTGTGAGTTTTACAGTTTCTAGCTTTCCATCAAGAGTTCGTAGCTGCAACGTATCAGGGAGCTTTTCCCCCTCAAGCCTTGCCTGCTCTAAATAGAGAGGAACCCGCTGCCACAAGAGAAAAGCAAGAAGTACAAAGAATATAAGATTAGACCAGCTAAAGTACTTTTTCATCTATGACCTCATACAACGATTGAAATATACAGTATCAAATTCTTCCAACAAACTCTAAGAAAGATTGATTAGAATCAAGAACTTTCAGTTTGTACTGCTGTGGAAAAGGTGAGCGTATTTGTAAATATTCAGCTATCGATCGAATCCATAAAACAATGAAAGTAAGCAATCGCTGCACGCTTTGCATGGATTTGAATCTCCAAGCAAATAAACGTAATATAATCGAATAAATTATAAACAAGGCCGATATATGGACGATTTAGAAAAGAGACTCACCGATCTCGAGGTGAAGTTTTCATACCAAGACCAATTGATCAATGAACTCAATATGATTGTTGCCGAGCAAGGAATGGAAATTGATAAGCTTAAGAAGCTGACCAAGAGCTTAAATGAGCAACTCACTAAAGGTGGAGATCACAATACTTCACTTGAAAATGATCGGCCGCCACACTATTAAGCCAATCCTGTAGAAAAAAATCCCAGAGAACTAGAGAGCAAGGCGCTGTATTAAAATGAGTAAGTATATTTCGCACTTAGCCCCATCGAAGTAATTGTCGTAGGATATTTTTGATCTGTAATTAACCAACCAATATCTTCTTCTGATTCGACCTTTGAATAATATGCAGATCCACTGATAGAGTGGCCTTTATCGCTTCCCAAAGAAAAGTTGAAAGCATGCTCAAACCTTGGAGTCTCAGCAGCATTAGCATAGGCCATATTGTTATAGAGAATCCCTTCAAGGTTAAAAAATCCGTCGCGATAATAACTTCCGGTGTAGCCAAGTGAAAGAGTTCCAAACTTCACTTCAAAGGTGGCCCCAATCTTATCTGGGTTATAGGTTTTCCCCATTTGATCCTCAGACTTCAATCGACGCTCGTAAAAGAGCTCGTAGTGCAAGTTCTTTGAAGCGTGACCAATTCCCACTCCCGCGGTCATATATGTAGTACTACTATTTCCGCTCTCACCATCCATCACGTAGTCCATATCTGCAATTAGGTGTTCGTAATAGATTCCAAAGCTCATGGCCTTTCCAGTTCTATATCCCAAACGGACGGCCTTAATCTCAGCTTCAGATTTTGAGTCAAAGCTCACGGCATCTCCACCAAAAGAACCATCAAATTTCTCTGCATAGTCATATGTTAAGTAGCGAAGAGAAACACCAAAATTTTGCCCAATGCCCAGTCCCAAATTAATGTAGTTGGTTGAAACATTATTGGAGGTATCCACATTTTCAGTGGAGGATTCAAGCTTTGATTTCTTTTGCCCAGAAGCAACCTCTCCTAAAAGCTCAGTGGTAAGGCCTGGGCCCTTCCCTCCCCAGTAGAGTTCACCACCAGTCACGGAGATATCTTCAGTAGACTTCGCCCCTGCACCGTACATGCTTTCAATGTTTTTCTCTTTCTTGATTTTGTCCATCGATGCCGCAAGTGAAACAACTGCAGCAGGTCTTAAAGAAATCACCGCAGGATTCTCAGCTCTCATCTCACGAAATATTGAACTGGAAGCCATTTGGGCGTAGCTTGAAGTTGAAAAAAGTAAAAGACAAAGAACAGTACGTATATACATCAAAAGCTCCGGATAAAATAAAAAGTATTTTATCACTTCCGGAGCTTCCTGTTTGATTAAGTTATCTAGGCAAATTTCTCATTTGATCGAAATGATCAACTTATTAGAGCTACTTTCTATCGACCAAAATCTCTGAAAGACCCCTCTTTGGAACATGATGTACCGCTTTATCATCTCGCCAGTACTGATGGTTATCATCCTTCATCTCCTCAAGTACCACCTCTTCCACAGGCCTTCCAAGAGCAATTAAGTAAAGTGGAGTTAGAGAAGGATCCACATCTAGAAGCTTCATCGCCTCTTTTTTATTGAAAGATCCGATAATACATCCACCCAGTCCGCGCTCAGTGAGGTCAAGCATAATGGTCTGTGTTGCCATTCCCGCATCCCCTTGTTGAAAGAGTGATGAATCATTGTTCACTCCTAGCACAAAGATATATGCAGTAGGACGCTCTCCAACCTCAGGTCCCTTCCAATCTTTCAGATAGCCCGCCCAAGCAGAAAGAGCAGTGAGTTCGTTTACCAACTCTTCTGAATTGATAGTGATATAGCGTAGAGGCTGCGCATTTTTAGCAGATCCGATTAATCGAACGTTGTCGATAACGTCAACGAGTACCTCTTCAGAAATCTTGTATGTCTCGTCAAATCGACGGTAAGAACGACACTTCTTAATTAGTTCACTCAACGCCATAAGGCCTCCAAGTTTTTATATTATAAAAATTGTAAAAAGCGATGAAACCTTACCGAATAATATAGTCTCATCAGTACAAGAATAAATCGGTATAACTTTTTATCAAAAGATTTATCACTGATAGCAAGCTTTGATAGATAGCTCACTCTATCCTCAAAGATATCAATAGAGACCTCTCCCCTTTTTGGTCCTCAGTTAAGAGAGAAGGCATCAAGATAGTGTCTGAGACTTTCAAGTCTTTGATAACGATTCGTAGGAGAGGTCTGCGGATCATCACTCACCCACTCTCCATTTTCATCGTACTTAATCGTGCCATCTTCATTAGTTGAAACACCATATTTTTTGGGATTGACTCCAATCATTGAATCAAGAGTAATTCCTAGGGTAAAACCAGTTGAAATTTTATCGATGTAAAAGCGATTGCGATGGATGAACTTTAAAGTATCTCTAAAATCACGTTCAGTTTCACCAGGAAAACCTAAAAGAAAGAGTCCATGGATTTTAATGTTTGAAAGGGCGATATTTTTTGTAAAGGTATCTCCATCAGAGACCTTCGTTCTTTTGTTCATCAGGTCAAGAACATGTTGAGAGCCACTTTCGTAACCCACCTGCAGCTCTCGACAACCGGCCAGATACATTTTCTTTGCCAGCGGTAGATCGATGTTAGAATCTACGCGACAGTAAGCGAGCCAGGTGCATTTAACGTTATTCTCAATAATTAGATCAACAAACTCTTCTAAGACTTCAACATTTCCATTTATAAGAGAATCACAGGTTGAGTAATTTACAAGGGATGGACGCGGTGAACGCTCATTTTTCTCTAAATTAGCTCGAGTGATTGTTCCTGGTAAGAACTCACAAGGCGTACCATTTTTCTTTGCCTTAAAAAATTCAACTAGTGTCTCTTCAGACTCACCTTCAAATGCGATGTCAAAAGTTCTGTTATTGATACATTCCGTAATCAGCTTGTTGTTGAAGTACACCTCAGGGCCACCACAAAATACTGTGGTCTGAGGAGAAAACACACGAATGAGCTTTGCCACATAGTTAGTAGTAAGAAAAGAAAGACTGGTGATGGAGAACCCCACATAGTCGAATTTTTCTTGCATTAATATCTCAATGAATGCGCGAATATCACCCTTGATCAAGGGAAGAGAATCGTTGATAAAGTAACTATTATTTTCATTGTTCATGATCAATGAAGAGTTCCAAGGAGACTTTTCTCCTAAGTGACTATATTTACTAGCTAATTCAGCATTAAGATCAAAGACTTTAACCTCAATCCCCTCCTCTTGTAATGCAGAAGAGAGATATGCCGTTCCCAATGGACGATAAAAATTAGGCCAAAATGGTAGTGAAACAAGAGCGACTTTCATATACTTATTAGAAGTGAATATCGGACATCTTGCAACCAATTTTTGGTCAAGAGATATTGTGATAAGATTGAGAAATGAAAAATACTACTGATTCAATTTTCTGCACGGCCCCATGGCTGCACTCTTTCTTAGTTCCCAGCGGGAGCTATAGAATCTGCTGTCACTCGAGCTATCCCCATGATCACGACGACACAGACTTTGAAACATTTTGGAATGGTGAACGGATTAGAAGAGTCAGGAAACAAATCCTTTCGGGAGAGATCCCTAAAGAGTGTAGTCGTTGTGCGAGTTCCCAATTTTCCCTAGAGACTCACAGTCATTACTTTGCGACAGAATACAAAGATCTTATTCCACAGATTCAAAGCTCGACCTCATCTGATGGTCATACTACGATGATGCCAATCGACTTTGATTACAGGTTATCAAACATTTGCAACTTGAAATGTAGAATGTGTAGCGAGCTCTACTCATCTTCACTAGCAGAAGAAAGCAAAAGCGGTATTTATTCTGAGATGTCTGACAAGCAAAGTGAAGATGCCAAAAACAAGATGATGACGGCCTTACTTGAAGGTCGAACTAGGCGAGTTTATTGGGGAGGAGGAGAACCACTCCTTTCATCTTTTCATTGGAAATATATGGATGCGGCAATACAAAATAATTTTGCCAAAGAAATAACTTGTTTCTATAACTCCAATCTCTCTACTTTAACTTATAAGGAAAAGCACCTCTACAGCGATGTACTCAAACATTTTAAATCGGTTTGGATTGGTTGTAGCATGGATGCTTATGGCAATCATGCTGAGTACCTTCGCACAGGTATCAACTGGGAAAACTGGAAGAAAAATATATTAGATCTTAGGAACCTTGTCGCTCAAAACAAAGATCATCATCTAACCATTGAAGCGACAGTTACTCTTCCTGGACTTTTCTCACTTGGGAAGTTGATTAACTTTGCTGTAGAAAATAAAATCCTAATCAACCTCAACCTGGTTGATGACGGAACCTCATTAAAACTACTCTCGCCTCTGGCGCTCCCTAAAGAGCTTTTACATCCGCTATTAAAAATATTTGTACCGAAATTTTCCCAACGCTGTCCCCCTACTCTATGGGCGCGCTGAAATATCTTAAATCGATATTAAAGATGCAAACCTATGATGAACGTCATGGAGAGGGTTGGAACCAACTGTTTCATCAAGAGAGAGAGAAGGTCCTAAGCCTAGAACAAAAGAGAAAGGATGCCTTCACCATGAACGATATTTTGGCATCTAATGAAAAAGTACTTGAATGGTGGAATAGTAACACTTAGAAACTGGCACACTAAAATGGGGTTAATGAACTGTTACTATTCTGCTAAATATTATCATTCTACTCAATTTTGTTCTTTTTTCCATTTTGAAGCGCCATAATATCAGCAATATAGAAGTCGCACTTTAGGCAGGACAATGCACCTGACCTTCACATGTCATTTGGTTGCCCAAACCCACATTGCGATTATTATCAAAATGCCGAGAAAATAACTAAGGATGGTCACTATTATCGGAAGAGCGATGCCAAAAAAATCAACCGTTACAAATGTAATGCCTGTAATAAAAAGTTTTCGAGTGCAACCTTTACACTTGAACGTTATCAGAAAAAGCGCCACAAAAATCATCTCCTAAAAGGATTGCTCGCATCAAAAATTTCGATGCGTAGGGCAGCATTACTCTTGGGGGTCAATCGTTTAACGGTAAAGAGAAAACTCATCTACTTGGCGACGAAGGCAAGAATATCTACTGCGCAAATGCTTGAGGAGCTTAAGCAATCACCTATATCTCATATACAACTTGATGACTTAATCTCAGTCGAGCATACAAAGCTTAAGCCGCTTTCGATTTCAATTGTTGTTGACTCCAAGAATCGAAAAATACTTGGGGCGGCAGTATCTCAGATTCCAGCATTTGGTTTGTTGGCCGAAAAATCGAGAGCAAAATATGGTTATCGCAAGAGTACCCACTATGAGACTTTGAATAATCTTATTGCTAAACTTGCTCCATCTATTGCAAGAGATGCGGAGGTAAGAAGTGATGAACACAAGTCATATCCGCAGATTTTAAAAGATCACCTTCCCGACATCAGTCACAAGACCTATAAAAGTGAACGAAGCTGCGTTGCGGGGCAAGGAGAACTCAAAAAAGTAGCATATGATCCGATTTTTGTAATAAATCATACCTGTGCCATGTTTCGAGACAATATCAATCGGCTTGTCAGAAAGACCTGGGCAACAACAAAAGTTCCCAAGATGCTTCAACATCACATTGATATTTTCATTGATTTTTACAACAACACACTTTTAAAGCACTAATTACATTTTTCTTGAATATAAGTGAAAGACATAATTAGCTTCCCCCCCATTTAAGTAGGCCAGTTATTAAAGATATTCAAAGAACTCTCTAAAAGTCTCAACAAGCTCGCCGTGACTCCGTCGCGGTATTTTTTTATCGAGTTTTTCACACTTTGAAATTCGATCTATGCGAAACACGCGATAATCTTGACGCAGGTAATCCCACCCCATTAAGTACCACACAGGCCAACTAAGAAGTATAAAGCTAGGTTCGACTTGTCTTGTCGTTAACTCCTCTTTACCTGAGAAGTACTCAATCTCAATGATAAATTTATTAAAAAAACTGTCGTTAATGACAGAAGTAATTTTATCGCTCGGAGGAGTGTAAGCAGAAAGCACAGCTTCTGAAGCAGGAGTTCCCATAAAAATACGCTTGCGAAGATCACGAATTACTCCTCGCTGGTGAGGAGGAAAGGATTGGGAAATCTTTTGCCTAATTGACTTCAAATTTTTGCCCAAAAGCGGAGGATTGAGTTTCTCTGTGATAGCAAAAGAGATCAACATATCGATCACTTCACTGTGATTGAGGTTGAGTTTCTCCATTCCAAAGCGATCGATAAGTCGTAGGCCTCCACCTCTTCCTCGGTCTGATTCTATGGGGTAACCGTTATCACGTAGTTCTTGAATATCGCGCATTACGGTGCGAAGACTCACATCAAGCATCTGACAAAGTTGTCCAGACGTGCAAATTTCCTCTGCTCTTAGAATTCCCAAAATTCGGTCACGACGTTCACTTTTATCTTTTAAGCTTCCTCTATTCATCAATTAAATATGCCATACAGTGTCACATATTTCAATATAGTGATTTTACACTACATACCAAGGAGTAAAAAATAGATCAAAAGTTAGAAATTGGAAAAGCATCGTGGTTCGACATTCCTGTAACCGACCTCGGCAAGGGAAAAGAATTTTACGGTGAATTATTTGGATGGAAGTTTATCGAGGACCGAGATGATTACACTCTGATCAAAGTGGGAGATAACTTTATCGGCGGTCTCAGGCCCTTGCAAGGAACTAAAGTGCAGAGCGATTCACCGACATTATATATCACAGTTGATAATCTCGATGATAGCATCAATATGCTTAAAACACTTGGAGTGGAGCTGATTGGAGAAAGACTCTCAACAGGTGAAAACTGTGGGGAGTTTCAATTCTTTCTTGATGTAGATAAGAACTTGATGGCGATGTACGCGCAGTATAAGTAAAAACTAAAAGCTTACTACAGTTTATTCAACTCTCTTTCAAATATTCCGCTTATGAGAAGAATTGAAAGAGAGAATGATTATTAATGTATCTCTTCGATTAGACGTTTTTTACGTTCACAGCGCATGGGCCCTTGTTCCCAACACCAATCTCATAAGTGACACTCTCACCGTCAGACAATGTTCCACTTGCAACAGCTGAAACGTGAACAAATATATCACTTCCACCATTATCAGGTGTTATAAATCCAAAGCCTTTTGCATCATTAAAAAATTTCACTTTTCCAGTTTCCATAATTCCTCCATTTCTCTATACATATAGTAACTTCATAATATGATTAATAGCACTTCATACACCATGCTAATTGAGGTGCATATTTTCAAATACCTACATCTGAAACTTTCTTTTAGATTTTCCTGTTCGAAAGTTCTTTCTTCCAAATGACCTACCTTTAATTTGCTTTCTTGAGGGGTAGGCATCTGTCACAACGCAACTATTTAGATGATCAATAACTTCATCAATATTTTTAAATCCAGAATTAAACTGATAAGAAAATAGAAGCTTAATTGCTTCTTCCTTACTTAAATCAGAGAAGAAAGAACTAAACGTTTCGAATGTATCATCAACAAGAAACCCCTGCTTACGTTGAACAATAGCATTCTTTAATGCTTCCATTTTTCCAATTTCAGCACAAACCATACTCTTCTTCGACGAGTTTGCATTTGGAAGAGTGAAAACTTCAAGCTTGTCATTAATAAGTCTTTCAACTGCTCTTAAGCTTCCTTTCTCTCCTGGAGAGATGAAAGTAATGGCCTTCCCTGCGGCTCCAGCTCGTCCTGTCCGACCAATGCGGTGGACATAAGAATCGATTTGTCTCGGAAGTCCCATATTGATAACGTGAGTAACTTGGCGAACATCAATTCCTCTGGCCGCAACATCAGTACAAACAAGTATGTTTGCGCTTCTTGACTTGAATTGATTCATTGCGAGGTCTCTTTGATTTTGATTTAACTCACCATGAATTGCAGTCGCTCTTTGCCCAATACTAGTAAGCTTCTGACAAAGAGTCTTTGTTTCCTCTCTTGTCTCACAAAATACAATGCCATAAAACTCTTCTTCAGTTAAAAGAATTGCTTTAAGAGCATTAAAAAAATCTTTTCTCTTCAAACAAGTATAGCTTTGAGAAACACTTTTATTAGACAAGGTGCTTTTCTTAACTCTTATGACAATTGGATTATTAAGTTTTTGCTCCATGATATTAACAATTTCTTTCGGCATTGTTGCTGAAAACATCCACTTAGAAGCAGAGCGAGGCATGTTATCTAGAAGGCAATCCACGTCATCAATGAATCCCATTTTAAGCATTTCATCAGCTTCGTCGATGATGAAATAGCGACAACAATCAAGGGGAAGTTTACCTTTATTCATTAAGTCTATCGCTCGTCCTGGTGTTGCAATAACTACATGAGCACTTTTTATGTCTCTAATTTGATCGCGATACCCAACTCCACCATATACCAGTGCGGCCTTTAGAGGGGTAAGGGATCCAAACTTTTTAATTTCTTCGAAGATTTGGTTTGCGAGTTCTCTTGTAGGGCTTAAGATTACGGCCTGAACTCCCTTTTCATCGAAGTCTATTTTTTCTAAGAGGGGAATACAGAATGCTGCCGTTTTCCCGGTACCAGTTTGCGCTTGCCCAACAAGGTCAGTTTTTTTACCTAAAAGTACTGGTATCGCTTCATTCTGAATCTCTGTTGGTTCTGAGTACCCCAGCTGACTTAGCGACGAATATATTTCTTGTGATAATTGATTAAATGAAAAACTCATAGTTACTCCTTATTTATTTTTCAATAAAGATGCTTAGAATAAATAAGGATGATAAATCGTCTTTTTATTAACTTTCTAATTACGCATTAATGCATAGTTTCTTATTATTTCTACCGAAGTCGTCTCATACTTCTTTTTTTACATCTCGAAAAGAAAAGGATAGTAGCTATCCTTTCATTTCACCTAGCGTTAGTGCCAGTTTTGTAATAATACTTTTTCTGAGTCTTCAAAGAAGACTTCTATTTTTGTATGACTAATTATTCTTTGAATGAATCCGAAACCAAATTTGAAGTGATTGATATAATCGCCTATATCATAATTCTGATCTTTGTTATAAGAAATGGCCTCTTGACTAACATCGCTTTTTAACGCCTCAAGGTATTCCTTTTTGACTGTTTTGTTTTTCCAACTAATCTTTTTCTTCATAACAATACTTCTTTTGATTTGAGTACTCGCCCCTTTTGAACAACCATAGCCGCAAGGAACGCAAACCAAGCAAATTGCACGGTCTGCAGCTCTATCTTTACTTAAAAATTTTACTGTTGATTTTAAATTAGACTTAAAGTTGAAAAACAAAAAAACAAAAAAATAAAATAATGAAACAAAAACTTAACTGGACCGGAGATTATCACAGCTATAAGCGCAATGATACATAAATAATTATTTTTTCGAACAGCGCTTCAACTACTTGGAATCTGATGGCATTTTATAGTCTGTCTTTCCATATTTCTTTGCGTAATCATTTCCCCATTTTAAAAGATGCATTAGTACAGGCCCCAAAGATTGGCCGTCGCTTGTAAGTGAATACTCTACCTTTGGTGGAACCTCTGGGTAGACCTTTCGATTGACTATTTCATCCGCTTCCAGCTCTCTTAACTGCTGAGTAAGCATTTTCTGCGTAACCCCAGGAATTTTCCGTCGCAATTCACCAAACCGTCTGGTCTTTCTTAGCAAGTGCCAAATAATTAAGATTTTCCACTTTCCCGCTATTTTTTCCATCGCAACTTCAACAGGACATCCATAAGTTTTGCTATTTATCTCAATGTTCATCGATAGTTTCCTTTTGGTGTGTATATTACAAAAAGGTGTCTACTTGCTTAAAATACACCGTAAAAGTATAATACAGGAAGAATTTAAAAATTCCAACAAAGAGGTAAAAATGAAATTTAAATCGTTATATGTGACAGAAAATGAAAATAATGAATACACAAGAGAGATTGTTGAGCGCGATATTGAATCGCTTCCAGAGGGAGATGTTCTAATACGTGTTCACTACTCTTCTCTTAACTATAAGGACGCCCTAAGTTGTATCGGCAATAAAGGAGTAACAAGGAAGTATCCCCACACTCCAGGTGTTGATGCCGCAGGAATTGTAGAAGAATCAAGTTCATCTGAATTCAAGATCGGAACGAAAGTTATTGTAACAGGTTATGATCTTGGGATGAATACAAGTGGTGGTTTAAGTCAGTATATAAGAGTTCCAGCAAAATGGGTTGTTCCCCTTCCTGAAAACCTAACGATGCGCGAAGCAATGACCTACGGAACTGCGGGCTTCACCGCGGCACTATCTGTTCTTGAGCTTGTTAAGCACGGTGTGACTCCAGATAAGGGAGAGATACTGGTTACTGGAGCAAGTGGTGGGGTTGGCTCTATCTCTGTTTCAATCCTTAAGAAGGCAGGTTATACGGTCACGGCCGTAACCGGATTGGATGATCGATCTGAATTCCTAAAATCATTGGGTGCTGACAACATCATTAGCAGAGAGCAGGCCGATGACACCAGTGGTAGACCAATGCTTAAGGCCCAATTTGCAGGTGCAATCGATACCGTTGGAGGAAATATTCTTGCGACAGCGATTAAGTCTATCAGCTATCAAGGAACAGTAACGACTTGTGGTCTAACTCAAAGTGTTGATGTTCCCATTACTGTTTTTCCATTTATCCTACGGGGAGTTAACCTGATTGGAATTGACTCAGTGGAACTACCTGTTGAATTGAAGAAGGAAACATGGAGTAAAATTGCGAGCGAGTGGAAGCTTGATAACCTTGATAAAGTTGTTAATGAAATCACTCTTGAAGAAGTCTCTGACGTTGTAGATTTAATGTTAAATGGGAAATCAAGGGGACGAAATATCGTGCGTATTGATTAAAGAGTGATAGTTTTTTAAGAATGCTCTGCTTATCCTCTACTCTAGACAAGAAATACAGGTTGAGATTAGAGGACGAGCAGCACACATTTTTTAAAAAAAATTCACAAGTTTTTAATCATGACTGTATCAGCAACTTTGAATACTCAGAGAACACAGCTACAGTTTTTGTGATGTATAGTTGTTATAACAATGGATCTTAACACTTGGTGTTGAATTGTCATATTCTGTGGATGTGTCTAATAAATCAAAATTCGGTTTTTGCATCTACTTAACTCCCTGCCTTGCAAGCGCTTTACAACGATCTCCAATCAGATCAGAAATCCTCTTTCCTATTTTCATCTTGGGATGAAGCTCTTTTAGTTCGCTAACAACAATATCTTTGTGCTCTAAAAGCTTATCTTTCATCTTTAGCATTCGATCTGTCATGGTTCCCTTTTTGAGACCGAGTTCCACTTCGAGAAGTTCAAGTTGATTCTTTCCAATTCTTGATGAATCGTTTCTCTCACCAATCATAAAAGAAAATTGCCTTTTAAGTTTTGGATAGATCGCAGTACATAAAAGGTCATAAAAGGGAGCGAGCTCTGTTTTATCTCCCCTTAGTAAAAGAGAGATGTTCTTAGAGTGACTATCGTTGTTGCCAATTAGAAGGTTAAAGCAGACCCAGTCAAGAAGAGCAAAAGTTGACGGTAGAACTGTTTTTATAGATACATTCCCCCTAATCAACTCATAGTTATCTTTAATTGTTGGCCCACCTTTTCCCTCATACTTTTCATCACTTACAATTCCTTGAGCTTGACAAAAATCTTGCTGGTGTAATCGATGAGCACTTCTATCATCGTCAATTTCTCTATCGTATCTCTCTACAATAAAAAGAGGATGATTATCTTCCTCTAGCACAAAACATTCTGGTACGCTTAGCCCAACAGCACGAGCAAGCTTCATGCAGTAAAGTTCGTTATATACAGACTCCTTAACTCCCATTCTCCAAATAGGAACTTTTACGATGTGAGTAGTCGGTGCTCCATGAGTTGGTAAAAATAATTTTCCATTGCTAAAAATTGCAGGAAACTTGTCTTGAGCCCCCGCAAGAGATAGATAACCTGAGTCCATTTGAGAGATTACTTCTGCTACTGATCTCTTATTCTCTATGGCCTTATACACTTCACTCATTTTTATTTCAGTTTTCCCCTGCTTCGATCTATTGAAAGGAGAGGTATTATCAGGAGAGATTATAATTGCGCCGGCACAGTCCTTTCCAAACTCTTTTAAAAATTCAAATGAACTCTTTATATTATAGTCCTTTCCAAGGACTTGCCTTACCTCACCTTCTGGAAGTAAGTTTTCAAAAAACGAAAGAGTAAGTTTATTGCCAAAAGGTTCAGACTGAAGAGGAAGAGCTAAGCTCAACTGGAAATTATCAGGAGACTTAAGCCACCCCTCATCGTACTGAAATGAGTGCATAAGATCGTCATCCCTAATGAGCTTTCCAATTAAATGATCTTCAAAATAAACATACAGATTTTTCATTACTACTCATCCATCTCTAGAACAATTTTATAGCGCAGAAATTTTCCCATTTTTAAAAGCGTTGAAAGCTTTATATCAGAGTCAGCAACTTCAATTCGACTAATTCCGTTATGGGAAAGGTCACAAACCTGGGCCAGCTCCTTTTGAGTTATTCCCATCTCTTTTCTTCTATCTTTGATAGCTTTTGCAAGCTCTTGTTCATTTTTGATAATTTGTTTCATAAAAACCTCGTTCTCACTACAATGAGAATTATAGCACATACCTGACATTGCACAATGTATTTCTCACTACAGTGAGAATAAATCAGTGAACATACATTAAAGCTGATAAATTCTCACCACACTGAGAATTTATAAATTAGTTGCGACCACGTCCGATTCAGACGTGGCTTTCCGCCGTAATACATTGATTTCACGAGATAGTAGTGGAAGCGAGCTATTTTAATGAGTCTACAAGCTTTTTAAGCTCCTTACTCTCAACGAAGTAAATCGTTTTCTTACCCTTCTTTTCATCACGCAAGAGTCCTTTAGAGTGAAGATCCTTCAACTCCTTTCGAGATATCTCTCTTGAGCGATTGATGATTACAGCGTACTCCTCAATAGAGATTCCTCTAAACTTATTAAGCGCCATTCTCTGAAGTAATGAAACTTGGTTCTTATTAATCTTCAAATGATCAATCAGTTTAGTAATGTCTATTAAGTATGAAACCTTACTTTTCACACGTCCTAAGGACATAAGAAGAGTGTCCAGACAAAAGTCGATAAAGTAAGTAATATCTAGTTCGTGTTCTTTTACAAGATCAAAGGACTTTTCATATCTCTTTCCATGCTCTTTTAAATTTGCAGAAACAGAAAGTAGCTCCACAAAGTTTTGATTGTGATTCATTGCCTTGTAGTAAAAAAGCGTTAGTGCCATTCTACCGTTTCCATCAAAAAAAGGATGGATATAGGCTATAAAGTAATGGAGAAGAATTCCTTTTACTAATCCATGAAGATAACGAGGGTGATCAGTTGTAAGCGTTATAGCTTCTGATAAAACCTCTGCAACTTTTTCATGTGCTACACCTTGATGATTACCAACATAGATGGCATCATTCCTGATCTTGCCACAGAAGTTAGCGTCATCTCCCTCAAGAGTATTCTTAGAAACAATTTCATGAATGCGTAGGATAAGCTCATTTGTAATAGGAAGTAGGATTTCGACTACAGGTGTAGTCGCGAGAAGAGAATAAAGTTACTTATTAAAAAAAGCTTTAGCCTCATGAGCGACATCGCTCCAAGATAGCTTCGCAAGCTCAAAAGTGGAGTATCTTCTACCATCCCCATTTTATCTTTTAAGATAGCTTTTACTTTATTAAAAAAGTCCCAGTTCTCTACAAAAATTGCAAAGTCTATATCCTTGGTTCCAATATCGAGATTAATACCTTTGCTTTCAAAGAAAATGTCTCTAGCAAGGGCACCAATAACAATAAATCTAACGTCTTCTTCATTAAATATTTTAGATATTTTTTCTACCAAATCTTTCATTCTTAACCTGCTTTGTCTTTGATAAATATTTATCAAAAATCAACTTCCCTGCTTCCTTAACCCTTGGATTATTAGAGTTGAGTAGTTCCGCACAAATTATAACTTCATGAGCAAACTGCCCTGCTCCTCGTAAGTCAATTTGTGATGAGTAAAGAGTAACATCTCCATCTGACTTAGGAACAAGTTTTAAATTGCGATATAATGCCTTCTGACCCTTAGTCTCCATAAAGATAGATATTTCATTAGCATTATTTAAATATCCACTATCGAGTAGGGATTCAATTCTAGGTCCACTTAGTGCCCAGTAGCTATCGTTTAAAACGTCAACGCTCAAGGACTTTAATTCATCAGAAGAAATCATTGATTTGAATTTCCCAAGTTCATTTTTTACTTTAAATTGAGAGAACAAAACTCGCCAACGGTCAAAATAGTTTTCAACATTGGATAGATGATAACCTCTCTCTGTCTTGACAATCAGAGCTTCACTTTCCATCTTTTTTAAAGCGACATTAACAGTGGCCGTTGACTTGCCAAGCATAGCTGCAATATCAACTTGTGGGGCATCTAGTAATCCGTAGTTTTTCAAAAAGATAAAACCAAGATAAAACTCATTCTGAAAACTTGATGACCTCACATTATCAGCCTTTCGATAAGATGGAGTATTGCTCTCTGACGTTACTTCCATTGGAATATAATAATTTCCATTATCATCAAAGAAGCCTACTCCACTACTTCTTAGCTTATTAATTTGCTTCACACTAAAACTTGAAGAATAAGCAATCACTCTCTCATATTCGCTAAGATGTACTATTGCCTTAAAATTTTTATTAAAGCTTGAGTCATAAAGCTCTACAAAGAGAAAGCTGAGCTTCATATTACCAAGGTTCAAATATGCTCTTTGAGCACTCACCCCAGATCTCATACTTATTACTTCACCTAAGCTAAAACTTAACCCTGTCACTTTTTTTATTGATTCAATTATTTGTTCCATTTTTACATTATACATTAGATTTAGATTTAACTAAATCCATTTCTTCCGCCATAAGCATCTTATTTTACTGGAAAATTTAGTTTTAATTCTACATTTAGCTTTTAATAAATAAAAGAAGGTCTGAATATTTGAAATCACGGCAACTTGTCGTTAAATTTCACGATAAACTAGGCCTCTGATGGAAGAATATTGAGCTTATCAGTAGCTCTTTTTCATCAACTCCAGCTACACCTTAGGTTAAAACGGACCCCTTGTGCTCTAAAAGTTTATCTTTCATCTTTAACATTCGATCTGTCATGGTTCCTTTCATTAGGCAGGGCGCGATTTATCTATAAGTTTGGAATATTTAAATAGTCTTCCTGATTCACACCAACAGTAATCGTAGTGCAGACACGGTTTGTCTTGTTTTTCCCAATTATGTGAAGTTCTTTGGATGCTTTCTCAAAATACTTCTTATACAACTCTTGTAATGCGTTGAAGAGTTCCTTCTGAAGTTCCGGAGTCATTGGAACTTCAAACATCGAGTTGTAACATCCCTGCTCCCTTCTAAGAGAGTCTTTCACAAACTCCACCTGATAGCGCCCTATCATTTTTTTCGCAAGATGACTTTCATTGAGCCAGTAACTGGCATTCACCTTTTCAAACTTTATTCTATTGTTTTCATGAAGTTCAATAACACCAAGCTTATCAAGCTTTAATAGATATTTTTGTAGAGAGAGATCATCTAGTCCATACTTCTCTTGGACTACCGCAGGGTTAAATTGATTACTTGAAAGTGCCCAGTAAAAGTCAAAGAAGTTTGGATTATCTAAGAAGAACTTTTCCTGTTCACTATCGAAATTAATTTCATTTGAAGTTAGCGTTTCTGCTTGATCGACAATGGCACCGAGCGATACTCCTACAGCGTCGCAAATCTGTAACAGACGACTCATCGAGATATCATCACCAGAGAAGACCTTCTGCACTCCAGATTCACTCATGCCGATTTCCTTGGCCAAGTCAGAGTACGTCATCTCTCTCTTTCGAAGTAGTTCTTTAACGTTCGCGATAAGATTTTTAATATTAAGCTGAGTCATATTTACCTCCAAGAAATGATCTCTTGAGAAGAATATCGTTTCACAATAGATTAATATCAAGCCATGATTTCAAACTACCCGATTTCGGTAGCAATAAACTAATTATACTGCAATATTTAGGCAGAATGGGAGTTCTGTCTTCAACGTAAATAAAATCATCCTTACTTTTCTTTCGAAATCCCTTACAGTAGACATTAGCAATTCCCATACGATTTCCTTTACTGACCGTCACGATTCAACTGACAAATTTACTGCTCCATCGACCGACACGCAAAATCAAAGCCAAGTTCACAAGATAACTTTACAAAATGTTCAGCGTCCTTAGCTTTTCCTGTTTGCTTCAAAACACCAGCGTAGCTCCAGCACCCCTGACTGTAGTTCAGTTCACAAGATTTTTTGAAGACCTTTTCGTATTCGTCAACATTACCGCTCATCATAAAAAGACTAAAGCCATATTTCCAGCAGGAATTGCCATCATCATGCCCACATCCTTTACGATATAGCTCTACAGCCTCATCATCAGGTTTTTCAAATTGCAAATACTTACCTGCTTTAACATATTCTTTGTTCTTTTTTCTCGATGATTTTAAACTAATTAGGAGTCCCGCTTTTCGGCACCCTTCTCCATCTTTGAGTTCACATGCCTTCTTATAAAACACGATTGCGTCATCCATTTTGTCGGAATTTAAGAGGTTTATTGCGTGAGCAAAACATCCTCTTGCATGATTTAACTTGCAGGCTTCAAGAAAGTATTGGTCATTTCGTTCATCTTTCTTAATGTCCTTCAAGACGACAGCATAATTGAAACAACCTTCGCCATTCTTCAGTTCACATGATTTCTTCAAAGATGTTTCGGCAAGGTTATTTTCCTCATTTTCTAATCGATCTAACCCATAGGTTAAACATCCCTTCGCATCATTAAGCTCACATCCCATTGAGATATACTTATGAAACTTTTCTTCATTGCCATCAATGTAATGAGTAGCTCCCAACTTTGAACATCCCATCCCATTTTTTAATTCACATGACTTTAAATAATATTTCATGGCCTCGTCATATTTCTCTTCAACGAAGAGCTTGTCACCAAGCTTATAACAGTCTACAGCATTATCATTATTACAACTTGCCATTAAGTCCGCTTTGGTTACAGCGGTGCTAGAACAAGAATTTAGGACAAACAACACAGATAAGATAAAACAGCTACGCAACATGAATTCTCCAATACTTTTTTGCGATAAATGACACATGTGTTCGTGAAAATCTTTAAGAAAGATTTACTTTTAAATTAAACGGCTAATTTTAGAAAATCCAAATGAAGTGAGGCCAAAGAACTACAAGCTTCACAGGGTCAATGGTGGATGTGGCGAGTCAAACTGTCAACTTCCAGCCTAGAGAACGACAACATTCTCCTCAGAGAGAGGCTTTGAATCACAATGAGCCAAGGAACCTCTTCAGCTTACGCGGTGACTTGAAGCGAAAAATAGTTTTCCCTTCACCGTACAGTTGAATCGCTTCATTCACTTTTGGTCGATGTGTTTTATTGAAGCTCCAAATGTATCTTAAGAAATCAAAATCAATTCTCTCAGGACATTCCTTGCCCATATCAAACCGAGTTTTCCCATAACTCAAAAGTGAGCGTTTAAGTGCTCTATAAATTGCGAGATAGCGGTTATATTCTAAAATAAAAATGGTGTCGGCCTGAGGGACTCTAATATCAAGTGACCCTGCAAAATTCCCGTCCATCACCCATTCATCTTGATCAACTAAATGCGCAACTTTCTCTCTCCACAAGTCGCGTGGAGTGTCTACCCAATTGGGATTCCAGTAGTGTTGATCCAAGTGTACTAATGGTAGATTGAGTTTTTGAGATAGTTGCGTTGAAAAAGTTGTCTTGCCCGCGCCACTAATTCCTAATACAAGTATTTTTTTCATATGAATCCGAATGATGATGCACAAACAATTATAGCATTTAGGGGAAAAAGATAAAATTAGAGATTGGTGCTTTAATTGTAATTACTTTCGAGGTTTTATATCACTGGTCACTTCGCTCATGATCTTTCGAATAGCACCATCAACTAGAATATCTCTAGACTTATCATCATTTAAATCACCAAAAGTTCCTCCCCAAAAAATTGCAGGAAGCCAGGCATACATGACTCGAGAGTTCTCACGTGTTTTCTTATAAAGGAATTTTCCATTCTGATCATAGGCCTCAATCGTCAAGCTCACACTTTCATCATTGTAAGCAGGAATAAGACCAAGAGACAGTATGTGCAGAACACCGAGAAGCGTCTTATACTGTCCATCATGATACCCTCTCTGCATAGTATAGGCGTACACATTGAAATATTGGTCTGCTTTCTCAGTCTTTTCAAAATGACGAAGATTCTTTTTTATCAGCTCAACCTTGTCCTCAAAGTTCTCACGTTCAAAACCGATGCGGTCAGATTTAAAATGTTCAACCGTGATGTGTGAAAATTGTTTTGTCCCTTTAAAAGCTTTTAGAATACTTTCTTCAAACTTCTTATTGTGGCGTAAAGTTGTAGATATCTTTTGAAACTCTAAATCATGATAAAGAAATGGACGAATAACGGCACGCTTCCCTTTTTCACTTTGTGCAAGAGGGATATCCTTCCCTAGATACTTCGGCTTTGTTCGTACAGTACCGCAGGAAGTGAAGACAAATAGGAGAAGGAGAATAATTGTTGAATGTTTCATCGTTAACTGCCTAACTCCAAAAAGACCTTTTGAGCATTACTCACATCAGACTCACATGAGAACATAACATAGCTAGAAATAAAAACCAGACCAATGGTTTGATTCTCATCGAGAAATCCTTCCCGTCTTCGAATAATTTCTCGCAGCAGTATCTGAGATGTCAGACTCATAGCAAAGTGGACTCGCACCACCGGGCCGACTGTAGGCACTTCTCTTTCCGCATCTTCGCCCATTTCTCATAGTGTTGTATGGGCAAGGACAGTTTCCAGAATATCTACGGATTGACTCACTTATCATTTTCCTCTTAACACTTGATAGTGAATCTGAAGCAAGTAAAGATCCAGAACACATCAATAGAATCAAGGTAAAACTAAATACTCTCTTCATATCAATCCCCCCTTTCATGGCAATAAATAAATTCACCATAAAACATCAAAACAACCGACTATTAAGCTATTACTCCTAAATCCCCCCCCCTAATCGGCAAAACAAAATATAAATCAAGCTAATTGGAATACTTTCCGAACAAATATCTACACAGATATTTATTTAAATGGAGGAACTAATGATTAAGATTCCACTTAAGGACCGTAAGCATATTTCAGCGGAGCTGAAGAGATTCAACTCAATTGTGAATGGGCTTAACTCCAAAGGAAAAGCCTCGTCAGAAGATGATGCCAGAATTGTTTTAAACGACATGCTCAGCTACATACTTGGATATGATAAATACAAAGAGCTTGTAACAGAGCAAAGAGAAAGAAATGGCAGACTCGATTATGTTGTAAAGCTAGAGGACGGGCCATACGCTAAGAAAAAAGACAAGATAGATTTTGTTATTGAAGCGAAGGCCATTCATCAAGATCTTCAGAAGAAATATGTGGATCAAACATTATCATACTGCTTAACAACTAACACACAGTATTTCCTCTTAACAAATGTAAGAGAATGGCATCTATACAAAGTAATCCCTGCGAAGAAAAAAGATGAGAAACCTCAAGCTGAGAAAATTTTCGAATTGGATTTTTCTAATGAACAACATATGGAATCTCTTGTTGATGACTTCTATATTTTTTCAAGATCAGCCTATCTATCAGGTTGCTGGGAGACTGTTGCAAATCAACAAAAAGCAGCAAATGTAGAAGATATTCTCACGATTCTGCTATCAGATAAAATGTTACAGCATGTAGAAAAGCATCTTAGAGATATCCATGGAGTAAAAGTTGATCATGTGACAATCAAAGATATCATTGAGAATAAAATTGCGAATAGTGACATTGAGATTAATCGATCCTTGTTGAGAAAATTAAACTCAAAGCCGCAGAAAGAAAAGCAGTCAGCGACCAAGAAAGAAGTAGAAAAAGTAGATGAGAAAGTTGAAGAGGCTACAGAGAAGCAAGAGTGTTCATGCACAAATCCCTCAGACAATATTCAAGAGAAAGATGAAACTAAAATTGAGCACGAAGAGCAAATAGCTTATTCACCAGAGAATACTGAATACGAGCAATAAACGAAGGCCTCCGTGTGGGGGCTTTTTTTGAAAGAAGATCTATAATGTATGACGATATTGATAAATGTGATCAACTTAAACTTTTTGATGAGATACATAAACCCGACATTCGTTTTAAAAATTGGGGAAACTATTCCGACCAAAGAGTTCTATACAATGAGATTGCAAAAATAGAACTATCACCAAAGGCCCCAAAAGAAATCCGTATCGAATTTGATCTAGCAAGAAATGTTTTCGTATATTCTCATCACTCATATAGATTGACTTCAGTTGCGGCTCAAATAGCTCTAGGAGCACTTGAAAAAGCTTTAATGATTAGATTTAAAGATGAATATAAAAAAGAAAGAGGAAATAAGATATCATTTTCAAGTATTTTAAATTTTTGCATTGAAACAAGAAGATTAACCAGCGAGTTTTTCCTTCATTCTTCTTATGCTGACAGAGAAATGCTCTATGAGAAATATAAAAAAAGTACATATATAAAAGAGCTTAATGAGTATCTAGACTTAAGGTTCTTTTGTAATAACCAAATAAGAATAAAACGAAACAACTTGACGCACAGAACTCATAAAGCAGATATTCCATGGAACAACTTGGATACATTGAGATTCGTTCAAGGGATCATTAACTATTCTTATCGTTAACACCTTATTAAGATATCATCGCAAATCATGGTACTGTTTAGCTACTCCACAGGCCTTTTAAACACCCGAAAACGGATGGTGGAGGTGGTTAGGGCGTTGTAACTTGTTTTAATTATTGGTGCGAAACTCGAAATAACTACAGAACACTACAAACTAGTCTTTTTTCTTACAGATTATTATAAACCAAGACTTATATTCTTTCATTGAAACCATACCCATTTCAAATCGCCTCTTATCTACTTCTGAAGGATTTTCAATTTCATGAGGCTCCCATTTTCCAGGCCCTACACATCGGCCTTGAGTTCCATATCTCTGAGGCTTCCCCTCACCTATAGACTTAACTCTGTCATAAAGGTAAGCGTAATTTGATTTATTGGTTTCAGAAATAGGATAGAGCTCAGTTAGAATTATTAGAATCTGTTTTTGAAATTTTAAGTCAAGATCAGCATGTTGAACTAGTAACCATGCATCTTTATCTGCTTGTTCTCCAAACTCACTTATTTTAAACCACCTGTACTTACTTAGCAGAGTTTTTAATTTTGAAGTGTTTTTCTTATCAATATCTTCAAACTTTTTCAGATACCACTTTTGAAAAATATCATTTTCTTCTTGTGAGTAATTGTTATCAAATGGAGTAGAAGAAAACTTTCTCATAAACTGATCGACATTAACCATATGAGAAAGCGATGATCTCACCCAACTTTTACTAGAAATATCTTGAGGCTGTTTTGAAAATTCAAACTCCATTCTTTCTACTTCTTTTTCAAAAAGTTTTATATCATCTTCGACACTCGAAAATGACAAACTTCCCCAACTACTTAGAAGAAAAATAAGAACTAGTTTTTTTATAGACATAAGAAGTATTGATTACCAGAAAAAACATGACTCATCAAGTCGTGGCGGTGGAGGTGGAGGTGGAGGTGGAGGTGGAGGTGGTGAGAGCCTCATAACGCAATGTTTTTATTGATGCAAAAGTCGAAAGTACTACAGATTACTACATTTTATGAGTTTTTTACTGCTCTTATGAAAGCCTGAACATCTGCCAAGCAACATTTCCCTGATGGATTCGCAGTCTCACAAAAACAACCTGGGTTTTTCATTTTAGACTTTATGACATCAACGATTAATTTTTCTTTACCTTTTTTTTGTAACATCAAATAATTCTTTCTTTGATTTTTTAAAACAGTAACAAATCAATCCATCAAGATTTTCTAAGTCAACTTTTTGAACTTTTTCGTTATCAGTTTTTGAACAGCAATCACTCATATTTTCATTATAACAAGAGATCACTCAAAGTCATTTGAGATCACTCCACATCACTAGAAATCGCTGTGGTGGAGGTGGCGAGTCAAATTGTCTCCCTCCGCATCCTGCTCCGGTCACCCTTCGGGCGCCTGCGGCGACACTCTCGCACTTCACGTGCTCGTGGTCGCTACGCGTTCGTTCAACTCAAATCAATTCACTGAAACAAAAAAGCCTCCACAATGGGAGGCTTTTTTATTTTGGTGGAGCTTGTTTATTCAGAAAATAATTTTCTAGTTTCTTTAAATACCAAGGAAACCAGGATTGGCCAAAAGCCGCATAAATACAGACTTTAACATTCAAATTTACCACTTAAGCGAGGTTGTTTTCTAGGCTAGTTTTACCAGAAAATTACAAATTATTTTTGAAATATCGCATCACTAAATTGCTTTACTAGCATTTTTTCAGTTACTCTACGTGCAGCAGTGGACGTAGAATTTCCGATGTAAACGACAATGTCTCTCCCCTCAACTATTATGTTAAACTTCTCTCCAGCTTTTACTACAATTGGTACTGAGTGTTCGACTTGATGCATCTTCAAATACTTTATGAAGTCTTTATATGTACTTGTCTTTCCAGAATAACCAGTGAGTAAAATGCACTTTAAGGAAGTTGCAGTTTTAACTAAACCTAGAATATCCTGAAATTCTAAAATCTTAATCATATCATCAGATGCACTATTATCTTTTCTTTCAATTTTAAGCCCTAGATTTTGAACTCCGACTTTAAGAGTTTTCATCAGTGCTTGCCTCTCAAGCACTGCAGCTTCTCCCGTATGGCTATTTAGGTGAGAATCAGCTACCTTCGCCATTATCTTCCAAAAACGATTTATTCTATTTGGATAGTAAAATTCAAAATGTCTTTTACTTTCAGAAGGTGGATAGGTCCCCAATATTAGTGTTTTCATTTCTAAAATGGGATAATACCAATCTGGGTGAATCTCAATTGTTTTTTCCATAATTATAGTTTTATTCATTTGGGACTTAGATCAATAAATAAGTCCCTAAGCTCCAAATAGAGCTCTTCCCTTTCTTCCTGTGTTAAACTTTCAATGTGGTCAGCAAACATCCTTTCAATAGCAATTGGATCAGGATGACCAATCAAAATATCGTTGTAGTACATACGTTTCAAACAACGATTCCAACTTGCAGCCTGAGAGCTAAAAGGTAGGAAAAGTACTTTCCTATTTGGAACATTCTTTCTCACCCTCATATCATCAACAACCGTGAAATAAGGATGCATTCCTCTTAACTTTTCATCATTTATATTTGTGCTTTTAATATCGATACCCAGTTCTTTGTGAGCTCTTCTAACCTGCAAACTCATATATCGATCAACTCGTCCCTCTCTTTGTTGCATTGCCGCTGGAGAATGTGGAGGCGACCAATGAATAATCGTTGAACAATATCTATGAAAATCAAGTCCTTCTTGTCCAATACTTGTACTTGCTAGAACATAAGGAGGAAAAGGTGAATTAAATGCATTTCGAATTGTCTGTTGAGAATAACTTTCTCCTGTATCATCTTCACCAGAATCCCCATCTTTACTATCCAAGAAAGGCCTGTAAAACCGCCCATAAACGTTTGAGGGCTTTAGGGCCATAGAGTGATAGAATTCAGATAACGTATCTTCAGGATCGCTATAAGACATATTCAAAAGCTCAAGATATTCAACGAATGTCTCAATAAACTTGTATCGATTACAATACCAAGTTACAAAATCAAGATTCACATCACCTTTTTTAGAATACTTCTTAGGATAAATCTTACTTTTTTTAACTTCTTTAAAAATTAAAACGGCATTCAAGGATACAAATAGTCTATGAAACCAGTAAGCTATGAATAGAATATTTTTTTCAACAACGTGCCCTGGAAAAATCTGACCGTTAAACACTTTACGAAAGACCTCCGAAAGTTTCATCCCTAAGGTCTCTTCAGACTTTTTATCGACAAATACTTTTTTCAAAATGGTTTTTAATTCACTACTCCCCTTAGAACTTTTATGATCATCAATACTTTGAAAACGTAGCTTTAAACGCTCATGTCCCTTGTCGCCTAGTAGCTTCCCTTCAATTTTGAAAACAACGTCTTTTAATGAATCAGTTGAATTAAATATTTCGTCTAGCTCTGATTGAGTGAGCCTTTTATCAGGGTAGTACTCTAAATATAATGGAGGGTAAAAATAAATCCAGTGGTAATCAAAGCTTCTTTTCTGAGAACGAAACCTCTTATCAGACACAGGAAAATTTTTAAAAATTGTCCCCGAAGGTTTTTTGTTATACCTAGTTGCTTTCAAATCGTTATTTATGGTTTCTGCTATTTCATTAGGAGTAAATCTATATCTTGTAAACAACAAGGCCTTATCAAGCTCCTCTCCTTGAGGTAACCAAAGTGGAGGTAACTCAGGAGAAAATAGATCAAACTTAAGCATTTTTTTTAGCTCACTTTTAAATGCCTTAATTTTCCAACTCTCATTGGCCAAGTTACGTACTTTAGATCCATAAATGCTATTGTTATAGAAAGTTGGAAAGGTGCTACCATCATTAAACATGCTTAAAACAGGAGACCTAGTTGGTTTTTCTTTTGTTTTATCTTTTAATTCTGGAAGTAGATCTAAAAACTCTTTTAATTGTTTTTTATTTTTACCCCACGAAGGATCAAATCCTCCCAAACAATTAATTTCCTTAGAATTAATATTTGTAGGATCTTGCTTTGGTCTTTCATTTCTTATAACAACTTCTCTTAAGGCATTGATATAGTCATCTTTAGCTTGAGCTACTGTTAACTTAAGGTCCTTGTTCCTATAATCTTTGATGAAATCTGCCATAAGATCTGTGTATTGAGTCCTCTTACGAGTAAACTCTTTATATCTCCTTTGAGCCTCATCCCCATAAATTAGTTCAAAGAGATGCTCAAAATGATTTTTTTCTTTAAGTTTCTTATTTAATATATTTCCATCTTCATCAGCATTCTCTGGAAAATCCACTTTAAATGGAGTTGCTGATACTAGAAGTGTTTTGGTGTCATCATTTTTGCGTGCATTTTGAATAAACTCATTCATACCTTTTTTAGGGTTCAATGCCATATCTGCATACTTATGCCATTCATCTAGAACAAGAAATGATGCCTTAAACTTACTTTCGTAAATTAGCTTTTCAATAATCCTTTTCCTGATCTTACCAATCATTAAATTGTGCTCACGCACATCTTGTTCCCACTTATACTTACTTTTGCTAAATATAAGCTCACGGGCTTCTCTAATCTCCCAGTCACTCATAAAAACGTTTTTCAGATCATTTCTAATGGTCGACGCAGGAATATCTCTTGTATACCTTTCAAATATGTTGAGAATTTCTTCATCGGTTTTAGGAGGGTCTTTAATAAGAGCATACCACCATCTTCTAATTATCTTTTGATTATCCCAATTGCAATCTAAAGCAAATGCAGAAGCTAATAAGGCACGCTCTCCAAGCCTTCCTTTCCCACGAATATCAAAGCTAGTGCCAGGGGTAAGGCCTACTATGTGGATATAAAATTGTGGATCAATATCCTTATTTTTGGATTTAAATCTATTCTTTGCTCTTTCTGAATCAGCTAGCAGCATTGTTAGTCTAGAAGCATATGACAGCACAGCTGTATCATTATAATTTCCTCTTAATAACTCGGTCTTTATATGCTTACTAACAGCATGAACATTTTGAATTATCAGTTCATATGAAGGAGCAACATAGTAAATATAAATATCTGATGGCTTATTTTTCTTTTTACTAGATCGAAATATTGCGTAACTCTTATAAATTGTTTCAGCGACGACTAGAGTTTTTCCTAGACCTACCTCATCAGCAACTGCATAAACAGAATGACTTTTAAGCCTTTCTAAGATCTCATCAACACTTTTCAATTGATATTCTTTAAGATGTTTATCGCGTGACATTTAATACTACCTCTAGATTAGTGTTAAATTCACTATGCTGTTCCTCAGATATTTTTTTCAAATCATTGGAAATTTCAACTATACGATCAACAATTCGCTTATACTCATTGATATCATTGCTCTTTAGTTTCTTTAACTTAACTGCCAGTCTATCTAGAGGGTAATTTTCCAGAAGGTAGTCGAGTCTTTCTGAGTTCCACTCACTTCCTACTCCCACCCCAGAAGATACGGTGTTAATTTCCACAGGTATGTCCAAAATATCATAGAGAGATGATATGACTTCCGTTTTACTTAATTTGAAATAACTTAGATTTGATAAATCAGATCTAGATTCTGTAATTGCAAGATCTAAATCAAGAACCCTATCAATAAAAACTTCACATCCATCAATTATCATTATCATTGTTGCATATGAAGAAAGTATAGCAAGGCCATTAACATAATTAACTGAGGTCTCATGCTCTCCCTTGCCACTTAGAGTAAATTCAATATAATTTTTACCATCAATGTCCTCAAGGAGATAATGCCTAAATGTAATTTTCTTACCTGGTAGATTGATGAACTTATAATTTAAGACCTTATTTTTTGTATCATAAACAACTTTCAGAACTTCAACCTGATGCATCAGATAACATGCCTTACTTTCTTTCTCTTTGTCTACTTCAGTTTCTGGTTCATCTCTGTCAATAATATCTGCTATTAGTAGTCGCCCATCTAGAACTTTACTTGTTAACTCTGCTCCAAGAATAATCTCTGTATTACCTGTCCAAAAATCCTTATCCACTATTCCCAAGCCAGATCTTGTAAAGTTCGCAGAGCCAAAAAAGATATGCCGTTTAGTACCTTTTTCTTTAGTATAGACAATCTTTTCATGAGAGGTATTACGATGAAATCGACCTTCACTATCTAATGGTGAGGAATAACTTGTATACTGAATATCGAGTCCTTCCAAAGCTGTCATATTACGTTTAATAGGAAGACATCTTACGTTAACTTTTTTCTTAAATTCATTAACAAGCATATTAATTGGTGTCGCTGCAATCCATGGTGAAATGATATTTATTTCAGTTGAACTTTTAAGCTTATTCAAAACAGGTTCAAAAAGCGAGGTTTTTTGGTTTAACCTCGACTGATAATAAAGATCGTAATCGTTTGGTATTGAAAGGCCCGATTTCTTAATAACATTGATAATTTTATTAAGTTCAGTATTAGTATCCTTGTTACATTTTTCTGTTTTGAGAGAAGAAATAAAATCGATTAGTTTCGAATTCTTTCCCTTTACAAGATCCATTACTATTCCGAACTCTTGAGAACTAGAAAGAGTTAAATTCTTACTCCCTATGTATAATTTCCCTTTAAGATCATTATTTTCATTACTATACATAATGAGAATAATCTTAGGATGAAAACACGACCCTGCATTATTAGCAGGAGGAGTCACTTCGAATATTCGATCAGTCAAAAGAAGCTCTGAGGGAGATGCGTCCTCAATGTTGGGGATTAAATTAGGTGAATGATCTGTCAAGGCCACCAAAGTCTTCATTCCATCTCTTAATGAAGAACGAACCTTTTCTTTTATGGAATTTGTTAAATGGCTCCCAAAATAAGAATCGTTCATTTCTCCTTTTGCATAAAGAATTAGAGTCAACAAGATCTTTGGATTCATTCCATAACTGCAACAGAGTATATTTATGGGAAAATAGCCTTCATCTGGTACAAATGACTCCAATAGAGGGTATGTTGGCTCTCTATTAGTACTCATTAGTAAATATCCTTCAAAATTACACTAGCATTCCAGGATCTAAAGCTCGACTCTCTAATATCTCCAATATCATCTAGAACATCTTTATCAACCTTCTTCTTTTTATTGGAAAGATGCGGGGCCAATTTTCGTCTCGAGCTAACAACCTCTTCAGCACGTGCTTTAATATGATTTATTAGGTCTACGTTTATATTACCTTTACTCTTATCAAGGATATCAAATGCTTTATCTAGGAATTTTTCAACAGGAGATATTGAATAATAACTCTGATTTTTCAAATTAAAGTAAACATTCCTAAATTCCTTATACTTAAGCTGATTCACAATTGGTGTATTGACCTTAACGTGTTGTGACTTCTTAATCTTTATGTATAATTCCCTAAAAGGACTTGTCACAAGATCTATATCAATCGCACTTTTAAATTTCGGCTTATATTCAGATGAATTACTCAGTTCATTGTAAATCAAAGACAATTTTAAGTCTTTTCTCTGTTTAAGTATATTTTCAATTTCTTTTAAGTACGGAGTCTTTTTCTCCATGAGTTTCTTTAGTAAGGCCTTCTGGGTTGTACCTAATTTAAATCCATCAAAATCAAATTCATCTAGGCCCTTCTTAAACTCTTCTTCTAATTCATTAAGTGGAATATCTTTTAAGAAATCCCCCTTCCCTTGAGATCCCCCTACTCTCCTTGTCATAATGAACTCATAGAGGTTTTTAATGTCTTTATATATTGGATCAGAGGCTTCCTCCCACTTTGAATTGAAAAGAGTCTTTGAACTTATTACGTCATGTAATGTACCATTCATAATATTGTAGTCTTCAATATCGTCGCTCTCAAAAGCTCCTAAACTTTTTATTGCCCCTCGATATATTTTATTAGGATATCGGGACATCAAGGATAAGATTCCCTTGTCCATAAAACGCTTTGGACTCCAATTCTTAGCAAGGCTGGTAATATTTCTCTTACCAAACAAACCATTTTTTGGCTGATCCTTAAAAAATAATGCTAAAGCAAGAGTGACTTCAAATCGCTCTACATTTCGATAGAACTCATCATTGATTTTACCTCTGAGTTCTTTTCCTGGATGCTTGTCATCACTATTTATTTGATTTGCAAATTTATCTGCAGTGTACTCTGCAGCTAATTTTAGAATTGCGATTGAGGAAAAGAAATAAAGAGCTCTCGTTGTTAGAGTTGAACACCAAGGAAATAAATCTTCTGAAATTTGGTCATAAACGACACCAAATCCCAGCTCATCGACTGTACCTTCGCCTTTATCTGCCATTATGGCCCGCTCGGTTTTTTCGATATCTTGTTTGTCTAAAAAAATACTTCCAGGTAACTGCATCTAGTAATCCATAGCCAAATTTATTTTATCTGCTCAAATAGGAGACCTTTTTCTTTGTCATTTATTTGTGTTTTAAAAATTTTAATTTCATTATTTACTTTTTTAATTTCAGCAATTACCTCTTGATCATTTTCAAGATTGTAGCCGAGATAAACTGATTTGATATCCTCTTTAGCAAAAGAATAATCACAATAGGTGTCTGTCCCCATATCTGGGATAATAATCCTCCACTCTTCCTCATCTTTCCAATCCACACTCTTTGAGTAGCTAAAATGATCAAATATTTCTTTTCGACCGTCTAACTTTGCCAAAGCTCCTGCTTGCATAAACAAATTGGACAATGAACTATATAATTTAGGTACTGTAGGTAAATAGGATACAGGCTTAGCACATCTAAAACCATTGTCTCTTTCAACAGATACTTCAAATTCAATTGATATTCCTTGTCCCTTATCTGCGTAGTTTGCCCACATTTTGATATCGTCTACTCGATGAGTAAGACAGTTTATATACGAAGTTCTTCTATAATTATCAAAATGCTCCCTGGCCTCTTTAATATATTTTTTAACACTTGCATCAATGATTGGACGCAATTGATTTTCTATTTCGTGATGAGGAACTTTTGCCATAGCAGCCTCTAACAGAGGCTTAAGATATGGGTCTTGTATTTTACGAATCTCAGACATAAATTCAGTATATCCTAAAGAGCTTAAATCAAAGTCAGGTATAAACGACTCTGGCTTTAACTCATAAGGATCGTTGAATTGATCTGCAGTTTTAAATCTTAGTTTTTGGTTTTTTAAAGTTATTAATCCACCCGTATAATCAAAAAAACGGTAAAGAACTCCTAAGTTATCTGCTTCAAATGATGTCATTTTTTATGGTTCCTTTTTTTGAGTCTCAAAATTTCTTGGCTCTTTGCGTCTAATAATTTCTTATGTTTCGAATTAAGAGTATCAATCAAATTTTTATGACTCAACTTATCACTCCTTATCGCTTCATTAAGTCTTTCTACTTCCTTATTTTTTCTCTGAATTGTATACTCATGTGCTTTGTTTTCTACATCTAAACTGCTTTTTTGTTTTGTAAGATCATTCACACTATTCTCTAATTGTTTTTTTTCTAAATAATGACTTCCTGAAACTCCAAAAATGAAACCCAAAATAATAAAAACAATAGAAACGGCTATTATCATATTATGTGGACTAGATTTTGGGGGGGGCAGGTCACCTTACAATTTTCACTTCCGCGAGATCTCCGACACGAGAAAGAGTTGCGACAATACGCTGACTACTTCTTACAGATATTGGAATGAGCTCAGCATCTGATGTAAATACCATCTCATGTTTTTCATTTTCAACCATATAATCAGGCAGAGGAATTACTCCATTATCTCCTTCGAATGAATATATCAAAAATGTACCATCAGAAAGAGCGTCCTTCACATACACTAATTGTGTTGATCTTTTTTGAATTGCATCAGCATCATCCGTTGAAAAAGATGAAAGGTAGCTTCGTCCATTAAATTCTCGTATAACGGCAAATGACTCTAATTTGATATGAAGATCTCTCCATGATGAGTATCTTGATGGTCTCGCATTATACCTGTCGGCAAAGATAGCTCTATAGTGCTCTAGAACTTCATGAGTTGACCTAGAGCAGTTCTCTACAACAGCATCAACAGCTTGGTTATGCTCTGTTTTTAAAACCAGCTGGTCATTCTTTAGTACTGACAATTTATTATGTGCGAAACGTTTTCCCCAAACCATTGCAAGTGCCAAAAATGGGTAAGCAACATTTAGTATGACAGCAAGGAGAAATATTCCAAGAAGAGGAAACCCTGACTTTAGTTGAGTTGCAGCAACATCAAGCTTGAATTTACTAGACTCAGTTTTAAAGATGTAAACAAAGAAGGACCAGTTATATGACAAGAAGAGGATTAAAAAGTATCCCCAAAAAGTATCCTTTACACGCTCAACTAAAGCATTTTTTAAACTTTCCATCATATTTTAACCATTTGCTTGACGAGCATTATCGACAATTACAATATTCCACACCTGCCTGATCTAGCAGTTCGTATACTGGAGCGATACTTCTACGAGAAGTAGACTCATCATTACGCCAGTCTGAGTAAGTTATATATAAATGAGATATTGCGCGTGAAACGGCTACAAAAATAGCCTGCAAGTCTTCATTAGATTGCCTTTCGTAGCTCCAAAACAACTGATCATCAAGCCCAACTAGAAAGATAACTTTAAACTCTAATCCTTTACTTTTATGTATAGTCATGCAAGGAATCACTCCCTTACCTTCAAACTGATCAATGGCAGCTGTAATATTCTCGCAACGAATACTAACCTCAGACATCATTTCACAAAATGTCTCAACTAAATAATCAACATACTCAGTAGTATACTGATCACCGAGAGTGCGAACTGCATCCTCACCTATCGTACTAATAATACGAAGGACAAGATTTTTGCACCCCTCAGCATTTTGAAAATTTTGAGCAAAGGTATTTCTATATCTCTCAACAAGTGTATGAAGCTTACTCTCGCCTTCTCTCAAGTCACGGATATTTGTGTGGTCATTTACGATAACTTCTAAACATCTTTCCCAAGAAGTTGAATCATTAATATATATGTACTTTATAAAATTAAGCAAAATCTGTATAAGAGAGTCCTTTATTAGGTCCTGATAAGGTTCCTCATTACGAGCGACATATCCTAATTCCCTTAACGCTTGAATAATCTTCAGTGAGTTTTGGCCAACTCTCTGCTTAATCAAAATACATATCTCTTCAGGAAGAATTCCCTCAGTTTGCACTAGATGAGCAACTTTTGATGCAAGCTTCCTCGCTTCTTGTTCGTCATCTCGAAAGTCAACTCTTCGGAGAACTCCACCTGATGCAACAGCGGATGTTTGTCCAGGAGCATCTGCGACCAATGTCCTTGCGATATACGTTTGCAACTGAACAATTTCAGGCGCACATCGATAGTTCATTTCGAGAATAACTCGATCTGCATTAAACCCTGAGCAATAATCTTCAAAAATAGTTGGAAGTGCTCCAGCCCAGAGCATAATCCTCTGCTTTCCATCCCCTACTGCAGTCATTGTTGAACGACTTCCCTCAAAGCAAGCTTTCAGTAAGTCATACTGAATTCCAGTAGTATCCTGAAATTCATCAAGGAAGACATGTGAGTAAGTATCCCTAAGTGCCATTTTAATAAAAGGATTGCTTTTAATAATGTGTTCAGCAAGACGAGATATCATTTGAAATGACAGAACACTTTGATTATCTGTGAATTCTCCAGAAATGAGTAATTCCCAAACTCTATCCGCAGCCCAAGAAAGAATATATTCACTATTACGCTCACTATCATCCAGAGAGTAGCTAGTTAAAAACTCATTTTCAAAGTTCCTGATGTTCCAGTTCACATAACGTTCTTCGCAATTGACAATCCTATGCAGTGGATAATTTCCTGGTCTATCGCTGTAGTCGAGGCGTGATAACAAGCTATGAATATATGAAGCCTCACATCCAATGGTATAATTTGATGAAGGTCTATACTCTCTTGGCAAAGCATTCCTAAACCGATCGAGTATTGACTTTGAGAAGGCATCAAATGTCATTGAATCAAACCTTCTCGACAGGGAATCACCACACCTAGATTCAACTCTAGCTTTCAAGTTAGCGGCAGAGTCCTTCTTAAAACTTATCGCTAAAACTCGCTTTGGAGCTTTACAAGAATTCGTCTGAAGTAAAAAACATGCCCTCTGCGCGAGTAGCTCAGTCTTTCCAGCTCCAGGACCAGCTAATACAAGAGTGTTTAAATCTCCACGAATCACGGTCTCAGCTGAAGGCTCAACAGAACTTATACCTGACAATGTCCACTGATTAGCAGCAATCACAATAGATCTTCTCCAAGAGAGCTCTCATTACTATCAGTAGTTGACTGATTAGGGGCTGTTTGAGGAGCAATTAAAGAGCTAACTTTATCTACCAACCTCACCAAAACAGGTGGACATTCTTGTAGCAAGCTCTCATCAGATATTTCAGCAAGAGCAATTTTGTGCGTTAATGGCTTCCCTTTAGATAAGAAATAGTATTGATAATAGTTTAGATTTTTAGCATCGTAGAGTTCGGCGTAGCGATGATTGTTTTTAAATATTCTCTTTCCAAGTTTTTCTACTCTGCTGCGAAATGCCTCAGAAGACTCATCTTCAGGAAGAGCTGTAGGCCCAGGGCTTGGGGCAATAATCGTTGTTTCATACCTGTCAAAAAATTTATCTAGCATCATGTAATCGATATCTAAAGGTGAAGAATAGTAAACAGAAAATCGACTTTCAAATGCTGTCACATACTCAACGAGTTGATTTAGCTCTGAAGGGTTATTGATTTCTCGTTCATTAAAACTTAATAACTGTTCTTCATCTAAGGATGAGTCAATGTCACTGATAGTCGCACCACGCGCTCTTAACTGGTCAATACAGTACTTGACTCTTCCCCAACCTGCTCCCTCTTTCCCAACATCTAAATCTAAAAGAGTAATATATGGAATACCCAAATCATCAAGCAGCTTCCAAAAGTGATTAACAAACCTTCCTCCTAGAGGAACAATTGAAACCATCGACCGATCCAAAGGCATTCCTTTTGCCTCAATTAGCTTGCGTAAAATAATCTCTTCACTATCCCCCTCCCCTAGAACAACTAGTCTTGAAAAGTATAGCTCAGGATATGATTTTACAGCCTCCTTCACATAGGTAAACGCGACATCTACTTCTGCGGGAAGAGTCAATGATTTGATAAATGATTGATTGTCAGTATTCCTAAAGAAAAGGATCTCTTCGGGCTCAATACGAGAAATAATTGATGCTGAGTGACTGGTAAAAATAGCCTGTGAGTTATCACCAACAGCAATTGACTTAAAAGACTCTATCAGGTGACCAAAGTGGTGTGGAGACAAGTGATTTTCCGGTTCTTCCACAGCGAGCAGGGTTAAGCTAGGAAGTTCAAGCTTTTCGTGGTCAAAGATTTGGCTAACATCAATGACCTGCCCACCAATAGTAATCTCTTCAGATTGCAAGAATGACTTTTTCAAATCTAATGCACTTTTTAAAAGAGAAAAATAGAAAAGAGATCTCTCACCATCACTTAAATCTTTTATCGTTGATGAAATCCTTTCATCACCATTGTCAAAATCGATCGACACATTTTTAAGCATCTTCTTTACATCATCATCAATAAAACTAAGTTTTGGCCTAAATGTTCTAAATGAAGGAGATAGATGCTTCCAAGCATCCTCAATAGTTTTGTTGATGAGCTTGACTCCCCCTTCATTTGAAAGCTGGCTTCTTGCCCCCTGAACAGAACCTTGCAAGGCCGATTCTGGATCTTGACTCCACGCTATAGACTTTACGAACCTTCCAATTAAACTCCCGGAAAACTCTTGAAGCTGAACACTTGGATCTCTTGTCGCTGGCACATAAATTACTTTAATCCTCTCTCTGTCGGATGCATTAAACTTACACAACTCAACATCTTCTCCTAGTGCCTCACTAATGAACGATGTTTTCACCCAGTGCATTTCAGTTGAAATATCACCATCACCTAAACTGTCTCTTGAGTATGTTGAAGTAAGTCTAACTCGGCAATATGGCCTCCCATCTGCCCCAGGATCAACGAGCATATTTCTGAAGCAAACAGGTATGGCTGAGCGGTCAGATTCTTCTTCATCAAACTCAGGAAAAGATAGTTTAACCTCTATACTTAAGACTCGTTCTTGAACATCATCGAGACTTTCTCCCGGAGTAACATAAAAGTCTTCGTTTCGAATATGCCTGTCTTTTTGGGTAAGCCCAAACATTCTGTTCAACCCCAAAAGAAACGATGTTTTACCAGCTCCATTGCCTCCAACAGCACCATTGATATTAGATAGCACCACTTCTTCACGCTCACGAAATGACCTAAACCCCTTAAGGATAACCTTCTCTACTTTCATGTTATGACTCCAAACTCTACGATCACATAAGTTCCCAAAGAACTATGGATAATCAATCCCACCATAAGGTGGCCTACACCTACTAATTCTCCTTAAAGACTTCCAAACACCTATCAATAGTCCATACTTCACAAGTGAAAGCTGAGCATACCTTGAGCATGATGGATAAAAACGACATCGACCTCTTAAAGAGCTCGGAGTATGCTTTTGATAGCAGCAAATCAGGAAAAGAATTACCTTAATCACTTAGCTTTTCTGAATGAGACCACATAATAGTTTTTTAGAATGTTCTTATTTCCTCCAAAGCAGCCAGGAGAGACTTCAATGCCTATCGAGTCCACTCTATAAAACTCCCATCCATCAATACTGTTTTCATTTACAACGCTTTGAAGATAAGCTGCTGCCTCATTGCCTTTTTCTTTCACTCCAACATTTATTGCAGGAGGAACCTGCACCATCTTGTACTCGTACATATTCACCTCACTTGATGTGTAATCGTCTTAAACACTGTCATAAAAATGCAACTTCTCATACAGGGAATGTTTATCCTACTAACCGTGAAGGTTTTCTTTAGCAAAGCTTTATAATATTGAGTACTTATATATACAAACTGTTTCATGACTACTATTTTGCCCAAGACTTGACCAAAACATACTCTATGGCATAATTGGTACTGAAAGGTTGGCATTTATCCTTGCATACCCACTACGTGCTTAAATTGCCAAATTCACTTATTGTTATCAAATCACATCTTCTTTATTAGATGGCGTTGAATGGTGGGTATTTCATCGCGAACTAAAAAGGAGAGCAAATGCTTCACCAAATTGAAAAACAAGTAAAGGCCCAGGTAGAAACTCTTAAGAAAGAACTGTCGATCACGGATGGTCTATCTAAAGAAATCATTTCTAAATGCTTCTATGACTTTAAAAGCTGGAGCCAATTAAAAACATCCTTGAGTAGTAAAACTGAACCTTGGCGCTTCAGACTATTAAGCATTACATTGGCATCCACACCTGATGAGCTACAGTATTTTGAGAGAAAGATTAGGGCAATAGCAATTAAGGCCCTTAAAATTTCCTATATTTCACAGTCAAAGCAGCATCTTTATACAACAATTAGAAAATGCTTTAATATAAACAAGCCAAGCCGCTATGCACTCTATCCGCACAACCTCATAGACCTCAGCTCAAAACTTCGGTGGAGCGCAATAGGCCCAAAACCAGAAAGAGAATCTTGCCTTAGTTCATTCCTAGTTATTAATGACACGTATATGAGGATCATAGCGTTTCGAGTTTATGACCCGTCAATATTGGGCTGGGTAAATTCAGATAATGAGTCTCCAGTATTTGGAGAAGCAAACTACTCCCCTATTTGGACAAAGCAAGATTTATGGAAAGA
The DNA here is from genome assembly GCA_965140515.1 of Bacteriovoracaceae bacterium. Classification (GTDB taxonomy): domain Bacteria; phylum Bdellovibrionota; class Bacteriovoracia; order Bacteriovoracales; family Bacteriovoracaceae; genus JAGLCH01. The sequence goes on along the minus strand of OZ223251.1, from coordinate 1,184,222 downwards.
AAGGACATTGTTGTGGCTTCAAGATGAAGAGTTAGATTTTTTTGACAACACATTTTCTCAACATTCATCAGTGTCTAACGAGCAAGCGAAGTGGGAAAAGCTATTTCTCTCATTGTCTAGCTCATCAATGTCAACATTCGAAGAGCAAGCCCACAGTGTTGTTATCAACAACTCAGCATACCTTATTTTCGGTTACCCATGCCTAAAACCTAAAAATGAAGTAGCGACCAAAATATCTTTGAGATCAGAAGCTATTACATCTCCAAGCTGGGGAGTAAATTATTATGATAACGATAGCAATTTAATCTATCACCCTGTCCTAATTGGAGATTCTTTCTGCGAACTGTATGCATACAAAAGGTGCAGCCAAAGCGCTTTAGCTCTCAACAAGTGCCCTCAATACATTGAAGATCACTTTAATCAAATTGATGAATTCAAATCTCTTTTTTCAGATACAGATTCATCACAAGTTTTCTCAAAAGACTGGACATATCATCTTGTTCCTTCGAACTACAGTAGAGCAATATTGGATAAAGACAAAATATGCTTTCCAATCATTGATAGCAACGAATGCACATATCACTTTGTATCGAATGATAAAAAAGGGTCATTGGCACTTTTAGACACTATTGCATCAACAAAAGATGTCTTCCGACACAGAGCTAATGAACTAGTGATACCAGTAAGTATAAAGCACCAAGTTAAAAAGGATCATCCACTACTTAGCTTTCCAATGCCACAGATTAATATTTACTCAAAGCACAGCAAGCGGATGATTAATCCTGTCAGTTATACATCTTCTCAGATTGATTTAGAAACGACGCTATTCATAAAGGTTTCACCTATTCTTTACGCGATACTACGATCTGAAAAAATGCTCAAAGAAGTAAAGAAGCATCTACGGCTTGGAAAAATGCTAAAAATGGACAATGAAACGAACACGATCATCCAATCATACAAGGGACTAGAGCTTAGAACTATTCCTAAAGATATGAAGGAAAGACTGGAAGAAGCGAGCAATTCGGCATGGGAAGGAGTGACCCCCCATGATATCCTGCAAGCATTTAACGCGCCTCTTGAAACAGAACGAACATTTTTTAACGAGTTAGTTTAATTAATTAATGGAAGAAGGTTGCCAAACCTTCTTCCTTTATAGTTTATGACCAGCAGACCGACGAGAACACTTTGGGCACCCCGTCCCACTTTTTCCTCGGTTCCCCATAATATTAGCAAGGGAGGCATACCATTGGTGCCCATGAGGGCACTCCCAAAGCAACTTGTCTGCATGGCGGATATATTTTTTTGATAAACACTTAATCCCCTTTTCTGCTGCTATCTCTTTGACCTTTTCCATTGAAAATCGTCTTTTGTCAGCAGACCTCCTAGCACCACAAGTAGGACACCAGTGACCTTTTTTAATACGATATAGTGTTGCGGCCCAACAATGACCTTCTTTGCATTTCCACTCTAGGCTAGAGTTTGCCCCCAAGTAAACTTTGGAAAGACATTTTCCTCCTCGTGCTTTAGCGAGAGCCTGTCCCTCCTTAATAAAGTCAGGAGAATACACTTCAGATAAATCAAAATCGAGATCTCGAATCCTTTTTGGGTAAGGTATACCAAGGCGATTAAACTCACTAACTAAGTAGTCTATTAGATTATCTAAACGAATACCGTCTCTATGGTTGATTTCTTTGATCTCAATTAGCTTTATGCCATTTGCCTTACAACGTCTTCGCCTCAAGCTATCTTTCTTTTTTTGGAGGATCAAATCATCTGGTGTTTTATGGAATTTCTTTGAAAATTTGTAGTGCTGTATTCCATTGTGCTCAAACGCAACACCAAGGGAAATAGATAGCCCATCAATCTCTCGTGGGTCTCCCTCCTTTCTATAAAGCCAGTCAGGATAAGCTTTATCAAAAGAAGTTTTGAATATTGTCTCGAAGTAAATCCGACAAACTCTTTCACCAAATCCAGCAGAACAACGAGGGCACCACTGTCCTCTTTGAACTTTATCAAAAGACATTTCCCAGGTATGTCCCTTAGAGCACTTCCACTTCATCATACTTTTAGCTGACTCAAACTTCTTTGATAGACACCGACCTTTTCTTTCTTTTGCGATTGATCTTGCTCTCCCAATAAAATCACCTTTACGCCCTGAGCAATACGGACACCAGTTTTCGGACTTAATTGAAACAGGAACGGCTTCCCACTCATGCCCTTTAGAGCAGCGAAACCTCATTTTTGTTGTGCTATTAACATATTGCTTAGAGAGACATCTTCCACCATTTAATCTTGCAATTTCAGATACTTCTTTAAAAAAATCTCCTTTTCTACCAGAACAATATGGACACCAATGTCCTCTCAAGATATTTGAAGCGTTTGCATACCAGCGATGACCTTTCGCGCACTCCCACTTTAGTTTCATTGATTTGTTAGTAACCTCTTTCGAAAGACAAGTCCCTCCCTTGTCCTTCGCGTACTCTTGTAGTTCCTTAAGGTTAGTTTTCCTTCCATTGCAGTATGGGCACCAGTTACTCTTTTGAATAACAGCAAGCGATGCCTCCCATTGATGTCCCCTCGAACACTCCCACAGCAGTTTTGTCTGGTTATCGACATACTCCTCAGATAAGCATTTCCCTCCATACTCTTCTGCGAGTGAACTCATTTCTTCTATGCTTTTCTTCTTACTACCGCCGCAAGTGTGGCACCACCTTCCCTGCGTTATTTTACTGGGAGTCGCCATCCACTCATGGCCATAACGGCATCGCCACAGAAGGGGTGTTTTTGCATCAATATACTCTCGAGATAAAAGTTCTCCACCTTTCCTTTTAGCAATTGATTTAAATTTCTTGTAAAGATCAACTTTATCCTTCTGCATTAACAGCTCGCAAAAACCTATGAGAACTTGATCAAGTTGATTCCATCAAGTAACTCTTCAGGAGAACCAAATTTTTCAGTTAGAGAAATCATGGAAAGGTAAAAGAAGTGACAATGTTGCAAAAATGTCTCAACTTTCTTTAGATTGATATCATTCTTACTATGGTGAATAAAACTTGACCTTAATGAGTAGCAATACTTAAAGACCTTCAAAGTCTCCATTCTAGACTCTGCAGTATGAGCAACAATATAAGAAAAGCGCTCTCCTACGTTTTGCTGGATTGGCTCACTCTCATTTCTGAGCAGAAGAGACTCTAAAGAAGTAAAAATATATACTAACTTTTCCTCCGTTGTTTTTTGCCTTACCCCATGAGAGAAGATTGTTAACGCATTAACTAGGCGCTCTTCTAGCTTTGTCCTACCTTCAGAGAAACATATCCTTGCATACAGATCAAGATGGCTGGCCCTTATGTCTCTGATTGAGCTATTACCTAATCTCCAGCCATGAGTATCATCGGAGAAAGCATCTGAAACAAAGCTTAAATGGTCTTCACCAGAGATTACTGCTGACGACTGTCTGACGTGCTCTTCCCCTTGCAAACTGAAAACTGTAGGAAGAGAGGGAACAAAAGCTCCTCTAGAAAACAAGCTCAAAAAGGCAACAGCATGTGCTGCCTTTTGTTTTGCAATGGCTTCTGCTTGAGAGGCGGTAGCGGTGACTGCTACTTCTATGCCAGCAATCCCTTGCATCTTTTTCCTCTGTTCTAATATGAACATCTCTTTTTGCTCAGGGCTCATGATATTTGGAGTACAAGCATCGCCCCACTTCCGAAAGTACTCTTCACCAATCGATACAATCTCAAGCTCTCCAAAGCAGATGCTACTTTCTATGCTGATATTTGACATCGGGAGAAGAACAGTAAACTCTTTCACAGCCTCCTCGAGTCTCTCCTTTAGAAAACAGCAATATCTCTTATCAACTGATTTCGTATGGCTGCCTCTGATCCACTCGAAAGAGATATCTCTTATCTCATCAAAATGCGCAACTGCCCTGATCGAAGGAATATTTGCTATCGTTTGAATAGTTTTAATAACATCTTTAAAATCACTTTCAGGAATTGTGACGAACCCTCCAGCGGGAGTTCGAAAACTAATACTTAAAACATCTCCGAATGGGGTCATAGAACGCATTATTGCCTCATTCAACAGCTCATGGCTTGAAATTTTGGCGCTAACATAAAGGTTAGGTTCAAATGCTTCTCTTGCCTTTGAGTGATTAGCTTTACATACGATAAGCTCTAGGAATGATTCAAACCTATCATTGTATGTGCTTTCTGCTTTAGGGTGTAAACTAATCATAGCAGCTAGTCCCCTAATAGCTCAAAAAAAGTCTCCTCATTGCCCTCTGTGGCTAGAGCATTGAGCAGGTTACGACTTTCGATGTTTTGAGATGCTCTTTCATGAACAATATTTGCGAGAGCTCTAAGCCTCTGAAGCTTTGATGCAGTTTGGATTCTTCTTTTTAAGTCACTGCTCTGAGAAATAGTCTTCAAGAATGCTTCACTCATTCGATCGTTAAAGTTCTGAAACATTTCAGGGATGTATGTCGCAGCGATATTTGCGTAGAAGTTTGTTCTTGAGTATTGATAGCTACTACCAATATGACCGACATAGGTATGTGTTATGGCCCAAACATAATCGTCAATATAGTCCTCTGGAATAATCGAGGCATACTGGCTCAGCGCCTTTACGCACCTATTTTCAATATCAAAAGAACCAGAATTATCTTTTAACTCTCTCACTAGCGGCGCAATTACATACTTCTTAGAATTGTGAGATAAGTAAGGATTTCCTTCTACGTTTTTAATATATTGAAATGCTTTCTTTGTTGTGTCTTCATTCCCCTGACTAATATATGTGTCAACTCTTCTCACAACGGTTATTTTGTCTTCTTTAGCTAAAATCTTCCATAGCAAGGGAGATAAGAACTCAATATTTGAAACAAGCGCACTTGGAGAATCAGGGTGGACATATATAGTCATCAGTTGATTAGCTAATTGTTTTTTATATGTTTCAGGCAAATCAGCAAGAGCATTTTCTGCAGATACAACGTTGCGATCATATGATGGAGACTCCATTGTTTTAATATATTCACTAATATCAATCAACTTAGCAGGATACTCTGCATTTAAAACATACTTTACGCAATCATCAATCACCGATAAAACTTTTACCAAAGATGGATCGCTACTTTTTGGATGGCCAGAGAAAATATGTCTCGTTTCTTTAGAGTGCTTTAAAACTTTATGTGCCTCCCAGCCAATAACTCCAATTTTATATGCTCCCTCAATTAGTTGATCGTCATTCACATAATTTTGAAAATCCTCATAACTCTTTATCTCTCTGCCAACACTTATTTCCTTATTAAACAAGGCGACACTCCTGTAGAGAATCTTACTTCTGAGGTCATCAACAACAGCATTCCAAAAGGCTCCTATTGCACTCCTATACCCTTGAACAGGAAGCACCCGAAGTGCCTCAAGGATATACGGATTATCTCTCATATCGTCGCGTACACTCTCTACAGCTCTAGCAACAATAGGTATTAAGTCATTTTCTTGCGTAATTAAATCATTCATGTTGATAACACTCTCCTGCTTCTGGCTTGTATGAGTCTATAGTATTATGGTTTCAGCAATGTCATTATTCTGTTCAGAATACTTATCGAGAAAAAACCTGGGGTCTTAAATGTTTCCACCATATTTTCTCTAATTATTACTATAAACTCTCCAAAATAACCTTCTCTGACCTCAACTTCTCCGGCTTCAGTCTCCTCAAGATCGCAATACACTCACTCAGGGTGCGTTCCGGTGCTTCCCTTTTCTCCTGAACAAAATCCAGAAAGTCTCCATAAGTATATCCATAGACTGTCACGGCCTTCAGAATGTAGTCAGGTTTGAGACCTCTCCGGCCATTCTCAGAGTGATTGATCGTAGCCTCACTTGTGCCTACAACCTCGACTGCCTTCCTCATAGAGAGCCCCTTGGATTCTCTCATGTACTTTAGAATCAGGGCCTCCTTAGTGACCTTCTTGTAGTTACATCTTCTCTCCAGAATTGAGACATTTCTTATTTTCCAAATACTTATGATTGAGAATAATATTCCTTATTGGATACAATTCCCCTTAGTCGTATATTTAAAGAATATTACCAAACTAATTTATGATCTAGGAGCGACCTAAAAGCTAAAAAGAATTCTACTACTATCAGTAATTGCTATTCTTGTGAGCTCGTGTGCAGCAACTCAAAGAAAAGCAAAACTAATACCCTACAATGGCTTCAATGAATCTTCCGCCACTCCTGTAAAGAATGCGGAAGTAAAAGTGTATCGCGAGCAGTATCCAAAGTTTGTCACTCTACGAAACAATGTTCTTGAGGTTGCTAAAGGATACGAGAATAAAGTCGAAATACTTGGCCGTCTTGAGTCTGAGATTGAATGGGAAAGAGGCTACAGCTCAATTAACTCAATAAAAAAAGTTGACGAAATGACAAACTTTGATAAGTACTGTTTCTACAATCCTATTCTTGCACTTCCAATTCCCGTTATTGGAATAATATTTAATCCTCTAGCATGGCCTTGCTTTGCAATGGATCACAAAGCAGGAGATGATCGTGAAGATGCAGACTGGAGAGAGGAGAAGCTTACAGAGTCACTAAAAGAAAAGGCAGCAAAAGTTGGCGGGAACTACCTAATTGGAGTTAACTTTGGCGGAAAGGTTACAATCGATACAAGCACAGGACAGCAAGTTTCAAGCTCAAAAGCTTGGTCAGCGACAGGATACGTAATTAAAGTAAAATAACCAATAAAGAGCACGTCTCTTCCAAAGAGGCGTGCTTACTATCTAAAGCTATTGCGAAAACCACAGCGCCATAAATGCTAATATTGCGCCAATTATTGATAACCATTTTTTGAAGTTAATCTTTTCTCTTTCTCTAATTACTGTCTTTAGACCTTCACTCATGGCCCTATCTCTGTTCTTTAGAGAGTCAAATACAGTATTTAAGCCAAAGGTTTTATGAAGATCCTTATGAGCTCGCCTTAAATCAATATAGAAGAAACCAGTAACTAGTGCATACCACAATAGCGCCATACCAATGATTCCAAGAATCATCTTAAGCTTTACATGCAAGTCAGCTGTAGCAATAACCATAAATGACATAAAACAATACCCAACTGACACAAATATCTGTGAAGCGATGTGCATTGATGAACTTAAGATTAAAAATAGATCCTCTCCATCATCGTATAACTCACCTCTAACTAGCGGACGAAATGAGTTACCATAGAGAGTCTTCTTATAGGCTTCAAAGTTCCCTCCCCTAATCGAACCATACAGTGGTTTATTGGTTTTTGAGAGTAGCTTCCAGGCCCTATAGTCTGTATCTACGCAATTTAGCAAGGCTTGACGATATGCTTCTTTATCAAGGTCTAGTTTTATGACCCTCAAGTTGTAAGGCAGTGGTACTTTAAACATCTTCCCCTCATCTCTCACAAATAAATAGTAGTGAATGTGCTTTGCAATACTTATCGTCAAGGTCATTAAGATTCTGAATCTCACATACTCTCCAAAATAACCGTCTCTGACCTCAACTTCTCCGGCTTTAACCTCCTCAAGATAGCAATACACTCACTCAGGGTATGCTCTGGCGCTTCCCTCTTCTCCTGAACAAAATCCAGAAAGTCCCCATAGCTATACCCGTAAGCCGTTACGGCCTTCAAAATATAGTCCGGTTTGAGATCCCTCCTTCCATTCTCAGAGTGATTGATCGTGGCCTCACTAGTTCCCACAACCTCGGCGGCCTTCCTCATGGAGAGCCCCTTAGACTCTCTCATGTACTTTAGAATCAAGGCCTCCTTAGTGACCTTTTTGTAGTTACATCTTCTCTTTTTCATCTGCGTTTCTCCTTACTTTTTAGGTTAAAACGCCCTCTAACAGGATACGCAGCGTATCCTTTAAAATCGCAGTGCTACGCTACGTAGTCAGTGCGAAACTACGTAACGTAGTCCATGGTTAAGTACATTTCCCTCAGGGGTAGACAAAAAGTAGATTTCTCGGGAAATTTCGGGAAAGCTACAGAAAGGTACGAGGCTGCAAAGTGACCTAAACTATTGGAAACAAGTGGTTGAAATTAAAAATGAAATTGGGAAATTTGAAAAACCATTCAAAAAAAAGTGGTGGAGGTGGCGAGTCAAATTGTCTCCCTCCGCATCCTGCTCCGGTCACCCTTCGGGCGCCTGCGGCGACCCTCTCGCACTTCACGTGCTCGTGGTCGCTACGCGTTCATTCAACTCTTCCCCAGTCTATGCTCTATTTTCAAATCACCCCTATGCTTTGATGAAGCAAGCGTGATGGAGTGAGGCGTAGTTTCACTACGCCGCAGCGACAGAGCTGCGAAGCTGAATTAAATGATAGGGTGATTTCAAAATAGAGAGTGGTGGATATTGCGCACTAACCCCTAACCCTTTGAAATTGATAGATAACATAACCGTGATACACTAGTAAGCACACCAACATTTATTAATTTTCAGAAATTAGGTTAGTGATCTAAAGGGTGATGAAGTGACAAGAATAATTAAAATTAAGGATCAGGTAGAAAATAGGTTTCACTTATTTAAAAGACTAATCGTAGATTCTTCAAAAAAAGTCTTACTACTCCTACCTATTGCCATTCTAGTTTTAGCGCTAAATGCATTCATTAATGACCGTCTTGATAGCTTCCTTAGCAAAGGCATCGTCTTATATGGACTGCCCCTACTCTTATCATTTAGCTTCATTGCGCTATGTATAGGTGCTTATATTGGCTCCTACTACCTCTGGAACACCAATATCTATTTAAGGTCTGATGCAATTTATGTCATACGAAATGTATGGAATCGCCTAGCAAGAACTGGGTATCGTGTTCCATACAAATACATTCAGTTCATTATAGAAGATCAGAAGAGCCTATCTATCTATTTTACCAGAGAGGGGAGAAGTCCGTACGGAGTCGACATAATAATTAAGAATGAAGTTGAGAAGTCTAACTTAAAGAGATTTTTCAATGAAGCGATTGATTCAGAAGAAAGTGTCATCATCCCAAGCTCCAAGCTGATCAAGCCAAAACATGTTCGTAATCGATTTAAAGTTATTCCTAAGGAAGAAAGCAAGCTTAGTTTATTAGCTGGTTCCTAGGACGCTCCCCGACCGTTTCATAATTGAAGAAAATATTAGCCCCATCTACAATTCTCTTTCAATTGTACTCTTTGATCAGTACATTTTTAAAATGGATACCAGTCAAAAGCTAAATATAATAATTGATTCACTTAGGTCTTGTACGAATTGGGATACGATTGACCTTGAAAAAGATTTTAATGAGTTTATTAGCACTGAAACAGGTCTGAGTGATCAAAGAGCAGAGAAGATCTTAAAAGACTTCTTGAGTATAAATCCACTCACCAGAGACGATATGAACTTTAACTTTGACGAGTTTTTAAGCTCATATGAGATTTAGCTTAGTTCATTATATTTTTTCGCGGAACCTTTCGCTTTATCAACAGGGTACTTCTCTGCATTTTTCTTTATCTTTGCAAGCACGGCACTCTCTATATCAATCTCAGACTTAATTGCAACTCTCATCAGGTAGATAAAGATATCAGCAATTTCTTCGGAAACTTTGAGCTTTAATTTTGAATCATCTTTTACTTGGTTGGACTGCTCCTCTGTTAGCCATTGAAACAGCTCCAACAGTTCTGATGCTTCTACGTTTAGCGCCATACAAAGATTCTTGATTGAGTGAAACTGATCCCAGTCTCTATCTTCAATAAACTGCTGCACTTCTGTATTAATTTTTTCAATATTTATAGTACTCATACTAATGTTATCGCCTTTCTAATGTAATCTCTTGTTTCCTCGTCAGTGCAGTAGACATAGCATCCTTTCATGCCTCTTGTCATCAGAGTCCTGTAAGTATTCTTAATTATTGGATCAACAAGAGCTTTTGCCGCCTCGGGATTCTCTTTAAACAGCTTCTTAAAGCCAAATATTGTTCTGTCTCCATGATGTCTTTGAAAAGCATCAGTTATTACAGCATCATCCCTAACAATTAAATCCGGACCAATTATAACTCCAATATAATCTAGCTCTAATCCCTGACATCTGTGAATTGAGCCAGCTTCATCTATTGTTTCTGGCTTTATAAGCCACTTCCCACCATGCTTTCGCATGTTCCATTTCATCTTTAAGGTCTCTATTTCAATATCAAATTCATCTGGGTTCTTTTGACTCTTCCACTCCCAGCAGTATCCAGCTACAGTTCTAGCAGAGTGCCCAGAATTATTTAAGGCTTTGATCTGCTGATGCATTTCATAAGCATCATCAAAAACTTTAATATCGTAGTCGATTCCTTCCATTGTTAAGTTTGCTGTTTCTTTAATTTCAAGAAGATTATCAATCCATGCTAAGTAGCCATTTGATCCATTACATCGAAACTGGCTCTCCAGTCCCATTTTTGTGACCTTTGCCTTGAAATGCTTGGCCCATTTCTCTATCTCATCAACAGAGCCAATATCACTTAAAGAGACTCTCTGATCCTCATCTACAAAAAATATAGATAACTTTGTGGCATTGATGATTTCTTTAACTTGGTTTTCACCGTGTTTAGAGTATTGAGTCCGTGCCATCAGCCTGTGAGCTTCATCATTAATTAAAACATCAAATGTATTTTTATCTGTTATTTCAAACTTTCCTGAACCGACAAACAAACTATCAAATCTAGTTTTAGTCATCTGCCCAGTTAGCTTTGCAGCTAAAACTTCACGGGGAGCTTCTGTTTTTGTTACATATTTGCAGTTTAATTGCTTCTCAATCATTTTAACTAGCAAGTTTATAGCAACAACACTTTTCCCTGTACCGGGTCCCCCTTCAATAATTAAGACTTGCTTATTATTAGCTGTGGTTTCAGCTGCTAACTTCATCGCACGCTCAAAAACGACCTTCTGGTCGTCAAGCATAACAAATTCTTCCTTCCCCTCAATCATTGACCCAAAAGCATCAGCAAGCTTTTTAGTGGGCCTAATTGAACCAGAATCGATCATGTACATAAGATCGCTTTGGTCTCCATACCTAACGTGCCCTTTAATGAAATCAGCTAATTTTTGGGCATCATTTCTAAGAAAAGTTGGAGCCCTCTTTAAGTCTTCACTATAAATCTCATCACGAATGTCTGCTTCATCGTCACAGTTGTGAAGATATGCACAGGGAGTCAGCTTAATATTCTCTTTTTCAAGTGTGTCACAGTAGTCCTCCAGAAAAGCTACATACGACCATGCTTGATAAGATGGGTGGCTAACCTCCCTTATCCCTCCACCAATTGCAGACTTTACAATCCCGGGTTGATCAGTCTTTTTAACATCTTCCCACTGCTTTAGCTCAACAATGACAGCTGACTTCGTTCGGTTTTGATTCTCACCAGTAATGATGAAGTCAATACGCTTCTTTGTTGATCGAGGTAGGATATATTCTATGTAAATACCTACATCATCAGGGATCTCTTGGTCTTCGAGAAGATTACTCATGTACATCATAGAGTTTCGCCAAGAGCGTATTTCGGCTCTAGCTGTTTTGTGTCCCAAGTTTGTTTGAAATTTTTGATGAATCTTATCATCAATTAAGTTATTTCTGACATCAGATCTAAACTCTGATTTATTTGCGGAGTAAATTATCATCTTAAAAGTATCCAATAAGCATAACAGTATGTAAAACCAGTGCCACAAAAGCCATTCGCATATTAAGCCGATTGAGCGCCATTTTTTAGATGACACAAAAGCGCGTCTACCACGTCCGATTCAGACGTGGTTTTCCTTTGTAATCTATTGATTTTATTCGAGATAGTGGTGGAGGTGGCGAGAGTCGAACTCGCGTCCAAAAGATCATCTATAAAGCGGACTACGTGCGTAGTCTTCGTTTATCGTCAGAAGACAAGACTAGATAGCGTAAGGACAACTATCATCCCCATAGACTTTTGAGTAGGCCTCTGGCGACTACCGATCCGTTTTCAACAGCAGACCGAACCTGCCTTGCATGCTTTTTGTTATTGGTGCATGCCCCGCAACATTCTTAAACTACTAATTAAGCAGCAAGAGCGTAGCCGTAATCTTGTGATTCAGCAATTGTGTTTTGGGCTCCTTTTTACCAGGACCGTGGAGACCAACCTGGACACGCCCACTAAACTTCAGTATCCCCTGTCGAAACCGTGACACCCCCACTTAGTAGATAATCTTTTATAGCACAGCTTTGAATTATCTCAAAGAAATAGAAAGGCCCCTCTTGCGAGGGGCCTACTTCTTGTCGTCGTATGTTGGTTTCAAACTTCCGAACTGGAACCTATTCAATTGAGGCGGGGGTCTCAAATTAAAGGCAGTAAAGTTCTCCGTCATTGATGTGCGCTACAATATCGCCTGTACCCATGTCGTAAACAACGCCGTAAGTGTTTCCACCATCGCATTCGTCTTCATGAGTAAAGCGTAGCTTAAATTCGTTTCCATCCATATCCATGATTGAAACTTCCTTTACAGCTTTTTTACATGATTCATACTCAAACCCGTCATTAAAAACTGGAGTTGAGTTAAACTCTCTCTCACTCATTCTTGCTCTTGATTGATAAAGAACATCTACCCCTTCACCACCTTTAAGCTCAGAAAGAGTTTGAGCTAGAACTCCTGTACACTCTTTATAGTCAGCATAGTTTGTTGCAAAAGAATCTAGAGAAAGTAGCAGTGTGATAAGTACGATTAAGTTTTTCATATATGTCCCTCTAAAAAAGTATTTCAAGTGTTGTGTGAGGCATTTCTATCCCGGCCTTAGATATATGTAAAATATCTAAATTCGATCTTATCTATCTAATTAGATTCATCTACTAATAAATAGTTGATATTTGATCCCAAGATATAAAAAGGCCCCATTTCTGGGGCCTAATCATCGCAATATAACTCTCATAACAATCGGCGATGGGGATCGCCGCTTCTATTATTTCGCTGGAAAATCACAACCAAACATCTCTTTGAAGATGATTGGACGTGTGTACTCGTGAGCTTCACGAGTGCTCATGTTAAGTCCACCAATTGAGTACGCGTGGTAGAAAGTTCTGTTGTAAAGCTTCTCATACTCGACATCCACACAAACACGGTTGATGTTTTTAAGAGCGAATGCACGAGAATCTCTCTTAGTCATGTTCAAGTTGTTTGTGTTGTAAGCAAAATCAATCAAGCGAAGCATCTCTTTTGAATAGCTGTCAGCAAAATCGCATGGATATTGAGCTAGCCATGACTGAGTAAACTCTTCTGCATCAGAACGACCGTGATTAAGACCATCGTAATCCTTAGCAAATTCATAGATAACAGTATAAGCGCTGTTATAACGGGCCAAATTACGGCGTTGCATAGCAGAGCAAGTAACGAAAGAAGGACCTTCCCCTCTCATTACGTATTTAATCGATTCAAGAAGGGTACGGACCTCTTCTAAAGTAGCTTCATTAGCAGAACTAGCTTCTGCTTGAATGATTTGATTTACATTACGGCTAAGCTGCTTAAGTTCTTCAACTCTTGTGTCCTGAGCGAAAAGCGCCGTTGCCATTAGAAGTGTGATAATTAGTGTGATTGCTCTCATGGAAAATCCTCCTCACATTTTAAACTTCTCGCAACATATCCATTTTTGAACATATGGTAAAGTTTAATTTTATCTCAAGATAAAAATTTCAAACAAAAAACAGATAGCCCCCTGGAATCAGGAGACCTGTACGATATTAATACTTCTTTCAATATCTACGACTTCAAGGAATCAACAAATAGAATTTACCACCCACTGGTAAAATTGAACTGAATGCCGCGATCACCATTATTGAGGATATGGCCGAAAAGGAGCACCAATTTAGTATCCATCATGTAGAACAGTTGAACATCGGCCACTGCTCCGTAATAGGCGTTGTAGTACTCTTCATCATAAGCGAACTTATTTTTGGTATAGATGTAATCGGCCTCAACTCTCTCAATTCCCCCCACGTAGTGGAGCTCTTTAAAGAAGATCGGCTTGTTGCCCCACCCTTTATAGATGTAGTGTCCGGTGAGATCGAGGCGCACATTCTGATAGTTGAGTTTATTCCCAAAGATATCGCCCTGACTGATAGTTCCGAATCGTTGATCCAATTCGAGTAGTCCATCAACCAATTCATTTTTGTAATTTCTTCCCCACATCCCTTGGGCCTTAACTTCAAAGCGAGGATGAAAATAGAGCTTGGTATCTAGTACCCCTTTAGCACTCATGTAATTGACTTGAACCCCATTGGTCTTTTCTCCAACAAGTTGAAGTTGAGTCAGATTGAAAAATGAGTCGGCATACTTTGGAAGAATAACCCAGCCAAGATTTGCAGAGCCAGTGCGGGTGGTTTCAATTTTATCTTTTAAGATGTTGGCGTCGCGCTCTTCTCTAATAGAAAATTTCGTAGGAAGGTAGTGACCATCAAACTCCCACTCACTTCTAAGGTAGAGCTCATACTCGTCTTCTCGGTAAACCTTATCGCGATATTCGCTGTACCCGTAGTGCTGCCAGAACTGACCTCCTAAGTAATGATTTTTTACAAACTGATATTCGTATATAAGGTTGCCACCAAAATCATTTTCTTTTGCGTAGTGAGCAAGCTCCATCAGCAGCGTGTGATTGTTAAGTGGATCGACTAACATTGTAGTTAGAGAGGTACGCTTCATCTCTCCAGCGTTGATTCCAGTAAGAAGCCAGTAACCAGGTTTGAAATTTCGAATAAGGGGAGATCCCTTGTAGCCCTGTTTATTGCTGATCTTCTCTTCACTGGTGTCGGCCACTAAAAACTTTGGAGACTTAAATGGAATACTGCGAGAGCGAAGGAACGCTACAAAATTATCTCCATTGCCTCTGAAGTGATAAAGAAAAGATGGATCACGCTGATGAATAAAAACGGTATTCTTTTCGTCGAAGCGAACTCTTGCGATCTGATGAACCTTTTCAATTGTTGAAACAAAGCTTCTTCCCTCAAGGCTCAAGACCACCATTTTATCTTCATTTACCGCAGGGCGATTGATAAAGATGTAACTGTCGTAGTGACCTGCAAGATTGAATGGGGTTGAGGATGAGAAAAGATTTTTTCTCGTTTTGGTATCTAACTCTAAAATTTGAACAGCAAACTTATCTTTATGTACTGTCTGATAAACAAGATGGTTCTTCCCTCTCACCTTCATAATAAAAGGGTGAACCAGCGTTCTAAATCTTTCTAAATTATAAATAGGTCCATCGTTGTCGTAAACCCACCAACGATCGCGCTCATAGCGAAGTGAGATATAATTCTTTTTATCTAACTGAAAAAGATATTGTGACGGTGAATCTTCCTCAATCTCAGAAATTTTTTCTAGTTTTTTCCCATCAAAAATCATCCAGTAACGACTTTGGTCAGAAATACCATCGTACTCATAAACCGCAACAGGATAGCGATTTGTTGTTCTTGAGTACTCCGTTGGTTCTGGAATAAAATCAAGCTTATTAAAAACATGAAAGCTACTCAGTTCGCCTGATTTAATATTGAGAGTGTTCATATACTCAGCGCGATCATAATAAGTTCCAAAAAAGAGACTTCCATTAATCAGCTGATGCCCTTTATCTAAGGAGACTTCCCCCTTCCCTTTAAAGTCCATGCGATTAGACGCTTTTGCTAATGGAGTAAAGCGGAAGGTGCGCGCGCGATCATTGAGTTTCGCTTGATAGCTTAAAAGAAATTGATTGTAGTGATTGACGATTCCCATACCGGTACAGTCAATAAAAGCACTATCTAAAAAGCCCGGAAAGTTATTGGAGTTTTCACGCACCAAACATGCAATGGTTCCTTTCTTTTGATTCTCCATATACTCCATAAATTTTCCACCCATCAGGTAGGCCATCCCCATATAAGGATAAGTGGAAACTTCACTGATACAGCTGACATCGGAACAAGCTCCAGCACTGGACATATATTTATCCAACGCCCAATCATTTAGGATGTAACGATTACGTCCCCCTTTGGTAAATTCTGTTTCTGCCCAAACAGCAATTCCCTCAGAGAACCAGCGAGGAGTAATTCCATTTAACTTTGCGATAGATCCAAAAACATTTCTAATTCCCTGAATCCATCCTGTAGTGTAATCCATATGAATAGTGTGGACAGTTTCGTGAACAATGAGTGTGCGCAACCACTCATCGCTGGCAAGCAGCAATCCATCGTCACCTGGAGGATAGTTGTAGAGAATAATTTTATTGTGTGGAAAAGCAGTGGTTGCACCATTTGCCATATGAATATCACTTTCAACTTCGTAGTACATGGTGCTTTGAGGAACGTAGCCAAAATAATCGAAGAGCTTCGGGACATCTGCTTTTATGATCTTTTCGGCCTTTGCGATAAAATTTCTATCCTGCTCGAAACCATGAATCTCGACATTCACTTCACCATACTTGTGGGAAAGATTGATGGTTTTACTTATTTCACTACCTTTTGAAGAAATTCTGGCAAAAGCGGAATTCCCGGTTAAGCTAAAAATAATGAAGCCGATAAGTATGTTAAGATTAATTTTGGTGAATAAAGACATTATTTCCCCGTTGGAATAGTTTTCTTTTATTATCAAGTGGTTGTATACTTTAAATATACACGAAATTCGATGTTTGAGTTAATTATATAAAAAGGAGCAAGATCATGACATTGAGAAAAATTGCACTTCCTGTAGTAATGACACTACTTCTAACACTGGTTGGCTGTGCCGGCAGTAAGAAAAACATGTCTGCAGACGAAGCATCACTAGACGCTGTTAATACAGAAGGTATGAGTTTTGAACTGAATTCAACTTCAGACCAAGGTTCAGCTGGTGGACTTAAAACTATTTATTTCCCATTCAACTCAGCAACTCTAACTGCTGACACAACAGCAACACTTGACACTAATGCTCAGGTTTTGAAAGACAACCCAACAGTTGAAGTTCAAATTGAAGGTCACTGTGATGAAAGGGGTGGAGTTCAATTCAACTTGGCACTTGGTGAAAAAAGAGCAAAGGCAGTTAAGGATTACTTAACTTCAATGGGTGTTGAGTCAAGAAGAGTGACAATCATTTCTTACGGGAAAGAGAGACCACTACTTCAAGGACATGATGAAGAGTCATGGTCACAAAACAGAAGAGGAAACTTCGTAGTAACAGCTAAGTAATGAATCAATCTTCTATAATGGCAAAGGGCGCAAAATATGCGCTCTTTGCTTTTAAAATTTTCTTATTGGTCTCCCTCCTCTCCTGTGGACTAACAACCACTAGACCAAAAATGGAGATGAGCATGGCCCAAGCAGCTTTCGTCGCTGCTAAAAAAGCTAAGGCGATGACCTTGGCACCAGGACTTTACCGCAAGGCCGAATTTTATTTCTTAAAGGCCAGATCCTCTTACCGCAGAAAATACTTCAACAAAGCGAAACAATACGCGATACTATCTAAGAAGTTTTCTGAACGGGCCGAGTTTGTCGCAACAAAAAAGAGTCAGCTCGACTAACAAAACGTTTTAAGGTTATCTATGAAAAAATTAAATATCGTAGCACTTGTTCCATTCCTTTTGGTTCTTTCGGGATGTTTCAAAACCGCAGAACAAATTCGCAGAGAAAAAATGGTCGACGGTCTCGCCATTCAAATGGTGGACAATCAAAAGCTGACAGCGGAATCACAACTTCGCCTTCAAAATATGGAAGAGAGACTCTCCCAACTAACTGGAACAGTTGAAGAGTCGGGACACCAAAACAAAAAGAACTCTGAACAACAGGTTGCAGAAATGCAGGCCGAGTTCACCCTAATCAAAGAAAACTACCGCACCCTCAATGAGGATGTGGAAGAAAATAAGAGACTTCTTGCAGAGAACAAGGAGTACCTCGAAAAACTTCTCACCACTTTAAATAAGTTGACCGGGACACCTCAAAAGAAAAAGTTGAGTCCTTATCAAAAAGCTGTAAATCACTATCGCGCCAAAAACTATTCAAAGGCGTGGCCGGAATTGCTCTCTCTTTATAAGAGTGGAAAACTGAGAGGGAGAAGTATGGCGAGAGTCACTTACTATCTGGGAATGATTTCCTTTAGAAATAAGAAATACGAAGATTCTCTAGTGTATTTTTCCCAGTTATTCACAAAGCACCCAAAATCACCACTTAACTCAAGTGGGATGCTCCACTTAGGGCGCTCTTTTGTTGCCTTGGGCCAAAATGAGCAAGCAATTCAAACTTTTGAGACCCTTTTGGGCAGATATCCAAAGACGAAGTACAGAAAAACAGTTGAGCTAGAGATCAAAAAGCTTAAGCCGTGATCCGCTTAACCCTACTTATCTCTTTGTTATTACTAAGTTCCTGTAGCAGTTTTATCCGCTTTATCGACCGCAATAGCGCCCCTGATCAGGTGGAAAAAAAGAGTGGCCCCAAAAGCTGCACCAAGGGGTGCCGTTGGAGTGGAATATCGACAAATAGCTCCCCTATTGATAAGAAAGATGACGATGAAAACAGTACTAGGAATTGAAACAAGTTGCGACGATACGTCGGTATGTATATTGAGAGGGGAAAAGGGATCAACCGATTTCCCTCAAATTTTATCTCACCGCAGTTTCTCACAGGAAACCATTCTTTCCAAATGGGGAGGAGTAGTACCAGAGATTGCTGCTAGAAATCACTTGGCCAAAATAACCCCCCTACTCGAGCAGGTCTTTGAGGAAGCGGGAGTTAATCCAAATGAAATTGATCTGATTGGGGTAACCACCCATCCGGGACTTTTAGGGCCTCTACTTACAGGGCTCAATGCAGCTAAGACAATTTCAATGCTCCATCAAGTTCCTATTGTTTCAGTAAACCATCTCTACGCTCACCTTGAAGCGATCCACCTCACAGAGAAAATCACTTACCCATATTTGGGACTGATCTGTAGCGGTGGCCACTCAATCTATATGCTTGTGAGTTCAAGTACTGAGATGGAAGTTTTAGGAACCACTATTGATGATGCGGCCGGAGAGGCCTTCGACAAGGGTGGAAAGCTAATGGGAATTGGCTACCCTGGCGGTAAGCTAATTGACGATATGGCCAAGCTTGGAGATGACAAACGTTTTGAATTCCCCATTGGTCTAACTGGGTCAAAAGATGCCAACCTCTCCTACTCTGGAGTAAAGACATCCCTGCGCCAATTACTTGAAAAAAATCCAGAGTTTGTTGCCACCACTCCAGGTGATCAACAATCACAAGACCTCTACGATATCTGTGCCTCTTATCAAAAAGCGATCATCAAAGCGCTTGGAAAGAAAATGGGCTTTGCCTATCAAATGGCAAAAGAAAAAGTGGGAAGAGATATTCCAATCGTGGTTGGAGGCGGAGTTGCTGCGAACTCAGGACTTCGAGCACTGCTCAGCAAAGAATATAAAGACGTTCACTTTGTGAAGATGAGCTACTGTACTGATAACGGCGCGATGATCGCAAACTACGCACTCATCAACCAAGATCTTTCAGTACCATTTCCGGACTGCCTCTATCTCGATGCTCGCGGGCGTTTCATCGATAAGAAAAAGGGGAAGAAAGTATGAGCTCACTTCCTCAAGCAGACAAAAGCCTTGGACAACATTTCCTAAGGGACAAAAACGTCATCAATAAAATCACCAATGACTTCGCAGAAAGCGCAAAGTACATGGTGGAAGTAGGCCCAGGCCCTGCGGTACTCACCCGCTATCTTTGTCAGCACCCGCTTCCGTTTCAAGTGATTGAAAAAGATGCTCGCTTTCCAGAGTATCTAAGAGAGTTTATTGGAGAGGACCAAATTAATCTCACCGACGCTCTAAAGCTAGATCTCAATCAGTTCTTAAATGAGAAAGGTTGGGATGACTCGGTATGGATGGTATCAAACCTTCCATACAATATTTCGGTTCCCCTCACCATCAACTTCATCAAGGCACCTGCGATTAAGTACATGTCGTTGATGTATCAAAAAGAGGTGGCCGAAAAAATTATCGTGATCGATCAAAGCAAAAAGAATGTGATGGGGTCACTGATGGCCCTGTGCCAAAACTACTTCGAGTGTAAGCTTCTGTGCAAGGTTGCTCCTGGAGCTTTCTCTCCCCCACCCAAAGTAGACTCAGCGGTAGTAAGCTTTATCCGCAAAGATACTCCAGATGTACCTCTTGAAGAGTTCAATCAATTCGAGAAGTACTTGAGAAATCTCTTCGCCATGAAGAGAAAGCAGCTGGGTAAAGTATTAAAACCTCACTATCAAGCTCCAAAGTTGGAAGCAGCACTAAATGAGTGTAAAATAGAGAGGACACTGCGTGCGGAGACTTTAAGCTTTGAACAGGTGATCGCACTTTATCGCGCACTGAAGTAAAACGGATTAATTATGGGAATAAAAATAATAGCAAAAAATAAAAGAGCAAGTTACGACTACGAGCTAATTGAGAGAGTTGAAGCTGGACTTGTACTTCAAGGAACTGAAGTAAAAAGTATTCGCGCAGGTAAGGTAAAAATTAGTGAGGCCCATATCTCTATCGACACCAACAAAGAGGCGTGGATCAATAATATGTACGTGGCCCACTACGATTTTGGGAATATTCACAACCATGAAGAAACCAGAAAAAGAAAGCTCCTTTTAAATGCTAAAGAGATTGAAAAGATCTCCCACAAGATGAGAGCGGAAAAGCTAACGGTGGTTCCAACCATCATCTACTTCAAACAAAATAGAATCAAAATTGAAATATCTCTCGCGCGAGGTAAGAAGCACCACGACAAGCGAGAGGACAGTAAGAAAAAAGATATCGAGAAAAAACTCAAACGCGGCATCTACGAATAGAAATGAGTAAAAGCTTTTGCCCCCTCCCATGGATCAACCTATCGACCAATCCAATCGGAGAGGTGGTTACTTGTTGTCGTGCAGGGAAGCTTGGAACTGCGATCAAAGAAGATGGAGAAAAAGTTCTGCTCCATCGCGATTCAATTACAGATGCCATCAACTCTCAATCATTTAAAGAGATCAGATTGAAGATGCTTCAAGGGAAATACCCTAAGGCCTGTTCAGACTGTTTTTTCCAAGAGCGGAGTGGAGTGGAAAGCTTCCGTCAACGCTCACTGAATGAGTTTAGCTTTGCACTTGAAGATGCAAAAAATATAACTTCAGATGATGGCGACATTCCATTAGAGCTTCAACACATAGAATTGAGACCGGGGAACACCTGTAATCTCAAGTGCGTTACTTGCAATCCCATCAGCTCCTCAAAGTGGAGTGAAGACTTTCACACCCTTCGCGATGAACACAATGTTCTCTTTGATTTGGACCTCGATGGTTGCACCAAAGAGATGTTCTCTTGGGCAAAAAATGAAAGCTTTTGGAAAGAGCTGATGAATAGTTCTTCAAAGCTAAAAAAGCTCTACATCAATGGTGGCGAACCAACCTTGATGCCGGAGTATCGAACATTCCTTCAGCATCTAGTGGATCAGGGTCTGTCAAAAAATATTGAACTCAGTTACAGCTTGAACCTCACTGTTTTGCCACGAGAAGATTTTCCTCTTTGGAAAGAATTCAAAGTAGTAAAGCTGGCCTTGAGTATCGATGATATCGGAGAGCGCAATGACTACCTCCGCTTCCCTTCGAACTGGGACCAAATAGTAGAAAATCTGCGCGAATTAAATGAACTAGAGGTTGAGATGACGGCGACTCAAACCGTGAGTGCCCTTAACTTTGGCACCCTACTCCAATTGGAGCAGTGGCTTAAGCGCCACTTTCCAAAGGTGAAGTATTTTCACAATCACCTCTACCGCCCAGAATTCTTATCACCGATGATTCTTCCTCCTGCTTACCGTTACAAGGTTCTTAAAACCTATCGCATTTTTGGAAACATTGAGCGTGCTAAGGAGCTTGAGGGAATGTACAATAACGCGAAAGAGCTTCCCTACGGAAGACTGATGTTCGCCCAGTACATTTGCGGCATCGATAAAATCCGTGGCACCAATTTTGAAACCACCTTTCCTCAAGTCGCTCAGGCATTAGGGATCTCCCCATGAGTAAGAGACCGAGTGAGCATTTTTGTCTTGCTCCCTGGACTCACACCTTTCTAAGTCCTCAAGGGGAAAGAAGGCTTTGTTGCGCCAGTAGAGAAGCGCACCAATTCGTCAACCAGTACCTAGACTCATCAAATTCATCCGATCACACTGGAACTTTTTCACCGACCTCCTTAGTGGAGCATTGGAACAGTGACTTTTTAAAAGATGTACGAAAAAGAATGCTTAAAGGTGAAGTACTTCCAGAGTGTAGCGTTTGTGATAACAAAGAACTCTCACTTAATACATACCGAGAGTATTTCACCACAGAGCTCTTTCCCCACTTGATCGAAGAAGCGATTGAAAGCACTGATATAGAAGGCGCAACCACCATGAGACCGCGCTCATTCGATTATCGTTTTAATAACACTTGTAACTTTAAGTGCCGGATGTGCGGGGAACAACTCTCGTCCACTTGGGAAATAGAAAAGAAGAATTCAAAGCTACACAACCCAAAAGACGACTTCTGGATGGAACCAGAGATCAAAGATAAGATGACCCACTTTCAAGAGAATGTGGCGTATCCTGAATTTAAAGAAGCACTCCTTCGTGGGGAAGTTGAAGAGATCTACTGGGTTGGAGGAGAACCATTGGTATGGGATTACCACTGGGAGATCATGCAGATGCTGGTGGATAAAAAACTTTCTCAAAATATTTTTATCCGCTACAACACCAACCTCTCAATTGTTGAGAGAGATGGGGTCAATCTCTTTAATGATCTACTGCCTCACTTTAAAGATTACATGATTCTCGCCAGTATCGACGCCGCAGGGAAAGTGGGAGAATACGTGCGCACTGGCCTTAACTGGGAGAGGTGGCTAGAAAACTTCAAGCAGGGAATAGAAAAGATGAGTCAAAACGGTGAACGCTCCATGATTATGGATGTCACCCTAACCTTGCCTGGTCTCTTTGGTCTTGTGGATTTGGTTAAAACCTCTCACCAACTCGGAACGCCAGTTGAAACAAAACTAGTATACGCCTTCGGCCCAGACATCATGCTCTCCCCTCTCGCGCTTCCGCGAGAGATCCTAGAACCGTTTCTTAATAAGCTGATCAAACAGATCTTTCCCTACTTAACCAACAAAAATAGAAGTGTCTTAAATGCACTGATGGACTTGAAAAAGAGACCAACTTTTGAAGAGAGTTATCCCGAGGATTTTAAAGAGGGGTATAAAAGGGGAAAAGAGAGACTTCAATATCTTGAGGAGATCAGAGGCGATCGCTTTACCCTTGAGGATATCTATGCCTCCGAGCCGGCCATTCTTAGTTGGTGGCGCGGAGACATTGAAGAGTAACTACGAGATCCAGTGAAACACCATAGCAAAGTAAGATGCCATAAATAGTATCCCCGCAAAGCGGTGGAATAATTTTCCAGCGTATGCCCAAAGCAGTAGAAATACTGCAGAAACCAAAAGTGCGATCTGCTCAACCATAAAACTTTGGTTGATCATCACATTGTATCCACCAAGTGATCCTAAAACTAAAGCAACATTAAACACGTTAGACCCGATAACATTACCAACGATTAAATCGGTGTGCTTGCGCTTAAAACATGCCACAAGAGATGTAACTAACTCTGGGAATGAAGTTCCAAATGCCACGAAAATAGCAGAGATCACATACTCTGGAACCTCAAGCATCACTCCTAGTTTTGAGCCAGAGCTTACTAGAAGCTCCCCACCGAGGTAAAGGAAAACAAATCCTGCCAGCAATTTAATATAGGTGACAAGTGAAATCTTTTCAGACGACTCCTCGTCTGCGTCGATTCCCTCTTGGTGTTTTTTCATACGAACAAAGGTGTAGTAGAGGTATGCCACGAAGAATAGCAATAGAACTACAGCTGAGACGATATACAATTTCTTTTGCAGCAGAACTGCTGTCATTAAGATGGTTAGTAATAGATGGATCGTAAACTGACGTTTAAGAGAGATACTATTAACCTTAAGTGGCGCGAGGATTCCAGCTAGACCAAGAATGAGAAAAAGGTTGGCCACGTTCGATCCAACAATATTGCCCAAAGCAATTGGCGAGTGATCGTTAAGACATGCGATATGAGAAACAAAGAACTCAGGAAGAGAAGTTCCAAACCCAACAATCAGTAGACCGATCACAAGTGGAGACAATCCAAAGTACTTCCCAATCTTCTCTGCCGAATTAAGTGCAGATTCAGCACCTACATATAAAATTGCAATTGATAATGCCAATAAAAGTGCTTGAACGACCATAGACTCCATCCGATAATAGGTTATAACAAACAGACAAAAGGATATCATTGTGGAGAATAAAAGAATACCGCTAACGGTAAAAAAGATGAAGACTATCGCCATTCTAGGATGTGCTCTAGGTGACTTTCTTATCTTCATTTTAACTTATTTTACACTTACCGCTCAGGATGTCCTGGACAATATCCTTCAGCTCACCTTAGCGCAGAAAAACATCGATCCTGCCATGTTGGCCAAACAAGATATTTTGGGATTTTATCAATTGATGACCAATACCGTGCTCACCATGCTGATCATCTATATCGTTTTCCACTCCATCATCTACCTACTCTTTTATAAGGATAAGGCCACTGCGCGCGGTTATGTTTCAATGTACGCTTTAGTAGGGGCCTTCGGAGCAGGAGCAACAGGACTGGGAATGGCGTCAAACTTTAGTGCCCTTGCTATCCCTATGATTATTCAGGCAGTGCTTTATGGCATTTCATTTAAAATGCTTCGAGATATTTCTAAATCTTTGGAATCAGAAAACGCGTAGTTTTCGGAGAGGTCCACTCAGGCAACTTAACCGACTGTTCATGCTTGTGAAGCCAACCGACAAGAGCGAGTAAGAACGATTGAAAAGCGTGAGGATTTTTTACCAAACTCTCTTTATCACTATCATAGATAAAAATATTGAAGTGCTTTTCAACGGCTTCAACTATGCGTAGGCGAGAGTCTACACCGGCCTCAATATCTAGGAATTCATCTAAGTCGCGATTGAGCAATTTCTTTGAGCGAAGCAATTCAATCATAAGGATATAGACATTCGATTCGTAGAGAGTGAAGTTTTCAGGAAAGTGTCTCTTCAAATAATCCAATCTAAAGAAAAGCATCAATGAAGTGTTTCCAAAGGAATCGTACGAGATATTAAAAAGCTTAAGCAGCTGATCGTAGTAATTTTGCCAGATATAAAAATCAATGGGGCGGTTCCAATAAGGCAAGAATCCCTTCTTCAGTCTTCGCTTAAAGGAACGAGAGAGGATGTGATGATCAGTTTTCTCGTTAACAATATTGCGAGAGTAATCAACTTCATCATCGCGGTTGCGATCTCTTTCATAGGCCTTAGGATCTTTCTCTCTTACGACCTCATCTTCATCTAAAAGCTCTTTTATTTTTACATTAACCGCAGCAACCGAAGGATCTAAGCAACTGTGACGTCCAGGACATTGGTACTGACAATCTTTACAGGTTGGAGTGTTAAGTGGGAAATCGATAACCATATCTTTGATCTGATACTGGTCGATCCACTTTCTGATCGCCTCATCGCCGTGAGAGACATCTTCATCTTCTTGAACGCGCAATAAGGATTTCAGAAACAGGCGTTTCTTATCCTGAAAGTCTTCTAGTAAACAGAAGTAAAAATTATCTCTGCGGCCCCCTTTTAAACAAAGGCCCGCGATGTTTTGAATTTCCATAGATTAAATATACGAATTACTTAGGATTTCGCCAACCCCTCCAAGACCAGGAACAATATATTGTACCTCATTCAACCCTGTTTCTTTATCAGGGTGAGTACCTGGAATGGTTTTAAGAATCTCGTCACTTGAAGTTCCACGGTCAAGTCTTAGAGCATAGATTTGAATATCAGGATGCTCTGATGTTAGACGCTGAACATATTCAGGAGTGATAACAAGGTGAAGTGAGATGAATTTAAGTTCCTTCCCTTCAACATTATCTTTGTAGTGTGAAATAGAGTGAGAAATTGTCCCACCAGTTGCCCCCATAGGGTCAGGGAAAAGAACAATAGCGCCCTCTTTTCCACCACCAATTTTTGATCCACTGGCATCAACACCGACAACTTCACCCGCTTCATTTGTTTTACGGTTCAGGTAAAAGTGATCTTCGCGAATAAGATCTGGATTGATCAGATAATTTAATGAATCGAAACAGATGTGACTTGGCCATGTCCCTGCTCTCGCGAGGTCAACCACAACAACTGGAGTGTCATCAATAACTTCACCTTCAAAAACACCGAGAGGAGAAACCGATTTCATTCTGGTATCCCACTTCACATCAGTTCTTGGAAATTCGTTATTGATCACTTCAACCAAAAGGTGGTTGTAAAGCATGCGCACATATGAATTGACCAGAGGATGTTTCACCTCTGGTCGACCAAATTTTGCTAAGATTGTTTGTAAATAAGGATTGGCAAGAATGTGAACGTTTTCACCATACTTGTGTTCAACAATAGAGCTCGAATAATTTAAATTCGAGTGTTGGGTGTCTCTTGCCATGAATTTCTCCTTATGCGATTAGTTTACAGTTTTTTCCTGTAAAGACTCACTTGGTCTCAATGCATAAGTATAATTCAAAAGTTCCTCTTCTTCATCATTATATTCGAAGTGGAAACGACAACGCGCTTCGTACATGTCTTGCTCACCAACCATGATTTGGTTTCTATTATCAGTTGGCTTACGGTAAGACTTCGTAGCAGGTGCTCCACAAAGTGAACATACTGCTTGAACCTTTTGTACGTGGTCAGCAATTGCCAATAGAACTGGCATTGGACCAAATGGCATTCCGTTTGAATCCTGATCGAGACCAGCACAGATAACGCGAATCCCGCGACGTGCTAGTTTTCTAATAACTGTAATCACACCTTCATCGAAGAATTGTACTTCGTCGATAGCTACGATGCGTGTTGAATCATATACTCTTTGAAGAATTTCAAGTGAATCTTTAACTGGGGTTGATTCAATTGCTTGTGAAGAGTGAGATACGACTTTTGTTTCGTGATAACGATCGTCGATTGCTGGTTTGAAGATTTGAACTTTTTGACGTCCAATTTGTGCTCTTCTTACCCTTCTAATTAGTTCTTCCGTTTTTCCTGAAAACATTGGGCCGCAAACGACTTCAATGCCTCCACCGATCTGCCCAAGACCTAGTCCGACCACGGTGTGTCTCCTTAGTTAGTGTGTGTTTGTAACGTTCGTGTGTAGTGCAATTGAATTATGGAATGGCCTTTGCGAGTTGGCCACGACTTTTGGCCAACGGCCTCTTACATTTGGCAATAATCCCAAAAAATAGGGGCTTTACGCTCTGCAACAGAGCATCGGGATTATACGAAGCTTAAAGATGAAACCCCAACCAAAATGATAAAGAGTATCATTAAACAAAAGAGCACAAAGGGTGAAATAAGGATAAAGATAGTCTTAGTGGCGCTAAAGCGGAGATTTTTATAAATTCCGATCCCGGCATAGACCCAAAAGAGTAGATTCACTAACGCAGGCCCCACCACAGGAAGGATATAAAGGATAGAGGGAGACATCGCTCCAGTGATCACATCCTTCATCCCCTGCTCAATATCTTCATCACTTCCTAACATTGAAGCAGTAAAGCTCATTAGCCCAGTAACCACTTTAAGCCAGATCCACATCCAGACCGGAAAAAAAACAAAAGAGAAGAGCACTTTAAAAACGGTAATCTGTCCCAACTTTTGAAAGGAGATAATTCCTTCCCAAGATTCAGGGATGTAGATGGAGACCCCCATCTTGACTCCGATAATACTGTAAAGGGCCACAAAAAAAGCCAAAGGCCATGCTAAAAGTAGTACCTCTGAAAGAGAAAGACGCTTAATCCGTTGAGAAGCTTCAACTTCAGAATCAAGTCCATTGCGGCGCAAATAGTAATAGTTTTGCGATTTAATGGGATGGGCGAAATTATAAATGAAACTTTGAATATATTTTTTCATCGTTATTCCTTAGCGTAGAAAAGCTCAGCTGCATTGCGAGGCAATTTCCCAGAAGCTCCTGTAAAGCGAACCTTAAAACTCTTTGAACTATTAATGATCAGTAGGTCAGATCCAATTTCAGAAAAATGATAGTAGTCCCCATTGATTTCAAGGGTCAAAAATGACTTCTTAATCAACTCATTCTCATCTGCAGTGTGGTTTAGCACAGATGCCATATCTGCAGTTGCCGACAAAAAGGTGAAGAGAGTGCGAAAGATTTTCTGCTTGGGATCAAGCTTATCGTTGTCCAAAATCTGAAATTTTTGTTCCCCTCTAAAGTGGGCAATCATTGCATAGGTATCGCTTCCCAACGTCAACTTGAAAGGGAGACGCGGCATATTTCTATATTTAAAAGGAAGAGCAACCTTATTCCAAAAGATCTGATGCCCACTAAAAAATGGTAAAGTTTCATCTTTAGAGAGCTCGAAAAGATCATCACTTTCGCTGCTAATTGCGTAGCGCCCTTCGATTCCTTTATAAAAGTTAAATAACTCTAGGTTGATTTTTTTTCCACTCTTTTTAGTAATCGAAATAGATCCCAAAGGCCCTGCGAGTTTTGAACGTTCCCATTTTAAAATCAAGCGATCGGCCTTCATTTGAATCAACTTTTCCAAGTAATTTTTAAAGCTATTGATGTCATATTCAAGTCCAGGAACAATCGGTGGACGTGTGGTAAAGCCCGCGACATCAATTGAAAAAGAGCGATTATACACATTGTGAATAGAAACACTTCTCCAGTCGGCCATCACCTTTTCTAGGCTAAAACGTTTAAAGATTCTGCGGTCGTAAAAGTAATCTTCTGGCAGAGAGAGAAGAGTTAGCAAACGATCATACTTTTCAGAACTGCGATGAAATTCTGATTCAGACTTTGGAGCCTCATCAGGAGTAACATCATAGGCGATGGCCATCGTCTTTTTCCCAGTGAGGGAGTTATGAATTTCCATATAAAATGAACGATCAAAATCAAGCTTCTTCCCTAAAACATAAGTCAGGGTTCCCTTTTCAAAAAGAATGGTAAACTTCAACTTTTCATTAGGAATAAATACGGAGCGTTCTTTTCCTGCGATCTCATCTGGTGTCAAGAAACGTTTTGCCTTGATTCCACCTAAAATTTGAAAAACAAACTCCACCAATGAACGATCTGCGAGCTTGTACTCCTTTGAAGTATAATAGTCATCCCTGCCACGTAAGATCTTTCCGGCTGGAGTCTTGAGTCCTTGGAGCTCTCCAAATTTAACAGGATCATACAGGCGCTCTTTTATTTGTAACTGAGCGATACGGTTCTCTTCGCCCAACTCCTCAGAAAAATAGGCGCTGGCAATAAGGGCAATTAGAATGAATAAAAGACCTAGATTCTTTTTCATAGCCTACGTCTTCTCCTGTACCAGAAAATCGCCATTCCAAAGAGAATAAGCGGAACAAAAATAACAACGGTATAGAAGATAACACCGAGCTGAGGACCTGAGATAAATACTGGTTCCTCTTTTCCAAAAGGAAGATTAAAAGAACTCAGTTGTCCATCATTTGAAAGCCACGAAATCGCATTGGCAAAAAGTACAAAGTTCCCGGTGTATTTTGAGTATTGATTGCGAACAAATGTTGAGTTCCCAAATACCACAAGTTTAGCGCGACTCCCCTCTTTTTTTACCGTTTCAAAAACAGCAGCAACAGTGATTGGACCTTTACGGTCACGCCCTTCGTTGTAAGTAACTTTCCCAGCTAATACTTCGGCCAACGTTCCCTCGGCCCAACTAGCAGGGAAAGTAGTAGTTTCTGCTAGAGAGATCATATTTCCTTTGTACTCTTTTGATTTTTCAATCGATGCCACAAGTGGAAAGAATACAGGAGTAGTAAGCTCTTTTGAAATAACATGCTCTTTATCAAAGGTTTTAATAAGAGGGACTGTACCATTCGATCCACTGATGTTACTGATGGTATCAATAACAAGATCGTTATGAATCATCACGCCGTGTTTTTTCAAAAGATCGCGAAGACCAGAAACTTTATCCCCTCTGACATCGGGATCAATCGCCACTAGAATTTTTCCTTTTTTGTAGAGCTGAGCATTGATCAGTTTTAATTCATGCTCAGAGAAACCACTACGTGGACCAAGAATAACCAGAGAACTCATGTCATCAGGAATTCGATCAACAGTTTTTAAATCGATCTCTTTCACTTGATATGATGACTTATTGAGTCCTTCCACAAGGCGACTGACTCCCGTGGCCTTGGTATCGCTTAACGATAACTCTCCATGCCCAGTTGTAAAATAGATGGTCGGATTATCTTTTCTCCCAATTTTAATCAGCGCATTGGTGTAATTAAGTTCAGAATTATTAGAGACATACTCTCTTCTTCCCTGATACTCCACCACCACTTGAGGAGATTTTGTAATCCCGTATTGAGAGACTAGCACGGGTTCAATTTCAACATCCACATACTGAATCTCGGTATCATTTTTTGCAAAATGGTAGAGGTCTAAAATGGGAGAGATAAGTCTGCGTTCAGACTTTCTGGAAAAAACAATGAACTTCAGCTTTCCAGGAATGGCCTTAACGATCGACTCACTCTTTTCTGTCAATGAGTTCAACTTTAAATAAGAGAGATCAATTGACTTCGGATTTTTGTACGCGAGGTAATTGACCATACCGAAGATACAAAAGATAAGTATGATACCAGTCGCAGCAGTAATAAATCTGTTGAAGATACCACTTTGATAAAAATCGCGATATCTCTCACGATCCAAATAGACCACAAAAACAGAAAGCGTAATGTTAAAAGCGGCAAGTGATAGATTTAATGTCAGCTCCTCTGGGATAGCAATTAAAAGTCCAACCAAGAGAAGATACAAAATAATATTGACCGAATAGAGTAAAAAGCTCATCCATTTCTTCATAGTAACCACCTACCAATTCCTCGCGTTAAGTACCACGCGGACAAGGTTTAAAAAGAATGCCACAAATGTCAGATAGAAAACAACGCTGTAGCTAATCACAGCGCCACTTGCAAAGCGATTGAAATGAACAGCAATACTAAAGTAGCTAAAAAGTTCTCCAACAATATAATTTGTGCTGGCATTAGTTGAAAGTGCGAGCAGCAACGTTACCATTAAAATTGCAAACGATGATAGTGCTGCGATCAATTGATTATCTGTTACACTTGAAGCAAACATTCCCACAGAGATATAGGCCATTACCGATAAAATAATTCCCACATAATTTGCAATAATGATTCCCCAATCGTTGTACCCAGAGAATGCCAGAACCAGTGGAAAAACCAAAGAGAACATCAGCATAAATAGAGTGACAATAACATTGGAGAGAAATTTTCCAAGGATGATCTGAGTCGAGTTAAGCTGCGACATCTGTAAGAGATCAATCGTTCCCGCTTTCTTTTCTTCAGCAAAACTCTTCATTGTAAGAAGTGGGGCCAAGAACAAAAAGATAAAATTAATATTTCCAAAAACAGGACTTAAAACAGATTGAGTCAGCGTGGCCGACTGTAAATCTTTTGATAGTAAAATGTAGTTGAAAAAGAGCCAACCAATAATAATACAAAAGACACCAGTCAATACGTATACCAAAGGAGTAACAAAAGCATCCTTAAGCTCCTTTTGGCATACCGCTAAAGTGCTTCTAAAAAGGCCCATTACTTATCCCCTTTTGTTGCGATTTTAAAGATATCATTGAGATCGAGTTCCTCTTCTTCAAAGGCAAGAAGATGGCATTTATTATTTACTAAGAATTCAGAAACTTGTGCTCTGGCATCACGCTTATCACTCATAAAGATTTTAAGCGCGATGTGATTTCCTTCATAGGTAACTTTAACTTCTTGAGCATCCAGCTCTTTTAAGAAATTCTTTTTAAGATCATCATTCCAGTGAGTAACGATCGCCTTAATCACCTGTCTAGTTTTAAAGCTCTCTCTCACAGCTGAGATCTCTCCACTTTCAACAATCTTACCTCTATTAATAATTGTCACATCCGTACACAATTGGTGGGCCTCAAAAAGTTGATGAGTACTTAGCATGATGGTGCAGTCCTTACTCAAATCTTTGATCAGAGTTCTAATCTCCTCAATCGAAACAGGATCCAATCCAACAGTAGGCTCATCTAGAATGATCACCTGAGGATTGAATACGAGAGCACTGGCAATTCCCGCTCTTTGCTTGTATCCCTTAGAAAGATTTGAAAGCAGTCTCTTTCTTACCGCAGTAAGTCCAGTTTTTTCGATAGTCTCATCAACTTGCTTTGCAATATTAGACTTTCGCACTCCATTTATTTTGGCGACGAACTTGAGATAATCCTCAACCACCATATTTTCATAAAGAGGGGGATTTTCCGGCAGATAACCGATCATGTGAACTGTGCGCTCCCGTTCTTTAGTGGTATCGACACCAAGAACGCGAACGCTTCCGCTATTTTGCTTAATGATTCCAGCAATGATTTTCATTGTTGTAGACTTCCCTGCACCATTTGGACCTAGGAAGCCATGAATTGATCCTTTTTTGACTGAAAAGCTAATATCATCGACTGCTTTCACGCCGGGATAGTCCTTGCTCACCCCCGCAATTTCTATTGCTATTTCCACTTTCTCATCCTTGAAATCTACTAAATAAAGTTGATAGGGTATTTTAGCAAAGATGTGGCAGAAGTGACAAAAAATTAAGCAATTTTAGGTGTCTTTCCGAAGAGAAACCTATGACAAATATACAGAAATTCCAATCGATGATTACTCATGCCAAACGGGTGGTTATTACGACACATTTACACCCTGACGCTGATGGTATTGGTAGCCAAGTGGCCTTATGCATGGCCCTTAAGCATATAGATATAGACTGCGTTTGCGTCAATGAAGAAGAATTGATGGATCGCTATACCTATCTCGACCCTAAAAATAGCGTAATGTCTTACCATGAATATGAAAAAAATCACGCTGATGATCAAATCGATCTGTTTATTGTTGTAGATACCAATGCTCTAAAGAGAGTTGGAACCAACATGTCAAAACTTGGTGAAAAAGCGAAGAAAATACTCTTCATCGATCATCACCCTTGTAATGAAGCGATCAGCGATGCTCATTGTATAGACACCACTAAGGCCGCAACAGGTGAACTCGTGGGAACGATGATTGAAGCGCTTGGAATTGAGTACACAGAAGATATCGCTCTTCCACTCTACACCGCAATTCTGATCGACACTTCAAGCTTTCGCTACCCAACAGTAACGGCCAGTACTCATGAGATGATTGCAAAGCTTTTACAAACTGGGGTTCGCCCTCCATTTGCTTTCAATAGAATCAACGGAACCAAGAGACTCGAGCACATGCAGCTTTTGGGACATATTCTCTCTGATACCAAAATGGTAAATGACGGAGAGATTGCTTGGCTTACTATTCCTGAAGCTTTAATGAGAAAGTTCGATATCGATCCTGAAGATACCCATTCCTACGTCAATAACCTTCTAGTTCTCGATCATCTAGAAGTTGCCTGTATGTTTAGAGAAACAGGTAACAAAATTAAAATTAGCTTCCGCTCTGGTGGCCGAGCTGATGTGGGTGAGATTGCAGGGCGCCTTGGCGGCGGTGGACACAACCACTCAGCAGCGACTATTGTTGAAGGGAAATTGGATCAGGTAATTGAGAGAACGATTGAAACTCTCAAAAAAGAACTTAAGAATCTTTGTTAAGAATCTGATTGAGAACTTCTCTTTCCTTTTGAGAAAAATTGAAACTCCCCATTTTTACAGCTTCTTTGAGCTTGCTTCTAGTATTAGAATCATTGGGATCGTTTTTCCCCACATCACCTTGAGGAACATCTTGAGTAACACCCGCCTTGACCGCTTGCTCTTTCTCTTTGAGAACTTTGGACTTGTCCATTCTCATCGCCCTATTCTTAAGACTCTCAAGACGTTTGGCCTCTTTCTCTTTTTGATGGGCCTCTATCTTCTCTTTAACTTCACTCTCAGAGAAGGAAGGGCGGCTGTACTTTTTGATACGAGGATCCTTGATTACTTTATCGGAGTAATCTACAAGCTCCTCTTTCACAGCATCGATCTCGATGTTGCGAGAGTGATTTTGCTTTGGAATATCAGTTTTAACACTATCCAAAATTCTCATCGTATCCCTTTTATCAATTTATTGCCGAAAGCGAACTGCTTGCAATAAATACGATTTACCTATATATAATATCAAAAATCCCCACATCAATGCAGGGGTCAACCTTTTCCCAAGGCAATGATGAGAACCAGTAAAAGGCCACTAAAAACCCTTGCTTACCTAAAATCCAAAAGTGCAATTCTCTTTGATATGGATGGAACTCTCTTCAATACAGAACCTCTCCACGCCCAGGCCTTAAGAAAAGTGCTACTTGAAGAAGATATGGACCTAAGCACCGAGGAGCTAGAGCATCGATTCATTGGTGTCGCCGACGATCAGGTATTTCGCGAACTGCTCGGAAGCGATTGCGATACTGCAACCATGATTATTAAAAAAAACAAAGAGCTCAAAGACTCAATCGCATCTCTCAGTAAAAGTGAGCTATTAGCACTTCAAGTTCCCGGAATGATAGAGCTTTTAACCCAACTCAAAGAAGCGGGTCTAAAGCTTGCCCTCATCTCTGCCAGCGAGAATGAGATTGTGGATCTAATGGTGGAACACTCTGGTATTGGTATCTATCTGGATACCATTGTGGGGAGAAGTGACACAGAACGCTCGAAACCCTTCCCCGATCCTTATTTATTCGCCATGAAAAAGCTGGCGGTAGATGCAAGTAACTCCCTGATATTTGAAGATTCTCCCACCGGACTTCAGGCCGCGATGGACTCTGGAGCGGAAGTTATCAAGGTGGATCCAAACTGCACAGAAGAGAGTGAAGAAACCTCCATAGCCAACTATTCTTGGCTATAATAAGCGTTTTGATAAATTTTGTTGAACAGGCCCGTAAGTTAACTTTTTGCGGACCTTTTTATTTTGTGTTTCCCCTATTTATTCAATGATTTAAGCTAAAAAATTGTCTTCAGCGATCCCCTAAAGACAGGCCAAACTAGGGCATGCGATTGCATGGGAGAGGAATCCTGCTATTCTTGAGTTAAGTAATCAAGTGTTTTTACCCTATTCCTTTGCAGGACGTTTTGCTCACAGTTGTACGTTTAGTTGAATAAGGCCGATTAGGGATTCAAAAGAGACGACGTTTCTTTTGAGGCCAACATGAACTTTAAAAAAATTCTTCCAGTACTGTTTGTTTGTTTTTCTTTAACCTTCCTTCCGAGTTGCGGAAAAAATGCCAGCGGTGGATCTTCACTATCTATTCCAGGTGTTGATGGACCAAAGCTACAATTGGTTGGTGACCAAATGTTAATCTCGATGGTGTTTGAAAACTTAAGCGTTGATGGTGGTTTACGCTACCCAATCCCTAAGTATCCAAACTCACACATTGAGATCGCTCCAGATTTTGAATCAGCAGGTACTTTAATGGTTGTTGCGGTTGACCTTGATGACATCTTTAAAGGAAACCTTCAACAGTTAGACCCACAAGCTCTTCCAGGTGGTCGTGCTCTTCCAGGTGTAGCTTCAGGTCGTCTACCAGCGGTTGCGTTTTCTATTCCTAAATGGAAAAACCTTGGATTCTATCTTGGACCAAAAATTTTCGGGATCTTCGTTCCAGTTAAAGGTCTAAACATGCAAGGTGCAATGATTACAGCAAGATTCTACGCCGACGGTTCACGTAGAGGTAATATCTCTCTAGTAGGCGAAGATGAAAACGGTGAAAACTCAGGATTCCTTCTAATGTTAGATATGGGATCAAGCGTTCAAAAGAAACTTAAATACGTTGCTCGTAAGTACTAATCAAATCTATCTGCTTAAAATAAAAGGATTTATTGGCCTCCCGAATGGGAGGCCTTTATGTTCAGGATGAACGGTATGTCTGCGGGAGGCAGGAGCCGGAGCGGACCCTTACTTTCGGCATGGGAAACACCTTTAAAAAATACCTTACTTTTTTCCTAAAGTTTTTACCCGAGTGGAACGATAAAGTATTTGAATGAAATAAACGGTTATTAAACTCGACTTTCTTGTGTTGTACGTTTGTTGTTGTTGTACGTAAGTTGTTAGTAGAAATCGGGTGCCCTAGAAACGACGTTTCAATTTGGGTTTTTACAAATGAAGAAATTATTATCTGGACTCTTAATTTTATTTTTTGCTGTTTCAATGACAGCTTGTAAGAAAGACATGGGTGGGGAAACTTCACTGGAAATTCCAGGAGTAGATGGACCAACTCTACACCTTGTTGACGATCAATTATTGATCTCAATGGTATTTGAAAACTTGGTAGTAGACGGTGGACTACGTTACCCAATTCCTAAGTACCCTAACTCGCACATTGAAATCGCTCCAGATTTTGAGTCTGACGGAACACTTATGGTTGTAGCTGTTGACTTAGATGACGTATTTTCAGGTCACCTAGATCAACTTGACCCACAAGCGCTTCCTGGTGGACGTCCACTTCCAGGTGTAGCATCTGGAAAGCTTCCTGCAGTAGCATTCTCAATTCCTAAATGGAACAACATGGGATTCTACCTAGGGCCAAAACTATTCGGTGTATTTGTACCGGTACCTGGTCTTAACATGCAAGGGGCAATGGTTACTGCAAGATTCTACGCAGACGGTAAACGTCAAGGTAACATCTCTCTAGTAGGTGAAGACACTGAAGGTGAGAACTCAGGTTTCCTTCTAATGCTAGATCTTGACTCAGCAACTACGAAAAAGCTCAAGTACCTAGCTAATAAGTACTAAGCTTGATCTGACCTACCATCGAAATAGAAGCCCCCGCTTTAAGCGGGGGTTTCGTATTTTAAAATGACAATCTGTGCATTACTTTTTTCTTTTTGGGGGCCTCTTTTTGAAGCTCTTTTTTGTAGAGAACGAGGGTCCACTGATAGTTGGTGCTTTCATCGTTCTTTAGCTCTGTGAACACAGGTTCTTTAATTCCATCAATATCGTTAATCACGTAGAAGTGATCGCCTAAAACAGCAACAATATTGAAAAGTCCTGTATGAAGATTGTTGTCCAATAGAAATTTAAGGAAGATAAGACGAACTGGTTCAGACTTTGTTCCCAGCTTATCCCACTTCTTCATATCTTGAAGACCTTGTCTTGTTTGAAAATCGACAAGAGGCGCCTTAAGTGCTGCAATCATCTCCTCAGAGAATTTAAAGTCAGCCTTAAACTTGGCCATATCCACAACCTGACTCTCATTTGAACTAGCAAAGAGCGCCTTTCTCGCCACCTCGAACTGAGTAACTTTTTTGACCGGTTTTGGAATAGGCTTTGGTACAGGTTTTGGCTTCACCACAACAATAGGCTTTGGTACAGGTTTCGGCTCTGGCTTTGGCTTCACCACAACATTAGGCTTTGGTACAGGTTTCGGCTCTGGTTTTGGCTCCTCTTTTTTTGCCACAAAAATGAAATCATCTAGCCCTTTATCATCAAACTCCTTAAGAGCACCTGCGATAAAGATGTTCCCCTGCTTATATCTCACATCTGACTTTCTAATCTTGCGGTAGAGGTCTTCACTGAGATCATTGAGATAGGGAAGCTTATTTTCTTTTGATGAGTTGAGCTGAGAAAATCTTTTTAAACAGGCACGACCATGCCCCCCATCATTAATTACAGCGATGGTATTGGATCGCTGGAGAAGATAAGTAAAAATCCCAACGTTGCTAAAACCGTAGTAGTTATCAACTTCTGAACAAAGTCGTTTAATATTTCTCATTTCGTTTGAGCACATACGATCAAATACTTTAGCTAGCTCATCGAGGTCAGTAGACTTTTTACCTCCGAGTTCATGTGAAATACGTTTTTCAACGATTCCTGAAAACTCGTGGGATTGAAGCTGCCCATTCAACAGCTCGACCCATTGATCAACTTTTTTCTTTGGTTGTTTAATCAGTCTCTCTTTTTCAAGTCCCATCAAGTGGCGATCCTTAATCCTCGAGATAAATTTTTTCATCTCAATACTTTGAGGATTACACTTAGCGAAAGTATCTTCCCACTCTAGGGAACAACTGTCTGGAGAAATTCCCAAGCGGTAAGATTCGATTCGATACTCACGCATCGCTTCGAATAAATAACTAATTCCAATCAAACGGTAGAGGTAATGGATATAACCATAACTGCTTGCCAAGAACTCATTAGGACAATTAATGTCGGGGTAAGTCTCATCGATCCAAAAGTGGGAAAGCCTAAAAATCTCATTTTGAAGCTGATCATTTAAATAATCTTCTTTAAAGATTTGATCGAGATATTTAGTCTGCTCAGATGAAGTATTGGTCTCAAAGCGATTATCAATAGGACCGTAATACGCCCCCATATCTTTTTCGCCTAAAAAGGTATGGTTATAATAATCATTAGAAACTTCGCTGCCGAAGCCTTGAACTGCTAGTATCAGACAAAATGCAAAAAGAAATTGCTTCAAATTAACCTTACTGTATCCACATCAAACTAATATAGGGTACATAAGTTATTATTATCAGTGCCACAAGCAGTAAAATCAAGAAAGGCAAAGATGACTTATAAAGTTCAATTATTGGTCTTTTAAACCTAATAGAACTAATAAATAAGTTAATCCCCACCGGTGGTGTAATATAACCGATTTCAAGATTTGTTAGGAAAATGATCGCCAAATGAACCGGATGGATACCAAATTCCATGGCAATAGGAGTAATCAGCGGGACCACAACAATAATCGCGCTGAAAATATCCATCAAACTTCCCACAACAAGAAGGAAGACATTTAAGAATGCCAAGAAAGCATACTTATTTGAGATAATTAGTCGGATATACTCAAACAGCATACGTGGAATTTCTTCATCAACAATATAATTGGTAACCCCAAGAGCACAGCAAAGAATCAGAAGAATAGTTCCCACAAGACAAGTGCTATCAACAATAATCTTTGGTAGCTTTTTGATTGGAATGTCACGGTAAACGAAGCACTCAATAATCAAGACATAAAATGCTGTAAAGGCTGCGGCTTCAGAAGGAGTAACAATCCCCCCATAGATTCCAGAGAGAATACCAATTGGGAGAATGATCTCGAAAAAAGAATTCTTAAAAGATTGATAAAGCTCATGCTTTGAAAATTTGATCTTAGGCTTTTGCTTAAAATTTCCATTCTTAATGGCCCAAACTGAAAGCATGATAATCAATAAAATTCCAGGAACAATCCCGGCCTTAAAGAGATCATTGATATCAACTTTCGCCACAACTCCGTAAAGAATAATCGGAAGTGAAGGAGGAAAAAGCAATCCCAACGAGCCTGAAGTTGTAATCAACCCAATTGAAAACTTATCACTATACCCTTCATTTTTTAGAATAGGATAAAGGAGTCCTCCTAGGGCGATAATGGTTACCCCTGAAGCTCCAGTAAAAGCTGTAAAAAAGGCACAAACTGCAAGTCCAACAATTGCGACACCACCGGGCATCCAACCAATTGTTGCCTCAGCAAAACGAAGTAATCTCTTTGGAGCACCGGACTCGGCCATTAGGTAACCGGCAAAGGTGAAAAGCGGAATAGTCATCAAAGTCGATGAACTCGATAGGCGGTAGATCTCAACTGCAATTGAAGAGGTCTCCACATCGGCCATAGTAAAGGCAGAAAGAGCAAATAGCCCCATAACCACGAAGAGTGGAACTCCTAAAATCGCACAAACTAAAATTCCTAAAAATACTAATACCGTCATTAATACTCTCCTTCATGAAACATAGAAAAAGAGTCTACGAATTTGTAAAAGAATCTAAAGGCAATCAGTGAAAAACCAGCAGGAATAATTCCGACTAAGAAACCACTATGAATTCCTAAAAATGCTTCTGACCCGTATTGAAGCTCCACCTTAAAGAAGTGGTAAGCACTCTCCGTTAGCCACACAACTGCGACAAGAGAGATGAAGTAAATCAAGCGATCAAATCTGAGCTTTATCTTTTGATTGTGGAAGGCCTCAAAATATCGACCAAGAATATCTATTGAAATATGAGCATTTCGACCTGCGGCAATTACGCCACCAAGAAAGGCCAAAAGAAAAACCAGATGGCGAACAAGAGGCTCAATCCACATGATAGGAGAATTCACCCAGCGCAGAACAATCCCTAGGATACTGCTGCTTAATAATACAGTCATCGTCAATACGACAAGGTAGATAGTCAATCTATCTACCAATTTGTCGAGCTTAGTCAGAAGTTTATACATAATTTATTTGAGGTAACTTTCGAGTTTTTGAAGGGCCTTCTTTGAGAAGACTTTCCCTTCAAGAATTTTAATAATATCTTTTCTAATATTTCCTACTTTCACTAAATCTTTCTCTGGAAATTTCACAAATTTAATTCCAAGACTTTTCAGGGTATCCAATGAATCCTGATTATCTTTGATATTTGCAAGGTTTACTGATTTTAGATTGCGGTCGCAGATCTCACGAATAACCTTTTGATCCTGTGGATGGATTTTATTCCATTTCTTTTTCTCCACAAGGAAGGCACCCATTGAGTACGTAACAGGGAAATCAACGATGTACTTTGTTTTTGTATTCCACTGCATAGCGAGGATTCCAACAGGCGGAGCATAAGCAGATGTGATAACT
Source organism: Bacteriovoracaceae bacterium (assembly GCA_965140515.1). GTDB lineage: Bacteria > Bdellovibrionota > Bacteriovoracia > Bacteriovoracales > Bacteriovoracaceae > JAGLCH01. The sequence continues at coordinate 1,143,559 of OZ223251.1, read as the reverse complement.
CCTGTTGACAGTGAAGTTAAAACATCAGTAAGAGCGAGTGGGATTGGAACCATGTTCAAGTAATTGATGAATGAAAGAGCAACATCATCGCCTTCCCATGCCCAGATTTTTACACCTTTTAGTTCTTCAAGATTTTTGATCTCATCTTTTGAAACGAGGTAGATCAGTCCGACTTCAAAAAGCCCAAGGTTGATAAATCCATTTTCTTCAAAACCCTTATTAAAAAATGGCCCCATTTTCTCAAGAGTATTCCATGCCTTCTGACGATCACTTAAGAAAGTGAATGGAATTTCCATTACACGAACGTCACCATAGATTTCACCAAGAGTTTTCCCAGTAAAGATCCCGCCTTGAAGGTGCCCTACTCTAATCTTACGGAGAACATCTGGCTCATCGCCTTGAGTTCCACCGAAATAAATTTTAAACTTAACTCTGCCATCAGTTGCTTTTTTAATCTCTTTAACAGTCTTCTTTAAACTCTTGGCCCAACTTGTCCCCTCAGGAGCAATAACACCCATTTTAAGAGTCACGGCCTGTACGTTAACTGCTAGGAAAGCAGATAATAAAATTAATAATGTCTTTTTCATGTTGTCCCTTAAAAAATATCTTTTTCGTATTTTTCGATGATATCAAATCGCTTGATGGCCAATGCTTGATAGATTCTCATGTTTTTTTGCTTGAACGCTCTGTGCTCATCTTTCTGGAGAGGAGTCCAATTGATTTGTTCTTTGTAGGCCTTTCTCGCCTTAACAAAGAATGCCTTTTGCTTTTTATATTCGAGATCATCCATCATTGGAATCAAGTAAAATTGAATGTAAGCGATACGAGCAAACCAGTGATCAGGATTCGCTGCAATAAACTTTTTGAAAAGCTGTTTCCCACGCTCAGGATCTCCTCCAAATGTTCTTGGACGAGATGCCATGTAAATTGCATCAATCACCTGACAGTTGTTCCCACCAATTTTTGGTTTCTTTGAGCAGGCCCAATCAATCATCCCTTTGGCCACAGGAAGTTGTGCCACAAGTTTTAGGTTGGTTTTATTGAGATTGACCATATTCATAAATGAAAGGCCAGTGAAGAAAACCGCTTCAACATCAGTATCGTCATCGCTGATTTCAGAGTCGAGAAGCTCAAACATATCCTTTTCATTGTTTGATGCTTTAAGAAGTTGATCGTAATCGAGTCCATTCTCCTTAAAGAACTGAAGTCCATACTCCACTGAGCGGCGGTAGTTTAATAGAGCTTGCTCTCTATTTTTCTCATCCCCATTCTCGGACAAGAAATCTTCGAGATTCAAGGTATCGTAAACCACAAAAGAATAGGCACCATACCCTTTTGTCAGGGTGGCCATCAGATTTGAATTATTTTTATTAACGTATAGAAGGCCTTCGATCATTTTAAGGTTACCAGGAACAGCTCTTCTAAAGTTCTCCCAGTTGCTCTCGGTCTCTAGCTCGTATGATGCCTCATTGATAACACCAGACCCCATGCTAATTGCACTTCGTTTCACTGTTCCACAGCTGACCAGTGTGGCCAGCACAATGGCAAATCCAATTGATTTTGAAATCATTGTATCCTCGAGTAATGAAATTTTTTCAATAGTAGAATGCCCTAGATATCGGGTATTTACAACAAAGGTTCCGGGAATTAACTAATTGCCCCCTATAATGAAGAAATTTGTGGTACACTGCGCAGCACAAGATACGTTTTTTTAGGAGGTTAAGCCCATGAAATTCACAAGACCAACTGGCATTTCGCAAACTCCTACTCCTGCAACTGGACGTAGAATGAAAAGTCTTATTATCAAAAAAAGTATGAGACCGTCTAAGTCACTGGAATCGGGAAAGAGTCTGAAAAGACCAAATGTGGTTGCTACGCTAAAAAAAGAGCTCTCGAACTAATTTAGCGCTTACCTTTACCGCCACCCTGAATCTCTTTAAGGACATCTTCCTTAATTTTGATCAATTGTTTGATCCGTCTATCGTGGAGATAGTCGAGGTACTTCTTTCTCGCGATAAAAAGATTATTCACATAAAGAATTCTTAGATTTTTAAGCTCTGAAAGGCAGAGTCTTCTCTCGCTGTGAGAAAGCTTTCGTCTTTTTTCAACTTTTTCCCCTGAGTTTTCCTCAAGAACGATGACTGAAAAGTCCCCGTTACACACCCCTTTTCGGCGCAGGATGTACTTATCAATCTTCTCTAAGTAGGAATCTATCTGGGAGAAATAACTAGATGGCTCAACTTTTAAAAGAGCATCAATTGTACTCTTTAGCTCCTCAGAGTCCGTAGCGGTCTCCATCTCTTTCGCAACAGAAAGGGAGGACACAAATGAAAATAGAAGAATAAAGAGAATAAAATTAGCTTTCATTCTTTAAGATTAAGCTGTGAAAATCGATTCGTCCACACTATCTGCGAAACACTCTCTCCAAAGTCCTGCTTCATCATCAGAAAAGCCAAGGAATGCCTTCAATTCAGCAATAAATGTGCTCAACGGGAACCCCACAACATTTGAATAGCTTCCTTTTACTTCATCAACAAAAGTCAGCCCCTGTCCCTGAATACCATAAGCTCCGGCCTTGTCGAGAGAGTCACCAGAGTCAAGATAATGGGATAAGACATCCATTGAGATTGGAGCAAATGTTACATCTGTTTCACAGGCAAAGACTTTACTTTTAAGTTCACTTTTTTGATCTAAAGATGCCATATAAACAGAGGTGATTACTCTATGAGTTTTTCCAGAAAGCTCCATTAGCATTGAGGATGCTTCCTCAATCGAACAGGGCTTTCCATAGATTTTGTCCCCGAGAGTAACAATAGTATCTGAAGAAACGACAAGTGGTAAAAAGCTCTTATAAAGCTTTGGATGATGCTCCAAAGACTTCATCACCGCATGCCCCTTTTGAGAGGCAATGTCGTTGCAAATTGCGACAGGATCGCTGAACTCACTGACCTCATCAACTTCTTCTGACAAAATAACAAATGGGATATCGAGATGGCCTAAAAGCTCCTTACGACGGGGGCTTTTGCTGGCCAGAATCAAAGTAAATTTATCTAATTGCATGCATCCTCTTCCAAAGTGGGCGACTGGTACTATTGAGCTCGCGATAGTCTACGACCTGACCAGTGTTAGCATCTCCCCTCTTCAAATAGGCATCAATAGCGCGTCGAAAGAACTTGCTTGAATAGGTAGCACCTCTTCTCTGCTCACGACTGGCAATATACTCACCGCGAATCTTCTTGCTCGCCAAGATGTTAGTGGTTTCCATTCTTCTTGTATACTCTTTGAGATACTCAATCCTGCGATCAATCTCTGAGCGATCACCATTTTTATACTGAACCCATTGCCGATAGCCATGATCCCGGGCCAATTCCAATCGAGTCAGTTCAGAGAAGATGAATTTAGAATAACGTTTCATCATTAACTCTCTAGCAATCAAAATGGTTGGAATCCGCTTAGAAACGAATTCACCCATCCCAAACTTGCGCTCCATTGAGACTCCTGCACTCGTCATTTTTCGGCCATTTTCAGAGAGCTCAAACCACTCTCCAACCTCAGGACTAGCACTGGAAAAATTCTCAAATCCTCTAAAGAGAAGCTCTGCTTCTACATCTTTAATCTCTTCGGCCAGTCCCAGTTGCTTGGCATTTCTTCGCTTGAAATAACTTTTTCCTCCAACTAAGACAACAAATTCCATCGAAACATTTTTTCCCAAAATAGTTCCATTGGGCATTACAATGATCGATCTGGTTGGCTTATCCTTTACAAACTCATTATTCGCTTTTATCAGCTTATTCAAGGTTTTAAAGCGATCCTGCTTGGTATCACTCTGCTCGAGATAAGCAAATAGATTGTCTTCATCCACTTCTGGAATCACTGTCTTTGGATTGGCCTCATAGAGATCAAGAGGCAAAAAGAGTGAATCAGTTTCCCTTCTAGAGTCTGAGAGAAAAGTACTTTTTTGTCTTGAAAGCCACAGCACATTGCCATAATTGATTCGCACGTGGAAAAAATTCTCTTTCTTTCCGACATTGATCTCTTTAAAAGTAATAGATGTCTCCGGAGAGAGCCTTACCATAGTGCCATCGTAGAGAAAAACCCAAGCATAGCTGTCGATATCAGTGTGGAAATCTTCAAGCTCGTTGATGTTAGTACGAAAAGATGCTCGAGAACTCCCCTCTCCGGTCTCCACAAGGCAAGTTCCAATGCACTGAAGAACACGGCCGACAGACTCTTTGAGCTTATGCTCGCGAAGAACTTGACGCCAGTTAGGTACCTGATCCTTTAAATAAATCTCCTTTTTCCAAAGAGAAAAATCAGTCCAATCATTGGCATTGAGCTCGGACCAGTCCACCATACTGTGGCCCTGACCGCGATATACCACCCTACCACTGCTTGAAGCGAGAGCAGTTGCGGCAAAAAGAAGTAAAATCAAAGAAATTAAAGGTAATCTCATACCTCTTTTTCGGCACAGTCTTGAAAACGGTTTAACTCTTTAAAAATATTGCTAAAATACCGGAAAAATTTGACCATTTGATACTTTTCTAACCACGCGGATATTGTTAGTATACATCTTCTTATGTCGAAAAAGTTGAAGGGGCCTGTACCCTGTCCCCGTAAAGGAGTTAATCGTGTCCGGTGAAAATGGATCTAACGAACAATTTTCGTTCGTACAAGCAGAACATGATGTGCTCAAATTTTGGAACGAGCACAAAACATTTGAAAAATCTCTAGAGAAAACAGAAAAGAACAAGCCTTATATTTTCTATGATGGGCCTCCGTTTGCAACAGGGCTTCCCCACCATGGTCACCTTGTAGGTTCTATTCTTAAAGATATTGTCCCAAGATACTTCACCATGAAAGGGAACTACGTTGGAAGACGTTGGGGTTGGGATTGTCACGGACTACCAATTGAACATGAGATTGATAAAAAGCTTGGAATGTCTACCGCTGATGCGGTAGAAAAAATCGGAATTGCGGGATACAACAAAGAGTGTCGCAGTATTGTCGATACTTTTACATCGGAGTGGCAAAAGACCATCAATCGCTTGGGTCGTTGGGTTGACTTTGAAAACTGCTACCGCACGATGGATGGAAACTTCATGGAATCTGTTTGGTGGGTATTCAAACAGCTATGGGACAAAGGACTTATTTATAAGGGTACCAAAGTAGTTCCTTTTTCTACTGCCCTTGGAACTGTTCTTTCAAACTCTGAATCATCAGAAAATTACCAAGACGTACAAGATCCAGCGATCACAGTTCTGATGAAATCGAATCAGGAAGAAAATACTTACTTCGCAGCATGGACCACAACACCTTGGACTCTTCCAAGTAACTTGGGCCTTTGCGTTGGCGCAGATATCGACTACGTAAAAGCAAAAGACGAAGAACTTGGAATCTTTATCTATATGGCCAAAGCAAGAGTTGAGGCCTACGAAAAGAAAAAGAAACAACTAACAATTGTTGAAGAAATGAAGGGGTCAAAACTAAAAGGGATGACCTATGAACCACTCTTCCCTTACTTCAAAGGGATGGCAAAAGATGGTGCCTTCCAAATGTTTAACGATGACTACGTTACAACAGATAACGGTACAGGAATTGTTCACCAAGCTCCATCATTCGGTGAAGATGACAACCGCGTTTTTGCAGAAGCTGGAATTCATCTTGAAGCATGTCCAATCGACTTTGCAGGTAAGTTCCTTTCTGAGGTTTCAGACTTTGAAGGAATGTATGTAAAAGACGCAGATAAGCCAATCATTGCTCGCCTAAAAGATGAAAAGAAACTTTATGAGCAAGATGTGTTGGTTCACAGTTACCCATTCTGTCCACGTTCAGATACTCCACTCATCTACCGTTCAATTCCTTCTTGGTATGTTGCTGTAGAGAAGATCAAGCCAAAAGCGCTTGAAGTGGCAAAAGAGATCAACTGGACTCCATCTCACATCAAAGAAGGTCGTTTTGGGAAATGGCTAGAAGGAGCGAGAGACTGGGCAATTTCTAGAAGTAGAATCTGGGGAACACCACTTCCTATCTGGGAAAATGATAAAACTGAAAAACGTATGTGCTTCGGTTCATACGCAGAACTTGAAAACTGTACTGGAGTTCACCTTGAAGATCACCACCGTGAATTTGTTGATGATCTAACATTCACAGTTGATGGAGAAGAGGGAACTTATAGAAGAATTCCTGAGGTTTTAGACTGCTGGTTTGAGTCTGGTTCAATGCCGTACGCTCAACTTCACTACCCATTTGAAAATGAAGAATATTTTAAAGGTGGCTTCCCAGCGGAATACATTGCAGAAGGTGTTGATCAAACGAGATGTTGGTTCTACTACCTAATCGTGATGTCAGCAGCTCTATTTGAAAAGCCAGCTTTCAAAAACGTTATCGTTAACGGAATCGTACTTGCGGAAGATGGCAAGAAGATGAGTAAGCGCTTAAGAAACTACACCGCTCCAGACACTCTGATGGAAGAGTACGGTGCAGATGCATTCCGCCTCTATCTGATCAACACTGGTCTTGTAAAAGCAGAAGAGCAACGTTTTGCTGATGGTGGTGTAAAAGACATGGTAAGACGTGTTCTTCTACCTTGGTATAACTCTTATAAATTCTTTACAACTTACGCTGAAGTTGACGGATGGAAGGCCAGCGAAAACTACAAACTCGGCGATAACATCGTTGACCGTTGGGTTCTCTCAAAGCTTCAAACGCTTAAAAAGAAAATTGCGAAAGAGATGGAAGCGTACAAGCTTTACAATGTTGTTCCTTCACTTTTCACTTTCATTGACGACCTAACAAACTGGTATATCCGTCTCAACAGAGCTCGCTTCTGGGGAGAGGGACTTTCTGATGATAAGTGCGCGGCCTACTCTACTCTTTATACAACTCTAAAAGAAATTGCGATGGCAATGGCACCGTTTACACCTTTCCTTTCAGAACATCTCTATAAGGACCTAGCAAAATTCGGTGAAAATCTTGAAGAGTCTGTTCACCTCTGCGACTACCCTGTTGCAGATGACAAGCTTATCGATGCAACTCTAGAAGATGCAGTAGATAGAATGCAACAGATTATCCTACTCGGACGTCAAAAGCGTAACCAAGTTCAGATCAAAGTAAAAACACCTCTCAACAGATTGACAGTTATTCACAAAGAGCAGTCAATGCTCGATGAAATTGCAAAACTTGAAGGATACATCAAAACTGAGCTCAACATTAAAACAATTGAATACTCAACAGATGAAGATAAGTATATTAACCTTTACGCCAAACCAAACTCACCAGTACTTGGTAAGAGACTTGGTAAGGCCTTCGGAAAATTCAGAGGACTACTTCAAGCGCTTACAGCTGATCAACTGAATGAACTTGAAGAAAAGGGATCGATTGAAATTGAAGATGAAAGCTTTAGCCCATCAGATGTATTAATTTTTCGTGAAGCAAAAGAGGGAACAGAAGCACTTTCAAATAGATTCATCTCTATTGATATCGACTGTAACCTAAGCCAAGACCTAATTGATGAAGGTCTTGCTCGCGAAGTGGTTAACAGAATTCAAAGAACACGTAAGGATAAAAACTTCAACGTGGCCGATAGAATTGTTGTTAATTACAAAGGTTCCGAAGAACTAGTTGCGGCAATTTCAAAACACAGCGAGTATATCGCAAGAGAAACTCTTACCAACGAACTAACTCCAGGAGAGGGACCAAACCCAATTGAGTTTAACGTTGAAAAGTTTGAGCTCACACTATCGATCGAAAAAGCATAAAATACAAAGGGCCCTTTTTAGGGCCCTTTGTTTAGCAATTCATCCATCATCATAAACAACTGCTTCTTCTTTATTGGCTTACTTAAATACTCAGTACACCCCGCCTGAAATGCCTTAGCAATTTCATTTTCGAGCGCATATGCAGATATAGCAAGGATAGGCACATTAACTACGATGTTATTCTCTCTTTCGTATTCACGAATATTTTCCATCGCCTGATAGCCATCAACCTCTGGCATCTGAAGATCCATTAAAATAATATCGGGTTTCTTTTCTAAGTAGAGCTCAAATGCTTCCTTGCCATTAGTTCCAGATATAATTTTGTAATTATTATTCTTTAACATGACTTCGATCAAAGCGATATTTACAGGGCTGTCATCCACCACAAGTACTAATTTATCTTTTGAATGTTGCAGCGAATTTTCTTTTTCTGCGGAGTCCGGAGTCTCACTCAATTCAAATAGCTTTTCAATTGCTTTTAAAACTTCTGTAACGCCATCAACCTTATCAATATACATAAATGCACCATCAAGGTTTTTAAGCATGTTCTCATCCAAGTAATGTCCAGAAAGAAACAAGACCGGGATATCGAAATCAAGTTTCTTCATTGTATTAAAGAAATCGATACCAGACATCTCTCTCATTTGAATGTCTAATATGACGAGATCAAGCCCACCCTCTTTAAGGGCAGCGAGTCCCTCTTGACCACTTCCCACAGAAACAATATCGAGATCAAAATGAGCACCAATAGAGTCCTCCAGCATAAATCGAAAATCAGGCTCATCATCAATAATTAAGATCTTTTTACAACGAACTGAAGGTTTGCTGGATGAACTAAGAACTCCATTTGAAATATCAAATTTACTGAGAGGTCGGACGATATAGCGCAAAAAGTGGTGAGATGCAAAGTCACGAATAAGAGCAGAATCGGCTCCTAATGGAAAAATAATAACAACTTTGCTTAAGACAGATTCAAGCTTTTTAATAATAACTTCGTTAAAGCGATTGTTGGCATAGATAGAAATACTTTCAATAAAAATGAGATCGAGATTGTCTAGTTTTCCCATTAATCCAGTTTCGATCTCATGAAACATCTCGACCTTGCAATCTTTAGAACTAAAAAAGTTACTTATAAATTCACCTTCAAGTTGCTTTGAGGTAATAATTGCAACTTTTTGACCCCTAATATCGGCATCGGAAAACTCATGAACGCTAAAGGATCCCAACTCGCCAACAGGAAGGGCCACAGCGAAGCAGCTCCCTTTTCCCTCAACAGAGTTTACAGTAATGGTTCCATCGAGTAGCTTCACAAGTTGCTTGGTAATAGAAAGACCAAGCCCAGTTCCTCCGTACTTTTTACTAGAAGAAAAATCCTCCTGCCAAAATTCAACAAAAATTTGCTTTTGAACCTCAGGACTCATCCCTTTTCCTGTATCGATCACTTCAAAAATAAGATGGTCATTTTTAAAAGGAGCCACTTTCATCAGAACATCGCCGCTTTCAGTAAACTTACCAGCATTGCTCAACAAATTGGCCAAAATATGGCGAAGGCGAACATGATCTGTGACAATCTCCTTTGGAACATTATTATCAATGTCCAAAGTAAAACCAATGTCTCTTCCAGAAAATCTGATTGCAACCATATTGGTTACATCATTACAAAGCTTGCGAACATCCCCTTGGTAGCGATTAATCTGAATGTTTCCGGATTCAATGCGACTGAGATCTAAAATATCATTGAGAATAATTAATAGGTTTTCACTTCCCCCTTTAATCATTTCAAGGTGTCGTTTTTGATTGAGACTCAATGGAGAATCGAGTAAGACTTCTGTCATCCCCATAATAGCATTCAAAGGGGTGCGAACCTCATGGCTCATATTTGCAAGAAAATCACTTTTAACTTTTCTGGCCCCCACAACCATCTTTTTCATATGGCCGACTTTTTTCTCCATTTGCTTCCAACGGGAAAAGAATACGTAACTCAAGATAACAAGAACTGCGACAAATAGAGCAAGTAGTAAGATAATCTCATAATGATCTTCTTTCTTTTCATAAAATAAGTATTGATCGTACTGGTCGACTAAAAGAGACTTGAACTCAGATTCCTTCATCTTTCGATAGCGGGTCTGAGCAAGCTCAAGGCGGTCAAGAATAAAATGATTGTTCCCCTTTAAGACTGCGAAGTGAAGAGATAAAGGATTTGCAACTAAGTCGATGATAGAGTATTTATGACCGAATGACTCGAGGTATGGCCTCACCATTCTACTCACAACTAAATAGTCAGCAGTCCCATGATTGAGAGCAATGACCATTTTATCGTAAGCAGTGTACTCTAAAAAATTAACAGGAAAGGAAAAATCGCTAAAGGATTTTTTTAAGTGTATCCCCATATCAGAATTAGGAATGATTGCGATCTTTTTCTCTTCAAGCTCTGAAATTGTTTTTAATTTATCACCATTTCGATCGAGAGAAACAATAAGTGGCCAATCGGTGTAAATAGGACTCTTTGAAAAATCAAAGACTTTATCCCGCTCTAGGGTTCTATTAGCAACGGACACCACATCAATAGTTCCATTCTTTAAAAGGTGGAGGCACTTTTGTGGTCTACAGCTGATAAATTGAAGCGACCACCCCTCATCAAAGGCCACCATTTTAAGAACCTCTGTGCCAATATCAAAATTATGCCTCTCACTAATATCTACGGAAGGGAAAAAATTAGGTACTCCTACTCTGATTTCCATCTGAGCAAATCCACTGACTGAAAACAGGAGAGCAAATACTAAAAGTGTATAATTAACTAATTTCATTACATCCTACCTATCGGTTTTATAGCTAAAGGCATGATTTAATTAACGAAAATTTAATTCAATTTCACTTTTTAATAGATCGGTGGACAAGGGCGGGGAAATTATTGATAATTGAACCATGAAATTTGTAATAATATTCACTACTTTACTCCTCTCCTTGGTTCAATCCAAGGCGATGGCGTACCAATATTTCTACTTTGATCAAAGTAAAATAAGTTTAAGTCGATCCTCCTTCACTCGCTATGTACTCCCTCAGCTGAGAAGTATTAATCAAGAGTTCTATTCAGTTCTTAAAAAAGTTGAGCCCCTTACTCAAGAGGTAATTCAAATTAAAAAGAGTGTCTCTTCAATGAAGAGAACTTGGAAGGTAGGAAAAGCACAGTGTGAATCTCCAGAACTTTGTGAAAAATTGCTATCATCTCTGCGAAAGAATGCTCTTGATCTCGAGAAAAAAATTAGTCTCTTTCAAAAAAACAAACTCACGGGAAAAGAAGTAAAGAGTCGCCATATCATCAGTAGGCTTTTATCTGTTTCTGAATACATTGATAGTCTTTCATTGAAAAATTATCGCCTCATTCATAAGCTTGAAAATCGCATTATTGACGGAATCGATAAAGATGCCGTCAGACACGAAAAGTTTGATAAAATTTCGATCACCAACCTACTAAAGGAGATGGCCTTCCACGCAGAGTACATCATGCTTGGCCTAGTTAACGAAAAATTTAACTCACTATTCCAAGAACTCTGGAGTAGCTTTATGAATCCGATTGAAGACTACATTCTGACAAAAGGAAACCAAGACTATTTAGAAAAGAATCTTGGAGACCTTAATTTAGGGTGGAGTTCATTTCACATGCACATGGAACGTGGAAATTTAAATGTTCCAAACAACATCCTTATGACCATCACGATTATGAGGCAGCGATGGAATTCAATTTTAAAAATGTATTTGAAAAACACAGAGTTTATTGAAGGGGAAGAGTCCAAACTTTTAATTCATAAATAAAAAAGGCCAGCTAAAAAAGCTGGCCTCATTGTATCGCAAAGTTTGTTTCTTTCTTACTTAGATCTTAGAATAACCTCTAACTCTAGAAGTCTTTCTACGTCTCTTTTCAGCGGCCTCAACTTTTTCTTTGAGACATACAGAGGGCTTCTTGTACTCTTTACGCTTTCTGTATTCTTTTACAACACCAAAAGCATCGCACATTCTTTTGAACTTTCTTAAAGAACGTTCTACGCCGAAACTTTCATCGATATCAATCTTGATAATTTCTTCTCTTGACATGTGGAACTCACCCCCTTTTTATTAGCGCTGTTGCCCCTTTATCCGAGGCATTTGTTGTGTTAAATTCTAAGCGAGATTAATCGCTCCCTGCGAATTCGTCAAGAGGGGGCATAAATTATTGGAATTTTTATGAGTAGCCTTGATGATGGCCAAATAGGTTTATTTGTAGAACCTCAAGCGGAAAAGCAAGCTAACGATTCGAAATCAGGTGGGACCAACTCTCCCCTGGCCTTTCGTGCCCGACCGCAGCTGATTGATGAGCTCAAGGGGCACGGCTACCTCTTCAAAAAGTTCCCATTTCTCAAAGGGAACAACTTCCCAAGCGTCATTATATTTGGACCTCCTGGAACAGGAAAAACAACACTTGCCCAAATTTTGGCCCATGAAAGTGGCAAAGAATTTTTTCGCTTCAATGCCGTTTTAGGGGGCGTAAACGATCTAAAAAAACTAATCGCCCGAGCGGAAGAAATTAAAAGTTTCCACGGCACAGAATCCATCATCTTTATAGATGAGATTCACCGCTTTAATAAAGCACAACAAGATGCCCTTCTTCCATTTGTTGAAGCGGGCTCTTTTACACTTATCGGTGCAACGACTGAAAACCCTCGCCGCTCAATCAACCGGGCCCTTTTATCAAGACTGCAAACAGTCGAACTCAAGGGTCTTAATAACGGAGATATTTTAGAGATTCTCAAGCAAGCATCCTCTAAGTTTTCTATTGATACTACTGAAGATATTTTATCTTTTATCTCCAGCTACAGCAGTGGAGACGCGAGAAAGGCCCTTAATCTTTTAGAGCTCGTTGAGAAAAATCCAAAGGCAACACTTAAAGAGTTAAAGCCTACCATTGTTGATAATTCTAGAAATTATGACAAGAGTGACGATCGCCATTATGACGTCATCTCTGCTTTTATCAAGAGTATTCGCGGCAGTGATCCCGATGCAGCCCTCATGTGGTTAGCAGTTATGCTTGATGGTGGAGAGGATCCTGTCTTTATCGCTCGACGCCTTGTGATCTCTGCTTCTGAGGATATTGGCAATGCAGATATCGGCGCACTTCCCCTAGCAGTTGCAGCTCTTCAGTCAGTTCAAAATCTAGGAATGCCCGAAGCGATGCACGCTCTGGCACAGGCCACAACTTATCTCGCATCAACGGTAAAAAGTAATGCGGCCTACAGCGCCATCAAGGAAGCGATGGACTATGTGAGAAGTAAAGAAACAATCGACACTCCAAATCACCTAAAGAACCAGCATCCAGAAATTAAGAACTACAAATATCCTCATGATTTTGAGGGAAATTTTGTTCAACAAAAATATACAACTGAGCAAACCCCGAACTTCTACCGTCCAACATCTAATGGTCATGAGAAAAATATTCTGAATCGTCTGAGAACTCTTTGGCCCAACAGGAAGAAATAAAAAAGGCGCCCATTAGGCGCCTTCTATCTGATCAAAGAATTTTACTTCAGATTAATCCCATCTATTAAAGATAATGTGGGTGCTTGTTAGCAAGTCCCAGCTGATACTGAAAAATCCAATGCTTGATTCAACGTAGCACACACGAGACATTTCGACATTTGGGACAATTAGTCGACATCTTGAGCGAGCTGTACGTCCAAGTGGAGTTTCTTTGAAGTTGATGTCTGCTCTAGAACATCCTCTCATTCTAAGAAGCTCACGAATAATCGCAACAGATTGAGCGAGGTAGTCATTGCCGTAATCTTTGATATCGAGGTCGTCGAGATCAATCGTATACGCCATGCTGTCTCTTTCGTGCCCGTAAGTTAGCTTAGCTGGGCATGTGTTCTCCGCCATTGCAGTTACTGAAACAAGAATTGCAAAAATGAATACAAAAGCTTTTTTCATAGGTGTGTTTTCCTTATCCATTTGTGTTGTCCGCTTTAAAGCTACAAAGATATATCCCAAGAATTTTAAAGATTCAACTAAATCCAACATTAAGACGGCATTGCTGTGACGCGTGAACTGACCGTAATTACAGAAAATTTAAATAAAGGGGAACAAACTATTGGAAATTTGTCACTCGCTCTGTGTAAAATATTTATATTACTACAATTTCAAGGATGAATTTTGCAGAAATTATTTTTAGCTATGGTGACGCTAGGTCTGGCCACTACTGGTTATTGTTCCCTAGAGTCATACTACCCAACCGAGTACCGGAACAGTTTTGAGAACCTAAGGGCCCAGGACGGCGAACTCAAAAACCAACTATTCCAAGTATTAACCTCATTCCACCAAACAAGACAAGGCGAAGCCGACGTTCTCACTAAAAGATGTGAGTTCGAAGAGAGCCCTAAGAAATCTTGCTACCAACAAATCTCCTTAGGTTATAAGGAAGCGAGACGTCAGCTCTTTGGATATCTTCACCTTAAAGAAGATGAAAGTGGAATGTACCTAGAAGACTTGTATTGCGATAGAAAAATGCGCTCAGATGACTTTGCTGATGGCGCAACAATTGGGAAATTGAAAATCCCTAGTTCTATTGTGACCAACTGTGAGCACACTTGGCCACAAAGTCGCTTCACAGGAAAGCACTCAAAAGGGATGCAAAAAGCTGACCTTCACCACCTTTTCCCAACAGACTCGCAAGCAAATAGTAAAAGAGGGAATCACCCTTTTGGCGAGGTAAAAGGAAAACCAGTAAATAGTGATTGTACAGCTTCACAATCTGGACGTTTAGAATACGTACCGTCAGGAAACTCAGGGAAAACTTACTTTGAGCCACCTGCGAATCATAGAGGGAATGTAGCAAGAGCGATTTTCTATTTCTCTGTTCGTTACCAAATTCCTATTGATGCCAATCAGGAGTATTTCCTAAGAAAATGGCATAGAGAAGATCCAGTGGATCAATCAGAGATGGAGAGAAACGACAAAATTGAAGGTCTTCAATACAATCGTAATCCTTTCATCGACTTTCCACAGCTTGTGGAGCAAATTTCGGATTTTTAGGAGACCACATCATCATCCGTCTCCTTTAATTCACAAATACCCGTATGGAGCCCCCTGTTTGCCGCAGGGGGCTCATTTTTTTTTGATGTTTGTTACTTCAAACAAGAATGATGCAACGTACGATCAATAAGTGTATTTGACGCTTTACCTAACATAATCTTACATTTGAAAATTAATCTAGCTAAAATTTAGAATTGGTTGATATAGTTTTTTCGCAATAAAAACTCTAGCTTGGATGCAAACATTGAAAACGATTTTCTTAACCCTACTTATGGCCCTTTCATCGACAGCATTGGCGTCGATGAGCAATTACTATCCTGAGAACTTTCAAAACAAACTCGAAGCGGGAACGCTTACAGGTCAAGAACTAAAAATGGCCCTAAATGAGATTGTTAAATCAATTCACCAACCTCACGCTAATGGACCTGACACACTTGTTGATCAATGTGAAGAAGGTGGATGTTATGAACACCACAGCCTTGGTTATAAAGGTGCAAGAACAGTAATGTTCGGAGACATTGATCTGAAGCAATATAAGGATGGCGAATACTACATCGAAGACGTGTACTGTCATCAAGAGTACACTTCTGACGACTTCAGACCAAACAAAGGTGTTGGACCGAAGAAGATTCCTGATTCAAATGTGCTTAACTGTGAGCACACTTGGCCACAAAGTCGCTTTACTAGCAAATATAGTGGAAGCACTCAAAAGTCAGACCTTCACCACCTTTTCTCTACAAGCAGTAAAGCAAACAGTGTAAGGGGTAACAATCCTTTCGCTGAAGTAAGAAATGGGCATTCTGCAACTTCTGGTTGTTCTGACTCACAGACAGGATCTGCAATTTCAATTCCATCTGGTCAATCATTAAGTGGAATGACTTTTGAGCCACCTGCAGATCACAGAGGAAACGTCGCACGAGCGCTATTTTACTTCTCAACTCGCTACGAAACAAAGATTGATCCTGTTCAAGAGTACTACTTAAGAAAGTGGCACCAAGAGGATCCTGTGGATGAGGAAGAACGTGCCCGTCACGAAAAAATATTTAGTGTACAGGGGAACAGAAACCCTTACATTGATAATCCAGAACTAGTTGAATTAATTAATGATTTTTAATAAAAGAACCACCCTAACGGGTGGTTTTTTTTGGTCTAAAACACCCCATCAATTAGTGCATACTAATGACATGGTACAGCTTGTCATTATCGCACTCTATTGATATGTTTTGATCGATATTAAATGTCTAATACCCTAATATACCCTAAGGAGGACTGTTCAATGAACGCCCAAACAACACCTCGCGTTGAGATCATTCCTGAAGAGTGCAAAGGCTGCCAGCTTTGCGTTGTGGAATGTCCTAAAAACGTCATTAAGATGTCTGAAAAGATTAATCAATTCGGTTACAACTACGCTGAGTACACCGGAGAAGGTTGTATTGGCTGTGGAATGTGTTTCTACGCATGCCCAGAACCAGGAACCATCACTGTTTACAAGAAGTAATCTAAGGAGAATTGATTATGAAAAGAGAATTTATCAAAGGTAATGAGGCCGTGGCCAAAGCAGCGCTTTTAGCTGGTTGTACTCAATACTACGGATATCCAATTACTCCATCTTCTGAGATTGTTCACGCATGTGCGCAACTCTTCCCACAAGTTGGAGCAACATTCCTTCAGGCAGAATCAGAAGTAGCAGCGATCAACATGGTTTACGGAGCAGCAGGTGCTGGTAGACGTGTTATGACAGCTTCTTCATCACCAGGGATTTCTCTAAAGCAAGAAGGTGTTTCATACATCGCAGCAGCAGAGCTTCCAGCGGTTATCATTGATGTTCAAAGATCAGGTCCTGGTCTAGGAAATATTTGGCCAGAGCAAGCCGATTACAACCAAGTTGTAAAAGGTGGTGGACACGGAAACTACAAGTGTCCAGTAGTTGCTCCAAACAGCCCACAAGAAATGTGTGACCTAACAATCCACGCTTTCGAACTCGCAGACAAATACCTAACTCCTGTTTACGTTCTAACTGACGCTTATACAGGTCAAGTTATGGAAGGAGTAGAGTTTCCAAGTGAAGTGAAGAAAGTTGAAAGACACGACTGGGCCGTTTACGCAGACAAAGAAAGTAAAAACAATCTCATCTGTTCAATCCAAATGGATGTCGAACACATGGAAAAAGTTAATATTAAACTTCAAGAAAAGTATGCACGCATCGAAGAAAATGAAGTTATGTACTCTGAGTATATGATGGATGACGCTGAGATCGTTCTTGTTGCTTATGGAATTGCCTCGCGTATCACTCGTTCAGCAGTTGATGCTCTTAGAGCGCAAGGAGTCAAAGCAGGACTATTTAGACCTGTAACAGTATTCCCATATCCAAAGAAACAAATTGATGAACTTACTAAAGGTGACACAGCTAAGATGTTTGTTGGTATTGAACTTTCAAACGGTCAAATGGTTGATGACATCCGTCTCGTAGTAAACGGTAGAAAGCCAGTTGAGTTCTACGGACGTATGGGTGGAGCGATTCCTACACAGGAAGAGCTTGTTGAAGTGATCAAAGGTTTCGCAAAGAAACACATTGCTTAATTGGAGTAAAAAAATGGGTGAAATACTATCAAAACCAAAATCTTTTTGTGACGACTTTGTAAGAAAGCCTGGTAACTTCCCTAAAGTTACTCACTACTGTCCTGGTTGTGGACACGGTCGTATCCATAAACTAATCGCAGAAGCTCTTGATGACCACGAGATGAAAGACAACACAATGTTTGTTTCTCCAGTTGGTTGTTCCGTTTTCGGTTACTACTACTTTGATGTTGGAAACTTTCAAGCAGCTCACGGACGTGCTCCTGCTGTAGCAACCGCTGCTGCTAGATCAAACCCACACGGGTATACAATTTCTTATCAAGGTGACGGTGACCTTGCTGCTATCGGTACAGCTGAAATCATTCACGCTGCAAACCGTGGAGAAAGCATGACTGTTATTTTCGTAAACAACACAATTTACGGAATGACAGGTGGTCAAATGGCGCCAACGACACTTGAAGGTCAAAAAACAACAACTTCACCATACGGACGTGATACCCAAGATATGGGTAACCCAATTCGTATGGCAGAAATTATTGCACAACTAGACGCTCCAGTATTTGTTGAGCGTGTTGCTGTAACAGATTCAAAGCACATCAGAAAAGCTAGAACAGCGATCAGAAAGGCCCTTAAGTCTCAAAAAGACAGACAAGGATTCTCTTTCGTTGAAATCCTTTCAGCTTGTCCAATCGGATGGAAGATGGCACCAGTTGATGCGATCAAGAGACTTGAAGAAGAAGTAATTCCTTACTTCCCACTAGGAAACCTAAAGGATGACACTGATAACCGTCCATCAAGAGAAGTAAAATCTGGAATCGTTAAATCAGAAGATATCATCAATGTTCTAGGCGTTGATAAAGACGAAAGAATCTTCCCAATCGACGAAGAGTTCATCAAGAACTTCCCTAACCAAAACCTTAAAGTAGCAGGTTTCGGTGGACAAGGGGTTCTTATGGCCGGAACAACTCTTGGTAACCTAGGTATGGAGCTTGGTCTTAAGACAACATGGCTACCTTCTTACGGTCCAGAGATGAGAGGTGGTACAGCAAACTGTAACGTTTGTATGTCAAAAGATGAAATTGGATCACCAATCGTTGAGCACCCAGATGTACTTATCGCAATGAATGAGCCATCAATGCACAACTTTGGTCCAGATGTAAAAAAAGGCGGACTAATCATCGCGAACTCATCTGTTATCCAAAATGGATACAAGCGAGATGACGTAACAATCATCAATGTTCCTATGACAGAAATCGCTGACGGATGCGGTGTAAAAGCTGCTGCAAACATGGCAGCGGTAACAGCATACTTAAGCTACACTGGTCTAATTAAACTAGATACGCTTAAATCGCTTATCAAAGCTAACTTCAAAAAGAAAAATCTTATTGATAAAAATATTGAAGTTATCGACGCTGCTGCAAAGTATGTTGAGGAAAACTGTAAGAAGTAATTCTTCAAGAATATGGGCCCCATGCTAAGCATGGGGCCTTTTTATTTACAGGATGTAATGTATGTCTGCGAGAGGCAGAAGTCGGCGATAAGAGAGTTCTACTTTCCGAGATCAATCAACTGAATATTCAAAGCAAAAATATCTTCAGACTCAGCCGTTTCTTTTGAATAGTATTTTTCAACATCACGAATGAAATTCTCAATAAGACCATAGGCCGTGATCACTTGCCCTCGTGGGATATTTAGGTAAGTTGTCGAGACATGAGCATTGGAGGAATCTGTACGCTCAAACATTCTATAATGTAAAAGTTTAAGTAACTCTTCCTGATTATTGTAAAAACCGCGTTTAATATCGTCACGATCAGCAGAGTTGCTATCAGCGTAAAAACCGTAGGTATCAAAGTTCTTCGAAAAGCTCTCATCTTCATTTCTGGTAATGAGCTCATTGTCCTCAAGGCGTTTCAAGGCCTCTTCTAACTTGTCATAAGGGAGATTTAACTCACTTGCAATATCATCAATCGTTTTGCGTTTATTGTGGCGATCAAGAGAATGAAAAATGGCATCATGGTACCATTCGATAAGTGGAATGTACTCATCTGCATCAAGATTGATTTTCTCAATATAATCATCAAACATGGTGTCTAAAAGTCTCTTTTGAAACTTTTTTGCTTCATGGATTTTCTGTTTATAAATTGCGATCTCGCTTAGAATTCTTTTTCTCTGCTCCCCATCAATTTTTAATCTATCAAGGATATTGTTTCGAAGTGAATCACTCAATTCCTTCTTCCCTTGAAATACTTGGGAAAGAAAACCAGCTGAAACACCTATTCTAGATGAAAAGGCCCTCAAAGAATATGCAGGATTTGTTTCCTTTGCCTGCATAAAATAATCAATAAGCCACTTAATTTTGGGTTCAGAACTGTATTTCATATCTTCTTATATGGCATGAACAACTGCCCTTGTATATATTTACAATAAATGACTGTATCCCATCGGTAGAAAACACCAAAAATTTGAAGTTTAGCATTACGGCCGAGATGAAAGTTTATTCATTTTCTTAACCTAGAAATAAAATAGTCAATAACATCAGGAGCTTGAAATTCATCGTCTTCAATAATTTTCAAAAACTCTTCATGATCAGGGTGCTCAGGCAAATCACATGCAAGACTGGGACAAGCGAGCACTTGACCAAAAATTGGTCTAGCGTTGTAACGTCTTGAAAAATTAATAAATTCTCGCATATCTCTAAAGTTATCTTTTTGGACACACATTGAAAGAGTAAAAGAACGAAGCGTGCGATCCTTTAGAAATTCCAAGTTGCGAAGTAATCTCTTGAAGTCACCTCCCCTTCTCACGCTTCGATATACCCCCTCAGTTGCAGCATCAACAGAGATTTGAAGCTCTAATTTATCCTTAACATAGGGAGAAAATTGATTCCAAATATCCTCAGTGAGATAAAGGCCATTTGTAATAAGATATACGCATTCTAAATTTGAAGCGCTCTCTTTTGTTACGTTGAATAGGAAATGAAGAGATTCATCTTGGATGAGCGGCTCTCCGGTACCGCCGAGATGGACAACTTTAAGATGAGATAAATTCCGGTAAAGCTCATTCCAATTTTTTTCGCTTTGCTCTTTTGATATGGTATTTTCACCAGGAACCTCACGACACATTTTACAAGCAATATTGCACTTATCTTCTGCGACCATATGAAAAGTATCATAAACGCCTTCTAAACTCATCTCTTCGCGCAGTTTGCGATACTCGCCAAAAATTCGACCATAGCCAACAACCAGCCTTCCCCATGATTTTTGGGCAAGCTCATCACCAGTTTTAATAACATGGCACCAATCAGGGCAGCTAGAATAATCTCCCTTTAAAATATTTTGTCTAAGGTTGTGACATTGAGGAGAAAGATAGAAGTCATGTGACGATTCAAAGTCAGTATACTTTCCTTTTGCTGCCGCATTACTGCAGCAAGTATAACCCTTTGGTGCGTAAGTGAGGTTTTGAAAAGGGAATCGACAGACATAAGTCCTTCTTTTGAGAACTCTTCTACAAAAAGATGTACTTACATCTGAAGCAAGAAAAAAGAACCACTTTAAAAACATTTTAACTCCACAACTCATTCTAAATTAAATGATCTCGTTGCCCCATTGTCAACGAAGCAGCGCAAACGGTACAATTCAAGCAAGAGGGTAATTTGTTGAAGCAATACTTAAAATCGATCCATCACATAATTTATGATTTATTAATATCATGCTACAGAATAGTGACTGGAAAGCGTAAATTTATCTGTGAAATGCCCTTTAACAGCATTAGCTTCACACCTGAGGGCTACACGCACTGCTGCTACACTAGCAACATTACACCATATTACGATGCAAACACTCCGAAAGAATTCATGAACTCCGATGAGTCGAAAAAACTAAGAAAGTGTTTTCTAAAGGGAGATTACAGCAAATGTCCGGAGGACTGCCACATCATAATTAAGGGTGATAATCTTAAGTCCAAATTTTGGCAAAGGCCAATCATAGGCTTAGGAACTCAATATGGAAAATACTGGTATAAAAAACAAGAGCTACATTCAAAAAGGATAACTTCAGTTTCTATGGTGCATGATGATAGCTGCAATTTATATTGTAAGATGTGTAGATCTCAGGCGCACGGAGGATCACTCCCACAACCTGTTATAGATGATCTTTGGAATAAATTGAATGATATAAAAAAACAAATTAAAATTCTTGGTCTTGGAGGAAGTGGAGAACCATTGATTCAATCAAAATCGATAGAACTCCTAACCGAATCATCTGCGAGTGATTTTCCAAAGCTTGATACCGTTTCCATTGTTTCAAACGGCCTAGAATTTACAGAAAGATTTTGGACAATGATTCCGTCACATTTAAAAGATAAAATCTCATTGATCATATCATTAGATGCAGCATCAGAAGAGACCTATAAGAAGATTAGGCTTGGAGGGGATTTCAAGCGAGTCATGAAAAATATAAAATTCGCAAGCACGCTTAATCTCAAATACTTCGGTATCTCTATGGTTGTCCAAAACGATAACTTCGAAGAAATGCTAGATTTTATTGATATGGCGAAAAGAAATAATGCGCATCCAATTTTCGGAGAAATAAAACACTGCCCAGGCCTTGAATGTCACCACTCAACCTCCAAAAACTATGATCGATTTATAGAAATAATTCAAGATAAACGTTTCGATTCAAGCGATGTTGTCAGTAACTTTATACTCGACATAAAGAAAAAGTTACAACAATGATGAAATCACTTCAATTGGGCGAAATTCATTTCAAGCTGTCATCTCGAACAAACTTATTAGGAAAAACGATTGAGCGGTTTGCACGACCATTCAAATGGTTTTATCTTGCATTGATCTATATTTATTCTTATACGGTATGGAGAGATTCCATTGTTCTCATAAGAGGCAGTATTTTAACAAAAAAATGGTCTCCCCTACTCTCTGATATTGACTTAACTCTTTTTGATGGAGGTCGCTGGAAGAAAGAGTGGTCAATAAAACTTTTCAAGATTCTTGCGCCCCATGCTCGCGAGATCGAAGTTTATAATGAAGAGATGTTTGAAGAGTTCATGATAGGACACTGCCTGTACGCAAACGAATTAAACACCATCAAAACGATTGGGAGAAGGTGTGATACGTTTACAATCGATGACTACACAAAAGAACACTTTATTCTTAACCTATTCTTTTTCTCTTACTTTACAACAGCTCGCTCCCTAAGGATTGATCACGAACGTTATGGAAGAGCAAACTTAAAAAAACTAAAGCGAAACATTATAAAAATCCACCAAAGGTTGGATCTCTTAGAAAATCACCTCACATCAAGATATCGATACCAAGGCGGAGAAAGACTAATTTCAAGGCGCCTTGACTCTATCGATTTATTCATTGAAAAAAGAAGCTTAGTTACTTCCACAGCGATTGAAGTCAAAATACCACTCAATGACAACAAAACAATTTACGAAACGAACTTCTATAGAATCATGAATCATCAACGACGGATTTTCACGTCAACCGATCGCAATTCCTTATATCTACCGATCAATTTTTTCACACACCTTTACAAGATTGGCATTATTGATCCAATCGTAATTTACCGTCATCTAATTGACTATAATATTGATCAAAGAAACAAATTAAAGAAGATTTGGGATGTCATCTACTATACCTGGCCATACCTCAAAGAGGAGATTAAAGGTGAGTCGTAATTTTATCTGTCAAAGGCCCCTAAACTCGATTGTATTCGGGACCCATGGAATTTCTTCTTGTTACTGCTACTATGGTCCAACACTACCATTAGATGAGTTATATAAACGAGAAGACCTATTCTATCACCCAAAATTAATCGAGCTACGAACAAGAATTACTCAATCTCGCTATGATCTTTGCGACTCAAATTGTTTGATCATCAAAAAAGGGAAAGAGCATATGATAGGACAAAATACCAAAATGCTCATTAACTACGATGGACTAGTAGCTCCCTTTAAGAATGCCCCTCCACAATTGCAAGAAATTACAATGGCCATTGAAGATGGATGCAATTTAAGCTGTCCAAGTTGTAGAACAAAAGTAAGAGGAAATTCTCTTTCCAGGGAAATAATAGAAAGCAGTTGGAACTACCTCTATACAAAGCTATCTACCATCAAAGTAGTTTCTCTCGGTGGCTCAGGAGAGCCACTAACTCATGAACATGTTCTAAGCTTCTTAAAAAACACGACAAAGACTGACGCACCAAAATTGGAAATGGTATCCATAATTACTAATGGCACACTATTAAATGAGAACCTTTGGAAATCAATTGCTCCTTTTGTCAGAGAGAAGTTAAAAATTGAAATATCTATAGATGGGGCCACTCAAAAGACTTTCGAAGAAAATAGAAGAGGCGCCAATTTTAAAGATGTAATAAGCAATTTGAGGTATATTTCAGCTCAAAAGCATCAAGGGATAACTCTTCTGTGTGTACTTCAAAAAAATAATTTCAGAGAGATTCCTCTTTTTATTGAATTGACTAAAGAATTAGGCATCAACCTTAACTTCTATGCGATCCGTAATTGGGGAACTTTTACAAAGAACCAATTTGACCAAATAAATATTTTTCGCCCAAACCATCCAGATCACCAAGAATTGCTTGAACAACTAAAGCTCACCAAAGATTGCAACAATGTCAGGCTTGAATTCTAAAACGTGAAATAAAATTCCCAAGCACATCAGGGGCATCAAAAATTTCATTGCGGATAATTTCAAGAAACTCATGATGTCTTGGATGACTAGTGAGATGGCAGGCCTTTTCAGGAAAACCATTAATCTGCCCAAAACTTGATATTGCATTAAACTGACGAGCGAAATAAACAAAATCAACCATCTCACTTAAATTTAGTTCTTGCACGCACATAGACAAAGTGAATGATGGAAGCTGTTGTTGTGAGAGATGATTTAAATTATTACAAAGTTGATCGAAGTCGCCACCTTTGCGAATATGTTGATATGTTTCACTTGTTGCAGCGTCAATCGAGACTCGTAAGTGCAGTCTCCCTATAACGAATGGACTAAACTGACTAAATAGTTGTTCAGTAAGTGCGCCTCCATTTGTAATCAACACAACCTGTTCTAGCTCGGGAGCATGCTCCTCTGTTATATCTGTAAGAAATTGAAGAGATCTCTTTTGAATTAAAGGCTCCCCTGTTCCTCCAATACAGATAACTTTTGCACTCTTTAGCCGACAATGCAACTCGCCCCAAGATTGGTCATCAATCTTTTCTGAGAAATTCGTTTTTTTATTTTCGTTGCGACACATAATACAGTTTAAGTTGCAACGGTCATCTGTGGTCATATGAAAGGTATCAATAATTTCGCTGTTGAGAAGTGAGTTACGCCATTTACGAAATTCTCCAAAAACTCTTCCATTGCCTACAACTATTCTTCCCCAAGACTTTAAAACATCATAATTATGAACTGGTCCGTTCTCGGCATATAGTCGAGTATGGCAACTTTCAGGGCACTGCCCATAGTCTCCTTTTAAAATCCTTCGTCGAAATTCGCTCATCATTTTAGAATCTAAAAAGTCTTGAGCAGTATTAAAGTCATTGTGCGTTCCAAAAACAGGAGACTCACAACAGCAAGAATAGCCCTCTGGAGTCATATGAAGACTATTAAATGCAAATTTGCAGATATAAGATTTTTTTCGTCGAACTTTGCGAATCAGTGAAATAGCAACATCAGAAATTAGATACACAATCATTTTATAACAATTAGCTGTATTCATTGCCTTCCACGATATGCTTTTGATATTTATCTTCAATTAAAACATTTCCTCGATCGACATAAAGGACTTTATCACACTGCTCAAATGAAGCCATATCATGAGAAATAGAAATGATAGTTTTTGTACCTTTAAACTGTTTTATAAATAAATTGAATATATCAGCAGACTCCTTATCTAAATTTGAGGTGGGCTCATCTAACACTAAGAATTGAGGGTCGGAGTAAATAGCTCGTGCGATCATCAGACGCTGTTTCTCACCACCAGACAAATTCCTGCCATTTTCTCCAACATGAAATAGAGCTCCATCTTCCTTAGAATGAATGAGATATTCTAATCCTGATATTGCCATGGCATTAAGAAGTCGATCATTGGTATCCTTGTCATAGCGACCAAAGATGATATTTTCTTCAATCGTTCCATCAAGAATATGTGCTCGTTGCCTGACAAAACCTACATCGCCACAAAAAGCCCCCAAATGATTATGATCAATTATCTGCCCATTCACCATAACTTTTCCAGAAGTAATAGGTAGAACTCCCGCGAGAATACTGGCCAGAGTAGATTTCCCTGCTCCTGATTTCCCATAGATCCCAATGTGTTCTCCACGACTAATTTTCAATGAGTGAACTGAAAGTTGAAATTTATCATCGCGATTATAACTGAAGGTTGATTGATTAAATTGGATTTCATTAAATAGGTCGCTTGAGGTGAGATCTTCTGATGCGCAAGAAAAAGAAGTAATTGAGCCAAGATAATTGTACTCTTCAATCAATGAATCAACAGCTTCATTTGACGAGTCTATTTGAGCTTTTAAACGAACAAGATTATTCAATGGTGGCGCCATTCTTACAACTAATGCCATCATTGCTCCAAATAGTGGAACGACGCTTTCAATTGGTCCAAGAGATAAGATGATTAAGAAAATCCCTAAGGTGGAAAATGCAATAAATGCATCATTGAGTACCACAGGTAATGTCTTAAAGAACTCAATTTGCATATCACTGTCAGAAAGTGCCTTATTCGCATCCCTGAATTTTTGATTAAAAAACTTAAATGTTCCAAGAGTTTTAATATCAGGCGCTGCGCTGATATTGTCTCGGATAATCCGACCTATGTCTCTATTAACTTTAGTTGAGCGCTCTCCGGCTTTACTTCCAACTCTCTTTATCGCTCGATGATAAAAATAACTAAGGGGAAACATAAAAAGTAAAAGGGGGAGTGAGAGCTTTAGATTAAACCATAAGAGATATCCAGTTAATGCCATAACAACCATTAAATTGGACCAAAAGAGAATAACGGATAGAAGGAAGAAGTATAGGCAATATACAGTTGTATTTCGTATTAAAACAACAATTGAATTTGAACTTTGTGTAGAAAAATAGGAAAGAGGTGCACGAAGATACCTTGTCATCAAGCCATTTCCAACTGTAAGTTTAAATGCCTTTATTAATTTGATCTGATAAAACTCAAAAATTGTCGAATACATGCTTTTAAAAAAATAAACACCACATATTGTAACAATTGAGATGAGGAGAATTAGCTTATCATTATTGCGACCAAGTAAGTTCAGGCCAACTCGATACAAAAGATGAGTCTCTCTTCCTTGAGTGTTTGTGATAATAGAAATGAATGAATAGATTAATGAAACTCCAACGATCTCAATAAGGCCACCCACGACAGCGCCAGCAAACAGTAAAAACAGTTTTAGCTTTTTATCAGCACCAAAACACTTAATAAATCGAGATAGTTGAACTATCATTTATACAACCTTGGCCAGCGTTTAATTAGGAGTTGGATATTTTACAGCACATTCGCCGACGAATCGGTCACTATAAAATCATGTTCAATTTTCTGCTCGCTGGTGGGAATCATTATGATTGGACAACTCCTCACCTACCAAATTTTAATTCTCTATTAGAGCAATTTAAAGGTAAAAGGGGGGTATCATTCTTAGAAATTGGTTGCTACGAAGGGAACACATCGCGTTTTTTGATGGAGAACTACTTATCTGAAAAAGGTTCGACTCTCACTTGTATAGACCCCTCTCCAAAGAGGCTATTTTATAGGAATTGCTTCTCGGATCTTCTAAAAAATAAAGTAAAACTCTATCGTATGAATTCCTTTAAGGCGCTAGTCAGGCTGGCCACAAAGAGAAAACAATACGACTTCATCTATATTGATGGCTCACACTTGGGAAAGAATGTATTAGAAGATTCAGCTATCGCTTTCAACCTATTAAAAAAAGGAGGGATTCTTCTCTTCGATGACTATGGACTGAACGATCATCGAGTTGTTGATGACTACTACGACAATAAAGAACTATTAGAGAAGCATACTGTATCTAACACTGGTGAACTACCAATGTTTGAAAGCTATTTTTCTCCTAAAGCAGCAATCGACTCATTCCTCAACATATACTCACTTGATTTAGAAGTATTAATAAAAGACTATCAGGTGGCAATCAAAAAGAAAGATTCATATAGCGAGACACACCTGATTTATGGAAGAAGGCCATTCAGCCCATGAATATTGAGACGCTCTGGACAATCAGCTTACTCTTACTGATTACCTTTCAACTAATTGCTCCTATTTATAACTACTATGTCTTTTACATATCAAGGAAAGAGAGACTTAAGGGAGATGAAGCGCAATTAGAAAATAAAGACTATCCCCCTGCTATGCTTGTTATTCCAATCTACAACGATGGAAAGACAATTAGAGAAAGCCTCGATGAAGTTGAAAAGATTAATTACCCCTCTCTTTCAGTTCTTTTGATTAATGACTGCTCTACTGATAACACTGAGGAAGTAATTAGAGACTGGATTTTCAAAGAGAGAAAGTTTACTTATAAGCTAGTATCTCATCCCAAAAATAGTGGAACCAAGGCAAAGGCGCTCAATAGGGCCATTGATCATTTTAATGATGGACTCATTGTAATAACAGACGGAGATACGTTCCTTCACTCAGAGGCAATAAAAAGACTTGTAGATCTAAAAAAGGCTAAAGGTGAAAACTGCAGTACAGTATCAGGGAAAATACTAATACGAGATTGCGACGTAAAAGACTTCATTGGAACGATTCAAAAATATGAGCACGACTATCTATACATGCATACAAAGTTATTTCAATCATACTTTGGTGCTGTGGTTGTTTCCTCTGGGGCATTACTGCTCATCGAAAAAAAGGACATCATTGAACACGGAAATTTTGATGATGATGTGCTTGTAGAAGATATTGTGTGGTCTTGTGGGCAAATTTCAATTAAAAAAAGAGAAAGCGCTTACTGTCACAATGCAATTGCTTATACATCTCCTCAACCTACAGCGAAGGCATTACTCTTTCAGAGAGAGAGATGGGCCTATGGTCTCTACGAAGTTCTTGAAAAGAAGTACATCAGTTTCCCAAAAAGCTTTGCTGACTTTATTGTATTCTCACGTATACTTCTGGTCTTTCCAAGGCAGATAATCATGAGTTTCCTTGTAATATTGTTACTATTCAAATACCAATTTATCCCTTATATCGCCCTGGCCTTTTTAATAATGGTCGCAACATGGGATTATCAAGTAGTCGCCTTAACGCGCAGTTCAAAATTTATTGAAAATTGTAAGCAATCTAAGATAAAGCTGGTATCGATTATTATGGCGATACGAGTTCTAGTCATTGTTGCAAACATAAGAGTTTTGACTCAAGTATTGATGAAAAGGCCCAAAACCTGGAAAACAAGATAACTCTATTGAATTGAAAATTGAACAGAATTAATCCCTTCTCCAGATATCGAAAGCACCCACAAATAGAAATCCTTATCAAATTGATCATATTCAAACTTTATCCGCGTCTCATCAATCTTAGTTTTATCAAATCGATGGACCATAGTTTGATAATCCTTAGTATAAAAATAATGTTCAACAAAAAGGTCATCGCCTTCATTAATTGAAAAATTAACAGAGGGAAGATGTCCACCTGTTATCCACAATTCAACAGAATGATCTGAATCAAGAGAATAAACAAATTGTGCATTAAATAACTGTTTATTCTTTTCACAGAGATCCAATTCGCTTGTGGAGAAACAATAGAACAATTACTTGTAATAACGATTGGATTGTATGGATGAAATGATACAATCCCTTTTTCCTTAAGAGTGCATACAGTATCAACATCGATATTAATGAAATTAGAATTTATTTTATTCAATATAACTTTGAGAGCATCTCGAAGAGGGGAACACGGATCTCTCCAGGACAAAAGTCCTTTATTATCAAGAAAGTAGTAATCTTTGAAGTCATTAAAGAGATTGATATAAGTGGCCCTATCAGAATAGTAGCGATGATCTCCATGATTAATATGAATAAAATCGACATCTAAATGGCCAATTGAATATTCATTTTTTTGTTGCCTCATCAACTCTGCAAACCATGGATAGTTCATCAAGTATTGAGGATATGATGAGTGAGTTGAATCCAAAAATTCCATAACAAAAGCAGTATCACCACTCCCCTCTAAATAGTATGGGTTAAATCCTCCAAAAGATTTGAAATGCTCATAACGAAATGCCCAAATACTACCTGATCCATGGGAGGGATACGGAGAACAAGCTCCATTAACACTAGAGGCCACTGATGAAAAGTTGAGTAAAGGATTTATGCTATCGACAACATTTAAGTAAGGCTGAAGAATCATTTTTTCAGATTCTAACTCGTCCACAACCTTCTCGAGCCAATAAATATCATCAGTAAAAAGATCACCATCCATGAATAAGACGACATCTTCTTTCTGAAGATAGCTTGCTCCAATATTTAAAAGACATTCCTTCTGCCAAAGATCTCGATTATAATTATTACCCACAACCTCGATATAATGCACGTTTTCTGAAGCGAGAAAACGCACATCACTTATCTGCTCATTGAGTATCAACTCGATCAAATAAATATTTGGATGAATCGTTTGTAAGTGTAATTTATCAATGCATTTCCTTAAACCCGCAACACGCTGAGTACTAAAAGAAAAAATAGGAATAACAATCGCAACATTAAAATCATCCATAAAAAAAGAATAGCACATTGATAATAAAAAAAGGAGTTGATAAGCTTATCCAATGGAGCAGCAAGATGATTAAAATGCCACTTTTTCTTTTACAGGATATATTCACAAATTTATATAGAAGAGTAAGGGGGAAAAGAAGCTACATCTGTCGGTTTGCTTTTCAAAATCTGACATTTGCCCAAAAAGGGTACACTTGCTGTAGCAATGCCGCAGCAAAAGGAAAGTACTCTGATTATAATTCATATAAAGATTTTCACCATTCTACGCAATGCCAGTCACTTCGAAAAACAGTTCTTAACGGTGATTACAGCTCTTGTCCAGATTGGTGTCATATTTTGGTAACAGGAGATCGATTACCTAAATGGAGCCTAACAAGAACAGTAGTAGGTTACGGTAGGACATACGGAAGTTTTTGGAGGCGTAGAAGCGAAATGTTAGGAACAACCCCATATGATACCTTTCATGTAGTTGGTGAAGATGCATGTGATCTATACTGTCAAATGTGTCGAGAAGAAATTCATGGAAATACAATCGAGCAAGAGCATGTGGAACGGTGCTGGAATGAATTGAATGAGAATCTAAAACAATTAAAGGTTGTACACTTTGGAGGAACCGGCGAACCCCTCATACA
Organism: Bacteriovoracaceae bacterium; assembly: GCA_965140515.1. Classification (GTDB taxonomy): domain Bacteria; phylum Bdellovibrionota; class Bacteriovoracia; order Bacteriovoracales; family Bacteriovoracaceae; genus JAGLCH01. The sequence continues at coordinate 1,112,741 of OZ223251.1, read as the reverse complement.
AGAGAGAACACTCAACTTTCTGAATACCTTAACCCCAGAGATGGCCCCAAATCTAGAGTGCGTATTTATTATCACGAATGGACTAAATTTTACGGAGTCATTTTGGAATCAATTAAGTCCATTTGTAAGAGAAAAAATGGAACTCCAGATATCTGTTGATGGCGCCACAAAAGAAGTCTATGAAACAGTAAGGAGAGGCGGCAATTTTGATATTCTTACAAAAAACCTAAGTTTCATTAAAGCACTTCCACTGCGTTACTTCACAATGTCAATGTGTGTTCAAAAGGGAAACTTTATGGACACAAGAAAGTTTATCGATTTCGCTCGAAGCTACAACGCGAAACCCATATTCGGGCAGGTTTTTCTTCGTCCCCATCTTGCATGTGACCTTCCAGAACATGAAGATCATCAGGCATTTTTAAAAATCATTGATGACCCTGAATTCTCTTCTCCAGATGTTATTGACTACTTTATAAATGGTTTGAGGAAGAATTTGTAATTTGATCGATTTGGTCAATTCGCTCATCAACTAGTGTTCTATCGCTAGATCGATACAAGATTGACTCTTCAGCTATTATTTTTTTTGCCATCTTATAATTTTCTTTAGCCAACTTGAAGTCACGGACCATCATATAATGATCTCCTAGTGATATATAGGAGTAATAATAGGTTGGATTCTGAATTGTCACTCTTTCAAAAAAATTCTTATCACCATCTAGTCGGTATGAAAACAAATGTACAGCGAAAAGATGATAGCCAACGATAAAGAGCAAAAATACATTCAACGTTTTTTTATAACGATGAAAAAGGTGATGAATTGAGTAAATCATCAAAGGGATAGCAAATAATAGCAGTCCGTACAAGTGGTTATCAGCAACAGGACTAACATTCATAAATGGAGCAGTTACGATCCCTGAAACAGGAGCAAAAGTTAACAAATATGAAAGAATCAGAAAAAGAGGAACTCGAAGCTCTTTTTTCTTTTTTATTGCAACCATTGAAAGACATAAAACGGATAACACAACAAAGTATGAAAACACGAGTGCGACAATATCTGCTGCCGAATTTTCCCCAAGCAGGAATCGTCTATGAAATACATTGACATCAATTGGAAAAATAGACTGACGAATATAGTAGAGCAAGCACTTACCTATAAAAGTGGCCTTAACGATAATGATTTCAAAAAAATCGAGTTGAATATTCATATTCGAGACAGCAACGGCTGCACTTCCCATCGGTTTCGGACTATTTGGAGACTTGATTAAGAACTTGCACAGATGAAAGACTATACTGCTGACTAAAGGTATAAGATATACCATTTTTTTAAAATTAAATCTAAGATTGGCCACAAGTAAATCGTATGCAAGAAAAACAAATGGTAATAGAATCATCGATGACTTGGAGAGAAGAGAACACCAGTAGAAAACAAAAATGGGAAATACCCACTTTGCTTGATTCGTTTTCCTAAATTCTAAAAAACTGTAAAAAGAACAGAGTGCTAGAAGAATCGCGACTAGTGTTTTTAATTGAATGATCCATCCAACTGTCAAAGCATTGCTGAGTTGAATAAAAAACAACATCGCAGCAACTCTTGGATGTTGAAACCGAGTCATCGTTAAAATCTTATAAAGCAAGTAGGAATTTAGTAAATGAATGAGAAAATTGAAAAGATGGTGTAGAAAATACGTATCACCAAATATTTGTAAAAAGAGATAGTGAAGTGCCATCGATAACGGCCATGTACGATTAGCCCATATATACCCAATCCCCTCACCTCCGACAAAATGTGAGTTCTTAAAGATTTCGATTAAATCATCACTAAAAGGAGCCCCTAGGAGAGCTGGTAATAATGCAAAGAAATATAGAATGAAAATCAGAAGCGGTAACTGTCGCTGATATTTATTGATTATAGATAACATCTGGACCTCTGCAACCGACGAGTGAATTACTCGAATCAAATATGGGATAAACTTCTACAATAAAGCGATCCGACCGCAACTTATTCCCCTTCGAATCTAAGATATCTATATAAAGATAAATTGCCGAAGCGTTGTCATTATCAAATCGCTCAAGCTCAATTTTTGTCAATCGATAGCTACCTCGAATATATTTCTCCCACCAATGCGGGATCTCATTCCTATAAACGGCACCTTTTTGAGCATAGTTGTAGTATTGATTTTCAATTTTAGTGACCTCGATTTTCTTTCCTCTTTCAACATTGATTCTTGGGAAGAAAAGAAATTGGCAATTTTTGTTGTGATGTAATTCTGCTCGAATATTGTCAACCTGCCAGTTGAGATACGTATTTATATCGAGCCTATAGGCCCATAAATTTACGACTCCGGAGAAATGAAGTGTGATAACAACTAAAAACAAGATCGCGCTGAATTTAATTAAAAAATGCTCTTTAAGAATGTTAGTCACTAGTAATACACCCATCCGCTTGTTCGGCACTGCTGACGATATACTGTAGTACCACTAGTCCAAGTTCTTGTAGCGCCACATGTGCCACATGGACAATAGCACCATGGATTACTGACTCGCACCCAACCGTAGGTCTCACATCGATCTTGCCCATAACGAGGAGAACCTAAAGAACAACTAATTGAAACAGATCGAGTTGCACCACATGTTCCGCATGGACAGTAGCACCATGGGTTGGCAATCCTGACCCATCCTGTAGCTTGGCACTGATCAGTTCCGTATTTGATCTGGCCGGGGTTGCAAGTAGTGCTGACAGAACGAGTTATTCCACACTTCCCACAATTCATGCAATAATCAGCGCAAATCAATGCCCCAGTTGATGTAACTCCCGTCAAGACTCCTCTCTCAGAAGTACAGCTCTTTCCGAGTATATTGGTATTGGTGTCGACACTAGCGACTTTACAAGTTGGTACACCGGTTGCGCTGATGCGCTCAATATACTGACCTTCGGGACAAACAATTGCAGCAGGCGCAGGCAAATTGGTGCAAATAATGGTTCCATCTGCCTTTACTTCCGAAACATATTGATTAACGGAGCAACTCTTACTGGGAACAGATTTGCAGTCAACTGAGCCATCTGCTTTAAAACCATTAAAATAAGTTCGAGACGGGCAACTTATTGTTTTACAAATAAGTTCCCCGTTTCCTTTAACTCCTACAACAATCTGACCTGGACTACATCTCTTCGTCCTATAGTTGCGACAATTGCTTCCAACACAAACATTAGCATTAGCACGCATCGAACGTGCAGTAGCTGTATTTGATGGGAGGTTGAGTGTCCCTGTCATAGTATCGCCACTTCTATTGACAAAAAACTGGCCAAAATACTTAAATAATTGGTCCAAATAATTTGTAGAAACGGCGGTATATGAATTTTCTCCAGAAGGAGCTTCATACGGAGGGCTTGGCGCAACATCAGGATAAGACGCGAGGGTACACTTTCCATCTGCAGTATTATAGTTACCACCAATACCGCGACATAGAGACTTTGTAGACTCAAAAACAACGCTCTCGTTAGAGGAAAAGCATGTATTCAAGACAGTATCGCCTCCAGCTGCAGGCTTACTCACTTTGGCCTTAATTGGTATGGTTAAAGTCCTCTCTCTTGTAGCGGAGATCATCTTATTAGCAGCGACCGTGGTCACTGATAGTACAAGATCGACGAAACGAACTGTACCATTAGATAACGTTTTTAGATTGACCGGAGTTTTAAGTGACATCGCCTTAATACTCACAAGGTTATCGATATACTTTGCCGCACCTGTAGATGTTCTGAATAAAATATCTCCATTCGTATTTAAAATTTTTGAAATTGCTTTAGATGTAACAAGGTCCTTAACAGCTCCAATACTTTTCAAACAGCTTTGTTCGTTGAGTAACACTTCGTTAATTTCATACAAAAGGGTTTCGGTAGCTATTTTTGAGTCCAACTTTATTTGAGATTTTGTTTGAACTCCTGTCAACTTTACTAGTAACGTTGAAAGGCCTGCGACGACGCCCGCAACAACGAGAACCATCGCAATAGTATTTCCGGCTTGAGTCGCTCTTTTTTTAAAATTCATCAATACCCCCCACAATATGGAACACCAGAACTGTTATACCCCGTTACCGCTTTTCCACTAGTACAAGACTTCCCAAAAACATTTGTATTGGTATCAATTGGCATTAATCGACACACCGGAACTCTCGTAGAGCTTATGCTTTCAATGTAATAACCAGTTGAACATGTAATTGAATTGTTAACAGGTAATGGACGACAAACAATATCTCCTGATGGAGAGATACTATAAACATATTGTCCTGAAGGACACTTCTCTACAGTAAATGGAACACATTTAATATTACCTCCTTCAACCCCCACAAAGTATTTATTCGTGCCACAGTTGGTAGTAGAGGTACATAAAACGGTACCATCCTCTCTTACTGCAACAACGACTTTCCCAACCCCGCATGAACTTTGAAGATACTTACGACATCGACTTCCAACACAAACCTTAGATGATGCTTTAATATTTCTTGCAGTTATCTGAGACGAAGCAAGAGTCAAATTTCCAGTCATAGTATCCCCCATGACCTGAACGTAATCATTAACATAATAATTTTTTGTGGAGTCCTTAAGATACTTAGTTGAGACAGCAGTCTTAAGGTCAGTCGCAGGTGAAGGCGGTACAAATGTTTTTAAGATACACTTTCCAGTTGAGGAGTTAAAAGTTCCACCAATACTCGTACATCCTTCAATCAAAGATGAACTATAAGCGTCCTCAGTTGCAGAGTTGCATTGGACAATTTGGAGACCAGAGTCTAATGAAACCTTTAATGGGATTTTTTTACTAATTGAAGCTTTATTAAAACTAATAATCTTGGATTTAAGATCAAAGTCAACTTGTAAGAACAACTCACCAAATCCAGTCATTCCTGCAGGGATTGGAGAAGGATTTGTAACAAGATCAGTGACGGTTATTTTTTTTAGAGTAACACTTCCCTTGGCATATTTTTCGCCGACCTTAAATATTTTCGATGTCCCCCCTCCTCGCTTTACTCGGATAATTGCAGGAATAGACCGATTATTAATAATGGTTCCAACTCCAGTAAGTGTTGCCTTACAATTATCACTACTTCGCAAGTATTGGGCGATACTTGTACTCAAAGAGTTCACCTCAAAGTCAATCTCTGCTTTCTTCTGAATTTTGCTTTGTTTTTCAACAAGCTGAATAATACCGATCGAAATAACTCCAACAACTCCAACGGCAACGACTAATTCCGCTAATGAAAAACCGGCATCATTTCGAAATAAATTTTTCATATTTTTCCTTAGTAATATACCCAGCCATTCGTTTTGCAAATTTGACGATAAACAGTTGTTCCTGAAGTCCATGTTCTTGTTGCACCACAAGTCCCACAGGTACAGTAGCACGATGGGTTAGTCACACGAACCCAACCTGAAGTTCGGCATTGATCTTTTCCGTATTGAGGAGTCCCAATTGAGCAAGATATTCCAACAGAACGATAAGCGCCACATGTTCCACATGGGCAATAACACCACGGATTTGTAGAAACAACCCATCCAGTCGTGCTACAAATTTCAGTCCCACTCTGAGGCGTCCCAAGAGAACAAGTCGTAGAAATCGTCCTTGTAGTTCCACAAACACCACACGGACAGGGCTGAACGCATATAGGACTTCCATTAGTATTAAATCCTTTAACGAAATATCCACTTGGACACTGACGATTAAAAACGTTTGTGTTGGTATCTATCATGACACTGCGGCAGACCCCAGTACCGGCAGTGGTAATTTCTTTAAGATATTTTCCACTTCCACAATTGATTGCACTTGGACTCGGAACAGAGGAGCAAGTTACAGCACCACTAGATGTAATATTCGAAATGTATTGGCCCGTAGGACAGTCTTTATCAGGAAATGTGTTACAAATAAAATTGTTAGAACTATTAACTGCTGAGACATACTGCCCAGTAGAGCAATTATTTGAGCAGCTCAATGAGCCATTTGCATTGATCGCTTGAGTAGCACCAGTACTACAAGTTTTTTGAGTAAAGTCACGACAACCACCTCCGTCGACACAGAAAGTCGTATTAGACTTAACAACAAGAGCATTCAAATCGGCGTTACTTATTGTAAGATTGCCAGTCATCGTATCACCAGTTGTTTTAACATACGTTCCATCAACCAAATCAGTAAGGGCATCAGATAGGTACTTCGTTGAAACAACAGTATAGCTATCGATTGGAGATGGAGGACTGGTATAGGAAGTTAAAGTGCAATCATGAGTAGCGGGATCAAGCATCCCCCCCATACTCTGACAATGAATCGTAAGTGCAGTCTCAATTGCATTATTTTCTGCAGAATGGCACTCTTTAACTGTATAGTTATCATCTAAATTAACTCGAATTGGAATTCGCTTAATCAATTCACGATTCCCTTGAATAAGAGAACTTGTTTTCTGTAAAGTTATCATTAAAACAAATTCACTATAGCCTTCTCCTCCGGGTGGGATCGGTTTAGGTTTGTAATCAAAATCAGATATGGTCATATTTGAGATTCTAATTGTCCCACTCCCATATACTTTTCCAATTTCATATTCCAATGCTGAATTTTTTCTATTACGAATGGCGGGAACAACAATTGGTGGCGTTGCACTGAGATTTTTTAAGTTTCCAAGAGCTTTAAAAGTGTTTAGACAGCCATCGCTATTCTGAAGATGCTGGGCCAAATCACTCATCAAAATTGAAATTTCAAAACGTGACTCAATTGTTTTCTGATCCGATGCTTGAGTTCTAACAATGCTAGTAATACCAAGCGCAACGACACCAATAATGGCACCAGAAACCATCACTTCAACCAAGGTGAAACCTGATGAAACAAAATACTTTTTAAAATTCAGTTTTGACCAACATGATGGCATACACTTTGGCCTATGAATCTTGTGAAGTGGAGTCATTACTTTTATTCGTTCGCGGCCCTTTTCTAACTGTGCGAAGGTACAGCGCACTAACAAAAACAGAATATACGCAGACACCAAAAAGCATGTAATCAATAGATCCAACCATTTCTACTCCAAACAAATTTCATTAATAGATCTAAAATTTACAAAAACAGTGAACAATTTGTAAGAGATTGAAATTCAATATCGTTTTCACTACCCTGAAAACAACGGATTATTAGCAACTTGTGTAATGCAAAGCGTTTGCCCTTGGCCGGAAACAGATTATAACGGGAACGGAAGACATGTCGCTACGCGTAAATTCTACTCAGTCCCTACCATCTCCCTCCAATTTCTTGCATAATGCAAAGACAAAAACATTCTAAAGACAAAGGAGCTTTGAGTGAAAGGACTCAAATTCATCTCATTTATTTTCCTTGGGCTACTTGTAGGGGGAAATGCGTTTGCTGGAGATATTTTTACAGCAATGCAATTTGATGGATTAGCGAGAAAGATAAAAGATATCTACGCTCCTGAAATGAAGTACTACCTTAAAAAAGATTTAGATATTTCTATCAACTATGAATTCCATTTCAAAAATGCAGCGATCAAATTAGATAAAGACACATATCGAATAATTGTCACCGCTCCACTACTTGATGAAATCATGCAAATGCCAGACGCGGCCACGCTGATTCTCTGCCATGAAGTGGGCCATGTACTTGGTGGTGGACCATTTAAAAGAAAAGAAGTTGGCCCTAACGATCCTCCTCTTCCTTGGGCATCAGCGGAAGGACAAGCAGATTACTTTGCCACAGCAAAGTGTGCTAAACGAGTTTTTGCAGAGGATGATAACCGAGAGATCGTTCGCCATTTTAAATTGAGTCAAGAGGTTAAGGACAAATGTTCCGAAGTTTACGGAAGTGATGGTGAATACTTTCTTTGCCTTCGTGTTGCAAAAGCAGTTACTGAACTCTCCTACTACATGATTAAAACCAGTAGTCGAAAAGTTAGCTTAACAACGCCCGACCTAAGTCGCGTGACAAAGACAAGCGTTGACTACCCTACTGATCAATGTCGTGTCGATACAATGTTTCAAGGTGCGCTTTGTGATGCTGACCCTGAAGAGATGCCTAATCGCTACAATCAAAAGACAGGCTACTGTAACAAATCGGATGGATATACAATTGGAACGAGGCCTTCGTGCTGGTACAAATAATAAAAAAGCTCCCAAGCGGGAGCTTTTTTTATGCGTTAAGAGCTAATCCATGAGCGGCCAGAAGCGCCTCAGGAAGGAACTCTCCAAGAGTTGGATGCGGATGAATAGTATCTGTAATCTGCTTTGATGAAAGACCTTGAGTCTTCATCACTGCGTATTCATGAATAAGTTCAGTCGCCACATTACCAACGATATGAGCTCCTAAAAGCTTTCCATTGTTGTCAGTAAGAACTTTGATAAAGCCATCTTTTTCATTTGAAGCGAGGGCCTTACCGTTTGCTCTAAATGGAAGCTTACCAACTTTATAATCGATCCCTTTATCTTTAAGATCTCTTTCACGAAGTCCAACTGAAGCGACTTGTGGTTGACAATAAGTACAACCCGCGACGTTTTCCATTTGAATACCGTGAGTCTGAAGTCCCATCATATCTTCTGCTGCGATAATACCTTCATGACTTGCAGCGTGCGCTAAAAGCATTCCACCAGAAACATCACCGATGGCGTAAATGCCTTCAACATTAGTTCTTTGAGTGTCATCTGTTTTAATAAATCCGCGCTCAACTTCAACACCAATGTTTTCAAGTCCAATGCCTTCAACATTTCCAGTCATACCAACGGCAATAAGACATTTGTCGAATGTGTATTCTTTCTCTTCACCTTTTTCAACAGTGGAGATTGTAACGTTCTCACCATTATTCTTGGTTGAAACTTTTTCGATACCAAGAGACATTTTAATTTTAAGTCTCTTATATGCTCTTTCAATTTCAGTGGAGGCATCATCGTCCTCAAGCGGAAGAAGGTGATTTTGAAGTTCAAAAATATGAACATCTACACCAAATGCATTCCAGAAGTATGCCATCTCTACGCCAATTGCACCGGCACCAATAATTGCGATGCTTGCTGGTAGCTCTTCCATTTTAAGCGCTTCCCAAGCTCCAATCAGACGATCACCATCGTGATCAAGTCCAGGGAATGATCGATAGTGAGCACCAGTAGCAATAATGGTCTTAGCTGATTTTACTTCTTGAGTTGTTCCATCTGATAGTGAAACGTTCAGAGTATTTTTATCGATGAATGATCCGCGACCAGGAATAACTTCGATATTGTTTTTCTTCATAAGAAAAGCAACACCTTTCCCAACCATCTCAGAAATCTTATTCGCACGTTGAACAGCAATAGCGCCATTTAGGCCTTTAAGCTCAACATCAATTCCAAGAGCTTTCATTTCTTTCAACTCATGAACAGAGTGTGCAGCTTTTAAAAGGGCCTTAGTTGGAATACATCCACGATTCAAACAAACTCCACCGAGTTTATCTTCTTCAATGATTGCTACCTTATTACCCAATTGTGCTGCACGAATCGCAGCGATATAGCCACCAGGGCCAGCACCTAATACAACAACGTCAAAGTTAAGCATGTTCTCTCACCTTTATTTGTTCAATTTTTATCGAATACACGTTTTTCCCATGAGGTAGCTCAAATGTCCACTCCCCTTGAAAAAGAAAATGGGAAGTGATACATCCAAATTGCAAATGAATATTAGTACTAAATACATTAAATTTTATGATCAATTTGATGATCTCTCTTCTAATGAAGTGGCCGCTTTGTTGAAGCAATTTCCGAAGGGAATTATTGCTGTAGACCTAGAGACTACGGGACTCTCCCCACTTGTGGATAAGATCATTGAGCTTTCAGCGATTAAGGTAACTGCCGCAGGCATTTCGACTTACTCTACGTTGATCAATCCAAGAATTGAAATTCCGGAGTACACTATCCAGATTCACGGAATCACAGATGAGATGGTTAAAGACTCTCCATTTGAAGAAGATGTACTTGGATCTTTTATCGACTTTTGCGAAAACCTTCCTCTTATTGGCCACAACGCCAAATTTGATACAGGATTTCTGGCCTTTGCGATGGGACGTCATCAACTGGATCTTCCCACTTCAAAAGTTTACTGCTCATGTCAAATGAGCAAGAAGGCCTTTCCCAATACAACTAATCATCGCCTTGGCACTCTTGTTAAAGAGCTTGATATTCCACTTGAGAATCATCACCGAGCACTTGATGACGCTATCGCCTGCTTGATTCTTTATGCTCGCTCCCTAGAAGTGAGTTTTGAAAAAGATAAGTATGGAAAAATGATTGAATACTCCTATCTCTTTGATATGGGAGATTACAGCTCTTCAAAATCATTTGAGATTCCAAAAACTCTCGAAGGGATTGAGGATAAAATTAAGAACAAGCATCTCATCTGGATCAAGTATCGAGGCGGGAGTCACAAGAATCAGTTTCGCCCTATCCGCCCAGTAAGCTTTCTTCCAATGCCAGGAGGAAGCGTTCTTTACGCCCACTGCCTCCTCTCTGACCTCTACAAATCCTTCTCCTTAAGAAAAATTGTTGAGTGGAAAGAGATGAATGGCGCAGATCTAGCAGAATGGGCCCCAAAAGCTGGACCAAGAGACTAAATTTCAGCCACTTAGACCGAGTATCTTTTCCCATCCCCTCTTTAATTTAGGTGTCTTTTGTTATATAAAATGGCGAAAACCTAATAACACCCTAATACTTAAACCATAACGAGGAACGCTTATCATGACGAGCTGGAAAGACCTACAGACCGTAGAAGATCTTGAAAAGATTTATCCAAAGCACCTACTGGACAAGTTCCCAGTAGCGGGAAAACACCCTGCATATGCAGATGTTGCCGATGAAGATTGGTACAACTGGAAGTGGCAATTAAAAAACAGAATTACTGATCTCGAAGGACTCTCAAAAGTTATTAACCTAACTGATGAAGAAAGAAACGCTTTCGAAAAAAGTAATGAAAAATTCAAAATGGCGATCACTCCATACTACGGATCGCTAATGGATAAAAATGATCCGAACTGTCCTGTGCGACTTCAATCTGTTCCAAATATGGGAGAGCTTAATGTTCTTGAGACTGACCTAGAAGATCCACTTGCAGAAGATAAAGATATGCCAGTACCAGGACTAACACACCGTTATCCTGACCGTGTGCTTTTCTACGTAAGTAACGACTGCCCAATGCTTTGTCGTCACTGTACAAGAAAAAGAAAAGTTGCTGATGACAGCTCAAAAGCAGGAAGATCACAAATCGACCTTGGACTTGAGTACATTAGAAACAATAAGCAAGTAAGAGATATTGTTGTATCAGGTGGAGACCCTCTTTGCCTTAACAACGATCTTATCGACTACGTTCTTGGTGAACTTCGTAAGATTGAACACGTTGAAGTTGTAAGACTTGGTTCGAGAAATCCTGTAACCATGGCATATAGACTCTTCGATGATGAACTTATTGAAATCCTAGGGAAGCACCAACCAATTCACGTTAATACTCACTACAACCATCCAAAAGAAATGACCCGTGAAGCGCTACTCGCTTGTACTCGTCTCGCTCTTGCAGGTGTAACAATGGGGAACCAAACTGTTCTTCTAAAGGGTGTTAATGACGACGCAAAAATTATGAAAGAAATTTCTCATAAGCTGCTTCTTATGAGAGTACGTCCATACTACATTTATCAATGTGACCTTTCAGAAGGTATCTCACACTTTAGAACTTCAGTAGACAAAGGTGTTGAGATTATCGAAAACATGAGAGGTTGGACTTCAGGTCTAGCGATTCCACAATTTGTTGTAGACGCTCCAGGTGGTGGAGGAAAGATTCCTGTTAATCCACAATACTTCGTTAGAAGAGATGGTAAAAAAGTTGTTTTAAGGAACTTCAAAAAAGAAGAGTTCACATACTACGAGCCGTGAGATGTTTGATTTCGATCTTGAAAGAGAATTAAATAGTGTACGTGGGTCCCAAGAAAATAGCTTGGGACCTTCTACTAATTGGCAGGACTCCTTAAAATCCTGTTTGCGAACTCACAGTGAGCTCGAAGAATTCTTTGAAACAGAAATTCCTAAGATCGATTACGGTGTTCAAATTCCGCGAAAGCTCGCGGCTAAAATAAAGCGCTATAAAAAGAACTCTCCTATGTGGAACCAATTTCTCCCCTCTTTGCTAGAGACCAATGAAGAGATTCAAAAAGTAGGATTGAGCGACCCTATTGGCGATGAACTTCATTTCAAAGAGGGGCAAATCGTACACCGCTATCCGAATCGCGTCCTCTTTCTACCGACCAAAGCGTGTGCGGGTACTTGTCGCTTCTGCTTTAGAAAAAATAATATCCAAAATAGTAGTAAAATTTTTGATTCAAATTTTTACGCGACCTTGAATTATTTAAAAAGACATCTTGAAATTGAGGAGCTTATCTTCAGCGGTGGGGATCCACTACTTTTGACTGACGAGAGATTGAAATACTATCTCTCTCAATTTTCAGACAATACTCTTCTTCGCTACATTAGATTCCATACACGTATTCCAACCTTCCTTCCGGAACGTGTGACAGATGGGTTGTTTGGAGTCCTGTCGGAGTTTTCTAAGAAGTTTACTAAAATCAATATGGTTGTTCACATCAACCACCCTGATGAACTCGACAACGAAGTGGTCGCATCGATTAAACGCCTTAAAGAGTCCGGAGTTGAAGTTCTTTCACAATCGGTTTTACTTAAGGGAATTAATGATGATCCCGCGGTACTAAAAAATCTGATCAATAAGTTTTTATTGGCGGGAATTCGTCCTTACTACCTTCACCACCCTGACAGAGTTAAAGGTGGAATGCATTTCTACGTAGACCTAAAAAGAGGACGTAAGATCTATGCGGCCTTAAGAAATATGGTACCGGGTTGGGCCATCCCTCAATACATTATTGATATTCCAGGGGGACAAGGAAAGACTCAGGCCTTCAACCCAGAAAGCTTTGAATCCTCTGGTCGCTTCATTACCAAAGACAGCAAAATTGTAAAAATAAATTATCAATAGAGATTGACAAGCTCGGCACAACTTCTTAGTATACAACTACTTTAGGAGTGCGGCAGTAGCTCAGTTGGTAGAGCATCTCGTTGCCATCGAGAAGGTCGCGCGTTCGACTCGCGTCTGCCGCTCCAATTTTTAAGATTGCATTAGCAATCTTTTTTTTTGCCTATTTTTTAATATTGTTTTACTGACAGCGTGCCACTTCACTGGAAAATAATCCGGCCTTTTTCACCACGACACATTCTAGTTTTTTATCACAGTGATTAACATCCCATGCTGCACTTCTTGGATTACACTTCTGACCTTCAGTCTTACGCACGATACATTTATTGTATGGATTTCTCTCATTAGTTTTTGTGACGCATCTTGGAACTGCATCCAAAATTTCACGACTCACAATAGAAAATGAAGACTCGGCCTGCTCCTTTAGTCCTTCAAACCAGTCGTAACAATCCATATCACTTTCACATTCATTTCTTTCATTCTTATAGATTAGCTGAGAAGCGATTAATGACAGCTCACTATCAACTGACTCTTTATTCAGTCGATAAAAAACATTCTCACACCAGTCTGTTACATTTTGGTAAGTTGTTTCTTCGCCATCATTATTAAGCTTAGGAAGATAGAATGGAGTACTCTCTTGAGTCACTGTGATCGAATCAGAACTCTCTCCTGAGACATCAGATCCCAATCCAAACAATTTAATTCCAGCACTTCCCTCCAAATTACTCTTCGCAGTTGCTGTAATCGAACAACTTACTCTCATTTTTTTACTGTGATCTAAACGAAGAGCACCAGTCTCTTCATTTAAAATGAGCAGCCCTTTTGTTGATGTTGCGATGATAGAAGTAATGACACTGTAGTTTCTTGAAAAAGAAATAGTAGGGCCTGCTGAAATCTCAGAACCAAATGCAGAGAACTTTACCTGAGCGCTAAATTTTTCAGTGTGACCTACAGTGTAGTTTTTTTGAAGCGACCTTCTAGGATAGTCTGGAAATGGCGCTACCTCTGAGTTTTGTGGAACGGAAATATATCCCTCTGGAGAATAGATGAAGTGATTCTCAAAGTAATTGCTTACTCGAGTAAGCCTTCCTCTTCGCTCAACCAAATTGTTAGGCAAATTGACATCGCTCAAGTGAATAAGATCTGTCGACTCATCGAGCTCAAGCAACATCGTTGGGCCTTCAGCGTAACTGCTTCCAACCCCTAATAAGGTAGATATGATTAATAGAAAAATTCTCTTAGGTACAAACATTTTTTAACTCCCCAAATGATCTACAAAAGACCACCCCTAAGTACTGATAACTTTTATCAATAAGTAGTATTTCTTTCAATCAACCGTGTAAAATCCACATATAGTGGGGAGTTTGAGCGAGCTAGGTCATTTTTGAACATATTAAGGGAAATTTGGCCCAATATTTTTTTCAAATATGACCTTTTCACCCCTTGCTGGCAAAATTTTGGTTTATATTGACCTAGAGATAAGCAATGGCAATGGTTTGAATGAAGCCTTTTCATTGCAAATAAATAAGGGGGCCATCTATCCCCTATCCCCAAATGCGGCCCCCTTATTTGTATAAAAAACTGCAATTACCGATAAGGTGCTTAAATTATTACCTTATTAGTCATCGGGCCAGGTCTACCCCCCATCCCCAGACCTGGCCTTTTTTTTGTTTTTTGTTTGAATCCCAAAATTATCTAGAAAAAAAAAATTAATTAGGTATATTAAACATGTGTATGATTAATTTTTATTAATTATGCGCACAAACGACCAGGCCTCCCCCAACCAAAGGCCTGGTTTTTTTTAGCTACTGATCAACTCTTCCGATAGGAAATCCATGGTAACAAGTAGCGACGACGTCGAAATTCTTTTAATTGATAATAATCTAGAGCAGCGCAACGATTTGGCATTACGCCTTCGTAGGCTGGGTTATCTTATAGACATCGCCAAAAATGGCTTTCACGCCATTAAAGAGGTCGAAGAAAACAACTTTAAGCTTCTAGTTATTTCCGATCATATGGGGGATATGTCGATTAATGAGATTGTAACGATTATTAGATCGATGAATAACAAATCTGAGATTCCAATGGTTTTATACTCTCCCCCTATTGATGACGACCTAGAGCTAGATACTTTGATCACTGATTTATCTGTAAATCACATTATTCTCTCTCGTGAGTTCAAAAAGTTGGTTTCTAAAATCTCTAAGTATGTCAAAAAATAAGACGGCCGCCATTAATTAGTCACAAACGACATCTATAACCAACTGTAATTACAATGAAATATTGGCATTAGAATTGAATGTATAAGCTCACTGGAGTTTATTATGAGAAAATTCATTCTACCTGCAATTGTAATTCTAGTCCTTGGGGCCATCCTATTCGCAAAGGGAAACAACAGAGTTTTTCCAAAGAGAGGGATTGCTTCTGTATCAATAGAGATCACCGAGCAAAATGTTGAAGAAGATGACTCTCCATTAATGCAAGGTAATGATTGTGTTGAATGTCGTTTGGCAGAAATGCAAATTCAAAATCTATTTCAAATGATGCAAACATATGCAATGAATCAAGTGATTCTCAATCAATTAGGTACACCGCAGATGCAACAACAAGCACCTAATAGCAACCTTTCTATTATGGAGCAGATGGGTAATTTTACAGATCAACTCTTTGCGACCAATCCACTTGTAACAGGAACTCTCAACCAGTTTGATCTAGGAATGAATCAAGCTGGAAATAATTCTCTCTCTCTCTCAGGATACTCTTCGGGGTATGGGTTTGATTACAATTCATACCTCGGAGTGTCTGAGGCCCCTCAGTTGACTGAAGTGCCAGCATTTGAATTCTCAGCGCCAGCGATGGATTCAGATCCGACCTTTAGAAGAATGAATGAGGATATGGGAGGATTTGGCTTTTTTAACAGCGGAGTTGAATCTCCAATCGTCGCAGAACCAGCAATCGTCAACAATTACGAACTACTAAGCGCATAAAACAAGATATAATAATAAGTTACGATACCAAGGGGTGCTAATCATGCACCCCTTCAATAGTTGAGCGTTTTACTCCGGAAAAAATTTCCTAAATATTTCCCCAAATATGGCGATAAAGAATTTACCTGAGCTTTCAATGGATCGAAGGCCCATAACGATCTCAACGGATTGAGAAGCATTTTTTCATGAGGAGAAAATGAAGACAGAAATTCGTACAAAACAAAGTACAAAAGTTTTAGTCAGAGTTTGTCACGGCTGTGGGGCCCTTATTGAGTCACCAGAAGAGCCAAAACGTTGCACCAAGTGCAATAAGTCCTTCCTTCCTCTAAACTACTTTCAAAAAGTACACGCTAAAAATACGGAAGAATACAAGCAAATGTTTGTAAAGGGCGACGAGCTACATGAGAGCGAGCTTATCAAAGGACTTATTGTTATTTGGTAAAATGCTCCAATAAGCTAAAACTTTGTGGTAGTTTGAGTGAATGACAGCACTACAAATTCATCCTATTGCCATTAAGTTACTTGAATCTAAAGGGTTATCAAAAGAAGAAATTGAAGAATTCTTCTCTTGGAACTTGAAAGATCTTCCAGACCTAACCACTCTCAAAGATACACAAAAAGCATCCGAAAGGATCATCCAAGCAATATTGGATCACGAACAAATCGGAATTTACGGCGACTACGATGTGGACGGAACAACGAGTTGTGCCACTTTATACCAATTTTTTAAAATGGTTGGTGTTAGAGTCGAACTCTTTCAGCCAAGCCGTTTCGTAGAAGGATACGGGCTTCACAACTCCTCTATCGATAATGCTCTTGAAAAAGGAGTTAAAGTCCTAATCACTGTAGACTGCGGTATTACGAGTTCAGGTCCGGCGGAATACGCTTTAGAAAAAGGAATTGATCTCATCATTACAGATCATCACGAAGACGCGGCACCAGAGGTACCAAAGGCATTTGCGATTATCAATCCAAGTAGAAGAGATGAGCCCGAGGAATGGGAACTAAAATCTCTTGCCGGTGTTGGTGTTGCGTTTGCACTTTGCTTGCAAATAAGAAATGATTTACTTGAAAGAGGGATGGAGTGCCCATCGATCTATCCTCTCCTCCAATACGTTGCAGTTGGAACGGTTTGTGATCTGGCAAAACTTAACCCTATGAACTTAAAAATGGTGAGACACGGTTTAAAGCAAATCCTTACCACCCAGTATCCTGGGCTAAAAATATTTTTCTCACAAGATGAAAGAAAAGCAGGATTTGTTCCAAGTGAAAAGTTATCTTTTGGAATTGGACCAATGATCAATTCAAAAGGAAGACTTGATCATCCAGAAAAGGCGCTAAGCCTTTTGATCTGTGAGGATTCAGATACTGCATTTAATCTCTACTCTCACCTCGATGCCTGTAATAAAGAACGCAAACTGATTCAGTCTGAAGTTTACGCCGAAGCAAAAGAACAAGTGAAAAAGAAAATCACAGGTGGGGACCATCTCATCAGTATCGTTTATGGGCCAGAGTGGCACGAAGGAGTTATCGGGATTGTTGCTTCACGCCTCGTAGAGGAATTTAAAGTTCCAGCGATTGTTTTCACCAACTCAAGCGAAAAGGGAATCATCAAAGCTTCAGCACGTAGCGCTGGAGAACTCGATATATTCGAATGTTTGAATGCTTGCAGTGAACTGTTTGTTAAATTCGGAGGGCATAAAGCCGCAGCAGGTCTTTCAATGAAAGAAGAAAACATTCATCTCTTTAGATCGAAAATGAATTCCCTTCTTTCAAATATTCCAGAAATAGCGAGAACAGTGCAAGATAGTTACGATCTAGAAATTTCGGCGGATGAAATCAATCCAAAGCTGGCCAAAAGTCTTGAGATGATGGAACCGTTTGGAATGGGCAATGCAAAGCCCCTCTTTAAAACAAAAGGGATTAAGCTAGACTCATTCTCTTTAATGAAGGATGTGCATGTGCGCTGGAATCTTTCAGCAAAAAACAATCCTAGAGTAAAACTAAAAGGGGTAACCTTTAACTACATCGGAAAGTACGGAGTGATTCATCCCGATAAGTTGTACGAAGAGCAACTTAAAACGGATAAAGATCTGACGATCTACTACCGCTTAGGAATAAATCGCTTCAATGGGAATGAATACCTTCAACTAATGATTGAGAAAATAACCTACAATGAGTTGTAACGTCTTACTGATCAATCTTCCCGGAGAGCGCATCTACCTTAGAGATCAATATTGCTCTCACTCTTCAAAGGCCGGTTATTACTGGGGCCCATACGATTTAATGATTCAAAGTGGAATCATTTCTGATAATTTTGATACTGAAGTGATCGATGCCATAGGTGAAAAGCTTTCCATTGATCAAACTCTTTCACGTATAAAAGAAAGTTATCCACAGTTCATTATAGCTCTTGCCTCGGCCTCTTCTATCAAAGAAGACCTCTTGTTCCTAGAGAAATGCAAAGAAGAAACGGGGGCAAATTTAATTGTAATGGGAGACATTTTTTACTCATATCCTCAAGAGATGTTGAAACACAGCTTTATTGATGCAGTCTGTCTTCAGTACCCAACGCTTGAACTAGTCGATTACATCAACGGAGTGCGCCCTTTAAATAATATGGCGTATAGAGAGAATGGTAGAATAATTATCGGGGAGAAGAAGCTTTCCAAGAATATTATTTACCCCATTCCTGCATATTCAAAGTTTCCATTAACGCGCTATCGATTTCCATTTATGAGAGATGCGGTTTGTGCACTAGTTCCGACCACTTTTGGTTGTCCTAATAAATGCAGCTACTGTCCCTCCTGTAATATCAATTACAGCGAGCGTAACTTTGACCATATCATTGAAGAACTTCAGGAGCTAAAGCGTCAAGGAGTCTCAAATATTTGGTTTAGAGATTTCACCTTTACGGCCAACGTAGAAAGGTCCAAATTGCTTTGCCAAAAAATGATCGATCTCAAGCTCGATCTAAAATGGTTTTGTATGACCAGAAGTGATGCCTTGGATAAAGAGCTTGTTGTGCTAATGAGACAGGCCGGTTGCTATCTCATTCTTTTTGGCCTTGAAACCACAGATGGCAGCATTTTGAAGCAAGAGAATAGACCTTCAGATACCATTGAAAGTATGGATATCTTCTCAGAGTGTAAGGAAGCAGGGATCAAAGTTCTCGCCACAATCATCATTGGACTGCCTGGGGATAATTTCAAATCGATCAGAAAAACAATTTCAGATATCAATCGCTCATCGATTGATTATTTATCAGTAAACATCTTTTCACCGAGATGTAATACCAAATATTTTGAAAGTTTTATTGAAAAATTTGATGTTGAGACAATGCCTGCGATCGTAGATTCAAATAGATGTACTGAAGCATTTGGAACAATCACAGCTCCACAACTTAGGGCATTGAGACTCTACTGCTATTTTCGCTTTTATCTAAAAGATTTTAAGCTTTTTAAATTCGCAGCAGAACTCCTCATGCCCAAATTGCTGTGGAAATATTTCAGCTAATTACTTTCTTACGATCGTAACTTTTTCCATTACCACATCATATGAAGGTCTATCCATCATACCTGTTTTAACTTTTCCAATTTCTTTAACAACTTCCATACCACTTACAACTTTACCAAACACAGTATGGCGACCATTTAAGTGTGGAGTTGGAACAAGAGTAATAAAGAATTGCGATCCATTTGTTCCTGGACCAGCGTTGGCCATTGATAGGATCCCTTCAGTATCGTGCTTTAGCTCAGGGCTACACTCATCTGCGAAGCGGTATCCTGGCCCACCTACACCTTTCCCTTCAGGGCATCCACCTTGAATCATAAAGCCATCGATTACACGGTGAAAAATTAATCCATCATAGAATGGACCTGTTTTAACTGTTTCTTGTCTCCCTTCAGCGAGGTTAACAAAGTTCCACACAGTTTCAGGACATTCTTTTGCGTAAAGTTCGATCTCAAACTCTCCCATATTTGTTTTAAATTGGGCGTAGATTCTATCGAGATCTTCTTTATAGTCACACTTTTCGTAGCTTTTTCCAAAACCGAACATTAATAGCTCCTTTTATATTATTAATATTTATGAGTAATAAATTTACCGATAATTTCTTTTGGTACAACCTTATCAGGAGAATAAAAATGAAGCTCCTGCTTTGATCTAAAGAGTGATTCCACTTCAATAGAGAAGAAGAGTTGTTGCTCCTTATTTGAGTTGTAGATTGAAAAGAGGTCAAAAGGGATCATCAAGATGTTGTCGCTAAAAGCTTTTGAACGTTTAAAGAACGCTTTCATTGCTTGATGGTCTAAGCACATTGATACAAAAACAGGATGGCCTAAATCCATTTCACGAGAGCGCATTAAGGCCGCGAGCTCCTTGAACTTTTCTTTTGATCCAATAGCGGGATCGATCCACACTAAATTAACGCGATTGAACTTTGGAGGTTTAAAAGCGTAGATGCCGCTTTGAATCTTGTCAGACACATCGTAAAAAATAATCTCTTCATCCTTCAACATTAAAAACTTTGAGTTGTAGAATTGCTTTTTGGCAGTTCTCTCTCGACTTAGGAAATATTGAAATTGAAGGGCCTCCGAATACTTCAGACGAAAATTGTTCTGAAGTTTTGGAAGATTGATAAACTTGATATCAGACTCTCTTTTACAATTCGCAGTCTCTGACACATTAATCCACTCGGGGATGTCTGGAAGGAAAAAGCGTTCGATCCCAGAGCTCACGTAGTAGCGCTGAAGGTCACGACGTTGCATCCCACTTTCTTCAGTGGTCTGACAGCCAAAAGTAATCAATAGAATAGAAATCAATAACAGTTTTTTCATCTGACCTGCCATTCTATCCTAAAAATCTGAATAAGTGGAGTTCACTATACGAAAAAGACCTTCGCATCACCACGATCGACAACTGAGTGTTCCGCGAACTGGTACATAAAGTTGATAAAACTTTTTAGTCCCTGAAAGCTTGGAGTAGTCTTGTCGAATTCGCATCCGTAGCGCATGTAGCTTCTTCCGCGTTCGATGTATTCCTGTGCATGCATCACTTTGATAAAGACAGGGATATAAGAATTCTTAGTGAAGTACATTCTGAATTTGATCTCTTCACCAATGTCGAACTTTTTATCTGTTCTCTCGTTCCAAGGAACTTGGATCATGCATCCATCGTGAGAGATATCCACAAGATCTAAAGGATAGATTCCACCATCCTCGTCCATTGTGGCGTAGGCCCCCAAAAAATTATTAAATACAATACGCTCGAATGCACGGCGTTTGTGTTCGATGTTCTCTTCTCTTTTCTTTGTAAAATCAAGTACTTTGTCGGACATTTTTGTGCTCCTGGTACCATTGGTCCAGTAGCTTTATCGGTTGAAAGTGGGGGAAACCTTAGAAGTTTAGCAAAAGAATCAATTATTTCTTCATCCAATCAGGAGTGACTTGTAACTCATCGAGAATACGCCAGTATGACTCTAAACGGGAGAAGACTAGTTCTGCTTCATACTCATCTTCGATCTGATAAAAAGCGCATCCCTTCACCCCTTCCTCGTGGCTGCAGTTGTTGAACTGGCAGTGGGTGGCCATCTCTTCTAGATCTGGGAAGTATTCGATGAAGTTCTCTGAAAGAATATCTTGAAGTGAGAAAGAGCGTACACCTGGTGAGTCAATCAACGTAAAGAGATCGAGGTCAACCATCTCTGCCCATGTAGTAGTGTGAGATCCTTTATTCGCTTTTCCAATGGCATTGGTTTTAAGCTCTACCTCACCGCCTGCTAGAGCGTTGATGGTTTTACTTTTTCCAACCCCTGATTGACCTAGGAAAATAGCAGTTCTTCCGCGAAGGGCCTCCACTAAATCCGTGTGTCCTTTATCGAGATAGCTTGGAACGTAGTCTGGATTGATTGCAGAACATTCGAAGCAGTCGGCGCCGAGACGCTTTAAACGGTCCCGCTCAAATACGATATCAAACTCTTCAGGGTCATATTCATCCATCTTATTGAAGACAACCAGCGGACGAATTCCCCACTGAGAAGCGCGAACGAGGAAACGATCGATGATGCCTCGTTTGAACTTTGGTTTTGAGACAGACATCAAGATCACCATCAAATCACAGTTACTGGCGATCACTTTTTTCTTCTGCTCGCGAACGAGAATGCGGAACACTTCACTGGTACGCTCAATCATCTCAGTGATGATAAACTCACCGCTCTCCTTAGAAATTTCGACGTAGTCTCCAACCACTAGAGACGCCTTCCCCTTGAGAAGATTCCCCAATGCCTTCGCCTGAATTAGCTCACCGCTTTCGGTCAGCTTGCAGTCGAATTCTCTTTTCGCAGAACGATAGATGCGTGCCTTCAAATTATTCCTTTCAATCAATAAAACTGATTGTATTTGCCAAAATTCAATGCCTTATCTGTACATTAATTTCGGTGTCAGGGCCACAATTCTTTAACAAATACTTGACAAAACTTCGATAACACCTTATTTTTGCTTTACCACGAATGAAATAATTTTGACGGATCGGAATCGGTTACCAAAAAGTTTCATACAGCTTGCGCACCCGTAGCTCAGCTGGATAGAGCATCCGCCTTCTAAGCGGACGGTCAGTGGTTCGAATCCACTCGGGTGTGCCATTTTTCTAATAAAAACCTCAGCTTTGTCTGAGGTTTTTTTTTGGCGAAAATTCAAAATCAAGATGGGGACTAATTACAATTTTGAGAAGAACTCTTCTTTTCGGTTCCGATAGAATAAGAAAGCAACGCAAGCTTATCGATGAGACTTCTCAAAGTCTTTTGAGTATTTCTTATGCTCTTTTCTATCTCGTAGTAAGCATCGGCCTTTGCCTCAGCTGCGTCAGCATTTTTATATTGCCCCTCACCAAAGCAGCGGTCGCGCATCACCATCCATTTGTTTTGGGTCACTTTTGAAACGTTGATAATGCTGGTATACTGTTCATAACGCTTCTCCCCTCTTTTGATGAGCTTTTCAACTCGAGCTAAGCGAGCAGAAGCGGACTCTTTTGATGCATCGATAGAGGAGTACTCTTTAATCATCTTCTTGAAATCATCGCGAAGGGCATCTGAGGCGCGGGTAAGTTTCTTTCCTCGATCTGTGGCAATTTTCCAGTTCTTAGAGGTACAGTACTCTGCACTTGCGTTGCCACAGGCAATTATAGCGATTAAAGTTATGATCATTATCCTCATTTGATACCTCATAGCAATTCCTATCGGCATACTCTGAAATTAATTGAGTCTCCCTTCGTTTTTAATCATTGTATTTTGAAATGATCTAAAGTTCTGAACGTCCGAATCAGACAAAGGTGCACTCAAGTAAAAATATTCTCAATTGCATTGCCATAGATTTTTAATAAAATATATTTAAAAAAATTATTAGGAGTTGATATGAGCAAAGCAATTGGAACAATTTTATTAGCAGTTTGCATTATAGGAACGATGTACTTAAGTGGTGGGATGCACCTCTTCCTCGATATCCCATCTATCCTTGTAATACTCATTCCGATTATTGCAGTCATGATCGCTCGTCATGGCGTTAAAAGTTTTGGGCAACTCTTTTCAAAAGATAATTCAGAAATCCTGCAAACAATAAGCTATACAGCACTGCTCTCAGGAGTACTAGGCACAATCATTGGTCTAGTTTCAATGCTTGCCAATCTATCAAACCCAAATTCAATTGGACCAGCGATGGCCGTTGCACTTCTATCATCTCTCTACGGCCTAATCGTGTTTCTTGCAATCTTTGCTATTAACAACAAAGGAAAAATCAATATTCTTGCAATGCTGACGCCATTATTTATGCTTGGTGCCTGTAGTTTTGCAATATTCAGTTTGTACATCAAAATGAATAATTTGGTGTAATTGAGTTAAGAATATTTCACTACAAAAGGTAGTATCAAGAGTCGATTAATTTAATATGAAAATAATCTACATCTTTATACTACTTCTTTCTTATCAGAGTTTTGCCAAAGATCTTCGCTTTGCACTCGTAACACCTCGATACACAGAAGACATTTTTTGGGAACCACTCAGTAATCTAGCAGATAAAGCTGCTAAAGACCTAGGAATAAAGCTCGACACTTTTTACGCGGAAAGAAACCACTTTAAGCAACTTGAAATCATCGAAAAGTTGATGATGGAGAAGTATGACGGAGTGATTACTCTCAACTACAAATTTCAAGGAATTAAAGCAGCGAAGCTTGCTGATAAATACAAAGTACCACTAATCTTTGTAACTGGAAGCGTTGATCACAGGGATGCGGGATCTCCGAGAGAGAACTACAAGTACTGGATAGGAGAAATTATCCCAAATGATGTTAAGGCGGGTATTGCCCTTTTAGATAAGCTTGTAGATGACGCAAAGACAAAATTGAAAGTGAATCGTCCACTCAAAATTCTCGCAATCGAAGGTAATATTGCAGACCTCGGATCAATTAAAAGAAAAGAAGGGCTAATCCAGCGAACAGGGGAGAGAAAAGACTCTATACTGATGCAAATCATTTCCGCGAATTGGCTTAAGGCCATGGCAAAAAGTAAGTTTAAAATTCTTGTAAAAAGCAGGTACTCGGATATTGATGTCGTCTGGTGCGCCAGTGATGGAATGGCAATGGGAGTTATCGAAGGAGCAAAAGATCTTGATCTAATCCCAGGAAAAAACATATTTATCGGTGGAGTCGACTGGACAGAGGGAGCTTTTGAAAAGGTCGAAAGCGGAGAATTATCAACAACAGTAGGTGGACATATTTTTCAAGGAGCTTGGGCAGTTATAGCACTGTATGATTTTTTGATGGGTGTAAAAGAAGTACAAAAAGGAATCTCCATTAAAACAGATATGATCAACATCCCTCGCGACAAAATAGACTTGTACCGCGAGGTTATTTATGGGAATAAGGTTTCAAAAATAAATTTCTCGTCATTTTCTTTGAGCAAAAACAAAAAGCTCAAAAAATATAACTTCAGTTTAAATAAACTTTTGAAGTGATGAAACAGCATGATTAAGCGCTCTAACTTGATCGCTCAATTCATTACTTGACCTTGAAGCATTGTCTGCAGCTTGTGAGCTTTGTCCTATCGCAGATTCAATTTGAGTCATGGCCTCATTGATTTGATCAATTCCTCTGGATTGTTCTTGAGATGCAGTAAGCACTTGTTCTGATCCATTGGAAACAGTCATCGACATCTCGCGGATTTCGCTGAAAAGTGCTGCCGTTTCAAGAACAGTTTTATTACAGTCTTCTACCTTAGTCTTATTGTTCAACGTAACTTGAGTTGCCTCAGACATACTATCACTAACAATTTTTGCAATTTCCTGTGCTGACTTTCCACTCACTTCTGCGAGCTGCCCAACTTCTTGAGCAACAACAGCAAACCCACGTCCATGCTCCCCTGCTCTTTCGGCCTCGACGGAAGCGTTAAAAGATAAGAGCTTTGTTTGGAAAACAATTTCATCCATGATCTCAGTCTTTGTTTTGATATTGTCAATGACTCCAACCAATTGCTCGATTCTCTTATTGCTCTCCAATAATTCTTCCATCGAGGTTTTAATCGATTCCATAAAGGTATCTGCCTTAACCGAAATCTCACGAACTTTATTTGAGAGTTCGTATGCCTCTCGAGCATTGTCTAAGTTTGAGCGAACCATTCCTCCAATTTCTTCAAGAGAACTTGAAGTCTCCTGTACTGAACTCGCTTGCTCAGATGCCTGATCTGCCAGTTGTCCCGCATCACTCGACAAAGTAGATGTGATGCCCATCGCTGTAGATGCCACTCGCTGCAATTCATTGGTTGTTGACATAATCGGCTTAACAATCTTAAGACCCACAATGACAATCGATCCAACAAGGACCGGAACCCCAACCCCTAAACCGACCAAAGTAGATAAGATGTCGAATACAGAGTTTCGTCCCATGACGAAAAGTACAGTTGCAAAAACGAACAGTCCCGGCACCAATTGCATGTAGATCTTAAAAACTAAGCTTTGCTTATAAATCATGCGCAGAGCAACTGCGACAGTACTGAAACCCACAATATTAATGACCGCAAGGGCCAAAACTTCTTTTACTAATTCACTCATTTTTATCTCCAAATCGTTTTAATCATTATCGGAAAATATGCTAACGCTCTAAACATAAATGAAAATAAATCAATCCGAAGAGGCTTACTCAGTTAATATGCTTAAACCACATATTTTTGCTTTGATTGAAAGTTAATCAACAGTGGCCTAGCATCAAATGACAAATGGAATAACCAGAACTAATTTCTTTAAATAGGAGATCGATGATGTTTAAGCATTTAGTAGTTAAAGATTGTATGAGCAAAAAGATTATCTCTTTTACCCCAGGACAGCCAATCATCGATGCCGTAAGAATAATGCTTGAGCACAACATTGGAGGAGCACCAGTTTTAAATGAAAATAAAATTATGGTAGGAATCATAAGTGCAAAAGATTGCCTAAATGCAGTTATTTCTGATGAATATTACGATCAACATATAGGCATTGTTGCCAAGTATATGAACACAAATATTAAAACGGTTCATGAAGATGACTCAGTACTCGATCTTGCGCTTGATTTTACACACACTCAATATCATCGGTTTCCAGTACTCAATGATGTAGGGACACTCGTTGGAGTCGTTTCTCAAAGAGATATCTTAAGTGCGATGAAGCGAATGTTTGATGAAGATCATCACAGCAGAACAACAGGCCACCGCGGCTAGGGGACTTAGGTTCTAGCCTGCTCAAGTAAGCTCAACAACTTTTTGCGTAAAACTTCGAAGTCCAGAGGTTTTACCAAATAATCTGACGCCCCAAGTGATTTTGCTTTTTTGATATAGCTATCTTCGCAATAAGCACTAACCATAAATACGGTAAGTTCACTGTAGGCAG
The DNA here is from genome assembly GCA_965140515.1 of Bacteriovoracaceae bacterium. Taxonomy (GTDB): domain Bacteria; phylum Bdellovibrionota; class Bacteriovoracia; order Bacteriovoracales; family Bacteriovoracaceae; genus JAGLCH01. Next base: position 1,085,819 of record OZ223251.1, on the reverse strand, counting down.
TCTTAATCTTTTCAAGAAGAGTGAAACCATCCATCTCTGGCATATTAATATCAGAAAGAATCAGAAAGATGCTATCTAGCTGAGACTGTGTTTCGAGAAATTCCATACACTTCTCTCCACTTTCAAAATAATGGTAATCGAAGACATCATTTTCAATTAAATCTTCAAGCATCAACCTAAAAATAACATTCACATCTTGCTCGTCATCAACCACTAACAATTTATACTTTTTTGAAATCATGTGATCTCCTCTACTCATTTAAATTTGTGGGAATAGTGATAACAAATACAGTGTAATCACCTTCCTTACTATAAGTTATATCACCTTTGTGTTTGGCAATAATATCAAAGGCCATCGTAAGCCCAAGGCCTGCGCCTTCGCCCGCAGGCTTATTGCTGACAAAAGGATCAAATATTTTGCCATCAATCTCACGAGGGATTCCAATGCCATTATCTATCATTACAATCTCCATTTCTGTTTTATTAAAACGTACATTAATCTCAATTTTAGGGATATATTCATCAGAAGAATTATTTGCCTTCTCATTTACTGCGTAAAAACTGTTATCAAGAATATGAAGAATGGCACGTTGAAATTCTGAAGGATATAGACAAATTTTTCTTTCGCTCTCAATATAAAGAGATGGCAATACAACCCTTTCTAATCGCTGTTTAGCGGCGCTATATCCGATTTGAATTGAGTCGCGGAGTAGCTCATTTAGATCAACTTCACCAAGCTCTGATTCATTATTCGAAGTAAAATCAATCATTGAGCGGACAATTTCATCACTGCGTGCGCCATGTTTAGTGATAAGAGCAGAAATATCATGCAACTGCTTACTAATTGAGCTTATGCTTTCATAGACTGGTGTATCTACTTCATCCCGCCCCTTCTCCAAGGTCGAATTGAGCTTAGTCAAAAGTGTGCTTATAATTTTTCCAGAGTTAATAATAAAATTGAGAGGATTTTTTATTTCGTGAGCAATGCCTGATGCAAGAGTCCCAAGAGACGCTAGTTTCTCTTGTGCCACAAGCCTACGCTGAACTCTCTTCAGCTCACTTAAGTTTGCTTCAAGATCTTTCTTTTGCAACTCAATTTGCTTCGTACGCTCATCAACCATTTTTTCCAAAGTCTTTTCAACTTTCTTTCGATCAGTGATGTCTGTTGAAATAGAACAAACGGCATATACCGCCCCCGTCACATCAAAAAGGGGAAATCGAGTGGTGATATAATAAAGCTCCCCATCCTTAGTATATAGATTTTCTTCAACCTGTACTGCCTTCTTCGACTCAATAACAAACTGGTCTCCCTCTCTATACTTTGCAACGCGATCAGGGGAGAAGATAATATCATCCTTACTTCCAATCAGATCCTCTTCCTTTACATTAAATTGAGACTCAAACTCTTTATTAACCGTTATAAAGTGTCCATCAGTATCCCTAAGAGCGATCACCGCACTTGAATTATCAATAATATCCTTGATCAGCCTCTCTCGCTCGATTAAAGATTGCTGAAAAGAAATTGCATCTAAAACAGTGCAAAGCCGTGATACAATTTCCTTAATGAGCCGTATCTCAAACTGCTCCCACTCTCTTGAAGATGAGCATTGGTGAATTTCTAAAATATACTCACTACCATCATCCAACGAAAAGTAATGTGACATACCAGAGAGATAGGGGATTTCAGACTGCTCTCTCCACTGATCAACGCTTCCATCATAGTAATATGAAACCACATCTTTTGATTGCACACACTGACCATATATTCTTTGTAAAAACAGGTTGTCCTGTAAAGAACTCCGATATTCCACGGAGAGATCATACTGTGGCGAATGGACCACTTGCGATATAGTCTTAGTTTTAAAATCAATAATCAAAACACGATCCGCCTCAAACATATCAAGTAGTGATTGAACAAGACGTTCTAACACTTCTTTAGAGGGTTCCGGGGCGGAGAGAATATGATTGACCCTTTCAAGACCAGACAGGAACTTAATATTTTTATTTTGGTTGATTTCAGCAAGCTTATTCTCAGTGACATCTCTCCCCTCTGCGATAATGTAAAGCAGTTCATTATTTGAATCTAAGACAGGTGTCAAAGTAAATTCCACATAAGCAGCACCACCATCTGGTCGCTTGTGAATCGTACTAGAGTGCACTAATTCGCCCTTCTGAGCTTGCTCTATATCTTTCTTAATATGATTATAAACATCGAGTGAATGATTCCACCAAGGTGTATCCCAGAATGGCTTACCACAAACATCTTCTGCCTTTGCTTCGATCAAATTCAGTGCAGTTTTATTAACACTAAGTAAGGTTCCGTTACGGTCTAGCAAACCCATTAATTGGAAAGAACTATTATAAATGGCACTAAGAATACTTTCTCTCTCATTTTGGGCATTACGTGAGTCAGCTAACTTTATTGCCAGGCCATTGAATGATTCCGCTAACTCCTTCACTTCTTCAATCCATTCAGTTGGAATATGAACTGAATCGATATCATCAACATGAATGTTCTTAATTTGAGTGCTGAACTCTTTAATAGGACGCAACAAAGTTGCAGCAAAAAAATACGTCCCAATAAGGGCGATGAAAAGAATAATTCCAACAGCGATTGCGATCTGATTAATAATATTTTCTGTAACACTATTGATTTCATCTTCATAATAAGTTGAAACTAAATACCATCCCAAAGGCTTAAACTTTCGAACATATGCCTGTTTCCAATAATGAAAATTATCATGATCTTTTGGAGGTTTATTCCACAGGTAGCGAAATGGAATTTTTGGATTCTTTGACGCCTCAATAACTTCATCAAAAAGAATATTCCCCGTTGCGGGATTCTCTACCTTTGTCATATCTTTCCCAACAAGGGAAGGATGTATCAAAATTTTGTAATCGCTATCGAATAGATACAAATATCCAGAGTTTCCAACTTGTGTTTTGGCAAAGACACTCCTCAACTCCTCCAAAACCTTTTCGTACCGACGCTGCTCTTCTTCCTCGACTTCATCATAATAAAGGCCTGTTCCAACAACCCACCCCCAAGGACGAAATAGTTGCACAAAGGATATCTTTGGTCGCTGCTCAGTTAGTCCCCCTTGAACAGGTTTGGGCCACATGTAATTAACAAATCCATACCCTTGCCAAAGCGCTACATCAACAAAGGCCTGAAAAAGATTTTTATCCGAGCCTAAAGCATTATTATATTTTGTATCTTTTAAAACGATTCCTTCAAGAGATGGAATCGTTGGATGCATTACCATTTTAGGATATGGGCGCTCAGTATTATTAATCCAGATATAGCCAACGCCATTATCATAACGAATATTTTTTATGAGCTTTAATACCTCTCTCTTTGCCTTTTTCTGTGTGATTTTTCCAATTGATGCTTGATGATAGTAGTGATTAATGTAGGAAAAAACCACTTTGGTTATATCTTGAAGTTCACGTTTTTTTGATTCCAATGCAGCTTTCTTGTGAAAGGCGATACTCTTGTACTGGGTGTCCACAAGATTGTAGACACTATCAAGAATATTTCTAGCGCTCTCTCTTTGTGAGTTTTTAAAAAAACCTGTAAGACTTTGATGAACAAATAATGTAATTGCAATCGCCACAAGAAGTACAACAAGTGATACTCCAAGCACGATTCGAGAGCGTAACGTATTAAACAAATTAAACAGCTTCACCTAAATCTTGTCGGAAAATCAAGAGGTTAAGAAATCAAATTTGAGGATAAAGACATTAAGTAAAAGGTCAAAAATTACGAAAAGCTATAATGAAGTGCCCTTCTTTTAAAGTAAGGAATAAAATGAAGTTTATCATTCGTATTACATCTATAGTTATCTCAACATTCCTATTTTCGAATACTTTCGCTCTCAATTACTGTGCAGGGATCAGAGGAAATGGGGAATTAGCTCCGGCCCACTGGGCAGCAATGGCAAGAATTGTTGAAAGTGCAGGGTTACCAGAAAAGGCAGCAGGGGGAAGTTCTGCAGCAATTACAATGATGTTTCTTGATGCCTTATCACGTAATGAAAACTTATCCGCATCTCCTCAGACAAAGAATGCGGAGCTTGCACTCCTTTTAAAATCACTCGTTCCTCATATCATGTACCTGTATAAAGTGGATGCAAAATCTCCAAAAATCATGAATTTAGTTGGAAACATAACCGGGATAGGAGATTCAGGACTTATTGGAAAACTGAAAAAGGCCGTGAAAGTGGCCAAAGATCTTCCAGCCTTTTTTAATGTAATGGGAGAATATGGAAAGCTTCTCAACCCAGAATTTGCAAAAGGGCTCCATGAGAATTTTTCTTTTTATAAATCTCAGATTGCAGAAGGAGCTAGTGCTCTTGGAGCTTTCGATGCCCAGAATGATATGAACCTTTTCTACCGCGAGGGAGTTATCGACTTCAAAGTATTTGCCATTTTCCTGGGAAGGATTGGTGACTTCTACGCTGGATATGGTAACCAATCGACCAATGAAAAGATTGGAGATTTTTTAAAATCTTGTCGAGCGGATTCAGTTGGAAAGCTTTGGTCAGTGTTAATACATGAAAGACCTGATTGCGCTCAACTCTTTGATTCTGCATTAGACAGCTACTATCAAGAAAGAGATTTCCCAAATAAGATAATTTTTGAAAAGGTGGGAAGTGGACTCAACGTTTTTCCTACTACTTCGCTGATCATAAAAGATGGCGAAAAAAAATACACCGATATGCTTAAAAGTTACATCAAAAAAGAAGCAAAAGGGGTCCAAGACTTCAATGTTGATTTTGATCGCGATCTTAAATATGGGTACTGGGGAAAAACATCGGAGTTAATGAAAATTAAAAATGCACTGAAGTCAGATTACCCCAAAGATACAAAAAGTAGCAAATTCTCAGCACTGCTTGAAGGAACATGGTTTGAAGTAATCTCAACCTCTCCCGCAGAACCTGGGCTATCGAATTTATTGCGTATTCCAGACAGCACGTCATTAGAAAAAGAAAAGGTCCTTAAAAAGAGATATTTTAAAAAATTCCTCAAGCTATTCCCTACCCTTAGGGCCATTTCTTGGATAAACGAAGAGAATCCAAAGAAGGGGATCATCCCCTTCAGAAAAGGAATCTACTCGGCAGGAGGCTGGTCAGACCTACATCCAAATATTGTGCTCAAAGCAAGTGGCTGCGATCATGTCCTCTATGTAACAAGACAAGGCGGAGAAAGTGTATTTGGTCAGCAGATCTTTATCAGACTTACGGGTTACACAGATAAAATATCATTCTGGAGGGACATTAAGGCCAAGAATGGAGTTGGGCGCAAAGATCTTTCCGCAGTTGAGAAAAACTCACCATGGAACAAACTGTACAACCTTGCAAATCCATCAAGCTCCTTTAACCGCTCTCTTGAAGTAGCAGACGGAGTTTATTGCACAGATTGGGATAAGTTTTATATTTTTGAGGGAGAGGTGGAGCAAACACTAGTTGATGCTTACTCCTCTCCATTATTTCTAAAAGACGAAGCTTTAAGGTCGGCGCTAAACTTCGGAAAAGACAGCTCAAATCGCTCAAAAGATAACTTTCCGGGCTGTATTATCAAAGAATAGAGTTACAGTTGACTAGTCGTTGTAAGTATTAGGGAACATCTCTTCTAATTCAGAGAGGTTCTCTTCATAGTCAACTCTCCAACTAGGATCCCAAGAATTGTACTTCCAATTCTTAACAAAAGATTGTGCTTCTTTGGTCGTAACCATATCGTGACGAAATGCTTGATAAATTGGCCACTCAGCTCTCTCATAGATTCCCATAAGACTTTTGTCGATTGGGAAAAGGTTTGAAGAATCATTTGATCCACCGATATTGAGAGGAATCACGTGGTCAATTTTGTACTGCGAACGCTTTTTCTTATCAATTCCGTATTTACTGAGAGTCTGATATTTCTGAGACATTGAAACATTTCGGCTACAAATGTGAACGGCCTGTTCACCTTCACCAAAAGTTCTCCAGTAATCTGAATCTTCTGGAGAGCATAGCTTACCTGGGCTCAATTTAGGATTAGGAGCTTTGGGTGATTGAAATCCAGCAAAAGATGCGGACGACAACACAAGCACGAGTAGCATGGGTAGTAATCTTAACATTTAGTATCCTTTTGTATGGTGTTAGGGTGGTAAGATACGCTACGCCTCTCGATACGAAAAAACAATGATATAGAAAAAATAACATCGTCTAAGTACCTAAAAAAAGGCCCCTTAGAGGGGCCTTGTAATATTTTGTTAGTCAATTAGTCCTGGAAAATAACCTTCATTTAGGTGGGCCTCAGAACCATCTGCTGGTTGGTAGAGATCTCCTAGATATTGAGTAACTTCAGTTCTTGCCTTGATTGGTCTAAGGAAAAGTCCATTATTAGCACTTTCTACTTTATCCTTGAACTCTTTAAATTTTCTTTGACCACGAATCAGTTTGAAAATTCTCATATCATTTTGAGCACCAACGTCTGCAAGTGAAGCTCTCCATTTCCATGGTTCATTAATGATGTACCAGCTTTCACGAATACTTTCTTCTTTATCTTCTGATTCACAAATTCTTAGTCCTTTTGTGATCCCTTTTCTAACTTTCTCACCTTTTGCTTTTAGAAGAACACATGCTCTTGTTTTTGCTTTAAATTCAAGAACTGTTTCTTCAATTTCCATTGATTGAGTTTCACCAAATGAGATCCCCTCACCTTGACTCTCACTGTTTGACCAGTTTTCACTGTAGCTCACGTCAAGTCCAGCACTTGATCCAAGACCGATTTTCTCTAGACCAAAAGTTGAAAGTTTAAATCCAAATGATGTTCTCCATCCCCATGAGTTGCTGTGGTTCTTTCCAACTGAAGCGTTATTATTTGTACCAACACTGATTGTTCTAACATTTGAACCATAACTTCTTTTTGGTTGCTCAGTAATTGCAAGAACGTGCTTAACACCTGAGAAACTTAGATATTTTGTAGGTTCTGCTTTACAGTTCCCTTCGTCAGAAACATAGTTCCCCCAAATAGTCCTCTTACCATTAACTCCTGAGTAATAGTACTCACAAAGCTTATTGATAAGTTTCTTTCCTTCACTTTTGTTTCCAAACAGCCATTGCTTTGGAGACTTAAAATATACAGAAGTATCAGTTTCACCAGCATTCAGCTTAAAGATAAGATCGAAGTCTTCACGGCTAAGAAGTGACCTTCTTACACGTGTATTGATTGCTTTACCTTTTGTCCAAGACATAAAAGTAACTTTATCAATTCCTCTTACTGTTGTTAGCTTCTCATTTGAGTTAAGAAGTTGTTCGAAAAGGTCGAATGAGTTTACTTTCCAAGGAGAAACAGGAGCTTTATTAAGATCGATAGAATCGATTTTTGCAAAGTAGTTATTAAGAAGTGAACTTCTTTTGATTTCTTTTGCAGAAAGATTAATTGCAGTTTCACTTGTAACGGTATCGCTACTCGCTCTAAATAGTGAAGAAAGGTTCGCTGGAATTGACACAATCACTGGTTGAAGAGCAGATTCTTCATCTGCTGATGAAAACTCAGCAACGATATATGTTCTAGCAGTCATATATTTCGCACTATTAGTATCAAACTTAAGTTTAACAGTATGAGCAACTCTTCCATCAACGATTTCAACTTGACCTTTAACACCAGAGATAAAATCAAAGTCTTCAATATTTGATGAGATCAATTGAGCTGCACCAGCACCAGACTCATCAAGAAGTTTTTCAAGAACTGGAGCACTTAGGTTTTTCTTTGGATAAAGAACCATAAGTCTCATGTTAAGTTTTCCAGTATAAAGTGGCTCATATCCATTATCACCAGAGTGCTTAAACCCACGGTTTACTTTTGGTCTGAACTCTACTTTGAACTTCTTAACGAAAGACATATCCATTTGCTTATTTAGTCTGTAGTAAGACTCCTCATTTTTAATAAACTGAAGAGAAAGATCTGAAGTATAAAGTTTAGACTCCTGAACTGAATTATAACTTGGTGGAAGCTCACCTTCGATAGTATGTGAAAAGTTAGCTGTTTCCCATGGGTTGATATAGAACTCACGTGATTTTACAGATCCTTTATAAGTTCCATCAACACCTTCAATTTGTACATAACGCTTTTTCCAATTAGAATCTCTCTTAGCGTCTAGGTTATATTTCTCAACAAAGTAAGTTGTAATACATCCATCAGTATTTGCGTTCTTCTCTTTTGACGCAAAGATTTCATCTTTATTTTCATCAAGAATTCTTACAACAAAAGGTAGCTCTTCAACTTTAGTGTTTGTAACAGCATTTAAGATACAAGTTTTAATCATTGTTCTCATTGCTTTTACAGATGCAGAGTACTCATTAACATAACCATTAAATGTTACAACTGGAGTTTTAAGCTTAAGACCAAATTTTGACTCACCATCTAATGAAGATGCACTCTTCTCAACTACAGTTGCAAAATTGAAAGCAGGTAGGTTAGTTGTTTCCATTGTACCAACAACATTAAAGCTATTCTTTGCAATTGTTACCATTGCTTCAGCGTTATCAAGAAACTTTGGTGCTGTTGTTCCTACAGGAGAAATTCTAACACCAAGCTTTAATTCAACATCATTGCTTACAGATGGAAGATCAAACATTTCAATTGCTACATCGCTTACTAGTTTTGAATCATCATTGATTGATGCTTCAAAGCTGAATGGAGTTGAGATTGCTTTTCTATCTCCATGAATTGATTGCTCGAAAAGGATAACAGTTACATTAAACTCACCTTTTTTGAAGCTACCAATTTCGGCACTTGTTCCTTCAGAAGTATATCTTTCAAATTTTGGTGTAAGAGTAACTTGTCCTTCAAGTACCGCTCTATTGTTTAGTTGAGCTGTTGGACGAAGTTTTAAAGCTGATGATGCAACAAATAGTGTTTTTCCTGGAACAACTGAAGCTGCAGAAGCAAAAAGATTAGATTCTTTAATGCTTCTAATTTCTTTATTCCATGGATCAATTTCGAAATTGATATCTAGTTCACCAGTGAAATCACCAAGCCCAGTAATGGTACGCTTAACAGGGATAAATTTTTGAGCAGCAAAATAATCAAAACGAACAAAATCATTCCACTGAATACATCCCTTTTCATTAGAAACAACTTCTTCAGTTACATTATCACCTGTAACTTCAAAACGTTGACCAACAATACTCTTACCGTATGCATTGTCTTGAAGACAAGTTGTTGCAACAAAAGAAGTTTTAGCTGGTACTCCCCATGATTGATCCGCGATGTGACGAGCCGCACTTGGAGATACATTAGAGGCCATAAAAGTCGAAACACTTCCAGATGACTTCTCTTCTTCAAGACCAGCCGAACATCCTGCAAGAATGATTGCTGAAGTGATTGCTAAAATGTTGATAAGGTTGTTCGTTTTCATACCTAGTTCCCTGTCTATAAGTTAAACACCGATTGATCTTTAGACGGCCTGAGGTTTTCATTTCATGTAATCTCAGGGCCTTGGCCATCAGTATCGCTCTCGTTACTATATATAAAGCAAGGACCATGCCAAAAAGGCACTAAAGGAGGTAAGTACTTAAAAATAAGAATAAAATAGACTTATGAATCTGTTGAATTATTACCGTTCTTTGATTGAGTCTGTAACTGATCAGAATCATTGTCGGCCAGGGCCAAGATAAGAGAGCAAAGCTTTGATGGATCGATCTCTTTGATCGATTCAAGCAACTCGTTAACTGTTTTATCTTTACCCTCTTTCATATGTGCTCCAAAAATAAATACATTGTATTGTAAAAAGATTGGACACTTGAATGCAAGTAAAAACAAACTTCTTTTTTATTAACTAGTTAGATGTGATTACGGAACAACTGTGGGAAAATACTAGAACTGGGCCATGATCACTTTCGACATAACTATTAGCAAGTAATTGATCGGTTTCGGCGTTGGCCCTAATTTCAAGCGTTCCGCCTTTGTATTTCCAATAGATTATGCCATCTTTTAACTGTGCTATTGAATCGATTGTACCTTCATTGGTGCCATCGCCAATTGTTAGCATAATTTGATGCTGGGATAGTGGAAGAAAACCTAATTTCGTAAATGTGACGGACTGGGCCTGAAGCTCCTGATTCCGAGTGATATAGACACAATCAAAAACTCTACCTCCAAATTGAGACACAGAAAGATCACTAGCTAGTTGAAATGACTCATCAAACTCTTGAAGGTCCGTATCAAAAGAAGCGGGGATTCTCCCCTGCTGAGAGCAACCAAATAAGAAAAGAGCGAAAGATAAAATTTGAAGAGCTTTAAACATACTTATCCTCTGAAAAGTCATATTAACTTCTTCGGCAAAACAATAAATTACCTAAGTAGAATTATCGATCAAAAACGCAAATAAATCCTAACATTTGTTAAAAAAATCCTACACGTGTGAAAAATTTTCTTTCTTTCACGAACTACAAATTACAACTACTTACCATTTATCTCATTGAATCTATTCTAAAGTTATACAAAAACAGTCCGATAGGTTTTATGCCTCTATGGCACACTCGAAAGGAATAAGATGAGAGTTAAATCTTCAATAATAATTTCAATAATTGCCACGCTTTTGTGTAGCAACACATATGCTTTAGATGCAAAGACAAATGCTCTTTTAAATGTGAATCCGGTACTTGGCCCAGAAGATCCAGGATATATCAGTAAGGACTTCATCGATACCGGAAGAGTTGGAATGTTTAGCGATATCTCCTACAAGGTTTTTAAACCCAAAAAGGAAATAAAGCAGACAGCGAAGAAACTTCCACTGGTCATCATGCTTCACGGCTGCGGCCAATCCGGCCAATCGTTTGTAGAATCGACTAAAATTTTTAAACAAGCACAACGCAATAACTTCCTCGTTTTGGCACCAGAACAAAGCAGACTCAGAAATTACTTTGGTTGCTGGAATTTTTATCGCAATCACAGTCGCGATGGCAGCGTATTAGGCGATCAGGCCGACATCTTAGATATTATAAAAAAAGTAACAAAAGAATACCCAGTAGATACAGACAAGGTTTACATCACAGGAATTTCTGCTGGAGCAGGTCTCGCAAATAATCTTGTAATAACAAACCCGCACCTTTTTAGCGGAATTGCGATAAGCGCGTCACCGTCTTATGGATACAACCCAGATGGGAAAACACTCAACTGGATGATGTACAACATTTTAGGAATGGATAAAGATCCTTCCCCTCAAGATCCAATGATGAAACCGGATGCGAGTGCCCCTTTTACAAAGAAAGAGCTTGAGGAGCTTACCAAAGAAAAATTTGGGATGCGTTCAAAAGGAAAAAGATCAAAGCTGAAACATGTTCTTATCTTTCACGGTGAAAATGATCCAATGGTAGATGCGAGCTTCCTGCCTGTGACCGAAAAACAATACATAAATGCACTAAGTACAGTAGATACACCTGCCGGAAATTTTAGCCAACACGTTGTCGATGAAGGGACGAAACTAGGCCACTACTACAAAAAAACTCAATTCAAAAGCGGTGCAACAGTTGAATCATTTCTCATCGAAGGGATGTGGCATAGCTGGGGCGGCGGAGATGGAAGAACATTTACATCCCCCAACCACCTCGATCAAACTTCATTACTACTAGAAAAATTTGACCTTGATGTAACTAAAAAAAGAATCAAGAAAATGAGTTGTATTGATTTAATTAAATTTTTCCTCTAGTAAAATTCTTACTGGTATAAATAAAACCAACTTTAATGGTCAAAGCTTTCGACTAAATAACCAGTTACAACTAAACTCAATTTTTCTTAATCGAGCCTTCTTTTAATTAAAAATATACAGTTAACTCCGATTAGCTATATAGATGCGCTCAATTAACCATTCCCCCGAAAAGGAATTAAAATGAAAAAGCAACTGAAGCTTGAGTTTAAAATTTTGTTGGCGGTATTACTTCCGTTCACAATTTTTACAACTGTGATTTTAGTCAACTCTTATTTCTTCACAATCAATAGTATTATGAACGAAAAAAAACTTGCAACCAAAGCGCTTATTGACAGTGCCCACGGTGCAGTTGAAGCGAGCTATAAAGAAATGCCTAATAACCCTGAAGAGGCAAAAAAAATTGCTATAAGAGAAATTGAATCTCTACGCTATGGAGCAGAAGGGAAAGACTACTTTTTTATCCTTGATCACAATCCAAAAATGATAATGCATCCCTACAGCAAACATCTTAATGGCAAAGATATCTCTAACGTCCAAGACCCCACTGGAAAAAAACTATTTGTTGAAATGGTAAAAGTAGTAAAAAAAGAAGGACAGGGATTTGTCGACTACATGTGGGCATGGAAGGGGGACAAGAATAACGTTGTTCCAAAAATTTCTTATGTAAAAAACTTTAAGGAGTGGAACTGGATCATTGGTACTGGAATTTATGTGAATGATGTTAAAGAACAGGCATTTAACCAAGTTCTAAAAATATTCTGGATTGCCCTAATTGGTTTCATCATTTTCACGGCCATTATTATCTACTTCACGCGGGTATCAATCGCGAAACCAATCATGCGTCTTTCCAAGAAGCTTATGGAAATTTCTTCAAGTGTACTTCGAGCATCGACAGAAGTGTCAGAATCGGGTCAAAGACTTGCAGAAACCACTGCAGAGCAAGCAAGTTCAGTGGAAGAAACATCAGCATCTCTTGAAGAGCTCACCGGGATGGTAGAAAACAACGTTAAAAGCGCAGAGGAATCGAATAAGATATCAACAACGGTTAGTGAAGTTTCGAATAAGGGAAATACAGCAATGCAGGACCTTATTCAATCCATGGATGAGATCAGCGCTAATAATGAGAACATTCAAAAGTTTGCTGATGTCATCAGCAAAATCGCAGAAAAAACTCAAATCATCGATGAGATTGTTTTTCAAACAAAACTTCTCTCATTCAATGCCTCCGTTGAAGCAGAGAGAGCAGGAGAGCACGGAAGAGGATTTGCTGTTGTGGCCCAAGAGGTTGGTAACCTCGCTCAAATGAGTGGAAAGGCCGCACTTGAAATCTCAAATATTGTAAAAGAGAGTATTGTTCAGGCACAACAAACTGCAAAAGAAAACAAGGATAAAGTTGATGCCGGAGGTAAGCTTGTACGAGAGACTTCCGTATTACTCAAAGAGATACAAGATAACGCCATTAGTGTTTCAGTATCAACAGACCAAATTGTGAAGGCATCAAGAGAGCAAGAGCTAGGTATTAAGCAAATCAACGAAGCGGTAGGAATTCTAGACCGCGCGATTCAAGTCAACTCTACAAGTTCAGAAGAAACATCAGAATCAAGTAAAGAATTAGCGAGTCTTGTATCAGACCTCGACCAAACAGTTAATGGGCTTGTAAATTTGGTATCAGGAACCTCAAAAATTGATATTCAATCATTTGATGAACACGAGGATGTTGAGTACACAAAACCGCTGGCGACGCCAAAAATGTCATTTACATCTGAAACACCGACTTCTGGGCCCCAAAAGTCAGTAAAAAAAGAAGAAAAACCAAAGCAGAATTCGGGGGCCGGAGAAGGCTGGGACACACTATAAAAAAAGAGCACTGGTAACAGTGCTCTTTTTGTATTAAAAATCTGAAATTAAATCAACAAGCTCAGGATGATCAATAAAAGGATTTCGGTTCCCTTGATAGTTTTCAATAGCATTGTTACGATTGACTTCCTTCATAGAAACACGATCTTCCTTATTCCATTTTCTAAAAAACTTTTCTTGAAAAGTATTGATCTTTTTATTGTAGCGAACAGCAAAGTAAAACATCGCTCTGGCCAGGTCTCCTTTATGAGAGTCTTTTGGTTCAAAGCAAGTTCTTTCACTACTCACTCCTAGACTTCCAACATTCGGATCTTTAAAACCATCAATCTCGCAAAATGGATGGCTACTACGAGATGAATTTTCCTTACTCATGGCCGGAAACAAGTGGTGTAGATCAGACTGAGCATCTCCAACGGCACCTTTACTTTGAGGCCAGCTATGCTCACAATTCATAATATGATTTGGTGGAACATCTCTTGTACTTAAACATCGCTCAGAATATACAGAACAAACCTTGCCACCATTATTATCAAGTGAAGTAAACATCACCCTTCTAGCTGCGTCGTAGCTCATGCTTCTCTGGTCATCGATAAGTAGTTTTATCTTTTTAATTAGCTCCCCTCCACAGTTTCCAACAAGCCCCTTGTAGTACTGCTCATACGGAACTACTGCAATTATCTCACTCCACTTCTCCCCACACTGTGAACCTGTAATTGTTGGAAATGGTCGATCAATTGATTGATCAAGGTCACCACCATTAATCTTTAAGTCAATCTCATCAAGTGTTCCACTAACGCCATGAACTTGGTCATAAAGCTGAACTTCCCAACGTCCAATTGCACTTTTCCCAACTAAAGATGCCAAAAGATCTTGCTCTGTTGCGACGATTTGAAATCGCTCACTCTCAGAATTTTGCATATTGTGAAGGACAAGGTAATCGCCATTAGGGGCGGTAAGAATAATGAGTAGATCACTCGACCGCTGATGTGAAACGGTTAAAGATAACTGAATGCTTTCAATCTTATTAAGAGAGAAATCATCTACCGAATAACTGGTATACCCCTGATCAGGAATCGCCTGCTCTAGGCCAGATCGAGTATGTGATTGTTCATAAGAAAGCCCCGCCAGAGCACTTGAAGCAAGACTCAAACCAAGGAAAAAGATCACCATTTTTTTCATTATTCATCCCCATTAACGCGAGAAATATTGCGTCAATTGTGTCATATCAAATTGTTAAATTAGACGGCAAATGGGTGTGAAAGAATGACTACTTGTTTGCTTATTTCCCCTCTAATGAGATAATATTGGGAACCTAACCACCTGTAATATCGAACATTGGAGTTCTATGAAAGCGATACTCTCCTACACCTTCATCCTCGTAATTTCAGCATCTTGTGCTTTTGCACCAATCAATGGGTGGGATAAACTTCTGGTTTAATAAAAATGTTGGGATGGCCCTCAGTTTAAATCACTTTTACTCATTCCAAGCATCGGAGGAACATTCATTATTACCCAATCTTGGATTCATGTTCAAATTCTAGTAGCGACGTGAAACAGCAACTCCAAGACTTACAGTTGAAGAGCCCAAGATCACTCTTCCATCTTTGGTGACATGAAGCTCATCAATACTTGTCATTGCATTGGGGGGATAGAAATTTGAAAATGAATTTCCACGGTCAAATGAAACACTTAATGCATTATCCGTCACTAGATAGACATGATTACAAAAGTCAGTTTTAACTTGATAGACATTTGCGCCATCAATTCCATAACTGGTATCGCGAGAAGTAAAAGTAGATCCCCCATTATCAGAAAATGAAATTCCACCAGCACCAGAGTGTGCGGTATAGACTCTCCCTTTAAAATCGACCGCAACATCACTAAGAGTATTATTAAGTAATCCTTCAGCAGTCGTTTTAGTCGTAGGAGAGGTATCTCCAAAACTTGTATGAACTTGAAGTCCTGCTGTTGTGGAACTATAAACTCTACCCTCTGGAGAAGAAGCAACACCAGTTGCTACAGTTGAGCCTGTTAATGTATTGATGCTAGAACCATTATCAAGCGAATAATAAACAAGCGCAGACTCTGCCACAAGAATACGGTTTTGCTCGTCCACATTGATATCAGAAACACCCGTTAGCCCATAAGGATCAGCAATAAAGGAGTTTCCCTGATCGGAAGAAATATCCAACCCTAGATCTGTCCCGATTAAAATAGTACCACTGAAAGTAACAGCAAGATTCATTATGTTATTACTACTTAAACCATTTCCCGTAGTCTTTACTTCAAAAGTAGAAGATCCTGGACGAAGAATAGAGAGTCCACTACCAGGAGATCCCACATAGAGATTTCCATGGTAATCGGTAGTAATCGCAGTCACATTATCGCTGGCCAAACCATTATTTGTACTATTGAGAATGTCGAAGCTAAAGTCATGCCAACTACAGTCGAGCATAAATTGTTCATCAAACTCAGTTTCACTTTTTAAGAAGTTACACCCCGTAGCTAAAAACAATGCCAGTAGTAATGATATTATTTTATTCATCATGAAACCTATAACCTAAAAATGGCCTTAACTCCGAGTCCTAACTCTTTACTCTCTTGATCAATTGCATTGGCACTTGTTTCTCTCATTCTAAAAGTGAGATCAACCAACCATGAGAGATTGCGTCTTTGCTTGATAACCGATTCAAATCCGAATTTTACAGTCCCACCGCCATCAAGATTTTCAATATGCTCACCTCCGAGTGGTCCTGACCCGCCGATCATAAGAAGTCCGTTAAGATTGATACGATCGAATTTTAACAAGGTATACTTTGCTCCCAATAGCAATTCCAATCTGGCCATCGACTCTTTTCTAAGAACAGGCATACTGTAATCATTGTAAAAGATGAGATCTTCTCGAATTGCCACTTCTCCAAGGATGGCCCATCTTTTAAAGATCGCGCGCTCAGCATTGAAAGCGGCATTAAAAAGAAAATATGTATTTTCATCAGGATTATCAACATGACGTCCGTCAGGAGCTGCCCCCCCTTCAAGATCGAGCTCGACATAGTCAACACCAAGTGTTGTCTTAAACTCTAAGCGGTTAGATGGGCACAACACAATCCAGGAGCCACTAATTGCACCTGCACTCTTTGAAACAACGCTAGCGTTATTCTCCCAAGGATCTGAAAGAGCGTACTCACGGGACTTTGCATCCACTCCTGCAGTAAAAATATCCTTGATACAAGCAGCATGCATTTGAAAAGATGCTGAGATCAATATCAGTACAATTATCAGTTTATTTTTCATAAACAAATAATATCGTAAATAATTTTTAGGTGAAATAGGAAATATAGGCTAATTGAGAAAAAGGTGCCCCACCGAATGATCAGTGGGGCAATGAAAATATAACCTATCCCTCTGAGGTGATTTCTTTTATCACATTATCTTCTCCGAGCAAAACAACTCTAGGCTTATGCTCAGGAAGCTCAGATCGGTTCATTGTTCCATAGCTCACGATAATAACCTTATCACCATAATGTGCATGTCTTGCAGCAGCACCATTCAAACAAATCTCGCCCTCTTTTCCGTCGATAATATAAGTAGCAAAGCGGGCACCATTATTGATGTTGTAGATCTCAACTTTTTCATAGCGATGGAAATGAGCTGCATCTTGTAGTTTAGGACAAATAGAAATTGATCCCTCATAGTTTAAATCGGCTCCAGTTACAGTTGCGCGATGTAGTTTTGAACGCATTACTTCAACTTGCATTTTAGATTCCTTTATCTGTTATTAATTAATGATTGATAAATTCCAGAAAGCACCAAATCTGGGATAATCTCATCGAACACGCCACAATCAGCAAACATTCCGGCAAAGCCTCCTGTACCAATAATGTAAGGGGCTTCATTCTCAAAATTCTCATTTGATATCTTCGTTGTAATTTCTTTAATCGCTCCTAGGTGACCGTAAAATAGACCGGCCTGGATGCTTTCAACTGTCGAACGTCCACAAGTGTTCTCGGGTCGAACAATCTCAACAGCAGGCAATTTTGCGGCCTTTTTCTGTAACGCTTCCATCGAAGTTTTCATCCCAGTTAAAATTGTCCCACCGAGGTAGTCCTTTTCCTTACTAATTGCGCAAAATGTCGTTGCGGTTCCAAAATCAACCACTATTACATTTTTGTTAGGATAGCGATGAGATGCTGCTATGGCCGTTGCAATTCGATCGGCACCAACCTCAGCAGGATTGCGATATCGAATACGAAGCCCAGTTTTGGCCCCAGGACCGACGCAAAATGGGTCAACATTGAAATATCGCTTACAGCAATTCTTTAACGAGTGATTAATAGTAGGTACGACTGAACAAAATCCAATATCAGTAACTTTTTTTGGATCAATTCCATTCTCTCTTAAAACAGTTCTAAGAAAGATTCCCATTTCATCAGACGTCTGCCCTACCGAAGAAATTTTACGAAACTGAAACTTAAGTTCTTCCCCATCAAAAACACCACCATATATTTGGCTGTTTCCCACATCAAGACAAAGAATCATGCTCTACCTTCCTTTATGATTTCGTACAATGCATTTGCTAGTTCCTCTTTAGTTTCAAAAGATGAAGAACTCATATCTTTATTAAAAATAGTTGTTTTATGAATAGAAGCAGTAATTTCTGAAAGATCGTTGTGAACGACATAATCCGGATTGCTTGTACTAAAAAGCTTACCAACAGCAGCAAATCGTTCTTGAGATACAGCAGTATTGGTAAGCTTAAAACCAATAAGCATACTACGTGGAGAAAGATCTCTAATTTTTGAAATGAGCTTTGGAGTTTTTTTCAAACGGATTGCTATTTCATCTGAAGAATCTATCTTTGAGATCTCTCCAGAAGCATAAACTTTTTCACCGACCTCAATTTCCTTAACAACATAATCACTTACAGCAGCTAAATGGATAACGGCATCAAACTGATTGCTCGATAATGATACTGATAACAAATGCTCTAGATCCTCAAACCCAACAAATGTTTTAACTTCAGCTTTCTGATCACAACTCAAAGCATTCTTCCCTTTGAGTGCGACAATGCTTATTCCCCTGTCGAGCAAAGTCTTAATGATGTGAACACCTGTTCGGCCGGAACTAGTATTAACAATGGAGCGAACACCATCAATTCTTTCAATCATTCCCCCGTAAGTTACTAAAACTTTCATGACAAGCTCTCATAGTTGGGGATCATGTCGTGTTCACGAATCAACTTATCAAAAACAATTGCAGGGTCAGTCAACTTACCTGGTCCAGTATCCCCACAGGCCAATATTCCGGTCTCAGTTGGAAAGATAAAAGCTCCCATTTTTTGAAGCTTTAAAATTGCATCTTGAGTAATGGGATGTTCATACATATTGGTATTCATGGCCGGAGCAATCCAATAAGGCCTCTTAAAATTATTTGCGAGGAAGATTCCACCAATAAGATCACTGGCCAATCCCGCAGCAAGGGAATTTATCGTATTGGCAGTCGCGGGATATAGAAGAATAACATCGGCCCACTTCGCTAGTTCGATATGAGAAAGCATTTTCCCATCTTCAAACATTCCAGTAATGACAGGGCGATGAGTAAGTCCCTCAAGAGTTGCCTTACCGACAAACTCTAGTGCTGCATTTGTTGCAACAAACTGAACATTACAATTTGCCTTCATCAATTTCGAAGCGAGATAACAAGCTTTGTAGCAAGAAATTGATCCTGAAATTTGTAATAAAATATTAAGCTTCGACATTATCAATTAGCCTCACATTACCAAGAGAAGCCGCTACGAAACGTCTTCCAAAATGTTCTTCAATATAATCAACGCTAAAACCATGCTTGGTCAGCTCTTCACTAATCTGCTCAAGGTCACTCCCATTTTTAATAGCATAATTAAGAGTTGGAGCTAGCTTCCTATGTTCATCTGTTAAAAGTCTATTCCTCGAGCTCATGGCAAGCCCATCACTCTCTCTAAGAATTTCACAAGGAACGATTTCAACATCCAAGAAAAAAGATTTCACCATATCTTGAATTAAAAGAAGTTGCTGATAATCCTTCTTTCCGAAGTAGGCCTTAGTCGGCTGAACAATATTCAAAAGCTTCATCACAACAGTTAAAACACCATCGAAATGCCCAGGTCTATGAGCTCCGCAAAGAATATTACTCAAGTCATTTTCAGAAACTTTGTAACGGTAGTTGTCAGCATAAAGAGTCTCGTATTGAGGAAGAAAAACAAAGTCGACTCCGCATGAACGAAGTTTTTCAAGATCCTCCTCAATTGGAGTAGGATAATTTTTTAAATCATCTACATTATTAAATTGAGTGGGGTTAACATAGATGCTCACCACAGTGATATCGCATTCACTTTTCGCTCGTTTAACTAAAGAGAGATGAGCATCGTGTAATGCCCCCATTGTTGGAACAAACCCAACAGTTTTCTCAGGAAAGGAACGTTTGAACTCTCTCCATTCACCTACAACTTTAAAAATTTTCATTAGTATGATTCCTTTTCACTTGGGAAAGATAGATTCTTAACCTCTTCGGAGTACATATTGAGTGCATTTTTGATCAAGTCATGCCCATTCATATATTTCTTCAAAAATTTAGGACAAAACTCTGAATCCATTCCCAACATATCTTGCAGAACAAGAACCTGACCATCGGTAGAACTCCCTGCACCAATGCCAATAGTCGGGATAGATAAGGAAGATGAAATCAGTCTAGCACTTCGATCAGGGATACACTCCAAAACAATTGAAAATGCGCCGAGCTCTTCTAATGCTTTTGCTCGCCCAATCAAAAGCTCTACTGCATGATCATCTTTGGCCTGAACTTTCATCCCACCGAACTGATGAATCGATTGTGGAGTTAAACCTAAATGCCCCATTACAGGAACACCAGATGTTATGATATGTTCGACAACATCTTCATGCCCATCTACACCTTCGAGCTTGATTGCGTTTGCCCCTGCTCTCATGATCTTTTCCACGGCCTCCATCGCATGGAGGATTCCTTTGCGATAGCTTAAAAATGGAAGGTCTCCAACGATAAATTTTTCAGGCGCGCCTCTACGAACTGCTTCAACATGTCTTGCAATCTCATCAACAGTTACAGGAATTGTTGACTGATGACCGTACATCACCATTCCAAGGCTATCTCCCACCAAGATACAATCAATATCAGAGGCATCAATAATTCTTGCACTCCAATAGTCATAACAAGTAACCATTGTTATTTTATTTCCCTCTTTTTTCATCTTTGAAAAATCAAAAACGTTACGCATTTTATTTCTCCAAATTAATATTCTTAACGCCTAGAAAAGAGCGATAGAGTTGTTCGTAAACACCATCTAAAGCATTTAGATTTTTCTTCATCGTTTCATTATCATTTCTAACTAAAGGCCCTGTTAAAGAACAATCAAGATCGTAATCCATATTATTAAAAATTTGCCTCATATAAGGCTTAATAAGATCGTTGCTTATATCAAAATCACATTTCATATTTGCAGCAAACTCTTGCCACAAGATGACCGAAAAATTCCCCGCCATTACACACCATGCGTGGTACTTATCTTTCATATTCGAGGGGATCATAACTGCTTTATTTTCGAGTGCTGGAATGAGGTCACTCAATTGCATTTTCCCCAGTTCTCCGATAAACGGGATTCTTTGATACTCAGCAATGGAGTAGTGATGATTAGAAAAGGTCATTAGAGGGTGACAAGAATGGATACCATCAAGTGACAATGCTCCCGAAAAGTGAAAGCAGATTTTCTCTTTCAACAAAGGATTCTCCCGATAAAAAGATTCAATAGAATCATCAGAGATCATCAAAAGAATAATATCTTGTTTAGAGGCAAATTCGAAAAATGAAGATGTATCTTTTCTACTCCAAGAAGAGTAAGGAAGGTCCAGCAACTTAAAATACTGTTTAAAATGTTTAGCAAGTCGGCCATCGCCAACGATGCCAACCTTATTATTAGAATTCATTGTCATGGTACCTGTCTTCCGATCAAGTCCTAATAATTATTAAAAAAGCTATTCAAAAGGTCGCTGTCATAGAGATCAGCGCCATAGTTTTTGAACAGGCGTAAAATTAATATGACTTTGGGAAAAAGATGTCAATGAATTTCAAATAGATATGAGTAACACTTTGATAGATAAGAAACAAAAAGGCCCTCGAGAGCTACTCGAGGGCCTTTTTATATATTAGACACAAGCTGGTTGAAGTGAATTACTTCCCTGGCTTGAGGTTAGGGATAAAAACGATTGGAGGCATTACAGGCCCACGGTCACCAAAAGTATTATTCCCTGAAATCTTCACTGTTTCACCAGCGAATGTTGTAGCAGAAACCATCATAACAAATGCAGCGATAACTAGTTTTTTCATATTTAAATCCCCATTTAAAATTTAATACAAAAGGGAAATAACATGGGATTTTTTAAAAGCAAACCCTTTTCTTACATTTTCTTACACTTTTATTGCATTTTTTAGATTAATGGCATAACCACCTGAAATTATAGGCTAGAATTACGATCTAAAAATAGTATAATTGCTAGCTATTTCTGGATCATGAAGGGAAAAAAGCCATGGATGATGATAAAAAATGATGGATTGAATCCCCTTACCACGGGCCACAACAGTAATGCTCTTGATATCGGCCAAAGCACTTAACCGATCAAGCATCATCTTTATTTGGGCAGGATGACCAAAGTCATAAATGAAGAAGATGTCAGCGTCTGGCAGCTCAAAAGATGGATCCGTGATATCAGAATGAAAAACGTGGGCATTATCAATTTTTAAAGTTTCAAAAATTCTATTGGCCTCGATCACTCGCTCTGCAACGACTTCGTGTCCTAGAAATTTAGCAGACGGAAAAAAGTTTTTAAAGAAAAGCCCCATACGCCCATATCCACAGCCTAAATCCACAAGGGTATGTTTTTTTAAGTTGAGTTTTTTTGCTATTTCAAATTGCTCACAATAAGGAGTAAGCATTACTTGAGGGTCAAGGCCTATCCATGTTTGATTTCCATTACTGCGATTAAAATCCCACAACTCAAACTTTTCGTCAGAGCTGCTTTCCCTCTCTCTTTTAAATAATTCTGCTTCGATCTGGTTGACATCAAACCCAATAATACAATCAAGCAAAGACGAGTGATAGCGCAACTCCTCATCTGTTCCGGTAAACTCAAATACATCTCTTTTAGAAATGATTTCCTCAGCAAGTTCTTGTGAAAAGTCCTTCGCTGCAATGTTTTCAAGAGATTGTAAATCGATAAATCCTCCAAGAGAGTAGTTTATTCCATGTTATCGCATTGTCTTTTTTTATCTACAATAGATATTTCTGCAGATATAGTGAAGTTATTAATTTTGTGAGGAATAATGAATAAAAGAGAAGTTATTGAAGAGATCATTACTCTTGGAAAAAAACTTTACGACAAAAATATGTTGGCCGCGGCAGATGGAAATATCAGTGTAAGAGTTGATGATTTAATTTTAATTACACCGAGTGGAGTTCCTAAGGGATTCTTAGAAACAAAAGACATTGCAGAAGTTTCAATTGATGGAGAAATAAAATCTGGAAAACCATCAAGTGAATTAATGATGCACCTTGAAGTTTTTAGGCGATGTCCAGAGGCTAAAGTAGTAATTCATGCGCACCCTCCGATTGCAGTGGCATGGACAATAGCGGAACCAGAATTAAATGAGCTTCCAAACACTGCGATGAGTGAAATGATTCTCGCAATGGGATCGCTTCCAATAATTCCATTTGCCCTACCAGGCTCAAAAGAAATGGGAGAAAACCTGATTCCTTATTTACCAAAGCATCGCGCCATGATTCTTTCAAGACATGGTGCCCTAAGTTGGGGTGAAACTTATCAAGAAGCACTCAATGGAATGGAAAGGATAGAGCATGCCGCGACAATGCTTTACCATGCAAAGTTATTGGGTGGTATTACCTCACTACCAGAAAAGGAAATTGAGTTTTTAAAAGAAAAAAGAAAACAGCTAGGAGATAAAAATCTATGAGAGACTTAGAATCACGCGGATTACGTGTAAGAGACAATCAACTCTACATACTTGATCAAACAAAACTTCCTCATGAAGAAGATTGGATTGTTGTAAAAGATTATCTCCACATGGTTGATATCATCAAAGAGTTAAAAACCAGAGGAGCACCACTCATTGGAGTATCCGCGGGAATAATGCTCGCGATGAGCGCTCATCGAGGAGCGACTCAAGATCAACTAGAACGTGAAGCTCTTGCCTTAAGAGAATCAAGACCAACTGCAGTTAATTTGATGATTATTATTGATCGTCTCCTTAAAGTTATTCGCTCAAGCAATTTTTCAAATGAACTTCTCATCACTGAAGCAGAGAAAGCATTTGATGAAGATGTAGAGCTTTGTAAAAAAATGGGAGAATTTGGGGCATCACTTATCGAGGAAGGAGATAATATTCTCCATCACTGCAATACCGGAGGTCTTGCAACAGTTGGTATCGGTACGGCCCTTGGTGTAATCGAAACCGCTCACAGACAAGGTAAAAAGATTCATGTGTATGTAGACGAAACAAGACCGCTTCTACAAGGTGGACGTTTAACTGCTTACGAACTCGATAAAATTGGAGTTCCCTACACGATTATCTGTGACAATATGGTGGCGCATCTCATGAGCCTCGGGAAGATCCAAAAAGTTTTTGTCGGTTCAGATAGAATTGCAATGAATGGAGACTTTGCTAATAAAATAGGAACTCAAGGTGTTGCAACTCTCGCACATCACTTTAATATTCCATTCTACACAGTTGCCCCATATACTACTATTGATCCAGAATGCGAAAACGGTGCGGGAATTCCAATTGAACAAAGAAATCCTGATGAAGTAAGAGGAGCATCTGGACATTTTGGAAAAGTAATATGGAGTCCAACTAATGCCAACGTTTACAATCCGGCATTTGATGTTACTTCAAGAGATATCATCTCGGGTATTGTTCTCGATAGAGGGATCTATACAAGAGAAATGTTACAACGTGGAAAATTATCAGAAATTTTTAATAAATAAGGAGTAAGCTATGTGGGCCATTATCGGTGGATCAGGGTTTGAAAGCTTTGACGATTTCGAAACAATTGAAGAACTTAATAGAAATACCCCTTTTGGACAAGCATCAACAGGTCTAAAAAAAGTAAAATTGGGAGGAACAGAGATTATCTTTCTTCCAAGACATGGATCAGGACATGAACTAACTCCATCTGGAATTAACTACCAAGCAAATATCTATGCGCTTAAAAAGCATGGAGTCACAAAGATTCTTTCCGTTTCTGCTGTAGGAAGTTTGAGAGAGGAATTAAAACCAGGAGATATGGTTGTTCCATCTCAATATATCGACAGAACAAAATCATTAAGAAAGCATACCTTCTGCGAAAATGGAGTGGTTGGTCACGTTTCATTGGCCTACCCTGTATCACAAGTTTTAACAGAGGCACTTCAATCAATTAATAGTGAGCTAGACTTTGATGTGCACTTCAATAAGACTTACATCTGTATGGAAGGGCCTGGCTTTTCTACATTTGCAGAAAGCCAAATGTATCGCCAGTTTGGAGCGGATATTATCGGGATGACCAACTTTCCTGAATACGCACTAGCAAAAGAAGCGGGAATAGCTTATCTACCATGCTCATTTGTAACAGACTATGACTGCTGGAATGTAGACGCTGGTCATGTAACAGTTCAAGAAGTTATTGCGATCATGAAGAATAACAATGGTAAGGCCTACAAAATGGCCAAATCTCTAATCAGTAAATTTGAAAATATTGATGTCAGCGATGTGCTTGAGGAAGGTCTCAAAAACGCACTTATGACACCAATTGACAGAATGGGACAAAACCAGCAGGAATGGATCAAAGTCCTTATCGGCTCATAGATAAAACTAAAGTTTGCCAACCCAAACATACGTGCTATATATCCTAGTAACGGTATAAGATAACCCCCGTTCAGAGCAAAACTCGACGGGGGTTTATGTTTTTTACTAATCAGTTAGGATATACAAATATGAAAAAACTTATTTATTTTTTATTTATTTTTTCACTTCCCCTTCAAGCAGCTGAAATTATTGGTGTTGGAATACCTCCAATCGCATTCTTGGTAGAGAGGGTTGGAGGAGAAAAGATTGAAGTGGTTCAGGCCCTTAAAGACGGGCAAAATCCTCATACATTTTCACTTTCACCTAAAACCATCACAATGCTTTCAAAGGCAAAAGCGTATTTCTCTATAGACTTTCCTTTCGAAGAAAAAATCACATCAACCCTCAATCAAATTGATGGAATAAAGATTGTGGATATTTCAAAAGGAATTAGAAGAATCACTTCTGAAAACGATCACGATGAACATCATGATAATCATCACAATGAACACCACCATGGTGAATTTGATCCCCATATTTGGACATCACCTAGAAACCTAAGTGTAATGACAGGAAAAATTTTAGAAACGCTATCAAAACTTTTTCCTCAGCACTCATCAAGCTTTACAGCAAATGCAAAAGATCTGTTAAAAGAAATTGAATATCTTCAGTCAAAAATTGAAAGAAATTTAAAACCTCTTCACGAAAAATCAATTCTGATTTATCACCCCTCAATTAATTACCTCCTTCAGGAATACCATATCAACGTAATCCCTATTGAGCATGAAGGAAAACGACCAACTCAAAAACAGTTGGTACAGCTGATTGAAAAGAGCAAGAAAATCGGAATAAAAAACATTCTTATCGGAGAACAATTTGACCAAAGAAATATTGCTCCCATTACAAGAATATTGAAAGGTCAGGTTATAACCTATAACCCACTTCAAAAAGAGATCTTAAAGGCCCTAAGTTCAATTTCTGAAAAAGTAATGAAGGCAGCGAGTAAGAAGTGAAACCGATTGAAACAAGCAATTTGTTCTTCTCTTATGGGAAAAAAGAAATTTTAACAGATGTTTCTTTCAATATTGAGCGCGGTGACTTTGCTTATATTGTGGGCCGAAATGGAAGCGGTAAAAGTACTTTGATCAAGCTACTACTCGGTCTTCTTTCTCCCAAAAGAGGAGAGATCAAGGTTTTTGGATTACCTCCACACAAGGGAAGAAACCTAATCGGCTATACTCCACAACACATGCACTTCGATCCGCAATTTCCGGCCACAGTAAGAGATGTCATTGCGACAGGAAGACTGAGATCTAAAAAGCTCTTCTATAATAAAGAAGATAGAATGATGGTCGATCAAATTCTTGAAAAAATTGAATTAAGAGATTTAGCAGATGATCCATTCTCATCTCTCTCTGGAGGGCAGCGCCAACGAACCTTAATTGGTCGTTCTCTAGTATCAAATCCGAAACTATTACTTCTCGATGAGCCAACTTCTAATATTGATGAGTATTCAGAGAAACAACTATTTAAAACACTCTCAGAACTCAATCAAGATCTCCCTATTGTGATGGTTAGTCATGACTTGTACTTCACTCAAGATAAAGTAAATAAGGTAATCTGTATCCATCGCCAAAAGATTGCAACCCATGAAACTTCGCAAGTACCACAGAGTGTGATTGATGAATTGAGATTGGGGAACATTAGAAAAATTGAACACGATGAGTGGAAGCGAGGGGAAGGTCATCATGATTGATTCATTGAGTTCACTTCTCTCCGGAAATAATCCGATTCTATTCAATACCCTTATTACAGGATTACTTGCATCACTATCATTCGGAACTGTAGGAAGTATTATTGTTACAAAAAGAATTTCCTATCTTATTGGAGCGATCGCACACTCCGCACTTGGCGGAATTGGAATTGGGATTTATCTCAACCACGTCCTACATATTGACTGGATTGGTCCCTACTCAGGTGGTCTTATTTTTTCATCGATCTCTGCCCTAATCATCGGAGTAATTAGAACTTATTACCGAGAGAGACTTGATACCCTACTCGGAGCGATTTGGTCATTTGGTATGGCGATTGGATTACTTTTCATGGCAAAAACACCTGGCTATGTCGATCCAATGAGCTACCTATTTGGCAATATTCTTTTGATAAATAAGAGTGATATCATTTCTATGGCCGTGCTAGGCATTTCAATAATCTTTCTCTTGTCCGTTTTTTATAACAAAATTTTTGCGATTTCTTTTGATGAAGAGTTCTCAAAAATTAGAGGACTTCATACAAATCTTCTCTATATTGGAATGCTCATTGTCTCCTCAATTGTCATTGTTTTACTCATTAAAATTGTCGGAATTATTCTAGTAATGGCATTGTTTACTCTGCCTCCCGCCATTGCAAATTCATTCACCAAAAGACTCTGGCAAATGATGATTGGAGCAACAGTAACTTGTATGGTTATCACCACTGCTGGAACCTTACTGAGCTACAATGCAGATCTCCCAACAGGCCCAGTGATTATTCTGATGGCCTCTATCATCTACTTATTGATTCTGATTCTCAAAAAGATTAGAACCTAAAGTATCCTAATGCTAAGAAGAATAAATTCTGTTTAAAAGTCAGCAATCTTTCTTTAAGTTAGCAATATAGCTAGAAACAGTGTGGCCTAAACACTATAATGGTAACTTATGTAATAATACGTCACTACCGAAATGGATACTATGGGAATCAAAAGACAACTGCGAAGATTTATGCAGGATTACTTTATGCCGACATCTTACAGAACTGATGTCAATAAAGTGAAGCATTATACTTTTTATTACGTAAGCACATTTTTTGTAATCGCTTACTTGCTGCTAGCATCAGTCCTCAATATTATTGGAAACATTCCACTCGCAGCAGTGATCAACTGCACTGCAGCGGTTATAATCTTGGGCAATTTATTTTTATCAAGAAAAATAAACGATACCAAAAAGTCGTTTCTTACGATGCTAATTATCGTCATCATCGATCTATTTTTACATCAAGCACTCAACAAACACACTACCCTCAATAACTATGTATGGCTGCCGATCATTCCGCTTTTATTGGGAAGATACATATCACCAAAGCAAAATACAGTATTTACTATTTTTATTCTTTTCATGATTGGAGCCGCAAGAGTTGTCTCAATGTATTTACCAGAGAGTTGGTATTACGTGATCTCTGCTGAATATATTTTTAGAGGAGACCTCATTGCAGTTTCAATGTTTGTTCTCTTTAACTTGTTTGTAGGTATTCACCTGAATGACCTTGAGCAAAAGGCACATAAATCCCTCGATGATAAAATCAAAGAGAATGCGCATCTAATCTCTATTCTGACTCATGACATCTCAAACCAAGTGACTGTAATCAACTTGGCCTGCAATAAACTCAATAAACAATTCAAAGAGACTGTGTTCTGCACATCTCTTGATAAAATTAAAAAGAGAACAGATAACATTGAACGACTGATTAATGGTGTAAGAATTTCTCAGCAGGCCATGGACTCGGCTTTCGAACTATCAAGAGTTAGTCTTATTGATCTTCTTGAAACAATCACCATTGATTTTGAGAACTCTTATCCAGATACCAAAGTAAAACTTAACTTCGATTACGATCAAAGCTTTGACTATCACGTTGCTGCAGATAAAAAACTTCTGCTAAAAAATGCAATTGCTCCAATTGTGAACTCTGCTGTAAATTTATACTCAAACATTGATATGGATGAATCCATCAATATCATGCTTAAAATATCACATAAAAAAATCAAACTAATCATCACCTCCAGAGCTCTTAACATTTTTAATTCACCTATGCTCTCAAACATCAATGCGGTATCTCTTCCTGAAAAGGAAGCAGTTCTTGCGGTTGTTGTTGCAAAAAAGATTGTAGAGAAGTTCGGAGGAAATGTTGAAGTTAGCCCTGCCAGAAATCACGAAGAAGATAGTGCAATCATCTTTTCATTTCCAAAGAAGGGTTCAATCATTTGATGAGGAGGTCTTATGAAATATTTTCTCCTTTTAGCAGTTCTTTTAACCACAGTCGCAGATGCTAGAACGCGAAGTTTTTTTAGAACAGAAGAAGAATACGCACAAAAAGTAATCAATAAAAAACAATTTAAAATTGCGGGAAAATACGCCGGAGTGATTCAAGAATACAACGGTGCAAAGTTAGCTGTCTTTAAAGATGGAAATGGAATGACAGCAGCTTATGTTAATGGTCTCCAATCTCTTATGGTACATGCTATTGGTGAAGACTTCGCTTATGCACTATTTTATGACCCAAGCTCAAAGCTTCCCTCAACTGTCAGCAACGATCTTTCGGGTTACCTAAATTCATCTGATATACGCTCAATGAAGTTTGGTCCTGTTGGAAAATTAGGAACCAGTGCCAAAATTGGACGCATTTTAGAAAAGCACACAGAAGTGCTTCTAACCATTTTTTCGACAGATTCTGAAGGATTTAAAGGTGCAACACCAATCATTAATGCCTGTGATAACAAAGTACAGGAACGCACCTCATCCGATAGACATAAGACGGTTGCCATCTCTTTTAACCAAGATTGCCAAATTACAATTAAAAAAAATAAAGACCAAGCACTTAACTACTTTTTGATCACAAATAACTTGGCGCCAGTTGTCCGAGAACTAATTCAGGAGACCCGCGCAATTATTAGCAATTTAAAACGGAAGATTAGCGCGGAATCAAAGAAGTCAACTCCGGACAAAAAGAAAATCGAAAGCTATAATAAAAGTATGGTGAGCGAAAGACGCGAACTAAGACAACTCAAACAATTCCTACAGAGAATAGATGAAGAATAAGAAAGAACTACAAGACCAGATCAACTCAATTATTTCAAATAATCCAGTTGATCCAAATGTTGCGAAACTGACAAAAAATAAATTTTTTAGAGATGTTCGTTTTTATGAAAATGAATTAACTCATAATAACGTTCTTCTTCCTTTTGAAGTATGCCTTGCCGAAATAGAGGCGGACTCAGCGAGCTCTCCGGTTGGAGTTCATGGACATACTAGAGAGATCTATGTTTTACGTTGGGAAAAACTAGAAGATGAGAAGTTTTACTTCACCTTAGAAAATACCCTGGCCAAGAAAAAAAGAAAGCTTATTGATTGTCCGGAGGAAGTAGTTCGGGATATCTATCACCTCCTCCCCAAAATAGTACAGTCAATGGCGTCAAGTGCTCAAAAACTTTTAGATCCAGAGGATTAAAAAAGAACTTTAAAAATTCGTTCTGGACGACCGCCAATCCCTACGACTTCTCCTTCGTACTCAATGATTGGACGTTCAATAATTGCGACATTTTTTAACATCACTTTTATTTGATCTTCTTCACTAAGTTGATCGAATTTTTTTCTCATCTTTTTATAAGTTGCTCCCCTTTTATTAATTGGAAGCTCACCATAGAAATCGGCCCATTCCTCAATCTTCTCAATTGTCGGAGGAGTTTTAATCAAGTCAACAAATTCGAATTCAATTTCATGCTTTTCAAACATCTCGAAAAGCTTTCTAATTTTTTCACAACTTCTAATTCCGTATACAATCAAATCCATAATTCCTCTCAATCAAAAAAAAGCTTTCGATCTTCCCATTTTTTTGATTTTATCTTTTCATGATACTCTTTATAGTGCCCTTTACGATAGGAAGGCAAATTAGGGTCTAGAGCACATCTTTTTTGAAATGCTACCATCTCATCAAAGATATTAATTAAGCCCTGATGCTTTCCATCATATGAAGCGTGCCCCATTCTTTCCCACTCTCTCAAGAAAAAATGAATGGACTCTATTGTAGATAGACACATTTCATCAGGCTGAAATTTAACATCAAAGCGAGAGCGAGTGGTTGGAGTAAAACAAATTCGCGGTAACGAATTGATGTTTGAACTCAATTTCATCATTTTCTTAGCACAGGGCCAAGTCCCATCGATCACAAATAGTAGAAGCTCTTTCCCCTCAATTTTTGAGGTATCCATAGGACCTTCAGAAATATTAACAGCACTCTCACCAGGATAAAGAACAAGTGGATAATATCGATCATTGGAAAGGAGAGACTGAACTCTAGTGTTATTGGTAAAATCCACATCCACAATGATTTCAGAGTTTTCCAAGCAGAGATGGGTTAACCTACCAGTACCAATTCTCTCTCTCTTGGCCTCCATGGGATGCATTAAAAGGATAACCTTCATTTCTGGATCAAAAGAAGTAACTTCAGAGCAAAGGCAATTTTTCTTGGGTCGGAAACATTTAAAGCACCAGTCGCGGTGCTTCCTCTCTTCCTGCTCCTTTTCAAGGGCCCTTTCTTTTTTCTGTCGTTTATAGCTCTCTAGATCCATGAACACCTTTTACAATAAAAGCCGCAAAATATATAGTAGTTGAATAAAAAAAAGGACCTAAGGATTTGTAATGGGAATTTTGTGCAATCTAACAAATATCAACGTAGCTTTTGGACAAAAAGTTATCTTTAAAAACGCGAACTTAACCGTTAATAAAGGTGATCGAATCGGTCTTTTAGGACTAAATGGGATGGGAAAATCATCTTTGTTTAAGATCCTAAGCGAAGAACTCATCCCAGATACCTCTGTTCCCCCATTTACTTTTTCAAAATCAAAGGGAAATGACGATGAAACACTACGCTTCTCTGTCTTTTATGTTCCCCAAGAACTTCCCATCGAGAATGGTGACAACCCATCAATCCAAAACTACCTGTTCAATTTTTATCCTGAACTTGGCGATATTCATGCAAAGCTTGAAAAGATCAATCAAGAGATTGAGCATACAACAGAGCAAAGTCAGATCCAGAAGCTAATTAACAGTCAAAAAGATCTGCTCGAGCGCTTTGAACATCTCGACGGTTGGAATGTAATCAATAGCTATCAATCATACTTAAAATATTTTGGTCACTCAGATCACTCAAAAAAAGTAAGAGAGTTAAGTGGTGGTGAGCAAAAAAAGATTCTTCTATCCTTAGGATTGTCGTCAAAGGCCAACCTTATTCTTTGGGATGAACCAACCAACCACTTAGATATTGAAACAATTAAATTATTTGAAGATGAGCTTGAATCATCTTCTTCGACTTATATGCTAGTTACCCACGATAGATATCTGCTGGGAAAATTAACCAACAAAATTTTTCATATAATAAATGGAGATATCACCAAATTTGAAGGGAGTTATTCAGACTACCTAGCCTATCTTTCAGAAAAAGAAAATGAGAGAAAGAAACTTTTAGAAAAGCTGCAAAACGGTTTGCGCAGAGAAACGGCATGGATGCGACAAGGGATCAAGGCCCGAGGTTGTCGTAGTAAAAAGAGAGTAGAGAACTTTCACTCTCTAAAAGGTAGCGTAACAGAGCTAAAGTTACAGGCGAAGAAAAACCTAGAGCTGTCCATTATCAATTCCAATAGAAAAACGAAAGAATTGGTAGCTCTAAAAGATGTTAGTTTTTCATTTCCAGAAAAGCCACTTTTTAATCAAATTGATATTACCATCGCAAAAGGTAATAAAATTGGATTGATTGGCCCAAATGGTGTGGGGAAAACAACTTTAATTAATCTAGTCGCAGGATCTCTTGAACCCAATAGTGGGCGAATAAAAAGGGCAGATGATCTTGTGGTTCAACACTTTTCTCAAAAACGAGAAGAGCTCAATCCGAACTCCACAGCTTATGAGCTCTTAGGAGAAGGAGAAGATTATGTCCATCTTCCAGATGGCAGAAGTGTTCATGTTATAACTTACTTTGAGAGCTTTCTATTCAATCGAGATGATGTTAAAAGACCGATCTCAACCATGTCTGGAGGAGAAAAGAACCGTCTACAGATGGCCCTCAACCTGAAACGTCCAGGAGATTTGTGGATCTTTGACGAACCAACCAATGACCTAGATCTTGAAACGCTACAAATTCTTGAAGAAAAACTAAAAGAATTTGGTGGATCAATTATTCTTATTAGCCACGACAGAACCTTTTTAAGCACTGTAACGAACAAAGTTTGGCTGATAACCAACAATACTATTGAGAATTTTGAAGGTGGTTATGGTCAAGCTGAAGAGTACTTAGAAGCTGTTGCTCTTGAGAACCTTTTAAATTCATCTGAAGATGATAGTGAAAAAGAAGTAGAAAAGGTCGAAGAGGCTAAAACTCAAAATAATACCAGTAACAAAAAACTGACAAATAAAGAAAAAGAACGGATTAAAAAGATTCCTACAGAAATAGAAGAGATGGAACTCAAACTATTAGAGCTTGAAGAAGAGATTGAAAAGTTCGACTTTACAAGTCATGGCCCAACTCTCCAACAGCAATACGAAGAGTTGAGCAAAAAAAGAAACAATGTTGAAAATAATCTTTTAGCTCTCTATGAAGAGAAGGAAGAGCTAGATTTAAAGAGTGGCCTCTAAAAGTCCAGAGCAAAGTGCTTCACGTAAAATAACAGCTAGCTCTTTTATTCTATTTCTTCTTTGATTGATATTAAGCATCCAATCATATCCACCTTCCTGAATGGCCGGAACACTTAAGCTTGTAGCATCAAAGATTAGTTGATTAAGAAGAGTATTCGATACCCAGTCAGTTTTGCTTTTTGGAAAATCATTACCACAGCAACCTTGAAGTCTTTTTCCAATACAATTCAAAATGCTTGATCTAAAATGACAATATCCAGTGAGAACATCCTTTCCAAAATCATCATTGGTCATTGAAATTTTATAGTATGTAGAAATAGTTTCTGGTTCAGCACAAAAGCAATCAAAAATTCCTGTAACGAAATCGAGATACTCCCCAGGAACAGCAGCGATCTCTTCAACTTTTTCAATAATATGATCTTGATCTTTTTTTAACATTGAAAGAAACAGCTGACGTTTGCCATTAAAATGATAATTGATTGCAGCTACATTCACCTCGGCATCTCTAGAAATGTCTCGGACAGAAGTTCCATCAAAACCTTTTTGAGCAAAAAGCTTCCTGGCAGTGATAAGAATTTTTTGTTTAGTATCTAATTTTG
Organism: Bacteriovoracaceae bacterium; assembly: GCA_965140515.1. Classification (GTDB taxonomy): domain Bacteria; phylum Bdellovibrionota; class Bacteriovoracia; order Bacteriovoracales; family Bacteriovoracaceae; genus JAGLCH01. The sequence goes on along the minus strand of OZ223251.1, from coordinate 1,051,320 downwards.
ACTCCAATTCTGACTCCAAAAAATCGTAAACAAGAACGCCTGTTAAACAATCGTTTACGTAAAATTAATAGGTTACTTAATGTATACCTAATATAGCACAACATGTTACCTTTACTAATTAATTTTTTCACAGCTGTACGCAAAATAGTAACAGCTGGTCGTAAAAGTTGCCCAGACGAACTTTCTGCTCAACTATTGTAAAATTATATTAGAGGCGATCCTCTCAACTATTCCCGCCAGTCACCGATAAATTAGTTGAGGAGAAAGGAGTCTTGAATGAAAAAGGCATTTTGTATTATTATCGTATTATTCCCATTGTTCATGGGAGCAGCGTTGGCCCAAAGGGGTCCAGCAGTTTCACCAATTACTGAGATTGCGGATCAAAACCCAACGGTTCCTTCGAATCAGGCCAAGCCCTTCAACTTCTCAAACAGCACTGAACGACCAATCCAGCAAGAAGTTGTAGCAACTGAAACCGGTTCAGAAGGCTCGATTATTCCTATGATGTTATTTTTAATGGCATTGCCAGTGATGATCTGGATTGGAGTGATGCAAGGACTACGTGTTTCTAAAAAGCGCAAAGAAGAGCTACCAGACAACGTTGCTCAGTTCCCTACTCCAAAAAAGAAAGAGGATGGGGATCATTTCAAAAAAGCTTCTTAGTTCTAAGTTATTTGGAAGTCCATTTTCCATTGCCTAGGTAGGCGTAGACGCGATTAATTTTGTGGTACTTGGTATATATCTCCATAACACCATCGCCATTGTAATCATACACTCCTACTTGAAAACGACGTCTGTGGTAGTGCTCAGGATGCTCCTCTTTTTCATAGAGGAAATATGGACCTTTATACATGCTTAGTGTTGAGAGTTTATTGTCATCAATTGTAACAAAGTAGAGCCTAGCAGTTGAGATGTAGTCAACGGCCTGGGTTTTCCCCTCGAAGTAGTAGAGTATCAATACTTTTGTTCGCTTAGAAATGCGGCGAAATTGAACCTTGTAAAGTCTCGAATCACCCCCCTTAGGGTCGAATCGAAAACTCTTTTGAGGTCTTTTAAGAAGATCGAGAAAGTGGATCCAGTCCTCTCCATCCTTTTTCTCAAACCCAAAACTCTCATCCAAGTTATCGCCCGTTAAATCAAGGTAATAGAATGGCGTATTGACCCTCCATTTGTAGCGAATCTCTTCTTTGATCTCTTTCTTACGATCGAGATTTCCAGTAAAAACACTGCGAAAATCCCTTTCATCTTGTGCCAAAAGGGAGGAGCAAATCAATGTCAAACTGAGTAAGAAAATCATCTTCATAATATTATTTTAGGGCAAAAGCGCTCAGGATGAAAGCTAGTATTTCCTACTCACTTCGAGAATATGGTGATAGTATGTTTTTTCACGATAATTGATTATGAGGAATAGATGGACATCACATTAGCGCTGATCAAAAACGAAAACCAAGTAGAAATTTTGAAGTTTCAAGATAGCAAAAATCTTGGGGCCCAACTTATTGATCTTGATGATCTGAAAGAGCACAAAATCGACTTACTACTATTTTCAAAAGAGCAAAACTCAGAAGATTTAATGTCCATGCTTACAGATGAATATAAATTTTGTCCTGTACGCCCACAAGAAGACTTCCAAATCACCGATGAAAATCTAAAAAATCTTTCATATGAGCGGGCGACTGAAGTCGTGTCAAAATGTACAGAATCATGGACCCTTCAAAACAATTTAGATCTTCTTGAAAACCTATTCCCTACCCTTGATCACCTAAAGGCCCTTTGGCCAAACGATAGATCATCTTTTATGGAAGAACTGTGGTTCATCTTAAAAAAGAACCTAGGAACCAATAATCTAAAAATCATCTATAACTCCATCAAAAGAGGAGAGAAGGAAAACGAAAAAAATAAGCTCATTCAATGTAGAATTGAAGGAAAGCGTTTTCCAGAAACATTTGAAGGCGAAGACTTTGAAAAACAAGTGATGGATCACTACAAGTCACAATTTTCAGAGAAGTTTGAAATTTCTGAATTCTCAAAAGAAAGAAGTGAGCTTGTCGCAACGATCTCTCTTAAGGGAAGTCCTATCATTTTGATGGCAAAGCTACGCGAGCTAACAAGACTTCAACAATCGCTTATTAGCTCACTACTAACAGGCCTTCAGAGATAAACTTAGATTTCTCTCAAAACTTTATAAGACACATGATACTTTCTTTCTTTTTGAAAGATCTCTGTATATTTCTTAAGTAGGTTATTTCGCTCTAATATCTCTCTCCACTTGCATCCCCCCTCAATTCCAATAGGCCCCAAAGCAACCGTTTCGGTTTCATCAAAGGGGGAGGGATAGATTTCAAAATGAGACTCCCCTTGGAGCAAGTCTTTTGTAAAATTAAGTTTAAAGACATAATTGCCTTTGGTCCCCAGTTCAACTTTAACTAAGCTATTTAGAGGGTACTCCCTGTCATAAATTTTGAGTCGAAGATCTTTAAGAGCATCTTTTGGATGGATGACCTTCTCTGAAGTCCCCTCATAACTTCTCATCCATCCCCAGCATCCTACATCATCACGCTCATCAGGATGAAAATAGGTATTTTTGACGATAAATTGTGGAGAGACCTCTCGCCCCTCGACCTCAAGGAGTAAGGAATCTCCTTCTTCTAATCCTTGTACAACAATAGAGGGGCTTAAGTTTGCGCGATAGCTTTCGGCCACAGTCTCAATATCGTGACCACTATTTTCGTCTTCCTTTTGAATAAAATCAGCGTTACATGCCATGAATACAAAGAGAATGGAAAAAATTTGAAATAAGCGAATCATAAAAAACTCCTTTTGAATTTGTCCAAGATTGGCACAAGTCAAAAGGAGTCGATATGATTTATCTCAATTTTTTCAAAAGCGAAGCAAAAAGATAGAGGAGATCTCTAGCTCTTCACTTACCAAAAGTACCTAGCTTTTCCCCAAAAACCACATGAAAGTGGGTATGGAAAACAGTCTGACCTGCGTCTGGCCCACAGTTTGTGACAACACGAAAGCCAGTCTTGTCATGACCATGCTCTCTCGTAAACTCTGCGATCGCAGCAAAGACTTCTGTCATCTGTTCAGGGTGCAAGTCAGACATAGAATTAATGTCAGATGTGTGATTGCGATGAACAAAAAGAACATGTCCTTTGGCCATCGGTGAAATATCTTCAAAAGCGTATACGCGATCGCTCTCAAATACTTTTTTACTTGGAATAGAGCCGTCTACAATTTTACAAAATAAGCAATCGCTCATCTGAAACTCCTTAGATATCTTCGTTAACGCGTTCGATACTAGCGCCAAGACCTTTTAGCTTCTCATCAAGTTTATCGTATCCTCTGTCAAGATGGTAAACACGATGAATTTCTGTTGTCCCTTCAGAAGCAAGAGCAGCAAGAATAAGAGCGGCACTTGCACGGAGGTCAGTACACATTACAGGAGCTCCCATCAATGCATTATTAGCATCAACGACAGCGGTATTTCCTTTTAAAATAATATTGGCCCCAAGCCTCTTAAGCTCTGGAACGTGCATGAAACGATTTTCAAAAATCTTTTCTCTAATAATTGATGGAGATTTTGCCCTAGTAGCAAGAGCAATCAATTGAGCTTGAACATCAGTTGGAAATCCTGGGTATGGAGCTGTATCAACAGTTACCCCTTCAAAATCACTTTTGAGGACTTTGATTGAGGTATCTCCAATTTCAAACTTAGCACCCATCTCCTCCAAAGTCGAAATAACAGAATCAATATGCTTTGGAACAATATCGGTTACAGTAATTTCAGAACTAGTAATAAGTCCGGCCATAATATAAGTTGATGCTTCAATTCTATCAGCGATCGCCTCGTACTCAACTTCTCTAAGCTCTCCAACTTTAACACCAGTGACAGTCAGAGTAGATGTTCCAATCCCTTCAATCTTAGCGCCCATCGCATTTAAAAAGTTAGCAAGATCGTCAATCTCCGGCTCAAGAGCTACGTTTTCGATTGTTGTTACGCCTTCAGCATACACCGCTGCCATCATTAGGTTTTCTGTCGCCCCAACAGATGGAAAACTAAGAACAAGACGTGTTCCTTTTAGTCCTTCGGTATGACCTTGAACATAACCTCCAGTCATATCAAATTTTGCGCCTAGCTTTTCCATATTTGAAAGGTGAAGATCGATTGGTCGAGCACCAATAGCGCAGCCACCAGGAAGTGAAACCTTGGCCTCTTTAAAACGGGCAAGAAGTGGCCCTAAAACAAGAATTGAAGCACGCATTGTTTTTACAAGATCATAGGTAGCTTCAAAGCTTTTAATATTGGATGGATCAAAAGTTGTGATATTTCCTTTTTCCACAACTTCAACTCCGAGATTAGAAAGTAACTTCTTAATCGTTCTAATATCTCTTAGGTTTGGAAGATTTTTTAGGTGTACTGGTTTATCAGAAAGCAAAACACCAGCGAGTATTGGAAGGTAAGCATTCTTTGCACGAGAGATGCTTACAGCACCGCTTAAGCGAGCAGGTCCTTTTAGAATCAGTTTATCCATTTTATGTTTTCCTTATTTACTAGCACAGAGAAAGCGGTGCCTTCCTGTGTAATCACAAATCACCGCTACATTAACAAATCCAGTCTTTTCTGCCAACATTTTGAGATGGATAAGATGATCTTCGTGCCCCTCCATCAAAAAAGTCCCCCCATCTGTAAGTCGCTTAAATGACTCAGAAAAAAGGTCGATAAACCATTGGTCGTATTCCTGATCAGGAAGATAGAGGGCAAGCTTTGGCTCATGGCCGTCCACATTGTGATGAACCCCATCGAGATCTGCCTCTTCTTTGATATAAGGAGGGTTAGTCAAAATAAGATCTATTTTCTCTTCAGGAAATCCTTGGAAGCGGTCCCCCAGATGAAAACTTAAAGAATTTGAGGAAGGAATTGAAAATTCTAAGTTGAAATAGTTTCTCTTGGCCACCTGTAAAGCATCCTTTGAGATGTCCAAGGCAAAGCAATCAAGATTAGAGCATTCTTGCATCACAGAAAGGATAATCGCACCACTCCCCGTCCCAAGATCGATCACCTTTAAACGTCGCGACTCTTGCCGCTGAATTTTTTTAATCGCAGTGATGGCACGCTCAACTAAAATCTCTGTTTCACTTCTTGGAATGAGTACTGCGGGAGAGACAATAAATTCAGATTTAAAGAAATAACTTCTTCCACAAATGTGACCGAGAGGAACTCCCTTCTTCAGCTTCCCCAGAAAAAGGTCCATTCGGCTAGACTCGGTACTAATATAAACATCATCGAGCTGAGCATCATGTTCCAAAATATAGGATTCTGCATTGCTTAAAAGAGTACGAAGAGAAATCCCTGGATAATCATGTTCCAGGGATTCTCTATGATCTTCAAAAAATTTTGTAATAAGAACTCTGTAGGTGGGAAGAGAATAGTCACTCATATGGGCAAACTTACTCTTCATTCCCCTTGAGTAACAGAGCTTGATTGTGCGCAATCAAAGCATCAGTTACCGGAGCAAGATCTCCCTCAATAATTTTATCAAGAGAGTAAAGAGTTAAACCAATACGATGATCAGTTAAGCGACCTTGTGGAAAATTGTAAGTTCTAATTCGTTCAGAACGATCTCCGCGACCAACCTGTCCACTTCTTTCAGCGGCTTCCTTATCGTGCGCTTCTTGCACCATTTTATCAAAGATTCTAGCGGTCAGAATCTTCATCGCTTTTTCTTTATTCTTGTGTTGAGACTTTTCATCCTGGATAGCAACAACAGTTCCTGTAGGAATGTGAGTCAGACGAACGGCAGAGTCAGTGGTGTTAACACATTGTCCACCACTACCACCAGCTCTATACACATCAACACGAACCTCGTTCATATCCAGTTCGAACTCAACCGCTTCTGCTTCAGGCATTACTGCTACGGTAATAGTAGAAGTGTGAATACGCCCCTGAGATTCAGTCTTAGGAACACGTTGTACACGGTGAACCCCTGACTCATATTTCATAAGTGAATATGGTTTTTCTCCAGAAACGGAAAAGATAATCTCTTTAATCCCTTCGTCACCTTGACTGACAGAGATTACATCAATTTTATATCCCATATCTTTGAGATAGTTTTGATACATTCTGTAAACATCAGCAACGAAGATTGAAGACTCGTCACCGCCAGCAGCAGCACGAATCTCAACAATAACGTTTTTACTATCGAGAGGATCTTTTGGAAGAAGAAGAATGGTAAGATTCTCTTCCATGTCTGGAATTAATTTTTCTAATTCAGACAACTCCTCTTTTGCCATTTCTCTCAGGTCCTCATCCTTCTCATTGCGAAGAATTTCTTTAGCACCATCGATATCGCTTTTTATTTTTTTATATTCTTTGTAGGCCTCAACAACATCAACGAGGTTTCCACGCTCTTCTGAAATTGCTTTGAATTCAGATTGACGCTCATACAGTGTTGGATCGGCCATTTTCTCTTCGAGAACAGCAAATCTTTCAACAACCTCATCCAGTTTATCAAACATACTCATCTTAATTTTCCTTGTTAGCTTTTCCTTTTACACTGTAACTTTTTTTAACTTCAACTATCTAAGGACGCTAACCATTCATTGAATCAAGGAAATTGAGATTTGTTTTTGTTTTGTTGATACGACCGAGAACGAATTCCATCGCATCAATGGTATTCATTGGGTGGATTACTCTTCTAAGAACGTGAACTCTTTGCATGATGCTATCTTCCATCAGAAGGTCTTCCTTACGAGTTGAAGACTTGTTGATGTCGAGACATGGGAAGACACGTTTTTCTAGAAGTTTTCTATCCAGTTGGATTTCAGAGTTACCAGTTCCTTTAAATTCTTCGAAAATAACTTCGTCCATTCTTGAACCGGTATCGATAAGGGCAGTCGCGATAATTGTAAGCGATCCACCTTTTTCAATATTTCTCGCAGCACCAAAGAATCTTTTTGGTCTGTGAAGAGCGTTGGAGTCAACACCACCAGAAAGGATCTTTCCAGATGGTGGAACAACTGTGTTGTACGCACGAGCAAGACGAGTAATTGAATCTAGAAGGATAACAACATCTTTTCCAGCTTCAGTCATACGTTTTGCTTTTTCGATAACCATCTCTGCTACTTGTACGTGGCGGTTAGCTGGTTCATCGAAAGTAGAAGAAACAACTTCTGCATCAACAGAGCGTTTCATATCGGTAACCTCTTCAGGTCTTTCATCAATAAGTAGAACGATAACTACTGCATCTTTGTGATTATCAGTAATAGAGTTGGCCATATCTTTAAGAAGAACTGTTTTACCAGCTTTTGGTGGCGCAACAATTAGACAACGTTGACCAAATCCGAGAGGAACAAATAGGTCGATAATACGAGTTGAATAGTTTGTCGGATCACTTTCTAACTCAATCTTTTTCTCTGGATAGAGTGGAGTTAAGTTATCAAAGAGAACCGTTTTCTTGTGATCTTCTGGAGATTGAGTATTAACAGTATTCACTTTTAAAAGGGCAAAATATCTCTCTCCATCTTTTGGAGGTCTAATAAGCCCGTTAACAGTATCACCCTTTTTAAGACCAAATCTTCTTATTTGACTTGGGCTAACATAAATATCGTCAGCACCTGGAAGATAGTTATAGCCTGGAGATCTTAGGAAGCCAAAGCCATCAGGAAGAATTTCTAAGACACCGTCTCCTGAAATTTCTTCTTCATTTTTTGCTTTCGCTTTTAAAATTCCGAAGATCAGTTCGTGGCGCTTTAGCGCTCCTGGATTTTCGACTTTGAGCTCAGTCGCAATTTGGCTTAGTTCTTCAATTGTGTTTTCTCTCAAATCACTGAGGTGCATGCTAAAATACTCCTTAAAAATATCACAAAGATTTTATATATTGATTAAATTCGGTTTAAGACCTATTTTCTAACTAAGTTTGGTTGGGGAAATCAAATTCCGTGAATTGTATTGGATCAATCTTGATTTCAATGATTATATTGAAAATAATATAGTGAAACACGTCAATGTCAAGCAAAACGAGGCGGATTGCGTTGAATAATGAAAATACTACAAACATAGACAAATTCTCAGGCATGTTGGTTTTGGGAGTTGATTATGGCACTGTTATCACAGGCCTTGCATACTTCTGCCCCGGTAGAGAGCCTTTCCCCACCCCATTTGGCAGAATCGAGTACAAAGACGACCAATCACTGATCAAAGAACTAGGGCAAATCGTTGATGACGAGGCGATTGAAGTCATGATCGTTGGACTTCCCAAATATATGGATGGCAACGATTCAGAGATGACGCTACAAGTGAAGGCATTTGTGGAAGAACTCAAAAAAGCGTTTCCTAATATTCATATCGAATTTCAAGATGAAACTCTAAGCAGCGTCGCTGCAAAAGAGCGGATGGAGAGCTCTCCCCAATACAACTTCAGATACGATCCAAAAAAGATTGATGAAGTAGCAGCAACAATCATACTAGAAGACTTCTTCAAGAACTAAGCTGCAACTAGGTATTTATTTATACTTGCACTGCCGCTATGCGTACAAGTATCCTTAAAAACGTTAAAATTGTTTCGAGAATTTGCTTATGAAAAAATACTTATTGGTTTTCCTTATTGTTGTCCCCCTCATCACAGCAGCACTGTGGGGAGCAAAAGTCTATTATTTAATCAACGTTTGGAACTACAATGGCCCAGATACTGTTTTTGAAGTTAGGCCGGGTGAGACATTTCCTTCGATCAATTACCGCCTATCTAAAGATGGACTGATTTCAAGTACAAAACTCTTTCACCGCTACACTCAGTACAAGGGGGCACTAACCAAATTCCGCAAAGGCAGTTTTCTTATCAAGAATAATTCAAGCATGATTGATGTTTTTCAAGTTCTGATCTACGGAACCTCAATTGCCAAGCGAGTGACCATTCCTGAAGGGAAGAATCTTTATGAAATCGGTAAGTTGCTCGATGGCAAAGGGATCACCTCTTACGCCGAATTCGTCAATACTGCTAAAGATCCTCAGCTAACCAGAGAGCTTGGAATTCCTGCAGACCGCGTTGAAGGTTACCTATATCCAGACACTTACCGTTTTTCACCAAAAACATCTGCAAAAGAAGTGATCAAAATAATGGTTTCCCAGTTCCGGCAGCAAATTAAAAAGCTAGGACTAGGAAGAGACAAAAAGAAATTGCACTCTATTGTGATTCTGGCATCGATTGTGGAAAAAGAGACTGGTGCTGGACATGAAAGGCCAATGATTGCGGGAGTGTTTCACAACCGCCTCAAAAAAAGGATGAGACTGCAGTCAGATCCGACCACAATCTATGGAATTTACGAGGATTTCAATGGAAATCTTCGCAAAAAACACCTACTCCAAAAAACAGAATACAATACCTACAAAATCAGTGGACTGCCTAAAGGCCCAATCAGTAACCCTGGACTGAAATCACTGATGGCCGTGGTTAACCCTGCCAAGCATAAGTATTTGTATTTTGTTAGTCAAAACGATGGAACTCATGTGTTTTCAAAAACTTACAGAGAGCACCGTCAAGCGGTTAACCGCTACCAAAAAAATACCTCTGCTCGTAAAGGGAAGAGCTGGAGAGACCTCAATCAGAAAAGCACTAACTAACTAAAATTATTTATTAAACTTTCTCCTCAAGTAATTTCTTACACCTCCGATAAGTCCTGGTAAGGCAGGCGTAGTGCGACGTTTGGCATTTTCTGCCCTGCATACAAACATTTTTGCATGTTGGTAAAATTATAGAATAAGCCGATTCATCAACCAGATTATGATGATACTAGGAGGGCCACAATGGATAAGAATAAGTTGGAAGAATTCAGAGCTATCCTTCTACAAGAGAAAGCTAGAATTATGAACAGTGGAGTCTTGAGAGCATCTGATGACCTCACAGTTTCTTCAGACGACTTAGCGGATGAGGGAGACCTTGCCAACACAGTGATCAACCAACAAGTTAGTTTCAGTTTGAGAAATCGTGAAATGGCCAAACTTCGCTCAATTGAAGAAGCACTGATGAGAATTGAAGACGGAACTTACGGTCAATGTGAAGACTGTGGAGAGCCAATTGGTGAAAAACGTCTAAAAAGTCAGCCGTGGGCGACTCTCTGCATTGAGCACGCAGAAGAACAAGAAAGACAAAATTCAAATATTAAAGTGGCGGTATAAGTCACCTAATATCTGTATTTTCAATAGATTGCATAAAAATTGGGGATCCTATAGGGTTCCCCTTTTTTGTGTCTAATAAAAAGTGACTACATTTTATACGGCCCCTCATCTTTTAGTCATTTCCCCTACCAAACCCATCTCCTAACCTACTAATACTACAACAGTTTGTTTGGCACACCCATTGCATCTTTATCAATAGATTAAGCCGGTTGTTGATGCTTAAAAAATTTACAATCGGGACAGTTTGAACAGAAATTTAGGGTATAACGTTAGGAAAAGGGACTAAGATGAAATTTGGAAAGACACTCTCAATCATCGCAATCACAGCAGGACTCTTCACTTCAGCATTCGCTGATTCTAGATACGACTATAAGAAGCTTGAGTCTAACTTTGTTAGCTGGGGTGTTAATCCAAACAATGAAAAAGTAGCAATCAACCTTAAAGCAGCATGGAATAACTTCAACAAGAAAAAAGAAGTTATCGTTGCTGTTGTAGATACTGGAATCGATCCTAACCATCCATTTCTTGCAAACAACATTTACGTGGTAAACGGAACTGCTGGTCAAAGAAACTATGGAATCGATTTCTCAACTGGTAGAGAGAGCAAGTTCCGTCCAATGGATCAGCACGGACATGGAACTCACGTTTCAGGAATCATCAAAAGTATCTTCCCTGAAGTAAAAATTCTTCCACTTAAGTATTACAATCCAAATGCAAGTGGTGCAGATAACCTAACTGCAACTGTTGAAGCTCTTAAGTACGCTGTTGATCACAATGTTGATATCATCAACTATTCAGGTGGTGGACCAGAGCCTTCACTTGAAGAACTTAAAGTACTTAAAGAAGCAGAAAGAAAAGGGATCCTAGTTGTAGCAGCAGCTGGTAACGAAGAGTCAAACATTGATAAGAAATCAAGTCGTTATTTCCCAGCTAGTTACGGACTATCAAACATCATTACAGTAACTGCTTATAACCAAGAATTAAAAGTAACTGCTCCTTTCAACTACGGTTCAAAATCAGTTGATATCGCAGCACCAGGTTACAGAATTAAGTCAGCTCTTCCATTTGGTCGTGCTGGTTACCTAACAGGAACAAGTCAAGCAACAGCATTTGTTTCTGGAGTTGCAGCTCTTCTTAAGTCTCAAAATCCATCACTAGATGCGAAAGAGATGAAGAAAATTATCATGAAGTCAGCTAAGCAAGAAATCTCTCTCATGGGAAAATGCTCAACAGCTGGTAAGCTTGATGCAGCAAAAGCACTTAGCCTATCTGGACAAAACTCAAATCCAGAAAGAAAAGTAGCTGCTCAAGGTAGAATCATTTACAGAAAAGCAAACTAAGAAAAATATATTGAAGTTCTTTAAGGCCTGGTAAAATCCAGGCCTTTGTATTTTTAAAACTAGTGAAACTAAAGAAATCTTAAGTGTTTCCTTTTTTCATACTAAATATGCTTAGCAACATTATTTGAGTAGAAAGAGTATTGAAAATATTAAGGAGAGAAATAAATGAAGCTAACGTTAATGTTAGGACTGCTAGTTTATAGCCTACTAAGCTTTGCAGCCAATCTAGAAGAGAAAAGCTACTACCAATATTTAGATTACGATGCGATCGAACTGAACGATATTAACACTGAAGACATCGTTGGAGAAACAGCACTTCATAGAGCTGCTGCTGCTGGAGACGGGAAAGCAGTTGAAGAGCTAATAAAAGACGGAGCAAATCCTGAAGCACTCGATATTGATGGACAATCACCAATATTCTATTCTCTTGCAAGTGGAGAGAATGCAACTGCGTTACTACTTGTAATCTATGATCGCACAATCTATGACGAAAGCGATTTCCTTGGTCGCTCTGCATATGACTTTGCTGGAGAGCTTGAAGGTGAAGATCTTCAAGAAATAATGTCAGGTGGGCACAATCTATTTCATGTATATGGAAATTCTTCTAATGTTGCAAAAAGCTTGGAAAGAGCTGTAAAAAGTGGTGATCTCGGTTCTCTTCGATATGCAATTGAATTTTTACGAGTAGATTCACAGTACACAGATCAATCAGGAGAATCTCTCCTTCACATGGCCGCATACTCAAAAAAGATTTCACTAATAGAATACCTATGCCGCCTTTTAAAAGATTCGAAACCACTCTTTGTTAATATGCTTCAACAAACTCCACTCCATATTGCGATAGAATACAACTTCATTGAAGCAATTGATTCTCTAGTTAAGCTTAATCCGGATCAACTCTTTGTATATTCTGGATACTACTCTCCAAGATCTACTCCTTACAAAGTGGCCCAGAAAAGAGATAATCAAGATGCAGAAACGAAACTACATTCACTACTTTATAAAATGTATGACGTTGAAAATAAATTTAATAATACATATGCAATGATGGCCTGGTCCGAAATTTCAAATGAGCAATCAGATAAGACAAATGAACTATTAAGTGCAATAGCAAAGCGAGATGTAGAAGTCGCACCTCTCTACTTCCTATTCTCAGGAGCAAATCCATCAAAGGTAATTCAAGGTGACTTCGATTCAAATTCATCAATTTCAAAGAGTGGAAATGCTTTTCACCTTGCTGCCCGTCAAAAAGATATTGAACTAATCGAGATAATGACAAAATATTTCAATGGAGACATCAATACAGTCTCAATCAGTGGGCATAATGTTATTTCTTATTTGCTCGAAGGAAAAGGAACAGTAAATCAAGTAAAGAAACTGATTGAACTTGGAGTAGACCCCAAAATTGGAAAATCATCATTAGAGCAAGCAATTGCCTTGCAATCTTTAGAAATATTTGAACTACTCGTTTCAAAAGAAGTTAATCCGAATAAACTAGGATACCAAAATAACTCGATGCTGATGGTGGCAGCAAAATCAAATAGCCTACCTATTGCAGAAAGATTAGTTGAAATGGGACTTAGTGGCGATCATCAAAATGATAATGGTGATACGGCCCTTCATTTTGCGGCTCAGTATGGTTCACTTGAACTCTTTAACCTAATTCTTCAAAATACGACAAATACAAATCTAAGAAATGAATACAAGAAAACGCCACTCGATATTGCTCTTGAGTTTGGCAGACAAGAAATCGTTGAGGTCCTTCAAAATGGCCATATAGAATTAAGCTTCGATTCTCTGGAAACCGCTCTCTATAACGGTGAATTTGATCTAGCTGAAATGATTGTATCGCAAGGTCAAATTGATTTAGATCAAGTTATTTCGCGTACAGGATGGTCGTTACTACATAAAGCTACTTACGATTTTGATCAAACCAAAACACTCATGGATAATCTAGTTGAGGCTAAAAAAATAAGAATTACAGAGATTATCAAATTCCTCGTAAAATATAAAGCAACACTCGACTTTCAAGATAGAAATGGCCAAACACCACTTCATCAAGCAGTAATTGCGGATAACTATGAACTGGTTGAACTCTTTTTAAAGCTTGGTGCGAACCCAAACATCAAGACGAAGAATGGAAAGAACTCCGTCAAACTTTCTGAATCGAAAAAAGTATACAAGCTCCTAAAAAAATATGGTGCCGATGGAAAACGATTTTTCTGGTAATTAAGGAGTAAATAATGAAAAAGATATTAATTACAATCATAACCCTACTCATCTCATCTTTGGCTTTTGCAGAAGAACTGAAAGACAATTTCAAAGTTAGTTTTTTTCCGAATGAAAGCGAAGAGGGATACCCCATTTCGATTAACGGGCTGTGGAAAATTGCGGACAGTATAGAGATGCCTGTTACCGTCTTCGAATTTGATTGGAATTTTAAGACCAATAATGACAAAGTACTCGTTCACTTTAAACCTTATGGAATGAGCCATATGATTAAAGTTCATGTTCCTTCCAGCGTAGTGAAGCAATCAGCACCGCTAGAAGTAACGCTCTATGGAGAACTTGAAGGAACAAAAGGATATGCTAGATTCAAAAGTGTAGCGAATGAGATAGGAAAATTATCAACGCACTTTAATGCTCCAGATTGGTCTGAAATACTATTTATTGGTAATGAGCCTCTATCAAATGAGGAAGGATTTCGCCTATTTTATAATATGATTGGAATCAATTTGGCACCTTATCGTCACAACGTGACATTTGATCTCAGTGCGATCAAGCACTGGTATGCAAAGTCTCAAAGAGAAAAAAGCCTAAATCTCCTTTGTAATGGGACGATCAATATCTACGATAAAGCCAGTAGCTCAGCACCATATCTCAGAGCAAGAAAACAAAAAATTTTAGATCTCTGTCAGCAGGATAAGATAAGAAGAATTCCAAGATTACTGAAAGAACTCGACTACATAAAAAAACTGAGTAAAGAGCTAAAGGGGAATAACCTTGGAAGAAACAATAATCTTCCAAAATATATCGAAGACTACCTTACATTAATGATTAAAACACATAAAGAGCTCAATGATAGTGACCTGAGTTCAAAAGAAATCTATCAACAATACCTAGCGGAGTATGAAGAAAATCGTGCATTTCGAGAAACACTAATCAAAAAAAGAGATAGTGGATTACGAAAATATATGGATAGAAAATATGAAGCAGAAAAGATTTTTAACAATTTCCTTCAACTACTAAGTACTGCAGATATAAGAAAACCATTATCGGCTGAGATGAAATTTCCAGAGAGGAACTTTACTCTAAGAGAAAAAACAATGGTCGATATCCAGGTTACGGGAAAAGTTACTAATCAAGACTATACTGAATTCACAGGAGAATTTGATATCTGCGAAGATATACTACCTTACTTTGAAAATGGACTACATCTAGCAAAAGCACGTGTTAAGGCCATTCGCTTTGAGGACAACAGACCAGGAGGAGTTTCTTCTGATGATGGGATAACATTTCACTTTACAGATGAATCAGTAAGATTACTCAAAAGAGAGTACAAAAAAGTTGTAAAAACCTGTAACAAACTATAACGATCAACTGACTACAAGTAGATACTTAGCATAAGAAAGTGAAAACAAAATCGCCGCTGCAGTTAGTCCCAAAGACACTAGTAGCGGCGCTACTTTGATGGCACCAAATTTTTGGAGAAAATAGATGAAATACCTCCTCTCACTTAGCCTTATCGCAGCTACTTTAATATTTTTATCTATTTTTTTAGTAAATCAGAAAGTAGATAGCAATTCAAATGATCAAACGGCATTATTCATCAACAAAATATCTAAAAAAGAAGAGTTCAAGGCACAACCATCAATCGATCAACTTGATGATCAGGAAACGAACAGTCCAGACCAAGATATCGAAAAAAGATACATTGAAGAGTATGGTTATTTGTTTAAAGGGATGATTGACCAAGACGAAATTTTTGAGTCGCAGAAAGAGTTTATTGAAAAAAACGTAAAAAATATCTCATTCATGTTTGATTTTATTAATACCGCATTCTATACCGCAATAAACTTAGAAAAAAAGGATGATGCAAAAAAATTATTCAAATTAATCCAAACAAATTTCCCAAGTGAAGTTAAACATCGCTGCTACCAGTTCTTTTTAGCATTCCCTCTTAGCGCCAAAGTAGATACGTTAGAATCGATTCTCCTAAAATGTAAAAAACAAAAAGACATAAATGAAATTGTTGAAACATATATCGGAAGGATTTATTCACCAGATTCCCCCGAAAAGGCCGTATGGAAATATCAACAGCTTAAAAAGAAAATCTCGACACTTTCTCCAGCATCATCTGTTTTTTCAACGATAGACTTAGAAAAAGCAAAAATTTATTCTAATGAATGATCAACAAATACTTGTAATAAGAAAGTGAAAATAAAATCGCCGCTGCAGTTAGTCCCAAACACACTAGTAGCGGCGCTACTTTGACAACGCCAAACAGACGGTAAGAAAAGAATTTGCCAAAGCGATCGCGATCAATTTCCATCTGACCACAATCCAATAAATAATTTAATATTTCAGATGAAACAATTCGATACTCCATATGACCGGAATGAGATTCAACTTTATCAGCGATAGCGTTGTGAGAAACTCCACGACGAATCATCTCCCAAACCAAAGTTTTAAACTCAGTCCAGAACACTCTTCTGCGGTAATTATTGTAATCTTTTTCAGACAAGAAATAGTCGAGCAATACATCGAAACGAAATTGCAACTTGCGAATGAAGGCCTCTTCACGCTCGCGAGAGTAGAATAACTTAGAGAAACGAATTCCAAAAAAGGTGTGGTCTTTTTCGTAGCTCTCCATCAGCGCATAAAAACTGCGCTCCCCAAGGGGATCACCTAAGCGATCTAAATCGAGTCTGAAACCACAAGATTCACACTCTCCATCGTCTACATAAACAGACTTACATTTTGGACAGCGTAAAATATCTCTTTTTGGAGTCTCTCTTAAAAAGTGTGTGTGAAAGCCTTCCATACTTAAATGGTAATAAACATTTGATAACATTGGCAAATATTTGCACAAGCTTGTACCATATATTGTATGAAAAAGTATTTTAGCTTCATTCTTCCACTGATTGGTGGCGTCTTCTACGCCACAGGTTTCCCAACGCCACTCTTTCACACAGCGATGTTTGGCCCAATTATTGGACTCATTCTTCTTTTTTCATCGTTAGATGCTATTCGTGGCGAGAATAAAATCGGTCGTGATGTCATAAAGCTCTTACTCTTTTTTACAGGGGTAAACTTCGCCGGTTACTACTGGATTCCATTCACGATGAAAGAGTTTGGCGGGATCTATCCCCCATTTAACTATCTGATGGGTGCCCTTTTTGCACTTATCCTGATGCCACAGTACTGGGTTTACTATGCAGTTGTAGCTTTTTGTAACCGTAAAAAATTCGATATCACGCCACTTCATCTCAAAGTTTTTTGTGTAGCAATATTGCTCACGTTTATCGATGTCATTGTGCCACAGCAGTTTCCAGCACATCCGGGACATTCCTGGTTGATCCTCGGAAAGTATCTAGGCCTTGCTTCAATTTTTGGATCTCAGCTCTTTAGCTTTTTAAGTTACTGGCTAGTAACTTCAGTGGTTGTTTATATCATTGATCGCCGCTTTGACTTCTTTCCTCTTATTGGAACGGCTGTTGTGATCGTTATCTCACTACTCTTTCCAATCGAATTCAACAGCACAAGTTCCCTTAAAGTGCGTTTAGTACAGGCCAATATCAGCAATAACCTGAAAATTTCTGCAGAAAAGCACTTCAAGCAATCGGGGATGACTGTCCAAGGGACCTACCGCAAGCTCTCTCTTTCTGAAGGAATTGATAATATCGACCTAGTGATATGGCCAGAAACCGCATACCCTCACCTCGTCAGCACAAAAGGAATGAGAGAGTACAGAGACTCAATTCCAGCAGTTGTGAAGCGCACTGTAGAGTACGGAAAGGCCGATCTCTTCTTCGGCGGCTACGATCTTAAAATTGGAAATGACAGCGACTTCTATTTCGAAGATCAGTACAACACCGCTTTCCTCGTAGGAAATGATCACGAAGGACACGCGCGTCTCAAGGAGTTCTACCACAAGAGCAGACTAATCCCTTTTGGCGAAACACTTCCATTCGGTCCACTCAACAAACATATTGGACGCTATATTCAAAACATCTCATACTTTGCAACCGGTGAGCGCTTTCCACTCTTTAAAGTTAAGGATGTGGGATTTATCGCAGCTATTTGCTATGAAGTACTTTCATATTCATTCTTTAGAGACTATCTCAACCTACAAAAAGATTTTCCTCACTTTGCCATCAATATCAGTAATGATTCTTGGTATGGAGACACCATTGAGCCTTATCAACACCTCTTTTTAACCAAGTGGCGAGCGATAGAATTTGGACTTCCAATTGTTCGGATGACCAACACTGGAATCAGCTCCATCATTTACCCCGATGGAAGGGAATCTAAGCGTAGTAAAATCTTTAAAGAGCAAGTGATGGACTTAAAACTCAAGCTAAGAGACGGCAATCCAACTCTCTTTCAAAGATTTGGTCTCTTGAATCTATTTGGATTGTGGTTAATCTTGGGAATGATTCTTTTAATTATTTCCCGGAAACAAATCCCTCTTTTAAGAGGTCGTGTAAACGAATAAATCCTAGGAATTCTTTATTCTCACCAACAACAGGCAGAATAGCGATTTCATGCTTACGCTGCTCCATTAGCTTTAGAGCGTCAAATGCGAGATCATCAACTCCAACGGATACAGGATTAGAGTTCATAATTTCAGTCACTGGGCGAGTAACACCGTTGTCGTGCTCAACAAATGTTCGTCTGATATCACCTTCAACTAGGATACCTTCCATAACATTGTCTTTGCCAATGACAGCACAGCCACCAACAGGCTTTTTAGTCATTTCAAGAATAACATCTTTCATCAATGCATTAGGACCAACACAGGGACAATCTTCAGTTTTCCACATGAGGTCGCGTACTTTTAAACGTAGAGATTTCCCCAAAAGACCACCAGGGTGATTTTGCGCGAAACCTTCTTTTGAGAGATCAACAAAGCTTTCGTATACCACTGCTAAAGCATCGCCCATCGCCAACGCTAGAGTTGAAGATGTTGTAGGTGCCTGGCCATTAATACAGGCCTCTTGCTCTACTGAACAATCAAAAACAAGGCCACACTCATTCGCAATTGGAGATGAAGTATTCCCCAAGAGCCCGATACTCATGTTTTTCTTGATATTAACAAATGGTAACAAATTTAAAATTTCAGAAGTGGTTCCTGATTTACTAATGTAAACAATTGCATCAGATTTATTAACACGCCCCAAATCTCCGTGAAGCGCCTCTACAGGGTGAAGAAAAAAAGATGGAAGACCAAGAGAAGAAAAGGTCGTTGCCAATTTATTAGCAATAACTCCAGATTTCCCAACACCACAAAAAATAAGATTTCCACCAATGCTTCTCAAGAACTCTATAATTTCTAAAAATCGGCTAATTTCAGCATCAGTAAGTTTCTCACTGGCCTTAACAAGGGCATTCGCTTCAAGAGTAAGAACATTTTTTGCAGTCTTCAAATAATCCATAGTTCAGGTACCTATTTTTCACTTCAATAATACGAAATATAGGATACAATAAAAGTGATGAAAAGAATCAAATTATTAATCACTTGTACCCTAATTTTGCTGAGTTCCTGCTCGTCGTATAAGCAATTCCAATATATAACGGAAGAATTTGAAATTCCATCCAAAATCTTTCGTTCAACTTACGATGAAACATGGCAGGCGGTAAATCAGGTCATGCAACGTTTTGACCTCGCTCTTCAAAACCAAGAAGCGGGAGTGATTAAAACGCGTTGGATCGACAATACTGGCGATCTCAACTTTGCAGAATCATTTGGTGGACGTGACTCAGTCAAGTCAGCCAAGTTTAGAGTTCTAGTTAATGTTGCGAAGGGATTTAGTGGTACACGTGAAGTAACGAAGGTAACAGTTCACAAGCGACAACTTGTAGAACAAGATTTCCTTCAAGGATGGAAGGAAGTTCCAACAGATGGAATTCAGGAGCAAACAATCCTCTACCGAATTGCTCGGATCATTCAAATCGATAAGAAACTTAAAAAGATTGAACAAAAGAAAAACGAAGAGCTTGAAGCTAGTTTCTAAATAAAAAAAACACTGCCTAGGCAGTGTTTTTTATTATCTAAATAGTCATCTCTGACATGTTCATCCGTTTCCAGAAATTCCTTTTGACTTTGATATTGCCGGCCGGAGACTTTCTCTTGGTAATTTTTGAGAGAGCATAATCCATCTCATTGAAGATATCTTTATACTTATCCTTCTGAACCATTGATAGAAGAGTAGTTTTCGCTTCTGTGAAATCTAAATCACCTACAGTTTTCACCACTTGCTTAATAATGTGACTTCTCTTTTTTGCTTGATTAGCCTCACCCTTTTGCTTCTTTGCGATGTGATAGTTTTGCTTGTCGTATAGCATCGCCCAAACATATGCAGCATACTGCTTAAGTTCCATTTGTCTCAAGTTCTCGAGAGCTTGAACACGTACGATATAAGACTTATCTTTAAGGGCCTTAACAAAAATCTTTCCATACCCTTTCTCGCCAAGAGCAAGAAGAGTCTTAAGAGATGCCATTCTCATGATCCAATTCGGATGTTGAGAAAACTTTGCGATAAATGGGGAAGACTTTTTCCCCATAATTCTTCCAAGAAGGAATGTTGCCATCCACTTATTTTTATCTGGATACTTATTATTTTTCATAACTTCAATAAGAGCAGGAACCGCTTTACCATTGAGAGCAAGGGTATCGGCCTTAAGCTTATTAAGTTCAAGTTTATCTTTGTACTCTTTTTGATAGCGAGCGAGAAGTGTCTCTTTGATCGCTGTAGGAGCAGTACTATACTTTGCCTTAGATTTTACTGCAGCAAAAGTTGGAGCAGTAAGAGCGAACATAAGAGAGAGTAAAACTAGTTTTCTCATTAAAACCTCGATAAACGATGATTAACCTAACATTTTTTCGAATTCACTTAATAACTCTTCTGCAGACTTTTGTTCAGCATCTCCCTCTTCTGGAAGTGGAGCCTCATCAGCAGGTGGAGCAGCTGGTGCTTCTTCAGGTTCTTCTGCTGGAGTCTCTTGAATTGCTGCTGCCATCTGTGCTTCGAGATCATCCTCTTCTGCAGCAGGTTCTTCAGCTGGTGCCTCTTCGATAGCGGCGGCCATCTGTGCTTCCAAATCGTCCTCTTCAGGTTCTGGAGCAGGTGCAGGCTCAATATCCTCAACTGGTTCAGGTTCAACTGCTGCAGGTTCAATATCTTGAACTGGTTCTTCTGCAACTGGTGCTCCTCCACCTTCATAAGCGGCAAGCGATTTTTTGAGTTGCTCATTCTCTTGCTTATATTTTTTGAGGTTTGCAATATCATCCTCAATAATTTCATATTCAGCTAAGCGCTCTTTAAGCTCATCACGCTCTTGAGTAACTTCATCTAACTTTGCTTGAACTTCAGGATCACCACCGCCACTTGGCTGCTGTGCGAGAAGGGCCTCAAGTTCAGCAATACGAGCGTTAGCTGCATCAAGCTGTTTTTGAAGTTCTAAAGTCGCGTCATCCCCAGAAGCTTCAAGTTGTGCTCTCATGTTTTGAAGTTTTTTCTCTAATTCAAGAACGATTTTTTCTTTATCAGAAAGCCGTGCATTTAAGGAAGCAATCTCCGCATTCTTCTGGCTGATTTCTTCAGAACTTGCTCCTCCCATCTGTACACCACTAGAAGGAAAATCTCTTGAAGGGACAACAGAAGGAATGCCTTCACCAACTTCAAGTCCTCCTCCCCTAAAAAGCGAAGACTTGAGTGACGTTGAGTTTTGAATGATTGAGTCTAAATAGCTCTTAACAACACTTGCTGGAATCTGATGG
The DNA here is from genome assembly GCA_965140515.1 of Bacteriovoracaceae bacterium. Taxonomy (GTDB): domain Bacteria; phylum Bdellovibrionota; class Bacteriovoracia; order Bacteriovoracales; family Bacteriovoracaceae; genus JAGLCH01. The sequence goes on along the minus strand of OZ223251.1, from coordinate 1,029,800 downwards.
GTAAGCTCTCTATACTTGCGGCGGTTGTACAACCAGTAGACCATCAATATTGAAAAGATAACGATTAAAACCATTAAGGAAATAATGATTGTCTCGTCTGTAAAAGTGGTTAGAAAGACGCGTAAAGCTTCTTGCACTGTTCCCTCCGTGGACGTAATGCGTAATAGGCCTATATTATTAAAATTATAGGTTTAGTACCGAATCCTTGTCAATAAACTTTAACTCAATTGGCGACGTAATTGACCATATATTGGGGTTCTAGCGGCAATGATAGTATTCTGAAACGGATGAAAAGACCGACCATTCCAGTCAGATACTTTAACACCTGCTTCAATCGCTATAATTCCACTTGCAGCAACGTCCCACGGAGCAAGTCCACGTTCCCAAAATCCATCAAAAATCCCTTGAGATAGGAGGCACATATCCAGAGCGGCACTTCCCATTCGACGCACTCCTCTTGATTTGAGCAAAATCTGCTGGAAGGTTATAAATTCTTCCTGACATAAAACGCCTTTTTCAGAAGCAAAGCCTGTTACCAACAAGGTATCCTTTAATTTTGACACAACTTTCTTTGGTACTAACTTTTGATCACTCCCATTAGAGCTTCGATATCTCGCACCTTTTCCAGATACGGCGTAATAAACTTCATTTGTCGCAGGCCTTAATACAACACCAACAACAGGCTTTCCTCGATGAAGTAACGAGATACAGACAGCGTAGTAGTCCATCCCTCCGAGAAAATTATTTGTCCCATCTAAGGGATCAATACACCAACACCAATTTTTTTGCTTAAAAAATTTGTAGGCATCCAGCTCTCCTCCAAGAGAATCGAAAGCGCTTTCTTCGGCCAAAATTTCATGAGTAGGAAAACTCTTCTTTAAAATTGAGATGATTTTTTGCTCAGATTTAAGATCAGCCTCAGACATCACCCCTTGGGCCTCTTTAGCATGAACCTTTAGCTTTGATATTTTCTTTTGATAGCGGAGCAAAATTTGGCCGGCATCAATTGCTGCGTCTATTGCGACCTTGCAAAAGGAATCTAGCTCTTTACTCATATTCAATTTTGCCATATTTTTCTTCCAATGCCTTTTCAAGCTCCATAACTTCATCAGGCTCTAACGGGTTCTGAGATGGAACAGCATAACTTTCCTGAAACCAACTCCCGAGATCAACTTGAGAGCAGCGCTCAGAACAAAATGGCCTAAATTCGGAATTGTAGTACTCAAAAGAGGCCCTACATTTTGGGCACTTCACCATCAATTTGCTATTCTTATTTTTTACCATGTGATACCTTACTTCAGTAATAATCATACATAAAATCAACTAGAGTTTATTATGCTAGATAATGAATTTCAAATATCAAAAGACGCGAAAGCATCACTTGTTTCAATCATCTGCCCCTCATTTGAGGCACACAAAGATGAAACTGAAACCGCGAACTCTCTTAAAGAGCTTCGCGAACTTATGCGTACTCTTGGAATTCAAACTGGTTACGAATACGTCCAAAACAAAAAGGCCGTTGAGGCCGGAACTATGCTGGGTACCGGAAAGCTCAAAGAAATCGCAGTTAAAGCAAAAGAAGAAGGATCTGACCTTCTGGTTTTCGATTTCGAATTAACCTCTAGCCAAATTCGCAATATCAAAAAAATAACAGGCCTGTCTGTTGTCGATCGCTGCCATATCATTCTCGAGATTTTTGCGGAACACGCTAGAACCAGGGATGCGAAAATTCAAATTGAAATTGCCCGCCTACAGTACCTTCTTCCAAGGCTATCAGGTTTCTGGAGTCACCTTGGACGCCAAAGAGGTGGCGTTGGAGTTAAAGGTGGAGAGGGTGAACAGCAGATCGAACTAGACCGTCGTATTATTCGTGATCGTATCGAGTTTTATAAAAAGCAACTCAAAGAAGTCGCAAAATCTCGTGAACAACAGCGAAAAAAGAGAAAGAATCGAGCAGTAACAGCGGCCCTTGTTGGCTATACCAATGCAGGAAAATCTTCATTGATGAATCGTCTGTGTAGAGTTGAAATTCTAGAAGAAGATAAACTGTTCGCGACTCTAGACTCGACCTACAGAACACTAAATCCAGATACTCATCCTCCGATGATCTTAATTGATACAGTAGGTTTTATTCAAAACCTTCCCAATACGTTGATTGAAGGGTTTAAAACTACGCTAGAGTCTGCCCTAGAGGCAGATCTTCTTGTCATTGTCTGCGATATCTCTGATCCAAATTATAAAAAGCATCTTAAGGTCACAAGAGATGTACTAGCGGAGCTTGGTGTTGAAGATAAAGATATGCTCGTTGTTTTTAACAAGAGAGATATTTTAAATAATAGAATCCAAGAAAAAATTATCAAACGAACTGAGTCAGGAAGCTTTGTTGTAAGTACATTCTCTAAAGAAGACATGGATGACTTAAGAACTCATATCATCAACTACTTTCTCGACAAACAGGATCACTACGACCTCTTCATTCCTTATGAAAGAGGGGAATGCCACGCAATCGTTTCAAGTAAGACAAACATTATGGCATCAGAAAACCACGAGACTGGCATTTTCTACCGTATAAGAGTTCCTGAGTTTATCTTTAATGGACTTGGCCTTCACGAGTTCATTTTAGGCCCTGATGATATAAGAAATTTCTAATACTCTAAAAGTATCCACTGCGAAAATAGATCGTCAGTCCCACGACGATGAGAATTAGGGCCATGCCAATAATCATATAGAGAATATCTCTTTGGGACACAACTATCCTTTAATTAACTGAGTTACTTAATCACTTAATAACCTTATCTCATCTTAAACATAAATTAAAAAAAAAATCTAAGCTCTTTAAAAAAATATATCGAAATGTATTCAATCGAGGAGAAAAGTTAATGGAAGAAATCGATTATAGAATTCTCGTTGTAGACGATGATGAGCTTGTACGGGACACAATTATTGAGCTCCTTAATTTTATGGAAGTTGAAACCTTTAAGACAAGTCGTCCCGAAGAGGTCATCCCACTCATTGAAAAGTATAACTTTGATTATATCTTTACAGATATCATTATGCCGGGTCTCAACGGAATCGAGCTGATGAAGCTAGTGAAATCGAGGCATCCTAAAACGAAATTCATCTGCATTTCAGGTATAAGTGACATCATGACTGAAGAGATAGAACAGTTAGTCGAGTTCTCAATTCAAAAGCCTATTGATGCTGAAACTTTTATCAAAAAGGTTACAAGGCTTCTCAAGCAAGATGATGAATAAGCCGCTCTAAAAGACCATCTACAACCAAAGGCTTAGGCTCAAAATGGGAAAATTTCCCCTTTAGATCCCCAATATCCTCCCAATCAGATTGCTGACCAGTGGCCAATATTGAAGCAGAAATCTGATCGTCCTTAAGTGAATCGAGAAACGTCGATAAACAACCTTTTGTTGTCTCAAGATCAATAATAATCAAATCTGAAGCTAAGTCTTTAATAAGATAGAGACAATCCTCTGCAGAATCGATGGTATAAACATCTATTCCCTTATTTTTGCAGATATTCTCCATCATTGTTCTGAGGAATTTCTCTTTTTCAATATAAAATATGGACGTCATAGCAACCTCGGCTAATCTTAATTATTTTTAACTAAAATATATATCGGAATCTCTCGAAAAAGGTATAGAACAACACAGTGGAGATTTCAATGCGTAAAATTAAGATATTTCTAATTGATGATATAGATGATGTGCTCGAAGTAATGGAGATGCAACTACACCGTGTCATCGATTGCGAAGTACACTGCTTTAACAACCACCAAAAAGTTCTAGATGCTCTAAACAGTGACGAGATGCCTGACCTGTTCTTCTCAGATATCAATATGCCAGATGGGCATGGAGAAATCTGGGGCAATGCACTAAAAGAGCAAGGAATAAATGTCCCATTTATTTACTATACTGGGTATGATGAAGATGAAATCAATGGAAGCGAGTCTTTAATTCTATCGAAACCAATTGAAGATGATCATTTACTCACAGTCATTCACCAGGTCCTAAATATAACCCCCTAGAAAAACGATAACACGCATTTATTCAATCAAATGTATGAGTTATTGATATAACCTCGGCATACTCTTGCCTCAAACCATCTCAAGTTCAACCTTGTCAATGCTTAGGGAATTATTGTAATTTCTCTAACAATTAGTAAATAAGTTGGGGTTTATCTAATGGTTCAAAAGTTACTTTTGTTACTGCTACTTGTCGTTTCAACCGTATGTTTTTCACAGGAAAAAGACAGTTCGGAAGAAGGTGGAATCCATGTTGGCAATGGTGGAAAAACTATTTTCTGTGTGAGACCAGATGGCTCAGAAGGGATGGATCTTCTCGATTTTCACGAAAATGTAATTCTAAACTACTTTGAGTCGTTTACAGGAACAGAGTCAGTATACAATCTTGTCAGGTACGCTATCGATAACCTTGAAACGATTGATCCCGAAAGACACCGAAGACTTTCAAATTACAATAACTCATTTACAAAAGACGCTCGCTTTATCTCAGGCATAAGGCTCGCAAGTCTTTCAGATATTGGACTGGTAATTCTTCCGAAAGGTTGCGAACTAAAGCAAGCGGTAGTTCAAAGCCCACCTGAAGATGTTATCGAGGGAATTACAAACAGATACACATTTGATAGAAGCATTTGGGATCGTCTAGATATCAAAGAAAAAGCGGGACTAGTTCTTCACGAACTGGTCTATCGCGACTTTATCGAAAGCTCAAATCACACCACTTCATTTTATGTTAGGATGCTTGTGCGCTACCTTGCAAGCAACTCTCCAAAGTTACAAAATTTACCATCATATATTGGAATTCTAAAAAAGTTAAGAGTCAAGAGCTTCACTTATAAAGGGATCGCAATAGACCTCACATCACCAATTGAATTCTACGAAGATATGAACGCCATTCGCTCAGCAAAGCTTATTGTCCCTCAATCGTTTAAAGTCTTAGGGGAGAAGATCAAGACTTATAGCCGGGTAACTCACCACTTTTTTAGAAATGGAAAAGTGAGATTTCTATCAGTAATGCCTGAGTATGGATCAGTTCACGAAACAACAATATGGTCTTTTAATTCTCCGACACCACTCAGCATTGATGTGGCACTCCAAGAAATTGTTTTTGAAGAAGATGGAAGGGTCAAACTCTTTAAGATCTCAAAAGATATTTTCCTCAATAGAAAGCTCAAGATTGGTTCAATGAAGCACTATGATATCGCAGCAAATTCCTTGATAAAGTTTGATAAAGATAGAGGATTTCCGATTGAATTCACCATTAATCGTGAAGGAAAACTGGATATTGGAAAAACGGCATTTATCCGCTGGGATGGACAGTACTACTCAAAATACTCAAGCTACAATGTTGGAGAAGTAATTACTCCTTATCAGTTTTAGGAAGTGCAACGGGCATATAAAACTGTGAATTGAACTGATACACTTGGTCAGCATTACCACTTTGAGAAGCTAGTGCTGATATCTTTTTGTGGGCCTCGCGAATAATTTCGCAAGCAATTCCGTAATCAGAAGAATCAATGGCCACCATGGTCGAGCGGATATCACGGATCTCTCGATCTTGACCTTTTAATACAGTTGCAGCTCTTTTTAGAGATGAAGAGTGAAACAAGCGAACAGCAGCGTTCTCAGTAACCGGATCAAAAGAAATCTCACCAACAACAGAGCGCTTAAAAAATCCGTCCTCTTCTTTTAATAGTCCAACTTCAACAAGCTCATCCAAAAGAGAATGAACAGAATCATCATCTAGAAATGAACTAAGCAGTGAAACAATATTTTCACGTGTCGTAAGTTCACCTTTTACTTTCGTGAGCTCAACAATGTAGAAAGGTATCCAAGATGAAAAGCAATTAAACTTTGCCAAGAAATCGTGGGATGGCACAGAATCAGGACGAAGAGAGTGAAATAGAGAATTAAAAATATCATCATCTTCATCAACATCTACACTGTGTTTCATATAAAGAAGCTTAAAGTACTTTTCGTCAGCAGGGTTAAACTGCTCTGTACGACAGATAGAAGTGATTAATTTTAAGTTGGCCTTACGCTCTCCCTTAAGAACTTGAACGAGATAAGAAGGACTATTATACCCGAGTAGACGTGCCCATGCTCTTAGAGAGAACAAATCATTTCTCTGCTTTTTCTGATCAAACAAATTATTGAGAAACGAAATTAAATTATCATGCTTTGCAATAGATACCATTGTGGCCTCGAGTACTAGTAGAGAAACAGTTATAACACATTTATTTCGACAGAAAAATGCATCTTAAAATACAAAAGCTGAAATCGCCCTACCCTAGATCCCTACGGTAAAGGCAATTCCAGCATTATTAGTACCTTTAATCAGGTTAACCATTAATAGCCCCCTTATCTGATTTTATAAGGCACTAATAAACTTAAAAAAATTTTCAAGACATTCTTAAAGCTGATCCAAGACGCGTATTACTAGCGTTTTCACATTCATCGATATTTATTGGATAAAATGTATAGACAGTGCAACAACGAGTAATACTTCTAGAACTTTGTATTAAATATGTTTGGTCTAACTCACCATTAACTTGAACTCGACCACCATTTTCTTTCGTGTTATCAAGGAAGTGCAGCCCTCCCATCATATACTGTTCAAAGTCTTTTCTATTTGGAACTGAGCTGAGCTCAAAAATTTCTTTAAATTGATCATTGCACCAAACAAATTTACCATCGAGATCGACTATAAAGCAGGCAATATCAAGACCAGAAGTAATCATTCCAATGAGATTATCTAGTTCAACATTTCTATTTTTTACTTTAGCAAGCTCTGTCTCAAATTCTTTACTCTCAACTTTCAAGCTCCTTAAGTAATTAAAGTTAAGGTATAGCGAAGTTACGAGTAACAACACAAAAAGAACTGAAAATAATTGAACCCTTTCATTTGAGCTTAAGACCTGTGCGATTCGCTCCTGAACCAGCTTAATACTTCCATCATGAGTAAGATCAATCATCCCCAACACTGAAGTTGAATCGTACATATGAAATAGCGCAAATATGAATAGCGATAAACCTAGCGAACAAATGACAAAGCATCCATAAACCTTTGCTTCTTTAAGAGCATGCACCTCTCATTACCTCCTGTAATAGATTGAAGCTACAGGCCATATTTTAACGCAATCGATTATTCACATAAAAAGAAAAGGGAAAGATGAGAGTGATAAGCGTACTCAAGTCGCGAACACATCCAAAAAAAGGCCACCCGATGGGTGGCCTTCGAATATCAAACTTCTAAATAAATATTAGACTTTGAATCCTTTAAGCTTGTCGGCCATTGTTGAAGATCTAACGTCTTCTTGGTAGCTAACTCCTCTTTCACCAGCATTAACAGCTGCTTTGATTGAAAGAGCAATTTTCTTAGCTTCTTTATCAACAGAGATAACCATAGCTTTTGGCTTGTCACCTTTCTTGATTACGTCACTTGGCTTCTCAACTCTTTCTTCAGAAAGTTCAGAGATGTGAACAAGACCTTCAATTCCTGTTTCAAGCTCAACGAAAGCACCGAAGTCAGTTACACGAACAACTTCAGACTCGATTACAGTTCCAACAGGAAGTCTTTCTTCGATTTTCTTCCATGGATCTTCTTCAAGTTGCTTAACACCAAGACAGAATTTTTGGTTTTCTTTATCTACTGAAAGTACTTGAGCTTCAATTTCTTGTCCTTCTTTGTACTCTTCAGAAAGGTTTACGTTTTTCTTTGTCCAAGAGATGTCAGAAACGTGGATTAGAGCGTCGATCTCTTCTCCAAGGTCAACGAAGATTCCGAAATCAACGATTGACTTAACTTTACCAGAAACTTTCTTCCCTACTGGGTAGTTGTTTTCTAGCTCGTCCCATGGATTTGCCATAAGTTGTTTAACACCAAGAGAGATTCTCTTGTTTTCAACGTCAACTTCGATAACTTGAGCTTCAACTGTTTCGCCAACAGTAAAGTGCTTAGCAGGATTTTTGATTTTTCCTGTCCAGCTCATTTCTGAAACGTGGATAAGACCTTCAATTCCGTCAGCTAGCTCAATGAATACACCGTAGTCCTTAACAGACACGATTTCTCCAGATACTTTGCTACCTGGTTGATATTTTTCTTTAGCTTCTTCCCAAGGGTTAGCTTGAACTTGCTTAAGACCAAGAGATACTCTTTCTTTGTCGCTATCGAATTTAAGAATTTTAACTTCGATTTCGTCACCAAGAGTAAGAAGGTTAGATGGGTGCTTAACACGTCCCCAAGACATATCTGTGATATGTAGAAGACCGTCGATTCCACCAAGGTCGATAAATGCACCGTAGTCAGTAATGTTCTTAACGATACCTTTAACGATCATTCCTTCTTGAATTTGTGAAAGAATTTCGCCACGTAGTTTTCCTCTTTCTTCCTGAAGAATTGCTCTTCTTGAAAGAACGATGTTACCACGTTTCTTGTTGAACTTGATTACCTTGAAGTCCATTTGTTTACCAATGTACTTGTCTAGGTAACGAGTTGGGCGTAGATCAATTTGTGATCCTGGAAGGAAAGCTTTAACTCCGATATCAACAGATAGACCGCCTTTAACTTTAGCGATAACTGTTCCTTGAAGTGGTGTTCCTTTTTCACAAGCTTCAGAAATTTTGTCCCAAGCTTTAAGGATTTCAGCTTTGTCTTTAGAAAGAACAAGGTTCCCCATGTGAGACTCAAGTTTCTCTAGGTAAACTTCGATCTCGTCGCCTTCTTTAACTTTCAAAGTTCCATCGTAGTTTTGGAATTCACGTACGTGAACAAGACCTTCTTGCTTGTACCCAATGTCTACCATAACGTAGTCAGGTCCAATAGAAACGATCTTCCCTTTGAAAACTTCACCTTCAGTAAAGCTCATCTCAGCAGTTTCGCCAAGCATTTTACTGAATTCTGATTCTTGAACTGTTTCGATGTCTTCGCCAAATACTACTTCAACACCTAAGTCGTCCATCCACTTTTGTTTTAATTCTTGATTCATAATTGAATCTCCTAAAATTTGATATCACCGGTAAAACCAGTGTCTATAACTTCTCAACTGAAAAGATTATAAAATTCTTAAGCCCAATGAATTTAAGCGATTATGTCCTATTCGTCAACTCGTGATCGGTACTTGAAAATTCTTTCCCTGCGACCCAAGACTTCGATGTAACCAGAGATAAGGCCTTCTTGATACTTCTCAAGTCCATGCTCAATCGATAATGATTGGCGAACGCGAGCGACGCCTGTAAGATAGTAATCTAAGTCATTGAAAATATGCTGTAACTTTTGTTTAAATTCACGAACATCATCAGTTTTGTAACTCTCACCGATCTGAGGATAGCTCTCAAGAAGCTCAATATTCATCCCATTTCGAGGAATTAAAACTGGAGTGCCAGCAATTAAGGCCTTTAACATTCCCTCTTCCAATTTAGCAGTACTCTCCAATTCGAGCCAAAGTTCTACTTGAGAGGCGACTTCAGGGATACTCATCCCATCCACAAAGATAAAATTTTCCTCCAGCTTATAGGCCAAAACATGGTTTTTAAGCTCAGAGTAAAGTTCGCTATCCTTCCAGCTTCCTTCGTAGTGCATAAAGACTTTGAAGTCTTTAAATCCCCTTGTTTGAAACATAAATGCTGTATTGATCAGGGTTGAGATCTCATCGAAGGTCTTTATATGGGGCTTGATACTGATAGCAACAGAATGAGGAACTCTTTTTCGTTCGAGTAAATCAGTAACTTCAATTCCTGCACCACATACCCTGACTTTGGAGAGATTGACACCAACAGAGTTAGATACATTCTCCTCCATTTCAGAGAATGGTACGATTACCATATCAATCCGCTTAATAAAGGGAGCGCGCCAAAAAGTGCGATAAGTTCTCTTAAGCTCCTGAAATAACGAATAAACCAAAGGAATCTGCGGAGCTGTTCCCATGAAAAAACTGATTTTAAGCAAAAAGTCGATATCGTAACAGTGGACAAGAGAGACATTCATCTTCTTGATCAGCTTGGAGAATTTGTACCACTTAAATAAATCGAAGTGGGAACGACTTTGGTGATAAATAGTGCGGATACCACACTCATTGGCATATTTGTCGATATAACTATCTTTAATACAGTAAAGAATGGGGGTTTGATTTGAGTCACGAACAATCCTGCAGTCGCGCAAGGCGGCCTTTTCTTTACTACTCCAGTGCTTTCCTAAACAAATAAATAGGATGTTGTGCTGACTATAATTTTTGAAGTGTGCCTGGTTCATACTCAATCAGCTCGCCCTTTACACTACCAATTTTAACTTTGCCTTCAAATTTAAGGAGCCGATGATCGCCATCTGCGGCATACCAAAAAATAAGATCACCCTTTTTTTGTAACTTACCGTGAAGTTTGGCCTCGGCCTTAACCTTCCAAGCGACAACTTCTTTATTCATGATCTCGATCTTATCAACCCCCATATAGGTAAGTTGCATAATATCCACTTCCGCCCTTGAGACTACAGGAAACTCTACAACTTTAAGTTTATCCAGTGGAAGACCTCTTAAAAAGAAAAAGCCTGAAAAAGTATCGAGAAAGTATTTAGGGATGTACGCTTCCTTCTTGGTTTTCTTTTCATAATTCGTAGACTTCTTTAAGCGACGATACCAATAGTGAGTCTTTAGCTCTGTTTGAGAAAAGAGCTGCAGATCATCCACATCTTGACGGCTCTCTCTCTGAATCAAGCTGTATTTGAGAGGAGTAAAAGTCTTCACACTAACATATGAATCCAAGACATCGTTCAAACTGTAGATTGCACTGTAATAATCAGCAGATTTTATCCTAACTTGGGAATGAATGACGTCTTGGCCAAAAAGTTTTTTAATACCAAGATTCTCGATAACAGCATCACCAACAGTGAAGAAAGCATACTTCACTCTGATACGAAGTTTTTCTCCTAAGCGAACTGATGGTTTAAACATATCCCAATATTTCTTTGATCGTTTATCGTATTCAACAAACTTTTCGGGATAATCTTCTGGAAGAGCGTTGTTCACTGCTGATGAAGTCTTCTCTTTGCTAACAGTAGCTTCGGGGGCCGATTTCGTATTTTTCTTAAGAGTTTTTTTCTTCTTAGAAACAACAACTTTCTTAGCTGCTTTTTTTTGGACAGTTTCTGTTCCCGCAAATTGTTTTAAGTCTTTGTCTGAAAGATCAAATGTTCCTTCAATCTTTTCTGACTCATCAGCGCCAAGTTTGATTGGGTTTCCCGAACAACCAAATAAAAGGAGGAAAATCAAAAGATGGATTAACTTCATGTCTATACCTTTAATGCTTGATCCAAGCGCTCTTCAATTTCTTTTTGCCCACTTAAAAACTTAACTTTAACTTCGAGGAAGAGAATTCTTTCATCCTCGACAACTCGACGCATTTTTACGATATCTTTTTCAGTCGTAATAATAATGGCCTGATTTTCTTTTGCAAGATTTAGAATTTCGTTGAGTTCACTCACTCCAAAATAGTGATGATCTGGAAATGATGCCCTGTGAATAACTTCTGCACCGTGATTTTCAATAGAGGTATAAAAGGCCTCGGGCGACGCAATACCTGCGATGCAGATAACTTTTTTCCCATCCAAATAATCGAGATCATACATAAAATCGAAGTTTGAATTATAAAGCCCAGTCGGTTCATAACAGAATTCAGAAAAGATTACATCTTTCTCAAGGTAAGGAGAAATTAGTTTTTTAACACCTTCAATCTTGGCCTTTGTTACAAGGTCGGCCCTTCCAAAAGCAATGACGTCAACATCTTTAAGACTTGTGAGCCCTTCTCTTAAATAACCCCTTGGCGCAGTATGATACTTATCTAGAGGCATCAGCGAATCGAAAAGGACAAAATTAACCTTACGCTTTAATTTTAAGTGTTGATGCCCATCATCTAAAACAACCACATCAGGTTTTTCAATAGGAAAGTAATGTGAAAGATTTTGAGCGCGCTTTTTGCCAACGACGACCGTAGCATTATTAAGTCTTCGCGCAAGCAGAAGAGCTTCATCCCCAAAATCATGTGGATTATACCCAACCTTTGAGTCACTGCGAAGAATTCCATTATTGTTTTCAAGGTTCCCCTTGTAACCTCTCATCAAGACCATAACTTTCTTATGCTTTGAACTAAAGTAGTCTCCAAGCCACATGGAAAAAGGGGTTTTTCCGGTACCGCCAAAAAAAACGTTACCTACAGAAATAATTGGGACTTCAAAGGAATAGCTTTCAAAGAAATTATAATTGTACAAAAATCGTCTCACTCGATAGACGACTTCCCACATATACGAAAGGGGCAGTAAGAAAATGAAGTCAAAAATCTTATACAAAATCTTTTTCATAAGTATCGCTTAAAACTTTTCCCATATATTCAGCAACATCAAAACTCTCACCTTGAAGCATTTTACGAGTCCTTGATAATTGCTCTTTTGTTCTTACATAATATTCCTGATCTCTAAAGAAACGCTTCATTTCTCCAAGAAGATTCTTTTTATTGGCAGCATCTTGAAGCAACTCGGGGAAAACCATTTTTTGATGAATGATGTTGGCCATCGATACTGGCCCATAGTAGCGTACAATAAGGCGATACATCATTGCATTAAACCAAGAGAGCTTGTAGCAAACAACTGTAGGAACTTCATATAATGCTGTTGTTAAAGTGACAGTACCACTAGCGGCCATAGATAGATCTGCTTCTTTTAAGGCCTCAGAGATTTCGGAATCGTTATAAGATTGATCAATAAGGTGATCGTACTTTGAATAGAAGCTGTCATCGACATTGGAAGACTTTACGATTGTTATTTTTAAGCGGTAAAGTTTTTTCAACTCTTCAATAACACTCATAAAAAGTGGTAGCAAAAACTTTACTTCAAATCGTCGACTCCCCGGCAATAGTACCAAGGTTCCAGATTGTTTTAGCGAATCAAATGGTTTTTGCTCAAGACCAAGTTCAACCCCCTCTAAGTCCTTTTTATATTTTAGCCAAAGAGGGTGAGTCACCCCAACGGTTCTTTCAACCCCACGATCTCCAAAAAATTCCTTTTCAAAAGGATAGATTGTAAACAGGGTGTGAACAGTTTTTCCTAAGGCCTCTGCTCTCCACTCCTTCCAAATCCATGCAGTAGGAGCGACGTAATAAAGCACCTCAACACCACGCTTTTTGAGGCGCTTTGCAAGTCTTAAATTAAAATCTTGAAAATCGATGAGAATAGCAACTTTAGTATTGGTGCGAACAACTTCGCTCTCAATATAATTTAGTGCCTTAATGTAGTATGGAAGCTTTTTTAGAACTTCACTAATTCCCCAGGCATTAAAATCTTTTAAGTGGTATTTAAGCTCCATCCCATTGGCCTGTAGCTCATCTCCACCTACGCCCCAAAAATGAACATCGGGAACCATAGATTTTAGTTCCCGAAAAAAAGTCATGCAATGTTCTTCACCAGATTTTTCACCGGCAATAATCAAACAATTCTTCATTTATACCGATGCAAATGGAGCAACCCCAACCTTTGAATCATTAATTTCTTCGCACATTTGAGTAATAATTGGATCATCAATAAACTCTGCCATCAACTCTTCACTAGCAATAAAGCTGGCAGGAGCAAGGCCAGATGCTTCCATTGTCCTAAAGAAGTCAACAACTAAAGAAATACTCTTTCTTTCGATATCTTGTCTTCTCATTCCAATGATATTGATTCCACGTAGAGTTACACGATTCCCATAAGCAGTACAGAACGAAGGAATGTCTTTATTGATAGCTGAAGCGCCACCAATATAAGATCCACGTCCAAGCTTAACAAATTGAGAAACACTTGTAGCACCACCGATACTTACATTATTTTGAATGCGAACGTGACCTGCGATATTACATGAGTTAGCAACAGTACAGTAATCACCAATAATGCAGTCATGACCAACGTGAACATACGCCATATATAAAGAGTTATTTCCAAGCTTCGTGAGTCCATCCTCTTTGAGAGTTCCGCGATTGATAGTACAACACTCTCTAAAAGTATTGTTATCACCTATCTCAAGTCGAGTTGGCTCTCCTTTATATGTGTAGTCCTGCGGGTCCGCTCCAATAGAAGAAAACTGGAAAAATTTATTTCCAGAACCAATTGAAGTGTATTTTTCTACTACGACATGAGCATTAAAAACATTATTGTCACCAATTACAACGTGAGGCCCAATTACACAGTATGGACCAATATTATTATTAGCACCAATAACTGCGGTCTCATCGATAATAGCTGTAGGGTGAATATTTGAACTCATCGATTATCTCCTATTTTATCTTAACTGAAGCGAGGATGGTGCATTGAGATTTTAGTTCATCCCCTGCAAATAACTTAGTCTCGTAAGACATAACTGCCCCACGAACTTTTGTACAAACTGCTTCAACTCTTAAATCTGTCTCTGGAAGAACTGGTTTTCTAAACTTAGAAGCATCAACACCCATCAAGGCAACTTCAAGTGATGACTCTAGTGGATTCTCAAGCATCTTTGTTACGCCAAAACAACAAGCTTGTGCCATCATTTCAATTTGGCAAACACCTGGGAAAATTGGATTTCCAGGAAAGTGACCTTCAAAAATAGCGTGGTCGTTCTTAGTACGATAGTGAGTAACAATTTGAACCCCAACCAACTCTTTGGCTGAACTAGCAATTTGTCCCTCAGGTATTTCAGGGTGGATTACAGATTCAACAGTATCCACAAAAAGAAATGGATCACGGTGTGGGATAAACTTTTTTACATCATCGTTTGAAAACTTCATTCAATAACCTCTACTTCACAGAATGCTTTCTCAGGTATGCAATACCTCTAAGCCATTCTTTAAGCGGTCTAGCTGGAACGCCACCAAGTGTCTGTCCTGCAGGCCAATTACTTGTAACGCCAGCTCCACCAGCGATTTGACATCCATCGCCAATTTCCAAATCTGGAGCGATAGCGGCCTTCCCTCCTAGAACACAGAAATTACCAATTTTAGCAGTTCCTGCAGTTCCAGATTGTCCGCACATAATCACGCCCATACCGAGTTGACCATTGTGGCCAATTTGAACTTGATTATCGATCTTTGATCCACGTCCAATCTTTGTTGGAGAAAAAGTTCCCATATCGATGGCCGAATTGGCACCAACTTCAACACCGTCTTCGATAATAACGCCACCGAGGTGCCATATTTTGTTGTGTTGACCTTGGTCAAATACGTAACCAAATCCATCTGCGCCGATTACCGTTCCAGAATGAATGCGACATCCTTTTCCGATCTTGGTGTGTGGATAAAGAGTTACGTTTGGAAAGATCTCAGTTCCATCACCAATTTCAACTTTACCCATAATAACTACACCGGCATGAATTTTCACACCAGCACCAACGGTGACACCTTCACCGAGAAAAGCGTTCTGAGCAATCCAAGAAGTTGGGTGAACTATTGCTGTTCCCATCTGTCTTCCGTCAACCATATTATTGATTGAGCCAAATTTGATATCGTAGTAAGGCTTAGAAACCTTAGTCATGCAGATCGGCACACTCTTAGTGGTAGCGAGAAAAGCAACCTTAGAAGTGACTTCAGTCAAAAGATCAGTACTCTTGCTATAAAAATCTTCTTGAACAATAACACCGATTTTAGAAAAGACAGGATTTTCTAATACAGTAATAAGACGATCTAAAAATCTCTTCTCTTTTACAAAAACAAAATGCCCTTCTAGAGGATACTCAATTGCAGTAGGACCGAGGATTTCCTCGGTCCATTCATTGGGATACTTTAACTCTAGGGAAGGATCATATTCCTGAAGCTTGGTAAAGTTCACAAACTTCCCCCTGTTAATTATTTAGCTGGATGTTTTTTGTCGTATGCTTTGATGACCTTATCTGTCAGGTCAATCTCTTTGCTTGCATAAACAATTGATCCAGAGCTTACTTCGTATGTCATATCGATTTTTTCACCCTTAGATACTTCTTGTACAACAACAGCAATTTTGTCGATCAAAGGTCTTGTTGCCTTTTTCTCTTGAGCTTGCATTTCTCTTTGAAGCCCAATTGCCTTTTGTTGGAACTTCATCATCATCTCTTGAAGCTCTCTTTCTTTCTTAGCTTTTGCCTTCGCATTCATAACAAGGCTTTGTTTTTCAAAATCTTGTTGTGCTTTCTCGATGACAGCTCTTTCTTTCTTAATCGTGGCCTGCTTCTTATTAAAATCAACTTCTAGTTGTTTTCTAACTTTTTGTCCCTCTTTAATCGAAAGTAGGATTTGTTGAAAGTTCACTTTTCCCGCAACGAACGCGAAAGAAGGTGTTGCGAGTGCGAAACAAAGTAGTGCCATAATAATTTTCTTCATAGTTTTCTCCTTAAACCTAGAAATATGGACCAATATCGAAATTAAATTTCATTCCATCATCACCGCCAGGAATGTTGTTGATAGGCTTACCAAATTCGAAGCGTAGAACTCCGATTGGTGAGAACCATCTAAAACCAACACCAAAGTCAGCATATAATGAGTAGTCATCATCTCGTCCAATTACGTCTGCATAAACGTTCCCAACATCCATAAAGAGAACCCACTTAAGACCAGCTTCTCTTGCCAATGGATGTTCAAACTCAAGCGTTCCGTATAGGGTGTGAAGACCACCAGAATTAAACTCTAACTCTTTACCAGTATCTGGATCTTTAACAAACTTTTTAGGACCGATATCTTCGTAGTTGAAGCCTCTCAAGTTTCTAGACCCACCTAAGGTAAACTTTTCAGTTTGTGGTATTGGGTGGTTTTCAACATCGAGAAGTTTCGCAGAGTATAGTCTAGATCTAAATACTAGATCTCCCCAAACTCTTTTGTAGTAACGGGCATCAAGCTCTAGCTTTGACCACTTCTTACTTCCCCCAAGGCCGGCATATTCTGCGGCAACATTCACATAGTGCCCACCAGTTGGTTCAAAAGTATTGTTACGTTTGTCGTGTCTCAAAGTCGATCTGATAGAAGATGCAATACCGTTTTCGAGAGTCTCATCAATTGTTAAATCGTTTACATCTGAGAGCTTTGTTTCTTCAAATTTATACGTCGCGAAGAGGCGAGTATATTTAAAGATAGGGTAACCAATTCTTAGATTAAAACCTTGTCTCTTGTAGCTGTAGGCATAACTTTGGGAGTTATTATTTCTAAAGATATCTCCACCAGCTGTCCACTTAGAGTCTAAGAAGTATGGATCAGTAAATCCGATATTAAATGTCTGGTCAGTCTTTGCAAGAGAGAGACTGAAAGACAGGTTTTGTCCATAGCCCATGAAGTTCTTCTGAGCGATCGACCCCTGTAAGAAGAATTTTGTTGAGGTTGAGTACCCAGCACCAAGATTTACTTGTCCAGTATTTCTCTCCTTAACCGAAATTTCTACGTCGAGAACATCATCCTGTCCTGGAGGCGATACCGTATTAAACACAACGCTTCCGGGCTCAAAGAAACCAAGACGGTTAACATTTTCTTTTGAGATTCTAAGAGAAGATCCTGAATATTTTTTACCTTCTTGGATCTCAAGCTCACGACGAATTACCTTATCACGTGTTCTTGTATTTCCTTTGACGATAATCTTACCAAAGTGAGCAATCTTTCCTTTCTCAAAAGAGAACTCAACATCAACCTTGTTTTCCCCAGGAACCATACGAATAGTTCTTAGAACGTTGGCAAATGCGTACCCTTCATCTTGGTAAAGTTCTGTTAGTGCTTGAATATCTTTTCTAAGTTTTTCTTCAGAGTAGATGTCGTCTTTCTTCAATGAAGTAACATCTTTCATCTTCTTATCTTTAAAGATGATTTCCCCACGATATCCAATGCTATTGATTGCAAACTCTGGTCCTTCATTAACTTTAATGGTAATGAAAACCCACTTCTTATCTTCAGATACTGTGATTTCAGGAGTTCCTACATTGATCTGCAAGTAACCTTTATTTCTATAAAAATACTTGAGCATCTCCATGTCGGCCTGAAAATTAAATTCTTTGAAGTTCCCAGATCCATCCATAAAAGAGAAAAGATGCTCTTCACGAGTGCTAATAACACTCTTCAGTTCATCATCATTAAAGGCGGAGTTTCCAAGGAAGATAACCTTTTTAACTTTCACCTTATCGAACTCTTTCACTTTAAATACAAGCTCGATGTTTTCTTCTGAAACTCGCTTTAACTCATAGTTTACGGCCGCAAGATAGTAACCTTTTTCTTCGTAGAATTTCTCCATCGACTTAACATCATTCTTCACCGTGTTGATGTCTAGGATAGAGAACTCCTTACTCTTCATGTTCTCCATCAAGTCTTCGGAATCAACTTCATCATTCCCATTAATCACAATACGAGAGATAATCGGCTTTTCTTTCACCTTAAAAATGAGTACGTCTTTTCCTTTAACCTTTTCGTGATGGGCCTCAACAGAGTCAAAGTATTTAAGAGCATAGATACGAGAGATATCATTTTTAAGAGTATAGTTGGTCAGCGTCAAACCTGGCTTTGAAATGATCTTCTCAGTGATGGCCTCACTTTCAACTTTTTTATTACCGATGATTTTAATTACATCAATTTTAAAAAGTGATTGTTTGGGCCCCAATTCATTGAGTGCAAACGCTGGTTGCAGTAAAAATAGTAGTGCGAAAAACGCACCCAAAATATATCGAAGTACCTTGTTAGGCATAGCATCCCTTTTTACTTAAAGAACAATACTCAAGTATAAAAAATTACCAATAATCTCACGATCTTACAAAAAAAAACTGTAAATGACGAGGCGCATTGATGGCGAATTAGTAACAATACAATGGGGAATCTGGCTATTTGATCAAACCATCTTGGATAATAATCTGGTTATCAAACCTCTGGGCCACGTCATGATCGTGAGTGACAACTACAAGGGTAGAATTAAACTCACTGGCCAACCTCTTTAGGAGCTCTGCAACCTTAGCGGTATTTTCTGAGTCTAGGTTACCTGTTGGCTCATCGCACAACAATAATTTTGGTCGAAGGGAGAGAGCGCGAATGATATTGATTCTCTGTTGCTCTCCCCCAGAAAGCTGATAGGGATATTTTTTAAGACAGTGCTCTACTCCGAGCTCACTTGCAAGTCTCTTCACATCGGCCCTGATGTCTTTAGCTTTTGCTCCTCCAATCTTAGATGGAAGCAAAATATTATTCATGCAATTCATCGAAGGGAGCAGAAAATGGAATTGAAAAACAAATCCTACATATTCATTTCTATACCGTGCTAACTCCTCATCACTCATCGAAGAGAGAGATCTTCCGTTTAACAAAATCTCTCCTTCACTTGGGCGATCCAATCCCCCCATCAAATACATAAGAGTTGATTTTCCTGATCCCGATGCCCCAGTGATAGCGTATTGACCACCTTCACGAAGTTCAAAGCTTACACCTTTGAGTGCATCAACATTATTGAATGATTTTTTAACGTCTTTAACAATTAAACTCATTACGCGAATTCCTTGCGAAGGCCACCAATGATGGATCCTTTTTTCATTTTAATAAATGCAATTCCCGAAACCAAAAGCAACCAAATCAGTGCTCCACCAAAAACAATGGCGTAGTCAACGAAGTCGAGAGCAATATGGAGTCGTCCCAGCGTATATATCTCTCCAGGTAATTGAAGAAATGAAAAATTCTGCAAAGCATAGTCGATGAGAGCAACAAACACCATCGACATCAAGCACGACAATACCCAAAGCATAACTCCCAACATCAACCAAACTCGCATCAAGCTCTTTTGGCTCATACCGAGTGCTTTGAACAAAAATATTTCACGAGATCGTTGCTCATTAATAAAAATAATAAAGGCCAGCACATTGAAAATAGCGATAATAACAATGATCTGAAGGATAATTCCAATCATTGCCTTCTCTACTTTTACGGCCTCAATCAGCCCGGCATACTCCTGCCAAAAAGGGCGTACCAAATAATCAATATCGAGTTCACTTTCAAGAGATCGTTGAAATGATCGAACGACCTCAGTGTACTCTCCTGAGTCTTTCAAACGTTTCACGTAATCTTTTGGAATATTAATCGAAATAATATTCACTCGTGGCCCCAAACTCATGGCATCCTGAAGCATAGCTCTATCGATATAGATAATTCTTAAATCCTTAAGATAGATTCCGTGAGTGACAATCTGTCCCACCTTAAAACGACGGAGAAGTGGAAGAGATGAGAACTCTTCATTTCCATTTGGAAGAGCGAGCACAACTTCATCACCAACTTTAAGTGAGAATTGTTCTGCCAACTCACTTCCAATTGCAATGCTCTCTTTATCAAACTTCAGGTTAATCCCAGAAACCTCTGAGAAAGAACTTGGATTGACCCCATTCACTTGCACCGCTTTTGATGCCTCATTGTGAATAACAAAGCCTTCACTCTTTACATAAGAAGAGTACTGCTCGATTTGTAATTTCTTAAATGTTGTAGCGAACTCATCAACCGGTTTAAAGAAGCCTTTTCTAGAATGGATAGATAGATCACCCATTGATTTCTTCAAACCGATTTTCAAAGTGGATTCGAATCCATCCATAATTCCAATGGTGGCGAGGATAACTGAAATTGAGAATCCTAGACCAAAGAGAACACCGTAAGCGAATTTCTTCGATGCTCCATCATGGATAAGAAAACCTATGATTGTTTGTAAAACAGCAAGCATTACTCTTCGATATCCTTTGAAACAGACCAGCGAAGGAATGCATCCTGAAAGCTATCAAGGTCACCGTCTAGAACTCTCTCGGCCTGAGACGATTCGTGATTGGTTCTGTGATCCTTAACCATTTTATAAGGGTGAAGAACATAAGAACGAATCTGTGATCCCCACTCAATCTTCTTCTTGTTAGCGTTGGCAGCATCCTCTGCGGCTCTTTTCTTCTCCATTTCCATTTCATAAAGACGGGAACGAAGAACCTTCATCGCTTGCATTTTATTTTGAAGCTGTGATCTTTCATTCTGGCAGGTAACCACCGTATTCGTCGGCAAGTGAGTAATACGTACAGCAGAGTCAGTGGTGTTAACAGACTGTCCACCAGCACCACCGGAGCGGTAAACATCAATCTTAAGATCCTTATCTAATATTTCAATTTCAATGGTGTCATCAATTTCTGCAGAAACAAAAACAGATGCAAAAGATGTGTGACGACGGGCATTTGAATCGAAAGGCGAAATTCTAACCAAGCGGTGAATCCCTGTTTCTGATTTTAAAAGTCCGTAGGCGTAGTTTCCAGAAATAGTAACAGTGGCCGATTTAATCCCTGCGGAATCCCCATCTTGGTAATCTAAAACGGCAACCTTAAATCCACTGGCCTCGGCCCAACGAGTGATCATTCTTAAAATCATTGAGGCCCAGTCACAGGACTCAGTCCCCCCTGCACCAGCATTAATTGAAACGATGGCATTATTGGGATCAACATCCTCAGAGAGAAGAACCTTTTGTTCTGCCTTTAAGAATTCATCTTTAAATCGGTTGAAGACTTCGATTGCCTCTGAAGCGGAATCATCATCCCCTTCATTGGCGTACTCTTTTAAGATATCAAACTCATCTACGAGCTCTTGGAGCTTTTCAACGACTCCAACAACGTCCTGTAAAATGGCCTTTTCTTTTTGGACCTTGGCGGCATTATCTGTGTCATCCCAGAATCCATCCATCATCTCCATACGGGAGATTTCAGTAAGGCGCTCTTTCTTCTTATCTACTTCAAAGTGACCTCCGAAGTTCAGCAACCCTAGGAGGGAACGCTTTCATTTCGGAACTGCACTCACCAAGTTTAATCTTGATCTCTTCACTCATATATTTATAACTCCGTATTTAAAAATTTATCCCCTAAAGAATACCCTGAAATGGACTATCTTAAAAGCCAGCAAGCTTATAGATCTTTGCCACCAGTTTATCCTCAAGCTCAAACATCAACTTCTCCTCTTCTCCCCCTCTCTCGTGGTCATATCCCACCAGATGCAGGAATGCGTGAGCGAGTTCATGAACAATTTCCTGAGCATAGGTCACCTTGAACTCCACCGATTGTCTTTTGGCCACCTGATGACATATCAAAACATCACCCAGTTCGATTTCAGGAAAGAATAATGGATCACAATCCTCGGGTCTAAGAGATTCATTCATGGGAAAAGAGAGAACGTCAGTTACCTTATCTTTTCCGCGATAATCTCGATTGAGGGTACGAATTCTTTTTTCTCCACAAAGGGTTAAAGTCAAAGACGCTTTTTTGATCCCTTTCGTCTTAAGATTCAGACCTGCTTTTCCAAGAAGAAAATCTGAGAAGACTTTTTGAATATGGGGAATGAATCCCTTTAATTCGCGGTGAAGCTTTTTGTCTTCTTTGCGAGAGGTGTCTATAAGTATGATACTTAATTTATTATCATCGAAGATTTTTTCAATCATGGCAGCCTCAATATAATGATATTTAAGTGTATATTATTACACAAATAATTGGAGATCAGGAATCAAAATTGCTGCAGTGCCTATCCAAAAGTGTATTGGAACCTTAGGAGTGGGAATTGTCCCTCGCGCCCACCACAAATCCAGCACAGGCGATTGATACAACAAGAGAGCAGATCATCACTGATGAAAAAGCGGTGCCAGCGGCATCAACTTCAATCAGCTTTCCAGCATTTCCCCAATAGATTCGGGAATAAAGGGTGGCATAGACTCCAACACCAATTAGCCCGAAGAGACTGGGAATAACCCCTTTAATTGCAGAAATAGCACCGGCGTTGTGAGCAGATGAGTGATTCATCACAATGTTAAGAATCGGGGTTACAAAGAGAGCAAGGGCAACTCCGTAAAGAACAAATGAGAAAACCATCATCATCTCACTCACCTGATACAAATTAAAAAAGAGTAATGAAGTGAACACAAATAATAGTGCTCCAATTCCTGCAATTAGTTTCGAACTAAAGCGATCAGAGAGATATCCCGCCAAAGGGGATAAAACTAAACAAATGATTGGTGAGAGAAAAAGTAAATTTCCAGCTTCCGAAACAGACATCCCTTTTGCCTTCTGCAAAAAGAGTGGAAGAACAAAGGCATTCCCCATTAAAATAATATAGTAAGAGGAGAGCGCTAAAATTGAGCTAGAAAAACTGCTCGATTTAAAAAGTTTGAAATCGAGGATCGGATCGGGATGAACCTTTCCCTTTTTAAAAAAGACAACAAAGAGAAAGATCGCAAAAACGGCAAGTACCACCATTTGTATCGTAGACTTTCCTCCTTCCAATAGAAGAACAATAGAGGTTAAAAACAAAAAGCTAATCAAGGCCCCGAACTTATCAAATCGATGTGGGGTCTTATTCACAACTTCACCTCTTAAGAAAATAAAGCAAAGAGCGACACCTAAAAGAGACACGGGAATATTAATTAAAAAAATCGAACGCCATCCATAAGCTTCCGAGAGCATCCCCCCAAGTGGTGATCCCAAAGCAAAGCCGAGACCTGCCATCATTCCATTAATTCCGTAGGCGCGACCAGAAATTGTTGAAGGAAGAAATTTGATGATGATGGCAGCAGAGGTGGCAACCACCATTGCGCCTCCAATACCTTGAATAAAACGGAAAACACTTAAAGATAATAAATCCCATGAAAGAGCACATAAAATTGATCCCGCAAGAAAGAGTAAATAACCACCAGTAAAAATCTTTCCCTGCCCAATTCGATCAGCAAGCTTTCCAAAAAGAAGAGCGGTACCCACCATTCCCAACAAGTAAGCAAGTACCGTAATACTGGCACGCTCTGATGTTATCCCAAAGTCATTCATCAGAGTTGGGATGACAATATTAACTGCGGTTGCATCTAAGTTAATCATCAATAAAGCGAGTGCTGAGGTAAGAATTATTCCAATATTTTTCATCATAAGGATATTTAATCACAGATTAGAAAAATTCCAATAGACGGAAAGAGATGGTATTCTTGTGCTATGGATATTCTTAAACTGTGTTCCGACATTACCCATGCGATTGGACCAACCAATCTCTTTACTCCAGTAATTGACGTAAAAAATGGAGTTATCCACATTTGCGGTAATCAATATCCTCTTCATTCGATAAAGAAGATTAAGGTAGTAGGAATTGGAAAAGCTTCAGCGTTACAAACCGCAGCACTTTTATCTCACCTAAAAAAATTCCCTGAGTTAAAAAAGAAAATCGAAAAAGGATTATGCCTCACCAAATACGATCACTCTGTCCAAATGGAAGATTTGGTGTGTCTTGAGGCCGGTCACCCTCTTCCCGATCAGAACTCAATTGAGGGAACCAAACGAGTCATCGAGTACATCGCGGATATGAAAGAGTGTGATCTTTTAATCACATGTATTTCAGGAGGGACTTCTTCACTTCTGACCTACCCCATTCCTGAATTTGATATCAAAGATCTAAGTAGCATTTCATTAGAGCTCTTAGGTAGTGGCGCAACAATTGAAGAGATCAATGCCATTAGAAAAGAGATCTCAATCGTAAAAAATGGTGGGCTTTTAAATTTTTCAGGAACATCCAATGTTGAAGTATTGCTCGTGTCTGACGTCTCCTCCAATGAAATTGGAATGATCGGATCTGGGCCATTCTACTTTTCAGAAACACCAAAGAAAGAGTTGAAGAGACTAATCGACACATACCTTTCTAAGAAGTGGCAAGATAGGATTGAAAGATGGATCGATGCCGATGATCGCGATCAATTTTTAAATGAAAAGAAAAAAAGAAGAGCACATCACACCATCATAAGTGACTTTGCCTCACTGATGCAGCACTCAAGGTCAAAGCTTGAGTTATTGGGATACAAGGCAGATGTAATTAATGATCCTGTAACAACAGGGATTGGGGAAGGGATTGAAATTCATCTCGATTTGCTCAAAAAACTCTGTAACGATTCAAAACGCGCACTTATTTCTGGAGGCGAGATTCCCATTCACGTTCATGGCAATGGGCTTGGTGGACGCAATACAGAATTTGTAGTTCAAATGGCGAAAGCTCTTTTCGAAGAAAACGAGCTAAAGTTGTCGCAGAATGATCTAGGCCGAATCACTATTGTTAGCATTGGAACGGATGGTACCGATGGCCCAACTGAATACGCCGGAGGTTTTTTCAAATATTCTCATCTAAAAAAAATTAACGAGTTGGGAATTGATATCAATGAAACGCTAGCAAACAATGACACGCTCAATCTCTTGACCAAAATTGGAAGCGCAATTAAGACAGGCCCAACAGGAACCAACCTGATGGACCTTCGTATAATTACAATTGATTAGTAGGATAACCTACTGGTGCCATATAGACAGTATATTCATCTTCACCATCGACCTTAATTAGCTTGTCCATTTCCTCTTGATCGTAGGCAGCGATAGCACACGTACCCATTTCTAAGCTTTCAGCAGCTAAGTACAAGTTTTGGCAGATATGTCCTGCATCTAAAAGCATCACTTTATGTGAACGAACGTTATAGCGCCACTCTCCACGATATGGGATACAGGCCCAAATAAAGGTGACAGGAGCGGAGCCACAAAATTTCTGTCCCAAGGTTGCGTTAGTTAATTGCTCTTCCAAATTATCAACGGAGTGACAAAAAACTAATTTGTTTTCAATTGCAAGATAGCGATAAATTCCAGGAGCTAGTCCTTCCACGCGATTCACAGCAATATAGGTTTCAAAGGGATGACGAGCACCACCAGATGGAACAGTTCTTAGAGTGGCCTTACCGGAACCAAGCACAGACTGAACACCATCCGCCATATAGAGCAAATACGACAATTCATTTAGTGATAATTTTTTCGTATTGAATGCTCTACGAGAGCGACGATTTTCGATTAGAGATTTGAAGTCACTTAATTTAAGCTCAACTTCGGAAAAAAGAGGAAGATCAATCACCTCTGCCCCTTCATGAGCTGGCTTCTCCAAATCAGGCATCGGTAACCCTTTACTCTGATCTGAAAGAAACTCTTCTGTCGCTGTTTCCTTCCAGTTTGCCTTCATAAACGATCTTTTTTCTTTAATCATAATGCCTCCCTGAGCAAATAATAACACCCCTTGGGATAAATTCACAAAAGTTTCTAATAGAGGTACAATTGGGTAAATGACTAAATAAGGACTATTAATGGACTATCCAGAACTAAAACGCGCCATTGATGTGATCGCAAAGCTTAGACATCCGAAAGATGGATGCCCTTGGGATTTAAAACAAACCCATATCAGTTTACTCAAGTTTTTAATTGAAGAATCATATGAATTTGTTCACGCAGCGGAAAATGAAAACCCCGACGAAATGGAAGATGAACTAGGAGATGTACTCTTACAAGTTCTTCTCCACGCCCAACTGGGAAAAGATGACGGACAATTTGATATCGAATCAGTTGCTAAAAGATTGTCTGAAAAAATGATTCGCCGCCACCCTCATGTGTTTGGTGCAATTGAAAATAACATCACTCCAGAAGAAGTGAAGCAAAACTGGCAAAAAATTAAAAAGAAAGAAAAGAATCTTGAAACAAAAATCGAAGATGGTGTTCTAAACTTCCCTGCTCTTTTCTCTGCCAATAAAATTGGAGAAAAGACAAACCGCTTTGGATTCGACTGGCCTGGGCCAAAAGAAGTTGAAGAAGTGGTTCAAGAAGAATGGGCCGAATTTAAAGCAGAGCTAGACTGTGAGAATCCATCTCAAGAAAAAATTAAAGAGGAATTCGGAGACTTTCTCTTCTCTGTAGCGCAACTTGGTCGCCACCTTGGCATTCACCCTGAAATTGCTCTAAAACACGCTAATGAAAAGTTTTTAAGAAGATTCCATCAAATGGAAAAGCTTATTATTGATGCTGGTGAAGATATCGATCATATGAATCAAAAAGAGATGGATGTCTTTTGGAAAAAAGTAAAGGAAGAGGAATAATGAAGCAGAATCGTCTCTATCATTTTCCCATTCCGATAGTTGGACTAACTGGTGGCATCGCTACTGGAAAATCAACAGTCAGTAATATTCTTCGCGATCTTGGATACTACGTTATATGTGCGGATACTTTAGTTAAATCAATTTATACCAGACAGGAAACAATCGACTTTATTAAGTCTCTAGTTCCAAATGCCGTAAAAGATAACGCAATTGATTTCCCTATTCTAAGAGAGGCCTTTTTTTCAGACATTGAAATTCAACAAAAAATCGAAGTTCACATCTACGCACAAATGGAATCTAGATTTAAAGAAGTTGCATCTGATTTGAATGAACGCCATACTTTTGTCGTCTACGATGCGCCAGTACTCTTTGAAAAAGAGCTCAATCAAAAGGTTGACCTCACAGTCTGCGTTTACACTCCAAGAGAGACACAATTAAAAAGACTCATTGAGAGAGATGGCAACTCAGAGGAGCTTGCAAATAAAATACTAAACGGACAAATGGATATCGAAGAAAAGAAGATCAAATCCGACTTTGTTATTGAAAACACAGGTTCTCTTGAAGATCTTAAAATGAGAACGGCCTATATTTTTAACCAGATACAGTTTTAATTATGAAAAGAAAGCTCTACAACCTCTATCAACACGTAATTTCAATCGCTTTAGTACCACCAGCATACTACCTATGGCTTAAAAGAAGCGATTTCTCCCATCATATCGCGATTTTGATTCTTGCGATCCCGATTCTCACACAATATGTTGTTCCTGCACTTGGAACCAATGTAACCAAGTGCTGGAAATTCACAGGCAAAGGGATGGCAGGGAACTTTAGAATTACTCACGGTTTTGTATTCGGAGGAATCACCGCCCTGATTGCACTCTTTTGCTGTCCAGAACTAGCAAGGCCAGTGGAGTGGATTGATGTCTTTCGCTCTTCATTTCTTTTGGGCTCAGTACTAGCACTTATTAACTGGATATATGACATTATGATTCTCGATATGGGAGTTGTAACTGTTTACAATAGAGCATGGTCCAAAGGACATACCTCCCCTCATATCGCCTATGAATATGCACCGGCCTATTTTGGACTTGTTGGCGCCAACTATGGTGCTTTTATTCGCATTATTGAAATGAATGCTTATCACCTAAGTATTTATAGTGTTTTATTTTGGGTAATTGGTTTCCTAGCTATTGCTCTGGGAATAGTACTGCCAGTAATGATCCCATCACTTGTTCGACTGAAAAAATATGGCAATCTTGGATGGTATCCTGTTGAAAAAGAGAAATAAAAAAGCGACCATCTGGTCGCTTTTTTATTATGCATTAGCTTGAATTTCAGGAACAGGTGGTGCTGGAAGTTCCCCCGAATTATAATTATCTTCCAGTAAGTCTTGCATGAACTTGAGCTTATTCACAGTTTCTTTGTAGACTGTGAATTGATCTCTCAGAGCACCAACAAGAGTATCTTCGCATTCACGCCCTTCAGCGCTAATCTGACTCATCTCTTTCATATGCTTTTCAACGAGATCCTTACTGGAGTTGAAGTTTTCAACGTAAGATTCAATATTAGGCTCTTTGCTCTGCTGCATGATAAGTTCAAGCTTAGAAAGAGAAACATCAGTACCCTGCATAACTTGAGCAAGAAGTCCTAAGGTCATTTCGAACTTCTTAATATCATCGCGAATCTTATTAAGAGAGAGTTCAATCACATCCCAGTTACCGCCATTTTTACCAGTGATCATAAGCTGGTTGATCTCTTGATTAATCAGGTTGCGGAATGTATTGATCTCATCTTTTTGTTCGCGATAATCATTTCTAAGGGCCTTCATATTTCTGAAAACTTTTGATTGCTCAATTAGACCAGTAGATGCTTTTTTCGCTTCAGTTAGTAGATCCTCTTGCTCGTAGAATAGGTCATTTACCACATTCATTGTGCCAAGGAACTGCTCTTCGATTTTTCCTCTGAGTTCAAGAGTCTCGATAATTGATGCTTTAGTTTGCTTCAAGCTATCAACCATATCCTGTTGTAGCTCACCCTGCTCTTCGATAACTTTTTTGAGATCATCATTGAGTTTGTATTGGTCAAACAGATCGGCCTCAAGTTTTTCGATATCTGAAATATATGACTGCTCTGAATCTTTAACACTATCTTGATATGCATCGAAGCTGTCGAGAAGATCACCAATCCCGGCCGCTTCAAAGTCATCTGCAATACCTTCTTTAAAGCTTTCGTCAAAGGTTCCTTTCGCAAGCGAATCTAAAGTTCTTGTAACAGGACCAATAATCGCTTTTGTTTGAGCTTGAATGCTATCCTCAATACTTCTTAGAGGATAGAACATAACCATAATTCTAGTTTGCCCAGAATATTCAACTGGTGAAACATACATTTCATATGGACAAGATTCACTATCTTTTTCTGTTTTAACCTGAATCTGATAAATTCCGGCAAGTCCTTGATTATGGGCCAAGATAACAGGATCTTCCTCACCAAGGTTTGTAAATTTTTGTAGATAGTTCCAAGTGATATCAGATATAGTTCCTACTTGCTCTTCGATCCCCCAATTGTTGTAGAACTCCGAGTTGGCCCAAATCATATTAAGGTTAGAGTCTAGAAGGAGTGATCCAAAAGGCATTGCTTCTTGGAAAATACTTCCGAAGCTCATTCTTTTGTGAACGTAACTGTGAAATTTTTCAATCTCATTTAGGAACTCTGGTGAACCGTATTGAAATCCCAGTTGAGTTTCAAATGGGATAATTCCTTTTCTAATGACATTAACAACCTTGTCTTCAAACTCTTCTCTTCCTTGTCTTTGAATAAAGTTAACAGCAGGAACTGAAACACCGATTGAAAGAGCAATAAAGAAAATAAATCCGATAACACCAAAGAATAGTCCACGTGAATTTTTCTCAAGCTTAATTTTATTCAGTGAAATCTCAGGAGCAACAGCTTGATTCCAACTTGCGTAATTAGTTTCAAGCTTTGTATACGCACTATTAAATGATTTCAGAGCAGTTTGATACTTATCGAGAAGGATAACTTCTGTTTTTAACGCTCTTAATTTTAAGTAGATAATATTTTTATTTTCTGTAGTAAGAACTGACTTCTCAGTAACTTGTCTCATCGTACGAATATCATCAAGAACACCTCTCTTCAGCTGTTTCACCTTTGCATAGCTAAAGAACCCGGGACCTTGGATACTTTTATGTGAAATACGACTCTTAATGCGATTTGAAACTCTAGTCAGAGTTCTCCAGTTATTATCACTTACAAACTGATTAAATTTTTCAACCCTTTCAGAAAAGATTGTAAGGAGAGCTCTTACCTGTGGAACTGCGATTAATCCTGTAACACCATTTTTTGTGTCTTTTAAAGAATCTTCTAGTTTATCGAATTCTTCACCAGGAACTGGGGAAACAGAATTAATATTTTTTACATCTGATTCAAGTCTAGTCAAAATTTTTGCGGCATCTCTCGCTCTATCGGCCTCAACTAATTGACGGACTTTTCCAAGATCATTTTTCTTTGCAATCTCATCAATCTGTATCGCCGCTTCAAACACAGCACTTACATTCTCTGTATTGAGGGCACCGGTATTCCAGTAATAGACGGTACCTGCAGTCAACGCAATCGCTAATATAGCGAGTACAGATGTGAAATAAATTTGTATGGAACGACTAAACTTGAACTCCATGCTCACTCCGCTCAATTAATTATGAAAGTGCGATAAGCCTAGAATAAACAAAGGGGGATTTTCTTTAGATAACGTCCGTGTTTATTCCCGTAAAACTTATACCACTTCCATGTGATGGGAAAAGATTTCCTATCTCAATTATGGGGGAAAGCACACGAAATTTAAAGCGTTTTTTTTAGTATTAGCCTGCCAAAAGCTCTTCTGGAGCGTCGTACATATTGCGTAATTTTCCACGCAATTTCATAATGGCCTGAGTGTGTAGTTGTGATACACGTGACTCAGTTACATCTAATACTTGACCAATTTCCTTCAGGTTTAGATCTTCGTAATAATAAAGAGATAGAACTAGGCGTTGCTTCTCTGGAAGTGCCATGATTCCTTCTTTAATCTTGTCTCTGAGGTCTTTATAACTCACCGCATTATATGGGTTAGCTGTGCGATTACTCTCCATCAGACCGGCCATTAATCTCTTATCGCCGCGATTGAAAGATGCAGAGTCATCAATATTTAAGAGTGAAATTGATTTAGCCTTATTGAGTAGGTCATGGAACTCTTCTTGAGATACGTTGAGTTCTGCACACATCTCCTCGTCCGTAGCAGGACGTCCAAGTGATGATTCAAGCTTAGAGTAAGTACGTTCAACCATCTTAGCTTTCTCACGAATTGAACGAGGTACCCAGTCTTGTGCTCTAAGTTCGTCTAGGATTGCCCCTCTGATTCGGAATTCGGCATATGTCTTAAATTTATTATCTCTAGATGGATCAAATTTTTCGATTGCATCCATCAGACCAATAACTCCACAAGAGATCAAATCATCAACTTCAATATTTGATGGAAGACGTGATGCGATCTTTTGCGCGATATACTTAATGAGAGGCGCATACTCAATAATGATCTCGTCTTTGATCTTAGGGTCCACTGTAGAGCGGTAGTCTTTAAGATTTTTTAATTTCTTTGACAATGACGACATTAGAGCACTCCTTGGCTTGTCATTGGTTGAACTTCATGTCCTCGTGCCCATAAATGGGATGGAGCACGGTCCTTTTTAACCCCAGTTTGATCGGTCATCTTCCCCACGACTTTAAGGAAATTTTCGTGGAGGGCAGAATTTTCATCCCCTAGTAAAATCCCATCAAATAGGTCTACAGCGTTGTCTAGCTTTTGAATGGAACCTAGAACGTGAAGCCTTCCGCTCAGGTACTTTTCCACTGTCTCACTCATGATTTTCACCATTCTGTGATACTGGATATCTGAGGATATTTTATTAATTAAAAGATGATTCTCATTCACACCGTATTTGGCAGAGAGAATCTTCATTAGCGAATAAGAATCAGTGATTGAAGATTTATCAGGAGTTACAACAACAAAACGCTCATCGCAGTAAGCATTAAGAGTTAGATTGTCTTTACCGATCCCCGCAGGACTATCGAGTAAGATGTAATCGTATTGGTGTTGGTGCTCACAAATAATATCCATAATGAGACGGTCTAGCTCTAAACCGCGCTCAAAGAGCTCTACATTTCCGTTACATCCCGATAGAAGATGAAAATTACCATCTTTATGAATGCACTCATCAAAAGACTTTTCAGCAGAGATTAATGCGTAAAAGTTGCTGGCCACAGGAAGGCCTAATTTTAAATGGGTATTTGAAAGGTTGTAGTCACAATCAATAAGAAGAACCTTCTTACCCTGCTTAGCAAGAAGCTTACTCAACTTAATGGAAACTGATGTTTTTCCAACACCACCCTTTCCACTAGTGATTGCTATAGTTTTAGCATTCGCTCTCGATTTATCGGAGCTGTGATTTTGAGAAAGTAACCATGCACTGGCACTTAACGCTGACATCCTGTCTCCTGTAAAATGCGTCCCATCCTAGGACCCAATAAGTAATCAGTACTTAAGTCTTATGACTAGAGGTGGAAAATTCCGGCCAAAATCCTTTCAGCTGTCGCCGCCTCTAAGTCATCTGGAACAACCTTACCCGTTCCAAAAAACTTAAATGGAATCTCTGGAAAAGTCTCTGCGAGATTGAATAGTGCTCCAAAATTCAGACATAAATCCAAGTGTGAAACTACTAATCCATCCACGAGTCCCTTATAGAGAGACACCACTTTCTTATTATACAACTCAGAATGAATTGCCGAAAGGGAGACCAATACTTCCACATTGGAGAATGATCTAGATAATCCCTCTATAAATTTCCTTGTTTCATCTATTTCGTCTTTCTTTGTCCTATAATCGATAATGGTCGACTTCCCCTGTTGGTGGGCTTTTCGGCACTCCGCAACAACCTCTGCGGATGTATCAACTTGTACGACTTTAAGACCAAAGATTTTAGTAAAAAATTCTACATTTTCCCCTTGATTTTTTTCCGATTTTTGGATTAAAACCGCATCATTCTTGAGCGCCCCAAGTTTTAAAAGCATGCTGGTCTGACCTGAAGAAATCTCGGAAATTAAGGTAGTTATAACAGGACTTTCATCCTCATCTACCTTAGAAAAAAGAGGTAAATCAGTCTTAATCCTTTCAATCATCTCCCTCAGAGCGTATTCGAAGACAATATCTGAATTTTGTCTCTCCTCATCAGAAAGATCAAAGGCCGTCTTGCGAATTAGCAACTGAATATAACGATCAGAAATATCAAGACTTCTTAAGGTTGTACGCAATTGGTACACCCCTGTTGGCTCTTTACGCTCAAAAGCATCAACAGCTTTTTTTAGTTCAAAAACTTGCTTTTCTAGAAGCTCAATCTTAATTAAGGCCTCATCATCAAGTTCGTCTTTTTCAGAAACATCTCTTCTTTGCTGCTGAACTGGTCTCGGTTCTGGCCGAACATAAGGTTCATCATCTTCTTCCTCAATAAAAGAACTGAAAGAGTCATTGGCCCCTAATTTTGCCAATTCTTGTTCCAAATCGCTGTCGATTTCGACAGGAGAGCTAACAACTGAAGATTGTTCTTCATCTGCCCCACCTTCACTCAAAAAGGCATCCAACCCTTTTGAAACATTAGAGTTGTTTTGAATGGTCTGAACTGGCCTGTTGAGTGCTAATTTTGAATATTGATCAGCGACACTTATTGGAGAATTTTCTCCCACGGTAGTTGAGTGTCGTTCAATCGTTTTCTTAATACTTCCAGCATTGTCAGCATAGAAATTTTCTTTTTGATCTTCGTTCAATACAGCATCAACTCGCGCCTTTTTCACATAGTTTGTCTCTGAAATGGCCGCAGTGATTTCAATTTTTTTCTTTTTAAACGCACCTTTGATGCCCTTATTATTTACAGTCTTTAAAATAATGGCATCAGGGCCCATTTCTCTTTTAATGGCCTTTAGTGCTTCTTCTAAGGAGTCTGCTTCAAACTTCCTAACGTACATCTTTTTCTACCTCATCACAGTCTTACAGTACCCAACGATCTAATATTTACATCTGGACTTAATTCATTA
The DNA here is from genome assembly GCA_965140515.1 of Bacteriovoracaceae bacterium. GTDB lineage: Bacteria > Bdellovibrionota > Bacteriovoracia > Bacteriovoracales > Bacteriovoracaceae > JAGLCH01. The sequence continues at coordinate 995,741 of OZ223251.1, read as the reverse complement.
TGACTTACCACAACAAGATTTGGGATAAATTTTTCAGTTAATCGTTTAAAATGATTTCTGATCACTGGTGAACAGAGAACAATCATTTTTTCACCCATATCTGTTGCTTCTTCGATTCGCTCATTTAAACTCGCTAGAATAGATTGTGTGATTCTTGGGTCTAACGACAGCTGCTGCCCCTGCTCTGTTTGAATCAAGTTTTGAGCGATCTCTTCCTCAATCGCACGATCAAGTGTGAAGAGAGGAACATCTCCATCAGCACCTTTAATAGAATCAGTAATCGTTCTGTAAAGTGATTGACGAGTAAACTCAGTGAGGAGATCTGGATCCTTAACAGACATTCCATATTCAGCAAGGGTCTCAAAAATAGTTCTTAGATCTCGAACAGGAACTCCCTCACGAAGTAGGTTCTGCATAACTTTAAGAACAACTCCGAGCTGAAGAATATCTGGGATAAGATCCCCAACAAGTTTTGGATTGGTTTCCTTAAACGGCTCCATAACTCTAACAAGCTCTTGGCGACCAAATAGCTCAAATAGATTGGTCTTGAGGACTTCAGTAAGGTGAGTCGCAACGATTGTTGAAAGGTCAACAACAAGATAACCATTGTATTGAGCATCGTCTTTTTGATCTTCAAGAATCCAAACTGATGGCATACCAAATACTGGTTCAATCGTTTCAATTCCTTCAATTTTTTCAATAACCGAACCAGAGTCCATTGCCAAATAGTGATCAGTCATCAGTTCACCTGAAGCAACAGCAACACCTTTGATTCTTACAGAATAGCCACCAGGAGGTAGTTCAAGATTATCTTTAATACGAACCGAAGGAATAATTACCCCCCAGTCCAGTGCAAATTGTTTTCTCAAGTGAGTAATACGCTCTAGAAGATCTCCGTTTTGATCAGAGTCAACAAGGTGAACAAGGCCATAGCCAACTTCCAGTTCAACCATTTCAAGATTGAGAAGGTCTTCCAAGTTCTCGGAGGTTGTCTTCTTTTCTTCAACCACTTCTGATTCGGTGGCACGCTTGGCCTCGATTTCATTTTTCTGCTCAATTTTATAGGCAGTAAAAGCAGTGATTGCACCAACAATCCAAAATGGAACTCCTGGAAGACCAGGAATGATAGAAATAATAAAGACAACTGCAGAAGCGATATAGAGAGCTTTCGGGTGAACCTTAATTTGTTCTCTCATCTGAGAACCTAGTTCTTCCTCTGAAGCAGCGTTACGTGTAGTGATGATACCGGCAGCAACAGAGATAACTAGCGCAGGTATCTGACCAACCAGCCCGTCCCCAACTGTCAAAATTGTAAAAATTTGAGCGGCATCACCAGCGCTCATCCCCTGTTGAGCAACACCAATGATAATTCCAACCAAAATATTAATCGCAGTAATCATGATACCTGCGATGGCATCACCTCTAACGAATTTACTGGCACCATCCATAGAACCGTAAAAGTCTGCTTCTTGTGCAATTTCAGCTCTTCGCTTTTTAGCGGTTTTATCGTCGATCAGCCCAGCATTTAAGTCGGCATCGATTGCCATCTGCTTACCAGGCATAGCATCCAAGGTAAAACGTGCAGCAACTTCAGCGACACGTCCCGCACCTTTAGTTACAACCATAAAGTTGATAATGATAAAGATGAGGAAGATGGTAATACCAACCACATAGTTCCCACCTGTCAAGAACTCACCAAAAGACTGGATCAATTGCCCCGCAGCAGCAGTTCCCTGTTCTCCACCATAAGTCAAAATACGTCGAGTTGAAGCAACGTTTAGAGCAAGTCTAAAAATAGTGACAAGGAGTAGAACCGTAGGAAATGTTGAAAATTCAAGTGGCTTTCGAACATAGGCAGAGACCAGAATAATTACAATCGAAGTAACAAGAACCACTGTCAACGATAAGTCTAGAATGATCGCTGGAAGTGGAACCATCATAACCCCAAGAATTACCAGAATGGCAATTCCGAAGGTGAGGTCAGTATTTTTTGTAAAGGCCTGTAATTTTTCTAACATCTATACCTATTGTAATGCTTTTTCCTTTCTCTTTAAACGATAAACGAACGCAAGAACTTCCGCTACTGCCTTATATGCATTACGAGGAACTCCTTCCCCTACCTTGACTGTGTTGTAAAGGCTTCTGGCAAGTGGAACATTCTCTACCAAAGGAACATTATTTTCTTTAGCAATGGTTCTGATCCTTAAAGCAAGGTGATCTGCACCTTTAGCAACAACTTCAGGAGAAATCATGGTTTCAGGATCATATTTTATCGCGACAGAGATATGAGTTGGATTTGTGATGATCGCATCAGCCGTTGGAATATCAGCAATCATCCTACGAGATGACATTTCACGCTGAATTGCACGGATTTTGGCACGTACTTCAGGATTCCCTTCCTGCTGCTTATGCTCTTCCTTAGCTTCTTGCTTTGTCATCATCATCTTTTGTTTATAACTGTATTTCTGGTAGCCAAAGTCTCCAACGGCAACAACGATGAGCCCAGTGACCATCGCCATTGTGATTTTAACCACCATCTCTTTGAGGTATAAGAAACCATCAAAGAAGCTCATGTGTAAAAAGCCACTATAAGATGCAATATCGTCTTTTAAAAATACGTAAACGATGGAGATAATAATTGCGAATTTGAAAATACCTTTGATCGCCTCGACCAAGGACTTCATTGAAAAAAGTCTCTTAATACCTTGTAATGGGTCAATACGATCAAATTTAAGCTGTAGCACATCTGGAGCGAATAGAAGTCCAAATTGCATGATTGATCCAGCAACTCCGACGCAAACTGAAACCAAAAAGAGAGGGCCAACACTTTTGAATGCTGCCATAACAGTGCGAGTAATAATCTCTTTCCCCATTTTAGGGGTATACGCCTGCTGTAAGTCAAGGGTGTAAAGCCACTCAACAAACTCACTGATGGTTTCAAAAATATAGACAGCAGAAATCGACAGCGTCATGATACACGCTGCTAGAAGTAAAACTGAAGAAAGCTCCTTAGATGAAGCAACCTCCCCCCGCTTTCTGGATTCCTGAATCCTATGCTCGGAGGGCTCTTCGGTTTTTTCTTCGTCGCTACCTTCTGCCATTTCTCACCTAGCTTATAAACTGGAACCACTGTCCCAGTTTGTCGACGTAGAGTTTGTAGGCCACATTGAAAAATTCGTAGTGAATTGAGAAAAACACTAGTAGCCCTAACCCGATGTTAATAACAAAACTAACCATAAGAACATTCATTTGAGGGACCGTTCTAGCAATAATTCCCAAAATGGCCATGATCAAGAGGTTAGTGAAAATCAGTGGAGATGAAAGCATCAACCCTGATAAGAAAATTGATTTAAAAAAGTTTATATAAAACTGAGTTGCACCTTGAAGCGCACTGTAGTCATAGAGATGGATATTAGCAAAACTATCAAACATCCCTTTAAATAGCGGATGCAGAGCTCCACTTGTAATGATCAGAAGAAGAACAGTCCATTGTAATATTTTTTCAAAAGGACCGAGCTGAGTTGCTGCTGTTGGGTCAAAGTACTTAAGCGCGCCAAAACCGATCTGTTGCGAAATCAAACTACCCGCAGAAACATAAGTGGTCATAATGATCTTCACGAAGAAGCCAATAACTAGACCGACAATAGCGTTAAAAATAGTTAAAATCCAAAAGCTATCAACTCCTGCGTATTGGATATCTTTTAATATCTCTGGTTGAATGCTTGGGAAAAAAGTAAATGTTATAAGAACTGTTGTAATTACTTTTAAAATATTAGGAACTGCAGCGTTGTCGAAAATTGGATATTGAAAAATGATCGTAGAGACTCTAATAAAAGCGAGCCAAAATGCGATAAAAACAGAATAGTCGACTAGCTGAATATTTATCATCGCCCAGAAACTACTCTCGGAATATCCACATACAATTCTCTCGTAAAACTTGTCAAAGTATCCGACATCCATGGAGCGAATAGTACAATTGCCCCAATGATCACGAGAATCTTTGGAATAAATGAAAGAGTCTGTTCATTAATTTGTGTTACCGCCTGAAATAGCGACACCAAAATACCCATGATAAGAGCTCCAAGTAGCATAGGAGATGAGATCATTAAAGCAACTTTAATGGCGCGACCAGCGATATCAATTACAAAATCATTATTCATTGTCTACTCCTAATTAAAGGATCTGAGGATAGACCCTGTTACAAGTTGCCATCCATCCACTAATACAAATAGTAGAAGCTTGAATGGAAGAGAAATTACAACAGGAGGTAGCATCATCATCCCCATTGCCATGAGAACGGAGGCCACAACCATATCCAAAATTAAAAATGGTATATAAAGCAAGAAACCAATTTGAAATGCAGTTTTAAGTTCTGAAATAACAAAAGCAGGGATTAGGTAATGAATTGGAACATCATCGATGGTTTGTGGTGCTTTTTTTCCAGTCACATCGTAGAAAAGGCCAATATCAGCTTTACGAACTTGTTTGTTCATAAAAGCTCTAATGTTTACTTCAATTACTTTAATCGCCTGAACGCTTGTAATTTGTTTTTTCATGTATGGAGAAACCGCATTGTTATAAATAGCAGTTCCAGTCGGTTGCATAACAAACAAAGTTAGGAAAAGGGCGAATCCAATCAGTAACTGATTTGGTGGCAAGTTCTGTGTACCAATTGCTTGCCTCATGAATGAGAGCACAACAATAATCCTTGTAAAACATGTACAAAGGATCAAAACAGCTGGCGCAAGCGAGATAACTGTAAAAAGTAGAACGACCTGGATCGAATCTACAAGATCAGCTCCTTGCCCAAAATTAACGGATAATCCCGGAAGATTTGCACTTTGAGCATAGGTATGAAATGGAAATACCAGCAGTAAAACTGCTGGTATCCCGTATTTTAAAACACTTAGAATCTTTTCAATTTTTCTCATCTACTGCAATGCCTTTAGATTTTTGACCTTATTTTTTATTTGATCAGATAGTTTTACTTGATCAATCACAGGCTTAACGTCGAGAAAACTGGCCAAACTACTGTTACTTTCTTCGGACTCTTCTTCTACATTTTCTTCTGATACTTCTTTTAGTCTAAACTCTTTCTTTTCAACTTCAGCAAGACCTAAATTAGTGTCGAAGTTTTCCCCGCTGATTGATTGTTCACCCTCTTTCAACAAACCGTTTGTATCTTTAACCTCTGAGAGGAAGTGCATTCCTTTTTCATCGTTAGAAATAAGGAATACTTGCTTATGAACTTTTACAAGCATCAAACTCTTCTTTGGACCGACATAAGTTGTATTTAAAACAGTTACAACCTCTGTATTGTTGAGAAAACCAAGTCTTCCCTTTTTCATGACTCCCTTCTTAAATAAGTTAACAATCAAGAAAAACAATCCAAGTACAAGTGCTAAAAAGCCTGTAAATTTAAACGCCATTGTCATGAACGCCATATCTGCTCCGTTATTTGGTTTTTCAGTTCCAGAAAGGGCCATCGCAACTTTGTCTTCAGCAAGTTCCTTATTAGGAAATAGTGCCTTATCTTTCTGAGCTACTTTCTTATCGTTTAGCAATGTTTGAAGGTAGCTTTCATCATAGTCACTTGCGCTTTTTGACGCTACTTTTGTAACTGCTTCTGGCTTTTTAAGGACAGATGGAGCGCGGTTATTAGCAACTTTTTTCACAACTTGCTTACCGATGACAGGGAATGAAACTACAATCTGCCCGTCTTTCATACTCAAACTGATTTCCTTTTCTCTCTCTACAAGAGAATAAGGGATTAGAGCTCTAAAACGAACAAGTTCTTTATTGTACTGATAGGCCATCAGTGTAGATTGAACCTGGCCAAGCTTCACATTCTTTTCGATCTTAGGCCATACAATCGAGTCAGGAATCGCAACCTGCAAAATACCATCGCGAGTTGAAATCTCTGGGTTACCATTAAAGTTACCCTCGAAGTTAATCGCAATGTTTGCACGATTACTTTTTACATCCTCAATACTCACACCAGTGATTTTTGCCTTTGCAAAAACTGCTGTGCTCATGCTTAATGCCAAGATTGAAGTTAATACTAGTTTTGTTCCCTTCATAGTAAAATCCTATTACTTATTTAGAGTTTCAATACGCTCGATTGGACTGATAATATCAGTTAAACGAATACCAAATTTTTCGTTAACAACAACAACTTCGCCTTTCGCTACAAGTTTTCCATTCACAAGAATTTCAAGTGGCTCACCTGCAAGCTTATCGAGTTCCAATACAGAACCTTGTCCCAACTGAAGTAAATCCTTTACAACAACTGTGGTTCTTCCCAACTCCACTGTCACTTTAAGTGGAATATCTAAAATAAAATCTAAGTTTTGTACCTTAAGCTTATTAAGAGCATCATCTCCGGCCTTGATTTCATCAGCGATTCCAGAGATATTAACGATTTCAGCATCTACTTTTGAATCCATTTGATCATCTACCATTTCTATTCTCCCTTCGCCATTGCAGTCGTTACATCTGACTCCAATACTCTTGTTACTTGAATTGCTCTACTACCCTTGTAAGTTCCAATTAGTGCCTTCATCTTCTCTACACCTTCAACTTCAAGTGATACCTCACCCGATGCTTCTTGCTGTAGAGGGATGATGTCACCTTTCTCAAGAGTCAATAAGTCACCCACAGTCATTACAGCTTCACCAAGCTTAACAACAAGTGTGGCGTCCGTTTCACGAATATGTGCATTCATCGCAGTTGTCCAAATAGTATCAGCGATGTCATTATCAGTTTGGAAACTTGATGAAAGCTTTTGCTTGATCGGTTCAATCGTTGAATAAGGAACAACAATCATGATAGTTCCAGATGCAGCTTCAAATTCAACTTCAAGAGTTGTCGCAATGATTACATCTGATGGAGGCACAACACCAACGAACTGTGGGTTGATCTCTGTTCTAATGTACTGTGCATCAATACGATGAACTGGAGACCATGCCTCTTCTAAGTCATTGATGGCCATATCCATAACTTTCTTCATGAAAGAAAGCTCAATCTGTGTAAATTCTTTCCCTTCAATTTTTGTAAAAGGTCTGTCTGTTCCACCAAAATATGAATCGATAATTGCGTAGGCAAGTTTTGACTCAAATACAAGTAGTGCTGGACCACGAAGTTCATTGAACCTCATGATACACATACAAGAAGGAATCGGGAGTGTGTTAACAAACTCTCCAAACTTCAAAAGATCGGTTGAAATCATAGAGATTGTAGAAATCTTACGAAGAGAGTTCGATAACGACACACGGAATTGTCTAATGAAACGTTCATAGATAATTTCTAGGATAGGCATTCGCCCACGGATAACCCTATCCTGATTAGTTAAATCATAGGGCTGAATATTTTCATCAGCGTCATCGCCCGTATCAAAATCTGCTCCGTCGGCGTCCATCATTTCATCGACGTCACCATCGTTAACAGCATTTAAGAGCGCATCAACTTCATCCTGACTAAGTACCTGTGCCATAATCCCCTCCTGGGATAATAACGAATTAAATTACCTGGAAATCGATAATATAAACATCAATTACCGCAGCATCGACTAAGAACGTATTAATCGCTGCTTTAATCTCTTCCTTGAGAAAATTCTTGCCTTCAAGCTTTAACAAATCAGCTGGTCTCTTGGAGTTTACAATTCCAATAATTGAGTCACGAATTTGTGGCTTTCTTGCCTTAAATTCTTCCTCATTAGACTCTTTGCTGAATTTTAAAACTGCATTCATCCTGAGGTAACGACGTGGTCCATCTCCTTGAGCGAGGTTTGCAGTAAACCCTTCAAGTGGAAATAGGATTCCATCATCTTTAATTGCCTCACCAGTTTTTGCTTGATCTTCATCACCCATCATCGCTTTCATTTCGCTTTTAACGACGTCTTGAACAGATGGAGTGTTAATAATTTTTTGGTGACCAACGTATTGAAGATACGCAAGAGCAATCATGAACAAAAAGTTCAAGATCAACATAATTGCAACTAATGGATTCTTAGCAGGACCTGTCTTAGGTTGGAACGATTCGGTCTCTGGACTTGTATCTTCTTCGGCCATTAATTCACCATCCTGGTATTTTTATCAAAAAGCCTGCAACCTCTGCCGTGAAGTTGTGCTTATGTCAAAAATTATACATTTCATGGGGGCCACAATCAAGTGAGAAAGAGGAAAAAAGGCAAAATGTTCCAGAAAACCGTTGGAATTTTGACACTATTGATTTCGCAGAAGCACGGTGCCAAATCGCACCTATACTTGAGTAAAAAAATCAGACTTCTAAAAGAAGCTCTTGCCAAAAATAAAACTCATCTTCTACTGCAATACGAAGTGCTTCCATCCACTCATGAATGACCAATTCTGTATCTACAAGATGAGCTGTGTTTTGATAAAGTGCTTGGAGCAAAATAGGAGATAAATTCCTGAAAAAGCGATCGAGGGAGACATCATTTCCCTCATAGGACTCAAGAACTAGCGAAAGATTACTTTCAACGCTAAAAATCCCTTTTACCATTTCAGTAACATCATGATCTTCAAGTAACTGCTTGAGATCATAGCAAAGAGACTTGATAACATCTTCTTTTGAGATAACACCCCAGGTTCTTTTGGCCAAATCAGAAAGCCCTTGCCCTTCCTCTGGAACAGAGGACACAGTCTTAACTTTTTTCAGACCGGGAATGTGGGAGTAAACTTCTTCATTAATCATATCTTTCCAATTCACATAAAATTCGTAGTCCATACTACTTAACTAAAGGATAAACTCAAAATTAATTTTTCTCAAGGTAAGTTCAATATTTTGACGGTTTTCCCTTATATAAACAAAAGCGCCGGCAAATATTGCCGGCGCTCTTATCACTTAAAAATCTAAAACTGAATTATAGATTAAGTTTTCCCTTCTCTTTTAGAGTCGAGATAATTTTCTCAAAGTATTGAGCAGGATAAGCACCTCTTACAGGAACACCATTGATGATGAATCCAGGAGTACCTCTCATACCAAACTTTTGAGCTTCAGCTTCGTCAGCTGCAATCTTCTTTTGAACCTTTTCTGACTTCGCAATTTTTGCAAGCTTTGAAGCGTTAAGTCTATTCTTCTTAGCGAAGTCCTTGAAAGATTTTTCAAGCGCTTTAACATTTTGTTGGTTTCCATAAAGTAGATCATGGAATTTAAATGCAAGCTCATCACTGACTGTTCTGATCGCTTCAAAGTATGCAGCAGCAGGACGTGCATTTGGGTGAAAGCTTAGTGGAAGATGCTTGTATACGAATCGAATTTTGTTTCCGTATTTCTTTTTGAGAGTTTGAACAGTATTAAATCCACGTGCACAGTATGGACACTCAAAGTCAGAGTATTCAACAAGCACGATTGGAGCATTCTCTGGACCTAAAGCAGCAACCCCTTTATCAAGTGCTGGTTGTAGTGGGTTGTCCATTGATTTTTCTAGCTCTTCTTGCTCTTGCTTTTGACGATTTTTTGCTTCTTCCATTTGAGCAAGTTTTGAAGCTTCTCTTAGAGAGTTCAAAATCACGCTCGGGTTTGCTTTAATAGCGTCTGTTAAAATCGTTGGGTCTTTTTTTAGCATCTCTTTAATATCTTTCTCTGACACACATCCTACGAGTGATGCCAGGACAAGAAATGATGCTACAATCTTAATCATCTTCATAAAAAATATCCTTTTGTTAGACTGATTCTTTTTTTAATAACGTACAAACATTATAAGTTGGTTTGAATAAAAATCAAATAGAGTTCACTTTAAGTGAGACGCTTTTGAAGGTCATCTAGATATTTATTGATGATTCGGCACTCTGGTCTTAAGAAATAGGAGCCGATGAGATGAACCCTTGCGTTATAATTCCCTTTGGTGAATGTTCTGAAAGTCGAAAATATTGCAAAAGCAGGTGCTGATACTTTCGAGTAGAGGTTAAAGGTCAATAAAATGGACAACATGAAGTGAGTACATAGCACCACATAAATAATCCAACTGAAAATTGAAAATTGATCTGAAAAGAAGGCCTCTAATTCTTGTTTTTGTGTCAAGAAACCAACGGCCATTGAAATGATGTTCTCATACACCTCGGAAAAAACTCCATGGAGAGCGAACACAGTACAAATCGCAGTAATCAAAATAAAAGAGCTGTAGTGAAGAAAAAAGCTTCTTTCAAAAACTGGTCTGTGAACACTTTTAAATCTTTCAGGGACAATCATTGGAACAAATTTTTTATTTATTTCAGCAGACTCTGCGAGATTAAAAAAGAGATCACAATAGCCTGTTAACAAGCGCAGGTCAGAGAAAAACCCAGGATCATAACTAGCAGGCTTCCCCTCCACTTTATTTTCACAATATTTAGCTACAATCTGAAAAGGCCTTAGCATCAATTCTGCAATATAGATCCCAATAAAAAAGTTTACTATTAAGAAAAGTCCCAGTGGAATGGCATAGTTTCCAAGTGAAGAAAATGCTCTATCGTAAAATGCCTCCGCCAGAATTCCCATTTTTGGGAAGCCATTGGATTCAAAAAAGAGGAGATTAATTTTTAGAAAAAGAAATGTCATGGTGAGACAAAGCCCTAACGTTATAATAACAATTGCAAGCATTTTAATGCCAACAGAAAAACGAAATGCAGCGGCATCATCGCGTAATGTTTGTTTAATAATTTTCCAAAAATCTTTCAAAAATCTCATTCTATCTATCCGAAATCGCGTTTATATTTCTCTATTGTATCAAATTTATTGATAACTAGTCTCCGGGAACTTATTGCACCCTCGAAAGTGGGTAAATTATTAGGATTAATCGTTAAAGTTATAGCTATTTTGTCCGATAAGTATCTTGTAGTGGGGTAACACCCAGACTTAACTTTGTTTAAGGAGATGGCCATGTGGGCATTCAGAGCGTTAAATTTTGTAGTTTTATTACTGGCAGCTTCACTTCTCGCATCATGTGGAAGTGAAAATAAAACGACACAGGGAACATTCACCAGCGGTGGTACATGGTCTGGGTCAAATGGAACAGTGACCAGTGGGTCGATCAGTTCAATTATCAGTAATATCAAGTCACAGACGGATTCATTCAGACCTTGTAATGGGGCGAGACTACCAGATGTTCATTTTGCTGCATCGGTACACAGCACCAATACATTGGTATCAAACCAACAAAGTGCGATCAGCTATCCATCATCAAATGTACTCCAGTTTTATATTGGTCTCTCAAACTTTGGGGATATCATGATTGTGAGTAAAACAAATAGTGGGTACTATGTAACACTTTCAATGTGTCCATACGGAAGTTCACTTACAACAAGTAGACCAATTAAAGCGTTTCACACACCAAGTGGAATCACTCTTGGAGACACTACTTCAAGTGGGATGGGAACAATCTTAGCTGCAAAAAATACTTCGGTATTACTAAGCTCATCAAGTTACTACTCCGAAAGCTGGTTTGGACCAACTACATTCTTCCCAGTAAATGTAACGCCATAATTAAACGCTAGAAAACATCAGAACATATATTAAGGCCTGCTTTTTAGCAGGCCTTTTTACTTATTGGATGGAATCTAAAAAAGAATTGGACGATCTTTGTGTTTTTTAAGCATAAAGCGATCAATCCCTTCAACTACAGCAGCTGCAAATCGTTCTTGGAATCGCGCTGTCGTCATTTTATATAACTCTCGCTCATTCGACATAAAGCCGGCCTCAAGAAGTACTGCAGGCCTTTTTGAAAGAGCTAAAACGTAGAAAACCCCAGGTCTCATCTGTCGATCTTTCATTGAGTAAGGTTTAGCAACTTTTGAGAGAAGCTGATCATGAATAGTGGTTGCCAATGTTCTTGAAGTTTTTGCAGTTCGCTCAACGACCAAGTCGATTAGAATTTGCTGAATAACTAATTCTTCACCTTTAAGCATCCTATTTTCAATCTCCTCTACTTTTTTAACAGCAGCATCGGTGTGATTATCCAAATAGTATGTTTCAATCCCAGAGGCCTTTTTACTAAAGGCAGAATTGAGGTGAATTGAAATAAAAAGGTCGGCCTGAACTTGATCAGCAATATCTGCGCGCCCTTGAAGGGTCACGGTACGATCGATACTTCTAGTTAGAAAAACCTTATAGCGCTTATCTTTAAGCTTCTGAAATACTCGCTTTGCGATCTGGAGGGTAATGTCCTTCTCATGAACAAAGACTTTTTTCAACTTACCACTTGGCAGTTTCTTGAAGTAGTAGCCACTAGCACCTTGATCCTCTCCCCCATGACCTGGGTCGACCAAAACGGTATAGCCAAAAGTCACGTTGGATATAAGAAGCAAGCAAAATATAAATAATCTGCGGAAATACATTATTTAAAAATCTTTTTTAATGAGTGGTTTGGAAAATAGTGCTCCAAAATTTCGTTATACGCACGACCACTTCTGGCCATATAGAGCGCGCCTAATTGGCACATCCCTACACCGTGACCATGCCCTTTACCGATAACAACAATGGTACCATCATCTTGTGACAACACAAAGTTATTTGAAGGAACCGTAAACCTCCCAAAGTAACGACGCAGTAATGACTTCTCTAAAATGTAGGCCTTGCCCTCAACATAGATTCTCATTTTGCTATTCTTTAAGCGATCAGGAGCAATAATAAATTTACTAATTTTTTTCCAATTGGATCTTATATGATTTTTTGAAACCCAACCTAAAAACTCTTTAAACCGCTTTTGTGAAATCTTTTTAATATAAGATTGCTTATCAGAGTGCTGGCAGAATGGGCAATCAACTGACACATACCCCTCAACTTTATTGCTCCACACTTGATCTGGCCTTTTAGTCGTTCCTCCACATCCCGCGTGGAAAAAAGTCTCTGTTAGATTACCTTTCTTAGTCAATAAAACTTGTCCACGAGTTGCTCTGGCCGCATCGAATGTTTTGATTGTGGCATCAAAAAATTGACCACCTACTTGATGTTTTTCAGAACTCTCAATGTCATAAAATTGGATGATTCCTCTTTTCTTTGCAAACTGACGCTGCCTGATCTTATAAATGGCATAGGTCCTCGCAGCTACAGCTTGGGCCTTAAGGGCCTCTAAATGCCACGTCCCATTCATCTCTTTAGAAAGAAGTGAGCTGATGTAGCTCTCAATATCCACTTCATTAATAACATCACAACTCTTAAAGTCATCGGAAGTAGTGATTAAGATTTTCCCTCGATACTTATCCTTCCCAAAAGTGACAAGTCCAGTATCAGAGGCAATTTCAACCAGTTTAAGCGCACCTTTCGACTTGAGCTTTTTGTAATCAATGTTATTGCAGTTAAACTTGATTCTCTTACGGCCAGCATAGTGTTTAGAAGTGCTATTAGAGATAAATTTGCGATTGAGATCCATTCCAGAGATTGAAACCTGCTGAATATTTTTTGCAATTCGAACACGAATTTTTGGTGTTTTAGTCGCGGCATACACGTTAGAAACAACGCATATAGTTGCAATCATTGCAGATAGTATTTTCAAACTATTCCTTAGCAAGTCCACTCCTCTCCATGGATTGGTACCCATCGACTTACATGTCGACTAAACTATTTTAACGTCACGCATAAGATTACTCAAGTAATTTTAGAGTTTTCCAAAAAATCTCATAACCCCTTGAAGATCCTCCCAAGTAGTTCTCCTCATATTGGGATTAACCTTGAGATATTCGGGATGAAAGACAGGGACAATTTTAAAGGAATAACTAGTCCCATCTGAGAACTTCATCTCTTTTTGGATGAATTTTCCATGAATCCTGGCCAAATCTCTCTCTTTTTCCCAATTAGAGATCTAGAATCGAGAGCACCAAAGGTCAGAAACGACTTTGATTTTGATATTTATAAAATATAGTTAAAGAATCGATCAATGGACCGATTTTGCTCTTTTTCAGTATCATTCTCATCTATGAAGTAGCGAAAGGACTTGGCCTTCTCTCAAATTCTTCAGGAGAGAAGTTCATAGCGCTAATCATGCGGGTCAAAGTCCCATTAATCTCTTCAATCTTTTCATCATCTCCCCCCTGTGCCATTAAATCACCGAGAAAAACAGCAAGAACTGGGGATTCTGATAGCTCTGGAGCCGGCCCATCGCATAGATGCACAATTTCACAACCTGTGATTGCAACAGCAATCTCTCCACCAGGAAAGCTTACCTTCTTCTCCTCAGAGTCAAGAGCTTGCTTTGAGGTGCTATCCTCAACAAACTTCTCAAGAGACTTAAATGTTTGTAGTTTTTCGCTCGAATCACTAGGAATTGAATCCTCAATCTGAGGAATTTCAATCTCCCATGGGGGCATTGGGAAAAGGGCCGATTCAAAGCAAGAATTGAACTCATGCTCCCCTGAATCGAGCTTTTTCTCGGTATCTCTTAAGCGATCAAAAAGGTCTTTCATAGAGAACTAGAATAACGTCTATCACCCTATTAGTCCATTAGAACCCCTTGCTTTACTAAGGAAAAATATGCATGGGAAAAAAAATGCCCAATCAAAAGATTAATGAAGATTCTTTCAACAAAAGCAAAAAGACCCCGAAGAGTTATATGGACGGTTTAATAATTGGGAGACTAAGGAAAAGAAATGGCACTCAATAACTATACTGATTTCAAGTTCGAAAAATTTGAAGAGTACTACGGTGATGCAAAGCAAGTTAAGAAGCAGATCGATGACTGCCAGATCTGTGGAGCAAAACTGATCTTCTCCCATATGTCAGATTATAAGAATCTAGTAGTTCAGGAGTCTGCTCGTTGTCCAGAATGTGGTAGCGGATCTAAAAAGAAAATACACGTCTTAAATTAATACTATTTTTTGCCCGGAATAACTCGTTTGAGCTCTGTCTTATGATGGAGCCTTCTTGAGAATCGATGGGCCTCATCTCTCATTTCAACTAAAATTTTAAACAGCGCTGGTGCCTTTCTCAGAGGATAGGAGTTACTGCGTCCCGGAATAACAAGTCGCTCCTCGCTCTTTTCAATATCTTTAGATTTAAAGTCACTCTTTGTTCGCTCTTTTGCTATCCCTGCCACCGGAATATCTATCTTTAAATCTTCAAGCACGGCCATAAAAGAGCTAACCTGCCCTTTTCCTCCATCCACAATGAAAGCATCTGGGAGATTTCCATGGGGGATTCTTCTCGCCAGAACTTCCTTCATCATTTCAAAATCATTATTCCCCTCTTCTCTCACTTCCAAGTGATAGTGGCGGTAGTGGGATCGATCTGGTCTTCCTTCATGAAAGACAATTTGTGATGCAGTAGGAGAGCTTCCATTCCAAATAGCGATGTCATAGCACTCAAGAACCACAGGACGTTCTTTCATCCCCAACAGCTCTCCAAGGCGCTTTAGCCCAGAAAATAGCGACTCTTGATGAGATAAACGGATGCGTTGGTGCTCTACAGCTTGATCATGAACCAGGTGAGCAATGGCCTTAAAAGTTCCCTGATTTCCCGAAAGCTGAACCTTGCCCATCTCCTTATTTTTCAAAATGAGATTTAGCGCCTCTCCAAATAGTTCTCTTCGTTCTTTATTAAAAGGAAAAACTATACGACTAGGTAAAGAATCATTGGTCTTCTCGTAGTACTGAAGTAGGTAGCGTTCGATTTCTTCATCGAGATCATCAGTTAGAAGAGAGCTGAAACTAAAATTCTTACTCCCCAGCAGAAGTCCATTTCTAACAATAAAGAAAGAGAGTTCAACTTCTTCATCACCTTTAAAAATACCGATGACATCAATCGATCTTTCTCCTTTTAAATCCTCAGCGTTTTGCTGAACAGACTGATTAATAAACTCATTGAGCATTTGAATAGAGTCGCGAATAGAAGCTGCCTTCTCAAATTCTTCATTCTCGGCGAATTGGTACATTCTACTATCTAGGTCATTAAGCACTACTTCAGGTTTTCCTGAAAAGAAATTAATCACCTTATCAACATTCTTCGCGTACTCTTCCTTAGTCACCTTCTTTACACAAGGGGCCTGGCACTGCCCCATCTGAAAGAGCAAGCAAGGTCTTTTTCTCGATTTAAACTGATGGTCAGAACAATCACGAATATAAAATAGCTTTCGCAATAACTTTACAACCTCTTTGATATTACTACCCGTTGTAAAAGGACCGAATATCTCCATTGTTTTTTTGCGCTTAAATTTTCTTTTGTACTCAATTCGTGGGAAGGAGGCCGCTAAATCCAGAAAGACGTAAGGATACGACTTATCGTCCTTTAACCTAATATTGTATTTTGGGGAATACTTTTTTATCAGATTATTTTCTAGAACATAACTTTCGGCATCAGATGCGGCCAAGAAGAAATCGAAATCAACAATATGACCTACTAAGATCTGTGTTTTTGGAGTCTTTTCTGAGTTATTAAAATAGCTAGAGACCCTACTCTTAAGGGATTTAGCCTTCCCCACATAAATGATCTCCCCTCTGCTATCTTTCATTAGATAACAACCCGGCTTAGTCGGCAAATCTTTGGCTTTTTGTAATAATTGCTCTTTCTTCATGGAAAAAATGATCCCTTTACTTTAATCCATTCTTTCAATAACCTTGTAGCTTCAAGTTTAACATTAAAAAAAGGTTCTATCATGTCTCAACTGGCCGCAGGTAAAGACATTCTCTCTTACTGCAACAAATGTAAATTATCACTTTCTCACACTATTATTGTTATGAAAGATCATAACACAGTAGGAAAAGTGATGTGCAACACCTGTAAAGGGGTACACACCTTCAAGGATCCTAACGCTGGAGCAAAAAAGTTGACTCCAACGCGAAGAACTTCATCTAAAACAGGTGGAAGAAAGTCTGCAAGCGCTAAAGCAGAGCAAATTCAAAATAAATGGCTCACTGATGTTAATGAAAGTGATAAAGCATCACAAAAGTACTCTCCACGTACAAAATTTGAAATTGGCGATCTCGTAGATCACCCCAAATTTGGGATGGGGATTGTTGAAGCAACTCTCGAAGCGGACAAAATCGATATCCTCTTCAAAACTGGTAATAAAATTTTAGTCCATAACAAATAAAAAAGGGCCTCCAAACGGAGGCCCATTTTTATTCTTTTAGCTTTATTTAGATTAGTTCCAACCAGCTCCAGCTCCTACACCGAAGTAAGCTTGCATTCCACCCATTCCGTATGGAACAGATCCATAGTTCGCAGAAGCATTAGTGTAAAGACTTCCAAGCGCAGCATTGTAGTTTTGCTGTAAGGCCTGATCGGCCATTGCATTACCAGCGACATTCCCTTG
Organism: Bacteriovoracaceae bacterium; assembly: GCA_965140515.1. Taxonomy (GTDB): domain Bacteria; phylum Bdellovibrionota; class Bacteriovoracia; order Bacteriovoracales; family Bacteriovoracaceae; genus JAGLCH01. The sequence continues at coordinate 978,502 of OZ223251.1, read as the reverse complement.
AGCTCTTGAATAAAGATCATTTTGTTGCTGATACTGAGCTTGCATGCTTTGCATATATTGGCTGTACTGAGACTGCCAGTTAGAATTAGCAGCTGATCCCCAGCCACCAGTGCTGTTCCAGTAACTGCCCATTCCATTATTCCAAGGGCTAGTTCCTACTCCCATTCCTCCGTTGATCATACCAGGGCCACCAACTCCAGCTCCGCCCCAACCGAGTCCAGGGTAGTACATTCCACCAGTATAACCAGGAACTCCAAATTGACCTCCGATTCCGCCAATTCCACCCATTCCATTTCCAAGGCCACCACCGATGCTAATTCCACCGCCAATTCCACCCATTCCAGGGAACATTCCACCGATTCCGCCCATACCGTTTCCGATACCACCGCCGATGCTAATTCCACCACCAATTCCTGGCATTCCAATTCCACCGATGCCGCCACCCATTCCAGGCATTCCAATTCCGCCACCGATTCCGATACCACCGCCGATTCCGCCCATTCCTGGGTACATTCCACCCATGCCGATACCACCCATTCCAGGGTATCCTGCTCCTAGACCACCGCCGATTCCGATATTAATTCCGCCGCCTAAGCCGCCCATACCTGGGTACATTCCGCCCATGCCGATACCGCCCATGCCTGGATACATTCCACCCATTCCGATACCGCCCATGCCGGGGTACATTCCACCCATTCCAGAACCAAGACCACCACCGATGCCAATATTAATTCCACCGCCAATGCCGCCCATTCCTGGGTACATTCCAGATCCATTAAGCATTCCGAGACCAAGACCCAATCCAACGCCTAAAGCGTTGTTTCCGCCCATTCCGCCACCGTAATAGTAGCCATAATTTGGCCCCATCATTCCGCCGAGGAATCCATTTGAGTAACCGCTTCCGCCAAAGCTATTCCCCATTCCTAGACCATAACCAGATCCCCATAGTCCACCCATTCCAGTATAAGCACTGGCAGCAATACCATTACAACTACTGGTGAAACCTGTTGCATCATCTGCCGCGAGAGGGTTTGCTCCACGCTCATTGAGATAATTGGTGTAGGTATTAAACTGATTGGTACATGCTTCATAACCTGCAGCATAACTTTTGGCCCAAGCCTTGTTGGTATCTTCGTATGCATCAGCCCACAGCCAGTTTACTCCAACGTATGCCAGTGGTTCAGCCACAATACCTAGGGCCTCTAGCCAAGGATTGGTTTCTTCCTTCTGCTCAAAGAGACATTCAAAACAGTCGATCTGAGCATTTGATCCCCCGGCCATCTCTACTGCTAGGCACGCTTTGTAGTGCTGCGGGAACTCATACTGATCGATTGATGTACAGTTATCGTAATTCTGAGCGAACGCCGAAGAACTCAATGCAATCGATGCAGCCGTGGTCAAACCAATCTTTGCAATCTTTTTAAAACCAGTCATAAGCTTTACTCCAATTTAAAAAGTGCCCGAGTATTAATGACGGATACTCGCACTTTTTTACTTATTCCTATGACTAATCGGAAAACCTGATTAAAAACTTTAACATTTGATGGGTAGCTTATTGAAAACTTTGACTTAGAGAAGTTAAGTGCCTGAAATAAAAAGGCCCAGACAAAAGCCCGGGCCTAAAAATATTTAATTGAATTTTAAGATTAGCCTCTTTTTATTGAGAAGTTTCTAATTTTAGCAACCAAGAAAGAGATAATCTCTTCATCAGTACCGTAAACATCCTCAATATAATCACAGTTCATCAAGAAGTCTTTCACGCGGTGAGAAACTTTATGAAGGGATTCAACGAGGTAAAGACCTGCGATTTTTTCGTTTTCAAAAGATTTAATAATCTCTTTTCTAGCGTGGTTGTAAACCTCAGTTTCAGTGATGTCTTCTGGAAGAAGATCACCCATATTTTCTTCGATCTCTTCAATCGCTTGGGCCTTGATGTCTTCGTCAGTCGCGAAGCTTACACCAAGTTCAGTGGCGAGAGCATCGATTAGATCTAAACGAGTATCCATACCAAACTCGATAAGATCTTTTTCTTTCAGATTATTCAAAGTATAGCTGGCAAGTGCCTTAAGTGTTTCGAAATCCGTTCTCATATATCTTCCTTAATTATTATATTCACTTACGATGATAACCCACTTCCCGCCCATGACACAAGCGATACTTTTTAAAATGGCATAAGATATCGCAATTTCCCCTTCAAATGGGGGATGTAATAACCTAGAGAAAGAGTGGTTTGAGTGACAGTATTTGTAACTCTGTCGCCAAGTTCTCTGTCATTGATCGCATAGCTATTTAATCCAACCTTGAAAAAGTATCTCTCTTTAAAAAAAACGTAATAATTAACACCAGTCTTTATACTAAAAAGATTGAATTCTCTATAGGCGACACCATCACTATCATCGGCATAAGAGTAACTGGGGCCAAAACCAATAGAGGCAACTAATGCCCCAAATGGGGAGTGTAAAGTTAAGCTGGGTTCAATCATGAGACCATAGCGTTGGGCATTGATCCAATAGTTATCATGCTCATAACGAAAAGCTGGAGCTTCAAGTGAAGGACCTACACTAAATTCATAATCCCACGGACGCAATTGTCTGGGATTTCGAATATTAGTCAATCCCCACATCGAAAAAAGAATAGGCAGAGTACTGGGATGTTTTTGAAGCTGAGCATCTTTTTCAAATCTATTCTCAGTGCTCTGGGCCGCTAAGTAAGAAAGAGTTAAGCTATTGGGTAGCAGGTTAAAATACTTTCCAACTTTTTTTAAAATTCCTTCTTCTTTAAAAAAACGCTCTGGAACAGGAAAGGGTTTCAGCTCCTCAGCAGTAAGTGAACCTGAAAACAAGTCTCGCATCTGAGGAATTAGCTTTTTGTCTTTCAATTTAAGAAAGAGAACATGAGTGGCCTTGAGCCGATATGCAACTTCGTAGAGATGATCTTTGGGAATAGAAGAAACTTCTTTTAAGCTATCTCCATCGATTCCAAAATAGGTTAAAACTTCTTCAGTCTCTGCGAGATCGATAACTTCGCTTTCTAATTGATTCTTCTTTACATAAAGCTTAATGAGTTCGTAGGAATCTTTTGGATCATCGGTGTTAATAGGAAGAACCAAAATCTTTCTTTTATATTTAGATTTAGTATCAAACTCATCATCAATAAGAATTTTATCTTTACAGCGAAAAGCATCTCCTGTGGTTCCATCAATCGCAAAAAATCCTGCCGAGATTGCAGTCCCAATAGGAAAAAATGGAGCGGGAATTAGATTAGGAATAATAGACTCACTCCAGTTGATCCGACATAAAAAGTTGAGACTTTCTTCACGATCTCCCTTCTTGTAATAAAATGTCTGCCAAAGCCCTTTATCCATCTCATAAAAGAAAGGGGTTTTTCCAATGAGCTGATGATCTTCATCAAAAACAGAAACACCTCTTACCTTCGAATCAACAGGAACAATATCTCTTCTCGAACCGATAGAGCCACAAGCAGATAGGAAGATAAGACAGCTGAGTATAATTAGTTTATTCACTAGCGCCTCTTCACAAAAGAGCGAATGGTTTTGTATTCACCGAGCATAAGTAATAGTACGAAATAAACAATCGCTCCCACTGAACCGATACCACAAAAGCGAATCAACTTTTCAAAAAAGCTAGCGTCCATTGAGAAAAAGTTTTTTGCTAAGTAATTAGAGAGGACAAAACACCCAACCCCAGAGATCAAAATTTTCAAAACTCTAAGACTAAAAAAGAAATTAATTCCCAGCTTCAAAAGACGATGCAAAAAGATTCCCTGTACAAGTGAGTTAAAGATCATTGAAAGGGAGATTCCAAGGGCCAAAATATGAAAGCCATAAATGGGAGTAAGAAAAATACAAAAAGTAATATTGATAGCAATTGCAACAATTGAAATTCCCACCGGATATTTCGGTTTATCTAATGAGTAAAAAACTGGTCCAAAAATTTTATAAAGTCCGTAACAAGGAAGTCCTAGCACATACATTCTTAGAGCAAGTCCAGCTTGTAGAGTATCTACGCGATCAAAGGCGCCACGCTCTAAAAGGAGATGGATGCTTTGATCACTCATGGCGTAGAGAAGGGCCATTGCAGGAACCATTACAAACCATGAAAGAGTGTAACTGGTTTTCAGATAAAATTTCGCCCGCTCATCCTCGCCACTTTTCCAGGCATCAGAAAAATGAACTAAATTTGAACCGGCAATTGAAACACCTAGAATGCCTACCGGAAACTGAAACATTCTAAATGCGTATTGAAGCCAACTGACAGCACCTATTGCAGAAGATGACGCCAGGATCGTATTAACTAATAGATTGATCTGTGTAGCCGCAATTCCCACAGTTCCAATCCCTAATCGATTGATAATTTTTCCCGTATATTTTGAGAAAATTTCAATTGGCCCCTGAGGGCCATACTGCTTCTTAATAAGAAGAGGAAATTGGATCAGCATCTGTCCCAATCCACCAACAATCACACCGATAGCAACAGCAACAATTCTATGAGTCCCCCACTTCTCCATTAAATTCGGAAGCCCAACCATACATCCAATCATCAGCACATTATAAAAAGCAGGAGCAAATGAAGGGACGAAAAATACTTTTAATGTATTGAGTGCCCCCATAAAAAGTGCAGCAATTGATACCAGAACTAAAAATGGTGCCATAATTCTCGTCAAAGTTACCGCAATCTCGAATTTTTGAGGAATCTCCTGAAATTTAGGCGCCAAAAGGGACACAAACTGTGGCGCTAGAATGATAATCAATATCGATATAATAGTTGTTGCAACTCCAAGCAAAATAAAAGCGGACCACAGAAGACCTTTCGCTTTTTGCGGATCATCTTTTTTTACTTCAGTAAAAACTGGAACGAATGCGGAGGAAAAAACACTTTCCGCAAATAGATCACGAAGCATATTTGGAATTCTATAAGCAACATAGAAGGCATCAGTGATTCCACTGGCCCCAAACATTGAGGCCATAACGAGCTCGCGGACAAGGCCTAGAATACGACTGGAAAAAGTGGCAATGGCCATTTTTGCAGTTGAGAATAACACATGCCCTAGTGTTTTTTTGTTTTGACTCATTGTTCCATTTTGCACAGCAAAAAACCTCTGTCCTATAATGATGAAAATTGCATTTTACGCTTTAATTATTAAATGTTACACACTATCATTCAAGTTCGTAAATTTGATATTTGGCGATAAAAAAAATAAATCAGAACAACTCAAACTTAAGGAGATGAGTCGACATGGAATGTGTTTTAAGCTTTCTCAAGTACAGTCCTTTTATTGGGCTTGCTGGGTTCCTGTTTGCACTGGCCACCTACTGGTGGGTAGCAAAGCAACCTGCAGGAAATGAAAAAATGACTGGTATCGCGACTAAAATCGAAAAAGGTGCGATGACCTTCCTCAAAAAAGAATACGGTATCCTTGCTGTATTCCTAATCGCAGTTGCAATCCTTCTAGGAAAATTCCTAGGAATTAGTACTGCCGCAGCGTACATTTCTGGCGCGCTTCTATCTATGCTTTGTGGTTTCATCGGAATGAAGGCCGCAACAAAAGCAAACGTTAGAACAGCTGAAGCGGCTGCAAAGTTTGGTCAAGGGAAAGCTCTTTGTGTTGCTTTCTTTGGTGGATCAATTATGGGTATGTCTGTTGCATCTCTTGGTTTGATCGGTATCGCAATCGCTTACCTACTTGTTAAAGATCAGGCAACAATTGAAGCAATCAACGGTTTTGCAATGGGTGCTTCATCAATCGCGCTTTTCGCACGTGTTGGTGGTGGTATTTATACTAAAGCTGCTGACGTTGGTGCTGACCTTGTTGGTAAGGTTGAAGCTGGTATTCCAGAAGACGACCCAAGAAACCCTGCAACTATCGCAGACAACGTTGGTGACAACGTTGGTGATACTGCTGGTATGGGTGCTGACATCTTCGAATCATATGTAGGATCAATCATTGCTACAATGTTCATCGGTTCAACTCTAGGTTCAGTTGGAGCAACAATTCTTCCAATCGTTGTCGTAACAGTTGGTCTTCTTGCTTCAGTACTTGGCATCCTTTCAATGAACGTTCTTAAGAACACAAACCCAGCTCAAGCTCTTCGTTACTCTCCAATCATTGGATTGATTGCGCTTTTCGCTGGTTCATATTTTGTTGTTAAGTCACTTGGTTTCACAACAGAATTTCCATTCGCGATGGGACCATACTACGCAATGATCATCGGTTCACTCGTTGGACTTTTCATTGGTCTTGTTACTGAATACTACACGGCAGGTGAATTTGCTCCTGTTAAGAAAGTTGCGGAAGCTGGTAAAACAGGTCCTGCAACAAATATCATTGCAGGTATTGCAGTTGGTATGTATTCAACAATCATTCCTGTACTTCTAATTTGTGTTGGTATCTTTGCAGCTAACTACTTCGCTGGTCTATACGGTGTTGGTATTGCTGCTGTTGGTATGCTAGCAACAACAGGAGTTACAATGACAGTTGATGCTTACGGACCAATCTCTGACAACGCTGGTGGTATTGCTGAGATGAGTGAGCTTGGACCAGAAGTAAGAAAGATTACTGATGGACTCGACTCTCTTGGAAATACAACTGCTGCAATCGGTAAAGGTTTCGCTATCGGTTCTGCTGCTCTTACAGCTCTTGCAATGTTCACTGCATATGCAACAGCGGTTAAGCTCGATGGAATTAACATCATGAACCCAAAAGTTGTTATCGGACTATTCATCGGTGGAACACTTCCATTCTTTGTTGGTGCGAATACAATGAGCTCAGTTGGGCGTGCTGCTCAAGAAATGGTTCAAGAAGTTAGACGTCAGTTCAGAGAAATTGCTGGAATCATGGAAGGAACAGCTGAACCTGATACAGAAAGATGTATCGCGATCGCAACAACTTCTTCACTTAAAGAAATGGTACTTCCAGGGCTTGTGGCAATTCTTGCTCCAATCCTAGTTGGATTCATTCTTGGTAAGGAAGCACTTGGTGGTATGCTTGCTGGTGCGACTGTTACTGGTGTTCTTCTTGCACTTTATATGGCAAACGCTGGTGGTGCTTGGGATAACGCTAAGAAAGCTATCGAACAAGGACACATTGAAGGTGAAGTAAAAGGTGGAGAAGCTCACAAAGCTGCTGTTACAGGTGACACAGTTGGTGACCCATTCAAAGATACTTCTGGACCTGCGATGAACATCCTAGTGAAGCTTATGAGTATCGTTGCTCTTGTAATCGCTCCACTTCTATAGGTTCCAATACACTTTTGGATATACAGCGCGTCATTTATGGCGCGCTTTTTTTATACCAAAACCTAGATAATTTAAGCACTTAGCCCCAACCCCTTGAGTCATTTCTTTTCCTCATTAGAATAATTCTCCCCCTCATCTTTCAACCTTAAGTTTTTTTTATTTGCAATTTCTTTAACATTCGTTAAAGTTTTCCTAATCATTTGTATAAGTTCAACTTTATCGGGGGATAAAATGGAAAAACGAGTTTACCTATTTGGAAAAGGAATTACTGAAGGAAATAAGGAGATGAGAGAGCTTCTAGGTGGCAAGGGGGCCAACCTTGCGGAGATGGCATCTATTGGACTACCTGTTCCTCCAGGATTCACAATCACTACAGAAAATTGTCTTGGATACTTAAAACTTGGAAGAATTAATAACGAACTAAAAGACGAAGTAAAAAGAGCACTTATTCAGCTTGAAATGGAAACGGGTAAGGAGCTGGGATCAACCACTTCACCGCTACTACTATCAATTCGATCAGGGGCAAGAACTTCAATGCCTGGAATGATGGATACTATTTTAAACTTGGGTCTCAATGATCAAACGGTACTGTCATTGGCCAAGAATTCAGATGCAGCAAAGTTCGCGTGGGATTCTTATCGAAGATTTATTCAGATGTTCTCTAATGTTGTTAAAAGCATTGATCATTCCCTTTTTGATCAAGTCATTACGACAGTTAAGGCCATTCGCAAAATCACTAAAGACAGCGACCTTAAAGAAGATGAGTTGAAAAAGATTGTTTCTCAGTACAAGGAAATCTATTTATCTCAAACAGGTGAGGCATTCCCTCAAGATGTTGAAGAACAACTTTGGAGCGCAGTGGAAGCAGTTTTCCTGTCATGGAATAACACAAGAGCAATCAAATATCGTGACTTAAATGGTATCCCACATGACTGGGGGACAGCAGTAAATATTCAGTCCATGGTATTTGGCAATCTCGGCAAGAGATCAGGAACAGGGGTTTGCTTTACTCGAAACCCATCCACGGGGGAAAATTCCTTCTTTGGAGAATACCTTGTAAATGCTCAAGGAGAAGATGTTGTTGCAGGTATTAGAACACCTGCTCCAATCAATGACTCTTCCAAAAATCTTACCAATATAAATGAAAGAACAATGGAAGAATACTTCCCAGAAACTTTCAAACAGCTGGTAGAAATGAGATCAATTCTTGAAAATCACTACTGTGATATGCAAGATATCGAGTTCACCATTGAAGATGACAAGCTATTCCTTTTGCAAACTAGAAATGGAAAGAGATCAGTGGAAGCTGCAATTAAAATTGCAGTAGATATGGCAAATGAGGGACTGATAACAGAAAAAGAAGCACTAAAAAGAATCGAGCCAGAAGACCTCAATCATTTACTACACCCATGTCTCGACACTACAGGTAAAGTTACACCTATTACAAAAGGACTTCCAGCTTCTCCAGGAGCGGCCAGTGGTGTTATTGCACTAACGTCTAAGAAAGCGATTCAGTTTAAAGAGATGGGAATTAGCTCACTACTTGTAAGAGAAGAAACCTGCCCAGAAGATATCGATGGAATGGTTGCAGCAACAGGAATTCTTACGGCCCGTGGAGGAATGACATCTCATGCCGCTGTTGTAGCAAGAGGAATGGGGGTTCCATGTGTTTCTGCTTGTGAGAATATCTCGTTTAATCAAGATAAAAAATCAATCACGATTGGAGGCCTAGAATTCAAAGAAGGAGCGAAACTCACTATTGATGGAAAATCAGGTGAAGTATACTTGGGAGAGATTCCTACCAAAACCCCAGAGTTCACCAAGGAATACTATACCTTTATGGAGTGGGCTGATAAGTACAAGTCGCTAAAAATTAGAACGAATGCGGACACTCCTAAAGACACTCTTGCTGCCAGAAATTTTGGGGCAGAAGGAATTGGATTATGTAGAACTGAGCACATGTTTTTTGAAAAGAGCAGACTTCTTGCAATGAGGGAGATGATTTTTTCTAAAACAAGCGAAGAGAGAAAAAATGCACTTAGCAAAATCATTCCATTTCAAAGAAATGATTTCATCGAAATTTTTAAAGTAATGAATGGTCACCCTGTTAATATCAGATTGCTTGATCCTCCCCTTCATGAGTTTTTACCTCATACCAAAGTGGAACTCGATGAACTGGCCAAAAATATTGGCATCAGCTCAGCAGATATAAAGACAAGAAAAAGAGAGCTGGTAGAATCAAACCCAATGCTTGGACATCGAGGTTGTAGAATTGGAATTACCTATCCTGAAATCTACAAAATGCAAGTAAGAGCAATTACAGAAGCTGCTATCGTTTGTAAAAACGAAGGAGTTGAAGTTAGCCCAGAAATAATGATTCCACTCATTGCCATGGAAAGTGAACTTCGCTCAATCCGCCAGCAAGTTGAAGAAGAGATCAAGGCCGTTTTTGAGGAGTCAGATAGCAGTATCGAATACAAAATTGGAACTATGATTGAGCTTCCGCGCGCGGCGATCACAGCGGGTGAAATCGCTCGAAGCGCAGACTTCTTCTCATTTGGTACCAATGATTTAACTCAAACGACATTTGGACTATCAAGAGATGATGCTGGAAAATTCCTTCCCCACTACGTGAGCAGCGCCCTAATTAAACGCGATCCATTCATTGGGCTCGATCAGAGTGGAGTTGGACATCTCGTTCAGCATGCATCGCTTGAAGGAAAGAAAACCAACAATAAAATACATTTGGGAATTTGTGGAGAACACGGCGGAGACCCGCAATCTATAGAATTTTGCCAGCGAGTAGGTCTCGATTATGTAAGCTGTTCCCCTTTTAGAGTTCCAATCGCACGACTCGCAGCTGCCCAAGCAGCTTTAAAATAACTATCCTCAAAAAGGTTCCAATATACTTTTGGAGTGCAAGTGCGTTATAATGATGCGCTGAATATCCAAAAGTGTATTGGAACCTAATAAGAGGAAATATGATCAACGTATCTAATATCACAAAATTTATGGGGGGAGCTCCTCTCTACACTGGTGCTAGTTTTCAAATTTATGAAGGTGAAAAAATTGGTCTGGTTGGACCAAATGGCGCAGGAAAAACAACATTCTTTAGAATGATTGTTGGAGAAGAAAGACCTGATGAAGGTGCAGTAAGTATTCAGGCCAATACTCGTATCGCCTATTTCTCTCAAAATGTCGGAGAGATGCGAGGCAAGACAGCTCTGCAAGAAGTTATTGACGGAAATGAGCGTGTAAGTGAGCTTTCAAAAAAACTAAAAGAATACGAAGAAAAGCTCTGCGATCCAGAAATTGACCCTGATGAAATGAATAAAGTTCTCGAAAAGATGGGAGATGATCAAACTGAATTCGAAAAACTTGGTGGATATGAAATCGAATCAAATGCTCAAGAGATTCTAACTGGTCTTGGGATTGCACCTGAGGAACACGAAAAGCCAGTTGAAGATTTCAGCGGTGGTTGGAAAATGAGAATTGCTCTTGCAAAAGTTCTTATTCTTTTACCCGACCTCATTCTTATGGATGAACCTACCAACTACTTGGATATGGAAACAATTTTGTGGCTCGAAGAATGGCTTAAAAACTTCAAAGGTGCAGTGTTGATGACTACCCACGACCGTGATTTTATGAATAATGTGGCGAAGAAGATTGTTGAAGTAAGCCAAGGGAAAGTTACAACATACTCAGGAAACTATGACTTCTACCTTCAAGAAAAAGAGATTCGCAAGAAACAAAATGAGGCAGAATTCTCTCGCCAACAAAGTATGCTAAAGAAGGAAGAAGAGTTTATTGCTCGCTTCAAGGCCCGTGCCTCACATGCGGCCCAAGTTCAATCAAGGGTAAAAAAACTAGATAAGATTGATCGTGTTGAGCTCCAGCAAGACGATGAAGAAATGAGTATTCTTCTTCCAGATATCCCTCGTGGAGGTAACGATGTTGCGGTAATTAAGGAGCTATCTAAAGAATGGAAAAATTCTGATGGAACTCCAAAGCCAGTATTTAGCGGCTTAACTGCAACTGTTAGAAGACAAGAACGAATTGCAGTTGTCGGTGTTAATGGTGCTGGTAAGTCTACATTCTTAAAAGTTTTATGCGGACACACAGAAGCGACATCGGGAGAGGCAAACTTGGGTCCAAGTATTGATGTAGGATACTTTGGGCAATTTACTCTCGATGTTCTCAATAAAGAAAATACAATTTTTGATGAAGTACAAAGTAAACTACCAACAGCAACAGATGGTTTTATCCGAAATCTACTCGCTGCATTTCTCTTTAAAGGAGATGAAGTTTTCAAAAAAATCAAATATCTTTCAGGAGGGGAAAAAGCACGCGTTGTACTTTCGTTCCTACTCTCAACACCTCATAACTTCCTAGTTTTGGATGAGCCTACCAACCACCTCGATATTAAATCGAGAGAAGTACTTCTTGATGCTCTTAAACGCTATGAGGGAACTGTAATGATCGTAAGCCACGACCGTTTCTTCTTACACGCTCTCACCAATAGAGTTTTTGAAGTGGATCATGGACAAATTATAGTTTATGAAGGTGACTACCAATACTATTTAGACAAAAAAAATGGCCTTCTTTAAGAAGGCCATTTCATTTATTCACCAAGAATTTTTTTTAATTCATTAATCGCGGTAACCCTTGTCGCCGATTCACCGCTACACCCGTAATCCCCAACCTGATAACAGCTATTCACCCTTAAGCAGCTCTTGTAACGATCAATTTCATAATCCTCATCTCCACGAGTTAAGATCCCTTCAACAACGCCTGTGGCCTTATTGAAGACAGGAGAACCGGAGTTACCAGCAAAGGTATCGAGATCAGTTTTAAAGAATGTATCAATAAAATTGTAAGATACATATCCATCATCAGCGTACTTCATTGGAAGTCCCGAAGGATGGCCAATGACAAATAATTCTTCACTCTCAGTTATCATTCCACTTCTTCTTAAAAGAAGTGAAGGACGATCACTAATCGATTCTTTTAAAATAATAATTCCATAATCAATCAGTCTTTCATTCTTGTAGGCCAAAACAGATTCACACTCAAAAACTTGTTTTTGAGAAAGTTTTCCCGCATCTGCTGCACTTATATCAAAATCGAATACAATTTTATTGTTAGCGCAAAAGTTCTCTTCATCAACACAATGACCCGCAGTTAAAAGAACATTTGGAGCGATCAAAAATGCAGAACAAAATGGAAGAGTAAACTGCTCTCTGAAGCTCTGCCCTTCACAAAGACCGAGTCTCATTTGTTTAAAAGAATACCCATCCTCGGTGGCCGCGAGCAGGTGATTTTTAGCAATACCGGCAACAGATTTACCAAGCTCAACGACAGTTGCATCTGAATGGGAGCTCAGATCAATTCTATTGTCGTCACCATAAATGGCCTTTGGAATTGGCGATGGAAATGCTGATCGAACAAGTCCAACCGCAAAAAGAAATAATACAAACTTCATAAAACCTCATTATTTTACGAAGTTATACACAAAAAGCGGAGACAATCCTATCTCCGCTGTAAAATCTACCCACCGCACAATATCTTTAATATTAAGGACTTAATCCCCTTTCATCACAAAAGAGTAAAGTGTAGGAACCAAAAAGAGAACAACTGTTGTTCCAAAGAGCAGTCCATAGGCCATGGCCAAACACATCGGTGAAATAAAAATATCATATCCACCTAGTCCATAGGCCGTTGGGAAAAGCCCTAATACAGTTGTCACTGTAGTTAAAAGAATCGCTCTTAAACGAGAACTTGCCACTTCAATAATAAGATCAAAGGTTAGCACATCCCCGCTTCTTCTTCGTCTTTGAAGAGAGTCGATCATAACGATTGAATCATTTACAACAATTCCAATCAAGGCCACCAATCCCATTGCAACAAACATTGATAGTGGTAAACCGTGCAAAAATACCGACCACATCACCCCAACTAAAACAAATGGGACTGCGATCATGATAATTAGTGGCAATTTGAATGAGCCAAACATAAGAGCGATAATGAGATAAACTCCAATGATCGCCATTAGCGCTCCCAGCTTCACATCTTTAAAAATCTTTCCACCTTCAACAGGTTCTCCACTGAATCTGTAATAGACATCAGTGCTCCCGCGAAACTTTTCAGATACCGCTTTATGGATGGCATCACCGGAAGTAATTTTTTTATTCACAGTTCCATAAACCATTGTCGAGCGAACACCATCAAGGTGTCGAATTTCCCCCTGAGATTTCTGCGGAACAATTGCAAGAACGTTTTTGAGTTCAATCATTCGACCATGACGATTAAGTACAGGAAGTTTTTTTACGAAATCGTGGCTAGTTCTAAACTTCTTATTTAAGCGAACTCTATAATCTATTAACCCGTCATCTGTAACGGAGTCCGTTACAATTAGGCCATCAAAAGCGATTCTAAGAGTAGTAACGACATCGCGAACAGATAGTCCGACTCGCGCCAATTGATCGTAATCAATGACAACGTTGTACTCTTCATTTCCTTGAACATAATCGTCATCAATACTGACCACTCCTTCAATATTTGAAATATATTTTTTTAAGTTTTCCACACTTTCAAGTCTCAAGTCATCACTCTTTGATAGCACATTGATTTCAAAATTATTTCCAAGTGGGGGGCCGATTCGCTGAACATCAAATGTAACCTTTGAATGATTTAAAGACTTCGAGCGATGGCGTAAATCATCTAGGATTTGATAAGCGTCTCTATCACGCTCTTCAAAGGGAGTGAGGTATATAAAGATCTGGACAAGGTTGTACTGAGTACCTCGCTCAGTTGTAGAGTTTGCAGAGTGAGTACCGATTCGAGAACTAAATCCAATAAGTTCCTCTTTAGGCAATGCTTGAATTAACGCCTCATACTTTTTAGTCGCCTCAATTGCCTTGCTCTCAGTAATTCCAACAGGAAGAGTAATTGTTGCCATTAACCCTTCAGCAGCATTTTGAGGAAAAGTGTCCTTTTTCAAAAAGTTCTTAGCGACGATTACACTGCTTAGTAAAAGAGCGATGAAAATAGCGATAGTAACAAAGCGGAATCTAATTGCTACGGCAATTGCTCTTTTATATTTTTCTTCTAGAAAATGAATAAACGGTTTTTTCGAGACACGTCCACGATGCTTACCTAAGAGGTGTGAGGGAAGCAAAAAGTATCCCTCAAATAGTGATGCAGTAAGAATAAGCATTACAAGAAGCGGCATAACCCAAATGAATTTTCCGGGAAGGCCGCCAAAAGAAAAGAGAGGCGAAAAGGCCATAATGGTAGTAAGTGTCGCAGTTAAAACAGGCCGCCACATTACGACAACAGCTTGTGAGCTGGCCTCAAAGGGATCCATTCCTTCTTCTTGGTTGCTTCGAATTTTTTCACCGATAACAATTGCATCATCGACAACAATACCAACCATAATGATAAAACCGCCAAGTGAAATGGCATTAAGTGTTTGCCCCAGCATAGGAAAGAAAATATAGGCAACCATAAGAGAAAATGGAATTCCAAAAGAAACCCAGAAGGCCATTCTAAAATCAAAAGTAATGAATAAGATAAAGGCAACTAAGATGACACCGATTAGAGCGTTAGATCCCATAATCATAAGACGATTGCGAGTAAATCTCGATTGATCATTCAATAAAGTTGCACGAACTCCCTTAGGAGCATCAATTTGCCCTAGAATTCGCTCAACTTTAGACATAGTTTTAACAACATCAGCACCTCTTTTCTTTTTAAGAAGAAGAGATATTCCTTCACGCCCATTATTTCGAACATGAAGTTTTACATCCTCTGGAGTGATGAAAACTTCACCGACATCACTAAGCTTAACACCAGATCCATCTTCATTAATTCTAATATTTGTATCCAAAACATCTTGAAGATTCTGATATTTTGTTAAGGAGACTACTTTTTTCTCAACACCATCAAGAATAAGTGTTCCCCCACTTCCCTCAACATTTCTAAGCTGGATAGCATTCACAATAGATGGAAGATCAATGTAAAGCTTCTTTGCCTTATCGGAGTCGATGATAATATTTACTTCATCATCGGGAACGCCAATCAATTCAGCTCCTGATATCTCAGAAAGGGAGACAAATCTATTTTCTAAAATTTTTGCAAATGCTTTTGCCTTGGAGTATTCACCAGTGATTGCAATCTCAACAATAGGACGATCAAATGAAGTTACCTTCTCAAGTTTAGGTCGTCCCTTAATTGTTTTTGGAAGATCGTCAACGCGATCTAGAGCTTGAGAAATTTGGTTGTAGATTTCATTAAAAAAAGCTTCGTCTTCATTCTCATCAACTTCAATTGTGATGATAGACATACTCTCCTTGGATACAGAACTGATCTCATCAATACCGTCAACTTCCTTCAACTCATCCTCGATGGCCATCGTTACATTGTATTCGACATCGCGGGCACTTGCTCCGGGATAAATTGTACTAATGACAGCTTTATTGAGAGCGACATTGGGAAAGCCCTCTTTAGGCATTTCAATCATTGTCTTGATTCCCATTGCAAATGCAAGGATCACGATGACTTTAACAAGCACAGGATTGCGTAAGAAAAATGTTACTAAACGTTCCACATAAGCTCCAAGGTTATGAATAGCATTATTTTATGACGAATTGACGCATAATGCGATGGCAAAATGTCCCTAGAGAGACCAAGTCGACACCTCTTTTCTTACATTCTCACGACTCTGTGTAGGCAAAAGTAACAATTTCATAGGGGCAAGAGCGGTCCTACAAAGATATACTTTATATAGGAGATCAGGATTATTCTCCTACACACACACACTTTTCAGGAGGAGACATTATGTTTATGGCAGTAGCGGTTGAGACAACCAAGCACCCTCGAAACAAAAATGATTACAAAGTTTGGTACCTAGAGCTCAATGACAGAAAAGACGTCGTTGGTATTGGCGTAAAATCGAAAGATGAAGTTCTAGCAGACTTATTCTCCTTTTATCAACAAACAGGAAAAAGCAATTGGAGGGCATTTGAAAAAGACTCTGATGAGTCTACACCAATTGAAGTCTTTGACTTCATTGCAATTTCTACAGGACACAACACACATTTTGGGAAGCTCCCCACTCTTTCAGAATTTCAAAAAGTACTAAACTATCTACAAATGAATCTAGAAGTTAGAGCAATTGCTTAAAAAAAGGAGGTCAAATGGCCTCCTTTTCTTCTTTAACAAATTTACTCAATAACTTTTCAAAATCATCGTAATCAAAAGGCTTCGCCAGATATTCATCGGCTCCCAAAGAAAGGAATCTGTCTCTATCGCCACTCATTGCAAAGGCAGTCATTGCAATAATTGGAGTATGACCTCCATTTTCCGCTTCATGCTTTCGAATCAACTGAATCGCCTCCTCACCTGACATAACAGGCATCTTAATATCCATGAAGATTAAGCAGTACTTTCTCTCTTTAAAAAGCTCCACTCCTTCTTTGCCATTTCTTGCCATGTCTACTTCGCATTCATAATCCTCTAGTAACATTTCCATGGCATTGCGATTGATTTCATTATCCTCAACCACCAAAATAGAACAATGATGCTTAACAAGATTTGTACTGGAAGTTTTTAAAAGATCCTGTAATTCAACGGCTGGAGCATAGCGCTCAAAGCAGGCAGTGTAGCGATACACTGTTCCCTTACCACTGACTTCGACCTCATAGGTTCCACCGAATGCAAGAAGAATCGACTTTGACTGCAAAAGGGCATTTCCAGATGCGTCTTCAGATTGTACAAGTGATAAAAAGCGATCAATCTGAGCAGAGTCTAAAAACTTGTTGAAAAGAATCAGCTCAAATGAAATTTCTACATTTGCATCATTGCGAGAAAGAATACGAACTAAAAATTCAATTTCATTTTGATCACAGTAGTTTGTTCCATGCTCACATAAGCATCGCAAAGCATTTGTAATTTCCTCTTGTTTGGCGATGAATTTTTGTTCGACTGATTCGTCCTCAATTATTCCAGTAAAGCTAACACACTTTCTTGATAGAATTGGTGACACCGTGTTTTCAAGAAGATCATTCATGGCAACAGGAATATAAGCATCAGTTCCAAAAACACCGCTATTAGCAAGGTTCTGAATTTCACCGATCAAATTCTCTAATCGGGTCAATGACGAGACGATATCTTCAACTATTTGCTTTTGCTTCTTGCCAAGTTCTGTTGATTGAAGAAGATAAATAAGTGTATTGACTCCGTGAATTGGTGTTCGAAGTTCATGGAGAACATTGCGCATAAACTCGCGTTTTTCATTAAAACCTTCGAGAATTTTTTTCTTTGATTCTTCTAGCTCAAGAACTTTTCTTTGAAGCTCAGGATAATAACTTTTGCGGAGAGAATCCTCTCCTAGACCAATAAGTTTATCCCTTAAGCTATCACGACGCTTCTTCATATATAGTTACCACATCATCTTCATCGGCATCCCTTGGATTTGTAATCATACAAGGATCTTTGACCGCGTTCTTTGCTAAAGGATGTAGATCAGATGATTTAACACCTGCTTCTGTTAATGTTTTTGTTATTCCGGCCTGCTCTTTAAATTTGCAGATGGCCTCAACTAATGCCAGTCTGCGTTGCTGTAAATTCATTCCTCTGAGATCAAGTCCAAAAATTTTCGCAATCTGATCAAACTTTTCTGGAGCTCTATCGTAATTAAAATTCACCACATGCTCTAAAAGTATAGAATTGGCCTCTCCGTGTGGAAGATCGAGCAATCCTCCTAGGCTGTGTGCCATCGCGTGTACCGCACCTAAAATGGCATTAGAAAAGGCGAGCCCCGCTTGCATACTTCCTAACATCATTTGCTCTCGAAGTTGCAAGTCATTCGGATTATTCAATGTCTCAATCAAATTATTTTTTACAAGTTCGATACCACGCAAAGCATGAAGGTCAGTCATCGCAGAGCTAGCATTAGAAACAAATGCTTCAATACCGTGAACCATTGCATCCATTCCTGTACACGCGGTTAGATAATTATCCATAGTGGTTGTGACCTCAGGATCAATCAGAGCGACATCAGGTACGATCTTTTTACTGACGATCGCAATTTTAACTTTGTTGGCCTGGTCTGAAATTATTGAAAATTGTGAAACATCAGAAGAAGTTCCCGCAGTAGAGGGAATAAAAATGAGAGGAGGCACAGGATTCGTTACAGTATCTACCCCTTCAAAATCAATAATGTACTGATTATTTGAAACGACAATCCCAATTCCTTTGGCGCAGTCCATCGGGCTTCCTCCGCCAATACAGATGATTCCATCGCACTTATGAACACGATATTCATCGGCACCTATCATAACTTCTTCGGCGCGAGGATTTGGCGTTACTCGAGAAAAGAGATAACTATCAATGTCTTCTTCAAGCAACAACTCTCGGATTTCACGAACCCATCCAGCTTCAATAACACCTGAGTCAGAAACAAGCATTGGTCTTCTCACACCTAAATTTTTAGCGTACTGAGCGACGAGCTTTCGGGCCCCATTACCAAACATAATTTCAGGTGCTACAAACTTTCTCAATTCTGCCATCATATTCTCCCGATAAATCGACATAAACTGATCGGGAGAATAAAAAAGAATCAGGCTAAATTTTACTTAAAGTAAATGAATAGACTTATCAAACCGAGTAAATTGGTTATACCAGACTTCCTTTGATCTCAGTTCCATCTAGTGACTCGAGATTAACCTCTAGAATCTTATTCTTAAGGTCTCTTCCGGCCTTTGCCTTTACACGGAGGTAGTTCGGAGTAAAGCCTTCGAATTCACCATTGCGGTTCAGCTGCTCAAATAAGACAGGGGTCACTTGACCAATAAACTGTTTTGAAAAAGCGATCAGCTTGGACTCTCCCAATTGATTGAGTCTCTTTACTCTCGCCTTTTTTACATCTCCCTTGAGATGTCCCTCAAGCCCTTCCGCTTTTGTCCCTTTACGAACAGAGTAAGGGAATACGTGAAAATGAGTGATTGGTAATTCTGACAGAAGATTATAAGTGTTTTCGAAAAGCTCATCGGTCTCACCAGGGAACCCAACAATAACGTCAGATCCAATACTAGCAGTAGGATAAGCGGTATGGATTTTTTCAATTACTTTTTTAAATTGTGCCACATCGTAGTGTCTTCTCATCGCCTTTAAAATGGTGTCATCTCCTGCCTGAATAGGGATATGAAAATGAGGCATCATCTTTGGATGACCAAGAAGCTCGAACAATTCATCAGTAATAGTATTCGGCTCAACTGAAGATAAGCGAAGGCGCTCTAGTCCATCGAGGTCAAGAACTTGGCGGACAAGATCTTCAAACTTCTCACCACTTGTTCCTGAGAACTCTCCGATGTTAATTCCAGTTAAAACAATCTCTTTGTACCCTTTAGTAACAAGGTCTTTCGCTTGTGCTACGGCCTGATCAACCTTAATACTGCGCGCTCTTCCTCTTGCAAAAGGGATAATACAATATGAACAAAAGTAATTACATCCGTCTTGAATCTTTAAGAATGCGCGGGTGTGAGAATCTGCTTCTTGAGTAGCTGCTCCGAAGAACTCAGAACTGTTATCAACCTTAATAGTTGGCGTACCAACTTCTTCCATTGCCTCATCTAGATATTCAAAAAGCTTATGCTTTTCAGATGTTCCTAAAATAAGCTCTACACCTTCGATCTCGGCGATCTTATTCGACTCTAATTGAGCGTAGCAACCCACAACGATAATCTTCGATTTAGGACTCGTTCTATGGGCCTTACGAATAATGTTACGACATTCGCTATCGGCCTTATTAGTTACTGTACAAGTATTAATAACCACGTAATCTGTATCTTCACCGAACTCCACAATTTCGTAACCGCGTTCAGCAAAACCTTGGGCCATAGTTCCAGACTCGGCGATATTCAGCCGACACCCAAGTGTATAAAATGCAACTCTTTTCATCTTTTAGTACCTCAACTCCTTGCGAGTGGAGAATACTTATCAAAATTGTTGTGAAAATGCACCCCTAGAGCGAAATCATGAAAATCTAAATAAAAAGGTTCTAAGCACTTGAAAAAAATTATATTTTTTTTAACTTTTCGTTTGACTTTTAATAAAAAAAACGTAAATTAACCTTACAAGAATTGGAGACGAGGTCCCGTAGCTCAGTTGGTTAGAGCATCTCCCTTTTAAGGAGAGGGTCCTGTGTTCGAGTCACAGCGGGATCACCATCCAAATTCTTTGAGCAAGAACATTGCTCCCATCGTCTAGCCTGGTCTAGGACACCGCCTTTTCACGGCGGTAACAGGGGTTCGAATCCCCTTGGGAGTACCAGTTATAAAAGAAGCCAGCATTATTGCTGGTTTTTTTTTGCCCACAAGTCGCATCCTTTCAACTATTCTTCATTTTAATAATTTCATGATCCTTCGAAACAAATTTTGATAAAATTGTTTGCTATGGTTACAAAATGAAAAAGAAATACAGAGAAGATAGATACAAAAATATCTTACATAAATGGAGTTGATCTTCGACGTAAGGTTGAAGGGTATTTAAGTCAGCGAGGGAACCATGTACAAAACAATAAAAATAGTGAATATTTTACTCATATTGGTATTTTTTACTATTGTAAGAACAATTAACTGTTATATGTATAAGTGTAGTACACATTCAAAATTGCAGCTAAGGATATTTATAATGAGAATTTTGCCGGTTTCCCTTATTGTTCTTCTTTTTTCTAATATTCTATATGCAGGGGATACAGCGTTTGAAAATTCTGGCATTACAATGAAATGTGCTAGCTCAAGCTTAGAGCTTTGTTCACATGTAGACACCTTGAAGCAAGACCAAAAGCTAAGCATATATCTCGATTACGCTCAAAAAGATCACATTCTTGAAGAACTTGAACCTATAAGTGATCAAGTTATCAGCCTAGAAATTAATAACTTTACATTAGGCTACCCTCTGGACCTTTCGCTCTTTTACAACCTAGAAGAAGTAACAATTAATAACTCTAGTATTGGGAGCTTAGTTTTAATTGAGTTTAATAGTCCTCTGCGTCGTCTAACAGTTAATAATACTACTGTAAGCCGCACGGATCGCCTCGGCAAAGTGACAGGTCATAGAAAGCTTGAATATCTAAAGCTATCAAATGTTAAAGGGCCATTCGGATATGGGCTTAGCCTTGCTGGTGTAGAGTTTAACAACTTGAACACTCTCATACTTGAAAATTTGTCAATTAGTGACTACCAGCTACCACTTCAAAACAATAGTAGCTTAAAGGCAGTGACACTTAAGAACATCACAAAAGGCATACTTCCACCATCGCTTTTCCTTATGTTTCCAAAAGGTCTTACTAAACTAGATCTCTCAGGGTCTATGATTGAAGACTTTTCAGTTCTGAACTACTTTTCAAACAAGAAAATGAGTATCAATTTGTCTCGCACAAATATTAACGACTCAAACCTTCACCTACTAAGACGGCTAGAAATTAACACTTTAATCCTTTCTGACACGAATGCAACTAACCCGCAATTACTAGAGGGTGCAAAAATCGACAATATCATTTTCCACAAGAGCGACTACTAAACGACAAGCAGCACGTGGTCAGACCTTGTCCGTAACCCATTTTCACAAGGCCGGTCATGGTTACCCCATGATTTAGCGTGAAAAATGATGAAAAGAGATGAAAAAGAAAAAGCGTAGGTCTTTGAAATTATGCCTAAATTTTTGTTATTAAAAAGTTTTTAATTTTCAATCTGGTACCCCCTTGGGAGTACCAGTAAGGTGAAGCAGTTTAAATAGGTTATCTATGATCTCAATTAAATCTCTTTTCCTTGTAGTTTTTCTGTATCATTCGAAATATCAGTGAGAGTTAAGACATAGCTAACATCGTCGAACTGTGAAACTGAAATAGCAAAGGGGATAACATCACCTTTGGGAGATTTGAATTGTACTTTATATTGGTTGATCTTCGAATAATCTCGCTTATTAATGCTATCTATAAATTCATCCTTAGAAATAAATGTTTCGCCTTCATTTTCTACTATAAATTTCCCGATGCATCCTCCAGCTCGATTAAAATCCTCTAGAGTATCAACTTTAAAAAACGAGCAAAACTTATCATTACCTCTTAAAACTCGTTTTCCATCCGCGACGATGATAATGCTCTCATTTGCATTCATGACCTTCATCACTTCATTTGCCTCATCCATTTTGTCTTTCGCAAAGTTGTAAGTTCGCTGAACAATTAAAAACAAAATCGAAGAGATTAGTAAAACAACAAACGCTACTGACACAGTTCTTTTGATGTACACAATTTGCTGAGCACTTTTGACCTTAGGAGAAAGTGAGAATGAGAGATAGAGATCATTCTTAAAAGGAGTTCTCAACCTCTTCACATAATAGTCATCACCGCGGTAAGTGTTTAGTCCAATAGCATTCGCAAACTTAGCATTAATCCGAAATGGATTTCTTTGATAAAAGCTCCATCGTAGCTCTGGCCTTGTCGCATAGAGAATATATCCCTGAGAATCGAATAATGTCATGCTATAGAGAGGTGCATTAAAAAGATCCTTGAGCAAATCTCCAGCAAAATAATTACCTATCAATATTCCTATTCTCTCTTTACCTCTTCGAACAGGAACACTAATGCGATAAGTAGGACGAAATGGTTTTTCTACATAATAGTTTTCGACATTAAGATCAAGATCAGAGAAAACAATTGAATCTTTACTGTTAATTCCTTCCCTAAAATAGTCGCGATGTGCCTTATTCTGAAGGTCATTTTTCTTGATTTCAATTGGCGGTTCACCTTGAAACTCTCGTTGATAGCGAATAACTTCTTTGCCTTTACTATCAATAAAGCGAAGCTGCATCATCGTGCTATCTAAACTAATTGCAGAGAAAAATAAGCGACTTAAATCACCATTAATCTGTCCGCTCTTGATAAACGAAGCAAAGATATCGCTCTTTGAAATGAATAACATTTTCTCTACATTTTGAGTTGTAACAGTGTTGAGAAAACGATTTCGCTCAAGAGACTTACGACTGGCATTATCAAGTGAAACTCTCTCAGCCTGCCTTGAAAAGAAAAAGTAATCAAAGGAGATGAAGAGTAGGATGACAAAAACAGATCCTAAAATCAAAGAAGTAAACAAGCTAAGAGAACCAGCATTTTCTTTTCGATTAATACTTCTGGCGATTTTCATCACGCCCCCCGATATAATTCAAGCTATTGCTGAATCATTTTATCGTGGTCATGCGTTTAAACAACTGTTGGGACCTTTTGTCGCCGAAGGTATAAAGACCCTCCAAAACAATATGAATTTTAAAAGAATAAGATCGCTCTAATAGTCGTTAATGACGGGCGATTTGCATCGATTTTTGAATCAAAAGCACTGGCCTTCAGCTCAACAGAAAAACTGATATGTGAGCTACAGAAGAAGCGATAACCGATAGCTCCACCAATACTCCAACCATAAATTGGATCGTCAGTATTGCGAAAGGTACCAAAGCCAAAGTCCCCTGATACATATGGAGAATGTTTAGAATCCAATAAAGAGTAACTGGCCCCAATAAGCACGAGGTCTGTTCTCGTCTCTAGATCATTCGAGTTAGCGTAACTAAACTCATATTTTCCTTGTAGATCGAGGTTGGGAGCAACCTCCCATGAGTATCCAAGAAGAACAGATTTTGCGTGAGTGGTATCCAAGTCTCGATACCAAGCAGGCCCAAAACCGAACATCCAGTTTTTCCCCAAGCTCTTCGCTTCTCCAGTGCTCTTTGATTCTGTTTTAGATTTTTCAGCTATTTTGCTTGGTTCTTTCTTTTCTTCAGCTGGGGCCGAATATGAGGCGATAGAGAAAGTCATCAGTAAGATCAGTGAGAAGAATTTTGTCATAGGTCCCTTCTTGCTTGTTAACGCTCTAAATTTTACTGCAAGCAGAATCAAAGTCAATCAACATATACCGAAGTAAAACACTTCAATATTAATAGGCAAAGAGGGCAATCCATAAATTATATTGCTCTCTTTTCATCATATTATACAATAGAAGTTGAATCAGGGGACATAGATGAAAGACAATAAAAACCAGAAGTTATACTACTTAGACAAGTATAAAAAGACACCAATTCCAGAGCTCATCAATCGTAAACTTATCATTCATAAACAGCTCGAAAGGCCAGCAAGAACTTATGTCGTTTACAGCGACCTACATGGGTCTTATGAAAAATACCTTCACTGGCTAAAAAATGGATTGGGGCATTACCAAATTGCAGTTAATAATATTTTGGGAAAGTGTTATTCAGACCAGGTATGTTACCTATTCGTTAACTTATTATTAACAGTAAATAGAACAAGACTTGCGGCCATAGAAAAACACATCGAGAGTTCTAGTAAAAAGGGCTATCAGTATCGAGACTTTTTTTCAGAACCTGTTCCGGTAAAATTCAAAGAAGACATCGACAAACTCGAAGAGTTCGGTCTTAAAAGAGAGAGAGTGATTGATGATCTCTTGAGGTTGCTACGTGGAATTACGAAGGAAGACGAACACAGAATTATCAAAGTTATTCCACCTCAGTTTTTGGAAAACATCTTAAAACTATTTTTCAAAAAAGACCGCCCAAGTTATGATTCTCTGATCAGAGGAATTGTTAGTCTTGATGAAATTTATTACATCGTAACTTCCATTTTGGTAAAACTGACTCTGATCAATATGTTCGACAAGCACATTAACCTCGGAGATACATTTGATAGAGGGAATGATGCGGATAGACTTGTAGCGCTTTATCGTGCTTACTTTGGGAAAGATAATACCACCATTCCACTTCACTACTTATGGGGGAACCACGATATTCTTTGGATGGGAGCAAGTATTGGATCGCCAATGCTTTGTGCCACCGCACTGAGAATTTCCATGCGCTATAACAATGTCGATTTCCTTTACCGCTACGGCTTCAATCTGGACAAGCTTAGAGATTTTGCCAATAAGTGCTATAAGCTCAGTCCTACTGGGAAATATGCAAAATCAATCGACAGTAAATACTGGACCAAAGAAGAGGCCACAAAAATGGCAAAGGTCCTTCTTATCATTGAAGAAAAGCTCACCGTAAACTGGCTTAAGATGGCCATCGATATCCCTGGCGACATCGACTACCATGAAGAATATGAGCGCCATAGAGATCTTCTGAAACTTCTTCCAGCAGGAGTAGAAGAGGATGAGGCCGTTTGGGAAAAGATGATGAAGGAGAATCCACTCTACACCGATGTGTATTTTCCGACGATCGATAAAAGTGATCCATCAAAGCTCACGGCTGAAGAGCAAGAAATTGCAGATGATCTAGTTAAACAATTTACTAGTCTTAAAAAAGTACAAGAAGACCTCGGTTGGATTTTCCAAAAAGGGGAAACTTATCGCGTGGTTGATAATACTCTCTATTATCACGCAGCGATTCCTGCCACCAAGGATAAAGAGCTCGATACAATTAAGGGATACAAAGGAAAAGATCTATTAGACTTTATCCAAAATGACCTCAAGAGAATTAACACTCATAGAATTGAAGGTAAAGGTCACTCGATACGCGAGAAAGTATATCTCTGGCATCTATGGTGCGGAAAGACTTCACCATTCTTCTGCAAGTCTAAAATGGCAACGCTAGAGAGGGCAGTCTTTGATAAAGAGATTGCAGCAGAGAATCCTCTGACGAGCTGGAAGGAGCACGCTAATCCTTACTACAGTAATATTAGAGACGATCAATTTTTGAGTATGCTGCTATCTGAATTCCACGCCGACAACGTGTGCATGGGACACACTCCAGTAAAAGAGATCAGAGACAGTATTCTTAGTGATGCTCATGGTGCGTTCATTGTTGATGGTGGAGCATCTGATGCTTATGGCGATCGTGGGGCGGTACTGATTAAAACTCCGGACTACAATTACATGACCATGCATCCATCACTCAATGACCTAAAAGAAGCAGAAGAGAAAGGCGTTCTCCCTCAGTTCGAGATCCACCCTCTACAAGAGAGAAAGGCATCAAGAATTAGAGATTTGGATAAAGGTTTCTTTCTTAAAACAGAGCTTGAAGCAATTGACGAGATTATCAAATCTCGTGTTGATGAATTTTCAACTAAATACTTTTACTAGGAACTCGTTATGGAATACACCTTTTACGGAGACCTGCTAGGTTTTTCTAACTACTATCGCTTAAGTCCTGAGATTGCGTACAACAGACTCAACGACTTTTACTCAACAGTTCACAGCGTACTCAAAGACCACGTCGCCAAAGAGACGACAGATGTTGAAGTGGTAATGATGAGTGACAGTGTATTAATCTGGGGCAGTAATGCACATCGCATGCTTGAAATGTTACATCAAATTTATATAGAGCTTATCCAGAAAGGTTTATTTCTCAGAGGGGCCATGGTTGATAAAAAATTAGAACGGGTACCCCAGTTCAACTTGAAGAACTTCGATGATTTCTTACCGACCGATGACACTCTGGCCAGAGCTGTAGGTCTGAGTGAAACAAAAAAAGGAGCGAGGCTTCTTATTGACACAAAGCTGGCCCAAGGACTCCTAGATGATCATAAGCAGTGGTTAACCCATGATGGGTACATCCGAAACACGAAGAAAGATATTCCAAGTGATAGTATTCTTCGAAGAATTTGCCCAACTCCAGACTGTGAAACCTTTGAACTTCTCTACTTCTGGTCACCAAATAAGAAAGGGATTAGTTACGAGCAGCGAGTCACGGAACTAACAGAAATTTCGACAATGCTTCATGATAGCATTACAATTCAGTATCAAGAAACAATTGATCTTCTCAAGCGCAGTAAGCGCAGAGAAGAATTCACAGAAAATTTTCTTAACAAATGCGAGGAACAGTAATGAGTGCAGTCGTCATAACAGGGGGAAATGGTTATATCGGTTCCCATATGTGTAAGTTAATGCATAAGAATGGATACGATGTTCATATCATCGATAATCACTCCTACTCACCAAAAGATCCAGTACACAGTTATGGAACATTTTATAATCTAGATATTGCAGACAAAGAAAATGTAAAAAATATTTTAGATCGAGTTAAGCCTGAGGCCATTTTTCACTTTGCAGCAAGAGCAGTTGTTCCAGAAAGTGAATCAGATCCCCTGCTCTACTACAATGAAAACTTGGTTAAAACGATTTCACTTTTAGAAAGTGCAATCGAAAGCGGAGTTAAAAAATTCATTTTCAGCTCAACATGCGCGACATATGGAGAAGTTGGAGATCAAACAATTAATGAAACACTTCCTCAGAATCCCATCAATACTTATGGAAGAACAAAGCTCTTGATGGAACAAGTGATGAGAGATCTAGCATCAAAAGAAATGCTCAACTTTATTGTATTTCGCTACTTCAATGCAGCAGGGTGTTGCCCAGAAGGTACCATTGGAGAAAATCACGATCCCGAAACGCACCTCATTCCAAATATTGTTAAGGCCCATCTCTCTGGTGGAATGAATAAATTCAAAATCTTTGGAGATAACTTTTCAACGCCAGATGGAAGCTGTATTCGCGATTATATCCACGTTGAAGACCTCGCAATGGCGCACTTTGAGGGATTTAAATACCTCGACAGTCATACCGGATTTAATGACTTTAATCTTGGAAGTGAAAATGGCTATTCAGTCAAAGAAGTAGTTTCAAGCTTTGAAGAGATCACTGGCAAAACTCTTGAAAAAGAAGTTTGTGATCCAAGACCTGGAGATCCTCCAAGACTAGTGGGAGATTCGAAGAAAGCTAGAGAGCACTTGAACTTTAAACCGAAATACGACCTAAAAGATTGTATTTCTCACACTCTCAACTTTCTCAAGAGTCGCCATGGATAGATGCTTCCCCGTCACAGGGGTTGGAAGTCTACCATTTCAGTCGATCGAATTAGCATGTGATTACGCTGCGGCCATGGACTTATCCTATGTTCCGCAGCTTCCCCAGTATGACTCAAATGAGTTCATGATTCCCCAAACTCTTCGCGGCCTTAACGGTTTTAAGAACATTTCTAATCACAAATACCTAATCGAAACCCCTACTATTGAGCTCGATAACTATAGGCCATTTCTAGATTATTGTTGCTGGAATTTAATTGCTCATCAATCGCCTTCAGCTCTCAAAGTGCAAATAACAGGAATAGGCACAATCTTGAAATATGTTGATTGCGCAGATAGATATAGCGCTACAGTCTGTGATTTCATTTATCAAAAGACAGAAGCAATTGTTAAAGAGTTAAAGAAAAAAGGCATCGCATCAATCATATGCTTCGATGAACCCGCAGGTATAAATGATGAACTAATCCAAAGATACGAAAAGATTCTCAATCTTCAACATATAGAAGGTACAACCATTGGAGTTCACTGCTGCAGCGATACGAACTGGTCAGATCTTCTACGTTCGGATTTTCGTTACATCTCTTACGATGCTATCCTTTCGAATAAAAATGTTTTCAGAGACGGACCAATTCTTAAAAAATACCTTGAGCAAGGGGGAATGATTGCGCCCGGGGTAATTCCCACAACAGAGTTACATGAGTTCGATCAAAAGAAATCTCAAAACAAATTCTGGGATCAATTAATTTCGGTTCTTACCAAAGAAGAAATTAAAAATTATTCTTCGAATATTATAATCACTGCAACTTGTGGTCACGCCTATTGCTCAGAAGAGGCCACAAATCAATCACTCGACCACCTGAAGAACTTTGCCATGTTTCTCAGAGGGATGATCAACTAAACTCTAGCGATTGTTTGATCAAATTCTGATAACTTAGATGTCCCCACACAACAACCTCTTGTTTTAAGGTTTTAAGACCAGCCGATTTCTTTTTCTTCACACTTTTGATAAAAGAATCGAATCTAGCGACAAGCTGATCAAACATTAACTTTTCATAAGGAGTCATCCAAATTTTTTGTAGGTGAAGATTTTCACCAATATCAACAAAATCGGAGAGCATTCGCTTAATTTCCAGTCTTCGCTCTCGCTCTGATTCTTCAAAAATAACCAATTGGTAATAATCATCGATCATGACGACAATATCTACAGAGATAAAGTCTTCGAGAATACAGTGTAAAATATGTTCTTGAACCCCAGTATCTTCATTTAATTCACCAAAGGACTTGTTTGAGCGAGAGAGAGATTCTAGCACAGCTCTTTCAGCGGTAAGTAAGTGCCTCATGCTACACCTCCAATTTTAAGCCAACGCTGTAGCTTAATCTTTCCTTCAATGACACTCTCAATCTCTTCCACTGCCTTTGGGTTGATGAGATTAAGCAAGTACTGCTTGTTATTTGAACTCTTCTCCTCTTCCTTACCAGAAAGACAGTTACAAAAAATTTCAAATTCTTTAAGCTTCATCTCTCCCCCCCGTAGAATGCGAAAGATGCGCGACGTATTGATGCCTGTCAGAGAGCTGATCTCTCTAAGAGTAGGACTGTTAAAATGCTTGTTAAACTGTTTGATGATTTTTGCCTGTAAACCCATGGTTCCTCCTTTGCTATATTAAAAAGCAAAGAAAATGCCACAAATGAAATAGCTAAATATCTTAAATCAGGAAGAAAACATTCCAGTTCTGAAACAGATCTTACTTAATTTGAAACTTTTTTGCCTTAAAGACTCCATCAACCAGATCTACGTCAACTTTGTAAGGGCCTCTAGCGTCGAAGTCATCTCCAACCATACTAAGCCCCTTCACTCCTCTAGAGACAGTAAACTTTTCTGGATAGGCCTCCGACCAAAAGATAGTGGCCTTAGATGCCTTAATAGCAAAACTTTGATCCATGTTTTTAAGAGAGATAACTCCCTGAGTGAAATTGAGATTGAAATCTACAGCATGTGGGATAGTGACAGTACACTTATTTTGTCCTCTAAGAGCAAACTTAAGAGTCTTATTATCGATTGACACAGGGGAGTAGCTGGCATCATTTGTCTTACAGTCAAAAATAAAAGTTTTATCACCTGAAATGAAGTTTAAAACAGAATTTGAGGCATTGATGTCGATCTTTTTAAATTCGTTGATATCAATTGATCCCTGCTGCTCAAATCCAAGCCCCTTAAGCTCATGCCCGCCATTGTACTCAGATGAAAATGTGATCTTAAAGTCACCAGCAGAGATTGCATCATCAGAAAAATCAAAGGAGTTCACAAAACCTGTAAAGAAAGTCACAACTTTATAAACAATTAAAACAATGAGCAGCAAAATAGTAATAAAGATGTAAAAGAGAAAACTGCGCTTCTTACTTTTAATCAGTGGCAACCCCCTCTGGATCAAAAAAGGATTAATAAGCGCAATTACATCACGATTCTGAAGCAATCTCTTACCCAGTCCTTCAGAACCGCCTTTAAGAAGATAATCACGAAGTTCTCTTACAACATCACTTCGATCTATTGGAGAAAGATGGTCAAGTTTTCGCTCACATCGAGCTAGAAAGCGATCTAATCGCTCGCGGTCTTCAACACTTAGATTGATATCAGTTTCCATTTTCCACCTTTTTCCAAAAATAAACTTCTTATATAATCATACTATGGAATACAGAATTATCTCATCAAATATTAGGTTTGATAATCCCAGTGATGGTGATCACCAGTGGAAATATCGAAAAAACATCCTCGCAGAAATCATTAATGATTTCAAACCCCATTTATTGGGCACTCAGGAGGGCTGGAAACCACAAATTTACGACTTTCTGCATTCACTTAACCTGAAGCTAGCTGACAATCATCGAGAATGGATTCTTGAAAGGATGTACCCATGCATTTTTTATAACCCTGAGGAAATTGAGGTGATAGAAAGCGGCGACATTTGGCTTTCTGAAACACCAGAAGTCCCAGCAAGTATCTCATTTAATAGTGCCTTTCCAAGACTCTGCACTTGGATAAAAGGTATATTTAAAAAATCGCAAACTCCATTTATCTACGTCAATACTCATCTCGATCATTCAAATGAAGAACCGAGAAGAGAGCAGATCAAAGTTCTGATGTCTGAAATTGAAAAAGTAAATTCAGAAAATCATCCTTTAATTCTTTCAGGAGACTTTAATGAATCGCCATCTTGCGATGTGAGAAAAGAAATCTCTGAGAGATGGCCATCGCTTCAAGACCCATGGTTTAAACACAAAGGTGAAGAGGAAGACTCACATCACAAATTTGGGATACCTAGAAATAACGGAAGCAGAATCGACTGGATTCTGCTTGATAAAAAGTTTAATGCTACGAAAATAAAATTGGACAAAAGTTCGAAAGATGGGATTTTTCCATCTGATCACTATCCAGTGAAAGTTACTTTTGATTTTTGCCTTTAGGCTTTTGCGGTTGCGATCCAATCTCCAAGCTGAACGAAGGTTTCAACTCCTTGTTCACTATTAGATATGATGTCCCGAGTAGGTTGCCATGCGCCTTTCTCCCCAAGGATAACAACTGTAGATCCGCCAAATAAGAAATGGCCTTTCTCTTGTCCACGTTTAACTGAACTGCCTTCATAATTTTGAACTATAGCTCCTACGCAAATAGCACCGACTTCAATGTATGCTACTTTGCCAAAATTTTCTGTTTCAATAATTGTCACTTCCCGTTTGTTGCTTGCAAGAATGTCACTGTATTCTTTTAGAGCGACTGGGCTTACGGAATGAAGAGGGCCACACACTTTGTAGTGGTCAACAACTTCACCATCATCAAAGAAGTGAAAGCGGTGATAATCTGTGGGACAAAGTCTAGCGATCATAAGAGGCCCCCCCTCAAATGTAGCTTCCCACTTTTTACTATTTAGGAACTTCTTAGCATCGTAGTCCTTCCCTTTAACAGGAAAAGTCATAGAATCATTCATTTCTGAAAAACCTAAATAACGGGCCTCACAGAATGCAGGCATTAAGTTCTTTGCCACTGTGAATCGTCTAGCACCTTCTTTGAATTTTCGAATAAAGAATTGATTAAAATTCGAATATCCCTCTTTCCCTTCAACTTCAGGAAGAAACTCATCCATTTTGATATTAAAGTTTTTAATAAACTCAGGAATCTTATTCCTACTGATAGGCAAGCTCTGCATCGCACCGTAGATCTTACTTAACGGAGCGCGACAAAGAATATTGGATAAGGCCTTCCCTTTACTGGTTTGGTATAACCATTTCAGGAACTTATCACCATATATCTTTTCTATTTCAAACTGATTTGCTTTCCTATTGTAGTACTTAATTTCCATAGCTACCTTGACTTTTAAATATCTACTACCATCATCTATACTAGAGAGCACTAGTTTTGACAAACATCGAATGCCACTGGAGGAGAGATGAATAAAATACTTATTCCAATTTTCTTGATCTTCTCAGCACTATCTTATGCTGCGGATGATCAAAAACTTATTACAGATAACGAAAAAAATACTGTTTCTGTATTTCACACTACAGTTCAATCTGTAGTCCACGTCTCGAGTTTGAAAAAAATTAGGCGCTCTGTATTTGATTTCAACCCTGTAGAAGTTCCAGCGGGAACAGGAACAGGATTTGTTTGGAGAGATGGGAAACACATTGTAACCAATTTTCATGTAGTCCAAGGGAGCAAGCACGCAATTGTAACTTTTCACAAAGATAGTAAAGAATATAAGGCGAAGGTAATCGGAGCTGAGCCAAGTAAAGACGTGGCGGTGCTAGAGCTTGCAGAGGTCCCCAAGCAACTGATCCCAGTTAAACTTGCTAATTCAGATTCACTTACCGTAGGCCAAAAGGCGATGGCCATTGGTAACCCATTTGGCCTCGACTACACCATTACAGAGGGGATTATTTCAGCTCTAGGAAGAAAGATTGAAGGGATAGGTGGGGTAACCATCAATGGAGTTATTCAAACCGATGCATCGATTAACCCCGGGAACTCTGGTGGGCCACTTTTAAATTCAAGTGGAGAGGTAATCGGAATGAACACCATGATTATCAGTCCATCGGGAAGTTCAGCAGGTATCGGTTTTGCGGTTCCTATTAATGAAGTGAAGCGCGCTGTTCCTCAGCTTATTCAATACGGAAAAATGATCAGACCAGTGCTTGGAATTCAACCACTTCCTCCACACTACAAAGAGCGTTTTGGGATCGAGTCTGGGCTTGTCATTCTTGAGGTATTAGACAATGGGCCGGCCGCAAAAATTGGCCTAAAGGGAATACAATCAGACCGTTATGGACGCTATTTTATCGGCGACATCATTGTTGAGATGGACGGTAAAAAAATCAAAGATTACGACGACTATTTTCAGGTCATGGATAAGAAAAAATTTGGAGAAGAACTCAAATTAAAAGTCCTTCATCCAAATGGAAAAATCAAAGAGTACAAAGCGACTCTGACTAAAATGGATTAAAGGATCTATTAAATGAATAAAAGTCTTGTTACTAATGTTATTACATTACTCATCATCGCAGGGGGATACTTTTCCCCCTACTATCGCGACCAAATCCTTTCTTTAGGTTTTTTTGCTTTTTCTGGCGCAATCACAAACTGGTTGGCAGTTTACATGCTCTTTGAAAAAGTTCCTGGGCTCTACGGATCTGGAGTTGTCCCAAATAACTTCGATAAGTTTAAAGCGGGAATCCGCTTCATGATTATGGAACAGTTTTTTACTCGCGAAAATATTGATAAATTCTTAAGTTCATATGGTGGGAACAATAACATTGATCTCAGGCCATTACTTCAAAAGATTGATGTAAATTCATTATTTGATGAACTAATCGCAACAGTGATGCAGTCACCGCTTGGAGGGATGCTCTCAATGTTTGGTGGAGCTAACGCTCTGTCATCACTAAGAGCACCGTTCACTGAAAAAATTGAGCTCAAGATTACAGAGATTGCTGAGAGTGACTCTGTTCAAAGTGCGATTAAAGAGATGATTTCATCGAAAGATACCTCTCACCAACTGATGGAGCAAGTTGATCATATCGTTCATCAGAGACTTGAAGAATTAACTCCAAAAATGGTGAAAGAAATTGTTCAGAGAATGATTAAAGAACACCTAGGATGGCTTGTAGTCTGGGGTGGCGTTTTTGGCGGATTAATTGGACTCATAATGAGTTTTATCTCATAAAAAAAGGCCACCTAAATGGTGGCCTTTTTATCATTTACGACAGTAGTCAGTATCACTTTTAATTGTAATCTTTTTCTTAGCATCAATTGTAATAGTAAGTTCGGTTTCACCATCTTCTGAGTAGGGAACTTGGACATTATGCTTAAGAGTAATTACACCTTTCTTTTCTACCTCGCTCGTTGGCGTAGCGACAATGTCACTCTGAACAAGGAATGGGCATTGCTTCTTAATTTCAGAAACAACTAAGTCTTGTGTTTTTTTATCGAGTTTACTTTTCTTTGTGAATCCTACGGAAATTCCGGCCATCGCTGAAAAAGTCATAAGAGCGCAAAGTACTGCAGCTGATTTTTTCATCTTAACAGTCTCCTTTTTAATAGCTAGCAAGAAATTGTATCTTAAAAACTATCAAAATCAAACCATACTAGGCTGAATAAATTATCAAAGGCCTTCTGTCCATTTTCACCTTCAACAAGCCAACCGTCAGGGTTACAACAGACTGTTATTAAAGATTTTTCATCCACACCAATGGCATTTTTTCGCAAAGCGTGAGCAGTCCATTTTACACAATCATTTTCACCTATTAAGCGAACGAATTTTGTCGGCGCGATAACTTCTTCAAATCTTCCTTTTGTCGTACTAAATTCCACATCTTCTGAAACAAAAGAGCTAAACAATTTTTTACGTAGAATAATTTCTTCTGGCATCCCTACATTAAATTTTCCTTCATCATCTATAAGCCAAAGCTGCGAGTTCATCTCAAGGGCCAACTCCCAGTCATGTGAAGAAAACAAAATGGCCTTTTTCTCTTTCTCTGCGATTCGTTTGAGTAAAACCATCAGCTCCATTTTGCGGGGCATATCGAGAAAGTTTGTTGGCTCGTCTAGAAAGAGAATAGGAGTATCCTGAGCAAGTGCTCTTGCGATGAGAACTTTTTGCTTTTGCCCATCACTCAGTTCGTTAAAGAAGCAATTCTTAAACTTTTCAAAGTGAAGAGCTCGTAGAGAGTTATCAATAATCCGACAATCACTTTCTTTGAGAGTTCCCCAAAAATTAGTGTAAGGCGCTCTCCCCATTGCCACAAAATCCCATACAGTAATATTGGCCAGGTCTAATCGCTCAGTTAGAACGACAGCGATCAATTTCGAGAGTTCAACAGCAGAATAACTTTCTAAGCTATTTTCATTGAAAAGAATGTCTCCCTTTATAGTGGGAAGAAGAGATGTAAGGGTGCGAAGTAGAGTTGTTTTTCCCCTGCCGTTACTTCCCATCAGGCAAATAAAATCTCCGCGAAAAATTTCAAAGTTTAAGTTCTCAAGAATTGAGTGACCATCATGACCAACCGAGAGGTCTGTTGCCTTAACAATCGGTCTCATGACATCACCTCCCCTTTTCTTCTCTTCCACAGGAATACAAATATAATTGGAGCGCCTATTAGTCCCATCATGGCATTAATTGGAACGGCCACAAAAGTTCCGCTGGATGAAACATATTCGGCAAACAATGCAATGATCCCACCGATTAAGAGTGAAGCCGGAAGAATTATGCGATGATCATTACTTTTAAAAATTGCTCTTGCGATATGAGGAACAATAATACCGACAAAAGCGATTGGGCCACAAAATGCGGTCACAGTGCCTGATAGTATTGCAGTTATTGTTATCAAAGTAACTTTTGTGCGAAGGAGATTCAGCCCTAAAGAGTGGGCGTATCGCTCTCCTAAAAGCAAAAGATTCAATTTCTTAATTTGAGAAATCGAAACGATAAGACCGATAATAATAGTGGCACCAAACCAAGGGAGCTGAAATTCATCAACTTTAGAAAAACTTCCAAGTCCCCAAACCAAAAAGCTTTTAACTTTTTGAGCATCACCAATGTTAATAAGAATATTAATCACACCATTGGCCATATGACCGAACATCAGACCAATTACCAATAATACAACTTTCCCCGAAATTCGGAATGAAAGAAAAAGAAGTAAAAGAAGTATGGTGATACTTCCA
This sequence comes from Bacteriovoracaceae bacterium, assembly GCA_965140515.1. Taxonomy (GTDB): domain Bacteria; phylum Bdellovibrionota; class Bacteriovoracia; order Bacteriovoracales; family Bacteriovoracaceae; genus JAGLCH01. The sequence continues at coordinate 942,168 of OZ223251.1, read as the reverse complement.
ATGATTGCAAATAGAATAGATCCAAAGCTCATTAAATGAACAGAAAGTCCTGATAAAAATGATGCTCCAAGTATCCAGATCGCAACTCCCAAAGAAGCTCCACTATTGATCCCAAGAACAAAGGGACCGGCCAATGGATTTTGAAAGTACGTCTGCATCAAAAGTCCAGATGAAGCCAATGCAGCTCCGGCCAAGATTGCAGTAATCATTTTAGGGAATCTAATTTTCCAGATAATGTCAGAGGCAATTGAATTATCTCCAGTCCCAAAAAAGCCAGAAGAAAGATCTGGTAATGAAATGGATACGGGGCCATTAATCAATGTCCAGATTGCCAAAAGTGCCAACGAAACCACTAAAATAAGAAAAATAAATTTATTTCGCATTTTTACTCAACTGTTGAAACCATCTCATTTTATGCGACTCAACTTTTTCAGGATGAATCATTTTTATAAAATCGAGAAGAATAAGATCAGGTCGAAGTGCTCCAGTTTCAAAATAGTCATTACCACCTCGCCCATTTAACCTTAAATTACCATTATACAGCTCGACATTATTTTTGAAGAAAGTGCTGTAGCGGCTATCACTCTTAACAACGGTTGCCCTACTGGTCCAATCATTAATGACGATCCATTTATCAATCTTTTCGAGCATACAGTAAACACTTTCAAACGGAGTACTGATAGGGGTTCTGCCGGTGTCAGACTCCCAAACATAACGCCCACCAGCTTCGGCCACAAAGTGGGCGAGATAACTCTTCCCTCCAGCAGAACTCCAAGTACCCTCAACATTTTCTCCAAGAAGGACCATTGGTCTTGTTTTAATTCCAGAAGTTAACTTTGCATACTCATTATACTTAGAGACGACTTTATCGAAGAAGGCCGAGGCAATCTTCTCTTTATCATAAAAATAAGACAGGAATTTAATCCACTCGGCCCTCCCTAGAGGATGGTCTTCCCGATAGTCACCGTTGTATACAAGAGGAAGTCCCAATTTTGTCAGTCTTGTAGTCCCTTCCACTTCAGGAGACTCAGAGACAAATGCCATCACAATATCAGGTCTAAGGCCTAGAACAATTTCAGGGTTAATTGGATGACCAAGCGCCCACACCTTATTCTGCTTAACTCGTTGGATGATTTTATGATTACTCACATACTTGGGATCAACCACACCTACAACTGAATCAATCTCTCCAAGTTCTTCAATTCCTGGAAGATGAGATGTTGAGAAAGAAACAACTCTTTTTACGGGAATATTGATTGATTGAATGCTTGAGCAAGAGGCCGGAAGTCTTCTCTTTTTATTCAAAAGGATATACTGAAACTCTTGCTTTGACTTCTGCCAAGGAGATAACACCGTCAAGAGGTATCCACCATCAAAGGTTGCGGCCTGAAAGGACTTAGCGTATTTGTTTTCAACTTTAGTAGCACCAAGATCACTTGAGCAATTAGCAAACAGTGATCGAGTAAGCCCTAAAACGATGAAAAGAATGAGCAATTTCATATTTTTCCTTAATTTCTTTAACAATTATTTATCGACATCTTTGCCAATCAACTAAACGATATAAAAAATTGGTAAATTTCTTTAAATTTCAAACAATTGATCGCGCAAAAGAGCTAAAGCGAGCATCCTAAGGACCCGAACAGATTAAGGTGTAATTCACGGAATTTATAGGGAAAATTGTTTATGCCATACAAGCTCACATTAAGACTTAGGGCCACGATCATCTTCATTGCAGTTTATGCACTGGTCGTTGTTGTGCTTGCCGGTATCCTTCACTACCTCTTTATTGATACCTTTAAAAAATTGGAAACCGATCGCATGAATACCAATATCGATCGAATCACCCAAGCGATAGAAAAAGAGAAGGAAGTGGTCAATACCTTAAATTTTGACTGGTCAGTATGGGATGATACTTATGACTTCATGAATCAAAGGGTCACGAAAACGAACACTTATCTTGTCAGCAATGTTTCTAGCGAGACACTCAATAACCTACGCGTTAATCTTCTAACATATTTTACGATTAACAAAAAAGTTCACTTCACAACTTCTCTCTATCAAGAAAAGGTATTACCAAATCAAGATGAACTCAATGATTTTATCGCAGCGAGGGTAATTGACAAACTTTACAAAGAAAATCGCACCTCTCATGCAGCTTTTGCAAGCTATAAAGATCACCTCTTTCTCATTTCAGTTTCACCGATACTCAAATCCAACAAAAAGGGGATATCCAGAGGGTATCTGGTGATGGCAAAGATTGTTGATGAGAACTTCATTGCAAGGCTATCTGATCAACTGCTGATACCTCTAAAGATCGATGCCAAGCAACTTTTTGAACGCCGTTTTTCAGACGATAAAATTGTCGGTCACGTCCACTTTCCCGGACTATTCAAACAAAACATACTGACTCTCCATACAAGTTTAAAGACCACATTCTTAAGTCGAGGGAGAGCATTTTTAAAGACAACCCTTATTGCATCGATGGTCATCCTTGTAATTATGTTCAAGCTTATGCACATACTTGTCATGCGGGGAATTGTTAATAGAATTGCAGTTTTAGAAAATGATTTAGAGAAGATATCTCTAGATGATGATCATGCAGGTCATTTAAAATTCGATGGGATTGAAGATGAAGTGTCTCAACTTCGTCATAGCATCAACTCTCTTCTCGAAAGAATCTATAACAAAGAGAACGAGTTGCTTCAGGCATCAAAACTAGCAACAGTTGGAACGATGGTTTCCACATTTGCACACGAAATTAATAACCCTGTTTTTGCACTTAAAGGAAGCTTTCAATTGATGAAGTTAAAACTTGATCGGGCAAATTCAAAGGAAATGATGGATTTGATCGGGGAACAAATCAACAGTGCGGAAATTGGACTAGAAAGAATTTCGCACATTGTTGGATCACTGACAAGTTTTGTTCGCGCCAATCATGGAGACAAAGAGAGAATCGATGTCCATGAAAACATCAATAAATGCACGATCTTACTCGAACCTGTAATAAAATCTAATGAGATCACATTGATTAAGTCGTACTCTGCTGAAATTCCATTAATTTTTGCCAATGCGGGCCAGTTTCAGCAGGTAATGACTAATCTAATTACAAATGCCAAAGATGCATTACAAGGTGTGATCAATCCACAAATCAAAATTGTGACCACTAACGTTGATAAAAATATTGTTATTGAGGTCATCGATAATGGTCATGGAATTGAAGACACTACAAAAATATTCCAAACATTCTACACAACAAAACCAAGGGGAAAAGGAACTGGTCTTGGACTTGGAATTGTTGAGCAGATTATCTCTAACCTCGATGGATACATTCATGTGGATTCTACCGTAGGAGAAGGAACAACCTTTAAGATCACAATACCGAACTCTAAGACAGTGGTGCAATCATGAATTTTAAAAAACATAGAACCGCAATTTTAGTAATTGAAGATGAGAAGATTGTAAGAGATACCATTGCGGCATTTCTCCGAGAATTTAAAATGGAAGTCATTCTTGCAGAAGATGGCCTGATTGGTGTCCAAAAAGCATCACGGCAAGAATTCGATTTAATTATTACTGATGTCAATCTACCAAAACTAAGGGGCGATAAAGTAGTTAAAGAAATAAGAAGGGCCGGAGTCAATGAAACAACGCCAATTATAATGCTCAGCGCCTTTCTAAGCATGGAAATCATTAATAATGTAAGAGATCAGATCAGTAAGGCACTCGTTAAGCCAGTTGAGATGGATCAACTACTCAAAGAAGTTGAATCACTCGTAAAAAACTAGTCAGGCATTTATGGAAAAAATTCTTTTATTCTTTGATCATTACACAGTTACCACAAACTTTTTATTAACCCTAGGAATAATGCTTTTTGGTTATTTTATTAAGTTTGTTGTTTATCGGCAGATCAGAAAAAATAAATCCATCCCAATCGATATAAAAAGAAGGTGGTCGCTGAATATCAATACGACTCTTTCTATTATGATCTTAATCCTGATTGCGATTATTTGGGGAACCCATGTAAAAGCGGCCGCATTTTCAATCTTGGCCATCGCTGTTCCAATTGTTCTCGCCACTAAAGAATTAATCATGTGTGTTGCAGGCGCCTTTTTCAAACTTAGCTCTGGTGATTTTTCTGTGGGAGATCGAATTGAATTTGATGGGCTAAGGGGGGACGTTATTGACCGGGGACTTTTGGCAGTTCGTCTGCTCGAAATTGGTCCAGGAAATAAAACACATCAGTATACGGGACGATCGATAACAATTCCTAATAGTTTGTTCTTAACCAAATCAATTATTAATGAGTCATACCTCCACGACTTTGTCCTACACACCTTTACAATTCCCCTTTCAATTCACAAGAATTGGGAAAGAGCGGAGGAAATTATTATTCAAGCGGCGAGTGAAGTATGCGAAGAATACATCATTCCGGCGCAACGATACATGGATAGACTTCAAGGAAGACGAAACCTTGAAACACCAGGAATCCACCCGAGAGTTCACGTTAACATCGTAACTCCAGATGAACTTCAGCTGATTATCCGAATTACAGTTCCTGCCAAAGAAAAGGGTAAAATTGAACAGAAGATTATTCGTCAGTTTTTAAACAAATTCAAAATGGGTACATAAACAATGCGACGTGATCTAGAGCTAGACGGCACAAGAATTTACTCTGAAGAAGATTTTCATCAGGAAATCGTTTTGTTGCTAGCACTCCCCGACAGCTACACTCATGATATCAGCTCACTTGAAGAGTTCATGAAAACCTACGTCAATCCAAACGTGACAATCAATTGGACCAACCACCATATCAGTAAAAACTCTTTAGGATATGATTTTGATAGAATTGTTTCAGCATTCAACGACTTTAGAGAGACCTACCCCCAGTTTGAGTTTTATCTCAATTAATTTCCCTCTTCCTTTTTCACCCGCTTGGTATATTCTTAATGAAACAGTTCTGGTCAGCGAATTGAACTAAGTGAGAACCTTAGACAGACCCGCTACGGTAAGCCCAAAAAGGGACGAGTCCGACCTCTTCATGACCGCAATATTAATCATCTTCAGTACGAGGTAGAACAAGATGAAAAAAGCAATCTTAGTTACTAGTTCCCTATTATTATCACTCGGCGCAACTGCGGAAACAATTGTGGTCACCGCCAGCAAAATTCCAATCCCTTTGGAAAAGACGGCCAATTCAGTCTCTATCATAACCAGTAAAGAGATTGAAAGAAGTAGCGCCACTGACCTACCAACACTCTTAAAGAAGACCAGTGGAATTTCAATTTCCCAAACGGGAACCAAAGGATCTCAGGCCAGTGTCTTTTTGAGAGGTAGTAATTCATCAGATTACATTCTTATCGTTGATGGCATTCAGATGAACGATCCCTCACGAATGGGAAGAAGCGCCTCTCTTGAACACATCTCTCTCGATGATATTGAATCGATCGAGATTATGAAAGGCTCACAATCTGTACTTTACGGTTCCGATGCCGCCGGAGGTGTGATCTCGATCAAAACCAAATCAGCATCAAGTAAAAAGGTAGCGGCAGATCTCTCGGGGAGTGCGGGTACGGGAAACTATTACCAAGCGCGAGCATCACTAAGTGGAACCCTCTCTAATACCAAATACTTTATTTCAACAGAGTTGAGTGGGGAGAATGCACAGTCTTCAGCGAAAGGTGATGGATTTGATAAGGACTCTGAAAAATTTAAAAACATCACAGCTAAAGTTGATTCTCAAATTAGTGAAGATCTAAGTCTTAAGCTCATCACATCGGCCTATATGAATGATGTAGAGTTAGATGATGGATCAGGAGTCGATGATCGAGAGCGGACACTTTTCAGCAAAGGAATTTCTGCCGGAGCTGAAGCGAAACTTCTCTATCTTGATGGGCTTGCGGATATTACATTCAGTGGATCAAAGACAAGATTTGATCGAAGAGATACCGATGATAGTTATCCCGCCGTCTTTAGGGGAGAGACCTCTCACCTTGAGCTACAGAATAATCTATATTTGGGAGATCATCATACTGTCGCGACTGGACTTGAGTATGAAAGAGAAGAGGACCTCACAAGCTCAACAAAGCTATCTAGCAGTACATTAAATACAAAAAGTATTTTTGGTCTCTATCAGTACAATTCAGAGGGCGCCTTCGCCACTGCGGGAATACGTCTCGATTATCACTCAAGCTTTGGAGAACAGCTTACCTACAAGCTTGCTCCTGGATATTATTTTGCTGGTACCAAGACCAAGCTTTTTGCCAACTACTCCACTAGCTTTAAGTCCCCTAGCCTCTACTATCTCTATGAGTCTGCTTGGGGCTCAGGGAATGCCGACCTCAATCCAGAAAAGGGATACACCGCAGAACTTGGAATTTCTCAAAATTTTCTGAGTAGAAATGACTTCGAGCTTGTGAGCTTTTACACTAAAAATGATGAAAGCATCATTTATGGCCCAAGCAATAAGTACATCAACGGCGGTAAACAAACAGCGAAAGGTTTTGAAGCAGAATACCGCTTTTCACACCCACGATTTTCATTTATCTCAAACTACACCTACACCCTCGCTCGAGACAAAGATGGAAAGAGTCTCTTAAAACGATCTAAGCATATGGGATCATTAGGTTTTGATATCGCCACATTTGATAATTTAAGCGCGGGAGCAGATCTCACATATAAAGGTGAAAGAGAGGACTACAAAAATGGGACTGAGAACTACAAGCTAGGTGGATACACCCTAGTTGGGCTTCACCTCAACTACTCCCCACTAAAATCGCTGAAGCTATGGGCAAAGCTTACAAACATCTTTGATAAGGAATACGAAGATGTTAAAGGTTACGAGAGCTACGGCCGAATGGCCAAGGCCGGATTGAAGTGGAGCTTTTAATTGAAGCAGTGGTTGATATCATTCATATTTATAGCGATGGCCCATGGGGCCATCCTCTATGGAACCTCACCTTTCAGCAATAAGGTAGAGAACCAATTCGTACTCGCTTACCATCAAGGGGAAGATGCTGGTCAGAAATATCAAATTAGCTTGATCAGCAAAAGAACTCCTACCAAATCGCCTAAGGTCAAACAAAAAACAGCGATAGACAAGGTAATCCAAGAGGAAACAAAAAATAATGCATATAATGGCGGGGCCACTTCTAAACCAAAATTAGTTGGCACCTTTGCTCCTCCATACCCTCAGGCCTCGCGCATAAGAGGTGAGGAAGGGGACGTCACCCTAAAGTTCACAGTTGGCATAGATGGAAGGGTTAAAAATGTCACTGTAACTAACTCCTCGGGATTCAAAAGATTAGATAAAAACTCCTTAGACTATATTAGACAACAGTTGTTTAATCCCGCCCAAATTGGGGGCACCGCGACAGAAATGGAGCAAGAACTTACAATTTCTTACCGTCGCAAGTAGTTGACAAAAACCCTCAGATATTAGGACCTTACAAGCCCGACCGCCATAGACGGTTGGGAGAAATTGGTTTACAATTCATAGGATTTTTCATAGGTTAGGGAAGATTTGAAACACCCAAAAATACTCAAAATTATTTGTGAGGCAAGTTTATGACCGCGTATTTTACCCGACGTTTACTACTCATGATTCCAACATTCCTTGGAATCACTCTCATGGTTTTTACCATTACACGTTTTGTGCCTGGTGGACCAATTGAGAGAATGATCACTCAGATGCAGATGATGCAAGGTGATCAGATGACAACACAGCGAGATGCCGATGAATCCGGATCTGGCGCAGCTCTATCTCCTGAGCAGAGAGCTGATCTTGAGGCTTACTATGGCTTTGATAAGCCACTACTAGTTAGCTATGTTACCTGGCTAGGGAAAGTACTTAGGCTAGATCTAGGAACTTCAACCCGCTACAACGAGCCAGTATGGGACTTGATTAAAGCAAGAATTCCGATATCCCTCACCTATGGGATAACATCAATGATCATCGTATATTTGGTCACCATACCTTTAGGTATCTTCAAGGCGATCAAGCACAGCTCCCCTTTTGACAACGCAACTTCAGGATTGATTTTTATCACCTACGCTATTCCAGGCTACATTATTGGTCTTGGAGTTCTCGTACTATTTGCGTTTCACTGGGAGATGTTCCCACTGGGAGGCTTTGTATCAGAGGACTTTGAGGACTTCACCACATGGCAACAGCTTAAAGATGTTGTGTGGCACGGTGTTCTTCCAATGATTGCCTACGTCGCAGGTTCATTTGCTGGCGGAACATTCTTAATGAAAAACGTAATGATGGACAACCTAGCCGCAGATTTTATTCGTACTGCGATGGCAAAAGGTCTAGACTTCAAAAAAGCGGTTATTAGACACGCTCTTAGAAACAGTCTTGTTCCTATTGCTACAGGGATCGGGAACTCTATCTCTGTTATCCTAAGTGGTTCATTCCTTATTGAAACAATCTTCAATATCGATGGAATGGGGCTCTTGAGTTACGAGTCACTTCTTCAAAGAGACTATCCAGTAGTTCTTGGAACTCTTGCGATTAGTGCGACTCTTTTCCTTGTCGGAAATATCTTATCAGATATAGCGGTAGCTCTCGTTGACCCACGTGTTCAATTTGGAAAATAATTAAGGATATTTATGAAAATAAAAGAACGAATTAAATCAAAAATGAATCCGCTTACAATTAAGCAGATTCGAAGATTCAAATCGATCAAACGCGGCTACTACTCTGCAATTCTTTTCGCACTTCTACTTCTATTTTGTGCGCTTGCTGAAATGTTCGTTAATAGCCGTGCTTTAATGGTAAAATACGAAGGAAAATTCTATTTCCCAACTTACGGAAAGATGCTTCCTGGTACAACTTTTGGACTCGACTACCCTTACGAGACCAATTATAGAAAGCTTAAAAAGCAATTTAAGGAAGAAGGCGGAGATAACTTTGTTATTATGCCAATCGTTCCTTATAATGCTTATGAAAACGACCTTAAAGAAGGTGTTTATCCACCAGTAGCACCTTCAATTGAAGATGGACATTACTGCGGTACTGATACAACGGGGCGTGATGTTCTGGCCCGTGTTATCTACGGATTCCGCGTGGCGATCATCTTCTCTTTCTCACTTATCTTAATTACCTATATTGTTGGTATCTCGATCGGATGTACCATGGGTTACTTCGGAGGAAAGTTCGACCTCTTCTTCCAGCGACTCATTGAGATTTGGTCTACAGTTCCATCATTATATGTAATCGTAATTATCTCTTCTATCGTTAAGCCAAGTCTTCTTATTTTGATTGGTATTATGATTGCCTTCGGTTGGCACGGTCCAACATGGCAGTTCAGAACCCAGACATATAAGGAGAAAGCGAGAGAGTATATTCATGCGGCGAGATCCCTTGGAGCATCAACACCAAGAATTATCTTCAAACATATTATTCCTAACTCAATTGCTCTAATCGTTACCTTCGCACCATTTGCGGTCGCCGGTGGTATCAACGGACTAACCTCACTCGACTACCTCGGGTTTGGTCTTCCTGCTCCAACTCCAAGTTGGGGAGAGCTTCTAAAGATGGGTCAAGAAAACTTAGACTCTTACTGGATTATCACAACAGTTATCTGCGCCATGATTCTAATCCTTACAATGGTTACATTCATCGGTGAAGCTGTTCGTGAAGCCTTCGATCCTAAGAAGCATACAACTTACGAATAGGATCTAATTAGAATTTAAGAAACTTAAAAGATAACCAGGAACCAAACAAGGAACCTAATGATGAAAAAACTTATTACAATTATCTCTTTACTGCTCTTGGGTGCAGCATTCGCTGCAAATCCAAAGCTTCCTGCTGATGTTAAGTGGGAAACAAATGACAAAGACCCTATTTTCGCATCAACAGAAGCGAAACGTGGTGGAACACTACACGAATTTATGATGAGCTTCCCACTAACTCTTAGAGATGTTGGGCCAGACTCAAATGGTGGTTTTAGATCATACCTAGATGCAAACAAAATGGGTCTTCTTGACCTTCACCCAGAAACACTAAACTGGACACCTGCTCTTGCAACTCACTGGGCAGTTGGAAATGACCTTAAAACGGTTTACTTTAAGCTGAATCAGAAAGCTCGTTGGTCAGATGGAAAGCCAGTAACAGCTAAAGACTTTGCATACACACTTGAGTTTATGCGTTCAAAATGGATTTATGCTCCCTGGTACAACAACTACTACTCAGAGCAAATCAAAGAAGTAATCATCTATGATGACTATACTTTCGCCGTTGTTGGGAATAAAAAGAAATCAAAATTCGAAGCTCTTTACAGCTACTCAATTTCTCCAACTCCAGAGCACTTCTTCCGTCCAATCCTAAACAAAGAATGGACAAAGACTCACAACTGGGACATTGTTCCAAACACTGGGCCTTACTACATCTCAAACGTTAAAAAAGGTAAATCAGTAACTTTCAAAAGAAAGAAAGACTGGTGGGCAGATAGTCTTAAGTACTACAAGCACCGTTACAACTACAACAAAATCCGCGTTAACGTTATTCGCGATATGAATATGGCATTCGAGCACTTCAAAAAAGGTAAGCTCGATACTTTTGGACTAGTTCTTCCAAACCTATGGCACAAAAAAGCGCAAGGTAAAGAATTCGACAAAGGTTATATCCATAAAATTTGGTACTACAACCAAGTTCCACAACCACAATATGGAATTTGGCTAAATACAGAAAAATGGCCATTTGGTGACATCAATGTTCGTCAAGCGTTTGCACACGCAATGAACATGGATCGCCTGATCAAACTAGTTCTTCGTGGAGACTACGAAAGACTTGAACACTTTGCTGTTGGAACAGGAAAGTACGAAGCAAAAGAACTTAAGGCGAGAAGATTTGACCTTAAAAAGGTTAAACACTATATGAAGAAAGCGGGTTGGGCGCGCGACAAACAAACTGGCCTTTGGAAAGATTCAAAAACTGGAAAATTCTTTGAAGTAGAAGTTCTTTATGGAGCTCCTCCTCACACAGAAAGACTTGTTGTTCTTAAAGAAGAAGCACAAAAAGCAGGGATCAAGCTTAACCTTAAAATGCTAGACTCAGCAGCTTCATTTAAAGCAATGCTTGAAAAGCAGCACCAAGCAGCATGGCTTGGTATGGGTGCAGGGATGATTCCACGTTACTGGCAATTCTTTCATTCAGACAATGCAAAAGCACAAACTAACAACTTCACAAATACTAAAGATAAAGTGTTAGACGAACTTATCATGAAATACAGAAATGAATTCTCTGATAAGAAACAACACGATCTTTCACAAAAAATCCAAAGAAGAATCCGCGAACTGTGTGAGTTCATCCCAACCACAGCTGCTCCATACTTCCGTCAAGGTTACTGGGCATGGATAAAATATCCAAAGAACCTAGGAATGAGATTTGGAAGTATTGAAGATTATGGAGTTGCTTGGATTGATCAAGATCTTAAGAAGAAGATCATGAGAATGAAGAAAACTGGAAAAGCTTTTAGTAAACCAGTAACAATCATCAACACCAAGTACAAAGCGAAATAAGCTTAAAATTCGTAATCAAAGAGGAATAGATGAGCGAAGTATTACTAGAAGTTAAAAACCTTGAGACCTGTTTCGATACAGAAGCAGGTCGAGCTCAAGTACTCGACAAGGTTAGTTTTGAAATAAAGAAAGGAACAACTGTTGGTATCGTTGGTGAGTCTGGATGTGGGAAGTCAGTAACTTCACTCTCCGTTATGAGACTCCTTCCAAAACCAGCGGGTCACATCACTGGTGGAGAAGTTCTATATAAAGGAAAAGACATCACAAAGATCCCTGCGAAGGAAATGCGTACAATTCGTGGGAATAAGATCGCAATGATTTTCCAAGAGCCAATGACTGCACTTAACCCTCTTCATAGAGTTGGTAAGCAGCTAGGTGAAGTTCTTGAACTACACCACCCTGAAATGAGCGAACAGGAAAAAATCAAAGCATGCGTCGATATGATTCGTGCTGTTGGTATTCCTGAGCCTGAGAGAAGAATGGTTGAGTTTCCTCACCAACTTTCAGGTGGTATCCGTCAACGTGTAATGATTGCAATGGCACTACTTTGTAAGCCAGATATTCTTATCGCTGACGAACCAACGACTGCTCTAGACGTTACAATTCAAGCACAGATCTTAAAGCTTATGAAAGATATGCAAAAAGAACTGGGAATGGCGATCATGTTCATTACCCACGATCTTGGTGTTATCGCTGAGCTTTGTGATGAAGTTGTTGTAATGTATGCAGGACGAGTTGCCGAGCGTGGGACAGTAAATGATATCTTTAAAACCCCTAAGCACGCTTATACAAAAGGACTTCTCTCTTCTATCCCAAGACTAGAGAATGAAAGTAAAACAAAGCTTGATATTATTGAAGGTATGGTTCCAAGTATTTTTGATTTCCCTGAAGGATGTCGTTTTGCGAACCGTTGCCCATATGCTGAAGACAAGTGTAGCGCGGAAAGACCTGCTCTTGTTGAAGTAGCAGGTGGTCACCACTCAGCTTGTATTAAGCACTCAATTCTTTAGTTAACGAGGTAGAAAATGTCTGAATACATAATGGAAGTAAAAGATCTCGTTAAGCACTACCCAATTCATGGTGGTGTACTAATGAGAGAAGTTGCAAAAGTTCACGCTCTTAATGGCGTATCATTCAAAGTTAAAGCAGGTGAGACTCTTGGAATCGTTGGAGAATCAGGATGCGGGAAAAGTACACTTGGAAAAACCCTTATCAGACTCCACGACCACACATCTGGTGAAGTAGACTTTCTTGGAGAAGATTTCTTGGCCAAGAAAGGAAAGGACCTAATGGGCGCTCGTCGCAATATGCAGATGATCTTCCAAGATCCATACGAGTCACTCAACACTCGTCACACCGTTGAAAATATCCTTACAGAACCATATGAGATCCACGGGATTGGAACAAAGGCCGAGAGAAAAGAGTGGGCGAAAGCTGCTCTTAAAAAAGTTGGTCTTCCAGAGCAAGCGATGGAAAGGTTCCCTCACGAATTCTCAGGTGGTCAACGTCAACGTATTGGTATCGCACGTGCGATTGCTCTTAAACCAAAAGTAATCATCTGTGACGAACCAGTATCAGCTCTTGACGTTTCTGTTCAATCACAGGTTATGAACCTTATGCTCGATCTACAAAAAGAGATGAATCTTACTTATCTCTTTATTGCTCACGACCTTGCTGTTGTTAAGCATATCTCGGACCGTGTAATGGTTATGTACCTAGGGAACATTGTGGAATTTACTGATGCAAATAGCATCTATGAAAAACCACTACACCCATACACTCAAGCTCTTATTTCTGCGATTCCTATCCCAGATCCAGAGTACAAAGGTGATAGAATCGTTCTTGAAGGGGATATCCCTTCTCCGATCAATCTACCTTCAGGCTGTCCATTCCACACTCGTTGTCGTCACGCACAAGACAAGTGTCGTATGGAAAAACCTGAGCTTAAAGATGCTCCAGGAACAAGCGGTGAAACTCACCTTGTTGCTTGTCACTTTGCAGGCAACTTACCAAACGCATAATATTAAGCGAAATATACTTCAAGAAACCCGCCGCAAGGCGGGTTTCGTGTTTTTGGCCCTAAAGCTCAAACTTGACACCCCTTCCCCTAGGAGTGAAACTATTAGCTCAATGATTATCTTAGGAAGTACCGTGGAACAAGCTACTACAATTGAAAATGATAAAGTCGAATCTCCAAAGGCAATGCTCTGGAACTTGATGTTCAATGTGATCATCCCAGCGCTAATCCTTACAAAGCTAAGTGGAGACCAATACCTCGGAAGAGTGTGGGCACTCGTTATTGCACTACTCTTTCCTTTTACCTATGGCTCATTAGAATTAATCAAAAATAAAAAATGGAACTTTATCTCAATTCTTGGTCTAGTCAGTGTTCTTTTAACTGGTGGACTTGCTCTTTTTAAACTCGATGGGATTTGGTTTGCAGTAAAAGAAGCGTCGATTCCAGCGGTGATTGGGATTGCAGTACTGGCCCTTCACAATACCAAGTATTCAGTTTTTAAGGTGCTGATGTTCAGTCCTAAGATTTTTAAAATTGATCTTGTAAATCAAAGTCTTTCAGAAAAAGGAAATGAGAATAACTTTGAAAAATTGCTCTTTAAATCGAATTTACTCTTTGCAAGTTCATTTCTGTTAAGTTCCATCCTTAATTTTGTTTTAGCCGTTATTATGCTTAAAAGCCCAACAGGGACAGAGGCATTTAATAAAGAATTGGGAGAGATGACGTTTGTAAGTTACTTCGTCATTATGGTTCCATGTATGATCGTACTAATTGGAACTTTCTGGTTCTTGATCTCTGGAATTAAAAAGTTAACAGGACTTGATTTTGAAGAGATTGTAGTTGATCAAGCAAAGAAATAGCTATTTCTTATAGTAGAGAGTTGGGTCTAGGGCCCAACGATCGGTCTCAAGGTTTTCATCTTCAACCTTGTATTGCTCTAGCTTTTGCTCAATCTCAGAAAGGCGAAGCTCAAGTGCCTTGTAGTTCCTAAGATTTACAATGCGATCATCTTCAAGAGCGGCGAGCTCGTTTTGCCACTCAAGCTCAAGCTTCTGTCTTAAAATTTCATAGCGTTTATTGATGGCGTCAACCATATCGAGATGACTTTCGAGCTGCTTTTTATTCTTATTGAGTCTTCCACTTACAGCTAAGTGCTTCTTTAAGAGAATCGAAAGGATTTCATGACCCATCTTTAAGTTATTGGCCAAGTCCTGGCTGTAGAGCTTGAGATATCCACCATTGGCGATGAATAACTTTTTCAGACAGAACTCAAAGTCTGCAATTTTTAACAGTAAGTACTCAGGACTTTTTCCCACCACGTAAGCGCGACAGCGAAGCTCTGGATTGTGCTCATTCCAAAACTCAACTCGGTCCTTCTTGTTGAGATATTTCATGTTGGCAAACTTTGATTTAATTCTCATCAATGACGCTTTGGTATTAATCTTAGACACGCGTCCAGAGAATCCCCCAAGAGATTCTGAATCTGCAAAAGTGATGCTGCTCATCAAAAGCAGTGTCATCGATAAAAATAGGGAGATAATTCGTTTACCCATACTTCAATTATGCCAGATGATTGGAAATATTAAAGTGGTAACAGCATTTTCCTAGCGGTTTCGCTTCTCGATAATGATACTTGATTTGAAATTTTTGAAATAATTGGGCTCTTTAAAGGCCAAAATATGATTTCCTCTAAAAATATTGAGCAATTCTCCTGGTACAAACCTGTCTTTGCTGGGATATCCACCAAATTCACGCATTTTGCTCTCAGAAATAACTGCCCCCTCCACAAATAGGACTCCGCGAGGCCTTAAAAGCTTTAGAAGTTTAGGTAGCAATCTTCGATCCATCACATCAACAGCAACGATAGCATCGAATTGCTCCCCTCTTTTGAGGTAACGCTTGAGAGACTCATTAATAAACTCCAGTTGAACACCAAAGTCACGAGATTGTCTCTTTGCCTTCTCGATTTTTTGTGGATCATCTTCTAGTCCAAATACACGATGTCCCTTATTCCCAAGAAAAATAGCGTTATGACCCATCTCCATATTCACATCCAGGACACGGGAGCTAGGAGGAATAAAGAGATAGTTTTTCGTGAGAAAATCAGATGGTTTTTTTCCGTAGTAGTATCGCAAGGCCCCACCACTCTCCACTTTTGTGGAAAATACTTGCTTCACCTTTCTTTGACCAGAAAGGGCCTGATAGCGATTTGAATTAATGGGATCTCGAATAGTCGCTGCGAATAAATCGCTTAAGATAAGAAAACTACTCAAAAGGAAAATTTTCAACATCCTGTAGTTCCTCAACTTCAACAACTTCTTCTTCTAGTGGCCGGTAATCATTGTCGTCACTAAATCCCAGCTCTGCATCGATATAAAGATTCATGGTATTGTGGGCCGACTCTAGCTCACGAATCCAACGTTCGAGCTTATCCTCTACTGTATTTGGCATATCCTCAGTGCATGAAAAATACCATTCCATTTTCTCAACAAGATTGTAGAAGGTATCGATGGCCAAAATACATTCCTCTGGACAATTCAAAAGATCGTGTAGGCTTACCTCACGATAACGATTGTAGAAAATCTTATCGAAGTGAGTACGAGTCCTTTTGATTGCAAATACATTCATGTATTCAAGCTTGCGTGCTTTAATTCGATTAAATAGTGAAGAGGCATCAAGTTTAATAAGGAGCAGAGTTCTCTGCGCCACGATTTCAATATTACTTTTCACGATTAATTATACTCCGCTGACCAATGAAGGAAGTCTTCCACGACGAGTTCCAGGCCATTTTTTATTAACTCTCTTTTCTAGATAGTAATTCTTAACAACTGATTTTACAAAGAGATCAACATCTACTGGAAGTCGATACTGAAAATAAGACTTGGTTCTCTCAAACTGGTGAGCAGAAGGCACCTTTGAAAAAGATGATAGCTCGTGTAGACAGTATTTTTTAGAGAGAAGTCCCATCTTTAAATAACGTTTAAAGCTATAGGTATAGCGCTCGTAGCTCAGGTGATCAGGAACATGAGCGAGAATATGATTTCTCCCCTTCTCCACCATCTCCGGAAGCTGCTTTGGCAAGACTGGAATCAGCGTAATCCTCCACTGATTAAAAAAGTGAGAGAGCTGAAAGAACTCATCTTGGAGTTCGTTTCCTAGTTGAAGATAAAAAATGTAGTTTTCTGGTCCACCCGTTAACGCATTCATACCTCTTTTTCGGAAAAAGAGGCATGCGCTATTAATTTATAAGGGAGTCTACTTAGATAGCGGAAAAAGCTTCCTCACCACTATGTTAAGAGGGAGATAAATGCTTAAAATCCCGAAAAGAAGAGAGATAATGTAACCAAATCCCAGGCCAGTTGAACCGGCACTGGTGCTTCCTCCACCACAGCTTGGTGACTGAACAGTGGTGTAAGCATCATCGGAAACGTAATTGGTATCTTGTCTCCACAGAGTTTCCTCAACTACGGCACGCATCCCCTCTATATCATCGTTATAAAGCTGATTGTAGCGTCCAAGAGTTGCGTACATCACTGAGCCTTGATCACTATGGCCAAGTCCTACGGTGTGCCCCATTTCGTGGAGAATAGTTTGGTAGAGTAAGTTGCTCTTGTTGTTTACAAGATCAGGGATGTTCTTATTGAGTAAGATCTCAATTCTCTCAAAGAAGGTTCCCACATTGTAGCGAATAGTTACCCCTAAAGTTGTCGCTGAAGGAAAACCAGTTTCAGCTGTAATATCATCGGTCCAACGGATCACATTTCGTGTACCACCGTAAACCTGTTCCC
Source organism: Bacteriovoracaceae bacterium (assembly GCA_965140515.1). Classification (GTDB taxonomy): domain Bacteria; phylum Bdellovibrionota; class Bacteriovoracia; order Bacteriovoracales; family Bacteriovoracaceae; genus JAGLCH01. The sequence goes on along the minus strand of OZ223251.1, from coordinate 924,840 downwards.
AGATATCGTAACCAGTTCCATCTTCCCACTCTTTGATGGCCACTGTGAGATAGCCCTCAAGGCGATCTTCCTCTGCAGCATTGTTTTCACTGATATCAATACTCACTGGAAAACTCTTCCAGTAAAATCCCTTGTCGAAATCTTCAGTAAACGAATAACCGAACGCGGCGTTAACACCTAACGCGATAAAGAAAGTAATTGTGAATAGCAGTAATTTCTTCATTTCAACTCCTCTCATCCTAAGAAAAGCCTGAAAAGTCAAGAATTGACGACTGGCGTGTGAATGTTAAAAAAAGGAAAGGGACAATTAAGACGCCGGTGAATGCCTTATTTTTTGTCCGTGTGATAATTTTTAAGCTGCCCCTGCAAAAAACAACTTATTTACCACGATTACCGACTCTCAAGTCCCTTTCTCTTATTATTCTCTTCCGTGATTTTTTTAGAACTACCATCCTAGCGGTTCTTGATCATCCTGATCCACCATTTCGGTCTCCTTCCTGGAGATCTTTTGGTACTATTCTATAAGCAAGACCCGTGCCAACTTTATCTCTAAATACCTTTTATATAAGGCCTATCTAAAGATACGATATTTCACAGTATTAGCAAAACTAATGCAATGTATTAGCGTCAGTTAATTGACACGTCTTTGGAGACATTTGACACCCCTTAAAGTAGACGGTGCCAAAGTGTCAACAAAAGCGGTGTCATAACGCTTTCGCCTACTATATTTCCATACATCTTTTTACCATTTTGGCCTATTGTGTTATCACACCCTACTAGCACTTTGACGGAGGTTTGGCGCACTTATGAGAAAAATATTTTTTATTGTTTTCCTCACTCTCTCTTTTAACGTCAATCTATTTGCGGAACAGAATCCGGTAATACTTCAATCCTTTTATTGGTACATTCCAGATGCTGGAACTAGTGCTGAAATTCCTGAATCAAATTTATGGAATCATATCGCCGAGACCATGGCGCCAAAATTTAAAGAAGATGGGTTTAGTCACATCTGGCTTCCACCAACAGGGAAGGCCTTTACTCCATCAAATGCGGGTTACAATGTAGGATATGCAGTTTACGATCACTACGACCTCGGTGAGTTCCATCAGATGGGATCAGTGAGAACAAAGTATGGAACAAAGAGTGAACTACACCGAGCGGTAAGAGCACTTCACAATAATGGTCTGAAAGTTATTGCTGATATTGTCATGAATCACATCATTGGGGCCTACCAGTCAGAACCAGTTCCCTTCTCTTATGCTTTTCATCAAAAGAGAAATGGTTACGTTCAGGTTGAAGAAAATGGTGTCGTAGATGCTCACGTATCCTTTGACTTCAATAAGCCAAATGATCCAATGCCGAGAAATAACAAGTACTCAGACTTTAAGTGGACTAAAGAGCACTTCGATGGAGTTGAGTCCTACAACTCAGTCTACCTTTTCAAAGACAAAGAGATCGATAAGGTCAGTGACCTCAATGACCTTGAGACTATGCCTAACGAGTATCAAGAACTCTACAAATTCTTGCGTTCAGACATCATCCTAGGAGTAGATTACGATCTTCAGCATCCTGGCGTTCAAGATGAGATGATTCGCTGGAGTAAGTGGCTCGTTGATGAAGTTGGTTTTGACGGCTTTAGAGTCGATGCTCTTCGTCACCTTCACATCCCATTTGTTAGTAGGTGGGCAAGTGAGATGCGCGACTACATGACTGAAATTGGAAAAGGAGATCACCTTCAAATGTTTGGTGAGTTCTGGGATGGTTGGTCAGATCGTTTGAGCGCTTATCTTCAAGGGAAACCAGAAAACTTTGATTTGCTATACAACAAAGACCAATCACTAGAAGATTACTGTGGTATCAATAACTCAATGGACCTCTTTGATGTTCCCCTTCACTTTGATTTTCAAAAAGTAGCGAAGGCAAACTTTAGCTTTCCACCAACAAGAATGATCGATCTTCCGGATCGCGGACTACTCTCAAAAAATCCAAAGCAAGCGATCACCTTTGTGGATAACCACGACACTGTTCCAACTCAAGAGCTTCAGAGTTACATTCCTGTGCACACAAAAATTCAGGCGTACGCTTTTATTCTGCTTCACGAGTTCGGAACGCCGACAGTTTTCTATCGGGATATGTACAAAGGAAATTTTGTTTCTGAATTTGAAAATGATAATTACGAATACCTACACTCCAATATCAAAAAGCTTCTGGATATCAGAAAGAACTACGCATATGGCCCAGGAACTTTCTACCGCGAAAATAGTAAACCAGGAATCCTAGGGTACAAGAGACAGGGAAGTGAAGATAAGAAAGACTCGGGATTAATCTACCTGATCAGAGAACACGACTCATGGGATAATGGACTTCACATTCCAACTGATGGAAGAGAATGGAAACTTGTTATGGGTGATGGAAACATCAATCAGGGCAATTTCTATCTCAATGGTGATGCAAAGTTTGCGGTTTGGGTGAGGAAGTAATTTATTTACAGATGAAGAAAAGACAGGCCCAACGTCACCCCACACTTTCAAAATTAATATATAACTTGGGGTCAACTATATGAACTAGATCTCCTTCAGAAAATTCCTTCAAAATGTCTTCATCGATATAACAAAAGATCTCATTAACCTGTATCAGGCCATACCTTTTACTAACAAGATAGGCCCATGGTTGATAAAACACACCAGACTTCACAACCCCAGTGATGGAAACTACTTTTTGATTAATAACTTTCATTTCAGAATCAGAAGTAGAGCAATGGAGATGCCTAATCGAGTCAAATAATTCAATTGATATAAAGCATGTTCCGCAGGGCATGATTGGGCTTTCTTGATTAAAATTGCCACGCTGAAATACATTCACACGATAGCTTGAAAGTTTTATTGTATATTCACATACACTGGGCTTAAACCAATTACGAGATTCAATTCGAATATGATTGTGAAATTTGTCTTTTCGATGATCGATTATCGAAGAATTGGGAACAAGTTCGAAACTATTAATAATTGAGTGGTTTCGACGGCCGAAAAATCACCCGCCTAATGGCCTTTTGACGGCCTAAAAGTCACCCACCTCATTTCATTCCATTAATTATGACTTTTATCTATAGTAAATAAAATTGTCTATTCGCCTCTGCTATCTTTAATCAAAAAAAGCTTCACTGACACTAAGACCTGTTTCTGCAACAACGATCTCACTATCTTTCCAACATATAATAAAGGCCTTCTCCTTCTCTTCTTGGGTAACTTTACTATTATCAGTACTATGTATTTTTTGAATAATAGAATCTACAGCAGGAAGACCATCGTCATTAATTGGGCTAAAAACATGAGGGCCAAACTTCTGCTTTAGCTCTATATTTTTCACTTGGCATAACAGCTAATCTTTTTTTACAACAAACGATAAGTGGCAAACCCGATCAACTAAGCTCAATTTATCGCTCACAACAAAGAAGTTAATAGTTCACTCGTGCCCATACCGCTTACGACAAAATTATTCTGAAATTACAGAGCTAGCTGGCGCAACGGGGCTAGCACTTGCTTTAGAAGAATTTCTTTTCCTTAGAGCATTAAGCTTACTTTTTATTGCATTCAATCTAGCAGTTGTAACTTTTGCCTTAGAGTAGAGTGAGTCTGTTGCGGCACAATATATATACCCATGCCCTTCTATCACAACTTTTCTACACATAGATCGATCCTCTACGACCAATGATTTAGAAGATGCTTCTTCTACTGATCCGCTATTACGATTACTCGCAGCATTATTGCTTGAAACAGCCTGCTTTGAATACAGAGCGCCATTACTATCGCAATAGATATACTCATCACCATCGATGTTTATACTCTGACAATTCAAGCTGCTTGAAGCCACAGATAAGCATGGAGTAACAATAAAGCAAACAGATAGAAATAATAAAAAGTGTCTCACAACTCCTCCAAACAGCTGAGAATGACTTGATATATCCCCAGTCTTAAAAAATCACGTTCGTACGATTAACTTATATAGCATAAGCCCAAAAGCAATAACTTCCAAAGGAACAAAGTCAAGGGGGAATTATGCCTACTTGCAATATTTTTAAGAAATATGATATAAATGTCAATGTAAGCAATAGTATGAATACATTAAACTGGGTTATTAGCCAGTTTATACTGGTACCATAACCTTATTAAGAGAGGGAAAATAGAAGATGTTTAAAGCAAATAAAGAGTGTCCCATATGTAAAACAGAAAACAAGGTACCCCTCAAACATTTTATTCTTACCTACCTGCCTTATTGCTGTATTGAATGCAATTCTAAGCTTCGTCTAAAAAACCCTATTTTCCACTACTTCATCGTTGCAATTATTGCAGCACTTGGAACTTTTGTACTCAAGGGTTATACAAATCCCCCCTTGCTAATCTATTCTATTCTAGGAGGATATATCATTGCTGTGTCATGGATTCTATTCTGGCAGGCAAAACTTGAAGTAAAAAAGTAAGTAGATTATGGCCTCAAGCACTGATGTTTCTTTAATTCTGATCAACCCTGTTCAGCGATCATTCAATGGTAATGTCCGCCACTCAGAGCAGCTGGGTCTGCTTTATATCGCTACGTACATAAAAAGCTTAGGGTATAAGACTCAAATACTATCAGGAGAAATCAGCCCTACGAAGCTACTGTCAGAGATCGAATCTAGGGATTCTCTGAAACTTATTGGCTTATATGTAAATTCCGACAATATTCAGGAGGTGCTACGCATTTCTCATTTCTGCAAAGAACACTCTCCAGCAACTCCTATAATCTTAGGTGGACCAATCGCAACAGCATCTCACAAAGAACTCATTAAACATCAGTTTATAGATTATGTATGCCGAAGAGAGGGAGAGCACCTGACAGCAGAACTTCTTAATACACTTAAACTCCCTGAAAATCAAAGAGCTTCCCATCTTTCAAGGATAAGTGGATTAACTTATAAAGATTGTGCGGGCACTATAATAGTAAATGAAGACAGACCATTTATTCAAAATCTAGACTCACTACCTATCCTAGATAGGTCACTAGATACATCAACTCATGGTAAAAGCAATGGTATTTCAGCTGGAAGAGGATGTGGTCAGCGTTGCACTTTCTGCTTTGAATCAACAGACAGGAAAATACGCTTACACTCTGCTCAACGAATTATTGATGAAATAAAGTCAATACAAAAAAATTCTCCTACTGATTATATCTCTTTTTGTGATGATAGCTTTATCTCAGATATAAACCGCGTGTATGAGTTTTGCGACTTAATTGATAGTAGCTTCTCAGAAAATGAACGTTTTCATTGGTTTTGTGAAGCGCGAGTTGATACTATTTCGAATAATCCAGAACTTCTTCCAAAAATGGTGAAAGCAGGACTTGTAAGACTTCAGGTCGGAACAGAAAGTGGAAGTCAAAAAGTTCTTGATGCATATCGCAAGAATATTACTCTTGAGCAAGTATATAAAGCTATTAAAATTGCAAATGACTGCAACCTCCCCTCTGTCTTCACAAACTTTATTATTGGGGGCGCACATGAGACACGTGAAGTCTTTGAGCAAAGCTTGAAATTTGCAAAAGACTTGATTGAGTTAGCTCCAGGAGTTGTCGAGATATCCTGTTCATTTTTGTCACCATACCCTGCTACAGATATTTATCTTAATCCGCAGAAATATGATCTCGAAATCATTGACGAGAATTTTTACACAGGAGTTAGTGATGACTATCTGTTCGCCAAACCTATTGGTACGACCCGTAATGAGCTTCTTGATCGTGAAAAAGAGTTTATCGCAACAGTAAATGCTACGATGAAAAGTGTTATACCTAACCTTTCAAAAGAAGTTATAGCGAGGCAGTTAAATCTTATTGAAAAAGGTGTTGTTACAAACTGGTCTGCATTGCTTCAAGAAGATATTATACTTCGATGTTGGAAAACGTTTATTTCTAATAATGACCATATTTACAATATTGATAACTTAAGTGATGAAGAATGCCTTAATCTTACTCCAGTTAGAGTGTTTTCAATTAGATGCCTTGAGGATGGGGAACTGAAGTGGGAAACAATGAATAAAGTATTTGAGTTTGAGGGCTTCGAAAGGTTTATCATTGACCACTGTGCAGGCAAGTTAACCATTAGTGAACTGTCTGTGGTAGCTCAATCCTATTGGGAAAATAAAGTTGACATAAAAACAGTATCGCACGATATCATTAACTTTTTAAAAAGCCTTTCTGATGAGTTCCTTGTTGTCTTCAGAAAGGGGTTTCGTGCAGTACCTTAATGTAAGGAGATATATTTATGAGTGATAACCCTAACAGTAGAGAGAGAGTAAGCTTTTTCTTCTCAAAAGCTCTTCAAACAACGGTAATAGTTATTCCACTATTTACTGCAAATGCAGCTGAAAACCTTTGGATCAAATGCTCCGATGTTGGAGGTCAAGTCATTGAATGTGATGGTGAAAAATATGAGCTCGTCACAGATCAAAGCATTATTAACAAACTCAGTGTTGAACACAAAGCTTCATTAAAAGGTCAGTCACTTAAGAGCTTTGAAGGTCAGTCCGAAGTACAAGCGAACAAGTTAGCAGAGAAAGTTTTAAGTCAGTTGCCAAAGATCTATGTTGATATTGCGGAAAAAAAGGATCGTAATCAGAAACTAAACTTTAATGACTATAAAATTGACGGTTTAACAAAAAAAGAGTCAGCCATTGTTGCACAACTGATTTCAACAAAGCTAGATGAAATGAAAAATCCAAAATCTATTGGATATAAATCTCCATCTCTAAAACTTAAAAAGGCTGAAAGCGACCCAGATAAAAACTATTCCAATGCATTTCAGAAAGAGCTAGACAAGTATAAGAACGGTGAAATCAATGTTGAGTCAAAAGGGATAGGTGGCATTGCCGTAGCTGTCGGTGTCGGAGTAAAGCTAGGTTCTGAAGCGCGCGACTATGCTGAAAACAATAAATACAATATTCCCGATATATTAAAATAGGTCTTGAGAGCACCTCAAGATAACTCCTCTGATCACATAAATAGTTTTAAATAATCTAAAGCCATCCTAGAAACTCTCTAGGATGGCTCTAACAGTTCTTAGCTTTTCTGAGAGAAAGCTTCTTCGACTCACGTAGATACTTGAGCACACCAGCTTTCTTAGTCATAATTTTGAGATCGCTTCTTCTTGTTTTCTTCTTCATAACACCCCTTTTCTGTTACACAAGTAGTCCCAATGAGAGAGGGAAGACTGGGCATTTCTAAGCCAATTTCCTACATGTGTAGTTCGAATGGAGACGGTTAAAACTTGGGGGGGGGAATCCAAAAAGAAGTGCGAACTAAGCCAACGAGAGGAATCTCGAGACATTTACAGCAATGTTGACATCGGTGAGCTTGAACTAACCTGTTGAAACCTAATTGAAATGATTTGAAAACTTATGTTTTGACTAGAAGGATACCACCAAATCTCCGTGGGAAATTTGGTGGAGGTGATGATGAGATCCCCTATAGATCTGATTAAAGTCGTGTTCAGAAGTGCTGCATACTACAATAGCGCAACAACCTTCTCCACAAACTCAGTCAGCTCAACTTTCTCAGAAGCACTAATTTTATTACTCTCCACTAGGGAAATAAGCTTCTCCAGCTCTGCAATATTCCCATTATCTGATGATGGGGTAACCTTTATAACTTCTTTTCCTGCCATATCGCGAATTAACTTCATTTCGATACGAATGACACCACCATCAACTTTGACTGGGGACTCCAGAAAAAAGACATCATTGAGTAGCTCTTTTCCCTTAATCCACTTTTTAATATCTTTTAAAAAGGACGCAGAGCCAAAATCATCAATTTTAGTCACATCAACATTTTTCAACGTCTGCTTTTCTTCATCTTTTTTCGTTAGAGGAATCTCTGGAGCCCCTTCCCCTCTTCCAGATTTTGTTAGTGACATTCCAGGGCCACTGCTTGATACCGCTTGACCACCAGAGGATCCTCCTCCGACAGCGGCGACAGCTTGAGGAGAACCTCCACCACTTGAAGAAATGCCACTTCCTGATGATGCCATCTGATTTCCACCTGTAGAAGCATTTTCTGAACTCTCGACAACACCTAATTTTTTACTCTTAAGATCAGCAATATCCCTCTTCAAAGCTGAAATCTTATCCTTTAGCTCATCGGTCTCGACAGAAGATGGAGCTTCAACATTCTTATTAGTAAAAGCATTTCTCTTTTGCCTACTCTCCGTATTCTTCTTCAGATTAGATAATGTATTCCCTTTGTACGAACTACTTGAAGCACTTTGCTTTTCATTATTAGTTAAAACACTGCTACTTTTAAATTCAGTAGAGGCCACCGCTGAATGCCCAACAGTATTATTGGTAATAAAGTTTTTGATAGTGCTATTACTCGAATAAGAAGCATCTTCTTCCTGCTCTTTTTTATCTTCATCTGCGACTTTCTTCTCTTTCTCTGACTTATCACTCTTGTCTTCAGCAATCTTTTTCTTCACAGAAGAGTTTTTTTGATCAGAATCTACAAACCTCTTTGCAAAGTTCTTTTTCCTCTTTTTCTTTCCATTTGAGTAATCTGCAAAAATCGAATTATCAAAGTCGCTATCCTTTGAAGGAAATAATCCCTCCGCTTCAGCGAGTTCACGGATGTACTTCTGCTGCTTGCTATTTAGTTTATCAAACTCATCTCTATTGCTTAATACATCCCTAGGATTACGAATTGAGCACTTACCATTTGAACATTTTCTTAAAACAGGACACATCTCTTCATTAAACGCAGAGAGCCTTTTATCTTGGTAGATTAAATTGTTATCACTATAAACCTTCTGCTCATATCCCGCTCTGGTACGAAGTAGACCCGATAATTTGGGAGAATATTGGTGGTCTTTCCTAAGCTTAGTTTGTTTCTCGCAATAAAGAGAATCATAAACATAGTCATCAAAACTTCTTGATACTTTTCGCCACGTTTTTGGCATACCATTGATTGAATCTAAAACATCTTTATATTCATTTTCAGTAACATCAATATCTTTTGAACAGGCCATTTCCGTCAACGAATCTTTTAGGGTCTTCTCACACTGATCATTAACTCCCTCAGAAAGAGACTGAACAACCCTTTTGCTCTTAAGAGCATTGGCCATCCAATCGCTTACATCCCCCTCAGGATTTGATTCAGAATTCATCTCGATATCAATCAAAAATGCTCTCAAACGATCCTTATTCTCGAGCAAGTAAGAAATTTTTGAAACATCAGGGGTGTTATTGAATAAGAGAGTATGGGCAATCCCAAATAGCTTATCGGCATCCTTTGAGCACTTATCCCCCACAGGGCATCGGTCTAAAATCTTCCATCGAATGGCATCAATAGGACTCTCGTCAGAATTTTCTCCAACATCGTCAAATATTCTTGTTCCATACTTCTGCTTAAGTTCCAAGAGCTTTGCAACAAGCGACTTAGTGCGATTACGACTGTAAATTGCATTGTATTGGTAAAAAAGCTGGCGAGGTAAACAGTCTAACTTTGAATCGCCCATTTCTGGATTAACTTCATAGTCAATGACACTACTTGCCTTAGACTTTAACTTTGATTCAAACTCTTTAAGCCCATCAGAAAAGTCATCAAATCCAAATACAGATCCCAATCGAGTTTTTACTTCTTCGCCGCTTTTTCCGTTTGTGCAACCATTCTCAGATAACGTTCGGATAGTATTTCCAACGATATTCAGTTCACAACTGTCTGTACGTATCTCATCTGTGAAGGTCGGATTAATGACTCCTTCTGCAGCAATATACGCCATGTCCGAAACAAGTCGATCAAAACTTTGATTCCACTGACGCCCTTGATTCTTTAAAATCTCATGATCAAAGCGTTTGCGAGTATCATCAGAAATAGATTGGTTAGTAATTAAGAGGTCTCTCTCTTTTACACATTTCTCACAATAAGCTTGAAAGCTAGTTGAGTTTGGCCGCTCAGTAAGTTTACAATCACTCATTTGAGAAAAAGTTGCGAGAGTCTTTCCTAATTCAGGATCCACAGAGATTGGCCCATTATCACTTAAACACTGATCGCCTGAAATAGCATCAGATAAACAAAATAAAAATAGCAATAAAATAGCAATTGATTTCGCCATCGAGAAATGTCCCTTTTTACAAACAACATTTCCCATTCGGAATATTTGCCATAGTTCTTTAGTAGATTATCAATGAATAGCTTTAAAATATGATCTAAGGGCTATTTTTCACAGTATTCACACTTCAAGTGCCCAATACACAAAAAATAAAAAACAGATATGCATATCAGACTAATCAACCAACAGGAATAATCCGATAATATTCTGCAAATACTTTTAAGAATATTTATGAAGTTTTTCTTGAGGAATCACATGATGGTGCAAAAATCGTTGATTATAGCTCTTATTACTAATTTATTTATTTATAGCTCCTTCGCAGACCCAGTTGTATTCGAAAGCAATGAAATTGGGGCAACTTCTACTGATGGGAACTGGGTAAAGACGGGTGAGATCTCTCGGAAAAAAACTGATCAAAATTTAGAATTAGTCACAGCACGACAAGATAAGCTTCACTATGGAGAAATTGATCCAGCGGAAGCAAAAGCATTTAAGCTCAGTACCATAAGCATCTTAGCTGCTGCGGGAACGGCGGGTTCCTATTTAATTGGATGCTCTTCAAAACCATCAGTTTGGATTTACTCAGGAGCTGCGGCAATGTACCTGTTAGGTGAAGCATACCAATACAACAAATATCGAGAGGAATCAAAGTCAATTAATAGCACAATCTTTGTTACTGATGATAAAGACAGTGTTGATCTGCAAATTGACTCATTAAAAGGACAAAAAGCACAGACAGACGCGGCACTTAAATACTACAAAGCGAAATCTGGAATACAAAATCTTTTCGCAGCTGGTGCCGCAGTCGCCTCCGCTGCTGCTCTCATTGAAACTTATTCGTTTGATGCTGGAGCATGCACTGGTTTCAATGAAGTTCCCCAATTTGATAAAATTGCACTGACAAACGCAAAAAGTAGTATTGCGAATTCAAGTGAAAAGTATAGTCTTGCGCTACTTCAAGATCACCTCAGACTAATCATTGGAGAAAATCATTCTCTCTCAATCAATGAGTGGAATCGCGTTAAAACGAGTTCAAATATCACTGGAGTAAAAGCATATGCTCTTTTGGCCCTCGACTTCATGATAGAGGGAGCACTGGCAAGCACTGGTAAAAATGGTCAAAAAGCTGAGGCAGGAGGATTAATTGCGGGACTACTTGGAACATCCGCTTACATGTACTTCCAAACACAAGTCACCCTTGCTGCGGAATGGATGGGCGCTCGCAATGTTGGAATTACAAGAGCAGCTATTTTTGGAGGAAGTGCTCTCATATCAAAACTAGGAGCAAATGAATCAAAAAATATATCAAGCAAATATTCTGAGCGAGTAAATGAATTAACGAAGCTAGAGAAAGAAGCAGAAAAGGCGTTTGGCCGCGCTGTTGGCAGAACCATGGTAGCAGAGACTTCAAAGGCGATGGATGAGCATTCAATTATAAGTCTATTCGACACAACAATTCCTCCATTTGAAGCGGAGTCAAAAACAAAAGAATACTCAACTTGCTTCCTTCAAGATGGAAACATTGATTCAACATGCTCTTGTACCAAAACGAATACATGCGCTAAGGCCAAAATCCCAACGACTCGATTTAAAGGGTTTATTAGTGAGACGGGAACGATCAATCAAAGCCTTGATGCGATGAAAAGTGTCTCAAATGGAATCGCCACTGGAAATATGGGGCAAGCAAATCTTGGGGCGAGCTCACTACTCAATAACGCAAAAGCGATAAAGAAATTACAGGATGATCTAATCTCAAAAATTTCTACTGATCCTGAAATGAAAAAGCGCTATAAAAAATTCTCACCGGAGTGGTTTAATCAATTTCAAGGAACAATGGCGAAAAAGCATTCTCAATATGGCGATCGCTTACTTGCCTCACTCCCAGGAGATGCCCGCAGCAACTTAATTGGACTTGGACCGATCAAAGATGATCAATCACTATCAAAAAAGTTAGATTCAAAGATCGCGACATCGCCAGCTAAAGACTCATCACAATCAAATTCCGCAGCGAATGTGATTGAATCATATAAAGACCCTTTTGCTGATCTTGATTTTGATAAAGTAGATAAAGCAAACTTTAAAAAAGCAGTTGCTAAACTTGCAAAAGATTCACATCAGAACGTATCAGATGAAGAGAACCAAATATCAAATGATGGGGTAAATATCTGGAAAGTAATTACTAAAAGATATCAGCAGACGGCGTATCCCATCCTTTTTGATATTGAATAGTAGGTTAAACATCTAAAAATAAGGATAAAGTTTATCAATCAGTGCGAATCAATGCTCCTATAACTGGTAAAAAATCCATAGTTTCCCCAATAAAGTTGCAGAAATATACGGAAATTGATATTGTTGCTATAATTGTAGGTCAAGGAAGCATTTAAAATGGAATCAAAAAAGAAACACAATATGATATTCATTCTAAGCTTATTATCAGCCTATTCATCAAATTCCTATTCTTATTCAGAAAAAGAAATGGAATGTAAAAAAATACTCAAAGACCAAATATCATACATATACTGTCCCGCTGAAAATAAATATTTTAAGGAATCAACTTCACAGAAAACAAGATTATATAAAGTGAAAAAAAAGTTAAGCGATTTAAAAAAAAGAAACCAGACGAATAAAACAGAGAATCAAGAGACTTTACTTCAAAATACTTCAAATTCAATAATAGAGTAGCATTAGATGAAATGGATAAATGTAGTATTTCTCATCGCAACACTTTCATGCTTTGACTCTGTCGCCGATGAGGCTAAAAGTAAAAATTGCACAGATATAAAATGTCATTTTATAAATTCCAATAGCTCAAAAATTATTTGCTCTGATGAAAAAGAATATAAAGAGGAAAGAATTACAGATGACAAACTTCTAAATAGTTTTTTAGATATTTGCAATTTAAAGGGGTCGCTATTTAATGGTAAGCCTTGTCAAAAGGATAGTGAATGCATAAGTACCCTATGTAGTAAAATAGCCAAAAAATGTATAAGTAAGATTTTAAGTGGTAGCGGTCAACTCTATCGATGCTCTAGGGATATTGAGTGTAGAAGTAGTCTCTGCAATATGAGGACAAAGCACTGCATTGATGCCCCTCAACTAAATGGTTCATCTTGCCAAAGGTCAAAAGAGTGTCGTAGCTATTACTGTTCATCTCGAACTCATACATGTGCGGATCGATCTAAAGAAGAAACAAATCAAACAAAAGAGGAAAAATGAAATCTTTATTAGTTTTTTTATGTTTATTATTATCGTTAACACCAATTTTTGCCCAAGAGAGTTGTTTAGTAAATTACTCGGCAGATATTCAATTAAATTTATTAGAAAATAATATTGATTCTGATTGGGACGATAATGAAATGGTTTTACCTCAGAAGCTTAATATTGAATTAAATATCTGCTCTGATCATAATGACGGAGAAGCTGAATTCACTTACAAATATAACCAACTTGAACTAAATGGATTTATTTGGCTGGAGAAACATAATAACGGAACTTTTCGTTATGTAATATACTTTAAAGATAACAAATCACTTCACCATTTTGTAATGGATGACATCGAAGTTGAAAACATCCCTCAACATGAAATCGTTGGAAAAGTTTTTACAGAAAATCCAAATCATTTACAATATGACTATCGACTAGAAGTCTTAGGAATTGAAAGACAATAATAACTGGCCTACATAAATGGGGATGAGAAAGTAAAATGGCCCCCTTTGCTACCAAGATTTTTTTTAGAATATGTAATCAGGGCTTTAAAAGGGTGTTGTTTCAATAATCAATGAATATGTCGATATGACATTGAAGCATCTCTGGGACTTTTGTTGTCGCCCAAGTTTTTATTACTAGGCGATTGATATTGTCCCTAAACATGGCGCAAGTGTGATTAGATCATCTAATTGTATATGAGAGACAGGCGCTCTCTTAAGTTCTTCGAGCATTTGATCAGTAGACATTTTTGCTTTTTCAGCCAAATAAATGAGCTTTCTTTTTACAGTTAAGCGATTGAGTCCCAGAATAAGCGCGGCCCTCCGCATCGAGATTTTTGAAGCGAGCAGAGATTTTAAAAGATGGTTCTTGTGGCGCTTTTTTTGATAGCGCTCAAGAGTAAATGTTGAATTTGAAAACTTCTTCTTACAGGCATTACCCTTGTAGCGAGTGATTTTTTTTGAATCACTTTTTCTATAGTAGTATCCATCCTTAGTAATTTTTCCTTTATGCGATTAGTGGTAGTTTTTTTTCAAAACAAAGAGGTTTTTATGAGAAAATATTATTTGAGTATCATTACAGTACTTATGATTGTTTTCCTCCCTATCTCTGTAATGGCAAGTTTTCAATGTTCCATGGATCAAATCGACTGCACTAACGGCGTTGGTGGAGAAATATCATTTACTGCGGACTTTACTATAACTGAAGCTAGTGAAGGCTTAATCAAACGAAGTCATTTTGATAATGATGTTAAAGTTAACATGTGTAATTTTTTTCACCGCTAGAAGTAAGCTCTGGGGACTACCTAGATGGTGCGATCAGCTACACAATTTCCTTTAAAGACGCAGTCTTTGTGTATAACTTTGTTCCTTTTAAGTCATTTAATTACTATCAGCTAACCTTATCAAACTTTATCTTTGATAATAACTATAATGACCTGCAAGATGTTGATGATATTGTTGTTGAATTATTTAATGACACAGCAACTTCAGATTACTTATACTCCAAAAGAGAAGTGACCGTAGAAGATAACAGATACACTATAGAGCTTAAGCTTACTAATTTTCAAAAAAAAGCTAATTCAATAAAAGCTCACATGCACTAAAAAGCTAGTATTTACGTGGAGTCAAGAAAGAATATAAGAGAGGAAAAAGACAAAGCTCTTCAACTTAAACAAACTGAAGATGAGAAATAAAAATGAAATCACTCTTACTGATATTTGGTCTACTCTCCCTATCAACATTTGCAAACACTCTTTCAAAAAACTACACCGAACTCATGAAAGAATGCAAAGGTGATAGCTGCTGTGAAGCTTCAGTAATTTATTCAAAGCAGTTCCTCCTCTAAAGGCCAATCTATTCTTTAATTCAGGATGATTAAAAATCTTCACAAGACAAATCGAAATAATTAAGTCTTGCTCCACTTGATCATTTGTGGCCCAATCTGCTTTTGTTCTCCAATTTACAACATCGTCTTTTGAAAGCACTAGTCCACTTCAACTTCTGTATTAATATAAAGTTTCCACTTTTTATTATATTCATAATCGCTCATTTTTTCTTTCTTTCAATTTAACTAGAGTATTTTGAGCTGGGTTGCGTTTCTCCAAGGCCCTAGACATATAAGCTGACTCTTTTGAAAACCCTAGAACTTCCTCGAGAATTGTTGCAACATTATTCAAATGGCCGCAACGCGAGTAAAGATGGGAGCGGCATATCTTTTTAATAAACTTGACGCTCCTTAGTACTTATTAAAAGGGACTAATTATCTCACAGATTTAACCTCAGAGATAGTTAATGAGTACTCATACTGATTATCTCTTAAAAATGGACGTAACTTAAGAGTTAATGTAGGAAGGTGCTGTAAATCAATATCTTGAAGGTCTAAAGCAGCTTCAGGAGAAAGGTCTGTCAGGTAATCTTCAAAGACCCTTTTGCTGATCTTGATTTTGATAAAGTAGATAAAGCATACTTTAAAAAAGCAGTTGCTAAACTTGCAAAAGAGTCACATCAGAACGTATCAGATGAAGAGAACCAAATATCCAATGATGGGGTAAATATCTGGAAAGTAATTACTAAAAGATATCAGCAGACGGCGTATCCCGTTATATTTGATATTACGCAATAGCTTTTTCCCTGGCACAAAAAATTTTCTGACAAAATTAATTATCATTACAATTTCAGGATTTTATTACTTCCAGATTGGCCAATCCTTTTTGCATAAGTATGCATTGAGGTGAGAATGAAAGATAATAAAATTTTTGAAATTACAAATCGGATTTATATTATTAGAGATCAAAAAGTTATGCTTGATCGAGACTTGGCCGAACTTTATGGAGTAGAGGTTAAGAGACTAAATGAACAGGTCAAAAGAAATTTAGAGCGTTTTCCAAACGATCTTATGTTTCAACTTAATTCTAATGAGTTAGAGCAATTGCGGTCGCAAATTGCGACCGCAATCAGTGCAATCCATGGAAATGACATGAGCCGATCTCTCCCATATGCATTTACAGAGGCAGACTCATTTGCGTCGTTTTATCCTGAAAAATGAAAACCTGATGATGGAATTGAAAAACAATGATCACCTCTCAACAACATTTTCAAATTTTGAAAAGCGAATAGAGCAAGATCTTTTAGTGCTCTATAGAAATAATTCAAAGTATGAAAAGCGCCTAAGCAAGATTGAAGAATGGATAAAAAATAAATCCAAGTGAGAACGATTTTACCTAAATACGTTAATTATTAATCTCCATGATATGATTTCCTAGTGAAACATCTATCAAATAATCAATACGCGCAACTTATCTTAGGAGTATCAATCCTTGTACTCTTCGCGTTTATTTTAGTTGATTTTCCACACTTCAAAATTATCGGCGCAGTAATTGCGGGGATGATTTTTGCTTACAACTGGATCAAAAAATATTTAAAAGAAAAGAAAGAGCGTGAAGAGGAGTTTGACGGAAGAGATCCTTACGAGTGGGATGGTGAAGATTATCTAGTGATGACTGCTACGGCCTGGTGTCCAGTTATCGCATTACTACTCAACGATATTTGGATTTTCCACCGTATAATTATTCTGGCGAGCTATTTGGTGACACCCAAGCTGACAGTCCTTGTGGCACTCTTTTTTGTGTACGACGATATAAAAAAGAAAAAAGACAAAGCTCTTCAACTTAAACAAACTGAAAAAGATTTGCACCGGACATGATGAAATGTATGCGATCCTTCAGATGGTGTGCACCAATTAATCAACCCAAATAATATTCCTCTTATCCAAGGCACTAGGGACAAGATTCCATTTCTTAAGGCCTGAGCGACTGAACTTAAAAATCATCTGCTGGTACTGCTGGCTAATAATCAGTGAACCCGCATTTTCAGGACGATCTTTACTGAGCATTTTTAGTGCGATTTTCCCGGCCTTCTCCCCCATGGCAACACCATTATTTAGAACTCCACCTATAAGATGATTTTTACTGATATGAGGAGAGAGATTCGAAAAAGCAGGAATAGGAGAATGCTTAAAAATCCATTCATTCATCTCATCTGGGTGAAGATAACTTCCTCCAAATTTTTTCATTCCCTGATTCCCTGCAATCATCATCATGGAATAGCCATTTGATTTACTGGAACGAATTACATCTTTCCATTTATCAAAATCTCCAGACATGAAAACATCTTCAGGAGTGTGATTAGGGGCATCGAGTAAGAATTCATTTTGGTAATAGGCCTTAGCTGTTGCAGAGTCTCCCAGTAAGTATAGAACTTTCCCTTGAATATTAAGCATCTTTTTAATTTCTAAAATACTTCTCTTAATAAGCTGTCTTTCGAGAACACCTGAAACATTTTTTGATTGAAAGACCCATGGGTAATCAAGCCTAAGGTCTCCATTAATCCCAGAAAATACAAGTGGCGTACGCTTAATGATTCTCTTCCCCACAAGTCTTAAAGCATTATCATCGGTTGTAAACACAATCGCCGGCTTAATACGTTGAAACATCTCCATCGCTTTTTCTGCTCTCGTCTTAAAGAGCTTCTCTGGAATTTTTTTGGTATCCAGATAGAACTGATGAAAATTGTACTGATCTCCTAAAATGTTTTTTATCCCTTTCGTTTGATTAACAACCCATTCCATATCTGTGCTGTAACTGTGGATAATAAGAATGTCTTTCTCACCAGCAAAAGATGAAAAGGAAAGAAGAAATAAAAGTGAAAGCACGAGTACTCTAATCATTATTTGAGAAATCTCCCATTATAAATTACTCCCTATTAATATTAGCAACCTCCACATTTTTAGGTACTAATTTTAGTTTAAATAATCTCCTTCTACTTAAACTCATAAATTTCCCTCGTATTTTCAATATCTTAAATATTGTAAAGAGTACTCGATAGCTAGTTTAGTCACCAAAGAGTAACTGAACTTTGCTATACTTAGCGCACTGCATTATTAATTTTATAGAGGACTGTATGATCAAAAACCTTATCGCAATTACCGCACTTCTTTTGGCCACACGCATAGGCTTTGGGATGGATATTTTATCCAAGACCTATATGTGCGATACAGAAAATACTGTAACAGTTAATGGAGTTACTTGCTGCCTAGATCAGTTCTCTGAGTCAGAGTGTGACTCAATTGTGAACTCACAATTGGATTCCACTACTCTTACAAGAACAAATAATGTGATTGATATGATCATGGCCGGAAACTTTGAATACAAGTCAAATCCCAACTGCCATTGGAACGCTATGGCGTACCACCTAGAAAGCTTTCAAAATGAAATCACTCCTTATGTTGATCTAATGGGTTATGAAAAACAGCTGTCGGAACAGTTTATTGAAGTTTCTATTGATGAAGTAATAAAGGGAGATGTGATTGTTTATTACGAATACGATATCAAAGATAAGATGATGGTTGAGACTGGTGGAAGACCTAGAATGAAATGGGTTAATACTCCCGGCGAAACAATCTCTCACTCTGCAATTTATCTAACAGATGGAGTTGTCTTTCAAAAAGAAAACTTAGACTCTGCTGTTTTTTCTATCGCCAATATTGATCACGTCAATGAGATGTACAGAGGATTTGCGAATCAAAAAAGCTACATGCACCAAGCGAAAATGAAGTATAGAGTTTTTAGAAAACTGTAATCTACCACTTGTCCATTGCGAGGTAGCGCTTGTTGATGGTCTCCAACTTCGGGGAGAAAAAGATCTCACCCACTTTGTCCCACAATTTCTCAACAAACATAGGACTTTTGTTATAAATTTGATGTGACATCAAAAGGTAATACGGCTTGGATACAAGAGGAGTTTCAATTCTCCTTAAGTTTTTGTACTTCTCAAGAAGAACATTACCAATAATGGAGTGGACTGCAGCAGCTTTGCCATGACCAGAACTTAAAAGTTCAAAGGCCTTTTGAGGAGTGGCCACTTCATTAACTGTGATTTTACGCTTTTGAAGAAAGTCCACGATCGAGAAACCAAGTTGCACATTAACTACCCCATCAAGATGAGTAAACCTTTCTCCATCCCAATGGGTATTTGACCCCTTTTGAACAAATAAGTAGTAATCACCACTTTCAAATCTACGACTTGGATCGGGTCTGCCATCTCTCATAGGATAAACACCAATCTTTTCTCGCTCTTTCTTGTAGCTGGCAGAGATAACGCCATCAATTTCACCTTTCTCTAAAAATGACAAACAGCGCTTCCAAGGGTAGCGAACAATCTCAATTCTGATATTCATTTTTCTTTCAAGAGTTCGTAAAAATTCCACATAGGTTCCAGGATTTTTAGTCTCTCGATTGATGTTCTTTTTGATGTAGGGATAGCCGTCTGCAACGGGGATAGCAATCTTTATCTCTTTTAGCGGAGATGCGTAGACTGACCAATGAAAGGTAAGAAGGAACAAGAAAATAATTTTAGAAAGATTGAGTATCATTAAGTGCCTATTTTTAAACAAACATCATTAAAATTATTTACTATATAAAACGTGTTATCAATAAAATAAAGCTACAGTGAAAAAATGTAAGTCACGGGTTGGGTGCTTGATTGAGCGAGAGACTATATTGTGCGAGAGGATTTATCTCGGGCTCCTGCCCTCGACCCCTTCGGGGCTACGTTGCGATTGGCCTTCCTGCCAATCGCTGAACCTCCTTCTCCGATTCAAAACCGATCGTGCCTATCACACAATAAAAAAAGCCATCACACAAGGTGATGGCTTTTTTTATTGAATGGTCGGAGCGAGAGGTTTCGCAACCGACCCTAATTTTGCCAATAATTTCTATAACTTGGACTAATTATCAAAGAGTTACCCTCTTTACCTTTGGATACCATTACACATGGGTGTACAGAATTGGACTTTTTGGGTGTACAAAGGGTGTACAAAAACCACTGCGACCACGGTTAAATAAAATCAACCTACACGCCGATAAGCAACCGAGCTTATGAGCACAGAGGCAGATATGGACAATAACACAAAAAAACCAAGACGACGCAATGCATGGAGTAAAGAGACTACACAAAAACTACAAATTAAAGACCTTTTAACTAAAGGATACTTCCCAAAAGAGCTTCCCCCATGCTTCTCAACTAAAAAAATTGACGGAATAGATGTAAATCAAATCCTTAAATCTAGAACGATCAACCCGAACACAGAAGATGTCCGGAAGATATTCCCAAAAGACAAAATATGCAGCAAATCAAATGAAAAAATCACCTACAAGAATGCAGAGTTACTTATCAAAAAGAAAGGCAGCTCAAGAAGGCGAACCCAAACACCTCACCTGATCCCTTACCTTACCCTTTACAACATTATCGAAACAAAAGGAAATGAGCTATTCAACATTATTAAAAATTCAAAATACTCTCTAAGCTCACCCGTAGATCCTACCAGTAATGAAAAGAGCAGCACCGGTCGAGCTTTCGATCCTAAACAAAACTGGGTCCATACATGCAGAGAGAAACTTAATAAGCGTCCCGGATTCTCTCACTCTTTTAGCGCAGATATTCAAAACTTCTATGGCAGCATCTACACCCACTCTATCCCTTGGTTCCTACACGGGAAAGACAAAGCTAAACTAGATCCACATAGCGCCACCCTAGGAAACCAGCTTGATACAGTAGTCCGCAAAATGCACCAAAACCAAACAATTGGAATACCCGTTGGTCCAGACCCTTCCTTTCTCATAGCAGAATCATTTCTATCAAAAATTGATGAAGAATTGCTCGCGCACCTCAACGAGAAAAGCATAACCCATGAAGGAACTCGCTACATGGATGACTATGAATTTTATTTTACATCTTTTTCAGATGCAGAAGCGGGACTATCAATACTCCAGAAGCTACTTTACAAATATGAACTCACACTAAATTCAGAAAAAACAGAAATAAAGGCTCTGCCCAGTCAAATATCTAGAGAGTGGGTATCGAAGATCAAATCAATACTCCCACCTAGAAAAAAGGATGAATCAACTAAACACACCCTAGAAGAAATTCAAGCCATATTCCAACAGCCAAAACACACGACATTTAGCCGACCAGTAGAGAAGATAACTCAAGAAACAGACAAAATTGCAGCGGGAATATATGACACATGCACCAAACTATGCCTGCAATACCCACAAGATCATGTTCTACAATTTACAATAGGATACATAATTGATAACGCAGAGGAGCTAGGCTTCCTGACGACAGCAATGCTAAGTCTAAACATCATCTCAACAGACCACTCCCTTCTTCCATACCTAATTCAGCTAATGGAAAAATACAAAGGAGACTGGTATAGCCACCCAACATTTAAAGAAAAAGCGAGCAGAACAATCGCACTCGCCTTAAAGAACTGCACAGATACAAACAACCACCACGAAATAGTATGGTCGCTATTCTATCTGCTAATTTTCCAAATAGAACTTTCTCCAGAGATTGCTATCAAACTCTCAAACAAAGACAACCCCTACATAAACATCTTGCTCCTAAACCTCATAAATAACAAACTCTTAAGATGCGAAGAAACAAAAAGCAAAATACTAAAGAGACTGTCATTATCAGAATTTCTATTTGGAGAGCATTGGCTAACCTGCCTCTATGCAACACAAACAGAGGCACTATCAAATGATGCGTCAAAAGAAATAAAAGAAACAACCCTATACAAGGAACTCACAAGGCTTGCAGGCTCCATGTATAAACCACTACCAGAGAGCGAAGAGAAAATAAGAGAATTTATTGGAGAAACGATATATTACCTAGACCCAAATGACTACTAACACCAAGACTGACAGTCCTCCCTTAAAAAAATGCCCCACCCAGCAAAGCACTCGCGAAAAATCTCAGAAACAATCCAAACCAGATCACAATTATTCCTGCACTCTCGACAACACCCCTTCGAACGCACATCAATAACACCTTCAACGACCGCCGACACAGCAACTAAGAAAGGAATTCCCAAATAATCATCACCAACAGAAACAACCAAGTGAAAACAAAGACCTTGAAGAACCATACAATTACTTTAACCCCAAAAGTTTTTGGGACATGCGCGTCATCACCAGCAACCTTTCGATCGATATATTTAACCAGTCGCCAAATCACCATTACTGGAAAAGCCATAAGCGAAACCATAAGCCCAGGAGCACGACCTTGATCACAAGATTGCCTTCCTTCCCCGCTCTCGCTCTTCATCTTCTTTAGATACCTTAACTGAGGCAACACAATAAAATAAAAGTATGAAAGAGCTAATAATAAACTTCCCCAAAAAGGCATAAAAACCTCCTAATTATAGATTTCAGAAACGATCCAAACCAGATCACCATTATCCTTGCGTTCTCGATAACACCCCTTCGACCGCACATCAATAACACCTTCAACAACCTCAGTCTGGACCTTAAAGTATTTGTCCGCACGCCTTTGCGTATAACGCTTAAACCTAACTCTAGTTTTTGATTCCGCTAGAAATGGACGAAACAACCTTATGTCTGCTCTCAATATATTAATGAAATTAAATGACTTGGCGGCATCCTCTCCATCAAAGCAAGACAAGAATGCAGTATTGTTAATCTGCCCAGTGTACGAGAACTCATGAAATTTCTCTTCCAAGCTTGGATAACTCGTAAAGAAAATCAAATGCTTTTGACCGTACTCCATATCAATAGCCTGAGGAGCTAGATGGGTTCTCTTTGTGACATACTCCCAGTCATAGGTCTTTTTAACGGTAGAACATCCAACCAAAACGATCAAAAGACTACATTTAATTAACGCATTCACAATGACCTCCTTGTGAAATTCAACTAAAACTATGCAAGTCTCCCAAATTCACTCATATTCGCTCTAGCCAAAAGTAATGTCTTAATAGTCAATAACTCTGCTCCATACAACTTGCACTGCTCTGACGAAAGCTGACTTTCTATATATTCAACGTATTCATGTAGTGACATAATCTCTTCTACAGATAGCGCCTCGAACACGTCTGCATTTCTCTCAGTCATTAAAGCAAAACACTTCTTGATCAGTTCATCTATTTCAGACGACCCCATACAAACCTCCTTGAAAAGCAGAAAGGAGAGCCGCACGACTCCCCTTTACTGCAATTCATCTAGGGACAACTTAAGATTAGAAGCATAGCTCCAAAAGACAAACCATTGCTGTCTCAGCAACAAGAGCAACGTTTCTCTCAAGCTTCTTATTATCAGGATAAATCTCCATCAGACGAAACCCTTCCTCTCGAACAGCTTCCAAGACACCTAGCATTCTTTCCACCTCTACCGGATCATTAGAGGCAAGGATCTCACTCTTAATTTGATTCATCTGCTCTTTAGTTAAGTCGTCATTCAGTAAATCAAACACAAACTAACCTGAGATAGAAGACTTCAACTGTTGCTGTAACATCTTCTGAATCTCAGACTTCTTCTGTTTGCCGTACTTTTTTTCCACGGTAAAATCATACGCTTTAACCAACTCCGTTAATGGAACACGAACTAGCGCGCGGCAGACTCTTTCAGTCCTATAACTTCCATCCACTGTAGGAGTCACCTGAGTTCTGCACTGAATATCATTCTCAGAAGACTCAATTCCCCTAAGCGCATACACCTCACTAACGGAAGTCTGAATTTGGTTAAACTCACCAGCGTAACCCAACGAGTTTCCAATAGCCCTCTGGACTAATTGCTTCATCTCAGTAGGAGCCGAACTAGCAAGCTTAAACTTACCGTCTGCTACCGCAGCAGATTTAATAATCTGTTCGCTGTATCCAATAGGATAGACGGCTACCCCCACTTTTTTGAGATACATACCATCGGACCCATCAGTCATGTATTTTGAATCGAACTCACCATCAAGAAGCCTAACCCCTTGAGCAAGGTGTTTGTTAATTGCATCTTGTCTGCTGGTCGCTTGCTCAAAAGGAGAACTTGAGCAACCAACAAACATAGCTGCAAGTACAGATAATAGTAATGCCTTCATAAAGACCTCCCTACTGAACATCCCACACTTCGAGGCAACCACCCTCAAACGCGCTAGGACAACCCATCGACTGCGCTTCGCTATCGGACGCAGCACCTAAGAACAGACGACCATCAGTGAATTTAAATGCAAAAGTAGCGGGATAATCTCCAACACAGCCAGTGCCTACTTTCTCATCTAGAACAACAGTCCCAGATGCTTTGCTGAATGTATAAGTTTCAACGCATCCACCGGGACCGCCAGCAGGAATTTCAATTGCCGTGTCCCATGCAAACACAGAAAGATCCATTGTCATATGATCCGCTGGATCTAGACCGAAGACCGTTCTTTCTAGATTAGCCCCTTCCATTGATTCCAATAAACCAACTCTAATATTTCTCTCAATCGTACTTGCACTGGTGCAGGTCGTAACAACATCGACGTTATTAGACAGAGCAGTCATACTAAACTCAATTGACTCTCCCTTATTGCAAGAAAACGATTCATTTACCGCAGCCATAGCTGCGGGGAGGGCTAGGTTAATAATTTCGCGCCCACTCTTTTTAATGGACCTCACTGCTACCCCTCCAGTCGTATAAGAGAAAGATGTGACGCTGCTATCGATAAAGGTTCCAGTAACGAGAGAGCTTCCACTCTCATCAGAACCACACGATGCAAGCAATAGAGAAACCGTAATTAGTGATATTAAATGTTTCATACATTCTCCTTATCTAAGGCTCAATCTCGCCTTTCTTAATTATTCTTTTAATAGAAACCTCGTAAGTCCCTTGATGGACTCCAATCTTGAACACCTCTTCTAGTGGAGAACTTTTTCTTCCCCAAACGAGATAATCAACACTTATTCCAAAGAACTGAGCTAAGACATTTACATTTTTAAGTGATGGCTCTGCCTTGTTGAGATAACCATGCAGGCAGCTCTTAGCGATTCCAGTTTCCTTGGCAAGTTGACTCAAGGTAAGACCTTGCTCCTCCATAAGCTGGTGCAATCTTTTTGAAAACATAATTTCCTCCCAGTATTCTGGTCGGGATTCAGAGTATTTCAGTGAGGCGTATTCACAGTCATGAACAACGATACGAAAAGAGTGGATTAATGGGAGCTTTAACGTTCACAACTATGAACAACCGCAAGCTAGACTAAGTATGGACTTGTCGACTTTTATTCACATACCAATAAAGCCCCATACTTGTAAGGATTGATGCAACACTACCACCAATTACCCCGACTGCGGTATTGGAAGCAAGCAAGACAATTAGCACGCCCGAAATAACAAGGTCCGATAAGAAGTGATATCTAAGAATCAGCGACCAAATCTTAGGATAACTACGCTTTACCTTTAAAAATAAAAACGAAGTCCCAATACTCCCTAGCGTTCCAGTAACAATCCCAGATGCAACGACTCCTGAAAACAAAAAGGCTCCACCAAGAAGTAGAGCCGCAGTTCCTCCCAACAATATTTTTTCCTCCCTCATGACTTCCTCCTTTGAAAGTTTTTTAAATTATTTTTCAATCCTTCGCGACAAGTGACATGCTACTACTAACTAAGGTCACTTGAGGCTAAGGCACATTCACTCAAGCCTGTAACTACAGCCACTTACACTTTCAGAAGTGATGCATTTTTGAGCTATTTATCTCAATAAAATGGTAATTTTGTGGTGGATTACAGCCTGATTTCGTGTGAAAAAATGGAAATTATTATGAACCGTTAACATTTAAATTCGGTTCCATTCCGTTTCATACAAACGGAACTGAAATAACAGCACCTAGCCCTTACAGTTTATCCTCCCTAAGGGCAGCGGTTATGGCTGCACTACCGACACCAAGAAGATTTCTTATCTGTCGATAGGTGTAACCTTTAGCGCGAAGAGATCTAATTAAATCAGAGTTTCTGGTTTTAGGACGACCAAGAGTCTTCCCTTTTGCGCGAGCATTCACCAAACCATTTTTAACACGCTCTGCAATTAAATCTCTTTCGAGCACAGCTAATGCACTAATGATCGTATAGATCGCCTTTCCTAGCGGTGTTGACAAGTCTAACTGTTCCGTTAGCGAGATAAAGTTCACATTCAAACGATGAAACTCTTCAAGCGCATCAATCAAATGCTTTGAACTTCTGGCGAATCGACTAAATGAGTAGACAATTACCGCTTTAAATTCTTCTTTGCGAACTCGCTCCATCATTTCATTAAGGGCTGGTCTACTGGATTTAGTTCCCGATATTCCAGAATCCTCAAAGATCTCATAATCCTTGATCCCTCGAGAGGCGCAATAGTCGACTAAAGCCCTCCGCTGAGACTCCAAACCGCTTTGCTGATTATTAGTTGATGTCCGAACATAGATTGCAGTACTCATAAAACCTCCTAGTTCAAGAAGGTGTCCCAATGCAAAGCATGTATCCATTCTTAAAATACTTTTATATATTTACAATGAAACACCTCAAATGGATTAACAGTAATGAAAAAAACACTAATTCTACTCTCCCTCTTCTCTAGCTCTCTCCTAGCTCCAAACTCTCACGCTGAAACCTACGAGCAACTAGCCAGAACAACAAAGACAGCGCTTAAAAAACTAAAAACAGAGCACAACACTCTAAGATCTGAAGGGGAGAGAAAATATACATATTTCAAAAAGAAATTTGCCGACACTCAACACCATACACCAACAGTCAGCCAGATGTTTAAATTTCTAAGCAATAGCGACAACATAGCCCTGTCAACACCAGCGCAAACAAGACGAATAATAAATGCGGCAGCGAGCTTTTTTCACTACAACCTTCCCGACATAGTTAGAATCAACACAATACAAGATTTAAAACTAGCATCGGAAGACAAGACTAACCTTCTCGACGAAGTTATCTTTTTCGGGACTGGACTAATCGACACGCTCAACAAAACAGAGTCATACTATTTAAGCAGTAGCCTTGAGACCAGAATGATCAAAAATAAAGCCATAAACCTACTATCCCCCATTGTTTCTGACATGACCCCCATGAGCGGCTCTGACAACTGGAAACTAGCATATCTCTATGCCTTCTATGCCGCACACACCAACTACCCTGCCGATATTTTACTGAGGTTTGCAGCGTCATTATCAAGCATAATAAAGGACAAGGATTCATCAAACACTCACAAAGCAGCAGCATCGTCACTCCTACTTGAATTAACGTCGTTTGCATCAGTTTATGCTACGACACCAACGGGAGACTCAAGACAACTCGTTGCTCGATCGAAAGAAGAATACCTAACAGACCTTTATCAACAGTGCGAAAACGCCTGCACTTACGGAAAAAACAGCTACGGATTCAATAAAATCAAACTCAAACATCTAAGAGCCAATGACAAGAAAGGATATATTGAGTTTCGAAAAAAACTCGCCAAGGAAAAGATTTGGAACAACATAACCCACAGTTTCAAATCTCTTATCGGTTGGTTCACAGGAAGCAGCCACGGGGCATTATTCGTCTTTATGAAACGCTTAATTACATCCATACTCGAGTCTACCTACATGAGCATTGGGTATATTTTAGAATTCAGCAGCACAAAATGGCTTTTTCTGATCTCCGGAATTGCTCTAATTGCGAGATACGGTAAACGCAACATTCCCCTCTTGAGCGCTGAGAAACCTTCGCCTCGAATAAATAACAACAACTACCTCCGCTGGAGTTATTTATTACTCAACATTGAAATCTATTGTCTAAAGTCTCCATACCAACTTCTTAAAAGTATAATCTATAACATTATATTCGCAGTCTGGGCTCCTCGCAGCAGACAAGCCACCCTTGGAATTAACCTACTGCTCATTTTTCTTACAATGTACATGAGTGAAGCAAAAGAGTATCTATCAAGTAATATTCCGTAACTCCAAGCGAAAAACAGGAGAAGGATTATTTCGGAAAGTTAAAGTAATTAATCAAACCGAGAAAGAATTTCATTCACTTAACCTCTATTGTATACAGAATGTACCGATAGTGTTTAAGACAAGGAGAAAAGATATGAGCACACTTTGGGCAATGGTGACTTTAGATCTAAAAGGAGAAATAACAAAAGAACAGAGAGAGAAATTCTATGAGATCCTAAGGGGAAATCATTGGACTAAAATTTCAGGACTAACTACCACTTGGCGCTTTTCAGTAGATAACTCAACGGTAGAAAAAGTAGAGAAACTCACAGAGAGGAGAATAAAAGAAGCGTCAAAAAAGTCTGCGGTAGACAAGTATAAGGTTGCAGTAATGATCGCACCTAAGAAAGAGCATACATTCACATGAGCTACCCCGGTACCTCAAATAAAAGATACTGTCTTAGGTACTTAAAGAAATAACCACACTAGGTGCGAAGCCCATCTTAATATTATTTTGAAAATTCAAATACTAGGCAATATTCAACAATTCACTTAACGACATCGATTAACTTTTATAATATTGATAAAAGATTACACAAGATAATAAGGGATGCCATGAGGCAAGCTGAATTAAAACACTTAGAGAAGCAACTTGAAGAGATTTGCGAAACCCTTCTCTTTGGGCGAGACAACGAAGGACCTACACTTATAGGTATCTTTAAGAATTTTATCAAGAGGCAAAGTTACCTATGTTCTCAAGGAGAGAATATTGCTGACGAATATATTGAGGGCTTCAAGAATAAATCTGAGTTCTTTTACCGGATATGGCTGTCTAACAACCTTAAGGAAATACACCAATACGCCCCTAATAATCCAAAGCTAAATTTATCTTACCCATCACATCATTTCTCAAATAAAGCGAGTGGTTATGTTATCTACGATATACAAGCAATCCTATTCGTCTTATGTATCTACTCCGCTAGAAAGAAGACCAAAAAGAAGAGAGAGCTGATAAAAAAAGTAGATCTAATGCTTCGACAGGTCTCAAATCACCTTGATGAATACAGTAAGAAGGTTGACTCGGTAGTAAAAAGAACGCCTCTCTCAATCTATGATTGCCTATATGAAGATAATTTCGACAACAAGGACGAAATATACAATATCGCGGTCAGATTTAGCGAGAAGATTCTATCGGTCTTTCTAGATGAAGATAAATCCAAAACTCAGTATCACCATCCTCAAATAAAAAAACTTTTCACAGAGATAGCTCAACATGAGGATAGAGAACTGTTTACATTTGTATTTAAATACTTTCTGGAACCCGAATTCATAACCGGTAGAAAAGTCAGAAAAGATGCCTGCAGAATAGATAGAAAAGATCTCCTTCGCGCCTCGCTATATAACCCGTTTGTAGCAATACACTTTGCAAACAAAATTCAATATGAGGGCTGTGACAGGTTTTCCTACGACTCACCAATGCCGACAACTTATGAAAATGAAGCCTTCACTTTAAGAGAGGTGATCTTAATGACCACTCAGAATGCCTACTCAAGAGTGGTTAATGTGGCATGCGATCTAATTTCAACCCATCTAGAAGTCCATACTCCCCCAAAGAACTTTCATATCGACATGGAGCATATCTTAAACAAAGAGCTCAATGAGTATCTACTACTCACTCCCAAACCAGAACAGCAATCTAGAAGATTAAGTGTGCCTCGACTGGAGTTTATTATATTCAAAGCATGCATGGACTCTATGTATTACACCGACCTTCCCGCTACTCATTCAAGCTCACAAGCGAGTGACGACTGTCAAAAATACTGCTATTCGAAAGACTTTAGAGCTTACACTTTATCGGTAGCGGAAGATTTGCATGATTACCTATCTCAAAAAATACTTTTAATTGAAACTTCTCGAGAAGCACTAAAAGATAAAATCTTAAAGCTAGCCAATCTACTGAAATCATAAGAGCAAGAAAAAACGATCTACTTGCTCGTCTGGACCTTTTCTTACCAAATGTTATTCCTAATTCATGAGCGCTCATAATTTTAACACTTTTAAGATTAAGGAGATTTGATGAATGTAAAACTAGTAAAAGCGAAACTCATTGCAGTGAGTTTCAAACTCAAGAAAAGAAGACTCGGACTTAGCTTTCTCTTTGAAGCAAGCAATGGAGAACCATGGAGCAAATTTATCTACCTTCCTCAGCCAGAGGAATCAATTGATTTGATCAAAAATGCAACATATGAGCTTGGGATAAGAGAACAACTGTCCACCCATAAGGATCTTCACAATTTAAAGGAAGCCATTATTGAGCAGAAGTTTGATTTCACTTCAGATTATCAGCTTCAAATTCAAACAAAGGATTTCGGCGAAGAAGTTATTTGGTTTAAGCAGCACCTAGACAGCGAAACGATCGATAAATTTCTTTCTGTGTTCTAAAAAGAGGGCGCAAGCCCTCTCCTTTTAATGGAGACTACTATGACAAATCAAAATATTGAGCAGTCCTGCCGGGTATATTCCGCTAGAGAACTGCTCGAACTAGACGTGCACCAGCGATGGATTGCGCACAATATAATACAGGCTGGCAAAATCGGCTTACTGGTAGCACAACCAAAGGTAGGAAAAACAACTTTTTCTCAACATCTCGCAATAGCAGTGTCAAGAGGAAATGTATTCCTTAATGGTGAAACTCTACAAGGTCCGGTTTTATACATCGCACTTGAGGGTGGGCGACAGGGGGCGAAGCAAGCCTTTGAGGCGAAAGGATTACGGGTGGATGATAATGTTTTTATTATTCATAATCGACCTCGGGATAATAGGGCTCCATCGCAAGTTCTTCGTGAGCTTATTCAAGCTCTGAATCCAGTGCTTGTAGTTATCGATTCATTTATGCTGTGGGAGAGGCAATTTAACGAAAACAGCTATAACGAAGTTTATAGCGTGATTCGAGAATATGTATCGATTCTTGATGATTTCCCAGACACAACAATCTTGCTAATTCATCATTCAGGAAAATCCTTGGAAGGAGGGGATGGTTGCCTCGGTTCATCAGCTTTTTTTGGAGGGGTTGATTCAAAAATTCAAATTTATAGGAGAGGAGGAAAGATATATTTCAAGATTGATCACAGGAGTGCACCTCCAGTAGAGCCAACAGAGATCAGTTTTGATTTTGAAAACGGCACAGTGAGTTGTGGATCGACCATCAGTGAGCATGCTTCTGATAACATCAAAGATCAAATTTACGATTTTATCAGGCAGCATAAATCTGTTAGTCGTAAAGTCGTTATTGCATCAATCTCGGGACAAGACACTCGCAAGATAACTGCTCTCGCAGAGCTGGAAAATGAAGGAAAAATAACAAAAACCAATAAAGGAAATAGGAATGGTGGTATTGTTTATTCAGTTCCCAATTCCTCACCTAAAGGTGAGGAAGAGGGAATTGAATCAATACCAAAATACATTGAATATGGTTTCAGTTCTGAAGAAGATTATCTAGAGTGTCTTGAAAACATAAATGAAGATTTGAGAATCCAACACACTGAAAGTACCATTAACAGTGCATCTACGAGTGAGGAGTTATGATAAATAAATCTGTCATTAATTCACTCTCCACTGACAATAAAACATCTTCACGCTATGATGAGCTTCGATCGCTCTTTAACATTCAAATATGGACAGTGAATGAAGTCGCCGCCTACCTACAGTGCTCTACTGGACACGTTTACAGGCTTAAGCGACTTTATGGATTACCTTATATTCAAAGGTGCAAGAGGGGCTCTTTGAGATTTAGACCTCGTGATATTGAGAATTGGCTCTATCGCAATGGAGGTTAACTATGTCTCGATTTGTTACCATTAAACCGGGGATTCGCTTCGACAAGGAAGCGAAGCCCGGACTTAACTCAAAGCCGTTTCGTGTGCAAAAGAAGCACAATGGAAAGATATACAGAGGTTCATTCCCTTGTATTGATGAGGCTGAAAAGTATCTGGCTAGTATCGTCTTGGGGGTTGAATATCAAAATTCAATCCCTCAGGATTCAGAATCAAATGATATTTCTCTAAAATCACTATGGGAGAGATATCGTGACGAATATCTTGCAGTTGAAAATATATCACCTGCAACCATTGTAACCTATGAACGCTGCTTTAATTTCTGGAAGGATTTTCACCTAACACCAATTAATAAGATTTCAGCATTAGATATTACAAATGTAATTACTGATCTGAAAAAGAAATCAAAGAAAGGATTGCTCAAGAAGCGAATTTCAGTAATCAATGAAACAAAGTTTCTTTCAACTCTTTACACTTGGTGGGGCAATCATGATCTTAATGATGGTAGGTTAATTAATAATCCAGTAAAGCCAAAACACAAGGACCCAAAGTTTGCTACGCTTCGGGTGAAACGAGGAAATGAGATTAAAGAGAAGCAGATGTCAGAATCTGAAGTCGCTAAGTTCATCAATATGTTTCCTACTGGATCAACCTATTGGACTTTTGCCTGCATACATTTTTTCATGGGAGGAAGGGTAAGTGAGCCTGCTGCTATCGCAGTAGAAGATATTGACTTAAAAAGACGAACGATCAATATCTCAAGGCATGTTATCTATACCAGAAAAAAGGGAATCGACAATCGGTTTGGTTGGACCAAGACTAACGAATCCCGAACTGCTGATAT
The DNA here is from genome assembly GCA_965140515.1 of Bacteriovoracaceae bacterium. Lineage (GTDB taxonomy): Bacteria > Bdellovibrionota > Bacteriovoracia > Bacteriovoracales > Bacteriovoracaceae > JAGLCH01. The sequence continues at coordinate 892,052 of OZ223251.1, read as the reverse complement.
ACCAGAATTTCTAATTGATCCGCTAAGGTCATTAATTGCTACCGCTAAGCCCGTTACGCTAGGGAATGTCACTCGCAATCTACTCTTCCACAGGAACAACAAAGTTCTCCACTACAACACAATCTCTGGAGCCTACAAAAGAGCCATGAAAAAGGCTGGGTTTGAAGGAAGATTTAAAGCGACTCACGTTATGAGATATACGTTAGCTGGGATTGCTTGTGAGCTTGCAGGAGAAAAAGCATCAATGACCCAGACAGGTCATAAAAGTGAAAAAGTAGCTCAGGTTTATCATCAAAACAGAGGGCAGGAGAAACTTAGAATTGAAACTTCAAAGACAATTGAAGCGTTCATGACACCAATAATACAAGAAGAGTGTGTACAAAGGTGTACAGACTGATTTTTGTAAATGTAACTGATTGTTTTTAAAGGATTAATTGAATGAATGGTCGGAGCGAGAGGATTTGAACCTCCGACCCTCTGCTCCCAAAGCAGATGCGCTACCCCTGCGCTACGCTCCGACGGTCATTTCAATGAAGTTAAATTAATAAAGAATTTCTAATTTGGCAATCACTTTTCTCGTTCTTTGAAAAACTTTTGTGCCGCCTGGGCCGCTTTTGCCCTATGAGAGTTCTCACTCTTCCATTCTGAGGCCTCAGCGAGGCTTTTTTCCCCTCCAAGTTTGGACGGAAGAAATATTGGATCGTATCCAAATCCCCCATCACCACTGGACTGATGAGCGATATGTCCCTCAACTCGTCCCTCGAAAAAGAAAACTTCTTTTTCACCTAAATAAAAACAGAGAACACATGAAAAGTAAGCTGCTCGCTCATCACATTCAAGGCCATCAAGCTTTGAGAGAAGCAAATTATTCCGCTCGATTTGAGGCATATCTTCCCCCCCAAATCTTGCAGAATAAATACCGAGTTCTTCAGGTAAGGCCTGAACATTTAACCCCGAGTCATCAGATACCACCGGCATATTAAACTTCTGATAATATGCCTGCGCTTTCTTAAAGGCATTTTCCTCATAGGTACTACCGTCTTCAACCACTTCCAGTTTTTCTGGCGCGGCCTTGACGGTAATCCCCGATCCCGCGAAGAGATCATTTAGCTCTTCAGCTTTGTGAGCGTTTCCAGAAGCGAGTAATACTTCCACTAGCAAACTCCGTCCTGTGCCTTAAAAACCTCTTCTAAGGCGCTCTGAGCGCAGTCTAGAATACCGTTCAGTTGATCTCTAGTGAATGGCTCTCTCTCAGCAGTTCCTTGAATCTCAACAAAGCGCCCACTTCTAGTCATTACAATATTCATGTCAGTTTCACAGCTTGAGTCCTCCTCGTAGTTGAGGTCTGCAATTACCTTCCCCTGACAATTTACACCGATACTAATCGCTGCTAATTGCTCTTTAATAGGATTTTTCTCAAGCTCTCCACTTGCGATCAATTTGTCGATGACCATTTTGAGCGCAACATAAGCTCCTGAAATAGATGTTGTTCTAGTTCCACCATCAGCAACGAGTACATCGCAATCAATTGTAATTGATCTCTCTCCTAAGGCCTCTAGATCCATAACAGAGCGCAGTGCACGTCCAATCAGTCTTTGGATCTCCTGAGTTCTACCACCAACTTTTCCACGCTCGCGGTGGCTTCTGGTGTGAGTGGAGCCTGGTAGCATTGAATATTCAGCCGTTACCCAGCCACTCCCTTTTCCTTTTAGAAAACGGGGTACCGATTCTTCAATTGAAGCCGTAATATGAACTTTTGTATTACCAAAACACGCAATTACACTTCCGGCCGCATAGGGATTAATACCCTTCTCGAACACTATGGTACGAGGATTTGATCTCTCAATAAGTGACATCTTTTTTTCCTTTCAATATTTGTTAAAATTCTAATAGTTTAATACTTGAATCTTATCGGCAACTTTGAATAAAACTAGAAAGCTAGGACTTAATTATGCAACATATCCATTTACCAAGCTGCGCTTCAACTCAATCCTATCTCATTGAAAATATTAAGCCTAGTGACGGTGAGTCGATTTTAGTCAGCACTGCAAATCAGCAAGATGGAGTTGGAAGAACTGGAAATCATTGGGATCACTTTTCAAATGCCCTGGCCTTTTCCTTTACCCTTTCCCCCAATTCCACCGCTACATTGACCCCCTTGGAAATTGGTACTCAATTGGTTCTTTTTTTAGAGGAGCACTACGGTGTCTCATTAAAGCTTAAATGGCCCAATGATCTGCTTACCAATGATGGAAATAAATGTGGGGGGATCATCACCACCATGATTAATGAGAATTTACTGGTAGTAGGGATTGGACTCAACTTGGGAATTATTAACGATTCAGGAAGTGGAACTTACAAAACTCCCGTCGACTCAATTATTCACACAGAGATTGATGAGAGCGACAAAAAAGAAGTTCCCAAGAAAATATATGACTACATCACATCCAATCGCATTCCCTCTGTTGGTGTTTTAGAATTATGGCCAACCATGTGCTATCACTTGGGGCATGCTGTGAGAATTGAATCGGGAAATCAAACGGCAATCGGAGAATTTAAAGGGATTGGAGCACAGGGAGAAGCTGTCATCTCAGAAAGAGATGGAAAAATCACTCACATGTACTCTGGATCACTTTTTATGAATTAGTCGTCTAATGAATCAGAAATATTTTTGATCTCTTTTTTGATCATATTCTCTGCGAGATCAGGAATTACTTCCCATGCCACTCGTTCAATTATTTCTGCACACTGCTCTTTAACAATTTTTTCAATCATTGGAGCAAGAGATTCTTTTAACATCGCAACAATCTCTTCAGTATCAATCGCGGCCGTTGGAGTCTCTACTTCCAATGAAAGATTTTCATCGAAACCTTCATTGATAATCTCTTCCTCGAGTTCTTCATCTGTAAGTTCATTGTCATCAGTTACAGTAAAAGATACTTCTTCTGCGAGATCGTAATTAGTTTCTATTCCTCCACCAGACTCTTCAACAGGCTTTTCACTTGAGGATGTAGATTCATCTACGGCCCAAATGTCGTCTTCAGAAATTTCATCTTCAATATCTCTTTCGAGCTCAAGGTCATTTCCAGGAACAACTTCTAAGCTAATCTCTTCTTCTGCAATCGTATCAGGTTCTAAGTCATCAAGAGAGACCATCTCTGTTTCCATTTTTTCAAATGGATCATCTTCACCTACTGCTAGAATCTCTTCCTCACTCATTTCCTCAACATTGCTATTATCAGGATATGCGAGGTCCTTTTCTTCAGGAAGGGCCTGCTCGTAGGCCTCTTCAAACTTACTCAAATCAAATGAAGATGTTGAATCTAGATCGAGCTCGTGCCCTTCTTCTAGCTCAAGATCATCATCAGTAGGAGCAACAGATAGTTCTAATTCAGGTTCAGATTCGGCCTCAACTTCATTACCTCCGATTACAGGAGGCAGCTCTGGGCCAGTATCATCACCACCAATAACACCAGGAACTTCCATTGACCAAGATTCAAGCTCTTTGGCCAGTGGATCGTTAGATGATTCCATTACAGGTGGAAATTCAATTGTATCAGGAATAGAGGTTTCAACATCTCCAATAACATCAGGAGAATTAACTTCCCAATTAGAGAGATCATCATCGTTTGATGGAGCTTCCTCAACAACTAGAGATTCCTCAATCACTTCGGGAAAATCTACAGATTGATCACTGCTACTTTCCATAAGGGCGCGACACTTTCTGATGAAAACATCACTCTCAAAAGGTTTAACAATACTGTCATCAATCCCCGCATTCACAAGTTCGTTGTGATCTACAGAATCGAATGTTCCAAGCATGGCCATGACTTTTGCGCCGGGACACTTTTCTTTGATATCTGAACCGAGTTGAAAACCGGTTTTAGAATTTGAGAGGTTAAAGTCCAATAGAACTAGGTTAAAATCATTAACAGCAATGACTTTATAAAGCTCATCCTCATCCATGCATTCGACCAATTGATATGGTTCGTTTGCCAAAGTGATTCTTACAACTTTTTGTATTGTGGAGCTATCATCAGCTACTAAAATTTTGCCCATCGAATAATCCTCTTGTTTGACTTTAATTGTCGCCCAATTTCGGTGAGTTATCAACCCTAAATGAAAAACTAAAACTGCAACAAGATGACACTTTGGTTATCCAAGTTGCCCCTTGAGTTTGCTGTATTAAAAAACTCTTCAATCTTCTCAATCGGTCTCAGGTCCCCCTGCCCCATAATGTATTTGAGCTCTCTTCGCTCAATTCTGGAGTATGCCCCATCACTCATCATAACGATCTGGTCTCCTGGGTGGATACGAAGTTCTCGTACCTGGAGATGAAAGTCCTCAAAAAGTCCAAACCCACTCATGGGTGCGGTTTGAAAATAAGACTCGTAGTTGTCCCGAGATAGCGATGAGAGACTATCGGGCAGAACTATTGGTTCCAAGATCCCCTTACGGTAGAGGTAGGCCACACAATTCCCAACAGATGCGAAAGTTATAATATTCTCAGAAAGAGCAGCACCAATTCCAGATGCCCCCCCGCGTTCCGACATTTCTTTATTCGCATTTTCTTTCAAAATAACTGAGTGAGCGTAGTTCATGGCATTGATTAGGGCATTACCCTCGATCAAATACTTTGGGCTATAAAAAAATGGGAAGGTCGCATCGGGATCGGTTCCAATTCTAGTGTAGATATTCTTCACAGACTCTTTAATGATTCCAACCGCACGGTCGCCAATTCCAGCACCACCAAAGCCATCAAAAATAAGAAAAAGGTCATTGATGAGATCAACGTCAATATCATCTTCATTTATTTTTAAAAATGGTCCTTGATGAGTTTTAGAGGAATACCCCTTTAACGCTATCATGCCTTTACTCCATATATTCTTTCAGCTTATTCGTCGCTTTTTCGTAATATTCACTATCAGTAGGTGCGATTTGTTGCACTTCCTGAAATTTCTCTTTAGCACTTTTAAAGAGGCTCAATGATTCTGCAATAATCGCTTCGCGATAAACTCTTTTCGCGCGCAGATGAAGAACCTCACGAATTTCATTCATTTCATTAAGAGCTTCAGCGTTATTTGGATCATACTTTAATGCCTTGGCATAACTCTCATAGGCGCCTTTAAGGTCTTGCCCTTCTTTGAGAGATCTGGCCTTACCAACAAGCGGACCCACAACAGAATTCAATTTCTCTTTTGCTTCATGAAGCATATCCGAGGCCTCTTTGGTGAGGTCCTCATCCATATTTTTGATCTTTAAGAAACGTTCTAGGTGCAAGATTGAATTAAACCAATCCTTTTTAATAAAAAGAGTTTTACCTGGCTTGAGCTGTTCAACCTTACGCTTACGATCTGCTTCCTTCTGCGCCTTTTCTACAGCAATACGCTCTTGTTCAGCCTCCCACGCTTTTAGCCTACTCTTCAGCTGTTCAACTTCAAAGTTGTTGGGATCCAATAGAGCGATTTGAGAAAAAATCTCTTTTGCCTCTGCCGATAGATGATCATTAACTGCTTTAGTTGCCATCTCTAAGAGCTTTTTTATTTTCCGTTTTCTTTCGGCCTCTTGCAATTTCTTGATACGCTCCTGCTCTGCCTTCTCCAATTTTGCGCGCCCTTGCTTGGCCAATTCATAAAGTTGTTGGGTCTGCTTAAAGCTATCATCCACATTCATAACAGATTCAAGCTCAATAATCGCCTCATTATAATTACCGGAATCAATATGCTGCTTGGCCAACTCATATCTCGAGCTTACGTATTCTAACTGCTCAGGAGATAAGTTCTTTTTCTTTTTAGCTGAGAGTTTTGCCTTCCCCTGATCATCAACTTTACTCGTTGTGGCCTTTTTCTGGATTGCAGGGGATTTTTTGCCAGAGTCACCATCATCCAACATGACCCATAGTGCAGCAAGAATAACCATTCCAATAATAATTCGTTTACGTTTTGCTGGGTCTTTCCATGCAAGTTTAAATTTGCCCACCAAAGATTTCGGAGGTTCTACTTTTTCTGCACCAAAGCCTTCACTTTCCTCTCCATCAAAGAAAAGATCATCTTCTCCATCGGAAAAATCGGTGGCAACTTCTTGGATCTCTTCAACCTCAACGACCTGATTATCCTCAACAGGCATGAGGCGATCTTTTTCCTGATCTAAGAGATCAGAAACAACCTTAACGGTGAAAGTTGTACTACCAATAATAAACTCGTCACCATTAGTAAGTTCGATACTATTAATTCTAGATCCGTTATGGATAGTCCCGTTAGCTGACTGTAAGTCCTCTAGAACGCAAAGAATATTATTTTTCTTGATCGCTGCGTGAACACTTGAAACTTCAGGATCTTGCAAAACGATCTGACATTTTTCTGAGTCTCGTCCAATTTTAACTTCAGGAGATTCTACGACATAGCGGTCATAGGGGGCGAACTCGCCAAATAGTTCTAGTTCAAACTTTGCGAATGATGTGAAGACCATGGTCTTTTCGCCACTATCCTCATCATCAAATCCAGTCATTCCATATTCATCGTTGGCTTCAGAATCATCACCAAAACCTTCATCAAAACCATCATTCTCAAACTCATTGCTCTCTCCCTCTTCGGAGAATAAGTCTTCGTCTTCATTCTCATCCACGGGAGAAAAGCCATCTTCCTCAGATGTCTCTGAAACACTTTCTTCTCCGCCAATATCGTCAAGAGATTCAACGGACTCAAGCTCATCAAGAGACTCAACATTGTCGGCTTCTGTCTCCAATTGGTCCATACTCATGACTTCTGTAGCAGGCTCCTCCCCATTCGCAGGAAGAGTTTCAGTTGGGCTTTCTATTGCGGTTTCTGTTATCGCGGGTGCAGCAGTTGGAGCGGCCAGAGGAATATAGATATTTATTGAAAATGGTCCAATCGATAATACATCACCGGAGTTTAATTGTGCTTGATTGGTTACGTTGCCATTAACAATCATAAGTGAAAGTTCAGAGATCTTTTTGATGGTCCATCCGCCAGCAGAATAAGTGAGTTCTGCATGCTCTCTTGAAATTTGTGGATCATCAAGAACCACGTGACAAGTGTCGGCACGTCCAACAAAAAAGGTTAGAGTAGATGAAACGCCCTCAACCTCTTTACCGAGGTCAATTTCACTCACCAGCTCATTGTTCTTCAATACACTTAACTTCACCTTTATCTAATCCCATCTTTTCTTCAATCTCAGATACTCGCTCTAAGGCATCCTTTGAGCGTTGATCAGAGATATTATTTCCAAGTAAGCGAACAACCGTACAATATGAGACGATTGCTTCCATATATTTAAGGGCCTCGACTTCTCGCTTGGCCTTTAAAAAGTTCAACTCAATCTCAGCATCGAGTTTCTGCGTTGTTTTTTGCAAATAGAAACTCGCCTGACTATGTTTTGGAGAGAGAACAAGTGCCATATTAAATTCAGTCATGGCACGATAATAATTTCCTTCTCTATATTCACGCAATCCTCTGTGAACAATTGCGCTAAGCTTTTTCTCTAACTCTTTATCGATATCCGACTGCTGCTTTCTCAATTGCTCAGACAGTGAATTTGAAACATCTGTAATATCGTTTCGAGGTCCTTTTTTAACCTTCTTTGGCGGTTCAGAATCATCGAGTAAAAACATCGCACCAGCGAGAAGAATCAATCCTATAATTAATAGGCGAACTTTACTCGATTTCTTTTTACCTTTGCCTGAAGAGCTACTTTCTTCCTCTTCATCATCAAAATCATCGTTTTCATCATCATCTTCCGGAACAGCTTCCAAGGATGCCACATCAATACGATTAAATTTGTAAACAGTCTGGCCAATGATTAGAGTGTCGTTATTGGTCAGCTGATGTTGAGTCACTTTGAGATCATTAACAACAATCCCATTCTGCGACCCCAAATCAGTCGCGACAAAGGTATTCCCAATTTTTTTTAGCTCAGCATGCTCACGAGAACTTTTAGTATCAAGAACCTGAATATCTGCTTGGTCACTCCTTCCCATTACGATTCGCTTACCGTTTAAATAATAGGAAAGGCCCTTATTTTCACCAGTCATACAGACCAAGCGAAAATGGGTCCCGGGTTTTACCGGGGCCTTAAAATCACGGACAATTTGAACTTTCTTCTCCGCCATTATTCATCTCTAATAAAAGTTATATAAAACGCCTTTGCAAATCCATCCTTACCAATCAAAGCTGCAACATGAACAGCATAGTCTTTTCCTGATAGCTCATATTCACCAGATTGGTTTGTCCCAGCATTATTCGCTGACTGATCGCAAAGCTCGATAATAGTTCCAGCAAATCCTTTTTCGCGAGTTACATCTAGAAGATCCATTCCTTGAGACGAACTCTCTCTAATCCCTGTAATATCCTCTGCTTGCTCATTGATTCTTTCAACTTGTTTTTGAGAGTTTAATACCATAGCCGCAACACCGGCACCTCTCATAAATTCCCCTAGTTGATCTACGTACAGACCATCCTCTTCGAGTTCTGCAAAGTCTTCATCGTCCTCGTTATTGAGTTCTCTCATTCTTTGGAGCATTGAATTGATTGAACTTCGTAGAGGAGATATCTCATTCATCAAGTAACGAGACTCAACACTTTTTCTCTTACCTCTCAATGCCTCTTCCACTTGATATTTAAATTCTTCCAAGTGTCTTATTGTGAGATAATAAACCGCCAGGCCAAATACAATGGCGACAAGGGCTGAAGTAACAAGGGCCTCAAAGAAGTCTTTTTGATTTCTTTTTGCCTCAACTAACATTGACTCGGGCGCGAACTTAATGGCAATAACACCTACCGCTTCAGTGTCGTTAAATTTCGGGTTATAGGCCATAATTCTTCTAGCGATACCAATTTGACCGCCAGACAATTCTTTTACAGCTTCATTACGAGCAGTCTTCTTAAGGGCCCAATCTTTTGCCATAATTGAAAAGGTATCTTGAATAAAAGAGTTTAACTTTCCAATAGGGCGAACAATTCTGCCCTCAAGGTCGAAGAGTTCGTACGATTGAATACCAGGTTCACGCTCAAGAAATGAAGTATCAATCTGATCCAGGTTTTTTTGTTCGAGAGCTCTTGAGTTTAAGCGGGCAACCATATCAGCGTATACCCCTCCTCTCTTGGCAATTTCTCGTTTTAACACAGTACGACTATTACCTAGCACTGGTAAAATAGTAAGAGTAATGGTGATCACAACAAAGATTGAAGTTAAGATTCCAAGGAGAATCCGCCATTCATACTCCTCATTGATCCCATATAGAAAGTTCATCACTTTATACTTAAAGATATGAAGGAGCTTTCTAGGAAGTGGTTTCGGGGCCTCGCCACCAGTTAAAAAATCTTGATCGAGGTCTTCCTCCTCATTTTTGATTTTCTTCTTAATGACAATCTTTTTTTCTTCAACATGAACAACTTGAAGGATGACATCAGGAAGAGCAATTTTATCTTTATCTTTAACTGTTGCTCTCTTGATCATCTTTCCGTTTACGAAAGTTCCATTTGAACTTCCCAAGTCTTGAATATAAGCGACATCTTTAGTTACTGTAATTGAAAGGTGTTTTTTTGAAATTCCAGTTACAGGAACGTGAATAGAGCAACTAGCATCTCTACCCAACGTATTTTCGCCCTCCTCGAGAACGAATTCATCACCTCTTAATTTCCCACCAATTGCTACTAATTTGTACATACGACCTCTAGTCGGTCCCCTTCTTTTATCGAAGGAGTCAAGCTTCCGGCACTCATTTCAAGAACCTGACACGCACGAAAATACATCCGTGTCATTCTCCATGGCCTCATCGCTCGAATAACCTTAATCACTTCATAATGCTTATTTAAAAAAACGACATCGATTGCAAACAACATAAAGAAAGTGTGAATAGAGTTACAACTCTTAATCAAAAGAGCATCGTAACCTCTCATCTCTCTCTTAAACATTAGCCCCACAAGTCGATCAATAAAGCTGCTTGCAACTTTAAAATTGCTCGAGACTAATGTTTTAGAATCTTTGATTACAATCTTTGCCATACTATCTTGCAAAATCCCCTACAAGCGGTGCTGCAATCATCAGCAGTACCGCAGGTACAATAAAAAAGATCATTGGAATTAATATCTTTGTTGCTGCTTTAGCAGCTTGTTTTTCAACATCTGCTGATTTCTTCTGACGAATATCACCCGAAAGATTTTTTAGGATTGGCCCAATTGAAGCACCAACAGAGTCAGCAGCAATCAAAGTTGCACAGAATGATGCAAGCTCAATCAAATCAATCCTCCATGAAAGATTTCTCAATGCCTCAGCACGGCTGGCGCCGACCTTGATCTCTTTCAACATAATCTCAAATTCTTCAATCAATGGACTACGCTTTGCCTTTTCGATAACCTTCTGCATAGCCGCAACAAAGTCAAGGCCGGCCTCAACTGAAAGAGCTAGCATATCAACAGCAAATGGCATCGCCATTAGAACTTCACGCTGTCTTCTTTGGATGATCCCTTTGATCCAAATATCTGGATAGAAATATCCCACAACAGAAATAATCGGGATATAACTCAATGGCCATGACTCTTCCAAGAATGTTCTAATAACTAAGAATAAAACCGGGAAACCAATAATCAAAAATAACTTAAACGAGAAGAAGTCATCTGGAGTCATGATATCGCCAAGTCCAGAACAGGCCAGAACCTTTCTATATTTTTCTCGAATTTTCTTCTTTGCCTTCATCTGACCAACAATTGGAGAGATATAGCGTTTAAACACTGGACGAGAATACTTGAGAACTATTCCATTATCGCCGATACCACTTTTAGAAGCTCCATCTTCAAGTTTTTCACTGGCGCGGAACTGACTCTCATCTTGGAACATCGTTCTCGCCACAATAAGAACAGCGATACCGATTAAGATGATAGAAACATAATGCAGTAAGGTCGAATCAGATTCTTCTTTTAACTTATAACATCCCGCTTGGATTTCTCCATCACAAGCGCGCTGGAAATATTTTTTTGCAACAGCAGGCTTTTGTTTTTCCTCTGCCATTGCACCCAAGTGATAGCAGCTAGCGTAGATACCACTGAAACAATCATGCTTGAGACATGATAGTGGTAAGTTACCTCTACATGCTCGCTCCCAAAAGATGAGCGCATTCTTATCATCCTTTTTGCTTTTGTAGTAATCACCGGCCTTTTGGCAACTGTTGTACCTTCCAATCTCACACTCTAAAGCGACATCTTCAATAGTCTTCGGCTTCTTGGCCTTTGGCTTTTCTTCTTGAGCGAGTACAAAGCTGCTGCCCAGTAGAAGAACTGAAACCAGTAAGATTTTGATCGAATTTCTAATAAACTTTTCCCAATAATACCACATACTTATAGGGTATCAGGATTTTGAAATTTGTCTGTTTTTTACGCTATTAGGAAAGAATGACCTAGTGCATGGGAAGTTATACTAACCCCATGCACTCAAGTACTATTTTTCTTCTGGTTGTGATTCTTCAATCTTCTTCAAAAGGTCCTTGTGGAAGATCTCAGAACTTTTAGACCCAATTTTATTGGTGAGACTTGGAATATAAATTGGATTGTATTCGCTTAGGTTTCTCTTTTTGCAGTCCAGAACTCGAGCAAGCTTATCACTGATGCTATCATTTTTGAGTCTTTTTGTTTTCATTGCCTCTTTGATCGCACCAAGACCCTTCTTACAGTTTTCAAGGTCGCGGTAGCAAAGCATATCACTTCCTGCCTCAAGGGCCATAACTGCGGCCTCTTCTACCGTCCAATTATCAGCAACCGCTTTCATCTGCATATCGTCAGAGATAATGATCTTCTTGTATTTTAGCTCAGTTCTAAGCATTTCATGGGCCTTTGAACTTAGAGAACATGGAAGTTTGTTGTCTATAGCATCGACCATGAGATGGGCCATCATCACAAACTCTACTCGAGACTGGACTGCCTTAACAAATGGAACTAATTCAAATTCTTTTAAGCGATCCATTGGAGTCTTAACTATCGGAAGATCAAAGTGCGAATCTTTAAGGGTTGAACCATGACCAGGAAAATGCTTTGCACATCCCAAAACGCCATTGGTCTGTAATCCACGGATTGCCGAAGAAACGAACTTAGAAACACTATCTGGCTCATGCCCAAAAGAGCGATCTCCAATAACCTTATTCTCAGGATTAGAAAATATATCACAACAAGGTGAATAGCTTAGATTAATTCCACATGCAGATAATTCCTCGGCCATTATTTTATGTACGTGATAAACGAGCTTAGGAGAATCAGTGCGAGCAACATCTAACATTGATGGGAAATGAGTGAAATGCTGCTTGAACCGCATGACCCTTCCACCTTCATGATCCACAGATATAAAGAGTGGATACTCATCTCTCAATTGTTGTATTGAATTTACGAGCTCTGCTAACTGTGCCGGATTCTCGTAGTTATGAGCAAATAGGATAACTCCACCAATTCTCTCATTTTCAATAAATGTCTTTTCTTCATCAGTAAGAGATAGACCACTAATTCCTGTGATCAATAATTGTCCTGGATAAATCATAAACGTTCCTCTTTTGGTAATAGACAATCCTAACTAAATGATAACACTGGTTGGAGCCGATTCAAGTACAGTGCGTTATAGGGAAAAATTTAATTAGGTAAAACAATTATTGTTTTATAATCGAAAGACCCTGGGAAACCCAAAGCATCTTTGAAAGGTTATGATTCTTGTCAAATACGTAGAAAATCACCTGACCGCCAACTTCCACTGAAAATCGGTACAGCTCTCCCTCTTTAATTGCCCCACCATAAACCATTCGGGCCGGAGCAAACACAGAAACTGGCAAATTGACGTATTGATCCATCAAGTAGGGATAGCCATCCCATATGAGATGAAAATTAAACTCTCCAGAGTTATTCTCAATTGCTTTATCTATAAATCCTGTGACCAGAGCGCACTCAGGGACTTGGGAAAAAAAGCAAAAAGCGCCGGTTCCAGATGGAAATGGAATCGACTTATTTCCATTCCACTTTTTCTCAGGACTTCTAAGCTTTATGTCTAAACTCTTTTTCTCTTTATTGATCTTTAATTCTGTTGAGTATTTCTTTCCATCAAACCATACATGGTACTGGGAGAGATAGGGTCTTAAGATTTTTACCCCTTTAAAAACGCCGTAGTTCGAGATAGAAATACTTTTCTCAAGAATCTTCTTATCATTGTCCTCTTGAGCAAATAGTTGTCTCTTAACAATGAATTCATTCTTAGCAGTGATGTATCGGCGAGACTGATCAAGTACAAACTTTCCAGTTTCATCCTCAAAGGAAAATAAATCTCTCTTCAATTCTAAAGGAAGAGGATTCTCCTTCGAGTTTTTTGTCAGGGATGAACACCCGTTAAAAAAGCTCAAGGCAATGAATAATAATATAACTATCTTCATTGTTATTTTAAAAAGCTCTCAAAGCGTTCTTCAGGTTTTATGAGATCAACAGTATCTCCTAAAAGTGATCGAATCTTTTGCACGTAGGATTGCTCCATTTTTGTCAGAGTCATCCCTACCTTATACATACGAACATTAGAAATTCTTGGGTCAATGTAGTGAACAGAATAGATTAAGCTTCCCACGCCATTGAATTTCTCCCCTTCAACTTCAAGACAGAGATCAATATCGTCAGAGTTTAAAAAGCTCATTTCCTTTTCATTGGCAACAAATGAAACTCCATCCTCAGAGATATCGAGGATTCTTAAACCAGTGAGAGGATTCCCGCTATCACTAATAAAAGATCTCTTGCTCAAATATTTATTGAAGGTTTCTTCAACTTTTTGATTCGGCCTACTGATATAGGCGATGTTGTCGACTTTATCTTTTTCAAAAAAATTAAAGTAGCAATAGAAGCGGTAGCGAGGATAAGCGAGCAATCGGTCGCTCTTTCTTTTTTCATAGCGATAGATTCCACTTGAGATGCTTAACTCAAATGAATTATCAATGGCCCATGATTCAATTTTGGCCTCACCAAAAAAAAGCATCCCAAGCATCTTGAACGAAAAGAGAACTTTATTCCCACGCCATTTACCAAAATCTAATTGAGATGAGAAATGAATTGAAAATGATCGCTCATTTCTTTTAAAGGAATCTTTTTTTGCCCGAGCGACAAACGATTCAGACTCAGGCATCCAAAGCTTTATATCAGCACCATTTAAAGAGAGAGTGGAAAACTTGTTTCCACTCTCTATTAGATCTAATTGAATAAAATTCGATTGTTCTTTCTCATCCATGAAAAAGCTTACCTACTCCTTCTTATTAAGAAAGAGTTGTTACTTGTCTAAGTAATGAGATTGACTCTAGTGCTTTTCCACAACCACGAACAACACATGTTAGTGGATCTTCTGCAAGAGATACTGGAAGTCCAGTCTTCTCTTTAATAAGAACATCAAGGTTAGCAAGAAGAGCACCACCACCTGCTAGGATAATTCCGTTATCAACGATATCCGCAGCTAGCTCAGCTGGAGTTTTTTCAAGTGATACTTTAATCGCATCAACAACTTCTGAAATAGGATCTGAAAGAGCATCTCTAATTTCGTCAGAAGTAACTTCGATAATTTTTGGAGCACCTGCGATAAGGTCACGCCCCTTAACTTCAAAGCTTTTGATTTCATCGTCAAATGGATAAGCATTTCCAATTGAAATCTTAATTGCTTCTGCTGTTCTCTCACCAATTGCAAGAGAGTATTTTTTCTTAATGTAAGAGATGATTGCTTCGTCAAACTTGTCACCAGCAACACGTACTGATTTAGAGTAAACGATACCTCCAAGAGAGATAACAGCAACTTCAGTAGTTCCCCCTCCGATATCAACAATCATATTTCCTGATGGTTCAGTAATCGGAAGATCTGCCCCAATAGCTGCCGCCATTGGCTCTTCAATCAAGTAAACTTCTCGAGCACCAGCTTGTTCTGCTGATTCTTTAACCGCTCTCTTTTCAACTTGAGTGATACCAAAAGGAATACAGATAATGATTCTTGGTTTAATTAGCTTGTTACCTGCAGATGACTTTCTGATGAAGTATTTAAGCATCTCTTGTGTTACTTCAAAGTCTGCAATAACACCTTCTCTCATTGGACGAATCGCTTTAATACTTCCAGGTGTTCTACCAAGCATCTCTTTTGCTTCTTTACCAACAGCAAGTACTTTATTGATTCCCTTCACTCCTTGGTGTACAGCAACAACAGAAGGCTCATTGACAATAATGCCTTTGTCCTTTGCATATACAAGAGTATTGGCGGTACCTAGATCAATTGCCAAATCGTTCGAAAACCAATCAAAAATTTTCTTTAACATATCAAATCCTTTTTAAATTATTACCATTGGTAATGTCTCATCGTCTCGCCTTTCTCCGCGATCTCTGCCATCGCTTTAATACCGAGTTCGATGTGAATATCTGTATACTTCTTAAATACTTGGCTTGCAGATTTCTTTGTTTTGATCCCATTTTTTTTCATAGGACAATCTGAAATCAAAATTAGTGCTCCAATATTTACCTTACTGACAAAACATGAAGCAAATAGTGCTGCCGTTTCCATTTCAACACACAGTACTCTTTCTTCAATCAACTGTGTTTTAAAACGATCATCAAATTCCCAGAATCTAAAATCAGTAGTGTGAACTGTTCCTGACTTATAGTCATATCCTTGCTCTAAAAGAATCTGTGATACAAATTTTTGAATCTGGAATGTAGGAAGCGCTGGAACTTGTGGAGGAAGAAAGTGCTGACTAACACCCTCTGCTCTAATTGATGCAATCGGAAGAACAAAATCGCCAACCTTAAGTGATGGATGAACGCCACCCGCCATTCCTAAAAATAAAACGGCCTTTGGTTCAATAACTGCGAGTAGCTCTCCAATAAGTGCTGCCATCGCAGAGCCGATTCCAAATTCAACAATTGTTACTTTAGCTTTCTTAGAAGATGCAGCTTTAAAAGCTGACCCTTGAGTATAAACAGCGTCATCAAGTAGCGCGCCAAATCTCTCAACATAGTAATGAAAGTTTGTAATGATGATCTGCTGTTCAAACATGTCTACAGAGTGACCTGTATAACGTTCAAGCATGTCTCTAGCAATTTTCTTCTTCGCGACATTTCCATGAATGCGACGAGACTTTAAAAGAACTCTTCGTGGATCAAGATATGAATCATTGAGTTCATCAGCGTTATTAATCTCTAAGGCACGATCCTCCATAGCTTCAGGCGAACGCGAATCAACCTTGCCACGATAAACCGATTTGGCCTCGACTAACTTTGATCTTTTGTTATCAGTAGATTGCTTAGGCGCACTCTTTCTTGTGACTTTTTTACCCACCTTCTTGGTCGTCTTTTTTACTGCCACTTACTCTCCAAAGTTATCCCTTTATAGACGCAGAGCGTCTAGGATAATGATAAAATTCCATTTCTTATTAAAATTTAACACTTAGGCCATTTTGTTGACAACAGGGGGGCAACTTTTTTCTAAATAAATTTATCCTTGAATTATACTCCGTAAGGGGCAGTAAAGATCTTTCCCCTTGTCAAAATCCCCTCTTTTACCTAGTATAGGACGCTGGTTGAAGTTAATTTTACAATTGTTACAACAGAAGAGGTATTACCATGGGAATGGGACGTAAAAAATCTGTACTTAAAATGAAGAGAAGAAAAGGACAACTTAAGCTTAAAGCTAGAATTAAAAAGAGAATGAACAAATAGTTCACCCCTTTTTGACTTATGTCTTTTAAATAAAATCCCGCAGTTAGCGGGATTTTATTGTTTATGGAGTTGTTGTTTCTGCTACGGTACCAGCGTCGTCAAATACCTTTTCAAATTGCCTACGCTTCAAGCGAATTGGAGTCATTTCCTTCATCCAAATTCCATCTGCTTGCTTCCAGTTCCCAGATAGGGCCTGAAAAGATGCCTGGCCACGAATATAGATATCAAGTTCATCTCTTGACGCAAATGAGTGATCACCAAGAATAGACTTAATAATTGATAATGAGTCGTAAGAGCGAACTTCGATAAGGCGAGGATTTCTTCCATATCTGGCCTTAAAACGCTCAGCAAAGACTTTCTCATTGCTTGAAACCTCATCACCTACAAAGTATAGACGACCTAGCTCAGAACTCTCCTCAAGAAGCTTCTTACTTCTCCAGCTCGGCCCGCCAACAATATTGATTGGGTAAGCGTCGTAATATTTGAAAGTTGGGAGCAATTGAAGTGCATCATTTGGATAGGCCGGAACAAATACCCAGTCAAAATCCAGTTGAGGCATCAAGTTATTTACACGGCGAACGCGACTTTTCTCAAGGGAGTGAACATTTTTAAGAATCTCTAACTCTTCCTCACGCTCTCGCTTAAATTCAAGTCCCAATAAGTTTTGAATTTCTTCGCCGTATTGGGTTTGTTTTGGGTCGTAATTGATAACTCCAGTGATCTCAACTCCGTGTAGATTTGCTTTTCTCCAAAACTCACTCACGTATGATTCACCTAGGTTACTTTTTGGATAAACAATAGCTGCACGTTTTCCTAAGAAGTTCAGCATTTTATCAGAAAAAATTGAATTAATTTGTGACTCCACAGAGCCAGGGATTTCAATCAAAAGGTGATCTTTTTCTTCTCTTGGAAGGTGAACTTCAGAAAGAGAGATGAAAAGAGTTCCGTGTTTTTTCGCCTCTTGATATTCTTTGATCGCTTCATCAGGAAAAAGCCCACCGATGATGGCGGCCACATGGTGTTGCTCAATTAACTTTTTAACTTTAAGAGCACCAACAGATCCACTACCAATCGAGTCTTCAATTAAAAGCTGATATTGCCCTGCCCTTTCCTTAAGAGCACTGTCGATACCAAGTAGAGCGCGTCTTCCGTAGGTTTCACGACGATCTTGAAGTGGAACAACAACACCGATTGCTCCCGTATCAATTTTAGAATAGTTACCCATTTTAGAAAAGAAGTTGTCTGCCAAAGCTATGATTTCAGGATATTCAGACGATCGCTCACTTACCCAATCGAGGTAATCTTTCGCATCTTCTTTCTTACCACTGTAGTAAAGCTTTTCAACCTCAAGGTAAGCGAGATAGCTCACACAAAGTGCTGGTCCTTCAATATTTTCAAGCATTCTCAAACGAGTGTGCTGATCCAATTTAAAGTAACTTCCCATCAGGTAGTTAAAGTATTGATCATCTTTAAGCTCTTGAAGATTTTTAATTCCTGAAAGATAACCAACAAGTGATCTCACTTCATCTTCATCTTTTCCAAGCTCTTTTGATACTTTATAGCGAAGCAAGTAGAATTTTTTCTTATCCCCTACAACCATACGACTTACATCGATCAACATTAAGTTAGAGAAAGTTTTATCCATATTCCCTAACTTGTAATATGAACTGGCCAAATTGAGTTGAACGCGCGCTACAAGCTCTTTGTCCAGTGCCGCTCTTCCAAGGGCCGTATCAAAGTGGACGATTGCCTTTTCATATTGGGACTTCGAGAAATAAATTGCACCGATGAAGTTGCGTCTCATTGCCTGTTCAGTAGGCATCAGACCATCTTCATTCATGGTAAGAAGTTCTTTTAAGGCCTCAACATCGCGCCCCTCTCTATACTTTTCTTTGATGGCACCAATTTGCATCAAAAATCGTTCAGTATAGAGGTCCTCACGTGATGGGCCACTCAGCATTTGTATTCCACCACAACCTGCAAGCAAAACAGATAGAATGAAATAAATGATCACTTTTCTCATAATAAATCCAGTAAGTTGATAACTTTAATTACCGCTATTTTAAACGGTTATCCCCAAAAAAGTAACCACCTAATGAGCTTTTATCCCCTACGATTTAAATAATTCTGGGTAACAATGGCCCCAATCATATCACCTTCCACATTTACTGCTGTTCTGAAGGTATCGAGTGGACGTTCAACCACCATCAAAATACCGATGGCCTCAAGGGGAATTCCCGCCCCAATAAGAACCATTTGCATCCCAGACATTGATCCAGAAGGCATTCCTGGTGCCCCTACCGAGGAGATCATCGCCATAAAGAAAATAATTACCATCGAAACTGAACTCAACTCGATGCCGTAAAGATGGGCCAGAAAGATTGCCGCAATCCCTTCAAATAGAGCAGTACCATCCATGTTCATGGTTGCCCCAAGAGGAAACACAAAACCAGAGACACCTTCAGAAACTCCCATTTCCTCTTCACATGTTTTCATAGTTACAGGTAGAGTCGCTGACGATGATGCTGTACCAAATGCAATGAGAAGCGGCTTGGCACATTTCTTAAAGAAATGGATAGGAGAAACTCCACCAAAAACTTTCGCAATAATTGGAAGGACTACTAGTCCGTGGAACATGGTGGCGCCGAATACAACAAGAGAAAACGATAATAGCTGACTAAAGATATTACCAGACACCTTCAGGGTAAAATCAAATACAATAGCAAAGATTCCCACTGGCGATGTTAAAATAATCCAAGAGAGAACCTTGGATAGCAGTTTATTCACATGCTCAATTCCCACAATAACAGGACTGGTTTGCTCAAGCACCATAATAAGAGCAAGTCCCAAAAGTAGTGCTGCTGTTACAATTCCTAAAATATTTCCATCAACCATCGCCTTGAATGGATTAACGAAAGACTGAGTGAGAATTCTATCGGCCACAAGCACAAGAGAATTACTCTTGGCATCGATAAACTGCTTAGGCTTTTGCATGCTAACTTTCTCCACTGCCGTTTGATTTCCATCTGTACCGGCCTTCATAATCGGCCCAGAAGCAGTCCAAGGGTGAATAAAGAAAACAGCAATGAGCCCAATTAAAATAGCAATTAAAGTTGTAGAGAGGTAATAGCTAATCGCCACTTTCCCCATGGTTTTAAAGCGACCAATCCCCCCAATATTTGCAAGACCACCAATAAGTGAAAAGAAAATGATTGGTGCAATCATCATTCGAAGCATCTGCAAAAAGAGCTTCTTCAGTAATAGGATAAAATTATAAAATTCAGGTGCTGACCCAGAGCCTACCCATTCCGGATTTCCAAAAAATGTAGCGGTGAGATATCCCAAGACCCCACAGACAAAAACCCAAAATGTGATATTTTTATGAATGTTCTTCATAAGATTCCTTCCTTACTTAAATATGACAGCGCTTCGACTGAAGCGCAGACTTGATTCTTTATTTCAAACAAACAGAGTACATATATTCATTACCGCAGTAATCGGGTAATGACCTGTCCTCTATTGAGATCTCTTTATTGATGCTCTTCGCGCCGATTTCAAAATGGCTTAGAGCGATACCCATATCCACTTGCTGAAGGTCTACTAGACGCAAGCGATCTAGATTCTTGGTATACTTAGCATCGCGGTGGAGATAAAAATCAAAATCATCCCCATGCTTAACAACTCTCCACGGTTGTTTATTAGAGGCCGAAGGAGCTAAACGTACCAGCTCAAAATATATTTCTTCATTTTCCACAATTGGCGCGGAAAAATCGGTATTAAAGAAAAGCTTTTCTGATGGATGCCTATTCTTTGATTTAGCAGTCCAAGCAATAATATTATCCACCACCCCACGCTTCTCTGTTCCATGGCCAATGGCAATAACAGCGGGAAGAATTTCATTATCTTCAAGCTCAATTGATTCTGAAAAATTTGAGCGACTAAAAGTTCCACCAAGCCAACAGCTTTGAAGTCCCATCTGAGATGTCTTCAAAACAATCCTTTCCATGGCATGACCAAAATCAACCAAAGCGTGATCACCTTTTTGAACGGCCCCCACAATGAAAGTACTACAGTTCTTGATCACACCATAAGTACCAAGACCCTTCAGCTCATCTGATGATAGCTCTCTACCACTTATAATTTTAAATCGGATCTTGCTTCCAAAAGGAGCTGGTGCCATCTCATCAATAAATTGAATCAAGTGAGCAAGGTAATTGCCAGAGATGGTTTCCTTGGTAAAGGTACGCCACGATCTCCTCTTTTTAATAACTTCAACTAAATCCATGTATCCCCAAAATATCAATCGTTTACATTGATTTTACCGAAATTAAGAAATGAGGGATATGGGATAGTTTTTACCTTTATAGAGGAAAAAAGGATTACTTTGATGCTAGCTTAATCGAAAAATTTTGCGAAAGGGAAAGTCTTGATTGGTTAGGAGATAGAGACTTCGCTCCGGCGATGGCCGAAAATAGAAGTGCTAATAGAATGGCGAATCTTATCTCTTTCACAAAAAGCCCCTTGCGCAGTGCGCAAATGATGTAATATCTCAAGATACATTATCTGGGCATGTAAATACAGGGATTTATAATTTTTACAGGGGTCATGAAAGAGAGATAAAGTAAGCTAAGTACCTATTTATTCAATAAATTGAGGGACCACTCAGCATATTTTTTCATTTCAGGAACCTTGAGGTACGGAGTTAGCAGCTGAATATATTCTTTTTTGCCACTTCTTCCCGCGGCCAAAATGGCGTTGCGCTGATAGGCCCCCAATTTTCCCGAGGCCATTTGAAAAGTTTCGGGCAAGGTTTCACTCTTCCCCCCCCCCACAATTTTTTTCAAGATCTTTTTAAGAAAAGAAAAACGAGTAATAATTCCAATGAAGGGATTTCCCAAAAAGAGTCCCATCACATGGGCCATCAATTTGTTTTGAAATTTTGATTCAGAAATTGTCAGCATCATTTCAAGACTTGGACTATCTCCGGCCCACGCAGGGAAAATGGAAATGATATCTTCACTAGCGATTACCTGTTTATTCTTAGGACATTTTAGCTGACAGATATCGCAGCCCATAATGTAACCGCTAAGCTTATCCCAGTGCTCTTCTGGAATATCTTTTGAGGTCAGCAGACAAGTAATACACTTTGCTGGATCCAATTTGTAAGGGCCAATCAATGCCTTTGTTGGGCAAGCATCCAAGCAATCAGTGCAATTTCCACAAATATCTTTTTCATAAGGAGCATCAAACTCAAGTTCAGCGTCTGTCACAAATGACTGATAAGCAACCCAAGTGCCGTAGGTTTCGTTGATTACCAAATCGTTTTTCCCTAAAGCGCCAAGCCCTGCTCTCTGTGCGGCCTGCTTGCGATGAAGTCCAGGCACAACCTTATACCCCTTTGCCTCCATAAATTTACACACAAGCTTAAGCTTTCTATAAATACCGAGATGGCCGTAAGTCACAATTTTACCAAAGCGGGCATCTCCATCAATAGATTCCAACTCAGGAGTGTAATAATTTACCCCCAGCACCACAACGCTTTTTGCCTCCGGAAGAACCGCCTTAGGTGTCGCCAGTTTCCGCCAATTATCAAAGCGATACTCATAACGACCGCGATAGAGCTCTTTTCTATCTTCAAACTCTTTCAAAAAAACATCAAAAGGCTCAGGAGTTGTCACTCCCACCAGATCTATACCAACAGATTTTGCATACTCGATAAGTTCTTCTTTTAACGTCATAACATTCTCAGTAGTAAGTGATAAAGTTAGTAAAGATAGATGAGTCGCGATCTAAAATCTCAAGTCCTTTGGCCTTATTGGATTTTTCAGGAGCATCGATGTAACGCACTCCCAATTCAAATTTTACCGAATCACTCAAGCGAAGAGAGTAATCAAAAATCCCCAAGTACTCGTGTTCTCTTTCAACATCAAAGACAAGACCCGCAAAGATTTCATTGGCCTTAATATCATTGAAAGCGAGACGATAACCAAACATTACATCGCGTGAGAAAAAGCCTGTTTCATCCCGATTGGTTCGATCACTACCAAACATCGATTGTCCTTCTAAAATAAAAGTACTGTCGCTTCCATTTTCATGAGAGAGTCCGTACTCGAAACTTAAAACAGCAGCTCCACTATTTTGAAAGTTTCTAGTGCCATAAATAGTTAAGACTTCCTCATCAGAAAGGTATGATTTATAGGCCCCTTCAGCTTTAACAATTAGGCCGGAATCAAAAGCCGATTGAACAGTTGCCCCGAACTCTAAGCTTTGTCCGTAGAGAGGAGAAACTTCGAAAGTTTTAGTATTAACTGCAAGCATGGGATTTTGGCGATCGATATGATACAAGAGATGAAATCCTAAATCCGTGCTTCCAAAAGTTTGAGTAAGATGAGCGCCAAACTGAGGTACAAAGATATCATCAGAAATTTCCCCATTACCAAGAAGATAATGTGAATCCTTGAGATCTAATCCTGTTCCCAATCGAGACTGCTCGCTTGGAAGTCGTGGGGCCATAAAAGTGGGAAAAAACATCAACGAAAGATTTCCCTGTCCGATGGGATAATCAAGCGATGCAACTGGCTCCCCAATTTTTTCTACATCGGAAAGATTTCCATTTAAGATCCTTGAGTTAATGCTATCAGCGGGATGGAAAAACTCAGTGGCACTAAAATTATAAATTCTTGTACCGTAATAAAACTTCATCCCTCCTGAACTCGACTTTATAAACGTATCCTCCGGATAGATAAAGTTTCTCTTGGAATCCTGAGCATCGTAGCGAGCAAAGAAATTTAACGAACTTGCGAAAAAATCGTTGTCGTAATTACCTTTAAAGCGCCCCATAAAAGAAGTATTTTGGTCCACAGTGGTATTGTTGTCGTCCTGTTGAAATTGGACATACTCAAACTTACCTTCGAGTTCGATCGCAAATGAACTGAGTGGAAACAATAAAACAAATGTGATGAAACGCTTTAAGAACATAATTACCTTAGATTTCTCTTATCAAATTCACTGGCATTTAATTTAACTCCGAGCTTTCTCTCTCCCCAAATCATATAAGACTCTTTTCTAGTCTGCTTGTTCTTCATATGAATTTGCGAAGGGCGATACATGCTCTTACCTTTAATGGTGTACTTTTTAAATCCATCAGAAAAGGCCTCTTTGAGCAGTGAGTTTTTCTTATCGTAATAACGAACGAGTACTGGCTGATTGAACTTTTTTGAAATGTAATGAACTTGCTTTGAATACCCACTCTTATTTTTTGGATACTTTTCTAAAACCCATACAGGGCCAAACTTCTTATGAGTGGCATCTTTTAAAAGTTTGTAGTTGTACTTAGCAACTTCTTGACTTGAAAGGTCCTCGTAAGAAAACTCTGACCCCATAAAGGAGGAGGTTTTATTGCGTGAACTAATTCTTTTGACTCTTTTAACAGCAGGCAGGTAGAGCCATTGATCATCATCACCAGTTCGATGAGTCCAAGTAAGCATTTTTGTCCCACGGACATCCTTTGGAGTGATAAAAGTCATAATACTCTTATCGCCATCGCCAGCAACTTCCAAAAACTTGCCAGTCAAAGTGCGATTGACCTTTGTACCACTAGAGTCGATTAATACCATTTTCATTTGAGCAGACTCACCTACGAATCCATTATTGAGGGCATCAATCTTGGTGGCCAACTCAACTCCGGTCTGCGCAGTCGCAGCTTGAATCATAAGAAAAGAAATAATAGCGAAAAATTTCTTCATAAATATCTCCTAAAAACGCTTAGTGACAAATAAGATTGCTGGCAACAGAACAAGATCAGTAACCAGAGCAACAAAAAGCACGATCATTGTCCCAATTCCGAGATTCATATTGGGAACGAAGTCCGCGAGTAAGAAAGAAGCAAAACCGCAGATAAGAATAACCGTTGTTCCCACTAGGGCCACTCCAGTTCGATAGAGGGTCTGTTCAACCGCTGTAAACTTATCGGCACCACTCTTTCTATAGTTTGAATATGAAATCAGAAAGTGAAGAGTGTCATCAATAGCGATACCGAGGCAAATGGCACCAATAATGACCGTACCGATATCAAGAGGCTTATTCATCAGATACATCGCAGCTCCTCCTACAAAAAGAGGAACAACATTGGGAATCATTGACATAACCCCAATACGCACAGACTTAAAGAGGAAGACCATCATCAATCCGATTAAAAAGATGGCCGATAAGATCGACTGAAAAAAAGTCTGAACCACAAAGTTATTCATATTGTGGTAAACCGGCATTTTACCTGAGACGTAGCCGTCAAGTCCTAGCTCTTTCACTTTGGCATTGATCAAATTGATCTCTTCCAAAATCAACTTAGAACTGTGAACAGTCCACAGCCCAGTTACTCTTACTGTTGAATTATCAACTGTAATTTGATCGTTAATATCCTTCCCCTGAGGCACACTCATCCCATAAAGGAAAAGCTCTTGGGCAATTTTATTTTTGTCATCAGGAATGCGATACTCCTCGCTCTTTCCTTGCTCCAATGCACGATTAAGACTTTTAACAATATCCACATACGAGATGATCCGAGTATAAAAGTGGCGCTCCTTCATCCAATCCTCTAAGGTCTCAATCTTTTTCATAAAGATAGGGTCCTTAGCTCCATCAACACTTCCACTATTAATTACAACCTCGACCCCAGAAACTCCCCCAAGGTTGTGATCTAAAAATTCAGTAGCAACTCTGAATGGAACCTTTTCACTTAGGTAGATCAGTGGATCGGAGTTCACTTCGTTCTGTAGTCCGATATAAAGGGTAAGACCAGACAGTGCGACAAAAGAAAGACACACCCATCGGGCATACTTTTTGATGAACTCAGTATATTTTTTTACAAAGCTCTCCGAGATATTAATCGATTGAAGCTTCTTCTTTCTCTTATCTGAGATGTAAGTCAAACATGGCACTACGATTAAAAAAGAGAGGACCCATGCACTCATCGAACCAATAAATCCCAGAATCCCTAATCCAAATATGGGTAGAAGTTGAGAAGAGGAAAGACTGATAAACCCTATTGCAGTTGAAACACTGGTCAAGAAAGTCGGAATCAGGTTCTTTCTAGAGGCCTTAAAAGCGGCCTCTTTTGAGGAGTATCCTTCATTTTTAAATTGATAAAAAGTCAGTAATATATGAATAGTATCTGCGATAGAGATCGCGATCAAAATAATGGGGATGGCCGAAGTGATATTGCTGTATTGGATACCGAGATACCCCGCCGCACCAAAGGTCACGATATTACTTGTTGCGATAACTATTAATGGAAGAAAGATCCCCACCATATTTTTGAAAGTGTAGATCAACAGGATCATAATAACGAGGGAGAGAACAGGAATGATTAATTTCAGATCATGAGATGAGACCTCTTTAAAGGCATTGTTGACCATGGCATTACCGGCCAGGTAAAACTTTAAATCGCTCTTTGACTCGTACTCTTTTACAATATTTCTAATTTCATCGATTCCTTTATCGTAATGAACCTTCCCCTCAAAGATAGGACGAAAGCGCCCAATCACCATAGTTGTTTTGGCATCTTCACTGATCAGGTAATTTGGAAGGATCTCATCACTAAGAGCAATTTTCTTCCTTTCTGAGATAAACTCATCAGTAAGCTCCTCATCTTCTAGAAAAGGTGAAACAACAATGTCATCACCTTCGGCCCGAGTGTAATTATAATTGCTAAGAGAATCCACTCGGATAATGTCAGAGACTTCCCACATTTTGTCTGTGAGTTCAATGATGGTATTAATGTGGTTCTGGTTAAAGATTCCCTTTTCACTGTGAACAACAATAGCGATTCGATCATCTCCCCCAAAGGTCTTTTCAAACTGATTGAAAGCAACAATTAGAGGATGATCTGCGCGGTAATAGCCTTTGTAGGAAAACTCCGGCTCCACCTTAAAAAGACCGGGGATAAAAATGGCAGTAAAAAGAACCCCAAGAAGAATCGATTTCTTAGGATTAGAGAGCAATCCATTTACAAAGCGGTCGAGGAAATTTTTCATACGTTTTCCCCTCTTTTAAGTTTTAAAATCTCGGTCTTCATCAGATCAAGAATCTCATCAACTTTCATCTCTTTTGAAATATATACCGGTTCACCGATATTGATGTAGCAGTTGTAAGGGATGAAAAACTTTGACCCCCTTGGCATCGACTCTTCTACCCCATAAATATAAGCAGGAATAAATGGAACATCAGGGTTTCTTTTAAGAAGGATTCCAAGACCGGTTTTGAATTTTGCCATCACTCCCGGCTCTCCTCGCGTTCCCTCCGGAAAGGCCATAATAGAATTACCTTGGGCCAAAATATCTTCTAACACCTCAAGAGTCTTAGGAGCTCCAGGAACTCTAGTGCGATAGATAAATCGAGAGTTAAAGCACCAAGCAATGGTGCGCATAAAAAAGTTTTTCCCGTAAAAATCATGGGCGGCAGCGGAATTCACCCGGTGAATCACACTCGCTGGAATCGACGAGTACATAGTAGGAGAATCCAAATGACTGTTGTGATTACTAATAAAGATAAACTGCTTTGGTTTCTTTAGAGATGAGTTGTCTGAGAATTGGATACCCACAACAATGCGTAAAAAATTCTTCATGAAACCAATATGAAGCAGGATCAAAAAGAGGTGGTAGAGTTTTCCTTTCACATTGTACTCCAAAGATATGTTAGGTGGAAAAAGACGATGGAGGTGTAAGTCAGAGAATCGATGCGATCCATAATTCCCCCATGACCCTCGATCAAGTTTCCAAGATCCTTGATTTCAAGGTCTCTCTTAATTGAAGAGATATTGACATCGCCAGCGAATCCGGCCAAAGCGAGGACGACACCGGTGATGATCGCTTGCCACCAGGTAAAGAATGTCAAAAAGCTTAAGAGGTAACTCAATAAAACTGTTCCGAAAAAACCTCCAAGAAATCCTTCCCATGTTTTATTGGGACTCACCTTTGGAAGAATCTTTCTCTTGCCTAACGCCTTACCAAAACAGAACTGAAGGATATCGTTAAATTGTGAAATAAAGACCATGTAGAGAACAAGCCCAAGATTCCCAGCAGTGAATCCCTCAACCTCAGGAAATTTAATGAGCATAGCTATATGGCCTAAGCTGTATACCGTAATCATCAGCGACCACTGTAAAATCGCATTGGACTTGGTAATCCCTTTGATGTTTCCGGAGAGCAAGTTTCTAAAAGGAAGAATCAAAAACATAATCGCTGGAATAAAAATTAGAGCGAAATAATTATATCCAAGGTAGATCGCTAGATACTGGATAGGAATTGCTAGAAATGCGTATCCCACAGTACTTCGATCACTTCTTCTAAACTTCATCGATGAGAGTAATTCTCTAAATGCCACAAATGAAAGAAGTCCCACTCCAAAGATTGATAAACCGGTATTAGCGAAGATAAAGACACTAACCACAGCGACCATGATCCACCATGACTTCATCTGGGTGTTGATCCCCTTAAAGCTTGTGTTCTTTTTAAGCTTTGACAGCAAGTAAAAGAATACGGTGAATAGAGTCAGTACCACCAAAATGGTGAGATACATGATAGATACTTCGTGTGAAGTACCAAAAAGTCTAAACTCTGAAAGCATGATTACCTCGAAGCAAATCCCGCAACGAAGGCCACTCCAATTGCGATAAAGAGGATCCCAACTAATTGATAGACATTCCAAGGTTCGCGATCGAGCACTGTCCCAATCAAAAATGCCCACAAGAAAGTAGTGGCGTAAACCGGGTAGACAACTGCTAAACGTCCACCGAGTTTAAAGGAGAGAATAAAGCAAACCATAACAACGGTGAATGAAATTACACCGACACCGATCTGCCAGTTTTTAAAAATTGAGATCACTCCTAGACGAGCTGCCCCTAATTTGTAGAAGTAGTTTCCAAAAGCGCCAAAAAGTGCCGCGACTTGGGCCACGATAACGGGCCAAATTTGACTTGTTCCTTCCATTGGATTCCTTATTTTAAAAAGTTCAATTTCCTTATTTACTATTTCTTTTTTCGGTAACTTAGCCCCTAAACTTAAAAGGGGGAAACAGATATTATCGGTCGCACTCTCTTCAAGATTTCAACAAATTACATATCAGATTGCTCTTTCAACCCAATGAGCTGATTGTAGATATTCTCAGTGATTTCCTCTGGATCCCTATCAGAGAAAGTTGAAGGTGTTCCAATCACTAATTTACTGGAAAAAGGCACCACCAGTCCGTCATCCTTCGGCATCACCTTTCCCAATCCGCTTAAATAAATTGGGACACAGGGAACAGTTGGATTAGAACGCAGAAGTACCGCAACTCCCTTTTTAAATTTGCTCATTACCTCTGGAGTTCCTCTGGTACCTTCGGGGAATATAATAATCGACTCTCCTCGATCGAGGATCTCCTGCATATCCTTAATACTTTTGATACTTCCCCGCCTAATGAATACGGCATTAAAAAGAAGCGATGATAGGAAGCGTCCTAATCCCTTAAAGTGATCGGCCGCAGCTACTGGATGAGTTTTGCCCACCATCTCAGCAGGAATACTCGCTAATATTGCCGCGGTATCGATATGGCTGTTGTGATTAGCAACGATAATAAACTGCTCTAATCCCTTAAAGCGCTCACGTCCCTTAAAGCTAATTCCTACAATCAGTTTCAAAAAGGGAAGCATGATATAGCGATAAAAAATTTTGAGCAGGAACCCTTTCATCTAGACCACCCGAAACCAGAAGAATACTAGGTGGAAAAAGACGAGGGAAGAAAAGCAAAGAGAGTCAATTCGATCGAGAACACCACCGTGTCCAGGGATCAGGTCACCAAAGCGTTTTACACCTAAATCTCTTTTAATCGATTTAATATTGAGGTCTCCACCAAATCCTGCCAGAGCAATAATGAATCCGGCCACTATCGCTTGGACATCTGAAAATGGTGTGAGAAAACGGATGAAGTAAGCGAGGATTACAGTTGAAGTAAACCCACCGATCACTCCGCCCCAGGTTTTATCAGGGCTGATTCTTGGAGTAACTGATCCCAATTTAAAAGTCTTGCCCCATACAAATTGGAACACGTCATTCATCTGAGTGAGGACGATTAGAAATAAAAAGAGTCCTTCACTTCCCACAGTTGATAGATCGGAGAGATCAACTGTCAGAAGTAGTGCCATATGGGAAATACTGTAAACAGTAAGCATCAAAGTCCACTGAAGGATCGCCATTGATCGGATAATGCCGTTGGTATCCCCTTGAATCATAGTTCTAATGGGGATCACAATGAACATAATCACCGGAATAAAAATTAAAAAGAGATAATAGCTTCCGATGTAGGCCAGATAATATTGGACAGGAATCGATAGATAGGCCCAAAAGATGGCGTATCGGTCGTTCATCCTTAAGTTCATGGCCGACAGGGCCTCGCGAAGTGCGATGAATGAAACCAAGGCAATTCCGACAAAGGCCATGATACGGTTGATAAAAAAGACCAGTACCGCAAAGACGTAGAGTACCCACCAGAAGTTGATCTGCTCTACAAACTTCTTGTAAAGAGGACGCGGCTTTACGTAGTAGGCCACGTTAAAAATAATGGTAAAAGCGATAAGAGCAGCAAGGATAGTTCCAAGAACAATCCCAACTTCTAAAGAGAATGGAATATACTTTAAAATGCTCTCCATTATTAGTTACTTTCCAAGGTTTTTACAATCTTGTGTAGTCTTCTAAAGACAGTAAAGAATGATCCCACACCGATCAAAATCACAACTCCGTACAAGATTGCTCCGGCAGGTGCGAAAGGGAAGAATCCATTGATTGTTTCAATGATTCCAGCAACGATTAGAAAGAACATCCTTTGAGGCTTTGCCATTGGGCCCATAAAGAACTGATCTGTCCCCGCAGTCGCGCCAAGAGTACGAACGTATGCGGTTAAGACAGCTGAAGTTGCTGCGAACCATCCGATGTAAAGAGCGTGAGGAAAAAGATAAGCTCCGTGTGCTGCTCCCATAATGATTAGAACATCAGCAAATCGGTCTGGAGCATCATTAAAAATGGCACCACTCTTTGTGGCCTTTCCATGCTCAACTGCCACCATTCCATCGAATAGGTTACATAAAAGGCGAAGCCCGATACCAACTGATCCTAGAAAGTAAAATGCGTAGTGATAAGTAGTTCCAAGGTAAAATGAAACTGCTGTTAGAGCAGAACAAAAAACACTGGCCACTGATATCTGGTTCGGGGTGATCTTCATCTTTGCCAACGATTTAGCAAAGCTTCGTGCCCAACTAGTCTCTCTCGATTTAACTGGTCGTCTATCCAAAATAACTCCTATGCAGTTTGAATTTCAATAACTTATCGGAAATTTTGAATGGGACTTGATATTGTTTCCTGTACTAACTGTTTCCTGCTTCTATGAAGTAATATGCAAAATGAAACAAAAGCTACTAATTAGAGGAGACAGGAATAACAGAATAACCATACTCTTGGTTTGAATCCGAATATGTTATTAGCAACTCTGTCGCACTACAATAGCTCCCCTTCATATCGATGATCAGATTATTTTTTTCGACACGATACAAAGATCGTGGAAGACGACCAGGAGCGTACTCCTTAAAAGACACTTGTATATCACGAATCTCAGCATCAAAATGCCCTAGAGGAATAATATTTTCTCGATTGCACCTTATAGGTTCATTAACTGATATCTTTAAGGAAGATGAATACCAGTATTTCCAGTAAGATTCAGAAACAAACAGTTGCGAGGAATGTATCCAGCCCCTTCGCCCCCCCTTGAGCATGACTCCCAGCCAATGGCCCTGAACTTGATCTACAGCGATAAGATGACGATTTTGAGAGTAATGAACAAAAGAATCCAAATAATCTTTTTTATACTTCGTTTCATCTCGCACAAAATACCTCGCAGTTAATCCTTCAATCTTTCGACCATAAGTCTGATCCCATGTATAGCGCGCATTCTCATAAGGATTAACAATAAGAGAAGAAATATCAGCAGACCAAGAAGGCTTACTTGCCACATACAGCGTTGAAAGCTTTTCTTCTTCAGTCCTCCCCTTAACTCTGGTTAAGGGCTCAACAAGACAGGGGTAGCCAACGTCAGAGAAGCGATCTTTAAGATCATGATATCTAAGAAAAAAATTGATCCCCCTAAGTTCATAAAAAAAGCTATGAACATATTGATGATCAAGACCATCTGCTGTTTTCTTAAACTTTTTGAGATAGTATGTATCCTCTAAATAAGAATATTTTGAGCGTTTTAGTTGCACTGACATCTGGTGAAGCTTCTTCGACACACTGCTTGGAATAATCCCTCGGATTCTCAACTTTAAAACATCATCAGTAGGATACGAGCTCATTTGTTTTTCATACTTATTGAGAATTTTAAACATTCTCCAATCATGCATATAGATACTTAAGAGTAGTGGGTTGTAGTCAGAATGAGGTGACGGGTCCGCTCCTAATTTCAAAAGTCTCTCTACCTCGGTGTAGTCACGGTAATACACACTATAAAATAGAATATTTCGACCATCCTCTGTTTGGTCTGAAATGTTTTTTAAACTTGAAGAAAGCTTGTGTTTCAAGGCAATCGGACACTCTATCTTGTAACAAGCTAAGGCCAGTTCTAAGCGAAAACTTGGATCAGTAGGAATATTCGTAAATGCTTTACCAGTTTTATCCCCAATCAGAGAAATAATTTGTCTCACGTATTTTTGTCTTTCAGGGGGGACCACATATGTGCCATTTGGTGGAGGAAGAAAGCGCTCATTCCTCGCTATGAACTGTTCATAAAGAGTCTGAGGCTTACTTTCTTCAGCAAATAAGCTGCAAGATATTAAGTAGAGAGCAAGAAAAACAAAGTGATTTTTAGTCATAAATTTCTCATAATTTATCGGGCGAGATGAATTTCAACTATGCAGTGCCAAAAAACATATTATTAGTCTAAGAGAGGCCCTTACTAAATAGAAGACAAGATTTTCTTAACTGAAACTTACAAAAAAATGCGGCGCAGATTGATATGGCAAAAATCAAATGTAGTTTTGAACCTGCCAAAATTTCAACTTCTCCCAAAAAGCTTTCTTTGGGAGATCAGAAGTGAAATGAATAGGTCCAACTCCAAACTTTCCAAACGATAATTGAAATTCACTTTGCTCAGAGGGACAGCCGAACCACCCCTTGCAGCGACCAGTGACTTTCCATATATGTTTCATCGATTCAACGCGAATATCAAGTGCAGAAGGAACAATGAAGGGAACACCGGATACATACTTAAGGGCTCGTTCTAAAGCGAGTTTACGACTGTAATACTTAAATCCTAAGGCCTTCAAAATTTGTTGTGTTTTCTCATTATCTTTAGAAAACCAAAGAATTTTATTTGGAATAAACATACCAAATCTATCAACAGTATCAAATGTCATAAAGTCTGATTGATCCCTTGGGGGCAGCAGTACCAAATTTTGGCCTTTATTCAAATGCTCGATGTGACGGTTACCACCAAACCATCGAGTAGCAAAGACATATTTAAACTGCTTATATGAATACTTACCATTTAATACATGTGTAATATCAACTGTAACCTCAAAAAGATCACCTTTATCGGGATTAGATTTTTGAATATTTTTTATTTCGCTTACAATCCCTAACAATACGATCATATCCTCGTCTTTAAGCAAAAAATCGATATTAGGTCTTGGAACACGGTACGCGTAAGAAATTCCTTGTGCGAATACTAATGACACGCAAAAAAGTTTTAGAAACTTAAACTGGGAAAAACAACTCATAATTACCTCTATTACTTATCAACATTATATCATCAGAAATTAAAATTTATTACAAGCATGACTGTAGGAAGTCACTAGCATTACTTATTGCTTCGGATGTTGGTATAGAAATGTAATCTCTTACAATATTACAGACTTTCATATTGTCATCATTAATAGACATATATTCATCGCAAAATGCTGCAAGCTAAAAACAAAGATTTCTTTTGGGGCGAAAGGCACAGCCAATCTCGGATTGATTCAACATGATCAAAAAAACCCACATCAAATGATGCGGCGTATATCCAAAAGTGTGTTGGAACCCTCTATCAAAACTTAACAACCTCACTCGAAAGCTTTGAATAGTGCTCGACTCTCTCATTAACACTATTCATCAAACTCTCCCAAAAGGCCTCTTTCCCTTCAAATTCCCTTGGAATCTGCAACTGACCAATTGCCTTCTCAACTTTCTTACACAACAAGGTCAACTGCTTTGCAAGAAGCATCTTCTTGATCCCAACTTCATCGCAAAACTCTGCAAGCTGAAAGGCAAAGATCTCTTTTGGATCAAACTCATCTCCCACAGACATCGCTAATTCATGATCAAGATCAGGGTAAATTGTGACATTTACAAGATCGTAGAATGGAGCAAGTTTTAATTTTCCTCGATCAACAAAGTATGAAATGTTTTTTCCGTGAGCATCAGAGTTACCAATGATCAAATTAAAAAGAATCCACTCAAGCATTTTAAATTGCACCATTGCTGGAACTTCACACCGCATGGAAAAGTCGAAAAGCTTTTTCAAGCTAACCCCTTCTCTTATTCCAGCAACATCTCTCCCCGATCCAAAGTTTCTTTCATAGCGATAAGAGCTAAGGACATTCAACGCCTGACATCCATCAATTATATGATAGCGCAAAATCTCATCATCACTCTCGATCTTGCGATCAAAGCGTTTAACAAGTAACGCGGGATGATCGCCAAAAAATTTCAAATCAACTTCTGGCACATCGATTCCCACAAGTGCAGCAAGCTTCATGCAAAAATATTCATTTAAGACCAAGTTAGAAACTTTCCCCTCACGCTTTTGAAACTTTAAGATATGAGTACTGGCGATTTGTCCTTCCCCAAACCCCATACGGCCGTCGCTCAATATTGTTATCGGAAGTTTGTCTTGCACTCCAGCAACACTTAAGCGTATTTTTCCATCCCAAATAGCTAGACCTTTAGTCGCTCTTTGATCTAATCGTTCTGCCAATTCCTCTTCTGATAATTCACGAAATGATGATTCTTCATCCAAAGAAATACCATCCACTAAAAATCGAAGGGCACCTGTTGTATCTCTTCCAATAATTTGAGTGATTGCAAAAGTATTGCTGATTCCAACCTTAAAATATTCTTTAAGCTCATCTAATGCGCTTCCCTCAGGGAATAAATTTTCCAGAAATCTCTTAATCGCATCAGAAGAGATATCCTCATCAAAAGGAATCCACGGAGAAATTGGAAATCTATTTTGAATCCACTGACTATCGTATTCAAATGCAAGCTGATCTCCGATAAGAGACAAAACTCCAACCCTCTCATCATTAAAGTATGTAATCAGTTTTGAATTCACCATTACTTTTCTTCCCAACTATCGACTCTTAATTGAATCCCAAGCATAGTGCATACCTTCAAAATACTTTCAAAGCGAACACCTTCGCGGGCATTTTCGATTTTGGTAAGAGTATCTTTGGAAACTCCACACAACAAAGCGGCGTCCTCCAATCTCAATTTCAATTGTGTTCGCTTGGCCTTAACAAACTGTCCTAATAGTTCAACTGTTAGCGGTCCCTGCTGAATTGGTGTGGGGAGTGGGTTAACCTTGTTGGCCATAAAATAGCTCCTATAAATCCTAGAATTACAGTCATTATACACTATTTCAGGCCAAAAGTACATTAATCCTTATTTTCCAGTATTAATCATAAGAATCAATAAAAAATCATAATATGACTGGAATATAAGGATTAATTAAATATTTTAACAAAAAAACCGCATCAAATGATGCGGCGTATATCCAAAAGTGTGTTGGAACCTTATTGGAAGAGGTCTTTGAATTTATTGAAGAAGTTTTTCCCCATCGGGTGACAACTTCCCTCTTGATCATATTTCCCCAATTGGTCAAGGAGCTCCCTCTGCTCTTTACAAAGCTTAGTTGGAGTCTCCACATGGATACTAAGAATTTGATCACCTTGACCGTATCCACCCAGTTGTTGAATTCCTTTTCCACGCAATCTCATTTTCTTACCAGATTGAGTTCCCTCTGGAATATTAACAGTAACTTTTCCAGAAACTGTTGGTACTTCAATTTCCGCACCAAGAGCAGCTTGAGTAAAGCTAATAGGAATAGTGCAATGAATGTCGTAGCCATCTCTAATAAAGAATTCATGTGGACGAACATCAACTACGATATAGAGGTCACCACTTGGGCCACCATATGTTCCAGAATCCCCTTCACCAGAAAGCTTAAGTCTTTGACCGCGGTCGATACCTGCAGGAATCTTAACTTCAAGTTCAACTTTCTTCTTCTTAAGTCCCTTACCGTGACAACTCTTACAAGGGTTAGTAACGATTTGACCAGACCCCTGACATCTTGGACAGGTTGATGCCATTGTGAAGAATCCCTGTTGTCTTCTGATTTGACCAGAACCACCACAGGTGTCACATGTTGAAGGCCTTGATCCATCTTCAGCACCACTTCCGTGGCAAACGTCACACAGAACATTGCGAGTAATCTCTACATTTTTTGAAGCACCAAAAACGGCCTCTTCAAAAGTAACCCCTAAGGTCATTTGTAGATCATTGCCTGCTTGAGCGCGGCTTCTTGAACGAGAAGAACGTCCTCCTCCTCCGCCCATGAAATCACCAAAGATATCGCCAAAGATATCACCTAGATCGCCGAAGCCACCACCACTGAAGCCACCAAAACCACCGCCAAATCCGCCTGCCTGACCGTCAACACCTGCGTGTCCAAATTGGTCATAGCGACGCTTTTTGTCTTCATCGAGAAGAACTTCTGCAGCCTCTGAAGCCTCTTTAAACTTTGCTTCAGCTTCTTTGTTATCAGGGTTTCTATCGGGATGATATTTCATCGCCAACTTGCGGTAGGCCTTCTTGATATCGTTTTTATCAGCTCCGCGATCAACCCCTAAGGTTTCGTAGTAATCTCTTTTTTCACTCATACAACTTATCTCTTTTTACAGGGATGCCCAGAATAAATCTGGGCCCCTATTTATAGTATCTTAAAAAAGTTTTTATACTTCTTTGAAGTCAGCATCGACAACATCTTCGTCGTCTTTCTTCTGACCATTCTCTCCAGGTTGTGGCCCTGGCTGAGCCCCCGCATCTGGTCCAGGTTGTCCCTGAGCATAAAGTTCACCAGCAACTTTATGAGTTACATTTTGTAGAGTCTCTGTTGCAGACTTAAGTTCTTCAATTGTTTGATCTTCAAGATGCTTCTTCGCTTCTTCGATAGCTGTTTCTAGCTCTTGCTTAGAAGCGTCAGCGATTTTACCTTCACCCTCTTTAATCATTTTTTCAGATTGCATAATAAGAGCGTCAAGACTGTTTCTTGTATCGATCACTTCACGACGTTTTTTGTCAGCATCTGCATTTAGCTCAGCTTCTTTAACCATCTTTTCGATCTCTTCTTCAGAAAGTCCAGAACCTGCAGTAATTCTGATGTCTTGAGATTTACCAGTGGCCTTATCATGTGCAGTAACATGAACGATACCGTTTGCATCGATATCAAATGTTACTTCAATTTGAGGAACACCACGTGGAGCTGGAGCAATTCCAGTTAGGTCAAAACGTCCAAGTGTTTTGTTATCATTTGCAAATTCTCTTTCACCTTGTAGTACGTGAATAGAAACAGCTGGTTGATTGTCTTGAGCTGTTGAGAAAACTTGCGATTTCTTAGTAGGAATAGTTGTGTTTTTCTCGATGATTTTAGTCATAACACCACCAAGAGTTTCAATACCAAGTGATAGTGGAGTAACGTCTAGAAGAAGAACGTCTTTAACATCACCAGCAAGAACACCACCTTGAATTGCAGCACCAGCAGCAACAACCTCATCAGGGTTTACACCTTTAGAAGGCTCTTTTGCGAAAATTTGCTTAACTTTTGCTTGAACCGCTGGAACACGAGTTGAACCACCAACAAGAATGATGTCGTGGATTTCACTGATATCTAATCCAGAGTCATCAAGAGCGATTCTACATGGCTCAGCAAGTTTTTCGATTAGATCACCAATAAGTGATTCGAACTTAGCACGGCTTAAGTTGATGTTAAGGTGTTTTGGCCCTGTAGCATCAGCAGTGATGAATGGAAGGTTAACATCAGTTTGGTTAACATTTGAAAGCTCATGCTTAGCTTTTTCAGCAGCTTCTTTAAGTCTTTGAAGTGCCATTGTATCTTTTTTCAGATCGATTCCACTTTCTTTTAGAAATTCTTCTGCAAGATAATTAATGATTCTGTAGTCGAAATCCTCCCCACCTAGGAATGTATCACCGTGAGTTGCTTTAACTTCGAAAACGCCATCAGAAGTAATTTCAAGAATTGATACGTCGAATGTACCACCACCGAGGTCGAATACAACTACGTTTCTATCTGTTTTTGAATCTAGTCCGTATGCAAGAGCAGCAGCTGTTGGCTCATTGATGATACGCTTAACTTCAAGACCAGCAATACGACCAGCATCTTTTGTTGCTTGTCTTTGAGCATCGTTGAAATAGGCAGGAACTGTAATAACAGCTTCAGAAACACCTTCACCTAAGTAATCTTCTGCAGCTTGCTTAAGCTTCATAAGTACTTGAGCTGAGATTTCTTGTGGTGCCATTTCATTTCCATCGACTTTTACCCAAGCATCGCCATTTTTGTTTGCGATAATGTCGAAAGGAGCAACTTCATGGAATTTTTTAACTTCCGGTGCATCACCTTTTCTACCGATAAGACGCTTAATACCAAAAACAGTTTTGGTAGGATTTGTTACGGCCTGTCTTTTTGCAACTTGCCCAACAAGTTTTTCGCCATTGTTTGCGAAACCAACGATTGAAGGAGTAGTGTTGTGTCCTTCAGCGTTAGGAATGATTTTATACTGTCCGTTTTCAAGAACAGACACACAAGAGTTTGTAGTCCCTAGGTCAATTCCAATAATTTTTCCCATAATTTGCTCCTATATTTTTATATCTTTTTTTTTAGTTGTTTTTTGCAATTACTACTTTTGATGCTCTCAAGAGACGACCATTAAGGATGTACCCTTTCTGATACTCCATAATTACTTCCTGATCTTTCTTCCCTTCAGCTGGCTGCTGTGCCATTGCTTCGTGAAAGTTTGGATCAAATTCCTCACCAAGTGCTTCTATTCTTTCAAGTCCATTCTTCTTAAGTGCATCAAGGAATTGAGTTCTAACCATATCAATCCCTTTGCAAATATTTTGAACTTTCTCATCTTCGTCTTTTTCAATCGCTACCATTGTGTGATCAAAAGAATCCAATACATCAATCAAAGCATTTAGGATCTTTTCATTCCCATACTTAATTAGGTTCTCTTTTTCACGGTTGAAGCGTCTTCTCATATTCTCCATTTCTGCTGCAAGATAGTAGTACTTCGATTTGAAGTCCTCTTCTTCAGCTGGAGCAGATTCCTCCGCTTCTTCTGTAGCATCTGTTTCCTCAGACGCTTTTACCTCTTCTTCAGGAGTCTCAGATGCCTCAGCATCTTTCTTTTCCTGCTGCTCAACATTCTCTTCTACTTCATTCTCAGTAACGTTATCGCTCATTTTTCCATTCCTCGTAACTTCATCTGAATTTCTGCATATAAGATGGGAGGGAAGGTCCCAGTGTCAATGGGCCGTCAGAAAAAAAAATGAATTATTTTAAGATACTGAAATTTAAAGGATTTTGGCGTTAAACAGCTGATCAATCATCGAATCGAGGAGTAAGAAACCACGGGGCGTCGCAGCAACGCGACCGAGGTACTGTCTTACTAGGCCCTCATGCTTCCACTTACGGATTAAACTCATCCCTTCCTCCCCTTCAAAGAAAGAAAGGGGAATTCCGATGGCCGAGCGGAAGGCCATGTAAAATCGCTCGAGTTTTAGGTCCTCTCCCTCAACCGATTCAAGAGAATATTGGCATTTGCTTAGCTCCCATTTGTAACGCAAGTGACGCTCTTTTAAAGCGATAAGTCCAGAAGCAGATGGCCCAATGGCGCCGACTGAATCTGAATTCCAATATTTTAAATTGTGCTTGGAGCGAAAGCCTTTACGTGCAAAATTGGATACCTCGTAGTGCTCATATCCTTGGATTGCCATAAAGTCTGAGAGACCCAAGAACTCCTGCTCAATTTGCTCTTCACTTGGCAATGATTTGTGGTGAACGTAATTGTCCCCTACCGTGAGAATGTATGAACTAATGTGATTGGCACCGAGATCCACCAACTGAGCGGCCTCTGCAATTAAGTCTCGATTGCTTGAAAAAGGGAGTCCCATCATCAAATCAGCAGAAAAATTGATGCCTGAGCGTCCCATTTGGCGAAGCAAGTCTTTGGCCTCATCGGCGGAGTGCACTCGGTCTAGGTAGTGGAGCAAAGTGTCGTCTAAGGATTGAACTCCTACGGAAAATCGGTTTACACCTATGTCACACCACTCGTGAATCTCATCAATAGTTGTGGATTTTGGGTTCACCTCAATAGTAAATTCTGTATTTTCATCCCACTGAAATTGTTTAAGAAACTGCGCTAAAAATCTGCGGCCCTCACGTCCCCACAGAGCGGGAGTCCCCCCTCCGATGTAGATCGTATCGAGCTTTCCAAACTTAATTCGGTTTTCTTCATGCAGCGCATTCACCATCTCAAGTTGCTTTTGATAATCAAGGTGCAATTGGTCGAGTCTGCCTTCACTTAGAGACTTACTGTGAAAGTCACAGTAGTTGCATTTTTTGATACAAAAGGGGAAATGAATATAAAGTCCGGTTACATCACTCAAATATTACCCATCCTTTCAAACTATGGAGTTTAACTGTAACATTAAATTTAACTTACAATAAAGAGGAAGTGAGAAATAGATGCATTATCGCGAATATATTACACCCAAAGGGGTTAGAACCCTATTAGTTAAATCTCCAGGAAGTACTGCGGCCAGTATCCAAGTATGGTTTAGAGCAGGTTCTGCCCTGGAAAAAGAAAATAACCAAGGAATCGCACACTTTCTCGAACACATGTTTTTTAAGGGAACAGAGAAAAGACCGGGAAGCAAAATTGCAGAGGAAGTTGAAACATTTGGTGGCGAGATCAACGCCTTCACATCATTCGACTACACCTGCTACTTCATCAACTGCCCAAAAACGAAGATTTTAAAATCCTGCGAAATTTTAATGGACATGGTTTCTTCACCGCTCTTCTCTCAAGAGGATATTGGCCCAGAAAGGGAAGTCGTCCAAGAAGAGCTAAAGCGCTCCATTGATAATCCATCTCAATTTTCGTTTTCAAAGATTCAAAAAGAGTCCTTTGAAGGGGTGTACAGTCGCGCCATCTTGGGCAAAAAAGAAACCATCGCAAAATTTTCGCGCAATCAACTTATCGCATTTAAGGATAAAAATTATAATCTGGCGAACATGCTTGTTGTGATCGCAGGAGACTATGATGACGAAGCTGTGATCAAAAAAATTGACTCATTTGATTTTACGATAGGAAAGGAATCAAACCTACCGGAGTTTAAAATAAAATCTCCAGGAAGCGTAAATGTTCATAAAAAAGAAACCAATATGTGTCAGCTTACAATCTGTGCACAAGGTAAAAACTACATGAGTTCAGAAGCTCCGGCCGAAGATTTAGCGATTAATTGTCTTGGTCATGGAGAAACGTCACCACTTTATCAAAGTCTAGTAATTGATGAAACTCTGGCCAACTACGCATCGTCAACAACGATGTACATGTCTAAAGGAAGTGCTCATTTGGTTCGCATCAGCTTCCCAGAAGAGAACATGGTTGAAGTCTATAAAAAACTTGAGGCGGTTATGGGTGACAAACTCAAAACGGGATTTGAGGATAGAGAAATAACCAAAATTCAAAATCAGTATGTGGCATCAAAAATTTATGAGAAAGAAACACTTGAAGGCTTCTCGTTCACCCTTGGAAATAGTTACGCGCAAACAGGGGATTATCTGTGTGAGCAAAAATTCATTGAAAAATTGAATGAGACAAAACCAGAGACGGTTAACGATGCTCTTCGTGAAATTTTTGACAGAGACCTTCACATAAGCCTCCAAATCCCTCAAGGGATGGATCTAAAGCTCGCGGAAAGAGAGACTAAAAAATTAGGAAGATCCTTAAAGGCGTTAAAGAAAAAAATTAAACCAGTTGAAAAGATCAGTGGAACGAAATCAAAGTACGATCCACAGGTGAGAAAAATTCAGCTAAAAGAGGGCATCTCACTGATCTACCGCGCTAACAATATGACCCCTACCTTTGCGATGCATATTTATACCAAAGGCGGACTGACTGAGGAAAACGCCAAAACGAATGGCGCTCATAATCTTATCAGTTCACTTTTATCAAGAGGACATCGTTACGCAACCAACGATCAGATCAAGCAGTACTTAGAAGATAACTCTTCAGCGCTTCAAGGATTTTCAGGAAAGAACGCTTACGGAATGACATTGCATGGGATGACGAAAAACTCATCTGAGCTCTTTGCTCACCTTTTTAACTCATTCCTTCATCCAACTTTTCCTAACAAATTTGTGAAGCATGAAAAAGAACTCTCCTTTAGAGCGCTAAAAATGCAGGAAGAAGATCCAGTAAAGCACTGTTTTGAAGCATTCAATCATATGGTGTTTAAAGGTCATCCTTATGCTCAAAATACTTTGGGAACAAAAAAATCACTCAAAGGGCTTGGAAGAAAAGAGCTACACGATATTCACTTACAAAATATTGCAAATAGAGAAATTCAAATAACCTATTGTGGAGATCTCTCTTTAGCAGAAGTACTAAAGCTAATCACACCATTTGTAGATGAATTAAAACCAAGAAAGAAAGCGACACTGGGGAAAAAACCTTACACGCCTCTTGAAGGACAAATACGCCATATTGAGTTTCCAAGAGAGCAGACTCACATTTTAATTGGAATACCTGCAAAAGCATTGGGGCACAAAGATAACATTTTTCTTAAAATGCTTTCGGCCCACCTCGCAGGACAGTCCTCTGAACTTTTTGTTGAAGTTCGCGATCGCCAAGGGCTTTGTTATTCAGCTCAACCAATTAACTTCATGGCGATGGAAGGTGGTTACTGGGCAATCTATATCGCTACAGGTAATGACAAAGTTGAACGCGCAATTGCTGCGATTGATCAATTGATTCAAAAGATTAGTGATAAAGGAATTTCTAAAAGAGAATTTAAAAAGATTAAATCAATGCTTAAAGGGCAAGAAGAGATTAATATCCAAACAAATGAAGACTACGCCAATATCTACTCGGTGCCATCGCTTCAAGGACTTGGACTAGACTACTTCCACAAGAATTCAGAAACGATTGAAGCAGTTGAGTATGAAGACTTTCAATCAAATATTCGAAGGATTCTTAAAAGAGATTTCAATAAGGTTATCGTAGGACAAACCAAATAAAAAAGGCGCTCTGTGAGCGCCTTTTCTTTATTCATAAGATGTTATTAAAATTTTAAGTCGATGGTAATAGTCTTATTTGAAGTACTAATCTTAACTCTATCGTCGGCAATAATTTGCTTGATGATGAACAGCGATAATTTACGACTCGAAATTCCAAATGGTAGATCAGTTTCTTT
This sequence comes from Bacteriovoracaceae bacterium, assembly GCA_965140515.1. Taxonomy (GTDB): domain Bacteria; phylum Bdellovibrionota; class Bacteriovoracia; order Bacteriovoracales; family Bacteriovoracaceae; genus JAGLCH01. The sequence goes on along the minus strand of OZ223251.1, from coordinate 848,731 downwards.
CACATCAAGAATCAACTTTTCATTCTTCTGATCGAAACGTCCATATCCTGCAATTGTTGCGCTCTTAAGCATACCAAGCACTTTGGTTTGAGTCTTAACTGTAACATAACCGTTCTTGGCGGTAATACTTAGATTCTTCATTGATGGAGAAATCTTTCTTACTAAATCGACGGGATTGATATTTCTTCCCTGTTCCGTTTCCAAACGGTCGTATACGGACATAATATTTCTAGCTTCGTCGTTGTCCTCATCATTAACGATTGAACTGATGTTAAACCGTCCATCCTTCAAACACTCATCAATAAGAGCTTTGTAATCGTATGGCATTACATCTTTCTTCTTAAAGCACAGTCCAGAAAGATTAAAAATTGTGTTACTTCCCTCTTTTGAAACTAACTGAATGGCAGGAATATCTAATCTAACCGATCCATCTCTCACATCTACTGCGTTGATGTCGAGGAAGTAGCGTCCATCTCTCTCTGCATTTGAAAGAAATATTTGCGACTTTGGAACCTTAACCGTTGTTAAACATGAGTTCATCGACTTTTCAAAATCAATGGCGTCCATATTTTCCTTACTAATCTCTTTTGGTAATTGCAGATTAGTTTCACAGCTAAGCTTTAGCCCATGAGTTCCAGCAGTGATCAAGTTCCCCACATTCACACGGGTATAACCCATTTCAGTTGAGAAATCGCCGTCTTTCATATCGATTGCTTTTAAGCTGGCATCTACAACAACATCACCAATTGTTTCATCTGCTAGTTTGATTTTAAAATCAGCGTAGCGGTCGTTAAGCTCTTTAATATTTGAAGTATCAAGACAAGTCCTCATCAGGAGATCAAAGTCTTTGTTAGACACCCCTTCCCTATTTTTATCGCAACTCAAATGAATGTTGCTACCTTCAATTTCAATATTATCTAATTGAACATTTACCGCTTCTGTCTTGATGCTGACATGTTTTTCATCCAAAACAATACTAGGATTTTTTGAAGAAAGCTTTAGATTCTGAATCTCTCCCTCTTCCGATTCAATAGTACTGTCTACTGAGAGATTATTCACTTTAAAGGCCACATCATCGATACAGTCGAAAATTAATTCATTCGGATCGAAGTTAGCGATATCCCCATTTTTCTTACAAGTTAGGGCCATATGATCTACATCGAGTTTTAGCATTTTATCGATTTCAACAGCGGTATCATCCACTGACATAAAAATTCGTTGAGTCTTAAACTCCACACTATTAACTTTTGTTGCAATATGCGCCTTGCTCCCATTTTTATCGATATCATTAACTGTTGCTTCAATACCAACCGGAGATGCCTCATCGAGAGGTCCGAAAGTTGAATCACTTAAACAACCGTATTTAAATGCTTCGACATCATTACCAGGAAAGTCTGGGTGTTTCTTACAGAAAAATCTGAAGTTATCCACGTTGAGGTCGATCATATCGTGTCGAATAGCTAGCTCTTCAGAATCAAAGGAAACTTGCTTTTCATTAAAGCCTACAGAAGATCGAAGTAGATCCAAAGAATTAAGCCCTTTAAGAGGAGTGGTATCTAAGTTAAGTCCCAGTGCGTGGTTTTTCCCTCTGATCCCAAAGAAGTCAGGACGTAAATACATGGTGGAGTTAAAAACCTCACCATCATCATAGAGGTTGATAAATAAGTCGGTGGAGTAGAAATCGAGCGATCGAAATCGCAGTTCACCGGCAGCGCCATTACCATCTTTGGGCATCTCAAAATTCAAGGAATCCAAGACAACATCGACAGATTCAATGTCGCCAGCATAGGCCCCCAGAGGTAGTAAGGTCAGCAGGAACAGTATCGTCCTCGTCATTTTCATAAAAATCTCCAACGTCACTAATAATAAATGGCCCTCGCGGACCACGCACGCAGTGGTTTACTTACATGATGCAATAGCTGTGCCGAAGTTTTATTGAAAATACAGTGAGTTAGAGTATAGCTTTCCGAACTAATTATACCTGAGAAGGACACCTGTCTAAAATTTAGACAAAAAAAGGGCCACCAAGTGTGGCCCTAATTCAACTTTTATTTTCCAGATTTTAAGAACTTAAGGAATTCTGATTCTGACGAGAGCAAGAACTTAGTCTTGGCCGGAAACGACTTTTTATACGCTTCCATCGAGCGGGTAAAGGAGTAGAAGCTTGGATCCTGAGACAGTGACTTCGCATAAATTGCAATAGTCTGGGCCTCAGCACGACCTCTGATTTCCTGAGAGGTCTTGTAAGCTTGCGACTCAATTCTCTTTAAATCTCTAGTAAGACGCCCTTCAATCTTTGCCTTCTCACCTTGACCAATTGAGCGGATCTTTTGCGCAATTTTCTGACGCTCAGAGATCATTCTCTCATAAACCTTAGACTCAACTGTTTTTTCGTAAGAGATACGACGAAGCTGTACATCGACTAATTGAATACCGAAGGCCATCAATTCTTCATCAGCTTTTGTTACGATCAATTTACTTAGTTCTTCACGTCCAACACGAATTTTTTCAATCTCACCGCTGGTGTCGTCTTCAACAAAGCGTTCCCCCTTGGCCTTCATTTCTTCAAGCATCTTTTTGTGTTCAGCAACTTTCTTAATAATTGAATTAGAATCGCGAACCGCTTCAACAAGATTATGATTTGAGATCACGTCTCTTGTTGCTGAATCGATGATTGAATCGAGTCTTGCCAGCGCACCTCTTTGAGTTTGTACTGTTTGAATGAACTTCAATACATCTACAATCTTCCAACGAGCGGTGGTATCTACCTTGATATACTTCTTATCTTTTGTTGGGATCTGGTTTGGAGTTCCATCCCAGTATAAAATCCGCTTATCCACATAGCGAACCTCTTGAGTAAAAGGGACTTTCATGTGAAGACCAGATTGAGTGATAGGTTCACCAATCGGCTTACCAAATTGAGTGATAATCGCTTGTTGACCTTCATACACAATAAAGAGTGAAGACTTCCCAATAATCAGGGCACCAATCACCACTGCAATAATTACGGCACTAATATTTGTTTTCATCATTTCCCCCTATTCCTTAAGACCTTTTCCAAAAACAGGCAGAAGCCCTTTAACTTTTGGATCAACAATGGTGATGTCTTCAAAATGCGAGAAAATCTCTTCCATTGTTTCTAAGTAAATTCTTTTACGAGTTACCACTGGAGCCTTTTTATAAGCACGAAGGACATCCGCAAATTTTGCAGCATCCCCCTTAGCTCGATTGATCTTCTCTTCCCCGTAAGCTTCCGCTTCTTGAATCATCTTGTCGGCCTTACCACGGGCCTCAGGAATAACCTTGTTGTAGGCCTCTTCAGCTTGGTTAATAACCTTCTCTTGTTCTTGCTTTGCCTCATTCACTTCATTGAATGATGGCTTAACAGAATCAGGAGGATTTACATCTTGTAGCTTTACCGCTTTGATACTGACACCCATGTCGTATTTATCAAGTAGCTCTTGCATCAGAACACGAGCATTGTCAGCGATCTCAACACGCCCGGTGGTGAGTACTTCTGTTACTAAACGGTCACCAACCACACGTCTCATGATCGATTCAGACACGTCTCTGATATTTCTTTCAGGAGAGCTTGTCTTAAATAGAAATTTATACGGATCAGAGATACTGAACTGAACTACCCATTGAACGTCAGCAACGTTTAGGTCACCGGTAAGCATTAGTGACTCATCATCAAAGTTTCCATACCCAGTTCTAGAGTTTTTTCTAAAACCAAATTCTCTTTGATGAACCTTTGTTGTTTTTACTTTGATAACTTTATCGATACCAAATGGCACTTTAAAGTGAAGTCCCGGTGTCGTTGTCGTAACATAGTTACCTAGACGAATGAGAACGGCTTCCTCTTCTGGCTGGACGGTGTAAAAGCTTGTAAATGCTCCTGCAATTACAATTAGTCCCACAATAATCATTCCAACGTTTCTCACGTTTCTTTTAAAATCGTTAACTACCTTCTGAAAATCATTTCCAAAGGGGTTTTGTGAATTATTCACGTTTTACTCCTTATGTATAAAGTCCAAGGTATGATAACACTTTAAGTGGTCCTGACAACGACATGGGGCACAAAAAAGGGCCACATTCGTGGCCCTAATTATCTTAATGTCATAATTTTTATTCGTTAGCGGCCCTTTTAAGAGCACGCTTATCAAGTCCGTACTTCTCAACTTTCATAATCAAACTAGCACGGCTGATTCCCAACTCTTTAGATAGCTTTGATTTGTTGAAGTTAGTACGCTTAAGACCTTCTTTGATCATAAGGGCCTCAAGTTCTTCTAGAGCTCCTTTCAGATTTCCACTAGTATCAATTCCAAGACCAGCTGTTGCACCTGCGCTTCCGCCACGTTGTTCATTAACATAGTCTTGAATCATTGGGCTTAGAAGATCTGGAGTGATTGTCTTATCATCACCTGAAAGAACTACAAGTCTTTCAATTTCGTTTTCAAGCTGACGAACGTTACCTGGCCATGGGTAATCAAGCATTCTCTCAAGACATTTCTTAGAGATTGTCTTCATAGGAAGCCCAGACTCTGCACAACGCTTACTCAAAAAATGATCCATTAGAAGAGCAATATCTTCTGGTCTCTCTCTTAGAGGAGGAAGATTAACATTGATTACGTTAATACGGTAGTAAAGGTCTTCTCTAAACTCACCGTCTTTCATCATTTGCTTAAGATCCTTATTTGTCGCAGCGATGATTCTGACAGATGATCTCATTGGAGATGTCGCACCAACTGGCATATAAGTTCCTTCTTGAAGAACACGAAGAAGCTTAACTTGCATACTGAGACTAGTATCCCCGATCTCATCTAGGAATAGAGTTCCACCATTTGCTTGCTCAAAAAGACCTTTCTTATCTTTTACAGCTCCAGTAAACGCACCTTTTACGTGACCAAAAAGTTCTGAGTCAAGTAGATTGTCGTTGAATGCGGAACAGTTCACAGCTAGGAACATATGATCTTTTCTTGGTGAGTAAAAGTGGATTGCCTTAGCAACCAATTCCTTACCAGTACCGTTTTCTCCCTGAATCATTACACTAGATTCAGAGCTAGATATTTTTTCAAGTAGGCGATAGATTTTTTGCATGCTCTTCGATTTACCAATCATAGTGTGGTAACGGTATTTCTGACCGAGCTCGGAGTTTAGCTCGCTAATACGCTCTTCACGCTTGGTAATTTCGTAGTGGTAAGTTGCCATCTCTTCAGCAACGAGTTCAACTAACTCACCAACATATTCAATACTCTCAGGAGTAAGTTTTTTAAGGTGTGCGATGGCCGCATCTGCGTCTTCAGTAGTTGCACCACACTCGATCATCTTCGCCTTAATAACGTCAACTTCCTCGCCTGTAATTGTATTGTGGATGAATGGGTAAGCAGAAACTGTTCCCAAATATTCCCCTTCAACTTCTACCTTTGAAGAGAATCCCTTTACATACTCAAAGAATGAGTCAAACTCGATAGTACGCTCTGTTTCAGTCGACAGTTTATCAGTAATCTTTTCGATATCCTGCCCAATGAACTCGTGACCATAGTTAAGTCCCATCTGAACTTTCATAAAGTGGTTTTTAAAGTTGTAATCTTTCTCCATCTGCTTACTTCGAACTTTTCCCTGTAAGTCAGAATAGATCATCTCTACTCCAAACCAGCGCCCTAGAATTTCTTCTAGCTTCGAAATAACGTGGAGACCGTTCATGTCATTCCAATTAATCATTGCCTACTCCGTGTTGTGTCTACATACGAGACTATTTCTCTGTATAACTTTTCGGCAAATAACTGACTAACTTGAATGTTTTGATGATTTTTTTTACACCTTCTGGGAAACAGATTGTTGTAAAAAAGAACAAAAAGGTGTCAACACACTGAAATCACGTTGACCTTTTGACAATAAAATAAACACAAAAGGGGAGAACAAAAGTCCTCCCCTTTCTTTATGATAATTTTAAATACTTAAAATTAGTCAACTAGCGCGATGTAACTCATCTTAGCATTATCACCAACACGTCCGTCGGCAAGCTTAAGAATGCGAGTGTAACCACCATTTCTCTCTTTGTACTTTGGAGCTACTTCATTAAATAGCTTTTGTACTGCAAGCTTATTGTTAAGCTTAGAGAATGCAAGTCTTCTGTTAGCTACAGTATCTTCCTTGGCGATTGTAACAAGCTTCTCAACGAAAGGCTGAACTGCCTTACATTTTGTATGAGTAGTTTTAATTTTACCGTGGTCGATAACTTCAATTGCTAGGTTTCTTAGCAATGATTTTCTGTGAGCTGGATTAGTTCCAATTCTATATTTACGATTTTGATGTCTCATCTTCAACTCCTACTGATTCAACTCTACTGTTTAGTCCTGTTGATCTTGAATCTCTTTCATGATGCTGTCCACTTTCATACCAAGACCAAGTCCCATTTGTGATAGGATCTCTTTGATCTCATTAAGTGACTTACGACCAAAGTTCTTAGTTCTGAGCATTTCTCCCTCAGTTTTAGAAACAAGTTCGTAGATAAACTTAATGTTAGCGTTTTGTAGACAGTTTGCTGAACGCACTGAAAGCTCAAGTTCTGAAACAGGCTTAAGAAGGGCATTATTCGCATTAGACTGCTGTGTTTGTGGCTTAGAAACACTATCAACGCGAGCAACTTCTTCCTCATCTTCAAAGTTAAGGAAAACTGCAAGCTGATCTCTAAGAATCTTAGCAGAGTAAGCAACAGCTTCTTGTGGATCGATACCAGCGTTAGTCCATACTTCAAGAGTAAGTCTATCGTAGTCAGTTCTCTTACCAACACGAGAGTTTGTTACTGTGTAGTTAACTCTGTGTACAGGTGAGAAAAGTGTATCGAGGTAAATCCATCCAACAGGAAGATCAAAGTTCTCTTTGTTATCCATTGCTGTTACGTATCCCTTACCGCGAGCAACCATGATTTCCATCTTAATTGATCCACCAGAAGAGATGTTACAAATAACATGCTCAGGGTTAAGAACTTTTACATTTGCATGCTCAGAAATATCACCGGCCTTAACAGCACCTTCTTCATTTTTCTCAAGAGTAAGAACAACGTCTTCTTTATCAGAAATGCTGAAGTAGATCTCTTTAAGGTTAAGGATAATCTCGGCAACTTCTTCTTTTACGTTGTGAATTGTTCCAAATTCGTGATCAACACCGTCGATACGGATTGCACAAATACCAGCTCCTTGAAGAGAAGAAAGTAGTACTCTACGTAGTGAGTTACCTAGAGTCTGCCCGTAACCTCTCTCTAACGGCTTAGCAACAAACTTACCGTAAGCAGTTGTTAGAGAATCCGAGTCTAGCTCAAGTGAAACAGGTCTAATCATGCTTGACCAGTTCTTAGATATAAATTTGTCCATAGGAATAAACTCCTTACTAATTTATCAATTTTACTTACTGTATAGCTCGACAACAAGACGCTCTTCGATTTGTGATGTGATATCATCACGCTTCGGTAGATCTGTCACAGTTGCTTTAAAGTTAGCCTTATCAACGTCTAACCAAGCTGGTACTTCTCTGATGCTGTTAGCTTCTAGAGAACCTGTAAGTTTTTGCGATTGTCTTGATTTTTCGCAAAGTTCAATCACATCACCTTTATTGATAACCATAGAAGGAACGTTTGCTTTTTTACCATTTACTAGGAAGTGGTAGTGCTTAACAAGCTGTCTAGCTTCTTTTCTTGAAGCTGCAAAACCAATTCTGTAAACAACGTTATCAAATCTTCTTTCAAGTTGTGTTAGAAGATTTTCACCTGTAACGCCTTTCATTCTCATAGCTTTGTCAAAAAGGTTTCTCATAGGACCTTCTTGAATACCATAAAGACGCTTTAGTTTTTGTTTTTCACGAAGCTGAACACCAAAGTCAGAAATCTTCGTTCTTCTTTGTCCATGTTGCCCTGGTGGGTATGGACGTCTTTCGATTGCACACTTGTCTGAGTAGCAACGGCTACCTTTAAGAAAAAGTTTCTCACCTTCTCTTCTACAAAGTTTACAAACAGAACCAATGTACCTTGCCATAACTAATTACTCCATCTTTCGAAGAGATTAAACTCTTCTTCTCTTAGGCGCGCGACAGCCATTGTGTGGGATAGGGCTTCTATCAGCAACAGATGTGATCTTTAGACCAGCTGCTACTAGAGCTCTAATCGCGTTTTCCCTTCCTGCACCAGGACCTTTAACTCTTACGTCTACAGAACTTAGACCGTGCTCCATAGCTTTCTTAGCTGCTTCTGTAGAAGCTTGCTGTGCTGCGAATGGAGTTGACTTTTTAGATCCACGGAAACCTAGCTGACCAGCTGAGGCCCAAGAAATTGCATTCCCTTGTGCATCTGTAAAAGTAACGATTGTATTGTTAAAAGACGCTTGAACGTGACACATCCCGTGCGAGATATTCTTTTTAACTTTCTTTTTTACTGTTTTCTTAACCATAGCTATATCCTATCGTGTAACTACTAATACTACTTCATCTGCTTAATAGACTTCTTACCAGCAATCGCTACCGCTTTACCTTTTCTAGTTCTAGCGTTAGTAGAAGTTCTTTGACCTCTTACTGGTAGACTTTTTCTATGTCTGATACCACGGTAACAACCGAGGTCTTTAAGTCTCTTAATGTTTAGACCAATCTCTCTTCTCAAGTCACCTTCAACGATATAATCGTCTTCAAGGCACTTACGAATGGCCTGTGCATCATCTTCAGAAATCTCATTTGAATTTTTATCAAGTTCAATTCCAGTCTTTACAAGAACCTCTGCAGCAATCTTTGGACCTACTCCATAGATAGCTTGAAGAGCAATTCTCATCACTTTATTACGGGGGATATCAACACCAAGAATACGTGCCATAACTCAACTCCTTCCTGCTCTAACCTTGTCTCTGCTTATGTTTTGGATTCGCCTTGCAAATAACACGAAGAACCCCTTTACGTTTAACTACTTTACAATCTTTACAAATCGGCTTAACTGACGCTCTAACCTTCATAAATCACTTCCTTTTTATCTGCCTTTTGAACGATATGTAATCCTACCTTTCGCTAGGTCATACTTACTAATTTCTACTAGCACCTTATCACCTGGTAAAATTTTGATAAAATGCATTCTCATTTTTCCGCTGATGTGAGCAATAATACTGTGCCCATTTGGAAGTTTCACGCGAAACTTCGTGTTCGGTAGAAGTTCAGTAACTTCCCCTTCTACTTCAAGTACATCATCTGCCATACAAAACCTTTTTATCCCAAATCTAAGCATGTATATAGCAATTACTGCAATAATACAAGCGTTAAATAGTGGATAGAATTTTCTTCTAGCCTAGAATGTCGAAAATTTGCTTGGAAACGTCTTCAGGTGCAAGGGAGGCATCCAGACTAATCAGGATTCCCTTTTCTCGATAATAATCTAAGACAGGGTCAATCGTAGACTTAAATACATTTAGTCTATTCTCAACCACCTCAGCATTGTCATCTTTACGCTGATAGACCTCTCCACCGCAGCTATCACAAACTCCCTCTTTGCTTGGCGCATTGATAAGAAGGTTGTAGATTTTGCCACAATCTCGACAAGATCGGCGATTTATAATTCTTTCCTTAATAACTGATAAATCTAAATCAAAATACAGTGCTACTGCTTCAGCACTACCAATAACGTGTTCGTCCAACGCCTTGGCCTGCTCAATATTTCTAGGGAAACCATCAAAAATGTATTTTCCACTAGTTAGATCACAATTCACTTTCAGAAGTTCAAGTACAGTTGCATCGTCAACAAGGCTACCTGAATTGATGATCTCAGAGATTTTATTCCCTAGGTCAGATTTTTTCGCTACTTCAGCTCGTAGTAGATCACCAGTTGATAGGTGATTGAAACCCATCTCGGACACCATAACTTTCGCTTGTGTACCTTTACCTGATCCTGGAGCGCCTAGCAAAATAACCTGTTTCATCAATCGAACTTCCTACAAAAATTAGAATCTACGTTTAGCACCGTTGTACTTACCTTTGGCCTTGTATGATGACTCATATTTGTCTGCATACAAGAAGGATTGTACATTCATCATTACACGGATACACACACTTACAAGGATTAGCATTGAGGTACCACCGAAACGAGTCTGTGAACCTGTAATGATACTTGGAAGAACGCATACCACAATCAAAAAGAGTGATCCAAAAAATGACAGTCTCATTAAGACGAAGTCTAGGAACTCTTTTGTCTTTGTTCCAGGACGAATCCCAGGAATGAACGCATTGTTACGTTGCAACATTTCAGAAATCTTTTTTGTTTTGAACTGAATTGGTGCATAAAAATACGTCATATAAACAATCAGTAGCGCAAAGAAGATATTGAATAATAGTCTTCCTGGATACAGCGACTGCTGAATTGTATCAAAAAATGGCTTCAGTGCACTTTCCGCTGGGATAAAGCTAGCAAATGTAGCTGGAGCAGCCAGAAGTGAAGAAGCAAGGATTGGAGGCATAACTCCCCCAGTATCCACTCTCATAGGTAGAGTTTGAGCTCCACCATAAACGCGGTTGTGAACAACTTTTTTTGCGTACTGAACAGGGATGGCCCTGAAAGAACGCTCGATGTATGAAACCACATAGAAAATCACAAGGATAACTACAAAGAAGATCAGAAGTGAAATTCCTGGTAGCTCGCCATTTCTATAAAGGGTGATTTTTTGAAGCATTTCAGATGGAAGTGCAACAGCGATACCAGCAAAGATAATTAACGATACACCGTTCTCAATTCCATATTCTGTGATTCGTTCACCCAACCATAGAAGGAACATAGTTCCTGCCGCAAGGGTAATCATTGTTACTACTCTAAATAGCATTCCAGGCTCTGGTACAACTGCAATGTTAGTAGCAGTTTTAAACCCTTCAAACATCGCGGCCATTCCATATCCCTGAACCATACAAAGAAGTACAGTACAGTAACGAGTCCATTTCTGGATCTTACGGTGACCTTCAGAATCTTCCATTAACTCTTGTAGCTGAGGAATAACCTCTCCTAACAAGCTGAAGATAATAGATGTTGTAATGTAAGGCATAATACCTAGAGCAACAACTGAAAATCTTTTAAACGCACCACCACTGAAAGTGTTGATTAGGTCAAAAAGGCCCCCACCACCACTGGTGAAATATGACTTCAGCGCCACGGGATCAACCCCTGGCACTGGAATCTGTGCTGCTATTCTAAATACAACGATTAGAAGAAAAGTAAAAAGTACATTTCTTTTTAGCTCTTCTAGCTTTCCTTGAGCAAGCGCCATCAAACTATCCTTGATTATTTGGTGATTACTTTTCCACCAGCTTTTTCAATTTTCTCTTGTGCAGACTTGGTGAACTTATCAATATTAACAAAAGTTAGCGCTTTTGCAATCTCACCATTACCAAGAACTTTGATAGCTCTTCTTCTGTCTTGACCTTTTAGAAGTCCCTTAGCGATAAGAGATTCTCTTGAAACTTCTTCATTGTCGAATTTCTCAGCAAGCTGAGAAAGAGAAATGATAGCATACTCTACTTTGAAAGGTGCATTTTTAAAACCACGTTTTGGTAGTCTCATGTAAAGTGGCATTGCTCCACCTTCGAAACCTGGTCTTACACCACCGCCACTTCTAGCCTTTTGACCTTTGTGACCTTTACCACCTTGTGTACCTTGCCCTGAAGCTTGTCCACGGCCAAGTCTTTTAGTGTTTCTGTGTGCCCCTTTTGGACTTTTTAGATTATTTAACGTCAACATATTAGCCTCAACTATAACTAATTATTCTTTGATTTCTAGAAGGTGAATTACTTTCTTGATCATTCCTCTAACTGCTGGAGTATTCTCAAGAGTTCTTTCTGAACCAGTCTTTGTAAGTCCAAGACCTTTAACACAAGCCTTTTGCTTATCTGTACAACTGATTACACTCTTCTTTAACTTAACTGTGATCGTTTTACTAGACATTTTAACCTCAACTTAGAACTATTTAGTTCTGATACCTTGTGCGTCTTTTCCTCTAACCTTAGCAATCTCTTCTACTGAACGTAGAGCTTTAAGACCGCTAAAAGTGGCCTTAACGATATTGTGTGGGTTATTTCCTCTAAGTGACTTTGTAAGAACGTTTCTTACACCAGCAAGCTCAAGGATTGAACGACATGCACCAGCGGCTTTAACCCCAGTACCTTCAGCAGCAGGCTTGAAAAGGATCTTACCAGCATCAAAAGTTCCAAGAACTTCGTGTGGAATTGTTCCATTTTCAATTGGCACATGAATCATGTGCTTTCTAGCAGCTTGAGTCGCCTTACGGATTGCTTCAGGAACTTCCTTCGCTTTACCAAGTCCGTAACCAACATTACCTTTTTTATCACCTACAATCATTAGAGCTGAGAAAGAAAATCTTCTACCACCCTTAACAACTTTAGCAACGCGGTTAACCGCTACAACTCTTTCTTCCATATCTGGATTAACAGGAGCTTGTGCTTGTTGTTGGCGTTTTCCACCAGTTCTTTTCTTAGGTGCTTTCTTTTCTACAGCTTCTTCTTTTTTAATTTCTTCGCTCATGGAACCCTCGACTAAACCTGAATACCGTTTTCACGAATTGCATCTACTAGAGCTGCAATCGCACCTGTATATTTGTAACCAGCTCTGTCAAAAACAGCTACGCTAACATTGTTAGCTTTTAGCTTTTCTGCAACAGATTTACCGATAACTTTTGCACCCTCAATAGTCTTCCCAGCACCTTCAGGAGCATCTTTCCCGAATGACTGAACAGAAAATAGAGTTTTAGATGCACTGTCATCAATAACTTGAACTCTTAGGTTCTTTGTAGACTTAGTTACACACAATCTTGGTCTTTCAGCAGTTCCAACAACAGTCTTACGAATGTTAAGTTTTCTTCTTAGTCTTGAGACCAATTTTTCATTTTTAATTTTTCCTAGTTGCTTTCTCATCGCTATGTACCTCTATACAACTAATTATTTCTTACCACCAGACTTACCAGCCTTGCGTAGAATAGTCTCGTCAACGTATTTAATACCTTTACCTTTATATGGCTCAGGCGGTCTGAATGATCTTACTTTCGCAGCAACGAAACCAACAAGTTCCTTATCACAACCAGCAATATCAATTACGTTTTTAGTTACCTTTGCAGTAACACCTTGTGGAAGAGCGTAATCAATTGGGTGAGAGTAACCAAGATTTAAAGTAAGTGTTGAACCACTTACAGTTGCTTTGTAACCAACACCATTGAACTCTAAGCTTTTTGTAAACCCTGTAGAAACACCTGTGATCATATTACTAATTAATGATCTTGTTGTTCCCCAAAGAGCTCTTGCTTCCTTAGATTCATTGGCGGGAGCCACAGTTACTTCTTTGTCTTTTAACTCAATAGATACTTTGTCAGTAAAAGTATATTCTAGTTGTCCATTTGGACCCTTTACTGAAACATGAGCACCATTAACTTTAACTTCAACTTTTTCAGGTACGCTTACTGGTACCTTTCCAATTCTTGACATTGCTCACTCCTACCAAATACTACAAAGTACTTCGCCACCGATCTTTCTCTTCTTAGCTTCACGGTCAGAGATAACTCCTTGTGAAGTAGAAACAACATTCATTCCAAGTCCACTTAGCACGCGAGGCATGTCAGTGTAACTGTGGTATTGTCTAAGACCTGGTTTTGACTCTCTTTTAATTCCAACAATTGCATTCTCTTTGAATACAACTTTTAGACAAATATCATTTTTTGCTTTTGCAACAATTTTGAAAGATTTGATGTAACCTTCATCTTTAAGAACTTTACAAATCGCTGCTTTGATCTTACTTGCTGGTACTTCAACTCTGTCGTGTCCAGCTGAGATTGCGTTTCTCATTCTTGTAAGCATATCCGCAATAGGGTCTGTCATCATGATTATAGCTCCTGCTTTTTTAACTACCAGCTTGATTTAGTAACGCCTGGGATCATGCCTCTAAGAGACAATGTTCTAAAACAAATACGACACATCTTGAATTTTCTAAGATATCCACGCGGTCTTCCACAAACTTCACATCTGTTTCTTTGTCTTACTTCAAACTTAGGCGTTTTCTTTGATGCAACTATTTTCGCTAATCTTGCCATTATTCTATCCTCAACTTAATTATTTTTGAAAAGGCATTCCCATAAGGGTCAGCAATTCACGACCTTCTTCATTTGTGGTCGCTGTAGTTACAATTGAAATACCTAGCCCTCTAACCTTGTCGATCTTGTCATACTCAATTTCTGGGAAAATGATTTGCTCTTTTAAACCAAGAGTATAATTTCCTTTTCCATCAAAACCTTTCTTAGAAACACCACGAAAGTCACGTACACGTGGTAGTGCCAAAGAAACAAGACGATCAAGAAATTCAAACATTCTTTCACCACGAAGAGTTACACTTGCTCCAAGCGCTTGCCCTTCTCTAATCTTGAACCCAGCAACAGACTTTCTAGCTCTCGCAACAACTGGCTTTTGACCAGTAATTGTTTGAAGGTCTGACATAACAGAGTCAACAACTTTACCGTTTATAACACAATCTCTTGTACAACAGTTAACAACGATCTTCTCGAGCTTAGGAATTTGGTTTACATTTCTGTAACCAAACTTCTCTTGCATCGCACCTTTCACTTTGCCACTGTACAATTCACGTAGTCTGCTCATATCCTCAACCTCTATTCACTATTCGATAACAGAGCCACATGCAACTGCAATGCGAACCTTCTTACCATCTTTTTCTTCAATTCTTACTCTCGTAGCCTTTTTTGTTTTTGGGCTTACGATAGCAATGTTACTCATGTGAACAGGAGACTCTTTTTCAACAATTCCACCAGCAGGATTTTCCTGTGTTGGCTTCAAAGTCTTCTTAACCATGTTTACACCTTCAACAAGTGCAACATTTTTCTTAAGGTTCAACCTTTTAACTTTTCCAGTCTTACCTTTGTCCTTCCCTGCAATCACTACAACTTCATCATTAATTTTGATTTTCTGCATGATATCACCTATCTCTTAAAGAACTTCAGGAGCAAGGGAACAAATTTTTGTAAAATTGCGACCTCTTAGCTCTCTAGCTACTGGCCCAAAAATACGTGTTCCGACTGGCTCGTCTTGAGTATTTAAAATAACAACACTGTTCTTATCGAATCTGATGTAAGATCCATCTTCACGAAGAATTGGATAAGCAGTTCTAACGATTACTGCTTTCTTAACATCACCTTTTTTAACTTTTCCACCAGGTAGAGCTTCTTGAACTGCAACAACGATGATATCGCCAAGTCCAGCAGTCATTCTCTTTGATCCACCTAGTACTTTAATACACTTAACTGATTTAGCTCCTGAGTTATCTGCAACTTCGAGCTTTGTCTGCATTTGAATCATGGATATCTCCTAAAAACTAGTGAGAGAGAACTAGTTGTTTACTCTCATCAGTTCCCATTTTTTCAACTTAGAGTAAGCTCGTGACTCAACGATCACAACCTTATCTCCCACCTTAGCAACATTCTTCGCGTCATGAGCATGATACTTCTTTGACTCGTGTACGAATTTACTGTACTTAGGGTGTTTGAAACGTCTAACAACACTAACTACGATTGTTTGGTCACTTTTGTCACTAACAACCACACCTTCTAGCTTTCTTTTAAAAGTTCTTTTTTCGCTCATCTTATTTACTCACTTTCGCACTTTTAACAGTTAATAGACGCGCAATATCTTTTTTGATTTCTTTAATTCTGTGAGGTTTTTCAATCCCACTTGTAGTTTTCTGCATATTAATGTTGAAAAGCTCAACCTTTAGCTCTTGAACCTTCTTGTCAAGAACATTGGCTTCCCAATCTTTAATTTCACTCATCTTCAACATAACAACCTCTTTAAGTTCTGCCCTGTATTATCCAATTAAGGACAATTAATCAAGGTTTTCCTTAGCAATAATCTTAGTTTTTACAGGCAATTTGTACATTGCAAGTCTCAACGCTTCTTTACTTAGTTCTTTATCCGCGTGTGAAATTTCGAATAGTACTCTACCTGGCTTAACTACCGCAACCCAACGATCAACAGAACCCTTACCTTTACCTTGGCGAACCTCAGCAGGCTTCTTTGTAAGTGGTTTGTCTGGAAAGATTTTAATCCAAACTTTACCACCCCTTTTGGTCTTTCTTGTGATCGCGATACGGGAAGCTTCGATTTGTCTAGCTGTTATATACCCACATGTTGTCGCTTGCAACGCTAAATCGCCAAATGTGATAGTATTTCCACGGTATGCTTTACCTTTCATTCTACCTTTCATTTGCTTGCGCCACTTAACTTTCTTTGGACTTAGCATTTTAACCTCTACTAATTATTCTGTGCTTTCCGCGAACAATGATAACAAGCGATGACGCGGTAGAGGCACATTTAAGTTAAATATATGAAATTACTTGTAAATCTCACCTTTGTATACCCAAACTTTAACACCAATAACACCGTAAGTTGTATGAGCTTCCGCTGTTTCGTAATCGATGTCTGCTCTAAGGGTATGAAGAGGAACCTTTCTTTCTGAGTATCCTTCAGCACGTGCCATCTCAGCTCCACCAAGACGACCAGCAGTTCTAACTCTGATTCCTTTTACACCAGCTCTAAATGCTGATTGCATAACTTTTTTCATCGCTCTACGGAAAGCAACACGCTTTTCAAGCTGAGCTGCAATGTTTTCTGCGATTAGTTTTGCGTCTGCATCTGGTCTCTTAACTTCAGCAATATTGAAAATAAGAGTTCCACTGATAATTTTCTTAAGATCTTGTCTGATCTTTTCAATTCCAGCACCTTTCTTACCAATTGCAACACCAGGCTTAGCTGTATAAACAGTAACCTTCACTTGATCTGAAGTTCTTGAGATCTCAGTTTTTGCAACAGAAGCATTCTTAAGTGCTTTCTCGATATACTTTCTGATTTTTAGGTCTTCATGTAATGATTGAGCATAATTGTCTTTTGCATACCAATTTGATTGCCAACCTTTGATGTAACCTAGTCTAAATCCATAAGGGTGTACTTTTTGTCCCATATCTTCCTTCCTACTTAAGCTTACGCTTCTTTCAACTCTACTACTACGTGACTAGTTCTCTTTCTAATTCTGAAAGCACGGCCTTGAGCTCTTGCTTGGATACGCTTTAGCGTAGGTCCTTCATTAGCATAAATTTGGCTAACAACCAAGTTATCAATGTCGTATTTATCAGACTCAGAAGCAATTGCTAGGCCGCTGTTGATTAGCTTAGTTAGCATAATTGCAATCTCTTTCTTATCGTTGAAACGTAGGATTCTGATTGCTTCAGAAGCCTTTTTGTTTCTAATAAGATCAAGTACTTGTCTTACCTTTCTAGGGGCAATCCCTACTTTGTTATTTTTTACTGTAATGGCCATGGCTAGCCTCTCCTCTACATCAACTTGTTAATAACTACTTCTTCGATTTTTTATCCGCACCGTGACCATAGAATGTTCTAGTCAGTGCGAAGTCACCAAGCTTCATACCAATCATGTTATCTGTAACGTAAACTGGGATGAACTTTTTACCATTGTGAACAGCGAAGGTTAGTCCAATCATTTCAGGAACAATTGTCGATCTTCTTGACCAAGTTTTGATAACTTTAGAAGTCTTACCTTTCTCTTCTTGAAGCTCCATAACTTTTTTGATCAAGTGTGTATCTACAAATGGACCTTTTTTTAGTGAACGGGCCATATTACCTCTCCTATATTCGCCCCCGATTAAGGGGGCTCAAATTATTTTCTGCGTTTTACGATAAATCTATCAGTTCTCTTGTTCTTTCTTGTTTTGTATCCTTTAGTTGGCATACCCCATGGTGATACAGGATGACGTCCACCAGAAGTTCTACCTTCACCACCACCGTGTGGGTGATCAACAGGATTCATAACAACACCACGAACTTTAGGTCTTCTACCTAATTTTCTCGCTGCACCGGCTTTACCGATTACACGTTGCTCGTGCTCAAGATTTCCGATTTGACCAATTGTTGCTCTACACTCTTGTTTTACAAGTCTTAGCTCACCAGATGGAAGTCTAAGAAGAACAGTTTGTCCTTCTTTCGCCATAAGCTGAGCATATGCACCAGCAGATCTGGCCATTTGCCCACCAGCACCTGGGTGAAGTTCAACGTTGTGTACGAGAGTACCAACTGGAATATCTTTTAACTGCTTAGAGTTACCTACCTTAATGTCGGCATCCGCAGAAGAGATAACAGTGTCACCAACATTTAGCCCTAGAGGAGCTAGAATGTAGTTCTTTTCACCGTCAGCATAAGCAAGTAGTGCGATATTACATGTTCTGTTTGGATCATATGAAATCGCTTGCACTTTAGCTGGGATATTCTCTTTATTTCTCTTAAAATCAATTACTCTGTATCTTTGTTTAACACCGCCGCCACGACGTCTAACAGTAATTCTCCCTGCATTGTTACGACCAGCTTTTGATGACTGGTGCTTCATTAGGGATTTAACTGGAGCTACATCTTTTGTAAGCCCAGTGCTGTCAAGAATCGCCATGTTTCTACGTGAAGGTGTCGCTGGTTTAAACTTTTTAATTCCCATTTTCTACCCCTTATACGCCTTTAAAGAACTCAATTCTCTGGCCTTCTTTAAGCGTTACGAAAGCTTTTTTAGTTTTAGAAGTTTTCTTCACACCTTTCCCAACACGCTTTGACTTGCCAGGAAGGATGTTAGTCTTAACGTCTTCAACCTTTACTTCGTAAAGCTTCTCAATAGCCATCTTAATCTGATTTTTGTTAGATTTAAGAGCTACTTGAAAACCATAGCGATTGAATTTTTCAGTCGCGACTGACGATTTTTCTGTAATCAACGGTCTAATAATAATCTGCTCTAACTGCATAACTACACCAACTTGTTTAGAAGAGCTTCTAAAGCAGCTCTTTCAATTACCAAATTTTCATATTTAACAGCTTCGTAAACACTAAAACCTTCAACTGCAAGACCACGTCCGTATTGTAGGTTTTTAGCAGCACGAATTGCTAAACTGTCCTTACTATTAGTCACTACTAGTGCAGGAAGTAGACCTTTACCGTTAAGCATTGAATACATATCTTTTGTTTTACCATTAGATTCAATTGTATCAACAACAGTGAGCTTCCCAGCTTGTAGCTTATCAGCAAGAACTGATTGAATTGCTTTTAGCATAACCTTCTTATTAACCTTTTGTGAGTAATCTCTTGGACTTGGTCCAAAAGCCTGACCACCACCTGGCATAAGAGGTGAGCGTGAAGTACCTTGCCTAGCTCTACCAGTACCTTTTTGCTTGAATGGTTTTCTACCACCGCCGCGTACTGCAGATCTATTCTTGGTACTTGCTGTCCCCTGTCTTCTATTCGCAAGAGTTGCTTTAACTACTTGGTGAACAACAGGAGTATTAATATCTTCAGCTGTAAGACTAACATTTGTGTCGATCTTTGCTGAAGCCTCAAATTTTTCATTTAATACTGTAATTTCAGCCATTTCGCATACCTTCCGTTACTACTTTTTTACCGCTTTCGAAATTCTTACGAAGCTGTTTTTTGCACCTGGAACTGAACCCTTAAGAAGCATATAACCTTTTTCTAGGTTAACTTCTTGAATTAGGATGTTCTGTACAGTTTGCCTCTTCGCTCCCATATGACCTGGCATTTTCTTACCAGCGAATACTCTACCTGGAGTAGCGCGGTTACCAATTGAACCTGGTCTTCTATGAAAGTGTGAACCGTGTGCAGCTGGACCACCTTGGAAGTTATAACGTTTCATAACCCCTTGGAAGCCTTTACCTTTTGTGATGCCAGTAACGTCGATGTACGATGCAGCTTCAAAACCTTCTACTGAAAGTTCTTTCCCTACATTTTCAGGATCAACGTTTTCTGCCTTGATTTCAGCAAAACGAGCAAATTTTGGCTCAAGGTTGGCCTTCTTTAGGTGACCTTGGCTTGGCTTGTTAATGAGCTTTTCGCGTTTTTCGTAATACGCTACTTGATAAGACTCATAACCATCTTTTTCGCTTGTTTTTACTTGTGATACATAATTTGGGATTAATTTGATAACAGTCACGGGAACGTGATTGCCGTTTTCATCAAAAATCCGAGTCATTCCAGCTTTAATACCGTAAAAAGCTGGCAAATCGATTTTGTTCTCTGCCATCTTTCCTCCACAGCATCACCCTGACCTCAGGGATGCATGCATGGTTGATGTTAATATAACTTATATAAAATTCTTACTTTATATACTAGTATTTGATCTCTACGTCAACACCAGCAGATAGATCCAGCTTCATTAAGCTGTCAACTGTCTGTTGAGTTGGCTCGAGAATGTCAATTAGACGCTTATGAGTTCTCATTTCGAACTGCTCACGTGATTTTTTGTTTACGTGTGGTCCACGAAGCACAGTAAATTTATTTACTTCTGTTGGTAGAGGGATTGGCCCAGCAACACGTGCTCCAGTTTCTTTTGCAGTTTGAACAATCTCGTTAACAGAGTTATCGAGAATGCTATGATCATAAGCTCTAAGCTTGATTCTAAGTCGAGTAGTCTTCATTCCACTTATCCTTATACAACGTTTTCAACGCTCACTTTTACTCAGTTTGGTCTCTTTAATAAAAGATACGCAACTCTTTGTCAAGAGAGTTGCGTACTTTTTATAAGAAATTATGCAATAACTTCAGATACTGTACCAGCACCGATTGTTCTACCACCCTCACGGATTGCAAAACGTAGACCTTTTTCCATTGCGATTGGAGTAATAAGTTCTACTGCGAATGCTGTGTTATCACCAGGCATAATCATCTCAACACCTTCGTTAAGAGTGATGTTACCTGTTACGTCTGTTGTTCTGAAATAGAACTGTGGACGGTATCCTTTGAAGATTGGAGTGTGACGTCCACCTTCGTCTTTTGTTAGGATATAAACTTCACACTTGAATTTTGTGTGTGGAGTTACTGTTCCTGGTTTAATCAAACATTGTCCACGCTCTACGTCTTCACGCTTGATACCACGTAGAAGAAGTCCAACGTTATCACCTGCTTGACCTTCGTCAAGAAGTTTACGGAACATTTCAACACCAGTTACTGTTGTCTTTTGCTTCTCACGGATACCGATGATTTCGATCTCTTCACCAACTTTGATGATCCCTCTTTCGATACGTCCAGTTACTACTGTACCACGTCCAGAGATTGAGAATACGTCTTCTACTGGCATTAGGAAGTCTTTATCAACATCACGTGCTGGTGTTGGGATGTAAGCATCTACTTCGTCCATAAGCTTAAGTACTGCTTCACGTCCGATGTTTGCATCTCTGTTCTCAACCGCTGCAAGTGCTGAACCTGCTACGATAGGAATATCGTCACCTGGGAAATCGTACTCTGAAAGTAGCTCTCTGATTTCCATTTCAACTAGCTCAAGTAGTTCTTCGTCGTCTACTTGGTCTACTTTGTTAAGAAAAACTACGATCGCAGGTACACCTACCTGACGTGCGAGAAGGATATGCTCACGTGTTTGTGGCATTGGTCCGTCTGCTGCTGAACATACTAGGATCGCTCCGTCCATCTGTGCCGCACCTGTAATCATGTTCTTTACGTAGTCAGCGTGACCTGGACAGTCAACGTGCGCGTAGTGACGTGCTTCAGTTTGGTACTCAACGTGAGCTGTGTTAATTGTGATCCCTCTTGCTTTTTCTTCTGGAGCAGAGTCGATGTCCGCGTAGTTACGCGCTTCACCACCAAGCTTCTCAGCAAGAGTCATTGTAATCGCCGCTGTAAGTGTTGTCTTACCATGGTCAACGTGACCAATCGTTCCAATGTTTACGTGTGGCTTACTTCTGTCAAATTTTTCTTTTGCCATTTCCTTTCTCCTAAAACTTCTAAAAAATAAATTTAGATATAGATTCCACGTTTTTCTAATATTACTTTGGCCAGATCCAATGAGAGCTCTTCATAACGATTAAACTCCATTGAAAAACTGGCACGACCTTGTGTTCTAGAGCGGATATCAGTACTGTAACCAAACATTTCAGCAAGAGGAACTTCGGCGTCAACCACTTCCTTATTTTGCTTTAAGCTCATTGACAGTATTTTCCCGCGCTTCATATTAAGATCAGAAATAACGTCCCCTGTATACTCAGAAGGCGTTAAAACCTCTAGAGACATAATTGGTTCAAAGAGGGTAACTCCAGCGTTGCGACAGGCATCTCTAAAGGCCATTGAGGCGGCAATAGCATACCCTACTTCGTTGGCGTCAAGCTCGTTGAACTCAGCACTCTCGAGAGTAACCTTAATGTTAATTAAAGGATACCCGGCAAGACTTCCTCCAAGAGAAGTATCATGGATACTCTTCTCGATAGAATCAATAAATTCTTGCGGAAGCTGCCTTTTAGTAACCTTAGATTCAAAACTGATTCCAGTCTGGCAATCGGTTTTTTCAACCGATAGCTTACAGTTACCAAACTGCATTTTACCACCAACTTCTTGGTGATATGTACTAGCGCCAATTCCATTTCCTAAAATACTTTCTCTATAGGAAACTTGCGGTCTACCAACATTAATTCCAACCTTAAACTCACGGGCCAAGCGGTCTGCGATAATTTCAAGGTGGAGTTCCCCCATACCATTAATCAATAGCTGCCCAGTTTCTTTATTATGCAGATAAGTAAACGACGGATCTTCAAGCTTCAATTGCTCAAGACAAGTCATAAGTTTTTTCTCATCAGCAGTAGTCTTTGGCTCGATTGCTGTCGAAATAACAGTCTCTGGGAATTCCATTAAGTCGTAGATAATCGGTTTATGTTCAGCGCAAATCGTCACACTGGTTGAAACATTTTTCAAACCAGAGATAGCAACGATATCCCCCGCACTTGCCGATTGTAGCTCCTCTCTCTTATTGGCGTGCATTCTAAGAATTTTATTAACTCTTTCACGCTTTTTAGTTAGAGGATTAAGAACATTTTGCCCGGCCTTTAACTCTCCAGAATAAATTCTGATATAAGCAAGACTCCCAACAAATGGATCTGTAGCGATTTTGAAAACAAGGCCACTGAATAGATCAGCAACATCTGGCCTTCTAACATCTTCAACAGTGATATCCTTTGCGCTATGTCCTTTAATTTCTCCACGATCAATTGGAGATGGTAGGTATGCAACAACACCATCAAGAAGAGGCTGTACCCCTTTATTCTTGAAAGCACTGCCACAGAAAACCGGAACGAAATTGTGCTCGATAACAGCTTTTCTAATTGTAGCTTTTATCTGATCTTCTGAGATCGCTTCACCTTCTAGATAACTCATTGCAAAGTCATCATCAAATTCAGCGATTGTCTCAAGTAACTCTTCCCGCTTCAGCTCAGCATCATCTGCAAGCTCAGGAGGGATGTCAACCACATCATATGTGGCCCCAAGATCGTCATTATTCCAGGATAATGCCTTCATAGTGACGAGATCAATAACACCAGACAATTGTTCTTCGACGCCGATAGGAAGTTGAACTGCAGCTGCAATTTTACCGAGCTTCTCGCGAATCTCAACAACGCAGTTTTCAAAATCCGCACCAACGCGATCCATTTTGTTCACAAAAGCGATACGGGGAACCCCGTACTTATCAGCTTGTCCCCAGACAGTTTCAGACTGTGGTTCGACGCCACCTACTGCATCGAATACGCCAATAGCACCATCTAACACACGTAAAGCACGTTCAACTTCAATAGTGAAGTCAACGTGCCCCGGGGTATCGATAATATTGATCGTATGGTCTAACCACTGACAGGTAGTCGCCGCTGATGTAATGGTGATACCACGCTCCTGCTCTTGGACCATCCAGTCCATAGTAGCAGCACCGTCGTGCACCTCACCAATCTTGTGACTTTTTCCAGTGTAATAGAGGATCCGTTCTGTTGTAGTGGTCTTACCCGCATCAATGTGCGCCATAATACCAATATTACGGATCCTCTCCAATTGAGAAGAACTCATATTACAAAACTATAACTACCACTTAAGGTGTGCAAAAGCTTTGTTAGCTTCTGCCATTTTGTAAACGTCTTCACGCTTCTTAACAGCTCCACCGCGGTTGTTTGCTGCATCGATGATTTCATCAGCTAGCTTCTCAACCATAGTTTTACCGTTTCTAGCGCGAGCGTAATCTCTTAGCCATCTAAGACCTAGAGATTGTCTTCTAGTTGGACGAACTTCTACAGGAATCTGGTAAGTTGCCCCACCGATTCTTCTAGACTTAACTTCGATTGCTGGTTTGATATTAGATAGTGCTTTTTTAAACACTTTTAGTGGCTCTTCACCGGTCTTAGTTTCTACTAGATCAAGCGCTCCGTAGAAGATCTTTTCTGCAACCGCTTTGTTACCACCCTTCATAAGAGAATTCACACACTTTGAAACAACGATGTCATCAAAACGTGGATCAGGTAATACTTCTCTAACCTTAGCTCTGTGCTTTCTACTCATAATTTCCTCACTTCAATTCAAAATTGAATTTACTCTTCTTTACCCAACGTAGGCGAGATAAAAAAGTTAACTTTCAACTCTACTTCTTAGGTTTCTTTGCACCGTACTTAGAACGTCTTTGGCGTCTTTTGTCTACACCAGTAGCATCTAGAGTACCTCTTACAGTATGGTAACGAACACCAGGAAGGTCTTTTACCCTTCCACCTCTAACAAGAACGATTGAGTGTTCTTGAAGATTGTGTCCCTCTCCACCGATGTAAGATGTAACCTCGAAGCCACTAGTAAGCTTAACTCTACAAACCTTTCTCATCGCTGAGTTAGGTTTCTTTGGAGTTGTAGTGTAAACTCTCGTACATACACCACGTCTCTGTGGACAAGCTTTTAGCGCCGGAGACTTTGTCTTTGTGTACTTTGCAACTCTACCTTTTCTAATCAACTGGTTAATTGTAGGCATTTCGCATCTGCTCCTTATTCAACTTTCACTATACACATAGGTAGACTGTCTAACACGACAGCCCACCTTTTACAAGTATTTATTAAAAACTAAGCGTTGTTGACTCTTCAAGAGTCTCAACTTCCTCTTCATCTTTGATTACAGCATCAAAGTCACGGTAGTCAGAAATACCGGAACCTGCTGGAATCAGGCGACCCATAATAACATTTTCCTTAAGACCACGGAGTCTATCACTCTTACCTTCAAGTGTAGCTTGAGTGAGAACTTTTGTCGTTTCTTGGAAAGATGCCGCTGAGATAAATGAATCTGTAGTTAGTGATGCCTTAGTGATACCAAGAAGTAGAGGTCTAGACTTAGCTGGCTCTCCACCATTTGCAACAATTTCCTCATTAATTTCGGCAAGTGTTGACTTAGTTACACTGTCACCAGTTACACAAGTTGTATCTCCTGGATCTGTAATTTCCACCTTCTTAAGCATTTGGCTAACGATAACTTCGATGTGTTTATCGTCAATCTTAACACCTTGAAGACGGTATACCTCTTGAATCTCATCAACGATATAACGAGCAAGTTCTTTAATACCCATTACGCGTAGAATATCGTGTGGGTTACTTGGACCATCCATAATTGGCTCACCAGCACGGATGTAGTCTCCCTCGTTTACGATAACGTAACGTCCCTTAGGAACGGTATAAGTTACAGGCTCAGTTCCATCTTCTGGACGAATGATGATTCTGCGGTTTCCACGAAGCTCTGGCCCAAATTCAATTGTTCCAGAAACGTCAGCAATTTGTGCAGCGTTAGCTGGCTTTCTTGCTTCAAAAAGCTCAGCAACTCGTGGAAGACCACCGGTAATATCTTTTGTTTTTGTTGTTTCACGTTGGATCTTAGCAATCGGCTCACCAACACCAACAG
Source organism: Bacteriovoracaceae bacterium (assembly GCA_965140515.1). Taxonomy (GTDB): domain Bacteria; phylum Bdellovibrionota; class Bacteriovoracia; order Bacteriovoracales; family Bacteriovoracaceae; genus JAGLCH01. Next base: position 822,904 of record OZ223251.1, on the reverse strand, counting down.
TTTCCTCTTCAGTCACAACAACTGTTGAACCAACAGGTAGACGATATGCAGCTTCACGATTTGTTCCAGGAACAACTAGAGGCTTACCATCTTCACCACAGATAATGATTGTTGGTTGCATTGATGCATCCTTCGCTTCTGTGATTGTTCTGTGAGGAAGACCAGTAACGGCATCGATTTGCTCGTTTACAGTCATACCAACAACAAGATCCTTATATTTTACAGAACCAGCTACCTCAGAGAGGATTGGCATTGCAAACGGATCCCATTCGATGATCTTATCACCAACTTGGATTTGATCGCCTTCAGCAACGAAGATCTTCGCACCATAAACAGCAGGGTGACGTTCTTTTTCAACACCCATGTTGTTTTTAATAACGATCTCACCAGTTTTACCCATAATAATGGTATGCCCTTCAGCAGATTTAACTGTTTGAACATTTTCAAGGTGAATTGAACCAGCGGTAACAACTTCAATTTTGTTAACTTGAGCACCAGCAGTTGCAGTACCACCAACGTGGAAAGTACGCATAGTAAGCTGAGTACCAGGCTCACCAATTGACTGAGCAGCAACAACACCACAAGCTTCACCAACACTGATCAGAGCACCACGAGCAAGGTCACGCCCAAAACACTTCGCACAGAATCCAAAGCGCTCGTTACAAGTTAGAACTGATCTAACTTTGATCTGGTCAATTTCTCTGTCTTTAAGAGTTACAATATCTTCCTCAGTGAACAGGTGATTTCTTGGGAATACTTCTAGTCCATTAGCATCTACAACCGCTTGAGCAGCAACACGTCCCATTGCACGTTCTGATACGTGCTCAACGATTTCACCACCATCGATAATAGAAGTAAGAACGATTCCGTCAGTTGCACCACAATCAATATTTCTAATGATCGCATCTTGAGCAACGTCAACAAGACGACGAGTCAAGTAACCAGAGTTAGCTGTTTTAAGTGCGGTATCGGCAAGACCTTTACGAGCACCGTGGGAAGAGATGAAATATTCAAGTACCGATAGACCTTCACGGAAGTTAGATGTAACCGGAGTTTCAATAATTTCACCTGATGGTTTGGCCATCAGACCACGCATACCAGCTAGCTGCTTAATTTGGTTTGTAGAACCACGGGCTCCAGAGTCGGCCATCATATAAAGCGAGTTAAATGATGGAGCGTCTTCCTTTTCTCCTTGGTTACCAACAAAGGTTTGAGTTGAAATTCTCTCAACCATAACCTTCGCAAGCTTGTCACCTGTTTGTTGCCAAACATCGATAGACTTGTTGTATCTTTCACCGTTTGTAATAGAACCATCGTTATATTCATCGGTAATTCTAGTAACTTCAGCTTGTGATTCAGCAAGAATTTCTTCTTTTTCCTTAGGAATGATCATGTCATTAACGTTGATCGAGATACCTGCTTTTGTAGCGTTAAAGTATCCAGTTCTCATGATGGCGTCAGCAAGAAGAACAGTGTCTTTCTCTGAACCAACACGGTAAGCCTTATCAATCAGCTTAACGAGTTCTTTCTTTCCTAGGATTTTATTGATGTCATCAAAAGTTAGACATTCAGGAATGATGTCATAAACGAATGTTCTACCAACAGAAGTATCTTTCAACTCACCATTTAGACGTACTTTAATTGGCGCCTGAAGGTGAAGATTTCCTGAGTGGTAAGCAAATTGTGCTTCTTCTTTTGATGCAAATACTTTTCCATACCCACGAGCGTAAGGTCTAATACGAGTCATATAGTAAAGACCAAGAACGATATCTTGAGATGGAGTAATAATAGGAGAACCATCTTTTGGAGACAGGATGTTGTTTGTCGACATTGCAAGAATACGACACTCAACCTGAGCTTCAATTGATAGAGGAACGTGAACCGCCATCTGGTCACCGTCGAAGTCAGCGTTGAACGCAGTACATACGAGTGGGTGAAGACGAATCGCTTTACCTTCGATAAGAACAGGTTCGAAACCTTGAATACCAAGACGGTGAAGCGTTGGAGCACGGTTAAGAAGAACAGGGTGCTCTTGAACAACTTCTTCAAGAATGTCCCAAACTTCTTGTTTTTGGAAATCAACCATACGTTTTGCAACTTTAATAGTTGTACAGTGACCTTTCTCAATCAGCTTGTTGTAGATAAACGGCTTGAAAAGCTCAAGCGCCATAAGCTTTGGAAGACCACATTGATGTAGACGTAGGTTTGGACCAACAACGATAACTGAACGACCGGAGTAGTCAACACGTTTACCGAGTAGGTTTTGACGGAAACGACCTTGCTTACCTTTAAGCATGTCAGAAAGTGATCTAAGTGGACGCTTGTTAGCACCAGTGAAAACTTTCCCACGTCTTCCGTTATCAAATAGAGCATCAACAGCTTCTTGAAGCATACGCTTCTCGTTTCTGATGATGATTTCTGGAGCATTAAGCTCTTTTAGTCTCTTGAGACGGTTGTTTCTGTTGATAACACGTCTGTAAAGGTCGTTTAGGTCAGATGTCGCAAAACGTCCAGCTTCAAGAGGAACTAATGGTCTTAGATCCGGTGGAAGTACAGGAATAACGTCCATCATGAACCATTCAGGTCTATTATCAGACTTAAGAATTGATTCAATTACTTTTAGTCTTTTAATAAGCTTTGTACGTGTCATTTCATTATTTTGACCCGCTAAAGCACGACGGATTTCTTTATTTACCTGGTCAAGGTCAAGCTTTCTAAGCATTTCCTTGACAACTTCGCCACCCATTCCAGCTTCAAACTCAACACCTTGCTCTTTAAGCTCAAAATATTGTTGTTCTGAAAGAACGCGACCTACGTGAAGACCACCGTCAACATCTTCAGTAGCTGAAGATGTTACAACATATGCTTCGTAATAAAGTACTTTTTCAAGTTCTTTAAGAGTAAGGTTTAAAAGAGCTCCAAGACGAGATGGAAGTGATCTTAAAAACCAAATATGCGCAACAGGAGCAGCAAGCTCGATGTGTCCACATCTCTCTCTTCTTACTTTTGAAAGAGTTACTTCAACACCACACTTTTCACACACCACTCCGCGGTGCTTCATTCTTTTATACTTTCCACAGATACATTCATAATCTTTTACTGGCCCAAAAATTTTGGCACAGAAAAGACCATCACGCTCTGGCTTGAAAGTTCTGTAGTTAATTGTTTCAGGTTTACGAACTTCACCAAATGACCACTCTCTGATTGTGTCAGGAGATGCCAATTTGATTGAGATCGCTTCAACGCTGATTGGATCTTTTGGTTTATCGAAAAAATTCAAAAGGTCTTTCATGTACAGTCCCTTCCTAATTCAATATGTGGGCGAGGACTCCCCGCCCACAAGGATTAATTAAACATTTCTTCTTCAGTGCTTTCCTCAAGCTTAACGTCGAGACAAAGTGCTTGAAGCTCTCTAATAAGTACGTTGAACGATTCAGGTAAACCAGGTTCAAGAACTTGTTCCCCTTTAACGATCGATTCATACATACGAGTTCTACCGATAACGTCGTCAGACTTAACAGTTAAGAACTCTTGTAGAGTATAAGCAGCACCATAGGCTTCCAGTGCCCATACTTCCATCTCACCTAGACGCTGACCACCAAATTGTGCTTTACCACCAAGTGGCTGTTGCGTAACAAGTGAGTATGGACCAGTAGATCTTGCGTGAAGTTTCTCATCAACGAGGTGGTGTAGCTTAAGCATATACATGGTACCTACGGTTACATCTTCAGCAAATGCATCACCAGTGATTCCATCAAACAGAGTTGTTTTACCGTTTTCTTGAAGCTCAGCTAGTTTAAACATTTCTTCAATGTCTTTTTCTTTAGCACCATCAAAAGCATTCGTAGCGAAACGAACACCTGTAGCGAGTTGTTCTGCAACTGCTTTTACTTGCTCATCAGAAGCTTGTTTCAGCCACTCTTTAACTGCGTCAGTCTTATAGATTGCGTAGATAAAGTCTTTAAGCTCAAACATTTCGCGTTGCTCTTCGAGCAATGCTTTCATCTTTTCACCAAGTCCACGTCCGGCCCATCCAAGATGAAGTTCGAACAGCTGTCCGATGTTCATACGAGAAGGAACCCCCAGTGGGTTAAGTACGATATCAACAGATGTACCATCCGCTAGGTATGGCATATCTTCAGTTGGAAGAACGTTAGAGATAACACCTTTGTTACCGTGACGTCCGGCCATCTTATCACCCGGCTGAAGCTTTCTCTTAATCGCAACATAAACGATTACTTTCTTGATAACTCCTGGAGGTAGTTCATCTCCTCTATGAAGTTTAGCAATTTCGTCGTTCGCTTTTGTTCTTACGCGATTAATTCTATTTCTGATGTCAGCGAAGTATTCACTTAGTTTTTCTTCTAGAGTTGCCTCAAGAGGAATATATCCGATCAATTCAAATGGAACCTTTTGAAGAGTTTCAAATGTGATCTCTTCACCTTTTCCGAGGAGGTCAAATGAACCGTCTTCAGAAACAAGCTTATCAGTAGTTTTTGCACCGCTGAGCATTTGTGCAATTTTCTTAAGTGCTGATGATTGAATTGATTTAATCTCGATTCTCTCATCTCTTCTGATTAGCATTGTTTCGTGATCAATGATCTCTTTTGAACGAGAGTCAAGTTCAACACCTTCACGAGTATATACTTTAGCGTCGATTACAGTACCACGAACAGATGAAGGAACTCTTAGTGAAGTATCTTTTACGTCACCAGCTTTTTCACCGAAGATTGCTTTAAGAAGTTTTTCTTCAGGAGAAAGTTGAGTTTCACCTTTTGGAGTGATCTTACCAACGAGGATATCGTTTGGCTTAATGATCGCACCAACACGGATAACACCAGCATCATCAAGGTCTTTTAGGGCCTCTTCAGATACGTTTGGAATGTCACGTGTAATCTCTTCTTTACCAAGTTTTGTATCACGAGCTTCAACTTCGAAACTTTCGATATGAACTGAAGTAAAGATATCACGAGCTAGAAGTGATTCATTAATAAGGATCGAGTCCTCATAGTTATAACCACCCCATGGCATGAACGCTACAAGTACGTTTTGTCCAAGAGCAAGGTCACCGAGATGAGTCGCAGGACCGTCAGCAATGATCATTCCCTTAGTTACTCTGTCACCTTCTTTAACAAGTGCTCTTTGGTTGTTACATGTATTTTGGTTAGTTCTTTGATACTTAACAAGCTTGTAAACATCAACTCCAGACTCACCCTCTTCGAATTCGTCACGTTGAATAACAATTCTGTTTGAATCAACGAAAATAACCTTACCGTTTGCTTCTGCAAAAAGTACCGCTCCAGAATCTCTAGCAACAATACCTTCAATACCAGTACCAACAAGAGGAGCATCAGTACGAACAACAGGCACGGCCTGTCTCATCATGTTTGATCCCATCAAGGCACGGTTGGCGTCATCGTGCTCAAGGAATGGAATAAGTGATGTCGCAACAGAAATCATCTGTGATGGAGAAACGTCCATCAGTTCAACTTCATCTTGTGGAACAAGTGCGAATTCACCATGGCGACGAGCAGGAATTAGCTCACCTTCAAGTCTTCCATCTTTGATTACTTTATCGCTAATTTGAGCGATAACTTTCCCTTCCTCTTCGAAAGCAGAACAGTATTTAATATCCTTAGTTACTTCACCAGCTTCAGTTACTTTTTGGTATGGCGTTTCAATGAAACCGTATTCCGATACACGAGCAAAAGTTGCAAGCGAAGTGATTAGACCAATGTTTGGTCCCTCAGGAGTTTCTACAGGACACATACGTCCGTAGTGAGTGTTGTGAACGTCACGAACCTCAAAACCAGCTCTTTCACGAGTAAGACCACCTGGCCCAAGAGCAGAAAGACGACGCTTATGCGTTACTTCTGAAAGTGGATTTGTTTGGTCCATGAATTGAGATAGCTGTGAAGAACCAAAGAATTCTTTTACAGCTGCCGCAACTGGCTTTTGGTTAACAAGATCATATGGCATCATTGTTTCAATTTCTTGAATTGCCATTCTTTCTTTTACTGCACGTTCCATTCTTACTAGACCAACTCGGAATTGGTTCTCAAGAAGTTCACCAACAGCACGAACACGACGGTTACCAAGGTGGTCGATATCATCAACTTTACCTTTACCGTTGTTAAGTTCCACTAGGTATTGAACAGTACGAGTAATATCATCAATAGTTAGGACCGTATTCTCTACAGGAATTTCTGTTCCAAACTTATAATTGATTTTCATACGACCAACTTTTGAAAGGTCGTACTTTTCCGCATCAAAGAATAGACCACCAAATAGTGATTCCGCAGCTTCAACTGTTGGCGGCTCACCTGGTCTTAGTCTTTCAAAAATCTTAACAAGAGCTTCTTCGCGGGAATCAGTCTTATCAAGAAGTAATGTATTTCTGATTTGATCACCAAAGTTGATCATATCAATATAAAGAACTTTTACCTCAGTAATTCCAGCAGCAATTAGATCATGAATCTTAGATTCAGATAGTGCTTCATTAGCAAGGCAGAGAACTTCACCAGTGTTTTCGTCGAAGATATCATCGGCAACAACTTTACCAACTACTTCTTCTACTTCACATGAAAGCTCTTCAATTCCCGCCTCAACGATTCTCTTGATAGACCCTTTAGTAAACTTCTTCCCTTTTCTAAGGATAGACTTACCAGATTTAGGATCAAGAATATCAATTGTTGCGCGAGTCCCATTTAACAATGAGAAATCAAGCTTTCTTGAGTAAGTTCCATTTTTATTAAAAACAACTGTCTCAGTCTCATAAAACATATTGAGAAGTTCAGTTGTGTTTAGACCCATAGCTTTGAGGACAACAGTTGCGTGAAGCTTTCTCTTACGGTCAATACGAGCAAAGAGAATGTTCTTGTGGTCAAATTCAAAGTCTAGCCAAGAACCTCTGTGAGGAATAATTCTTGCTGAGTAAAGGATCTTTCCACTTGAGTGTTTCTTACCACTGTCGTGTTCGAAAATAATCCCTGGTGAACGGTGAAGCTGAGAAACGATAACACGCTCAGTTCCATTGTACACGAAGGCACCAGTTGGGCCCATAAGTGGAATATTTCCGAGGTATACCTCTTGTTCTTTGATGGAAGAAACAGTTCTTTGTTCATTTCCATCTTTGTCTACAGCCACATCGTAGAACACCAAACGTACGATTACCTTTAGAGGTGCTTCGTAAGAAAGGCCACGTTCACGACATTCTTTAATACTGTACTTTGGTTCCTCGAGTGAGTAGCTTACGAACTCAAGAGACACTGTCTTATTGAAATCGTAAATTGGGAATACAGACTTGAATACAGCTTGTAATCCAATATCTTCTCTCTTCGCAGGAGGGACATCCTTCTGTAGGAAGTCTTCAAAAGATTTGGTTTGCAGGTTCATCAAAGGTGGGGTGTCCAATACCTTTGGTGCCAGAGCAAAAGTTTTTCGAAACCATTCGTTAGGTGAGAAAACCTGAGTCATCTTGGTCTCCTAATATAAAATTTTCAACAGATTCATGCACAAAAAGGCATGAGGCTCAAGCGCCTCACGCCCTATAAAACTTTTTTTGATTTAAGCAATATTACTTAAGCTCAACCTTAGCACCAGCAGCTTCAAGCTTTTTCTTAAGCTCTTCTGCTTCTGCTTTTTCAACGCCTTCTTTGATTGGCTTAGGAGCACTTTCAACAAGTTCCTTAGCTTCTTTAAGACCAAGTCCTGTGATACCACGAACTTCTTTAATAACGTTGATCTTCTTAGCACCAGCGTCAGCAAGAACAACAGTAAATTCTGTTTGTTCTTCAGCAGCTGCTGCAGGACCAGCAGCACCAGCAACAGCGACAGGAGCAGCTGAAACTCCGAACTTGTCTTCAAGTTCTTTTACTAGGTTAGCAAGGTCAAGTACTGACATTGTAGAAATATGCTCAATAAGTTGCTCATTTGAAATAGACATATAAATCTCCTTAAACAATTAAATTTTAAAAACTAGTTTACCTTTACTTTTTTTAACAACAATTACTCTGCGCTTTCAGTTGCTTCTTCAGCTTGCTCTTCTGCAGCTGCTGGAGTCATTTCTGCTCCACTTTCAGCTTTAGTTTTGATTTCATTCATAACACGTGCGAAAGATGACACAGGCGCCATGAATGTAGCAAGAAGAGTTCCAAGCATTTCGTCGCGAGATGGTAGGTCAGCAAGTGCTTTTACCTCTGATACAGATAGTGATTTACCATCTAGAATACCACCTTTAAGCTCAACGATCTCATGCTCTTTACCAGCATTTTTAAGACACTTTGCAACAGCAGCAGCATCTTCAAAAGCAAAGGCAACAGCGTTAGGTCCCTTTAGGTTAGACAACATCTCTTCAGCGTAAGTTCCTTTTGCAGCTCTCTCGAACAATGTGTTACGAGTAACAGCAACAGTCCCTTTTGCATCGCGAACTCCCTTTCTAATCGCTACTGCATCGTTAGATGAAACACCAATTAGGTTAGTTAGGAAAATCGCTTGCGCTTTGTCGATGTTAGCCTTTAGACCTTCAACAATTGCTTCTTTGTCTGAACGGCTCAACATAACAATTCCTCCACGGTTCAGGTCGGAGGGAGATTTCAGGCAGGATTTATCACTTTCGTGACCGGCCTTCTTAAATCCCTACAACGTTAACTTTATTCTTATTGAATCTGTAGGGCTTCCATTGTATCAATTTTGATACCTGGACCCATAGTCGTACTTACTGTAAGTGATTTTAGGTATGTTCCTTTTGCACTTGCAGGCTTCGCTTTAATGATCGCAGAAGTGATCGCATTAAAGTTCTGACGAAGTCTTCCATTTTCGAAAGATTTCTTCCCGATTGGCACGTGAATGATACCATTTTTCTCAGTACGGTACTCAACTTTACCAGCTTTTTGCTCTTGAACAGCTAAAGCTACGTCCATAGTAACAGTACCAAGTTTTGGGTTTGGCATTAAGCCACGTGGCCCAAGTGTACGTCCGATACGACCAAGTTTACCCATCATGTCTGGAGAAGCGATAACTCTATCGAATTCTAGCCATCCACCAGCAATTTTTTGGATAATGTCATCTCCACCTACGAAGTCTGCTCCAGCATCTTCAGCGGCTTTGATTTTTTCACCTGAAGTGATAACACAAACACGAACTTCTTTACCAGTTCCTGCAGGAAGTGCGATCGCTCCACGGATCATTTGGTCAGCGTGACGTGGGTCAACACCCAGTTTGAAAGCAAGATCAACAGTTTCGTCGAAGTTTGCAAAAGAAACTTCTTTTGCTAGGTTGATTGCTTCATCAATTGCGTAAAATTTGCCCTTTTCGATTTGATTTAGGGCGTCTGTATACTTTCTAGATTTTGTTCTCATATATAATCCTTCCCGGTACGAACGGCTTTAAAAAGCCTCCCGATTAGTAGTCTAGTTTCAGCCCCATTGATCTAATAGAACCTTCAATTGTTCTCATGCCTGCTTCAAGAGTAGCTGCAGTGAGATCTGGTTCTTTAGCTTTTACAACTTCTTCAACGATTGATTGCTTAACAGTTCCGGCAACTTCGTGCCCTGGCTTGTTAGCACCACTCTTCAGCTTAAGCTTATCCTTAAGTAGGTAAGATGCTGGAGGAGTTTTTGTTACGAATGTAAAAGAACGGTCTGAATAAACAGTGATGATTGTTGGAAGAACAACCCCGTTGTCTTTTTGAGTTTTCGCATTAAAGGCCTTGCAAAATTCCATGATGTTAACACCTTTCTGACCAAGTGCTGGTCCGATTGGAGGTGATGGATTTGCTTTTCCGGCCTGGATTTGCAACTTAATGAATCCAATAACTTTCTTAGCCATTTTTCATCCTTCTCGGTACAAACGACTACTGTGTAGTCTCCCGTGTTTAATGATTAATATCTATCCCGCCTTCTCTACCTGTGTGAAATCAAGTTCAACAGGAGTTGGGCGGCCAAAAATTGATACACTTACTTTAATCTTACCGTTTTCATTAACAGCTTCGATTGATCCAACAAAACCAGCAAAAGGTCCTTCAATAACCTTAACTGATTCACCTTCAGAAAAGTTAACGCTTGCTCTAGGCTTAGCATTACTATCATCTTGTTGGTTCAGCATTCTCGCCGCTTCTTCATCAGCGATTGGTGCTGGCTTATCTACTGTTCCCCCGACAAAACCAGTGATTTTGTCAGTGTTCTTGACAAGGTGCCAAGTCTTATCATTCATAACCATCTTAATCAAGACGTAACCTGGAAAAAACTTACGTTTTACTGTTCTTTTCTTCCCATTAACGTTGGTAACGACTTTTTCTTCTGGAATAACGATCTCAGCAAAGTACTCAGTAAGCTTATAGTTAACTACACGCTCTTTAAGAGTCTTAGAAACTCTGTTCTCTTGCCCAGTCAAAGTTTTAGCGACATACCATTTAAAATCGGGAGTGTTCCCTGCAGCGAAATCTCCTTCTTTAGGAGCTTCTGCAATAACTTCTTCCTGCGCCTCAACGTCACTAACAACTTCTTCAGTTCTTTCTTCAGTCATATATTCACCTTAAAAACGATAAATTAAAGAACAAGCGATAAGATTGCACCTGCGCCATAATCAACTAGCAGCAAAATTCCACTAATGATAGCAATCGCAATAACAATCCCTACAGTTAGCTTCATTACGCCGTCACTTTCTGGCCAAACAACCTTAACGAGTTCGTCGTAAACTTCAGTCAGATACGAGTAAAGCTTTTTGTTTTTCCAAATCGTAACGAAAGTAATAATCCCAGCAACAATCCCACTAATCTGAGAGATTCCTAGGAAAAAACGGATTTGTGATTCAAGGTCAAACCACTCACCTAATTGATACATAAAACGGATCCAAACATAACCAACAAGCACGCTACAAAGCATGATAAAGGTGTTAATCCATTTTTTACGGTCTTCACTCTTAAGTACGCTCATACTCAATATCCCAATTCGATAATAAAATTTACAATACAAGTCTTCCTTATATGCCGGATTTTTTTAACTCTGTCCACACATAAATGCCTAATATACTAATATTTTCATGACAGTCCAGATCAAAGTTAAATGGTATTAACTGCCCGTTAACCAAAGGGACTATAAAGGATGGGATCAAACAAAATTAGGTGGGCCACAGAACAAAAAAGGGAAGACCCTAAGATCTTCCCTTTTACATGGCGGGCGCAGAGAGACTCGAACTCCCAACCTATTGATTTGGAATCAACCGCTCTACCATTGGAGCTATACACCCATAAGAGGGAGAGAGTTAGACCTCTCCCAATATATTAAAATTATGCAATAACTTCAGATACTGTACCAGCACCGATTGTTCTACCACCCTCACGGATTGCAAAACGTAGACCTTTTTCCATTGCGATTGGAGTAATAAGTTCTACTGCGAATGCTGTGTTATCACCAGGCATAATCATCTCAACACCTTCGTTAAGAGTGATGTTACCTGTTACGTCTGTTGTTCTGAAATAGAACTGTGGACGGTATCCTTTGAAGATTGGAGTGTGACGTCCACCTTCATCTTTTGTTAGGATATAAACTTCACACTTGAATTTTGTGTGTGGAGTTACTGTTCCTGGTTTAATCAAACATTGTCCACGCTCTACGTCTTCACGCTTGATACCACGTAGAAGAAGTCCAACGTTATCACCTGCTTGACCTTCGTCAAGAAGTTTACGGAACATTTCAACACCAGTTACTGTTGTCTTTTGCTTCTCACGGATACCGATGATTTCGATCTCTTCACCAACTTTGATGATCCCTCTTTCGATACGTCCAGTTACTACTGTACCACGTCCAGAGATTGAGAATACGTCTTCTACTGGCATTAGGAAGTCTTTATCAACATCACGTGCTGGTGTTGGGATGTAAGCATCTACTTCGTCCATAAGCTTAAGTACTGCTTCACGTCCGATGTTGGCATCTCTGTTCTCAACCGCTGCAAGTGCTGAACCTGCTACGATAGGAATATCGTCACCTGGGAAATCGTACTCAGAAAGAAGCTCTCTGATTTCCATTTCTACTAGCTCAAGTAGTTCTTCGTCGTCTACTTGGTCTACTTTGTTAAGGAATACTACGATCGCAGGTACACCTACCTGACGTGCTAGAAGGATGTGCTCACGTGTTTGTGGCATTGGTCCGTCTGCTGCTGAACATACTAGGATCGCTCCGTCCATCTGTGCCGCACCTGTAATCATGTTCTTTACGTAGTCAGCGTGACCTGGACAGTCAACGTGCGCGTAGTGACGTGCTTCAGTTTGGTACTCAACGTGAGCTGTGTTAATTGTGATCCCTCTTGCTTTTTCTTCTGGAGCAGAGTCGATGTCCGCGTAGTTACGCGCTTCACCACCAAGCTTCTCAGCAAGAGTCATTGTAATCGCCGCTGTAAGTGTTGTCTTACCATGGTCAACGTGACCAATCGTTCCAATGTTTACGTGTGGCTTACTTCTGTCAAATTTTTCTTTTGCCATGAATGGTCTCCTTCAATAAATTATCAAAAGCAAGTAGATACTTGAATAAAATAACCTGTTTAGAGCTTGCAGTATGCAAAAATTTCTTCTCACTGACAAGAGGAAAAAATACTCTAGTTCAAATTACATGTCTTCATATAATGAAGAAATGGAGCTCATGTCGAGATTTGAACTCGAGACCTCTTCCTTACCAAGGAAGTGCTCTACCCCTGAGCCACATGAGCTAATTTTCTGATGAAAAAAAGGATGGTGGCGAGAGATGGATTCGAACCATCGAAGGCGGAGCCGGCAGATTTACAGTCTGCTCCCTTTGGCCACTCGGGAATCTCGCCATGAGAATGGAGCTGGTAATAGGACTTGAACCTACGACCTGCGGTTTACAAAACCGCTGCTCTACCAACTGAGCTATACCAGCTTATTTCCAAGTAAGAATTTTATAATCGCTCACGTTAAATAATGCAAGCAATTTTTAACTTTTTTTTTGCCAATAAAATCTATCTAAAAAAACGCTCCATTGCGATGGCAGATGCAACAGACACATTTAATGACTTAATATCACCTAGCGGCTTCAGGGCCACTTTATGAGTGATAATGCGTAAAAGGGCATTAGAAATCCCAACATCCTCTGCCCCCATAACTAAACACTTTGAGCGATCAGGGTGTAGCTGAACCTCTTCACTTTCAGCATGTTCACTAAAACCAATCACCTCTACGCCTTGATCAATCAGCTTTTTAACTGTTTTTGGAAGACTAGAACATCTTATAATCGCTACATGCTCAAGGGCCCCTGAGGCAATTCTTGCGAAGTTTGGTCCCATTCCAAAATTACCCTTCTGAGCAATTAGCATGCAATCTACACCATAGAATGCAGCAGATCTCATGATTGCAGCAGCATTATGAACATCTGTCACTTGGTCAAGGCAAAGAATTTTTAAGTTCTTTCCCTCCCCCATTCTATCGTAAATCCATGTGATATCTTTAATCTCTACAGGAGGGCAGATCAAGAAGGCCTGTGAAGGGATTCGACTGAAATTCATATCAATCTTTTTATAAAAATTCTTTCCCTCTTCCTGTAGTCTGTGAGAATCAACCTTGACGATATTTAGTCCGTCAAAATCTTTCGGAGTTGCTCCTGCTCTTTTTTTGAGTTCGCTTATCCCCTCATCAGTTACATAGAGTTTGCAAAGCGCTTTATTGCGGTTTCTAAGCGCTTCTACAATACTATGAATACCGATTACAATATCAAAATCAGACATTAAAGATCCTTTAAAAGCTCTTTTACAGTTGTGATAAGCTCTTCTTTTTTAACTTTTTTCACTTCACCGGTTTTTCTTACTTTGATTTCAAAAAGCCCAGTTTCATTGTAGTCGCGCTCTCCAAGTACTACCCTAATTGGAAGTCCAAGAAGGTCTGCATCTTTAAATTTAAATCCTGCTCCTGCTTTGCGATCATCGAATACAACTTCGATATCTGCTTGCAGCATTTCGTTATAAACTTCTTCAGCAAGCTTCATAACTTCTTCAGTCTTCGCAATAACTGCAAAGTATGCGTGGTATGGAGCGATATTCGCCGGCCAGATAATTCCGTTTTCATCGTGGTTTTGCTCAATCGCGGCTGCTACCGTTCTGGTAACACCAATTCCATAACATCCCATAAGTGGATTTACAGCTTTTCCGTTTTGATCAAGAACGGTGACGCTCATTGATTTAGTATATTTGTCACCAAGTTCAAAAACTTGTCCAACTTCGATCCCACGGATTTCTTCAACTTCTTTGCCACAGCATCCACAAAGGTCACCGGCCTTCGATTCTCTCAGATCTGCAACTTTAAACTGGGCAGCATCGCGACTTGGAATGAAGTTTACAGCGTGCTTGTGTGGCTGCATTGCACCTACACAGTATGAAGCATCAAGATTTATTTCTTTATCGAAGAATACTTCAATGTCTGTAGGAAGGGAGTGAGGTCCAATATAGCCCTTTGGAATCCCCGCAGCTTCGATTTCAGAATCAGTTGCAGCAATAAGGTGTTCGCAGTCAACGATACCGTTCGCCTTAATCTCATTAAGTGAATCATCACCAAGAACCATAAATAGTACTAGACGAGTTTTTTCACCTGTAATTGCAGTATAAAGCAATGCTTTAAGACTAGCTGATTGAGGGATTTGTAGAAGGGAACAAACTTCTTCAATGGTTCCAGCATTTGGAGTATCTACCGGTTCCATCGCTTTATCAGTCTTTTCAGCAGCGATAGATGGTCTCTTAGTAGAAGCTCGCTCAACATTTGCTGCATAATCACACGAAGGACAGTGAATAACGCTATCTTCACCAGAATTGGCAAGAACTTGAAATTCATGAGTTCTTGCATCTCCATCGGCCATGGCCCCACCATCGGCCTCAACAGCAATAAATTTTAGTCCTAAACGGTTAAAGATATTTTCGTATACGTTATACATCACTTGATAAGTATTTTTCATACACTCGCGTGTCGTATGAAAGCTGTAAGCGTCTTTCATAAGGAATTCTCGACCTCTCATCAGACCGTATCTTGGGCGAATTTCATCGCGAAATTTTGTATTGATCTGATAAAGAGTCACAGGAAGATTCTTGTAAGACTTAATTGTCTTTCTAAAAATATCAGTGATGGCCTCTTCATTTGTTGGGCTATAACAGAGGTCTCTTCCTCCGTTATCTTTCATTTTGAGCATTTGACCACCCATTTTGTCCCAACGTCCAGATTCTTGCCATAGCTCACCAGGAGTTATCGTACTCATCTGCAGTTCGTAGCAATCGGCCTTTGTATGCTCTTCACGGATAATCTTTTCAACTTTTTGAATAGATCGCAGACCCATTGGAAGGTAGTTATAGATCCCATTGGCAGACTTTTGAATAAGACCAGCTCTTGTCATTAAAATATGTGATGGGATAGTTGCATCGTTTGGAACTTCTTTGTAGGTTTGCCAAAAACCTTTTGATAATTTCATGGCCTATTTCCTTTCAATTCAAATTGAACGTAATTTATCACATTAATATCGAGTTACAGTAAAGCAGTAAAGAAAAAACTAGATGAACGCGAGAGACATTGAACGGGGAAGTTCAAAGGCCTCAACGGCTTCTTTTTGGAGGAAGGCAGAGTTCACAATCTTGTATGCTGACGGAGTCGCCATCAACTTGCGACACAACATATTGTGAAGCTTGTGACCTGACTTATAAGTAGTTATTTTACCAGCGATTTCATGACCCAGTAGGCTGATATCGCCAATAGTATCTAGAATTTTATGACGGATGAACTCATCTTCAAAACGAAGTCCATCAGGATTCATCACTTTAAAATCATCAAGGATTACGGCGTTGTCGAGTGATCCACCTTTGGCCAACCCTTTACGCTTAAGCATATCGACATCACGCAAGAATCCGAATGTTCTAGCTCTTAAAATCTCGTCAATAAAGCCTTCACATGAAAACTCAAAGTTCTTCTTTTGTGTACCAATCAGTGGGTGAGAGAAAGCGATCTCAGAGTCGATAATAAGTTTTGACGCAGGAGAAATTTCGGCCCATTTGTCGTCAAGCTCAACACGAACAGTCTCAGTTATCACTAAAAAATTCTTAGATTGGTTGAGATTTTGAATTCCGGCCTCTTTAAGAACAAAGGCAAAGGAAGCGCCAGAACCGTCCATTGTAGGAACCTCAGGTCCATCAATCTCGCAGTAAACGTTATCAATACCAAGTCCGTAGAATACGGCAAATAAGTGTTCTACAGTGTGAATGGCAGATCGCCCCTCACCAATTGTGGTATTCATTTCAGTAGCACCAACAGTATCAAAGCTTGCAACAAGTTCCGGCGCATTTTCTAAATCAACGCGCTTAAAACGAATTCCAGTTCCAGCTGCAGAGGGATACAAAGTAATTGTAACCTTACGACCAGAGTGAATCCCGATCCCTGTGATTGATACTTTTTTGGCTATTGTTCTTTGATACAACATAAACACCTAATTATTGGTACTCTAATCTATTAGCACATGCGTCACGATTAGACAACATCTTGTTTTCATTATACGAGGTCTGGGGACTAAATAAATCCCCTGTAAAAAAGTTCCCCTCGCAATCTTAATTTACGAGGTTAATACAAATTATATCACTTTCGTGCAATGAGATTGTTAAAGTTGACCCCTTTTTTACATAAAAAATAACGCATTGCAGTGTAATTGATACTTTATGTCATCTTCCTTGCCAAAAATTGTAGGCTCAATAAAGGTCATTTTTTCCAAAAATAGTGATTATTTAGAAGCAGTTTCGGCATTCCTAAAGCCCTGCTGTTTATCATATATTTACTTTTAATTTCGGCAACTTACACAAGAAAAAAGAATTAAAAAAAAAGCCTCGGTACCCCTTTATTTTTTTTAAAAAATTTCCGATGAGATTAGTGAGGAATTATCACAAGAGAATGCGCTTATAATTTGATCAAAGGCATATTCTACGGGGATTGTAATGAAAAAGTATGTTTTGTGTGCTCTAGCGGCAGCAATTAGTTTTAGTGTGTATGGGGAAAGGAACGATAATCATCCTACGAATGGTGATATTTATGACATTAGTACCACCACCCAATATAATGGCTTCAATCCAAATGCGTTCAAGATGACCAACCCTTATGGCCAAATATCAAAAACATTTAACTACAGTCTCGATGGTTTTCAACTGCACAAGAGCGAAAATAAAGAGGAAACGTACCAAGGAACTTTTGGCGGAAGTATCTACGATAATATCTTAGGTGAAGATTGTGATCCAACTCAAACTGGTTACACTGGAATCAACAAACTAAGCCAATTTAACGACCAAATCGGCCAGATTAACTACGACTCGATCTGTCTAAGTGGTATTTACGACCAGTTAATGTCTTCAGATGAAAGGTCTAAGCGTTATTGTGAGTGTATTGGCAGCAAGTATAAAGATAAAATTGACTACCAACAGATTCAAATTATTGATAGCAGCTTAAATACTGCCGCGATGAACTCGACTTTTGAAAATGCGGCATTTTTTCTTCAAGTTGAAACAACAGTTGATAATGTTCTTCGAGAAAGTGGAGCCCAAAAATATCTTCTAACAGAGGGGGACGAGGTTCTTTGTAAACGAGAAGATGTTGAAAAAATCCTAACAGATCTCCAAGAGGGGAATAACACTCACTGTAATGCTAAAAAAATTGACCAAGTTCTAGGGGAACTCCATAAAAGTTTAAATAGTGCTCAGGTAAAAGGGCTTGAGGATACACCAAAATCAGCAAAAGATTTTTTTGATACCTACCAACAACGACTCGCTTCATATCAAGTATTCGACCAAAAATTTGATAAGTCTATAATTGAAATGCTGAAGATTTTTCTTGAGGACAAAGAAAAGAAAGATCGCGGCGAAGAATACACCGCAATGGAAAAGAATGAAATCGAAGATAGAATTAATGAGATCAACAGAGTTTTTAAGAACAATACTGTTTTCACAGACATTACAGTATCCCTCAATAGTGGTCTTGTAATCAACAAAGAAGGTCAATTCGACTTTAGCAAGGCCTTACCAATGCTAGCTTCGCCAGAGTTCAAGCAAGCTCTCTACAACTCGGATGCAGAAGCACTTAAAGGATCACTTCCCCCAGCTCTTCAAGCAGCACTTTATCAGCTAGGCGGGATGTATAATCGCCAAATTTCAAATACCAAAGATAACTCTGAGACGGCCGATAAATGTAATCAAATCTTTAAAACATTTGATAAGATGTGTAGAGAAGCCGGTGGAGAAGGAAGTCAAAAGGCGAAGGCACTAATCAGAGCTCCGGAGTACTTTGCAAATGCATTTTCAGACGAACAAACAATGTCTGATAAGAACTTTAACGCAATGGGAGCACTACAATGCTTTATGAATGGTAAGCTTCCAAATGCGCTGACAGGTAAAGCTAAGGAGTATTACGAAAAGCACATGAAGGCACTTGATGGTCTTCCAGACCATTTTGTTGCATCACACTTACTGTACCCATCAGAAGCCTTTGCACCAGCGCTCAAGCAATATCTATCACCAACAGATGTGGCCACAACACCAGTGACAATGTCTTCTCCATCGAAAGGTAAAGATGCATTGGCAACTTATCAGGATGCTCTTCAAGCGAATAAAGCAGCTAAGAAAAAGAGAAATAATATTTTTCAAGAGATCGGTGAGGCGGGATCGCTGCTGAGTCGTCAGAGCGAAATGGATGCGAAAGAGCCAATCTCAGACCACTACATCGGTGATAATAAAAAGAAAGCAACTTTTGTGAACACTCAAAAAACACAAAAAATACCAACTTCAGCTGTAGCGCCACAGGCATCTCAACAAACAGGTAACATAGCTGGATTTGTAAATTCAATGACAGTTCGAAATCAAGTTCACTCGAAAAAAGCAGCACAAAGCACATCTAAAACTGATGCGCAGTCTAAGCCTGCTCAAAAATCTGGATTTGAAAAATTTGAAGAGAGACTTGCAAAACTCTTTAATGGTGACAGCAAAGAGGATGATAAAAAAGACAAAGGTTCAAAACTAAGCCGCTCTGAGCAGGTTAAAGAATCATATCGTTTGAAAACTCAGCAACAACAGACAATTGATGAACTGAGAAAAGAAATTAATGACCTAAAGAAAAGCAAAGAGAGCACACCAGCGCAACAGCAAAGTTCATCGGCACCATCTCTTGCTAAGACACAAAGATCGACCACTCCATTCGCCCCTTCAGGAATTAGCTCTCCTGCTGTTTCAGCTGCAAATAAATCTCAAGCAGCAGCGGCAGGGCCAACAGCAAGAGCAGCAGGGGCAAGTTCTGCTAGCGCGACATCTAGATCGACTCCAACAACAACTCAATCAGTTGATGTAGGGCCTTCGACAAAAGTAGCATCTTCTGGTGGAGCTGTAAGCAAAGGTTCATCTCTCGCATCATCTAGCTTTAATCTTTCAAGAGATGAGATTGAAGGCAGTGACAAGTTTATCATCTCAGCGAATAACTTTGATGCTAACGATCAAAAGTTCATTAAAGATTTATTTGAGAGAACTCAAGGTGAGCCAATCTTCCTATCTTCAACAGATGAAAACGGGAATGAGAAGTTCATTATGCTCGAAGCAGTTGAAAAATTGGATGGAACAATCGAATACGTTCCAGCAGGAAGTGAGCTTCTAGAAAAAGACGACCGGATTAGAATCCAAAAAGGTAAGAAGTCTTCAAAAGGCAACAAAGGAAAACGTTCCCGTGTCAAAGTAGAAGACCTAAACTCACTCCTTGGTGAAAAACTATAACTTCTTAATGTGATCTCTGGCCTTGTCGGAGATCACTCTTCCTCGCGGTGTTCTAAGA
Organism: Bacteriovoracaceae bacterium; assembly: GCA_965140515.1. Taxonomy (GTDB): domain Bacteria; phylum Bdellovibrionota; class Bacteriovoracia; order Bacteriovoracales; family Bacteriovoracaceae; genus JAGLCH01. The sequence goes on along the minus strand of OZ223251.1, from coordinate 803,076 downwards.
ATAAACCCTTCCTTTAATAGAAAAGGCTCGTAAACATCCTCGATAGTTGAGCGATCTTCAGATAGTGTCGCGCAGAGAGCGTCAATTCCGACAGGTCCACCGCCGTAATAATCTTCAATAACTGACAAAATCTTGCGATCCATACGATCGAGGCCAAAATAATCAATTTCCATTAGGTCTAGTGATTTATTAACCGACTCAACAGAAACCTGCGACTCTTCCTGAACCAAGGAATAGTCTCTGACTCGTCTTAGTATACGGTTAGCGATACGCGGAGTCCCCCTAGAGCAACCTGACATTAAATCAACTGCCGCTTGATCGAGCGCAATATGCAACTTTCGACTATTATTACTGATAATCGTTGAAAGCTCCTCTGGATGATAAAAATCAAAATGAAGGTGCGCCATAAAGCGATCACGTAATGGGTTTGAGAGAAGGCCAGAACGAGTTGTTGCCCCAATCAAAGTGAATGGAGCAATATCAATCTGCATAGTGCGAGCGCTTGGTCCTTGACCGATAACAATATCGAGACGGTAGTCTTCCATAGCAGAGTAAAGAATTTCTTCAACAGAAATATGCATGCGATGGATTTCATCAATAAAGAGAACGTCACGTTGTTCAAGATTTGTCAGAATCGCTGCAAGGTCACCCTTCTTCTCAATTGCTGGTCCGGAGATAACGTGGAGTTCACTTCCAAGAGCTTTTGCAATGATCATTGCAAGTGAGGTTTTTCCAAGACCAGGAGGGCCGGAAAGGAGAGCGTGGTCCATTGCTTGAGATCTTTTTCGCGCAGATTGCACCATAATCTGAATATTTTCTACAATCTTTTTCTGTCCAATGTATTCAGAAAAGTCACTAGGTCTTAAGCTCTCATCACTTATGGCCTCTTCTTGTCCTATCACTGGGTCTACAAACCTATCATTCATTGCTTACCTATATTTCTTTCAGCACTAAGTGCACAAGCTGCTCAGCTCGAGTAATTTCGTTTCTTCCCATTACCTTGTGGGCAATTGGAATAATTTTCTCTTCCTTAAAACCAAGCTCTTTACACGCCATAATCGCGTCTTGAATAATTGCATTTTCGTTAATCTGATTTTCTTCAGATGCTATGTCTTCGCTGACGACATCAATAAAGGAAATCGACTCTTTCGGCATAGCGATAATTTTATCAACCTTGTAAGAATCAGCAACCATCATAATCTTATGAATTTTCCCCCCGAGATCCAAAATAACTTGTGCAGCTGCTTTTGGGCCAACCCCTGGTGCTGCCGTTAATGCTTTCTTATTTTCAAATGTGATGGCGTCACATATTTCTTTCGGAGAGAGCGCTCCCATAAGAGCAAAGGCAGATTTAGGTCCTATCCCTTTTACAGTATTAAGAAGTTCAAAAAGCTTTTTCTCTCTAAGAGTTTTAAAACCAAATAACTCTTGGCTGGCCTCTTTGATCATATGAGAGATGTAGAGAGAAATGTGATGTCCCTCTGCCAATACCTTGTTGAAATAGACTTGGTATCCAACTCCAGAATTGGTTAATACAATAATTTCACTTCCGTCACTGAATAGGACTTCACCTTGAATGTGTCCAATCATCGCTATCCTTTATTTTTAAATACCTGCTTTAAGGTTCTTCCTTTGGAGTAGCTCGTGCCAGAACCAGTTCCAGGATTTTTCATTTTTCGGTTAAGTGCGTGACAAATAGCAATAGCAAGAGCATCAGATTCGTCAGCTGTTTTAAAATCTCTTTTTCCTAGAATCATCTCAACACCTTTTTTAATGGCATCCTTCGAGGCATGTCCATGCCCTGTTACAGATGATTTTACTAGATTCGGTGCATACTCGAAAACCTTACCGACGTGAGTAGTCATAAAGGCCGCAATCATCGCCCCTCTAGCCTGTGCCAATTTCCCATAGGAAGTTGCACTTTTAACATAAATAAGTGATTCAATAGCGATTTCGGCTGGGGTGTACTCACTAATCAACTTTGAACAATTTTGGTGAATCTCTCCCAAACGATGCATAAACTCATCAATATGGTCAAAAGACATAACGCCTGAATCTAAATAACTTATTTTACGCCCATCTAGCTGAATGACACCGTATCCGGCCTTCCTTGAACCAGGGTCTATACCGAGAATTATCATTTAAAAAGTGTATCACAGAACTTTTACATTTGATGCCTTAAAGGGACAAAAAAAAGCCTCCAACTGGAGGCCTTAAATTATTCGTAGAGCTTTTTAACTCGAAGAACTTTTCTCAATTTATAAAATGGATATTTAAAATATTTTGGGAATCCGTCATAACTAATAAACTGCACACCGACTTTAGAATGACTGCCTACCGCCAGTCCTTTACGTCCATTAGTGCTTGTATATGAGTCATCAATTAAGATGACAACGTGACCACTCCATTTTTTTGTAAAAATATTGGTATAGCCATAAACTAGCATATCTCCTGGCCTCATTTCACTGCGCGGAACCTCAACTAGATACTCATTGTTTTTAACATTGGTCATCATTTGAGTTGTATAATACTTCCCATAATCAAGTCCGATGTCGCGAAAGATTTTGTATGTAAAATGAGAGCAATCAACTCCATTTTCCCAGCTGTATCCTCCCCAAACATATGGAAGATCAACGTGAGATTGACTCTCCATCATTAACTCATTAAACAGTTCATTATCTGTTCCGAAAACTTTTAGCAAAATATCATCTCTAAACGGCTCAACATCCCAACCTTTGCCTCTCTCACTCAATCCATAGTAATCGAGCATTTCTTTAAGATGCGTGTCTTGAGTTTCCCCCGCAAAAGCGCTCAGTGTAATAAGACAAAAAAATATCAACGAAATTCTCTTCAACATGAAAACCATCCCTTAAAAATTTGAATCACAGTTACCTTATCGGAAATTGAGATTCGCTCTTAATCTGCGGGAAACACAAAGGAAATCAATTCCCATTATTGATAAAAATGATCAGAAATAGAATGAAATTACAGCTCGTTATGAGACTGAAGGTCGTAGAATTTTCCCTTCTTTTCCATCAACTGACGAATGGGACCACTCTCGACAAGTTTTCCGGAATCAAAGACAAAGATTCGATCAGTTTTACTTAGGGTATCTAGTCGGTGAGCAATCATAATACAGGTTCTTCCATCCATAACTTTATAGACGGCCTTGTGTATAATTAGCTCATACTCTGGATCAATATTTGCCGTGGCTTCATCAAGGATTAGAATTGATGGGTCATTCAATAATACTCGTGTCAGTGAGACAAGTTGTTTTTCTCCAACACTTAGGTTTGATCCACCTTCAAATATTAGAGAATCAAGATTCATTTTGTTTTTCAGCATTACCTTATAAAGACCAGTTTCTCTACAGGCATCGACGATCGCATCATCAGAGTGATCTGTTCCGGCCAGTAGATTATCTCGCAAGCTTCCTCTAAAAATAATGACATCTTGTGAAACATACCCGATTGAATTTCGAAGATGGGCACGGGATATATCTCTGATATTGATACCATCAAGTATGATTGATCCCTGTTGAAACTCATAAAGCCTTGTAAGTAAGCTTACCGTCGTTGTCTTACCGCAACCAGTCCTGCCGACGAAACCAATTTTCTCGCCTTCATTAATCTTAAAACTCAAATCTTTTAGAACTGCATTTTTATCGTAGGCCATTGTCACATCTAAAAACTCAACAGTCCCCTTAAGACGTGGAAGAAGCTGTCCGTCATCACCTAAAGCGCTTACTTCATTCTCATGATTTAAGAACGCAACGACTCTCTCAGCACCAGTATACGCTTGCTGAATTATGTGTATCTGACGAACGAGGTGGAGGATTGGCATGATAAAACGCTGAGAATAATGAAAGAAAGCAACGAAAATGGCCACCGTCAATGTTCCCTCTAAAACAGATTGCCCACCAAAGTAAACAAGCCCTGCGAGAGGTACAAATGTCAAAAGCGATAACATGGGCTGAGTCCATGACATCACAATATTTCCTTCGAGAGCTGCGTCAACAAAATCATCAGCGATCTTGTCGTAATTACTTTTCGACCAATTCTCAAGTCCAAAGAGACGGATAACATTAATACCATCAATATATTCAGAAAGTTTTGAATTCAGTCTGCTAGAATGCTTGGAACGCTTACGGTTAAATCTACGAATATACTTCCGTGTCGATAGCATAAAGAGAATAGAAGGGATGACCGAAATCACCATGATGTATGCTAATCGAGTATCAGTGGCAAACATAAAAACAATGGCAATAAAAACAGAAAAGACACCACTGACAAGGCGACTAAAAGTTCCAATAAAAAAAGATTCCACTTCCCTTACATCATGAGTAATTCTGGTGATAATTCTTCCCTGTGGCTGTCTGTCAAAAAAGCGCATTGGAAGCACTTGGAGTTTATCGAATAAAACTTTTCGAATATCTAAAATAGCAACAGAGGCCCCTGTGACAATTAAGCTGGAACCAATGTATGACAATAATACCATCATCAGCTCAGAGCCGATAAAGGCCATCCCCAACCAAAGTGCCGTTTTATAGTTTTTGGCCATCAAACCATCTTGAACCAAAACCCCGAGCAATCTTGCCCCAAGCATTGAAAATACCGGTGCAATTAAAGTAACAGAGATTCCCAGTACAAACTCTTTCTTTACATTCCTAAAAAATGAAAAAAGAAAGATAAATGATTTTAGATCACTCAAAGCTGTTTGCTTTAACTTCGACTCATCCTGCTCATCTTCTTGAATGTATTTTTTATTGTCATCACTCAAGTTCAATTATCCTATCGCAATATTTAAGCGTTGATTTTCTATGGGCAACCCAAACAATAGTCGCTCCCTTTAATTCATCATCTAGCGAAGAAAGTATTTTTTGCTCCGTAACGGTATCTACAGCACTTAGTGCATCATCAATAATCAAAACCTTTGGTCTTCGAATCAAAACTCTGGCCAGCGTCATTCTCTGTTTTTGACCACCAGAGAGATTAATTCCCCACTCACCAAGCTCAGTTTCTAGTCCATGTTTAAATGCCTTAACGTCTTCAGCTAATCCTGCCACCTCGAGCGCATTCCAAATTTCTTCATCACTTGCACGCATATTCATGGTCAGATTATTTCTTACAGTATCTGCAAAGAGGAAAGGCCTTTGGGCCACAACAAAAAGATTTTGTCTCAATGAATCGTGATCTAATTCTCTAATGTCTTTTCCCATAAAGTAGACATCGCCCTTATAATCGCGGTTTATTCCTGCCATGATTTCGATAAGGGTTGTTTTTCCGGTACCGATAGGACCTGTAATTCCAATACGCTCACCAGCTTTTATTTTAAGATTGAAATCAGAAATTAGAAGATCATCAGCATCCTTAAATCCAAAATTCAGTCCTTTAATTTCAAATGCACAATTAGATGGAGTGACGTTGTCACCTTTTGCAAAAAGAAATTCTTCTTTCTTATGAGTAAAAGTCTCAACAATTCTTTTAAGCGAAATGCTCCCCTCCTTCCATTCAGTCACAACATATCCAGCTTCCATCAATGGACCCTGAAGCGTTGCAATCAATCCTTGAAAGGTAACAAATTCACCCACGCTGATTTCACCATCAATAACCAGTCTAATTCCGTAAGCGAAAAGAGCGATACTTGCAGCAGTATTTCCCATCATAAAAAGAGGGCCAAAAAGAAGCGAATATCTCATGGCAGTCAATCGCTTAATACGATAGCGGTCGGCAAAATCAACTAATATCTTTTTCCAAAACTCTCCAGTCTGAGTGATTCTCTGAAGTCGAATCGTTGACACAGACTGTGAGGCATAATCATTAAGCTCGGTGAGTCCATTTTGTGCAACTTCATGAAGCTCCCCTTCTTTATCAGCAGTCTTCTTAATCATAAAAGGAAGTGGAGACACTGCGAGAAGGATAAAAATGGTCATTTTCGGACTGATCATCCACATTGAGGAAATAACAAAAAGACCAAGTATTAAACAATCAAACGCACCAACAAGGGTGAATCCAAAGATATGCATCGCACTACCATTATCACTGGTAGATAAATTCATTAACGCACCCTTTGAAAATTTGAGATTAAATGACTTCTTTGGGAAATATACGGCGTTATTCCACACTTCTGTGCGAAGATATCCACGCGCAATATGAGATTGCCTTGCCATAGTGAGGCGCCATCCTACTCGTCCAGCAGTCATCAGTACTCGGTTCAAAATAAATAAAATGACTATGAGCAAAAAGGTTGAATGCTGACTTTCAAGCTGAATAATTTCTGGTATTTGATTCCCGTTGAAAAAATCAATAATGATTCCAAGAAGCTCCATCATCAGAACTTGCATCGAATCCGTCAAGGCCAGTGACAGGATTCCAAGGAGATAGATAAATTTTTTGGACCAGAGATAGCTCGTCCAGACTCGAAACCACGTACTCATGGCCCCCATTTTACACCCTTTATCTCTGCTTACAAGAGATAAGAGATCTCAATTTAAAAGCCCTCTTTTCCCCTTTTAAATGCGTTGAAAAAGCACTATATTTCTAAGTGATTATAACTTATTTACACCCTAATAAATATGGAGCCGACCATGACTAAAAAGACATCTCTTCATGGATTGCACCTTGAGCTTGGCGCTAAGATGGGCGAATTCGCCGGTTTTGAAATGCCACTTCAATACTCTTCGATTAAGGAAGAAGTTATTGCTGTTAGAGAGAGCTTAGGTGTATTCGACGTCAGCCACATGGGACAATTTTTTGTTGAAGGTGCTGATGCAATTAATTTTGTAGATTATCTACTTCCTAATGATTTTAGCGGAGCAGGCGATCTCAAAGCTGTTTACTCTCCACTATGTCGCGATAACGGAACTGTTGTTGATGATCTTATCGCTTATAAGCTAGCAGACGATAGAGTATTAATCTGTGTTAATGCTGCTAACATCGATAAAGATTGGGAATGGATCAGCTCAAAAGTTTCATCTCGTTTTAATATTAAGTTAACAAATCGTTCTGATGATTTCTCACTTCTTGCAGTTCAAGGACCAAAAGTAGAAGAAACATTTGTAAAGATGGGACTACTCGATTCTTCAGAACAATTTCCATATTACTCAATCAAAGAACGTCCAGAGCAAAGCCTTATTATGGCGCGTACAGGATACACAGGCGAGGACGGATTTGAACTCTATGGATCACATGAGACAATTGCAAAACTTTGGAAACAACTTCTAGATCTAGGAACAGTACCATGTGGACTTGTTTCACGCGATGTTCTTCGTCTTGAGGTTTGTTACCCACTTTATGGGCATGAGATTCATGATGAAGTTACTCCACTTGACGCTGGCCTTAAGTGGACCGTTAAGCTTGATAAGCCTGACTTTGTTGGAAAAGAAGCTCTTCAGGAGTACATTCCAAAATACCGCCTCATTAAACTATCTCTTGATAAAGGGATTCCTCGCGAAGGATATGAAGTTGCAAATGCTGCGGATGAAGTTATTGGTAAAGTAACATCAGGAACAATGTCTGTAACAAGTGGACAAGGGATTGCCCTTTGTTTGGTTGAAAAAGACAAATTCCCACAAGATAAAAAACTTTTTATTAAAATTAGAAATAGATCGGTTGAAGCGAACTATCACGCAAAACCTTTCGTAACAGGAGGACATAAGTAATGGCCGAGATTAAAGCAAACTTAAAGTACACAAGTGATCACGACTGGATTTTGGTTGAAGGTGATGTAGCAACAGTAGGAATTACTGACTTCGCTCAAAATGCACTTGGTGACATCGTTTTCGTTGAAACTCCAGAAGTAGGATCAACTGTTGAAAAAGGTGGAAACTTTGGTGTTGTTGAATCAATCAAATCTGTAACAGACCTTGAGTCACCAATCACAGGTGAAGTTCTTGAAGCAAATGAAGAGCTTGCGGATGCTCCTGAAACTTGTAACCAAGACCCATACGGTGCTTGGATCATGAAAGTTAAACTTTCAAATCCTGCTGAAATCGACGAATTGATGGACGCGGACGCTTACAAAGCACACTGTGACAATCAGTAATTAATATTGAAAGGGCCCAATCGGGCCCTTTTTTTTCCCTTTAGGCCCATCACCATTTCAAGTCTTTTTTTTTGCTATTTTCTATTTTGACCCAATTTTCATCAGTTAGTTTTGCTACCTTAACACGATAAATTTTATTACAAAATTATTGTATGAAAATACCGCAACATTCTAATATTTTCCCTTTACGAATGACTTTTGCCGTCGCATACTCAGCTTCGGTTTCAAACACAAAGCAAAGATTAGAGAGAACATATAGAATATGACTACTACTTCGTCGTCTGCACAATCTAGACAGCACATAGTTCAATTACTTAATACTGCAGTGGTAAAAAGTAAGGAACAAACAATTAAGAGCAATTTTCAAGAGCGCTTAAATGCAATTTGTAGCTCTAAGGCAATTGAATCGATTGGTGTTGCTGCAAAACATTTGGCCGATTCTGAAAATATTTCTCACGATCAAGCAATGGGTCAATTAATTGAAACATTCAGAGAGCTAGATAGTATTTGGTCTGACTACGTTACAATGGAAGGGCTAACAAGACTGAAAGATATCTTAGGCGAAAGTCAGCTTCACTAATCCTACTCGACAACAAATCCAAAAGGAATTTCAACTCTATTACCGACTACCATATCTTTTGGTGGATTTGGAAATGAACCTGCTTTATAAATGGCGTTAACTGCAATTTGATCTAACTCAGAAATTCCACACGACTGCTTGACTGCAATTCTAACCACATCACCTTTGCCATCTAATATAATCATTAGACCTGTTTTAAGCCCAGTACTGGCAGGCATACGTCCAAATGAACCCTTTTCTGCGTATTTTCGCACACTCAAACGCCAATGACCTTCCATTTGCTTTTTAAAGCGTGTGAGGTAGCTATGAAATCGATATTCTGAGGTATTTAGCTGAGTAAGATCCCCAAGTGGGATATCCTCAATATAATCACTTCTTACTGCTGAACCTGTCTCTTTTTCCTCTCCGTTAATCACACCATGTTTTTGTTGAGAAGAATGCGCAAGTGCATCTAGCTTTTTGCGGCTGAAGTTATCAAACACGAGGTCCTTTACTGCAATCTTATCAGTCTTCTTACGCTTAAAGCGCTTGTAGTTGCTAAGTTTTTTAGTTTTCTGAAATTGATTCTTATTTACAAGTGAGGCCTGAAGAACTCCCTTGCCGGCATTCTTATGCGCACCAATTTTTTTAGCGACAGTTTGCTTTTTAAAAGTCTGGTCCTGTTTACCACCAAATTTTGAATCAATAGGTTTAGTCTTATCAATAGAATCGACAGAATCAACTACCTGACGGTGATCCTTAGGCCGAAATAGAATTTTGGTGACCTTCATCTTTTTATTATTCACAACAACAAATGATGAATTGCTCTTCTCAACGGAAAAATGGAATACAGCAAAGAGGTGGATTAAAAATGAAACCACCACACAAGTAAAAAACTTGCGACTTTTAAAAAAATGGAGAATAGATTTAAAGCGTTCCATCCGCAATACCTCCAATATACTTGTCGGTTGCGGATGAAATTTTAATTAGAAATTTATTTACGTACTTTCAACCACTTATTGAACATTGTAGTAGTCTTCTTCTTCAAAAAGACCACCCTTAGAATCTTCTTCACTGTCCTCGCGGATAAGTTGCTCGCTGTCTTCTTTAGGCTCAGTTCCTTCAACAAAAGCCTCAACAAATCCAGACATTGAATCCTTTGCTAAGCGACCAGTTTCCTGATCGATCGCAACATGAACAATTCCAGGAGGGATCTTGAAATCGTGTTCACCAAATTTTTGGATAGTCGCTCTCATATAATCTCTCCAAATAGGAAGAGCAGACTTCCCTCCAGTCTCCCCCCAACCGAGGGTTTTGTTATCATCAAATCCAGTCCAAACGCCAGTAGCAACATTTGAAGAGAATCCCACAAACCACGCATCAACATAGTTGTTAGTAGTTCCTGTTTTTCCTCCAAGAAAATGACTGACACTCTTCGCTCCTCTACCAGTTCCATGAAGAACAACCCCTTTGAGAAGGTTTGACATAAGGTATGATAAGCGGGGGTCATAAACTTGCTCACCACCTAATGCCACTTGGTAAGGATTAATATCTTCCTTTTTCTCTTCAGTAGTAGGAGCATCGTCTCCCTTGATATCCGCAGAGACATCTACTTTTTGTGCCTCTTCATCAGTGCTTCCATAGTTCTCTTTAAGTCTAATCTTATTGAGCTTCTCATTTTCATCCAACTGATAAACATTTCCATCGCGATCAACGATTGAAATTACAGATTTAGGATCAACAATCTTTCCACCATTTGGAAAAATGGCATATGAAGATACGATATCTTTTAGCGAAACTCCAAATGATCCCAGAGAAAGACTCAAGTCAGGATCAATTTTTGCTTCAAAGCCAATTCGAGCAGCAAAGTCATGGATCGTTGAGACACCAACTTTAGAAGCGATTTTGATTGCAGGAATATTTCTACTTTTCTCAAGTGCGCGTCTAAGAGTCATTGGCCCAATAAACTTCCCATCGTAATTACGTGGCTTCCAGTTTAGACCCGCGTCGGCCCCCCCTAAGGCCTCAGGAGAATCCAAAATGATCGAGGCAGGAGTAAATCCGTTTTCAAGTGCTGCGGCATAGATAATCGGTTTGAAAGATGATCCAGGTTGTCTAGCAGACTGGACAATACGATTGAATTGATTTTTTCTAAAATCACTCCCTCCAACAAAAGCAATGATTTCACCATTGTGCGGATTAATTGAGAAAAGAGCACCTTGGACATCAGGTTCTTGATCCAATTCACAATACACATAGTGCTGTTTCATAACTTCATTTAGCTTGCTAAATGATTTGTATCTGGTTCTGAAATCACTGTAAACATTTCTCCACAGTCCAACACTTTTATCTAGGACTTTAACTAGAACGACGTCGCCTGGTTTTAAAATAGTATTTGGATTTACAACCGGATATGTGCGTGGTCGCTCCTCAGAGATAACTCTCTCATGGGCCCAGCGGTAACCACTCTGGCTAATAATCCCGGGAACACCACCAATATTCACATAAACAATTCTTCCAAGACCATCAACTTTTTCAACGACGGCCTTGTATGATTCATCGACTCTTAGATACTCGTGAAGTGGATCGTCTTCCTGAAAACCTGGAACAAAACGACGATTAGCAATCTCTTTTTTCCACTGTTCCATATTATCTCTAATCTTCAAGTGGCGTTGCTCATCATAAACAATTTCGTTTTGCTTTTCATTATTCTCATCAAGGATAAAAAAGTTTGAAACTTCTTCATACAGTTCTGTTCTAAATTTTTTCTCGTATTCAAAAACTTCTTCTGGAGTTGCAAGGAAACCAAGAGGTCCTTTGTATCCCTGACGCTTATCAATTTCTCTAATCCCTATTGAAACCTGCTTTTCTGCATTTTGTTGTAAATCCCAATCAAGAGTAGTTACAACTTTAAAGCCATTCATCAAAAAGTTATCTTCACCTACAAGATCGACAACTCGCTGTCTTACCCATTCCGTGAAATATCCGGCCTTAAAGTAATTACTTTTTCTAAGTTGATACTTAATTTTTTCTTGAAGCGCGGCTTTGTACTGCTCTTCAGAAATTTTCTTGTTTGCGTACATTCTTCCTAAAACATAAGTTTGTCTTTGCTTTGCAAATTTAGGATGAATATAAGGAGAATAGCGACCAGGTGCAACCAGAAGACCTGCAATCATAGCACTCTCAGCAACAGTTGCCTCAGAAAGTTCTTTACCAAAATAACCTTGAAAAGCTTCTTTTACGCCGTAATATCCACCACCAAGATATACCTGGTTCAAATATAAAAAGAGAATTTCTCTTTTACTAAACTTATCTTCAATTCTTCTTGCCAACAATACGTCTTTAATTTTACGAACAATTGAACGCTCATTTGTCAGTAGCAGTGATTTTGCGACCTGCTGAGTTATCGTACTCCCCCCCTGAACAACTCTCCCCGCTTTAAGATTGGCGACCATCGCACGAGCAATCCCCATGTAATCAACACCTTCGTGATCATAAAAGCCGCTATCTTCTGCGGAAAGAAAAGCATCAATAATCACTTGAGGAATTTCATCGAGAGTAGCAACCATTCTTTTCTGAATGCCAATTTCGGCCAAAACGGTTCCATCTTTCGATAGAATTTGCGAGGGAATCGGTGGTTTGTAATCTGCAAGGGAAGAAATTTTTGGCAAACCAAATGAAAAGTATGCAATCGTAATGATAACTGTAAGTATGCCGGCAAAACCTAGCCCGCACATAATCCATAAAAACTTTAACAACTTTTGTTTCATCTATTCCTCTTAATAGAACTTAATGCGACTGTTGACTCTCTGGTTCAGAGGCCATCTGCTTCAGATATTCGTCAACTTTTTCGTAAGCAACATCATAACTCTTTTGAATAAAAAGTGGTATTCCTTTCGTTCCATCGATGGGGTAATCCCCCGTCAAAAGATCAATGTTTAAGTCTAGTTCCTTAGAACTATCCTTGCTCATTGCAATGGCCTTACCAAAAACTCCAAGTAAATAATCATCCCAATGATCAAAAAGCACTTCATTACCCAAAACATTTACGCCAATAGTAACATCAGCGCCGTATGACTTCAAAAAACGAATGGGAAGAATCTCCCATTGAAAAGAGCTCAAGAAACGACTTTGACGGTTATGACTCAATTTTAAATTTTCTGTTAACAGCTCAACAATGGGACCCCTGGAGAAATATTGCACTCGTCGTTCCTCAGTATCGTAGAGAGGAATAATTACAGCGATTGGCAGCTCTTCAATCCTTCTTTTCCCAAACTCCTCTCTCAAGACCTTTTGAACCACATCAACCCAGCTGGAACTAAACAATTGATATCCCTTAGTTTCCTTAAAGAACTTATAAAAAAACCACTCAATTCGATCTGAACGAAGCCCACTGGCGTATAGCGTAGCAACCACGGCCCCTAATCCTGAACCTGTTGCAATATGGGCCGACAGCTTATGGCGCTCCATCGCTTTGATAAAAGAGACATGCGCAGCAGTTCTATTTCCTCCCGGTCCGAATACGATGGCAGTGACCTTCTTGGCCTTTTTCTCTTGGCGATCTACATAGTCATCGTTTTCAGCAATGACAGGTCCTTCCCCCCCCTCATTAGAAATCTCTAGTGAAGCAGTGGGGTGAGCCCCGACATCTACTACAACACCAAAATCTCTTGGAGAATGCTGCTGATTATTGAAAGATGAACATCCCAAAAGAATCATTGGGATAATGAGATAAGTGATTAATCTTAGGAATGAAGGAAAAACCATTAACTAAAGTTCCTCTTCCTTAAGATCCTGAGTAAGTTTAACAACTTTTTTTTCTACTTCTGAAAGCTTCTTTTTACACGTTTTATAGAGAGCAACCCCGTCCTCAAACTTCTTAATACTCTCTTCAAGAGGTAACTCACCATTTTCTAAGGATTCAACAATTTGCTCCAAAGATTCTAAGGCCCCTTCAAAGCTATCTGGGGATACTTTTTTTCCCATTTACCACCTCGACATGTCACATTTTTGACACCATCAATTTAGTTCATAAACTCAACATGAGTTGTAAGTTACTAATTCTTTATCAGAGTACCACTTAAGTTACCAATTTATAAGGGGGCAAAATGAGCAGAATCTGCCGGGGAATTTTTGCCTAGTGTAGATATGTTGGCACCCGAAGGGGTATGATTTTAACTGGAAGAAGTGTAGTGCCATGAGGGCACGAGCTACTAGGAGGGTACACTTTGAAAAACATCTGGGTTCCTGTATCTGGCGCGATTGCTCAACAACGCAATGTTGATACTATTGCGAATAACGTTGCTAACGCCAATACACCAGGATTCAAAAAGGATCAGCTGGTTTTTAAGGAACATCTCACAGCATTTTCAAAGGGAATTGATCAGGTTGATCTCCCCAATAAGGAGTGGAGTCCAGATGATTTCTATCGCTCTTATGGCTCAGAAAATGCGCAAGTGAAGATTGATGGAAGCTATACCGACTTTTCTCAAGGACAACTTCGCCCCACTCAAAATCCTCTTGATATCGCTCTCAGTGGAAAAGGTTTCTTTGAAGTTCAAACTCCAAATGGGATTCGCTACACCAGACGCGGAACCTTTACTATTTCGGGAGAGGGATACCTAGTTACAAATCAAGGCTATCCGGTTCTTTCAAAAATTGACCCCGCCCAGCTTACTGAAGGCGACCTAGCAAAACCGCAGGAAAGAAGAATTAAAATTGAATCTGACTCACAACTATCTGTGACTTTCTCTGGTGAGATCTTTCAAAAAGGTCAAAAGATTGGAGAACTTTCAGTAGTTGAATTTGATGATGTTCATGCCCTTCGTAAAGAGGGCAATGCCATGTTTATCAATAACGATGTGAAGAATATCTCAAAGGCCCCAATTGAGGCTTCGGTGAGACAAGGCTTTGTTGAAGAGTCGAACGTAAATGCTGTCAGTGAAATGTCTTCGTTAATACAAGCAACAAGACATTTCCAAACGATCCAACGTGCATTAAAGGCGTATGATACCATCGCCCAAAAAGGAGTGAATGAAATTGCAAAATTTTAAACGAATAACCCTACTTCTTTTTATTCTATCAAGTGTTGATGCCTTTGCAGTCATGAGAGCGCTCAATACTGCAGCAACGGGAATGGCAGCACAAGACGCAAATATCAATGCTATTTCCAATAACATTGCGAACTCAAACACCACTGGTTTTAAAAAGTCTCGTGTTGAATTTGAGGACCTCATGTATGAAACCATTACAGAGGCCGGCGGTAGATCAAGCAGCACAACTCAGTACAACGTTGGAGTACAAGTCGGAAGTGGCACAAAGGTTTCTGCGACAAGGAAAGTATTTTCACAAGGATCATTAAGTATTACAAATAATCCATTTGACTTAGCAATCAATGGTGATGGTTTTTTCGGCATCATTACGAACGATGGAAGTCTTGCTTTTACAAGAGATGGATCATTTAACGTTGATAGTACGGGGACACTCGTTAATTCTAGAGGATATAAGGTCTACCCAACGATTCAATTTCCACCAACTACAAGAAGTGTAAACATCACGGATACAGGTGTTGTAGAAGCATTTTTAAACGGACAAACAGAACCTCAAAACCTTGGGCAAATTCCAGTATTTATGTTTGTGAATCCCGTAGGCCTTAAATCAATGGGTGGTAACCTCTACAGAATGACTCAGTCTAGCGGAAACTACATTGAATCCATCGGAGGCCAAGATAACACAGGTCTGATTAGACAGGGACAACTGGAGGCATCAAACGTCAATATAATGAATGAGATGACAGGCCTAATTAAGGCACAGAGGACCTTTGAGCTTAACTCGAAGGTGATGAAAGCAGCGGATGAAATGCTGCAAACGGTAAACAATCTAAGGTAACAAATGAAGCTTAGAAACATTATCTCACTTTTAGTTCTAATCTATGCAGCGAAATCTATCGCTGCTGATTGCCATATAAAGACATGGGATAAAGTTTTCTATTTCTCTAAAAATGAGATTAAATCCAGTGATGTGATCAAAGAAACAAACTGCGATGATAAAACACAGCTTCAATTTATTAAGTCACTTGTAGACTTTGAAGGAACAATATCAGCATCATATCTCAAAGATGATCTGCCAAATGTTGAAGTAGCGCCGGCTAAAATCACAATAGACTCCCTTTCAAATGCCTTAAACCGTAAACTTGAAATGAGCAATGATATCCGTTGGAGTGACTTAAAATCATCAAATAACCGCGTCATAACAATGGATGCAATAGAATCCTTTACTGCTGATCTTACGAGCAGATCTCTTGGTAAGAAATCGGTAAAAGTAACGGTAACGAACCCAATCAGTGGACAGGATAAAACCTATTGGATCACAGGAGTTTTGGAGACAAAGGTAAAAGGACTTGCAGCAAGAAACCACCTATCAAGTACATTTACGGAACTAAGTAAGAAGCAGTTTGTTGCAACAGAAGTTTATACATCATATCCAGAGCGGCTATTTACTGATATCAAAAGAATCGTTCACTACCGTCTGAATCGCCCACTAACTCGTGGTCAAGTACTAAAAAAATCAGATATCTCCTCACTTCCATTAGTTCAAATTGGAGTTCCTGCGACAATTACTTTGCAGTCAAAAGGGATTCAACTAAATGGAAAGGCCCTTCCTATGAGAATGGGGAAATTTGGAGAAGTCATACAATTAAAAACGTTGAACAGCAAAAAAACGCTGACAGGTCGAGTTGTCGACTTTAATAAGGTTGTTATTGAACTATGAGAATTACGCTATCTCTTTTAACATTATCGTTTCTACTCTTGCTTGGCGGTTGCTCAAGCTTTATTAATAATATGCATCGCCAAATGGATAAAGAGTATGAGAGTCAACGCAAGGGAAGTGCGTACAGCGATAGACGGTTTGACCAGTACAGAAAAAGACCTCAATCAGCTCAAAGACGATACTCTGGGCCAACAACAAATAGTCAGCAGTCAATTCAACCTACTGTTAAGAGGTACTATAAAACAACTCCGCAAGAGAAAAAACGCTATAGAGCAGATGATCTTGTAGATAATGGATCTGATGGGAGTTTATGGGCAGGGACTGGTAATGATAATTACCTATTCTCATCTGACAAAATTAGAAAAATTGGGGATATTGTTTTGATCAATGTCCAAGGGAAACTTAAAAATGAGATCACAATGGAGCTCAAAAGAATGTTTCCGCCACTTGTACCTAAAAAGAAAAAAGATGGGACCCCAGCTGCGCCTGCTGCTGATGCGAATGCAGGAGATAATGCAGATGCATCGAACATGGATGAAGAAACGAAGGATAGTAATCGTGACAAGGTTTATGACCGCTTCACTTCTATCATCATGGAAGAAATCAATAGAGATCACATGCTGATCAAAGCGCAGAAAAACGTACTTTATAAGAAAAGAAAACGCTTGATTGAAGTTCAAGCACTTGTGGCCAAGAAAGATATTCGGCCAGATGATACAATTGATTCAAATGACTTTTTAGAAACAACCATTCAGGTTATTAGGTAGGTGGCCAATGAAGCGGATTTTAACTCTTCTTCTATTTTTAACAACAATAACAGCATTTGCTGGACCGAGCCGACTCAAAGATTTGGTGACAGTTAAAGGTGTGCGAGAAAATCCAATAATTGGTTACGGTCTTGTAATTGGCCTTAATGGTACTGGCGACGGTGGCGCAGAGATTACAAACCAATCAATGATCAAAATGTTTAAGAAGCTTGGTCTCAATTTAAAGAGAGAGGTCACTTCTAAGAATGTCGCCTCTGTTATCGTTACTGCAAAACTTCCACCTTTTGCCCGCGTTGGACAAAAACTTGATGTTACCATCTCAGCAATTGGAGACTCCTCATCGCTTGCTGGAGGAACCCTACTCGTAACTCCACTCAAAGGTGGAGACAGCCAGATCTATGCGGTAGCAAATGGTCCACTTTCAATTGGTGGATTAGAAAAGGGTTCCAAGTTTGCAACCACAGGACTTATTCCAGGTGGGGCAACAGTAGAAAAAGAACTCGATGTAAACTTTCACAAAAAGACATCGCTAAGATTTAGTTTGAACAATCCAGATTTCACCACAGCTGCGCGTATTGAAAAAACAATCAATCAAGAGTTAGGTGGAAAATATGCGACAGCAAGAGATGCAACAACGGTTGATCTGATCATTCCAGTTCATTATCAAAGAAAAGTTGTTCAGCTAATGGCAATTGTTGAAAACTTTAAAGTATATACAGACTCTATCGCCAAAATTGTGATTAATGAGAGAACAGGAACAATTGTGGCCGGTGGAGAAATTGTCCTAAAGCCTGTGGCAATTAGCCATGGAGACCTCACAATTCAGGTGGGAGGGGAGAAAGATAAGAAGGATTCCAAGCCTGGGGCACTCTATTTTGTGGAAAAAAAGACCACATTGAAAGATTTGGTTGAGAGTCTCAACGCATTTGGGGCCACCCCAGAGGATTTAATCGCCATTTTTCAAGCACTTAAGAGGAATGGGGCCCTTATCGGAGAAATTGAGCTGATCTAAAGGGCCAAGCTGGATTTTTTTTCAGTTTTGATGGTATAATAGTAGTGTATAAGTTGTCGGTTGGGACCAAGGAGTGGTTCTGTCGCCGAAAAAACAGGAAGTTTAATGGCAAATAACATCACTAAAGCTTCATTTTTAAACCTTAGAAAACCAGTCGCCCAAAAGACTGATGATAAGTACATTCCTAAAGCGTACAAGAATGTTGCGCAAGGAATGGAGAAGATGTTTGCCCAAATGATGCTCGAACAGATGAATAAAACAGCTGGAAAGAGCACTCCAGACTCTCCTGAGAGCCAATTCTATCAATCGCTTCAGTCAGGCCAACGCGCAGATGCCATGTCAAACCAGGGTGGCGGACTTGGGGTACAGAAGATGATCCTCGATCAAATCTACCCTAAGGAAATGAGAACTGAAGCTAATTATAATGCGCATGAGGCACAGCAAAAGGCCCGCATGCCATTAAAGAAAGCGGTTGAACTTTACCGCGAAAAGCAAGAACAAAATGAAATCAAGATGATGCCGGATCAGGATGATTCCGGTAACCGTGTCGGTATTACTCAATACCACAAGGAGGACACAAATGAATAACGTCAATCCAGCTAGCAATTCAGGCATTCTCTCCGGCTACCACAAAAGAGGAGAAGTTAGCAACAGAATCAAAAACGTCGATCTTAAAAGAACTGACGACGTTAGAAAGTCTGAGCTAGAGAAAACGAAGCGCGATGCAAAAGTTGCGATTCCTGACGCTGTAAAAGATTTTTCACGTATCAAGAAAGCAGTTGATACTGCTCCAGAAATTGATAAGAGTGAAAAGATTGCAAAGCTTAAGGAGCAAATAGCTCAAGGTAATTACAACTTTGACTATGAAGCAATCGCAGACAAGATGCTTAAGACCGAATTCTAATTACTAGGAGTTAACGGTGAAAAAGGTTCCTAATAAGCTTGAACTACTCTATTTTCAGGTAACTGATTTATGGAGAATGTTCTGCGAAAGACACGCCGATCTCTTCGACTTAACGTCGGATGAGTATACATGTCTTTTAGAAAATGATCTAGATCGCTTGGATATGATCATCGCGGAGAAGCAAGAGTTAATTAATCACATTGGAAACCTTGAGCAGCTGAGACAAAACCTAATTGGAAAGGTTAACTTAGCGCTGGCCAGTGAATCAGGAAAGAAACATACAATTATCAGAAATGTTTCTGAACTACTCAAGGCCATGAGTGATATTGAACCAGAAAAGGAAGAACAACACCTGTTCAAATTTAATTCACTTTTAATTGATATTATTGAAAAAATTCAGGCGCAGAATAAAAAGAATCAAATCTTTATTAATAAAGCAATTGATTCACTTCGTACTATTCGCGAAGAAGCATTAGGACAAAAGAAGTATTCTGTTTACACCGCAAGTGGAACAGAGACAACAAATACAGGAAGTATTAATATTAGACGCTAGAGTCGATGTTAAATGTGCAAACACCTAGGAAGGGGTAAGTTTTGGCAGATCTATTAAGCATTGGAGTCTCAGGGCTAAATGTTTCTAAGAAATCCTTAGAAACAACAGGGCACAACTTGGCCAATGCAAATACAGAGGGATATTCTCGTCAAAGGGTCGTACAGACTTCCAACACCCCTATTTCAAAGGGTGGACTCATTCATGGTACAGGGGCAAGAATCGTTAATGTTAACCGCGTTCACGATGAATTTATCGAAAAAAGATTAAATGCCTCAATCTCAGAACACGAATATTTCCAAGAGCGCTCACTTCAATTAGAACAAGTTGAAAATATTTTTAATGAAATCGACAACGAAGGTCTCAACAAAATTCTAAATCGTTTTTATAACTCTTTTAGAGATCTGGCCAATCAGCCAGAGAATGAAACTATTCGTTCAGTAGTTAGAGATAATGCCGCTCTCGTTGTAAAAGATTTTCATCGAATCAGAAATACAGTCGATTCAATTGCCCGTAACGTTGATCAAAAACTGTTGATGGACGTTGAAGGGATCAATCAAACAGTTGAGCACCTATCGACATTAAATAAGAAAATCGCGTCTCTTGAAGTTGTAAATGCGGAAACAGGAGACTTGAGAGATCAAAGAGATCTTGCAATCCGTGACCTCTCAAAATTCTTTAAGATTCATACTTATGTTGATGAGCGTGGTAATTACAATATCTCAGCACGCGGAGTTGGAACACTCGTATCAGGTGGTGAATATCAGAAACTAGCGGTTCTAACAAATCCAAAAGAAGACTCTGGAAATAACATGGCCGGATCTGTTGAGGTTGTATTTCAAAACCGCCCGAATAACCCAATTACAAATAAGTTTGTGGACGGGACTTTTACATCTCTTCTTAAAGTTAGAAATGAAGATATTCAAAGGCTTCAAAGCGGTATCGATGATCTAGCTTATGAATTTATGAAAACCACAAACGCGGTACACCGACGTGGTTTCGTCAGTAGAACAATTGAAATTGACGAGAATGGTAAGCCAGCAATGATGGATAAAAAGGGACCAACGACTGGTCTGGATTTTTTCAAAGATCCGATCCAACGTGATGGCGCGGCACTGATGATTGATCTCAGCGACAGCGTTAAAGATGATCTATCAAATATTGTAACTTCATTAGAACCTAACAGCCCAGGTGACAACCGTGTTGCGATTGGTATCTCAAAACTTCAGCATGAGAAGATTTTGGACGATGGAAGTACAACCATCGAAGAAAAATTCCTCTCAATGGTTGGAGAAGTAGGGATGAAAGCAGGAAAGGCATCCCTTGATAGTGAGCAATCAGATGGAATTCTTGCTCAAACGAAGGCCTTAAGAGAAAGACTTTCAGGTGTCTCGATCGATGAAGAAACAGCAAATATGGTTCGCTATCAGCAAGCATACGATGCATCTGCCAAGGTTATTAAGTCTGCAGATGAAATGTTTAGAACAGTTCTGGGATTACTCCCATAGCGAGGATTAGATGACTAGAGTGTCGGAAAATAGTAGTACAGCAAGTCTTCAGTTCGCTTTAAATAAAGCGAAGTCTAAACTTGAAAATCTACAGCTTAAGGGAGCATCTCTTAAGCGCATCACTCGTCCGTCGGATGATCCAGTTAGTAATATCGAAGCCCTTAATATTGGAGCGATCTCAAGCGATAACAAGCAATACTTGAGAAACTGTAGCTTTGGTCTACTTCAATTAAATGCAACAGAAAAATCAATTGAACAATTGACTGATATTCTAAATAAAGCGAAAGAGATTGCAATCGCTCAGTCATCAGACTTTTATGATGGCAATATTCGTAAGAATGTTGCAAATGAAATCAAGCAGCTACGCAATCAAGCTCTTGCCATTGCCAATAAAAGGGTTGGTTCACGCTTTATTTTTGCGGGACACTCTACCCTAACCAAACCTTTCACTCCAGAGGGAGACTATAAAGGCGATGATGGAAAGATGAACTTAGAAGTTTCTAAAGACTTCTTTGTTCCGATCAATCTAACAGGTAAGGAAATTTTCTTCGCTTCAAACGAGGACAAGAGCTATAAGCTTGAGCATCCACTAGAAAAAATCCCCGAATTTGAGGGGCAAAAAGATAAAAATAATATTTACAGAAAAATTGCATCAGCAGAAGAACCTGAAATTGCCGAAGGTGAGATGAACTTCACAAACCGAGAGAATATTTTTACCCTTCTCTCAGGGCTTGCGTCTGGGCTTGAAAATAATGATTCAACCCTGATTCAAGATCTCCTCGACAAATTCGACACAGCAGTTTCACGATTGATCACACTAAGAACTAGAGTCGGATCAATTTACAACTCTGTGGAGAGCGCACAGACTTCTATTGAAGCAGAAAACATTGATCACGCAGAGCGAAAAAGCTATTTGGTGGATGCAGATATTGCGGAACTTTTCACAGATATCAACAAACAAAAAAGCATTCTTGAAACCACATATCAATCTTCGCACCAAATGATGAATAAGAGTTTATTGAACTTTCTTCGATAAATATTTTATATTTAGCATCTCCCTCAAATTCTTGAGCTTTGCTATAGACCCATCGTTTCTGGCCGGTTATAACGTGTAAATATTTACTTTTTGCTTGCCTTTTGTGGGACGCCATACTATATGGGTTAGGAACTTTATGGATACTTGAATCAGGAAGGTTCCGGAAAGAGGTTTAATAAAATGCTAGTTTTGACAAGGAAGCTCGGAGAGAGTATTGCCATTGACGATCACATCAAGATAGTTGTGGTACAAATTAAGGGGAAACAGGTTCGTCTTGGAATCAAGGCCCCAAAAGAGACCAAAATTCACCGCGAAGAGGTCTACGCAGCTATTCAAGATCAAAATAATGAGGCTTCACAGGCCGATCTATCTAAAATTTCAGAGCTTTCTAGAGAACTCCACAAGAAATAAATTCCCGCTTGCTCTTTCGCTCTATTGCCTGCTAGAATCATGAGGCGGGGATTCTATACCCCTCACATACGGAGGCAATTTGTGAAAATTCAAACGACACGATTCGGAGAACTTGAAGTTAACAAGGATGATGTTATTAACTTCAAAGACGGAATCCTTGGTTTTGACAACTTAAAAAGATTTTTTGTCGTCGACCCAGGAGATCAGACTCTCATTCTATGGCTACAAGCAGTTGATGATGCCGCCATCGCATTCCCAATTATTGAGCCAAAGATTTTTAAGCCTGATTACACAGTGAAGCTTGTTCCTGCGGAGTTTACAAGTCTAGAACTTGAAGACTTAGGAGCTGCAAGCATTTATACAATTCTAACTATTCCTCAAGTTGTTACAGAGATGACTGCTAATCTTAAAGCACCAATCGTAATTAACAACAAGAGTAAAGTGGCGAGACAAATCGTACTTCAAGACTCAAAGCTAGAAGTAAGATATCCAATGTACTTAGATCTTAAGAAATACATTGTTGCCTATACATCTGACGATTCAAAAAGAACAAATGTTGAGGAAACTTCGGCTCCAACTGTTGAAGTTAATGCACAAAGAGAAGAGCGTCGTCCAGAGCTACAAGTTCAGTAGTTTAATTAAGAAAAGATCATAATAAAAAGGGCTTCACACGGGGCCCTTTTTTTATACTATGATGATATTTTGTCTATTTCAATTTTGTTTCGGTCGCTGTCTTTGAGAGGTTCAAATACATTTTGGCCTCTTCATTACCAGGCTCTTTGGCCAAAACCCTTTCCCATTCCGCCTGCGCCTCTAGTACATTTCCATTCCCATAGTGCAATACACCGAGAGCAATTCTGGCGGGAATATAAGCGGGATTTTCATTTTTTAAAGTGCGAAGCTCATCAAATGCTTTTGAAACAAATCCTTTTTTAGCATAGACTTTGGCGATTTTAATTCGCGCTTCCAGATCATCTGGACACAGTCCAATCGCTTTGTTGTATTCAAATAAAGCCTCATCAAAACGATTGTAAGTCATGTAAAGTTCAGCAAGTTCGAAGTGCTTACCCGCAAACATCTTATTGATGTGAGCATCATGGATACCGCCATCAGCACTAGCGCTTTTAACTCTTTCACTAGCTTGCTTAAAAACACGATCGCCCTCTTCATAGCGACCAATGTCATTATAAAGAACAGATAAACTGATTGATGCATCGGTATGGTTAGGCTCTAATTCCAAAACTCTATTAAATGCCTTAATGGCCTTTCCAATTTCACCTTTAATATGAAAAATATTAGCGAGATAGAAAAATGCATCAACGTTAGATCCGTCAGATTCAATAAGATCGGAGAGAATCATTTGAGCTTTTCCATAATCCTGACGGTTGAAACACTCAATTCCTTTTTTAAGTAATTCCTCAGTCTGCGTTCCCTTCATTCCTTTCTCCACTACTGACATTTTTGATAGAGTGCAGAAATCTTTGACACTCCTTCTTTTGAGACTTCGCCTTTGAGTAAGTGATAATATTTCACACACTCTTTTTTCTCATTGAGCTCAAGTGATGACTTAAGAACAAGCTCAACACAATGGTCTCGCAATGCTGGAGTCTTGTAATTTTTGATAACGTCTAAACATCGATATCTAGCGGCTGAGTAGTGATCCGTTTTAAAATAAAAGTCAGCGATATACTTTTCGCGACCTTCAATCATATCGCGGCAGCTATTAATTTTTTTAATTGAGTCTTTGGTATAAGTTGATCTTGGATATTTTTTCAGAAGTTCTGCAAAATACTTAATGGCACCATAACAAGGCTCTAAATCTTTATCAATTGAACTAGGGCGTTGCATGTAATGAGATTCAGCAATTCTAAATAGTACGTAGCTAGATTGCTTGTGCTTTGGGTGTAAGTCGCGGAAGACAGTATAAGCAGCTGCTGCCTCTATAAAATTCTCTTGTAAAAAATAAATATCCGCCAGTTTCAATTCTGCGTGAGTTGCATAATAACTATAAGGGTGTTGAGAGCGAATTTGATTGAGATACTCTGTGGCCTGTAGATAACGACCATCTTCCATTAATTGTGTTGCTTCATTATAAAGTAACTCAGCTTCAGTACGTGATTTTCCTTCCTCATCTGAGGCGCATCCCGCCAAAAGCAACAAGATAATAATACTAGCTAGATATTTCTTCATTAAGTTCCCTCTTTATTTTTATAAAGCTTAGCATTTAGAGGGCGATTCCGTAAAGAAGAAGGTATTAAAGTCGGCGTCCGGCAACAAATAATTCTTTGTAAATCTCGCTTAATATTAGCTTGAAAGCTGCCGCCATTGGGATTGAAATAATCATCCCACCCATTCCCATAAATTGAGATCCTAAAATAACACTGATAACGACCACTGCAGGGTGTAAATCAACAAGTTTAGATACCAAAATGGGAAAAACAAGGCCCAAATCAATAACATTCGCCACAAAGTATACGGCAACAACAGCTCCAAAAGATGGATTGCTTGCCCCATATTCCACTAACCCAAAGATAATTCCAGGAATGGCCCCTAACACCGGGCCAACATATGGAATAATATTTGTAATTGCGGCAATGATACCGAATAGAATTGAGAAGCGAACATCAAAGATGATTAATCCCACTGTTATCAAGATACCAATAATTGTGGCCTCAATAAATTTAGCGAAAATATAATCACCGAGCTTCTTGTTAAATTGATAGGTAAGGTTGTAGTACTTTTCAAAAATTGAGTTTGGAACAATCTTCAATAGTCCATCACGGATACCGCGACTATCCTTCAAAAAGAAATATAAAAATAGCGGAACAACGAAAAACCATTCGAGAGTTGATGTAATAAAATTTGGTAAATGTCTCAACAGAGCTTTAGTGGCGCTATTTGCAGAATTTAGTACCCCCACTAACACCTTATTACCAATATCAAACCCAGTGCGCTGTTTCACAACATCTTGAATTGACTGATAATTTGTCTTTATATAACTCTCTACCTTAGGAAGGTAATATTGAATTCGATCAGCGTCGTCAACAATAGCTGGTGCCATCTTTACGATTGGATAAATCACACAAAAAAGTGCAATTAAAACAACAATGAGGGATGCCCATCCCTCTCTTACGCCTAACTTACGAAACCAAGGAATCGAAGGTCTTAAAATGAGAAAAGATATGTAGGCCATTCCCAAAGGAATGGTAATTCTAGGCAGAAAATAAAGTATCGATAGGATTGAGATGATTACCGATAAAAAGAAAATCATCCTGAGTCTTTCTATCGATTTCCAACTAGCTTTTTTTGCTTCCACTATTTTTTTCCATCTGACAA
The DNA here is from genome assembly GCA_965140515.1 of Bacteriovoracaceae bacterium. Classification (GTDB taxonomy): domain Bacteria; phylum Bdellovibrionota; class Bacteriovoracia; order Bacteriovoracales; family Bacteriovoracaceae; genus JAGLCH01. The sequence goes on along the minus strand of OZ223251.1, from coordinate 777,180 downwards.
ATCTTATACTTTAGCTCACCGACTTCTCTGGTAATTGAATACAGCCGATTTGCAATAATCATTGATATTGATTGCAGCAATTTAGCCGCGACAATTGGATGCTGTTTAATTAACTCCTCAACATCCGGCTTGAATATTCCCAATAACTCCACGACATTTTTGGCAACACACTCAGCACTTCTCACACTCTTCTCTTGAAGTAGTGCCAATTCGCCAAAATATTCCCCTTTTTCAAGGGTAACGATATGGCGCTTGATATCTGCGATTTCTTCATTATCAAGAGTCGGATCGTCTGCTGGTACAAAAATATCTACCTGACCAGAGTATAGGAAGTAGAAACCAATTCCATCTTCATTTTGCTTAAAAATAACTTCATCAGGAGCAAATGTTCTGTGATGAAGATACTTTGATAAAACTTTCAACTCCATGTCTGAGAAGTTTTGCATTACCTTAAGCTTAGAAAGAAAACGTGGAACGGTATGTTTGCGACTCTTTGTAAAAGGACTCAGTTGCCAAAAATACTTCAGAGTATTGATATCCAATTTTTCAGGTAATGCCTGACCATTTTCAATCGACTCTTTTATTCTCGTTTCATAACTTGTCATGAATATCCCTTATAAAAATCCCAATGTATCGCGATGTGCCCAACCTGCAAATTTTAGCGGGGCTTTGATAAAAATCCATTCCCCACTTCTTTCACCGGTAATAACTTTTGCACCGGCCTTAATAGTAGAAGTCTCAGAATAGATCTTAGATGGCCCCTCTCGCAACTGAATATCTTTAAGAGAAATGGCCACTTCAATTTTATCTAAGTAAAAGTAGTGAAAACCAACTGGAACAATGGTCAACAAAATCAGTGGTATGATGATCGCTTTTTTCACAATTAGCTTAAACCGAACGAGCACACCGACAATCAAGACCAACAGTAACGTCATTCCCAAGAAAGCCCCCACAGGCAGCTCTTTACTCTGCGTCAAAAAACGATCCCAGAAAAGCGGTGAATTCCCTACATCATTTGTCTTAAGTATTGATTTTACTACAAATCGATTGTAGACACCGTTCGTTCCAACGTATCCTTCTTTAACCGCTTTCTCTAGGTGAAACCTAGCTACAGCGTAATCACCAAGTTTGGCGTGAAGAGTTCCTAAATTGTAGTGAAATTGTCCAGAATCGAACTGATCTCTATGCTTCAAAATATAGTTCTTTGCCCCCTCAAAATCCTTCTCAAGGTACAACGATTCTAGTGACTTAATGTTTGGTTTTGAGCTATTATCTTCCATGAAATAATTATCATATCACCCTAAAAATAAATCAAGGGAACTAATATTCCCTGTCACCTGAGGGAGACACTTATGAACTTTGGAATTAAGACTACCGAAATCGAAAACAAAATCAACGAGCTTGTTGAGCTCATTCAATCTGAACACCAAAAGATCGATTCGATCAAAGGTTCAGATCCTGACAAGAGTGCAGTCCAAGCAGAAATTCTTGAGAACTACAAAGTACTTAGAGACAAACCACTATTCTACGACTTTGTCGCAAGTGGAAAAGGGAACGGTGCTTTTGTTGAATTGGTCGATGGATCTGTAAAATACGATCTTATCGGAGCAATCGGAGTCTATCTTCTAGGGCACTCTCACCCACTCTACACAAGAGCTCACCTCGAGGCCGCAACAAAAGACGTTGTGATGTGTGGGAACCTTCAGCCTTATACAGAAGCATACAAGGCAACAGAAACCATTCTTGAAGCAGTTAAAGGATCAAAGCTTAAGCACTTTTGGTTTGCGGGATCAGGATCTTTCGCGAATGACACTGCCCTAAAGCTAGTGTGGCAAAAGAAAGCTCCAAACTACAAGCTTATTGCATTTGATAAGTGCTTTGCAGGTAGATCTGTTGCGACACAAGATATTACTGCGAATGCTGGGTACCGCGAAGATATGCCAGAAAAAATCGAAGTGGAAAGAGTTCCACACTTTGACCAAAATGACCCAGAAAATGCGATCATCAAAACACTTGATGCTCTCGATGCAGTATGGGCAAAAGCACCAGGCCAATACTGTGCCATTATGATGGAAGTTGTCCAAGGTGAAGGTGGTTTTATCTACGGAACAAAAGAGTGGTACCACGCTGTTTGTAAGTGGGCCCAAAAGAAAGGAGTTTATATTTGGTTCGATGAAGTTCAAACTTTTGGTAGAACTCACAAACTTTTCGCTCACCAAATGTTTGAGCTAGATGAGTACGCAGATATCGTGACTGTTGGAAAAGCACTCCAAGGCTGTGGCGTTCTCTTTTCAACTGAGCTAAGTCCAAAACCAGGACTTATCGCTGGAACATTTAATGGTTCAGTGGCAGGACTAAATGCAGCAAGTAAAACAATCAACTATCTTCAAAATGGCGGTTTCTACGGTGAAAGCGGTAGAATTGCTCAAATTGAAAAGAACTTCATCGACGGGATTCAAAGTCTAAAAGATGGAAGCTGTTCTGGAAAGATCGGCCATATCGGAGGCGTCGGAACAATGCTTTCATTCGAAGTGGGAGATGCAGGTGGAGATGTTTCAAAAGATTTCATTAAGAAACTATTTGAAAACGGAGTGATCAGTTTTACCGCAGGAAGGAACCCTACAAGAATTCGTTTCCTAGTTCCAGTTACTATTACCGATGAACAGATTAATGATATTATGACTATCATTGAAAAAACAGTTCTTGAGGTTGTTAAGTAATTTAGGAGCACAAAATGAAATTACCCCTGCTAGGCAACTACTATGAAGGATCTTTTAATCTCTCACCAGTATCTGGCAGGAATTCAGCAGAGACGTTCTTTGAACGTCTCTGTCCCGCTGATCTAGACACTCTTCTTTACCAATGTCCCGTTGAGTATACCCATGTAGATAAAGTTCTTGAATCAGCAGAACACGGTTACAAACTCTGGCGCAAGACGACTCTGGAACAACGTGTTAACGCGTTGAAGCGCTATCAAGAGCAAGTAATTGTGAATAGAGACCGTTTTGCTTCAAGTATTTCGTTGGAAACAGGGAAATCAATTCTTGAAGCTGAAGAAGAAGTCCAATTGGTAATCAGTAAAGTAGATATCTCAATATCTGAAGGGATAAAGAGAATTGAAGATCAAAATATTGATCATCTCATTCCAGGAGGAAATGCTCATATCAGTCGACGCCCCATCGGACCATGTCTCATTATAAGCCCGGCCAATCTGCCCGCACATTTACCCAACGGAGAAATTGTAGCAGCACTGCTTGCAGGTAACAGCATCATCCTTAAACCATCAGAGAAGACAGTACATTCCGGCCAAATTCTTATTGAATGTTTCCATAAAGCAGACTTTCCTGCAGGTGTAATTAACTTCATTGCTGGTGATGATGAATTAACCCGTAGACTGATTCGAGCAAAAGAAAGCAAAGGGATCTTTTTTACAGGTTCGAAAGAAGTGGGAAAAATGATTCTCGAGTACGCTACTGATGATTTATCAAAATCAGTTTCACTAGCGCTTGGAAGCAAGAATACCTGTATTGTAGATAAAGGGATCGACCTAGATAAAGTTGTTTCAGATACTGTCAAAGCGGCTTTTAAAACAACAGGTCAAAGGTGCACATCCACCTCAATTCTTGCAATACATTCCACCATGCTCGATGAATTTGTTTCAAAATTTCACGATGCTTCAAAAATGATTTCGATTGGTCATCCCCTAGATAATCCTGCGCCAACCATTGGCCCTCTACTCGATCAGAGGACGATGGATAATTATTTACTATACGTAGGGATGGCAAAGCGAGAAGGGCTTGAAGAAATCATGCGTGGGAAAATCTTAGAAAGAAAAAATCCAGGGTACTATGTATCACCGTCGATCCATCTCGCAAAAAAATACGACCCAACGAGTATGTTTATCCAAACTGAAATTTTTGGCCCGAGCTTAACGATCATTCCATTCTCAACAGTTGAAGATTCAATTGCAATTGCCAATGCCAGCGAGTATGGACTTACAACCTCAATCTATTCCTCAGATAATGAATTCATCAATTACTGTTCTGATGAATTGGAATGTGGCCAAATCAATGTAAACTGTCCAACTATATCAGTTAATGCTAGACTACCATTTAGTGGTATTAAAAACTCTGGCAATTACCATCCTGGCGGAATTCGGGCCATTGAGCATTCAATTTATACTCGTACAATCTATAGAGAAAATTAAATTCAATTTAACTATCTTATCTCAGTTAGAAGGTCGTAAATTACGATAACAACATGAATAAGTCGTGGAGGATAATTTGCGTATAGCATTCATTTTTTTATCAATAATTGTCTCAAACTTAATATACGCAGCATCTCCAGTGCAAGTTGCTGTAGATCATTGGCCACCTCTGATCAATGATGGCAGAGATGGTGGTGAACTCCGTGGACTTGAAGTCAATATCATTAAAGAGTTATTTAAACGGGCCGATGTAAAGTATAAATTTGTGATTTGCCCATGGACTCGATGTCTATCAATGGCGAAACATGGAAAAATAGGATTTCTAACACATGTTTCAATGAAAGATGAAAGAAAGGAATTCCTTGAATATTTAACTCCGCCCTACTATACAAAAGATATCAGAGTTTTTGTCATGCGCATTGGAGAGGGACACAAAATTAAAAAGTTTGAAGACCTCTACAAATTCAAATTAGGTGCAGTTCAAGACATCTTCTACGGAGAGAAGTTTGACAAGGAACTTAAAGCAGGCAAGTTCGATATTATGATTGGAAATGAAAATAGAGACTTCCTCCAGCTACTGATGCATAAAAGAATTGATGCTTTTATTGATTCAGAGATTATGGTTAAAGACCAAATAAAACGCGATAATCTGACCTCATTTCTAGAATACGCGGACTATAAAATAACGACTGACAACTTGATGTTCTTTGCACTTGCAAAGAGAAGTGTTTCGAAAGAGCAAACAGATAGAATATTGCGAGCATATCAATCGATGATACAAGATGGAACAGTAAATAGAATGGTCAGAGAATAAAGCGATATGAAATTAATAATACCGAATAAAATTAGCTTTGTTGTCCTCTTTACGGTAATTATTGCGATCATTGCATCCCTGCAGGTTGTCGAAGCTATCCAGTACTACATTGCAAAAGAGAGGATGTTTGAAAACCTCATTAATGAAGCAAGACAAAAAGCGAAAGCAATAAGCGTAGATCTAAAAGAATCGATTTGGTACATCAATACTCGCTTTCAAACCGATGTAATGCGATCATTTCTAATTCATGAAAACGCACTTGGAATCCGAGTATATGGAACAATAACTCCAGAGGCAATCTTGGGTTTTGTCAAAGATGGCGACGAGGTTAAGACACTTCATGGAGATCCAAAGGGAAATAACTATGTGGAAGCGACTTCACCAATTATCTATGAAGGAAAAGAAATTGGATTTGTAAAAATTTTCCTCTCAAAATCATCGGTTGAACACACTCTATCCCTTTACATTCAGTGGTCAATTTGGAGAGCATCATTTTTGAGTCTCTTAATTGGAGTTATCTTAATTATACTCTTGCGAAAGTTACTCCTAATTCCCTTGGCAAAACTCTATGAAGCGACAAATAGAGTCCGTCAGGGAGACTATCAGTATCGAATTGACTTTTCAGCATCAAATGAACTCGGTGCCATCGCAGATGCCTTTAACAAGATGGTTACCAATCTTTCTGAAACGGTCTCTAAGCTTCAGAGTCAAATTGTTGAAAACAATGAACTAATGAACGATCTTCAGCTAGAGATGAATAAAACAGATCGTGCAAATAGCGCAAAACATCAGTTTTTAGATAATGTCCAACATGAGTTTAGAACACCGATGAACTCTGTAATTAGTTTTGCAAAACTACTCGAGAAAGATCTACCAGAAGAAAAATTTAATAAATATACAGATCAAATCATAAGAAATGGAAATTATCTGTTACATCTGATTGACGGTATTATCGATTTAACACAATTTGAAAGTGGTGAGATAATAGAGCAACACGAGGATTTTTCGTTATACGATCTCTGCAAAGAAGTCACTGAGTCTTATAAAAGCTGTTTGAAATCTGATGATATCAAATTAACTTTTGAATATGATGAGAGATTAGATAAGTATTATATTAGCGAGCCTCGCAGAATTCGACAATTACTAATAAACCTGATGAATAATGCGGTTAAGTTTACCAACCGAGGAGAAATCGGCCTTAAAGTAATCCAGTTATTTAAGACTTTTGACTCTACAAAAATTAAAATCATTATTGCAGATACTGGATCAGGGATCGATGCAAAAATATTGCAACAACTATTTCCAAGCGGGAAAAATCATAAAAACCATGCAGGGACTTCAATTTATGAAGGTCCTGGACTAGGATTATCTATCGTCAAGAAATCGGTGCGCAGCCTTAATGGAACGATAGAATTAAAAAGTGATAATAAAAGTGGAACGATTATAGAAATCATGCTGGATCTTGAAAACAGTGATCAATCTCAATTCGATGTAGCTGAAATAAAAGACACTCTATCCACTCGACCAATCAACATTTTAATTGCTGAAGATGATTCAACTAACCAAATGATTCTTGAAGAATTTTTCTCTGACCTGTGTGTTAGCTATAAAATTGTTGAAAATGGGGAAGACGCAGTTAAAGAAATTGGCGTAAATAAATACGATATTATTTTGATGGATATTCAAATGCCTATTATGGACGGACTGACAGCGACTAAGCTAATTCGTGAGCATGGTATCCATACCCCAGTTATTGCTGTTTCAGCACATATTCAAAAAGAGCACGTTTCAAAGGCCATTGAATCTGGATGCAATGAATTCATTACAAAACCAATAGACTTCGACTTGCTGAAATTTAAAATCAATTCACTGATATAAAAAAGGCCCTCAAAGAGGGCCTACTTTTATTGCTTATGTAAATCTTTATGCATTAGCTTTCGCGTTTCTTTTAAACGTCTATCAGCAGGAAGAGTGATAAAAACTTCATTCATATTTTCATCTTTTTCAGACTTCAACTCTTTGATCACCCAATCAATTACATTAGAAGGGAAAAAACCAACTTCTTCATAAAAGTTTCGTTCTCCTTCAATTGCCTGTGCTGATTGAAAGCAGCTTGCAGGAATGCTCTCTAGCTCTTGACCTACAAATTTTTCAACATAGTACTTATCAGCTACTGCTAAACTATCGTCATTTGTCAGTCCCCATATTGCTGTAGCAGTGATACCAGCGAGCAACATGCTTACGTGAGCAGATCCATCGGGGCTTCTAAGTTCAACCGTTTGACGAGATCCCTTAGGGTCTACAAATGATGACTTCTGCGACGGGTTGACTAGTTTATCCATATCGCTAACGCTATTCCAACCTAGCGGTACGCGAATAAGCGCATGTCGATTTTGGCCGGACCAACAAATACGAGTTGGGGCTTCTTGATTTGCGACTAACCTCAAGTAAGCACTTGAAACAGAGTTACCAAACGCTGTCAAACTTGATGAGTACTTGCATAGACCACCAATCAGTCGCTTAGAAGTTTGCGACAACTCTCCATTTGATTCGATCATAATGTTTTTACCATTCTCACAAACCTCTAGATGAAAGTGTAATCCAGATCCGGCCATACCCTCTTCAAGCTTAGGTGAAAATGTTACTGAACATCCCCACTTATAGGCGATGTTACGAATGACCCATTTCCCAAGAGCGATATGATAGGCCATCTCGTCAATTGGGCATGGAAGAAATTCAATCTCGAACTGCTCACAACTTTTCCCATGAAGCTCTGGATCATCGGACTTAATGGAGTCAATGAAACCAACTTCGGAGTGAGCATATTTAACGGCTCCAGTAAGAGCAGATATAATTCGAAGCATCTCATTTACAATTGAGGAACACTTAGAAAATGGAGCAGCTTGGTGATAGCCTCTCTGCTCAAGACCAGTAAAAAGTGCATCTTCCTTATCGTAGATAAGATAAAACTCTAGCTCTCCGAGTGCATTTAAAACTTTCCCCGTTTTTTCTTTTAGATCATTATGAGCGCTGAAAAGAATATTCTCAGGAACATAAGTAGCAAGCTCTCCATCCTTATTTAAGAATCGACAAAAGATCCCCATGGTATCTTCATCAAAAGGAGAAATAAATGCGGACTTATAAATAGGAACGACATAAAGGTCAGATTGGCCTGTTTCGACAATTCCCTTGAAAACGCTACTTCCATCTAGACGCTCACCTTGTGCGAGAATAAGCTCAGCATAATCAATGTCATTGATTGGAACCTTGAGCTCCTTGAGCTTTCCATCTAAACCGATGTAATTGAGATTGATCTGCACTAAGCCTAAGTCCTTAATAACCTGTAACAAATCTTCTCTTTGAATAGAGTCAGGATCTTTTCCAAGAAGTGAAGCGACATTCATTGGCGGCACGCCGTTCCCTTCAAAGGAATTTTCGAATTCACACATAATTGTGTCCCCCTAAATTTAAGAAATAATAGTGTAATCCTATCGGTTATTTTTCCAGTTTCTTAGCGAAAAACAAGCAATTTTTTTGCCCAACCACCCCAAAATCAGATATAAATGAGCATATACCTAAATTGACTTTTTTTTATCAATATAACCGAATCTAGGGGGCCAAATGAAAAAGATTAAAGCAGCAATCATGGGTGGAACCGGGTACGCAGCAGCGGAACTGGTACGACGCCTGGTAAAGCATCCAAACGTTGAAATTCTAAGGGTTTCAAGTATTGATCATGTTGGAAAAAACATCGGTGATGTTCACAAGAACTTTGGAAAGAGTCTTCCTTTTGTATTTGAGGATTTGACTTCTGAAGAAGTTGCTAAGGATGCAGATGTTGTTTTCCTTTGTCTTCCACACAAAGTTTCTTATTTAAAAGTTCCAGAACTTTTAAAAACTGGAGTAAAAATTGTTGATTTCTCTGGTGACTATAGAACAAAAGATGTTTCAGAGTACAATAAGTACTATGCGACAGAGCACACCAACCCTGAAAACCTTGATAAATTTGTTTACGGATTGCCAGAGCTAAACCGTGAATCAATCAAGAATACCAACTACATCGCAAATCCTGGATGTTTTCCTACTGGTCTCGCTCTAAGTCTTCTTCCGCTTGCAAACGCTGGGCTACTAAAAGGGAAAGTAAGAGTTATTTCTCCAACAGGTTCATCTGGAGGAGGAGTATACCCATCAGCAGGAACCCATCATCCATTAAGATCGAGAAACTTGAAGTCATACAAACCACTTCACCACCAACATCAGCCAGAAATGGAGCAAACTCTCAGAGATGCGGGTGGAAAAGATATTTCTGTGGACTTTATTCCAATGTCAGCTCCACTTACTCGTGGAATTTTATCAAATGCAATTGTTGATGTTGATCCATCAGTGACACCAGAGCAAATTGAAAAAATCTACAATGATTATTATGAAGGTTCTCCATGTGTTCGCATAGTTGGACCAAAAGCATTTCCAGAAATTGTAAATATCGCGGGAACGAATACGGTTGAAGTTGGCTGGAGCCTAAGAGAAGAAGTTAATGGAACTCGTTCGTTTGCTGCAATCTGCGCTATCGATAATCTTGTTCGCGGAGCTTCAGGTCAAGCTATTCAAAACATGAACCTGATGTTTGGCCTCGATGAGCAAGCAGGCCTAGACGACTTCGGTATCTGGCCATAATTAGGTTCCAATACACTTTTGGATATACGACGCGTCATCTTTGGTGGCGCGTCTCTTTTTTTAAAGGAGCTACAAATGAGCTGTATCGTTATTAAATTTGGTGGTGAAGTAACTCAATCACCGGAACAACTGGCAAACCTCGCAGACTCAGTTAAGAAACTATATGATCACGGCGAGAACATTATTCTCGTTCACGGCGGTGGTCCAATTGCATCTGAACTTTCAAAGCAAATGGGTATTGAACCCAATATGGTTGGAGGCAGACGTGTTACATGTGAAAAGACATTAGAAATCATGAAAATGGTGCTTCCAGGAATTGTTAATTCTAATGTGCTTAATATCCTAAACCAAAGAGGACTGCCAGCTGCTGCTGCTAGTGGAATTGGGGTTGTTAAGGCCCACAAGCGACCACCTAAAGCAGTATCGGGAAGCAATGGTGAGGAAGTAGATTTTGGTTACGTTGGCGATGTTGATGATATCAACCCAACCCTTCTTAACCATCTACTTGAAAAGCGCTTCATTCCGGTTTTAAATCCGCTTTCGAGCAATGGCGATGGCATGATGTTAAACATCAACGCCGATACCATCGCGACTTGGGTGGCCAGGAAAATTAATGCCAAAAAAGTTGTTCTCGTTACGGCCATTGGTGGAGTATTTAAAGACATCAAAGATCTGAACTCTCGCTTTCATAAGATCAATATGGAAGAGGCGAAGTCGCTTATCGCTGAAGGAATCATTCAAGGTGGAATGATTCCAAAAATTGAGGAAGGCTTTAAGCTATTAGAAGCAGGAATGGAAAGTTTCCATATCGCGAATACGGCCAATCCAGACACCTTACTCAATGAAATTGAATATCCAGGCAGTGAAGGAACTGCAATTGTTCAATAATAGAAATGGGAGCTTCTAGCTCCCATTTTTATGCTTAACGCGATGTATATCCAAAAGTGTATTGGAACCTAAAATCGGCGGCGGTTTATCAATACTCCTGAGTAAGTCGATTTACTCATATCCTCATTGATTTTCTTTTCTTGCTCTACCGAAACTGCAGCATTTTTCTGATATAGACCAATAACCTCTTTAACCTTTAATTTCTCTTGAGATTTTTTCAACTTCCGTTGCTCGGCCAAGATGAACACAGAAGTGTCTAGTTTTTCATCTACGACCTCTTCTTCCTCAAAGGCAACACCACCACTGCTAAAGTGGACATTGCGCTCTGTGGCCAATCTTTTAGCATCTTCTCGCCTTTTATCGGCCTCTACAGTCCGCTTTTCAAATGATTCAATCTCTTCATCAATTGAATCCCTCTGATGGCGCTCCTTCTTCGCTCCCGTTGTGAACGGGAGAATCTTAGCACCACCATCATCTTCCTCTTTATCCTCCTCATCAAAACTTGCTATTCTTTTTAAGGCAATACTTGTGAGTGAAACCTGAGCTCCACCCGATGAGCTAGAGGTCATTTCCTCAATTTCATCAGGAGTAATAAATCGTAAAATGCGGAAAATTGGTAAGTTCTCGTTCATCCAATATCCTTTATAAGTGCCTAATAAGACACATCACTACCTAACTTATCGGCAACCAAGTCGAAAACTTGAGGAAAAAACTCAACTAATCATTTTAGATTGATCTAAAATTTGTTTAGATGACACAAATCTTAACTTTTTTTTTAACATTCAATTGACAAGAACGAGGAAAATCCTTATAAATTCATTAAGAAATGCTGGGGTGTAGCTCAGTGGTAGAGCAGTAGACTGTTAATCTATTGGTCGTGGGTTCAATCCCCTCCACCCCAGCCATTCTTTTTTAAAAAGGCCAAGATTTTTCTTGGCCTTTTTTTTTATAAGAACCGATAGGTAATATTATGGATTTAAGACAAATACTACAAAAACTCTCTGCTGATCTCAGTGCAATCTATTCTGAAAGACTTATTGATTTTAGAGATTATCTAAAACTTGATTTCAATAGCCAGTTGCTTTCTGATGACTTTCACCAGGCACTATATAAGATTTTATTTTCCGAGAATGTTGAAAATTATTCGAAGCTAAAATCATATTGGCTCAAAGCAGTTGAAGATTTCTTTTTCATTCTTGAACTTCACTACGATCAAGATGACGGCGGTCTATCAGAAGATGAAGAAGATTATTCGGATGAAGAGAGAGAAGAGGAATTAAAAGAAGCATGGCTTAAAACACCTTTTGCCGATGCTTATAGCGATATGCTTTCAGCTGATTTCTCCACCACGGATGCCTCTATGGCGTTAATATCATTGATGGAGTCTCATCTACTCGCATTTTACTATGCCCATTTTTCAGATGAAGAACTTGGATGCGAAACGGCCTTCCTGTACAACATAAGTCCTGAGCTAGGTGATTATGAGGGAAGGATCTATCTTACAGATAAATTCTACTATGTTGATCTTGAGCAAAATATTGAGTTGTATCCATCAATCCCAATTGCTGAAATAGACCACGAAAGGAAACTTCTAGGGGTTGAAGAGAATGCTGAGACATCATTTCTGCCCCTGGAATTAAATCCTTATTTTGCACATACACCTTCTGGAAAAAAGATTCATATCATTCCTAATTCTGATGAAGCTGCGGCCCAGGCAGAATTAATGAGTAATAAAATTACAGAGAGCTTGAAATCAAATGCTCAGCTCGCTCTTCTAACGGAGGAGTTAGTTGATGCAATTGTCATTTCGTCTCAAGTAAACAAAACGGCAGAAGGATTTATTGATCGTATTTTCATCGATATTTCCAATGATGCTAAACAGTTAGAACATGATCTACTTGAAGCTGCTTCTGAGCTTGCGGCCTATACCATTGATGAGGCATATGGTCTTACCAATGAAAATGATGATAATGCCAACTTTTTATGTCCGTGGAGTAATGAAAAAACGCCTTATCTTCCAATTGCAATTAGAACTATAACAATGGTTCTAAGTGCTCGAATAAAAAAAGAGGAACTAACTTCAGCTAAAAAAGTTTTTGTTCAGGCCAAAAAATCTGACCTATTAACAGATGAGTCACGTGATATAATTGAGTTACTGCTTAACCAGTAACGATGAGGTTCTAATTTTATGTCTATTATCATTAAAGTTAAAAGTAAAAGTGAAGATTTTGAAATTAAGCTAGCACCTAAACCAATTTCTATTGGTAGATCTTCTAAGGCGAATTTAACTGTTGATGATGAGACCTTAAGCCGCATTCACTGCTTGGTCTATCTTCACAATGGAATCGCTACAGTCAAAGATAATGATTCAAAAAATGGTACCATTAGGAATGGATCGATCATCCACGAACATCACCTTTATCTTGGAGATAAGATTGAAGTTGGTGATACTGTAATCCACTTACTAATGGATCAGATGACTGCAGATGAAAAGAAGCGCCACCGCAGAAGCTAGTTCGCGACCCAATTCTTTTCGCTAATCCCAAATATTTTATTGATATAGCGAGCATATACAAACAAGAAATCAGACAGACGATTTACGTATTTCATGAGATGTTCAGAAATCTCGTCTTCACCATTCTCAGAATACTCAACAAGCATTCGTTCGAGCCCTCTGCACATCGTGCGGCATATATGAGCAACAGATGAAGCTTTAGAGCCTCCCGGCAGAATAAAAGCAGTCATAGGTTCTAATTGATTGTCGTACAAATCAATCTTCGTTTCCATTTCTTCAATGTGCTTGGGGGCAAATGAATTGAGCTTATATTCTTCATGATGCTTTGACTCGCATGCCAATAAACTTCCCATATCAAAAAGCTTTCGCTGAATCTTGATAAAGAAATCAATATCGCTTTTAAAGCGATTATCACTTTCAAGCTCACAAATGAGTAGACCGATGTAAGAGTTTAATGAATCAACTTCTCCATACAGTCCCAATCGAGTTGATCCTTTAGATACTCTTGTTCCACTTACAAGACTTGTTTTTCCCTTGTCCCCACCACGCGTATATACTTTTGACTTAGTCATGATTTTTCCTCACATAAAAATAAAGTAGCAATAAAATTGATACTCCAAAAATCCCAAGAGAAATCAATTGAGATGATGATATGCCATACATGTAGATTCCTCGAATTTTGTCACCTCGCAAGAACTCGAGCGAAAATCGAATAACAGAGTATCCACATAAATAAGTTAAAATGACAGACACAGGGTTAACTCGCGTTAACACCATTCTGTGAAGTATTAGAAATAATAGAAATAGAGATAGCGACTCATATAGCTGCACGGGATGCCTATGAGCATGGTGTAGTGGCACAGAAATGAAGAAATCAGTAGATTTTCCATAACAACATCCGGCCAACAGACAACCAATGCGCCCTACACCATGCGATAAAGCTAATGCGGGCAAGAAAAGGTAGGAATCTTTAAAAGAAAAAGTTCTGCTTAAAAGTGAAAAAATCACGACAAAACAAATTCCCCCAATTAATCCACCATAAAATACGAAACCTCCTCCAATCCAAAAATTATAATTGGAGGCAACTGTACTGAGCTCACCGCGTGCCGAATTAATTAGAAATAAAACTTTTGCTCCAACCCAAGCAGAGATAAAAATCCCCGCAAATAAATAATTAAAACTTTTGCTGAGTTTATTTTCACGCGAAAGATAAAACTTGGTGAGACTAAAAGACAAGGCCCACGCCACTCCCATAATAAAGGGATAGGAAAAAATCGTGAGTTCTCCAATTTTAAAAAGTACAGGAAGCACCTATGACCCCTTTACCCCCTTTCCATTTTTCGCCTGTAGAAAGAAATCACAGATCAGTAACGCTGCAGCGATGGAAATTGAGGAGTCTGCTATATTAAAAGCTGGAAAGTGGCTAGTTCCGATATAAAAGTCGAACATATCCACAACATATCTCAATACAAATCGATCTATTAGATTACCAATCGCTCCGGCCAGAATCATAGAATATGAAATAACCAGAAGCTTATTCGACTTCAGAGCAGACTTAATTAAGAATACAAGCCAAACACAAGCCGCGGTAGGAAGTAATAAGAACATAAAGATGCGAAAGAAATCGCCCTGGGTAGATCCAAAACCAAATGCTGCGCCCTTATTGCGAACATAAGTAAGATTGAAAAGTCCGTCGATAATCTTTACTGACTCTCCAACAAAAAAGTTTTCACGAATTCCCCACTTAGTGAGTTGATCTAAAATAACAATAACTAATATCAGTGTAAGAACTGACCACCATTTTTTCATTAATAGTAATCCTTTGGATTAATCTCATATTTTTCAATTTTCCGAAGCAGTGTTTTCTTTGGAATATTGGCCTTCAATGCTGTTTGATTAATTTTTCCATCATTCAATTTCAATGCTTGAATAATGAATTCCTTTTCAAAAAGATCTTTAGCAATTTGGAAATCCATTTTTACTTCATTGTTATCAGATACAGTTGCAAATTTGAATGAGTACTCACCTGTATCAAGTTCAGATCGATCATCCTCAAGCACTGAATCCTTGATTCCTTTAAAATCGATTGGGCTTTCTTCTGAGTCTTGCTCAACAAACTCACCTTCCATACCTCTTCGCAAGCTCTCTGGAAGTGATGAAAAGGTAATATTGTCCGATGACTCAATAATAAAAGAGTGCTCGATAACATTTCTAAGTTCTCTAATATTACCTGGCCATGAATAATTCTTCACAGCATTCATCGCCTCAGGAGTAACCCCAGCGATGTTCAAATTATGAACGCCATTAAAGTAATTGATATAGTAGTCAATTAAGTGCGGAATATCAGATATTCTCTCTCTCAGAGGAGGAAGATAGACGGGAAGTACATTGAGACGATAAAATAAGTCTTCTCTAAACCGCCCATCTTTAATCATTTCTTCAAAAGGCTTATGTGATGCCGCAATGATTCTAACATCAACTTTAACGTCACGATTAGATCCAACAGGAGTAAAGGATTGCTCCTGTAAAACACGAAGTAATTTTACTTGCATAGAAGGGGAGACATCTCCAATCTCATCTAAAAAAATGGTCCCACCATTTGCGTATTGAAATTTACCAAGCTTTCTTTCTGATGCTCCTGTAAAGGCACCTTTCTCATGACCAAATAGTTCTGATTCAATCAGGTTATCAGGAATTGCCGCGAGATTGATAGTAACAAATCGTTTATCTTTTCTCGGACCATTAAAGTGGATGGCCTTCGCAACAAGCTCTTTACCTGTACCAGACTCACCACGAATCAATACTGGCGTATTAACCTGTGCCAGCTTACTGATAACACTGAACACCTTTTGCATTGGCTCAGATTCACCAACAAATTTATCATCATTTTGTCCCAATGAAAGTGTTGGAGCAGAAAACGCAGACGTTTCAACAAGAGATCTTGCTTTGAGTGCACGTTTAATAAGAGCTACGAGATTCTCAGAGCTAATCGGCTTTTCAAGATAGTTAAAAGCTCCTTCTTTAACTGCTTTTACAGCATCTCCAACATTTGAATATGCAGTAAGAATTAAGACAATAATTGATGGGTCATGTTTTTTGATCTCAGTCAGGGCCTCTATGCCATCCATTTCTGGCATATTAACGTCCATAACAACAAGATCGTACTTTTCCTTATAAACAGCGTTTACAGCTTCAAGCCCATTATCCGCAACATCTACCAAAAACTCATGGTATTCAAGGGCCTTTCGTACGTTGTCCTGCAATATCTTGTCATCATCTACAACTAGAACCTTATGCATAATCGCTCCATTCTTTTTAAGCGTTGATTAACTTAATCTCAAATGTTGTACCCTCTCCAACAGTAGATCTTGCACTAATTGTTCCACCATGGAGTTCGATAAAGTATTTTACCAAGTATAGACCCAATCCACTACCCTTGATGCTATGATTTGCATCATTTTTAACGCGATAAAACTTTTCAAAGATGTGTTCAATGTCTAATTCTGGTATTCCTACGCCATTATCGGCAATCTCTATATATACCCAATTCTCATCATCCCAACTTTTAATTGTTAACTGTTTTCCTGCGCCGGCATATTTAATCGAATTCCCAACAAGGTTTGAAATAACGCGCTTCATTAACTTGTGGTCAATTTCAATTGGATAGAGCGGAGAGAGTTCGCAAACAACTTCCATCGATTTTGATCTCGTTTCAAATCTAAACTCTTCGACAACCTGTTCAATAACAGAGTTAACATCTTCAGATACTTTGTTGAGAGAGATGTCACGTGACTCGACCTTAGTTAGATCTAGAATTGATGTAATAAAATTATTTAATTCTCGAGTTGATTCAACTATTGATTCAATCCCCTCTTCAATTTCCTTATGACCATGAGCATGCCTTCTCATCGTATCCGCTAGTCCTGATATTTTAGCGACAGGAGTTTTGAGGTCATGGCTCATTAGAGAAATAAAGTTCTGCTTCAAATTCTCAACTTTTCTAAGCAGCTTGGTTTCCTCCTGAATAGCGAAACGCCGCTGATATTCATCAATCGCCTTAAAGGGAATTCCAATATAAAATGCCGCCGCAATTGTCAGAACAAAGTGAATAGTATTTAGCCAAACTCCAAATAGTGTAAAGAGGGCAAATGAACTGGCAATGACAATGCAAAGAGTTCCCATAACGACATAGAGTGCACGAGCAGGGTTTGCTCTTACCACATATACCGACAAAAAAACGGCCAATAATAAGGCAACAAAATAACCAAAATACCTTGAAGTTGGGTAAATCGTTTTGTTCTGAATCAGTGATTCAATAATAGCAGCGTGGATACCCATCTTAGCTGCGACATAGTTTTCAGTATTAAAAGGTGTAAGAGCAAAATCTACACTTCGGGACAAATAGCTTGGACCGATTAAAACAATTTTTCCCTTAAAGTATCCTGGAGGGAAATTACCTACCGCAACGCGATGGTAAGGAATTCTTTTAACTTCTCCATCTCCGTAAATTGGATTGGTGAAATATCTGAAACGAACAAACTTCGCATCGGCCTCTGGGTTATAGTACGCCCCTGCAATATCATTAATACTCAGTGGATGAAGACCACTTCTGACTCGAAATTGATTAGCAGTCCAAAGATGAATTGATTCATTTCCAGACACCGTTAAAATGGCCCGTCTAACCACATCATCTTTTGCAAATACAGCATTATCGATATTAACGAGTCCTAGAGAAAATCCTAAGTCACGCAAAGACTCAGGAGGTAATCGCTCGCCCCATGCATCCATTGATGTAGAAAATCGAAATAGCCCTCCCTGATCGGCGTACTGATTGATCAAAGTTCTAAATCTTCCTTCTTGCTCATCAGTTCCATCAGGCAAATTGACAAAGAAATTGATAAGAGCAGGGCCATCTTTAATAACCCGCTTAAGTAAACGCTCGTGCGTAGCATAAGTATAGGGATAACGCTCCCCTAGGAAGTCATCACTTTGTTCATCCATTGAGATGATAACGACTGAGGATTTGTGAGACATCCCCAAATCATATCGAATCCAAGCGTCATAAATTCCGCTCTCCATTGAATGAAAAGAATACTGGAAAAGAACGAGTACAAAGACAACGGAAAAAAAGAGGGGATACACCCTCGAATAGTCTGAAAGTAATGATCTGATATTTACAAATTTTTTCATTAAGCCTTTCTCAATGCCCTGTAGCGGTCCTCCATGGAAACTCCAAACGAAAACAATTTAGAGGCCCCATCTACACCACTCGTATCGGCAACTGAGAAACTTTCTATGATTTTTTCTGAGAATTTTTTCGCTTTACTGCGCGGTAAATGCGCAACTTTGAAATATGCTGACGCCAATTCCTCGCGAACATCGTACCTGTCGGCCACTTCTTGATCTAATTTCATTAAGAATAGGTCATTGCGCACTAGCCACAATCTCAATAACTCAAAAGGAGAATGGTAATACATTATGATTCCCCCAAGAAGACTCTTCACAGCTCCTCTACCTCGAATCAATAAAAATGGAAGGTAAAATAAAATCGAAAATGCAACGGATAAAGTCTGAAAACGTGCTTCTCCAGTTTTTATCTTATATAAAGAAGTCAAAATTAGGGCATCGACTTCAGCGGAGCTCAAGGCCTTCTCCAGTCCCTTTCCCACTACTAAGATAGGCTTCTTGCTTAGGCCAACAAAGCCATAAATATTATGCCCAAAGATCTCTGTCTCATAGATATCGAGGTGATCTACTCCCACTTTTATGGCCAGATTTCTTACTCGCGAAATCATTGTGGACTGACTACCAAGTGATTTGGCGCGCAAAATTCCTAATACAAAACGTTCTATCAATAATGTAAAAAGGCCTGTTCCAACCACAACAATTGATGCCGCTGCCGTCGTTCCAAGGTCAAATGATATGAGTGCCCCCCCAATTACTGCTATGACAAGGGACAACATAAACAAAACTAATAGAGCTAAAAGCTGTGAAACTCTCATTAAATAACCTTTTATCAATAAGATAGAGGTTGATCATTTACTTATTACATAGAAGGCCACTACACATGGACAAAAATTTCGATCCGGGGTATAAAGCATCTGGCTTGAAATTTACCTGTAAATGCAGGTGCAATCTATAAATATAGATAATTCTATATTTGTGTATTTCATCTGTCTATTTTTAGCTAATGACAATGCATTTTAGGCAACAGAATAATACATTTAGACTTTAGGAGTTTATCACTATGTTTGAGAAACTACTCTTCGGAACAGCGGGCTGTCCCAACTCTACCGCTAAGAAAAACAATCCAATCGAAGGAGTAAAGAGAATCCACGAACTCGGTCTTGACTGTATGCAACTTGAATTTGCTCACGGTGTGAGAATGAAAGATGAGATTTCATCTGGACTGAGAAAAGTTTCATACGAATTAGGAATTCCTTTAACATCTCATGGACCTTATTACATCAACCTCAACGCAAGAGAACAAGATAAAATTGATTCATCTGTTGAGCGTATTATTCAAACAGCAAAGATCTCTGATCTTTGTGGTGCTGAATCGATGACATTCCACGCGGCTTTCTACATGAAAGACTCTCCATTTGACGTATTCGACCTTGTAGAAAAGAGTATGAACGTTATTGAAGAGAGATTAAGTCGTCTTGATATCGAAATTGAGCTACGTCCTGAGCTTACAGGAAAAACAAGTCAATTTGGATCTCTCGAAGAGTTGATCACATTGACTAAGAATGTTTCTTCTTGCCGCCCTTGTATGGATTTTTCTCACCTCTTTGCTCGTACTGGAAAGTACAACTCTGAGGAAGAATTTTCTGAAGTAATTGACCGTTTGAAAGAAGAGCTTGAGCCAGATGCATTAAGAAATATGCATATCCATATTTCTGGAATCAGCTCTACTTCAAAAGGTGACCTGAAACATATGAACCTTGAGCAATCAAAGTTCAATTGGCGCGCTCTGCTCAAAGTCTTAAAAGAGAAAGACTGTGCAGGTTACGTAATTTGTAACTCGCCAAATCTCGAAGTCGACGCGATGATGATGAAAGAATATTACAGCGCAATATAAAAAAAAGGGTCCTCTAAGGACCCTTTTTTTATGCAACCTTTCTCATATCAAGATGATGCTCATATTGAACGCCATATTCATCAAGAATATTCTCTATCGTACTATCACCAAAACTATCGGCCACTAATAATAGTTCACTGTTGATTATGACAAAATAGAATTTTGTCGTATCAAAGATTTGTGACATCAGTGAAAAAAGTTTGTCGTGATCTTCATGCTCGCACAAAGTAACAGCAATATCACTTTTCTCACGAATGGCCTGATACAACTTTGAAAAAATCGACCAATTTCTTGGAAAATCTAAAGTTTGATGATTGACCTCAATCTTAAATGTTTGAGAATCAAGAGAATAGTACCCACTCCAAAAAGTGATATATTTCTCCTTTAGAGACTTAGCAATCGACTCAGTAGAAAGATAGCAGACATTAGTCGGAGCAGCGCTGCCCCGCATATCCGCAACTTCAAAAGTTTCTTGCATTAAAGTGTCTATGAATCCATCCCGCTCATTCATATATGGCTGATCGGTTGTTTGCGGGATAAGTTGAGATAAATATCTCTTAACTAGTTGTTAATTACTTGAAATTACTCGCCTTTAACGTCAATCGGCTTTTTTGAGTCGTAGAAAGTCTTAATATTGTTCACATCAGCAACTTTCCAAATCTCATCCTCACGAGTTAGCTTGGCAACCTTTCTAATTTCGGCATTATATGTCTTGTCACCATCTTGAGTGATGTCATAGCTCAATGTATAAGTAATAAAACACTCATCTACAGAACATTTCTTATTAAGAATGCGAATATCTCTCTTTTGATACTTTGAAATATCTACGAATTGAGCGAACTCTTCATCAGTCATTGTTTCAATACTTTGCTTTAGTACACTTGAAGTCATTCCTAAAAGCTTTGCCTTAGATTGGTCTTTCTGAAAGCGATAGCCGATGTACCCGCGAAGAACATTTTCAGGATCATTTGGTTTTGAACAAGAGAATAGTAGAAGTGAAACCAAAAATAATGTGTAGAAAAGTTTCATGTTAGCCCCTCAAAATATTGTGGCAATAGGCCACGATGACAAACGACCGTAAAGAAATCATTCCAGGTATGCACCCGTTGATCGCGCTCAGTATCATTTAAAAATTTTATACCAAATCCGCCCCCATATGAAGTTATAACTTCTCCATATTGCTCGAAAATGGTGTTTTCGTAGTCAATAATCAACTTAACCTTGCCACGACACTTCCTTAAAGGATCTTCAACAGCAACAAAGCAACTTGTCTCTCCGACTTGGGTCAAATAACCCCATCCTGAAACTTCCGTCGAAAAAAAGAGCTTTACTCGAAAATCAAACGGAGATTTTCTCCCAACATCCTCAATAGAGTAGCCAGGGGTGTAAATAGGCTCAGAGAGCTCAACCAACCAAAAGTTGAAAAAATAAAATGCAACAATAAGATAGGTGAGGTTCAAAACAAGAATCAACTTATCAAAACCATCAAAAAAGATAGTGAATGAATTCCATAGTATTAAAGAAGAAAATAACGGAATAAGAACTTTTGAAAATTTACTCGCCTTTCTAATAGAGAAGAAAGTCAAAACAAAGCAAACAACAAGTAGCACATTACCTTTAAGCATCTCAATTAGCGCGTTCCAGTCCATAGCTGAAGTTCCACGCCCCATTGAATAGATAATATGAAGGAAAAACAGAGACAATATCGAAAAAATCGATAGATTATTAATAATGGTGCCTTTTTTGTGGAGTTTTACTCCCATTTTTTTCCTCTTTAACAGGGTACAGTGATCACTATATAATAACTATTATGAAACCATATTTCAAAATTTCAACACGTTGTATAGGGTGCGATAGCTGCCGGCTTCTCTGCCCCAAAAGTAGTATTATCAAAACAGGCAATACTTATGAAATTGAGACGTGGAGCTGCAATCTCTGTCATATCTGTACTGAGGTTTGTCCCGTCGATTGCATAAAGCTGGTGACAACAGAAGAAGAGAGCGAAAGCTATAATAAATCCGTGATATTTTGATAATAGATTCCCTTTTCCTCAATGGTAGCATTCCCCTCAATAATAATTGCCGATATATCGCCATTATTTTGACCAAAATTTCTATTTAAATTAATCACAGGGCCATTGCTGTGGTAGCCGCTTTTTGTGATTTTTGTTTGATCAATTCCTCCAGCGCTACAAGCGAAATGAAAGAAATGTGATTTTTCACTTCTTAGAAGAGTAAATGAACTCTCCCAATATCGAGCTACTGTTCCAAAATCCCAGTATTCATATTTTTCAGGAACAAGCATATGAACAGAACGCTCGCGATAATCTGCAACAGTGTCAAAAAAAGACTGAACTCCGGTCATAGGAGAAAGTTTATCAAGAGAGATCAGACCGACGCCCGAGTACGTATTGTAAAAATGATCCCCATCCGATGGAGGTACAATAGTTTTTAAAGTTGAACCATCAAGTAGGGTCTCTCGATATCCCTTACCTGCTGGAACAGAGATGCCATACAATACAGCATCAACACTTGTAAGAAGCTCAAGTCCGCGACGATAGAGTTCATCATCAAAGCACATGAACTGATCACCATTTAAAATTAAAAGATTACCTGAGTAATTAACATCTTCACGCTGCGCCAAATTATAAATAGCGCCTCCGACATCTAGTAGCTCTGGTTCAAGAAGTGGAGTCACTGGCAAAGCGTGAGTCTCAATATACTGCTGAACTTTGTCGCTAAGAAAATGAGTATTAATAAATATCTGCTTGACGCCAATTCTTTGAGCAAAATCTATTTGTAATTCCAATAGTGTCTTTTCAAATACTGGCCACAAAATTTTTGGCAAAACCTTTCCAATTTCTCCCATTCGAGTTCCAAGCCCTGCGGCCAGAATCAAACAGTGATCAATTTGCATAATAGATCCTAGATAAGGTCTTTCTAAGATTATTGTATTCGGGGTGGCGTAAAAGGATTGAGCGTAATTTTTCAATGCCATATCCAATGTACTTTACGTAGCGAATATCTTCACGACCTGCGTAGATAAAGCCAAAGCTACCAATGGCCTTAAAAATTCGTTGCATGGCCATAAGATCGTAAAAAAACAAAAACTTCTCATAACTGTTTTCAAAATGTTCTCTGCAATTACAGTTATCCCAATAGTATCTCTTAATGGTGTCAGCATTCTTTGGTGACAATTCGTAGTAGCAATCTTCAACCAGTGACACAAGATCATATTGGGGAATTCCCATTCGTGCATCTTGAAAATCGATGATAACCTGTTCATCGTTCTTAATCATGATATTGCGAGAGTGATAATCTCGGTGGGTTAAAACACGATGCTGTCCCTCAATTGCTTTGCAAATATCAAGAAAGCCAGAAACAATTGTTGCTTCATCATTGAGAGTAAGATCTCGACCAAGATACCTCTTAATGAAAAATTTAATAGAGAAAAGAACCTCACTCATTAATTTTTCTTCGTCGAAGGCTAACTTGGTGAACAATTCACCAATATATTTATCAGTATCAATAGCATGAATTTTTAATAACTCATTAACAGACTGCTTATAGAGCTCAAGCTCCTCTTCTTCCGAGTCAATGTCAGCAAGACGATGTAGTAAAGTGACGTCTCCCAGATCCTCTTCAAGAAAGTATCCTTTCTCTAAAATACTATCGTATATCAAAGGAACACGGACATTGTTATCCAAAAGAGTTTTATGAACCTGAACAAATGGAGAAGACTCTCTTCCCTCTAAAATTGGATCCGCAACACAAACGACATAAGGGTCGTGGTTGGTTTCAATTCGATAATATCGTCTTGTAGATGCATCTCCAGTTAACTTCTCAACTTCTGTTAGATTGCAAAGAGGGATTTTATTTTTATCAAGGGTTTTTTTAAAAAGCGACTCTACAAAAAATCGCTCTGACTGTTCTGGTTTCATTTCCCGCTCCGCCTTTTTACTTCATTAATAAAGCGATAAAAACTCTCTGAGGACTGAACTTCTTCAGTATCATCAAATAAATCGGTGGCCTTTTCTTTCAAAAGAAAACTCTTGATCAAAAATTCTTCACGAGAAATTCCCCGTGCATCGCCGTATTGAAGAGTAAAATCAAGTGCATTTTTATTTTGCGTTTGTATCCACAACATAAATGCGTATGAATCAAATCCAGCTCTTTCAAGAGCATAAAAAGTCCATTTATCCACTTCAATACGAACATCGAGTGGAATTCTGGTCAAAGAAATAACCCTTTCTGTCGGCATATAGCCAATAGGAACGAATCGTCTTTTGGGATAAAGATTGTGATGTGTCTTTACAATTTCATATGCAATCGCAGCAGTGAGAACCCCTTCATGACGAATATACTTTTTGATCAAGCCAGTTGAAATAAAAAATTGTGCCTTTGGAAGTGAGAAAAGGAATGGCGTACGATCCTTAATCAAAAAGAACTTCGGAGTGAAATCTTTCTTTAGTAGAAGTTCATTATTAACAACAATGCGATCATAAATTGAAGTTAAGTACTTATCAGATCTATTCGATAGCTTGATCTGGCGAACACCGGTCGTTGTGAGGAAGTCCTTTCCGACACTTCCCAGATGATCAATGTAATCATCATCAACCAGAGATGAATAATTTTTTAAAATTTTACTATTATCTGATGAAAAGAAGCTGCCTACAGATAAATATCCGCATGAACTCAAAAGGAATAGTAGTAAAATTAGTAAATATCTCATCAGCATATAGAAAGAGGCCCATATTGGACCTCTTTATTAATATCGTATCTATTTAATTAGAAGCTTTCAGAAGCAATATCTCTGTCTGGTACATAATACAGGGTAAACCCAGCAAAAATCAAATTTGGATCTTTAATCATTGGACGGTTGTTGTCATAGATTTCACGCCATCTTTTTACAACTCCATACACATCCTTAGAGATAATCCCAAGAGTATCACCAGTTTTGATTAGATAAGGATTCCCTTTTGGATTCCAAACAAATTTCTCCGCAGGCGGCGTAAACTTAAGAACTTCGCCAACTTTTAGATTCCCATTTTTACCTGGGTTCATCTCTGCTAGCTCTTTCCATTTTCCATAGTCACCGTAAATTTTAAAAGCGATATACATAAGAGTATCATTTTTCTCAACAGTGTATTGTCCAACGTCAGCAATAACTGTTTCTTGTTCTGCTGCCATAGCCCCAGCTTCTTCTAAAATAGGCGCAGGTCTTTCCTCTGCTGCCATTTCTTTTGATTCTTCAGCAATTACGTTATCAAGCTGATCCGTATCAGAGTCGACGATAAAATCGGTGCTATCAGCAGTTGTTGCCAATTCGTCTGTAGCGCTTTCTTTCTTAGAAGTGTTCGAGCATGACACCAAAGAAAAGAGTACTGCCAGTGCAATCATCCATTTAAATATTTTCATAACTATACCTCTGTCTGAATTTGTAAGCTTACTAATTTATCGTCCTATAATATCAATGATTTACCATTTTTGCTGAAATGCAAAATAAAGCCCGAACGGCAAAAATTGCCTACGGCGAAATAAAGCAGAAGTAAAAGCGAGAAACGCCCCATTAGATGGGGCGTTTGCGGATATTTTTGTTCTTTATTCTTTAATGAAATGAGAAAAACATATCTTGTTGGTCGATCGAATCATGAATTTTCATAACAAGCTTGTTGAAATGATCTTCATTATAGAGAAAATCTAACTCATCAGTATCGATGATCAAACATTTACCTTGGTCGTAGTGCTCAAACCACTCATCATAATAACGATTGAGTTGTGCAATATAATCTACAGCAATCTCTTTTTCACACTCACGATTTCTCTCTTTAATTCTTTCCATCAATTTTGGAACGGATCTCTTGAGATAAATCATAAGGTCTGGTGGATTCAGATAGCCAGTCATAGTGGTATACAAGTTATGATAGGTATCATACTCACGCTGACTCATTGTTCCGTTCTCATAAAGATTACGCGCAAAAATATGAGCATCTTCGTAGATTGAGCGGTCCTGAATTGAGCTACTGTTAGATAACTCAATATCACGGTGAGTATTAAAGCGATGGGTTAAAAAGTAAACTTGTAGATGATAGGCCCAACGTTCCATATCAACATAAAAGTCTTCGAGGAATGGATTACCTTCAACAGATTCAAAATTTGGCTTCCATCCAAGGCGTTCCGACAGCTTATTGGTAAGAGTCGTCTTTCCTGTACCGATATTACCGGCAACAACAACAAACATCTTGTTGCCAGAACCTTCAAGCCTCTCAAGGCGGTTGTACGCATTTGCTAATTCGAGCATGTTGTCCTCTATATGTAGTGTGTGTCTATACAATTAATTACTAAAATTATTTTTTGAGGTCAATGTTTCTTGGACAAGATTATAGGGTAAATTCCCTTGTTTACCTTTGCTGCAACGAGAAAAGGTTTGAAATTTTGTGGAGTTAGGTTGTATCATTTAATTTATGGAAAAGTCTTACATTGCCATAAATAAAATACTTTTAATCACTGCACTTTTGCTGGGGTTAAATAGTTTTGGCCTCGCCCAAGGACTGATCGACGATCTTGGGGGAAGTGGAGACGAAATGGCCGAAATTCCTGGCCTTATTACAGAGAAAATTCAAAGAATTTCCGAGTCCAAAAAAATCTTTATCATTACCAATTCAAGTCAAGCATTTGCCAAGGGTGACTTCATTTCGATTATCACCAATAATAAACTGACAGCTCGCGCTCTTGTGGCCAAAGATATGGAAGGACTTTCTGGTATTAAAATCCTTAAAATCTATTCCCTAGACCGCTGGGGGAACCTCGATCAGGGTCGCGAGATTCAAGTTTTGCGAGGGGATGACAGCTACTTCATCAATGAGCTTAAAAAAGCAAAGGAATCGAAAGATAAACCAAAAGATGAAACCAGCTCCTTTGATGAAGGTGACGACCTTTTTGAAGAGACAAACCTCTTAGAAGATAACCTATCATTAGAAGAGAATAAAAATCGCGTCATCAAAACGGATAACCTTATCTTCGCCTACTATGGTTGGATTCCCGGACAAAACGCTGATGGCACCTCAGCTTCATATGGGCTTTTTTCAGGAAGTTGGGGATATCAAATCACGGATAATATTTGGGGAGAAGCAACCTTAGGGCAAACGCTAGTATCAGATTATCCCGCAGGGGGAATTGATACTGTTCTCACCGTTTACTCCATTAAATTCAAGTACACCATTGAGGCTCCATTTTATTCCTATATCCAACCATATCTCGGATACCAAGTTATCAATGCAGATAGCCCTGGAGCCGGTAGCGATGTAAGTGGCGCTGAGCAACAAAAAGAACTGGATCTTGTGGCAGACTTGGAAAAAAACTCATTTATCTTTGGAGTTTCTGTTTTAAAACGCCTAGTTCCAGGATGGTTTGCCCGTTTAGACTTGGGCACAGATACGATGTCAGCGGGGCTTGGTCTTGAATTTTAAAATTGCGTGTACCATTTTGGTCTTAATTCTACTGTCGGGATGTGGTGTGAAATCCGATCCACATGTTCCGAAGGGATCAGCAATTAAATCGTACTCGTCAGAATTTACAGGTGATTCCGATTCATCTCAAAAGAGTAAAGGGGAACAATAATGTCGATGATTATCTCACTAGGAAGCAACTTAGGTGACCGTTCTCTTAACCTTAAAAGAGCAAAATGGATTTTATCCTCACGTTATGAGCTCGTCGCAGAAAGCTCAGTCTACAGCTCAGAAGCTGTAGACTACACTGACCAACCGGATTTCTTAAATCAGCTGCTTGAATTTAAAATGCCATCTGAGTCGCCAGATGAAATCATGCAAACCATGCTTGATATCGAGGACTTCCTGGGAAGAGTGCGCACTATCAATAAGGGACCAAGAGGAATCGATATTGATGTTATCTTTTTGGGAACCCAACGAATTAAGACCCAATTAATTGAAGTTCCTCATCCTCGCTGGAGTGAAAGGAGCTTTGTTATCTATCCACTCAAAGAGTTACCTTTTTTCGAGCAGTTAAGTAAGCAATTTGCAGTTCCAACTAAACTTGACAATACGGCACACGCAATTAATTAGCACATTAACTTAAAAGTTAACTATTTGTTTGAAACACCGATAAAGGTGTTATGAAGAAGTACGCCGTCATATTACTTTTAATGCCCCTATTCGCCTTTTCCGCAACGCATATTGTGCTGTCACCAAAGTGGAGTAAAGGGAAGGCCATCCACCCCACTCTCTTTACAGCAGCTAAATTTGAGAAAGGAAAGTTGGTTAAATCAATTAATATTTTTGAAATGGATTCAAAGAAGTCATCAGTTCAAGACTTGAAGTCAAAAGTTATAAGTAAAAAACTCACAAATGTTGGTGAAGGCTATCTGATTCGTTCTCAGCAAAACTACGATTCAAAAGATTGCTACATTCTCAATGTAGAAAATATTAGAAGCAAAAAGAAATTCGATCAAATCTGGTGCTTTCCATCTGATCGCGTGGTCGTATTACAAACAACAAACTACGAAACACTTCACCCCAAAACAAGACAGAGTATTGTAGAGTATTTTAATGGATTATAAATTATGAAGAGAATCGCCGCACTCATCATATCTATGCAGCTGATTGTCACAACGACGTTTGCACAATCACCAATCTTTTATTCAGATACCAGTCTAGATGTAAGCGATTTTAAAACTCAAGAATCATCTTTTAGCTGTTCCGAAGAGCAATCCTTAAACTTCCCATCTATTGAAAAAGAGACTAAGGACTCAATCGCCCTCTGTGCCGCTACATTAGAAAAATACGGACTTCCAAATGATCTTTCCACCGAATTTAACATAAAAGAGATTCTTCCAATGATAGGAGGATGCCTTTCAGGTGGTGGCCAGGCCATTAAAGATGAATGGGAGGCAATTAAGTTTCTTGTAGATGTCATCATCGATGAGCTTCCATCATTTCTTTGGAAAAGCGTAAAAAGCTTTTTTAGTGACGATGGAGACATCAGTCCGATTGCTGCTGCCGATAAAGCATCAGAAATCAATGAAAGCATTTTCGAAAAAGCTCATAGACTGGCCACTGAGTATTATGACATTTTCAAAAAATTTCTAGGGCAGATTTGGGACTATGCCAAAAATGAATATCAAGAATTTTTTTGTCTCCCAAAGGTGGATCAGGCACGAATTCTATGTCGCCTAGTTTCCAATGGCTTTTTGATGGTGTTTTCTCCAACAAAATTTATACAGGGGGCCAAATGGACTGCCCAAACTGCTAACGCGACAAAACAGCTCCTGGCCGCGGCTTTACAAGCGACTCGGGCATCGTCAAAACTGGCAAATAGAATCAATGAGGCCGCAACTCTTCTCGCGAAGTCAGCAGAAAAGTTTAAAGTCATTTCGAAGCTTGATGATGGAATAGAAATTGTCTCCAAACAAGTTGGAGATGACACCGTTTATTATCTTCAAACACTCTATAAAGGTGAAAAGATAACCCGAGAGCTAGTGCTCGATCAGCACTCGAAAATGTTTTCGATCAATGGACAAGGCAAAAAAGTCATTGACCTGCTTATCGATCAAGGTGCTAAAAATGGCAACGGCGCGGCAATTCTTCTAGATGTAAATAACCTAGGTAAGGTGAATTACTTTAGCAAAGGACTAACTTCAGGCGACGAATATATTTCTGCAGTAAGTGATGTTATTCGTGAAACAATCAAGGACCTGCCAGAAGTCAGGGCCTTTCGAACAGGTGGTGATGAGCTAACTCTTTTTTCCAATGGTTTATCAAAAGATGAGGTATTTAAACTCTCTAAAAAAATTAATGATAACGTTTTAAAGGATTCTCGTGTTCAGAAAATATTTATTGAAGAAAAAGAAACAGTGGCGAGACAACTCGCAGAGGCTAAGGCAGCTAAAGATGCCAATGCAATAAAAGAGCTATCAGTTATTCAAAGTGAGCTTGCGAAGATGGATGGGAGTATCACCGTTGGATCGAGAATGATTCAAAAAGGTGATGACTACTCTTCAATTCAAACCGTAATTAATGACGCTCTTTCACCCGCTAAAGCGACTTATAAAAAAGAAATCGGAATGCCATATGAAAAATATGGAGCAACTCTATCAGATGTAAAAATTGAAAAAATTGATGGAAAGGTTGCACCACCAGTGTTACCACCGAGATAAAAAAAGAGGGACTTAATAGTCCCTCTTTTATTGT
This sequence comes from Bacteriovoracaceae bacterium, assembly GCA_965140515.1. GTDB lineage: Bacteria > Bdellovibrionota > Bacteriovoracia > Bacteriovoracales > Bacteriovoracaceae > JAGLCH01. The sequence goes on along the minus strand of OZ223251.1, from coordinate 746,797 downwards.
TATTTATATTTCTTATTAGTTATTGAAATCGTATCCTTCAATGTTTACATCAAGATCAATCTCACCATCTAAAATTTCTTTTCTTTCTACTTGAACACTTTCTTTATTTTCTTCTTGAGCTAGTTCTTGATCATAATTTTGCTCTTCAACCTGAACTTCTTCATAAGCATTTTCATCACCAAAGTGTAGAACTTGTCCTTTAAGAGCTCCTGTATAAAATCTTACTCTATATTTCCCTTCTGAGATTCCATTTGTGATTCTTCCACTTACTGTTTGCCCGTCATACTCACCATTGAAAAGACCACCAACTTTGATTTCATAAGCGACTACATCTTGTCCATCTACGATAAAGTTAGTTACTGTTCCTTCAGTTGTGATTGATAGTGAAGCAGATTGAACAGTTTGCCCTTTCTTATTATCATTTTCAGCTTTTGAAAGTGAAAGATCATAATCTCTTTCGATTTTAAGACCTTGAACCCCTTGAGCTACTTCTTCTTCTACTTCATAAGAAGCTGCACTCATTGAAGTGTTTGATGATTTAGCTACAGAAATTGCAACTGCTTCAATCATCTCTGTACCACCTTCAACATCTTTTACCATACGAAGTGAAGTACCATTGAAACGAATCATTCTGTAAACAAGTTCACGATCACCAGCTAGCATAACAAGTCCATTTCCAACTAGTTCTAGCTTGTAATTTTTATTTAGTGTTTCAGGAGTACCAAAGTCATAAGCATAGTTAGTAAGTTTCCAAACTTTATTGATAGCTGCACTGTTTTCTTCATTAACAGGAAATTGAAGTTTGTCCTCTTTTGAATAATCGTATGAGGCAACATAACGAACATGTGAGTCATCAAGTCTCTTTACTATTTTAATCTCAGAATCATTCATGAAAGCAGTACTGTTAAATTTAACGTCGACATAACTCTTGGCCATGACAACTGCTGAAACAATTCCGATAAATGTGATTAATGACTTTTTCATAACTCTCTCCTAACTCTCTTGTAGGATTAATGTGCAAAGGGCGTGCCACACTGCACAATCATGAATTATGAAAAGTTATACTGAAAAAAGACTGAAGTCACTGAAATCACATCATCACAATTGGTCCACATACCTTGAGGGTGTCAGAAATCAGAGGGCCGTCAATAAATTGTACGATTAACGATTGGAGGGTTATCAACAGGAAGAACTAATAATCAATCACTTACGACTTTTAAGGCCTTCATCTTCCTGAGTTTGACAAGAATCTCAGTAGTATCCGTGACAGCAAAAGGGGAGTAGCGATAAATCTCTTCAACTTTTGAATAATCTGAAATTACAGTTAACAGACTGAATTCACGTGAATTAAGATCTGCTCCGTCAATCACAAATTCAGAATCAATCAAAAGGTGCAAATGTCCAGGTGGAATCAGCTTTTTGATCTTGGGAAGGGCCGTCAAAATAGTTTTCAGTCTTAGCTGAATATCTCTAGCGGTTGTGCAGAGCTGGATTGATGATGATTCAACAACTTCCGGCTCTACCACATAGCGTGCTCCAGTGCCTAAACCATCGCAAAGCATTGAAAATATTGCATTTTCACCTGTTTTTTGCTGATAATTGGCGCCAACCACAAGACCTTCAGACAATAAAATCGCGCCGAGAAACTGTCCGTTCTCTTTCTTTAGTACGTTTATCTTACCTGTAAAACGACTTGCGTGCTGCTGATCGATAATTGCTAATAATTCCATACAATTAGAGAATATTATGGTCTGCGTCGATAGACAAGGGCCCATAAGTCTTAAAGGGGCAAGAATTGTTGCTAGAAACTTCAAAAAATTAATATTATCATTGTATTACGTTGTTTCTTTCAAGGATGAGAGTAACAGGAGAAAAGAATTGAGCAGCTACAAAAGAAGAATATACCTTATCAATCCCCGATTTCAATTGAAGTTTAGCCTTTACGTCTGCCTTCTGATGTTTGTGTCTAGTCTTCTCTACCCAGTAATTATTTATGATTTGATCGCTAAATATATTCCTGCTGCGCAAACGAGCGCTCAAGGAGATATGAAGCTGGCCCTGTCACTTGTTCTAGGACTCTGGCATATCGGGATAACCTCATTAGTTTTTATTGTTTGCATTTTCTTCAGTCACAAAATCGCGGGGCCGGTTTACAAAACTCGTCGCTATCTTGAGATGGTAAAAAATGGTGGCTTCCCAGGAAAACTATTCTTCCGAAAAGGAGATTATTTTCCAGAACTTGCAGAAGACTTCAATGCAACAATGGAAGCAGTTCAAGAAACCTACAAAAGAGACTTTGTCTACATAAGCGAGGTAAACACTTACCTCAACAATTTAAGTCTTGTTATTCCTGACGACAAAAGAGTCGTGCTTGACGAGATCAAAAAGAAGCTCGCAGAAATCCAGGGAAGATTCGAAGGAACCTAAATCATACGGAGTGCTCGGATGCACAAACTGCTTATTGCAATAGCATTTGTATTGCCACTGACTTGTGTGGCCAGTGTTAATGTCAATTTAGACAGCAATGCGCCCCTGCACGACGTTACATATTCTGAGCTAGAACAAGGTATTGGAAACGACGTGTTTCTATTAATGAGAAGCTTACGAAGGGGGGATATCGATAGTTCTGTATATACTAGGCTCAACAGCTCAATCAAAAGTAGTAAACTATTCAAAAATCTCACGGCACACATCCAAAAGACGGAGAAACTAAACAAGAGCACGGATACAATTGCAAGCCTAAGACGCCAATGCACAACAATTCCAGAAGGGAAGAGTAATCACCTGGCCGAATATTTTGTTGATAGCATCAAGCTGTACTGCGACAGCAAGTTTCTAGACCTCCTTCATACAAAAAAAGAAGCAACACGGCTCAACCGAAAAAACCTTAGCTATTTCATCTATGCCATTCCAAGATTCGTAACAAAAAGTAACTCATACAGTTTTTCTAAATACCTAAATAAAGTAAAAATCAATGCATCACTCCATAGATACATTTCTCTTCATATTGGTAAGTACTTCATTAAGCACAAAATGAGACCGATCCCATGTATTATGGACGCTCTCCATCACTCAACAGATTTACAAAATTACTTAAACTCAATTGGCTACTATACAAGAAAAGAGAAAAGAAAAGTTGTTCGCAAGATGTACTCCCTTTCAAACAAGTTTGAGAAGTTAGTTGAATCGGGACAAATGCCTAAGGCCGATAAAAAGTTTGAAGAACTAATCTCATTCTACAAAACAAATAGCTATTCAATCCCTCAAGAAACTGCTTGGAAAATTTTCATTACGAGTGGTAAAGAGTACCGTTATGCCAACGCCATACACAAAGGGAACGAACTATTTCGTATGGCACTTGAAATGGCCAACGATGAACAAATTGATGAATCACTTTTTCAGTTAATCTGGAGTGACATCACAAATATGAAATATAATCAGGCGCTCGAAAAAATTGAAGAACACAATATGATTGAGCGTTTTGCAAAATTAAATTCAAAACTGAAGTTTTGGATTTCATATGTAATAAAAAAGAATGGAGAAATTCACTTAGCAAAACATCTCTACTCTGAATTAGTACATACTTCACCGCTGAATTACTATTCAATCCTTGCGCTAAAAGAGTTATCCGGACTTGAAGACAAAGAAACAAAAAAATCATATTTTAGAAAAATTTCCAGTATTGAATTTTCATTAAAAACGAAACAAGGTCATCACACCAAGGAATTCCTCAATGGATTGCGCCGTCTTGCGATATGGACAGAGCTCGGACTTCAGCATTTTGCTTCACTCGAAGTAAAAAGCTTAATCTATCTTCCAAAAGAAAAGGTTTTTGCGAAGAATATCTTCCGCAGCCAACTTACAAAAGAAGAATCACAGAAAGCAGTAATTGAAAGCATTGCTTCATTACTCTCTAAGCATGGACATCACCTCCAAACTTTCAAGCTTGTTCAAAATGCGATGGGTTCAAAAATTTATGAACTAGATCGCAAAACTCTTGGGTATCTTTTTCCACTCGAATACATAGAAGAAGTTAAGAAATTCAGTGAAAATATTGATCCTCTTTTTGTTCTCTCTCTTATTAGACAAGAGTCGGCCTTTAACCCAGAGGCGAAATCGAGTGTTGGGGCCAGAGGCTTAATGCAACTTATGCCAACAACAGCGAAGCAGTTTAAGAGGAAAGTTAACAAGGAACAGCTCAATGACCCCAACATAAACATCAAGATTGGTGTAAAATATCTCACCCAATTACTACAAAAATATAATGGGAATATGATCTATGCTCTCTCTGCCTACAATGCAGGAGAATCAAGAGTTAAGAACTGGAGAAATAATATTTTTACTACAGACAATCCACTGATTGTTATCGAATCAATTCCATTTAGAGAAACAAGACTATACGTGAAGCTCATCTATAGAAATCTATTCTTTTATAATTTTTTAAAGGATTCTTTAGACTTTCAAAAACCAATAGCGAAATCTTTTACAATTTCGCTAAATGATTAGCTTTCCTCTGCATCTTATTTACTATTTCTTCTAACGCTTCATATTTTCTTTTTAAGCGAATATACATTGCGCCGACAACGATAGCAAAAAGGGCAATACCATAAAATAAAACATCACCTAACATAACTTCCTCTACGACGGTCCCCACACATCTCTAGTAGATATATTAAAGCATAAATTATAATCGAAATGTTGAAGCTCACTGAGTTTGTGAACAGATAATGAATTATTGCGTTTTGTTACGATAAGCAATTTGATTGGTTTATAAAACGTGAAATCAATTTTCCAGAACAAAGCCAATTAACAGAATCGCTGTAATCTCCTTTCAATAAGGAGTCTACATCTGATCGCTTCACATTTTTACTAACAACGATACGACGGTTTAACTTCAAACAATTCGCGTTCACCTGTTGTTCAAAATGTGCGCAAATAGGTGAAACCACAGCAGGAATGCCAGTTACAAGTATTTCGGAGAGGCAACTCATGCCAGCATTTGTCACGATAACATCGGACTCCCTATATACTGCGATGCTGTTTTTAAATTTTCCAAACGTTTGGAAATTTTGTAAATCCCACTTCAAATTTTCAGGCACCAAGATTTTATACTTTTTACTTTCGAAAAGCGCCTGATCAACAAAAGATAAGTGCTCAGAGCTACCTGACGGAAGTACGCCTACAGAAGCTGAATACAATTGTTTCTTTTTATTTAACTGGTAAAAGCATCTTCGCACGATAGGAGGGAGAAATACTGTTCTAAATCTTCGAGACACCTGATTAGAAAAAGTTGGGCAAAAAACCAAATCTGCAAATATAAAATGAACAACCGCATCTGCTATCTCGATCAATAGTTGTGGAAGACAGCAAAATATTGATTTTCGATTTTGATAAATTTTACTTACAACAAAATGAGAGTTATTTATCGCAAAATATTTTGCACGATAAATAAAACGTAAAAAGACAAATGAGTAATCAGAGTCTGAAACTACAATTTTAACGTTATTACTTTTTAGCACTTTCGAAATGTGAAGTAAGTTTTTAAAGTATGTAAGAAGATAGGGCAAGAAAAAGACAAGTGTCTTAACAAAAGATATATCTCCATTTTTGTTCTTCTGATATTTTTGCGGTTTGAGCTCGACAACTTTGTGAGCGAGACCCTTTTCTCCAAAATAGCGAAAACTATTGTTTGAACAAAATAGTATTACCGGCAAGTCTTTACGAAGTCCTTCAATGACTGCGTCACAACGAACTGCATTTCCCAGCCCCGTTCCGTTGATAATAAATGCCACACTATTCATATGTATCCAGGAGAATATATTTCAGCATCTTGAACAATGCTTTATTACATAGTAACACAAGTAAATGACCTTTAAAATTATCAATGCTGATGACTTTGGAATCAGCGATGAAACGAATAAAATCATTATTGAGCTACTCGAAAATAGAGTAATCAACGGTACGTCAGTTTTACTCACTGCGCCCCTGCTTAGCTCTCCTTCTCTTCAAATTCTTAAGGAGATGGAAGATAAATTTATTGGTCTTCACCTTTACCTCACAGAGATGAATGGGAAAACCCTTGGACGTATTTTATTTGAGCTGCTGACAGGGAAATTGCGCATTTCTAAAATTGAGCGAATTTTTGAAGAGCAAATTCAGACTTTTATACAGACCTTTAATCGATTACCGACTCATATTGACTCTCATCAACATGTCCATCAACTCCCTATTGTAAGAATGGCCCTTACTAAGGCCTTATTAAAAACTGGCTGCACTACTCCAATTATTCGAAATAGTGACTCCCCTCTATTCTTTTGTTTTAAGAATTTCTCACTTTTTGGAATTAGATCTATTTTTAAGAATCTATATCTATCCCTTATTGGAAAAAGCTACAAACGTTACCTACGTAGAAATTCACTAATAACCAACAGATATCTCTTAGGAACCTACGCCTTTACTGATCGAGTGAGCTACAAATCGATCTATCAGTGCTTTACACTTTTCCAATATAATCAGGAAGATATATACTACTGTCACCCTGGTGGTGGGAATGATTCCATCGGCAACATTCGGCTTAATGAGTATTGTTCACTAAAACAGTGAACAATTATCTTTAACTGATCCAACATTAATGGTAAAAAATAATTAGAGGGATTTTATTGAAATTGGGGATATATGACTAAGCTGAAATTGAACGTTGAGCAGCAAGACCGCGGACAATATCTTACCGCAGCCTTTATGGGGTTCTTTTTTATTCTATTACTTGCAAGATTTTCTCAAATCTTTGACTGGAAAATTATCCACGATAGTGCCATTTTTTTATACTCATCTATTCAAATGGAATTCTTTAACGCTATTCCATATAAGCACCTGCACGAAGAAAATCCACCTATGACATATCTCCTATATTACGGGATAGGAAAACTATTTGGTTTTAGTCATCAAGGTTATCGCATTTTTGATGCTATTTTCATTCTCATTCAAATGGGCGTGATCTATCTCATCTCAAAGTCTATCAATAAAGTCTTTGCGATTTTTCCACCGATCATTTTTGCTTTGATCTACTTGTTTCTTTCTCCAACTCAATCGTTGCAGCGAGAATATTTAATGCTGCTTCCCCTTGGGTTAAGTTACCTGCTGATGACTTCTAAGAGGCAAGACTTTCTCAAGATGTTCCTTATGGGAATCGCAGTCGCGATTATGACTTGGGTTAAGGTTGAGTTTTCACTTTATGGAGTTGCACTCTTTTTTCTCTATTTTTACTATCACCGTATCCCAATTAAAAATAACACAAAGCTAATTTTTAAATTTGGCCTTTATTCATTCCTTGGCTTTTTAATTCCAACCGCCATCTGCCTCATTTACCTCTATATGAACGATGCACTTGGTGACTTCTACCAATTAGCAAAGAACTATTGGCCAATGTACCGTGAGATTGGAAACATTGAAGAATTTATGCTTCCTCCAGGAGTCGGGTTCTTCTATAAAATTGAAAGGATCTTTTGGTTTGGACTTGAAGCTGGCTTTGCCATTTTCTTCCCTCTTCTTTGCCTTTTTGCAGCAATGATTTTTGGCAAGGAAATGAAGTCTGATGACACAGTGGAAACAAGGAAACTCAAGGCACTATTTCTGCTAGCATTTGCCTCCATTATTGTACCGCTTGTTCCAATGAAGCTCTTTCTTCACCACTATTTTCCGTTTGCCTACTTCGGATCAATTGCCATCACTTTAGTTGCAGTTCATAAAATGGAAATACGGGCCTCTCAATTTAAGAGATTTCTTACTGCAATCAGTGTGCTTTGCCTTTTAATCTATATCTTTAAAGTATGGTCAAATACCTTCTTCTATAGAGAAGATCGAGTTGATGCGACAGAAAAGATTGCAACAAGACTTAAGCAAAAAGGAGCGGGAATTGGTGATCGGATACAACCATTCGGCTGGACTGATAATGGTGTAGTTATTCCGCTAATTGAATTGCAGGCAAAGCTTCCAACGCGTTTTATCTATGCCTACCAATTCTTTCATCACACCGACACGAAGTATATCAAAGGATTGAGAACTGAATTCATGCATGAGATGAAATCAAATCCACCAAAGTATATCTTAGAAGCACCTTTTTTGAGTTACAGATTAATTGGAAATACAAAGACCACTCAATCTATCAACTTCAAAGAGTACGACGATTTTAGAGATAAAAACTATCGCTTGGACTACTTCGCAAAGAACTACTGGGGCAATCTTATGCTCTATGAGCGCATCGATTAGAGCGCCGTTTTCTTTTTCCAAATAGTTAATTTTGTACGTTCACGAAGCTTGGGATAGACAACCTCATAGTTGGCCTTTTTATACTTTTCAAATGAAGGATAAAGTTGTTCTGGCGAACTCTTTTCATAGATAAAACTTGGTGCAGGCTCCTCGATCAAATAGGTTGGATCGACTTTTTTAATAGACTCTAAGAACTCAACTTGCTTTCTTTTAACTATAGGATGCTCAACATGATGATAGAGCTCCATCGTATACATATACTTCGTAGGTAGAAAAAACCCTGCGCTATCCATTACTTTCAAAGCACCCATTTGTACCCATCCCAACGGCTGAGCACTTATGTTCTCTTGCTTGGATTTTTTAATATCATTAATTAAAAAGTTAGATGCTTCTTTTAAGTGTATGTCATTAATCTTAGCATAGATTGCACCTTGCCCCCCAATGAGAAGCAATGAAAGAAAGATGCCACCAAAGATAAGTCCACCAACCATTTTGTATACACCGACTTGATAAAGCTTATTTTTCAAGTCAAAAAATGGGGCCATTGCAAGAACACCAAAAAGCAGAAAAGGGAAAAAGTGATAAGGAAAAAACTTAAAGGCAAAAAGAACGACAGCAAATGAAGTCACCCCATACACAAGTATCAGTTTGTAATGCTTCACTTTTTCTTGAAATGATAGGTACATTCCAAAGAGTATCCCAAAACCTAATGGCCAGTAGTCTCCGACTAACAAAAGATTATGAAGTCCGATATGAAACTTTTTAAGTGGGGTCATGGCATCATCTAGAGTGGTGTCGAGCTTGAAGTAAAATGGCCATGTTTCAATAGCAATCTTAATAAAATAATCCAGACTGCCACTAAAATAGAGATATGCGCCGCAAGCGAGAGCGATTAAATTCGTCGTCAGAAAATAAAGAGAAACTTCTTTACTATAATTATTTTTCACCAAAGCAATACGAATAATAAGTGCGATACAAAAAGCAATCGTAAAGAAGTGAAGACCGTAATAAGCGGTACGGCCAATATTATAAATATCTAGTTCTACGAACTTAATAAGTATGCTGTAAAAAATGGGTAGAAGAATGGTTATCAGAGTCAGTGAACTATAAAGGATTAGCTCCGCCTTAACGAGTTGTAGATCATCGCGGTAGTAGCACCAAACGATAACAGGAATGAATAAAATCATTGTTGGTTTAATCGCAACTGCAAGCCCAATCAGTATCCCCATCCCCGCGACCTGTAGAAAACGATTTCGCATAGCTTGACTTCGATTGGCAGCGATATAGATACAGCCTAGAAGCGGAAGCAAACAGATATACTCTCTCTGCATATAGTGCTTTGGCCAGCTTGCGAGATAAAGGGACAAAAAAGAGAAGATGGTGATTAGCCTTACTACTGGCCTATACCCCTCAAGTAATCGGTATATTAGAGTGCCGATTCCAGCCATCAAAAACAAATCTGCAATACGAAGCCCCATAATGGAGAAGCCAAATATTTTACCGATGAAGAAATACACTAAGTGTGAACCAATTGTATTAATCTCAATAATATCTCGGTAGCTCAGGCGACCTAGTTGCTCGATATGTTTAGCCAAATAGAGAAAGGCGTGACCATCGTGCGCGAATTCCCAGTTCCAGTAGTATACAATCGTAATAGCGCAATAAAGGAGAAGGGATAATAAAATTATCCCTTCCAAAATTGTTGGTAATTTATCTTTTAAATTCTTTATCATGGGGCAAGTGTAGGAGTACAACAGTAAACGCCGACTCTAACGGCCCCAGAGCTGTATAAAGCGTCGGTTGTGGAACTATTTGTGGTATCAACCCTCGCACCGGTTGCAAACTTTCCAGAAGGACATATTGCATTGGTTCCGCCGCGGGCCGTAGTACTGTAGTTTGTTGTTCCAACCCAACCAGAGTACACCCAAACACATCCTGTAAACCTCACGGTTACACAGGTTTTTGGAGTTCCATTAGCATCATCTTGTATATCTGCGGACTGAATCGCGTAACCAGTAGGGCAAGTTACCTCACTCACAATTTTTGGAACAGCGCCACAAACAGCAGATCCATCACTATTAACCTTCACAATGTACTGCCCAGCAGGACATGTTGTATTAGGAAATGGCTTACAGAGGGCGTTACCATTTGAATCGATACCATACTGGTACTGACTAGATCCGCAACTAGTGCTCCACCCAGACTTACAAGCGCCATTAATACAAAGCTTATTGGCATTTACACCACCGGCAACAACTGCTGCACCAGTTGTTCTCATTGCAGCTGCAGTGGAATTTCCAGTGACCTCTAAGTTGCTCTGCATGGTCGCATTTTTCTTTACCGCCAATGTATCTTCAAGAGTAGTAGTACCAGTCACAGTCTGAGTTCCAGTAATAGCAGTATTTCCCGTTACATTTAAGTTTTGAGTAATGGCCATATCTTCAGTTTCTAGGTCTCCAACAGCTGTGATCGCAGGAAGGGTTCCTGGAGAATCACTTTCGATAGAGATGTTCTTACACTTATCATTGATCCAAACCCCACCTAATGAGATACAAAATGTTTCGTTGATATCTGACACTTCTGAATTACAACTAATTACTTTTCCTGTGGTATCTGTTTCAACGGCAATTGGAATAGTCTTGGTTTCCTCTAAGCGCCCATATTGAGAAGATTGTTGAGCAGAGCTCTTGGCCGCTGCGCTTAGCGCACTCCATCCTTTTTTGGCAGCAGGTCCTTTTCGATACGTGATTGCAATAGTTGCGGCCTTACTATTAAGCATCCCGGCCTTAATTTGCTTGATGGCAATGGTAGATGACGTTCCATAACCATACACACAGGGGTACTTTCCGGTTGTATCTAGAATATTGTGGGTTCCAATCTTACAAATTTCACCAGCGTAAGTAACAACTTTAGTCGATTCAACAATAAGATTTCCTGAAGCATCACGTTCAGGAATAAGTGATGTACCACCATTTTTAAATTTCACTGCAACTTTATTAATACTTGTAAGATCCGTTCCGTTTGTTCCGCCAAGAGTAAGAAGTGGAAGAGTTTTTCCCTTAAGCATCACTTCACAGTTATACGGATCACCAATGATCTGAGATAGCTCACTATGAATTTGAATTACTTCATACTTCTGTGCAGCGGCCTTAACTGATTTATTCATTGTGGATTGGAGGCGAATAACGCCAACAGCGACAACGGAGATAAGCCCCACTGTCACCATCAATTCCATAAGAGTAAAACCATTATTACGCTTCATATCAATAGCCTTTGGTTATTGGAGACCAGGAGTACAGCTGTAAACGCCCAGTCGAATCGCGCCACTTGAGTAGTTTGAGTTGGTGGGCGATGAATTTGTTGTTGTAATATTTAAACCATTTATTAATTTTGTACCAGGGACAACAGAACTAGTACCTCGAGCAGTTGAAGAGTAACTCGTTAGACCAACGTAAGCACCATAGGCCCAAGCGCATGCAGTATAACCTAAGCTGTAACAGCTTGCTGCACCGGTGGCAAGGTTAACATAATGAGCGGCTTGATTGCTAGAGCAAGCAAACCCCTCTCTGTTATCAACAATTCCACAAGTACTGGCCCCAGTGCTATCAACTTTTAAGACATAGGAGTTTGGAGAAGAACAAACTCCGCTAGGGAATGATTTACATAAAATACTGGCATCTGAAGCCGTACCATACTGGAAGAGATTTGAACTACACTGTCTGGTGTAAGAGGTATTACTTCTCAGCTTATTCCAGGCTTGTCCGACACAAACACCATTAATACACAAATAACGTGTATTAGCGGCTTTAGCAATTGATGCCACGCCGGTGGCAAATGAATCAGAGGTATGAGTACCAGTCGTCGTAGCATTCATTTCCATTGTAGTATTTCCAGCAACGATGAGACCGGTAGCAGCAGATCCGCCATCAAAAGTAGTGGCGCCGGTAACATTTAAAGTGCCACTTGTCTCGGCCTTGCCTCCAACATTCGCATTACCTGTGGCCTTTGCATTGGCCGTTACTTCAACTGATACATTTCCGGGGTCTGAAGCAGGGTCCGCGGCCGTAATTGCTTTTTGAGTCCCATCAGTGCTTTGAATTTTTATCGACTTACAAGTGTTGGTCGCAGTATCCCAAACACCACTTAAGGCCCCTTCGCAGAATTCCTGAAGATAGATGGCCTCAACGGCGGAACAATTTTGAATAGCAGTTCCTGCAGCATTATAAGTCACAGCAAGCTCAATTTGCTTTCTGATTGTGACACTTCCGTATTGAGAATTTAAAACCTTTTGTCTTCGTTGCGCCACAGTTAGGGAGTCCCAGGTCTTATTGGCAGCAACACCTTTTCTGTATTCAACAAAAAGAGTCGGTGCAATTCTTGTGGATCCATCAGTCTTGGTAACCGATAATTTACCAAGCCACATACCTGCAACCTGTAAGCGGCTATCAGTCTTAGCTGCATATACACAGGCCTGAGTGCCAGCGACATCGTGAGTGTCAGAAGCACATCTGTTTCCGACATATGTAATAACAGGCTTACTTAAATATGTAAGAACTCCGGCCGGATTATCTGGAGTTCGAATTGGAATATTAGTTCCAGTGACCATCTTAACCTGAGCTCCAAGGACTGAGGTCACGGAAGCACCAACTGTTTTATAATTTGAGGTAGTTACCAATGGAACTGATTTTCCACGCAAAGTAGCTTCACAGTTATACGGGTCATTTAGAGTTTCTACGATCTGATCATGCACCTCTTCAAGAATTTGCTTTCCAGACAAATTCTTTACAGAGCGCGTGGCATCGCGACTCATCCTTACTGCGACGAGTCCGGCGGCAGTGAGCATCGATGCAATCATAAAGACTTGCATGATTCCCATTCCCAATTGACCATTTCGTTTTGTTCTAAAAATTCTCACAATAACTCTTCGTAATTTTTAGCGAGCAATTAAAGCTATTGCTCAATAATATTAAGTTACCACTCACTCAAATCGTGATAATCACCTACACTCGATCTCGATAGGCACCATAAAGCTCTGTTAGCATCTCTTCCAAATTGTAAGTCTGCTTCCACTCTGGATAATCCTGTTCAAATCTGCGGTTATCACCAATCAGCCAAATAGGATCTCCGATTCGGTTTTTATCTGTATATGTAATATCAATTTTCTTCTTTGAAATTTTCTCCAAAAGCTCAATGGCCTCAAGCATTGAAATACTATTCTGACGCCCTCCACCCAAGTTATAAACACTGTTACTCGATGGATTTTGATAGTAGTGCCAGAAAGCATTAACCAAGTCATAGCTATGGATGTTGTCTCTGACTTGCTTTCCTTTGTATCCGAAAATAGTATACGGACGATTTTCAGCAAAGCACTTAGAGAGATAGGCAAGGAAGCCATGAAGCTCAACACTCGAATGGGCCGGGCCAGTAAGACATGAACCTCTAAAGGCAGCAGTCTTCAATTTGTAATGCCTGGCATACTCTTGAATGATGACATCTGCCGCTACTTTGTGGGCACCAAACAAGCTGTGCTTACATTGATCAATAGGGAAGTACTCATCGTAACCGTATCTTCCGACAGGATGATCGAAATCAACTTCATATCGTTTATCTAGCTCAATCAGAGGCAAACGATTAGTGTGATCCCCATAAACTTTATTCGTGCTAGTAAAAATAAGTGGAGCGTCCGCGCAATGTCTTCTGACAGCTTCAGCAATATGAATTGTTCCTTGAGCATTAACACCAAAATCGGTTAATGGCTCAGTGTGTGACCAATCATGAGACGGTTGAGCAGCAGTGTGAATGACCACTTCAATATTTTTAGAGTTGTCTTTAAAGACTTTTTCAAGAGAATCAAAATCTCGGATATCAATATCTAGGTGCTTAAACCGATCTAGCTTTTTTTCTAGCTCCTCTTTTCTCCAAGTTGTACTTCCCTCTTTCCCGAAAAAATACTCTCGCATGTTGTTGTCAATTCCAATAACATCCATTCCCTTTTCATGAAAAAAATCAACGGCTTCACTTCCAATTAGACCGCTGGAACCCGTTATGATTGCGATACCCACATATGCTCCTGTATAATTCATTTAACAAAATTATTATAAGTGAATAACGGATCATTATCTATGGAAAATAAAATAGGCGTAAGTCTCATTATCCCAATGTTTAACGAAGAAAAGAACATTTTACCAGTACTAGAAGAGCAATCTCAGGCACTTACTCACGCCAAAATTTCCCATGAAATTCTTGCAATTGATGACTTTTCAACCGACCATACTTCGCTTGTTGTATCTCAAAGTGCCGATAAAATCGGTCATGTGGAACTGATAACCAACCAGCATGAAAAAGGATACGCAGGCGCCATTAAAACAGGTATTCAGAACGCAAAAGGGGACTATTTTGTAGTCGTCACCGGAGATGGGGCAGACTTTCCAGAAGATGTGGTAAAGTTTTTTCACTCAATTAGTGAGCACAATTTTGACTTTGTCTTTGGGTCGCGCTTCAAAGAAGGTGGAAAGACATACAATTATCCTAAATTTAAATTACTTATTAACAGACTAGGCAATAGGTTAATGCAGCTATCTTTTTGGACTAATTGTGATGACTTAAGTAATTCGTTCAAGATGTATCGCAATAAATTTGTTCAAGATAATATTTCGCTTGAAAGTAACGGGTTTGAAATAACAATTGAGCTGGCGCTTAAAGCACTAAATAAATCAAGAAACTATTGCGTGATACCAAACTCTTGGAAAAATAGGGCCGAGGGTTATTCAAAGATGAATGTTTTAAAAGTAATACCTCGTTTTTTTAATATGTATACTTCTTTACTCAAAGCAAGGTTGTCATAAGTTGAATAGTAACCGCGTCCACAATCTATCAATTTATTTAGTTCTTGGAATTGTTGGAATAATTATTTCTATTCTCTTCTACTATTCCTGGTGGGTTCCATACTTTTTAGATGATATCGCATTTGCAAATGTCTCGAGATATCACGGTTTTTGGGAAGCACAAAAAGTATGGCTTGAAACTTGGAATGGACGATTTGCTTCAAACTTTGTCATCACGTCCTACTTTAACATATTTGGTCTGGAAAATTCTCGCAACCTAAGTGGTGTAATATCTTTAATCCTGATGGGTGTTGTGTCTTTCGATCTGGCCAAGCGTTCAAAGTCAACGTTCTCAGCAACGTTTACCTTTTACTTATTCGCAACCACACTTCTAATTTTGATATTCAATACTTCAGAGCTCGTCAGCACAATTAGCTTTCTTACGGCATCTCTAACATATACTGCTGGCTTCTTTTTCAGCTATTTCGGAGTGACATCTCTGCTCAAAACAAGAGACAAATCAACGTTCAGATATCACCTATTGACTTTAATTTTACTATCTCTGGCCATTACATCTGCTGAAACAATTATCGTTTGCTGGCTATTTGTTCATAGCTTATTTATTGGATGGTTGTTTATAGAAAAGAAGCTCGATATCAAACACATCTCAACCTTCTTATTGATATTAGTTGTTTTAATGATCAGTCTAAATATGTCGGGTTATATCAATCAGTTTAATAGCTACGGCACTAGTGGCCATGTCGGAGATATTGAATTCTCTCTTTTAAACGGTACTCAAGTTGGGCTCTATGAATTTGGCGTAGACTCTCTATTTCTAGTATTAGTCAGTACATTTTTACTTTTTTCAATCTCAAAAAAAATAGACGTTAAACGATACAGGAAGTTTATTTCACTCATGCTTGGAACTGCTGCGATAATCTATGTTGCAGTATATACATCTGGATATCTCAAAACAGGGTGGAAGGCCCCTTCTAGAGTCGGTAATTTTGTAAGTTACTCACTGTCAGCTGCTTGGCTGTTTTTTTTGGTCACTCACGTTATTAACTCCAAAAAGAAACATCTAAAACTACAAGTTGTCTCGTCTTTAGTTCTTCCATTTTTTATTGTTGGTTATCACTGTATAAGAATTGATTCACAATTCCCTACTGTTCTAAATGAGCTTCGCCTAAATACCACAAAAACCATCTACAATTTTCACCAATCCATTTATCGAAAATTAGAACAGAATGCATTTAAGGAAATTGATGTAGCAATCCCCGTTTCAATAAAATTCAAAAAATTTAACACGACCCTTCCACTTGAAGATATCTACTATCCCCAAGTAGACCACTGGATTAACGTCAATTTGTCCCAATACTTTAAGGCCAACGGAGTTTTTTTCTTTTACTCACCGAATAGTACATGGGAAGAGCACATGAATAATTACTTAGGGGATGATCGAGATTAAAATGAAAAATAAGCTACTACCCATTTCTCAAATAGTTTCAATTGCACTGATGGCATGTGCAATTTTATTTCTACTCTACTATTCATTTTGGATGCCTTACGTTTTAGATGATATCTCTTACGCCAATGTCCTTCAGAACCATGGTTTCCTAAAGGGTCAATGGGTTTGGATTAAAAAATGGAATACTCGCTTCACCGCAAACCTTTTAATGACGACCTATCTATTTTTATTTGACCTTCTCAATGACTTCAATTTCAGCGGAATAATATCAGTCTTACTCATGGGGACTGTTGCTGCGGACATGACAGCGAGATATCAAAAGAATAATTCAATTATAACAAAATGCTTTAGCTTTTGCTTAATTCTGACCGCACTAATATTTTCGTTTCAAGGCTCATACAGTTCAATTTACTGGCTATCTGCAGCAGTAGCATATACTTGGGGCTTTTTCTTTTTTTACTGGGGCTGGCGTTTTACTTTCACTTATCGCAACCAATACGGTCTGAAAAAATATCTAGCAACGCTATTCTTTCTACTAGCAATAGGGTCGAGTGAAACCATTATGCTTCTGTGGTTTATCAGTTACACCGCATTTTTAATCGATAGGAAATTAAGGAATAAAGTTAATATCTATGAGTGGTATTCATTTCTGCTAACAATTGCATTCATCGTATTTCTGATCAATTATTCAGGATACCCCTATCAAGTTAAAGTTTCACCTAAAGGTGGAATGGCAGGGCTTTTTATCCCTTCCTTTAACTCTGCCAAAATGATTGCCCTACTTCCATTCTTGCGCATAATTTTAGCCTCCCTGGGAGTTTCATTTATTACGCTGCAACTTACGCGCAAAAAAATAATTCCAAGATTTTCGTTAAAAGGCACAACTCTCGCAACGCTCATTGTATTTGTATTCTTTTTTGGTATTTGTTTTTTAGGGCCTTTCAAAACGGGTTGGATGACTCCCCCAAGAGTTCGGAGTATCTTATTTTATTTTTCTTTTGTGATCCTTACCCAAATATTTGTTCAATCTTCAATTTTCACCAAAATACCCAAGAATTCAATTTTAACGGCACTCGTTTGTCTATTAACCCCCGCGTACTTACTTGGAACTCTCATCAATGACCCTAACAGTTCGCTATCATTGATGATTAATGATACTCAAAATGGAACACTGACAACATTTCATTACCACCAAAAGGCATCGCTTCGACGATTGAACAGGGCAAAAAACACTCAAACCGCAATTGAAATTAGCGCCCCATTTGAATTTATGAATCTAGGCAGTACTCAGCCGATTTATGAATTCTATAACCCCAATCCAAAGCACTGGTACAACCACAACCTTGCTCAGTACTTTGGACTAAAGTCAGTGTCATATCACTGGGATCTCTTCCCCAAATGGCTACCACTTATGAAGAATTATGCTCCTGAATATACTGAAAGCATGGAGAAAAAATTCATCGATTCTGTCAAAAAATTGAAACCATGATACAATTCATGAATGCAAAAACTCATCATTCTAATATTATTCAACTTACTATATGGTTGCCTTGCTCCTCCTCCAATCAGTGAGCTGGGTCAAAGAGAATCTGAAAAAACAAAAACTTGGATTAAATGGCAAACCAAATGGAGTTCATATAAGCTCGGAGACTTTGATCAAATCAAAGATATAATGCATGCAGTAAGCTTTTCCAATCGCAGCAATCTTCCAACTGGATTTAGATTTTCTCATGACCGCATCTACAATGTATCGGGTAAGGCCAACTTTTACCCTCACGGGAAATTGAGATGGGCCAATTGGGAAGAGTACAAAGGAGGAAGTTCTCCTTGGAGAGAACCTATATATATCGATGAACTTATTGCAAATACCGGCGAGGAGATGAGCTATTCAAAAACGATTGCAAATGGGACTCGTTATATACATCAATTCAAATTACAAAATAAAAACTTCTTTTTTGAAGGTGATAAATTAATAGAAGCCGGTAAATTTGAAGTTATCTTACAGAATAGCAATCAAATTCTTCACTACACTCCAACAACAGGGGAAGTAAGTAAAAATAAAAAACACATCGCAACGACAGTAAAGGATGGGGCAGTCACACCTGCAAGAGGTGGTGTAATAATCAAAGGAAAGATAAAAAAATATTTTATCCCCTCCGATAGAGACATCGCGGTATTAATCCCAAGCCAT
Organism: Bacteriovoracaceae bacterium; assembly: GCA_965140515.1. GTDB lineage: Bacteria > Bdellovibrionota > Bacteriovoracia > Bacteriovoracales > Bacteriovoracaceae > JAGLCH01. Next base: position 728,049 of record OZ223251.1, on the reverse strand, counting down.
CATAAGGTGTTGGGGAGAAAAGGCTCAAATATTTATACACTCAACAACCAAGCGATTTATAAATTTCCCGCTAAGGAATTTAGACCATCAATTTTTAAAAGGCTTCAGCCTAATGAGAAATTTTTCGTATTAGATAATAAGTTGCTTTCCGTTAATACAGCAAAGATGCTATTTAGAGTGGGATCACAAGTCTTTCGCTATGGATCTATTGGGAACTTTGAATTCTTAAAATTTATTCCCGGAAAGAATGAAATTCTTTTCATCTTTGAAAACTCGTTTACAAGTAAACGGCTTGTTTCTTTTAACGCCGACACAGGTAAGTTCAGTACTATTTTCTCAAGCTATGAGACTTTTGCCTCAAATCGCTTTATCTTCGATTCCATTGATGATTCGATTGAGTGGTTTCATGAGAAAATTCGCTCTCGAAAGAGGGCAAGACTTTTAATTGATGTTTTCTCTAATGAAAATTTTCCAACCAATCAATATATTGCGGAGTCAGGAAGAGCTTGGCTTGAAGATTACGGCAGCTATGCAAGGATAAAAGTTCGAAATTTATATGAGCTTAATAATACAATCAATAAACTGCTCCAATTATCAAATCTCCCCAATAACAAAGTTGGAATTATTGTAAGAGACGATCTTGGTGTTAAGTACTTGCAACAAATAATGCATGAAAAAAAACAAGTTGGAGCACTTTTACTTAAAGACCCTGCATTTTCTATACCTCTAGAAGGAAAAGTAAAAGCTCTTCCTCCCATTTACATACTTTCTCACAAATATGAATCAAAGAACTTTCTTGCGGCAAGATTGCTTGTGAGAGAGTTGTATCAAATGGATGCAGATTACTACTTCATTGAGAAGATATCCCCCCGAAAATTTTGGAATGATTACTATCAAGAATATAAGGCAGTTCGTGCCTCAGAATTTGCTTTCTTTGCACTACACTTATAGGCCCAAAAAAAGGCTTCCTTTTGGAAGCCTTTAATATGTCTTAAACATTAAATCTAAAATGCATTACATCGCCATCTTGGACGATGTATTCTTTCCCTTCGATTCTGAATCGTCCGGCCTCTTTAACCTTTGATTCTGATCCATACTTAAATAAATCATCACAGTGATAAACTTCGGCCTTAATAAATCCACGCTCAAAATCAGTGTGAATAACACCTGCGGCCTGTGGAGCTTTTGCTCCCTCTTGGAATGTCCAAGCACGAACTTCCTTAACACCTGCAGTAAAATAAGTGCGAAGACCTAGTAGTTTGTAACCAGCGTGAATAAGTTGTTCTAGACCAGACTCTTCAAGACCGGCACTTTCCATAAACTCTGAGCGATCTTCTTCGCTTTCAAGAGCTGCAATTTCTGATTCAAGCTTTCCACAGATTTTAACAATTTCAGAGTTCTCTTTTGCCGCATATTCACGCACGGCCTTTACGAAATCATTATCCTCGGCAATTGTATCCTCATCAACATTACATGCGTAAAGAACTGGCTTTAGTGTAATAAGGTGAAGATCAGAAACAGCTTCAATCTCTTCTTTTTCAAGTCCCAGATTTCTTGCGCCAATACCTTCACTTAATGTCTCCACAAGTCTTTCAAGAACAGGCTTTGATACCTTGGCCTTCGTTTGAATCTCTTTATTGTGAGATTTCAATTGCTTTTCAAGACCATTTAGTCTCTTTTGCACAGTTTCAAGGTCAGCAAGAGCCAGCTCCATATTAATAATTTCGATATCATCAATTGGATCAACACGACCTGCAACGTGAACCACGTCACCATCTTCAAAACAACGAACGACGTGAATAATAGCATTTACCTGACGAATATGTCCTAAGAACTGATTTCCAAGTCCCTCACCTTTAGATGCGCCTTCTACAAGACCAGCGATATCAAGAAACTCAACTACTGTTGGAATAACTTTTTCTGGGCCAACAAGCTCAGCGATTTTGTCCATTCTTTGATCGCGTACACTAACAACCCCAACATTTGGTTCAATTGTACAAAATGGGTAATTAGCTGCTTCAGCGGGAGCCGCTGTCATAGCAGAGAAAATTGTCGATTTTCCGACGTTAGGTAGTCCTACAATTCCACAGTTTAGTGCCATTTTTTTTCCTTATTTTTTAACGTAACTTTTCTTACTATATTTACCTGCGGCCTTTCCAAATCCAAGGTGAATGAATGCCTCAATTGCATCAGCTCCACCTTTTAAAAAGTCAGGCAAAAATGTGTCCTCATCACCATGAAATCCTGAAAGGACCCAATTACTTACTGAGCCATGCTGGGGTCTTCCAATTCCCATTCTAAGACGAAGAAAATTATTTCCTCCCATCATCTTAGCAATAGACTTAAGACCATTATGCCCCGCAAGTCCCCCCCCATTTTTAAAGGATATGGTACCAAAGGGCAAATCTAGTTCATCATGTACTACAAGAATGTCCTGTAAATCAACTTTGAAAAATTGAGCTGCTGAAACAACACTCTCACCACTTAAGTTCATGAAAGTTTGAGGCTTGAGAAAAACAAACTGCTCACCATCTTTACTATATGTGGCAAATTCGGCCTTAAATTTTTCTTTCCAGGCCAATCTATCAAAAAAGGAAAGCTGGTCTAGTGCCAGCCATCCAATATTGTGTTTTGTTAGCTCGTATTGAATACCAGGATTCCCCAGTCCTACGATTAATTTTGTCATACGTTTTCTGATTCTATAAATAATTTACTGATTGATTCACACTGATAGATCTTTTGCATTGTTTTTGCCAAAACCTTTGCAGTGCTTAAAACCTTAATCTTTTCAACTGTTTTTCCCTTTTCACAAAGAGGAATCGTATCGGTAACAATCATTTGATCGAGCTCTTCACAAGCAGAAATTCTCTCAATTGCAGGATCAGAGAAAACAGGGTGAGTTGCGCAAGCATAAACCTTAACAGCACCCTTTTCTTTTAAAACACGACAAGCTTCAACCAAAGTTCCAGCGGTGTCACAAATATCATCGATTAAGATACATTCTTTACCTTTTACATCACCAACAATATTCATGGCCTTAGCAACATTTGGTCCCGTCCTTCTCTTATCGATCAGGGCAAGATCGCATCCAAGCTTCTTCGCATAGTGGCGAACACGATCAACTCCGCCAGCATCCGGGGAAACACAGATACAATTTTCATTGTAAAGATCATTTTGAATGTATTCCATCAATACAGGTGAGGCATAGATGTTATCAAAAGGAATATTGAAGAAGCCTTGAATCTGGCCAGCGTGAAGATCCATTGTAATAGCTCGGGATGCTCCAGCAGTTGTGATCAAGTCAGCGACAAGCTTAGCGGTAATTGGACTTCTAGGCTTGGCCTTTCGATCTTGCCGAGAATAACCATAGTGTGGAATTACTGCTGTAATTGAACTTGCAGATGCTCTTTTCAGCGCATCAATTAAGATCAAAAGCTCCATTGTGCTGTCATTTACCGGTGAACAAGTTGATTGAATAACGAATACATCCGCTCCCCTAACATTTTCTGAAATCTGACAACAAATCTCACCATTCGCAAAGCGAATTAGCTGTGGATCTAATAAAGGGATGTCTAGAAAATCAGATATCTTCTCTGCCAGGCTGGGATTGGATGATCCAGAGACGAGGACCATACGCTTCATAATAAGACTCCAATCTAGGGTCAGGATTTAAAGATGGCAGGGGTACCAGGACTCGAACCTGGAACCAACAGAATCAAAATCTGCTGAGCTACCATTGCTCCATACCCCTTCATCTTTAAAAGATTGAAATCAATATACATAACCATCTGAAAAAATGCAATACGATTTTTTTGGAAAATTACTAATCAAAAACTATTGATTTCTAGCGAAATCACATGTCAGATCGTTAAATCTCTTCCCTCGCCAAGTAATGAAATGCTGGTAGATACGAAAGGCGGTACCTGCACCATAAAGCTTAAGTTTTGCCTCATTTCGGTCCCCTTCATATCCAACCCAGATCACGCTCAACAGTTTTCCATCAAATGCAATATACCAATTGTCGAGGCCATTATTAGATGTTCCCGTTTTTCCAAAAAAGCGGAGATTTTTAAGGTGACCCTCTACCACATTTCTAATGGTAGTCGTATTTGGATCAGACATTTTGAAGATGAGGTTTTTATCGAATGGGTCTTCACTTCCATTTGATCGATCTGTTTGGCACTCATACTGAACAAAATTACGGTAAATTTCATACAATTCAATGACACTTTTTTCGACTCCACCCAGAAGCTGGGCCGGATACTCACCAATTGGAGTTTTGAGTCCAGGAATACGCTGTAACACATCTTCTTCGATTACATCCCATCCAATTTCATCTGCAATTCGAATAACCGGACGGTTGTAAGAGTGATATAAAGCATCAATAAGAGTGACTTCTTTCTCTGCAGGAACATGGGCCTCGCGAGGCGACCAGTTTCCAGATTTAAGCTTTAATGTAAAAGGGTCTAGTGTAACAAGATCATCGTATTTCTTCCCTTTATCAAAAAAGATACTATAGAAAATTGGCTTCAGGGTACTTCCCACGAGATGTCGCTCACCATGCAGTGCCTTTATTTGAGATCGTTCGACTCGCGAGTAGTAAGTAAAAAGATTTTTACCACTTAAATCTCCAATCACTGCCTTTATGGAGATATCCTTTGCGTGCTCTTTCACCCGACTTTTAATAAACGGAGTTAAATCTGTTACTCCTTGTCTAAATATATAGCGATCAAAAGCGTCTAGCCTTGAAGGATTATCACCTAAGGTACTCCAAATATTGTAAGCAAATCGCTTTTTTGAAACTCGGGCCAAATACTTCTCCCAAGCTTTCCAATCCTTATCTTTCCACTCGTTGTCTCGAGAAGATAAGAGTCCTAATTCTTTGAGTCGATTAAAAACAACAATACTTCTGCCCTTCAATCGCTCAATATTACTGATGGGAGAATAATAGTGGGGACCTTTTAACATCGAGATTAGAATTGACGCCTCAAATGATGAAATATCCTCCGGCCTTTTTCCAAAGTAGATTAAGCTGGCACTATAAATCCCTTTAATCCTAACGCCTTGCAGGGCCCCCCAATAAACCTCATTAAAATAGGCCTCTAAGATTTGTTCTTTGGAGTATTTCGATTCGATGTAAATCGCGTAAATAACTTCTTTAAGTTTTCGGGAGATCTTCTTTTCATTGGTTAAAAATAAGTTTTTAACCAATTGCTGAGTGAGTGTTGATCCACCTTGAACAAAGCTCATCTCTTTGATGTCCGTAATCAAGGCCCTCATAATTGATTTGAAATCAATACCAAAGTGTTCTAGAAATCGAAAGTCTTCAATTCCGATAAGCCCCTTCCAAAAGACGCTGGGAATCTCATTAAAGTGAACTCTGTGCTGATAGCAGTAAATATGACGACAATTATTCTCCCTTAACGTTTGCAGATCTATCTCACGATTAAATGAAACCATCTCTTTATTAACTGTAATAGTTCCCTCTTCAGATTTTTTTGAAATCCAGTTTGAGAACTTCTCGCTTTCACCTGAAAAAAGATAAAAACTTTCTAAGTCGGAGTAATTTGCAATTGACCCCTCTTCTAGTTGAATTGTCGGCAACTTAGCTTTGGTGTTATTGAGCCTTTCCTCGATAAAGCTATCTCGCGGGAAGCTCATAATCGATGAAACGACAAAGATAGTCAGAGAAACTACCCCTACAGCAAAGATTGTTGCTATTGATATAGACGACCACCAAATAATGCGCCGCACCCAAAACTCCTTAATTTTCTTTTCAGCTCGTTTCTATCTAGTGTATTCTAACTATTCAAATTTAGTAAAATATTTGTGGCATTTTATAAGGAGATACCTGTGCTCGAGAAATTAAAATACTCAATGCTTTTGGCAGCAGTCGTTGGCCTTGCGCTTATGCCTACGAAATCTTTAGCACTTCCAATTGATTGGAATGGAGTTTTCGGGGTTGATTACAACTATATGGACAATTACCGTAAAACGACAGCGGACGGAACTTCGGCAACTGATGCTGGTTCACAAGAGGTTGCGCCGATCAGCGGTTCCCGCGATACATTGAAATATTCAAGCATGCTTTTCAGATTAAACCCAACAATCCTGATTAATGATTCGGCTAGCCTAAAAGGGGAAATAACTCACGGCTATGGTCGCTCTGGCGTAATGGGAGATTCTTCAGTTAATAATGCTGAGACCAATGGAAATGCACTTTTCCTTTACAACACAAGCGATGTTGATAAAAACCAATTAAGCCTAACTAAGCTTTACGCAGAGCTTTATTCAGACACTGCAACTTATGTTGTTGGTAGACATTCTGTGGATTGGGGAACTGGGGCCATTTTAGACAGTGGTTCAGATACTTGGGACCGTCACTTCTTCGTTCGCGATGGTCTAACAATCAAAATGAAATTGGGATATTTCCAAATTGAACCTTACTATGCCATTCAATCTGCAAGTGGAAAGACTCACGGTTCAAGCCTAACAGACCTAGGATTCTCTATTCTTTATGACAATCCAGAAAGAGATATGGTTTTTGGTCTTCTTTACTCAAAGAGGGGAGGAGACAGCGGCCAATCAACTGAACTTGAAGCAGGACAACCTGCTGTTGAATTAAGAGAAACTAAGTACAGCCTTGTTGATATCTACATTAAAAAAATGTTCGGAAACTTCAAGTTTGAACTAGAAATTCCTTGGATCTCAGGTGAAATTGGAACACTTTACAATAATCAGTCTGCAAGTAAATACGAAGCCACCTCATTTATTTTCAAATCTAATTATGAATTTAATTCAAACTGGAGCGCTGGTATTGATGCCGGTTTTGTTACTGGTGATAAAGGCGATAAAAGTAAATTTCAAGCAACTTACCTAAATCCTAACTTTAAAATTGCTAAAATTCTCTTCAATGGAAATATGGATTTCTCAGGTAACAACAATATCTACGACGACTATGTAACAAATGTACAGTACGCTAGAATTCATGGAAACTACACTACTGGAAAATGGTCTATTGATGCCGCTGCAATTTATGCTCAAGCGGTGGAAACCGCGAAATCAGGTAAAGAATCATTCAACCACCAAAAGCATAAGCTCTTTGCATCTAATGCCAATCAATCTAGTGACTATGGGATGGAAGGTGATATCGATGTTAAATACCAATGGAACAACGAAGTAGAAGTTGGTGGATCACTTGCTTACTTAAGAACAGGTGATTACTTTGCATTCAGCAATAACGCATCTTCTGAAAATTCAGTTGATGATGTAATGGCAATTCAAGTTCGTACAGCGATTTCATTTTAATTAAAAATTTAAATTGATAAAAAAAATGCCACCCAATGGGTGGCATTTTTTATTCTATCTGCCGGTCGGCATTGTGTAAGTTGGAGTGTTACTATATGGCTGGAAGCCAACATTGCCACCAGAATTCAATGGACTTCCCACCATTGGAACTGGTGAAGACATCATTGGCATCTGCTGCTGTCCATACATTGGCGAATATGGGTTTTGCATGTATTGTACTTGCCCATTTTGCCCGAAAACTTGCGCTCCAGGCATTGCCATCATTCCAGCGGATCCAGTCATTCCAAACTGAGCGAAGTTATTGAAATCATTTCCAATTGATGATGATCCGTAATTCTGCCCTAAAAAGAGTGAGAAATCGTCATAACCATCGTAGCTATCAGCTCCGTAAGGATCAGATGTTTCAGTTCTTAAACTCTCAGTATACTGAGATTCAATTTGATAGAACTTATTGGCCTGATTTGTGTAGTACATAATATCTTTGTTGTAACGGCCATAGCGTTTTTGCGCTCCTGAAGCTGCTGTCTGATAGCTCTTTTGAGCACTTTGACATTTACTCTTATTCTTAATTCCCCCCCAGAATGTAGATGCACAATACTTTTGAATATTCTTGTATGCGTCTTGCATTCTATCTTGATCTCTTTGTAACGCTAGAGCACGCTTATTCACAAGTTGTTGTGCAATATTCGCGTAGTCTTTGGAGTAAGTATCATAACCTTGTTTTGCGTCATATTCCTTTTCTTTATCAGTAGAAACTCTTTCGAATGCTCTCATCTTAGACTCAACGGCCTTATCAATTCCTTTTGGATCTTTTGGGTAACCTTCTCTTTTTGGTCCATAGTTTACTTGTGACCAATGCGCGCATGTTAGCTTAAACTTGAACGCTTCATCCGCTTCGTCTTTCAATCCATACTCTAACATTTTGTTAATTACTGGATTAGAAACAAAGTTACTTTTTCTCGAATAGATACCAATCTCTTCATTGAGCTCTTTAATTTTTTTATCGAGCTCTCTACGAGCTTTTTTATCTTTTGTTTTCTTGCGCTCTTCATAAAGCTTTTGAAGTTGAGCAGTTTTTGGTTTGATAACAAATTTCTCAAGCTCTTTAAGTACACTGTTATACTTAGCTGTCAGTTCTTTCACCGTTTCTTCGTCTTCGGCTTTCTTAAGTTCCTTGCCAATCTCTTCAAGCTCTTCCTCCCAAACTTTTTGCTTTTCTTTAATTGAATTGAAAAGCTTCTCATCAAGCGCTGCTCGAAGAATATTTTTTACATCAGAATCTAATGCTTGCGCATTACCAGCATCACTTGAACTCAATTCTTTAAGTGCTGCAAAGATGTCTTTATAATTATCACTTTCACAAATTGCTTGATAGTGCTCAACACTTGCGACAAGTGGAGAATGGAATAGTTTAAGTCCACCAGGAACTATTTCTTCTCCCTTGAAACAATCGCTGTGAGAATAATCTAGGAATTCTCCTCCAGCAGCTGGTCCATAACTTGTACCAAGAGCTTGAGGTGAAGAGAAATGTACATTCATATTTTGTGAAGGATCTAGTTTTACTGAGAATGGTTGAGTGAAACCACCTGAGAATTCAGCTTTTGATTCGTCAATGATGTCATCATGAACAATACCTTTAGCTTTAAGGCAGTTCTCGTAGCGCTCGTTAGTATTGTTTCCTTCATAGGAAGTTAAGTCTTCCTCATTAGTCGCGCTGATAAAAATATCATTTCCCACTTGATGATAACTAAACTTGAGCTTCATACAGCTTTTCATGTATTGAGGGATCTCAATTCTCGCAGATTTTTTATTTTTGGTTTCGAAGTCCACCTTAATCTGGTCAAAGTTAGGCATAATGGTCTTTAACAATCCCAATGGAATATTATTGCCATCATTACACTCAATGCGTTGACCTGATTCAAGTTCAGTTACCTTCCCAGAATCCACCTCTTCATAACCAACAGTAGGCTTCTTGCCGTCCGACTGTGCCGTACTCCAATTACTCTTGATTACAGCGTTTGCCGAGCTTGCTAACATACCGACAGCAATTAGTGGGATCAATCTGTTTTTCTTCATACCAATTCCTCGCGTCTAGAATACCGCTCACATTTAGGCTCAATTACCTAATCCTTCGTAATTCTTATCGGAAATTCTCAAGTTTTCTTTAGCCTAAGTAAAAGAAGCAAAAACAAACCAGTTTTCAATAACTTACAAAGTGTGCTTACAATTTATTCCAATAAAGCTTGAAATTGGCAATGGAGTAGAAAAGCTGATCGTCAATAAGCTGGAGAACTGGCCTTGGATAACGATAAGTCGAATAATAGGCCAATCGCTTTTGAGATATTATTTTGGAACGATTTTTATCGTATGAAATGAATCGAGCCCCAACATCGGCCTGTACTCCAGGTGACATTTTATCTGTCGTTATCGTGGACACTATAAAGTAGGCCTTTCCATTTTGCTCTATTACATTTGAAATCCTAAAGAACCTTTCATTATTTGAATCAATAATTCGTTCAGAACTAATAATCTCTTTCTGGTTTAGATCAAATTTATTTAAAACAATTCCCATTTCATCCAGTGTTAAAAAAAGATACTGGTCATTCGATAACTTAATATAGGGATGATCAGAGATGACCTCATCATCTTCAATATTATAATTGAGATAAAATTGTTTATACGATTTATGAGGAATCTCATTAATTTTTGTCAATTCATCAGATGGAGAATAGAAACTGATTGAAGAATTCATGTTCCAAGTAATAATGTCTCCATTTTTGCCAAGCACTGTTAATTGGTCTTTCCCCGAACGATTAGCAATGGCCCTTACCTTGCCCTGATATTTCAAAAGAGAACAGAATTCTCCAGTAAGTAGCCATTCATTACTTTTGTGATCAATGTGGCCTCGCGAAGAGTATTCTTGAAATCCGCAGTCATCATCAATCTTATACTTCGCAATAATGTTTAATCCTTTGGGATAAATTTCAAATGCCATTTGCTTTTTGCTATCAATAGTAATGATATTCTTAGCTGAAAAAAAAGAACTACTATTTTCAATCTCATTAATGTTGGTTTCACTGCGAACCATTCCTGAAGAAATATCTAATGCCAGAAGTCGGGGGGGCGAAGAAATTATGACTTGATCATCATAGATTTTAAAGGCCTTATAAGGCAGCTTTGTTTTACTATTGATATCAAATTCATCAGGAATATGAAGAGAATAACTCCACAGGTAATATCCATCGGTTTTTCTTAAAGCGATGATATTTGTCTCGTCTTTAATTATAATTATATTTTTATTACTTTCGATGAAAATGTTATTCGTCGCAGTACTTCCTCTACGCTTAAATATATTTTTGACCCAATAGATATTTCCATTCATATCAGTACTAAATATTTGATCGCCGCTCACCATGTAAAGGCGCTGATCATTTTTGATATTATTTTCTAAAAGATAGCGATAAAATCCATTATTTAATTCGCGAGGCAGTTGTGATATTTCTGTTTTTCGAATTTTTGCAATGGGAATACGATATTTAATACCAAACTGACGCTCCAAATACCGACCAAGGCGAATACTCACACCTTTGTTCGAAACGATAACCTCGCCACAGTTGCGAGAAAGAGTAACAAGATGTTTGAGACCTAAGCTTTGATTAATCTTAGAGAATAACTGACTGCAGCTAGTATCATCAAACTGTTTTTTAGAAATCAATCTATTAAATGCAATATCTTTCTTTGGCAACTTTATGTTATCTTCGCCAAGCATGTAGACCTTGATACCATCACTTAAGACAAATCCACGATTGCGTAGTCCAACAAGTTGCCCTGGCATAGGCCCAATATAATTTTTAATGTTTACCTTTTTACCTGATATAAGAATGTCAAAAATATTTTTATCAGTTTTAATTACGGCACGATTTCCCTTTCTAATATAACCAGAGAATTTAAACGCACCATTTATGTGCAGCAGAGTTTCATAATTTCCCCAAACCCCACCGAGCAGAATTTGAAATGATCCCTTTCCCTCATCATGTGCCCAAAGAATTTTTTCATCAAGCTTGCCAATAAGAACAAGATTATCTCGAATCTTTCTCTCTCTAACCACTGCTCCGGTCTGAAGGTCCAATTGATATATTGAGTTAGATTCTCGAGACTTATATGTAACTCTATTATTAGACACAGTTAAGATCGATGTCTGATTAGACATGATCGTATCGCGACGCCCCCCTTCTCCTAGTCCTCTGAGGAATTGAAATATGTCGTCACGTCTTTCACTGTATATGTGAAGCCAATTAAGCTCACCTGTTTTAATATTTTGACTTACAAGAAATCCCAGATTACTGAGTAAGATCAAATCATCACCCACAATTTTCCATTTATCACTGCCCGATGTCACATAGGAACTGATTCCAAGATAGTGATCCCATTTCGTTTTACCTGAGAGAGAGTCAACGGAAACACTCCACACTTCACGCTGCGAATTCATTAAAAGAATTATGACACTATTATTAGTCACCACTGGTTGGGACATAACTCGAAGTCCACCGAGCGGAATACTCCACTGTTTAGTAAACACTCCATCCTCAGATAGATTCAGCTTAACAAGCTTACCAGGAAACTCAGTGTAAATAGAATTATCCAGAACAGAAAACAAATAGTCTCTTTCATTAATGTGAGGGTGATAGAAAGTATTGTAAAATTCATTCCCCTCAGATTTTAAATTGGAGCTATAGCTTGATTGTACGCGAAAGGAATCCTTATCAATGTTAAAAATTCTTCGATCATTACGAATGATATAGGACGTTCCCATTTCAACGAAAGAAAGAGGAAGTGGTAGATAATTTTTATTCCATTGTCGCTCTTCATAGTAATAATCGAAAAGCCTTCTATCACCTAGATAGATCTCGTCATTAATATATGCACCTTGCAACGCTGTAGAAACACTCAATGAAAATTTCTCATCTGAATCTGACCAATCGAGATTTTTCTTCTCCGCGATTGATTTTGAGAGATACCAGTCACTCTTCTTTTTTTCTAAGTCATTATGAAAAGAAGACAGTGAAAAATGATCAAAGTATATCCGTTCATTCACAGCAAGTGTTGAGGCAACATTCTCTTGGCCATCTTGTTGAATAATTCCATACTGGGCGTCAACGCTGGGATCAAAATCTTGATACAATGAATACAAGGATTGTGGGATTTCTTTAGCGCAACCTGCGCCTAATAAAATTAGAATGCTTAAAATAATTTGTCTCATTTCAAAAGCCTCGGAATGACTTCGAATAGCAGATTACCAGCATTGGCATGCACTTTTACATCATATATTTTTGCCAAGGTTGGAAATAGGTCTCGATGAAAAATCTCACGATCAAAAACTTTCCCTTTTGGAACATCAGGACCATATACGGTCATCCAATTTTTACTCCGATTTGATATGCTATTCTCATTGTGGTCCATATAATACTGATCGCGATGATGGTCAGCAAAAACTATGAAGTAAGTCTTTCCTTTGTAGAATTTATCTTTCTTAATTTCATTCCATATACGCAGGATTCTCTCAGTCTGCTTTTTCAAAGAAATTATATATCGCGCTCTATTGCCGTAGTGTGCACTTTCTGCCTCTCCCGACATTGACAACATGATAAAAGGCTTTCTATTTTGAATAATTTTCTCACTCAAAGCCCCGTATATTTCTCCAAAGGAATCCCAATGAGGCCACCCATTTTTTACTGCTGTAAAGTTTCTAAAGAAAATCTTTTCAGCATCAGTCAATAAGTCTCTCAATTCAGGATAAACATCATTTTTATAGTATGTGGCTAAATCCTTGGATTGAACTGATAATTGATATGGAAATTTGTTGAATTCCTCTGACTTAGTGAATTTCATCTGTGATGCTGTGAAAGCACCGATACACCAAAATTGATTCCGATTTAATTTCGGGTAATTAGACATTACATATTGAAAAATTGATGGGTGAAGTAATTCTCCTCCAAATTTCATCCATGGATAATTTACGCCTGATACGATTGCTTGAGCTGAAGGCACGTGCATTTCAGAATTTTGATTAATTAAATTGGTATAGGTTGTTCCACTATTTAATATCTGCTGCAATTGAGGCCTGATGTACTTCATATCCTCTGCACGAATTCCAGAATATCCAAAAATAAACACTCTCGGAATCGGTTGATCTTGTGGGGAGCATCCTAATAAGGCAGTGAAGAACAGTATCACTATAAATTTGTTTAAAAAATTACACATGAATCCTCTTAAGTTCAGCTATAATTCTTTACATATGAAGTAATATCATTTGTATTAGTTATAAAGACTATCAAATACATTTTATCGCATGACTATGACAAAGTATAACTTTAAACATTTAAAATTCTGCGAAGAACACTTTATCTGTGGACAAGCAGATTCATCTTCAATAGTAGATTTTCTCAATTATTATAAATCATTTCTAGTAGAGAATGAGTTGAAAGATAACGATGAAATCTGGGTAAGACTATTTTTCAGCGATATTGAAAACCAATACAATCAAGCTCAGCAATTTATTAATTCGCGCTTGTCCTACACATTTCCCATTGGGCAACCACCTGCAAATAATAGCAAGATTTCTCTCCAAGCATATTTGATCAAAGATATAAACCAAGCTTATAAAATTAAATCTAGCAATGGTATAAGGGTAAACCACGGTAGCTATGTATCACATTGGCAAAGCTTTTTGCCAGAATCAATTGATTGCATCAACACTCAATGCCAGTCAGTTTTGAACGCACAGGATGATGAGTTAATAAAAAGCGGCCAAACGATGAGGGAAAACCTGCTTAGAACTTGGTTTTATGTTCGCGATATTGATAACAACTATTCTGGATTAGTGGAAAAACGTAGAGATTTTTTTAAAAAAAGAGGTCTGACTAAAGATACCAATTACATTACAAGTACTGGAATTGGCGGAAGAATGCATAATCCCAAACACCTCGTTACATTGCATTCACTTACCCTTTCAAACATCAATAACAAACAAGTAAAATACTTGAAGGCGCTCAATCATCTTGGAAGAACTGATGACTATGGCGTTACTTTTGAGCGTGGAACCAGCATAGAGTTTGGTGATAGAACTCATATCTATATTTCAGGAACGGCAAGCATTGATCCAGCAGGAGAAGTGCTTCACATTAATGATGTGAGACAACAGACGGTCAGAGTACTTGAAAACTTGGCTGCATTGCTCATAGATGCAGGGGCCAATCTTAAAGATTCAATGTCTGCAATTGTGTATCTTAGGGATCGCTCTGATTTATCAATCGTTGAATCTGTAATTAACGACTCAGACTTAAGGGCATGCCCTACATCATATGTTGAAGGTCATGTTTGCCGCCCAAGCTGGCTAGTTGAAATTGAGCTTTTTGCAATCAAGAAAAGTAAAAATTCTCATCTAGCAAATTTCATTGAGCTTAATCAAGAAATATTGTAGGGATCAACATCGAGCTTAACTCCGATACTATAATCGCCCTTATAATTGAGTTGAAATGAATGAATCAAATTGTGAAGATCATTTACAGATGTTCCTCGGAGCATAATGACCCATGTGAACTTATTCACTTTTTTCTCAACAACTGCAGGACGCGGGCCAAGAATTTCAACCGAGTCAAAATGTTTGTTTGCAATTTGTTCTAAAATTCCACGTGCTTCCATTGCTCCATTAACGACTCGATCTTGAAAGCGAGAAGATAAATATAGCATCGCAATCTTAGTATATGGAGGACAGTTACACATTTCTCGCAATGGTAATTCATCAGAGTAAAATCCATCAAACGAATGATCTATGATGTATTCAAAAACCTTATTTGCCATTCCAAGAGTGTGAATCATTACTTTACTCTCCTTACCAAAGCGTCCAGAGCGCCCAGCAACCTGAGTAAGTAGTTGATAAACACGTTCACCTGCCCTAAAGTCAGGATAATTGAGTTGCGAGTCGATTCCCAAAATAAGAACAAGGTTTACTTTTTCAAAATTATGCCCCTTGGAGAGCATTTGGGTACCGACTAAAATATCAACATCACCGCGATGAAACTGATCTAGCCGTTCTTCCAACTGATTCATATTCTTAATTTCATCGCGATCAAATCTTTCAACTCTCTTATTTGGAAAGAAATTTTGCAATATCTGCTGCAATCTCTCTGTCCCAAATCCCTTCTGAAAGAGCGTCATATTCTGACAATTTGGACAAACATCGGGCTGTGGAGCGGAATACTCACAATAATGGCAACTGACTTCACCGCGATTTTTAAAATACCTTAGGTTCGTAGAGCAATTTGGACAGCTAAATTGATGACCGCATGAACGGCACTGTAAATAATTGGCATATCCCAAACGATTAACAAATACTAAAACTTGCTCACCTTTCGTAAGGGCCGACTCGACCTCTTTAAGACTCTTAGAAGTAAAAGGCCAATGCTCCTTTTCCCGAGTTATTTCATCTTGAGTCATTCCTTGGTATCGCATATCAATCATATCGATCTGTGGTAGCTTTGAAACACCAACTCGTTTTTCCATTTTAAAATAAAAAGTATTATCACCATCAGAGTTTTTAAACTGATTATATGTTTCTACAGCAGGCGTTGCAGAACCCAAAACTACTGGAACTTTTTTGATATTACCTTTAACAAGAGCAATGTCTCTTGCGTTGTATGGACAGCGATCATCTTGCTTAAATGACTGATCATGCTCTTCATCAACAATGATCAAACCTAAATTTTGAACCGGGAGAAAGATAGAACTTCTTACACCGATAATAACTTTTGGTGAGTCATCTGAAGTAAGCAACTTCCACAGCCCATATTTGTCCGAATTGCTGATACTGCTATTATAAGAGTAAATTGGAGCCCCAATATGAGTGGTAAAGGTTTTGATAAACTGCGGAGTCAGATTGATCTCAGGAAGTAAAAAGAGAACAGATTCACCTCTAGCTAAAACCTTTCGAATCAGCTCTAAATAAATAACGGTCTTGCCACTTCCTGTTACTCCATGGATGAGGGCCTTTGAAAAGCCTTTCCCTATTTGCTTTTCCAATGTTTTAATTACATTCTTTTGATCCTCTGAGTAATCAAACTTGAAAGGTTCACCTCTTCCTTTATCGAAACTTAATTCTCTCGGCCTCTTAAGAAACTTTGGAAGGCAATCAAAAATTAATTTCCCAAGAGGATAGTGGTAATACTTTGAGATCCACTGATAGAATTTAAATTCATCCTCAGAAATATGAATATCTTCTGTAATAATTCCAGTTATATTTTTAATCTTGGATGGATCGACATTTTCAGGTGCATCTACATTGTCCACAAGAACGATGCACCCTTCGCTTTCCCTTCTGCCAAACGGAACTTTAACGAGTACACCAGGTCTTAGCTGACTTGCGAAGTCATCCATCCGGTAAGTAAATACGCTTTCCGGCAATGGGCAATTAACAGCAACAGTGCAATAAGTACTCATTAAAATATAATATCAGTCTCTAATGGCATCACCTGAGCCGATGTCCCCACATTCTTTGTTGCGATCTCTTGAAAAGTTTTATGGCGATCGGACATCGATTTAGATGACTTATTATAGTGATTCAATTTGACCATCGAAATTTTAAATAAACGGTCCTTTGTATCTTTAATGATGAAATATTTAGGCAATGTATGGCGTCCATCATATAGGATATACTCGCTACATTTAAGTTCGATATTTCCTTCTCCCATATTCATTGTTAAGAAATCAAGAAAGTGGCTATTATTGAAAAATCTTGCGGTAAAGTTCTCGAGTTCAACAACCCAAAAGAAAAGACCATTTTCACGAACTAGTTTTACATGTTTGGATGGTGTATACATCCTCGAGTTTTTAATCGATGAAACCTGCTGTCTTTTAGCATCATCAGCAGGGTTGAGAGGAGACTCTAGCTCTTCCGCCATCTCCTTATCTTCTTTCACAACAGTCAGATACTTTTGATATTTCTTTAGAAGATCAATTTTTTCAACATTCATCACATCGCGATTTAGTTCAAAATCCTTATTATATTTCTTAACGTAATCAACAATTGGTTGAGAGTCGTTTAGAACAAACATTAAAAGAGATGAATAAAGTAACTGTTGCTCTGCACTTTTTGATGATTCAACTTTATTACGCACGTTAGTCACAAATTCTGTTCGCAATAAGTCCTTAGAAGCATATGAATTTGCAGCGTATTCATTTTGAATCAAACGATAGCGATTATCTCCATCGATTGAAAAGACTAATTCAAGGAACTTAGGCTGCATTTTCTCTTTTTCAACGAGTTCCTTAAGTCTATCTTCATTACCTTCAAGCTTAACTTTTTCCATAAGCTGATCATTATTCATCTCTTCAACTTTAACTCTTAAAATAACAAGCTCTGCACCGATGTCTTTATTTAGGCCATTTCGGAATAAACCTTCCATCGTAGGAATTGCAGCAAAGACACTTGTCATATTAATGATAAAACTTAACGCAAAAAGAGTTTTGGTAATGACGTACAATTTCGTTTTCATTATAATTCCTAATTATAAGTTGTTGAAACTAATATGCTGGAACAAAAGGGTTCACTATGAAATATAATACAACAATCAGGGGCAACTTTCAGTTTTTTTTCCTATGCACATTAACATTTTGTGCCCTGATCACCAGTACGGCCGACGCCAGAATGCAGGAACCTTGGACAACTAGACTTAAATCTACTTCTGGAGCTGGTGTCGCTTCAATGTTAATCGATGAAGCGACAATTTTAAACCCTGCCCCTATGGCCTTTTATAAGCGATCTTATATCTATTACGAATATGCAAAAACAAGTATTACTATTCCAGAAGAGCTCAATCACACTCCTCCTAAAGCATCAAAGACAAATACGATCATCACTTCGGACGCCGGACAACGAGTTAAAGGCTCATTTAGCTATACCGTCCAAAATCATGATAGAGGCTATCGTAAGAGAATTGGGGCCTCAACGGCTTTTCCAGTCTCGAAAACAGCAGCGATGGGAATCACCTATCGCTATACCAAAGATGCTCCCTACTTAAATGGAATTGAGTACAAAGAAAAGGCCCACAATCAAGTTGTAATCGGCCTTTATCACCAAGTTGCTGACTTTTTTTCTTTGGGGATGACTTTTACAGACCCATTCAAAAATGTTGAAAATGAAACGATTGCACTCGCTGGTGGACAATTGAGCTACCAAGACATGATTAGCTTTATGCTCGATATCGGAGCAAATTACTACGAAGATATGGCCGATACCTTTTTGTATAGAGGTGGGTTACAATTAAAGATGTTATCAGACTTTCTTCTTCGTTTCGGTTACGCCCGTGACAATGGCAAGCATGAGAGTAGTAATTCAATGGGAATAACCTGGGTTTCTCCTCGACTAATTCTCAATTTTGCACTGAGAAATGTTACAACGGATAAAGATGAGAAGCTAAGTCAGCGAGAAGAGAAAATAAGAGAGTCATCATTTTCGATGTCATTACACTTCTAGGGGGCAATGTGTCTGCGGATAAAAAGAAAGATGAGGGTACTCGTAAGCACTCAACGCAATTACTAGAAAACTATCGCAATCGAATAAGCCTCTTGAAGGTTTCTCATGATTATTATCAAAAGGACAATATTGCCAAGGCAGTAGAGGGATACAACAAATACCTAAACATCGTTTCAAAGTACCATTTCACCACAGAAGAGGCGCTCAAACCAAAGATGTTTAATCAAAAAACAGAGATCGCAGAGATTCTCTTGATCAGCCAAGTTTATTGGGCCCTTGCAAAGGCCTATGACAGAAATCCAAAGTTTAAAGCTGAGTGTAAGAGATACCTTGACCAATTTGTTCTATTCTCACTTGGCTATAAGCACCAATATATTAACTCTGAAATGATCAGAAAATTTATTCGCAAGGGAATTGCCTATAATCCCAAGCTATTTGAAATGGCGTATAAGCGAATCATGGTAGACAGCAAGAAATGCTATGTGGCAACTTACTGCTTCACTGAAACTCACCCAGTTACTGAAACTTTACGAGAGTTCAAGCAGTGGCTACTTAAGTCTAACTTGGGATATAAATTTGTAGAGAATTACTACCGCTTCTCACCTCCTTTTGTGAAAAAATGTGAGGAAAGCCCTGTTTTTGGTATTTCTACAAAATTAGTTTTTAGGCCAATTTTGTCCTTTATTGCAAAACTGACATCGTTTTTTATAATTAAGTAATGGGAATTATTAGAAAACACATTATCAAAGAGTGGATTAACTTCTTCTTGGGAGCGGTACTTCTTCTATTGATTCTTTTAACCATAGCGAACCTCATCGGGGGGTTCCTACGCTCGAATGTTTCCGCCTTTGATGTAATCAAAAATCATCTCATTGAACTACCTGGTTTCGCCTCTCAGATTTTTCCTGTTGCCTGTCTGGTTGCATCACTCTTCAGTATTAACAAGCTGAAAAACCGAAACGAGCTCACAGCGATCTTCGCCGCGGGATTTTCCAGAAGAGATTTTATTTCCACTATTTTTTTAATCTCATTGTTCGCTGCTTCTTTTCAATTTGTTCTGTCTGCATACGTTCATCCTTTTACCAAAAAGAACCGTCACGTCATTATTGCTGAAGGTGAGAAAAAGTTTTCAAATCTCAAAAGTCAGGGACTAATGAGCTCCACAATCCAGAGTGGAAAACTGTGGTACAAAACAAACGACTTCTACCTCGCCTTCTCTTCATTTGATAAGAAAACAAATATCATCAATGACATTACAATGTATCGCTACGATAAGAACTATCACTTTTCTGAGAAGCTCATTGCTAAGCAAGCGATGTTTGTTGGCGAAGGTGTGTGGAAATTCACAAATGGGCAGTTAATATCTGGTCTAAATGCCAAGACATACCCCACCATAAATAAGTTTGAAAAAGTAGAGATTCCTCTTGGAATGAATGTTGAGCAGTTCAAAAAAGCAGAGTCAGATATCACCACGCTTAACATCCATGAACTCAACGACTACATTCATCACCTAGATAATTCTGGGATTAATACCAATGAATATAAAGTTATGTACTGGGAGAAGTTTTCAACTAGCTTTGTATGTATCATCTTTGCCCTTATGGCATCCGTTGGAATTTTTAGGCCAAATCGCAGGAACAGTTCTTTCGGGAAAACAGTTATTTTTGTTTTTGTATTCACCCTCGCTTACTGGTTTATTTACTCATATGTGACAGAACTAGGTAGAAGCTCAAAAATCATGCCTTTCTTGGCCTGCTTTGCTGTACCGCTATTTTTTCTCGGCTACATCGCACAGATTATCTTTAAGAACAGAAAACTTTCTTAGTTTGGAGTTTATTATGCCGCTCTCATTATTTATTAAAGAAAAGCTTGATACTAATAAGTTCTTTCTTTTCTCCATATTATTTGTGGCCTGTTTTTATTTTTGGGATCTTGGCAATATCAATGCAATCAGACAGGGAACTGAAGGTTTCTATTTGCAAATTTCAAAAGAAATGTTTGCACAAAAGAGCTTTATGACTCCACTCTACCTTGGCGAACACCACTGGTCTAAACCACCAATTCAGTTCTGGATGGCCTATCTAAGTTACGGTGTATTTGGAGTATCGCTTTTTGCAGCGCGCTTGACGATGGCACTGACAGGAATGATGGGGCTAATCATCATGGCCAATTGGTGTAAGCGTTATTTTTCACTCAATAATGCAACATCACTCCTTGTTTTTGCAACTTCTCTTGGAATGCTCAAATATTCGCGAATCTACATGATGGAAATCACCCTAGCTGTTTTTACTGTTGCAGCGGCGTTGAAATTTTTTGATTTCATCAGTGGAAGGCGAAGAAGAGACTTTCTTAGTGCCTCGATATTAATGGCAATGGCGACATTGGTTAAGGGTCCTGTGGCGCTCGTAATGTGCTTTGGAGGCTGCGGGTTGTTTATCATTTATATGTTGGCCGTTAGAAAGCGCAACTTTTTTCCTCAAACGATCATGTTTGGAATTCTATCGGTGGCCCTTGCGTCAATATGGTTTGTCGCATGCTACCTCGAATATGGAAAAGAATTTTTTGATTATTTTTTCTTAAGAGAAAATATCGGAAAATTTACTGCTAAGTCATATCCAATAAGAGTCCTCTTTCAAGGATTATTTCTATATACTTTTCCAATAATTCTATTACTTCCGATGAGTGGTGTTTACTTTAAGTCGCACCTTAAGCAGATGCTTTCTGCTCATCCAACCAAAAATCAAACTGCTATTATTTTCATTTTCTTAAATTTTTTGGTTTTCTTTGCTCTGTGGTTCATTCCAAGTCAGCGCTCGCACCACTACGCAATACCAGCAATGCCTCTAGCAGTGATGCTTCTTTATATTACAGCGATGGTTGAATTTGAGAAATTGATGCAGAATCGATGGTATAGATTCCTTTCTGGACTCACAAAATCAATCATTGGTCTTTTTCTACTTTTCATTGTTGCTCTTACAGCACTCCTTCTCTATTTCTTGCACGGGCCAACAGGCCAACTTTCAATTTATATTGGCGTTGCACTTGTTCTTGAGATTCTAGGGCTTGTAACCTACATTTTCAGTAAACAAGTTTCACGTATGGCCATGGGCTATCTTTTAGTATTTGGAACAGTTTGGACCTTCCTTGTTACCCAAGTTTCACTACCTGAAATTCCACAAAATATCATTCAATTAACTCAAGGTAAGGAGGTCGCTGTAACTTTAAGAAAGTTCTACTTTGTCTCTGAGGCACTTGGTCAGGATGTCCAAAAAATTGATCCATCTTCGATTGATATGGCCTTAACATCTGGAAAATACGTAATCACTAAGCAAGAAGATCTTTCAACCAATGGAAATTACAAAAAAGAGGCAGATTGGAAGGTATGGGCCAGAAGGCTCAAGGCGTCACAAATCATTCAGGCAATCAAGGAACGAAATCCAAGTCTAATTCAAGATACCCGTGTACTAATTTCGCCAAAGTAGACGTAAATACACAGCTTATGCTATAAAACCCGCATGAGTACTAAAACAGATTTTTTAAACAATTATGAGCTCTCAGGGAGCGAACTACCAATTTTAACTTACCCCCACCCAACTCTGAGTAAGGTTGCGGCAGAAGTAACTGAATTTGATGACAAGTTAGTAGAGCTTGTAAAAAATATGCTCTATACAATGTACATCGCCCCGGGAGTCGGACTTGCGGCCCCTCAGATCGGCGAAAGTATTAGAATGTTTGTCATCGATACCGGATTTGACCGTGAAGAAGTAACAAGAGCAGATGGCTCTACAGACTATGAGCTGTCTAACCTCAGGCCATATGTTTTCATCAATCCAGTACTACGTGATGGTGAGGGTGAAATTTTTTATGAAGAGGGATGTCTTAGCCTTCCAGGGTTTTATGAAGAAGTAAAACGCTACGAAAAGATTACAGTTGATTACTGCGATCTAGATGGCAATAAGCAATCCATCACAGTGAATGGTTCTTTCGCCGTTTGCCTTCAGCATGAAAATGATCACCTTGATGGAAAAGTGTTTATTGACCGCATAAGTCTTCTTAAACGCAATATGATCAAAAAGAAGATCCAAAAATCTAAGAAAAAGTAGAGGGAAGTTGAAAACTCTTAAAGTTGCATTTTGTGGTACGCCAGATTTTTCAGTACCGGTGCTTGAGCTCTTACACAATCATCCAAACATTGATTTGGTTAGAGTTATAACAATGCCAGATAGACCAGCGGGACGTGGACAGCAATTAAAGTCGCCTCCTGTAGCGGAGTATGCCAAGCTCAATAGAATTCCTCTTGTTCAAACTGAAAACATCAATCGCGAACCAGAAATTCTTAATGAAATAGAATCGCTAGAGCTCGATATGATTATTGTTCTAGCATTTGCTCAGTTCCTTGGGAAAAGGGTACTTACTCTTCCTAAAATCGCTTGCTTTAACATTCACACTTCAATTCTACCAAAGTATCGTGGAGCTGCCCCTATTCAATATGCTCTTTTAAATGGTGATAAGTCGACAGGTGTAAGTATTCAGCGAATGGTCAAAAAGATGGATGCAGGCGATCTAGTCCATTTTGATGAACTCCAAATTGGTTCCAACGAAACTGGCGGTCAACTTTATACACGTCTTAAATTTCAAGCTGCTCTTTCAATAAATGAGCTTGTTGAAAAAATATTGAATAACGAAGTTGAGTATACACCTCAAAACGAAGACGAAGTTTCTTTTGCTCCCACTCTTAGCAAAGAAGATGGGCACCTGATTTTTAAAGAATCAAGCTTCACAGAGCTTTTTAATCGCGTGAGGGCCCTTAAGCCATGGCCAGGTACTTTTTGTTTCCTAAACAACAAGCGATTAAAAGTGATTGAGATTGAGAAAGATCAAAAAGCACTGAACCCGGGCGAAGTTTATACCGATATGGGAACCATTGTAGTTGGAACCAAGGATTATTCTGCTCGTCTTTCAGTAGTTCAACTTGAAGGAAAGAAGCAGTGTACGGATGTGGAACTACTTAATGGACTAAAAAATAAATCAAATTTAAAAGATATTATTATCGAATAGCTTCAAGGAATTTCTCATGATTACGATTTCACCAAGTATTCTCTCTTGTGATTTCTTAAATATCGAAAGCGAGCTAAAGGCCTTTAATGGAGTCGAAGGGATGTGGTTTCACCTCGACATCATGGATGGTCACTTTGTTCCAAACTTAACTTTTGGCCACCCTGTTGTGAAGTTGATTCAAAATGTTACATCTCAGCCTTTAGATGCCCACTTCATGGTCAAAAACCCAGAGTTTTATATTGATACATTTAAAGACTTCGGAATTCATAACTTCACTTTTCATGTTGAAGCAACAATGGGAAATGACGAGCTCATTCAATTAATTGAGAAGGCCAAAAAGATTTATCCAAGTGTTGGTATTTCTGTCAAACCCAAAACTCCGCTCAGCGGAGTTCCCGCTAAAGTATGGGAAATGATTGATTTGCTTCTCATTATGTCTGTTGAGCCAGGATTCGGCGGTCAATCATTTATTGAAGGAACATGGGATAAGCTCAAGCGTGTTTCTCAATTGAAAAAAGAGAAAAGTCTTAACTTCCAAGTTCAAGTCGATGGTGGTGTAAGCGATAAAAATGCAAAGGCACTCATTGAACATGGTGTAACTAACCTCGTTGCAGGAAGTTATGTATTTAAAGTAGAACCCAACAAATACCCTGAACAAATAAATTCACTTAGAAACTAATTGGAGAAAACGATGGCAGTTGATCTAACAAAAGCAGAAGTAATCAAACTAGACGGTCACTCACTGACTATACCAATGGTAAGAAAAGTTGCGTACGCAAAGCCTGGTGAAATCAAATTAGAAATTACAGCAGATGGACTAGATAAGATGCAAAAATCTCGCGATTTCGTTTTTGAAATCGTTAAAGCAGGAAGGCCAGTATATGGCATTAACACTGGATTTGGCGCTCTTTCAAGTAAACATATCGAAGAAAAGGACTTGGCCCAGCTACAAGTTAACTTGATTCGCTCACACTGTACTGGGATTGGTCAACCATTCTCACGTGAAATTACTCGTGCAATTATGCTTTTAAGAGCAAACTGCCTAGCATCTGGATTCTCAGGTGTTCAGCTTGAAGCGGTTCAATTACTACTTGATTTCTTGAATGAGGGAATTACTCCTGTGGTTCCAGAGAAAGGATCTGTTGGCGCTTCTGGTGACCTTGCACCACTATCACATATCGCACTGGCACTAATTGGAGAAGGAGAAGTTGAATACGAAGGCAAAATTCTTTCGTCACAATTTGCAATTGAGCAAATTGGAAAAACTCCAGTTGTCCTTGGACCAAAAGATGGTCTTGCTCTTATTAATGGAACTGCCGTAATGACGGCACTTGGTGCTCTTGCCGTTCATGAAGCTGAAAATCTTTTCAAAATCGCAGATATTGCAACATGTCTTACTCTTGATGGGATTAAGGGAACAACGAGAGCATACTTTCCAGGGATTCATAAGCTTAAACCACAACCTGGTCAACTAGAGGCCTGTGACAACTTGAATAAGATCCTTGCAGGGTCTGAAATCAAAGATTCACACGATGAATGTTTGAAAGTTCAAGATCCTTACTCTCTTCGCTGCGTTCCTCAAGTACATGGAGCTTGTCGCCAAACTCTTGAGCATGCAAAACAAGTTATTTCTACAGAACTTAACGCAGTTACCGACAATCCACTTATTTTTGTCGACTCAAGAGATGTCATTTCTGGTGGAAACTTCCACGGTGAAGCCCTTGCGCTTGCAATGGATTACCTAGCAATGGGGGTAGCCGAGCTTTGTAATATTTCAGAAAGACGTTGTGAAAAAATGATGAATTCAAATTTCTCTGAACTTCCTGCTTTTCTTGTTAAAAAGCCAGGTCTTAACTCAGGATTGATGATTGCTCACGTTACAGCGGCAGCACTAGTTTCTGAAAATAAATGCTTGTGTCATCCATCATCAGTTGATTCTGTTCCGACTTCAACAGACAAAGAAGATCACGTTTCAATGGGACCGTATGCTGGAAGAAAACTTCACCAAGTAATTTTCAATGCCAAGAACTGCATGGCAGTAGAACTTCTTTGTAATACTCAGGCACTTGAGTTTCAAAGACCCCTTAAATCATCAGAGGCCCTTGAAAAAGTATACAACCTCATTAGACGTCACGTATCTCCAATTGAAGAGGATCGTATCTTCTATAAAGATATGGAAAATATCGTGAAGCTGATCGATTCAAATGAAATTGTTAAAGCAGTTGAATCTAGTGTTGGTGAATTGAAGTAATAGGAGTTTATCATGTCGATTCGGGCATATCGTAATTTCTCACAAATAGTTACTCTTGAAAGTGCTTGGAAAAAAGATGGAAGAAACCTTCTCCCTGAAGATCTAGGTATTATTGAGAACGGATCTGTTGTTTTTTCTGATAATGAAATTATTTGGGTTGGGAAAGACAGTGACATGCCCGAGGAATACTCCTCACTTAAGGGAGTCCTATGTTCAGGTAAAACTCTTCTACCAGAACTTGTTGACTCCCACACACACCTTATTTTTGGCGGTGACCGTGCCCATGAATACACCATGAGGCTTAATGGTGCCGACTACGAGGCAATTGGTAATGCTGGTGGTGGAATTTTGAACACCATGAATGGAACCAATGCAATGACAAGAGAAGAGCTTTTCGAACTTGGTAAAGAACGTATCGACCGACTTCACTCTTACGGAGTGGGTACAATTGAAATTAAAAGTGGCTATGGCCTGAACTACGAAAAAGAATATGAAGTAAGTCATGTTATTAACGACCTAAAGAACTTCTATAATGGTAAAGTCCAAATCATCAATACTTATATGGCGGCACACGCTGTTCCAAAAGAATTCAGCTCATCATTGGAATATATGAAGGAAGTTGTAATTCCTCTTATGGAGAAGCTACACGCTGAGGGGATTATTGATATTGTAGATATCTTCCACGAGAAGGGCTACTTCACAGATGAAGATACTGAGCTACTTCTATCAAAAGCAAAAGAACTTGGAATCTCAAGTAAAACTCATGCAGATGAATTTTACGATAACAAGGGAGCAATCCTTGCGGCAAAATACGGTGCTCTCAGTACCGATCATCTTCTTAGAACAACAGCAGATGGAATTGAAGCGTTGGCAAATTCAAAAACTGTTGCGACTCTACTTCCTGGTACTGGTTTTTTTCTAGGCAAAGAACAGGCAAATGCTCGAGGCTTTCTTGATGCAGGAGTTAAAGTTGCTATTGGTTCAGATTACAATCCCGGAAGCTGTCATTGTGATAATCTCCTTTTAACCGCATCTCTAGCAGCACCACAATATAAGATGAATATTGCAGAACTGTGGAGCGCAATTACAATGAATGCAGCTCATGCTCTTGGCCTTAATAGACAAGGGGCAATTGTTCCCGAACTTAGGCCACGTTTCTCCGTCTTTAATGTAGATAGAATAGATTTGATCACTTATCATTGGGGAAGAAATTTTTCAACAACCCTTAAATAAAAAAGCAAGGCCATAGGCCTTGCTTTTTTTATAACTCTGAGTGACTTATTACTTTTAAGTCACCACTCGCTGCCGCGAATTTTATCTTAAAAGAAGCCTCTTCACTTATTGGAAGTTCACATTTTGCAGTTCCACTTATAGTAGACGACTTAAAGCTTACACTATGTCCATCGGGCACTACAATAAGTGCATCACCACTTGCTGTTGCCACGTTAACACGACCTTGTGTCGCTCTCTTATCGAAATGAATTTCAAAGTCTCCTGCACCAGCGGCACCTTCTAACATTTCATGTAAATTAGTCACTTTTACATCCCCAGAGCCGGTTGCAATCTTCAATTTACGAATATTAGTAGCAATAGTATTACCTACACCAGTCATAATATTGAGGGCCATGCTCCTAGATACCGTGATATTTGCATCTTCATCTAAATACACAACTATTGCATCATCATGCTCACTGTAACTCATTGAGGCACATTTCACTGAAAATTTATTATAGTCATCGGTTCCGGTTATTTTAATATCAGTCTTTCTGGCAACCAATTTAAGAAGCTTGTTAGTTGACATCGATTCAAATAAGTTAGATTCAATCTCAACATCTCCTCTCTCTTGCTCATCAATATTGATTTTGCTCGTAACCTTGCCAATGATTGCTCTCCACCCAATAACTGGAATTGCAATGCCAAGAGCTAATAGAACAATTCCTAATGCGAGGCCCACAATTGGAATAACAATTGTTGCTACAAGTACCAGAATTATTGCGACGCCAACTAAGACTGCGGCCTTTGCCACCGGATTAGTTATTTCCTTGCCATTTACTTTAAAAGCCATTGTGAACCTCATCTTATTTTTCAAATAGTTATCGGTAACATCTGGAAATTTATTTAGATGTCACCAACGAGGTTCATCAGATTTGTTTGACATCAATCAATCTCTTCCCACTATTCAAATAGATATACTGACCTATAATCACAGCAATGATTCAGACATTACAGAGTTCAATAATTCATCCTACAAGAAGAGACTTCTATGCAAAGTTTCGTTGGATTAATTACTCAAAGTATCCCTCTCTATTTTTGTCTCAATTATCTTATCTTCAATCAGCGCTAAAGCTCGATGGATTTATCAAAATGAACGAGTTGGTTGAAGCAATAAGTAATAAAATTGAAATCCTTTACCTCGAGAGCACTGAGTTCGTTGTGCCACAGAACTTCGCACACTTACTTCAGGATTTGGTTCAATACCGAATCAAAGAGAATCGTGACATCTCATTATCTCAACTCAAACAGCAGCTCACCAAGCTTAATTACCTTACTATTAATAGCATGAGTAGATCTCTCATGAGGGAATCTGCAATTAAAGAGCTATCTAGGATTCTGGATAGTAACGCAAAAGGAATTGAGGTAAGAACAGAGGTTGAAACACTAGCATTTATTCTTGATCGTCTCTGTCAGCCGGCAAATTTAAACCGAGACAAAGAAGTTCATATCGAAACAATTGAGGCCCTATTATTCTCTCTATCTGGAGTAAAATGGGCCATCCCAATGTCATCAGTAATTAAGCTTTATTCGGCGACAACTGAACAAACAACAATTCTTCCTAATGATGAAATTCTCTACAGAGCGGACAACTCAATTCTCCCAATTAGCTTTAAAAACTCTGAAGACAGAAAGAATTTTCTCTCCTGTGATCGCAGTACTCTTGTTCTCATTGATCATAATGGACATCAATTACTTCATGTTGGAAATGAAGTAATCGTTGAAAACAATCTATCTGTTCAAGTTGAATGTGGTATGTATAAAAAAACCGCTATTACAGCGGCTGGTGAAGTCGTTTGGTTTTTTGAGATCAAAACTAACGAATAGATCTTTTAAATTCTTCCGAAGTAAAATCAGTTACACCTTTATGAACTTCAAGTAGCTTTCCCCTTTTAAAGACAAGGGTTGTCGGTAGACCAGAAACCTTGAAATCCTGAGAGATACTTCCGTCGCTATCCGCTACAATTGGAAAATTAATATTGTACTGCTTTGATACTTTTTCAACTTTCTTTTGAATATCTTCACTATCAGTATTAATTGCAATCATCGTTATCTGGCGCTGATCCATCTGACTATAAAACTCAACCATAGTTGGTATTTCCAAAATACAGTTTGTACACCAGCTGGCCCAAAAATTTAAAATGACAATTGGAGTTGATAATGAGGAGAGATCTACCTCATTTCCAGTAGTTGTAGCAAGCTTGGTTTCATTGAAAAGACTTTCATAGTGTAATTTCGCCTGATTATCAGACTTGGCCACACCCGCTTCAACTTCACCTTTTTCTAAAGCGACCTGGAAAAAAAGGTAGCCCGAAAAAGCTAATATAAACAATAAGATAGGTAAATATTTCTTCATTGAGTTACGCCCTCAGTAACGTCTAGCATTAATTATAAAGTACTTTTACCAATATAGAAAGTAACGTTAAGTAATGATAGATTTACATGAAGATTTTACCCATTCTGATGACCCTTGCCGCAATGGTGAGAGTGGACAGGTATTCTTTGAATTCGTACTGCTACTTCTCGTTATTATAACTCTCTCCTATACCATGCTCTATGGTGTAAATAGAGGGATTGCTGAGCGTTGGCAAAGGGCCATACATCTTATCACCAAAGTTGAAGGAAGCCCTCCTCCAGAAATTCAATAATTGAGGTAATTATGAATTTTGTTCTATCGATTGACCAAGGGACTACAGGTACAACATGCGCCCTCATTTCAGCTTCATCTTTCGAATTTGTAGACAAGATAAATATTGAGCATCAGCAGATTTTTCCAAAGCCTGGGATGGTTGAACACGACCTCAATGAAATTTGGGAAAATACCCAAGAGTGTATCGCTTCCCTAATGAAGAAACATAGGCTGACAGGTGAAGAAATTGTGGCGATTGGGATTACAAATCAGCGCGAAACAACCTGTGCCTTTAATTCAACAGGTGAACCTCTTTACAACGCAATCGTCTGGCAAGACAGA
Source organism: Bacteriovoracaceae bacterium (assembly GCA_965140515.1). Taxonomy (GTDB): domain Bacteria; phylum Bdellovibrionota; class Bacteriovoracia; order Bacteriovoracales; family Bacteriovoracaceae; genus JAGLCH01. Next base: position 697,659 of record OZ223251.1, on the reverse strand, counting down.
AGAACAGCTCCTTTTTGCCAGCAACTTAAGGATTCTGGGAAATCGACACTGATATCCACGAAAACAGGTCTTCCTATTGATCCTTATTTTTCAGCGACAAAGATGAACTGGTTACTGAGTAATTCGGAAAAAGTTCGCAAGGCAAATGCAGCTGATGATCTTCATTTTGGAACGATTGATACTTATCTCTTATATAGGCTAACCAACGGTGAAAGCTATAAAACTGAGGCCTCAAATGCTTCAAGAACTCTTTTAATGGATCTTGAGAGTTGCCAATGGTCCAAAGAACTCCTTTCAATTTTTGGCATTAGTAAAAGATCTCTACCAAAAATTGTAGACTCCTTTGGAAATTTTGGGGTTACCGCCGGTCTTGATATTTTACCTGATGGGATTCCAATCTCAGGGATTCTTGGAGATCAGCAAGCGGCGCTTTTCGGTCAAGCCGGTATTGAGGAAGGAGACATAAAATGCACCTACGGAACGGGAGCATTTATGCTTTTAAATACTGGAGAGAACATCAAGCGCTCGACGGCAGGACTCCTCTCTACTGTGGCCTATCAATATTGCGACAAAACTATTTACGCATTAGAAGGAAGTACATACATTGCTGGCGCCGCTGTACAGTGGCTTCGTGACAATTTGGGTATAATTGACAATGCACCAGATGTTGAATCACTTGCATCTCAAATCGGTTCATTAGACGAAATGGAAAACCTTTTATTCCTCCCCTTTTTCACAGGCATAGGATCTCCCCACTGGAATTCAGATGCCAAAGCGGCAATCATTGGTATCACAAGAGATTCCAGAGACTGCCATCTAGCACGGGCCGCACTTGATGGAATTGCACTATCGATCAACGAATTAGTTGAAGTAATGAAAAAAGACACTGGGCTAGATCTCCGTGTAATGAAAGTTGACGGAGGCGCAGTTTCAAACAATTTATTAATGCACATTCAAGCAACAGTTTCAGGACTTGAGATCATTAGACCAGAAATCATAGAGACCACAGCATATGGTGCGGGGCTTGCAGCAGCGATTGGAGCAGGCATTGCGAAAATCGAGCAAGTCAAATCTCTCTGGAGAAAGAATAAAAGCTTTGATCCCAAACCCAATGATGTCGTATTTTACGACAGAAAAAAACAAGCATGGGATAGAAGTATGAAAAAACTTTATTTTTAAAATAGTAGTTCTTCAATCTCCATCACCTGCTTAATCCCAATTAGCTCAATAGAAAATTTTCCCTTGAGTTTTTCTGCCATTTTCTGCGATGTGATAACTCTTTCATATTTTAACAATGACAGTTCATTTAGACGTTTCTCCATTTGATTCACAGAGCGAACTTCCGCATTTAGTCCAACCTCACCAATGAATATGGTTGAAGAACAAATTGGTCTTCGATGATGTGAGCTAATGATTGATGCTATAATCGATAGGTCTGATTCTCTAGACCTCAATTGTATTCCTCCTACAACATTTAAATAGATGTCATTCTGCCCAATATGTATCCCAAAGTATTTATCAATAATAGCAATTAGCATTGATAATCGATTGTTGTCTACACCTTGGGTTGTTCTCTTTGGATACCCTATTCCTGTCTCTAAGACGAGGGCCTGAATTTCAACAAATAATGGACGCGTTCCCTCAATGATACATGATAAAGAGCGTCCAAATGCATTATCAATTCTCTCATCAAGAAATAGCTGTGATGGATTATTTACCTCTTTCAGTCCCCCTTCCCCCATTTCAAATATTCCAACTTCATTAGTGTTACCAAAGCGATTTTTGATGGCACGAAGCATTCTGTGGTGTCCCAGTTGGTCACCCTCAAAATAGATTACAGTATCAACCATGTGCTCTAATATTTTTGGCCCTGCAATTGCTCCTTCTTTCGTGATGTGACCAACCACGAAGCAAGTTATATTGTTGGCCTTAACATGATTCATTAACTCATAGGTAACTTCGCGAATTTGTGAAATTGTCCCCGCCGGTGATTGTACTTCATTTGAGATGGTTGTCTGAATCGAGTCGAGAATAATAATTTTTGGTCGGTACTTATTAATTGAATCGAGAATATTTTGCCAACATGTTTCGTGTAGTACCAAAATTTTTGAATTTATAATTCCAAGTCTACGAATTCGATCTGCCACCTGCTCCATAGATTCTTCACCACTTACATAAAGAATAAAATCATCTAGCTGATCAGAGAGCTTGCCGATTATTGATGTAAGCAAGGTTGATTTTCCGACACCGGGTGCTCCCCCAACTAAAATTAATGATCCGCAAACAATTCCTCCACCAATTACTCGATCAAATTCACTGATCCCTGTTGTTAGTCTCTGATAACTTTCATCTGAAATTTCATCTAGAGACTTAGGATATGGGCCCGCTCTATCAGGGCCCGGTCCACGCTTAGCTTTTTCTCGGGCAACAACCTCCTCCTCGAAAGTATTCCATTCCCCACACTCGATACACTTTCCCATCCACTTGAGGGCCCTATGTCCGCAATTCTGGCAAAGATATTCTGTGCTATTTTTTTTAACCATTATCTCTCCTTCACAAAGCATTGATTAAACATATTGCGATTGATCGCGTTAGCGAAGTATGAACACCTAAATATTTCTTTTTTAAAACAAGAAAGCCGGCAACTCGAAAACACCTAACCACCTGTAATTATGATTAAATCGCTTACTACAAGCACTGTAAATATTACTAGACGCATTGTGCTCACAGGGCGATTAGAGCTATAAAGTGGGGGAAATCAAAGAGGTGGAAATGAACAACTATCTTAAAATTCTGGGCTCCGTAGCCCTAACTCTTGGTGCTATATCAGTTTATGCTGCTTCAAGCGTGACAGCGCTATTCTCCCCAAATCAAGGAGAAGAGGCCTTTAATAAAATTTTTGATCTGATCAGAAATGCTGAAAGTTCAGTTAAAGTCTCACTTTATAGTTGGAGTGATTATGGACTTGATAACGCTATTGAGGAAGCACTGAAAAAAGGTGTTGATGTAAAGGTTGTACTCAATCCAACTCTTGCTCAAAAATCATATATTTTGAAGAGGGTAACCAAGTTAGAATTGCTAGGTGCGGAATTTAAAAGGGCCAAACACAACATGCACGAAAAATTCACTTTGGTTGACGATAAGACAATTGTGAATTCCAGTGCCAATATGTCTTCTGGCGCAAAAACAAAGTATTCGGAAAATTTCATTTTTCATTACTCCGAAATTGATCCATCCCTTGCTAATTTAGTTCTAGATTTCAAACATGAATTTGCGGTTCTTTGGAATACTGGCCAAGATATTATTACTCATGATGAAGGGCTATCAGAAGAGCTTAGCTATGAGTTTTTTGATGGTAACAAAGTTTATAATCAGCCTCGCTATTACGACCCAGGTTTTTATTCTAGCTCTCAAAACTTCACACTGAAAAAAACAAAAGTAGGGTCTAAAGATTATGAGAAAGGTCGCTTCTATAAAATGAGTAGAAGAGGTGGCGTTAAAAATCAGACATGGTTTGTTAAAGATATGATCCTTGAAGCGATTAATAGCGCCGAATCTCAGATCTTAGTGAGCTTAAATCACTTCAATATTCATGAAATTTCTGATGCCTTAATCGAAGCAGTAAAACGTGGTGTTGACGTTAGACTAGCTGTAGATAATCAAGAATTCAAAACATCACCAAATGGTAAGGAGATGACTCCTCAATTTGTAAAGGATTGGAAGTCACTTTCTGGAAATGCCAGAAAAAATCCACCAGTAAGAGTAAAATTTTATAGCCACTCTCCTAGCCCTATGTATTGGTTACTTAACCATCATAAATTTATTCTAATCGATTATCAGAAATCAGGAAAAGGAACAATTCTGCTTTCGGGTTCATACAATGTATCAAAAAATGCTGAACACAACCAATTCGATAATATGGTTTTTTACGGTGGAGAAAAATACTCTGAATTATATACATCTTTTAGGAATGAATTTAAAAACCTATGGGACTTAAATAGAGATCAAAAAGAAGCAATTTTAAAAGATTTTCTAGAACCGATTAATGGTGTCTCTTATCGCCTGCACTCAAAAGAAGCAGTGTCTTTAAACTGGGATGAAATGTCTACAGTAAGAAGTGAAATCTTCAAAAAAGCGAACGGAATGTTTCATAATATTTATAAATACCGAAACTGCATGTACTACAACACAGAGAAAAAGCAGTTCGAAGAATATGATTTTAAACTTAAAAAAGTAATTAAATGTGGCAAATAGTCACACAGGAGTTTTTATGAAAAAGATAGCACTATTGATCTCTCTATTCTCACTTGGTACAGCTTTTGCTGCTCCTACATGTCAAAAATATTCAAATTCAGCTTGGGGGGTTGAGAAACTAAACCAACAAGAGCTTGAAAAAGTAACAGCAAAGTATCGTGGTTTAGATTGCGGCACTTATACTAAAGAAGAAGCAATTCAACTGGCAGCAACAATGTACAACAGAATGCCATGCCAACCTCAAGGAAATGTTGATTTTGGAAAGCTTCTGACAATATCTGGAGATTACACCATTTGTACAGGCGTTTATAACTATTACAACTGGTTTGAAGAAACCATTAGAGTTATTTCAAGCGATGATAATCCAGACTTCAACTTAGCATTTGCTTCTGCTTGGGAAGAATAAATAGTAAAAACGGGGCATTGGCTCCGTTTTTTTATTTCCTAATTTCAGCATTAACGGCGTTAGTATAATCTTTATTAAGCGCCTCTATACCTTTAGTGACATACTTTGCTATTTTGAAATACTCCAACACTGTTGATCTTTCCTTGTAGTGACACTTATCAACTTTGTCATATTTTTTTAGATCCATCTTTAGTGGTAAAAAATCACTGACAACTCGAGTGATAGAGTCATCGATATCGATCTTTTCGATTTCCATACAGATATTAATCAACCTATTCTTTCCCATTATTTTATCTGCCAAAGAGTTAATTATTTGAAGCTCAGAAGGTTGCAATTTTTTTGCTTTCTTAGGATCGATGATTAATTCATTGATCAGTAAGTCCAAGCTTTCAACTTCATTAAAGTGATCGATTTCTAAGATTTTCTGCTGCCTGATAAACTTACTCAAGGCCCAGTTAATTTTTTTATTTAGATTAAGATTCGGGTTTTGGGAGTACTCATAAGCGGTATTGACACAATAATTCTTAATTTCATTATTCACAAGCTTAAAGGTGGCGCCAGAGGTCGCAAAAATTGGACAACCTTTTCTGCCACTATTTTTATTTTGTGGAGCAGTAATGATTTTTGAGCTACTAACAATCCCTTGAGAATCTCGAAGAACTTTGAGTGAGTTTGCAATAGTTGTCAGAAATTCACTGTCACGAATAAGAAAGAATGAATTTCGCAAACTTATTGCATCAATTGCAGAATGAATCTTTGTCTTATTCAAGTAAACTTTTGAGTTTTGTGCAAAAAAAGTATTTTTTGCTGAATTGATATTTGTTTTAGAAAGACCAACAACCGAATCTCTTGAAGTAATCATATTTGAACATGTTTCAGACTCACCATTAATTTCTACATTATCCATATATAGAAGAGACTTATCGGCCACAATTTGTTGAGCTCCGCCTGCACATCGCAGAATAGTATTTCCAATTATCACTTCCGAGTTTTGAATGGTCATCAATGGAGTCTTTACGTCTCCGTGGATTTCAATTTTATCCAAAATCAAGTGGTCATGATCAATTCTTATCGCTGCTGAATCCGGATTCGATATCTTATCAAGTATCAGACCATTGACTATTTTTTCCGCATATAGTGTGTCCGGAACACTAAATTCAGTATATCGAAACTGGGGAATATTTTCGTATCCAACAAAATCGACACCAAGCCACGTCCCTTTTGAAGATGTCAGTGTAACTTTTTTTACTTCTCCGAGTATCTTGATACTTCCATAAATGAGAAATCTCGCACCTTCATCAAATAAAAGAGTACTGCCAGGTTCAAATATCCATGTTTCATGCTTTGGCACGATAATTAGTTTGCCGTGCATATAGCTTTTTCCACTAATTTTCCTGACACTTGAAGAGTGTGCCGAAGCCGTAGCGGCGTAGATAAAGAGTAAAAGACATAGAAAGAATTTTGCAGGCATTAACACTCCTAAACACCACATTGTTATTTAAAGATTTCAGTTACTTATCGACAATTGAGCAAGATCCTTCAATAAAATTTACAGCTTTCAATACACAAATTTGGCAATGAGATTTGAACCACAACGAAGCTAACATACTGATATCAAAGTAAAAGATGCCTATTTTTTCAACCAATAACTGTTTCTTATCTTTCCCATACTCAAATCATCCAAGAGTCCAATTGGATCGTATAAAATTCCTTTAGCAAGCTTCTTTATATAATGATTTCGAGAACTCTCAATGGCCTTGACGTCATCAAATGATGGAGTGGCATTGATTCCAATTTGATATATATCGATAACTTCATCGTACACAAGCAAACTCATGTTTTCTGAGACAACAGAATTGCTATAAAGGCCCTGTTCCTTCATCGCAATTACATTTTTCTTTCCATTCAAATAATCTAAACCGACAAATGAAAGGTATGCCAAAACGATGTAACAACTGAAAAAGAGAAAAATAGGTTTTATATTCCGATTCAAAAATATTTTGGTAAAAACAAAAGAGAATATGAGGACGAGAGGAAAATACATTAAGAAGTAAATGGCATGACTCCCTAGCTGTTCCTTAAAAGAAATCAGCCTGTTAGTGAAATATAGCTCAATCATATTCAGTGAAATTGTTTTAGAAGACATCATCCAGTACTTATTTAAGTCGTAATGGAGAGGAATACTATAATCTACTGAAATATAGCTTAAAAAATAATATAACTGAATTGAGGCACAGACGAGCAAGAGGAATATCATAATCCTGGATCGCCCCTCTTGATAAAACTTTCCGGCATAAAGGTAGATCAGAGGAGCAACCATAAGGGCATGCTCAGAAGCAAAATTAGGCTCTCCATAAAATATTGATATAGACTTAATGATAAAGTAGACAACACCAAGAATTACAGTTGCAACAGCGAAGCCATCTACTGCACTTTTCATTCTTAATTTACTTCTAAGTGCGCCATAGATTAAGACGGTCATATAAATTGGTGTCGAAAAATTTATGGAAGAATATCCAAAAAGGTTTCTCCAAAGATTTTTTAAAAATATCGAAAAATTTGGAGCGAAATACTCTTTCAAAATCAAAGAGTAGTCAAAAAGTTGTCCAAATTTTTGAACCTCAGATATTTTATTAAGACAAACAGTCAATAACGCTCCAATTATAAATGGAACATAGACTCCCTTACTTCGAAGTAGGAAACCATCAAGCTTCATTTGATATTCAGTAACAATAATTACAATGAGCGCGAAAATACTAAAAAAGGGCGCAAATGGATACACAAGGCCGACAGTACAGCCCAGCCCAAAGCTCCACCCCCCATATTTTCTTTCATAAGCTTTGCTCCGCCAAAGTATATAAAAGATAAGCATTAAAGAAAAAGCAAAAGCGGCGACAATATTTGGCGACGATAGTGCATGAACAATATGAAACAAAAGGGATGTAGCAATAGTCACGAGGCAAAGAATCAATATGTTATTTTTCACTTTTTGAATTTGACTAATTTTGATCATCAGCAAAATTGTGAGTGAAAAATAAATCAAATTCGTAAAGACTCCGGCCATGCGGTAGCTTGATTTATTGTTCAAAATTGGAATTTTTTTTAAAAGAAAATTTTGATAAAGATATACAGGGTAAGCAAAAGTGGAATAGGTATTACTAATATAACTTGGTTGATAGTAGCTGGGTGTAACAACCCATCTCTCATCATCAGAGACTTGGTTGGCAAGATTAAGATCTCCATCTTCAATTACGCTAATGGCATATTTTCCATAGTAATGATCCTCCTTAAATAGATCGAACGAAAAAAATGACAATAGTATTAATGCAACAAGTTGCAGTAAAATGATGCGACCGAATACTTTCCTTTCACTCATAAATATCCTTCAGCATATTCGCGGCACTAGAACGATGATTGCCTAAATTGTATAAGACATTCTTATAAATAGACAGTACAATTTCTTTATGAGTGAACTTGAAAAGCTACATTGTTATAAGAGCATTAATATGTTGATCAAAAGCTGTAGCGCGTTTTTTGACAAGTTGGATGATGGATTTAAGCCAATCTTTCTTGACAGTGTAGATAACAGCTCATCTCTTTTCACAGGTGAAGCTGAAGTTGATATTGTATTTTTTGGTGGAATCCTTCAAAAGCTTTTTCAGCTACCTTCATATGATTTTGAAAGAGCAAGATTCTGGTGTCTTTCGTCAACATACAGTGACATTTTAGTTAAGAGATTTAATCTTCCTCAGGAATGTGTTTCAATAATTCCTCGTAACATGTTATTTCCGAAGTCCACATCAATGACTCCATTTTCATTGTCTAATGGATCACATTTTATCTACGCCGGGCGAATATCGGCCTCAAAAAATATTACAGCTATTCTCAAGCTTGTGTCGAAACTACAAGTCAAGCACGGTATCCCTATTGAATTAAGTATCTATGGTAGCTTTGATGATGAACAGAATTTTGATGAAAGACCGCAATTTAGAAAAAGCTATAAAGAACTGTTTTTTGACACTCTTAATGAATTGGAATGGACTAGCAAGCCAATTTTTTATGGTGAGGTAGATGCGCTAGATTGGCCCAATAAGTCGAAAAATAACTCAATATTTATAAACTTATCTAAATACTTCCAAGAAGATTTTGGTGTAAGCTTGGCGCAATGGGAAGAACTTGGTCGCCCATCCTTGATAAGCAACTGGGGAGGGCATCAAGATATTCACAGTGAAAATGTAATAAAAATCCCCCCACACCTAATTCCCGAAAGAGATGAGCCCTCTCATATTGTAGACATAAAAATCGAACAGTTGGCAAACTTTGTCCTTAACCCAGTTTCGACCTCATTTACAAGTAAGGACCTCGACAGCAAAGTAATAATTCCCAAGTACTGCTCTAAGAAACATGTGACAGACAAGATATTGAAAATAAAAAATGAGCTTGGCCACTTGTGTGGCTATATTCAAAATGGACAGTGGGGGCTTTTTTCTTCAACACATCAGGGGCAAAATTTTCTGAACAGCATTAAAACCTTCTTTAATAAAAGTGCCTTCAGAAAAACAGATGCCGCAATAATCTGCAACTGGTTTGAATGTGATCAAAGATTTGAAACGCACAAGGTGAAAGATAAAATCATTCAGCTTTCAGCTGAGCTTAATGATGTCGACTTTATATATTTTCGAGATATTCATCTGGCAGAAAACCTGCGTAAGATGATGATGACAAAAAAAATTATTTTTCCATATTTTATCACTGAGATGCTTGATACAGTTCGCCTCGTATGTAAGGACAATGATGTTTTTCCTCCACTTGTAATAATTCTTGACCCATCCCAGCAATTTCTTTTCGCAAAGCTCAATGAATACACAAGATCAATTGATCGAGTCATAATCTAAATCAGATAATAACGGGCCCAAATATATTGGTCGCCTCCCAGAAAACAGCAGCAGTTTATGGAGTTTCTTGCTATAATAGCAACGAATACTATTGGAAGAACTTCAATGAGACTTTGGCCCTTAATTGCTATATTTTTTTCTCAATCAATTTTAGCTAACTGCCTTGCAGTTAAAGCACCACAATACTTTGATGGCAATCAGTTTCATTTCAACAATGATAATTATATTACAATTAAACGCAGTACAATCATCTCTATCTCTAAGACCTACCCGTCTAATTGTGAGTTGAAAATTTATAAAAACGCTACGATTATTCCTGGTCTTTTTGACCTTCATAGCCTAATTTTTGCCACCGACGAAACTTATTCAACAGACTATGCAAGAGGAGTTTTACTTAATTCCCAAATGAGTCATGAGAAGCGTACTTTAATGGCAAAGAGGAAACTTAAAGCATATTTAGGTGCTGGCTTTACAACGATCAGAGACTTGGGTAACTCTGGACAATATCTTGATGTAGAATTACGAAACTCCATAGATAAATTCTCATATCCTAGATTGATTGTGTCGGGCCCTGGCATTACTGCTGTTGGAGGTCAATTTCCCAAGAGTGAAAATTTTAAGACTGTTGCAAAAGAATATGATCAACTTAAAGACCTTAAGCGGATAGAAGAACTTCTTAAAAATCGAAGGAATAATAAAGTCGATCTTGTTAAATTATATGCTGACAATGAACCAAACCCCAATAGCTTGTCAGAAAAAGAATTAATTAAGCTTACAAATTACTCAAGACAATATGGATTCCAAACAGCAATTCATGCAACAGATAAAGAATCAATACAAAGAGCAATTAATGCATCTCCAACAACGATCGAACATGGTTTTGCAGCCTCATTAGAGCAGTTGAGAGAGATGAAAAAGAAAAATATATTCTTAATTCCTACAGATCCAGGGATCTATTTATACAACAAAATTAAGAACTTAGTTCCTCAGAAGTATAGTAAGCAATTTCGATTAGACTATCCAAGGGAAATTCGCAAATCGACTAGTCGTCTAAAGCTTGCTCAGATGGCCCAAACCCCGATTGGTTTTGGATCAGATTTTTATTTTCCGATTGATCAATTAGGGATCCCTTTTATTGAAGGAGTTTACAGCTCACTTTTTTCTTTGCGAGATGCTGGATATACTATTTCTGAAATTCTTAAGTTTGCGACCTCGAATGCAGCACAGGCGACCAAAAGATTTGACCTTGGTCGTATTCAAAAAGGTAATGTCGCAGATCTCCTGATCGTGCATGGAAACCTACATGATGATTTAAAAAATATTAGAAATGTAATTAGTGTTATAAAAAATGGAAAAGAAAACTTAAATAAGTCGCAATGAAGCAATATATCGGTCTAGGAAAAACATTATATAACTCATCTGTATGTCTTATCACGGCGAAACAAGATGGCATCAAAGATATTGAGGTGGCACTTACTGAACGTCTCACGCGAAAGAAAGCAAATGGTGCGTGGCCAGAATCACCTCTAAAATATTTATCAAATAGTTTTATAGCAGACTACTATTCAATGGCAGAGTCACGAGATGTTATACTGCCAGAGGTTAAAGAAGAAATTCTCGACTCTTCTTTTCCCTTTTATAGTTATCTAGAAAAAAAAGGCTTTGATAAATTTGTTCGAAAATTTAATAAGTCTATCGATTTAATCCCTCATCATTTAGCTCATGCCTACACTGCTCTCGCAATGTCACCTTTTAATAAATCGGTTATTATAGTTATTGATGGAGCTGGCAGCAGGTTTAAGGATTTCGAAGAAATATGGACGAAGGATTTCAATCCCAATTTTGATGATGCCCATGAAGAATGCACTGTATATTTGCAAGAAGGACATGAGCTTCGTGAAGTAAAAAAATATTGGCAAAGATTTATTAAAGGAAAAAACAATCCGGATCAAAGCTTTGGAGAAGGAATTGGGATCCTTTACGAAAAAATTGCGGAATATATTTTTGCTTCGAATCAGTCGGCCGGAAAGGTTATGGGACTTGCACCTTTCGGCACAGCACAACCAGTAAAGAGCTATATCGATTACCAAGACAGTTTGGATTGGTCGAGAGCATTTAAGGGGGGGGCAAAAGAAGAATGGGAAAATTCACCAAACTATGAGCTTTACTGCGATCTCGCCGCTACAGCTCAATATGAATTCGAAAAGACTTTAAATCTAAGATTGGAATGGATTGCTAAGAATTTCCCATCATACAAAAATATTATCATTACGGGTGGTTGCGCTCTTAATTGCTCTTTCAATAAAAAATTAATAAGGCATTCTCACTTTAATAAGTCTTATGTACCACCATTTCCCGGTGACAGTGGAATCTCCTTTGGTCTTGCACACTATATGCTTTATAAGAAGCAACCTCAATTCTGGAAAGTGCGCGAAATGAGAAATCAGCACGGTTACTATGGCACTGATGAATCTAAAATACTTGAAACAGCTGTACTTAATTTATTTTCAGATTTTAATATCAATAAGCCGTCATGTATTTTTGATCTGACAAGTGAAAGGCTTTCAAATGGAGACATCATCGCATGGTTCCAAGGACGTGCAGAGTCGGGACCAAGAGCACTTGGTAACCGAAGTATCCTAGCATCTCCTCTGCGAAAGAATCTTAAAAATTATCTCAATGAAAATATTAAATTTAGAGAATCCTTTCGACCTTATGGATGCTCCTGTCACGTGGACTACGCACGACATTATTTTGATATTCCAGAATCCTTCTCTAATCCCTACATGTCATACGCTATCGATGTAAAGAGTGCATATAAGGGGATATTGAAAGAGGTTTCACACGTTGATGGAACTTCTCGGATGCAAATTGTAACCAAAGGTCAAAATCCCAGATTCCTCGAACTAATAGAAAGATTTGGAGAAAAAACAGGCATCTACTGTCTTGCCAATACAAGCCTAAACATAATGGGAGAGCCAATTGTGGAAACATTACAAGATGCATTGAACTTTTTTAAAACAACAAAAGTTGATGCAATTGTAATTGGAGACTTCTATGTCACCCGAAAATAAAAAAATCTGTACTGTTGTTCTTACATCATCTGAGAACTATGTTTGGACAAGCATGCAAGAAATCATCCCTTCAATTGAAGAGGTATGGCAATTAAGCGCATCTGTAAATCATGCTGTAAAGATAATTAACGTTGATAATAAGTCGATTGCTCAACTATTCTCTGCAATATTATGTGCAGATAATATTGTCTATACATGCTTTACAACTAAGTTATCAATTATTGCGAGAAGAATTCGAACTGACCTTCAAATTTTCCCACGCTATATTTTTCACCTTCATAGCTTGGCCACAATTGCTTTATGGCCGGTTTATAAGTGGGGAATGGGCGATGTCCTTCAAGAACAGGATATTTTTATCTCTACTTGTAGCAGAGATAGAGAATGCTTTAAATTATCTATCCCCAATGGGAATAATTGTATTGTTCCATTCTCATTATCAGATTTAGAAAACTCGCATTTAAAGAGTTCTTCTCCATTACAAAACAATAAAGAAATTAATTTTGTATATGTAGGTCGTATTTCTTCACAAAAAAATATCCATACTTTGATATATGCTTTTCAACTATTAATAAACAGCAAAAAGGATGAGTTTAAATTTCATCTCAATATTTTTGGAGGAGAAGATAATCTAGGAAGCCCTAATATGGAGCTATATCAAGATGGATATCAGGATTTTCTGATCAAACTTATCGATTCACTTGGGATTCAAGATCATGTATCGTTACACGGTTTCATTGATAGAAACATCTTGCACAATGATTACTTGAACCTCCCTCACATATTAGTCTCTAGTAGCCTGCATTCTGATGAGAACTTTGGTATAGCTGCTCTCAGAAGTCTCGCAGGTGGCAACATGGCAGTCTTATCAGACTGGGGTGGCCACACTGACTACAAAGAGCATTTTTCTGAGCAGATAAATCTAACACCAGTATACTCAACCCCACATGGACCTGTTATTAATCCATTTGAATTGGCGCAACAATTTGAAAAAGCACTATTAAACTTTAGAGCATTTGATTCAGTACTCCCAAAAAATTACAAAAAAAACACAATCGCTAATCGTCTTTGGGAAATAGCAAGTTGTCCAATTAATGGCCATGAACAACTCAAGACATCAGATATCGTATCTCAAGTTCTTAGCAGACAGGATAAGTTTTTCAATAGTAATAATATTGACGATGTAACTATTCTTGAAAGAAGAAAAGGATGCAAAATCTTTGATAACTACAGCGATAGATTGGCACATCAATTCTTTCAAAGCTATGGAATGGTTAACCAATTGCCAGAAATAAGAACGTTATGTGCGATAGTTCCTCCATGGGTAACAGTTGACGCAGATAGAATCGTTGTTACAGACTTTCATAGAGGGACGTTTTGTTTTCCTAGGAATGAAGGGGATTGGCAACTTATTGATTACAACGAGAACATCCATAAAATTGCAGAACAAGATTTTGAAGATTTAGTAAAAGCAGGGTTTGCGTTTACAAAACTGCAGCAATAATTGATGCCATTTGCTGCGCCTTCTTTACTGTGTCATCTATAGATAGATCGTATTCAATATTATATTTCAAACAGGACATTACCAAATCTACGCTATCGAGGTATTTGGCCATTCCATAAGAGTATTTCTTATCACTATAATTATATGGATTGACTGCCGGGTGGTGACCTTCAAAATTTTTCCCGAGATTCTTAGTATATTTCCAGCAAACATGAGCTGGCTGCATCGTCGGAGGATATGCCAAAATCATATTCTCTCTCAACTCCTTACCAACACGTGAAGCAACTTCTGCGTCACTAAACTTCAAATGTAAAATGGTGCAACAATCGCCTGCAGAGTCACTCCCCCTTATAATTGTTAGTCCATTAATATTAGTGAGTTCTCGAACAAATATTTCTTTTCTCTCAGACAAGTTAATCAAAATATTATCGAGTCGTCTGAGTTGAGCGCGTAATATACCGGCCATTAAGTTCGACACTCTCATGGACATCCCCAAAAACGGTTTTATTTTTTCAAATAAATCTTTATTACAAGGATTGAATGCTCCAGAGCCATCCATCATACAAAACATTCGCTCGTATAATGTCCTGTCATTTGTAACAACTAGGCCACCTTCGCCAGCAGTTATAATTTTGTCACAATTAAAAGAATAACAGCCAGCGTCACCAATTGTACCTAGTCGTTTACCTCCATACATGCCACCAAATGCCTGAGCTGTATCTTCAATAACATAGAGATTCTTTTCTTTAGCAATCTCTACTACAGTATCCATATCAGTGGCCAAGCCATCCATATGAACAGGTATGATGGCCTTCGTTCTTTCAGAAATGGCCTTTTCGATCTCAGTCTTACTAATCCCGAGAGAGGAATCAACATTTACAATAATAGGAATGGCACCAACGATGGTCACGGCCAGAGATGTAGCAACAAATGTATAGCTAGGTATGATGACCTCATCTCCAGGTCCAATTCCTAAAGATGCCATTGCACAGACAAGAGCATTTGTACCGCTTGTCACGAGAAGCGCATATTTTACACCTAGCTTTTGGGCCACTTCTTCTTCGAATTCTTGGCAAACGCTGGGGGCATTTAACTTATAACGAAAAAAATTTCTAGAATTAATTAGTTCAGTAATTTCATTAATTTCTTCAATTCCTATTTCATACATAACGTACTACCCTAACCTAAGTGCATAATACAATGATTATGACCTTAAATTTGCCATTAATCCAGAATAAGAGTCATTGTTTTCCACACAACTAGGGCATTATCCCATCAACTTTTTAGATAAAAATTGAGTTCCCTTAAATACTAACTGAAATGTAATTTTAGGGTTAAAAAATATGTTAACAATGGTTTCAATACAGAGTCTCATAAATACTCTCGGCATTAAAATATAGCTCAAATAAAAATCTCTTTGAATCTTGCGTAGCTCTTCGCTACTGATACGGCTCAGATTAATTTCAATACCATTATAATGATGTGCAGTTGAAGCGGCCTCACGATCTACATCAGACAAGTAATTTTGATAAGCATCTGAGCCTGGATAAAATGTAAAAAAAGCAACCTGAATAAGATCTGGACACAATCGTTTCATTAATTTCTTTGTTAGATCTGTTTCTTCTTTAGTCTCACCTGGTGAACCAATTAAGAAAAATCCAATCGTTTTAATGCCAATTTTCTTACAATAGTCAAACATCTTGACTGCGTGCTCAAGTTTATTGAACTTTTTGACTGTGTTTAATACTTTTTGAGAAGCCGATTCAATTCCAAATCCAATTGCCATACAGTTTGCTTTTCTCATTTTTGTGAGGAGGCCTTCATCGACGTGATTAATATGAGTCTGAATCATCCAATGAACCTTAAGTCCACTTTGGATTATTTTGTCACATAATTGCTCTACCCAAATACGATCATAAGTAAAACAATCGTCTCTCATTTGAATAATCGTAATACCTTTTGATTCTAAGTATTTCATTTCAGAGACGACACGTTCAATAGAGTGATGCCTCATAGACTTACCGTATGAATTACGCAACGTAGGAGAGCAATAAATACAATTAAATGGACATCCGCGAGACGCTAACATGAAGGCCATTTTTTTCTTTACAAACAAACGAGTCGGATAAAAGGAATAATATTTATTGCTAAGAAAAAGATCGTACATTGGAGATGGAAGAAGATCTAAGTTCTCCAGCAGTGGTCTTTCTTCCGTTCTAGATACTCTATCAACGTCATAAAATGCAATTCCCAAAATTGTAGATATTGATTCTTCTTTTTTTAAGGATATTAATATCTCTTTAAATGTAAGTTCTGGCTCACCAATTATAGCACACAGAATTGAAGAGTCCTTTTCTAATACAGCTTCAGGAGAACTTGAGAAGGCCTGGCCAAAACCAATAATAGGTACATCGATATCCAGAGATAGCCTCTTAATAATTGGAGTGCTTGGGCTTTTTGCCTTTAAAACAATAATGTCTGGGTTAACATCTGCTATTTTTTTTATTAAGTCTTCATAAGAAATAGGGACCGCCTCCGTATCGATTAACGAAATATCGCAGCTCATTTCTTTAGCAATTGAGCACATGATCCCAATATCAATTGGAGTCATGACATTTTCAGGATGAGATGACTTTTCTCCCATATATGAAGCTAAGCGAATAAATAGGCATTTCTTAGTCATTTTCTACTATCTCCTTACTTGTTGAATACTCTTCAAACAAAAATTCCTAGTTAACTATTCTTTTTAACTTGAGCACTAATTTCTTAAAATTATTCGCGCTTAAAAATGTGTATTTTGCTATAAAAATCATCCGTCTTGGCTCGATAAGAGATAATAAATATCCCAAGAATGTAAACAGTGTAGTTTTTAGATATGTCCCATCCATACAGTAGTAGTGGTTTATAACTGTCGGATAATGAATTGATTTAATAATATATATGAGATTAAAGAAAATTGATTTTTCCACCAAAGGAATTTCGATGTAGGCACAAGATTTTATTTGGGCCTCTTCAAGTTTATTAAATATCTCTATACAATCTTGCGAATGATGAGTGACCAAAAATGAAGCAACGTCACACTTACTTTTCTTTAGAATATTAACAGGAATACCTCTAATCGATTCAAGCGATGAATTACCTAATAAAACAAAATGAACGTCAGGTTCCAAACTTGAAGTTGCTTTGAATAGAGAAGCTAAATACTCTTTTGAACTTTCTTTGAAATCATCTTCGAAGAAAAAATTTGTTATTGAGTATAAGTGATTGGCGAGAGAAATTTCTTTAAGAATACATTCTACCCGTCTGTGAATATATTTTCCTTCTTTATAAAATGAGTTAATCAACGGAAGATACTGATTATTTGAAAAAATCGGAGAGAGATAATTCTCAGGACGAGCGATTGCAAAATCTGAAATGACATCATCAACCAAAATAACCTCATGAATAAACTTAGCTTCAATTTCATTTTGATTTAGGAGCTTCGATATCTCTGGACTTTCGCAAATTACGGTTACGTTCTTTCGATTAAGCTTTTCAATTAATATATTGAGTGCATCTAGATTTTTTTTGTATCTCGTTATTGATATCCAACTGATAAAAATGACGACATCACAAAATCCATTTTTTATGAATTCTGGTGTTATATTTAAATCACTAAAAGTATATGTTTTGCCATTCTTTCTTAGGTACCCTGCGTACAATGATGCCAAATATGGATAAATAACTTCACCAAAGCTCTTGCTTTGTAGTAATAATGTCATACCTTTGAAACCAAATTTTTTATATGCATTATTATATTAGTTGAAAATAATCGATATAATAAAAATTGAATTTTTGCTGTTATAGTTGGTGTCGAATATTTCCTTCCTCTTCTAATATCTCTCATGGCGATTTTTGCAACATGCTCTGCTGAGACCGGAGAAGAACCCATTTCCAACTCAGTATTAAACCAAAAAGGAGTATCTGTGGTAGAGGGGATTAAGAGAGTTGCTGTTATTCCAAATTTTTTGAGCTCATCATAAATACCCAAGAAGAAAAAATTTATTGCATTTTTTGTTAAAGAATAAATGGGTTGAAGCCTGCGTGGAGAAACGGAACAAGTAGAAGAAACAAAGAGCACATTACTTTTTTCTCTAAGCCTTGGTCTGATATATCTCAATAACTTTAAGTGACTGACTAAATTTAGATTAATGATGTCTATGTCGCCAGTTGCGAAGAAGTCTTTACAATCTGTCCTTCCGGCGCAAAGGACAAGCTGATCTATGTGACTGAGAAAATCTAAAGAACTAAAGGACGGTTCTGACTTTTCTAAATCCAATTGATGATACTGTACATTTTCGATATCAGGACTATCAGATTCATAAGCAATAATATGTACAAAATAATCATCTAAAAGCAGAAGATCTACAAGCGCCTTTCCAATCCCTGTTGTACCACCAGTTACAAGTGCTATTTTCCTATTAGATTTTGCTTTCATTTTTTTGCTCCCAAAATATCGCTTCTCGATACTGCGGCGCGACAACCAGCAACCATTATGAGGTAAAACTACTTCCCCGTCTCGCGTTATAATGATAAATTTTGATAATGAGATCACTTAAGTATACCTCACTATTATTTATCTTCATTATATCTCTCATATCTCTATATTCGAGAAGTTATCTAATGCAGGATGGCTCAGACATACTTTTTAGGGCCATTTTATCTCCCTCTCTTTTAGATCTCGCCGATATGAATCGATATTTTAGATCGTTTTTCTATTTTCTGACAAAATCTTTTAGCTATTTTACAACAGATTGGAAGTTATTATCCCACGCTTTTATTTTCTTTAGCTTATCCTTCAACTTGGTATTAGTTTATATTGTGTCAAAGAGGATCAAGAATCCAACTTTTTTCTTTATTTATATTATTAGCTCTCAGTTATCGTATTTCTTCCAACGTCAGGTATCTTTTAAAGGAATTTTAATCTCTTTAATTTGGATTTATTCTACAACCAAATCTACTCTTGCAAGGTTTTTGCTCGGCTTGGCAATGACGTTTATGCATCCATTCACAATTGCATTTATGCTTTTATACAGCGTATTTTTAGTGATCTTTAGAGGTAGAAAATTATTTGACCATGAAGTCATGATGTCTCTCTTATTTCTTGCAGTTGGTTCAATTAACTTTTTAGTGCTTAATCCTCAAATAAATACCGAAGTCACGCGAGGATCGTCTCTCTTTTTTACTCCATATGCTCCAATGCTCGTGCTCTCTCTTCTGCTATTAATACTGGCCTTTCTTGCTCCTCCAAAGCTAATTATGAGCCAAAGCTTTCAAGGATACTTTTATGCATACCCAGTATTACTTATCATTACAATAGCTACTTGCTTAGATTTTTCACAGCACTGCATGTACAGCGATTTTAGAGGAACACAATTTATTATATCGATAGCGTTTTTATTTCTTTATTTAAGGGTCAAGGAGTACAACATTAATTTTCATTTTAAGCGCTATTATATTTTTGGAGTTACATTTCTAATCCTTATATCCATTACAAATATTGGGAATTCTATTTTATATAGATTTATATGGGACAATATTATCCAACAAGTTAAAGCAAACCCCAAAAAGCAATGCTGGGAGGTAAGTGAGCTTAACCTTATGGATCGCAAAGGAAAGTGCTATTTTGATCTTTGCTTTGAAAAAGAAATGGATCTTTTCCTCCAATTCTTTATTGAAACCAATCAAAATAATGTTACATCTATTTTGAATATTGATAAGGAGAGGCGATGTGAGGAATTGACAAAAGATATCGTTCACTCATTCTATTGGTATCGCGACCGAACAATGATGTATAACAAGTACTTAAACTTAAAAGAATTCGAAGATAACTTTTTCAAGTCAAAATAGGATCGAATAGTGAAACTACAAGCCGCTTTGGTTAATCCACCAGCGCCACAGTTACGAAAAATAATTCGCAATATAGATTGTTCTTTTGAGTCTAAGGGGAATTACCTATATCAGCCTTTAGACTTCCTCCAATTATCAGGTAATTTTAACAGCGAACACTGGAATCTCAACATTCACGACGCAATTGCAGACTCATTAAGTTTAGACACTTCGCTAAATATTGTAAGAGGTTTTCGCCCCAATCTCATTGTTTTGGCAATGGGCGATACTACCTGGAGAAATGATCTCGACTACCTAATTAACCTAAAGGACAATCATCCCCAAAGCATGATTCTGTGTATTGGTGATTCGTTTGCAGAAAAAAGCGCCATTGAAGAAATAGCGAGCTATGCAGACGGAATAATTGTGTCGCCTTGGGATACCAACTTTGAAATTTTGTTAGATATTCATCCATCAGAATGGCACACGGTTAAATCCATTCCTGGAGTCATTTTTCCCAATGATTCAAACTCAATCATTTGGACAAAAAAACCAACAAAAAAGTCAATTCATCCTCCAAGACACGAGCTATTTCAACATAAAAAATATAAGTGGCCTTTTTCAAAACATCTCAAGTATACCTCTGTCTTTACAGCATGGGGCTGTCCATTTAAATGCTCATATTGCTTATTGTCAAAGTCACCCTTCTTTTATAGAGACGTTGATGAAATTATTGATGAACTCACATCAATCAAAGAACTAGGGATTCATGAAATCTATTTCGCTGATAGATCATTTGGTGCGCCTTTAAAGAATGTAATTGATTTGCTTGATAAAATGATTGCTCATAACTACAAGTTCTCTTGGTCGACTTATTTTCATCCCAACATGTTTAATAAAGATCTACTAATCAAAATGAAACAGTCCGGTTGTCATACGATAATCATTGGAATTGAAAACCATGATTTAGCTCTTCTCAACCAGTATTCTAGAGACGTAAAGGTCGATAAACTAAAGGCTTTAATCAGTTGCGCAAAAGAAATTGGCATGGATATTTGCGCTGATTTTATTTTTGGTCTTAAAGGGCAGACAAAAGCTGATATTTTAGAAACTATCAAATTTTCAATAGAAAGTAAGTTTGCATATGCCTCATTCAATATTCTGGCCCCCCTCCCTGGCACAGAACTTCGCCAAAACGCCATTAAGGATGGACTTATTAAAGAATCAGACCGCCATTTTGATAGCCTAGGAAAAGGAAAGGTATTTTCGAACAATCGACTTTCAGGCGATGAAATAGTTGAGCTAAGAAACTATGCAGTTAAAAAGTTTTATGGAAGGCCATCTTATATATTTAATAGGCTAATTCGAACAAAGAGCTTTACCCACTTATTAATTCAATTCCTTGAAATGATTTCTCTTTTTAAAAAAAGCGAATTCTTAATAGTGAAAAAATAATATTGATTAAAACCGTAACTCGTATAGCCTTTGACTCACCGGCTTCACGAGGCTTTAGTGTGACTCCGACCTCCTTAAACTCAATTCCCATCTTTGATAATCGGTAAAGAACCTCAAGAGGAAAGGTGAAACCATGGGAATAGATTTTAATACTCTTCACCATTTTTGAAGGATAAATTGCCATTCCATTGTAATAACTTAAATTCATGTGAAAGAAAATACTTACAAAATGTCTAAATGATTTTGATAAGAAATAGCGAAACCGACTACGCACGATCTTCGAATTGCTTGGTACAGAGACGACGGCCCTCTTTGGTGAGGCATCTTGCAATAGCGAGATCAACTGATCCGCAGGAAATTCTCCATCACTCGGGAACCATGTGACATATTCATGTCTTGCATGAGCTAGTCCATTTTTGAAAGATGCACCAATACCCATGTTAGTTTCATTTTTGATAAGAACAATATTCTTACACAATTTATCTTTAACAGATTCGACGCTCTTATCTTGTGATCCATCATCAACAATGATGACTTCAAAATCTCGACAAAAAACTGCAAGTCGACTTTTTAAATCATCAATAGTGTTTCTAATAACATCCTGCTCATTGTACATTGGCACAATAACAGATAGTGCGATATCGCTCATTTACTTTTCCTCATGGTGGCTTCCTAGACAGCACCCCTTACAGACATTTGGTAATGGCCCGGCTTTCTTAATCCCATACACAAAGTTTTTAAAACTACTGGTACTCCAGAATTTTTTGAGATCATATCCCAGGTCTCGAATATCCACAGGTTTAGTATTAATGTCACACGGTATCACCTTACCATCACCATACATAGTTGTTACTGCGTAAAATAGATTACATCTCCTAACACAGAATGAATCTGGCGATCGGACATAACTTGCAGCCTGCTTAAAGCTTAATCCGGGCTTGAAATTTATTTTTAATTTTTTTTCTTTAACATAGCACTCTAAATCATAAAGCATTTCAATGACATTATTTTGCTTAGACTTATCATAAGTGTAGCTATTGCCCTTGCACTCACGGACGATATTACTATTCGAAAATAAGACGCCTCCACGTGCATTATTCTCAAACATGAGATTGAATGAAAATTGATCTACCAATAACTCCTCATGCGCATATCTTACTAATGGTACGATCTCATCATAATTATCATCTAACACATTGATTTTCAGACAAACATTAGGGTTACGGCCGTTGTGAATTTTTTTTATTTCTTGTACCTTTTGTATCAGCTCAATAGCACTTTCAAAAACACCATCTCCTCGACTAGCATTGTGATATTTTTTCATCCCATCTAAAGATATCATCAAATAAAAAAGAGATTTATCCACAGCGAGATGAAGAAATTCTTCATTGATAATACTACCATTTGTTATAAGAGAGACTTTGTGCTTTCTATCTAGTAATAGCTTGATTAGGGGTAGTAGTATTGGTGCAGTAAAAGGCTCTCCACCTGTAATATCAATTACAGTATGCCTTGGTATTTTTGAAATAATCATTTCCCATTCTTCTAATGTCAGCACATTTGTAAATTCATTGTTAAGACCATCGGCTAAGTAACAAAATGAACATGCGAGATTGCAGCTATTTGTTATTCGTATTCTCAAAACAAGTGGGGGAATTTTAAAAAGTGGCGTGAGCCTTTGTGCGAAGAACGCATATGTAAACTGTACCGTAGAGTACATCTGGTGCAAATAACGCTTAATCATATTCAATTTTTTGCCAAACGTGGGACATAACAACTGAATAGAGTAATCAGATGACGAACTCCAATTGAAACTCTAATCAG
This sequence comes from Bacteriovoracaceae bacterium, assembly GCA_965140515.1. Lineage (GTDB taxonomy): Bacteria > Bdellovibrionota > Bacteriovoracia > Bacteriovoracales > Bacteriovoracaceae > JAGLCH01. The sequence continues at coordinate 674,382 of OZ223251.1, read as the reverse complement.
CACCATTTTAAGTTTAATATGATTAGATTTAGGCATCTTCATATTTTCGCCAATACTTTTGTGGATAGAATATGGTTGAGCGTAGACAGTATCAAAGTGAAATAGAGCTTTCACTGTTTTGAAAAAGTCCTTCCAAGACTCACCAGGTAAACCTACGATAACGTCAGTTTTAATAATTAATGATCTATTTTGTCTTTTTATTTGATCTATTATTTTTAAAACGTTTGCTACATCGTAATAACGTTTTGATGCATCGATAATCTGTTGAGATCCACTTTGAATTGGAATTCCGATGTACTTCAAACGTTGGTTCGTAAAAAAACTGATTATCTTTTTTTCATATTTCTCTAGCCATTCAGGCCCAAAATAGTTGATTATAAATTTGTGTGAACCGACACTATAAATATCCTCTAAAAGCTCACTGACATCTGTATTTAAATCAACTCCCCAACATCCAACATCACCTGAGAGTATCCATATGTTGTCATTTGTAGTTTGTGCTAGACTATTAATAATGTCCTGTTTGGAACGGCTAACTGCTTTTCCTCTTGCAACTTTTATTGCGCAGTAAGTGCAATCCCCCATACAACCTGTTCCAATCGTTAGTGTGTGGTAGTCAGCATTATAGACAATACCTTCAAGCAAATTTTGAAGTTTACTTGGGATAAACTTTCGAATAATTGGCCTTTTAATCGCTTTTCTTATTCGGTCAAAAACTTGATGGTGTGAAATCCCCTGATGGTGTTCATCAAATGTGCTCGATGGCCTAATATCCAGAATGTTATCAATACCGAGAGACTCATTCATTTTTGCTAAATTTTTTGGAGAGACATAGGGGAATGAATAGTTGTCATGATATCGCTTCGGATTAATCGCAGGAAAACAACCTGTAGTCACAATTTTAGTATTGGGATGCTTTGCTTTCATTTCTGCGAGAAAAGCTGCAGTTTTGTCTTCGATACTTTGATTAACAGCACAAGTGTTAATAACAATGATTGAGGCCTCATCGCTAGATAAACATCTCTGATATCCCTCTTGGAGAAGAGAAGATACTATAGTTGAGCTCTCATTCAAATTGACAGCACACCCTTCACTAGTTGAACAGATATAAAATTTTTTCTGCGCCAATTTTACTCCCCACCCTACATTTTCTTTAATTATATGCACTGAATATTCTGCAAGCAATGACTATAATTTTCGAGCGATAATATGAAGTCGATTTCCGATCTTGAGTGTCTGAATCATGGCCCAATAGATTTTTAACCATAAGGGAATTTTCCCTCTCTTCTCCCTTTCTCCGACTACACCGAGTATTCCCGTGGTATAGTCCAGTACCTCAAACCCATTTTTTTCAAGAAGTACCCTTATCGACTTAATCTTGAAATGCCACCGGTGATGTGGAAGTAGAGGATTATGATTACGGGGAAATCTAAAGTCAAAAACATCAGGAACTTGAAGGTAAAGCAACCCTTCATCATTTAGTAATGATTTACATTTCAATATAAAAGAATTGGGGTCAGTTACATGCTCCAACACATCACAAGCGGATAACAAATCAAACTTTTTGCCGGGACAATACTGCATAAATTCGGCGTGTTCAACATCAAGACCTCTGTCTATACAAGATGAAACAGCTTCTAAAGAAATATCTATTCCTTTAGTCTCTATCCCATTATCCTCAAGGAATTGCGGCCAATAACCATGTCCACAGCCAACATCTAATGCGTTTTTAATTGATTTACTAAAGATAGTTATACTTTTAAGTCTTCTCTTAAAATAATATTTGAATACTCTCATATGCGAATTAAAGAACCTAGGTGTACTCCAATATTCAATTTTAGAATTTGTGTCTTCTATAAATTGTTGGTCAATATTCTCAAGAGCAGGATCGAGATAGATAGTTTTACATGACTTGCACTTCCAAAGCTGATAACCATCTATAATCTTATACTCCGATGAGGCATTCTGATTATCACAAATGAAACAAGCATCTTTAGATAAAGTTGACATGTTCTGGCCCTTCGTACAGTCCCCATAAAAATTGGTTAGTGGAATGATGTCGACAATAACTCATACATTGGTTTACATCTTGATCAGTTTCAATTTTTTTCTGAATCTGCTTTGATTTTGAACCCGCGAGAATTTCGCTAAAAGAAGACTCATTAATATTTCCAAAGCAGTAATCTTTCTGATGAAAGAACTGTGCACAGGGATAAATCTCACCGTTTGCCAAGATTTGAGAAATAAATGGCAGACCAATACATTTCTTATAATTGCGATGGCAATCTTTGGTAAAATTGTTCCAACGAACTATTGCTTTAAAAGAAGTTGTCGATAGGGTTTCAATTTTCTTGAACTCTTCTTCACAAGCTAAGTACAAGTCCTCAGGAACATCGTAGGTGTTTTTGGGATGCTTGCTAAATCTTTTTACAATGTAGTAATCGACTCCAAGCTCTTTTGCGAGTTTAGCTGTTTCAAATAGATCTGCCTGATTCTCATTGATTAGAATTTGCTGAATTCCAAGAGTAACTTTTAAATTCTTTTTCTTTTTAAATTCAACAGCGTATCTAATATTTGAACAAAATGTCTCATAGTCCTCGACACTAGTTCCATGTATCGTTTGGTACAAGTCAGGATTTGAGGCCTGAAGAGAGAATCTCGCCCAAACAAGCTTATCTAGAATCCTATCTGATACGTCTTTTGTTAGAAGAACTCCATTTGAATTTAATGCCATATCTAAGCTTTCTTTAGCTGCTTCTTCAATCAACGATACAGTATTTGGATTGAGAAGAGGCTCCCCCTCTCCTGCTAAAAGTACACTTTTAACTCCTGCAAACTTCATCTCTTTTGGAAGTTTTTTCATTGTTGTTTCGGGAAGTTGAACCAACTTATGACCTAAATAATCAACACAACAAAGATTGCATCTTTGATTACATCCACTGGATGGACTTATTTCGACATGGATTGGAGAATCTAATTGCCCATTTTTCCAGAGAGATAGTTCATCTAAATGATGCATCAGTTTACTACCATCTACGAAAAGCTTTCCCATTGTAAGTCCTATATAAAATTGACGTGCTCTGGCGGTGTTTGAAGATCCCACAGGGCACTATTGAGAGAATCATTTCGACAGCAACTCATACATTGGTTTACATCATGATTCTTATAGATCTTTCCAATCACCACTTCTTTATCATCCCAAATCTCTTTGAACGCTTTCTCGTGGACATTGCCAAACCAAAAATCACTTTTTCCAATCTGTGGGCCACAGCTATATAAATTCCCCGTTGCATCTAATTCTGCCATAAATGGGAAGCTATAACACTTTGAATATTTCCTCTTCTCATTCTTTGTATGGTGCGTCGCACGCATGACAAATTTGAAAGAGCCCTCATAGCGCTTCTCAAGTTCAAAAAGTCTACTGAGGTCCCCCGACGCAGGGCTCCACTTGAGTTTCTGAGGGGTATCTGGATGATATAAATAAGGCTTAACTGAAAAATAGCTGATACCAGTATCTTTCAAAACATCTGCGAACTCTGGAATAGTTTGAATATTCTTTTCCATGAGCAATGTCTGAACACCAATTGTAATTTCTGATTTTGCTTTCTTTTTTGCTGCCACAAGGAAGTTCATCGCGTCCATTGCTCTTCCAAAGTCACTTGGAGAGCATTGGTGTATCTCAGAGTATGATTCAGGAGTGCCACCATTTATACTAATTCTTATCCACTTAAGACTCTCAACCAACTCTGCTGCAATCTCTTCTGATACAAGCACACCGTTAGTATTCATAGCAACGTCAATTCCAGATTTATCCGCATATTTTATCATCTCTAAACAATCTGGGTGCATCAGCGGCTCTCCATCGCCAGAGAAGAAAATTGATTTAAGTCCTAATAATTTCAACTCATCTATCAGGGACTTGAAGCGGGTCAGAGGAAAATGAACCTTTTCCTTTTCTTGCCTTTCATAAGCACAAAATTGGCACTTATGGTTACAGAACTTAGTTGGCCCAAAAGATAAGTATATTGGATAAATGAGCTCCCCTCTCTTCCAAGCGGTCAAGTGATCGAGATGATGAATTATCTTATTACCATCGAGATTAAGGGATTTGGTCATAGTGCACCTACATTATTAAACTACAGCAGTTTAAATAGATATTGTAAAGATTTCAAGCTACAATAATTTCAGGGACTGGAAAATGACTGATAATATAAATAAATACTTTAATTCACTCAAATCACTGATCGATTCAATAGAAGCTGATCAATTAGTAAACGTCGCACAAGTAATTCTGGCGACCATTGAAAGCGGAAATTCTATTTTCATTGCCGGTAATGGTGGGAGTTCGGCAACAGCAACTCACCTTTCAAATGACTTACTGAAAATAGCTCGAATTAAAGGAAAAAGAGGCATCGCAATTCAGTCCTTGTCCGAAAATCCATCAATTATCACGGCAATATCTAATGACTACTCATATGTAGAATCATATAAGGCGCAGTTGGATGTGATGATGAAGCCTAATGATCTATTCATTGCCTTCTCGGCATCTGGTGCTTCTCAAAATATTTTGTCAGCGTGCGGCTCGGCAAAAGAGTCTAATGGCATAATTATTGGTATTACAGGCTTTGATGGCGGAGAACTTCATAAGATTGCAGATCACTCTATTCATGTTCACAGTGAGCCTGGTTGCTATGAAGAGATTGAGGACGTTCATCTATCAATTGCACATTTGCTTTCTAAGTTAGTATCAAGCAAGCTATGAGTTTCATTGATAAAATCAAAAATATTGATGAGCTTGCTGCTCTTATTGCTGACAGTAAGAAATTGAGTCAGAAAGTCATCCACTGTCATGGGACCTTTGATTTACTCCATCCCGGCCACCTGCGCTACTTCCAAGAAGCAAAGGCCCTGGGAGATGTTTTAATTGTAACAATAACGGCTGATCATTTTGTAAATAAAGGCCCAGGTAGGCCAGTCTACAACCAATCATTGAGAGCAGAGTCTATAGCATCTCTCGAATATGTCGATTATGTCGGTATCAACAACCATGCAGACGCAATAGCTTTAATTAGACAACTGCAGCCAGATCTTTATGTGAAAGGCGCAGACTACAAAGATCATTCTCAGGATAAAACAGGAAAAATTTCTCTTGAAGTAGAATCGGTTAAATCAGTTGGTGGAGATGTTTACTACACTTCTAACGAGGTAACTTTTAGTTCCTCTCAATTATTAAAGTCATTTTTTAGGGCATAAATGAAAGCAATTATAACTGGTGGCGCTGGCTTTATAGGATCTCACTTAACTGAACTTTGCTTAGCAAATGGTCTAGATGTTGTTGTAGTTGATAATCTATCTAATGGAACGAAAAAAAACTTAGACTTTGCAAAAAACGACCCTAAACTCACTTTTATTTTAGCCGACATCAATGACCCAGATCAATACGCAAGTCATTTTTCAGATTGTGACTACGTCTTCCATCTTGCAGGTCTTGCGGATATCGTACCTTCAATTGATGATCCAGATACTTATCACACAACTAATGTCTCCGGGACCCTTCAAGTTCTTGAGCTTGCTCGTAAAAGCAATGTGAAAAAATTTGTCTATGCAGCTTCTTCCAGTTGCTATGGAATTCCGAATAATTTCCCAACAAATGAATCAGAAAAGTGTTCCCCCATGTATCCTTATGCCCTTACAAAAATGATGGGAGAGCAGTACGTTCTCCACTGGGGAAATACATACGACCTTCCGGTTATCTCCCTCAGACTTTTTAATGTCTATGGGCCGCGCGCCTGCACAACAGGAGCTTATGGAGCAGTTTTTAAAGTTTTCCTTCCGCAAAAAATTGCGAACCGCCCATTCACGGTTGTGGGAGATGGGGAGCAACTACGCGATTTCATTTTTGTTAGAGATGTTGCTAATGCCTTCTACGTCGCAGCGAAGTCATCACTAAAATCGGAAGTGTTTAATATTGGTACTGGTGATCCTCAATCGATCAACACACTAGTTAAGCTACTTGGTGGACCAATTGAGTATTTACCCAAAAGACCAGGTGAACCGGATATTACTCAAGCAGATATCACCAAAACGAAAGAATTGCTTAAATGGACTGCAGAGACTTCATTTGCTAGTGGCGTTCAAGAGATGCTCGATAACATCGATTATTGGAAGGATGCGAAAGTATGGAATAGCAGTGATATCTCGGATGCAACAAAAGCTTGGTTTAAGTATCTTCAAAAATAATTTCTTCGCTTTCAACAAAAACTCGCCGCCGTTCAAAGAAGTAGTAAAAAATTGTTTCAAGGGTTGTTAATGGGTATTTTGCAATAAATACACGATTTACCATTTGAATAAATCGCCACGGCCGAAGTAAATATTGAACACCATAAAATGACATCATGATGCTTAATGAAATGATAGGCATTAAAAATGTAGGTATATGACTTGAATACGATGTCATATTTTTCAAATCGTTATTAATCGGGAAATTTATGTAATCTATAGCTTCTTTCTGTTTCTCTGAAAGTTTATGAAATAGCTCTGTTCCGGGATAAGGAACAAACCCCAAACACACAACGTCATTGATTCCCCAAAAAGCTGCTTTAATTGCAAATAGATGCGTTTTTAACACATCAACTAAGGTCTGTTCAGGAAAACCAATTATTAAAGCAAATTTTAAAATAATCTTCGATTTTACAGTACTGCGAACAATTTTTTTAAAACGTCTTAAATCCAGCTTCTTGTTAATCTTACTTAACGTCTTATTTGACCCACTTTCCGGAGAATACAAAATGCGCTCAAGGCCAGCACGCTTCATCAATTGCAAAATATCTTGATCCAGTTGCTCTGTGCGAGTACCAATTGGTAAAGACCATGTTATCGGAAGATTTTGCGCAATCAAAAGCTCACAAAATTCTTTAGTCCACTTCCGACTTTGTGCAAAAGTAAGGTCTACAAAATCAATATGATCAATTCTATAATTTTGATAGAGTTCATTAATTTCATCGATAACATTTTGCGGAGTTCGAGCTCTCCATTTTGATTGCCACATATTATTACAGGTACAAAAAGTACATGCATGTGGACAACCTCTCGTCGCAATCATTGGTATTGAACGATCAGAAAATGATGCAATGCTTGATTTACTCTTAAAATAATTTTCAAGTGGAACACCATCCCATGATGGAAAAGGAAGATCGTCTAAAGAATCAATTCTTTGCCTACGATCTGTACAGATAATTTGGCCATCTGTGCTTCTATATGCGATTCCTTCGATAGCATGAGTTGAACTATCATCATTAATCGCTTGAACAAGCTCCACTAATGTATGGTCACCTTCTCCCAGAATGCAATAATCAACTTCCTCGGTAGAGGAAAGAACTTGATCGTAGCTTCCAGTCGCGTGCTCTCCTCCAACAATAATAGGGATTTGAGGAAAATATTTTCGAATTTCTTTAATTATTAATCTGTCGTATACCCAGCGATTCGTGTGCATTAGACTAAGACAAATAATACTTACATCACTTGGTATCAATTCAATGATCTGATAAATGGTAATTCCATTAACTACGAGTGGTGTGTTTTTCAATCTTCTGAAATTGTTAATCCCCTCACCAGCAGCGTCTATTAGAGTGCAGTCAATTCCAACTTTTAATAAACTTGATTGTAAATATGCAGTTCCAAGGTCCGGTATCGGCCTGTTGCTTGTGAGATGATAATAAGGATGAACCATTGGGGTTCTAATCAAAGCAACGTGCATTATTGTGGCAAAGGTGTGGTAAGGAAAAGAATACTCTGATTAAATCAGAATATTCTTTTCAAGTAGTTCTTCGATAAATGATTTCGTATCAGACTCAATTTGGTCTTGAGTACATTCATACTCTTGAGTGATTTCTTGAATCAATTCAGAGACAATTTTCCCCTCTTCAATGCCACTCCAAATTTGAGCTGCAATTCCATTGATTTTATAGAAAACTTCACTATCATCCATTCTCATCAGAACAATTGTTCCATTAGGATTAGTACGAGATACAATATCATCTTGGAGTTTGTAAGTACGATCAAACATTTTTAACTAACTCCTAGTTTTTTGCCTGGAAAGAATATGTTTTTCCCTCAAGTGCATCTAGTCTCTTTTTCATATTTTCAAGGGCGATACCTTGATCAGCAATTGTTGACGCCATCTCTTTCATACCTTCTAGTAGGACTGGCACCATCTTGCTGTAATTCACAGTCAAAAAGCCATCAGTATCAAGCTTTACTAGCTGAGGGAACTTTTGTTGGATGTCTTGAGCGATGAATCCTAGTTGTTGATCGTTGTTAAATCCCTTATCAACAAATTCTTCCGCCTTCCAGTCAAATAAGACACCATCAAGATCAAGAAGCTTTGGCAAAACACCTCTAAGTGGAGTTACATTTTTCTTAAAGCGAATATCTGAACCCGCAAATACTTCAAGGTACATACTTTCATTCAATACTTCAGCTTCAATTTTTTCTAGATCAAATTCCTTAATTCCACCAAAAACGTATTGCTTTTTCTTTTTGTCCTTCTGTTCTTGATTACTCATGATTCATCCTCAATTTCAAACAAATATAATTTTATTAATAATGATAATATAGACCAAATTTACATCAATGTGAATAGTACCATTTATGCAGGCATAGTCGTTCTGAATGAAGTTCCTTTAAATAGTATACGTACTCACTCCAGCACACTGCGTCAGCGCCACTGAGAATTTTCTTCATATTCATCGCCTCTGAGTGCAACTCAGCAACTGAGGAACGGTCAGAGTCCAAAATCACTACTTCATGAAATTCCGATAACCTAACCGTGATTTCTTCAGATGACTTCTCACGCCATGCTGTTATGAGAGGTAAATTGCCCTCAGAAATCAGCTTATTCATAAGAAAATCATCATAAATGATTTCCCCAGCACCATTCAGATCATAAACATACCCATGTTGTTTAACCTGCAATAATTCTTTCCAACCAATGAAATCAATTTTTGCATCGGTATCTCTATACAGGGCCTCAACTAATCTTTGATCATATAAAAGGTCTTTTTCCTTTTTAGTGCCGTAATAATCTTCTCGAACTGGCAGATATGCGTAGATTTGCTCAATTCCATTTGCTTTGATCCCCTCAATTAATCTTTGAATGTGAGTCTCACTGTATGAAACAGGCGAGCATATTCCCTTCAAATATAAAACAGGACTCGCTTTAACTTCTAGTTTTGGTGAAATACGGTAATGGTAATAAACCACATTGTTTTCCCACTCATTTGGAATGAGATACTGATATAGCTCAGGCATAATTAATGCACATTTAATATCACCGGGCGATGGGAAGCGATCAAAAAAATTGGCAACCGAGTATGCGCCGTCCCTAACCTGTATGAACTTAACAAAGCGAATTACTTCTAGCGAATAGATTTGATAGAGGAATACGGGGTTAAGCGGATTTAAAAAATGAACATGACATGGATCTAAATAATCTTCTAGTTGCCACGTTTTTCTTTCTAAAGATTCATTTGCCTCAACTAAATGAGCGTAAAAAGCACTTCCCAAAAATGATTCGGGATTTTGAGTGACAAGATTGTCTCTAATGGAATCCATTAACTTTTTATTTAACGTAGGCATGATATGTCTCTTTATAGTAATTATTATAAACTGCTCGATTATCTCTAAATGGCGGATCTCCGATTGTTTGCTTTCTCACTAAGTTTTGAAGTGCTTCATTAAATCCATTAAAACTATTAACTCTTGTACCGTGAATTGATTCAAGAAGCTTTGCAACTGAATTAATGGAGAAGTTGCTTAGATAAAATTTTGAAATATTATCTCGATCTGTATTTGTATGTCTTTCGAAGCTTGAACGAAGCAACTGCTTAATAAAAATATTTTCACTAAATCTAATTTTTTCGTCTTCGATTTCTACAGGGATAAGTGAGCATCCTTTCTTACACTCTTGGAAGTAAAAAGACCGATACCCTCCCCAGGCCGAAAGGATTGCAGGCAATCCACTACATAGAGCTTCCGCGGGTGACATACCAAAATCCTCATCATTGTGAACGCTTAAACTTACAAAAAAATCAGCGGCGCAGTACACCTGATGGAGAGATTTAGTATCTAAATTCCCAACATAACGAATTCTTTCTGCAACTTCTGGAGAAAGCTTCTCTCTATGACGATTGTACCTCATATAATAAGTATTGTGACAGGACTCATATTGCAGGTATGGTGCTCCTAAGTCGTCGAACTCGCCAGCGATTAGGAGTATAGAATCGCTCTTCGATGACTTCAAGAAAGAGACAAAATGGCTTATTAATTCAATTGTTTGCTTTTGATGACTAATTCGCCCGGTATAGAGATAGACAGTCTTATTCTCAATGTTCATCTCCCTGCGAATTTTATCGCGAATGCCTGCATCAAATTTGAACTGGTTACCATTTACAGGAAATGGACACTTGAAAACAACTTTATCTGAATCAACAAACTGCGATATAAAATTCACCTGAGCATCAGAAGCGCATAAGAGCTTTACATTTTCACCTTGAAGCTGCTGTCCAAGATTTAACCAATCACTAGCATCGAGTGGAAAATCACCATAGATGTGAAAGATATACTCCGGATTAGTTTTAAGCATCGGGCGCAACAAGCTTAGTAAAGCAATAGGGTGCGGACGGTGTTCCAAAAAAACAATTCGCGCAGGGTCGAAGTTTGCAATTTTTTGCGCAACTAAATATTGCTGATATCTATTAAGGTCATCGTTTAAATCAAAGAAAGATATCTCAGAGTTCTTAAATTGAACCTCATAGGCCATTCGCAAATTCTGACTGATCACCTGGCAACTTTTCCAGCTAGGTTTTTGGTTTCTTGAGACGATAGCTATTCTACTCATCTATTCCTCTATAAACATTTCTTCAACACACATTTGAATGTGATTAAAATTCGTTTGAAAGTACTTAATTTAAAATTATGAACAAATCCTAAAATATTATCCACTGGGATCGGTAAATCATTTTCATATTGATTCTTCAATGACCTAGTCAGTAGGCTTGTCTGATTTTTAATCTTAAGATTATTAACATGCCATACATAATGGGCCATAAGCTTTTCACCATCCCAATAGACTATGATATCAAAGGCTCGAAAATCACGGTCTACGGGAAAAACTTCTATTTCATCACCTATACAAATTAAGGGATACATAGAATCTGTAGCGATCTTAAACTTCAGCTCCCCAAATGAATGAAGTCTTTTTTTTAGTTTTACAAATGTAAATTGATCACAATGTTTATCGCTCATCTGCTTCACCACTAAGGCCAATAATCAATTTTAAGTATTTCTTTCTCTCTTTCACATCCATTTTTTGCAACAGAGGGCGAATAACAGTCATAGATTTTAAGATGTCGTTATTCGAATACGAAAAATAGTGATCCAAAAGATTGCTAATTTCATTCTGAGAGAGTGAGAGCAAAGAATATTCAAATGGTTCATATACCAAACTACGAAAAGAACGAATCCCTTTCTGTTGAGAGAACTTGATCAGATCACTAACTTCAAAAGCGTTATCTTTTTGAATAACATTATTAACAATAATGCCTAATGAGCTCAACCCTTTGGCCAAACGGTCTTTATCATAAGATATCAAATCATCAAGTGTCGACATGACTTGATCAAAAGAAGCACCTTTACGAATTGATTCAAAAGTGCTTTTTTGCAAACTATCTATACTTACAATAATATTTTTAACTTCAATCTGATCTAGTTTTTCTTTTATATAATCAGTTAACTTCCAATTTAAATTGGTTGAAATAGTCCATTGGCACTTTGGATTAATTGAGGACATTATATCAATTAGGCGGTAGGTATCTTTCTGAATGAATGGCTCACCTGAGTACAAATCTATCTCACATAAGTGTGGAAAAAGGTTTTGTTCAGCTTTCTCCCAAAATCCAAGAGTGTCGTAAAGACCATTCGGCATTTGCCAAATATTACACATCTGGCATTTTACATTACACTTGCCATTAAAGTTTGCCCCAAACTTCAGAATTGGACCTTCTGTAATCGGTTTGAAATCAATCTTATCGGTATAAGCTATATTTTCAGGAGAACAATTGCAGTGCATGTCTCTAATTTGCTCTCGACAGATAATTGGCGATCCATCTAAAAATTCTTGTCTCCACTTTTGAAGAAATTCGCTATTCCAAATTTCATCGATAGTTTGATGATTCAGATCTCCTACAACAAATTCGGTACCTTTTTGTCTGCAGACATTAACAGTCCCATCTGGATTTACAATCAATGTTGTAAAAGGGACTGTGCAGAAATTGTTAGGGAGCTGCGAGCAACTCATCCTGGCCCCATATATTTATAAATAGCGAGCCCCTTTTTTACTCCACCATCAAATAAAACTTTATGGTCGCGTAATATTATTAAACGATTACAAACTTTTTCAATTTCATCAACACTATGACTCACGAAGATCACAGCACCAGATCGTGTAATAATATCATTCATACGATGTGAAATTTTCTCTCTAAAAAACTGATCTGCGCCATCTAGGACTTCATCGAGTATCAAGAGATCCGTCGGTAGTGAAGAAATGACGGAGAGACTTAGTCTTGTTTGCATCCCTTTACTGTAGTTCTTTAAGGGCACATCTATAAAATCATGAAGCTCGCTGAATACGATGGCTTCATCAACAACTCTATCAAGCTCTTCCTTGCTCAATTTTTGAAAAAGAAGTCTCGCTAAAAGGTATGCGTTCTCCCGTCCAGTTAATTCACAATTCACACCAGTTGAAGAATTAAAAATAGAACGAACTTCTCCATTAATAACGACCTCACCGGATGTCGGAACAAGCATTTTTGCGATGCAACGACAAAGTGTAGTTTTGCCAGCGCCATTAACACCAATAATTCCGACACGATCTCCACGATAGAGCTGAAAACTAATATCCGATAATATATGAATACTATCTTTTTTTCGCAAAAAATAATCGACTGGTGATTTAAGGGCACCAACAAAGAAATCACGAAATGATGAGCTGCCTTTTCCGTAGTAATCAATGGAATAGGCCATATTCAAATCCTGAACTCGTAAGATGACATCAGATGAACAAGTAGAATTCATTTCTTCTCCTTCTCCAAAAGCTATATGCCAACAAAACTATACCGAGAGTATAAATAAGACTTATCCCCATTGATTGCACAAAATCACCAAAGGAAAAACTGTAAATACAAATTCTAAATGGCTCAATAAATCGATAAAACGGATTAACATCGACCATCCACCTTACGCTTTCTGGTATTCTTGATACAGGATAAAAAATGGGGGTTAAAAAGAACATCACGCTAGTAATAAATTGAATGATAAACTTAGTGTCGCGATAAAAAACTTGTAATACGCTAAATCCCCATGCTGCTGCACCGACGCCAACAATAATATTTGCAAGCGCTATCGGCAGAAAGAAAAAGCCAAAGCTATATTTTCCACTAAAAATCACAATTGGAATCAACATTATAAAAAAGGCAAAGATAAAATTGAAAAAGTTGTCCAGAATCTGTGACCAGATCAAAATACTGGGGTGAATTCTGTATGATTTAAGTAATTCTCCTGCTCCAGAGAGAATCGGAATGCACATATCAAAAGTTTGAGTGATAAAAAGCCAGGGCAAAAGACCTCCGGCTAGAAATAAGGCGTAGTTTTGTACATCAATCTTTAATACATGCTTAAAAATGAGTGCTTGAGCTGAAAATAGAATAATTGGATTAATGACAACCCAAATAAATCCAGCGAAAGTCCCGCGATAACGGGCACGCATATTTGACATAGTGAATAGAAGGATTTGATCAATATACAGTTTCATATTCAGACTAAGTATATCGTGGCATATGGCCATAATCCAATCTTTTTTAGTGTTGCGCGTTAGCCAAAAGGCGTTTAATAGTCATAAAATTGTGCCATAATCATAAGGAACAAAGAATAAACTGGGAGTTCTCTTTTGAAACATTTTGAATGCACCTTTTCTGCTGCTTGTGGCACCCAAAAAAAGGAGGTCACACTTAATCCATCTTTGGCAGCTAGAGATGTTCAAATTGCTCCACAGTATGTTGGTATCTGCGGCTCGGATTTGATTCATTTTGAGCAATCACATGATTCTGAAATTAAAATAGGTCATGAATGGGTTGGCAGAGTTGTAGAAGTTGGAAGCGATGTCACTAATTTCAAGCATGGTGATGTTGTCACTTCTGCGTCATATATTTCATGTGGAAAATGTACGGCGTGCTTATCCGGAGATTCACATCGATGTGAAAATGGATTTTCATTGGGAAGATCAGAATTAGGAGTGGCCCGAACGAGGCTCAATTTACCAGCTCACTCCCTTATTAAGCTAAACCAACCCGCTGCGCCTTTGGGAATAATGTTCGAAGTTTTTTCCATTGGGCTCGAAGCAGTTGAAATGTTGCGCAGAGTTTTAGACTCTACGCGAAATCAAAATATACTTATCATTGGATCTGGTCCAATAGGTGTTGCGGTTGCAAAATGCTTACAGCAAGAAGGGCACAAACCGCTAATTACTGACCGTAGAATGAAACGTGTTAAGTGGGCCAAAGATATGGGAATAGATTCGATCCCACTACCATTTGCTATGTCTGACGATTCGTTAAGGAACTCCTTTAATATCGTCATAGACTGCAGTGCAATCACTGGCGGAGACCCTGGAGCATTAGAGCACTTAACTCACTTTTCGGCCGAAAGTGCTAAAATTTTGATCATAGCAAAGTACCGAAAAACAGATAAACTGCCTTTTTTTGTATTAAGTAATAGACGCTGTTCAATTTCATTTTTAAGTAGCGCATCTACAAATCGATTAGAGGAAACTCTATATAAATGTGATAAGCTTATTAATGAACTCGCACCGAAATACATCACTCATATATTTGATGTTGACCAATTTGATGATGCTATAAAAATGGCATTTGAAAAAAATGACTGTGGTAAAATCATTGTCAAAATTCAAGAATGACACGCAGAATTGGATATAGATGAAGCTTGCTCTGGTATACCCCCAATATTCACATAAAATCTTCAATGAGAATTTGCCCACGGTGGATAATGAATTTGGAGTTTTTCCATACATAAGTTTTGGCCATGTTGCGAATGAGGCCAAGAGAGCTGGTTGGGATGTTAAGCTTTTTGACCTTGCGGCCAGTAAGCAGCCGTATCGTGAATTCTTGGAAGATATTAAGTCATATAACCCGGACCTTATTGGTTATGCGGCACACGCAGTTCAAACTTTTCGTGACCTCCATGTTTTTGCTAAGCGACTAAAAGTGGATCTTCCAATTACCACGGTTGTTGGGGGCTATGAGGCCAAAAGATATCCATTGGAAATAATTGAGCATGACTGTTTCGATTATTTATGTTCGGGTGGGGCCGAAACTTTCTTTGTCCCTTTTTTAAATTATATCGCAACTAAAAGTGATCTATCTAACGTTCCAGACCTCTACTATAAAAGAGACGGTGAAGTGCTATACACGTTTAAAGGTGAAACAACTTGCTTTAAAGACCTAGCCCCTCCAGATCGATCAATCTTTCCAAATGAGCTCTATAGATCTCACGTTTCTCAGAGAAAAAATTTTACTATCGGTCTTTCGTCTGACGGTTGCCCATATAATTGTAATTTCTGCTGTATGGAGAATTCAAGTTTCAATGCAAGGTCAGCCCAGCAAGTCTATGATGAAATGAAAGAGTGTGCTGATCGATACAAAATTAAGGAAATTGACTGGTTCGATCCTGTCATGTTTCATAATAAGCAGCGAATTTTAGAACTACTCAAACTACTTGAAGAGCATCCCCTAGATATCATTTGGTCTGCAAGAGCACGTATTGATTCACTAACACTTAAAAAGAGCGGAGATTTGAGACCTGATGTCGAGTTTATCCAGAAACTCAGTAAAGGTGGATGTCGAAGAATATTTGTTGGTATCGAATCCGCTGATGAGGAGATCTTATCAGAGATGTCGAAGGGAACAACTTTACTTCCAATAAAGGATGTAGTTCAGTGTGCGACAGATAACGGTATCGGTGTACTTGGTTTTTTTATGATTGGCAGCCAAGGCGAAACAGTTGAAACAGTGAGAAAAACGGTTGAGTTTTCTAAAACCCTTCCACTGGATTACGCTCAGTTTAGTATGACAATAATGAAACCTCACACTACACTTTATAATTCATACAAAGAAACGATTCTAGGTCATGATTACTGGAGAGATTACATCAGAGGAGAAGCAGACGAGATGATTCTTCCAAGACCTTGGACAAAACTATCATCAGATGAAATTATCAGATTAACACAAAAGGCATACTTGAGTTTTTACTTTCGACCAAAGTACATTTTTAAAATGCTCCGAAAAATTGAGTCACTCAGCGAGTTAATTCGCTACATCAAAGTTGCAATTCAACTTTTTGCTCGAGCAATACATTTACCATCACCTAAGCTAAGGCCTTTAGTCCTTTATGCAATTGGTGTCCTTGCCTCTTTACTTACTATTCTTAAGTTTGTTTTTCTCGGACAATAAGAAAAACATCTTGTAAATAATCATTTCGCATTATCTTACTAAGCTCAAAAAGGCTTTAGGATCGGTCATCTTGATAAATTTTGCTTTAAACTTTAATCGATTCTGTTGGTCTAGACTTTCAATCAGAGGAACAATTACAGTATAGGTTCTGTAAATATCTTTTACCGCAACGTTCTCAAAAAGATACTCAACTATTTCTTTTCGTTCGTCTATTGGTAGAGTTGTCAGCATCATTTCCTCTGGTCCATTACATTTGTTAAAAGTGCAATCGATCTCTAATGATGCCATTTTCTCAATCATTAGTGGAATCTCTTTCCAGTTTTCCCTCATTACGGTCATAATAACTAGTTGATCGAAGGGCCTCATCCCCCTTTTTACCCTAGACTCGTTATATTCTTTTTGCTCAACGAGATTCTTTATTACAAAATTTAAATCACCTTTACGTCTAATTGAAGAATATGTTTTACAGGTCGCGCCATCAATACTCGTCTGAATGCTATACAAATTCTTAATGTTATCTAAATGATTCGCGATATACTTTGATAATGACCAATGGCCATTTGTGGTAATCCTCCAAAAAGCATCGGGAGACGATTCTTTCATTAAAGATATTAGCCTATAAAAATCCCTTTGCACAAAAGGCTCGCCTGCCAAAGGATCGATGAAATCAACTCCTTCGAAAAAGCTGGTCTCCTTGGCCTGCTGCCAAAATCCAATTTTGTCATAGAGACCATTTTCCATCTTCCAAATATCACACATCACGCACTGAAGATTACATTTCCCATTAAAATCTGGTGAAATTCGTATTGGCATTCTCTTCTGATATTCAGTGAACTCCGTTTTTGGCAACATCATGAGATTGTAATCTTGAAGGTTGCACTTTCTTTCTTCAATCTGACTTTTACAGCGTACAACATTCCCTTCGATAAACTCACGGCGCCAAGCACGCATTTCCTCACCATTCCAAATCTCTTCAATACTTTGTTCTTTTATATTTCCTAGAACTTCTCTATTCGTTCGCTCACGACAACACCCAACATCTCCATTTGGATTCAAGATTAAGGTTGTAAATGGAACAGGACAACAGTTCGCAGGAATAGTGTCCCTAGTATATTTTTTTACTGACATTGATATTTCCTTAGATATTTATTGTATCATATTGCCCTTCCCGCTCAAGACTATTAATTTCTTGCTTGATATTTGAGCAACCCATATAATCTCATTATGAAATTTTCAGTTATGCTCTCTATGCTCAAAGCCGTTATTCAAGCGAAATCCAGTGGGAAGTGCACGCCAATATTTGTTAGCTTCGAGCTGACTAAACATTGTAATTATAGCTGCCTATATTGTGAAGCTATAGACAACACCACAAACCTAGCCCCATTAACTCTAATTCAAATTGAGCAAATCTTAAGCACATTAAAGAGCAACGGAGCTCACTTTCTCCATCTAACTGGGGGAGAACCATTGCTTCATCCGGATATCAAGGAAGTTATTCTTCATGCAAAATCTTTGGGATACTCGATTTCCTTGAATACAAATGGTGCTCTTTTAGAAAGACTTGTTTCAGTTGCTCCATATCTTGATAACGTCATCATTAGTCTCGATTGTAATCGGAAAAATAATGATGAAGTGAGAGGAGAGAATTCGTTTACTTCAGCTATAGCTGCAATTGAAAGCTTAAAAACGATGAAGGTTCCGGCCGTTATTTCATCCGTGATTCACTCAAAAAATATCGATGAATATTTTGATTTTGTGCTCCAGCAATCACACCATGAGATCCCATTTGTCTTTCAGCCACTTCAATTCAAGAGTAATCAAAACTATGCGGATGAACTGATTGTGTCAGATAATGATTTTAAAGAATTTGTCAAAAGTGCTCTCAATCGTCCAGATATTTTAAAAAGCCTGAAGACTACACCATACTTGCTCAGACGAGCAATTGGTGACATCAAGATTAAATCCGAGCAAGATGCAAGAAGAATACACATGCGAATTAATGCATTTGGAAAGATCGAGAATGTCCAAGGAGAAATTGAATGGAACTTTACTGATTTCAAAAAGGCATCAGAGCGCTATTCAAGCAATATTCAGCCGAGAAATCTGTGTTACAACTCAAGCAACATTCGAGAAATAGTTTCACTTTCTCCGAGATCACTATTTAACTTATTTCTTTTCAACAAAAAAAAGAGAATTAGTCCCCATGACTAGGCATACAATCGACCTCCCCAGTATAAACTCAGGCATCTTTCAAATTTTGGAACTAGAAATTAATACTGATTGCAACCTTAAATGCTCTTATTGCCCTAACTCAAGGAATCCGAACACTGCAGCAAAAAAAATGTCACAATCGACCTTTGATAGAATTATAGCTCAATTGGTTGAAATTAATTACGAAGGCAATATAACGTTTGAATTTTATAATGAGCCCATGCTCTGTGAAACTATTGATCAATTTTCACAACAGATCACAAGGCAACTACCCGAGTGCAATATTGTTCTCTACACAAATGGAACTCTTCTCACTTATGAACGCTTTGTCCAATTATTAGATGCTGGAATTGATTATTTTATCGTAACGAAGCATGAAAATATAACAAAGATTCCTTTTGATGATGTTTTCCCCAAGCTTGATGAGGTGATGAAAAAAAGAGTTAGATATACACATTTCACTAATATTAAAAAAACAAATCGCGCAGGAAACCTAGAAGGAGATGATTTTGGTAAGGCACAAATGCTTACACCTTGTTATATACCGAGTTTCATTGCGACAGTATCATATGACGGAAAGCTCATTTCATGCTTTGAAGACTATCATAAGTCACACATAATGGGCGACATCCATGTTCACAGAATTGACCATATCTGGAATTCACCAGAGTATAAGTCGTTTAGAAGCAAATTAAAAAGCTGTCTCCGCCACCTCTATCCACTTTGCTCAAAGTGCAGTAGAGGTATATCTCTTCCCGAGCATTTCCTGATAAAATAGCTCAACAACTAGATTAATTTATCCATACAATGTTTTGTCCATTTGTAATATACTAGAGCTATGAAAATAGTGCGTAACTTAACGTTTTTTCTAACAATGTTCTTGATTCAATGCAATCTCGCTTCTGCTAAACAGGTTCTTGGATTCAAGCTTGTTGAATTCAAGTCTGATATAAAATTTGATTCAAAACAGATTGTTATTCCCTCCTCAGAAATGTGGGTTTTTTATCCAGGAATTGAGGTTTCAGTACCTAATGGTGCTAAGTTTTTCGTTCAAGGGAAAATTCGAGTTGGGGGTAGCGAAAGATCTCCCATCACATTTAAATCCGAGGATGGTTATTGGAACGGTTTTATTTTTACTGGAGACCGCAAGAACGAGCTAAAGAAAATTGTCTCTAAAAAAATCCCCACAGGTCTTAGTTTCATTAGATATGCCAAATTTTATAAAGTTGGAAGTCCAAGCTCCAACTCAACCCCTCTTTTTACACTCTATAATCATGAAGGGATTATTGTTCACAACACATCAATTGACGAAAGTTTGAACTTTTCAGTTGCCTCACTTACTGGTTCTGAAATTTACCTTGATGACCTGAAAATTGATGGAAGTGTTTCTTATCCTGTCATTAATTCTTTTAATGCTCTCGTTCAAATGAACAATGTTACATTTCCATCTACTCCCATGATTGAAACTGCTCTTGCTCTCTTCAATAGTGCAGCGATTATTTCAGGAACTCAGCTAATAGGAGAAAGACTACTCATCGATTCAGACCATTCAATTGTTCAAATTAATAGCTCAAAAATTGAGTCCGCAAGTTTTCCAATTTTTCAAAACCAGAGTGTTATTTCACTAAAAGACACAACCGTAATAAATGCATCAAAAGACTGCGCTTTTAATCAGTCCCACGACTCAATGATTCTTGACTTTGATGCTCGATGGTATTGCTCGCGTGTCTGGCCAAGCTTAATAAAGCACCCTGATGAAGATGAGCATCCTTATCGTGCTCAACTTGAAAAACTTATACAAGAAAAATTTTATAAAAAAGGAATCTTAATTCCATTCATGAAGTATAAAACCCAAAGAAAAAAAGTTTTAAGTAAAACATTTAATTGGAAATCATACTCGAAAAAAGCAAAATTCAGTGCAGAAGAATTTATTTTTTATGCTGACATCAAGTATCTTTACCAATGGGTTTTGTCAGATAATTTATTTAGATCAAGAGCAAAAGATCCCAATGAGCGCTATGTTAATTTCCAGAGAAATGTTGCATCTGGGATTATTGCTACTTCTAAAAAAGTCGACCGTACAATAAATGAGATGCTGGCATTAAAGAAGAACTATATAGGAGAGCTTCCTATCTCAGGATATTGTGCTTATCAAGATAAGAAGTGGCTTCAGAATTTTTCCCAGTACAAGTTAGAACTTTTTCCGGTACGAGGAATTAAACGAATCAAACGTGCCAGTAATTTTTGTTTTGACTTTGCTCGCGACTATTTTATTAACTTCGAGCAATACCATCAAAATTTGATTGGAGTCTATCGTTCGATGTCCCCAATCAATCTGTAAACACAATGATTAAAGTAACAAGAAAAAATTGCATTGAACTTATTGTCGCTTCGCTAATACTTTTCGCTTTTTTAGCGATTATGAAAAAGAACTTGTATTTTGTAGTTCCTGTACCTCCCTTAATCTTACTTCTACTTCGCCCTACAATTATAATGCCTCTTGCAAAGGTATGGATGGGATTTGGTCACATCTTGGGCACCATCAATTCAAAAATTCTTTTATCTATTGTTTTCTTTGTTTTAGTAACTCCTGTAGCAATTATTAGAAGATCTTTTAGCAATGGGTCTATGACGAACTGGAAAAAGAATACAAAAAAAGACACTATGTTTATTTTAAGAAAAAAGTCTTTCAAAAGAGAAGATTTCGACAAGGCATTTTAATGAAAGAGGTATTCCAGTATTTAATGACGCATAAAAAATTTTGGCTACTTCCTTCGATGCTCACTCTTATTATTATAAGTGCCTTAATTATTGCCACTAGTGGTAGCGCTTTATCAACATTTATCTATACCGTTTTTTAAGATGAAAGTACTCGGCATATCTGCTTTTTATCACGATAGCGCTGCTGCTCTTGTTATTGACGGCCATGTCATAGCAGCGGCAAGTGAAGAACGTTTTACCCGTATAAAAAACGATCCTTCATTTCCTGATCACGCTATTCGATTCATATTGAAAGCAAGTAATATTTCATTATCTGAAGTCGATGCCGTCATATTCTACGACAAGCCTCTTATCAAATTTGAGCGACTACTGGATACCTACCACTCATTTGCTCCAAGAGGACTTAAAAGCTTTCTTCAATCAATTCCTGTTTGGATTAAAGACAAGATTTTTCAGCGAAAAATAATAAATGATTTTCTACTCAAAATTGCTGATGGAGAATTGCCGCCACTTTATTTCTCTGAACATCATCTATCGCATGCGGCAAGTGCGTTTTATCCATCCCCTTATAATAGTGCTGCATTCTTAACTCTCGATGGTGTTGGAGAATGGGCAACATCTAGTTATGGTACAGCTACCAGGGATAGCGGAATAACAATTTTAGGGGAGCAGCACTTTCCACATTCTCTCGGACTATTGTATTCTAGTTTCACTACGTTCTTAGGATTTAAGGTTAATAGTGGTGAATACAAGCTAATGGGGCTCGCACCATATGGAAACCCAGAATCTCCCGATATCTCTCGTTACAAAGATCTTATAAAAGATAAGCTAGTTTCAATTAAGCATGATGGCTCTATAGCCCTTAATATGTCTTACTTTGAATATGCGACTTCAACTTCAATGTTTCATAAGAAGAAATGGACAGAGCTCTTTGGATTTGGGCCGAGGGCACCGGAAAGTGAATTAGAACAAAACCATATGAATCTTGCTCTCGCAATTCAACAAATTTGCGATGAAATTGTTTTAAAGCTGGCCACTCATGTAAAAAGAGAGACGCAGCTCAATAACTTGGTCATGGCAGGAGGAGTTGCTCTTAATTGTGTTTCAATCGGGAAGCTATCTGAAGCAAAGATATTTGATAATGTTTGGGTTCAGCCCGCTGCTGGAGATGCTGGTGGCGCCTTAGGAGCGGCCTTAGCTTATAGCTCAACAATTGAGTCTATCCCAGAAGTTCAGCACTTTTCTCCCTACCTAGGACCTGAGTTTTCAAAGCCAGATCTTGAAAATGAGATTCGACACCACCATCTCTCATATAACTATCTCGAAGACAATGAGCTTTTTTCTGAAACAGCAAATTCAATTTCTGAAGGAAAAATAATAGGTTGGTTCCAGGGTAAAATGGAATGGGGTCCTCGCGCACTAGGCAATCGTTCAATTCTTGCGGATCCTCGCCTTGCTTCAACGCAAAAAACTCTAAATCTTAAAATAAAAAAAAGAGAAGGATTCAGGCCTTTTGCTCCATCTGTAATTTCGGAAGAATTTGATCAATACTTCGATAATTCGATAATGTCTCCCTATATGTCTCTAATCGGTAAAATTAAATTAGAACACTGTCACGACCTACCAGTTGACTATCACAAAAAAGAACTACTAGAAAAATTATATTTCGAACGATCATCTGTTCCGGCGATTACTCACATTGATTACTCAGCCCGTCCTCAGGTTATTTTTAAAGAGATTAATCCCCGTTTTCATCAATTAGTTTCTCAATTCTATCAATTAACCGGTTGTCCAATGCTGGTGAATACTAGTTTCAATGTCAGAGGGGAGCCGATTGTATGTTCACCAAAAGATGCAATAAATTGCTTTTTAAGTACTGAGATGGATATTTTGATACTTGGTAATTTTTGGATTGAGAAATAGCGATGAAAAAATTTTTCTTAAATCTATCGCTAGTTTTTATTTCCATCTCACTTTCTTTTCTGGTCATCGAGTTCGGTGTTCGAGCATGGTATAAGTCAAATAATCTTTTCAGCGTTGACCTCCAATATAACCTCGACACAAAACCTATGCTTTACCGAGGAGAGACAGACTATCTTTTTAAATCAGATAGCTTTTTAGCTTCAAAAAACAAGGTCCTGTTTATTGGAGACTCCTTCACTTTTGGTGATGGATTGCCCTATGAAGATACGTTTCCTATTCAAATACAAAAGCTCCTCGACAAAGAGAAAAGAAAGATCACATCAATTAATGCGGGCCTTGGTGGTCAAAATTTTGTTGATCATTATGTAATCCTAAAAGACCAGCTCAAACGCTATACGCCAGATCTTGTCGTTCTAACTCTCAACAGTAATGATCATAACTTCTCTCCATGGAACCTATCACCGAGCGAGGTATGTCCCAATATTAAAATGAACACTGCTTCATACATGATCAAGCATTCATATCTTTTTCACTATTTATATCATCAATTAGATCGCTATAAATCAATTCATGACCCAGAAACTATTGATAATGACCCAAGGGTTGTGTGCTCCAAAATTTATTTGAAAAAAATTACAAATTTACTGCATGAAAAGAAAATACCATTAATTATTGCTTATCATCATGGCACCTTAAAGCAGCGAAAGCTGTGTCAAAACTTCAGCAACACAAAAGATAAAATTATTGAAGATGTTACTCGCATCTATGATATTAAACCTATTTTTTTAACACCTGAAGTAGTAAGTGATGATTGCCAGAAATCAGAAAGCTACTATAACGGAGATGATTATCACCTTACAAAAGAAGGCTATTTTCTTTTTGCCAAGAAACTTATTCCACTCATTAAGAAGAAGTTAAATCTTAATTGAGTCGATCCAATCAATTAATTCTTTAGGAAAGGTATTACGAAGAGATTTATTTCGTCGTTGATCGTATTGCATATAAAAGCGTTTCAGATCTCTATGCAAAATTGAGGGATCATCAGGCGCTTCATTGTGAATCTTTTGATCTTTTTCGAGGAAAGAAATTAAGCGATAAATCCCATCGAGCTCCATATCAGTGATATAGACTTTATTCTTATTTTTTTCATACCACTGCTTAAGTGCATCCCTGCGTTCGTGTCGCAAGTGCTGAGGCAACGCCAAGGGCGACATAAAGGCAGGGAATCGAATTAAATTTACAGTCCACACGGGAAAGCGAATCCCATATTTTCGTTTCCACTCAACCATTTGGTCAAGAAATTCAGGCAATGAATATAAACATAGTCCTGTTATCGTCATCATCATATTGAGCGAATTGATGTTGGCCTTTTCCATCAATTTGCAGCAGTTCTTTAAAAATCGATCGTACTGAATTCCATCGCGCAGGTATTCCGCCTGCTCACCTACTGCCTCACAGCTCGTAAAGATATCGAAACTTTTAATGTTTTTGCTCTTTTCAATCAATCGATCGACTAATTCGTCAGAGATGCCGAGATTTGTATTAATTGCGAAGTTCATATGGTCAGGATTATGACTTTCAAAATAATCCAGCATTTTCCATACGTCATCTGAAAGTAGCGGTTCTCCTCCAGTGATTCTCAGTTCATTCAAACTCATATAGAGCTCTGGCCACCACTCCCAAAATGCCTTAATAAAAGGGTTGTTGGCATCATCATCTTTATAGATCTGATAATCTGATCCATCGTGATTAAACTTTTCTCTATCTGAATGCTCAAGGTTTTGATACGGACCATTCTTTATGATATCTGCGCCCCATCGATGACTAAACGATGGATTGCAATAACTACACGCAAAATTACACTTATTGCTAAAAGCAATCTCTAGGGTTCTTAGCTCAATATTGTCAGTTGGAGGAATTACCGTTGCCGCATTTTCAATATCCTCATCGCTGTATATGGCAGTTTTAAATACGCGGTCTGAAACAATATTGGGATCACCAATGTCTTCCATTCTCCAACAATTATCGCAACCAGCGGGACGTTTTCCAGCGAGCATTAGAACACGCTCCATCTTTTTTTGAGCAGTGTTGTGAAGAGCACTTGGGTTATCTCTTAATTCGGACGGATTAATATAATGAGCAAGAGGAGAATGGCAACTTGTGGTCATCCCACCATTTAACCAAATGGAAGCGTTGTACCACTTCGCAGCACAAAAGCTACGAGAAACAGTATCCATTTTGCGCTTTCGATATTCTACAAAAGTTTCATTATTTTTCTTCGCCATATTCACTCTTCCAGCGATTTTTCATTTCAATTAGTTCTTTAAAAGTTTTATCAAAACTTGTTCCCTTTCTTTTATCGTAGATCGGAATAAAGTTAACAAAATCTCTTCTTGAGCGTATCACATCTGAGTCTACTTCAGACACAGCGTTTATTACACTTGTTATTCTTTTGAATTTACTAGTCTCATACTCACTAAAGTTGCATTCAATCATCAATTCAAGTGATTTTTTTGCCATATCAGCAACTGTATTATCTGCTATGGCCGGGGTTATGAAGTGGGGATAATGAATCATAGAAACATCGATAGTGACTCTATCCTCTCCATATTTCTTTTTTAATTCAGAGACCGCGGATATTAGTTTGCTGAAAGATGGTGCGGCTAATAGGCTGTAGGTCGCCATAAAAACAACAGGACAGACTGTTTCATTTAAAAGTAGCTCTACTCTTTCCATAAATTGATCGTAATCAAGACCAAAGCGTATATACTCCGCCTGCACACCAAATGTATCAACACTTACATATAGTGAAAGCTTTTTGATTTCTTTTTGTTTGATCTCTTTGATTTGATTTACAAATTTTTGAAATGGAGCTTCGCTGACTGCAAGATTACTGTTAATACTAAGTTCTAAATTGCTGCAATCATAATTGTTCAATTCTCGAAGAAGCTTAAATGTATTTCCTGATAATAAAGGCTCTCCACCAGTCACCCTTAAAACTTTTAATTCTTTTATTAGATCTGGAAACCATTTCCAAAAAGCTTTAGTATATATCTCTTTTTCCGCATCACTTGCAAATTTCCCCTTCCCCTTAATTTGCTCTAAGGTCTCCATAAAGCGGTAATTGCCAAAGCGACTATATTCCCATTCAAGTGCACTACTTATATGTGGGCCACAATACATGCAACGAAGGTTACAAGTATTATCGAAGCTTACCTCTAAGTAGCTCGGATGAACTGATTCATCTCCCTCAAGTTCCCTTAACTCAGCAATACGATCAAACGCCCATTCATCAGAGGCCTTAATATACCGATCACTAATCACATTAGTGTCAGCACTTTCCATTTTCCAACAATATTCACATTCCTTGGGTCTTTCACCTTTAAGCATCTGCTTACGTATTTCTTTTTTATATTTGGTATTGTGAAGCGCGGATGGATCTTTTTTTACCTCATCGACCAAGGCCTTATGAGTGTCTGGATGGTGACAGCTGTGATTATGGCCATTTGAAAGGTGCAGCGTAACCTGTAACCACTTGGCGGGGCAAAAACTTGGAGAAATCTCGTCTAGAATTTTTTTAGCTTTTTGAAATTTATCGCTCATTTGCAACTATCTCCAGAAGCTCATTTATGCCCGTGATAAGATGAGCTACCTTTCCATTGTGCTCTCCCTGCTCAATGATTTCAAAAACATTCTTTATCTTATCTAAGTGTATGAGAAGCCCCTCTCTTTCGATAAAATGATGTTGAGTATATATGCCCCAAATCTCCCATTTCAACCCTGAGATCATGACCTCTAGATGTTTTGGATTTGATATCATTTCAATATCTTCCATAACTCGATCGTAGAGTACCGCACTCCCAAGCCAGATAGTTGGTGTCAGGCACATTTCCTCGACTCTAAACTTGCCGCTTTGATAGAAATCATTAATTTCTTGATCACTACCCTTTGGAATATTTTCTAAATATTCTAAGTCGAGGTCAGGGATCATTTTATGAATAATATCTTTAATCACTGTCCTATTTATTTCTTTGAGACCAGTTACTCCAATTTGAGAGAGGTAATATTTCCATTTCTTTTTTGACTGCTCTGGATACTGCTCAAACTTTCCTATGTTCGAGATATAGGAGCGAATAAGGTAACTTACTTTATCGCAATCATCACCATCCAATTTTAAGTTTGGGAAGGATTTGACCATTTGCGGATCTTTTTGAAGCAGATAGGGGTTGATGAATCTCAGCATTGACTCAACATTTTTTGGATCAATGATGTTGAACTCACCCATTATTGGAATAACTCTCTTTATCTTTTTTTCAAGTGAACAAAATTTATCAAGATGAAAAGTCGAACTGATCCATAGATTGAGGTCGATATCACTCGTGCCAAAACTCATTGTTCCAGTGGCGACACTATTTCTCAAAGTCATCTTGAATCCCTTCAGCTCAAATACAATTTTAATGATGTAAAAAACAAAACGATAAATCCCCAATCCAATAATATCGGGGATAATTTTTCCAATCAAAATTGCGAGTTTTTGGATGTTCATGGAACGTCTGTTGAAACAGGGGCATCTTCCTTGGGAGCTCCTCCCTTAATTCTATACTCTAGATAACGTTTAAATCGATCCAGCTTTTCGTTGTAATGAACTTTAAGTGATGCTTTGATCCATATTAAGGCGTTGGGAAAATCATTCTTATTGTAATAGCTTACTCCCATTCTTCTAAAAGTCTCACCTGATGTCTCGTCAAATACCTTGCTGAGCTCATCCTTAATAATTTTAACTTCATTGGCACGAATCGGATTTTTTTGAGTAAAGTGTTCTGCTCGTTCAACTTGATCACGAGCACTGAGATACTGACGACTATCGAAATAATATTTCAAGATTGCAGTATCAACTTCACCTGATCGATCATCGAGAAGATCAAATGCCTTTTGAATCATCTCACTTGCCTTTTTCTTCTCACCAACTTTTCCATATATCTCGAGCAAATGGACATAAGATTCATTATAAAACTCACCTGCTTTATAGGCCTCCTCAAAATATTTTTGCGCTAGTTTGTAGTCGCCTCGTTTCTTAGCGAGAACACCTAAACCGATATTTAAAGGATAACTATTTTTATGTTTTACATAGCTTGTTTCAAGAATTGTCTCACTATTTTTCCACTTCAGTCCCTCATTTAAGCCACGAATAGAGAGCATAAGTAATAAAATGATAACTAGTGGCCTTACGATCTTCTCTTTCCAAATCAATCCGCGATAAATCAACGCGAGACCGATTATTGAACAACCGATTAAAGGAACATACTGGTAACGGTTTGCAACCGTTGATATATTTTGAAAGATAAAAGAAATAAGTCCTGAATTAATGATAAAGAAGATGAGATAGAATGAAACACCGAAAAGCATCATTTTTTCACGCTTCTTCCACATAACAAAAACTACCAATAATACGACAATGTAGAATAACAGAAGCATCCAACCCATGCCTAAAATATTCTGCTTAAAAATATTAACCATGTTTTCTGGATTTAATTGGTAGTCAAAACTGTAATTAATTGGAATTAGTATTTTTGAAACAGAAAACCTAAATACTTCGAGCATCAAAGTTAGCTTATCTCGCAATAACATCTTCGTTACGCTTCCAGCACCGCTTGAAGTAACCATATGAATTAAGCTAATAACTGTAACGGCAATAAAATAGAATGAATTAAAGAAGAGAATTTTAACTGGTTTTAATTTGTAAAAAACAAAATCTAGAGCAATGAATAGCAACGGGATAGTAACGATATTTGGCTTTGCGAGTAGCCCCAAAATATAAGTCATAAAACTCACAAAAATAAATACATAGGTTCCGTTTTCACTTAGTTTCTTATTGCGTGAGAGTAAGTAAAAGATCACCGATAGTATTCCAAAAGTCGCAGCAAGAGTCCCTCTAAAAGAGGAGATCCAGATGACGCTCTCTGCCTGAATAGGATGAATAATCAAAAGTATACTACTTGCGATTAATGCAAATTGCAGTTTTCCTTTATTCTCAACCCATTTTGGATGTAACATTTTAACGAGATACCTCATCAACAAGTATCCGCCGAATACATTGAATAGGTGAAATACGATGTTAAGCAATCTAAAGGCAAGTGCATTGTCTTTTCCAAAGACCATGGCAAGCATTTGCCAAACATTGTAAACGACTGGTGTTCTTGAGCCATTCCAGGTTTTAATCATTCCCCAAAGAGATAGATTATCTAGCAGCGGACTTTCCGTCAGGTAGATCCCATCATCAAACGCAAAAAAATCATAAGACAGGGAATGCCCAAAGAAGGCGGCAATTAAAAGTAAAAAAAGGAGGAAGACCCTATGGTCTCCCTCCTCAAATATTTGTGTTATTACATTATCTTTTACTGATGATTTAATCTTTTGTAGTCGATCCATGACATCAAAATCCATTAAGTACTTATTCTAGTTAGACCAAACTGCATCCATCTCATTGCGGTGTCTACAACAGAGCGCATTGGTTGGTGTCCCCGCACTATTTCGTTGGAGACCTCTAACAACTTCTTGACCAGCACAGAGAACTCGTGGGTTACCATAGTTCCACGCATATCCTCTCCATGTACAGTATCCAATATTCAAGTTACCAAAAACAAGTCTTGGCCAACGGGTCTTACATGTAGTTCCGATACATACTCTGGCACATTGACCTGAGGTACTACACACACCATCTGGAGCAGGCCATGAAGTGCGGCAGTCAGTGCCGATACAAACTCGGGCACACTCCCCAGATTTAGTACAGTTAATGTCGGGAGTAGTATACGTACATGCACCATTGGAACCAACGGAGCCAGAAACAGTAGAGTTTATTGCAGCACCAGTCGCGCTATACTTAGTCTTTACCATTTTAAACTTACCACACATCATATTTGAGACGGCATTCATTGGTTGAGATACAGCATAACTCGCCATATTAGCAATTAGCTGGCCAATAATACTGCTGTTATTTGCCATATTATTAGCGATACCTTCAAAAAGGAAATCATTTACCCACCCCGCATTTACCATCTTATCTCTTGAGGCAGGTGCAAGTGGATAGGCAGCTGCGGGTACAGTATCAACCTGCCCCAGGCCATTATTTACTTGAAAGGCAATACTCGATGTCCCAGTACCCTGCGCTAATATTGAATATCCACTCGGTCTCACCCACAACCTTGGGTATGCTGTAGCTACAGTTCCACCAGAAATAAGTACCCCTCCCGAACTACCTGTCGTAGTACTGAAAATATCTCTGTTCAATTTAAGGTCCGTTGCGACCTGCACCCCCTTATTAAATACTGCATAATCACTATTAAGAGTCATCACATTGTCAGGAGTTCCAACAACAGCTCCATTACTAGAAAATCTCAATGATGTATTATTGAGCTTCGCATTTACTCCACTCGTTGGATGTGCAGTAGTGTATGTGCCAGTAATATTAACGTTCCCGGCGCCAGTTGGAGGTGTATTTACACCTAGACCGCTTAATAAGTCGATTGTATTAAAATTTATTGATGCAGTAGAACCAATTTGCACCCCTTCCTTAATTACCGCATTTTGTGTCCCAAAACTGATCTTCCTAAATGTATCGGGCGCAGGTTCGATCAGTATTGATTTACAGAGATCATTAACGTCGTCCCACTGACCTTGAAGCCCTGTCGTACACATTTCTTCCTGATAGTCTGATAGGTCAGCATTACAACCGATAATCTTATTGGCAGAGTTATAGTCAACCATAATCTTAATTGGCTTGTTTACTTCCTGACCTCCATAGGTCATTTTTTTAAGCTGGGCCTGGGCCTCAGCGCTCCTTGTCTCATCGATACGAGAGTAAAAGAAGTTAATCGTAATCTCACCTCGACCTGGAGTTGTCCCACTTGGTGCGACAAGTGAGGTTGGTGCTTCAGAAACAATATTTTTAAGGGTTACCTTTCCTCCAGACCCCTGACCTATAGAATCACCAATTGTATAGCTAGCAACAACAGCACCAGCTTTGTTGTACTGAACAACTTTATTTCCATTAGGCTTTATCCCTGCAGTGAAAGAGAGATCCTTGAAGGCAGCAGTACAATTAGCTTCATTCCGCAGAATATTTCGAATATGAATATTGGTTTCATTAATTGTCATATCCGCAGTGACTTTCCGCTGGGTCTTTGTCGCCTGGGTCATAATTCTAGTCAAGGCCACACTGATAACACCAACAATACCAGCTGCTACCATCAGCTCGGCAAGTGAGAAACCAGACTCATTGTTGCGAAAACATTTCTTGAGTATTTTTAAGATTTTCATAACGCCTACCTCATCTAAGGCCTTGATTTAATAAACTTACTGTTCCTCTATGATACATTAAATTTCAAATATTTAGTAAGAGGAAATTCCAACCACTTAAGGTTTCATCACTAATTTGTCGAATTAATAAGGCAAAATTTATTCATTAGACTCTATGATAATCCAGTTCATTTAGTCGCCTTTTATAAATCTGCCAACTAATATGTGCACCATTATAGTGAACAACCTAAAGTATACGAGGCTTCGCGCTTTGGGGCCATACAATTCATCAAATTTTAAGGAGTTACTTAAATTTTAGGGAATAATTCAACCAAACAGTAGATTCATTGATAATGTTCGTATTTTTTGGTGCGCCACTTACATCTTCAAACTTAATACCAATTGTTCCACCACTATCGAGCTGCTTGCTACGACTGATGGAGTGCTTTTTGAAATTGTTTGTTCTGTTATTTTCAAAGGCGTAGGTCATAACCTCATCGTCTTTGTGCTTTAAGGTATAGATTCCAGAAAGATTTGAAGCGGAAACTTTTGTAACTCCATCGACGTTATAATCTGACATAAAAATATTAAATGTGGTTGGAACCGTTACTTTAACATTCCCCTTATTAGAACGATCAGACTCAACACCGAGAACCAACTTATCTTTCTTCGTTAAATAGAGATCACCGTACGTATCTTCCCCTTTATCTGTAACAACAGTTTTTAAAGAGTAGATCTCAGCGATCTTTTTATCTAATGTCAGCTGTGCTTCTTGATCTTGGTTATATGAGAGTTTGGCCTTAGCTTCAAACGTTTCGATAGGGGTTTCTAATGTCACTTTCTGCTTATTTGGTGTTGCCGAAAATTTCATCGTAGTGTCAAAAGTATCTGATTTAGCATCAACATTAAATTCCTGTTTCTTATCAGAAATCACACTTCTTACTTTTACACCACGGTCGCTATTTTCATAATCAACATCGAGAACTTTAATCCCTGTTGGTACTGCATTATCTTTATAGTCGACCATTGGGCCAACTTTAATTGTTCGCTTTCCGGTCTCACCATGGGTTGTCCCGCCCGCTGAAAAATCCAGAGTCCCGGTACCGTCGTCGTATCCAAGATCAGGCAAGTTATCAATGATCCGCTTAATGTCATTTTCAACTTTGAGGTATTTGATCGTTACTTGGTTGGATTCTTTATCCACAAAAACCAGAACATACTTGTCTCGATCTCCGCCTTGCCCTTTAAGCAACACCATTCTTGATACAGAATCCCGGTAGACCATAGAATCAATTTCATCGAGCGGAAAATTAACAGAGGTTACAATTTTCGATTCAGCATAACCTCGCTCCCGGCCATCCTCCGACTCAACAAATCGCATCTCTTCACTTTCTGGACAAGTGAAGGAGGCATATTCCGTTCTTCTTTTAGCAGCACTTGTAATTGAAATGATGGCCTCTAATTCTTGCAGCTCATTCTTCAACAAATCATCTGTATCCCTGCCCTTTGAAAGAGCATCAATGATAGAAGAAACTGATTCACTTAACTTGAGAGTGCGTTCGCACTCAATGCAGATTTCATCGAAACTTGGCACAATTCCAACAACGGATTGTTCCCGAACTGTAGGTTTCTCGCTTTCTTCTTCTTTCGTTTTCTTCTGAATGTCTTTGTAAGTTTTAATGACTTTATCGAGCAATACTCGCTTATCGTCAGTGCGCGTGACTTTGCCATTATCAATAATGGTAATCTCCGCGGCAAGGGAACTGAAAGTAAATAGTAATAGAATTGGCCATACTCTCATGAGAGATTTATCGGAATTTCTGACCAAAAGGATTAGTTTTTTTTGCTAATGAATTACAGAAAATCAGTTATTTATCTTCTTTTTTAGTATCCTTTTGGTGGAATTTCTTCACACATTGGTCACAGATAAATACTCCCTTTGGTGCAGCAAGAAGGGTCTTAACTTCGTCTTGTCCCTTCCCGCAAAAGGAACAACATCTATTTTTATGGGTACTTACCATATTAACTTACCATATCCTTTAATTGCTCTTCACTAATGATATCAATTCCGAGAGATTCAGCTTTCTTGTACTTAGAAGATTTGGCCTCAGTTTCATTTGTAAGGAGCAGATCAGTATTTTTTGAAACAGATCCGACAACAACACCACCAGCATCGCGAATCCATCCCTCAATTACAGAACGCTTTTCACTTAGCGCCCCAGTAATACAAATCTTTTTGCCATATATTGGATTAGAGCTATTATCTTTGAGTTCTTCGAATGCAAATCCACATTCCATAAGTCGATCTATTAGAACATGCTTATGTCGAAGTGAGCTTAAGAATTCAGTTGAAGACTTATCAGCAAAAGAATCTACATTTTTTAATTGATCTAAACTTAACGACTTGATTTTTTCAATTGTGTCAAATCCTGCTCTTACGACTTTTTCGCACTTGTTATAAGCACCTCCACTTATCCCTAGTGCAGATAAAAAGGTGATGATGTCCACAGATTTAGAAGACTCTATTGAATCCATTAACTTGGTGGCCAATTTTTCTTTTGTTTTATCTAGAGTAAGTAATGAATCAACATGCAGCTGGTAGAGATCTGGAATCTCTTTAACAAGCCCCTTCCGAATCATTTCTTCTAGACGTTTTGAGGAGAGATCATCAATTCCAATCCTTTGAATAAAATTTAAAATTCCTTCTTTAATTTTGTCTGGGCATTGCTCATTTACACAAACCAACCGAATGTCTTCGACATAAACCTTTTCTCCACAGGAAGGACAAACTTCAGGGATAGAAAACTCTTCTGCAGAACTCTCGCTTACTGCTAAAAATTTTGGAATAACTTCTCCAGAACGAATAATCTCGATTTTATCGCCGGCCTTCAATTTATGTTGCCTAACGAGTCCATAGTTGTGAAGTGTCACACGCGAAATAATCGCACCAGATAAATCAATCGGCTCGACCTCCCCAACAGGAGTTAAATATCCATTACGCGATACCTGCCAGGTAATCTGTTTTAAAGATGTAACTTTTGATTCACCTTTAAATTTAAATGCCATTTTATATCTAGGGTGATGCGCAGTTGCCCCTAATTCTTCTTGAAGCTTGAGATCGTTGTAGGCGAGAACAAGCCCATCAATCAGGTATTCCCCTTCACTCATAAATCGTGCTGTTTCAGCGACGGTCTCATCAATTTTTGAGATATCTTTATGAAGAGTCATCTCAACGGTATCAAATCCAAGCTCAACTAATTTTTGATGGCGCTCTAGTTCAGTCTTTTCTAAGTTCTCTCCGGTCAAAAATTCAAATGCCTTAAATGAGATATACTTATTTAAAAATATCTTCTCTTTTCTTGATATCAGTCCTGCAACAATATTTCGCTGAGAGGCGGGACGATCTTCTCCAATTTTTTCCATTTCATCAGAGAGGTGAAAGAAATTCTCCTCATCACAATAAAGCTCTCCGCGAACTTCTACGATGTCGTCTATTAGATTAATTGTCTTTGGAATGGTTGACATCCACTTTACTTTTTCAGTGATGTTTTCTCCGAATGCCCCATCGCCGCGAGTTTTTGCAAGATCGAGTTTACCTTCTCGATAAAGAATTGAACAACTTACACCATCAATTTTAAATGTGGAAACTACATCATGCCCTTTCATCCATTTTTTAAGTGACTCAACATCGTAAGTCTTATCTAGTGAGAGCATTTTCTTATCGTGGGCCACTTTATTTTCAGAACTAATAAGACTTCCAACAATATCTAGAACATAATTACTTGGATCTAGCCTCTTCAATTCTTCTTCGAGTAAATCATACTCATGATCAGTGATCTCTGGAGTTCCGCTGTAGTATAGCGACTTATGACGAAGCAACTCAAGTTCAAGATCCTTTATTCGACTCATTATTTTTCCTAATTAAAACGTAAATTGGGTACCGAAACGTAGATTGTTTTCTTTAAATGTTATCGTACGAATTCCGTGACTTGTCCCACTTTCAAACTTGGCCTTGTTTGAAACCACATTCAATGATCCATATAGTGACATTGTTGGTGAAACAGAATATGTTGCTCCAAGTTCAAAGTCATACCCCAAGGATGATTTTTCACCACCATGCAATTTAATCTCTTCATCAAATGCAGCGTATGGAAGTACATCAATTTTTACGAAAAGACGATACTGGTTATATACTGGTACATCGGCCCTCATTCCTACTAAAATTCCTGAAAAAGTGGTTTCAGTAATTCCCGATGTGCGATCAGTATCTAGTCCATAATTGTAAGAAGCGTAACCAAGGTATCCATCAATTTGTGGTCCATAGAAAAATCCAAGCGGAAGGTATTTATAACCGGCCTTAAGCTTGTAAGTTAATGTGTCAATAACATTTGTATCACTGGAAATATTACCTTTTTTCTTGCTGTAGTTTCCGTAGTGTTTTCCGACTTCAAGAGAACCCCAATATTTTCTTGTTATCCACATCTCTAACTTTGTCTGCAGACCTAGTAACATTCCTCCAGCGACATTTTCGCTACCGTCACTCTCTGTTAAAGTTTCAGTTCCCATTCCTAGATCAAAATAAAGACCAACACTTCCAAGCTTTCCGAATTTATATTTTTCAGCGTCTTCTTCTGAAACATTAATTTGCTCCGCAAGCGACTTTCCGCCACCAATAATTGCCCAGTCCTCGAGCTTAATTTTTCCTCGAGTATTATATTCTTCGATTTTTCCTTGTGCCTGGGAGTTGGTAATATTGTAGATTTTCCCTCGGGCCAAAACTTTAGTTTCCCAATCTACAATTTCCTTAAGTAATGGGTGCTTACGTTTTCTAAGTGGTCTTGAAATTTTGATTGAATCTCCAACTCTCACTCCATATCCTCTTCCGACATCAAGTGTGAATTGATTTCCTAAAATGCCAATGATCCTCCCATCGTATGGGATAGTTTTTTCATATAGCTTGAGCCAGTTCTCTACTGTTAGAGCGATAAATTCAGGTTCTACGCTATCGAGTTTTGTTTTTTCTTTAAAGTATACATCAGAGCCATTGCTACCGATGACATCGATTGATAGCGAAATTCCCTTAATTTGGTTTTCGATATCAATTCTTATGAGGGCACCGGAATCAGATTTTTCTGAGATTAACTTTAAAACTTCTTTATTCTTAAGATGACCAGAAATATTTTTTCGGTAGTTTCCTAGAATATTTATAATTTCTGAATTTGATTGGTAATAGCACCAATCACTACTCTTTAAATAGTCTTCTAAGATTTCAAAAACAGGATAAGCAACTTTCCCCTGGTTTGAATCAGTGATTGGTAGGAGCATACATTTTCTCATGCTCGGTTCAGCGTAAACTTGCGTGGCAAGTACAATAAATACAAGTAGAATTATTTTTTTCATACTTCTCTACATCAATGGTAATTCTGGTGGTAATTCTGTGGTCACAATCGATGGGCGATCTGTTTTCTGCTGGCCCTCATAAAGTTGCACTAACATTCTAAGGTCTTCCATCTCTTCTCTTTGATGAGCAATCACTTTTTTCAAACGATCTACTTCTAATCGCAGCATGATACATTCAGCATCTTTTTCTGCGGCTTTATCAACTATTTGTTTTTCTCCACCATTGTGCTTAATAAAATACTTTCCGCCGATTTCTTGAAAATCAATTTTATTAGATTTAATTCTTCGACGAATAGTTGAAATTGATATGCCTGTCTGTTGTGAGTACTCAACGATGGATAGCCAATTTTCTTTATCTTCCATAATTCACTCCTTAGAAATCCATTTCTTTTCAATATTTTATGAAATACTCACAATTTTCGCAAAATTTTTGTTAAGATTTCTCAGTGAATATTCAAAAAATGCTACTCTTACTATTTCTTTTCTCACAATCATCGCTTGCCCTAGTGCCAGAGAACTTTTTGCAAGATGATAATTTTATCATAGAAAACCTACTTCTCTCACCAAAAGGTCTACCAACAGGTTCTTCACACGAAGTTATAGACCAATTTACTCAAGTATCTACAGATCCAGAGAATAGGATTATTGAAGATTTTGATATCCCTAAGTTCTTTCTGAGCAAAGTTCGCTTTTGGTTCAACATCTACACTGCCTATGATGAGAATTTTGTAGTAATCCACGATAAACGCAACCTAGATATTATTTACGATGTGCTTGATTTTAGGGAGCTGATTAATATGACAAGCCATTATATGCGTTCATCTCTTCAAACGAGATACACCTTAAATCGAGTCAAGGAGATTAAGGAATCCCTGCTCAAGCTTTCAACAGGAAGTCTTGAAGGTGATCAGACAAAGCTTATCTTGAGTGTTTTAAAAGCAGCAAAGTTAAAAATCCCCCAGGATAAGGAGAATCGCGAAAAGTTCTTTTACGATCTAGCAGCAAATATGCGGGCCCAAACAGGTCAGCATGGGCACATCGCACTTGGAATCAAAAACTTTTATCCTTTCGAAGACACCATACTGGATATTTTTGACAAAATGGAGATGCCAAAAGGTCTTTTAGCAATTTCATTCCTTGAATCTAGCTTTAATCCCCATGCGAGATCGAGAGCTGGCGCGTACGGTGCTTGGCAATTTCTCAAACGAACGGGACGTTACTTTATGAAAGTAACTAAAAAATCTGATCACCGTCTTAATCCTGTTATTTCAACGATTGGTGCCCTGCACTTGCTTGCCCAGAACAAAAGAATCATGAAACGCTGGGATATGGCAGTAACTGCTTACAACACTGGAACTAAACATCTTTTGCGAGCACGGCGTCAGCTAAAGCACAACAAAATGGATGTAAACCTTTCTAATATTTTTACCCATTACAAACATCCGCACTTGGGATTTGCTTCACAAAATTACTATTCTGAATTTTTGGCCCTTGTGTACACTCTCGCTTATCGTGAAAAGTTTTATCCAGAAATTTACAATAAAGCTGAGCATAAAAAGCGCCTTCAACTTAAGAAAAAAAAGCTATCAATCTTTGTTACCAGATGCTCCGTTAGGCCTAAGCGACTTTATTATGCACTTCGAAAGTCGTCCCCAGATATGAAGTACTTTAATACCCATCTACGCTATAGAAATTCGACTTATCCACGCGGAACCATGATTTTAAGTGACGTTAATTTGAAAAGCTCTAAATACTTCAAGATCCGTCCAGAACTTTACAAAAAGTATTACCCAAAAAATTTCGTGAAACAAATTAGAAATTATAGTTGCTCAACGAGATAAACGTTTTCAGAACAAATCGTTTGTAGGTAATCAACAGTATCATCTAGGTATTCTACTTTTACGTTGATAACACCTTGACCTTCGCCCAAAAAGATCACTTTTTGGGTAAGCTCTGACGCCTCAGAGGCAACTGAACCGTTATTTTCGATGAATAACTCATCAATATTCATCCCACCGCGATCAGTCTCACCAGCAAACTTAACATTAAGAGGCTTCTTAGTTAGGTTGAGTTGAACCATACAGACTCGCTCAAGAGAATTTAAGCGATACAGCCCTAGAATCTCAGCAATCATATCAGGACTAGGCACTTCAATTTTATCCTTATCAGATGTTCCAACAAAGATACTTTCTTTAATGTGCTGAAGCTCAAAATAGTTTCTAAAACCTTTAGGTATAGATGGTGTATTGATTGAATAGATACCAGGAACTAATTCCTTTCCTCGCCGATTTGTATTAAAAA
The DNA here is from genome assembly GCA_965140515.1 of Bacteriovoracaceae bacterium. GTDB lineage: Bacteria > Bdellovibrionota > Bacteriovoracia > Bacteriovoracales > Bacteriovoracaceae > JAGLCH01. The sequence goes on along the minus strand of OZ223251.1, from coordinate 634,948 downwards.
ATACCAACTCGTTTTCATTGATAGCAAGCGGCTTTGCAGTTGATCCAAAAGGTCCTTTTTCAAGAAGAGACAACCTTCTGGCCTTAGAGCTTTGAATCTCGTTGAGGTCGTAATAAATCGTTCCATAAGGAATATTGGCAACTTTCTCTGCGCGACTATCATCATCAAGAAGATAGCTCATCACAATATTTCCTGGTCGCACACCCACAAATAAGACAAAGCGATAATCGCTGTTGAAATCTACTAGTTTGAAATTATCATCAAAATACAACTTAGCTTCAGCTGCAACTTCAAGATCTACATCAATGACACTGTTGCTTAGCTCAACTAGGAGATGGCCTCCAAGTCCTTTTAGTTTATTCTTGTCTAGAAATTCATTATAAGAAGTCATATCTACGAATGGAATAGCTAGCTCCTTATTGGTATCTCTTTGATCAATTGCTAGGTCCATAACCATTGGCACATAACCACTTTTATTGAGATTTCCTCTTATAACACCAGAGTGGCCACTCAGAACTTCTTCAATAACAATTTCTCCACCCATTGAATTGTAAGATTCATTTCTGTCATATACTGGAGCAAATTCAAAATTACGAACATCATCAGTGAAGCCGATACCAAAATTGGCCTCAACTCCTCTAAGGGTTACTTTGCTCTTTTGAGTAGTCAAAACTGGTTGAGTATTCACAAGTACACTATTCATACTTTTTGCGGCGTCAACCAATTGCTTCATATTAGGACGTCGTTTTTGAGTGTTGCTTAAATTATTCCTTGCAGTGCTTGAGTCAAGTTTTCTTTTAGTTGTTGCTGCACTTGCTACAGAAGTGGAATCTTTTTGCGCACGGTGAATAGCAGAAAGAACGCTCTTAGAGATTTGCTCATCTGTTGCGCCACGATCTTCTTTTCCAAATGACTTCCAAGTTTCCATCTGCGACTTAGCAAGCTCTTCATCTGAATATTCAATTTTTTGTTCAGGTTGAGTGCTCACCTCTAAGTCACTATTGATTTTTATTTCTCTAAATTTTTTCTCATTAGCAGATTGTTCAACTTTTACAGAGTCAGAACTAGGAAGAGTTTTTTCAGTAGCTGAAGCAACTAATCGTTTCCGTGACTCTTGTTCTAGTCTCTCTAGTTCCGCTACGAGAGTTCTACCATTAGTCTTTGTAAAGCTCTCAAATATCTGACTCATTGAAATAACTTCAGGCATTGAAGCAGTTACACCATAGTGATGAATAAGCTGTGAGTTATTAATTTCACCATTTGAACTATTTTTTAATTCATAGAACTGAATTTCTGATGTTTGAGTCGTTGTTAAAGCTACAGTTTCATTAGGAACAACGAACCGTTTATTATTTTTTATTTGTGGCAATCTTTTCGCCAATCTGCGCTTGGCGACAGGCTTTTTAACTAGGACAGCTTTTTTCTTTGTTTCTGGAGCGCTAACAATAACAACGGGAGCCTCGATTTTAAAGGCATTTAGATCGATTGAGACTTTTTCAAAAGGATTATTAATATGGACGCGATTTACCAAAGACTTATAAATGCTGACAGTTTGAGCACCGAAGGCCGCAAACAACATGAGAAAAGTAAATGTAAGTCCGTACTTAAAAGCTTTCAAAATAGTGGGTACCTCACCTCTATTTTCTCCCTGCAAGGCTTTTTCATCAACTGGGCAATCTTTGTATCCCCCAATTAATGCGTAGTCATGACTGAGTACTCACATTTTCATAATTAATTTCTAGGATTATTTGAATATTCGGCCAAAAAGTAAAAGCCCCCATAAGTGGTCCTATGGGGGCAGTATTATTCAATAGAAAATAGTAACTATTTTTTTGAAGTTATCTCAATACGAGTCTGAGCTCTCTGTGCTTTTCTTGTGTACTTAACACGATCTTCTTCGGTTAAATTTTCACTCCCGGAAAGCACCTTAATAGCATTGGTCAATGCCATCTCTGCTCTATCGCGATCAATCTCTTCCATTGGCTCACTAACATTTGCAATAATATCAATCTTGTTGTTGAGAAGCTTACAAATGCCTGAAGTCACAGAAAATAGTTTTTCCTCTCCACCATTTCTAACAGTCAAAATTCCAGTTCCAAGTTTCTCAATAATATGAGTGTGGCCCTGTAAAATTTCAATCTGCCCTCGGTCCACAGGAACCACAAGCGACTCGGCCGGAAGTTCCTTTGCTACCACTCTTGAAGGAGTAAGGATATTTACGCTAAAAAAGCTCATTGCTACCTCGTAAATTAATTTTTAAGTGTTTCTGCCTTTGCGTAAACTTCTTCAATTCCACCAACCATATAAAATGCTTGCTCAGGAAGATGATCTACTTCACCATCTAAAATTGCGCGGAAAGATTTAATTGTATCTTCAATCTTAACAAATTTTCCTGGGAAACCAGTAAACTGCTCAGCAACGTGGAATGGTTGAGATAGGAATTTTTGAATCTTACGAGCTCTTGCAACGATTTTCTTATCTTCTTCTGAAAGTTCATCCATACCAAGAATCGCAATAATATCTTGAAGCTCTTTGTATCTCTGAAGAATTTCTTGTACCTGACGAGCAGTATTGTAATGCTCCTCACCAACAATTTCAGGTGCTAAAACGGTTGAAGAAGAAGTTAGTGGGTCAACGGCAGGATAAATTCCAAGCTCAGAGATTGCACGAGAAAGCTCTGTTGTTGCGTCCAAGTGGGCAAATGTTGTTGCAGGTGCAGGGTCAGTATAGTCATCCGCAGGAACATAAACAGCTTGAATAGAAGTAATAGAACCATCTTTCGTTGATGTAATACGTTCTTGCATTGCACCCATTTCAGTACCAAGTGTCGGTTGGTAACCAACAGCAGAAGGAATACGTCCTAAAAGCGCAGAAACTTCAGAACCAGCTTGAGTGAATCGGAAAATATTATCAACGAAGAAAAGCACATCTTGTTTCTCTTCATCACGGAAATATTCAGCAACAGAAAGACCTGTTAGCGCAACACGAGCTCTCGCCCCAGGTGGCTCGTTCATTTGCCCATAAACCAGCGCTGTCTTATCGATAACTCCAGACTCTTGCATCTCATAGTAAAGGTCGTTTCCTTCACGTGTTCTTTCTCCAACTCCAGCGAATACGGAATATCCACCGTGGTGAGTAGCAATGTTGTTAATAAGCTCCATAATAATTACGGTCTTACCAACACCTGCACCACCAAATAGACCAATTTTTCCACCTTTTAGATATGGAGCTAGCAGGTCAATAACTTTAATACCAGTATAAAATGGCTCTCTCTTTGTTGATTGTGCTTCGAATTTAGGTGGTTGGCGGTGAATTCCATAAGACTTCGCAGTCTTAATTGGACCTCTTTCATCAACAGGCTGTCCAACTACATTGATAATTCTTCCCAAAGTTTCTTTACCTACTGGCACCTGAATTGCTTCACCCGTGTCAATAGCGGCCACACCACGAGCAAGACCATCTGAAGAATCCATCGCAATACAACGAACCATATTATCACCAAGGTGCTGTGCAACCTCAATAATAAGATTTCCTTCTTCATCATTAATCATTTTGTTCGAAACTTTAAGCGCGTTGTATATCGCAGGAAGGTTTCCATCTGGAAACTCTACGTCAACAACAGGCCCCATAACTTGTCTGATAATACCTTGATTGGCCATCATATGCTCCTAACCATTTAATGACTCAGCACCAGATACAACTTCAATAAGTTCCGTTGTAATTGCTGCTTGTCTTAACTTATTCATTTTTAATGTTAATGTTCTAATTGCTTCATTACAGTTACTAACTGCACTGTCCATTGCTGTCATCCTCGATCCATGCTCAGCAGCGACAGCGTCCAAAATACATGTATAGATTGTATTGACGTATGTCTCAGGAATGAGCGTATCCAATATGGCCTCGGCAGATGGGTCATACTTAAAATCGAATGGATAACGGTGCTGGAACTCTTCCCTTTCACTCTCATCGAGTGTCATTGGAAGCAGCTGCTTAACTGTTGGAATGAATGTAAGCGCAGATTTGAAAACATTGTATCCGATAAATATTTTACCGATTTCATCATTCTCATATTTTTCTGCGAGTTCTCTTGCTACTTTTTGAACATCTTCAAAAGTCGGTTCAGATTTGTCAAAGTCATATAGATGACCTGAAATTTTCCCCTTAAGAACATCTCTTACTTTCTTTCCAATGAAGTGTACTTCTAGGTCTAGCTCACATTCATCAATAAATGCAGATACTTTTCTCGCGAGTTGTGAGTTATATCCACCACACAACCCCTTATTAGCAGAAACAATTAGCAACACTGCTTTTTTATTATCGCTTTCTTTTAAATAGCTATGCTCATACTTTTGAACAAGAGCTGATACGACTTTAATAGTTTCTTCTAATTCGTTAGCGTAAGGTCTTGCATTATTAATGGCGTTTTGAGCACGACTAAGTTTCGCAGCAGAAACAAGCTTCATCGCACTTGTAATCTTAAGCGTCCCCTTCGTACTTTTGATTTTCTTTTTTAAATCTTTAATATTCGCCATGGATTAACCTTAGTATTTTCTTGATTGAACAAACCCTCGGATGGCCTCTTCAAGTTTAGCAGAAATTTCATCGTCAATTGTTTTTGAGCGATCAAGCTCTTCAGTGATGTCTTTATGCTCTCTTCTGAGGTGATCAATGAGATCTGTTTCAACAACTCTTACTTGTTCAACTGGGACTGAATCGAATAGACCTTTAGTTGCAGCAAAGATTGCAATTACTTGATCCATAACTTCAATTGGCTCATACTGTCCTTGCTTGAGAAGTTCAACAAGTCTTTCACCTCTCGAGATTTGTCGCTTAGTAGCTTCATCTAGATCCGAACCAAAAGCCGCGAAAGCTTGAAGCTCTCTAAATTGAGCAAGGTCAAGACGGAGAGAACCAGCAACTTTTTTCATCGCTTTAACCTGAGCGGAACCGCCAACTCGAGAAACGGAAATACCAACGTTTACAGCTGGGCGGATACCAGCGTTGAATAGGTCACCTTCGAGGAAGATCTGTCCATCAGTAATTGAAATTACGTTCGTAGGAATATAAGCAGAAACGTCACCTTCTTGAGTTTCGATAATCGGAAGTGCTGTCAATGATCCAGCGCCTTCTGCATCAGACATCTTCGCTGCACGTTCAAGTAGTCTTGAGTGGAGGTAGAAAACGTCTCCAGGGAACGCCTCACGTCCTGGTGGACGACGAAGAAGTAGTGAAAGTTGACGATAAGCTTGAGCTTGTTTTGTAAGGTCATCATAAATTACAAGAGCATGCTTTCCATTATCTCTATAATGCTCACCCATTGTACAACCGGTATATGGTGCGATGTATTGAAGAGGAGCCGAGTGAGATGCGGTAGCTGAAACGATAATGGTATAATCGAGAGCACCAGCTTCTCTAAGCTTTTGATGTACTTGACGTACTGTAGATTGTTTCTGTCCAACAGCTACATAGATACAAACAACATCTTTTCCTTTCTGATTGATAATTGTATCGATTGCAACGGCTGTTTTACCAGTCTTACGGTCACCAATGATAAGCTCACGTTGGCCACGTCCAATTGGAATCATTGAGTCAATTGCTTTTATTCCAGTTTGAAGAGGCTCATGAACTGATTTTCTTGCGATAATCCCAGGAGCTTTAATCTCAACATTTCTTTTTTCAGTTGTATTGAGCTCTCCTTGTCCATCAATTGGCTCACCAATCGCATTTACAACGCGTCCGAGCAGAGCATCGCCAACAGGAACTTCAACGATTGATTCTGTTCTTTTAACTGTTGACCCTTCTTTAATCGCAGGATCATCACCAAGAATTGCAATACCTACGTTATTTGTCTCGAGGTTAAGAACCATCCCCTTTGTTCCAGATTCGAACTCAACAAGTTCTCCGGCCATAACATTTTTTAGACCGAAAACACGTGCTACACCGTCACCGACAGTTAGAACGGTACCGACCTCATCTACTTGAAGTCTAGTTTCAAAACTAGAAATCCTTTCCTTAATAATACTGGTAATTTCTTCTGGTCTGATTGACATCTCTTTTACCTCTTCGAAGTTATAATTGTTTCTTTCAATTTTGTTAGTTGATTATCTACAGATGCATCGAGTTGTAGGTCGCCTACAGTAACTCTAAATCCCGCAGAAATATTTTTGTTTTGCTCATAGTCAAGAACTGCTTTTGTCCCTAATTTTTTTTCGAGGTGAGCAACGAGTTTCTCTTTAATGTCTTTCGGAATCTCATTTTCAACACCTTCAATTACACCACGAAGAAATCCTTTTTTATGATCATCAATCACGATCACTTCTTTAAAGATCAAAGGAAAAATTCCAATTCTTTTTTCATCTAATAGATATTCCACAAAGTGTTTGAGTAGTGGTGACAGTTTGAGTTTTTCAATAACTTCGCTAACAACACCTTTCTTTTCATCAATCGTAAATACATCTAAGAACATTAAAGTTTCCAGATCATTTGATTGTCTGATCATATCATTAAAAGTCACTAATTCATCGGCGATATCAATCTTTCTCTCTTCAGCGAGCTGAATGATTGACTTCGCATATGCTTTTGCAATTTGTTCTTCATTCATGTTATTGCAGTCCTGATAGTAATTTACTTGTTACATTTGATCTGAGTTTTTCATCGTGAGCAATTGTACTTTTTGTTTTCTCAATAATTTGATCAATAATTTCGGCATTAAGATCTTGAGTCAGTTGAAGTTTTTCATATTCAACTTTCTGTACATTATCACTTTTCATTTTTGAGATCTGGTTATGAGTATCATCTTCAATTTTTTGTGAAAATGTTTCATATTCTTTGTTCAAAGTTTGCTCAATTTCTTCTCGTACTTTTTCAAATGAATCCATTTTTGCTTGAACCATTTCGATTCTAGCAGCAGCTTCATTTGCCTCTTTCTCTGCTTGTACATAAATTTCTTCGACAATCTCTGCATTCCTTGTAAAAGCTTTTCTTACTGGATTTCTTAATTTCCATCCAAGAAAACCAAAAAGAACACAAAAGTTAAACGCAGGCCAAATTACATCTTTAACAGATGCAACATGATGTACTTCACCTTCTCCACCACCAGAGGCAATGGCAATGTACGGAATTACTAATAATAGTAATAGTTTTAGATTTCTCATTTATATCCTCAATATTAGCTTAGTCTTTGAATTAGATGATCTGAAAGTTCATCTGTTTGCTTCAGCAAATCATTTTTCTTTCCATCAAGCTCTTGAACAAAAACAGTGCGTGCTTCCTCATATTCTTTATTGAGTTGCTCCTCTACACCTTTAATTTTAGTTTGTTCCTCTGACGCTTTATTTTGTTTTTTAAGATGGAAATCTTTTTGCGCATCTATTCTAACTTCATCAATCTTATCTGCGTACTCTTGATCTATTTTCTTAGCGCGCTCAATTGTTTCTTCTGCATGTTTTTTAAGAACAGTAGTTTTTTCTTCTCTATGCTCGAGAACATATTGAAGTTTTTTCATAAAAAGTGGCGCGCTTATAAAGTAGATTACACAAAAGATTAAAAATTGGATGAAAACAGTACCATCCATTCCAAGTTGTTGAAGTATTTTGACAACTTCCATTTTGTCACATCCTTTCGAAGTAAATGTTTTAAGCTTAAAAAATAAACTGTTTATGGATTACCGTCAAGACAACGTATCTTTATAAATTCATTGATATAATCGATGGCCATGGTCAGATACTAAAAGGTGCCCCTATGGGGGCACCTTTATGTTTTACACAATGTGTTATTTAAGTTTTTGTTGCTAACCATTATCCATCATTTTTGTAGTACCGTGGAAAATAACTCCTTCTTCCACGATAAGACTTGGTGTGGTAATGATCCCTTCGAAACGAGCAGGTCTGATAATTTCTACTCTCGAGCAGGCCTTAATATTTCCTTTAACAACTCCAGAAATCAAAATAACATTCGCGCTGATATCAGCGTTAATTACGGCACCTTCAGAAACAATAACAGTATCGTTTGAAAATATACTTCCGTTTACTGTTCCCGCGATTCTAGCAACACCATTGAATGATAAGTTTCCTTCGAACTTACAACCCTCTTCAATAATGGCCGATATTTCACCCTTCTTAGGTCCCATAATTTCCTTATTATTTTTTCAACAAAAATTCGTAGATATCGTTAAACTCAGCTTCATTATTGTACTTCAAAATAAATTCACCTGCACCATTCTTTTTATTTTTAATACCAAAGTGAAATCCAGTACGCTTTTCTAGCTGTGATCTATACTGGTCAAGCTTGTCATCAAAGAAAGTATTTTCATTTTCTTTCTTGGCAACGCGCTTGGTTTTAACCATTTTTTCCAGCTCACGAACTGAAAGCTTTTTAGTAACAGCAAGAGCAGCAAACCTTGAACAGCTTTCTTTCTCTTTAACTGCCGCAAGAACTTTAGCATGTCCAAATGACAATTCATCTTTAACAAGAAACTCTTGAACATCTCTTGGAAGATTTAAAATTCTCAAAAAGTTTGCAATTGTTGATCTCTCTTTACCGATTTTTTTTGCAATTTCTTCTTGGGTCAATTTGAAATCTTTCATAAGATCGTAATACGCCATGGCCTCTTCGATGCAGTTCAAATCAGCTCTTTGAACGTTTTCAATGATTGCCATTACCTTTACATCTTTTTCAGTTACTCTCTCTTTGATAATAACAGGAACCTTATCAAAACCTGCTTCTTGAGATGCTCTGAATCGTCTCTCACCAGCAATAATTTCAAACTTGTTATCTAACTTTCGCACAACGATCGGATTGATAATTCCATTCTCACGAATTGAATCTGCCAATTCCTTTAATTCTTTTTCATCAAACTTCTTTCTTGGCTGATTCTTGTTACGAACAATTGAGCTAACATCAATCATCTCGGGGCCTGGGCCACCCATAGGAGCTTGAGCTACTTCTTTAGCTGTTACTGTTTTTTTCTCTTCGTTGTTTGTTGGAAGTAAAGCCCCTAGACCTCTTCCCAATGCTACTCGTTGTGCCATTATTCACCCTCTTATAAACAATATTAATTTAACCTGTCCTAAGTCTCTAATCCGTTAGTTACAAGGCAGGGTGGTTTTCTACTTTATTTACTGTAGCTGCTCTTTCCTTCATGATAATTTCCTTGGCGAGAGCAAAATAAGCAACTGAACCTTTAGATTCAATATCGTACAGTATTACTGGCTTTCCATAACTAGGACTTTCAGCAATTTTAGATTCACGAGGTATTGATGCTTCAAATACCTTTTCACCAAAGTGATTGCGCACTTCATTTGCCACCTGCTTATGAAGGTTCAATCTCTTATCATAAAGAGTGAGTAAAATGCCCTCTAGCTCAAGATTTTGATTGGCCGATTCTTGGATAAGACTTACAGTGTTCATTAACTGCGTTAGTCCTTCAAGTGAGTAATACTCTGTTTGCATAGGAACAACGAAGCTGTTCGAAGCACAAAGAGCATTAATACTTAGATATCCCAAGGATGGTGGGCAATCGATAATGATATAATCATATTTTTCTTTTACCGACTGGATTGCTTTTTTCAAACGAATAGTATTATTGGCAGGGTTCATTGCCAATTCAACTTCAGCTCCGGCCAAGTTACTATCTGATGGACATACATCGAGATAAGGAAGATCTGCTACACTGTAGATTGCTTCTTCAATAGAGATTAATCCAACAAGGGCCTGATAAACACTCTTGTCTGTATAGGCTGATCTGTCCATCATCCCTACACCAGAACTGGCATTCCCCTGTGGATCCAAGTCTATTAAAAGCGTTTTCTTTTCTGCAGCAGAAAGGCATGCTGCCAGATTAATTGATGAGGTTGTTTTACCAACGCCACCCTTCTGGTTAGCAAATGCAATAATTTTTGCCATGAAAATAGTCCTCCGACTTATGGATTTATATTTTTTTAAATAAACTTGGAAAGTTTGACAAGTTTTTTGTCATTTATTGTTCCATGTGGAACATTTTTATTTCTAAAACCTAAAATTGTGCGGCCATCTGTGTATTTTAGATCAAAGTTCTTGACATCAAATAACTCCCAATCTGGTCCTATAGGACCAAGATCTTCTAAATCTTCCCAATTTGGTCCCTTATAAAAATAGACATAAAGCTGCTTGGTTGTTTTGATCATCGATAACATATCTGATATTTTACCAACGGCCTTAAAAGTAATGATACATTCTCTATCGAACAAGACTTCTTCTAATCTTTGATGAAATAGTTTAACATTGGTAAGACCAAGGTGATCTTTTATCTGGGTAACAGCACTTGCTTTCTTTTTTCTAGCCTCAAAACCCAAAAATGTTCCACGTGGAACTTTCTTTGCCAGCGGAAGTATAGGAAATCCACCACCAAAACCAACATCAATCAAAAGTTTGGTCTTGTCTAAAAGTTGTGAAAACTGTAATTCGTCATCAAGTGAAACAAGGGAGTCCAATATTTGCTTATAATAGAACTCTTCACTATCCGTAATTCGAGTTAAGTTAATTCCTGCAAGGGGTCCTGTTAAAAAATCTAAATATCGATCACTAAAATCTCTCATTATAAAAAGTTTCCTGCCACAAAGGCCAAAGTTGCTGGGCGAATACCATCTATTCTTTGTAATTGACCAAATGTTTCTGGTCTAACTGCTAAAATACGTTGTCGGCATTCAAAAGAAATGTTCTCACAGCGATATAACTCTTCCCATTCAATTAATTTTTTATCTAATTTGCGAAGTTTTTCAGTCTCTTGATTTGCCCTTGTAATATATCCCATATATTTCTTTGAAATAGCACAAGCGTACACTACTCTTTCATTAAATTTAACACCAAACCTAGATAACTCATGCTCCAGGGTAAGAACAGGATCAAGTTTAGAGCGACAAATCAATTCACATAAGGTGACATTTGCCCCTATAGGACCATATTTCATTGTATCAAAGTACTTTTTGTTTCGTTCATTAGATATATAGACATAAGAATCTATTAAATCACTCAATAGTTCATATTCTTCAATATATGCTTTGTGAAAGAGATCAATTTCCTCATTCAGGTAAAGTGATTGTCGGTAAGGATACATTCTATTGATAACATTATCCTCACGAATATAGAGTCGATTCTCAGATCTTGCCGTAAATAATCGGTATGGCTCATCCCTAACGTTAGATACTAAGTCTTCGACCAAAACACCAAGATAAGAATCGTTACGATCAATAATAAGTGGTTCACGACCAGTGAAAGAAAGTGCTGCATTTATCCCTGCAACCAATCCCTGGCCAGCAGCTTCTTCATAACCAGAAGTTCCATTTACCTGCCCGGCAAAATATAGTCCATCTACTTCTGTATGTTCAAGGGATCTGCGCAGACGAGAAGTGTCAACAACATCGTATTCAACAGCATATCCATATTGCAAAAACTCAGCCTTTTCGAGACCAGGAATAGAATGAATGTATAATTCCTGTATATCTTTAGGCAAAGAGGTAGAGAGACCATTAGGGTAGACACTCTCGGTATTCAACCCTTCAGGTTCAACAAAAACATGGTGATCATTTCTGTCTGGATAGCGGAATGCCTTATCTTCAATACTAGGACAATATCGTGGGCCAACACCTTTAATCTTCCCATTAAACAGCGGAGAGCGGTCTCTATTATCTCTAATCGTTGTCATTGTACGAATATTTGTATGAGTCATATGACAAGCAATTTGAGGGCTACACCGTTCAGTAACACTCCCCTTCCAGTGAAAATTTCGAGTCCTTGGGTCAGACTCTTGGGCCTCCATAACAGAAAAATCGATAGTAGATTTTTTCAGTCTTGGTGGTGTTCCAGTCTTGAATCTATTGGTCTGAAATACATGTCCAGTAAATAGTTGATCAAGAGACAAAGAAGACTCTTTATTGATAACACCACCTACAGTAGACTCATCACCGCAGTGAAGGAGCCCATCTAAAAAAGTACCAGTTGTTAGTATTAGCTTAGTAGATGAAAAGGAGTTGCCTTCAGCTGTTCCCAAAATAAATTGTGAGTCACTCTTTGAAATTGAAACAACCTGCTCTGAAATAAGATGAATATATTTATTAGAATTTACGTATTCAAGAGCAATCTTTGAGTATAGCTCTTTATCAACCTGCATTCTGGTGGATTGAACTGCATATCCCTTGGACTCATTTAAGATTCTACATTGAATGGCAACCTTATCGGTAAGTTCTCCCATGAGACCACCGAGTGAATCAATCTCACGAACAACCTGCCCTTTACCAACTCCACCAACGGCCGGGTTACAAGGCATATCGCCAAGAGGCACTGATGACAATGATATCAGTCCAACATTAACTTTAAATTGTGATGCGATCCATGCGGCCTCAAGACCAGCATGACCTCCACCAACGACAATAATGTCGAGGGCCGTCATCATAAGAAACTCCTAGTAAAAGTTCCACGTGGAACAATTAAACTACTTACCTATACAAAAATTTGAGAAAATAGAAGAGAGAACATCATCCACTGTAATAATTCCAATAAGCTGAGAGATTTCACCACCAATAAGATTTAGTTCAGAAGAAAGAATAGCAATATCGCTTTCAAACGACATAAGCTCTCGAAATTCGAGAGTTTTATCATAGACTGAAGATATTGACGCGCGGTGTCGATCGATTAAAATAGGATCATTAGCGCTCAAATCACTATATTTTTTTGAAATCCGAAGCTTGAGGGATGTTAGTAACTGCCCTACTCCAACTGGTCCTATAGAACCACTCAAACTATCTGGTCCTATGGGACCACCTAAATGTTTTGGTCCTATAGGACCAGTTTCAAAATTTGGTTCTATAGGACCACTTAATTGCGCTGGTTCTATAGGACCATAATTATCCGAAGCAAGAGAACAACAAATCAATTGAACATCATTCGGAATAATATTTTTTAATTGTAGAAAACGCTCTTCAAATTGCGGCATATCAGAATGTGTAATAACAATACAATCTACGCCGAAATCAAAACTAGAAAATGAAGCGAGATCAGTTTCAAACGGATTAACAACTAAGATGGAAAAAAAAGAAGTTGAAATTTGTTCGAATGTGCGATCAATCCCAATCGACTCAATAACGTCATCAGCATTGCGAATACCAGCAGTATCAACAAGTCTAAAATTAGTTCCATCAATATTTAAATATTCAGAAACATAATCTCTCGTAGTTCCTGCAATAGAAGAAACAATAGAACGACTGTTATTTAAAAAATGATTAAAGAGTGAACTCTTACCAGCATTAGTCTGACCAAGTAACACAATAGAAGGCGAAGTGAGTTGAGAAAGATTTCCTCTAGTACGCTGATGCAGAGAAACAATTCGATTATAAAAAGAATCGAAGCTATTTTTTAAGAGATCATTAGATTGGGATTCACCAATGTCTTCCAAAAAATCAATAGAGAGTTCAACTGCGGCCTTCAGTTTCAAATATGAAGCCTGTAGCTCCAAAAACTCCCTATGAAGAGCTCCACTCAATGTAGCAAGACCTTGATCAAGCATAAGGTCACTTTGCGCATTTAAAAGCAAATCAAGACCTTCAACTTGAGAGAGGGTTAGTTTCTTATTCTGAAGAGCTCTATAAGTGAACTCACCGGGCCCTGCTAACCGACAAAGTTTGGAATCCACAAAAAGAGAAATAACTCGTGCAACATTAAGTTGATTACCGTGAATAGAGAGCTCAAGAATATTTTCCCCATTGTAACTATTTGGACCTTTAAAAAAGGTAATCACACACTCATCAACAATCTTCTCTCCATTAACAATACGAACAAAAGTCGAAAAATTAGGTTTTAAAGAAGACAGATCGATTGAAAAGAATGGAGAAAAAAGAGAAAGATTTTCAAACCCTGAAATTCTAACTATAGCAAGGGCACTATTATTAGTGCCCGAACTGAGTGCTATAATGGGTTTGTCATCATAGAGAAATTTCATTAATCAGTAAGCTTATTTGTTAAGTACTGTTGAATGATTGCAAATAGAGTTGATACGAAAATATATAGTACCAAACCTGAAGGCATATCTTTCATGATGAAACCAAAAACAAGAGGCATCGCCATCATAATCTTCTTTTGATTAGGATCAGTAGAAGCAGTTGGCATCATCTTTTGCTGCAAGAACATTGTAATTGTAAGCAACACAGGAAAAACATAGTATGGATCTTTAGCAGATAAGTCAGTAATCCATCCAAAGAAAGGTGCATCAACAAGTTCTACTGCACTGTAAAGAACGCGATAGATAGCAAAGAAAACTGGCATCTGAAGTAGTAGAGGCAAACAGCCACCCATTGGATTAGCTTTTTCACGCTTAAACAATTCCATTGTTTCTTTTTGAACGCGTTGTTGATCATCTTTATATTTTTCTTTAATTTTTTGCAGCTGCGGTTGAAGCTGTTGCATCTTCTTCATGCTCTTAGCAGATTTGTGCTGTAGAGGATAAAGAACAAGCCTCATAAGAAGAGTCAGAATGATAATAGCAATTCCGTAGTTTGGAATAAAACGGTATAGCCATTGCATTGCTCTTAGCATTGGAACAGCAATAACTCCAAAGAAACCAAAGTCAACCGACATTTCTAACTTATCACCAAGGGCAATGAGATCGTCATAGTTTTTCTTCAGAAATACATAATCAAAGCTGAACTCTTTTACTGGCTGAGCGAAGTCAGCTGCCACGACCCCACCCTCTGTAGCCGTATAGCGAAGTGCTTGCTTATCTTTGAAAACAGTAGCGAAAAGGTGATAATTAAAATCAATTGCCATCCACTTAAAAACACCATCGCCCTTTTCATCACTACCAACTGAAAAACGATCTGCTTCATTTGTGTAATAGACGAATTCGCGATTTAAATTACTATCAAGGTGTTTCTTTTGTGATCTATATTCAACTTTAAATTTAAGAGCTGAATCTGAATTAATATCAATATTAAAACGACCATTAGGAAGGAACTTACCTCTAACCGTTGCTCCGATAGGAGAGGTCCCAGTAAACTCACTGTCACTAATTTGCTTTAATTCGAAATTTAGCGGCTTGTAACTACCGTTGTTTTCAACAAGAAAATAGATAGGATTGCTATTACCCAAAGTCTCAACAAAAGTATGCATCTGGCCAGGATTTACAAAATCATGAATATTAAGATTATTGTCGATAACAATAGATCTCTCACCAGATTTAAGAATAACAGTTTTAATTTCTACTGAAGAAGATAAATCAGCGGGTGCGTTCTTCTCCTTCATAATTTTTTCACTAGCTACTTTTTCAACTGGAGCTGAATCTGATGTTTGTGTCGTAGTTTGTTGTTCAGCAACGACCGGCGCTTTGTGAGGGAAAATATATTGCCATCCGAGTAAAACAAAACCGGAAAGAACAATGGCCATTAAAAATCTTTTAGTATCGGAATTCATAATATCTATACTCCACTGATAGAGTTATGGGACGGGATCATACCCGCCAGGAAATAACTTATTACACCGTAAAATTCGGGTTAATGAATACCACAATGCTTTGAAAAAGGAAAACTTTTGGAATGATTGAATCGCGTACTCAGAACAGCTTGGATAGTATCTACAATTGTTTCCAAGATAAGGAGAAATCGCGATCTGATAAAACCGAAAAATAGAAATAAAGATCTTATTTATCATTTAGAGAACCACTCAAATCGTTAATCAACTCATTAAAGGAATTGAGAAGATAACGCTCTGCTTTATCTTTGTCATGCACTTTCTTGTAAAGATTATGTGATACAACGAAAAGTATATCGAGAGACATGTTCTTATAATTGGAAGTTCTGAACGAATTGCGCATCAAGCGCTTTAGCCGATTACGACGATTGGCCTTACCAACCTTTTTTGAAACAGCAAAAGCGATACGCGTTTTGTCACTATCAATTTTGGTTGGTTTATAAAATGCACGTATCCACGGTCTACTCAAAGACTTTGAATTGACTTTTAAATACGCAAAGTCACAGGCCTTAAGAAGCCTGTGACTCTTTTCAAAAGAGTTGTTAGACACAACTTTCTTGTCTATTTAGCACCGGTAGAAACTGTAAGTCTTTTTCTTCCTTTTGCTCTTCTTGCTTTGATCACTTTTTGACCACCAGCAGAAGCCATACGCTTAAGGAATCCGTGTACTCTAAGTCTTTTCTTTCTTTTTGGTTGGTAAGTTCTTTTACTCATAACTAGTCCTTTTCTACTTCAACTCAACAGATACTGTTTTGCACAATATCAATATAGCATGATACCTTTACAGGTAATCGATTAAAAGGTCAAACGGGAAATTGGTCAAGAGGGAAATGAGTGAAAAACGTAAATTTTTCACAAAAGAAATGGCCACTTGATACCGATCAAAGGCTGTGTTAAAAATTGATTTCGCATTAAATCGGGAGAAAGCAGTTCAATGAGCGATAATGATGAGAAATTTCCATTTTCTAATTTCTTGAAGCTGCCTAAAGAACAAGACAGTAACATTGAAGATCTAATCAATAAGGGGAAGGAAGCTACCCCTGCGCCAGATAGAAGCAAGTCAACTACGTTTAGTGAAGAGTTCGATTCTGAAGAGCTCAATACAATTAAAAATGAAATCAATAACTATCTTGCCGAAATTATTCCAACTCAGAAATACAATGCTTATTTTGATGGTAGCTTTTCGCTGATCAAACTCGACCAGGGAAAGGCCATATTTTCTGTCGCTACCGATTTTATCAAAAACATGATTCAAAACCAGTACGTTTCCGCTATTGAAGATGGAATAGTAAGTGTACTCGGAAAGTCATACCATATTGAGATTATTGTTAATGCAACTCCAAATATGAGTATGAGCTCAAATAATCAGAGCATTTTAAAATCTATTGGTCATGAAAACTCGCCTCAGAAAAACGGAGTTCCATACGATTTAAACCTCAATCAATCTCCAGAGATTGTGGAAGAAAGAATTGATTCTCAATATATCGAACATATGGAACGCCCACAGGTTGAAAATAGCATCAACCCGTCAAAAACATTTGATAATTTTATCGTTGGTCCTTCTAATAGCGTTGCTGTTGCTACAGCTCAAGCTGCTGCCAACAATCCTGGAAAGACAGGAAAATATCCATCGCTTTACTACTACAGTAATTCTGGACTAGGTAAGACCCACCTACTCCATGCAATTGGAAATCAAATCAAAGAGAATTTCCCCAATAAGGTAATATGTCTGACTACTGCCATGAATTTCATGAATGAGATGGTTAAATTCATCAAAGACAATGAAATTATGGATTTCAGAAGAAAGTATGGTGAACAAATTGATGTTCTGATGATTGATGACATCCATTCACTAAGTAATAAGGAAAGAACTCAAGAAGAACTGTTCCATATCTTTAATATCCTCTACGAAAAAGAAAAACAGCTGATTTTCACTTCAGATAAAAAGCCTGAAGAGATCGAGGGGATCAAAGAAAGGCTTAAAACAAGACTCCAATGGGGCCTAGTTGTTGATATCCAACCACCAGATTTAGAGACTCGTATCGCTATTCTCAAAAAGAAGGCATCTGAGCTAGATATGTTTTTACCTAATGATGTGATCGAATTAATCGCTTCATCTATTAGAAATAACATTAGAGAGCTTGAGGGAGCGCTATTAAGACTCTCTGCTTATTCTGATCATATTGGATGCGAAATTGACCTTGAAATGGCAAAGGACTACCTTAAAATCAGCCCTACACTGGCCGAACAATCAAAAATTACTCTAGACTCAATTGCCAATACAACTGCTGAATATTACAGCATTCAAGTTGCAGATCTTAAATCTCCATCAAGAGTAAAAGAGATTTCAAGATCGCGACAAGTGGCAATGTATCTCTCAAAAAAGCTAATTAATGCTACAAATAAAGAAATAGCTATCTTTTTTAACCGCAAAGATCACTCCACAGTCATCCACGGAGTGAGCTCAATCAATAAAAAAATCAAAGAAGATCACATCTTGGCAAAAGATGTGGCGACTATCGAAAGTAAACTTTAGTTAATTGTGGATAACTTTATTAACAAGCACGCTTCGCAATACGAAGTGTGTGAATAACTTTGTCCACAATAGGTGTGTATAACTAGGTAGTTAAAACTGTTATCCACATCAAAGAATAACTAATCCACAAGTTTTCCACATTAATTGTGGAAAACCATTTCACCATAAATAGTTAAAATTAGACACTTTATTCGCTGTGCAAACTATCTTATCCACAGCTGTGGAAAACCCCAATTTAGGTTAATCAACACGGTGGAAAACAAGTTATCAACATGTGAGTAAATTTGTGGATAAAAATAGTAAAAATAGCGTAAAAAAAGGCTTCAAAAAAAAATTAAAAAAAATTGTGTATAACCTAAGTAATGATAGTGGAAAAGTGTGGATAACAAATGTGGAATGTTGATAAATGAAGAGAATATCCGAAACTAAAAAATGGTGCCTTTTAAAACTTTCCCCACAACCTTACAACTTATCCACACGCCAACTAGCTGTAATGAAAGCAAAAAATGCCCTTATCAACTTATCCACGGCCCTATAATAATATAATATATATATAATATAATAATATAGGAGAGGGCTTCGGCCAAAGTAGTTGCTAAACCTCACCTAAAACGATACAAAACTTAAAACTTTTTGAAAGAGGAACTTAACCTATGATCGTCAACGTTCACACTGAGCTAATTAGAAGCGCTGTAAGTAAAATATTGACTGTAGTTGATAAGAAAAAGTCGAGGCCTATTCTGACTTACACTTTGGTAAAAGTTGAAAATAATAAAATTGAATTATCTGCAACTGATTTAGAAGTTTCTGCAAAAGTAGTTATCAACGCAGAAGTGGAAAAAGAGGGAAGCTTTTGTGTAAATGCTAAAAATTTATTTGAGATTTTAAGAGAACTTCCACAAGACAATATTCACTTCGAAATTGACGAAGATGGAAACTCACTTAAATTGTCTTGTAACGATATTCACTACTCGCTACTAATCTACAACAGTAAAGAATTCCCTAACCTAGTATTTGAAAACGAAAGAAATAGATTCACACTAAAAGCAAAAGATGTAACTGAATTTATCAACAGAACTTCTTATGCAATCTCAACCGATGAAACAAGACTATTTCTAAATGGGATCTACATGCAGGAGATCGACTCTAAATTAAGAGTTGTTTCTACTGACGGATTTAGATTAGCTCTTTTAGAATTGCCTTCGCTTAATACTCAAATTGAAAACCTGATTAACGGAATTATTGTTCCTAAAAAAGGTGTATTTGAAATTAAGAAAATGGCAGATAATTATCCTGAGCAAGATATCAACTTCTCAATGGATGATTCTTTTATGTATGTTTCAGTTGATGAAAGTTACGCACTCTCAATTAGATTAATCGCTAGAGAGTATGTTAAATATCAAGCTGTCATTCCAAATAAAACAAGCTTTAAAATGCACACTGATAGAGGACAATTTTTCGATGCAGTTAGACGTATAAAAATTATGTCGAATGAAAAATCACACGGTGTAAAAATCAAGCTAAGTTCAAATCTTATGACTGTTATGGCCAACCACCCATCACTCGGTGATGCAAAGGAAACTGTCGCAATTGATTACGATGGAAAAGAAATGGAAATTGGCTTTAACGCAAAGTACTTAATAGATACTTTATCTTCTTTTGAAGATGGAGAAATTATTTTTGAACTTAATAACGAGCTTTCAACAGTTGTAGTTAAATCCCCTGAGTTACCAAACTACATGGGAATTATCATGCCTCTAAGAATCTGATTATAATTTCTGAATGAGTACTCTTAAAATTTTAAAACTTAAGGCGACAAATTTTAGAAATCTCAATTCAGATATAATTTCATTTTCAACTGGTATTAATTGCATACTTGGTAGAAATGGAAATGGTAAGACCAATGTTCTAGAAGCTGTTTATTATTTGGCCACTAGAAAATCATTTCGTAAAAATACTAGTTTTCCACAGCTATTAAGTTTTGATTGTGAACAACCAGAAATATTATTAACTTCTCTTTTAAGTGATCCTTCTAAAAGCACACCAATAGGCTACTCAGCGAAGATTGGTGAAAAAGTATCGCAATGGTACTTGGATAATAGTCCTGTAAAAAAACGGCCTGAAATAAAAGTTGTTTTTATAAATCCCTTTGATTCCTTTAATTTTATGAATAGTGCAAGTTTCAGAAGAAACTGGTTTGATACTCATATTGGAATGGTTGATAAAGAATATAAAAGGGATCTAAAGAAATATACGGACTCTTTGCGTTTTAGAAATGCCCTACTCTCTAAAAAGCCGGCCCACTACAATCAACAAATTGCGGCTATTGATCCAGAACTTGCCCGGCTTTCTGTTTCACTCACAAATAAAAGATTACTTTTTTTGCAGAGTATCAAAAACTACTGCGCTGATACTTTTAGAAAAATATTCTCAGAAGAGCATGAATTGACCATTGAACTAGAAGGCCAATTTATGGGCCTATCAGCTGAAAAGATCCATCAGCAGCTGACTTTAGGCCTTGAAAAAGATCGTATAATTGGTCATACCCACTATGGAATTCATAAGGATGATTATCAAATAAATTTTGATGGATTAAACGCTTATGAATTCTGTTCTTTAGGCCAACAAAAAATGTCTTATCTGAGCCTCATATTTGCCTATATAGAGCTTTTTAGGTATAGTTTTAGCTCCTACCCGATAGTACTGATTGACGACGTCTCAGGGGAATTAGACAGCTTCAGATGGCAGCGACTAATTGATTACCTTAAGCAGAGCGAGTACCAAGTCCTCATTACTACGGCGAACGAAAAGTTTAAGGAAGAATTGGAAAAAATTGATGGAGCTAATAAATTATACATCACACACGGTTCCGTACAGTACGCATAAGACACATTAAGGAGTTCCTTTGGAAAATCAAACAGAATCTATCTCCAAGGTAGGAGAGACCTACAATGCCGACCAGATTAAAGTTCTGGAAGGTCTAGAAGCGGTTAGAAAACGCCCAGGTATGTATATCGGGGATACTAGTTTTCGCGGTCTTCATCACTGCGTTTATGAAATTGTTGATAACGCTGTCGATGAGGCAATGGCCGGTTATTGTAGTGAAATAAAAATCATTATTCATGTGGATAACTCTGTTACCGTAGTGGATAACGGTCGTGGTATTCCTGTTGGAATTCACCCAACTGAAGGTATTTCAGCTGCTGAACTTGTATATACAAAACTTCACGCGGGTGGAAAATTTAATGAAGAGGGTGGAGCTTATAAAGTTTCTGGTGGTCTCCACGGTGTTGGTGCGGCTGTAGTAAATGCACTTTCTAAGTGGGTAAAACTTGAAATCAAAAAAGATGGAAAACTTCATCAAGTTGTTTTTGAAAATGGCGTTGCTAAAGAACCTCTAAAAATTATTGGAGATCTTGAAAATCCAAAAGAAGCAGGTACAGCAGTAACATTTAAACCTGATAACGAAATTTTTGAGGTTCATGAATTTAATTATGAAACTCTTTCAAAAAGATTTCGTGAGATGGCATTCCTAAACAAAGGTCTTCGCCTCAATCTGAAAGATGAAAGAACATCTAAAAAAGAAATATTCCATTACGAAGGTGGACTAGCAGCATTTGTTGAATGGTTAAATCGCGCGAAAACTCCAGTGCATAAAGAAGTAATTGCTTTTGGACAAAGCCGTGATGACTATGAAGTTGAAGTTGCTATGCAATGGACGGATTCATACACAGAAGTTCTTTCTGGTTATGCAAATGCCATTTCTACACCAGAGGGAGGAACTCACGTCTCAGGTCTTAAAACAGCAATTACCAGAGTTCTTAATAACTACGCAAAAGATAATAATCTTCTTAAAAACATAAAAACGAATTTAACAGGTGATGACATGAGAGAAGGTCTCACAGCTGTTATTTCTGTTAAACTTCCAGAACTTCAATTCGAGGGTCAAACTAAATCAAAGCTTGGCAACTCTGAAGTTGAAGGAATTGTTAACTCAATGGTTGGGGAGAGACTAAAACAGTTCTTGGAAGAAAATCCTAATCTTGCGAAAACAATTATTAAGAAATCTGTTGATGCTGCTGCTGCTCGTGAAGCCGCAAGAAAAGCGCGTGAGCTTACAAGAAGAAAATCAGTTCTTTCCATGAGTGGTCTTCCTGGTAAAATGGCCGACTGTCAAGAAAAAGATCCTGCTCAATGTGAAATCTATATCGTGGAAGGGGACTCTGCGGGTGGATCCGCAAAGCAAGGACGTGATAGGAGAACACAAGCGATTCTTCCATTAAAAGGTAAAATTTTAAACGTTGAAAAAGCTAGATATGACAAAGTATTGTCCAGTCAAGAAATCAAAAATATGATTCAAGCGTTTGGTACTGGTGTTGGAAAAGATTCTTTTGATATCTCTAAACTTCGCTACCATAAAATTGTTATTATGACCGATGCGGATGTTGACGGCGCTCACATTAGAACCTTGTTACTCACATTGTTTTACCGCCACTTCCCTGAACTTGTGGAAAGTGGTCATATTTATATCGCTCAACCACCTCTATACAAATATAAAAAAGGTAAAACTGAAACTTACCTAAAAGATGATACTCAGTTAGATGAATTTCTTGTGAATAACTCTGTGGATAACGCGGAAATATTTGTTAATGGAGAAGAAATTGACGCTGAGAAAGCTAAGTTTATCGTGAATAAATTTAGGCATTATTCACAAACTGTAGAATCTTACGATGTTAATTTTGACAGTATTTTACTTAGAAAAATTGTTGAAGAATCTGAAATTAATTCAGACTCCTTAAGAGACAGATCAAAAATTGAAGCAGAAATTGAAAAACTTAACGTGTTCTTTAAAGAGCAAGCTGCGAGAACTCTGAGAAATTACCAGTTTGAAATTGTTGAAGATCCACAACATAGCTCCCACATGATAAAGATTGAGGTTCGTACAACAGCACGTACTAAAAAGTTTAAGTTAAATGAATACTTTCTTGCTTCTCCAGAATTCGCTGAT
Source organism: Bacteriovoracaceae bacterium (assembly GCA_965140515.1). Lineage (GTDB taxonomy): Bacteria > Bdellovibrionota > Bacteriovoracia > Bacteriovoracales > Bacteriovoracaceae > JAGLCH01. Next base: position 611,912 of record OZ223251.1, on the reverse strand, counting down.
CTTCACAATAGTTTTGAAGGTGTAAAAAAATTCCTTGATTCTAATTTTAAAGTTATCAAAGAAAAAACAGGTGAAAAAGAATTCAAGTCTATTACAGAATTTTCAAATTATATTCTTAATGATGGTAAACAGGGTGCTTATATTCAACGCTATAAAGGTCTTGGTGAAATGAACCCGGATCAATTGTGGGAAACTACAATGAATCCAGAGAATAGAACATTACTTCAAGTAGCTGTAGAAGATACAATTGAAGCGGACCAAACTTTCTCTGTATTGATGGGTGATCAAGTAGAACCACGAAGAATTTTCGTTGAGGACAATGCTCTTAACGTTAAGAACCTAGATGTTTAATTAAGGATAGATCGATATGTCTGACGATACTAAAAAACCTGCAAATGAAAAAGAAATAGCTCACGGGAATATTGAGCAGATCAATATTCAAGATGAGATGAAAGATTGCTACCTTGATTACGCAATGTCTGTAATCGTAGGTCGTGCACTTCCTGATGTTCGTGACGGTCTTAAACCAGTGCATAGAAGATGTTTGTACTCAATGTACTCATTAGGTAACTTCCATAATAAACCTTTCCTTAAATCAGCAAGGGTTGTTGGTGATGTTATCGGTAAGTACCACCCACACGGTGACTCAGCTGTGTATAATACTATCGTTCGTATGGCACAAGACTTCTCGCTTCGTTATCCTCTAGTTGATGGACAAGGAAACTTTGGTTCGATCGATGGTGATAATGCAGCGGCCATGCGTTATACCGAAATCAGAATGAAGCGTTTCGGTGAAGATATGCTTCGCGACCTCGAAAAAGAAACTGTTGATTGGCAGCCAAACTTTGATGACTCACTAAAAGAACCAAAAGTTCTACCAACTAAGATCCCTAACCTACTTGTTAATGGGTCAGCAGGTATTGCGGTTGGTATGGCAACTAATATTCCTCCACATAATTTAACTGAAACAATGAATTGCTTGATTAAATTACTGGATGAGCCAGAAACAACAATCAATGATTTAATGACTATTATGCCAGGACCTGATTTTCCAACAGGTGCTGCTATTCATGGTACAGAAGGAATTAAATCAGCTTACCACAATGGTAAGGGGATCATTCAAATTAGAGCTAAAACTGATATTGAGTCTTTTGGTCGTGATAGAGAACGAATTGTTGTTACTGAAATTCCGTATCAAGTTAACAAAGCTAAGGTAATTGAAAAAATTGCTGAGCTTGTTAATGCAAAAACAATTACTGGAATTTCAGATATTCGGGATGAATCTTCAAAAGAAGGGATCCGTATTGCAATCGATCTTAAAACAGGAGAAATTGCATCTGTAATTCTAAATAGATTATTTAAGCACACTCAACTTCAAGTATCATTTGGTATTATCTTCCTTGCGATCAATAATGGTTCACCAAAGATTATGAATATCAAGGATCAACTTCAGGCATTTATTGATCACCGTCGTGAAGTTGTAATCAGAAGAACTGTATTTGAACTAGAAAAAGCAAGAGCAAGAGCTCATATTTTAGAAGGTTTAAAAATTGCAGTTGAAAATATCGATCCAATTGTTGAACTGATCAAAAAGTCTGACGGGCCACAACAAGCTCGTGAGCAGTTGATGAGTAAATACACTCTATCAGAGATTCAAGCGCAAGCTATTCTCGATATGAAACTTCAACGTCTGACTGGTCTTGAAAGAGATAAGATTGTTAAAGACTACGAAGATATTATGAAAGAGATAGCTCGTTTGGAAGCAATTCTTGGGTCTGAAGATCTTATTAGAGGTATTATTCGTGAAGAATTTGATCACGTATTAGAAGAATATGGTGATGAAAGAAAAACTGAAATTATCGCTAAAGCGGATGAAATTCAGTTAGAAGATCTTATTAAGAAGGAAGAGGTCATTGTAACTATTACGCATAAAGGTTACATCAAACGTATGGCCATCGATACTTATAAAACACAGAAACGCGGTGGTACCGGTGTAAAAGGTTCAAACAATGTAGAGGATGATTTTTTTACTGATATCTTTACCGCTAATACTCACTCTACCCTACTGTTCTTTACATCACGTGGACAAGTATTCTCAAGAAAGGTTTATAATATTCCAGAGGGTACAAGAACTTCTAAAGGTAGAAATATTGCTAACCTTGTACAGATTGCTTCAGGCGAGAAGATTAGAGAAATTGTTATTCTTCCTGATGATATTTCTAATAAATACCTCATCTTCGCTACAGAAAGAGGTCTTGTTAAGAAAACAGCGCTTGAAGAGTACAAAAATATTAAACAATCTGGTCTTAGAGCAATTAAGATTCAAGATGGTGATAACCTTCTTAGAGTTCGTGTTACAGATGGTTCAAAAGATGTTCTTCTCTGCTCCACTTCGGGTAAAATTATTCGTTTTGCTGAAGAAGATGCTCGTCCAATGGGTAGAGTATCTCAAGGTGTTAAAGGCATTACTCTTGATGCAACTGAAAAAATTATCGGAATGGAAATCATTGACGATAATATGGAAATCCTTTCTGTTACTGAAAATGGCTATGGAAAGAGAACTCAATCAAGTGAGTATCGTAAGCAATCTAGAGGCGGTAAAGGTATTCTTGCAATGCGCTTAACTGATAAGAATGGTGACATTATAGAAATCAAGCCAGTGTGTGATAAAGATGACCTCATGATCATTACAGACAAGGGGCAAGTTATTAGAACTGGTATTGCTGGTATCTCATTGATGGGAAGAACTACTCAAGGTGTACGTATCATTCGTCTTAAAGATGGTGAAAAAGTCGTAGCTGTTGAGAAAGTTATTGAAGAGGATAATGAAGATAGCGAATAAAATACAACTTTGGGCGGTGACTCTTGTCGCCGCCCTTTTTGTATCTTGTGACTTCACTCCTAAGCTCTATAAAGAGATCATTCAAGCTCAAAAATTCTTGATGGAGCAAAACTATGATCGTGCGATTATAAAGTACGAGCAAATCTTGGATGAAAATCCATCTAACGAAATCAAAGTAAAGATCTATTTCCAATTGGGAGAGCTTTACGCAATTCAATTGTCTAATTACGATAAAGGACTTGATTATTTTAAAAAAATTAAAAAAATCTATCAAAGTCCTCTTTGGCTGGTAAAGGCCGAAGAAAAAATAGCAGACATTCAGTTTTCTTATAACAAGAAATTTTATGAAAGTGCTAAAAGTTATGAGATGCTCGTCAATTTTACACCTAGGCTTAAGAACTTTGACTTCTATCAATATCGTTTGGGTCTTTCATATTTGAGCAGTAATCAATTAGAAAAATCAGCTGAAGTCTTTACTAAAATCAGTAAGAATTCAACTCATAAATATTTTGTTAAATCGATTTATCAATTAGGGATGATTAGTTTTCGCCAAGAGAAATGGTCTCGTGCCATTGCTTATTGGAATGAGTACATCCAACGTGAAAAACGCAAAGATGAAATCATTAAGACCAAATTTTTGATGGCAAATGCCTATGAAACAATGGAAAAGCTAAAAGAGGCCTATAATCTTTATTACTCGCTATTAGGTGAGTATCCAAATACCGGCGTTATTCAAAGTAGATTAAACTCTATTTATGACAGAAAAGTTTCGAGGAAAAGATAATGATGAAGTTTGATCAAAAATGGGTCAAAACTTTGGGACTTGCGCTTAGTCTTCCTGGAACGATTTTTATCTCTGCCCTTGGAACAATGGAATTAGTCAAACTTGGGTTGATTAGTCGTACTGTTGCAATCATACTATTCCTACTTATTGTAGGTAACACTATCTTTTTAATGGTCTACTATGGCTTCAAGAATAAAGATTAATTTAAAGAAGTATTTTATTGGCTCAATCCCAATTGTGGGAGGTTCACTGCTTCTATCGATCAATAGAATGGAAATATTTGCCATTTTATTGGCCTACCTTTTTACTCTACTAAATCAGCTAATGTTGGTTTATGGAGTGACTGAACTCCTCAACCCTGCATATCTAGAGTGCCCTAAGGAAAGGCCAATGAAGAAAATCATTGCCGCATTTATAGGTAAGCTAATTATTTTAGCCGCGGGGCTAGTTTTTTGTGAGCAGTTTATGGGGAAACGGGTTATAATACCTGTTATTAATTACATATTATTAATTTTTGTAATGTTTTATAGTATCGAAAAAAAGGTCGAACAATGAAAAAGGGATTTTTTATTGCCGCGTTGCTATCTCCTGCCCTAGCATTTGCAAGTGGCGGTTTTACTTGGATATCAACAATTATTCACAAATTTCACTTACCAGTTGCTGAGCATGTCTTAACTTTTGCAGTTGTTGGGGCACTAGTTATTTTAGGTGGACTTCTATACCGTTCAAAATTGTCAAAAGTTGAGAACATCATTATTCCTGATAAAGGAATATCTTATAGAAACTTTGTGGAAGCATACGGTTCATTTATCTATTCGCAGTGTAAGATGGTTCTCGGAGATAGATATGCTCCAGTTTATTTTCCGTTTGTTGCGATTATCTTTTTAGTGATTCTCCTCATGAACTTAATTGGTCTTGTACCTGGTTTTCTACCACCAACAGAGCATTTGAGTACTACTTTTGCCCTTGGTGCATTTTCATTTATTTTCTATAACCTTAAAGGTTGTAAAACTAATGGGACTTTGAATTACTTTAAACACTTTGCTGGGCCACTTTGGTACATGGCCGTGTTGATTTTTCCAATCGAAATTATTTCAAACTTTATTAGACCTGTTTCACTTGCGCTGCGTCTTAGAGGAAATATGATGGGTGACCACTTGGTTCTTTCGATCTTTACTGATCTAGCTCCATTTTTGGTACCGATCCCATTTTATCTACTAGGTCTACTTGTTTGTTTTATCCAAGCATATGTATTTACAATGTTAAGTATGGTTTATATCGCGCTAGCAATGCCTCATCACGATCATGGTGAGCATGCTCACGCTCATTAATTGAAAAGGAGTTTAAAATGAGAAAACTACTAATCGCTCTTGCAGCATTTGCATTACCAGTACTTGCTTTCGCAGCAGAAGGTGAAGCATCAAAAGCAACAGATTACATGAAACTAGGTTATTTCCTAGCCATGGGTCTTGCTGCTTATGGAGGTACAGCATCACAATCTAGAGCAGCTTCAGCAGCTCTTGAAGGTATCGCGAGAAATCCAGGTGCAGCAGACAAGATTCAAACACCAATGATTCTTGCTCTAGCTCTTATGGAATCTCTTGTTATCTTCACACTTATCTCTACTTTCCTTGCGTAAGAAAGAAATAAGAAAAAAAGATACAACAAAGGCCCTCATACGAGGGCCTTTCTATTTTTCGATATGTAGGGATTGATATCTTATTTTTGAACTTGCTTTACTTGTTTTCTAAGCTCTTGAAGCATTTCTAGTGCTCTTTTAGAATTTCCATTCTTTGTAGCTTTGATTGCAGTATTGATTTTGATCATCATTGCTTTTAGTTCACTAGTTGATACTTCTACAGTGAAATCGTTTGATGGTGAGTCAAAGTCGTCGTCAACAATTACATCATCGTTCATTGGTCTTGCTGCATCCTTCATACATTGGATCCCTTGAACAACATTTCTACTTGCGATATTTGAGCAAACCTCAACAACTGCTGCTTTGAAGTTTTTATTTGCCAATTCTTCAGCGCATTGAACTCCGTAGAAAGAGTTGAAATCAGCTACTTGTGAGCAAAATTCAACTGCTGAGGGTCTAAAGCGGTTATTTGCAACCTTACCTGCACAATCAACAGCTTGGGCGACATTGTATTTTCCAACAGTGTCACAAATTTGTAGAGATCCATTCATAAACGTTTGGTCGGCTACCTTTTTTGCACACTGTACTCCGTAGAATGTATTAACATTTGCTACCTTAGAACAAAGTTCAACTGCTGGTCTCTCAACCTCTTTATCAGCAACTACCTTCATACAGTCTATTGCTTGAGCTACATTGTGCTCAGCTACGGCAGAGCAGATTTCTGCTGCCTGAGGTGAGATATCATTGGCAACCAGAACCTTTACACATTGTTGCCCGTAGTATGAGTTTAAATTTGTAATCTGCTTACAAAGCTTTGCTGGAGTGATTGCGTTTGCTGCTCCCGCTACAGTAAGACTTCCTGCTACTAAAACTAAACCTGTCATCAATCTCATTTCTCTCTCCCTTTTTGCCATCACGAGATGGTTTGGATTTGCAAAAACATTTGCGAAATCCGTTCGCTTTGTTTGGATATTTTAAATAAAGCAAGTACCATGCCAAAAATATAACGCTGAGTGTAACCGCGGAAACACTATAAAAAAAGAGCTTGTGTAAAAAAGTTATGGGTGAGTCAAATAGCACTGGTGCACAGATGGCACCGGCCGGCTAGAAAAGGGTGTTACATTTTGACACTGTGTGAGCAGGGGTACAGATACCACTCCACTCACCTGCATCGTAAAAAGTAAATCCGTAGAACCAAGTGATAGTAGCATCGTCTTCAATGAAAGTTTGATGCATCATCTCTGGAGAAAGATTGCCATCTACTGTAAAACACCAACCGTATGCTCTCATCTGCGTATCACTTAGAACTTCTAGTGCTTCAAGCCCAGTTGGGGTACCGAGAATTGAATTGAGTCCCTCTTTTGCACCGAGGAAAGGAATCATATTCTCAGTAAAAGATTTGAGGGTCATTTCAGAAACACTGGTCTCACCTACAAACTGCTGTGAAAAACTATATAGTACTTTATTTGAACAAATATCTTGAATTTGTACAGTTGCCGACTTAGCAAAGGCATAACTATTCAAAATTAAAAGAACTAAAATAAGAGTTGGTTTCATTCTTACCTCGACTTGAATTGGCCTAAATTATCACCTCTTAAATGAGTTGGAAATAGGGAAATATTACACAAAAACTTGGGTAAATAGGTGAAATTGGTGTAAGGTAGGGCCACTTTTAAAGGACAAATAATGGACCTAAATGAGAAGTACATTCGACTCTGTTTTGAGCAGGCCAGACTAGGTTTGGGATTTGTTGCGCCTAATCCTATGGTGGGTGCCGTGCTAGTAAAAGAAGATCGCATAATTGGTAAGGGGTATCATCAAAAGTATGGCGAAGCTCATGCTGAACCAAATGCAATTGCCTCTGCTACTGAATCAGTAGAAGGTGCCACACTTTATTGTTCCTTGGAACCTTGTTGTCACACCAATAAACAGACTCCTCCTTGCACAGATTTGATCATCCGTTCGAAAATAAAAAAAGTCGTAGTATCTAATCTAGACCCTAATCCAGAAGTTGCTGGTAAAGGATTAGAAATTCTTCGCCAACATGGGATTGAAGTTGAAAGTGGAATTTTACAAGAAGAAGGTGAAAAGCTAAATGAAGTTTTCTTCAAATATATTTCTACTGGCCTTCCATTTGTTCATTTGAAGATGGCGCAAACCTTAGATGGAAGAATTGCAACAGCTACAGGTGACTCAAAATGGATTACCGACGAGAGTGCAAGAACAGTTGTCCATTATATGCGTTTTGCTCACTCTGCAGTCATGGTTGGAAGAGGAACGTTAAATGCTGATAATCCATCTCTCGATATCAGACATGTTGATAATCAAGGCAAACTCCCCTACCGGATCGTAGTGGGAGATCCAGCAGAAATGAATTGGGACCTAAAAATTCTAGCTGATGGTCATACTAATAAAACTATTATTGTTACTTCACCAAATAAAATTACAGCATTAAAACCATCTCTTAAGAAATTAATCGAAGATAGAAAAATTCATTTGATCGGAGCTGATACCCTAAAAGATGCTTTATATGAAATTGGAAAATTAAAAATTTCATCACTCCTATTAGAAGGTGGGTCAAAACTTGCGACTTCATTTATTGAAGAGAAATTAGCGGATCGTGTTTCTATTTTTATTGCTCCAAAAATTATTGGTAATGGACCTTCATCATTTGAAGGAACACAATTTACTAAAATGGCGCAAGCAATAGACCTAAAGAAAGTGGAAGTTAAAAATATTGGCAACCAAGTTTTAATTCAAGGAATGCTGTAGATGTTTACTGGACTTGTGAAAGAGATTGGAAAGATCAAGAGAGTAACTCCTAATACAGAGGGGGCCGAAATAGTTGTGTCTTCCACTAGTCTAATTTCTGAAATTAAAATAGATGATTCCGTTGCTATCAATGGTGTTTGTCAAACAGCAACAGCTGTCTCTATTGATAGTTTCACTGTTCAAGCCGTTCATACCACCTTAGATAAAACAACTTTGGGAAGTTTAAAAGTTGGTCAAGAAGTAAATATGGAGCTTGCACTGAGAGTGAGTGATCGTTTAGGTGGCCATATTGTTCAAGGGCATGTGAACTGTGTCGCTCCCCTAACAGGAATAATTGCAAAGGGTAATAATTATTTGGTGAGTATTACACTTCCAACTGAGGTTTTAAGGTATGTTGTAGCTGAGGGATCAATAACAATTGATGGTATTTCCCTCACAGTCGCTTATCTTGAAGGCAATAAAGTGACTGTGTCGATTATTCCTCATACTTTTGAAAATACAATTTTAAGAAATAAAAATATCGGTGATAAGGTCAATATCGAAGTTGATGTTATTGCTAAATATGTTGAGCGCCTCCTTGGATTTGAAAAGGAGCAACCATCTTCTTCATCAAATATTACTGAAGATTGGCTGAGCTCAAAAGGATTCTAGAGATGATTGAACTTAGTTCTATTGAGAGTGCAATCGAAGATATTCGCGCTGGAAAAATGATTGTTGTTATGGATGATGAGTGCCGTGAAAATGAAGGTGACCTTATCATGGCCGCGGAAATGGTAACTCCCGAAGCTATCAATTTTATGGCAACTTATGGTCGTGGATTAATCTGTGCTCCAATTACAAAAAGTGACGCTGATCGATTTGGACTTGAGCCGATGGTCAAAAGTAACAATTCGCAAAATGAAACAGCATTTACAGTTTCTATTGATTTGTTAGAAGGTGGAACAGGTATCTCATGTAAAGATAGATCTGATACTGTTCTGGCATTAACTAAAGATGAAGCGTCTGCAAATACATTTGCGAAGCCAGGTCACATCTTTCCACTAATTGCAAAGGATGATGGCGTCTTAGTGAGAGACGGACATACTGAAGCAGCTGTGGATTTCGCACGATTGGCAGGAATGAAATCTGTTGGACTTATTTGCGAAATTTTAAGTGAAGATGGAACGATGTCTCGTGGAGAAGAGCTTTTTGCTTTTACTAAAAAGCATGGGCTTAAACTCGTCACCATCGCAGATTTAATTAAATATAGAAAGAAGCACGATTCTATTTGTACTGATTGTGAAGAAATCGATTTCCCAAATAAGTATGGATCAGATTTTAAATTAAAAGTTTTTGAAAGCACCATCAATTCAGGTGAACATCACGTTGCAATTTATAAAGGTGATATCTCTTCAGCAGATCCTGTTTTAACAAGAGTACATTCAGAATGTTTTACTGGTGATCTATTTGGATCAATGCGCTGTGAATGTGGTGATCAACTTGGAAGTGCTATGAAAGCAATTGAAGCTGCTGGGCGCGGTCTATTGCTTTATATGAGACAAGAAGGGAGAGGTATTGGTTTGCCCAATAAAATAAGGGCATACAGGCTTCAGGATACTGGTCTTGATACTGTGGATGCAAATATTGCATTGGGGTTTGATCCAGACTTAAGAGACTACTCTTTTGCTGCTCAAATGATAAAAAAATTAAACGTTAAAAGTGTCAGATTGATGACTAATAATCCAGAGAAAGTATTTGGATTGAAAGAATATGGAATTGATATTGCGGAACGTGTTCCAACAGAGATCTGCATTCATGACCATAATTTGAACTATATGGAAGCTAAAAGAGATCGTATGGGTCATCTTCTTCCAGAACAACTTAAATAATAATTCAGGAGATATAGTATGAATTTTTTAGAAGGTAATTTAGATGCATCTGGAAAAAAATACGCAATAGTTGTTGCGCGTTTTAATGAGTTTATCTCATCAAAACTTTTAGGCGGAGCTGAAGATTGTTTGAAACGCCATAGCTGTAACGTTGAGAAAGACGTTGATGTTGCTTGGGTTCCTGGAGCGTTTGAAATTCCGTTAGTTGCACAAAAGCTTGCAGCGAGTAAAAAATATGACGCTGTAATTACTTTGGGTGCTGTTATCAGAGGATCAACCCCTCATTTTGATTACGTTTGTTCTGAAGTTTCAAAAGGAGCTGCTAAGGTTTCTCTGGATACTAGTGTTCCAGTAATCTTTGGTGTGATTACAACTGATACCATTGAGCAAGCAATTGAGAGGGCGGGAACTAAGGCCGGCAATAAAGGTTGGGATGCTGCTATGGCAGCAATCGAAATGAGTTCGCTTCTTTCAAATATCTAATACTTAGGGCCTTTAAAGGCCCTTTTTTTTGCCTATCTTTAGAAATTGCAAATATTTTTTGATTATTTACAAAGGCCATAAATCCATTAATCGGTTAGCATTTGTAAATAATTATGATTGCGAAATACAATGAAATCACTATAGAACTGCATCCTGGACAGCACTGCTTTGGAATGGCTTGCCCGCATTGCCTTGGTGCCTCTAAAGAGCGTAGTTCAATCACTCTAGAATTAAACGATTACAAAAAATTTATTCGCTCTATACCAAACACTGGGATTCATTTTAATTTCAATGGATTTAATAGTGATCCATTAAGTTATGTGGACATCATCCCTTTGACTGAGTTTATTCTTACGCTTGGACATTCAGTAAGTTTTAATACTAAAGGTCTAGGTCCCCTTAAGGAAATTGCTGTCCTACTTTCGCAGTATTATTCAGAAAGAAATGAAATTGAGATAAGCATTGATGCTTCGTCGGGAAGTGAATACAGAGATATCCATGCCTCTCCGGCCAAGCTATTTGATTCGGTTTACAAGAATATTCGCGATACTCACTATGAACTCGAGGAACATAGAAGAAAAGTAAAGATAAAAGCATCATTTAGACTTTTCAAGCAAAATTCCGGTCTTGAATCTATCAATATGTTTGTAAAAGTATTTAATACTATTGTTGATTCAATTGAATTCATCGTTCCAAATAGTGAAATGGTAAATTTTTCGCAAGAAAATCTACTAAGCTCTGAAGAGATCAAATCACTACTTGTCGCAATTAATAAAGTTTACAGCAAAAGTGTTGTAGTTAGCGGTCATCAAAATAGCATTAGCAAACTTCTTAGGACTTCAAGATCAGAGAACAATAAGATAATTGTTGATGCTGATGGAAAAGTTTACTCTTCATTTGGGATAACAAGTAATGAATCTGTTATCGGTAATATTCTCGAACAAAATTATGGATCACTAGTTCCTTTTATTCTTTAAGAAAGAGAGAAACAAATCTGGCATAGAAACTTCTTGGAATAAGTCTCAGAAGAATAACATTGAACTTATTAAAAAATCCAGGAACAACAAATTGCTGTCCCGCAAACATTCCTTTAATTCCAGCATGAGCAACGGGAAAGCTTTTCATTAGTGCCATACGTGAGTATAAGCTAATCCCCTGACCTGCAACTTTCATAAACTCAGTTTCTGTTAGACCTGGACATAGCGCTGTTACAGTAACGTCATGGTTTTTGAGTTCATGATTTAACGCCTGGCTAAAGTTTAAAACATAGGATTTTGTTGCAGCATATGAAGCATATCCTGGGCAGGGCTGAAAAGCGGCCAGAGATGCGAGATTAAGAATCCTGCCATGACCCTGCTCTTTCATTTTTTTTGCATAAAGATGACAGAGGTCAGTTAAGGTTACAATATTCAGGCGCATCATCTCATCTATTTTAGATAGATCATTGTCAATTTCTTCACCATATATTCCAAATCCAGCGTTATTAATTAAATAGCTGATTTGAATCTCTTTAAGTTCAATAAGATCGTGAAGCTCGTGTCCTGCGCCAACATTTGAAAGGTCTAAAGAAATAACTTCAACTTTAACATTGTAGTCTTTTTCGATTTGATGTTTCAGTTCATTGAGGCGATCGACTCGTCTAGCAACGATGACAAGGTTCAATCCCAACCTGGCCATAATGTGTGAAAAATCTATTCCAAAACCACTTGATGCACCTGTGATCAATGCCCATTTATTGACTGAACTCATATACTTCTCCAAATAATTGATAGGTATAGGATAAGTTGAAATTAGAATAAAGAAAAGCCCCCTTGCTGTGGATTAGAAGGGGGCTTGCAATAGATGACCCGAAATGGGTAATAATTAATGAGACAGGGAGTTCCAAGCGTTCATACCACCTTTAACGTTAAAAACATTGAGGTTGAACTTCTCGAGAATCCCATATGCAATAGAGGAACGTCTGCCGCTTCGGCAGATAAGATAGATCTTTTGATCACCAAAATTTTCAGTGATGTAATCAACTTGGTTTTCAATAACCTGTAGGGGAATTAAAACAGCACCTTCAATATGGCCTGCTTCGTATTCTGCTGGAGTTCTAACATCGATTACAACGTAGTCATTAGCATTTGATTCAGTAATGTCCTTGAGATCTCCCACAGAAATCTCTTCAATGGCAAATGCAGAAAACATGAATAGTGCTGAAAGTAGTAAAACTAGCTTTTTCATCTGAACTCCTAAAGTTGATATATCTCTATCTTATTCCTCTGAAGGATAAAGTATAATTGAAACGGTCTATAAAGTAATAATCTAACTTGATGAATTTTTGAGACGGTATGAGAAGATTGTGGCCGCCATGGCCGCATTGAGGTGAGCAACATCTTCATTTATTGTGATTTTAATGGTTTGAGAACAGCGGTTGCGTACACTAGCATCCATCCCCCACCCTTCAGAGCCAATAATTAGAGCACATTTATTAGGAAAATCCATATCTTCAAGGTCGATTGAATTAGGCTCATTGGCCGTACCAAATATTTGATAACCCTTTTCTTGCAATTCAAGTAGTTGTTCATCAAGGGATTGGCAGTGGTGTAATTTTGAAAAAAAGACATTCCCCATAGAAACTCGAATTGCCCTTCTTAGAAGTGGAGAAGCAGATTTAGAATCTACAATGATGGAGTTAATACCGAAGGCGGTTGAGCTTCTCAAAATTGCGCCGACGTTTTCGGGTGACGTAATTCCATTTAAAACAATAATACGATCATCGAGCTTATTAAGAGGAGTGTCTAAAGGGGCCTTAGCCTTTGCCATAACGCCGTGATGAAGCTTATAACCAACAATTTGTTCGATTAATTTTTTATCAGCTACAAAGAGTGATTGGCGATCAACTTTTGATTCTAGCTTTTCTTTATTCTCATTGTAGTATTCTTCTGTAACAAAGATTTTTTCGATCTTTAAATTTGTAGTAAAAAGTTTATTAACAACCTTCTCACTATCGCAGAGAATGTATTCACCAGTGTCCTTATTTCTAAGAGTTAAAAATTCTTGTACACGTTCATCATTTGAGTCAGAAATTGCAATCATTTTTTCTTCAACACTTTTTTGAGAAATTTTCCAGTATATGAACTTGGATTTTGTGCTACTTGCTCTGGAGTTCCAACAGCAACAATATTGCCACCTTTATCTCCCCCCTCTGGGCCTAAATCAATTACACAGTCGGCCAGCTTTATAACATCGAGATTGTGTTCAATAATTAGGATAGAATGCCCTTTAGCAATCAATTGAGATAGTGCTTCCATCAGTATTTTTACATCTTGAAAGTGAAGTCCTGTGGTCGGCTCATCGAGAATATAAAGACAATGACCACGAGTCTTTTTAGCAAGTTCACTCGATAGTTTGAGGCGCTGTGCTTCACCACCAGATAGAGTTGTTGCAGGTTGCCCGAGCTTCATATAGCCAAGCCCTACTCCAACGAGTGTTCCCAATATTCTTTCAATTTTGGGGTGATTTTTGAAAAATTCATAGGCCTCATCAATTGTCATGTTGAGGATATCAGAAATATTTTTCCCTTTATAGAGAATACTCAATGTCTCTCGATTGAATCGAGTGCCTTTACACTCATCGCAGGTAATATAAACATCTGGCAAGAAATGCATTTCAATTTTCTTTACACCATTACCTTCACACTCTTCACATCGGCCACCTTTGACATTGAAACTAAAGCGCCCCGATTTATAACCTCTGGCCTTAGATTCTGGAGTCAGAGAATAGAGCTTTCTAATTTCATCGAAAACTCCAGAATAGGTTGCAGGATTAGATTTTGGAGTTCTACCAATTGGAGATTGGTCGAGATCTATAACTTGCTTTATTTCGTTCACGCCACTAATCGCGCGATAGTTTTCGCGATCATAAATTGGATTAAGTCCTGAGGACATGTAGTTTTTTATGGCAGGAATTAGCACTTCATGAACGAGGGTTGATTTTCCAGAGCCACTAACCCCTGTTATACAGACGAGTCCCCCCAGTGGGAAATTAACATCAATTGTATTAAGATTGTTGTGTTTCGCACCAAAGAGTTTAATGAATTTTTTAAATTCCTTTCTCTTCTTTGGAACTTCAATCGAGATATTTCCAGACAGATATTTTCCTGTAGGAGAATTCTTTACCTTCGCGACTTCTTTAGGCGTACCTTCTGCAACAATTTTCCCGCCATGAGTACCTGCTCCTGGCCCCATATCAATCAAGTGATCACTTTCCCACATCGTGTCCTCATCATGTTCTACAACGAGTACTGTATTTCCAAGATCACGAAGGGACTTGAGGGTAGCAATTAATTTTTCATTGTCGCGCTGATGAAGACCAATACTAGGTTCATCTAAAACATAGAGAACGCCTGTGAGGGCAGATCCAATTTGAGTGGCAAGTCTAATACGCTGACTTTCTCCACCAGATAGCCCCATTGCTGGCCTATGAAGCGTTAGATAATCGAGACCAACATCGATAAGAAATTGAAGTCTTGCTCTAATTTCTTTTAAAAGTTTCTCAGCAATAATCTTTTTTTCGCCATCAAGTTTTACTTTATTCATGAAATCGCTGAGTGAAGCGATTGACATCGACGAGAGTTCAGTGATGTTATGGCCGTCAATCTTTGTAGAGCTTGCGACTTGATTAAGTCTATTTCCTTGGCAAAGCGGACAAGTCTTAATGATCATATATTTTTCAATTTCTTTGCGCGCTTTCTCTGATGAAGTATTGTGATACTTCTTATGTTGCCAGGCGATAATACCTTTAAAGTTCTTTTTAAAGTCAAACTTTGAGTTCTCTGATACAAAAGAGAATGTGTACTCTTTTTGAGTTCCATAGAACAATAGTTGTTTGAACTCATCTGATAAGTTTTTATATGGCGTTGTGAGGCTTATTCCCTCTTCTTCAGCAACGACTAAAAACATTTTATAAAAAAACGAGTTCTTCTTAGCAATCGGAAGAACAGCTCCTTGAGAAATTGATAAATTAGGATCCAGAATCATTAATTTTGGATCAAGAACGTTACTCTCACCTAACCCATTACACTCTGGACATGCCCCAATGGGTGAGTTGAATGAAAAAAGTTGTGGCTCAAGATCGGGGTAAACTTGCTTGGTTGTTGGAGACATGTTGTTTTCACTAAAAGTGAGCTCTTCATCATTGATCAGAACAACAATTGTTCCTTCTCCAATTTTCAATCCATATTCGATAGAGTCAGAAAGTCTCGTTCTAATGCCATCTTTGATGACTATTCGATCGATAACAATTTGAATGTCGTGCTTCTTCTTGGTTAGTTTAAGTCCGTCTTCAAGCACAACAACTTCGCCATCAATTCTTGCTCTTGAAAATCCCATGGTTAAGAATTTCGAAATTTCTGATTTCAAACTACTTGATTTTGTTTGAACAACAGGCGCAAGAATTTGAATTTTTGTTTTTTCAGGTTCTTTCAAAAGACGTTTAACAATTTGAGCCGCTGAATATTTAATAATCTCTTCACCTGTCTCAGGACAATAAAGTGTACCTGCGCGAGAAAAGAGAACCCTCATATAATCGTAAATCTCAGTAACTGTACCAACAGTCGATCTTGGATTTTTGCTACTGGTTTTTTGATCGATTGCGATAGCTGGTGAAAGACCAGAAATCGATTCAACATCAGGTGGTTGATATTGACCTAAGAATTGTCTTGCGTATGAAGAAAGTGATTCAATATAGCGGCGTTGTCCCTCAACATAAATGGTATCAAAGGCCAGAGACGATTTTCCTGATCCAGATGGACCCGTTATTACCGTTAAAGTATTTTTTGGTATGGTAACGTTGACCGACTTTAGATTGTGTTCTTTTGCTTTAGTAACAACAATTTCATTCAATGACATAATTTATCCTTGAATTCTCTGATGAGATGCCACTGCTCTTTTTAACAAGTACAGTGCTCCTTGGTAGTCAGCACTATCTTTTTGATAGAGCTCAAATGCTGTTCCATGATCTACACTCATCCTTAGAAAAGGTAGACCGAGTGAAATATTTAGGCCAACGGTACCATTCAATGCTTTGAAAATTGGTAAACCTTGGTCGTGATACATATAGACTTTTAGTTGTGTTGATTGATTGTTATGAAAATGTAGTGTGTCCCCAGAAAATGGACCTTTGAAAGATACATTCGGATACTGAACTTTTAATTGTTCTATGGCATTTGATACCACGCAATCCTCACTACCGAGTATCCCATTTTCTCCCACATGCGGATTAATTCCAGCGAAAAGAATTTCATCAAAATGACTAAAGTACTTATTGTATCCTTCAATCGTGTTAGTTACTTTTCTAATAATCAAGTCTTCAGTAATTGTTTTTGTAACTTCAGCTAGTGGAATGTGATCTGTCACGAGTAAGTAATGATCATTCTCAGAAGAGAAAACCATGGCCGTATCTGCGACATTATATCTGGCCCTAAGAAACTCGGTATACCCTGCTCTTAAATTACCCTCATCAATGAGTTGATCTTTTGATGTTGGAAGGGTTAGCAAAATATCTCGCGCGTGATTGATGATTTCGAGACATCTGTTAAGAGAATTTGTAGATTGTGGTACTTGTTGATTATCATCAAATTGTTCAAAGCAGACTATAGAATTGCCAAAGGTGACGGAGGAATTCGATATTTCGTAGTTAAACTTCAACGAGTTTAAAGTTCTCAAAATAGAGTTTTTGTCGGCAACCAGCTTGAATAGCTTTTGTTCTTCTTTAGAAAGAAGAATGAAACTTTTAAAAAATACTTCTAGACCAATAGATTGTTCATGTCCTTGACTGACTAAAATCATAGTTACTTAAAGAACTTAACGTAGTGCCCACCCTTTTGTCGCTTTAACCATATATCAGTCATTTTTTCTGTGGCCTTCTTTGTTAATTGCATGTGAATCGTCCTCTTTTGAGAGGTGAAGTCTTCAGATTCAACAAGATCTTTCTTTTTAACGAAGAAAACATGGTAATCAGAACCGAGTAAGAATGGAGCGGAAAAGTCTCCCTCATCTGTATGTTTAAGCAATTTTTTTAGATCTGGTGTTAGGCCATCTTCTGTTAGCTCACCAAGAGTATTGGTTTCAACTCCGCTATAGGCCTTAGGTAAATTGCCTGTATTTTGAAATTTTATTAGTACTTCTCTGAAAGTAGCGAGCTGCTTTTTCTTTAGCTTATCTTTTCCTAAGTAGAAGTCGACAAGGTCATATTTAAAAGCAAGAGTTTTGCTGCTCATATTCTTTTTATAATACGCATTCTTTACTTCTTGTTCAGTTACAGAGATAAGTGGTGCGATTACACGATCAACGAATAGTGTATATTCGAGTAGCTCACGAGTGAATTCGAAGTATTCTTCATAGCTCATTGTATTTTGTTTTAAAATTTGAATTAGCTGAGCTTTAGAAAATCCTAGTTGAGAATTTTTTTGCTTAATACTTCCATCAACTTGCTCATCTGTTACAACGTAACCAAATTCAGCAAGTTTATCTCTGATGACTTTTGTATGAATAATTTTTTCTGCAATTTCGAAGTCAGAGTATTTTTTCTTTTCGAATAGGAATGGAGCGATATTATTTCTGATCCCAAGATTGGCCTTGATTCTTTTTACCATTGATAGAGTAATAATTTTGTCATCAACAACAGCAATGATTTTGTCTAAAATTTTTGCTTGAGCGTTGATAGCAAAAAGGAAGGTAAAAATCAGAGGTAGAATCTTTTTCATTAAATACTCGCTAAAAAAAAAGGCCGGTATTTAACCGGCCATTGTATTGCTTCAGTTAACCTGTGTTATTTTAGAAGGTTTTTATTAATTTGAACAGATGCACCCTTTCTTAAAGTTTTGAAGTATTCTTCAATGATTGCATCGCGTTTTTGGTCGTAAACAATCTTTTGATACAGTGGATAGTTAATATCCTTGTATTCTTTTTCAGCGATTACCTTAATTACATGATATCCGAATGGCGATGCCACTGGCTTTGTAATGAATCCTGGTTTTTTACCTTTAATTGCCATGAAATAAGACTTCGCAAGCTTGATAGCTGGTTGAAATCCCATGTCTCCACCCACTTGAGCTACTGAGGCCTGTGAAAATTTAGCAGCGAGTTCAGGGAATTTTGATTGGTCACCCATTAGAGTGTTGTAAACTTTCCAAGCGGCTTTAAGAGCTTCCTCTGATTCTGGTTGTGATGGGATTGCTCTGGTTCTGAAAAGGATATGTGCAGTGCGATATTCAGGATACTCTGCATAATACTTTTTAATATCTGTTTCAGTAACTTTAATTTTTTTGAACTCCGGCTCTAAATCTTTAGAAATCATTGCGTGATAGAGCACATCTTGCATTTTTCTTTTTACAGTTGGATCTTGATCTAGCTTTAACTTGAGCGCTTTTTGAATACCAAGCTGTCTGTTAATGAGGTCGTCAAGAACAGTTTCTTTGGTAACTTTTTTATGAGTAATAAATAGTTTTGTTTGTTTATAAGTCTGATCAAATACGTCTTGGTCAATCTTATCACCGTTTACTGTGGCGACAGTTGTGGCAAACGCGCTGCTAGAAAGCACCACTAGAGATGCAAGTGCTAGAGTTATTTTCTTCATTTTCCATCCTTGAAAAAAGATATACCTAATAAAAACGCTAACATGGAACCAGTTGCTGTGCAACATTTTTGGCAAAGTTTAACAGTTCTTTTTGATCAACTTGTGTTTTATGGGTGTATATCACCCGATAATCTGGAGTAAATTGGTATACTTTCGGCCTTTTCATAAAGACTTCGACCACCGCGTTTCGCAGGGCGACATTTGTGTCAAGCATGTGCTGGTCGAAATGAAGCGAAACAATCGTCCCGGCAACAGCAATAGATTTAAGTCCAATATGCTGAAGACTGATCCGTGTTTCCAAGATTGTGAATAAATTTTCAATTTCACTTGGATAAATACCAAAAATATCTACTAAGTCTTCTTTAAGTTGTTCAAGTTCATCGAGGTTTTGGCAGTTACTTAACCTCTTGTAGTATTTAAGACGCTCAGATGAATCCTTAATATAGTGTGCTGGAATAAAACTAGCAAAAGGTGTGTTGATTTCAATATCTCGTCTAATAACGGTACGTTCACCCCTCAATTCATGGATAGCTTCTTTTAGTAGTTCCATATAAAGTTCAAGACCCACAGCTTCAATGTGACCTGATTGTTGCGCTCCTAAGATATCTCCGGCACCTCTAATTTCTAAGTCTGCTGATGCGATTGAGAAACCGGATCCCATATCAGCATAGGTTTGAAGAGCTTTAAGCCTAGACTCGGCAATTTGAGAAAGATTGCGATCTTTTGGAATGACAAAGTAGGCATAGGCCTTACGGTCTGATCGACCAATTCTTCCGCGTAACTGATGCAACTGAGAAAGGCCATATGTATCGGCGCGATCTACGATCATTGTGTTGGCATTTGGAATATCGATTCCTGACTCGATAATTGTTGTAGAGAGAAGGATCTGATATTTACCAGCATAAAAATCCTTCATTTTAGTTTCAAGCTCTCTTTCAGACATCTGGCCGTGAGCAACGACAATCTTTGCGTTAGGAACGAGTTCTCTTAATTTTCCTGCGAAATCTTCCATATCATTCACTCGATTATGGACGTAGAAAACTTGCCCCCCCCTATTAAGCTCCTTTTCAATTGCAGCTTTTAAAGTGAGATCGTCTTGCTTAATGAGATAAGTTTTAATTGATTGCCTTCTTGGAGGAGCTGTCTGAATAAGTGAAAGATCTCTAAGTCCAAGAAATGCAAGTTGCATGGTCCTAGGAATTGGTGTCGCTGTTAAAGTTAAAAAGTCCACCGATGATTTCATCAGTTTTAGCTTTTCTTTATGCCCAACACCAAAGCGCTGCTCTTCATCTACAACAACAAGTCCTAAGTCTTTAAAACCGAGAGTTGATGCTAGGATTTTGTGGGTTCCAATTAGAACATCAATTTTTCCTGAGTGAACTTCGTCTTTAATTTTCTTCACCTGATTTGGTGTCTTAAAGCGTGAAAGAAATTCAATATTAATTGGAAAATCCTTAAATCTATTAATAAAAGAGTTGTAGTGTTGCATGGCCAGAATCGTTGTCGGTACTAAGACTGCAACTTGTTTCCCGTCATTGACGGCCTTAAAAGCGGCACGCATTGCAACTTCAGTTTTTCCAAAACCGACATCACCACAGACCAAGTGATCCATAGGTATCGGCTTTTGCATAGCATCCAAGACATCTTTTATGGCAAGTCTTTGGTCATTTGTTTCTTCAAATGGAAAGGCCAGAGCAAATTCATTATCTAAGTGGTTTTGCTCAGAAAAGGCAAAAGCTGGCGACGATTGACGTTCTGCTTGAAGCTTTAAAAGATCGAATGCTAACTTCTTTACAGAGTTCTTAGCTCTTTCTTTTAGGCCACTAAATTTGTTTGACCTGAGATTGGCAGGCTTAAGGCCAGCTGTACTATCTGCGTGCTTTTGAATCAGGTTCATCTTGTACACTGGAACATAAATTTTATCATTCTCAGCGTAATGAATAACAAGAAAATCCGTTTGGGTGTCGCCAACACTCATTGATTCAAGACCTTGATAAAGCCCAATTCCATGCTCGCTGTGAATGACAAAGTCGCCCTCTTTAAGAGTGGCAAGCTGTTCCGCAAAGAGGTCTAAGTTCTTTGGTTTAAGATCTTTTGCCTTTGATTTTTTTCTACTGAAGAGGTCTCCATCTGTAAGGAGCAAAATATTTTCAGCAGGATAAAAAAGACCTGATGAGAGCTTTGAGTGTTCGAAATGAATTCGAGAGCGAATTTCACCCGTTATTTCATTTTCATCTAAAAGGTACTTGATCTCTTTAAGGCTTCCTTCTGCAGAGCTTGAAAAGATGATAGTTCCAGAATATTTGAACTCCTCCTTAATGAAGGCCAGGACTTGCTTCAAGTACTCAAATCTACTTTGAGTTGGATTGATATGACGATTTAAAAAGCCAGATGCCTTTTCAATTTTTAAAGCAATTGAGTTGGCAAGATTATCTGATAAGTCCTGAGAAATATTGACTTCATTGAAGCTTAAAAAACCTCTTTTATCGAGGTCAGCTAAAAAGTTTTGGTGGTAGAGCCGCTCTGGAGCTGGAAGTAAAAGATCTGAATCTTCCTGTTCAAGTGCTCTTGAATAGTCATTGCGGAGGTCCTCATCTAGCTCTGTTATAGATTGGGCCACTCTAAATCCATTAACTAGCGAGATAAGTGGCCCACCTAGATAATCTAAAACAGTTTGTGTTTGATTGAAAAAGAGAGAACTATAAACGGGATAATTTTCGAACATTGCACCATCAGTAAGAACAGAGAAAATATTCTTACGTTTTTCATGCTTGATGCGCTCTGATGGTGTTGGTCTATAAAGGTTTTCTCTTAATGTGTTTCTATATTGCTCTTCTGTAAAAATATGGGGAGAAGGAAATATTGAGATAGTCTCAATTTTGTTGTCGCGGATAGTTTTTTGTGTTGATCGATCGATAGGGAAAATTTCTTCGATCATGTCGTCAAAATAGTGAACTCGAACAGATTCTCCTGATATCGTAAATAAATCGAAAATTTCGCCTCTATTGCAAAATGTACCGGGCTCTTCGATTGATGTAGCAGCTGAATAACCCCTAGAAACCAATTCTCTGGCCAAATCTTGAGGAGAGATAATATCGCTGACAGAGACTCTAAGCTGTATTTGTCTAAAAAAATCTGCAGGAGGTTGAAGAAGCGCTGCTGCTTCATTTGTCGCTATAACAATTGATAATTGATTTTCCGTTGCAAGGGAGCTTAAAACTCTGAATCGTTTAAATAATCCACTTTCAGATGAGATGAAATGTCCGTAGGGACTTTCTTCAAGACCTGGTAAAAAATAGATTTTGTGCTGTGTGTTGTAGGCTTGGAGGGTAAGATAGAGTTCTTCGGCCGATTCGAGAGTATCGCAGATCAGTAGATGGCTATTTTGTTTAAAAAGCTCTACGTTAGAATTTAAAAAATCATTGAAGACAAAGGGTATATGCTGCTCTGAAATCCCACTGATTGTAAGGTGACCAGTACTTGAATTAGTCTTCCAGCTAGAAATTTTTTGAATAAGACCTGAAAAGTTCGCCATGCTGTCCTCCAAAGGCAGTATTATAGAGGAAGTTTGTTTCAAAGTCTTTGAATAAAATAGCGCCTAACTAATGACACGGCATGTATTAAAGGCCATAATTATTGGATAAAAGTTATTAAAAATTAAAAGGTTAACTTGATATGGAGATCACAAACAGTCTTAATGCCACCATCCTGATGGTAACGGTCTCAACTGTTATTTTGCTTTTTCTTTTTATAGTGAAAAAGAAGAGAAAAAGTAGTGGAGAGGCAGAAATATTTGAGTGCGGAGAAAATTCAATTGGAAGTGCTGTGCGACAATATCGAGTCGAGATGATCTATTCAATAATCAGAGACGTTGTTCTCGTGGCCATGGCCATGATTTTATTCCTCTGGATTCGTGATTTAATCAAGACTGACTCAGTTGAGGCCTTAATTGGAACTACCGTTACCGCAGTTGTTTGGCTCATTACCTATCTCTACACTTTTTCAATTAAAACGGAAGATTGCTAATGTTAAGTAGTTTCATAACTTCACTAATGATTATTGGAATGGCTCTGGTGTATTTACTAGTATTCTCATTCTTTTCGCATTATCTCGATCGGTTTGTTGAGAACTCTATTTTGAGAAGATCCTCAATCCATGGATATAGTTCCCTCGCTAGTAATATTTTTCATGGTCTTAAAAGAATGATTTTGAAAGAGGAACTAATTCCTACAAGAGGACACGTCCTACTTTTTGTTATTCTGCCAATAATTTTCTTTTCTCTTTCTTTGTCACTTTGGTGCAACGCTGTTTTGATCCCTCATCTTGGATTCGTTCCGGGGAGCCTATTTATTGTATACGGTCTGACCCTTTTAATCTCATTACTACTTGTTCCACTAGGATGGGCATCCAATAGTAAGTACCCAATTCTGGCCTCATTCAGAGTTCTTAAAGTTTTGCTCCCGATAGAACTCACATTACTGTTTTTGATATTCTCTATTGTCGTGCATTTTGGCACTTATCAAGTTGATAAAATTATTGAAATACAATCAAGTGGCCTAGTAAATTGGGGAGTTGTTAAGCAACCTGTAGCCGCCATTATTTTCTTATTTTTAGTTGTAATTAAGTCATCTCGGCCTCCATTTGATTTTGTTATAAGGTCCAATGACCTCGCTGGTGGACTTCTCTCTGAGTTTTCTGCCTTTGGAAGAAATTTATTACGAGGAGGCCTTTGGGTTGAATATGTCTTTCTCGTTTACTTGTTTGTCGTTGCCTTTTTAGGCGCAGGTGATTTGGGCTTTGATATTAAGGCCATGAATAATGTCTCTGCATTGCTTCAAAATATGTATTCGAGTGGAATTATTCTGCTGAAGTTTATACTCGTTTTTATTGTCATCAAGGTAGCGTGCGTCGGATTTCCTAATTTGAATTTGAGACGATTAGATAACTTGGTTCGGAAAATATTGTTGCCAGTCATGGTTATTAATTTATTAGTTACTGTAATTCTTTCAAGGGCACTGTAATGGAAATGCTGCAAATTTTTATAGGACTTACTGGTATTACAGCTATTGGTTATTTCTTCTGTAAGAGTGTATTAAGCAAAACCATTTTAGCTTATTTGATAGACCTTATGATCTTTGGTGTAATTTATAATTGCGGAGCTGAAGTCGCTGCCTTTTTATTTGTGCTCGTCTCACTCTTCACCACAACAATGATATTTGCTCTGAGTAGTAAAGTCATCAATATGTCGCATACCATCACATACAGAGTTACCTCCGTTAGGCAGACACTATCTGTGTTTTTGATTTTAACGCTTGAGGTAGGACTTATTACATTACTTATCAGCAGCAATGGCGATTATACTAGATTTGGTAATTTCTCTCCTCTTCACTTCAGTGGAAGTGTTAATGGTGAGCACCAGCTTTTTACTTATACCCTACTAGTTATCAGTTCTGCATTAGTTGTCTTTAGTGGAACAGAATTACTAAGATTGTGGAGAAAAGAATGTTAGAATTACTAATAGTGACTTGTCTTCTAATATCGTTAGCTTTGTTTCGACTCACGATGAGTGGAAATCTCCTTTCGCACTTGTTGGCAACAAAGATTTTGTGTAGTGGTGTGATTTTACTCTGCATAACAGTCGTGACGACTTCAGCTCCAGAACTTACAAGTTCAATTATTCAAGTTGTCTCTATTCTCCTTGCACTATTTGTATGCTTTGCAGCATTGCTTACTTTGAAATTTTATTCTGCAAGAGAATCTGTAGAAACAGATAAAATGGAATTTATAGAGAGGGATTAGAATGTTCTATTGCTTATTATTAATATTAATCCCAATTATTATTTACTTAGTAATTAAGGCCCTTAATTCAATTATTCCTTTTAAGAAATCATATATAAACCCAATTGTATCTTTTACTGTGTTGGCAATTGCAACTGCAATGGGAATATTAGCGCACCCCGCAAATTTAGGTAACGAATTTAATTACTCTACAGCTTTTTTTAGTATCAATTTGTGGAGTGACAGTTTTCGCAATTTGATGGTCGTATTCCTTTCTGCGGCAATGCTTTTTTGTGGATTCGTTGAAACAATATCAAAAAAGGAAGAGTTAATTATTTCTATTGAACGTTACTTTCTCTTAAGTGCTTCTTTCATGATTGTATTCAGTGCAAATTTCTTCACTACAATCATCGGCATTACACTAATGACTCTTTCAATTATTCATTTAGGAGCTATTAATTCTAGAGATCGAATTTTGGGAATAATTAATTTCTATATGCGGAAGGAAATTAGTGACTTCTTTCTCATTGTTGGTGTTTTAGTATTGGCCCTTTTTGGCAAAACCTTTGACTACATTGATTTGGGCGATGGGATTAGTGGCCTAAATAATAGACTCGGCAACATGGCCCTCGTATTTATTGTATTGTGGTTTTTGATACGGCTAAGAGTCTTTCCATTTATTTCTTTAAAGCAGGGCTTTATTGACAGTATTAAGGCGCCACTAAAGGCAATATTTTTGAGTGTTTATCTGCCTGCGCTAATAACACCATTTCTTAATTTTACTTGTTTATTGGATGAAAGCCTATATTCACAATCAATACTTTTCACCCTAGGGGGACTTACAGCGCTTTGTTACGGAGTAATGGCGTTGTTTACTTTAAGGCTGAAGGAACAAGCGATCTATTTGACCTATGCTCAGTATGGACTAGTTATTGTCGGCATTTCAGTTGGTGCATATAGCGATGTTGGAATATATGTATTAGTTCTGACGATGATACTTGTTACTTGGTATTCAATTGTTGAAATGTTGAGCCGCGAAGGAATACGAACTATTAATGATCTTGTGAGATTGGGACGTAGGTTTCAAAAATTTAAAATCTTGATGGGTACAATTTTATTCATGATGGCCGGTGTTCCAATGTTAGGCATTGCCGGGCAGAGGCTAGAAATTATTTGGTCTGTTGCAAACTCTTCATTAGGGATATTGGGGGCAGTGTTTGTACTTGCTATTAATGCGATCACACTACTCGCAATTGGCAGAGTTTTTGCTCTTGTAATTTGCAAACGAGTATCTAATATTTTGACCGAAAGAGTATATCGCAATTGGGAATTATTTTTCGTTGGGTTGATGTTGTTTATTGCTTTTTTACTAAGTCTACTAACTATTCCAAGTACAATCATTCCTGGAATAAATAATATATTCATTTCGATGTTTAAAAATGAATTTGTTGAAACAAGAATATTCTTTCAAACCGATACCATGAATTATGTCTTAATATCACTTGATCAATTTTTTGCTGTAAGTATATTTATCGCAACATTTGTGGCAACCATTAAAAACAAGATGTCACTACTTGATACTCTTTCTAAAAAGGTTGATGCCTTTGTCGCAGCTTATCGACGTTATTGTACTTATAGTGAAACGGGTCTTAAAAAGACATCTGCTGGTATGCAGATAATATCTCAACGTCTCTACAACATAATTGATGAAAAAATATTTTCTGTTATCACTAATCCGATTGAAGAAGCTGTGCTCGCGACGAGTAAGTTGAATAAGTGGTCCCTGAAAAGCTTTGATCAGTATGTGAGTCTCCTTATTGCGGGGATTATCTTTTTCGCGTCAATTGTTGGGCTAACGATTCTATTTGAGGGAATGTAATGGATATATTAATATTAATTCTTATCGCATTGGCATGGGGAATTACGATTCCCTTTATCAAGACATCTTCGAGCGGTACCAAGATTTTTTCTCTCATTGGTGGACTATCGCTAGTTCTTTCATCTATTCGCATGTTCGTAGATGTTATTAGTAATGGTGTTGTAAACTTCTCACTTGCTTTGGACTCATTAATTGATATTGAATACGTTCTCCATGTAAGCAGGTCTGGGGGAACACTGATCCTCTTGTCTAGCATACTTCTCACGCTGTTCATTATGGGAGCGCAAAAAGGAAGCTTGAGAAGGTCGTCAATTTCTGCTTCATTTTTTGCCTTTACCGGCGTTGTTCTTACTATTACTGCAAGAAATATTGTCGGCTTCTTTCTCGCTTATGAAGTTGCAAGCATTGCTCTGTATTACATCATGCCGATTAGATCAAATGCAATAATGAGAAGAATTCAGAGTGTTATTATCATAACTTCAGGTGTTATGTTTGTTGGAATGCTCTATCTCGCAACACAAATGATGTCATTGACTGGGAACCTGTCATTGACAATTGAGTCACTAAAAACAGTTGCAGGAATTAATACACCTGGTGCAACACTTGCTGAAGTCTTATTTTGGACAAGTACTATTTATATCTTGTGTAAAACAGTCCTTTTTCCTGCATCACTTTGGCAATCTAAGTTTGCAGGAACATTAGGAAGTAGCTCTATTGCTCTTTATATTACATTCCCTGCAATTGCCGCTTATACATGGTTCTCAAATTTTTCGATTGAGCTGCAATCCGGACTGATCACAAAGTATCATACTGGAATGTTGATCTTATTCGGAGTTGGTGCGCTATACAATATCCTGATATCACTTGGGCAGAGAAAGTTGGAGCGAGATGCAGTTTTTTTCTCATCGTTTCTTCTATCATTTATTTTGGGAAATGTTTTTTTACTAAGCGCAGAGGGGGCAAGAAGTGGTCTTATTGGAATTGTTTTCTTAGCACTATTTAATAGTTATATCTCAGTCATCATTAGCTCACTTGATCGCGTATTTGGGTCGACTCTACTCCCACTTTGTGAACGATCGAACAAGTATTCCGGTCATTTTTTAAGAGGAATTATCATTGTATTCTTAATGATTATGGGAATTCCTGGAGGCGTTGGTTTTACATTCTTTTACAGTTCACTCGTTGCAGGTGTGAATCATTCCAATTGCGTTGGAGCTGTGATGCTTGGTATTTGGATATTACTGATGACAATTGTAATCCAGAAAGTAAAAACAACGATTCTATTTGCTCCGAAAAGTTCTGCCTTATCTAAGGAGCGATTAAATAAGCTCGAGCTATTTATTGTCAGTCTGCTCGTAGTAGCTTTCGTACTTGGGGGCCTATTCCCAGGCTATCTTTTTGGTTAGAGGGTAATGATGTTTAAGTTGTCGGTTGAATTAAATTTACTGATATTTTTTGTCTTAATCGTTTTATTAAGACTTATTTCACAGTTCTTTTCAGAAAAAAACGATCCAATTTTTAGAGCACTTTATTTTGTTCCATCTATTATCCTTGGCTTGATGACCTGGACGTTTGGTGTGACATCACAACTGAACTCATTGTCATTCGAAGGCATTCGGTTATCATTCTTGATAATTCTATATGGACTTCATCTCCTAACTCTCTTTAGAGGTATCGGGAGAGAATCAATAAGTAACTTTTTTTCATCCATTCATTTCTTATTCGCTGTGATTGCATTAGGGTCAACTGACTATATCAACCTTATCATTGCTTTGATTACGTGTGGCGCGGTTTCGATTTTACAGCCATTATTAAACCGCGAGAATCGATTCGCAGATTATTCTGTTCGACTTTTTCTTGTTTTCAGTATCAATGTCGTTGCAATACTGATGGCATGCCTTTGCTTTATTCTTGCTACGGGCTCGTCAACATTAAGCTCAATAAATAATGCCGACAGTATTACTCTTATTGTCTCATTGTTCTTCATTATCTTGAGCGTTTTCATAGAAGGTGGTGCATTAAGTTTTTCTTTTCTTTTGACTGATTTTGGAAAAATTTCAAAAGAAAACACTTACCCGATATTTTTGATTAATAAGTTTTTGATGGTTGGTATTGGACTTGTTTTAATTAATGAGTATTCATCTGTGCTCAAAAACTTTACTACCCTATATACTGCTCTAGAGGTCTTAGTCGGGGTTAGTATAGTATTTCTCATCATCGGAACATTGAATGTTAAAAATACGGCGACAATAGTGTCAAAGTTGATTGCTATTAACGTTGTTATGGCGCTAATGCTTTTTGCAACGGTTTCAGATTCTGAGGTTATGTATAATGTGACGATCTTTTTGGGCATGGTTTTCCTTGCCGCGACAGTTTGCTTAGACCGAACGAATATTGATTTGAACCACGCCGTTCCTTTTGTTGGAAGAACAAGTGATTTAATCGCTTTTTCAATTTCCTTTACTGCCATGAGTTTTTTCCCATTAAATTCATTGTTTATAAAAAGGTTTTCAATTTTAGTTGCCGCCAATGAAGCAGGATTGAGTACTATCACTACCCTTTATGTTGTCGGCCTAGTAATTCTTTTCATCAGTTCATCTAATATAATTTCAGCAATCGCAAGAAAGATTTCTTCCTTTCCAGAAAGAAAAAATGAATATGTTGTAAAATTCATTGAGTGGCTTGTTGCTATTGCTGTTATGTTTGGTGGGTTACTTGTATAGATTGTGGGCAATATGAAATATAGAGTAAAACTAAAAAACGGAAGGGTTGTTGGTCCTTTCAATTCAAATCAAGTCGTTGAACTCTTTTTAAAAGGGCATATTGATGGCAGTGAAGATTGCCAATTATTTCCAGTTGGAGATTGGACTCCTATCAAAAAAAACGAAGAGCTCAAGCAGCTCCTTGTTAAAGCAATTCAAAATAACGAAGCTCCAAATAAAGAGGACTCTGTAGAGTCGAAAACGGTAATTAATATTTCTCTATCTAAAAACAAAGCAGACAACAAAGATAAGATTGAAAAGGCTAAAATCCAAGGTGCTTTGGATGAATTCGATTACTCAGAAGAAGAAGAGGAGCAGATTGATTATCAAGCACTACAAGACAAATATGAAAACTCCGATGGATTGGATGGTAGCAAGATTGTATATAAGGGGGATCTCGCTCCAGAAGAAGAGCAGTCTACTTCAGATGACAAAGATGATATAGTAGAAGAAAGCGAAGAACAATTTGATAAAACTGTCGTTCAGAAAAAAGTAACGGAACCATTAAATCTGGATAAGACAATCGTAACTCCTGCTAGCTTAGAATATTTAAAGGAGCTAGAGGAAGAAAAGAAAAGAAAAGAAGCTGAAGAGAAGAAGAAGCAAGTAAAAAAAGATATTGAGGAAAATAAGCTTCCAATTGAGGCAGAGAAAACTCAATTTTTTGACTTGAAGGACGCGTTGAAAGATATCAAATCTCTTGTTAAGGAAACTGAGCTTCAGATGGAAAAGAAGGAGCGAGAAAAGCAAGAGGAGCTCCCCCAGAAGGTTGAAGAAGAAGTTGAGGTGAAGCCAAAGAAAAGAGGGATGAGACCAATTATTGCACTGGTTATCTTTCTTTTGATCGGCTATCTTTTAATTCCATCAGAAGAAGAAAAAATGGATGCGCCCATTAAACCTATTTGGGCCCATGTCTCATATCCTGTGTCTAAGGAGTATGAAAATATTCCAAAAAGTAACGAACTCAATCGTGAAGCAATGGAGTACTACAAGCGTGGTACCTACACCTCTAAACTTGAAGCAGCAAAACGATTTAACCAGTCATTACAGCATCGGTTTAAAGATAATAAGGCATTGGGTCATCTCATTATGCTTTACGCAGAGTTGTTACCCGATACAAAAGATAAAAAGCAGGCCACTAAGTCTGTGTTTAGATTAGTTGAAGTGGCACGCGCGAAACTTTTGACTGATGTGAATGTTGCGATTGGGACAGCACGCTTTTACTCCTTTTATAAGAAGAAATACACTGCGCTTAAAGTCCTTGAGGATTACATCCGTGTCGGTCAACCAAATGTTCAGTTCTTGGTTGAGTATCTCGACTTATTACTCGATGTTGGGAAACTAGGGGATGCGAGGAAGGCAACTACAAAGCTTGAAGCAATTAACAATCCACCTTTCGATGCTTACATTGTGCTGGCGCGTTATTACACAATGGATGAACAGCATGATAAGGCAAAAAGTATTTTGATATCTGCTGCAGATAAGTATTCAAAGTCAGTTAAGTTACTTCTGACTTACGCTGATTACCTATTGCGAGAATCTGATTTCAAGAAGTTTGTCAGTGTACTTAAGCTTGTTAAAGCTTTGAGAGCAGAAAAGTCACCAGTCTATTATGCCAAGTATCTCGAGTATATGGGGATCTTAAGTGCATATAGTAAAGATAATAAGTCGGCAGTAGCACTATTTAAAAAGGCACTGCAAATAAATGAATCTCAACAATTGAGATCAAAACTTGCATCGCTTGAAATCGGAGGTTCAAAGGCAGTAGAAAACCTGATTCTTGAAAGTAAAGTCATCGAGTTGATGCGTAAGGCAAGAATTATGATCCACGACCGAGAGTGGAATAAGGCCTTTAGTTATGCTATTGATGCTGCCGATTTGATGGAAAGCTATGTTCCGTCCAAGTTACTACTAGCAAAAATACAAACCCAACGTGGATACTTTAATGCTGCAATCAAGACGCTTGAAGATTTGCATGGTGAGTTTCCACTCGATGCAGACATTAATTTTCAATTGGTTGAAACATATATTGCAGCGAGAATGCTTGATAAGGCAAAAAAACAAATTAACAAGATCTCATCTACTGAGCTTGTTTCAACCTATTATTACGCATCCATGCTTGGTAGATATTTTGATGCCAATAAAAACTTTTTTACTTCAATCAGCTGGCTCAAGAAAAGTATTTCAATGAATCCCCTAAACGATTCTGACTTTTACTATATGGCCCAGATGTTCTTAAGGCACAATAAGTTGAAGGACGCTAATACTGTTATCAAGAAAGCGATGTCATTAGACCCTGAGAACATTGATTATAAAATTTTATATTCTAAAGTTGTCTACGAATTCAGTGGCAGTGATTCTGCCATTGGTTATTTGAGAGATGTATTGAGCAGTCATCCATCTCACCCTAAGGTTATGGCGCAAATTGCAATTTTTTACCATCAAAGTGGGCAATTGCAGCTGTTTGATAACATGTTTAAGAAAATCAAGGCCATGCCCCAAGTTGATAGCTCATTCTATGCTTATTTGATTTCTGCATCGAAGCTCGATGAGAAATATCGTGATGTAGTCAAGTATTCACTCGCTTATTTGAAGCTTAATCCAGGTGACCTATTTAGACGTATGGAACTTGGTGCCTATCTTATCAATAAGGGCAATTTAGGCGATGCGGAAGCTGTTATTAAAGAGGTTGTATCTCGATTGCCCAACTATCCCAAAGCAAATTACTATTTGGCCAAAATCTATATGCTGAAGAAAGAATATAAGAAGGCACTTGAATTCGCTGACCTCGAAAGAAAATTTAGCCCAACTTCAGAGTTTGGATTTGGAATCACTGGGGAAATTCTTAGACGTATGGAAAAATACCCAGAATCGATTAAAATGCTGGAGCAATCTATTGCCAGAAACAGTAAATCGATCGAAAGTTTGACCAGCTTGGCCTGGATTAAAAGTAGGCAGAATTACAACGATGAAGCAAAAGAGCTTTATCTCCGTGTGCTTAGAGAAGAGCCAGGGAACGCCCTGACACATAGAGCACTGGGATATGTGTACAAATCGATGGGTCAAAGTAAACTTGCTATTGAGTCATTTAAGGTTTATTTAGATTTAATGCCTAATGCGCCTGACAAGGCAAGAATTAAGCAAGAGATGAATTTTCTAAGATAAAAGAGGTTAACATGCACGACATTAAATTTTTTGTCGAAAACGTTGAAGAAGTTAAAAAGAACTTGGGCAAAAGAAAATTTGATACTGCTATCATTGATACAGTAATTGAAAAGAATGAGCGTAGAAAGCAACTCATTCAGGACGTAGAATCGTCCCGTGCTGAAACCAAGAGTTTATCGAAAGAAGTTGGAATGCTTAAGAAAGAAGGGAAAGACGCTTCTGAGCTAATGGCGAAGGTTGCTCAGATTAAGCAAGATATGGCCGATGGTGATGCTGAGCTTGAAGCAATCGTAAAAGAAATCGATGAGATTTTAGCAACTATCCCTAACCTACTTGACTCTGAAGTTCCCGAAGGAGCAGATGAAGAGGCCAATGTTGAAGTAAAGCGTTGGGGGGAAATTCCCAAAATGAATTTTGAACCTAAGGAGCATGCAGAACTCGGCGAGGCCCTTGGAATGCTTGACTTTGAAAGAGGGGCTAAGCTTACTGGTGCTCGCTTTGTTATTTACAGAGGGCAGCTTGCTAGACTTGAAAGAGCATTGATTAATTTCATGTTGGATTTTCATAATAAAGCTGGATACGAAGAAATTCTACCTCCATTCATCGTTAACGCAGATAGTATGTATGGAACTGGTCAATTACCAAAATTTGCAGAAGATGCATTTAAAATCGATGGCCGTGATTGGTATCTTATCCCAACAGCTGAAGTTCCAGTAACAAATATGCGTCGCGGTGAGCTTTTCACAGCAGAAGAACTTCCAATGAGGTTTGCGGCATATACGCCTTGCTTTAGAAGTGAGGCTGGATCACACGGAAAAGATACTAAAGGACTTATTCGCCTTCACCAATTCAACAAAGTTGAAATGGTTAATATTGTTGCTCCTGATAAATCAGAAGAGGCACATCAATCAATGGTTAAGCAGGCCTGTGACATCTTAGAGATGCTTGGACTACCATATCGCTCGATGCTTCTTTGTTCAGGTGATATTGGATTTGGAGCGAGAAAGTGTTATGACCTTGAGGTGTGGCTTCCTTCTCAAAATAAATATAGAGAGATCTCTTCTATTTCAAATTGTGGAGATTTCCAGGCGAGACGTGCTTCGATCCGCTTCAGAGGAGAAGATAAAAAACCAGTTTTCGCTCATACTCTAAATGGTTCAGGTTTAGCTGTGGGCCGTACAGTAGTCGCAATTATGGAAAATTATCAAAATGCAGATGGAACTATCACAATTCCAGAAATTTTGAGGCCATATATGGGCGGATTAGAGAAAATAGGTTAATTTTTCTATTGAAATTGAAATGATTTGGCACTAATATAGTCTCAAGTTTCGCGGTGGATTGGCTGAGTGGTCGAAAGCGGTGGTTTTGAAAACCATTGACCTTCACGGGTCCGCAGGTTCGAATCCTGTGTCCACCGCCATTTTTCTCTTAGAACTTGCTGCTTTTGCGGCATTTTTTATATGGAGACGTGGCCGAGTGGCCGAAGGCAGCGCCTTGCTAAGGCGTCGTACGTTTAACCGCGTACCGTGAGTTCGAATCTCACCGTCTCCGCCATAAAAAGCTCACCTTTTGGTGAGCTTTTTTTTTGGCACTAACCTTGCTCTATATATCAATAGGAAATTTATTATTATGTACTTACAGTAGATTAGCTATTGCCCGTCTACTGTGAGTGTATACAATTGACTAAAAATTGGTCGATAACGGTGACTCTTATGATTAAACCTACTGCACTTTTATTCATGCTTTTTATTTCACTCCAGTCTTTTGGTGCGATTAATTGTTCTATAGATCAGTCTCCCCACATTAAAGATCAATTTTTTATTAGTTCAACAGTTGTTAATCAAGCACCAGATTGTGAATTTTTACAGAATGTGCACGACACATTGAATGAAGTTAATTCAATGTTTAACTATGATTCCCCAATTGTATTGATGATGAATGGTGAGTCAGATAATCCTTCATTTGATCAAGGTCACCTACTCCGTTTTCCTCAAGTGTATATTCGCTCTAATGGCACAGGAGAAAAGATTTATCGCAGCGGTAATGAGATCCTCCCTATCTTAGTTCACGAATACGGCCATGCAATGGTTCGTGATCGTTGGGAAAAAGTATTTCCAAGATTTTCTAAGCTATATAATTTAGCGCGTGAACTTTCTGAATATATTATTGAAATAACTGTCGCTACAGATGAGCTAAAGAATCCAGAACTCTCACAAGAAGAAATCAATATTTTAAAAGGCAAAAGATTTAGGGCCGACAAAAATGCTGAGTCAGTTGCAATGCAAATTGATCTTGAACCAAATTATTATATCGTAGGAGATCTTGTACCTTACAATGAGCTACTTGCAGATGTGGTTGCCGTTTACTTTTTTGATGATAAAGATACAATCGCTCGCACTATTGACCATCCTCATTTTACTGAAGAAGAGCAGATGCGAGTTGATGCGAGATCATTCTCTCGTGATCCTAATTTTGTAATGGAGAATGAGACGCCACATACCAAGCTTCGAACAGTTCGTTATCACATTGGTCAGAATTATATGCCATCAAATGACGAGGAAAAGAAAATCTTCTTTGAGAAAATCTGTGCCGCTGTTGAGCGTGAGATTGTTCGTCTTTTCATCAATTATGAAGGTGATCTAGATGATATGGATCAAAAATTAATTGAAGAGATCGATAAAGAGTTTCAGTAATTAAAAGTTCTCTTTTAAGTAGCTCTTGAGGTACTGAGTTAGTGCCTTAATCTTCTTATCTTCAAATTCCAAATCCATATGAATAAGATAAAGACTTGAGTTTAAGTTTTTAGGACCAACATTAATGAGTTCATTCTGTTCAAGTTCTGACTTTATGCTCAAAGTAGGTAGCACAGCGTGATAGCTACCGCTTTTTAAAATTTCAACCATCGCCTTATGAGAGTTAACCATGAAGTCTATATTCAATTTCCCCAACTTGTTTTTGGGATAGACTTTTTGTAGATAGTATTGAAGTAGAGGATCATTTTCACGGTAGGCAACAAGAGATACATCTGATAATTGAGTGACTTTTTGTTTGCCATTGTTTCTCCCGGTAACGAGAACAATTTCCTCAGACAGAATTTGATAACAGCGCACATTTTCCTGAATGGTTTTTTGAGCAACGATTCCAACATCGATCGATCCATCTTTTATCCCCTCGAGTATTTCATAACTTTTGAGGAACTTAATTTCTATTAAAACATTGGGGTTATCTTCTTTAAAGAGTGAGAGAGGTTTTATAAAAACGCGTTCGCCAATTTCTTTTAAACAACCAAAAACAATTTTCCCCTTTAGAGTTCCATCATCGGATACGATGTCATCAACACGCTTGCAGATCTCTTGATATAGAGGAGCGAGCTGATTAAAAAGATTTTTACCATAGTGTGTTAGTTGGACGTTGTGACGCGTTCGTAGGAAAAGTTGCTGATCGAAAAATTGTTCCAATGATTTGATTTGCTTGGAGACTGCGGGTTGAGCAATTTTTAGTTCTTGCGACGTTTTAGAAAAGCTTAGATTTTTTGCTAGAGCGAAAAAGCACTCAAGATGATTGAAGTTTAGTCCAGTCCTCATTTTTCTCCCCAAGTTTGTATAACAAAATTGTATAACAAATTGAGGAGTTACAACATACTGTTATTTGTTCCCTATGAGTGTAATGAGAGTAATCTCAGGAGGCGCTAAAAATCTAAAGGGAGGTCCCCAAGTTCCAGTTCCTCGACTAACATAAATCTTAGCATTATTACTAAGATCATAAAGGCCACTGAGGTATTTAAAAACGACGCGAACTAGAAGTGAAAAAGGATATATTTGTCCTGCGTGGGTATGACCTGAAAGTTGCAAGTCGAAATGATTAATTCCGCTCTTTTCAACATAGGGTTGGTGCTTTAAAAGTATGGTGTAGTATCCGTTATTGATCGACTGTAATAGTGCTTGCTCAGTAATCCCATTTGAAAGACCAAAGCGCTTCGATGTCTTATCATCAATTCCCACGAGATTTAAAGATTGATCAATCTGCACTGCTTCATTTCTCAAGCTTTGAAATCCAGCTTGTGCCGTGAAGTTAAGACTTCTGTCGAGGCCGTAGTAGTACTCATGATTTCCCATCACTGCGAATTTACCAAGGCGTGGATTTATACCCTTTAAAATATTAATCACTTCATCCTTATCTTTAACTCCACGATCAAGAAGATCTCCCGTTGAAATTAATAGGTCAGGAGCAATTAAGTTGATCATCGTTTTAAGTTTTAATGCCGTCTCTTTCCCCGTTAATGGGCTGAAGTGGACATCAGATATCTGAACAATACGGTAGGTCTTTCCGATCATGGAAGGGTTGTTGGTGTTGATCGTAACTTTTTCAACCCCAATATCGTTCGCCTCAAAGCTTCCAAATACTAAAATCAGAACACTAAGTAAAATTGTAGAACAATAAGTTATGGTTGGAACATTTTCATGGGGGATGACATCAAATCTTTGAACAATGCATAGAATGATATCAACGGCACCATGGATAACGAGAAATAGAAAAAGAAATGCCAGCCAACTGTAACCAATAAATCCAAAGAACGCTGCCAGCATCGGTACGTCATGCATGCTAAAGATCATTGTCGCAATAGGTGAAGCAATCAGAGTGATAAAAATAAGACGAACTAAATGCTTGGGTAGCCAATCAGTTGTGAAGGCACTTTGGTGCTTTTTTAAAAAGTAGTAATTGATCCCACCTAAAGTGATCACCATTGTTGAAATGAATAGAATAAAGGTCAAATATTTCATGAAGTTAATCCTCTTACCTCTAGTTTAGAGAAACCTCAAAAAATATCTAGGCGGTAGAGATTCCTTATCTCTATAGGTATATTTACTTTATTTATCTCTCTTAACTTATTTCATCTGATAAAATGACGATGAAGTAATTGATGAAATTAGTTTAATGAGAGGTATTTATGTACAAAATGGTTATTATTGGCGCTGGTCCTTCAGGAATTAGTCTCGCAGCTGAGCTTATTAATGCGGGAATTCCAACAGAAGAAATTTTAGTGCTGGAAAAGAGTGAGGAAAAGTCATTCATTATGAGATCACTTTATCCTGCACAAAAAATGGTAACCGCTAACTTTAAGGGATTGAATCCTGTCGCTAAAGGTATCATGAAGTTTTATGACTGCTATAAGGATGACGCTCTTTCAGTTCTTCAAAAAACAATTGATGAGTATAAGATCAATGTACAGTTTAAAAGCGAGGCCTTCCATGCAGAGAAAAAGGGAGATCATTTCGAGATTGCAACAAAGGTCGGAACTTTCAAATCTGAGTTAGTTGCGATTGGGATTGGCATCTTTGGAAAACCAAACAAGCCAGACTATAAAATACCAACAACATTAATGAAGCAGACTCAATACGATATCACTAGTACCAATATTGAGAATCAAAAGGTTTGTGTCGTCGGTGGTGGAGACTCTGCTGCTGAGTACGTAAAGCACTTACTTGATGAACATAACGAACTTGTTCTTTCCAGTCGTGAGCCCGATCTAAGTTATATGAATCCGCAAAATCGTGAAGATATCAAAAAGCTTGGAGAAGACAAAAAGATTCAATTATTAGCAGGAAGTAATATTGTTAATATTGAAGAGACTGAGGATCATAGAATTAGAGTTAATTTCAAAGAGCACGATCCTGAATATGTTGTCGTAGATAGAATGGTATATGCTTTGGGGGGGACGACACCAAGTAACTTCCTCAAGGTTAGCGGAATCGATTTGGATGATGAACGTCCAAAGATTGATGATCATTTTGAATCAACTCAAGTTCCTGGATTATTTGTGATCGGTGACCTTGCAGTTAAGAAAAATGGTGGTGCCATTATTGTAGCTTTCAACACATCTGAAGCTGCGATGAGAAGAATTGTGGAAAAGTATAAATAATATTGAAAATTAAATTTGATATGAAAGAAGAAGAGCTCCCAATGGGAGCTCTTTTTTTATAATTCGATGTTAAGTGTATCAACGCTCTTTTTGGCATCGCCGTAAAGCATTCTCGAGTTCTCTTTATAGAAAAGTGGATTTTCGATCCCGGCGTAACCTGCTGCCATTGATCTTTTCATCACAATAACATTCTTGGCCTTCCAAACTTCGATAACAGGCATTCCATAAATTGGACTTCCCTCATCTTCAATTGCTGCTGGGTTAACAATGTCATTAGCACCAATAACCATAACAACATCGACTTCATGGAGTTCATCATTAACTTCATCCATTTCGAATACGATGTCGTAAGGAACATTGGCCTCTGCTAGAAGAACATTCATGTGACCTGGAAGTCTACCTGCAACTGGGTGAATGGCAAAGCGAACATCTTTACCTTGTGAGCGCAATGTGTTGACCATTTCATGGATTGGATATTGAGCTTTCGCAACTGCCATACCGTATCCTGGAACAATCATTACTGAATTTGCCTCTTTAAGTAGGTCTGCAACTTCGTTGTGAGTAATGGAGGTAACCTCTCCTTCGATTTCCTTAGCGTCACCACTTGATTTTTTCTGACCGAAACCACCAAAGATAACTGAAAGGAATGAGCGATTCATCGCTTTACACATGATATACGAAAGGATCGCCCCTGAACTACCAACAAGTGCACCAACTACAATAAGTAGGTCGTTGGAAAGCATAAAACCTGCTGCTGCTGCCGCCCAACCTGAATATGAGTTAAGCATTGAAACAACAACCGGCATGTCTGCACCACCAATTGCCATAACTAGAATGATACCAATAAAAGAGGCAATCCCTGTCATGATTAGAAGCTCAGTCATTCCTGATGTTCCATGAGCTCCCATAAAGCGAACACAAAGGTAAACAGATAAAACCATAAGTGCTAGATTGATTGTGTGTCTACCAAAGTAGCGCAGTGGTTTACTCATAATCTTTCCTTGGAGTTTTCCCCAAGCAATGATTGATCCAGTAAAAGTAACGGCACCAATAAAGATTCCCACATAGATTTCTATCAAGTGAATGCTGTGTTCTGCACCAGTCAGAGTTGCTGTACTTGGGTCCAGGTATGAACCAAATCCAACGAGAACTGCAGCGAGACCAACAAAGCTGTGAAGCATGGCAACTAGCTGTGGCATCGCTGTCATCTCAACCTTAATTGCCACTGCTGTACCAATAAGTGCAGCGATAACAATCGCAAGAGCGATAAACTGATGGCCTGCTACTGCAGCTCCAAGAACTGTCGATAAAACGGCGATTCCCATCCCAATCATCCCAAAAAGATTTCCTCTTTTTGCAGATTCCTGTGATGCTAGTCCACCAAGACTTAAGATAAAAAGAATACTTGCGAACAAATATGCAACTGTTTGAATTCCTGCTGTCATATATCCCCCTATTTCCTAAACATCTTGAGCATTCTGTGAGTAACCATAAAGCCACCTACAATGTTAATGCTCGCAACTAAGATTGCGATAAAAGCAATAATAGTCATGGGGTTAGAAAAATCTCCCTTCATTTGAAGGAGACCGCCAATAATAATAATTCCACTAATTGCATTAGTTACTGCCATGAGTGGGGTATGGAGTGAATGGGAAACATTCCAGATCACTTGCCATCCAACAAAGCAAGAAAGAATAAAGACAGTGAAGTGCGCTAAAAACGCTGCGGGTGCGACAAGCCCTAGTCCGTAAAGTAGAGCACCGATAATGGCGAGTACGATAAGAGTAGTTTTCGTTTTGCTTGCAGATTTTTGAGCTTCACTGATTTCAGGAGCTACTGGAGCAGCTTTTTGTTCTGCTGGTTTCGCTGGACTAACTGGAAGTGGTTCTGGTGGCCAATTAACTTTTCCGTCATGAACAACCATGGCACGTTTGATAACGTCATCTTCCATATCAATCTTGAAGTTCTCTCCCTTGCCCATATCATCAAGTAGGTGACAGAGGTTGTTTCCGTACAACTGGCTTGCTTGTGATGGTAGTTGGTCGAGTTTTCCAATGATCGTTACACCATTGTCTGTTGTGTAAACTTCATTATTGCGAGTGTAAACACAGTTCCCACCAGTTGATGCTGCAAGGTCTACAATAATTGAACCTGACTTCATCGCTTCAACATGGTAGTCGAGAATCAATTTTGGTGCTTCTCTTCCTGGAATTTGTGCGGTTGTAATAATGATGTCTACGTCTTGGGCCTGCTCTTTAAAGAGTGCCATTTCTGCATCGATGAAATCTTGACTCATTACTTTTGAATATCCTGAAGATGTTGATCCATCTTCATCAATATCAATAGTGAGGAACTGAGCACCCATACTTTCAATTTGTTCTTTTACTTCCTTACGAGTATCGAACGCGCGAACGATACCACCTAAACTATTCGCCGCTCCAATGGCTGCAAGTCCGGCAACCCCAGCGCCAATAACAAGTACTTTTGCTGGTTCAACTTTTCCTGCTGCTGTAATTTGCCCATTAAGGAATCTACCAAAATGGTTAGCTGCTTCAATAACAGCTCTGTAACCCGCGATGTTTGCCATGGATGAAAGTACATCCATTTTCTGTGCGCGAGTAATTCTTGGGATTGCATCCATTGCAATCGAGTTAATCTTTTTTTCAGCAAGCTTTTTCATGAGCTCTTCATTTTGTGCTGGCCAAAGATAACTGAGAGTAACAGTCCCTTCCTTCATGATATCGATTTCATTGGGTGTAGGTGGCTGAACTTTGAGTACGATGTCTACTTGACTGTAGAGTTGTGAAGCACTGTCGACTAACACTGCCCCTGCCTTACTAAACTCTTCATCGCTGTAATTTGAAAAGTCTCCTGCTCCCTTTTCAATTAGTACGTCGAAGCCCTGCTTTTTAAGTCTGGTGGTTGTTTTTGGTGTAGCTGCAACCCGCAACTCACCTTCAACCGTTTCTTTTGGAATACCAACTTTCATAACTAATACCTCGTTAATTAGGATTATGTACCTATTGTAGGCCCAAAGAATAAAGTGACCAATTAAATCTTTATATAAGGTTATAACCTAAACCGATATCTTCGCTCCAGTTTTCTTTTGCTCCACTAAATCGAGTGTTTCCATCTCAATGATTTTCCCTCTAGTTTATTTGTATTGAGATTGGGAACCCTTTGCCGAGTAATGATGTATATCAAACGATGTACAATGAAGTTGTGAGAGTACTATTGATCATCTTTTGCATTTTTATTTCCTCTAAAAGTTTTGCACAGAATCAATCCGGGCCGAGATTAACTATCGGTGGAGGAGTCTCTCTTAAGCAGAATAATAGGATAAATAATAATCTTCCCTATTATCGCTCTCCTACAATCATGGTGCCCTATCCCGTTATTTCATTTCGCAATGGAAGACTTCTAGTTAATGGATATACTGCTCGCTACACTTTGGGAGGTGGGCCACTGGCCATTAGTGCAATGGTAAAATGGCAGGGGGATCCCTACCGCACAAAGTATGTGGAGCATCGTCGTTCATCATTTTTTGGTGGCGTTAGTGGAAGAATCATTTTCTTATCTTTTTCCTACTTGGCCGATCTCAACAATAAAAGCCAGGGACAAATTGGTGAACTAGCCCTGTCCCATCGAGTACGTTGGAGCGAACAATTCTTTCAAGTAGTGAGATTGGGGCAGGAATATTTGAACCCCAAGTATGTTCACTACTACTATGGGGTTAAAGAGAGTGAAGCTGTGGAGTTTGAAGCCTACTCCCCAGGGAGTACAAAGAACAAATTTATCTCACTCAGTAATTTCTATCGCTTTGGTGGGGGACTTGGATCAATGATGTCTTTTAAATACAAGTATTTAGGTGACGAGGTCTATCATTCTCCCACCACTAAGAGAAGATCAGAGTTTTCATCAGTGCTATTTCTCAACTATACCTTCTGATTTTCGAGATTTCAGTAGTTTATGGCGTGACAACAATATGTGGCGTCAAAAAAACTAAATAGAGGTCCTAGAATCTTTAACTATTTCCATCTAAGTAACCGATATTAGAGTAAAGATCAAAGTTTAACTGCTTGAAATTATGTCTTTAGGGGCAGGACCTAAATTAAAATAGACTTAAGGTGGATTAATTACCACCGGAGGTGGTTTATGAAGACCAAATGGACGTTTGCTAAGGTACTACTACTCTCTTTAACTCTGCTTTCGGGCGTGCTCTTTGCTCAGGAAAAAATATCTGAAGAAGATCGTAAGCGAAATCAGGAAAATAGAACGCGTATTTCCCAAGAAAAGATGCGAGAGGCCATTGAGTTATTTTATGGTGCTGTTGCTATTTTTGGTGAAGACGAAGTTGCCGCGCAAATTATCAACATTGATAGCTTAACGGCTACGCTTAATCAGTCTGTTGATGTTGTGAACAGTCACATTGGAAAAGTTCAAGAAGTTGGTGGTGAGTTTGCGACTGTTGATGAGTCTGTCGACAATAAGATTGATAGCAAGAATGCTCGCTTAGACAAAGCTGTTGCTGATGCTAAGAAATCATTGGCCGATGCAAAGGAAGAGAAGAAAAAATATTCTCATTGCTCGGGTAATGAGCGTAGCTACATGTACCGCGAGTGTTACAAAAAATATTCCGCCGCAGTTACTGCTGAAAGAGTTGCGGAAGCTGCTCTTCGCAAGGCAGAAAAGGCACGTAGGGCCTACGGTACAAGACAGCAGTACGATGATGCAAAAGCGAAAGCACCTGCGATGAACGAGGCGAAGTCAACTGACAAGGCCGCAGAAG
Source organism: Bacteriovoracaceae bacterium (assembly GCA_965140515.1). Classification (GTDB taxonomy): domain Bacteria; phylum Bdellovibrionota; class Bacteriovoracia; order Bacteriovoracales; family Bacteriovoracaceae; genus JAGLCH01. The sequence goes on along the minus strand of OZ223251.1, from coordinate 568,609 downwards.
GGCCACGTATTACATCTTTGGCAAATGGTGAGAAACTCTACAGTGCGAAAGAAAAACTTAATGCCTATATTAATGATAAGTCGAAGTCAGCAATTCAGGTGGCAAAGCAGGCCAAGCAAATTGCGCTCGGGCTTTTAGGGGTCGAAGTTAACAACGACTTTGAAGCATCTAAGAATGTATCGAATAATATAAGTTCGACTGGTAAAGTAGATAAGAAGACAGAGATGGACTTATTGAAGCGTGTTGCGAATGAAAATGCAGCACACAAGTACATCAATCTATTTGCACTTTCAGGCGGGGCTTCACAATACTTCATGTGTGAAAATGTTAGTGATACTGAATGTGTTTCTTATCATTTGATGGTAGCCGCCAATGCAATTTACCTTGCAGCACAAATTCGTGAGACTAGTGATTACAACTCCAACTCAAAAGATATTTTCGATACCGATGAAGATCCAGAAGATCGTTATGACGATCAATACAAAAGTTTACTGAGAGCACAAAAAATTAGAGAAGAGGCCCTGAGAACAGCTCAAGTGAGATTGCAGAGTCAGCAGATTCTTCAGGCAATGCTTCAAAAGGTAAGCGATATCGCAATGCTTGAAAGGCTATATAAAGAGAAGCGTGTCGCTGCAGCTAAGGCGCAAGTTCAAAAGGCAGAGCAAAATAAGAAGAAAATTGAGAACTCCATTAAAATGGCCTTTGCGATGTACTTGCTTGAAAAGGCATTTAGTATCAAGGCAAAAATTATTGCCGCAATTAACTGGGCCATCCCATTTTGTGGCGGGTGTGCTACCGCGGCGGCCTTTGAGGCAGAATCAGCAATGTGGAAGGCGCTGGAAGTTGCATCTTACGCTCTGTACGTGTGGTATGGGGTTGAATATATCAAGGCCAAAAAGGAATTGAAGCGTGCAAAAGCAGAGTTAAAAGCTGCAGAGAAGCATACTCATATGAGATGTTGGAAAGATAAGGAGACAGCTGCTGCGTACTACAGTCCAAGCTTTATCGATAATGCACTTTATCTCGCGCGGATGTTTACCAATACTATAATTCCGTATGCTCATGCTGGAGTCGACTCTAGCGCTCTTGGTACCTTAGATGAGGCCGGTATTTTTAAATACTATGATGCAAGAAAAGAAGATGAAACTGACACGATGGTTTCAAAGTATCCAACTCCTGAGACTCGTTCAGAGTATATGCAGAATATGGTCCTTACAATGATGCAAGATAGTTTGGCCGGTACCGACGATATTCTTTCTACTCTCGAATATCAGAGTCAGGAGTATGCAAAGATTGTTAACAATATGGATACTTCGGCCAGAGTGAATGAGCATGGTCAAGTTTCAGGAGTGCTGGGGAAAGTAGAAGAAGGAAGCGTTGAGAAGATTAATCTCAAGGGTAATGGAATTAATCCTGGAGAGAGTAACTTTGGAAACCTTTCAGACTACAAAGCGAAACAACAACTTGGATCCAAAGATCGTACTGAGAGTTTGAAGTCTGGTATGACTGGTTCAGCTGCAATTGCTAGCTTGGTTGGTGGTAACAGAAATGCGACAGCTCTTTTAAAGAAAGTTGCTGATCAAGGAACAAAGGCAAAAAGCCTACTTGATAAGGCCAAGATCAAACTTAAGTCAGAATCTAGTGATGATAATATGTGGGAAGAGCACAACAAGGCATTCATGAAAAAGTTTGCTGAAAGCAATCCGAAGTACAAGAAATTTACTTCAGATGCTATTTCAGACATTGCTAAGAGTGCTCTCGACAACAAGAAGTCGGCCTTAGCTGCTGGTAAAGGCGCTAAAGGATCAGAAGCTGATGAGAAGAAAGTGGATCTTACGACTATTGCTGCAAAAGGTGGAGCTGGGTCTGGATCAGGTGGAAATGGAAAAGGCTTTGATCCAACTGCTGGAATGAACTTCAATTTTGATGAGACCAATGGCAACAGTGATCTTCAAGGGACCGAAGGACAGAACGATGGTACCGATCTTGATAGACTTAAAGGGGAAGAGGCCCTTGGATATCTAAAGGATCAAATGCATCGCTACAGCACTAATAACAGCAGTAAAGAAGAGGGGATCTACGACGGTAAAGAGACTCTATTTAGTATTATTTCAAAGCGTTACATTAAGAGTGCATTGCCAATCTTCTTCGAGAAAAAGAAAAAGGAGTAGACAAGGATAGGTCTATTTGCTACAAATATATCACTTCAATGCGCACCCGTAGCTCAGCTGGATAGAGTATTTGACTACGAATCAAAGGGTCGCAGGTTCGACTCCTGCCGGGTGTGCCATTCTTTAATAAAGCCCTGTTTTCACAGGGCTTTGTTGTTTCTAAATGTCATTTGTACCAGTCTGTACCAGTTAGGCTTACCAAACTAACCTGAATCGCTATTCCTTGCCTTTCACCCTGAGGGCATAAAACAGGGATGGGGACGTGCGCCCATTTTTCAACGATCAGATTAAACAAGCTGCAAGCGGGGTCTTTCCTCCCTGCTCTCAATCAATCTTTCGATATGATTCACAGCTTTTTTATTAAGCTCATTTGGTGCATCTGTGTACGTCTTTTCTACTACAGCCCTCGACTTCCATCCTCCAGTTGCCTGAGCCGCATCTAGCCCCATCTCTTTTCTAACAATGTTGGCCATTGCCTTTCTTAGGATGTGGGTAGATTTAAAGATGGGATATAGTCCTGCCTTTTTAAGGGCCTGATTATATCTATGCTATATCTGCCTATAAGAAAGTGGTTGCCCTTCAATGTGAAAAAGAAAGTCTAGCCTCTCTCCTGTCGAAGTTCTTGTAAACTCACAGGGTGTTGCTGAGACATCTCTCACTCTTCTTAAGATGATTTCTTTCATCTTGTCATTAAAGTGAACAACTCGTTCCTCACCATTTTTGGGAATCTCTTTCAGTCGTGTAAACTTCTTTTTACTTCCCCAAACAGATACATCACTAATCTTCACAAGTCCGTAGTCAAAATCGATACTCTGCTTCTGAATCCCCGCCACCTCTTGAATCCTTCCGGCCATATAGAAGTGGAACTCTGCAAAATCTCTCCAAAAGGGATCATCAAATGCGTCGAAGAATGACTTAACTTCTTTGAGAGTCATCTTGCGATTTGATTTTACGTAGTCCTTGCGAACAATACCTGCAATCTTGTGTCTCTTTAGGACAGGATTAACAAACATTGAATCGTAGTTCTCACGATACCAATTTAGAAAAGACTTTAGCTTCTTGAGGTCTTCATTGAAGTTGATGCGCCTACTACTCTTTTCCTGTGCCTCTCGTACTTTGATTGCGATGTAGGCATCAAGAAACTCAGAGTTAAGCTCAATCATTTTGTATTGGAGCATTCCTTTCAGAAAGCCCACACAAAACTTTTCCCTCTCTACTACAGTCTGTGGTTCTAAGCTTGGAAAGTGTTGTCTGCGATACAGCTCCCACACTTCGCCAACATTAAAGCGTTGATCAACTCCATTAGGGCGGCCATAAACTTTGTCCCTAACCAGAGTTTCATCACGCTCGCTCGTGCTTTTAAGTTCCGAGCTTGTTAGTAAGGGGTGAAACTGGTTCCGCCAATTAAGAGCTTCAGGGATGGTATTAAATGTTTCTGAATACTGCTTCCCGTGAATACTCTTACGAGCGACATACTTTCCTGTTATAGAATCCTTACGAATACCTTTGTGATTTTTTAAAGGGATAAAACGTTTATTCTTCATACTCATTCTCCTTCAAGTAACCAGCTTTGGATTACTTCTGGAATGAAATAAACAAACTTCCCCTTTTTGATCTTCGGTATCTTCTCATCACTTACAAGGTTATAGATGTGCCCTACTGAGCATCCCAAAAACCTTGCTACGTCTTTTACTCGCCATATTTTCTTTTTAAAGAGCACCAAAGACTCCATTAAGTCTTCGTTTCCAATATAACTCATATTTCCATGCTTGTAATCTGTCATCATACTATTTACAACCACCAAACTAAGCTCCTTTACTAGTGTTTTTACTTTTAAGTCTTAATTTTCTATGAATTATCGACGTGACTATTCCTGCCACCTAATTACAAAGATCTACTTTGTCTCTTTCAATAATTGTGAATGTCTTCGTGAATTTTCTTAACTGCTTCTCTCTATTTTCCTCCTTTCCTTGTTCCAATTTTCTGTAACCCTTCCATCACTTTTTAGGCCACCCTCGCAACGAAATTATTACTTCCTCGGCCCAAAACTGACTACACCTATCAAACTACGTGAGAGAGGGGTAGTCAGTTTTGAGGGCCGAATTTCCTAAGTAATAACGATGCGTTAGGTTGCCGCCGAAAAGTGGTGATGTCCATGGTGTCCGGGTAGTGTCCACATCGTAGCATCTATTTTTTGCCAAAAATGTCTTCTAACTTTTTTCGTTCTCCCTTAAATAAAACCTCCGATTCTTCAAGCTGGTAATTGCCGTTAAAAATTTTAGGATTAGAAACGAACATAATTCGATTCAAATACCGCTCCCCTAGATCCTCTTCTACAAACTTTAAGTAGCTATCGCGCAACGATCTTGATGCGAAAAAATAGATCACATAGTCGTAATCTGTTCGAGAAAAATAGCTCTGAATTTTTCCAGTTAACCTCGCTCTTGATTTACGAGTAATCTCAAGCTCAAAGGCAATTGAAAAATTGCGTCCACTTTTCTGTCCGTAGAATGAAGCGTCAGGGATGATAGAGTTTTTGGAATAGTGCTCGTGCTCCATCATAACTCGATCAATGGCATCCAACTCTAAAAACTTCCGAGATAACTCACTGGATTTAGCATCATGAATTGGGCTATCGCCGCTATCAAAAAGTAGCTTGCTGTTGCCCGATGATACCTTAAGTCCCTCCTCTGAGAAGTAGACGTACTTCTTCCTTGAGATAGGCTCAACTATCGACTCTAAAACGCCAAAACTTTGAAGCTTCCTTATCACCCTTGCAAATGAAACGTAGTGACTTGGACAAGTCGAAGCTTTTAGCAGTGACCTAATGTCCATAATCTTCCACTTTAAAAGTGGAGTTAGATAATCCAGATGTACGGCATTAATCCCCATAAATTGATTCATAGGCCTCCTTCAAAATGAATGTTGGTATTGATTGAAACTGCGCTAACTGCTCATGGCTAACCTCCTAGCAATAAAATAAATTGTTTTGCTACGAGTTATAGAAAGGTTGTTTATGGAATTACAAATAGAATTTTACTGATGGAGTCGTATCATACTGATTCTGCGTAGCAAGAAAACATAAATTAAGAATGTCTTGAGGAGTAATCAGCCTCAATCGAATAGCCATGAGGTTGAGTTAAAATTTACAGCGTGACTTCATAACTTTATGGTTTAAGAACTGGGGGAGATAAAAGTGAGAACCTAGCAAGCTTACTTTTATGACAATTATTAACGGAAGGACAGACCTTTCCCCTTAGAGCAAAACAATAAACTTCATTAAGCTTATCTCCACATCGAATTCTAGCAGCACAAATGAATTTACTATCATCATCAGGGAAGTTTATGATTTCTGGAGCCGAGTCATAGGTGCACTTAGCGTAAGCAAATGGGCTAAAAAAAATTATTGCTATTACTAGAATTCTTCTCATCTCATTTTCTCTTTTTCAAACTCTTGGATTCAAGTGATAAGGAGTAGTATGAAGGAATGACAACAACAACCTTCTTTCCCCATTTTGGTTTGAAAGACTTATAGAAGAAGCGGCGAGGGATTTTGACTGTGTTATTTGTTGTGATAAGCTCGATGTATTTTGAAGTGAAATTTTTTACTTTTCCTGCAATTACAATTTCTCGCTTGCTAATGCCTGCATAGGAATAAAATGAAAATAAAGCAAAAGAAATAATTGCAAGTAGTTTCACATTATTCTCCAGAAACCTTACTTCTCAAGCTACTTCCGGGGCTTGTAATCGTGCTATCATCAATATAAACTGCTTTTTCAATTCGAACAGATGGATCTTTTGCACAATCATCTGGGACCGTTGGACACTTTCCATCGATTGCAGCACACGCTACACGCCTTCTTGCATCCTTTAGCTTTCCTGAGTTGCATACGATATAGCCCACGCAAAGGCTATATCCACAACCCTTACCTTCACAATGAATTACATTAATTGAGTCTAAATCATACCGACAGCTACTCTTTCTAAGCCTATCCTTAACCCTGTCAAAAGGAGCATAAAATCCTTTTGCTTTTGGACAATATAGATAGAGATTATCATTAAATCGCATCTTTGAGCATTGCAATGTTTGTGCAGAGACTAACGTTGTGGTTATCACTAAAGTAAAACAGAAAACAATGCGAATTAAAGACATATGTAACCCCTATTTATGGCATTAAGTTATGAAAAGCTCACGATCATTCATCAGGGTCATCTGGTGGATCAGGAAAGTCATCCCATGTGATATAACAGCCATCAAGCTGTGGGTCGCATAGGTCATATGGAGGACAGTCTTGTGTTTTTGGACTGCAACCATATCCACCACCAGGCTTACATAAAGTGGGTCCACAGCCAGGAGTGCAACCAACAGGAGTACACTTATTAATACCAGCAGAGTTACTGCCTCCAGATATTTCTACGCTATGCGTAAGAGTTTTGACCTTAATATACTTTGCTTCGTTACAAATAATTGTACTGTCTGAATTATCTTCCTTCTCGCAATCGACAAATTCGGATTCACTTTGAGAATAGGCACCTGCCGAGTGACCAAGTAGCAATGTCACTAGACTTGATATCCGAAAATATAGCATCATGATTTTTTTCAATGAGGACCTCTTACTAAAGCTAAAACTGATGATTTACAAACAATTTTATGCAGAATTCAAAAATCTTGCAAGATCTTTATGTGTCCACTATTATTTAACATATCCTTTATCTAGTTATTTTGCGGTTTCTCCAATTAGCCTCTGGAGAGGGGGTTTAGTATGAAAGTGATAATTACCCTGTCAATGTTACTCTTTATATCAGCGTCCTATGGAAAAGCTGTGAAATTTTGTAGTTCTAGCTTCAAAGGAGCTTATGTCGCAGATGTTGGCGGAGGATGTGCTGTAGCAGAAGGCTTCATTAAAAATGTTGTTGTTCCAACAAATAAAATGATTAATGGAGCCGCCACAAGGGATCTTGCAATTGAGGCTACTTTGGATCGACTAAACCTAAACCTCGGAGGGATTATTTCGGTTCCACAGAAACTTAAGTCTACACGAAGTGGACAGTATGCATCAGATATTCAGCTTAGGTATAGCTGGATTAATGAGTATGGCCGGTTTCAATTCTTCAAGCACTTCTTGAAAACAAACTCAGAAATGAGAAGAGTCTACAATAAGTGGAATGAAGGCGTTATCAATAGAAAGGACGCCTTGAACGCGACGATCAAGAATGATGTAAAAACCTCTGCTGTTAAAAGCATAGAGTCAAGAACAGCTTTTCAAAAATTTGATAATGACCCTAATCTATTGAAGCTTCACAAAATTATGCAGCCTTATCTACAGCTTGCTGGCGACTTTGTACTAGTAATGCTTGCTGGTAAGCCTGACGCAAATGTGGAAATGCTTTCATACTCAGGAATACGGCCTAAAGTTCTAAATCATTTCCACAATTGGGGAACTACAAAAAAGAATTTAGTTAATGGGCCCAATGAGCTGAATTCCTCAGCAGACCTGATATACTTTGCAGCCAGATATTTTAATAGGCATGCGAGTAAAAATAATTTATCACTGCCCCTTAAAAAGAAAGCTGTAAGCTCATTTTTTAGAATATTGTCTGATGAGATTAACTTTAGGTTTAAAAACAATATTCAAACAATTTCTGTAAAGCAGGCAAACCAAAATTTAATTAAGCGGATAAAGTAACATAAAGTTTGCTCTTTGATCTATGTTTAACAGTTTGCAAAACATGCTCCATAAGGAAAACTGTGTGTTCTATCTATATCTCGTAGTCCAACTTCTAAAAGGCAACCGCTACTTTTGCTTAACGAGCGATAACTTCTGGGTCGATGGGCCAATAAACTCCTTGGTTTACAGCTACCGCACCAAGAGAATCTGCTGGCTTAACTCTTCAACTCGTGACGATTTGAAATGCTTCTTTCAGCATCCTATTTATGCACTACTTACATGCAAGGAGCTTAGGAATATCTTTAGAGTGCTAATCAAGGAAGACTTTATCTTTTTTAGTCGAAAAACTTTCGACGTTGAGCGAAACAAGGGTGAGTTCAAGAGACGTAGAGAGGTCTTGAAGCCAATAATTAAGTTTGCCTGGATAGAAGTTAACAAAGGGTGCAATCTAGCCTGTAAGCATTGCTATGCTAATGCAATGCCTGATACTAAGTCATCAGAAATGACTATTGCTAGCTTGAGCAAGACACTTCATGAGTTGTCGTCAATTTCAATTAAGTATATTCAATTCATCGGGGGAGAGCCCCTTTTACTGGGAAGTAAACTGAAAGAGATGATCCTTTTAGCTTCAAGTAAAGGCTTCTGGATTGAAGTATTCACCAATGGAACACTCATCAATGAAGATTGGGTTAATTTTTTTAAAGCGAATAATATTAGTGTTGCTCTTTCTCTTCACTCGTACGACTCTTTGACTCACGATAGCTTTGTTGGTGCAGGTGGAGCATACTCCAAAACTACGCGAGCAATTGAGATGCTTAATCAGGCTGGAGTTAAAGTTAGGGTAAGTGGTATTGTCACAAAAGAAACCCCTGCCAATCCTTCTTGCTGTAAAGAGAATAACTTTATTAGCTTTGGAAGCTTAAGGATGTCAGGTAGAGCAACTCTAGATCTTCTCTCATACGAGTCATTTCTGCGAAAGTGCATTACAAAAGACCACTTTCTTCATTGTGACTCTATTCTCCCTGTTCACGCTCACTGCTTCTCATCTAAACTTTATGTTAGCTCTGAACTCGATGTTTTTCCATGCGTAATGGAAAGACATTTTACACACGGAAACATCAAGAATCAGCCATTGACTAGTATTCTTGATAAGAAGATTCTATCATTTTCAAAGAGTGATGTGGAAAGTTGCCAAGATTGTGAGTTTAGAGATTTTTGTTTTGATTGTCGTCCAGATAGGCTTGATAGCGACTCAAATATAAAGTCATGGCACTGCCTTTATAATCCTAAAAGCGGAACTTGGGGAGATCCACAAGACCACTATAATCGTTTATTAGCCTCACAGAGTAGAAGTGAGGTTAGACATGATTAGAATTATTATTGTAGTAGTCACTTTGGCTACTGTCTCCATAGCTGTATGGAACTCTAATATTAAGCTACAGTCAGACTCTTTGCCTTCAGAAGCTAAACAAGAAGTGACATCTTCCAGCCTAGTAAATGCACATCCTCGTATTGAAAAAGATCATAACTCGAATTCACCTCTTGCTGAAGAAACAAACAAACGAGAGAGTCTTATATATACTAAAACAAGGCGTATCCAGGATAAGCCAGCGACTCCTTTAGTGGACTTTGATAAACTATCTGTAGGAAATAATCGAGCAGGAGAGGAGCTTCTTCATACCAAATACAATTATGATGAGTATCTAAGCCTAATTGAGAGTAATGAATCTTTATATGAATTACTAGAATCAGCTAAGGTTATGAATAGGTTTAACTCTAGTGATATACACTACTTTAGTGGGTACTTACAGCTAGTTGTAGAGATTAATGACAATTACCATACCATTAAAATAGCACTAGACACAGATGACGAATCTAATATTCGCGGCTGTTTTAGTATTCATAATAGTAGCGAGACTATTATTAGAAGCTCGAAGAGAAATGAGCTTGTATTTATTCAAACTGGATTACGTCATCAAATAGTTATTGCTTCTGAGAACATTGCTCTTACTGTTTACAGTATTTGGCCACCTTCAAAAAAGGGTCCCAACCATATTGTGCACTATTTTAAAAGTACTTCAGAGGGGAGTGTTCAAATTCAGGGGGGGGGCTGGTCTCTTCCTCATTTAAATCTTAAGAAGCTAACTTTAGATCAGTTCTGTGCCAATAGAAATGTTCTATATTGAGGTTTATAGTAATAGATAGCAAGCTGAATATTAAGCTAAGGCTCCATTATAACTGTACCAGTTTGTACCAGTCATCCTCTGAAACAACATGAAAAACGATGAGAATAGATGAAAGTCAAAAAGGGATAAGTCGCTTAAATCATTCGTAATTGTTTGTTTTTATTCGACAGTTATTTTGCTTTTGAAACGCCTGCCGGGTGTGCCATTCTTTTAAAAAGCCTTGTTTTTACAAGGCTTTTTTTGTGTCTAGAAAGTTTGGTCAGGTCTGGTCAGGTTACTCTACAAGTCTTAGTTTTCGTTTGCTTAAATCTTTGGATGACTCAAGCTGATCGAGGTAGGTGTTAACATCATTAACGGCCTTTCTGTTTGCCTCAGTTGGCATCGCAGCGTATTGCTGAGCTACTCTAACATCCTTATGCCTTGTAACTGCTTGTGCCATATCAACGCTACCAGTAACTCTTCTGGTTATCGTTCCCATACTGTGTCTCATAATATGAGTTGAGCTGTATTTGTCTGATAGTCCGGCCTTTTTTAGAGCACGGTTGTACTGGTACTGAATCTGTCGATAACGTAGAGGTTTCCCATCTTGGTGAAAAACAAATCCATTCTGAGCTTCAGGAAGTCTTCTCTCCATAATCTCTCTGAGAGTGTTGTTCATTGAAGCGTAACTGATCTCGCCATTTTTAGGAGTATCCTTTAGGTAGTCAAACTCCTTACTTTTATAAGACCAGACGGCTGCGTACTTAATACAGATTTGAGATTCATTGAAGTCAACGCACTCGACTTGAAGCCCAGCAACTTCACTTACTCTCGCACCCAAATAGAATTGGGCCTCTGCAAAGTCACGCCAGAAAGGTGGCAGTTCTTTAAAGAAAGCTATTAGCTCCTCGGGTTTGAGCTTCTTGTTTTTGATCTTCGCTTTTTTAATGATCCCAGCGGTCTTGTGTCTCTTGAGAATAGGACATACAAACATTGGGTCATAGTTTTCGCGATACCAATTCAAAAGTGATCGCAAACATTTGAGCTCTTCATTGAAGCTATACCGCTGTTTACTAGAGCGAATTGCTTCAGCCTTGTGTTCTGCAACTACGCGGTCTAAGAGGTTCGCTGTAATCTCGACCATTTTGAAATCCATTAGTGGAAGATAGAAAAACTCTTTCGCTAGTCTTCTCCACTGGGTGGACTTTTCAAGTGTTGGTAAATAGTTCTCTCGATAGAGCTGCCACACATCGCGAAAGCGATAACCCAAGTCCTCACCATTTAGTTTAAATGAATGATTGGTGGTTACTTGCAATCCTGGCAGTTCAACTTTTCTCTCAACCTGCTTTGATGCTGCAGAGGGATGAAAGCAGGCGCGCCAGTTAATTGCTTTCCTCAGGTTATCGAATTTCTTCGAGTACGATTTACCGTTAAGGTACTTGGTCGCAAGATACTTACCATTTGTGAGGTCTTTTCGTATTCCCGTGTGTCCCTTTACTTTTTTGTATTTACTCATTTTAAGTGTCTCCTTCTAAAACCCAGTTAAGGATTTCATCAGGCACAAAAAAGAGGATTCCGCGCTTTTTCCTTTTAGGTATCTTCTCATTGCTAGCTAAGTTGTAGACATGCCCTACAGAGCAGCCTAAGAATCTAGCTACATCATCTACTCGCCATATTAGTTTGTTAAAGAGCGACGCTGAACTTTTCAACTCAGCAGAGTTACTATAACTCTGTTTCGTACTTTTTCGCTGTATAGTTGAAATATTTTCTCTCATTAACTTTTCCTAAGTATGTAAGCGAGTACTCTATTGAATTCGCTTTTGAAGAATAAACCTTAATTCATAAGAAAGCAGAGGAAGCACCTTATACTTATTGAGGTCTCCAAACTTTTTACATACTTCAGCAAAAAGGTTTTCTCGTTCACTTTCGAGCTTTGTGTGATAGTCGTTCTCTAGCGCTGATCGTGCCTTCTCAATTTGCTCTTGTTGCCTTTGCTCGTAACTCCTTCTAGATGCATCGTTAAGAGCGGAGATATCGAAGTGAGCTCCAAGTTGTTGTAGGAAGTCGACTAGCTCTAGGTTGTCTCTCGTGAGATCCTCTAGCAATTGTCGTGCTGACTTGTTCGAAAGTTCTCTGTACCTCCTGTAGATTTCTTGTTTCACGTAGTCTGATAGTTTTCCTAGTTGGACATTAAAATGCTCAATCATGATGTGAGCCCTCCTCATAAGAGCAGTGCATTCGCTCTACTCTGTGCTGTGATAGCTTGATTGCTATCTTGATCTGAATATAGCAGGCTCAAATTATTTTTCAGCAAACGGCCGTGCTCGGATGCCTCAAATAATACGGATTCGGCCGCATAATGTGATCTTTCTTGAGTATTCAAATAGATAGAATCTTGAAGTCGTGGCCGTATTTTGTTTGAAATTTATTGATGACGGTCGTTTAATGATCAAAGTCTGTTTAGGCTCAACTCTATTTGGAGAATTTACTAAGGATTGAGCTAGATTAAGAAAAGTGATGTAGAGACTAGTTGAACCAGGTCAGAAGATTTTCTAAAAAAGGATACTCTTAAGGAGTGTCGATGACCACATTTCTAAATTCTTTATTATTAAAGGTATCCCAGCTTTTTCTACTTTCATCTCTTTTTATCAAATTTCATCATAAACCATGGGTTAATTTGGCAGAGACACGACCAAATATCTTTGAGCTTCGTATAAGCAGTATTACTTATACATTACTATTTGTTTTCTAAGCTAAGCACCAACTACATTAAATTATACACTGAAATATACACAAGCTTAATATGCAATACTGATCGTCATTTTGGGCAAATAACTCTAGATACATTGCTTGAAATTGTGGCACTAACTACACTGAATTTTACACTAGAAACTGGATGAAATAACCTTGCAATCATATTCTAATTTTAAGTGCTTATATAAGAACTGAAATCTAAGCGAATTTATTCGTGTGATTTCAGGCTACTACCTTCTGTTAAACGGAGTTTTTCTGGGGGGTAGTTGCAGAATTATTTTTGAAATTTCTTTTTTAATTTTAGCTAGTTACATGAGATTTTGAAACTTTAAAATTTCTCAATTATTTCAAATGTTTACGCTAAAGAACTTTAATGAGGTTATTATGCACAGATATTGGGGATTTTGAGGGGGGAAGTCTCATGCTTAAAAAGCCCGGTTTCAATATGTATACAGAGTATAGTAGTCACACTACGGCTTTTGACCAAAACCTGACCATTGAGTTGGATCATCATCTTTAAAAATGCCTGCTTAGTTTCTAAATGTCATTTGTACCAGTTAGGCTTGTCAAATAAACTGTAGTCGCCCTTTTGGCGTTACTCGAGTGTATGGTTCGCAGTGGTTTAATCTCCAATTAACACATTAAAGAAGTTGAATCAAATTATGGGCACCAGATCGCACTCGAGCAACTTGACTAGCTTATCGCATGGCTTCTTCAAATTATTCTATCAATATTTAGATAATATATTCCGATAGGTATTCAAACGCCCCATACCTTAAGGAGTGCTATGCCAGATATTCTTTTTGCAATTGGTGTTTGGGCGATGCCAATAATGCTGTTCCTCTATTTTTTTCGTCGCGATCTTATTGTGTTCAAAAAGGTTAAAGCAGCAATACTTGGTGGCACTTTTTTGACCTTTATAAGCTTTTTTGTTCCAAATATTTTTGGTAATCAAATCGTAAAAGGTATTACTGATCTTACTGTAATGCTAAGTTTTGCCACAACAATTGCAGTTCTTATTGTGGCAAGACGTCATAACTTTTCTAGCAAAAATCAATTCAGAATCATTGCCGCGGCCATGGTTGTAAGTATCCTATTAGGCGTTGCATCCTCATAAATTAGACGGCCGTTTTACTCTATTTATTTTCAGCTTATTATAGCTTTTTTGACACTTTAACTTATTACATGTTTTTGATATGTTACGCAGCTTTTCTCGTTTTGTTTCTATTCTGCATATATTAATTACAATAAAGCTGATTCTGTTTAGTTATTTTGTTAGATTATTTGAGCACATCTATTTGGAGTTAATCATGAGAATATTATCTACTATTGCTGTTCTTGTTCTTTTTGCTAATACTGCATTTGCAACGAGTGATTATCTTGGAAGGCATCTGAAAAGATCAGATGTTTTAGCGGTTTGCTCAAATATTTCACAATTGATTGAAGCTGGTGAAGGACGAATGGTTAATGGTCGGCCAGTTTTTAATCATCCAGGCAATGTTGTTCAGCTTGTTGTTTTTGATATTGGAAATGGTCTTTCTGCTCCTTTGATAGAGTTATCGAAGTGGAAAAATGATCAAATTCTAACTAGAGAGACAAATTTAGATCCATATGAAACTGATTTTGTTTATAATTATCAATCGCCCAAACCTAATGAGTTTAACTTTACTCTTCACAAAGAAGAGTTGGATGAAAGACTTCATAACGGGCGTTTAATTATCTATGGAGTAGATGTGTTTAAGACCAACATGGACTGCGTTTATCCAGAATAGCAAAACAATTACGGTTCTTAGATAAAAAAAGGGAGTTAATTATGAGAATACTATCTACTATTGCTGTTCTTGTTCTTTTTGCTAATACTACATTTGCAACGAGTGATTATCTTGGAAGGCATCTGAAAAGATCAGATGTTTTAGCGGTTTGCTCAAATATTTCACAATTGATTGAAGCTGGTGAAGGACGAATGGTTAATGGTCGGCCAGTTTTTAATCATCCAGGCAATGTTGTTCAGCTTGTTGTTTTTGATATTGGAAATGGTCTTTCTGCTCCATTGATAGAATTATCTAAATGGAAAAATGATCAAATTCTAACTAGAGAGACAAATTTAGATCCATACGAAAATGACTTTTTCTATGACTACGCATCCCCTCGTCCTAATAAATTTAGCTTTACTCTTCACAAAGAAGAGTTGGATGAAAGACTTCATAATGGGCGTTTAATTATCTATGGAGTAGATGTGTTTAAGACCAACATGGACTGCGTTTATCCAGAATAGCAAAACAATTACAGTTCTTAGATAAGGTATGGGAATACTACACAGTATTCCCTTTTTTTTAATACGTCTGTTGCCCGGGTTCAACTAGCTGTTTCAGATCACTTCTAAGACGCTCTCTATCGGGGCTTCGCGGTTAACTCTGGCTTTTTTTGTGTCTAGAAAGTTTGGTCAGGTTACCTCGAGTGGAACCCGCTCAATATTCAACAAATTGTCATAATTTGCCTCAATAAATATCAGGCATTTGAGACGAATTAATTCTGGAGACAAGTGAGGCAATTCTTAAGTTATATTGAGGTATGCCTATTTGCAATTGCGTGTTGCACAAGATATGTTTTCAAAAATAATTTATGAAGAGGTAGTCATGTCTAAGTTTTTAGTTCTCTCACTCTCTCTATGTATCAGCGCAACCGTGCTTGCGACTTCTGTCCCTTCCTCGCTTCAAGAGAAGGCACAGCTTGTATGTGATCAGTTTAATGGTAAGACGGACTTTGATTACGAAAAAACGTATAGTGACAAGATAAGAGAGGATATTTCTAAGGCGGAGCTAGATTCTATCTATGCAAGCCTCCAAGAGCTTTATGGAAAGTGTACCAACTTCTATTTTCCAAATTATGATCAGACTCCAGGGGTAATGTATATTGAGACAGATAAAGGTCTTACTGTAAATTGGAGACTGTATATCGATGATGATGGAGTTATTGTAGGTTTCTTTCAAAAGGGTACTGTTGACTTCACTGAAGTTGAAATCTCAGAGACTATGGTTGAGATGCGTGATGGTGTTAAGCTATATACGCGTATCTATCGAGCCAAAGGAGATACTAATGCGCGATCAGTTGTTTTAACTCGAACTCCGTACCTCACAACTATTCCATGGGACAATAAAGCTAAGTATTTCGTTAAGCGTGGACATATATTTGTACTGCAATCAATTCGAGGAAGAGATAAGTCTGAAGGGACCTATAAGCTTATGAATCGTCTTGAAGGTGAGGATGGCTTCGACGCAATTGAGTGGATCGCTAATCAAGATTTCTCAAATGGAAATGTCGCTATTACTGGAACTAGCTATGATGGCTTCACTGCTCTTGCTGCTGGGATATACAACCCACCTGCTCTTAAAGTCATTTTTAGCGGTGGTGCTCCAAGTGAGGCTGAGTGGAATGTTTTCCGCGAGGGTGGGATCATGCTTGGAAGCATGCTCGACTACTTGCGCTATAACTCTTCTTTTGGAGAGAGTGTTTTTACTAAAGACTACAGCTCATTGGTGCTAAATAAACTAAGCGGCAATGAGAAGCTGGAGGACTATGATACTGCAATCTTTGGTCGTGATATTGAAGAGTGGAACCTAATGGTTCAAGCTAATCAAAACCCTGAAGATAATAGGCAGTTCTTTTTTGAGCGGTCTATTTATGAGCAAATTGGAGATATTAAAATTCCTACATACCATATCGCAGGTCTTAGGGTTGATGGTGATTTAGTTGATACGGTCCGCAACTTCGAAAAGGCAGATAAGTCTGAGAATAGAGATTACCACCACCTAATTCTTGGATATTGGGACCATGGTAACTCTACTCCCTACGGCGAGATTGGAGCTGCTAAGTACATCGTTGAGCGCTACGATTCGATTGTTGATTATTACCTAAAGAATGTTCCTAGCGAGTTTATTGGGGGAGATCGTGTTGTAATGGAGTCAAATTCCGGTCAACACTTTGTTGGAGGTGATACTTTTCCCCTGCCGTCACAGAAGTCTACTTGGTACTTTTCTGATACAGGTATGATCTCATCAAAAGACAAAAGTCCTTTAGCTACACATTTAGACTTTATTCCATTCTCTGGTGAGGGACAACAATACTATCAGTTTGAGCTAGCCGCCGAACAGGACTTAAAACTATTTGGAAAAATATTTTTTGATCTGTATATGAGTATTGATGCTCCTTCTGTTGATTTTATAATCAACTTTTATCGTAAGGACTTGAGTGGAGAATATCAGTTCCTTTCAAATTGCCTAACTACTCAGAGGGTTGAAAGTGAATCTGCTGAGAGTATTGTTAATGTTAAAATTGAGTCTTGCCCTATTTTAGGAACTATTAAGAAAGGTGAGCATCTTGGAGTTGTTGTAAGAACAAACCTCTTTCCTACAGTCTTCCATAATTATAACAATTTAACCGGAGATGGGCACATCCCTGCAAAGGTTAAATTCTTACACTCTGAGACTAACCCTAGCTCGTTGACGCTTAGTTTAGAAAACAAAAAGTAGGGCATAAGCAATACTGCTTTTGCGAGGATCAAAGCTATTGGTCAGGTTTCGGTCAGGTCACCCTATGATTTATGATGAAACTTAATGAAAAGAGATGAAAGTGGAAAAAGCTGGAATCCCCTTTAGTAATGCCTAATTAGTTAATAATAAAGAATTTTGAATCGTGGTCATCAGCACTCCTGCCGGGTGTGCCATTCTTTTAAAAAGCCTTGTTTTTACAAGGCTTTTTTTATATCTGCACGGACTGCTTTCCATTTAAATTATGACTTTTGAGCGCTTCAGTTGAGATAACTGTTTGAGATTGTGTCTTATGAATGTCTCTGTGACGTGGTCAAAACCCTTGTTGGGTGTGACACAAAATGGGCCCCCCCCTCAGTAAGCAGCACCAGAGTAGAACACCTAAAGAAACACTCAAGCTATCTTAAGTTGTCTCAGCTACTCTTGTCCCTTTATCATTTAGAAAACCATTTGGAGGACTTACTATGAAGGTTGTTTTATTAGCAATGATGCTTTTAGTCGCCACAAGTCTATTTGCTCAATCAAATCAGAAGGACTTCTTATACTATTGTGAAAATGTAAATTCGCTTCCTCGAAGCGAGCAAGCAATGGTTGATGCCATCTTAGACAATACAGAACTTGAGAATTGCAGCGAAGCCTTTGAGGATTTGAAGTACAAGCCTATATATTTAAAATTACCAATATTTGTCTGGGAGTGGGAGAAAGAAGTCTCATTTAAACCAATTGTAGGCTTAAAAAATATTGTATATATCCATGCTGGTGAGTTTGAACTTAAAGACACTGTGTTGCTAAAAGACTCTATTTCAAACTTAGAGGTGCTAGATTTATATAAAACAAGGCTTCCAAATAATAGGTTTGATTTTCTTAATGACCAGACATTGCTTTATTCAATACACATGAATGGAGTACAAGTAGAAAACCTAGATGTGCTTAAAAATGCTCATGCAAAAAATATCATCAGCTTAGAAAATATGGAGATACGAAGTCTCGATTTTCTGCAAAATGGTGAATTACTTCAAGAGCTGATATTGGAAAATAATGTTATTCAGGATGCAAGCCATCTACGTGAGATTCTAAATCGTAATGAACTACCCCATCTTAAGAGGCTTTGGTTAGCTAATAGTCAAATAGAAGATATCTCAGGAACAAATTTTCAAAATATTGAAGAGCTGGACTTAAGCAATAATCCCTTGGGTAATAGCGGACTTGCTGGTGTAAAGTTCGGATCAGTGGGGGAGCATATTTGGCTTGAGAATGTCGGCATAACAAATGTTGATTTCTTAGATAAAGGTGGAAGTCGTCTTGTAAATTGGAGGTCTCTTAATCTGAGTAATAATCCCATTACCAACATTGAAGGATTACGTTCTCAGTCTAATTGGGAAATTCATAGTATTTCTTTGGCAGGTACTCAAGTGAAAAGCCTAGAGCCAGTTAAGGGAATATTTAATGAATGGCTTGAAGTTCTAAGGACTCCAATGTCCCGCGGTGAAGTTCCAATCAATGAGGAAACTTGCCCAATTATTTTTGATTACAATAGTGGTGGGCTCTACGGGGTATGTGGGCTTCTGAGAGAAATTTATGATTCCAGGGAGTAATTTTTTGTGCACGGATTGCACGGACAAAAAATGAACTCCAATGAAATAGGATGAACTCAAATGAAATTAGAAAAGTGAGAAGCTTTTGAAATCATTGCCAATTAATTAGTATTATTGAACTTTTAAAATGGCACCAAAGCTCCTGCCAGGTGTGCCATTCTTTTAAAAAGCCTGTGTATTAACATAGCTTTTTTGTGCCCACAAAATTCCGGTGAACGCTTTCTTATTGCTTGTTTGAGAAATATGCATCTTATTTCGATAAATAATTAAGTAGATTTAAGAACTGAGGTGAGAGTTATGTGGAAAATCTGTTTTTTAGTTACCTTACTATTTAGTATACATGTTTATTCCGCTGATGTTTGCGAGTCATCAAAAGATGACCTATGGGCGACAACTCAGGAATATAAGAATGGTAATGCATCTAAGAGTGATTTTGATCGAACGCTAGAGGCATATCGTTATTGTGTGGCGAATAAATCTCTAATTGAAGCTCAGAATAAAAAGAAGCAATGTGAGTCGCTAAAGGCAGACTTGTGGGCAACGACTCAGGAGTATAAGGCCGGTATTGCTTCAAAAAAAGATTACGAATCTACTACGAAGCGATACAGGGCAGAGTGCGCCAAAGACAAGAGGGAACAAGCGGGTGTAGCAGGATGTGAAGGTGGACAGCTTTCACATGACTCAACAAGAATCACATGTCCCGATGGGAAGGTTTATAAGATTGATAACTCTGTGAATGCTTCAAGTCGTAAGAAAATATTGAAAATGGCCGCTCCTCAAGATAGTCCTGAGGAAGGGCAATCTAATTCTAGTCGAACCGCTTCGGAATAGTTTTAATTAAAAAATCTACTAACTACTGAACTTGTCTACACTGAACGGTGTACTCGTGATGATAGGTATTCCAGAAAAATCCAACATCCCAACTCATCAGTCTTAAGGTATTATTTTTGAAATTAAAATCGGCACTGATAATGCTATCGATGCTGTTCAAAAATCCATCCTCGTCTTTGTAGTCGCCCTGAGACTTGCTATAGGAAAGGTAGCCCTTTCTTCCCCCCAGTTGCGACTGAGAAATATATTCACTGCTCTCCCTATCAAAATCGCGTACAAGTACAAAGTCATTATAGCTATCAAAAATAGCGAGCTCTCGTAGTCTTTCACTACCAAAGTCAAGAACGATCGCGCAGGCCGAAGTTGTTCTCACCTCTGGCGCATCGGTATTTACATTTTCATCAAAAATTGCCGGCATATCTTTTGTTACTTGAGGGCAGTCCAAAATTTTGTAAGATTGAACCGGCTTACCGTTTGCGGCGTAGTCCGCCAAAATATTATCGAGTTGTTGATCGCAAACAGTCTGAGCAAATGCTGATGTGACTGTAGATATTAGTGCAACTGTCATAAGTAGAGTTTTCATAATGATTCCTGCGTCAATTTTTTAAACGAGTCAACTTATCATGAAAATGAATGAATTATGGGGTTGGGCGTAATTTCTACATACCGTCGAAGGGCCTTAAGGATTGCAATCCTTAAAGCCCTTTAACTTATTGATTTAAGAGAGGTCTATGGCAATAAATTGTACTGATAAATCAGGCCACCGTAGTTACTGATGAGCAATGTGGTCGCGTCTTTCCAGGTGAGCTGATTTGGGCCACTTATAATACTGCTCATTCCTTCTGTCGGTCCAAGTGCTGTTCCATTACACCAAGCTTTGCCACTACCATTGTCGAAACAAACTAGCTTTCCAGAGCTGTTAACATAAAAAATTTGTGTTCCATCCTCGGAGAAAATAAAGTTTTTAATCTGCTCAGAAGCAGTGAACAATGTTCCAAGGGTGCTAGTTGCCTTGACATCAGGAGTGGTGATGTAACGGAGCTTGTTACTTTCACTGAAGTAAAGTCGATCATCCTCCGGACGGTAAAGCTTGTAACAACTTGGAGCGGAGTCACAATACCCGTGAAGTGTTTTGTCACTTAGATTTCCACCAGTACTATCATCTGCGCTTGAAGCCGCTGCTTGAGATGAATCTCCCATTAAGTGATAGGTAGATCCTCCGCCAAAATCGAAAAGAGTAATCGTTCCACTTAAGACCGTTGGTCTAGAAGTAGCGCTGATATAGGCTCCCATCAAAAAGAGTTTGCTGTCCCCCTTGTAGGTCAGATTGGTTTGACCACCATAAACGTAGAGTCGATAATTTAAAGGATCATCGCCATCTTGTGCTTCATCGTAATAAATACTTCCACCCATTAGGTAGTGAGCAGTTTTATCGGCTTGGAATTGAAGCAAACTACTTCCCACACGCATTGAGGGAAGTCCTTGATCATTAAAGCCAAGGGAAGTCATAACTCCACCCCAATAGGGAACTCCAAGAGATTTAGATGTAGACATTGGATCGCCCTCAGCAAACATTCCTGAGGAACTTGTTGTTTGATTACCGGCGATAATACTTACCACGTTATCTGAACCGATATAATTGAATGTTGTAGCTGCGCGGTCGACGAAGTACAGTCCTTCCGGGAATGATGCTTGATTCGGATCGCTCGCTTTTTTGTAGTGGATACCTGCTACACTTGATCGAAGGAACGCCTTGTCGAGACCATCTCCATAGAAAGGTTTGGTGCCCACATAGGTTTGTAGTTTGTCATTACTGTCTACATAGCGAAGGGAGTAGTTTGATTTTGAGTTATTGGAAGCTCCTTGAAGAAATGCCACGGTACCACTGGGCCCTACGCTTGCAGAGTAGAAGACTTTAGAACAACTTGAAAGGCGATCGGCACCATCATCAAGACAATTCGGACCAGTTCCATCATATGAGACATATAGAGATAAAACGTCGTTGTAGGCCTGAGTAAAGTCTACCGCAACTTCATAGAGTCCATTAGAAGAATAGTACACCTTCTTTTTCACAGGGTGATAAAAAATACCAAAGGAGCTAAGAGAAGTTCTATAAATAGTTCCTGACTTAATCTTGTAACACTGGTTATAGAGACAGTAGACAATTTTGTCGCCATTGTCCCACGCCGCAATATTAGAAATTGATGTATAGAAACCTCCCCCGGCAGATGGTTCAGTCATAGCATTTCCACCAGATGTTGGAATGGCCCTGACACAATTACCTGCAACAATTGATACCGCACCCGCTGTCTTGGTTGACGAATTTTGTGTCACTTTCATCAAACGGATTGCAGTATCCGAAGTTGAAAGAGAACTAAAGTCTCTTGTTGGATCACAAAGCGCAAAGTAGTACAGAGAGTTTGATTCATCAAAAGTAAAACTTGAAACTGCAGCATGTGCGGTTAGTGGTGTTGCACTGTTGTCGGCAACGGTACCGCCACCAAGGTATTTCTTAATAATATTTGTTTCAAGGTCAAGCTGCCATACGATCGTGCCATCATTATCGTAAGCACCACCGCCATTTATCTTATTTACCATTAAGTAGAGCAGTCCATTGCTATCAAATGCCATCTTAACATAGCTGGTATCAATCCTTGTCGAGCTATCAATTGTGGCGCCATCAGTTAGATTAGTCTCCCCGTGACGAATGAAGTAATCAACCTTACCGGTGATCGCATCGAGCTTGTAGATTCCGTAGTAGCAGTCGATAACGTAGGCATCATTGGTCAATGGATTGATTGCTGTTACTAGCCCCGCTGTGTTTAGGCCACCTCCCGCGGTGTAAAGTGTTACCGCGTTTGCTGAACCTCCAACACCACGGTCTGAACTTCCTGCGTAGACTGACCAGTTTCCTGTATTCATCGGTCCAGATTCTGCCACAACAGAAGTATTACCTGCACTGTCTTTTGCCACTATCTTCAGACGGAAATAACTAGAACTTGGAGCAGTAAATGTTAGGTATGAGCCTGTATAAGTCGTCTGACCTCCACCAATTGATCCATAATTTGTAACGATCTCTATCCAATTTGCAGTGGACGATGAACTTGTTGCGTAATAGAGATTGATCGGTGAATCGGAAAGCTCTTCTGCGTCAGTTACTGTCCAATCTATTTTAACTTGATCACCAGCAGCATAATTAGATGTTCCAAAGTTTGCACCAGCAGTATTATTCACAACATTAAATGATGTGACTACTGGAGGATTTCCAACTTCATAAGCTACCGTATCCATATTTACACCAAGCGTTCCTGCCGTTGGTGCAAAAACGTTGACGTTACCAACATGATCTTTTGCCCAAACACAAACTTTCTTTTGTCCGTCACCTGGAAGAATTTGATGTGAGTAACTTTGAGTTCCGCCATTGTAAACCTGCCAATTGTCATCAGCGTATTCACTTTGGCAATCATCAGTTGCAGCATGTGAGTTCGCTAATCTCAAGTGAGTTACACTTTGGTTATCACTTGCAGTGGCCTTAACAATAACAAAACTTGAACCAACATTAGCCGCGCCATCAGCTATAACAACACTATTTACAGTTGGAGCTGTCGCGTCTCTTTGCCAGCTTGAGCTAATTGATGAACTATTTCCTGCAGCGTCAGCGTGTGTAAAAGTATAGCTATAGCTTCCATCAGAGCTTTGGGACGATGTCGTATAAGTCCAAGCCCCTGAATCGCATGTAGCGGTAGAGGTATCGGTACCAGATACAGAAATAGTGGAACCATTTTCACAAGTCCCGCCAAAAGTTACTGTGTTTAAGTTAGAAAAAGCGTTGTCTGTATAGCTGTTCTGTACAATTGTTGGAGCAACCGTATCCTTAACGTAGCTTCTACTCCCTTGGACTGCACTATTACCGGCCGCATCTGTCATATCCACATAAAAGGTAACTGCACCATCGGCAACAGCAGTAAGATTAAAGTTTTTTGAGAATGTGCCAGAAGTACAAGTTGCGCTTGCTGTTGCTGCTCCTGAAATATTTACTGCGCGTCCTTCCTCAGAACATGTTCCTGTAATTGTGAAGGAATCTTTCCAGGCGTTGTTGATATATGATGCGGCCGCTGGAGTTGAAATTGCCACCGTCGGGAGAACGACATCCTTAACAACATTGATTGTTTGTCTCGCAGCGGGATTGCCTACAGCATCATTAAGGTCAAAGTTAAAAGTTAGAGTTAGATCTCCTAAAGCTGAGAGATCAATATTTTTAGAAAATGTGCCAGATGAACAAGTAATAGTATCTGTAATGCTTCCACTAATATTGATAACTCCATCTTCAGTACATGTTCCAGAAAATGGAAAGCTTGCTTTATTGGTATTGTTAATAAATGAAGTGCTAAGAGGGCTAGTTACTACAATAATTGGTGAAGTTGAATCCTTAGAGATAGTGTCCGTTGCGGTATTTGATACGTTACCCGCATTATCAGTTTGAGTTACATTAATTGTAATGTTTCCATCCGAAGATGCTCTAACATCTCCAGAGTAGGCCCAAGTCCCCTCTGAACAATTGGCATAATAGGTAAGTCCACCGAGATCAATTTTAATTTTTGTTGAATCAGAGCAACTACCACTCAGAGTGTAAGGGTTTGCATTTGAAATATTAATATCCGATGCTGGGTTGAGGGTTACGATGGGGGAAACCGTATCGAGGACAATGGTCGATTTTATCGCTGTCTTACGTACATCCCCCGATGGTTTAACAAGCCAAAGATAAAGATTCTTCGTTCCATCTCCTGCGGAAAGATTAAACGTTGTTGGCCTAGAAGAGAACCAACCATTATCTGCTCCTTCTCCTCCATTGCAAATTGTCTCAGGTGCCGTCGTTTGTTCCTCACTCAAACACCACATTAGACTTACTTGATCATTTGTAATTTCAACATCAATTAATGTTCCATTTGTGTGCGAACTTGAACTGCTGTCAGCATCGCGAAGAGTTAGTTTCGAACTTGTGAATGGATCCTTTTGCAGTTCCAAAAAGATGTCATCAATTTGTGAATCCGGAACACAACTTGTAAGCAGAATGCCAAGTGCTAGCATTGCAAGTAGAGTAATTCTTTCTAATGTCATAACTTTCCCAACCTAAAAGTTAAATTTAAAACCGACTCCCGTTCTAAAATCTAATTGCCCCAGTTCAACATCAGTTGTCTTTTGGGATCTGTAATCAAAGCCTAAGTCCACTAACAACTGAAAGTGCGTGAACTTTTGAACTGCTTCAAGAGAGCCACCCGTTTTGTACCCACTGTTAATAGAGGTATTCCCCGTTTTTCCCGCCATTATATATTCAGCCCCTAGATCGTAGCCGAGTGACCACTTTGGCCCATCAACAAGATCTCCTTCCATTTTTAATCCGAATGATGGAAGGGGTGCCGTTTCAATTGCATAGTTATTGTTGTTGATTACTAGGAATGGATACTGCCGGTATTGGAAAAACCCACCGAATCGAAATCGAGATCCATAAAGTGATCCAACTTTCACTCCAAACAAAGTCGTCTCTGGATCTTCAATTGTTTGATCACCCTGATTAAATGAAATTTTTTCGAAGCGACTATTCAGGAAATGATTCCACCTATTCGCCCCAAATCGCCATTTAAGATTTACACCCGTATAGCTGTCAGAGTAGATAACTGCCTCTGACTGATTTATGTTATCTGTCGCATTGAGATTTGCGATTCCGTAATCCACGCTTGTTCTCAATGATGAAGTTTGGATAGGCGAGTGCCATCTAAAATGTTTTTCTTCAACAGGTGATGTCTTTGCAAGTTGAATACTTTTCTTTTGAGGAGCAATTCTCTTCTTGCTGGAAATGGCAACTTGTCTCTTTTGCAAATACTTCTCATTAGAGATATGCCACTGCTTAACTTTTCTACCTTTATAGTTAACCCAAGTGTAAGAGTATTCACTTCCAAACAAACTGGATGCAAACAGCGATACAAAAATAATGAGTAACAGTTTACTATTTTTTAACATGGCACTAAACTTTTCGGAGTGAAAACTTAATTTCTTTATCCAAGTTGCCCCTGTTAATGATAATTAATTTCATCAACAAGATTTGGTAGGAAATGTTAGGCCCGAATATGGGAGGTTGGATTTGCGGATTTTTATTGCGTTTTGCATGCTTCTTGCGCTTTTTCAGACGGTTCTGGCTAAAAATGCCAATTCTGAAAACTCTATGGCCGAATATAAAATTCAGGCAGGTGAAAGCCTGATGCAAGTTGCGTACAGAATTTATGGAGACTATAGAAAGTGGAAATATTTAGTCAGTCTCAACAGCAATCTTAAGGAACCAGAATATAGCTTAGAGGGACTTGAAAAAATCAACTATATCCCACCCACGAAACTCTTCGTTTGGAACCCATTGGGAGAACCCTATCTTGTGAAAAAGGGTGAAACTTTGGGGACAATTTCTACCAAACTCTATGGAACGAGTACAAGGTGGGAGGAGCTTTACGATAATAATCGGCCAATGATCAGATGGCCCAATCTGATTTTTGAGGGATTTACCATCTACTACATCACAGATCCAACCTAAGACTGCTATCCCGAATGGAGCATAAAGACATCAAAGAAAGTATCTAGTGGACACTGGTGGTCGTTACAATAGGCTATCTTTCCTTTAAGTGTATCCTGGGGGGAGCTGATTAGTTTATCTCCTTGCTTGATTTCATTATCCTTGTGAATTTGAGGACAGCGTTCGGTACAAAACCTACGTTTAGTCTGTTCAATTTCAAGAATATGATCGTGATAAAGTTTCAAATAAAGTTCTAGAACATTTTTAAGCGTGTGGGCCTCAGGAATTTCTTGATCAATAATGTTGTGGGGACACTCATTTAAGAGTTCGGAATTTTCAGTCTCAAGGTCACTTTTAAAATTGAGAAGGCGACAGTGCTCTACTTTATCGCAATAGACACTTCCTCTATTCGCCATGACGTGAATTAGTTGATGTTCGGTATGAACCTTTGGATCGAAGGAACAACCGATTAAGGCATTGGGGCAGCATTCTCTACAATAACCGCTAATCATTTCATCCAACGAGCATTTATTTTTCTTATCACGTCGAAGTGATTCTAAGTCGTGATAAAAACGGTTGAGAGAATTGTAGAAATTGAGTGATCGTGCAGCGTAGTTACAGGTATCACAAATCTCATGACGTACTTTAGAAATTGCCATCGAAACTTCGGAGCGACGAACTGGTCTAATCAGCAGTTCTTTTGGATTGTGTCTAAAGATATTAACGGCATCACTAGTTTCGAGATCCGCTAAAACAATTTTATGTGCCTCAGTCTTAAATTCAAGAGTTTTGAGATGTGCAGAATGAAAGATAATGGTGGCCGATTCCCATAGGTGATTGTCAACGCTATTAAAGTCATCAAAACTGTGAACAGTGTAGCCTTTGGTCTCACAGACTTGCTTTATTCGAGAAGTGTCCTCTTTACCATCAACAATGATTGCTATATCCACTGTGACTCCTTCCCCCCCAAAGTCTTCTCGACAAGTTTCAATCGAAAGAAAAGAGTAATGGAGTATATTGATAATCAATTGATTTATATCGCTTAACTACTGAATGTTCATTCAATAACAAACTTATAGAGGAGGTCTTATATTAATCTCTTTTGGCTTTATAGTCCGGGATCATTTGCTATTATTATTAGATGAAATCCTTCATGTTCATTTTAATTTTCCTATTCGCAACATCATCTTATTCTCAAGATGGGGGGAAGAAATCTTTCTCAAAGGGAACTGTTGGATACGAGCGGGAAAAGGCGAAACAAGAATCTCGTTACCAATGCGTAGATGAGTTTGGAAAAAAAGTCTGTGGTTATAACTGCAAATTAGTTCAAGGCGTCGCTAGCTGTGAAGGCGAGAAAAGTAAAAACTGTGTTACCCTCGGAAACAAGACAGAATGTGGCGAAAAATGTCGCATCGAAGAGAATGCTATTCGTTGCGACTAGCTGGAGTTCTGCAGTTGATAAACTGATCAATATTCATGGGATTACTTTTGAAACCAATAAAAATATGCTGGTGATCTTCATCTGGAGACACTATAAATGATAGCCCTGGCTTATCCTTTTCTGGGCAATCAGCGTATGTCTTGTAAGGAAGGGAGTAGCTCATCCCATCTGGGCATTCGATTTCAAGCATCTCTGATATGGGGAGGACTCTCATCTTAAATGCTCCCATGGGAGAGATTGCTACAAAGTTCATCCCAGTATCTTTATAAGAGAGGCAAACCTTGTCATCTTTGATCAGGGTATACTCACTAATTTTTTTGAGATTATTCACATCATTATTCATAGGAATATCAAAGACAGCTTTGAAATCTTGGTAAGAACACATATTGCCCTTCTCATTCATGTATCCAATTTGGTCGAGATGCCAAGAGCACTGCTCTGCGGCCTTAACAAAATCGTTCCAGCAATTTGATGAAGTGTTGGCAAACCACTCGCAATCGATGCTGGATGAACTGGAAAAAGATGATGATGTGTAGAGAACGATTACCATACTAATTAAGAACGCTATTCTCTTCATATTAAACTCGCTTGTTGATTGTCGATCGGAGTCCCTCAATAAATGGTGAACTACATTTGGAGTTAAAAAGACTCAATTTTTCCACCGAGATGATTAAATTGGGTTAAAGAATGAAGCTTTGTCCATCTTGTTTCTGAGGCGATTTACCCCTAACATAGAGGTATAACCCCTTGTAAGGATGTGGATAATGATGTTTTTTAGGAACATCTTTCAGTTTTCAAAGAAGAAATATATTTTGGGAAAAAAGCCTGAGGTGGACTGTATTCTTTGTGAAACATTAAGAGAAAATTCAAAGGTTCCATCACTCACTGTTGTGGAAAGTGAGCACGCTGTTGTTGCTATTAATCTCTATCCGTACAATTCTGGACATCTCATGATTTTTCCAAAGCGTCATGTAACAGATTTGAGAGATTTAAGTGATGCTGAAGAGAGCGAAATTTCTAAACTTACAAAATTCTTTTTAACAGTTCTAGATAAGACTTATAAACCCACTGGTTATAACGTTGGGTATAACCTCGGAGAATATGCCGGTGCATCTATTGGCCACATTCATTGTCATGTCATTCCTCGCTTTGCAAATGAGTTGGGAGTCGTCGATCTTGTTGGGGGCGCAAAAGTTATTATTGAAGATCCGAATGAGACGATGAAATCGTTAAAGGGTAAAGCACTTGATCTAATGAGTGAGATTGATCTGGAGATCTGGTAGTTATGAAATTTAATATTTTTGAAGACAAGGTTCAAAAAGATTACGAGCGAATCCGCATTTTACACTGGGGCCATTTTAGTTTCCTTTGTATCGCTCTTATTCTTTTGATGTTTCACGACTTCGCTAGTTTGTGGACGCTCTTTACCATTCTCGTTTTGGTTTTCTTTTATCGCTATTATTTGAAAACGGTTAAAGAGGTGATGTATACCTTTTGGACCTTCTCCTTTTTACTACTTATCTATCTTGGTGTTGGCCTTGTAAAGAGTATGTTTATCTACGATGGGATGGGGCTTTTAACCGCTCACCTCCTCGCGATTATTTTTCTTTCACTTGAGATGTATATTCTTTCTTCGCCAATTTATTTTCCGAGAGTGAACTGGTGGGAGTACGACTTTCGTTACCGTCATGAGCTTAAAGTTGATGTCTTCAGCGGAGAAGAGCGAGAAGAGGGGCGACTTTCAGATTTGAGAAGAGGAGCTGGATGTCTTGTCTCCTTTAAAGAGTATAAGCTTGGTGAAGAGATTGATATTAAGCTTTCGAGAAAATATGAAAACATTCTTCTACGTGGAGATATTGTTAGTAAGCGGATGAACTCGATTGGGAGGGGATTCGTTTATGGGATTAAGATACATTTCAACTCTGATGCTGAGAGACGTAATTTTGCGAAGTTCAGTAATAAGTGGAGAAGTGAGAGTTCATTTAAAACCAGAATGAAGTTTAAGAGATTAAAAGAGGTGGAAGTTGAAGCTGACCTCGGATGATCTGTGGCATATGGACTCAGCGATCAGAGAAGCTGAGCGCGCCTACTCTATTGATGAAGTTCCAATCGGTGCGGTGATTGTTGATCCTCATGGCCAAGTCTTAGCGGAAACTCATAATCTAAAAGAGAGGACCAACAATCCTTTGGGCCACGCTGAACTTTTGGCGATTCGCGAGGCCTGCGAGCAGCTGAAGAATTGGCGACTAGAAGAGTGTACTCTCTATGTCACCTTGGAACCCTGCCCCATGTGTTTGGCGGCGATGGTTCAGTCCAGGATTGGAAGGCTTGTTTTTGGCGCCTATGATCCCAAAGGCGGTGCAATTTCGCTAGGTTATGATCTTTATAAGGATGAGAGGCTCAATCACAGCTTTGAGGTGATTGGTGGAGTTAAGCATCATCCTTGTTCTAAGTTGCTCTCGACATTTTTTAAGAGCAAACGCACTACATACAAAAAGTTTAAGTAATTTCCCACTCTTGGCAGGAGTTAATCTCTGTGCTAATTTATCTCTCAATTGCGGAGAATTGGCCGAGTGGTCGAAGGCGCACGCTTGGAAAGCGTGTAAGGGGCAACCCTTCGGGAGTTCGAATCTCCTGTTCTCCGCCATCTATTTCTAATGTCCTGTTTTTACAGGATTTTTTTATTTCTAATGGCATGTTGTTCGCATTTGTTCACATTGCTGCGAACACTGCAAATCTAAGAGAAAGTTTTCCACCTTATTTTGAGCGAGTTTATTGTTATCGCTATCCATATAGGCGTAGTGCTGAACTAGTTTCTGATCTCTGTGGCCAGTGATCGATTGAGTCAGTTCCAAACTCTTAGTGACTTGTCTCGTAATGGTGGCCATGGAATGTCTCATAAAGTGAGTTCCTGAAAATCTTGGATACAAACCACACTGTTTGAGTGCTTTGTTGTACTGGTGTTGGATCTCACGATACTTAAGTGGTCTTCCATAAATATTAAATACAAAAGAGCAATTAGGGTCATTGGACTCTAGCCTACTCTTCAATACCTCAAATACAGAATCATTGAGATATACGGTTCGAAGCTCTCCATTTTTTGGGAGAGATTTTAGCTCTTCAAAGGCCTTGTTCTTGCCCCACACTGCTACATCTTTAATGAGTGCAGTTCTTGAACTTAAAGACACACTTGATCTTTGAAGACCTGCGATCTCTTGGACGCGGCCAGCAAAGTAAAACTGTGTCACAGCAAATTGGTACCAAAATGGGTTTTCTTTAATTGTATCTAAAAAAAGAAGAATTTGATCAGGAGACATTTTCTTGTCTTTAAATTTGGTATCCCTGACCTTCGCGATTTGTCGGTGTCTTTTTAAAACTGGGTTTATGTAGGTATAGTCAATAACTTCTCGGTACCAATTAAAAAAAGCACTTATGAGTTTAAGCTCGTGATCGAAATTGCACCGCTTATTGTTTTCTGTCTTAATCGCAAGCTCTTTGTGATAAAGCAGATGATCTGTAATGATATGAGGAGTAATGGTACTCATTTCATAGTCGTACAGATCAGCAAACTGCTTTGATCGCTCCTTTAAACTATCTTGTGAACTTTTCGCAAGAGTTACAACAAACTCACGCAAATATCTGTCCCATGCTTGTTTAAAGGTTATCGAATCACGATTGTGAAAATTTAGCGATTGATCTTCTTCATACTCTCGCTGCCACTTTCTAGCAGCGGCGAGAGATGGAAAAGTCTTTGATTTGCGTGTACCTGAAATCTGTTTTGTCGCAACGTAGTTACCTGTCTTTAGATCTTTTCTAATTCCGCGATCACGCTTTAAGCTGACAAATCTTTTTGAAGAAGTTTCTTGTTTCATGGTTAGCTCCTTTCGCTTACCCAATCAAAGATTTCTTCCGCAATAAAATACAGCCTTCCTCGTCTACCCTTTTTATGAAAAGGGATCTCTTGTCTCGAAGTTAAGTTATAGATATGGCCTTTAGAGACCTTCAGTAACTTAGCTACTTCATCAACGTGCATTATTCTTTTATTAAAGAGCCTTTCGGGACTTGTAGCATCCCTAAGGAATTGCATCAACGAATCATGTAATGTGTTCATAGGATTTCACCTGTGTGAATATTTACATCACAATTATTGAAATGTTGTATGCAGTTAGATGGGGATATTATAGATACCCCATCAGGGGATTCTTCCAGAATCCCATCACTTGACTCCTTGATTTCTGCAAAAAGCTTACTGAGCATTGCCTTTGTTACTGATCTCTTTTTTCTGATCTTCTTAGAAGCTTTAACTATGTCTGAATAAGTATCATCAATTTTTCCCATGATCTCTGTACGCGATAAGTGTCCTTTTGCCAAAAAAGCTAGAGATAGATAGTAGACACCTTTTTGTAGATCATCGTTGATACCTGTCAGTTTAAAGTCATTTACTGTTTCTGCTGTGAAATCAGATTTGCAGGATCGTTCAAACAGATCAATCCAGTTTTGGAGTTTAGCCCATCGGTTTATATCCTTACCATTTTCCTTAACCCTTACAGAGTGCTTAAGTGAAAAGTGCTTGTAGACATCAAGGCAGAAATCTTCTTCAGTGTAATCATGCTCAAATACGGCTTTCCAAAAACGCTTGCAGCTTTCTTGCCTAAGAGTTAACTCTATCCTTGAAACAGGCTTGCCACCAACTTCGCTAAATAAAGTTTCGTAATAATCCTTCTTAATAGAGTTTGTTGATTTGCTGTTTTCAAAACGCTTATCGTAAAGCTTGAGTTTGAATCGAGTGTTAAAAATTTGCCAGCCTGTTTCTACAATGCCATCGCTAGTTTTTTCGATATATTTTGATGACTTGTATCTGAAGTTATAGACAAATCCATCGACATCGGGGTCTGCAGATGGAAATGGTAGCACTTGCTTTGTTTCAAGTGTTATATCTTGCGCTACATCAATCAACGTCAAGCGAAAAAATTGACCATACTCTACCATTATTTTTCTCATCAAGAGCTTCATATATTCAAAGGCATGAGCTTGTGTAAAAAAGTATCCTTTAAACTGAATAGCTGTTTGTATATCAGTCTTTGAACTGGTTAGTTGGGCAAAGATTCCAGTATGCTTCGCATCTTCGATTATATAGCCATTCTTTTTCGGATGAATGCTCGAATTTTTGATATCAAAGACTTTAAGTAAAACATCGACCCTGTAACTTAAGTGATTCGAGATCCATTCCTTGTTATCTTTAAGCTCACTTGGGATTTCTTCGTTACAAGTAAAGTTCATTCCATCCACACGAATTTTAAAGATATTTCCATGAATTGATCGTAAGTTTTTCATGTTACTCCTCTAGCAATACTTCATTTTAGGTAAAGTGTTCCCTCGCTACGCTCGGCGTTGCACTTGACTCTAAAATTGAAGTATTGCTTTGCTGAAATTAGGACATCCCGTTGGGATGATCCTAAGTTTACATTACTGCACGAGCTTGCCTTCAGCAGTCTCGCTTAACTTAGTATCCTTCTAGGAAGACCTTCGGTCTTCCTCTTCCGCTCCTTCGGAGCGGCGTAGTTTGAATCGCTTTGACCGATAATTAAGCCTTGAGTATATCCCCCTCTATTTTCCCAGACACAAAATAGTTCATCAGCGGTAAGATCGCTATAATCACTATGAATGTCGCTAGACTCCATTATGGTGAAAAAACCCTCTTGATATTCAATTACTGCAAAAGCGTGATCGTCTTCAATTGCACAAATTGGAGTAGATTGCTCTAGCACACCAATGATAAAACTTTCAAATTGATCAACATTTTTGAACCGTCGCTTAAAGTGCGTTGTTGTCGCTCCAAATTGCTTATATAGCTTAACAATTTCTTCAATCGTTAGGCCGTCGCGGTGAGTTTCAGCAAAAGACTTTAAGCAAAGTGATTTGTGGTGAATCCGCTCTTTTGATATCTCCTTATCGAACAGGTAAAAAAGGGTCACATGGATAGTCGAAAGTGCGCATGCCCACCACAAGTTTCGCCTAGAAGAGTGTGGCCATTCATTTTGCTTAACCGGCTTCATATAGAATTGTTCTGTTTCATTACTCATCACCAAACCTCACTTCAAGATCATCTCTGATTCTTCCAATGTCTGTGATGTCAGGAATTACCCTTTCTTCCTCTTCAGTGCTCTCACCTAATGGTTCCCAGCGTTGATAAGCGTAATCTAGAATTGCTTTTGTAACTGATTGTAGATCGTCGAGTAATTCATCAATCGATGCTGTAAGATTGATTTCAACTTTGTTAAGTGGGTCTGCATTGACGATACTAGCGTAGTTGCGGATATCATCCTCCGAGAATGATCTAAGATTTATTAATAGTTCTACTTTGGTACTGTGAGACATCGCTCCTCCTGTGTTTAGAGATTTCTCTCTGTTTATCTTTAGGGGAAGATGACATACTTCAGCATCGTATTCATTGATTTAAAAAATAGTAATTAAATCACCGCGCAAGCACTTGATTCTAGGAAAGCACTTTCTTAATTTTGCGGAAGACATTACTTTTGAAGCTATCTAGGGCATCAACACGATCAGTTGGTTGATCTTGAAACTTTGCTTGAAACTCATCTATGGAATGAATATTAGATTCATTTATAGTGTCATAAAGAAAGGTATAAAACTCTTTATCATTTCCAATTCTTCCAAGAAAGTTCGGCATAATGCATTCTATGATTAGCAGTATCATTCGCTTGTAGGAAGCATGTGATTTTGCGAACCCTTTATAGTCCGGATTGTAATTATAATTCTTTGGTAGAGAGAATAGATTATCAAAATAGACTTGGCCTGTACGTGTTGTTAGGTTAATTTTTTGAAGTGCTTGCTGTCCAAGCGGAGTATGAATAAAGGCTTTATCTGTTTTAATCAAATTATATGAATGTTGAAAATCACTAAGTATTGATATTAGATAGCGACGATTTGTAAGTACTTGCTTGGAAACATTCCCTTTTTGAAGCGAGGAGTCTGTCCAAAGCAACAAGTGATAAATAACCCAATTTCTAGCCTCAATGTGCGCATCAGGAGTGTTTTTACCTAAGGGAAAATCTAGCGATCCCTGATTGAAGAGATTAAAGCTTCGTCGAACTGTAGTTGGTGTTGTTAAGTGCCATGGATATTGTTTATCTAGAACCAAGTCAGATTTACTAACACCAATTACATAATATCTAAAGATATGCCTTCTTATAAAGCAAGCAAGTGAACTGGAGTTGATCGCTTTTATGTATGTTTCAGATAGAAGCTGATTGACCTCAACTTCACTTTCTCCTGTATAGCTTCTTTGGTGAAGCTTTTTTGGATTAGGAGGAAGTGTGTGCCATTTTGTGTCATCAACAAACTCTTCAGGAAATTCTGGTGGAAATTCTTTCCATATGTCGGCATGATCGCGTGGATCTATGCCCAATTCTGTGTAATCAAGGTCTTCATGTTTTTTTACATCATCTGGATGAGGAGAGAACATTTTCACAATTGACGTTATCGCAATACACATTTCACTGTAAGATAGGTTTAATAAACCCTCGCGATAAAACTTTCGGGGTTGCTTTACAATAGTGTCTATCAGGTCAAACTGCTTCAAATGGTTTACTCTCACATAAATGGCTTTTCTACTTATCGGCAAAATGGATGGTGTTTTAAGCGGTAGCTACTACGGTGATTTTTACGGTACTGACACGGTAGTTTTACGGTGATTTATGGTGTTTTTTAGTCATAAGAATCCCAGATTTGGGAATTAATCCCATACTTGGGAAATGCTATTAACTTACAGGTTACTCAGCCGTAATGTTGATATATGAATCTAAACAATAATCTTGCAGTGCTTGTTAAAGCGCATAATATAACGATCTCGAAGTTGTCAAGAGCGACTAGCGTTCCTGTTCAGACGATTCATAATTGGGCCAATGGTCACCGGCCTCAAGATATCGAGCAACTCAAACGCATAGCAGACTACTTTAGTCTGACAATTGATGAAATATGCTTTGGGTCAGAATGTGATCTTCTAAGTGATAAGCAAAGTGTACTTACAAAATATGAACATGAAATTAATGCCGGAACTTTTGAAGTAATTCTTCGTCGAGTTCCTATCAAGGAGGACTAACATGAGATTAGTTTTACTACTTACTTTTTTGTTACTAGCTTTTAATGCATTCTCAATGGATGCAGAGGATAAAGAAATTCTCACACTTTTAGATGGAAAGAGATATACACACTTGCTTCAATCTCCAAAGGGAACGCTAGGAGCGGTAAATATCTATAGAGAAAATGGCATTGTCGCTCTAGCTGTTAAAAAAGATGTCTTAATGGCAGTGAAGCCAAAAGATATTATGGTCTATAATATAAAACGCAAGCCAACATATATTCAGCCAGAGATGAGTTGGGATGGGAAATATTATGGGGTGGTTGTTGTAATTGATCCTAAGAATAAGTTAGGAAATCCAATAACGAAAATAAAGTCTGGTCTTCGTGTTTTTCAATATGATAGCAAGTCAGGCGCTGAGCTTCCCACCATAGCATTAAATAAAACAAAGAAATATGAATTGATGTTTTTAGGAAAAGTCAAAATAGGCATGCTTTCTAAAGTTACAGCAGCAGGGAAAAAAGCGGGGGCAAAGCACAAGTTATATACCAATATGCCATTAGGGGCGCTAGTTGCAAGGATTGATGGGAAGCCTTGGAAAACTCCAGTTGATTTGAAAGACAGTTCTGTGAAGGATGTAGCTGTTACCAGAATTTCTAGTACAGAGGGGAAGCTCGGTTTTATTATCAATGATAAAGAGACACGGAATAATAAAGGTAGTTTCTATATTTTAATTAATGAGCTTTAGGTGAACATTGGAGGGAGAAACTTCCTCCAAAATTCGTCAAGATAGGGATGCTGTCGCATCAGAGTGACTTACTTTCGCATTATGCGCAAGTATTGGAATAATTGATCATAACAACCTAGGTATCAATGAGTGCTATGATTTCTTTTTCAAAATTGGTAAAGTTACTAAATGAGATTACTTTGTTGACAAATGAGTCATGAGTAGATGAACTTTTTGATATTAGGGAGTGAGTTCGTTTGTCACATGTAAAAATATCTGAGTATTGGAGAGCATATAGATGTCCATAATCAGCCATATCGGAGCCTCTTTGCATCATGGATCTTGATCCGGCTTTCTTTTTTGAAAGATAGTCTGCGTAACTGTTTAGATATCTAAACATAAAATTATATAGCGGAAGCTCATCTTTCCCTGATAACAAGTGAGTTAAATTATTTCCATCTATATAAAAATCATGATTAATATAGGTAATTCTGTGTGGATCAATTTTGTAGTAGAGGTTAATTAGAAAGATTGCTTCAAATATCAGCTCTCTTAAAAGTTCATTTTTTTTTCCCAATAATATGTCTTCTTTTTCTAGTAAAGAATAATTTTCATTTGCTTGAGCCCTATCAACATTTAATCTTATTGCTTGCAATTTGGATTGATTGCTTACGGTCAACATAGTCTTTTTTAATTCGGGGAATTCATGCAATTGACTGATGAAGTTTGTAAAAGAGTCATCTAATATAAGTTCTTCCTTTGTTTTGCCTCTAGCATTCATAATTTGATATAGTCTTTGCTTTACGACAAAGTTACTAGTGAATGGACTAATCTGAAAAGAATCACAGATGCGATTAGCAATTTCTACTGCCTGCACAGTATCCATATCGCGGAAAAATAAAATATTGGGGATTTTGTCAATGTATAGCGCTCGCTTTTTTTGCTTCTCAATATCATCTCCAAGAGAAAAATCAATAAGGTGATAGAGGGAAATACAGATTCTATTACTAAGGAGAAGATCTGTCGCTTTGCTGGAGAGGTCACCATCAATTAAGCGTTGTAAATCCGACCAGTCTAAATAGATATTTTTCAAGTTGTCTCCCGTGTCAATATTCTTGTGGATTGCACTTCTTGAATTCCTTGTAAGTGAATAAGCAATATATATGGTATCACTGATAAAAACTAGAAGGATCAACTTGAGCTTCATTAGATGGTAGAGTATTAGAATTATTACTTTTTTATATATTTACAGATATTTACTTGGAGTTTTAATCCCAATCATATAAAAAGGTCTGTTATCTGTTGATCACTAAGCCGATATGATTTGTGAGCGACTGATTGAGGGGCAGATTTGTCAAATGAAGAGCTAATTAAATACATTGTCTATAGATCATATCTACATGATCGAAACAAGCTTACTACCTTGAAGCTTGTAAAATTTTTGTATCTAGCTGATTATCTTTGTGTCAGAAATAAAGCTGATAGAATAACAGAATGGGAATGGCTATTCTGGGATTTTGGGCCTTGGTCTTCAAGTTGTTATAAAGCAATACAGGCAGCAGTTCTCTCTGCCGCAATTTCAACTACATCACATGCAAGCAGTTTTAGTGAAGATTCAGAGTTTTTTCTTTTTTCACCTACAGATACAGATTTGAGTGAAATCGCTATAGAAGTTTCTAGAATCGAAAGAAAATTTCCTAAACTGATGGTGAAAATTGGCCTTGACTCCTATATTAATCAGTTTGGACAAGAGCATTCTTCAAAGTTGTTAGATTATGTTTATATGCAGACTGAGCCGATGCAAGAGGCTTCTCCACGTGAAATTTTATCGTTTGAGACTGTAGTTACAGAAGTTAACCAGAATACAGAGCTTACTAAATTGTCCAAAAAGAGAATTAAAAAGGGGAAGGACTTGGTTAAGAAGCTTTTGGAGAAAAGAGCAGAAAGCAATAGCCCAAGGTTTGTTAATAAAGAAAAAGACTTTGATCGTCTCTATTTTGACTCTCTATCAAGAGTTGAAGACGAAGACTATGAAGAGAGCGGTATTGCTGATATTTCGAGTGTCAAATATAAGGACTGGGAGTACTAATCCAAGGAAATAATAATGTTTGATGAATTGCTAGAAGATATTTATGAGCCTGTTAAGGACTGTAATCGGTGTCCCTCAAAGCTTGTTGAGTCACAACTTGCGTGGGTTCCAACATGCTTTTTAGACCCAATACCAAAAATTATGGATGTTCAGAGAGCCGTCGCTGGTGGACATGATACTGTTTCTTTTACAATTAGGGCGTTGGGAGAGCAGGACTTTAAGCACAAAGATAGACTGCCAATTCATCATTTAAAGCTGAACTCCACCGAAGAGGTCATTGTTAAAAGGGCAAAAAGAAGACCTTGCATTCTCTTGAGTAAAAACCGATTAAATGACTCCCCTGAACTTAAAGAGCAACTCGTAGGGAAGAAAAAGCATATTTTAACTAATGATATGGTATTTCTTCCGCTTTACAGTGTTCAAAGAGAGGGAAGCGATAGTGGATTTAGTTTAGAAATATACGATCGTATTAGAAAAATGTGTTATTCACATTTTATAGCTTTGCCAGACTGCCCGAGCAAACTAGGGCAGCATCCAATTAAAAAGTCAGTGGTACGTTTAGATCGAATTTTTTCAACTGCTTGCCATCATCACAGTATTATTCCTATTGATATCAAGTTATCGGAAGAATTCTTCCTAATATTCATTGATATTGTAAAAGAGCATTTTACTGGTGTTGAGTGCCCTGAGCTAAGTGAGTTCAGACAGCTTTTTCAAAAAGAGTAGAAGCATTTAATTTACCATCATGGTAAAAAAATTTTACATTCTGATTCGAGATGCCGAGAAGCATTTAAATGTCGTAAATTATTACACTGTAGATGTAGGAGCTTTTCATGGCAGTTTCAATCGTTGAAGCACTTAGAAAATATGCTGTAAGTGATGTCTTGGCAATGGGTAGTATGGCAGGATCATGGCCGCAATGGCGGAATAGCATCCATACTAGTTTAGGATTAAATCCAAGTGGTCAGTCTCTAATAAATATTGGTGACTCTTTATCTGATATTTTTAGACAAACTGGTCAGGCTGGTCGCTCACAAGGCTCAGTTAGTGGTGGTGGTTATGCTTGGGAGGGATTAGTTACTTGGTATCTAAACGTTGTATCAGCGAATTCCAGAATGGTTGCTATTAAAATGAAAAAAGACTTGGTTCCTGAGGCTATTAGGGATGCTATAACTGTAAGTTATGGAAACATACAATGCAATACTGAAGCAGATATTATCGTAATTGTCTTTCCTCAAGAGATCTATGACATAACTGTTGATGAGTCTGTTTTAAGTTCAAGGAGGTCATTTGCTAGAGTTTTTGCCGACCTTGAGATTACTGAGTTAGATGAATTTAAGGTTGGAGTTGTTCAGTGTAAAACTAACTGGAACGATAATGCTCAAATACCTATGCTCTGGAATATGGTCTACTCTGCCAATAATTTTACAAATACTCAAATGTCAGTAGGGGCCAATACCAGATCGATTGAAGACTTTGAGAGTTTTACTTATTCTTTTGTAACTGTACCATCAAATTCACTTGAAAATTTCAATGTCACATCACAATCGGTACTGAGAGTACGAACTCTGTCTGGTGGCAACTATTGGGGACACCCAACAGCGCAAGGAGTTTCATCATCAATAAAAGAGATTTTTAATAGAAATTTTCGCTCTGCATTTACAGGCTCAATAAGTCAGACTGCAACAACCAATCTTGGACAATTAAATTCTAGTCTGAGCTATTTTGATCTTTAGGTACTGCGCTTAGCGCAGTACCTAAAGAATCTATTCAATATTATTCAGAATTTCTTGTGCAATTGCTCGAGCCATCAGTGGAGGAACTGCGTTGCCAACAAGAGTAAATTGTGGAATTTCGCTTTTGCGACGATCTCCACCAGTTGTGCGTTTTCCTTGAAATACAAATGAATCATCAAATGATTGGAGGCGTGCCATCTCTCTAACTGTCGGAGCTCGATCTGCTCTATAATGAACATAATCGTCAGCAATTGTCATAATTGTTGTAGATTGCTCATGTGGAATAAAGGGAGTGTAATTTCTTTTTTTGGATGCAAGCCCAGTTTTGTAAAGTTCTTCAGATGCCTTTTTATAGTCACCGTGCTTGCGAATAATTGCTAATCGGTTTTGTACTTCCTCTGAGTGGTTGGAAGTTTGGTGATTGTGCAATGGGCTAACATCTACTTTTAGGTGATCAAGTTCGTTTTGATTTGTGTAGTCATTATAGTTTATACAAAAAGGGGCACCATTAATTGGAAAGCGCTCTGGATTTAAGCGCCCCTCTCTAGACCATTCTGCAAATGTTTTCTTCATCTTTCCTGAAAAGGTTCCTTGAGGACATCTCTCCTTTACTAGCGGAGCATTACTTTTGTTGAAATTCTCTGCACTTTTTAGTGGCGGTAAATACTCTTTTACCACTTCATTAATTCCGATATTATCAAGATCATTAAGAGCTTCAAAAATTGTCACTTTATCTTCAACTGATGGGGTTGTTTTTGTGATTTGATCGATGAATTTCTGATCCTTTCGACAACCAAGGAAAATAACTCTTTCAC
This sequence comes from Bacteriovoracaceae bacterium, assembly GCA_965140515.1. Classification (GTDB taxonomy): domain Bacteria; phylum Bdellovibrionota; class Bacteriovoracia; order Bacteriovoracales; family Bacteriovoracaceae; genus JAGLCH01. The sequence continues at coordinate 527,409 of OZ223251.1, read as the reverse complement.
GATTTTGTGGGACACCATAATCAGAAGCGAGTAGCACCATCGGATCATTCAAATTGTAGAGATTAATACCTTCATGAATTTGTGTTGAGATTGCGTAATAATAGTCATTTGATTGATCTTTGCTTGTGGAAGAAGAAATGATTTCTAAATATTCCTCAATAGAGTATTGATATAAGGAAATAAGCTGAGAGAGCTGAGAAAGATGACCTTTGTGCTCAATTTTTGAGAGAGCAATAACTATCTCGTTAATGATATTTTCTGGCTCGATAAATTTTAGGAATGAATCTATTTCTTTTACGAAGCTATCATTGTCAATGTCAGCCTCACTTTTAGCTTTCATTACGTCGCGGGATATACGATTCCATGATGCCGCGTTTACCAGCATTTTAAGACCATGTCGAACTGTCGCAATATTTTCATTAGTTTTACTTTCACGATATTTCAAAAATTTTGGAACATTATTAGTGAATTCTGAAAGTAGTGACTTGAAATATAGTTGGATATCGGATGAACGATCATCATTGCCTTTTGAGAGAAGACCGATAAGAATTGAAACATGCTTCAGAATATTTAATTCATCAGCATCAAGAGCTTTTGTCGTATTGATAAATCCAGCTAGTGATTCTTGGAGATTTTTAACCGCTGTTCTATCTAGGATTTCAGAAACTTCTCGTTTAATTCTTTCAACAACCGCTCCATCGTACTTTGTAAGAATGCCTTTCACATTTTCCATTACAAAATATTTGGGTTGTAACTCTCTGACTACATTTAAGTAATTTCTGAAAAGGTCATCTTTTTTATCAAATGTTCGTCTTCGTCCTGCTAGGCTAAAACTCTGGCATGGAGGTCCACCAGTGATAACATCAATTTCGTTATTGCCAAGCTGCGACTTAAGCTGATGAATAAAGTCTTCATCCGTAATATCTTTGCAGAGAAATTTATTATCTTTAAGGCCTAGTTGGTGTTTATAGCGCATCACATGGGTGACCTCGCTATTTTCATTAATATCACTAGCTAATAGGAAATCGTATTGAGAGTTCTTGGTCTCAGCTTGTAGAAATCCTTCTGAAAAACCGCCTGCGCCGGCAAAGAAATCAATAAATGTAATGCTCTTTTTGTTAGTCATCGTGTTCCTCCATCGAACATAAAAAAATATAATATGTGCGATACGAAAAGTCCAGGCCATTCTTTAATGAATCCTATTTTGCTTTCAAAACAGCAACTTAAAAATATCATTTCAGAAATGAAAAATCCAGGGAGATGTAAAAATAATACTTGAATTTTTGAATATGAAGCTCGCTCGTTAAATAATATTTCTTCCATGTTATCTCTCTTGATATATTTTGATAGCGCTTGAGAAATTATAATGATCGTCTTTAAGATTAGAGAAAATTAGATCCTGTAGTGTAATCCCAAAGTAATTAGCAAGTTGGTTTGCTCTCAATAGGTTTTGAGGGCTTGTGCCTGATGTCCAATTGTGGATTGTAGACTTTGGAATTGAGGTTCGAATTGATAGTTTAATAAGTGTAATGTCAGATCGTTTAATCAAAAATGTTAGATTTTCTGAAAAATTCATTGTTACCTCCAAGTTAATGAAGGCCCATAAATCAAGAATAACGCACGTGCTTGTTCACATTTTGTTCACATTATTGATGAAAAAAGATGAAACTTGATGAAATAAGATGAGATCGATAATGACGGAAAGGCTTGAATTTATGGAAAAAGTCTTTGATTGCTTATAGTTAGTAAATGGCCTTTTTGGGCCTCCTGTTCTCCGCCATCTTTTTAAATTATTTCGAATACATATAGCTCCTTTTTAGGAGCTTTTCTTTTGCCTAAAATCTCTTGGTCAGAATTTGGTCAGCTCATAACTCTATGAATTTGGGGGCGAGTGTCTAAGGTACAATGCTTAAAAGCGTGTGCAGAATAAATGTTGTTTGGTATAAATAAGTATTCATAAAATTGGAGATGATATGAAATTGCTTGTTTCAATTCTTGCTTGGGCTGTGGTGGTGAGTCCTTGTAGTTCAATAGATAAGACACCAAAGTCTGAGAGAATTGTTGGTATTGTAGATATCATGGAAAAAATATCGGACTGGGATAAGCACACTGGAATGTGTCCTGTGGCTCCATCTAAGAAAAAGGAAATTCAAACAGTAAGTGAAAATTATGGAAAAGAGAATAGCTTTAAAATAAGTTTTAGCAACCTTCCAGAGATGCTTCCATTTAAGCACTGCTATGGATTTGCAAAAGTATTTGAAGAGTCAGGGCGACAGGTTCGAGTTAAGAAAGGAAGTGATTACGGTTGGATCAAGTCTAGTGACTATTTGAGGTATATTCCATACCCGGACCTCTTGAAGGGAAGAGGCACAAAAAATATTTCTGTAACTAATCTATATCAGCTCCACAAAAATGTATTTAAAAAAGACCCGCTAGTAATTCAAGAAGCAAACTCTCTTGTATATGCAGGTAGCATCGAATTTTCAGGCGAGTTGTGGATTCGTGTTCAGGTCTATGACAGAAGCTTTTGTCATGGAGAGCAGAAACTAATAAAGGAAGGATGGGTTAAGGGCTATAAGGGCGATAAGCCTACACTTTGGGTTTATGCGAAGGGATGTTGATGCGCAGTAGTCTTATTCTACTAGACGGTGTCTGGGGGAGTGGAAAGACAACTTATTCCAAAAAGATTCATGCTCAGCTCTTATCTGAAGGAGTGAATGCAAAATTGTTCTTGGATGATAAGCCGGGTCACCCGCTGCAAGATACAGAGAGGTTGTCTTCAGAGGATTTTTATAGCCATTACTATGAGAGAGTTTCGCAGGCAATTGATAAGATAAAAAGCTCGAATGAAGTAGTTGTCATGGAGAGCTTGGTGATTAATGGTCTTGGGTTTGAGGCAACTCTTGAAGAATGGTCAATTGATAAATATCAAGAAAGGCTTCAGCGGGTAAATTCACTTCTATCAAGTATTCCCTCACTAATGATATTTTTTCACAATGAAAACATGGTGGAGCACTGGGATTATATTTCAAAGGCAAGAACTGAGACTTGGGTGGATATTGTAAAGAGTGAGTTTAGACGTGATGAGGAGGGACTCATAAACCTTTTGACTAGAGTTCAAGATAATGGTCACACGACATTTGATTTATTAAACTTTAGAAAGGGGAAAATAAACATGAGTCGCAGAGACTGGGATCATATTGATTTCGAGGTTCAGAATTTGCTTTGTGGGCAGTAAATTTGGTCAGAAAATGGTCAGATACTCACTTAAATCAACTCTTAAAAACCAGAATAACCAGAAAGCGAATAGTCTAAATCTCATTGATATTATTGTGATTTATATAGGTTAGCTGTGTAGCTGTCCACCTACTCTTGTGTTTGGAAAGCGTGTAAGGGGCAACCCTTCGGGAGTTCGAATCTCCTGTTATCCGCTATTTTTCGAATTATTTCAGTTACATATAGCTCCTCTTAAAGGAGCTTTTCTCTTGCCAAAATCTCTTGACAGTTTTCTATCTTTAAAAAAGGCCATCACTTGATGGCCTTAATTGTTTAGTTCCTTCTATTGGCAAATTTCTTTAAACAATTTTTTCCGGACGTTCGAAGCTGTGCGCTTCACCTGTCCAAATGGACTATATCCCCAGGTCGTCACTTGCTTTTCAAGAGAGTGTTTTAACGTATCTTGGAATTGTCGAATATGTCCTGATGGCAATTGATGATAAATTGCGCGAACAAGCTCTGTATTTGATTGATCATTTATGTAAATAGATTGATTAAAGATATTTCCCGTTTGTAACCCAATCCTTACATGAATAAGTTTTTCAAAGAGCTCAGTGAAACGGGCAGGATCAAACAAGAAAGCATTTTTGGAAGCGAGAATTCTCATGCTTTCGAGCGTTTTTTCATTGTCACGATGGCCATTATTTGAAGCAAAGTCGACGATATCAATTTGCATTGAAGGGAATATTCTCTTAAGCACCGGCATCGCTGATGATGCATAAAAATACTTTTTTGCTAATGCGCTGGGATTGGCAGAAGAATCGCTGTGAATGTATTCAATAAGGGCCGGTAGCAATTCATGTGACCGATCAAGCCATTCCCACTCCTTTTGGCCGTAGACCAAAGAGATAAAGTGATCTCCATTGTCCTTAAATAGAGCTGCTGCTGCAGAAGAAATCATAGGAATGTCATCATGATCCGCTAGCTCAATGATACGCGCAAGAAATTCTGCTCGTTGAAGTTCGTCTTGATATCCCATCAGCGTAAGAAGATCAGGAGTATATTGGGCAATCTGATAAAGCCCTTCGAGCCTACGAGAGAGATCAACCTGATTATCACCAAAATTCATAAGATCTTCTAAAGTCACATAGATTTCTGCTAATCGCTCTGTAAGGCCATAGATGCCAGATGGCGAATTGCAGGAGAAACTTTTGGAGGTACCAAATGGAACGCTACAGTCGTTGAGACGGTAGTATTTATGAAATAATCCAAGGCTCACTTTATTGATGGCATTGGGGGCAGTCGACAGAATCCTCTCAACTTCCGCACGATTGTATTCTCCAATCTCGGTTCTTAAATAGGCGAACTTGGTTGTCTCCATTAAAATCATAAAGGTATCGAGATCATAGGGGTCGTTAAAGTGCTCGTAGAGGTTGCGAATGAATTGACGAAGTCTTGGCTCTCTAGCGGAACGAAGTTCTTCTTTATTGAAAAACTCATGCCCAACTTCATGGAGAAGGAGAAATGCCTGATGATCTTCTGGCATATCTTCAAAGATATTGCGATCGATGAAGACAATTCCATCGTCGTTAATTGCCGGTTGATCAAACATATTATTGGCAAAAATATAGAGATCATCAGAGTTGGCGTAGCTTAGGGGAGGAAGTCTGCGATCGGTAAAGCAAAATTTCAAATGATTAAGCTGACTTTCAAATGCCATTCCCGTCAACCAGTGAGCATCACTAATGGACTTGAGTGCATCGTTGATCAGAGGGAATTTCTTCTTTATTCGTGTAGCACTATGCCAAAGACAATTATTGCCATCGACTAGGTCCCTAAGATAACTATTATTTCCCTGATAAATGGATTGTCCGCCATTACCAGATTCATGGCCTTCAAGCAGAACAGCAAAAGCTGGAATTGAAAGGCTCATTAGTAGTAGAGCTTTAATTATACATTTCATTACATACTCCTATAGCATTTAGAGAGGTATTAATTGGAACTAATTGAATGTTGATATTGTAAACTTCTTCTTTGCTTCCACTTTCGAGGAATTGACAAAGAGAGCGCCTAAAATCTTTAATCATCTGTTTTGCTTGAGGTAATTTTTTGAGTGAGACTGCCATCGACATTGAGGTGATATCTCTGAGTTCCACTGGAGTATTGTTCAATGCTTCCAATGAATGATTAATACGCTCCGCATGTGATCGTCTCAGGGCAAGGTTAGGAATATCGGTGGTTGTTTGAAAACGCACTTCTTCTTTTAAAAAATAGTTACCTTGTTTTGAGCATTCAACTAAATCAAGCTTCTGTAACACTTCAAGCGTTTTTATAACCAGCTCAGGTGCAAAATTAAGCTTGAGTGAAATCCAGTGCAGACTCTTTTCAGGGTAATCTAGCTCAAGACACGATAAGACAGCAAAGTATTGCCACTCACTCATCATTGCAAAAGTATCTTTATCCAATGCATGATGATTCATTTCTTTAAGTGTCTTCAAGTACTGTGCCGCTTCTCGCTTTTTTAGCTTGGAGCTGCCATTACTTAAATCAACTAGCGATAGAAAAATCATTTGCTCCTTACCACTTAAACGTAAATTTTTGGCAATCGTCATGGCAGAATTTGAAGAGAGCTCACCATTTCCATTGAGGATCTCGTTGAGCCGTGCCGGAGAAAGGTGCAAATCACGAGCAAAAGCACGTTGGCTGTAATTGAAATTAAGCCTTTTACGATGGTCAAACTCAATTTGAATGAAATCTTTGTAAGCAAGTTCTTGTAGCATGTATCACCTCGTATAGGTTTATATAAGGCTTAAATTAATAAAGCAAACCAAACTGAAACAAAGTGTTCGGATTTTAATTGTGCTTCGCAGTGGAGTGGGGGGGGGATACATTTGCCTCTTCTTCAGAAAAACAATAAAAAACCTCTACTTATTCTAAAGATAACCGATAAATATAGTGGGAAGAGAGGAAGTATGGATGCCAGACTGCTGTCCATTTTATGTTTAATTTTAACAGGCTGTATGGGACAGATTCCAGAGGAATCGAGTCTTGATTTTTGCCCATTTAGCCGCCTCTCAGACGGAAGCTGCCCCAGTTCTGCCTCAAATATGCTCTCATGGAATTTTTCAGATTCATCAAAATATTCTTTTGACTCAAACTACGTCTCTGTAAGTGGAGGGAAGGCCCAAGTTGCGGAGGTGAAGCAGATCTCTTCTGGTCCCGATTTTAATGACGGGACAAATATCGGCACGCAGCTAAATGGAAGTAATAATCTAACGATCAATACTATTGGAGACTACTCCTCTCTATCTGCGAACTGGACTCCGGCCTTTAGTGATCTCGTCGGATATTGGCCGATGGAGGGAGATTTTAATGATGCTTCAGGTGCGGGAAACAATGCTACAGTGTCCGGAGATATTTCGCTTTCAGCTGTAAGTAAGGTCGGCTCTCAAAGTGCAAGCTTTGATGGAAGCTCTGATTATCTCGGAATTAATAATGCGTTTGCCGCTGCCAATAATGAGGGTACTTTGAGTTGTTGGCTGTATAATGAAGTTGATAGCATTCCTTCAAATGATAGAATTATCTTACGCACTTACTTCAATGGCGTAGGAGATGGGATATTTATTCGCTTTCTTCCTGACAATAGTTTTAATTTTTCAATGCAGGCCAACTCAGTAAGTAAATCTATCAATCTTCCTGATTACCGGACGTATTTTCCTCTTAATCAATGGACCCATTTTACTGCATCGTGGAGTAACAGCATAGAAGGGAAAATGCACGTGTATATCAATGGTCGACTGGTTGGGGAAGAAAACCAGACTGAACTTTTTACAGGTGCACTTCACTATGCTCGACTTGGTTTTGCTGTGGTAGACCGTGCATTCAAAGGGAAAATGGATGACTGTGCGTTGTGGTCTAAAAGTTTAGCGTCAGCAGATATTTCGTTGATTTACCACCGTCAAAAACAAAAGTTCGTTGGCCATTATCTATCACCTGTTATCGATATTTCAACTGAAGGAAGTTGGAGCGGTCTTGAAGCAATAACTCCTATTCCTTTCGAGAAGGACTATGTTACAACTTCGGAGTCCGGTTATGGATTACTCTCTGGTGATATTAGCGATGGTCTTGTTGGATACTGGCCATTGAATGAATCTTTATTAAATGGAGTTAATGGAAGTGACTTTGAAGATAAGAGTTTCCATTCAAACCATTTGGATGAAGTCAACGGAGTCTCTAATAATAGGGAAGGGATTCTATCACAAGGGATTTTTCTCGATGGAATCAATGATTATGTAGAGGTTGCTCACTCCCCTAATTTATCTTTTGGAGCCAATAATGATTTTTCCGTTTCTATCTGGGCAAAATCTAATCCTTCTGATGAGGTTTATTCCGTTTTTATCGGAAAAAAATTGTCACGTGCAGTAGCGAGAAAAGGCTATCAACTGAGGCTTGAAGGAAATAATGCTATCGCAGCAATTAGTGATGCTACAAATCAAATTCAGCTCACATCTGGATCTTCTGTGGCCGACGGGTATTGGCATCAAATTGTTGTTACTTTTGATAGAGATGGAAGTATGTCTTTATACATTGATGGGGAAAGCGATGCTGTTCCGGTCAGTATCTCTACCATTGGTGATATTGATGATGTCACTGCTGATCTTGTTCTTGGGAGCATTGGTTATAAGAATGCCAATTATCACGAGGGTAGCTTAGATGAAGTTGCAATTTGGTCTAGAGTATTAACTGCAACTGAAGTCAAAGAACTATATCGTCGTAATGCCAATAGAATTAAGTATCAAGTTCGCTCATGCGATGATGCTCTTTGCGATACCGAGGTATGGATCGGTCCGGATGGTACAAGCGGGACCTTCTTTTCAGAGCACTATAATAATGATGTAATTAGTGGGATAGGTGAACCCGTCGGTGATCCTATTACAACCAGTGCCAACTTCAGCTTCGGAAACTATGTGCTTGCGCCCTCAATTAATCGTTACTTCCAGTATCGCTCCATACTTGAAAGTGAAGAGAATCTGAGTTGTGGAGGTTCACCATGTCTACCAGAATTAACATCAATAGAAGTTTTTCACAGTACACGTTATCACAGTGGTACGTTTGAGATTGTGACTAACGAAGGAATAAGCTACTCCAACATTCATAGTATCTCATTTTCAGAAAGTGGTACTTGCACTATAGAGTATCAACTTTCAAATAATGGGGTTGATTATTACTACTGGAATGGCACTACGTTTGCCCTTGTTGGAGGTGATGCTGATCGTAACTTAGGAAGTATTATTACTGCAAATATTAGTAGTTTTGCTTCACAAGTTGGAACCGGATCACTTCAGATAAGAGCTTTTCTAACTACTACTTCAACCCAATCATGCTCGTTAAGTAATATTGGAATCTCGGTGGAGGAGTAGTGTGATTAAAACGATAATAGCATTTTCTTTATCCATTATTGTCACCGGTGTTTTTGGAGGAGAATATTTGGTGCAACCCGGCGATACTCTGAGTGGTATTCTCTATCGGCTTGTTCCGGGTAAAATTTATAACCAAAATTTGCAGGCCACTCTAAAGCTCAATCCAAATATCTCTAATCCAGATATTATTTCTCCTGGGATGGTCATAACTCTTCCAAAAGGGGTGGGTAAAGTTACTCAGCTTGAGCTTAAACGACCTATTACAAAAGAACGGGCCCCTGCATCGATAGAGAGAAAAATTAAAAAGGAACAATTTTTCTTTATCAATGTGCGCGGATTGACTGGTGGAATTAACCTTCAGTCGGTTGATCAAAACAGTGGCGCAAGAGAGGTTGCTATCTCAAATTTTGGATATGGAGCTGAAGTTGAGCTCGGTCAAAAAATTACTACTGACTTAACTCTCTCTTACATAACATCTATAAGGCAATTTGATTTTGAAGTCGCCAAAACAAAAGCGCTTGAAAAATCAAAAGTGAAACAGTTTTCCACAGGAATCAGTCTCGACTATATGTTTAGATCAAATAGTACTGTTTATTCAAGGTTTTCTCTTGAAGATAGTTTTATTCTAAATAGTATCGACAGCACAAAACTAGAATTAGATAAAGTTTTATTTCCCCAATACGAGCTAGGACTCAGATACGAACTGATTCGATTTGAAAATGACTTTGGTTTCGATATTGAAATGTACGGAGGCCTACTATTCCCTACTCCTCATCCAACATATGATATTCAGAGTGGGTACTACGGTGGGGGTATGCTGAGTTCTCACTATCGCGGTAAGGGAACATCATTGCAAATTGGATTGGGTTATAAGATCAAAAAAATTGACTTGAATGTCGCAGAACAACTTCAGCGTGAGCTACTGTTCAGATGTGGGATCAGCTGGGATTTTTAGAGAAATATATTGTATATTCAGGTAGATACCTTTGATTTACTAATCCTTACCCAATAAATATTCCATTTAACTCCATGAAAATACTACACATAATCTTTTGGATACATCCCCATTTAAGTATAAATGGATAAAGGGGAACTCCATGGAAAAAACCATCGCGACCATTCTATTGCTACTCTCTTCGCTTGCTGATGCCGAGGTTATGACACTCACAGTAGATCGAGCAACTGATGGAGACACCATTCGAGCACTCAATGGAGATGGAGAGAAAATTGTAGTGAGACTTTTAGGAGTAGATACTCCTGAGAAAAAATTTGCGAATGAATCCCAGGGGCAACACGCTATCGATGCCACTAATTATATCAATAAACTCATTCCTCGCGGATCACTGATTAGAGTTGAAACTGGAGAAACTGTTTTTGAGAAATGGAATCGCATTTTAGGGACGGTGTATTTTGGTGAGACAAACATCAATCTTGAACTTCTTAAGGCCGGAATGGGAATGCCTTACTTTATAGCTCCTTTTGAAACTTCTATGGTTGATGAATATCGTGAGGCCTGCACCCAAGCTGAAGCGAAAGGACTTGGGGTTTTCAACCCTAAAAAGAGACTAAAACTCGAACCTTATATCTTTAGAATGAAAGTTTCCAATAAGGAAAGTCGAAATCTTGTTGGCGATAGTGTGACCGGTGAGTTCTTTCGGCCACAGAAGTATCGCAAAGTTCCAATTTGCAATCGTGTTTTCTTTTACGATGCAAACGAAGCAATGCGCTTTGGTTACACTCAAGCTATAGATCTTTAAATTTATTTGAGTAACATACTAGGGCCCACCGTTAAGATGTTATCCTCAATTTACTTATCTTAGGTATCTGTCAAAAATACTCCTACGTAAAATATGGGCAATCTACTTGCGTCTTGGAGGAGCTATGAGCTTTAGATCAAAATTGGTGTTGGCCTTTTCACTCTCTATTCTTGTCCCTATCATTATTATTTCATTTCTCGTTGGGTATCAATCAAGAGTTCATGCTCTCGAGGGATTCTCAAAAGCAGCAAAACAACAGATGTCGCAAATTGACGAAGTTTTCAACCTATTCTTTGAAGATATTAAGGAGAATACAAAGATGCTGGCCTCATATGAGGGGCTAGATGGGATTGGAAGTGAAATCCCTAGTTATATAAATGCAACAGGGGAAGTTAAAACTTCAATTAATCAGAGTAATGAGAGGCATCGTGCATTGGGTAATCATCTAAAAAGTATTGAGAATTCGCACCCTGCATATGAAGCACTTTTTGTAGGAACTGAAAATGGTGGATTCGCCGCCTACCCTGATGTTGGCCTTTTTCCAGGATACAATCCGACAGTAAGAGGGTGGTATACTGATGCTAAAAAGGACCGTCAAAATACTGTAGTGACCAAGGCTTACCGTTCATCAGATGGAGGGGCAGTTATCTCAGTTGCAAAGGTATTTCCGAGTAGTGGGAGAATTGAAGGTGTAATCGGTATTGATATTTCACTTTCCTTTCTCACAGACATGATCAAGAAATCAAAAGTAGGTGACAGTGGATACATGATGTTAGTTCAGGATGACAACGTGATAATTGCAAATCCAAAAAATTCGACAGAAAACTTCAAAAACATTACAGAAATAAATAATGAGGAATATAAGCGTATTTTGAATTCAAATAATTCTCTGACAGAAGTCACAATGATGGATGAGAACTATTACGCTGCAGTATATACCTCTCCAAAATTACAGTGGAAACTTATTGCATTTGTACCTGCTAGCGAAGTCCTTTCTGGTTATCATGCAATCATTCAGACCATTACTATAGTGGGGATAATTTTATTGATTGTATTCGTTGGAGTGAGTTTCTTCTTGTCATCAGGTCTTTCAAATCAGTTACAACAAGTAGCTTCAAGTCTGAAAGGAATTGCTAATGGGCTTGAGAAATCATCTGTTGATCTATCTCAAGATGCGTCTTCTCTCTCTGCTGGAGTTACCCAGCAAGCTAGTTCAATTCAAGAAACGGCAGCATCGCTAGAAGAAGTAAGTGGGATGATTGAGAGCAATGTGAATAATGCTGAAGGAACCACTCAGCTAGTAGAAGATGTCACCGGTGCTACAGAAAAAGTGGAAGAAACACTCACTCTCTTAAATCGTTCAATGGCAGATATTCTTGAGAGTAATAAACAGATTGAAGATCTTGTCCAAGTAATCAGTAATATTGAGGAAAAAACAAAAGTAATGGATGAGATTGTTTTTCAAACTAAACTTCTATCTTTTAATGCTTCAGTTGAAGCTGAGCGTGCCGGTGAGCATGGTAGAGGTTTTGCTGTCGTTGCTCAAGAAGTGGGAAGTCTTGCAGAAATGAGTGGAAAGGCGGCACAAGAAATTTCTACAATCTTACAGGCAAGTACAAAGAAAGCAACACAGATTACTGAGAACAATAATTTGAAAGTGCAAGAAGGAAGCAATCTCGTACGTGAAAGCTCGGAAAGTTTCTCAAAAGTCGCCTCGGCAACTGGAGAAATTAATGTTGCGACTAAGCAAATTCGCGAGGCCTCAAAAGAGCAAGCAAACGGAGTTAAACAAATAAATGAAGCTATGAGAGCATTAGATACTTCTGTTCAAATTAGTTCATCTGCAGCAGAAAAGGCAGCTCTCACCAGTAGTGATTTAGCGGATAATGTTCAAGAGATGAATCGTTTGATCCAAATGCTCAATGAGATTATCACAGGCGAGCATATCGCAGAGATCATTAATATCGAGTCAGGAGTACATATTCAATCACCTATCGAGCGGCCACAGCTCAAAGTGGTTTCTCAAAAGATAGAAGATCATGATTGGGAAAAGATGTAATTACAACTGAAATATTCTCACTAAAATACAGGCCCACAAAATGTGGGCCTGTATTTTTCTTTTCTATTTCTTCAAGTCGAAGCGATCGAGATTCATCACTTTGTTCCAAGCTTGAACAAAGTCATTCACAAACTTCTCTTTTGAGTCTTGACAGGCGTAGACTTCAGCAAGTGCTCGAAGCTCAGAGTTCGATCCAAAGACTAGATCAACTCGTGTTGCTGTCCACTTCGTCTTCCCTGACTTTCGACACTTTCCTTCGAATGTCTCATGGTCTTTGTCTAGTGGTTTCCACTCAGTACTCATATCGAGTACATTGACAAAGAAATCGTTGGTTAATGTTTCTGGAGTGTCAGTGAAAACACCGTGTTTTGAATTATCAGCATTTGTTCCAAGCATTCTCATACCGCCAATAAGCACAGTCATCTCTGGAGCGGTAAGATTAAGTAGTTGAGCGCGATCAACAAGTAACGCTTCTGCCCTGGTTGCAAATTGTGTTTTTTGGTAGTTCCTAAAACCATCTGCAAATGGTTCTAGCACAGAGAATGATTCTACATCTGTTTGTTTTTGAGAGGCATCGGTTCTCCCTGGGGTAAATGGAACATCAACTTTGTGTCCGGCCCTCTCTGCTGCCTTTTCTACCCCAACATTTCCCGCAAGCACAATGAGATCAGCAAGAGAGACTTCCTTATTTTCCGATTGGGAGCTATTAAATTGTTTTTGAATCTTTTCCAATTGTTGCAATACCTCTTGAAGTTGTCCCGGACGATTAATCTCCCAACCTCTTTGGGGGTCAAGACGAATGCGTGCACCATTTGCTCCTCCGCGAAAATCTGATCCTCTAAATGTTGAAGCTGATGCCCATGCTGTAGATACAAGTTGAGATACTCCTATCCCACTATCAGAGATCATCTTCTTCAATGCCATGATATCATTCTGATCAATCAGCTGATGTGTAGCCTGAGGTATTGGATCTTGCCAAATTAATTCCTCTTGGGGAACTTCTGGTCCCAAGTAACGTGAGACGGGGCCCATATCTCTGTGAGTAAGCTTAAACCATGCTCTGGCAAAGGCATCATGAAACTTTTGAGGATTATTCTTAAAATTGCGCGCAATCTTTTCATAAGCTGGATCCATTTTTAGCGACATGTCTGCCGTTGTCATAATAATCGGAACTTTCTTACCTGAGCCATCGACCTCTGGAGCATGGTCTTTCTCTGGTAGGTTTTTAGGAGTCCATTGATGCGCGCCCGCAGGACTTTTTACTAATTCCCATTCATAGTCGAATAGTACATCAAAGTAGGCCATATCCCACTTAATTGGATTTGGAGTCCATGCACCTTCAATACCACTACTAATCGTGTGAACACCCTTACCGCTTTCAAAATTATTCTTCCACCCAAGTCCTTGCATTTCAAGGTCTGCAGCTTCAGGTTCTCTTTCGACGTACTTATTTGGATCAGCGGCGCCATGACATTTTCCAAAAGTATGACCACCCGCTACAAGTGCTACTGTCTCTTCGTCATCCATTGCCATTCGAGCGAAGGTATCCCTTACATCTTTTCCAGACGCTACTGGATCAGGATTTCCATTTGGTCCCTCTGGATTAACATAAATTAGACCCATTTGAACTGCTGCTAGTGTAGGTTCTAGTTCTCTTTTGCCTTCGTATCTTTTATCGCCTAACCACTCTGCTTCTGAGCCCCAATAGATATCTTCCTCTGGATGCCAAATATCTTCGCGACCTCCTGCAAAACCAAAGGTTTTCATCCCCATAGATTCTAAAGCAACATTTCCAGCTAGGATCATAAGGTCGGCCCAGGAAATCGATCTCCCGTATTTTTTCTTTACTGGCCATAAAAGCCGTCTGGCCTTATCTAGATTGACATTATCAGGCCAGCTATTAAGTGGCGCAAATCTTTGATTGCCAGTGTTCGCTCCGCCTCGTCCATCTGCTGTTCTATAGGTACCAGCACTGTGCCATGCCATCCGAATCATAAACGGACCGTAGTGTCCGTAATCGGCAGGCCACCAGTCCTGTGAGTCTGTCATCAGTTTTGTGAGATCATCTTTGACTGATTGAAGGTTGAGCTTCTTGAACTCATCTGCGTAACAAAATGATTCATCCATTGGATTCGAAAGGTTAGAGTGCTGCCGAAGAATGTTTAACTTCAATTGATTCGGCCACCAATCCTGATTTGTTGTTCCCCCACCAGCAACTTTTTTTCGATCATGTCCAAAAGGACATTTTCCACCTGATTCCATAAACACTTCCTATGTTAGTTGTTCGTGACAAAATTAATGGTTCGAAAAATTTTAACCTTTAGGAGTGCTTAGTAAGAGTGAAGATTTCTAAAGTATAACTGACTCGGACTCTAAGAGAAGGCTTTACTCAAGGTCTTTTAGATAATTGATTAAGCTATTAACGCCAGTAAGTTTGCAGAAAAATTTGAAGTCCTCTCCGAGTTGATGGTTTTCGATACATTCTTCGAAGGTGGCAGAGAATAAAACAAACTCGTACTGTAGGTTATTAGTCTTGAGGAAGTTATAGATGTCATAACCATTTAGTTGGTCCATCTCATAATCTGAAATAATGAGATCGTACTCATTTCCTTGCTTGAGTAGTTCTATTGCAATCTCACCACTTTGCGCCTTCGTAATCATTGGAAGAATCGTGTTATGGCTTTTTAAAACATCAGATATAAAGTCTAGAATGATTGGATCATCATCAATGAGAAGAAATTTTTTTTCCTTAGTCATGGCACACTCGCTCGATTGTTAGGACATACTTTGAATCATTGTCACTAAACTGTGATTTAAACATAATCTCCGTGCATCCTGTGTCGGGCTTATTAAACAGTAAGGTACTGACGCTGATGCCAAAATACTCTGCTAGGGACTTTATTGCGGGAAAGTTTTTAGCGGAAATTGATCCCCCTTCAAGCCAATTCTTTAATGTAGTATTGGGAACATTAACTTTTTGAGACAGCTCAAACGTCGAGATGCCTTGCGCTCGCATTTCTCTTCTCAAAACATTTTTAAATTCAAAATCTATTTCCACATTATCCTCAAAGTAATATTTTAACCCCTCCGGTTCAGTAAGATAAGTAAAAGTCCATAAGCTGAAATTATTTACGGAGTATTGAAACTGATGTGCAACGCCAATGTACAAATAAGATCGCTAAATGTAGAGAATTAAGAATTGAGATTCAATGATCAAAAATAAATTAGCTCAAGAAAAAATATTCTTCACTATTTTGTTATTCTTATCTTTGCCTTTTGCACTGCAGTTGAATCGATAATTTCGAGATTACCCCTATTGCCGATTTGATCAATAATTTTTAAAAACTCTTTCGCCTTATATGTATACGGTGAGTTTCTATACTCTTTGTAAATACTTTCTAAATTGGTTGCATCCCCTTCTGATTTTAATACAATCTGCTTAGCGAATGCTTCCCCTTGCTGCTCAATTTGAAATGCTGATCCTCGAGCTCCTGGAAGAACTTGGTTTTTGTAGCCGAGCGCTTTGTCGATATAAGTTCTTTTGTCTTCCCGCGCGCTTGATACATCATTAAACGCCATAATAACTTCTCGTGGCGGGCGATTGTCTTTAAACTGAATATTTAAGATATGAATTCCGAGATCATACTTCTTAATACTCTTTTCGAGGTCTCCGCGAATATGGTTCAGAACTTGCTGTTTACTGTGTACTAGAGCATCGTCGATTGTAAATTGGCCAATTGTATCTGTAGCTGTCGCCTCCAGAAGATCCTCAATAATTCGTTTTCTTTCATTTGTCATAAAGACGTATTTATAGGGATCAGAGATTCGATACTGCATTGAAACAGAGATATCAATCAGGTTTTCATCTTTGGTGATTAAATATCTGAGGTTGCGATTTTTGTTAGGAGTCATTGCAATTCTTTTAATTTCATCAACATCAAGAATAGTCTTCTGACTAACTGGCCATGGGAATGAATAGTTAAGTCCAGGTGTGGAACCAGTGGAACGGATGTGCTCTCCAAAATATTGTACAAGTGCTATTTGACCCGGGCGCAAGGTGTAGAAGCCTGAAAGGAGATAGATAATAAGCATTGCAATTGATGTAATTGATGATGAATACTTGAATGACTTCTGATGCGTCTTGATAAAGACTTTACCGCCATCAAATGCTTTTTCCATCAGGGAGCTAAATCGATCCGAGTGCGCTTTATATTTACCCTTGCCACTGGTAATAATAAGAAAGATTGTTTCAATCGACCAAAGGATTATATTGAAGCAAATAAACCCAAGAATAATAAGAACAAAAGTATTTTCTGATTTCATCCCCATTAAAAAACCTAAAATAGAGAGAACAACCAGTGCTGAACTAATTTGATCCATTCGTGTTTCAAATGCATCAGCAAGAATTAAGACATTTTTCTCTTCGCTTCCAATCTTTTTTTGGTAGCGGTATAGGTAGTGGCTAATAATGATAGAGATAATTGAAAGCAGTACTACCCAAAATGGAGTTTGAATTGTCGCAGCCTCGCCCTTGAGGCCGGCGAAGATTTCAAGGCCAAAATAACTAACAAGTCCAATTATTGTTAGGAAAACAATAACTTCTAGTAACTTGGGAAGCAGCTTGAGAAAACGATTTTTAAACTCCATTCCTGTTACAACTATGGATAGAAGGACTAATGACGAAGTCATCATATCGAGTAGAGAATGGAGAGAATCTGCCATTAAGGTCATACTTCCAGAACTTATTGCAATGAGATATTTGGCCGCCGCCAGTATCCCGCAAACGGTGATGGAAACTAGGCATACTTTAACTTTGTTATTCATCTGATACCTACTTCTTTGGAGGTCTCAAATACTTGAGGAGTGGAGAATCGGTAGATAAAATAAGAGTAGAGTTCTCTTTTACAATTTTTGAGTACACTTCCATTGAGCGAACAAAGTTGTAGTAATCATTATCTTTTCTAATGATTTTGGCATAGTTTTTAAGAGCAACGGCTTCGCTTTTCCCTTTAATCGATTCGGCCTTCTTGTAACTTTCTGCAAGAATAATTGTTTTTTCGCGGTCTGTTTGTGAACGGATTTTTGTGGCCTCTTCTTCTCCTTCAGAGCGATATTTCGTTGCCATCTTTTTTCTTTCGGCAATCATTCGCCTATAAATGGCGGATAAGTTTTGCGATGGGAAAGAAACCTTCTTCAGTCTAATTTCAACGATATCAATTCCAAGTACATCGCATTCGCTTTTTACTTTCTCTGTTAAACTACCCGCAATCTCTTCTCTTTTTTCTGTGATGATTTCCGAAAAACTGTAAAGCCCTACTTCATTTCTAAGCTGCGAGTATACAATGTCTTCAAGGCGAAGAAGAGCTCCATTCATATCCTTCACTGTTTTGAAAAATTGGAGAGGCTTCTTGATCTTCCACAGCACATAGTTGTTGATTAAAAGATTTTTCTTATCTTGAGTCAAAATTTCAGTAGGTATCGTTTCAAAGATATTAAGCTTAGTGGAAAATCGTAATACATTTTGAATTGGAGCGGGATACTTAAAGTTTAGTCCCGGTCGATCAATAGTCTTTGTCACCCTTCCAAATTGAGTAATGATCGCAACCTCTTGCTCTTGCACTGAAAATGTTGTGAGAAACACAATAATAATAAGAGTGATAATACTAATACTTGAAACCAAAAATATTTTTTTCAAATTCATATATAAGCCTACTTAGTAGTCCGATTCTTCAATCAGTTCGTTTTTTGTTGGCGTCGATTTACTTTGAATAATCTCTAAATCGTTAAAAAGGTCATGAGATAAAATATAGAGACGGGATTTCGTATAAGTCTTGCCGATAAAGTCGTAAAAGTTCTTATAAGCGAGTTCTTTTTTATATTTCTTCGCTAGGCCCGCTAAAGGAAGGTAGCGCAGTTTATCCCCTAATGACTTCAGGATTAGCTCTTGTCCAGTTGCATCTGCGTTTTGGATCCCGCCGAAGGCCTCTCCTCTAGCTTTTGGAAGTTGTCTCTCTTTGTATTCTTGAGCCGTGTAGATAAGGGTGTTTTTGTCTTCTCTTGCACTCGTTACATCTCGGAAAGATAACACGACTTCAACTGGAGGATGAACATCTTGAAGTCCAACTTTGGTGATATGAATTCCTGCGTGTTGCTTATCGAGATGGATCTGTATATATTCGCGCAGTTCACTCTGCAGTTTGAATTTATTTTCGACTAAGATCCTAACGAGAGTTTCTTTTCCAAAAGCTGCTCTTATTGCTGCTTCTGAAATGTTTTGTAGAAAGACTCTTGGTGAGTCAATATTTGTTAGATAACTTCTCAGATCATTAATTTGGTAGTGAACAACGCAATTGACATCAACAATATTTTCATCTCTTGTAATGACAAGAGACTCTTCAGTGTTTTTTGTAATGGATTGATGTTTCATTTCCCAGAGCTGAGGATTTGAATCTCTGTCTGAAAAAGTTTTTTGAGTGGGATCGGATCTAAACCCAATCTCCATTCGTTGGATTTGATTGGGATAGTAGCGATCAATTTGATCAAAGGGCAATTTGAATTCTAGTCCACCACTCTTTTCAATTCGAACAATTTTACCAAATCGCTTTACGACAACTTGTTCTCCGATTTTGACGGTGAAGAAAGAATAGTATCCAATGGTCCCTAATATAATGGCCGTGATTAAAATGGCCCATCTGGATCTGGTCATCAGAAGCTCCTACGTTATTACAACAGTTTATCATTATTTAGTGTTCGCAACATGCGAGAAGAATTATCCTCTTAATTATCTTAACCTATTGAAATTCATAGGAGTTGCCCTTAAGATTAGTCATAAAAGAACTTGAGTAAAAGACGATAATTGCCGATAAGCAGGTGTATGAGAGTGTTTCTACTGGGAATCACATTAATCGCTTCGGCACTAATCTACTTCGCTTTTTCTTCAAGTGGGAGTGGTCATATTGCTGAGGAATTTGAGCGTCTACCTGAAAATGAAAAGGTAGAGGCCTATGCTGCTTTCGAAAAAATTGCAGTTAAGCGTGAAGTGGCCAGTAGGCCCCAAGTGAATGAAACAGTAAAAGAAGAGGCCCCGCAGTTTAAAACGCGTGAGGCCACTAACGGTTCAGAGTATGAACCTTATTTGGAAGAAAAAAGAGAAAGTGTAGCTCTGGCAAAAGAATATCTTAGCGAGTATGGGGCAAAGCATAGCGATCAAGAAAGAAGAGAGCTTGAAGAGATGCTGGCAGAGCTCGATACTGCTGTTGATATAATCAAGATCCACATGATTCGTAATGACTCTGATAGAGCATATGATTTAGAGGATCGCTTTGATGATGTATTGAGCAAGTTTGAATCAAAGATGAAGGAATAGAAATGCGGAGAAAGAAGTTTTTATTGGATAAAAGCTTTCAGCTGACTGTAATAGGATATTTTCTGATTGTTGCTTTTATAACAGCAGCAATTCATTTTGCATTTGTACAGCTGATGTTCAAAGGATTTCTATCAGAAGGGATACGACTTGGACTTCCTGAGGGACATGCCTACTTTAGCTTTATCAAAATGCAGCAAGGTGAGTTTATTTGGTACTCACTTATCTCAACAGGACTTTTGACCATCGTTCTATCTCTTATGGGCCTTTTTCTATCTCACAGAATTGTTGGTCCGATCTACAAAATGAGAAAATATATGAAAAAAGAGGCCGGATCTTCTGAAAGACCGCCGTTGGAATTCCGTAAACGGGATTTTTTTATTGGACTTGCGGCAGACTTCAATGATTACACAAGATCTATTGAGGAAAAAAGTAACCGATAAACATTTTCATGTAACTCCATAATAATGTTCTCGTGGGGTGAAAAACCGTAGGAGAATATTTAAATGAGACTAGATGTTAAGTTTTCCCTGATGACATTTTTGTCATCGCTGTTTCTTGTTGTTGTGCTGTTGGGAATTACTGTGGTGGGGACGAACCGCAACAATGCTAAGACAATTGATCAATCCAACAAAACCCTCTTAAAAAGCAAACGAGCATTCATTCACGAGATGACTGCAGTTGCAGTACAAATCGCTCAAGAAGCAGATACTGAAGAGCAGGCCATCAAAGAGCTCTCCAAGATTCGTTATGAGAAAGGTAGTGGCTATTTTTTCGCTTATAAAAAAGAAGGAAGTGGTTACAGTTTCGCTTTTCATGGCACCAAGCCGGCACTAAATAGCAAGGCCACAAATATTAATGCACCTGATGTTAAGGGTTTTGTCTATCGAAAGGCATTGATTGACGCAGCAGATTCTGATTCTGATGGTGGATTCGCTGAGTACCACTACCAAAATCCAAAGAGTAAAGTGATTTCTAAAAAGATCGCCTTTGCAAAAAAGGTAACTAAGTGGGATTGGTATCTAGTAACCGGCGTCTACATGGATGATATCGGGAAAGAGCTGGATGCAATTGAAAAAACAAATGTTGAAAATCGCGATGCTATGATTTCGAGAATTATCTTCATTTCGCTGATTGTTTTAGTGGTGGCAGTTGTTATTTCAGTTCTGTTCGTTAGAAAAGTTGCTGGAAAGTTACTCCAACAATCAGTTGAAGTATCGGAACTGGCCATGAGTACAACAAAAGTGGCCAATGTTATCGCTGATGCTGGTCACACATTTTCTGCCGCGACAACAGAGCAGTCCGCATCATTAGAGGAGACATCAGCTTCATTAGAAGAACTCGACAAAATGATTAAAGAAAACATGGAAAGTTCCCATAATACAGGTGAAGCCGTGGAATATGTGAAGCGGGTCACTGATGAGAGCAACTCGGCCATGAGTGAAACTATGCAGGCAATTGATGAGGTCATTCAGTCAAATAAGGAGATTGAAGAACTTTCGCGGGTGATTCAAGAGATTGGTGAGAAAACTTCAATTATTGATGAGATTGTCTTTCAAACAAAATTGCTTTCCTTTAATGCTTCTGTTGAAGCGGAAAGGGCCGGTGAGCATGGTCGTGGATTCGCAGTTGTTGCGCAAGAGGTCGGAAATTTAGCACAGATGAGTGGAAAGGCCGCACAAGAGATTGCAGAGATTGTAAAAGGCAGTGTTGAAAAGTCTGAAAAGATTGTGGTGGATAATAGAATAAAGGTCGAGCGTGGGAATGAACTGGTGAAGAATACGGCGTTAAAGCTGAAAGAGATTGAGCATCAGGCCCACAGCGTTGCTGATCAAATGCATAATATTGTTTCTGCCTCAAAAGAACAATCGCTGGGAATTTCACAAATTACTGCTGCAGTACAGAGCATTGATAGTGCGGTTCAGACAAATGTGAGCAGTGCTGAAGAGGTAGCTGCTGTCGGGCGAGAGCTTGTAAGTTACTCAAATAAGCTAAATCACATTGCAAGTGAATTAAAAGCGGCCATTACTGGCGCGAAATAAGTTTGACTCATGGGGCTTAAGGCCCTATGATCGTTTTGGTCAAGCCTGTGGCAATCATCTTTGATGGTGAACTCCGCCAGGTCGGGAACGAAGCAACGGTAGCCAGCAGGTTGTTGTGCTTCAGGTTTGGCCACTTACCACACTTTAAATCCCTTATATTCTTGCCGTTTCACAATAATTTCAGTACCTTTTTAATATGGCGTATCAAGTTTTAGCTAGAAAGTGGAGACCCAAACGTTTTCAGGATGTTATAGGTCAAAATCACATCACACAATCCCTTCAAAATGCAATTTTGCGAGACAAAATTGGACAGGCCTATATCTTTACTGGCACGAGAGGGATTGGAAAAACTTCTGTGGCAAGATTGTTTGCGAAAGCACTCCGTTGTGAGTCCCCAGATGAGGGGGGGAATCCTTGTAATCAATGTGTTTGCTGCCAAGATTTTGATACCGATACCTCAATGAACGTCATCGAAATTGATGGCGCTTCAAATAACGGTGTTGACAATATTCGTGATCTTATCAGTGAAGTTCAATACCTTCCATCGATCGGAAGTCATAAAATCTATATCATTGATGAAGTTCACATGGTGACGACTCAGGCCTTCAATGCACTTTTGAAGACTTTAGAAGAACCACCGGAACATGTGGTATTTATTTTTGCTACCACTGAGCCTGAAAAGCTGCTGGGAACTGTTCTCTCCCGTTGTCAGAGATTTGATTTCAGACATGCAACAGTAACTGATCTCACAAATCATTTGGTTGCCATTGCTGAATCGGAGGGTGTCACATATGAAAGTGTTGATCTTCTCAAGCAAATTGCAGTTCAGGGGAAGGGGTCTGTTCGCGATACACTCTCTCTACTTGATCAGGTTCTAAGTTTTTCAGAAAATAATAATATTACAGAAGAAACACTTGTAGTTTCATTGGGACTTGCAAGAACCTCTGCTATTCGCGAGATCATTGCGGCGCTTTTAAATGGAGATGCCGAAACATCATCTGTTCGCTATCGCTCGCTTTTGGGAGAAAATGTTTCTCCCAAAAATATTATGACTGCGATTTTGGACGCGCTATATATCGTTATTAATCGTATGGATAATAAGCGATTAGTTCCTGAGGATATTTCAAGCTCAGAACTTTTTTGGATTTATGAAACATTGGCCAAAGATATATCTTGGGCGCTGGATTCAATTGATCCAGATAAAATCTGTGAAATCCTACTCCAAAAGATTGCGCTAAGAAGAACATTTTTTAATCGCAGCAATTCTCCAAAATTTGTAGAAGAAAAAAAAAACAGTGAATTAGAGGTTCAGTCCGGGCCAATTGTCCAAGCAGCAATCAGTGAAGAATCGAGTGTTGAAGAGGTTATTCTTGAAGAAGAGGAAACCCCTGCTCCTCAAGAAGATGAATTTGAACCGCCTCAGATTGAAGAGGATGCATGTGCGGAATTTTTAGCATCTGCAGAAGACTTTCAACAAGAAGTGCCCCGAGAAGCGATTGAAGAAGAACCTACTGTGCAAAACAATATTAGTGCAGATGGTAGTGTGGCACCGTGGGAAAGCTTTCTGGAATTTGTTATTGAGAAATCCCCGGTTACAGCATCATATCTCGAGCAGGGTAATATTATTAAACCCGTTTCACTTATGGGAGAGCGTCTTTTGATCACTCTTGGATTTGATGAAGCAGGGAAAACTTTTTATGAGTACTTTGGAGACAGGGAAGTCAGGGACAAAGTTATGGCAATGATTGGAGAATTCTACCAGAAGGATTTGGGGGAGATTGATCTCGCAATTGATTTAGTTGAAGCAGATGAATTTGTTTCACGCGCTGAGATTGAAGCAAAAAAAGAAGAAGAAGATCGAGAAAGACGAACTCAAGAACTTATCAATAGTCCCTTGGTTCAAGAGGTAAAAGAACTTTTCAACGGTCAAATCGATAAAGTAATTTTATCCGATGCTAAAAAATAGTCGGAGGACTTGTGGCAAAGAATATGAATAATTTGATGCGCCAAGCGCAGCAAATGCAGGCAAAAATTGGAACTCTTCAAAAAGAACTTGAGACTAGAGAGATCGATGTTTCTTCTGGTGGAGGTGCCGTAAAAATCAGAATCAACGGAAAGCAAGAAATCTTAGACCTTAAGCTTGATCCTGAGTGTGTTGATCCTGAAGATGTTGAAACATTGGAAGATTTGTTGAGAACTGCCGTAAATCAGGCCGTAAATGAATCTCAAGCAATGGTTAATAATGCAATGAGTAAGGTCACTGGTGGTATGAATATCCCAGGGCTTTTTTAAGAATTAGCAATGGAATTACCAAAGATCATTCTTGATGTCGTTGATCATCTTAGTAAGCTGCCAGGCGTTGGCGGTAAAACTGCTCAGCGCTATGCCCTTTCGATGGCCAAGTGGCCATACGAAGATGTAATGGCACTTGGGAGATCAATTCAAAAAATTACAGAGTTAAAAAATTGTCATCACTGTGGAATGTTTTCCGATGATGACCTTTGCCATATTTGTAGCTCTGATCGCGCGCAGTCAAAACTTATGTGCGTTGTTGAGAATATCAGTGATTGCATCGCAATTGAAAAAAGTGGGACCTATAAAGGCCTCTACCATATTTTAGGAGGAGTCCTTAATCCATTGATGGGAATCGGTCCAGATGAGTTAAGAATTGACCGACTCATTGATCGCATCAGAGATGAAGAAATTTCTGAAGTTATTTTAGCAATCAATCCATCAGTTGAAGGTGATGCGACTTGTTCGTACATCAATCAAATGTTACCTGAAGGAACATCTGCACAAAGGATTGGTTTCGGGATTCCAATGGGTGGAAGTCTTGAGTATTTAGATGCAATGACTATTAGTAAGGCCCTCGAAAACAAAAAGAAAATGTGAGGAAAAGTATGGCGATAGAAATAGCGCCTTCAACATTTACGAAATTTTTTAATACAACGAAATTCGATTTAGATTTTTCTCGGTTATCCCTTTTTATTTTGAGAAAAGATGGGGTTATTGTTCATTCTGTTTCCGACAAATCTAGAAGTGAAATTTCATCAATTGGAGCTCTTCTTGCAGGAGTATGGCAAGCGGCCGAGGCCCTTTCTGACTTTATCCCTAATAAGAGTGAGGGAATCGAATTTCGTTTAGGATTTGATTCCACCCGTGATGGTGTATACCTGCTTCCAATAAATGTGTTTGACACTGTTTATTACTTGGGGACTATTTACCACGGAACAGTAAATCCTGGTCAGCTAAAATCTAAAGTGCGTTCAATCGTTTTTAGACTTGAGTCGTACCTTGAATCGAATGTAGAAATAAAAAAAGAAAATAAGGCCCAATATTTGTTTGATGATATTTCAAACGAAGAAATGGACCGACTATTCGCTTTTGCGGAGAATTAATATGTCGTTTGTGAATTACCACACCAAAGAGATAAACTGTAAAATTGTCTACTATGGCCCAGGCCTTGGGGGAAAGACGACAAATATTCAACACGTCTATCAAAAGACAAGTGGCGATAATAAGGGAAAAATTATTTCTCTTAATACAGAAAATGAAAGAACGTTATTCTTTGATTTTCTCCCACTTGATCTCGGAGAGATCAGAGGTTTTAAAACAAGATTTCACCTTTATACAGTACCTGGACAAGTATTTTACGAAGCATCAAGAAAGCTAATCCTAAGAGGTGTTGATGGAATTGTATTCGTTGCAGACTCCCAAGTTGAGAAAATGGATGCAAATATTGAAAGTCTTGAAGGGCTTAGGAATAATCTTGTTGAGCAGGGATATGAAGTGGATAAAATTCCACTTGTCATGCAGTGGAATAAACGTGATCTACCGAATGTAACTTCTATTGGGGAGTTAGAGAAGAAGATCAATCGCTGGAATTCACCATCCTATGAAGCAACTGCAATCAAAGGTGATGGGGTATTTGAGACCTTGAAAACAATCAGTAAAATGGTTTTGATGAATATTAAAGGCGGGCTCAACTAGATGACCCAGGCCTATACTCAACACTATTCTGTATTGAAAGAAGAATGCATTTCATTTTTAACTGAGAATGCATCAGCAGATGGAAGAAACTATTACGCTGATTTGACCTTTGGTGGTGGAGGGCATTCCTTTGCTCTTTTAGAATCTGCTGATAACGCTTTCGTTTTTTCAACTGACCAAGATCCTGATGCGTTGGCAAATGGACGGCAACGTATCGAAAGTCATCACGCAGGTGAAAGACTTAATCTGCTCGCTACTAACTTTGAGAGTTTTCCCGATATTATTGCTGACAAATACTCTGATGAGATTGAGTCATTTGGTGGCTTTCAGGGCATCATGATGGATTTAGGTGTCTCTAGCCATCACTTTGATGAGGGGAGCAGAGGATTTTCATTTAGATATGATGCACCTTTAGATATGAGAATGAACTGCAGTGACTTATCAATTAAAACTGCAGCAGATCTTGTAAATGAACTTCCTGTTGAAGACCTTGAAGATCTCATTCGTGGGTATAGCGAAGAGCAATTCGCCAGACAAATTGCCCAAAATATTGTGAAACATAGGGCCTCTTCCCCTATCAAAACAACTAAAGATCTTGAAGACATCATCTTTCATTCATATCCAAAGAAAATGCGATTTGGGAAAGTTAGTCCTTCGACAAAAACATTTCAAGCGCTGAGAATAGCTGTCAATCGAGAGTTAGATGTACTAGAGAATACAATCGCGCGACTATTTCCTCTTCTGAGACCGGGAGGAAGGCTTGCAATCATTAGTTTTCACTCTCTTGAAGACAGAATCGTTAAACGTGAATATAAAAATATTTCCGATAATGATAACTTTTTGTGTAGAATATTAACTAAGAAGCCAATAGTTCCAACGGAAAGGGAACTTTCAGAAAATAGTCGATCGCGATCGGCGAAGCTGAGAGTTATTGAGAGAATCAACGAAGATATGCTCTCCCCTAAGGAACTGAAGAAAAGAAAATATCAAGGATTGAAAGATGGCGACACGTAGTAGAAAAAAAGAACCACTACAAACTCGTGTGTTGAATTCGATTAAAAAAATCGTATTCAGCTCTCAGGGTTTTCCAATTTGTTTATCCTTTGTACTTTTGTCATTCCTTTTTGTCGTATTCAGAATGAAAGTTATTGAGTTTGAGGATAAAATTTCAAAAGTTAACTATGATATTGAAAAGATTGTACGGGAGAATAAGCGATTAAAAGCGAAGAAGGCCCGTCTTCTGTCTCCAAAACGATTGAGACAACTAGCAAAAAAATACAATTTGAGTGAGCCAAAGCAGGAACAAATCATTTTGGTTCCATAAGATACTGCAATGAAAGAAGAGCGTAGTAAGATTTATCGAACACTTCTTGTGTTTGGAATCTTAGGCCTACTGATGATGTTGAGAGGCCTATATTTACAGGTTATAAATAGAGATAAGTTAGTCACTCGCTATGAGGGGCAAACGATTCGCCGCTCTGTTGTATATCCAAGACGTGGTGCTATTTATGATAGAAATGGTAACACTTTTGCTATTAGTTTGAAATCGTACACCCTTGCAGTCACTCCAAAGCAATTTAAGAAAAAAGTAGATTCTAAAAGTGTTTATCAACAAATCTCTGAGATGATTCCTGAGCTTGAACTCAAAGAGATCCTTAAAAAAGTTAAGGGACGTACTTCATATACAAATATTATTAAAAAGATTGATCTATCGGATGATCAAATCAGTAAGCTAACTGGCCTCGCCAAAAAAGTTGGTGGTATTCACATTGACCCAGCTCCCAAAAGATATTATCCAAATCATGAATTGCTCGCTCAGGCGATTGGTTTTGTTGGTCGTGATAACAGAGGTCTCGCGGGGATCGAATACGAGTTTGACAAAGAATTGAGAGGGCGTGCCACAACAATTCGCTATATTAGAGATAATAAGGGCAGAACATTTGGACGAACAGTAGAAGAACCTGGTGAAGACTCCCAAGATCTTTACTTAACAATCGACAAGCAGCTCCAGTCAATCGCTGAAAAAGCTATCAAGGAAGCTGTTCAAGAATATGAAGGTTTGAAAGGTGGTATTGGTGTAATGGATGCCGATACTGGAGAAATTCTTGCTATAGCAAACTACCCTGCATTCGATCCAAATGAACCAAAGTCAGTTAAAACAAATCTAAGGAAGTTACCATTTGTCAGTGATCCATTTGAGCCAGGCTCAACTTTTAAAATTTTCACTGTTGCTTCTGCGCTTGAAAATAAAATGGCGACTCCTGATCGTTCATTCTATTGTGAAAAAGGTGCTTTTCGCGTTCAAGGTCACGTTATTACTGAAGCTGAATCAAGAAAGAAATTTGAATGGCTAACTGTTAAAGAAATTATTGAGCATAGTTCTAATATTGGGACTACAAAAATAGCGTTTGATTTAACATTTCCAAAACTGCGAAAAACTCTTGAGGCCTTTAGAATTGGTGAAAAGACGGGAATCGAAATCCCAGGTGAGTCTCGCGGAATTTTCACGAGCAAAAAAAATGTTCAACCACTTAGTTTGAGTAACATCAGTTTTGGACAGGGGGTTGCTACAACAGGGATTCAAATTCTTGCTGGCTATGCTGCAATTGCAAATGGCGGAGTTTACATTCCTCCCACCATTATCAAAGATAAGAAAAATAAAGGGACTCGAATTATGAGTCAGAAAACAGCTGAGCAACTGACTGATATGTTAGTTGGAGTTGTTGATGAGGGAACTGGAAAAAACGCTAGAATTAATCACTTTGTTATAGCGGGGAAAACATCAACCGCTCAAAGACCTTCACCAAACGGTGGATATGAAGGATACGTTCCTGGATTTGTAGGTTTTCCTGTTAATGTAGATGATCGTTTTGTTATCTATGTTTACGTGGATTACCCACATAAAAAATCATACTACGGTAACACTGTTGCCGCACCGGTATTTAGAAAAGTTGCAGAGTATATGCTCTATAAAAATAAGAAGTTTGCTAAGTTTGCAAAGTATGATGAATCGGATGATAAAGGTAAATCTTTAAAAAAAATCCGAGTTAATCGCGTACAACGTTGGCAAGGAAGAGGTAAGCTTCCAAATTTTATTGGGTTAGACAAAATTTCAGCAATAGAACTCGCAGAAAAGTTGGGACTTAAAGTAAGACACCGCGGGCGTGGTGTCGTCAGTAAACAGTTGCCAGTAGCAGGTTCTCCTCTTAAGGCCGGTGATGTTCTAAAACTAATCTACTCACCACCAAATTATGAATAAAGAAATTCTTGATAAAATATTTTCAGACCTTTCTCCCAAATATAACGATATTGGAGAGGGAGAATTTACGCAAATAACTACAAACCTACAGCTTGCGGGAAAAGGCGATATTGTTTTTTATAAAATCAACAAAATTGATTCTGCCTATGATTTATTTGTTAAACGCCTTGGAGATAATACTGATAGTCTCCTTGTTGTTAATCATGCCTGTGAGAAATTACTAGATCGTGGGAACTTAATTTGTATTGATGAAAAAAAGTTTTTTAAAGCGCAAAAGCGTATCGCTGATGTTCTCTATCCGTATGACCATTCAATCAGGCTCGTTGGAGTTACTGGGACAAATGGTAAAACAACAACTGTAAATGTTGCGATGCAAATTTCGGAGCTGAATGAGAAGCGAGCAATTGCTATCGGTACTATTGGAATCACAGATTCACTAGGTCAAGTTATTGAGGAGTTAGGTGCAACAACGCCTTCATA
This sequence comes from Bacteriovoracaceae bacterium, assembly GCA_965140515.1. Lineage (GTDB taxonomy): Bacteria > Bdellovibrionota > Bacteriovoracia > Bacteriovoracales > Bacteriovoracaceae > JAGLCH01. The sequence goes on along the minus strand of OZ223251.1, from coordinate 497,823 downwards.
TATTGAGTTACGAAGAATTTTAAATCAGTTCAGCGGTAAGGTTGATGCTATTTTTCTAGAGGTAAGTAGCCACGCTTTAGATCAAAAGCGGTTAGGAGATTTAAAGCTTGATTCAGCAGCGTGGACAAGTTTTTCACAGGATCACCTCGATTATCATAAAACAATGGAAGCTTACTTCGTTGCGAAGACAGAAATTTTCATCAACCATCTAAAACCAAATAGTCATTGCTATATCCCCACATCTGAACATTACCTTGTGGATAACCTCAAAAAATATGAGAACATTGTAACTGCTCCAATTGTCGATGATGAGAAGTTACCTCCGTTTTTCATGCCGAAATATAATCGCGCTAATCTCGAATTAGCATTGGCCCTTAATCGCGCAATTTGGGGTAATAACATTTGTGTTCCGTATGAGAAAATATTTACCCCGAAGGGGCGTTTTTCTGTAATTGAAATTTATAAAGGATACGCTGTTGTTGATTATGCTCATACTCCAGATGCTTTAAGTAATGTCTGTTCTGCCATTAAAGAAGCATTTGGTGAATATCATCTTGCTGTGGTTTTTGGTTGTGGTGGTGATCGTGATCGTGCGAAGAGACCACTAATGGCAAAGGCCACTGAAGAATTTGCTGATTCAATTGTTGTAACTTCAGATAATCCCCGAAGTGAAAAACCTGAAGATATTATTGATGACGTCGTAACAGGGTTTACTCAGGCTTATCATCGTGAATGTGATCGTAGAAAGGCCATAATTTATGCTCTTGAAAATACTCCAGACCGTGCAATTATTCTAGTTGCGGGGAAAGGTCATGAAGAGTATCAAGAGATTGATGGAAATAAAATTCACTTTAGTGACTTTGAAGTTATAGCGGAGTGGAAGAGGTCTAAGGATGTTTAATCTATCACTATTAAATGGAATGGAATCGATTGTTGAAATTATTGGGAATTTCGATCCTCGAATGACAACAATTTGTACTGATAGTCGTGAGTATCGCGTAGGCCAGCTATTTATTGCTATCTCTGGTGAAAACTTTGATGCCTTTAAATTTGTTCCTCAATTACTTAAGGATGGATGTAAGACTGTTGTCTTTGAGTTCAGTGATGATAGACATGAAGCGGCACTAGCTTACAAAGCAGAATATCCTGATACTTGTTTGATAGCCTGTAAAAATGTGACTTCATTTTTTGCGGAATTGGCGAATAAAAGAATTGTCGAGTGGAAGCTTAATGGCGGAATTGCAATTGGCATTACGGGATCTAATGGCAAAACTACTCATAAAGAAATGCTCTACCACTTTTTAAATGCAGTATATCCTGGTGAAGTAACTGCAACACAGGGCAATTTAAATAATCATTACGGAGTGCCATTTACAATTTTGAAAATTGAAGACACTCATCGTTTTGCAATTATTGAAATGGGATCGAATCATCCTGGAGAGATTCAATATTTAGCAAATATTGCTCTTCCTGATTCTGGGATTATAACTAACATTGGCGATTCTCATCTTGAGTTTTTTCATAACCGTGAAAATGTCTTTAAGGAGAAGCGAGCGCTGTTCGATACCATTGCGTGTACAACGTCTTCGCATAAAGTATTTGTTTGCAGTGGCGATGATCCATTTTTAAATCAACTTGAAAAATATGAATGGAGCGTAAAATTTGGAGAAAAATCAGGTGACGTGAAAGTTTCTTACGTTGCAGGGGAGATCTCAATCGGCAGGACAACATTAAAAAATGCAAACATTGTTGGTCGGCATAACTTTATGAACTTGGCCGGATGCTATTTGCTGGCCCAGAGATTAATTGGTAACGATGATTTGTTAATCGAAGCGGCACAGAGCTTTGCTCCAAAAATGAATCGTTCTGAGCTTCTTCAGCTTGGATCGGCAAAAGTTTTCTTAGATGCTTACAACGCAAATCCATCTTCTATGGAGGCCGCACTCGCTTCTATTATCGAAGATAGGATTTTTGATCCGAAACAGGCACTTTTTGTTTTGGGTGATATGAATGAGCTGGGAGAATCTGCTCCTGATCTCCATTTCAAGACAGGTGAGTTTTGCGCCGCATTGGGTGTGGAGAACATAATATTTATTGGACGTTATGCGGAGCATTATCTTCAAGGTTGGGGAAAGCCGGCCCAATCCTTTAAAAATACAGCGGAATTGCTAAAAATATGGCCAGAAATGGCCCGCAACTACCCACAAATATTCATAAAAGGAAGTCGAACTTTACAACTCGAGTCATTAGCAGATATAAAGTACTATAATGAGTAACTAGGCCTAGCCGGGTTTTTATATATGCTATATCACCTCTTTTATCCTCTTAGTGAGGAGCACATCGTTTTTAACGTCTTTCGTTACATAACTTTCCGTTCCATGATGGCATTCATCATTGCCGTTGTCGTTTCAATTTTCTGGGGAAAATACTTTATTCGCTTTATGAAGTCTCGTCAGTTTGGACAAGTTATTCGTGATGATGGACCTGAAAGTCACTTCAAAAAAGCAGGAACTCCGACGATGGGAGGAGTTTTCTTAGTGGGGAGTGTTGTCGCAGCTCTACTCTTTGCAGGGAACTTTTTCTCCATTCCATTACTGCTGACTTTATTTGTAATGGCATCTTTTTTTGTTCTTGGATATCTCGACGATTATTTCAAAGTTCTTAAAAAGAATACAGATGGTGTTTCTGCTAAAGGAAAACTATTATGGCAATTTGCAACAGGACTTATCGTAGGTGGATTGCTATTGCATTTTAATGTTGTAGACACAAAAGTTTATATTCCTTTCTTGAAAGGGTTAAACTTTGATCTTTCATACTTCTATGTATTCTTTGTTGCATTTGTGATTGTAGGCTCGAGTAATGCTGTTAACTTAACAGACGGTCTTGATGGGCTTGCAATTGGCCCAATCATGACTAGTGCAGCTTCTCTAGGCATTTTAGCTTACGTTGCTGGGCACAAAGAGATTGCGACTTATCTTTACATCCCATACATTGAGAATGTTGGAGAGCTGTTTGTTATCTGCGCTGCAATTATTGGCGCTGGAGTTGGTTTCCTTTGGTACAATTCATATCCAGCTCAAATTTTCATGGGAGATGTAGGATCTCTTACACTTGGCGGGGTTCTAGGAACTGTCGCTGTTATTACAAAGAATGAAGTATTGTTTGTTCTAATCGGAGGAATTTTTGTTGCTGAAGCTGTTTCAGTTATCCTCCAAGTTGGATCATATAAAACCAGACGCAAAAGAATATTTAAGATGGCCCCTCTACATCACCACTTTGAGTTGTTGGGTTGGCCAGAGCCGAAGGTTATTGTAAGATTTTGGATTATTAGTGCCTGCCTTGCTATTTTAGCGCTGGCGACATTGAAGATAAGATAGGAGTCAGAATGGATCGTTTTCGCGGAAAAAAAGTTCTTATTGTAGGAATCGGAAAGACTGGATTTAAGTTAATCAATTTCTTCAATATGCTTGAGTGTGATATTCGTGTTACGGATATTAAGCCGATCTTTGACTTGAATAAAGCGGTCAAAAAACTCAAGAAGATTAAACCAGCACCACAGATGACTTTTGGTGAGCATCGCGACGAAGATTTTCTCGAAGCTGATGTAATTGTTTATTCTCCCTCTGTTAAACACAACATTCCTCAGCTGGAGCTAGCTCGTTGCGAAGGAAAAGAAGTCTATAGTGAATTTGCTCTTGCAAATATGCTATGTGATAAGCCAATCATCGCAGTATGTGGAAGCCACGGTCGTACAACTGTTGCTCATATGATTGGGTTCTGTCTAAAGCTTGAAGGGAAAAATGTATTCGTTGGTGGAACAAATGATGTTGCATTTATCGACTTTTGTATTCACCCAGGTCGTGAAGAAGTTGATTATGTTGTCGTCGAGGTTTCTGCGGTTCAAATGCTAAGCCTTCAGAATTTCCATCCTAAGCTTGTTGTTTTCACAAGCATTAGCGAGGACTACTCAGATGAGCATTTCAACTCACCTGGTGAGTTTATTGAAACAAAACTTAGTGTCATCAAATCACTTTCTCCAGATGACACTCTTATTGTAAATTTTGACAAGCTTAGAAATAACAACTTTTTTAGAAACGCTGCCTGCCAAACATATTGGTATTCTCGTAAGTCATTTGTTGAGCAAGGAGTAATTGCAGAGGTTCAAGGAACTCACTTCCACGGAAGAAGAATCCACTCAAATATTTACTGCCACTCAGAATTTAAAGTTAATAAGATGAGAATCATTGGTCAGGAAAACCGAGAGAACCTTCTCGCTTCGATTACAGCTTGTAAAGCACTCGATGTTTCTGACAAATCCATTCAGACTCTTATTGAGAGATTCCCTGGAATTCCTCACCGTCTTGAATTCCTACTTGAGAAAAATGGTGTTCGTTTTTATAACGACTCAAAAGCAGAATCAATGGGTGAACTTTTGAGAAGTTTGGACGCCTTTAAGGCTCCAGTGATTCTTATCGCTGGTGGAAAGGATGACGAAGAAATTGAATTTGAACCATATGCTCCTGAGATGATAGAGAAAACTCGTCTTATGGTTCTCGTCGGTGAGTGTAAAGAAAGACTCAACCGCTCAATTGCTGCTCACGATAAAACATTTATCGTAGGATCTTTTGAAGAATCAGTATTATTTGCATATCAAAAATCAAGAAATGGCGATGTCATTATTCTTTCTCCTGGAAACAAGGCTTCGGACTTTTTCCGTGATTTTGAAGAGCGAGGGAATTACTTCAGAAAATTGGTTTACCAACTATAGTAGTTTTAACTTCACTTATAATAATGGCGACTTAACGGTCGCCATTTTTATTTATGGCGTGTTAGAATAATTTCATGGAACAACATAAGATTAGTAACTTCGATCCAACGACTCTGGCAGGCACTAGAAATATCTTTTTGCTCGCATTAACGGCATTGTGTGTCTTTGGCACAATTATGGTTTTATCCGCCAGTTTTGGTTACTCCCGCGATGTCTACGGAACTTCATTTCATTATTTTTTTCGACAACTCATTATAATGATTATTGGAGCTTGTCTTGCTTTTGTCATTGGCCGAAGCAAAATGAAAATATGGTTCAAATATGCTGAGTATTTAAACTGGGTCGCTATTGTGGCGATCTTGCTGACCTTTCTTCCCGTTATCGGAGTCAAGGTAAAGGGCTCTCATCGTTGGCTAAATCTTGGGATTAAACTGCAGCCCGGCGAGTTTGTTAAATATACCATCATTATTCCGGCGATATATTACTTCTGCAAGTTTCAAGAATTTTCTATAGAGAAAAAAGCAAAGCAATCTTTGGCCCTCGTGGCACCACTGCTTTTATTACTATTGCAGCCAGACTTTGGAACTTTTGCAATTTGCTCACTGATAATTGTCTACGTTGCCATGCTCAGTCCAATTCCGCGAAAGTATTTTTATATTGGTTTTACGGGAATGGCCGCATTTGGAATGATAACTATGATCGCCGCGCCCTATCGTGTACGACGATTACTTGCCTTTTTGGATCCATGGAAAAATCCCCAAGGAGATTCTTTTCAATTGATTCAGTCGCTTCAAGCTTTTGCTGGTGGGGGATTTTTTGGAAAGGGACTTGGAAATAGTGTTGAAAAATTGCATTACTTACCTGAGGCACACAACGATTTTATTTTTAGTATTATTGGGGAAGAGTTTGGTTTTTTTGGGATTTTCCTCGTGATAATGATGTATTTGACACTTATCTTTTTTGGATTGCGACTTGCCGTTATGGTTAAGGATAGAATGTCGCGATTCTTAATCTCTTCAATTATTTTTCTAATTGGAATTCAGGCCTTTTTTAATATGGGCGTTGTTATGGGAGTTCTTCCAACTAAGGGATTGAATCTTCCTTTTATCAGCTATGGAGGGTCATCTCTTCTTGCCAATTTTATTGGAATAGGACTAATCTTATCGGCGATTAAGCATGATAAGTTCCAAGATTCGTTTCAAGACTCTAATACGACTTCACGTAATCCAAATTCTTTTCAGTTTAATCGATTTAACCGTTACTAAGAGAGGAAAGAGTGTTTATAACTCAAGAAAATATTACAGTTCATTTTGTTGGAATTGGTGGGATTGGTATGAGCGGAATTGCCGAGGTTTTAGTCAGCCTTGGTTATCATGTTACTGGATCAGATATTTCAAGATCTGCAAATGTTGAAAAGCTTGAGTCCCTTGGTGCAAAAATTTATATCGGACATCACTACGAAAATATTTCTGATGATGTAACTGTTATTGTTTACAGTTCAGCTATTGATGAGACTAATCCTGAAATTAGAGCAGCTAGAGATAAGCAAATCCCTCTAATGAGAAGAGCTGAGATGCTCGCTGAGTTAATGCGCTTAAAGCACGGCATTGCTGTTGCTGGAACTCATGGAAAAACCACAACAACAAGTCTGCTAGCTACAATTCTATCTGAAAGTGGAATCGATCCTACTTATATTATCGGTGGAATCGTTTCAAACCTATCAGGACATGCCAAAGTTGGTCAGGGAAAATGTCTTGTTGCTGAGGCCGATGAGTCAGATGGTTCGTTCCTTCTTTTAAATCCAATTATGTCTGTAATTACAAATATCGATTTGGATCACATGAACTACTACGGTACAGAAGAGAACCTCATCAATTCCTTTAAGAAGTTTGCTAATAAAGTTCCTTTTTATGGAAAGTGCGCCCTTAATGCTCATGATGAACGTTTGATGCAAATTAAAACTGAAATGAAGAAGCCATGGCTTACTTTTGGAATCCATGACTTAGGTGTAGAAGCAGACTACGAGGCAAGAGATGTTCATCAAGATAGCTTGGGATCATCTTACCAGCTCTATATTAATGGAGCTTCCGTCGGAGAGATTAAAATCTCTATTCCTGGAAATCATAATATTCTCAATTCTCTAGGAGCAATTTCATTAGCACACCAAATGGGATTAGATGTTGAGACAATTTGCCATTCTATTTCAAAATTTGAAGGAATTGGGCGTCGTTTTCAATCACTTTATAAAAGTGATGAACTGGAGATTATTGATGATTACGCCCATCACCCGACAGAAATTCTAAATACGCTAAAGGCGGCTAAGGAAACTCGCTCGGATAGAAAAGTGATTGTTGTTTTTGAACCTCATCGCTTTACTAGAACTAGAGACTGCTGGAAGGATTTTTTTCACTGCTTTAACTTTGCTGATGAGCTTTATCTATGTCCCATCTATCCTGCTAGCGAGACGCCAATTGAGGGGATTACGTCTGATCGACTGGCCAATGATATCAATGGGTTCCACCCAAATCAGGCCCACTCGCTTGAATCTTTTGAAGAAATTGAAAAGATTATTGATGACCACAAAAATCAAAAGATCACCCTGCTCACATTGGGTGCCGGCGCAATTGGAAGAAGTGTTCGGCAGTTTGTTTCTGAGAAATTGAGTTAAGATAGCTTTGTGCCAAATTCTCTAATTGTCGAATAATATTGAGTATAACTTGCCGAGTCGTAACTTCTATAGCTATAATTAAGTTAGTATGACTTAAACCTGCAGTGAGTTATGGCCAATAATTTTAATCTTTTATTTGCTAAGTTCGTTTTCTTCCTCACCATTTCGGTGCTGGGCGTCTTAGCGGCCGATATCGGTATTTCAGCGTCACACCCAATGAGTGATAAGCTGAAGTACAGAAACTCATTTGGTAAATGTCCTAAGAAAGTGGCCGGAAGCCTTGCCATGACTATCATGAGTGAATTCGAAAAGAACTTCTCGCTACGCGATGTTAAAAAGAAAATCGTTGATGAGAAGCTTGCTCAGAAGCACTATGTTTCGAATTACGATATCAAGTATGATCCAATCAGAAGAGTGGTTGATCTAAAACTTGATTGCCCTGAGCCTTTTATGAATGTCCAATTCTTTAAGGATACTGGTCTTGAATCCTACAATGCGATTCTAGTTGAAAGTGGTGAACTCTACGATCCAACGTATGAGATGCTTCTGAAGATGGACAAAAAGCTTGAACATAAGCTTCCATTTTTAGCACTACCTGATCCTGAAGGTGAGATCAATTCTGAAGTGAAGAAACAAATTTCTTCAATTACTTCAGTGATTAGAAAGATGAAGCCGAGCTTTCGCCTTAATCTTTCTGAATTAATTGTTAATGATAACAAAGAGTTAACCATCATTCTTTCCATGGGGGGGCGTACATCAAGTGTTTTCCTCGGAGGGACTGATTGGAACGAAAAAGTTGTGAAGCTTCAGAGAATCATGGCCTACATGAAATCTGAAAAGCGCATTCCAACTATTATAAACTTAACTAATGCTAAAAAAGTTGTTGTCAAGTTCAACGACAAATTTTAGCATTTTAATATGCGGGTTACTTTACCCGCTTAACAGAATGAATCTGTCTATTGTGAGAAGGGAATCTCATGAGTGAAAAGAATGTAATTGTCGGAATAGATGTTGGAACCACTAAAGTATGTACTTTGGTCGGTCAAACCCGTCCAGATGGTGATCCTGAGATCATTGGTATTGGAAATTACCCCAGTCACGGTCTTAAAAAAGGTACTGTCGTAAATATCGACAAGACAATCAGCTCTATTTACAACTCATTAAATGAAGCTCAGCTTATGGCCGGAGTGAACATTAATCGCGCTACCATCGGTATTGCGGGAAGCCATATCTACAGCTTCAACAGTTCAGGGGTTGTTCCTATCAAGGGAAAAGAGATCACAGAAAATGATGTGGAAAGAGTACTTGAGGCTGCAAAGGCCGTTGTTATTCCTTCCGATCGTCAGATCCTACACGTTATTCCTCAAGAGTTTAAAGTAGATAACACTGCTGGAATTAAAAATCCTGTAGGAATGTGTGGTATGCGCCTTGAGGCCCATGTCCATATCGTTACAGGAAGCGTTTCACTTATCCACAATCTTGTTCGCTGTGTAGAGCAAGCTGGTGTACAAGCTGAAAATATAACACTTCAACCAATCGCTTCTTCTCAAGCAGTATTGGGGACTGAAGAAAAAGACTTGGGAGTTGTGCTTGTTGATATCGGTGGTGGAACTACCGATATTGCCGTGTGGAAAGAGGGAAGCCTTATCCACTCTCAAATTATTCCTGTGGGGGGAAATCATTTTACCAATGACCTTTCCATTGCACTTAAGATCTCACACGCTGAAGCTGAGAGAGTTAAGGTAAACCACGGATGTGTACTTCAAGAAAAAGTTAACCAATCTTCTCACATCACAGTTAAAGGATTGAGCGAAGGTAAAACAATTGAGGTACCAATTCCACGCCTTGTGGAAGTTCTCGGCGCAAGAGCGGAAGAATTATTTAATATCATTCAAGGTATTATCGATGAATATAATCTCGCTGATCAGATTACTGCCGGTGTTGTATTAACAGGTGGCGGTGCGCTTATCAGTGGAATGAGTGAGTTGGGAGAATATCTAATCAATCATCCTGTTAAAGTTGGTTATCCTGTTCCTTTTGGAGGGATGACAAACATTATGCAAAAACCTCAGTATTCAACAGTACTTGGTTTACTGCTTGATGCTAGCAAGAACCCTGATAGTGGAATGGCGTTCGAAGAAGTTGCTAGAGAGGTTGATAAGGGTGAAGATGCAACCATCTCACGTTTTGGTAAATCATTAAAATCAATTTTTGGAGAATTTTTCTATTAAGAAAAAGGGGTATGTTATGTTTGAAGTATCACAGGAAGAAACTTCACTATCTGGTGCGAAGATTAAAGTAATTGGTGTCGGTGGCGGCGGATGTAACGCTGTTAACACAATGATTAAGGCCGGATTGTCTGGAGTTGAATACATTGTTGCTAACACTGATAAGCAGACCCTTGATAATAGTATGGCGCCAGTTAAGATTCAACTCGGTTCAGAACTTACAAAAGGTCTTGGTGCTGGAGCAAATCCTAGCGTTGGAAGACAAGCAGCATTAGATGAATATGAGAATATTAGTGAGCACATTAAAGGTGCTGATATGGTATTCGTAACTGCTGGTATGGGCGGTGGAACTGGTACAGGCGCTGCTCCTGTGATTGCGACATTGGCAAGAGAACTTGGAGCACTTACTGTTGGTGTTGTTACAAAGCCATTCATTTTCGAAGGGAAAAAGAGAACACGCCAAGCTAAAGAAGGAATTCAAACATTAGAAGAAAATGTTGATTCACTAATTACAATTCCAAATCAAAAGCTTCTAGATATTGCAGGTCAAAATCTTTCTCTCGTAGATACATTCAAAAGAGCTGATGAAGTTTTATTGAATGCAGTTAGAGGTATTTCTGATCTAATCAATAATAATGGTTATATCAACGCTGACTTTGCGGATGTTAGTACAGTAATGAAGAATAAGGGTCTGGCCCTTATGGGAACTGGAACTCACAATGGTGAAGATCGTGCAGTTAAAGCTGCTACAGAAGCAATTAGTTCACCTCTTCTTGACGATATTACAATTGATGGAGCAACTGGGATTATCATCAATATTACTGGTGATTCGACACTATCAATGCATGAAACAAATCAAGCCGTTACTCTTATTATGGAAGCTGCTGATGAGGATGCTGAAATCATTTTTGGTACAGTTATCGATGATTCACTTGGTGAGAACATTAAAGTCACTGTTGTTGCAACTGGGCTTGGTGGACAAGATAGAGTTTCTATTGAAAGTGCCCCAAAGATTCAAACCGTTTCTGAGCCTGTAGTAAGAGAAATTATTGAAACTCCTGCTTCAGAGATGAAGCTTGATGAAGAGACAATTGAAGACGTGATCGATGAAGTCGAAGAGATCATCGAAGAAGCTCCAGCTGTTGATGAATTTGTTGAAGAGGCACCAATTGTAGCAAAGGCAGAGGAAGCGAACAGACCATCTGCACTTGTTCAATCAATTCGTGAAGCAGCGACTCGCTATGAAGCTTCAAAATCAGTCGGTGAGTCTGAGCAAATTTTCTCAAGACCTGCTTCCAATCCTGCTCCACAAGAAAATCGTGAGCTTGGGAATACAAGAGCAAAATCAATCGCTGAGAGACTTGGGTTTATGAACTTTGATGAAGAAGAACTCGATAAGCCTGCATTTATGAGAAAAAGTTCTGACAACGAATCAAGATTACAATAATATTGGGCCCCTTTCGGGGCCTTTTTTTTGGCTATGCAATTAATCTAAGTGCGTTTTGTGAAGTTTGGTTGGTTTGGGCAAGAGTTGCTGTCGCCGCACTGCCGATGATCGTATTTTTTGCTTTATCTGATGCTGCCTTGGCAATATCGGTGTCTCTAATTTGAGAATTTGACGCCGAAAGATTTTCTTCTGACACACCAAGATTTTGGAGTGATGAATTCATTCTTCCATTTAAACTACCTAGTGTTGCCCTACTCTTTGAAATTTTATCTAACACAGAATCCATTTTGCTAAGGGCATTTTGTGATGCGGCCTTTGAACGAACATTATTCGAATCCATTCCAAGAGAGCTCAATTGTTGAATTGCATTTCCCACATCGTATGATAGTTGATTATTCTTAGCGGCACTTATACCAACTTGAAATTGATAACTCGATTGGTCACCTGTTAGCAGTTTCTTACCATTGAATTCAGTTTTTTCGATAACTCTTCGAATTTCAGTTTTAAGCTGTTGAAACTCAAGATCCACCATTTTTCGTTCATCTGAACCCATCGTGTCGTTGGCGGTTTGAAGTGCGAGCTCACGTAAACGAATAGTCATGCCACTCATGACGTCGAGGCTTCCCTCCGCTGTTTGAATCATTGAGATCGCATCACTAACATTTCTTTTTGCCATTGCCGTACTGCGAATGTTGGCCTTCATTTTTTCGCTGATCGCTAATCCTGCGGGATCAACGCCAGATTGGTAGATACGATCTCCAGAAGCAAGCTGAGTTAAAACACGCTCCTGTTCACTACTATTATTTCTAATAGCTCGCTGTGCGCTAAGTGACTGTGGGTTCGTGTTAATTCGCATTGCTCTCCCTGCAACTTAATGGGCCTACCATGCCCTCTACAGTCATATCGGATAAGCAAGTAAAATTCTTGAGTATTGACGAAATTTTAGTCAGTTAGACCGTCTTTATACTTTTTAAGTTCAGAAGAGATGAAGAATTGCTCATCCCGTTTAGCAAAAAGTTCAACTTGTGAAACAATGTGATCGCTTTCCACATTAATCTGGTAATGGGTAACGATGTACATCGGAGTCATTCTATCTTTCCAGTACTTTTTCTTAAAGTCGTAAACATACATACTGGCCTCTGGGTCATTTGAGTCTGTTTTGATTGTTTCAATGACACTCCAATCATTTTCATTCACAAGTCTAAAGTGTTCTGGACAAAGAGTAAGTCCATCAAGATCCATAATACAATCTTCGCAGAACATCTCTTCGCAAACAGCGCAAGTGCCAGCGGCCTTAATTCCCGGATGTAACTTACAGAAATGACCTTTTTTCATTTCATTGGCCTGCTGGAAGCCTTCTCTAACAGTTGTAATGAGTTCTGTGAGATCACCCTTCTCTTCACTTTTATTGGTGTTGTTCTGCTTATTCATACCCTTAAAGAGGTAGATCATCATAGCAAGTAGCATGACTGTGATGAGAACAAAAAAGATAAGAAAAGCGATAAAGATGTAAAACATGTATTCGTTATTCATAAAAATCTCTATACAAATTGCACAATGGCAATGGGGCGAAGACCGGTCTTTGGAATAAAGTAACGGCGGGAAGCAACCCTAACCTCTTCTAGTGCAACCTCTTTCGATTTAATGGTAATACATTTTAAAAGACCTTGTAAAAATTCTTCAAAGTCAGGAATCAAATCAATTGCCGTTTGAGGTAAGCCCATATGGGAAACTGAAAATACCGGACGTTTTTTAGCAATCGATTCGTGCTTGATCGAAAGAAATACGACCCCCGTCTCCGCCATTTTACGTCGTTGGGAAATGGCCTGTTTGTCTAAAACAGTATCACTACCTTGGATGATAAGTGGATCGGACTCTTCACCAACTTGGTGGTTGAGGCCGCCATCCTTATTTAGAGTAACGGTATCGCCATTGGTTACAAAGACGGGCTTGATCCCAGGGATTGTCTTAATTAGCTTAATGTGCTCCTGAAGAAGATAAGTCTCACCGTGAATCGGAATAATGTAGTTAGGCCTTATTGTTTGATAAAGTGAACACAGCTCTGAGGCAGTAGCGTGACCCGAGGCATGAATTTTTTCTTGAGTTGAGGTCACAATTTGAACATTTTGAGCTGCCAATGCGTTCATGACGATCGATATATTGACTTCATTTCCAGGGATTGTTTTAGAACTGAACATAAATGTATCGCGATCATTTAATTTAAAAGTCGTATCTTCCTCAAGGGCAACTCTTCGCATTGTCCCTTTAAATTCACCCTGACAACCTGAAAGGAGAATGATCAATCGATCAGATTGAGGATCAACTGATGCTACATCTCTTAAAACTCCTTTCTCATCTTTTAGGAGGCCTAGCTCCATAGCGGTGTGAGAATAAAACGCCATGCTTTTTCCGAATGGTACAACTAATCTTTTATTTTTTGCTGCGGCATTAATAATAGATTGAATTCGAAAAATATTAGATGAAAAGCAAGTGATAAAAACCCTACTCTTCGCATTTGAAATAATCTTCTCAAGACCTTCTACTAGGTCAATCTCGGAAGTCGGTTCACTCTTTGAAAGTACATTTGTACTGTCAGTAAGAAGCAATTTATTTTGAGCACTGTTCATCAATAAATTGAGAGCTTCAATATCAAAAGGTCTTTCATAAGTTGTTTTAAGGTCAATTTTAAAATCTGAAAAGAAACCTAGAGAGAACTTCTTTAACTTATCTATTGCAACAATACCAAATGTATCTGGAATAGAATGATTTACAGGAAAGGGTTTAATAACAAATGTTTCAAAATCTAATTCACTATTTTTATCGTATTCAACGACTTTGACACTGACTTTTGCTTCTGACGTCTTCTTGCGAATAAGCCTTGCAGCAAAGCGTGGTGCATAGATCGTAAGATTTGGAATATGATTAATTACAAATAAAATGGCTCCGATGTGATCTTCGTGGCCGTGTGTGATAATTAATCCATCAATGTTCTTATTTGATAAAATTGAGTAAAAGTCTGGAATTAAGAAATTAATTCCATAGTTATCATCCTTGGGAAATAGTATTCCGGTATCGATAACAATGCTGCGGTCACCATTTTTTATTAGCGTCATATTTGCGCCAATGCGACCGAGCCCCCCAATAGGTTTAACTTGGAAGACTTCTTTACTCATTTGCAGGAAGGCTGACTTCAGACATGTTGATATCTGCCGCCTGTCTTTTTGATTCGTCTTCTCTTCCCTCTTCTTCTTCGTCAGGTCTTCTTCTTGGATGTTTCAGCATATCGTTAATTTTTGCGGAAAGAATATCAGCGGCGATATCAGTTTCTTCACCGACGATAAAATCTGAGTATTGGCGTTGAGGGGCCAAGTATTTTTGGTACATCGGACGAACTGTTTCATAATATTGTTCGATAACTGATTCAAGAGAACGTCCTCTTTCTTTTACGTCGCGGTGTAAACGACGAGTGAATCTGATGTCGGAATCAACATGAAGGAAGCATTTGATATCGAGCATATCTCTAATGTCTTGATCAAATAGTGTGAAAATTCCTTCGAATAAGACCACAGTACATGGACCGATATCTTGAGTTTCTTCAGTTCGAGAACTTGTTGTGAAATCATATACTGGTGCTTTAATTTTTCCGCCCTCTTTGAGGGTCGCAATATGTGTTCTTAAAAGATTCCAGTCGAATGCATCTGGGTGGTCAAAGTTTGGCTTACCGCTCTTTGTTCTATTGGTCTTTGGCTGAGATGGAAGGTAGTAGGAATCCATGTGAAGGACGCCGATTGAGTTTGTGATTCTGCTTAATACTTTTTTTGCGAAAGTTGTTTTACCTGACCCTGAGCCACCAGCGATACCAATCAAATACACAGTAAGATCCTTTTGAAATTAAGTTGATATATGTACTTCAGATTTATCACAATTAGCACGCGATATGAAGAGGATAAAACAATAAAAATTTTATAGGACCTATAAGTTAGAACTCATATCAAGTACCAGAAATCAGAGGCTTAAGTGACCAAGAAAGTAATGGCGCGACCGATTCTAATATGCAATACTGCAGCGTCAATTCACATCATTTGGAGTGCTCAATAAATGAATAAATATTACCGCATCGTAGTAACGGGTAAGGCGTCACAACTGTCGCAATTAATGAATGAAGCAATCAGTGATTATGGTTGCCAAGGGGTTGAAGAATTCGCTCTTGAAGAGAAGCGCGTTGATGAGATTCTTGGTGAGAGAGCATACTCTGGAGGTGATGTCCCTCAAAGTGTACTCGATGAGGTTGAAGAGGTAACGCGAAAGGAAGTTGAGAATAGCTTTAATTTTTTCTTTTACGATGAGAATTGTGAAGAGCGTGCGACTCTCTTCTACGGCCACTTACAAAGTGTGCCAAATGTTTGTGGGAAAATAATTGAAGAAGACTGGCAGGACTGGAACTCTGAGTGGCGCAAACATTTTTCACCCTTGAAGATTTCTGATAAGTTGAATGTTATTCCCGAATGGATGAAAGGGGAGTTCAAGGATCATTCTTCTGTCTATATCTATCCCGGTATGGGGTTTGGGACAGGAAATCATGAGACAACGTTTATTTGCCTTTCTGTGCTCGAAAAGCTCATTGAGCTTGAGCAAAATGTTGATAGGGTTTTAGACTTTGGTTGTGGATCTGGAATTCTCGGAGTCGCTTCAATAAAACGTGGGAATTCATTAGTTGATTTTTGTGACATTGATCGCAATGCTTTAGATAACACATTACAAAATCTACAGTTGAACTTTGATGAAAATGAACTCAATGGTCATCGTCTTGTAATTCGTGACCGCTTCGCACCACAAGAGGAATACAATCTCATCTTTGCAAATATTCTAGCTCATATCCTCACTTTGGAAAAAGAAACAATTCTTAAAGGGTTAAAGATAGGCGGACATTTGGTGCTTTCTGGAATATTGAATGACCAAGTTAATGATGTGATAAAAGAGTACGCTTCAGAATCAATGGCCGTTGAAGAGATTCTATCAAAAGGCGATTGGAGTGGAATACTTTTAAAGCGAGTTAAGTAATGAGAGCAATATTTTTTGAGGAAATGGATCAACTCGGTCCTGGACTCAGTACTGTTGTTGAAGGAGAGAGAGCTAAGCACCTCATTAAGTCGGTAAGAATTAGAGTAGGTGAAGAAGTTCTTCTTATGGATGGTAAGGGGGCAGTGGCCGAAGCTGAGATAAGTGAAGTCCTAAAAAAAGAAGTTGTCATTACTGTAAAAGCAATGAGATTTATCCCTAAAGAGCAAACTATCGATTTACTCATCTGCCTTCCTAAGAAGGATGCTTTTGAAGATATTGTTCGATCTTCCGTTGAGTTAGGAATTTCAAAGATCATTCCATGCTATTCAGAGTACTCTCAATCTCCATTTAAAATGAGTGAGCGTTACGATCGAATTATTGAGAGCGGCCTTATTCAATCTAACAACCCTTACGCTCCTATCATTGATGAGGCACGAAGTCTTACTGATATCGCAAATATTTCTTCTGGCTATGACCATGTGCTCTATTTGAGCTCAGTTAAGGGAAATGAGTTTAAGCCAATTGAGAAGGTTCGTAATATGTTGCTGATTATTGGTCCAGAAGGGGGGCTTTCTGAAGCTGAAGAAGAGCAGCTGAGTTTCGTTAAAGATATTCAAACAATTCACATTAACTGTCCTATTATGCGCGCCCCAACTGCATTCAATGTTGGAGTAGGGTATATTTTTGGTAAACTTCAGTGATTGAAGCTCTGATGAAATTGTGAGACATTATTAAAAGTAAAATTTTGTAGAGAGCGTAATATGGCAGACTTTGACGATTTTGATGATTTTGATTTCAAACCAGTAACCAAAGGGTTGGGGTTCCATCACAATGAAAAGAAAGATGCAAAGAAATATAATCGTGTGAGTGGACTTGAACGTACTGTTGAAAGGAAGCGTTCGGCAGCTCCATCTACTCCTAATGATCATTCCACGGCCATATCTAAGAATGATCTTTCTTCATTTTATGGAGACAGCACTCCTAAAGTAGAAGCAAGAATAGAAGTTTCGGCACTTAATGAAAAGGAACAATCGAAAGTAAGTCGTACAAATTCAGCATCAATGATTTCACGCTTACTTGCTTGGTCTATTGATTTTGTTATCGTAAGTCTCTTGCTGGCAGTTACTCTTGCAGGTTTCTTCCTATTGCTTGGTGTTGAGTTGTCACAACTAAGCAAGATGGTCGGCCCTTTCGACTACGCTATCTTTGGTGGCATTTTCTTTTCTGTTTTTTATCTCTCATATTTTTCAGTTCTGGATCTCAATGGAACCATTGGGAAAAATATTTTTGGAATAGTTGTGAAATCGGAAGATGGTCGTATTACTTTGGGTCAATCATTGGTTAGAAGTATTATCACTCTATTCTCAGTTCTCTTTATCTTTTTCCCTACATTAATTGATCTCCAGGGAAAAATGACTCGCACTAAAGTTGTAAGGAAATAAAGATGTTTAATCTCTCTGAAGACGCCAAAAGATTTATTGAAGAAAACAAAGACAAGAAAATTGTTTTTACCAATGGATGTTTTGATATCGTTCATGTCGGTCATATCGCTTATTTGAATGAGGCCAAGGCACAAGGAGATTTACTTTTTCTAGGATTAAACTCTGATTCAAGTATTAAAAGATTGAAAGGCGATGATCGGCCTATTAATAAAGAACGCGATCGTAAATTTTTCTTGGAAAATTTAAAGGCCATCGATTTTGTAGAGGTATTTGAAGAAGATACTCCTTATGAATTAATCAATGCTGTCCTTCCTGATGTGTTGGTTAAGGGTGGAGATTGGACGCCAGACCAAATTGTTGGGTCTGATGTTGTTCTAAAAAATGGAGGAGAGGTAAAAAGTCTGCTCTTTAAAGACGGTTATTCGACCACCAATATCATTCAGAAATTACAGGGAAAACAGTAATCTCTTCGACAATAACCGACCGTTTTGGTCGGGTTAAGTACCTGAATTTATTCATCAAATTCTAAAAAAATTGCTTAAGTTTTTTAATCCACTTCCGATTCGTTTGGTGAGGCATTGTGGGATTTGCCTCGTGACTATTTAAACGCGAACAAGGTAGTTCGCATTTCTGGACAAGGAGGTGCTTCAAGATTCGAGGAGTATGAAATGGGATTACGTATTAACACAAATGTAGCATCGCTTAGTGCACAAAGAAGTTTGAGCAATGTAACAGCAGCGAAGAACTCTAACATGGAGAAACTTGCTTCTGGCTCAAGAATTAATAAGGCAGCTGACGACGCCGCAGGTCTTGCGATCAGTGAAAAGATGAAAGCACAGATCCGTGGATCACAGCAAGCTGAGAGAAACGCGAACGACGCAATTTCTCTTATCCAGGTAGCAGAAGGTGCATCGAACGAGGTATCAAATATCTTAGTTCGTTTGAGAGAACTCTCAGTACAATCTGCATCTGACACAGTAGGTGACAGCGAAAGAGCATTTACTGATAAGGAATACCAAAACCTAACTGAAGAAATTGATCGTATTGCACAATCAACTAACTTCAACGGTAAAACCCTTATCAATGGTGAAGGTGAAAAAGTTGACTTCCAAATTGGAACATACAACGATGAAAACAACGACCGTTTATCATACGACGTTGCTTCAGCAAACCTTACCGTAGGCGCTCTAGGAATCGATGGTTCAAGTGTATCTTCAAAAGAAGCAGCACAAGAGAACCTTGAGAAAATTGACGCAGCATTGGATACCGTAAACGGCAACAGAGCTAACTTCGGTGCCCTTCAAAACAGACTGCAGTCAACAGCAAGAAACCTACAAGTGAAGACTGAGAACCTATCAGCAGCTAACAGCCGAATTCGTGATACTGATATTGCACAGGCATCTGCAGAAATGACTAAGAACAATATCCTTTCACAGTCTGGTACCTCTGTTCTAGCGCAAGCTAACAACTCAGGACAATCAGCACTTAGATTGATTGGTTAATGTTTAAGGTCGCAGGTTAAAACCTCATCATCTTAAGTACCAAGGCCCCGCTCAATGAGCGGGGCCTTTTATTTTCAAGTTCACTCTAAATTTTCACCTACAAGTTAAGCCTTTAAATTGCCGAAATTTCGTTAAAATAACATTTTTTTATTAAAAACTGTACCAAAACACTCAAGTATTCCAAGAGGCGGGCGATAAGCCTATTGTCTGACAGAAATAGTCAACTATTTAAAAGTCAGACACGGGCTTATATTAACACTTAAACAGGAGACTGGTCATGGGACTTCGAATTGCATCAAATATTGCATCCGAATCAGTTCAAAAGAACCTTCGCCAAGTATCAAATGAAGGTCAACAACAACTAGAAAAACTATCTTCAGGTAAGAGAATCAATAGAGCGGCAGACGACGCTGCAGGTCTAGCGATTGCAACGAACTTGAAAGCTCAAACACAAGGTGTTCGCCAAGCTGTAAGAAACGCGAATGACGGTGTGAGTTTGGTTCAAACCGCTGAAGGTGGACTTAACGAAGTATCAAACATCCTTGTAAGACTTCGTGAACTATCAGTACAGGCAGCATCTGATACTGTAGGTGAGCAAGAACGAGGATACCTAGATAAAGAATATCAACAATTAACACAAGAAGTTGATCGTATTGCGCAAGCAACAGTATTCAACGGAACTTCACTGCTAGATGGTGAATCTGAAATGGGTACGATGGACTTCCAGGTTGGAGCATTCTCTGGAGAGCAAAACGTAATTCAGTTTGAGGCAGACAAAACAGATGTAACTGTAAGTGCCCTTGGAATTGATGGTTCAGGCGTTACATCAAAAGAAGACGCTAAAGACTCAATCTCAGTGGTAGACGACGCAATTAATGCCGTGAGTGGACAGCGCGCGGAGCTTGGTGCGATTCAAAGTAGACTTCAATCTACTGTGGCAAACCTTGAGATCCAAGCGATCAACCAAGAGGCAGCACGTTCAACAATTGAAGATGTAGACGTAGCAGCAGCTACAGCTGAAATGGCCTCAAACAATGTGATCAAGAGTGCAGGTATCTCTACTCTCGCACAAGCAAACAATATTCCTAACTCAGCATTAAGACTGATTGGATAATAAAAAGCTTACTATGGGGGTCTGGAGGGGCCCCCAAAAGCAAACCCTCCAGATTATTGCGCCTTGAATAAGGCATTAGATGTGCAAAATAATGAATTAAAAAATAACAATTCTCCTGTGGTGTCTTTGATTGGAATCAGTTAAAACACCCGTTTTTTAGGCCCAACTCCTCCGGAGATCGCTCTCCGGGGGAGCTAAAAAGCGGCCTAACCCTTTGAATAAAGGGACGAAACAAAAAAACTCGAAAAAAAATACAAAAACACTCAAGTATTTTTCAGATGCGGCGATAAGTCTATTGTCAGACAAAAACACTCAACTAAAAGTCTGAGTAATTTTGTAAGACATGGGCATATTATTATTTGTATTTTTTTAAAACGGGTAACCAGGAGAATTAAAATGGGACTACGAATTGCAACAAACATCGCATCTGAATCAGTACAAAAGAACTTAAGACAAGTGGCCAGCAAAGGTCAAAGTCATCTTGAAAAACTATCATCAGGAAAAAGAATTAACAAATCAGCAGACGATGCTGCCGGTCTAGCGATCGCTACAAACTTAGACGCTCAGACAAAAGGTGTACGTCAGGCGACAAGAAATGCCAACGACGGTGTAAGTTTGATTCAAACTGCTGAAGGTGGAATGAACGAAGTATCAAACATTCTTGTAAGACTTCGTGAGCTATCTGTTCAAGCAGCATCAGACACAGTTGGTGAGCAAGAAAGAGGATTCCTAGATAAGGAATACCAACAACTAACACAAGAAGTAGACCGCATTGCGCAGGCAACAGTTTTCAACGGATCATCACTACTAAATGGTGAATCTGAAATGGGAACAATGGACTTTCAAGTCGGTGCCTTTGCAGGCGAGCAAAACGTAATACAATTCGACGCAGACGCATCAAATGTGACGGCATCGAATATTGGAATTGACGGAAGTGGAGTAACCACAAAAGAAGGCGCACAAGATTCAATTCAGATCATTGACGATGCCATCAATCACGTCAGTGGGCAAAGAGCAGATCTTGGTGCTATCCAAAGTCGACTCCAATCAACAGTGGCCAACCTTGAGGTTCAAGCAATTAACCAAGAGGCAGCAAGATCAACTATTCAAGATGCAGATGTGGCAGCTGAAACAGCAGCAATGGCATCAAACAATGTGATCAAGAGTGCTGGTATCTCGACTCTAGCTCAGGCCAACTCAATCCCTAACTCAGCACTTAGACTAATTGGCTAAGAGTTAATAGAAGAAATGCCCATTTCTCCTCCCCCGTGGAGTAAGAACTTCACGGGGGACCCTAAAAGGGGAAGGGCAAGAGACTAAGCGGCGGAAGAAGAATGGAAAAGTTGTTAAATGAAATTGCCGGAAAAAAATATGATGTCATTGCATGGAATTCAATTGCAGGACATTTTGTTAAGGCAGATGTTGAATTAGACGCTACCGTTACTTCAAGAAAAAAAGAGCTTCACTTCAGTTTTACAAAATCTTCACTTCAGATGTTAAAAGAAATTGTATCGGGATCCGGAAAGATCAACTTCTTCATTCCTTATAAAGGAATGCTTTTTACGTCTGACATCATTAAATTAACAGATGATAAACTGATTACAAACTTCCCAGTTGATGCCGACTTTGAAGATCGCAGAGAGCGAGATCGTTTTGAAGCATTAGAAGTTAAGATCTCAATTAACATTAGAAATCGGATTGTGACAAAAAGTTGTTTCGATTTATCCACAGGAGGTTTCTCGGTTGTTTTTATGGCAAGTGAGAATTTAAGTAATGTTTCTCCTGGCGAAGAAGTTGAATTGGGGATCAAGTATAAGGACCAGAATTTTTCGATGAAGGCACGAAATGTGGGACGAAAAAAAGTGGCACCTTATGAATTGGAGTCGATCCCATACGCCGGTAACCGTGCATCTTTTGAGTTTATTGAAATGACGCCTGAAGGTAGAATTTTTCTCAATAATATTATCGATACACTTCGATAATCCTTTTCCCATTCCTTATATGCAGATAGAATAGTGAATATGAAGATAGTAGCGATTGGTGATTTACATATTCTCGATTCTGAATCTGATGGTTATCAGGTCCTCAATAAATTTTTATCTTGCAATGATACAAAAAGCGCAGACACAATTGTTTTCCTTGGCGATATTTTTGATCTCATGATTGGCAACCATCATCAGTATATTGATGAATTTGACCATTTCTTTTCGCAGTTAGAGTCACTTCTCATTAGTGGCAAGGAAGTACATTTCATTGTTGGAAATCATGATTTTCATCTTGAAGATCTTTTCAAATTTTTCCTCGAAAATAGAGGATTACCTAAAGATAAATTCCACTATCATCGCGACGCTTTTGAAATAAATATTGGAAAGCGTATCTATTTTGGTCATGGTGATGAGCTGGAGTATTACAATTGGAAGTATCAGTTATATACAAAGGTGATACGTTCATCCTTATTCCGTTTTATCATTAATACTGTTCCATACTCTTTGATTCAGTTTATTGGCCACCGTTCATCTAAGGCATCAAGAAAACGAGGGGCAAAACGACTAAAAATAAGAGGCGAAAAGGATCGCGCTGTTCGCTTCTTAGAAACATGTATTCAATTTTTAACTTTAAGCGAAATTGACATTCTTGTTTGTGGCCATTCACATTTCGAGGCAGAAAATTGGAATGGATCAAAGTGCTATATTAATGCCGGCCACTCATCTCGCAGTCAAAAATATATCGTTATTGAAGAATCGGTACCAAGACTCGTTACACTTCAATAGGGGTCATTGACTTAATAAATTCTGCCATTTGTGACGATTCATTGATTTCATCAATTTTAGATAGAGTTCGTTTTTCATCATCTAATGTAACAAGGTGTTTCGTGACATTGATCAGCTTATCTGCAAAGTAAGCAATTTGTGGTAAGTGCGTAATCGCAATTACTTGTGAACATTCTGAAACAGACTTTAGGGCATTACCGGTACATACTGCAGTTTCGCCACCAATACCCGTGTCAATTTCATCAAATAGGAATACTGAGATCGAATCAGTTGAAGATAAAATACGTCTCACAGAAAGAAGAATTCTTGAGAGCTCTCCACCTGAAGCAGTATCTTTCACTTTAAAGAAGCCTTCTCCATGATTGGTCTCGGCCATAAACGAAATCTTATCAGCGCCTTTGGGACCAAGCTCACTAATTGGAGAAATGGTTATCTTAATAGATGCCCCATCCATTTTTAACTCTCTAATTGATTTTGTTATTTCATCCGATAGTTGGGAGGCAAACTTGGTCCTCACTTTACTGAGTTCTTTAGCTGAATCCCAGGCCAGTTTTTCTTTTTTGGCTAAATCTTTTTCGAGCTCAGTAATAACGATGTCGGCCTTTAAGAGCTCTTCAAGCTCACTTCTTATCTGTTGGAAATTTTCAATCAATGACTCTGTAGTCCCTCCGAATTTGCGTTTGAGCTTTTGGTAAGTGTCGAGTCTATCAATAACGTTATCTAAGTCTTCTTCTTCAAAGTCTACATCGAGCTCTTTAGATAAATCGAAAGAAACTTCTTCAAGTGCTTGGTTTGCAGTGTACAGCTTTTCCAATATTTCAGTACTGACAAGATTTGAGTTCTTCTCTAGAGTAGAGATTGCCTGACTTACAAGCCCAATAGCAGAGCCATATTCACCTTCAGAAATGGCCGAAAGTGCATTTGTAAAGACCTCTTTTCTCTGCTCAATATTAAGAATTTGTTCTTTGATTTCTGAAAGAGATTCTTCATCTTCAATGCTCGGATCGAGAGACTCAATTTCTGCAAGCTGGAATTTTAAGTAATCCTCTCGTTGCTCTTTCTCCGCTTGTGCTATTTTAAGTTGAGAAATTTTCTGTTTGATCTCTGTGATCTCACTATAAAGAGCGAGATATTTATTCAAAACACTTTGGTTTTTTGCATAGTTGTCCAGAAGAACCATTTGATAGTCTTCCGAAAGTAGTTTCTGGTTCTCAAATTGACCTACAAGATCTACAAAGCGTCTCGAAAAATTAATCAAAGTATTAAGTGAACAGCTTTGGTAGTTGAGATATGATTTTGATTTCCCAGTAGAGTAGATGAGTCGCTTAACTACGATTTCTCCGTCCTCGAAGGGATGGCCAAGGTCATCAAAGAATCCGGTTATTTCTTTGCCTGCGGCGCTGAAAGTTGCCTCAACGCTAGCGAATTGAGTTCCTCGACGAACTATTTTTCTATCAGCACGTGAACCAAAAATAAGCTGAAGTGCGTCGAGTATTAAACTTTTTCCTGACCCTGTTTCCCCAACAATTGCATTAAATTTAGGATCAAAATTAATTTCCTGATTTTCAAACGTTGCGAAGTTTTGAATATTAAGAGATTTAAGAAATAGTTTTTGCATGATTACCTAGATGTCTCGAGAGCTATTTGCAAACTTGTCTCGAAGGGTTTGGAAAAATCCTCTATCTGGATTAAGTACAAGCTCAGCGTGACTATCAGATTTGCAGATTCTCACTTCATCATGATTGTTTACAGTATGAACCTCTTGTCCATCTATGGTTAGGGTTAGTTCCCCTGTATCTTTAGTTTGAATAATTGTTAGTGTTGTATGATCAGGCACAACAAGTGGTCTTTTAGTCAATGAATGAGGGCAGATTGGAGTCAGAATAATTCCACCTACATCTCTATGTAGAATTGGCCCACCGGCGGCCATCGAATATGCTGTAGATCCAATTGATGAGCTAATGATCAGTCCATCTCCAATTAATTTGTAAATGGATTCATGTTCTGTTTTCACAGAGAGTTCAAACATCCTTGCGATTCCGCCCTTGGCAACAACAGCATCATTTACAAAAGAAGTCGATAGCTGCTTCTTTCCGTCGCGATAGATTCCAGCATCAAAAATATCGATTCGTGAGCAAACATATTCATTATTCAAAATGCAATCGAGGTGATCGAATACTTCATTCATTGTAAACTCGGTCATGAAACCAAGCCTGCCAAGGTTCACTCCTACAATTGGCACATTATACTCGGCGCAGTCTCTACAGGCTCCGATTAAAGTTCCATCTCCTCCAAGGGAGAAGAGTAAGGCCGAGTCTTTTAGTAGTTGTTCTCTTGACGAAAACGAAATCGAAGGTGCATCGCCAAGTAGACTTTTAACCCTCTCTCGCTCTTGATCTTCAAAGCATATTTCAAAGCCGCGAGAGAGAAGTTCATTCTTTAACTTAAGAAGAAAATCTTTAAGCGTTGGGATATCAGAGGGCTTGAGCAAAATACCAATAAACTTGTCCACAAGTTACTCCAGTGTCATAAATGACGCAATTGCACTGTTAATGTCTTCGAACGGTTTACTTATGATAGGGCAGCCGTAGGTATAGGCCTTCTCAAGTACCTGCGGTGAACTGTAGGCAGTAATGATAATAAAAACTTTTTTGATTTGCTCAGATGTGTAGAACTTTTTAGACTCTTCAAGAACATCAAATCCTGTAATATCTTGGAGCATTAAATCACAGATCACTCGGTCAAACTTCTTGTCGGAAAGTTTTGCAATTGCATCTTTCCCAGTACTGGCCACATCAACTTCTGCTCCTCTTTTTTCGAGCAGTTTTTTAAGTGACTTTTGAATGAGAAGTTCGTCTTCGACGAGTAGTATATTCATCTCTGTTCCAATAAATTCGCTGAAGGAATTCTAGTTCGAAAAGAGCGGGAGTTCCAGTATAAAACGGGTTCCTGGACCATTTGTATTATTTTTGAAATCTAGGGTGGCATCAAGTTTGTCTGCTAAGTTGCGACAAATAGATAGACCTAATCCCGTTCCATTTGCTTTGGTGGTATAAAATGGGGTAAATACCTGATCTTTCATATCTTCATGGATCCCTGGGCCATTATCAATAATTTCTAAAATGGCCGAGTTATCCTTCGTTCTGAGAGCAATCTCAATTTGTTTTTTTGATAGCTCCTCTCCGCTCTCTTTGATTGCCTGTGAGGCATTAATAACCAAATTAAAAATAATTTGTGTGATCCATGTTGGGTTCGAATTGATGAGGATCTGTTCATCAGGCATTGTCATGAGCTTTTTAATGTTTCGAGTCTCACTCTTAGTCAAAATAACAGTTTCTTGAATGAGCTTCTTTAGGTCCAGTTTAACGTGCTGATGCTCATCTTTGTATAAATATGAAAAATTCTCAATGATTGTCTGGCAGCGCTTGGCATAGTTTGAAATTTCTTGAACAATTTCAGTCGTTTCTTCATCCTGAGATTCCATTAGTAGGAGGTCCCCACTAAGTTTGATTCCAAAAAGTGGGTTGCTGAGCTCATGTTGAAGTGTATTTAGCAATTCACCTAGGAGCATGATTTTTTTGAAGTGAAATAGGTCTGAGGTAATTGAACTACTATCGTACTTGTAAATATGTGCTCGTCTACGCCTTGGAAGTGGAACTTGAACAAATTGTTTATGAAGATTTTCAAGATTCTCATTTTCATTTTCTCGAAAAGCTGGATTAGAAAAAACAATATTTTCATCTTGATCACTGATTGCAAGAGGACGATTGATGTGATTCAAAGTGAGGAGGAGCATTTCATTTTTATCTGTAATCTGCTCTATCGATAATAAAAGTTGGAGAATAGGTGAAAGAAAATTACAAAAACTTTCAAAGTACTGTTGCTCTGTGTTGTCAGGGGGGAGAAAATCATTGCGGGAAACCATGAAGATGACCGAGTGACCGCTAATGCCAAATCCCTTTGCCATAAAAGTTCCTAGGAAATCTGTTTTATCCCCCAGCACTTCTGATTGAAATAATTTATTCTTACTCTTTTTAATATTATTAAAAATACTGTTAAAAAGATTAATTGGAAGTGTATGCTGCTTACTACCTACTTTTTTTAAAAAAGAGTAGCTATGAGCTGTCTGCTTCCCTTTCTCGTGAACAATAATCTGACAACCTTCATATCTCTTAAAAGTCGAAACTGAAAGAATGGCCTTAGGTAGATCAAGGATATCTTTGAGCTGTTCATAGATATTAATAATTTCTTCTTGTTTCTGGTATAGAGAAACATAGGCTGAGTTCGTTTCTGATTTAAGGTTACCTGCAATTTTTCTAGATTCGAAATTGGCCTTAATATATTTTTTCTTGAGCTCTTTTCGTTGTTTTGTGCGGTTATAGCTCACAGGATTCAAATGTTGTTGGAGCAGTTTGAATGAAGCACGAATGTTATTTGTAGTAATCGACAATGATGGAATTTGAAAATTAATTGCAGGAGTCAGCCCACTAAAAAAGAACTTCTGATCACGAATGTTGAGAATCAAATCTGCATCGCCAAGAGATTTCGTTACTCGCAAGTTAGAATGATTTCCAATTTCTGTTAGCAATAGATCACTAACATCACCAGTACTGGTGATAAAAATACTTAATGGTCTTTGAGCCTTTCGATTTCTGGGATAATTACTTTTTTCCACAGATTAAGGTTATCGGTTAGTTCGTACTCTAGCAAGTCGCAAAGTGCGATTGTATCCGATGTTTCTTTTGCCCTATAAATCTCCTTTAAGATATTGATAAGGCTAATTTCAAGCGCTTGAGAGTCTTTTGATTTGATGTATTTATCTCCAAAGGAGTTCTTTAGAGTGATATTAATTTTTGTAAATAATTGAACAAAGATTTCCGTAATCTCTACAATTTCAATAAAAGTATTATTGGCAGCTGAAAACTGACCATCGTCATATTGGCCAACAATCACTTTGATTTTTTCGATGATGATATTAATATACTGTTTGCATGAATCCAAACAATCAAAGGCCAGTGATGCTTTTGATTTAGTAACGAAGTCGATGTGCGAATATATTGAGACTGGTTTCGTTGCTAATTCATCAATTTCAATCTCTTCACCATTCAAAAAGATTTGGGTCACAATACTGTTAGATTTACTCCCAACTTCATTAATGAACTGAACGGCCCTGCCGACAGTCATATCATCGAGCAGATCTGGTGAGATTGGATGTCCATTTACATTAATCGATTGCATAATAATCCTAATATCTTTTACTTTCATCTTCAGGACGAAGTCCTGAATGTTTGTATTCAGCAATTGATTTCTCAATCAATTCAAACAATACGCCACATGATCCGGCCTGCTCTTCGTAGAGTAGGTAAGACGCTTCAGTGAGCTCAACAACATTCTCTCCAGTAAGGTTGTATCTCGCGACCTTATAGTAGTTAACAAGTGGCTCAAGTGCCTGATAGTTTTGTTTGATAACTTCCATAAGTTGGTCAATCTCGTCGATCTTATGCGAATAACTTTTGATTTCGTCTAAGTTGGGTGAGTCTTTGGCCAATTCAGAGAGAATATATTGAGAATATTTTTTTCCAAACGTGGTTAATTCATAAATATGCTCAATGCCCTTTAGGTATGATAGGAGTTTATCCACACTGCCTTGGGAAAGCTGTGGGAAACTCACTTTTTCTTCAAGCTCAGCAAATGAAAATAACCAATTCATTCTATAATAGGTGTGCATTAGCTCTCGAGTATTGCTTCTAGGCTCGGTCACATCAACAAGCCTTAAAAATCCTGCTTCTGAAACTTCAGTTCTTTGAATTAAAGCTCCGTCCAAGTGAAAGCAAGTAACTTTACTCATAAGCTTTTTGGTATCAATCTTTTGTGTGGTCATTAACTGGCCAATTGATTCCAATACAACCTGGTATGGAATATCGCTGTGACACTTCAAATCATGACATTTGTCTGTTGGAAAACAAGGAAAGCAACCAGTCTTTGGCGAGATTACATAATTTCCATTGCCCCACGGTGTTGTTTCAATCGGTCTAACTGTGCCCAGAGAAATTGTCAGTGATTGGATATTTGAAACAGATGCCAAATGTCCTACCATCGAGTCGTGTCCTACAAACAAGGTCGAGTTTTCGACAATCTTTGCAAGTTCCTCGAGAGATGTCTTGCCAACGTGATTTTGAACCCGATTCTTAAAGTTATTGAGAAGAGGGTTGCGATAAAGTTTTTCTGCTTCCTCGGCTTCAGACTTTGAACCAACGAGATTAATTCTAAGGAGTGGATCATCTTTAAGTAGTTTAAAAATAATCTCTCCCCATTTATCAATCTTCCAACTCTTTTTACGAAGTGATGCAAAAGGATGAATAGTAATTGTTCTATTTAGTTTTTTCTTTCTTTGAAGAGGTGTTGCAGGTTCAGACCCAATTATACATCTAAAGATATCAACTAATGCGAAAGGATTTAAAGGACCAGTCATCACTGTTGAATAAACGTATTGTGACCATTTATCATGAATCGCAATTTCAGCATTCTGATTGCAGTGCATCCCAAGTTTGAATTTACTATTGATCAGAGTTGATAGGTAAGCCGACATTTTTGAAAATGATAGGTTCACAACAACGTCAACTTCAGTAGCGTTGATCTCATTTACGAGTTTCCGGAGAGAAATTTTTGCACTACTCAATGAATCTTTTTCGCCTAAAATTTCAGAAGAATCGAAGTAAACAATTTTGTGAAATACATCCTTCAACATGAATGCAAGTGGTGCTCCAAATTCTTTTCTCACAACAAGTGTAAGTTTAGTATCAGGATAATCTCTTCTTACCGTCTGGCACGCCTGATAGGTTTGGATAACATCTCCAATCCTAGTCAACTGTAGAATACAAATATTCTTTGGAGAATTAGCTTGCTGCACTTAGGTTCTCCTCTTCAAGTAATGACGCAATAAGGAGTAATTCCACTGTTTCATTTGAATGTACTTTATCTGGCCTTTCTGATTTTTTTAGATCATCAATGGCCTTAAGAACCTCTGTGGTTAGTTGATCCATGATATCCTCTTAATTTGTTTGAATTTGGATTTTTGCACGAGTAACCATTTCTGTATTGCGAAGGTTACGAGCTACCTGTTCAGTATCTTTGATTTGATTAACCGCAAGTTGAATCTCATCTTTGAGCTGGTAGAGTGCTCTCTCAATAATTTTAATGTTATCTAGAAGGTTTCCTCCTTCCAGTGACTCAAGTCGTGTTGCAAATAACGTAATTGGAATTGCAGTAATTGAATTCGTTTTACTGTAAGCAAAAAGCTTAGAAAGTGACATTACAAACTCTTTAGCAAACTTACTATCTTTTTGAAGTCTAAGAAGTGATCTTAAGGCCCCAAGTAAGTCTCGAGATGCATCTGTTAAGTCGTGCCTTTGGAACTGTGCCCAGCTTTCTAGTGTTTGTGCAGTTAAAGGAATTCGATCTTGGATTTCTTTAATACATAGTTGATTTGAGGAAAATTTTGATACAAACAAACGACTCATTTCATAATTGAGTTGTTCTGTAATATCAAGTTTTCCTCCTCTCCACTGATAGAAAGATCCAAATTTATCTGATTCTACTCTGAAGAGTGTATCGTATTGTGATGTAAAGTTCTTTGTATCTCCCAGTATTACTCTCAGAGCACATAAAACAGAGTTCTCAATGTTTCCGTATCCTGGATTTAAACGAAGGACAAATGAATTACCATTTGTTGATACAAAAGATTTAAAGCCTCCTGCTCCAATAGAAATTTCTAGCGATGGAGTTTGAGTCAGTGATGCCGTGGCCAGCGCCAAGGAATCTGGCGCAATAACCGCATCAAGGTTAAGTGTTATTGATGGTAATGCAATTGCATCTGCCTCAATAATTACGAGGCAATTTCCAAAGCGCTTATTAATTTCCCTTGCATAGACTCGTTGCTCATCCTCAGGACGTATCAATAATACTGGATAAATTGAAGCGTCATCTAACATGTTGTTGAGTAAAGAACACATGTTATCGAATGGAATTTCACTTCCCTCTTTAATTCCTTTCAACTCTATACCAACCATTCTGCAGTTTTGTTGATTTGCGTTGCGAATAGTTTTGAATGCATTAAATGTTTTTTGAGTAAATGAAGGATTAATGCGAAGAACTTCGTCACCTGCTATAACTTTGTTTTCAATTCTGATCGACCGTGAATAACCATCAACCAATGAAAGAGGAGATGAGTCGTAGTTGTCACATAATTCTGTGACAAGAGTTGTCCAGATATCAGAGTGAATTGTTGGTGCTGATAATCCAGACGCAGGTCCAATTACAATTGCGCCGCTCATGGATGATACAAATGACGTTAGCTGCTTTGCTAATTCACTCTTTGAAAAGTTAATCACAGTATGCCACTTTTCTTCGATGATGAAGTCGAGATCATCGAGAAATGAGTCTAGTGCCATCGTATCGGGAATCATTTTATTTGAAACCAACTCTTGAATACGACTGACATCAATTGCGTGAACAGATTTGAAGAGTGTTGTTACCCTTCCAATGTTCATCAGACTTTTTGTTGTAAGCAAATGCACTTCAGATGTAGGAGCTTGAGTATTAATTGATTTAACAATGTCGAGTGAACGTAAGACTGAACTCTGTGAGTCAAAGTTTATGATAAGTATTTTACTCATGATAATTTTCTCCACCGTTCTCGTAAGCTAGACTACTAAAACCTTTCATCAAGTGCTCCATCCACTTTTCTTTAGCATGAATGTTTTTATTGTGAATTGATGAGAGCGACTCTGTCTGAGGATATCTTGCTATTTCTCTTCTTATTAAAAAGTTTTTGATAGAAGTTCTCGTACTTTTCAAGTCTTGTGGTGAGATGAAGTCGAGCACCTCTTCATAGAATGATGGTGTTAAATTGCATGAAGGAGTATGACGGATGATTCCTGGTGAATCGGCCATAAATGCGGTCAACTCTTTCGATGTAAATAACTCTTCAACTGTTTCTTTGCAGTATATTTTTACAATCCCTTTATTGACATGCCTGTGTCGCAGATATTCGATCACAAGATTTCTGTTTGGTTCGATAACTGCTAGTGAAATATTCGCACCGTGATGCAAAGTCATTATGTTGATGATTTCATCAATGTGATATCCAAGTCCGAGACCAAATACCACAAGACGATTATTTCTCTTTATGTGTGGAATAAGAGATGTCGCAAATTTTTTAGCTTCCTTAACTGGATCGTACTCGGAGTGTAGGAAAACACCATCTACTACTGGGATTGGATGCCCAGTTTTAGAATGAATAATTTCTAATGAGTTACTTTGCGCCATAACAACCTCCTCCTAAGGTACCTGTAAGGGCATGAATGGTGTCAATCTTTGACTCCATTATAGCTAACGATATTGTCTCTTAAATTGGTGAACGAGTCAATCAATCTTAACGTATATGCGGCGTTTCAAGGCTTTATTGATCGGGTATTTGGACTATCTCACCGAGTTTAGATTGAATCGGCGAACCCTATCTTTTTCTTGGTAGATATTTGAGATTTGTTTGAGCGTTTTCTCCTTTTGAAAGGTCAAAACACTAGTTATCTCTTCATCTATACGTGATAGAGCGCTGATAAACTTTTGAATATCAGCGCTCCAGCAAGATATAATCTGATCAATTTGGTCAGTTTTTTTTGAGTTATTGGCATCTGTCAGTAACGTTGTTACATCACGTTGTAACTTAGAAGCTGATTTGATCATCCTATCTCGGTTCTCAATACCCAAAACGACTAAGTCAACCCGATCATTGAGGGCATCACTATAGCATGTCTTGGCCTGATCCTTGATTTTATCCATCAGAACCGTGTGGCGCATGATGATTGGAATGATCTTATCAAGCATTCTTAACCTGCTTTTTGTTCTAGCTGTCCTTCGGCCTTAAGTGATTTAATGGCCTCTTTCCAACCATCATAAAGCGTATTAAGGATGTCCAATACACTCTTTAGGTGTTCTGCATCGATCTTAATGTTCGCTTGTGTCGTTGCAAACAGCATGTAGTCATATAATGAAGAAAGCTCAGTTGCTACTTCACCGCCAACTTCAAAATCAAGGCTGTTATTAAGCTCAATGATGATGTCTTGAAGTTTTCCAATATGTTCCCCTTTTCTGGCAACATCTTTGGCCTCAATGTACTCAATTGCTTTTTTACAGTTTTTAATTGCTGCTTGATACAACATTAAAAGGATTTGTTCCTTGCTTGCTGTATTTACAGAAGTCTTTTTGTAGGCACCATAACCATAACTCATTTTATCCTCCTATTACCCAAGTTGGGTAACTCCTGGACCTCCGCCACCGCCCATGCTGGCGATACCTGCTCCAGAACTTTGTATTTGTGAAATTGTTGATTCCAATCTTGCAAATTTATCTTTTAAATTTTTCTCTTTTTGCTCGAGCATTCTCTGCTTGCTCTCAATTCTGCGATCAATTTGATCTATTTTGCTTTGAAGCCCTCTCGATCTTGATGATAAAAGACCATCTGGAAAGCGTAGAAGATTGTTGACTGTTTTATTGAGCTTATCCATGAAGCCCTCTGTCTTAAGACCACCTTCTACAAAGTATCCAGTAAGAATTTGAGCTACTTCGTCATAGTTCTTGTTTAATTTATCTTCAAGAACTTTTGGATCTAGCTGAAGCTTTCCGTCTTTTTGAAATGTAATACCTAGATCACCAAATCGTCTTTGACCGAACTTGGTCTCAATACCCATAAATACAGTACTTCTAATACGTCCTTCAAGCGATTGAAGTAGACTATCTCCCCCCAGCGTTTGCGAGGTATCTGTTTTATCATCAATTTTATTTTGAGTATGAATGAAATCGAGAACACCGTTTACTGTATCAACAAGTGTTTGCACTTTTTCAGTAACTGCAACAACGTCTTCAGAAATTTGAAGTGTGAATTCTTCACCAGGTGCTGCTTTTTTTAGATCAAGAGTTACGCCCGGAATGATTTCACCAGCTTTGTTTTCTGGAACTTCAAGCTCAAAACCATCGAGTTTAATTTTAGCGTCGTGAGCTTCTCTTTCGAATTCCAAGTAAAAATCATTTTCGCCATCGACGAAGTAAAAGTATGGAAATTCAGCGTTCTGCTCGTCGCCTGTTTCTGCAAGTGAGAGAATAAGACGCCATGGTTCACCGCTGCCACTACCATCGTTTACAACAGTTGCTCTCAACCCATTTTCAGTATCTTTATTGATGAGTCTGGCAACTTTATTTAGTGATGCGTTGTCTGAATCGACGTAGATTTCTCGACTCTCGCCATTTGGAAGATTGTAATTAATATAACCGACACCGATGTAACTCTCATCTGGATCTTCAAATCCTGATGTCATGGCCGACGATTTTTGTGCTAGTTGCATTACTTCAAGTTGATAAGTTCCTGGAAGTGCAACATTTTTATCGACTGTTACACCGACGAGATCATCACGACTATCGACTTTAAATTCACGGAGACTTCTTGCGGTTGCATTTTGGGCCAGATGTCCACGGATACCCTCAACAAGCTGCGTAAGCTCACCTACAAGCTGCTTCTTGTTGTCAATCTTCCCTTTTCTTTGCTCCATATTTTGGAGAGGAATCTTTTCAGCTTTCATAATCTGCTGAACGATATCCTTCGGAAGACCAGTGTTAATGGATCCAAATGCTATGCCCAATTTATCCTCCTGATAGTCTTAGGCCTCTTTCAATCCTTGAAAGATAGTGGAAGATACAACTCTTCCCCATAACACAATTTTATCATGTACAATATAAGATTCAATGATCCACTGTAGGGGCAACAATTGCACTATAAAGTAAAAATTGGGTGTATAAACTTTTGAGTTTATTTTAAAATAAAAATAGGCCGGTTGGGAGCCGGCCTAATTTTTGGGATTTAAAAGATTCGAGTAAGTGCGGAATTAATTTCCTTACTAAACTAGTCGGGTAATATGATAAATACTTTAGTGAAAAGCTCAAATATTGTTGTTTTAAAATCGAAATTCTTCTTATCTCGGGCAGTTACGTATGCTGCTTTTTTGCTGATTCCGATTTTGGCACCAAAGTCATTGGAGATGAATGCGGTCACTCAGTCGCTAATGATGCTCCTTTATATTGGATTTATGGCCAGTCAGTGGTTCTTTTTAGGAAAAGAGATCGACCATCGATTTAAAATCTACTTTCGGACCAATTCTTCTATTGACAGGGTTTTGTACCGACTCATTCTAGGGATGAGTGTTATAACAGTGTACTTTAATGTTCTAAACCTCTTTCCGGGTAAATGGGTGTACAACTTCTTTTGGATAACCTGGGTAGTGCTCGGCCTTTTTTACTCGTGGCCAACTCGAGGAAAGATTATTCAGGAATCTGTTACTTCAAATTTTTCAGAGTTTAAATACCTCGATTCTTTTGAAAAAACTTTATTGGCATTGATCGTATTAATGTTTGTAGTATCGCTACCAGAGCTTCCAACGCTTACAAATCAAGAGGCCTTAAAGCTTTTCTTTGATCCACTTCAAAGGTTCGCATCACAGTGGTGGAACTTCTTAGAAGTGAACTATTATCCATTTAAAAAATATCCACAGCTATTTAAACTTGCATGGTCTATGCATTTTTTTGTTGTTGGAATGGGACTCTTTTTAGTCACTTTATATGCTTTATTGCGCTACTTTGTTTCAAGACGTCTTTCATTACTGGGCGTTTTCGCACTTGTTTCATCTTGGTCTTTTTCAAAAATCCTTGCAAACAATTATGGAGATGCAATCTTCGCTACCTTCACTCTGATGTGGGTTTGGGCCCTGATTTGGTCGGCGAAAGCTTCATCATATCGAATTGGTCTTGCTGTCGGTTTACTTGGATTCTACGGAACAATGATTAATCAGAGCAATATTATTTTAATCTTTGCTCAATTTGTTTTGGGCTACCACCTCATTTTAAAAGGTAAAACCAAATGGTTTAAGTTAAAGTGGATCCGCTACAACATGGTTGGATTGATCTTTGCGCTCTTTTGCTTATTTACTAATTGGGATAGCACTAGGATTGCCTTACAATTTGATTTAAGCGGTGTAGAGTCACTGTTTTCAGTTCTAGGGCGCAAAGGCTTTTATATGCTCGCCCCTTTTGGACTTTTAATGATTGGGATAAAGCTTTATCTAAAACCCGCGCGCTTGTCATCAATAGTTCTTGATAAACAATATTTACTTCAAGTTGGTGTTCTCACTCTATCACTTTTTGTTGGTTCTATTTTTATTTCGCCACACTATCTAAAAAACTTTGGATGGATGTGGGGAGTCGTGTTGTTATCGCTTATTCCGCTTGAGTTTATCTTTCAGGCGACTTTTAGACTGCGCTCTAGAAGAAATATTATTTACCTTTCTTATATTCTGATTTGCTTATTAGATTCACACTTTGAGGGAAGGCTAAAAATATTTCTTAAGTTATTTGAGTAATTTTTTAGATGCTTCTTGACAGAAATAATTGTGAATAACTTGTGAACAATTTGCTGAATATGTGCACCAAGTCAGGCCAGAGCCTTAAAAAAACTTGCAATGCGGAGCGTAAAGTGTTGAAAATAAAGCATTTTTAAAAATGTGGAAAGTTTTTTAAGAAAACACTTGCAATGTGGATAACTTGGTCGTTTTTGTGGAAAAGTTTTGAGGTCAAATAGAAAAAAATGAAAAATGAATCCTTACCTATCGAAAAAAGAGATAGAATTAAAGAAAAAATATTGATGGTGTTTGAACAGCTATTTTCACCAAATAGCTTCAAAGGTTCGATAGAAACTACATTAAAGAGTGATAATACTATTGTCACTGAGGTCGACACCTACGTCTCTGATTTGGTGAAGAGTGAATGTACCAATATGGAGCTAAATTTCTTCAGTGAGGAGGATTACGGAGAGTTGAAGTTCCCTGCCTTAGTTCTTGACCCCATTGATGGCACTAAAGAATTAGTACGGGGAATTCCTGAGTGTACCCTATCTCTTGCAATCATGCCTGACGCTGGCCTGAAGGGATTTGGGTGGATCTTTAATCCATTTACGGGATTTGAAATCTCAACAGACGATCGCTTTGTTAAACCAATCGCGCGAAGAGAGAGAACCCCTTTAGGATTTGTTTCTCAATCTGAGTGGGATGATGGTCTCTACCAAAATGACTTGTCCGACAAAAGGTATACTCTTTCTCCTAAGGGAAGTATGGCGAATAAACTATTTCTAATGGCAGTAGGAGGCTGTGATTTTATTGTAAGTCGAAGACCAAAAAGCCTATGGGATCTTGCCGCTGGTGTAATGTTGCTCGAGCGACAGGGGGTAGAGTTTTATATCGGTAAAAATAGGGTCACTTCTCTGGATCGTGTTCGTTTTGAAGGTGGTCCGCTTATTTGGACGCGTCCTGAATGCCGCGAATTAGTCTTAGATTGTTTCGGAAAAGAAAAATAACACAATAAATTGAGACAAGGACGACATAAGTGAGGTTTATTCAACTGCAATACCTCAAGGAGTAGTTATGCGTCACTTTCCTAAATACCTAATCAAATCTCCAACTGTATTGCTTATTGGACCAACAGGAGTGGGAAAATCTCGTGCGGCTGAAGAGCTAGTTAAAATTAGAGAGGATAACAAGCTACCATTTGTTGTTGCTCATTTGGCGTCACTTTCTAATGAGTTGATCGAAAGCGAGCTGTTTGGTCACAAAAAAGGATCATTCACTGGCGCTGTCTGTGACCGTGATGGATACTTGGATCGTGCACAGGGAGGAACTCTTTTTCTCGATGAGATCGGGGAGTTGAGTTTAAAAGGGCAAAAGAAGTTGCTTTATCTTCTTGAGGAACGTTTATACTGCGCTGTAGGAGATAGTCGATATAAACGTTTTAAAGGGAAAATTATTGCTGCTACCAATAGAGATTTAAAACAAATGGTATCGGATAAACTTTTCCGCGAAGATTTGTATTATCGAATTGCCCCCTTTTGCCAAAAGCTCGCACCATTAAAAGATTTAGATCATAAACAAAAAATTGAAGTACTAGGTAGCATTAACCGTGATGTTGCGGCATCAATGGGAAAGACCGAACTTCCAATATCAAGTCAGTGTACTCGGTGGATTGACTCCTATCCCTTTAGAGGAAATGCACGAGAGCTTAAGCATATCATTGAATTTCATTATCTTGATGAGCGAGGATCTATCGATTTAATTGATTGCCCGTTACTTGATGAAGAGATTGAGTGCGATGACCCATTCTCTTTCTGGGGGGAACCACAGTCATATCAGGAAGTTAGTGAAAAGGTTGAGATGAACTATCTCAACTACGCGCTCAATTATTATTGTGGGCGTGTGAATGAAACTGCGAGAAAAATTGGGATTAGCAAGACCACGCTCATTGCAAAGATCAGGAAATATGGTATTAATACGTTTCAAATCAAAGCACATCTATTAGAAACAGGACTGAGGCCTATATGAGCTTTAAAGTTAAAGATCATTATTACAATAAAGCAAAGAAAGAAAACTTTTTAGCACGAAGCATTTATAAGTTAGAAGAGATCGACAATAAATTTCATGTTATCTCGGCCGGTGATAAGGTGATGGACCTTGGATATTATCCAGGCTCGTGGATTCAGTATACCTGCAAAAAGGTAGGTGATCAGGGAAAGGTTGTTGGGATCGATATTAAAGAGGTCAATACCAAACTGAAGCATATTAAGAATGTGGAAGTTTTTCAGAAAGATGTTTTTGATGTAAAAGACCTTACAGAGCTAGGAGTAGACTCAAAATTTGATGTTCTTGTTTCTGACATGGCCCCAAATACCACTGGAATTCGTTCCGTTGATCAAGATCGCAGCTTGAATTTGGTTGAGATGGTCTTTTTTCTCGCACCAAATTTTCTTCGTGAAGGGGGGAATTTGGTTATCAAGGTTTTTGACAGTAATGCTGCTCAAAATTATCTTAAGGAGCAAAGAACTCGCTTCCAAGAATTCAAATACTTAAAACCGAAGTCAACAAGATCTGTGAGTAAAGAATTTTTTGTCATAGGGAAAGGTTTTAAGGCATAATTTACTCATGCTAAAAATGAAAAAAAATAAGTTCTATCTCGTTCTATGTGGTTGTGCCGCACTTGCAATAAGTGGTTATGTCGCTTTTGATCTATTGGATCATATTATTTCTGCGCGGGAAGCTCGTATTGAGCTTTCTAATCTCTCAGAAGTTCGCCATCAAATCGATAAAAGTATTTCTAATTCAGGAGAATTTCCAGAAGTTATAAAAGTGGAAGATGACCTTGCAAAAGTAGATTACACATTTGACGAGTCTCTTACTGAATTTGTTAAAAAAAGATTAAGACGTTATCGTTCAGATTACTCTGTAGTAACAATTATTGATAATAATACTGGTGATATCCTTTCAACAGTAGGTTTTCGCAGAAGGGGAAATAAGTTTGATTACCAACTCCCTTTCTCTAGCACCCACCCATCAGCAAGTTTAATAAAAATCGTAACCAGTGCTGGACTACTTTCAACATCAGAAGTTGATCCCGATACGGTCTTTTCATTTCGTGGTCGAGGGACAACTCTTTACAAGTATCAACTTAAAAATAAAAAGACTCGTTGGTCTCGTCACTTAACTTTTGCCAAGGCCTTTGCACTATCGAATAATGTCGTTTTCGCCAAAGCAGCAATAAATTACCTCTCCTCACTTGAGCTCTTTAAGATGGCGAGTTCGTTCGGATTTAATAAGAAGCTTTTCACTGATATCTCAGCAGGAACTTCTGTATTCCCAATGCCTAAGGATCGCTATAACCTCGCAGAATTAGCGTCTGGAATGAATGATGAGGCCATGATTAGTCCTGTTCATGCCGCCGTTCTTTCATCTATTGTTGCGAATGAGGGAACTCTTAAATATCCACGCATTGTTGATAAGGTAGTTGATCTCGACTCAAAAGAAGTAATTGTAGATTCCCATTTGAAAAAAGAAAGAGTCCTATCTTCCGGTGTTGTCGGTTCTATTCGCGACATGATGGAATTGACTGTCAAAAGGGGAACTGCACGAAGTGCCTTTAGAAGAATGAGACGCTCGATTAAGGATAAGCTTGTAATTGGCGGTAAAACAGGATCAATTACTGGTGGAATCCCCTTTGGAAAAAGAGATTGGTTTACTGCTTATGCCCGTCCAAAAAATGATCCAACAGATCGTGGTATCTCAGTCAGCGTAATGAATATCAATGTAAATAAGTGGTATGTAAAATCGTCTTATCTTGCAAAAGAAGTGATCGAATACTATTACAAAAAAAGAGAAACAAAAAAGTTGGCACTTAAGCAATGAATAGAAAAGCGAAGTCCGCTATAAAATCGATTACATTTCTCTTTTTTCTCGTTATTTCAATTTTAGCATTTAGATTTTCTGTGGTTGAGCCTTATCGTGTCCCAACAGGTTCTATGATCCCAACTCTTATGATTGGAGATTACATTTTTGTTAATAAAATGGCCTATGGATTTCGCTTCCCATTTACAACATTTTGCCCATTTGGCCGTTCAATTCCAAAAAGAGGAGATGTTGTCGTTTTTAAGTTTCCGTTGGACAATCAAATCAATTATGTAAAACGAATTATTGGAGTCCCAGGCGACAAGATTGCGATTACTGGCGAGAGCGTAATTAGAAATGGAAAAGTGGTTACAACGGCCCCTTATACAGGGAAGTATTCTGAAGAAGGCTATCACTATCGAAGCGAGGGGCTGAGAAATTATTCCGTTCGCTATGATCCCGACATGCCATACCGTACAGATTTTCAAGAAATAACCCTAAAGGAAAATACCTATTTTGTTTTAGGAGATAATCGTGATTATTCTTATGATTCTCGCTTCTGGGGAACAGTTAAGCGAGATAACATCTTAGGTCGGGTTGAGCTTATTTGGTTTTCTGCTAAATATTCTGAAGAGCAAAAAGAGTATCAAATCGCGGAAGACCGTCTCTTTGAAAAAGTGAACTAAGTTTTTCGGGAGATATGAGTACAGCCATCATTGCCATCTTCTGCTTGATAGTGCACCTCTTTAATTCCTTTTAAATATTCTCGAAGCCATTTTTTTAGAACTCCAGTTCCATGACCATGAATAATATTCAAAAATGGAATATCGCCGTTAATAAGTTCTATTACAGCAATCTCAACTTCACGTTTGAAGTCATCAAGTCGCATTCCTCTAAGATCGAGATCGACATTTCCTCGTGTTTGTACATCTACATTAATTGTAACTTTGCTCTGTTTTGGTAAAAACTTATTCGGTGTGTTTTTTAGAAAGCGAAGTGAACTTATAGGACACTTTATCATTCGTTTTTGACAGAGACCTTGGACTTCCTTTTTCCTTAAGTTAATTGAAGTGACTTCAATTTCCTTGCCTAGAAGTTTAGAGAAGTAGCGTACACCTTCGTGGACATCTTCAGGTGAAATTTCTGTATCAGTGAAATTATCATCTCGTTTGTTATCAATAAGCTCT
This sequence comes from Bacteriovoracaceae bacterium, assembly GCA_965140515.1. Taxonomy (GTDB): domain Bacteria; phylum Bdellovibrionota; class Bacteriovoracia; order Bacteriovoracales; family Bacteriovoracaceae; genus JAGLCH01. The sequence continues at coordinate 456,332 of OZ223251.1, read as the reverse complement.
TCTCTTGATAAGGTATGGCGAGCTTCAAGAACTCTTTTATTAAACTGCTTGTTGGTCGCAATCTCACCTGATTTAACCTTTTGAAAGAGTTCTTCTGCAGACTTAATTTTTTGTTCAAGCTTCTTTTTGTAGTCATCAACTAGGCGTTGCTTCTCTAAGCTTACAATGCCTTCCATTGCGTTCTTTTGATTTTTTAGTTGGTGATTGAGATCTCGATTTTCCTTTAGAAGTTTGTCGAGCTCAGCTTTTTTGCTCGATAAATCTTGAAGCAATTTTTCATAAGAAATATGCTTATTATCCAAAATTTCGGACGCTCTTTTGGGAATTAGAGATGTCTTTTTTAGCCCATTTGCAATTCTCGAAAAAATAGAAAATGCCATGGAGCTTCCAGGTTCACCTGTAAATATTTTATAGGTCGGCATGTTGTTTTTATCATCATGACCAACATGTGCAGAAATATATTGTGAATTTCCGTGAATAAATGTCTTAAAAAATTGGTGGTGAGTTGAGATCAAAACCTTAGCTGAAGTAGCATTATGAATTTCTTCAAGAAATGCAATGGCAAGTGCAGATGCCTCTTCAGAGGAGGTAGAGTTGAAGATTTCATCAATAACAATAAGATTTGTGTCTTCAAGGTGATCAAAAATCGACAAATAGCTAATAGTTTCAGAGGCAAATGAACTTAGGCCTTCTTCAATATTTTGTTGATCACTACTAAAATAGAAAATGGCGCTAACGGGAAATAGATTTGCTTTAAGTGCTGGAACAAAAAGTCCCATCTGTATCATTAATTGGCAAAGAGTAATTGACTTCAGTGCAACTGTCTTTCCTCCGGTGTTCGGACCGGAAAGAATAAGTCCCTTTTCTGTCTCATTGATAAAAATTGTATTGGTGACTGGATCCTCAATCAATGGATGAAAGAAGTCATAGAGTTCAAATACAAATTCATTATTCAAAATTGGTCTGTTCAAATTGGCCTGCTGAATATAATTACATTTGGCCATTGTGAAATCAATTTCTAAGAAAAAATCCCTAATTATTACAATCTCTTTCGAATACTGGTGTAGATACTCGCTAAAGTCTTGAGCTATCTTCGTAATAATCTCTTCGATTTGTGCGATTAGTCGTATCCGTTTGTTTGACCGGTCTCTTAAAGCTGGCGGCTCTACAAAAAGAGTCATTCCCGTGGATGATTTGGCGATAATAGGTCCTAACTCAGACTTGTAGCTATCAGACCTTATTGCAAGAACAAATCTATCATTAATAACATCATGTTCCTTAAATTGTAATTTTGAATCGTATTCATCACTTCGTGAAATATATTGAATCGTTGATCTCAATTCTTTTTCTAGGTCACTTATTTCTTTAAATAGTTCTCTAAGCAAAGGATGCTTGTAGTAATTAATACTTCCATCCTTATCAACAAACTGGCGAAGTCTTGAAACAAAATGAGAGTTGATCTTTTGCAGAACAGACTGGTCTAGATCAAAACGTGAAAAAAGATTCCAATCTCGAAATTTTCTCTGAACATCTTTGTTCAGTTCAAGCAGTCGAGCAATCAGATTCAATTCTTCGAGAGAAAAAATGGTTCCTTTTGCTAATAGGTTGGGACGCTCTAATTTTTCCTTTTCAGATGGAAGCTCGTAAATAATTGACTGAATCTCATATCGGGAGTCATTATCTAGATCCAAAAAAAACTGAACCGTATTAAATAGCTGTTCAATCTCTGCTTGCCCCTTGTAGCTCGGGGCATAATTAAACCTTTCCTTTGTATGATCAAAGTGTGATAAACTCGAAAGACTAGCAACGATGAGGTGCCAGTCGAGAAGTTCAAGTCCTGTGTGATTTGTTTCTTTTAATAAGTTAAGTGACATGATTCAAAATTATAACGAAATACATACAAGGGTCAACCTGTTCAATTCTTTGTTTGATAACAAGGGGAGAGAGGCCTACGCCCAGGTTCAGAAAATCATAAGCACTCATCAATATATATGCCTACAAGTTCGCCTTCCTGGAAAGACTAAGTACTTATATTTGGGAAGGGGGAGTGGCCATGAGGGAATTTGGTGTGAAGATAAAAGGCCTCCTGCTCCCTTGAGGGTCATCGATCGATTTGTAGAGTATTTTAGGAAGCATCTTTCTGGTCATTACATCAAATCAATTGCCTTAGATCCATGCGATCGTATCATATATATCCCTTTTGGGAGAGATGATGAGCGATCAATTATGGCCCTTTTTTATTGTGGTCGAGATCTGTTCTTTGCTCATCTAAATTCGCATTTGGAGGGAGGATATAAGCTGTTTTTATCTTGGAAAAAGTTAGAGAACCCTTATTTACATGTTGATAGTGAAGAGGAAGCATTAGCTATCTTACGTAATGAGCTTAATGAAGTCGGTCGTCACAGTGAAGTTAAACAGGCCGAAGAAATTTCGGTGGATCCGGATGCAATCGCGAATTACTTTGCTTCACTTCGTGGTGGAGAAGTACAAAGGATAACGGGAAGGAAGAGAAAGTTTTTAAATCGAAAACTTAAGAAAATTGAGAATGATCTTCAAAAAATTGGTAGATGGAATGAGCTAAAACTTGAGATTGAAAGACCTAATTTTTCATTCGATGATTTATATGAAGTAGTAATTGCGGGGATCAAGTTTAAGTTCCCTGGCGATCTAACTCACTTTAAGAAAATGAACATTGTTTACAATAAGATCAAGTCGCTCAAAAATGGTGAGTCAATTCTAAGAACTAGATATGCTGATTGTCAGGCCGAAATTTTGAGAGGAAAAGAGCTCCAACACATAGAAAGTTATAAAATACCGGAGAAAATTTGTTCTCCAATATGGGCCCAAAGTAAGCAAAAAAAAGAAGCAGTTGTGAGGGATAGTGCTAGTGGCCATATTTTGCTAGAAATTTTTGGTAGAAAAGCAGCTATTGGAGTGACTGCTAATGGAAATGATTATATCCGATCAAAATGGGCCTCGAAAAATGACCTTTGGTTCCACGTTGAGGGGGAGCGTAGCCCTCATTTGATCGTGAAGGTAGACTCTATTGCTGACCTAGATGAGATATCTATTCAGGTTATAGGGTCAGCAATTAGGGATTATGGTCAGATGAGCTTCGAGCAAGTACCTGTCATATTTACTCAGGTAAAAAATCTGAAGGGAGTTAAAGGCTCTCCTGGAAAAGTAATCTATAAAAAAATCAAACATCGCACTATTGATTATCTTCCCAAGTGGAAGGAAATAATTTCAATGGATTGAACCTCATTTCAATAGTAGTAAACTATCAATAACTATTAAATTTTAAAGGAATTTATATGAAGTCCGTGTTGTTGGTTAAGCTATTTATTTTTGTCCTCGTTACATCATTTCTTTCGATTAATTCGTATGCAGATATGAGATCTGAAGAAGTTGTTAAACGTTATGACATTGGATACTACCATCCAGAACGTTATGGCCTTAATGATTTAACTTTCGAAGTGAGAATTAAAGGGCTTACAGATAAGTTAAATGAGCAAATGATTTTTGGAAAGCTTAACGATGTCCACTTCAAAGTTTACTGGATTATGCGTGGAGAGCCGAACGAGCGCAACTTTCAATATCAGATAATGGTTGTTGGGATGCCTAAAGGTTTTGAAGAGATGAAAAAAGGTCTTAAGCAAATGATTGCTACAAGATTGGATTATGTTATCCCGCGAATGCTTGTTGAGAGTATCAAGGAATATACAACGGAATATTCTAGTAACCAATATGGCGGAACAATAACTTGTACGGATAGAACTCACAAAAACGACGTTGATAAAATGGAAATTTTCTTCGACAAAAAGGGAAGAATGACACGTTACGCGACTTATAGTCCTGCAGGAAGAACTGATACAACGATGTCGATGAATGCGAAGCCTTGGAGTAAAAATAAGTGGGTTGTTGATCGCGTTACTGTTAAAAAATATCAAGGGATTCAAACAACTGAAATGGATTACATCTTCACTTATGAAAAAGTTGGTCTTTTCGGATTTCCTAAGACAATTAGAATTACAACAAAACAAATGTTAAGTCGTCCAACTGGTCCAAAAGAGCCAAGACTTATGCAACAAATTAGCACTGATCTTCTTTTTGAAAACTACTTGGTTAATCAAGGAGTTGCGAAAAGAGTTATTTTAGGAAAATAAGATTGAAAGAATTAGAACTAGCTCGAAAGGTATATGTTCGTCTTTTAAAAGGTCATACCGAGCTTTACGAAAAAGATTTTGAATCTGGCATTCGAGGAGTTACTCCTGGAGAATGGGTACTATTTCTAAGTGAAAAAGGAAGCAAATTCTTAGGCTATGTAAATCCTTTTGCCACAAATGGAGTGATCGCAAGAGTTTTGTGCTCCGTAAGCGAGGAAGTATCTCTTGAACCACAGAAGTATTTAAGAAATGCCATACATAAGGCGGTAGCAAGACGTTTTGCTATTACTGATTTCAAAGAAGGGTGCCGTCTTATTCATGGGCAGGCAGATGGGCTGACAGGGGTTATTTGCGACCTATATTCTAACTGTGCACTCCTACAAATTAATACCTCAGGTATGGACATTCATCGAGATTTGATCTCACAGCTCATTTCCGAGTTAATTGATGTTCCCGTCTTCTTTTTGGATAACCAAGCTTATCGTGAAAGTGAGGTGCTTCCATCTGTGCCGCAGGTGACTGATTTTCCTGAGAAGATTGAAGTGGCAGAAAACAATTTGTATTATTCAATGAATGCAGGAGTTATCCAAAAAATTGGATATTACTACGATCATAGAGATAATCGAAAGAAGTTAGAAAGATATATTGAGAGGCTTAATGACACACCTGAAAGCGGACTCGATCTCTTTTGCTACGCCGGTAGTTGGGGGCTACATATGCTCCGCAGTGGTGTGAAGAGAGTTGAGTTTGTAGATCAGGGGGATTTCCAAGAAGTCATTAATAACAATCTAACCTTGAATCAGTTCGATCAGGATCGCGGTGCGTTTTTTAGAGCAGATGTTTTTAAATTTTTGGATGAAAGCATCAGCGCAGGGAAAACTTTTGATGTTGTTGTCAGTGATCCACCCGCTTTTAAGAAAAAAGACCAAAATAAAAGTAAGGCGATTGGTGGTTATACCAAACTCCATACAAAATCATTACAAGTTGTTGCGGGAGGAGGGCTTTTTGTTGCTGCATCTTGTACGTCAAATGTTTCGCTACAAGAGTTAGATCGCACTGTTACTGAGGCATCACTCATCGCAAATAGAAAAGTTCATCTAATAGATGTAGGTGTTCAGGGAGCTGACCACCCAATTACATCATTTGATGATAAGGGTAATTATATAAAATATATACTTTATACTGTTGAATAATATTGGAGTTAATCAATGAGCAGTGAAATGAGAGAAAGAGTAAAAGAAGTTTTAGATACTGCAAAGCAAGTTGTTTTTGGACAGGACAAGTTGCTGGACTCAATTATGGCCGCACTCGTATGTGAAGGTCACCTCCTAATTGAAGGGATGCCTGGACTAGGTAAGACTCTGAGTGTTTCAACCATGAGTAAGTTATGTGACTTATCATTCAAAAGAATTCAATTTACTCCGGACTTATTACCATCTGACCTTGTTGGGACGATGATTTATAGTCAAGAAACGGAAGAGTTCACAACAAAGTTTGGACCAATATTTACTCAAATTCTTCTTGCTGACGAGATCAATCGTTCTCCTGCAAAAGTTCAAGCTGCCCTGTTGGAGGCGATGGCCGAAAAGCAAGTTACGATTGGTGACAATACCCATAAACTAGCTAGTCCATTCGTTGTTTTAGCTACTCAAAACCCAATTGATCAAGAAGGGACATATCCACTACCTGAAGCTCAGATGGACCGTTTTATGATGAAGGTTTTTGTAGATTATCCATCTGCTGAAGCCGAGAAAAATATTTTGGACTTAAAGAAAAATCCGGTAAGTGCACTTACTGGAATTCTGACAACTGATGATATCCTAGGAATTCAAGAAGTTGTTGAAAGTGTATATGTCGATGACAAAATTAAAGAGTTGATTGTAAATATTGTTCATGCAACGAGACCTAGCTCTGAACTTTTTCCTAAAGAGTTTACAGGAGCAGTGTTGGCCGGAGCATCTCCACGTGCAACAATCTGGTTGTATAAAATTGGGAAATTCATGGCATTTATGGAAGGGAAAGATTTTGTAACTCCTGAACATATTTTAAAGATTGTTCCTAGTGTGTTGGGCCACAGAATCATTCTTTCGTACGAGGCGACCATTGATAATATTAGCCCACGTGATGTGGTAATGAAGATTGCTCAATCATTGATTTAGAATATGAATATTGTAGAAATTAAAAAAGTCGCTGGACGCTTAAAGTCAGCACTTTTTAAAAATTCAAACTCGTACTCAATTGGAATGCTAAAGTCACATTTCAAAGGTACTGGTCTACAATTTAAGGAGCATCAAATCTATTCTCATGGTGATGATGTCCGCTTTATTGATTGGAAGATGATCGCTAAAACCAATCGTCCTTACATCAAAACTTTTGAGGAAGAGCGTAATGTTGAGATTACTGTCGTTATCGATGCTGGGGTAACGATGCTCTCTGGCTTTGAAGGTGTTTCCAAGCTTCAGGCAGCAATTGAGATTTGTTGTTTGTTATATATCCTCGCTAGAGAAACCGGTGACTACCTCCATGTAATTATTCTTGGCAAGAAAGTAACAATTGTGCCAAAGAAAAATGGTGATGGGGGAATTGTTAATCTCATTTCTGCTTTAGAGAAGGCCGGCGTTATTGATGAGAATGGTGATGTCATTCTATCTGCGGATATGGGCCAAGAGATGATGAGTCACAAAGAAAAAATTGGAGTTGTAATGCCTCACCTCGTTAAAAGGAGAGAGATTGTTATGCTCTCGGATTTCAATGATTTCTTTGAGGAAAGTGTGCTGCACAAACTGGTTTATCGAAGTAACGTTCATTGCTTCCAGATCTTATCACCTCTCGATGAAGCAGAGAAAATTCCATATTCTGTATTTTCTAAGAGTGCTGAAACTGGAAAAAGCCGATTTGCTAAATTGAATTTTGATGGAAAAAAAGAATTTGAAAATCCACTCGGTAAGAAATTCAAGAAACTACGAGTCCAGGAGCGTTACTTAGAAGAATTTATCAAGGAGATGTTATGATCATAAGATTAATCATCTCAACATTGCTTATGCTAAATATTTCTATTTGTTTTGCTCAAAATATGAGTGCAACTTTTTCATTGAAATCTGGCGAACAAAAAACATTGCTTCCTGGAGATACCTTTCAGGGAATGATCCGTATCATGCCTCATAATGGTGAAAATCTCGAGCGATACAAGTCGATGGCCGGCAAAGACTTTATTGATTATTTCTATACCGTATCAATTGATAGTGTCGCCCTTAACCCAAATAATTACGATGTTCTTGAAATTATAGGAACATTCATTGTTAAGGGGTTTTTTGCTAAGCAAGAATTTTTCATTTGGTCACATGGAGCCGAAAACTTGCCTGTTACAATTAAAGGGATCAGGGTCTTAAACGAATCTAGTGATCCCAAAAAAGAGGAAAAATATACAGTAGTCGAGCAACCATATAGTAGCAATTTTGAGATGAATTGGCCGATGACTCTTATTTTGATTGTTACAATTGCTCTAATTGGTGGGATTGGGTCTACTTTTTATCTCAAAGCTCGAAATAAAAAAATCGAGGCCAAGCGCGCAAGAGATATTGTGGAATATTGGAACAACTTGTTTATTAATTGTTCAACTCGTCATGATTATGAAGTCATCTATCGCCGGCGGAATGAATGGCTCGCTGTGTTGGATGATACTCCTCCTTCCGTTAATCATTTCTTCAGTGTTCTAGAAAATTGTCAGTACAAAAAAGAATGGGATGAAGTTGAAGAGTCAGACGTTGCTTCATCTTTTGATCAGATTAAAGGTGTATTTGGGCAAAAGTATGGAATTTAATACTCCTCTATATTCACTTGCAGCAATTTTCGCCGGAATTCTCTGGGCAATAAAATATTGGCATTTTTTTAAAAGACCTCACATTATTTTGCCAGATAAGTATATTGTGAAAACACAAATGATCCTCCGTTCGCTTGTTTTCTTGATTGGTATTGTTGGATGGGGGTTCCTCGCTTATTCATTAATGCAACCACGTATGCCCAAGGGAAATATCAAAAACTCAATCGAAGTGAATGATATATTCTTTGTCGTTGATACATCAGGTTCAATGAAGGCCGATGATTTTCGTCCAAATAGGATGGAGGTTGCAAAAAAGAAGATCCTTGAGTTTGTTGACTTAAAACCAACAGATAGATTAGGGATTGTCATTTTTGGAACGAAGGCATTTACGATGATGCCGCTCACGACAGATCATAAGCTTGTTAAAGAAATGGTTAGTCAAATTCAGCCTGATATTAGAGGTGTCGGTCCTGGCACAAATATTGGTGATGCTCTTGCGTTGGCCGCAGGAAGGGCCGCAAGTTCATTGGCAAAAAATAAAGTTATTATTCTTTTAACTGACGGTGCTGCAAATGTAGGGACTTTATCCCCTCTTGAAGCTGCGGAACAAGTACGGGATCAAAATATTCGTATCTATACCATTGGTATTGGCACAAAAGGTGATGCTTTTATGCCAACCCAAGGACCTTTTGGTCAAACATATAGACAACGAATACCTGGTGGCGGTTTTGATATGGATATCCTTCAGAAAATTGCTCAAACAACTGGAGGTAAGAGTTTTACTGCAAGCAGTGAACAGGGACTGCAGAAAGTTTTGAGCGAAATTAATAAATTAGAAAAAAGTAAAATCGATTCTTTTGGAAGAATAATTTACGATGAACTTTATCATTTCTACCTTGTTGTTGGTATTCTCCTTCTTATTGTTGCTGAGTTTGCTAGACGCTTTGTTATAAGGGAGGGAGTGTGAGTTTTATATACGGTAAATTTCTCATCCCTTTAGTTGTCCTTGCGATCATTGGGATTTTTATAGCGTGGCGCGAAGAGAAGAAGTACTTCAAATGGGTTAAGACTTTTTGGTTTTATAACAGATCTCTGACGAGCAAATTATCTTCGTTACTCTTTTTTATCGGCCTCTTTCTTTTAATTCTTTCTACATTAGACTTAAGAGGGCCAGAAGAAACGATATCTGGAGATATTCCAGATCAAAAAACACTTATTTTAATTGATTCTTCGGCTTCAATGCTTGCTGAAGATGTTCGTCCTAATCGTTACGAAAAGGCCCTAATTTTAGCACGTCATTTTGTAAAAAAAGCAGTAGGGCATCAAATTAGCGTTGCAATTTTCTCCGATACGACAATTCCTGCAAGTCCATTTACTGATGATATTAGTTTTCTCGATGCTAAACTTGGATCTTTGTCTGCAATGAACTTGAAAAGAGGGGGGACAAGCCTTGTCCGTTCAATTAATGAAGGAGTTCAAATACTAAAGGTTCATTCCGGAGGTCGTGAGGCAGTAGGTAACCTTTTGATCTTTACGGATTCAGAAGACCACGGAGATATAAATGAACTTAATGTCCCTGAATCAGTTAATGTTGCACTTGTTGGTGTAGGTACAAGAGCAGGTTCGAGAATACCAATTAAATCAAAATCAGGTGAATTTCTTTTCTATAAGAAATATAAGGGACAGGAAGTTATTACTAAGTTGGATGAAGACAAGATTAAAAGCTTTGGCACATCAATTAAGAATTTCAAATATTGGGTTGCACTTTCATACTCTGTTCCCACTGAAGACATTTCACGATTTTTTAGAGGCCAATTTCAAAAAACACTATCGAAAGGTGAGATAAAGATTCGACCAGTTTTAACTACTTGGTTGATGCTTCCTGGTGTTCTTTTGGTTGGTGCCAGTTTGCTCTTAAGTTTTCCGAGTTCGTTTGTTGCATTTGTCCTTTTTGTGTCAATTGCAACTATTCAAGAAAATGTAGTTGCTGATGATAAGGTCAATTCTCCAAAAGAAGAAGCTAAGCCGATGTCCGAATTACATAAGGAACTTCTGTTAAAATCTAAAAGTGGTCAAACGACAAATTCTGAAAATTTGAAGCTAGCGGAAGAAATGCTTAAGAGGGGCGACTTAAATCAGGCCCAAACTCTGTATGAAGAAAATTTAGGTGAGTTCTCTTCTGATCGAGCATATTTTAATTATGGAACTTCTCTACTTATGTCTGGAAGTAAGTGGAAGGGTGCACAGACTTTGATTGATCTAAAGGAAAAAATTGAAAAATCTGGTGGAGATAAAGATTTATTAGAAGCAATTCGCAAAAATCTTAAAATAGCGTTCAAATCAAACAAGAACGAGAAGAAAGAACAAAAGAAAGACGAAAAAAAGAAAGAAGAAGAGAAGAAGAAGGAAGACGAAAAAAAGAAAGAAGAAAAGAAGAAGGAAGAAGATCAAAAAAAGGACGATGAGAGTAAAAAGCCTAATGGAAAGGATGGCGGAGAGTCTAATAAGAAAGATCAAAAAGATCAGAAAAAAGATGGAAAGGATAAAGGCAAAGATAAAAAAGATGACTCTGACAAAAAAGATTCTGAAAAAAAGAAAAAAGATAGCCAGCAACAAGGTAAGCAAAAAGAGTCAAAGGATAAGCCTAAAACTAAAAAGAAAATGAAGAGTATGCTTCAGCAGCTCCAAGAAAAAGAAAAAAGAATAAAGCAAAATCGTAAGCTACAAAAAATCCCAGGTGTTATTAAACAACTTATGGATGAAGATAAAAATATTATGAAAGAACTCTTAGACTCAACAAGTCCAAAGAGCTCTGGAGATAGTAAGGATTGGTAATGAGATATCTCTCTTATTTATTGTTGGTCTTGTTAATCGGTAATTTGGCATTAGCGCAGGATGTATCGATGACTATTGATATTGGTCCATTGAATAGTGTTCAATCTCCTTATGGCAAAACTGTTCAGGTTTCTAATTATCGGCCTGTAGTTGGTGAAGCGTTTAAGGTTGACTTTACCGTTAACTTTTCAGGTAGTGAAACTCCAGATTTTCCTACATTTACTCCTGTTGGACTAGAAGTTATAGAAAGACTTAAGACTAGCAATCGAATCAGTATTGTAAATGGAGTTCAGGCAAGAACTACAGTTTTTCGTTATTCGATGGTGGCAGAAAGAGTGGGGACAGCTTATCTTAATAATATAAAGTTATCTGTCGGGTCAAAATCTTACCAGGCCCCCAATAAGCAAATTTCAATCGTCAAAACAAGACCTAAACCGCAGGTTACCTTTCTTGCCGCAGAGCCTTCAAAAGATGAAGTCTATCCCGGTGAAGGGTTTGACATAAACTACTATCGCTATATCCGCCAGCACTCTATGGCAGAGGCGGGGGCAGCGCAAGAAAAGAAAACGCCTAGCTTTAAAAATATTATTAAAAGAGTTCGTAGTTTACGAGTGAATGAACCACAAGAGTACGACTCGATAAATGGTATTCCATATATAAAGCAAAAGGTGTACTCCGTGCGCGCCTTTGCGGAAAAGCCAGGTGAAGTAAGCATTGATCCGATGAAGGTTGAGTTTCAGTATCGTATGCGATCTTTTGGTAGTATCCGTGTAAAATCATTGACTAGTAAAAGGGTTAAGGTTCCTGTAAAGGCACTTCCACAACCAATACCAAATAATTTCATTGGTCTCGTTGGAAAGCATGAATTTATACTTAATCCCCCACGTAATAAGTATATTGTAAATGACCCTATTGAGATCACTCTTGAAATTGCTGGCGATGGAGCTTTGGAAAAACTCGAGCTACCACCGCTTATTAACGATCCTAATGTCGAGAGTTTTGATTCGCAAACTGAAATTCAATTAGATCGTGGAGAATCTAAGGGACGAATTAAATATAGTTTTACCTATCTTGCACGTTCCCCTATCACACTTCCAGCTCGGAAAATTTCTTTTTCAACTCTTAATCCTGAAACTGGCGAGTATGAGACTAATGAAATCAACATGCCTGAAATAGTTGTGGGAGGTAAAGCGCAAACTCCCACTATGAATCAGGGAAGCGTTTCGTCTCCTCAAGATACGACCGCCCCGACTGTGCCTTCTAAGAGTGATGAGCAGGTTCGCAAAGAGTTAGCTGCAAGCTTAATTGCGCCAGATTTTTCTAAAGGTTCTGGGCATTTCAACTTCATTGTCATCGTCAACTTTATTATTGGACTAATTGGCCTAATTATCTGGCTATCGATATGGATTCGTAAGCCAAAAGTCTACAAAGTTGATCCAAGAGCAATAAAACTCATCGATAAAATGAAGAAAAGTGGTATTACATATTCATCGATTCATCATTTAATGCTCTTTCTAAACAATAATGAACCTCTAGTTGATATTACTTTGGGTGAACTGTTACAGCAAAGCAATCTGAGTGATGACGCGAAAAAGTATTTTTCTAATCTACTGACCATGTCTGAAAAGCAAAATTATGGTGACAGCTTGGCAGTAGAGCTTAAGTTTAATTCTAAATTTTTCAGTGAGTTTGTGGAGCTTCTTAAAAAATGAAAATCATTAAGTCATTGAGAGAAATTCGAGATGAGGGAGATCAATCCTCCTTATATATTACTGTTGGAAACTTTGATGGTGTCCATCGAGGGCACAGTGAATTTATCCATGAGATAAAGAAAACTTCATGTGAAACTGGTGCAAAGGTTGTTGCGATAACTTTTGTTCCACATCCGAAGTTTGTCATTAATCCTGCTGATTATTTTCTTATTAATTCATATGAAGAGCGCCGTGCCCTATTAGAAAATATTGGTGTCGATTACTTATACGAGATTGATTTCAACCGTGACTTCAGTACGCTTGGCCCACAAGAATTTTTAGAGCAGTATATTGTTGTGGATGACAATATTACTGGCCTCTTTTTTGGTCACGACTTTGTTTTTGGTAGCAATAAAGCGGGAAATCACGATTTTGCTAGGAACTATTGCAAAGATCATGGTATTCAGCTAACTATTTTGGATAAATTTCTGGTAGAAGGAACGCGTGTTTCATCTTCACTTATTCGTGATCTTATTCTTGATGGAAAAGTCAAAGAGGCCGCTGGTTTTCTCGGAAGAAATTTTCACATTTCAGGGTCTGTCATTCGCGGTATGGGACGCGGTCGAGAACTTGGTTACTCTACGGCCAATATTAATTATTCAAAAGAAATTGTTATTCCCAAGCGGGGAGTTTACGCAACGAGAACTACGTATAAGGACATTATTTATAACTCTATTACTAATGTTGGATTAAATCCTACTTTTAATGATATCACTGATATTAGTATTGAGACTCATCTGTTGGATTTCAACCGTGATATCTACGGCGAGTCTATTGGAGTATCATTTGTTGACTTCATCCGTGATGAACGGCGCTTTAATTCTAGAGAAGATCTCATTGAGCAGATACAGGCGGATATTCAACAGGCCAAACTATGACATATCGTTTGGCCTTAATTGGCAGAGATATTTCCCACTCTAAGTCTAAGTTGATCTACGAAAGTATTCTTTCCGTTCCAGTTGACTACACTCTAATCGATTGTTCACAAGAATTTGAAATACCACCTGTTAATGAATTACTTTCTGAATACTCCGGAATCAGTATCACTGCTCCTTATAAAAAGCATTTTATTAAAGAAGTTGTTTTGACTCCTGAGGCCAAGCAGACCTCTGCTGTGAATTGTCTCTATAGGGGCAAGACCGGTCCTATGGGGACTAACACTGACTTTGTCGCGCTCAAGAAACTCGTTCCACAAATGGTGAAAGAGTGTAGACCAAATAAGATTGTTCTTCTTGGTAGTGGCACTATGGCCAAGGTTATTTCAATTTGCCTCAATGACCTCGACTGTAATTTCATTTCCATTTCTAGGAAAAGCAATGGTCCGATTGAAGATTTTGACCTCAATTCTGTAGGCAAGCAGCTTTTGGTTATCAATTGCTGCCATAGAGATTTTGTATTTAGAGGAGACATTTCTAGAGATTCCACTTTTTGGGACTTAAATTATTCACATTCTCATTCAGAACTTCTGTCTGAGCGGTGTACTTATATTGACGGTGAGCAACTGCTCTTTGAGCAAGCAAAAGTTGCTCTATCGTGTTGGGGCATAGTAGAGAGTAAAAAAATTTAATCTAAAATGCTGTAAATCCGATAACATATATATAGAAAACCATGGAGATAGGTTAGTTTATGTTTAGGAAAGAATTTTCTGAAGTCATTACACAGACAGGGATGGTTCCTCTTAAGGACTTGCGTCCACTTTTGCTCGACAGCGATCAGGGGAAAATATCTGAACTAGGTCTACTTCAATTTGATTTTTTTGATGACGTTAAGTTTGCTAAACAAATTTCAAAAAATCATGGCCTTACTTTTATCGATCTATCAAACGCAAAAATTGCGGATTCTTCTATTCGCCTTATTCGTAGAAAGCATGCTGTAAAGTATCGTTGCTTACCAATTCAAAAAACAGGTAAAGTCGTCAGTTTGGCGATCTTTGACCCGACTATCACTGAGTATGAAAATGAGCTTGTTGCTATTTTCCAGCACCCAGTGGAATTTATTCTCACCAATCTTGGTTCTTGGGAAAAAATCTTTCAAAGGGTAACTCTTACAACTGATGAGCTAGTTGGTACCGTTAAAGAAATTACAGCAGCTAGTGAGAGTGAAAACCAAACAGTAAAAGAAGAAGATATTGGTTCTGATGTTATTGAATATGTTAACCATGTTATGGCCGATGCATACATCAAGAAGGCGAGTGATATTCATCTTGAGCCTTATGAAAAAGATTTTAGAATTCGATTCAGAATTGATGGTAAGTTAGTTGAGGCCGATCCTCCTCCGAAAGCATTAATGCTACCAATTCTTTCAAGAATTAAAATTATGGCAAAGATGGACATCTCGGAGAGGCGAAAGCCTCAAGATGGTCGTATCAAGCTGTCGATTGATAATCAGCCAATCGATTATCGTGTGTCATCTCTTCCAACACTCTTTGGTGAAAAGATTGTTCTTCGTCTTCTAGACTCTTCAAACTTACAACTTGATATGACAAAACTTGGGTTTGAGAAAAAGCAGATTACAACATTTTTAAATGGTATTCGTCAGCCATACGGTATGTGTTTGGTTACAGGGCCTACGGGGTCTGGTAAGACCACAACGCTTTACTCCGCGTTGGCTGATTTGAATAAGATTCACTCAAATATTTCAACTGCAGAAGACCCAGTCGAATTTAACCTTCATGGAATTAATCAGGTAAACGTAAGGAAAGAGATTGGACTCGACTTTGCTGCAGCGTTGAAATCATTTTTGCGTCAAGATCCCGATATCATAATGGTTGGGGAGATTCGTGACACTGAAACTGGTGAAATTGCTGTCGAAGCTGCTCTTACAGGACACTTGGTACTTTCCACGCTCCATACAAATGATGCACCTTCAACTGTAACTCGTCTTCTCAATATGGGGATTGAACCATTCCTTGTTGTTGGGGCACTCAACGTAGTCGTTGCCCAAAGACTCTGTCGTAAAATTTGTCCTTATTGCAAAGAGCAAATTGATGTTTCTGTTGAAGAGCTCGTTTCATGTGGTGTTGCTGCTTCCTCTGCAAGTAAGATAAAGGTCTATAAAGGCAAGGGGTGCGATTACTGTAATGGATCTGGTTATAAAGGTCGTTTGGCAATCTATGAAGTTATGGATATCTCTCCAGCTCTAAGAGAGCTAATCTTAAAAAATGCTTCAGCTGATGAGTTAAAGAAGCAGGCCATTAGAGATGGTATGAAAACGCTTCGGATGTCTGCTTTAACAAAGGTTGCTCAAGGGCAAACGACATTGGATGAAGCTATAACTAATTCAAGTTCAGATAAATTTTAATATGGAGTTACTTTAATGAGTGACGGTACTTCAACAAAAACAAAAACGAAACAACAGAAAACTAGTGATGGCGAAGGGATCAAAATCCAACAGCTTTTTAAGCTGATGGTTGATAATAACTCCTCTGACTTACATATTACGGCCGGATCATCGCCGGGAATGAGGGTAAGTGGTGAGATCGTTCGCGTAAAAATGCCACCACTATCGGGAGAAGGAACGAAGCGGCTTGTTTATCAAATCTTAACAGAAGAACAAAAAAGTGAACTAGAAAAAAATCTAGAACTTGACCTTTCGTTTGGTATCAAGGGGCTCGCGCGTTTTCGTTGCAATGCTTTTTATTCGAAAGGATCTGTTGCTGCGGTATTTCGTTTGATTCCAAGTCTGATTCCTGAATTTAAGGCGCTAAATTTACCAAATGTTCTTTTGGATATGACGGATGTTTCAAATGGGCTCATTCTTGTTACAGGTCCAACTGGTTCTGGTAAGTCGACGACTCTTGCTTCGCTCTTGGATCGATTGAATGAGAATGAAGCGGGACATATTATCACATTGGAAGATCCTGTTGAATTTGTGCATCCTCACAAGGGGTGTCTCGTGAATCAGCGTGAAATCGGATCAGATACTTTGACGTTTAAGAATGGTCTAAAAAGTTTGCTTCGTCAGGACCCTGATATTGTTCTCGTTGGTGAGCTTCGTGATGCCGAAACCATTGAAGCTGCATTGACTATTGCTGAAACAGGTCACCTCGTTTTTGGTACCTTGCATACGAACTCGTGTGTACAAACAATCAACCGTATCATCAACGTATTCCCTTCACATCAACAGTCTCAAGTTAGAACGCTTCTTTCATTTGTTCTTCAAGGTGTTGTTGCTCAGCAATTGATTCCTAAATCTTATGAGCCTGGACGTTGTCTTGGAATTGAAATTCTTGTACCAACACCGGGTATCCGAAATCTTATTCGTGAAGATAAAGTGCATCAGATCTATTCACAGATGCAAGTTGGGCAAGACCAGACTGGGATGATTACAATGAATCAAACTCTAAAAAAGCATGTATCAGCGGGTCTTATCGATCCCGAGACGGCAATGAGTTACTCTGCAAACCGTGAAGAGCTTGCGGGCATGCTTGGAATTAAGGAGCATTAATAATGGCCAATTGGCGTTGGGAAGGTATTGATAAAAACGGGAAGAAGACAGAGGGAGTTATTCAGGCAACTTCTGAGCGCGAAGTGCGACAAGCACTTCGTGCAATTCAAGTAAAGCCAAGAAAAATTTCGCCACCTTCAATTTTGGAATTTGATATTAATGAATGGCTCGTAGAAAAAGGATACGCAAAACCTTTTGGGGCGAAAGAGTTAACTCAATTCACTAAGCAGTTATCTACAATGGTAAATGCCGGTGTTCCATTGTTACAATCTCTAGAAATTCTTTACAAGCAGGAGCGTCATCCTGTTCTTCGTCGAACTGTAAAAAATATTGCGACTAATGTTGGTGAAGGTAAAACTCTTGCTGATTCGATGGAAGGCGAAGCCGGATTTGATAAGCTTTATTGTAACATGGTCCGTGCAGGTGAAACCGGTGGTATTTTAGACACCATTTTGTTTAAACTTGCTGAGCACATGGAAAAGCAGCAAAAGACGTTAAGCCAGATTAAGTCTGCCATGATGTATCCTATGCTTATCACTGTTGTGGGGGTTGGTGTTGTTTGGGGGATGTTGACCTTTGTTGTTCCCCAGTTTAGTGAAATGCTAACCAGTTCAGGCCAGCAGCTTCCAGCGATTACTCAGTTTGTTGTTGATGCATCTAAGTTTATGAATGATTACTTGATGTATTTCGTTCCTGGCGCGGTATTCATTGCCTTATTCTTAAAGGCCTATATTGGGACACCTCAAGGAAAAGTGGCCTACGATCACTTTTCAATGAAACTTCCTATTTTTGGCGGAATTATTATTAAAGGAAATTTGAGTTCTTTCACCAGAACACTTTCAACCATGCTGACATCAGGGATTCCACTTATTGATGCTCTAGATATTTGCATTGAGACCTTAGATAATAATGTTATGGCCAATGATATCAAGGAAGTTAAACGACTTGTTGTTGAAGGTAAGACCATGTCTGAGCCCCTTGGAAAAATCGATTACTTTCCTCCTATGGTTACTCAGATGGTTAAGGTTGGAGAGCAGACCGGTGGTCTCGATGATATGCTTCAAAAAGTATCCGAAGTTTTCGAGGATGAAGTTAATACACTTATTGGTGCAATGACGAAAATGATTGAGCCTCTTATTCTCGTTGTTTTGGGGGGAATTGTCGGTGCAATCCTTATCGCAATGTACCTACCAATGTTTATGTCTGCCGGTGGGGCGTAGACCAACAAAAAAAGTTGTCACTTTTAGCAAATATATCTGAGAGGGGAAGATTTAAGTGCTTCCCCTTTTTTTATAAAAATATGTGTGATTTCAGCATAAAAACGAATGGTTAGAATTATAACCACAAGGTCTTTGGGAGAAATTCACTCATATAGGGTCCAATTTGCTGCTATACTTGGGATAACCTTTCGTTTTTTCGTTAAAAGATGCGTTTTATTCCTAAACAATTCTAAACGGAATACCGATCTGGTTAGTGTACTTTTGTTACTTGAACAGTGTGGGTTCTTAATACTCATGCTCAAAAGAAAAATGGATCATCTCAATTGATCCAAACAAGGAGATTGTTATGAAAACAGTTAAGAAGTTTCAAGACGGCTTTACTCTGGTTGAGTTGATGGTTGTTGTTGCTATTATTGGTATTCTCTCTGCGGTTGCGATTCCTAACTTTAAGAAGTATCAAGCTAAATCTAAGACATCTGAAGCTAAGCTTCAACTTGCCTCAGTATATTCTGCTGAAACAGCTTTTATGGCCGATGCTGATACCTATGCTACTTGTCTAAAAAGTATGGGGTATGACCCATCTGCAGAAGCTGCGAACCGTTATTATGCAACAGGATTCGTTGCGGACTATACATCAAGTACCAACGGTATTACTTGTAATGCGGGTGAACTATTCTTCGCTTCAGGAAAAACGGTAGGTGGTAAAACTGCAACAACAAACGCGGTACTAGCGACTGATGCGAAAGTAACTCTTTCTGGTGCGGAATTTAAAGCTTCAGCTGGTGGATATATTGACTCTACAAAGGCCCAGGCGGGTACCTTTGATGTTTGGACTGTTAACCAGAACAAATATTTTTCGCACCCAACTGTAGGTTACTAGTAATTAAATTAATTATTATGATAGCGAGAGGCCCACTTATGTGGGCCTTTTCTTTTTTATTCTAAAAGGTTTCCAGGCCTTTTGAGCCTGATATTTTTTTGTCTTTGAGTTGTATTGGTAGGGGACTCCATCGAAGTCTTTGGTGCGACATTTTTTTCCACCATTATTAAGGCAGTTTAAATCAATTTCTGCCCTAATCGCATATAGTCCGATGTAAAGTCTATCTTTAAGCGGTCCATCATCTCTAATTTCAGCGTAAGTAGTAAAGAGCATTGAAAAGAGCGACTCATCCACGCCTGTTTGTTCTGCTTGGATTCGCCCCAATATGGTTGGAAGGTAGGGCGTATACTTTTGGGCCTCGGGGCGAAAAGCAATCTTTTTAAATATTTCTAAAGATCTTTTTCTATTACCCATCTCAAAGAAATAATGAAATCCCGCGTGAAAATTCAACCAAAAGTCATCAGGAAATAACTTAAGACCTCTTTCATATATTTCAGCAGCACCTGTGAGGTCATCTTTAACAATTGAGAGGTATTGTCCTCCAAAGCGATACACCTCATAAAAATTAGGATCAATCCTATTAAGTGTGTTAAAGCGTAGATACATCCAGGAGCCGAGATCATTATTTTGATAGTGCTCAGTATCTGACTCCATCAAGGTCTCAATCCAGATAATTGAGGATAGGAGTCGTTTCTGCCCCAAATTGAAGATCATAAAAATTTCATCATTAAGATTAAAAGCAGTCTCTTGCTTTGAAATACTGATCTTAGGAAGAGGTTCAGTAATCGCAAATCTCTGCTGGAGGGCCAATAAAAGTCCAATCACAAAAACAGGGAGCAAAATGTTAAGATGTTGTTTTGTCCGCATAGGTTAATTTTAATACAAATTGAAAAAAGATAAAGTCATATATATGATATTAACTTGGAGATCTATTTATGATTGAATTCAAGAACGTCACAAAGACCTTTAAAACAGATTTTTGGGCAAAATCCTTTTGTGCTCTAGATAAATTGTCATTTTCTATTGATGAGGGAAAATTGATCGGGTTTCTCGGTGCCAATGGGGCGGGAAAAACAACTTCAATTAAAATCATGATGGACTTTATTCGCCACGATAGTGGTGAAGTTATTTATTCTAAGGCCCTTGGTCAATCCAAAAAAGAGATTCTATCAAATATTGGCTTTGTTCCAGAAAGGCCATACTTCTATCCTTATCTTACGGGGAGAGAATTTCTTGAATATATGGCAAAGCTTAATGATGTTCCACGTAAGGAAGTCGCGCCATCAATCAAAAAGTGGTCTGAAGTTTTTAATATCGCTTACCCCCTAGACCGTAAGATTCGTGGTTACTCAAAAGGAATGCTTCAGAGACTCGGCTTTGTCAGTTCTCTCGTTCACAATCCCAAATTGATTGTACTTGATGAGCCTTTGAGTGGATTAGACCCGATTGGAAGAAAAGAAATTAAGGATGCACTTTTGGGGCTTAATAAAGAGGGAAAAACAATCTTCTTTAGTAGTCATATTGTTTCAGATGTTGAAGAAATCTGTGAACATGTTGTTGTTTTGCAGAAAGGAAAAGGACTTTATCAAGGTTCTATTGATGAGCTAATTCGGGACAATATATCCTCTGACTATGTGATAAAAACCCAGCTCTCCAATTGCTCTCCCATTGATTTGCTAGGTGCATCTATTAATAGTACTACTGAGTTAGAGCAAAATATCTTTCTTATTCATTGTAGTAAGACAAATAAAGATAAATGTCTGAGTAGTCTATTGAACTCAGGTGGAGATATTTTAAGTGTAAATTCGAATAGACCAACTCTTGAGCAGGTCATTTACAACATAAAGAAGTAACGATTATGAATGAATTACGAAAAATACTGACGATCGCGCACTATTCTTTTGTTGAAATTTATAAGAGTCGCGTTATTTTCAATATCTTTTTTCTTGGGCTAGGCATTCTTGTCTTGAGTTATTTGGCCACAGAGTTCACTTTTGGAGTTCCCCAGAAAGTGGCCATTGATATCGGGCTTGGTGCGCTATCACTATCTGCGGTCGCCATTGCAATCTTTATGGGAGCAGGTCTTATCTCTAAGGAGATTGAGAACCGAACTGTGTATATGGTTTTGGTTCGTCCATTAAAAAGATATTCATTTCTTGTGGGGAAAATACTTGGGATGCTAGGTATTCTAGCTTTGAACATTATTATTTTAGGGGCACTTTCAATCGCAGCTTTTCTTTTCCTTGGAGGAGAATTCAGCTCATTGATTATTTGGAGTATTGTGTTCTCATTTTTTGAGGCATCGATTGTCCTACTTATTGTTGTGTTCTTTTCTCTTGTAACAAATGCAGTAATGTCAATCATCTATACTTTAGCAATTTACATGGCAGGGCACGCTGTTTCGGGTATTCAAGAATCCTTATTCGTGCAGCATAATGAGTATTTTAAAAGCGTATTGAGTATCTATCATTATATCTTTCCAAATTTTAGTAAGCTCAATTTAAAAGACTACGTGGTGTATCAACAGACAGTGGACACTAATTTACTTTTCCATTCTCTGAGCTATGGTATGATTTATCTCATAACCTTATTAATAATTTGCGCTGTCATTTTTGAACGCAAAAACTTGGATTAATATGCTTTTATTAAATAGCTTTATTTTTTTATTCGGTGCAATTTTTGGGAGCTTCTTAAATGTAATTATTTATCGAGTTCCCCGTGGATTAAATATAGTAACACCGAGATCTCGCTGCACTCAGTGTAATAAGGTTATCTATTGGTATGAGAATATCCCTCTTTTGAGTTATATCTTCTTGCGTGGAAAGTGCTCAAAATGTAAGACCAAGATTCCATTTCGCTATTTTATAGTTGAGTTAATCGCAGGCCTTGCTGCATTATATCTCTTCCCAAGTTATTTTACTTTACACACTCTTTTTAAATTTATAGTTCTATTTAGCGCAGCGTGTGTCTTCATTTGTCACTTCTTTATTGATCTTGAGCACAAGATACTGCCGAATCCATTAAATCTATACCTTTCAGCAGTATTTCTACTGTATGCCGTATTTTTTCTTCCATGGCAGCATTGGCTATTTGGGGTTGCACTCGGCGGTGGTTTTCCTTACTTCGTGTCTACAGCATTTTATTTAATCACAAAAAAAGAGGGCCTAGGGCTGGGGGATGTCAAACTCTTTGGAGCTCTGGGGATTTATCTTGGGCCGATGGGTATTGTAACAAACGTCTTCTTAAGCTGTATGCTAGGGTCAATTGTGGGAATTACTCTTATTGTAATGAAGAAAATGAACCGCAATAACCATATACCGTTTGGTCCTTTTATTATTTTGGCTGCTTCACTACAAATATTCTTCCCTCAATTTATGATTTATATCCCGTTACCTTTTTAATAAGCTGCATTATATCCTTGATAATAGGAGAAAATTGCAGTTATAATTTGATAAAAGGACTATTTGTACCCTCCTATCTCAGGATAATACATTGGATGTAAAAGAGCTTGTCACTAAAATTCGTAAGTCATTGCTCGACGTTTTTGACTTTGGACCAAAGACGCTTATTGGCGTTGATATTGGTCAAAGTGCTGTAAAAGCATGTGTTCTTTCCAGTGACAAGAAGGGGAATAGCTATAAACTACAGCATTTTAGTCGTGTCCCGCTGTCAGAGGGGACAATAATTGAAGACGAGATTCATAAAGATGAAGAAGTCATTGATGCCATTCGCGAGGCCACAAAAGGGGCTGGCGCGGGTGTAACTAAAGTTTGTATCGGGCTTTCTGGAGCTAGTACAATCAGTCGACGTCTTCAGCTGGCCGGTGGTACCGCTGATGAAATTGAGGACCAGGTTAGCTGGGAGGCTGAACAATATATCCCATTCAATGTCGAAGAATCTAGTTTATCTTTTCATCTTATCGGCGAAAACGAAGGTGGTGGTGTTGATGTTGTCGTTGCCGCTGCTAAAAATTCTCTAATTGAGGATCGAAAAGGGTTAGTCGAATCTGCCGGTCTTCGTCCAAAAATTGTCGATCTAAATGTCCTTGCTTGTATCAACCTATTTCAATACATAAAAGCATCATCCATGGGAGATGATACTTCGGCCATTTTTATGGATATTGGGGCCCAAAGTACTCAGTTTGTAATTTGTAGAGAGGAAACCATTGTGTTTACTAAAGAAATTGCAATGGGTGGTGAGATGGCAACTGAGGAGATTCAGCGACAAATGGGGGTAAACCACATCGACGCTGAAAACTTGAAAACAGTTGGTGATGAGAATGGAAACCTTCCTGAGGAAGTAATTGAAGTCATTGAACAAGTAAATGACAGTTTTTTAGCAGATATTAAAAAAACAATTGAATTCTATATAACTTCAACCTCTGATGAATCTTTTCAAAAAGTATATCTAACTGGCGGTGGGGCCTTGACTCCTGGGCTTTTAGAAAGTTTGGAAACGACTCTTGGGCTAGAAGTTGAGTTCTTGAATCCCTTTGAAGTGATTGACTACGGTAAGAAGTTTACAGAGGAAGATTTAGAAGAAATTGGATATCTCGGAGCCGCAGCAATTGGGCTTGCCATGAGGAAGTTAAAGTAATGATTGAGATTAACCTAATACAGAGGAAGAAAAAAAGGCAGACGACTGTTGTCGCTGGTATTGACCTCAGTAAGCTCAATCTCAAAATGCTTGTTGTTGCATTTGTTCTTTATTTCGCTCAAGATTCATATCTCCCAGATTATTTCTCAGGTCTTCAGAATGAAGTCGATACTCAAATTCAAACTCTTAACGCAGAAAAGTCAAAGATCCGACGTGAGCTAAAAAAACACGAGAATATTAAAGAGAAATTAAAGCTCTACGAGCGTCGTAGACGCGAATTAAAACGTCGATCGTCCTATGTCGATCAAATTTTAAAGACAAGAACGAACCCGCGAAAAGTTCTTGAGCGACTTGCCCGAAGTGTTCCTGATGATATGTGGTTCGAGTCTATTATGATTAATCCCCAGAAGGAAATCCTTATAAAAGGAAAGGCTGAAGCCTACAAGAGTATCGGTGATTTCTTGACAATGGCCAATGAATCCGCTTTTTTTGGTAAATCGCTGACTTTATCTGATGCAGGAACTAAGAGTGAAGATGAAGTTCTTTATGGGAAGAAAAAGAGAATTGAAGTTTTTGAAGTAAAGGGAAAAATTGAAACATTTGATCCGTTTCAACAGAAGTAAGGGATAGATGGAGAAGATACTAACTAACGTACATCTCATCATCATATTAGTCGCAGCATTTTTTGCTTGGGAAAAATATGATGAGCACACTCAGCGTATGGAAATGCTTGAGGGGCGTGTACCTGTACTTCAAAATAGTATCGCATCAAGTAAGCGCCAGTTGAAGTCTCTGCAGAAATACTACAAAGATATCGAAGCTGCAAAAAAGCGCATTGAGGTTGTTGCACTCGAAGTAGAGAAGAGGCAAAAGCAATTTCCAAATGAAATTTCTGACCCTAAAAACCTACAATTATTTTCTGATGCTGCAAAAGAACTCAATATGAAGGATGTCTATTTGAATCCTGAGCGAGAAGACATTCAAGGTTTTTACATTACTAAAGAATATGCTCTTAAAGCTTCTGGGACTTTTTTACAGTTTCTTATTTTCCTGGAAAAGATTGAAGCACAAACTCAGCTTTTTAATATCAAATCAATTGAATTCACCCAGACTAATAAAAGGCAAAAAGGGCGTTATCAGTTAATTAATGGCGATATTAAGATTCTTGCTTATAAGTACAATAGTGGCTACCGCGAGGACCGTGGCTTCGATAAAATCGAAGAAGACTTTAAAAAAGAGCAAGAACAGCAACGAGCTGAACAAAGAAAGAAAAATAAACAAAAGAAGAAGGGAGGAAAGTAAATGAGTATTGCTAAAATCATTCCTTACATCCTTCTTTTCTTTGCCGTAATAGGTAATTCTGCAACGGCTCAGATCTCTTCTAAGGGGATTGAGGCGTTTAGTAATAGTACTGGCATTACGAATCCGTTTGAGCTTAGAGATCCATTCAAAAGAAATCTTCCAAAGCGTTCTCGCTTGAAGAAAATTGGAGATAGTAAGTATTTCAATGGCAGCATGTTTACCAATGTCGATACAGTCGAAGGAATTCCTATTGAGCAAATCCGAGTTGTTGGCGTTCTTTTAGGTCCTAACAGACGAGCAATTGTTAAAATTGTAAGTAATGATGCTCCTGCTCAAATTGAAGAAGATCCAAATGCTCCAGTTCTGAATCCATCTGCGAGTAACACCAGAAAGAAGAAAAATGAAAAGACTTATGTCCTTAAAGAAGGAATGAAGCTTGGTGTTGATGGAGCGGAAGTAAAGGCAATTCTACCCGGGGGAATTGTACTGGTTGAAAAAATTAGAAACGTCTATGATCAGGATGAATACTTAGAAACTATTATCCCAGTTTCAGAGTAGTTGATCTTTTTAGGCCCTTATTATTTTTAATCGCGTCATTTTTTATATTCTAATTCTTTCATTATTAGCTAAACTGATGTTATAATTGAGAAAACAGTCTCTTAAGGACGAGGAACGTATGAAAAAAGGATTTTTTCTCACTTCTTTACTAATTTTGTCATGTAACCTATTTGCGGGTGAGTTGCAATTTATTCATTTTAAGCAAGAGGGCGAAGTTAGTAAGCTCGAGTTAGAATTTTCAGATGACAATATTGTCGCCAACAAATTTCACAACAGCGAAGACAAACAGTTAATCATTGATTTGAAAGCGACCTCTGCAACAGACAGAGTTATTCGTGGTTTCGATACTTCAGAATTTTCAGGAAGTGTTGTTTATGTGAAGGCCTATCCAAAAAAATCTTCTCCAACTGATTTGAGAGTTGCATTGCAACTTAGAGAAAACGTTCGCTCTTTGATGCAAAAAAGAGGTAATCGTTTGATCCTTTCTATTGAGAATAGATTTGGTGTATTTACTCAGAACAAGATTGAAGCTGAAGAAGGTGTGAAAGTTTCTGATGCAAAAGAAGGTGATGGCGTTAGAATTCATATTCCAAAAACAGACTCTGTTCAAGATATTCTTGAAAATATTACTTTATCGGGACCTAAAAAATATATTGGTAAAAAGATTTCTCTAAACGTTAAAAATATTAGTGTTGAAGATATTCTCAATATGATTGCTGAATCATCTGGTTTCAACGTTATTATTACGGAAGAGGTTCGCGAGCTCGCACCACTAACTCTAACTCTTACAAGTCTTCCATGGGATCAAATCCTTGATACTGTGTTGACTCTAAACAAACTAGTTGCAAAAAAGAATGGATCAATTCTTCTCATCACCAGTTTGGAAAAAGCGACTCAAGATAAGAAGTTAGAAATTGAGGCGCAAAAGCTCACAAAGAAAGAAGAACCTCTTGTAACAAAAGTTTTTCCTCTTAGTTTTGCAACAACTAAGAACATGGAAAAAATTATTAATAATTATCTGACAAAAAATCGTGGTGCCGTATCTCAAGATGAGAGAACAAACTCTTTAATTGTTAAAGACACTGCTGATATTCTTGAAAAAGTTAGAAAAATTATTGAAGTTCTTGATACACAAACTCCACAGGTTTTGATTGAGTCAAAGATTATTGAAGTCAACGAAGAGTATGCAAGAAACTTAGGACTATCAAATGGTATTCAATTTGGGTTTGACCCTGTTGGAAGTAATGCTGCTGGAGATGTTGCTTCAGTAGGAGTTAAACCAGACGCTGGAATTGTAGGGGGGCCTGGTTTCTCATTTAACTCTGCACCAACTGCATCAACAGCGCTGCTTGGACTTTCTATAGGCCGTTACAGTCGACTCTTTAATTTAAATTTTCAACTTGAACTGATGGAGAGTGAAGAGAAAGGGAAAGTTGTCGCAAGTCCAAAAGTAATTACTCAAAATAAGAAAAAAGCTGTGCTTAAGTCTACTGACTTTCTTCCTTATCTATCTCAAACAGATACTGAAGCAGGAACAGTTGAGTGGAAAGAGTTGGAAGCGAGCTTAGACTTAACGGTGACACCTCAGATCACGAATGATGGATCCATTATTCTTGAAGTTGAAATTGCCAAGCAAGAGTTCAAAAGTATTCCAGCAACACTCGAAAAACCAGTTGCTAGAACTTCACGTGAAGTTAAGACAAATGTGCTCGTTGATAACGGCAGTACCGTAGTTATTGGTGGGATTTATAAGGAATCAAACTCTAGCTCTGTCTCAGGCGTTCCTTTCTTAAAGGACCTGCCGATCGTTGGTTGGTTATTTAGAACACCAGATAAAGTGAGTCGATCAAAATCTGAAATGGTTATTTTCTTAACTCCACGAATTATCAATCAGGAAGAAGCTGGACTCATTGACCGCGATACTGAAAAGTAGGCAAAGAAAGTGGCAGAAGAATCACCGCTATTAATTAAATATAAAAAGCAGTACGAACGAAATCCTCGTTCGACAATTTTCGCGCCACTTGCAGAAATGTATCGCAAGCTGGGAATGATTGATAAAGCGCTCGAGGTTTTGCACGAAGGAATTCGTCATAATCCCTCGTATGTAATGGGCTATTTGACTCTGGCCAGTTGCTATTTTGATCGCAGTCAATTTCCAATGGCGTACGCGACACTTCGTCCATTAGTGGATTCTAATAAAGACAATTTGAGACTCCTCAAGTTATTTGCTCGCACTTGCTTTGAGCTCGCTCACAATGAAGAAGCATTAGAGGCATACAAGTATCTTCTGTTCTTAAATCCGAGAGACAATGAAGTGGCCTTGAAAGTTCGTGAACTTGAAGATAGAGAGTCTCCTGTAGTGATTAGGAAAGAGACACCATCATATTTTGATGAGAGAGAGCTTGTCTCAACACCAGAAGACGAGCTTGATCAGTGGACTCAAGTTGACTTTGGCAACCGCGCTCCGGCGGTTGTGGAGGAAGATTGGACCACAGAACGCCTCGAAGATATTCAGCTTGATGAAGATGAAGAAGCAAAAATTATTGAGTTCGAAGGTTCGCTTCAAGAGAGCAGCGAAGCAGAAGAAGCTGATGAAGAAGATGTTGATGAGGAAGAAGAGGTTATTTCTGACCCATTGCCATTTTCTATAAATACCCGTGAAGAAAAAAGTGATGATGTTCGGCCATCTGTTGACCCCCCAATCGTTACACATACTTTAGTTGATCTCTATTGCGCTCAAGGCTATTACAGTAAAGCGAAAGAAATTTTGCAAAAGATATTAGAACTCAATCCAACAGATCAGAAGACAATCGATCGAATTCATGAAGTTCAAAAGCTTATTGCTGAAAACGGAAGTGATTCAGGTGATGATGCCATTTTGGCAGCACTAGATCGAAGAAGGGCCGATGATCAAGTTGATCGTGGTAAGGCCAAAGAAGAAAAATTATTAAAATTTCTCGATGGAATTAAGAGAAAGTCAGTCGTGAAAAGAGATTTCTTAAAGTGAAAAAATTTTTAGTCATCAATGGACCTAATCTCAATATGCTTGGCCGCAGAGAGCCTGAAGTGTATGGACATGAGTCTCTTGAGGACATTCAAAAATATACAGAAAATAAAATTGATCCTAAACAAGCACGCGTTGAATGGTATCAATCAAATATTGAGGGCGAAATTGTAGATCGGATTCAGAAATCGATTGATCAGGATTATGGCGCTTTGATAATTAATCCTGGTGCCTATTCTCATACTAGTGTGGCCATTTTAGATGCACTCAAAATGCTTCAAATACCCATTATTGAGGTGCATTTGAGTCATACTAACCTCCGTGAGGAGTTTCGTCTCCGCAAGTTGACGGCCCGAGCCGCTCAAAGCATAATGGAGGGGCTCGGAAGAGATAGTTATTATTTAGCAATATATTCGCAACTGATAAAAGAGGAAAAGTAATGATCCCAACAACTGAACTTAAAAAAGGTCGTAAAGTAGAGCTTGAGGGTAAGCCATACAATATTATCCAGTCTTCATTTACTAATCCTGGTAAAGGTTCTGCTTTCTTTAAATGTAGAATGAAAAACCTTGAGACAGGTCTTGTAATTGAAAGAACTTTCAAATCAGGTGTTGATACTGGTCTTGAAGAGCCGGATCTAGAAGAAAAAGTAATGGAATACATGTACGATGATCCAGAAGGGTTTAATTTTATGGATCAAGAAACATATGAATCGATTCATCTGACTAAAGATCAGGTTGGTGATCAAGCAGACTTTCTTCAAGAGGGAATCAAGTTCGATGTTCTTTATTACAATGGTCTTCCAATCGCAATTGAAGTACCTAACTTTATTATCCTAAAAGTAACTGAGACTGATCCTGGGCTTAAAGGTGATACCGCTCAAGGTGGAACTAAAAAAGCAATCATGGAAACTGGTCTTCAGATCAATGTACCTCTATTTATCGAAGAAGGTGAATTGCTTAAGATCGATACTAGAAGTAGAGAATATGTGGAAAGAGCGAAAAAATAGTCCTTTTTGACATTTTTATAGTGAAGGGCGGCAGTTTTTGCCGCCCTTTTTTATGCCCAGGAAGGGCCTGTATGTCTGCGAGAGGCAGGAGCCGGAGCAGACGATGCCCAGGAAGGGCCTGTATGTCTGCGAGAGGCAGGAGCCGGAGCAGACGATGCCCAGGAAGGGCCTGTATGTCTGTGAGAGGCAGGAGCCGGAGCAGACGATGCCCAGATTAGAGGTAGGCAGGAAATGACGCTTTGTTAAAAAGCTTTACTATTTGGAGTAAAATATAAGCTAATAGCTTAATATTTAAGGAATTGTGCATGGAGTAACACGGCCTATTAAATGCTAAAACATGGAATAGAACTATTTTTACAAAACAGATTCAAAGATGCGAAGAAAGTTTTTGAATCTGTTGTCGTTGATCAACTTTCTACAGATGATCGGGTTTCCTTGTACCATTATTTGCTAACGATTTATAAATCTCTTGGTGAAACAACTGCGTTTAAGCATCGATCACTACAGTACTTTGATTTTTTATTATCACAAAGACAGTACAAAGAGCTGCATTCTGAGATTACAGAATTCTTGCATCGTGAGTTTTGTTGCAATTTAAACAATTTAGATGAGTTAGCGATGATTGAAACCCAGTATTTATCGAAAGGGTGGAAGGCTTCGGTGGAACTTGGTTTTATCCAAGATGGTAAGAGCTATTCAAACGCAATGTTGTTGAGATTTTTATCTACAAGAAATTTCAGCGCAATCTTGGAGCATCTGGAAGAGCGGAAAAAAACAGTTGGAGAAAGTCTCTTTACAAAAGAGGTCGAATTGTTTGCATACTTATTCAAAGGTGATGTCGCTGGATTTGATAATACGTTGCGTGGTGCTCTTGATCAAAAACTTAAAGGATCTAAGGAATGGTCTGAGCAAATCGTAAAAAAGCTGGGTGACCATGGGCATTTGAGAGCAATTCTTTCAGAGTCTGTGGAATATGGTTTGTTAAGATTAGAGAGTAAGAAGTCAATTGAAACGCTAGAGGATAGAAAGTTATTTGCAAATATTTTGTATCAACTAATTATAAAAATTCCTGATGACCCTAGGGTTTTTAGACAAATACTTCATTATGCAATTCATTGCTCTAGCAAACGTATTGCGACACAAGTAAGACAGGTGATCGTAACAAATCCTGAACTTACGAGAAGCAAAAAGATTAGGGATGAGCTTAATCATCTAATAGAAAAATCTAATAGTATTGAAGAATCAGAAGATGAAAATTTTGAAATCGATGACAATTTTGATTTCGCTACAGATCTATTTTCTTCTGATGAATTTCATTCTTTAGAAGGGGGGCGCGAAGCACGAGGCTTTGAGTTTCTAAAGAGTATTGGTGCAGATGATCTTGCTCAAGATGTTAAAGAGCGATTGCTTTTGAAGCAAAAAAATGAAGCCAAAGATTGGATCGATTTTGGAAGAATATCGAAAATCGAGAGTGAAGCTGTTGCCAGTGATTTGATGAAGGAGCTCGATTATTTTTCAAAGCTTTATTGCAAGACAGCTGATGTCAAAGAAGAGAATTTGACGGATGATTCTTCTGTCGCAAGCTATATTCGGCACGGTGGACTTGAGATTGATGATGAGAGGTGCATTGATATTGCGATTGCTTTGAAGGAAATGGGCCTTCACACTTCGGCCCTAGAAATATTGAATCAAGCTAAAGCATTACCCATTTTTAAAGATAATTTAGAACGAAAAATAGAGCTTCGCTATTTGATGATTGAAGTTCTAAGTGGATTAAATAAGTTTGGAGATGCATTAGCGCTCTTAGAAGAAATGCTTAATACCTGGGCCCTAATGGACCAAGAGAAATTATGCTTTAGTTATATGGCTGGGGAGATTTATAGAAAGCTTGGTGATAAGGGGAGAGCTTTAAATTGGTATTTAGTTGCTAATAGTATTGATCAAGATTATCGGATGTTGAAAGAAAGGTTAAACGAATTTGAATAAGCTACATCAGGCCATGATTATTTTTGGAGTGCTTGTTGCGACCTTGATAATAGGAGCATGGCAGCTTATTCAAACAGAAATGTTTTCAAGCTGGATTTCTAAAAAGACAAATGAAAGGCTCGTTCGCGAGTTTGGAATTCATGCAAATTTTAAATCAATTGAAATTGATATGTTTCCTCCTGCAACAATTTTGAAAGATGTGCAGATATCAAAAAAAATCGAGAGTGAGGGAATCGATGTAAATGTTTCTGCAGATGGTCTTGGAGTATATCTTGGTCTTTGGGACCTATTGTCTAACAAGATTTCCATTGAAAAAATTGAATTAAATAATGGACAAGTGAGAGTGATTGCTCCTCAGCTTGATTCAAAAAACAGTGGCAACATTAATTATGAAGAGCTGATAAAACATGTGAAGATTAAAGAGATCTTTAGAACTTTTCAGCACTACTTTGTTCGTCAGCTTCCTGTAAATTTTCATGGTGCAGGGCTCAAGGAAATTGACGTAAAAATAAACGATCATCGTGTATGGATTGACTCTTTCTCTTCTGAATTCGATGATGATTATCTTCAAATTAATTTATCTGCTGAGCAAATATCTTACGATGGTTTTAGGATCGACTCAGTTAAGTTCACAGGGGCCCTTTACGAAGATAATATTGATGTCGAAAAGTTAGCTGTTGTTGATAACTTAAAAAAATATGGTTTAAAGGGGAAGATTACTAGCGCTAAGGCATTATCACTTGATGGCAATATTTCTTATTCTGGGAATGGATCAGAATTTCTTCAGAGCTATTTGCATTTAGATGAAGGAATTAAATCTATCGATGGATATTGGGAAATTAGTGCGGATGTAACAGGCGCAATTTTAAGTCCAAATATAAAATTAGACATCAAGGGGTATGACATTGAGTCTGACTATGCAAAGCTTGAATATTTGAATGTTATTGCAATGCTGAAAAATCAAATCCTCTCCCTTGAGGGGTTTGAGCTAAAAGAAAATGGAGGAAAGGCAAACCTCTCTCGACCTCAAAAAATTTACAATCTCGTGACGAAAAAAATAATCAACAATAGTATTGATGTTAATGTTTCTAGGCTCTATACCAATGATTTCTTATATTACCTCAGAGAGTCGATATCCCCATTTAAAGGAAGAGTGACGGGCAGGGTCAATATTGCATACGACAATCAAAATGTGATTTTTTCTGTTAGTGATAAGAGTTACTTAGAGTCATTTTCATTGCTGTTTGATGGCACAGATGCACCAATTCTGCAAAACCCTAAAATTGAAATCGAAAAGGCGAGATTTGAAATACGACCAGATGCTTCATTGAGTCTTAATGCCGATTTGGCATTTGCTAAAAGTCATATTGCTGCCAAAGGGGAGATTCGACCTGATTATATCAACATTAACGCAACATCTGAGGACTTTAGTTTTAAAGAGTTTGGCCCTATTTCTGGTGTCACACTAGAAGGGGTTGGTAAACTTAAGTTTACGGTTGATGGTCCCTTCAACGATGTACGTTTCTACTTCGATACCAATCTGGCCGAGACGCAACTGATTGATTTGAATCTTGGTAATGTGCAAGGAAAGTTGCGATTAGATCTAAAAGACCTTCGTCTTTATATCAGCGAAATGGAAGGGCGGAGGGGAACGAGCAGGTTCAATGTCAATGGAAGTATTCGGTTTGAAGAAGATCAAAAATATGAACTCTATGCAACTTTCCCATATGGAACGTACCGCGATGCTTTGCGAATTTATCACAAATATCTTCCTGTAGATATTATGCCAAAAGGTCTCGCATTTAACTACAGAGGCGAGTATCACATCATCGGTACGTTGAAGGATGCAGTTCCTCGAATTAGTGGGAAAGTTAATGCTAAGAACATAACGTGGTTTAATGAAAGTGTAGACAGGCTTAATCTCAATTTTCTTTTTGAAAACAATGTTTTGAATGTTGGTGATTTCAACCTTACAAAGCAAACTGGGCAAATGCTAGGCCAACTAAAGTATGACCTGAATCACGAGTACCTCGAATACAATGCCAAATTAGAGAATCTGCGCCTGAAAGATATTGCAATGTACCGCTTGTTTAACTTTGGTTATGACGGACGCATTAGTGGTTCATTTAAGGGCGATGGTAAAATTGACTCCTTGATAACGCAGACAAAGTTTAAAGTAACAAAAGGTAATATCTTCAAAAAAGCGATGAAGGACTCCAGTCTCATTATCTATACTGATAAAACAGATATGTTTATCAATGGTGCTTTGCTAGGGAATATTCTGACAATCGATTCATATGTGAATTTTGATCTCGATAAGCAAAAGAAAAAGTCTTATTTGAATGCCGCGATAAATTCCACTAACGTTAAAATTCTTACGGGATTTATTTCGGAACATAATTCTTTAGATACAAGTATACGAGGGCGCGTGAGTGCTAATCTCGAGTCAACATTTTCACTAATCGATTGGGATGATTTAAATCTGATTTTTGAATTCAACGAGTTTGCCTTCAGACGGGAAAATGTCAAACTTAGAATGAATCCTGTTAAACGAAATATCATTATTAAAAATGGCGAAATCAAACACTGGGATGTCCTTTTAAAAGGGAATGATGGAAATATTTTTAGTTCCGGTGAAGGGAAACTGAGTGATGACTTCAGAATTGAAAGTGGATTTACAGTAGATTCAAGTATTGTTGAGATGTTTTTTCCCGTTATTCAAAAAAGTACGGGGCTGTTTAGTGGGCGTTGGCTTCTATTATCCAAACAGGGGAAAACAGTCTCTCATATTGAATCGACTGGCGATGATATTTATTTAAAACTTAAGATGCTAGGTGATTCATTTGAAAAAGTGAATTTTGCTATTGCAGTTGAGAATGACGAGTTCTTTTTACAAAAACTAAATGGGAAGTATGGTCAAGGGAATATCTCTGCTGATGGAAATATAAGTCTTAAAATCCCATATCCAACTGTTAATCTGAAGTTTGCGATCGATCAGTCTCGGATAACATTCTTCAAGAACTCTAGCGTTGTCTTATCTGGAGACTTGCTGTTTTCAGGTAGTACCGTTCCTTATTCGTTAAAGGGGGATGTCTCTCTTCTTTATGGAGAGCTCCTCGATGAGTTCTCTGACTATGATGTTGGAGGGAGTGAAGACGTTGATAACAAGTTTATACCGAAAGCAATTGATGTTCAGCACATAGACTTTTTTAAATATGACTTGGGCATTAGAACTTTCTCTCCAGTAATTGTGAGAAATCAAATAGCTGATTTACAGTTTGATGGGGCCCTTCACTTGGGGGGAAGTTATCAATCTCCAGAGTTAAAAGGTGAGATGGCAACTATTGCAGACAAGAGTAGGTTTTTATTTAAAGGGCACGAATTTGTATTGTCTGACGGAAAAGTAATTTTTGATAATGATATTGTTAATAAGGTTCCTAGTATTAATATTTCTGCTTCTAGTACGATTCAAAACTATAAAGTAAAGGTGGATGTATCTGGTAAAGTTGATAAATTTGATGTTAAGTTATCTTCAGAGCCGATGCTGTCACAACAGGATATTTTGTCACTCCTTACTCTTGGTATTACATCTGACATTGCTAAAAACCTTGATGAGAGTGATCGCGAGTCAATTACATCCCTTGGCCTAGGGAGCTTGATTGTCGACCAATTTAAACTAAATCGTGGATTAGATTCGTCTTTAGGGTTTAAGTTGAGTGTCTTGCCGGAGTTTGGGAAGAGTGATGACAGCTTGTTGCATGGAAGGCGAAGCGGTAGCTCTAGCTCTACAAATATTAAATCTGCTACAAAGGTCAAAGTTCAAACAAAGCTGAGGAAAAATTTAGATTTTTCTTTTTCCAGCACTTTGGGGGGATCGATGAAGCAGAAAAAGGAAATGAACTTAAACTTGAATCTTGGGTCGAATACTTCGCTCAAGTTTATTTACGAGACTGAAGAAACATCTAATGAGGCAGAAGATTCGTTAGATTCAATTGGAGTGGACTTTACCATTAGAAAGACATTTAAATGATTAGAACTCTTTTGATACTTATATTCACGATTATATCCTTGGATGCTGTTGCTCTTCCAGTTGGGAAGGTCACAGTTAACTGTGGAAAGAGTGTAAGTTGTCAGGAGTTGCGCGCTTCTCTGAATGAACTGTTGGACCAAAATTACCAGATTCCTGAATTAAAGAAAGTTCTAACTCCATTTCTTTTCAATGATGGATTGGAGCACTTTAGTTATAGTGCAACCCAAGTAAATGGGACAATTGATCTTACTGTGGATGCTTCATTCTATAGATTAATCGATTCTATTGAGATTCTTGGGGTTACTGGCAGTGATAGAAATGCTATTTTAAAAGTTTTGCCATTTAGAATAGGAGACTATTATCAAAAATCAGGTATATCAATAGCGAAAGAATCAATCGAGTCTCTACTTGTCAGGAGGGGACATTCTAACGTTTCTATAGATGTCCAAGTACGAAATAGGGTTAACCATACTGGTCTTAAGTTTTCCGTTCGTTTCTCTAAGGCATTAGATATTAAAGAAGTGAAGATTCTCACACCAAACTCTGAATTGAGAAAAATTATTTCAAGGCGATTTAATTTTATGGTCGGCAAGCCATGGGATCGGATTGAATTTAAAAAAATGCAAGATCAACTTGAAAGAGAATATTTTGATCAAGGATATTTTTTCTCTCAATTTGTATCTCTTCAGCCTGAGCATCACGGAAGTAAGGTTGTGCTCCGAGTTCAAGTTGAGCTTGGACGACGTTACCATTATTCATTTTCAGGTGCGACCGTATTTAATCATCAAGAGTTTTCAAATAGCTTAAAGCAAGTTGTAAAAAAGCAATTAGGGCGCTTTGAAGAGCGAGAGCTTGTTAACGCAATTTCTAAAATGTATGAAGAAAAAGGAATCTTTGGAACTGAGATTAAGTTGGCATCAAGGGATGGCATCACAAAATTTAATATTCCTTTTACGAACCTTTATTTTACTATCGTAGAAGGGAAGAAAATTTCCGTTGAAGATATTGTTTTTGTTGGTAACGATTCATTCTCTTCTGAGGAGCTTGTGGATCTATACTATGATGACCCAACTGTTATTGCCGGTCGTGAGTATTTAGATCAGGCCTATCTCAATCGTTATGTAACCCTGGTGAAGAAGAAGTATCTACAAGAAGGATTTGTCTTTGTTTATGTTTCAGAGCCTAAAGTTCGCATTAAAAACAATGAAGCTAGTTTAGAATTTGAAATACGTGAAGGGCAGAGGTGTAAGCTGGTTGATATTCAAGTAAAGAATGTGAATGCAAGACTTGAGAAAGGGGTTGTGAATAGTCTTGTGAATAAGGTAGGAAAATACCTTAACGTTCTTGCTCTTCCTGAAGACCTTACTGGTTCAGTAAAATATGTTCGAAATGAGGGGTACTATTTTTCAACGATCAATAACATCAATGACAAGAGCATCCTTCAGTACTCGGAAGACTTTTCAGAAGCAACATTGGTGCTTGATTTCGATGTTGAGCGCAAGGCCATCTTAGATACTGTTGTAATTACGGGGAACTCTGGCACAAGAAGTAAGGTTATCAAACGTGAAGTCCATCTGAAGAGAGGTGATATCATTACTCCTCAGGATGTCGATTTAATCTGGGAGCGATTAACTGGACTTGGACTTTTCTCAAAAATCGAAATATCTCCTTTTGTAACCAATAAAGATAAGGATGATGACTATTATAATGTAAACTTATTGATTCAAGTTCACGAAGTTGATTTCGGATTAATTGAGTTGTCTCCAGGCTTTAGAACCGACCTTGGTGCAAAGGCCTCTGCCGTATTTGCTTATAATAATGTTTCAGGAATGAACCGCTCTTTTTCGGCAAAACTCCAAGCAAACCGTAAAATTAATAGCGATGGAATCGAAAGCAGCCGCGCTGAGAAATATCCCGGAATGTTTGAGGGAGAAGGAATGATCTCTTATCTTGAGCCTTATCTTTTTAAAATCCCTTTAGAGTTTACCCCTGCCATTTCAGGCAGCCGCAAGCGTTACTACAGTTTTGATGCTGATATTGGAACTGTCAGTTTTGGCCTATCAAAGGATTTTTCAAAGCACTTCAGTAGCTCCATTAAGTATCAATTTGAGACTATTAATCAATATAACGCTACAGATGAAATTGATAATGGGTATTTCCAGATTGGTGGCGTTACGGCCTCTGTGGCCCTCGATTTTACAGATAAGGAGATTCCGGCACGAAAAGGGGCCTGGTTCGGCCTATCGGCGGAATATGCGACTCCTGAGCTAGGCTCTATGAACACTAGTGACCTTGAGGTTAATTTTTTAAAGATAATCAGCAGAAATAAGTTTTATATCCCTTATAAGAAGTGGGTACTGGCATCCTCATTTTCATTTGGTATGGAGAGGAATTTGGCCAGTAGCACTGATTTTATACCGAGTATAAAGGTGTTTCGTTTAAGTGGTGTCGACCTTGTTCGCGGTTATGATGATAGCGAGATCAATAAAATTGAGTCTGGCGAGGAAATTAGTGAGATAACTATCAACGACCGTGCATTTTTTACGAATATAAAGGTTGAACCTCGCTACTATATGTCTGATAATACCATTTTTGGTCTTTTCCTAGATGCTGGGAATGTGACAGTGAATGAATTTGACTTTACTACATTGCGCTACTCAACTGGGGTGACTTTTAAGTTTCTTACCCCTGTTGGAACGATCGACTTCGATTACGGGGTTAAGCTAGGGCGCAAAAAAGAAGAAGGATTCGGTAAATTTCATTTATCGATCGGTTTCTTTTAGGACAATTATTGCCCCCACTCGATCAATTGGGCCTATTAAGTTAATATTCCGCTTGACGACAAGAACTGTTATCCAGTATAAGGTCATAGATTATTGTGTTTTGTTGAAAAAATTTATAGTAAAAAAAGTTCGGAAGGTAGTTATGTATACGCAAAAATCGTACGTATTGAAGCCAGCAGACGCTGATAAGAAGTGGTTCCTAGTTGATGCCACTGACAAGGTTGTTGGTAGAGTTGCTACAGAAGTAGCTGATCTGTTAAGAGGAAAGAATAATCCAAAATTCACTCCAAATACTGATTCAGGTGATTTTGTAGTTGTAGTTAATGCTGAAAAAATCAAGTTTACTGGTAATAAGCTTAAGGACAAGAAATACTACTCACACTCTAGACATGTGGGTGGAATGAAAGTTCGTACTGCTGGTGAAGTTCTTGAGAAACATCCAGAACGTATTCTTATGAATGCTGTTAAAGGGATGCTTCCAAAAACAACATTGGGTAGAAAGCAGCTTACTAAGCTTAAGGTTTTTGCAGGTTCAGAGCACGCTCATGCCGCTCAGAATCCTGTTGCATATGAAATTAAGTAATTGTTAATGAGGAAGTAGCAATGGCGACAAAGGGTAAAACTTACGATGTTCATGCAGTGGGAAGAAGAAAGACTTCTGTTGCTCGTGTGTATGTAAAAAATGGTAATGGATCTGTTTCTGTAAATAAGAGAGAGATTAAAGAATATTTTCCAAAAGCGACTAATAGATACGTGGTTAACCAACCACTAAATCTACTAAAGATTGCTGACAAGTACGATATCGCTATCAATGTTAGAGGTGGTGGTACAACTGGACAAGCGGGAGCTATCAGAATGGCGATCGCTAGAGCACTAGTTAAGCTTGACCCAACTATTAGAGTTGAGCTTAAGAAAGCTGGATTCCTTACTCGTGACGCTAGAAAAGTTGAGAGAAAGAAATACGGTCTTGCTGGTGCAAGAAGATCGTTCCAGTTCTCAAAACGTTAATACCGTACCGAAAGTTTCAATATATTCGAAGGGGTTCCTGTTGGAATCCCTTTGGTGTATCTAAGTATCCGTTTTTATGTTGGTGTAAAGACTGACTATTTTTCTCAAGAATGTGTGCTGAATACCGATAAGCTCTTAGAAGGAGCTTGGTATGAAGTCATTTATCTCACTACTTTTTTTAGTCACTACTGTTTTTCCTGTTTTTGGTGCCACATATATTCCGCTTCCAATAGAGTCGCAGTTGCAAAAAAGTTATGGGGTTGTCGAGGGGACTTACGAAGGTAGCAGTTATAAAAAACTCCCAAATGGCGACGTCGTTACGCTTGCTTCATTCCATGTCGATAAGCATGTTGGAATCAAAACTTCAGACATAAAAAATAATTTCGATTTTAAAGTAACATTACCAGGTGGTGTTTGGGATGATCTGACCTATTTTGTGTCAGGTGTGCCCAACTTTAAAAAAGGTGAGCGAGTAGTTTTATTGGTTTCTCGGGGAAAATATGGGATGTATCTCAGCAATTTGGGTCTTGGTAAGTATAAGTTGTTGAAAAAAGATGATGGGCCATATCTCGTCTCTGAAGTATTTCCAAATCATCCAACCTTGGGGAAAATACCTTACAATGAGTTTAATGCCGCAGTAGTACAAAAATTTGGGGCATCATTGCAAAATTATACAATTGATAAATACGTATACAAGAAACCAATCAAGGATCAAAAAGTTATTTCCGATAAATCAAGAACTAGGATTCCTGCTTCATCAGAAGGTGAAGATGAGAAAAATCCTTTTACACCTGTATTTTTAGTTCTTGTTCTGGCCGGTATTGGTGCATATGGAACATTTTTGATGCGAGATAAATAGTGCTTAAGTTCCCAATTGCTATCCTATTAATTGCTACTTTTTCAGATGCTTTTTCCTATAGCTTCTCCCGAGGCAAATACGGCGAATATCCAAAATGGATGAATGGAACAAATAATCTCACGATGTACTACAATGCTGACAATAGTTCAGGCCTTAGTGGTTCGAGTGTTTATCAAATCATTCAAAGCTCTGTTTCTCAGTGGAACTCTCACGGGAACGTGTCAATGAGCTTGTATCCATCTTCAGTTAACAATCCTTACAGTGGTAGAAATGACATCTACTTTTCTGATTCTACCGATTTTTTCTCTGGTGGAGGTGTTGTTGGGGTTACTCAGCTTATTTATAGATCCGGTACAGGTGAAATTCTTGAAGCAGATATTGTGTTAAATGATGATTATACTTTTTCAAGTGATCCAACTGATAGATTTTATTTGGGGAATGTTGTAACCCATGAGTTAGGACATGTTATTGGACTTGGTCATAGTGAGGCCCATGGATCTACTATGTTTTACCAGCTTACAAAAGGTCAGCATGAAGTAGAGCAAGATGATAAATCGGCAGTAGAGGTGCTTTATCCTCCTTCAATATCGCATGGATCGATCTCTGGGAAAATTGTTGGTGGAGACAATTTAACAGGTGTTTTTGCCTCACATGTACAAGCTGTTTCAAAGAAAACAGGTGAAGTTGCGGCCAGTGCTTTTTCTGAAGATGACGGCACTTTTATCATTGGAGGGCTTCCGCTCAATGACCAATATTATATATATGTCGGTCCTCCTAAATATTTGGCCGCTCAGACAAGTTTTTATCAAACTGCTCGTACAAATTTTTGTGACGGTTCTAGCTCCTATAGAGGTAGTTTCTTTGAGTCGTGCTACCAAAATGCACTCGGTTTCCCAAATGCAATTGCTCTAACGGACTCTCAAAAATCTGAAAATGTTGGAAATATAACTATAAAGTGCGATCTCGCAGTGCCTAATGATCTACGACTGGATTCTGAAATACTTGTAGATATCGATGATAGCGATTCTGCGGGTGCTCTAGTTGATTTTTTTCCAACAGCAAATGGCGCTGCTCACAGAATTACATATGATCTTTCCAACTTTTCTATTGAATCGGATAGCTATTTTGATTTAAAACTTGTTTCTCAATCTTTGTATTCAAGTGGCGACTACAAGATCAATGTTTATTTGAATAAGACATATTCTGATACTCTTGATGTCCCCGACTATACTTTTGATAATCTAGCAGATCAGAGAGAGCTAAATATTAGTGCTGATTTTAAAGTAACAGCAAGCATATTTACAATCGAGATTATTGCTGAAGATGACGTTCCCGCAGGATCGATTAGCGAGTTTTTCTCTGACTCTTATAATTTTGTTGATAACTACAATTTTTACTTTCTAACTTATGGGGTGAAAAGGAAAGTAGGTGATAGTTTCGATTATCTCTTTGCTCCAAGCTATAATGGTGAGGATAATAGTTATTGCCCAATGGCACCAAGTACTTACTCTGTAGTCTCGAATTCAACTGATTATATTCCCCAGAAGCTAGTTTCCCACGAAGATGTTGTTCCTGGTGTATCTTGTGGAACAGTTGCATTTAATGGTGATGGTGGGACCGGTGGAAGTGGTCCTATGAGCCTTATTATTGGATTTTTGGGCATGATGATGATTATGGCCTCCAAGTCTCTCCTCAACCGGCAAGTTTGAATCTGATTTAAATTGTTGTATCAGTCGAACTCTCTTGTATAATTAAATGTAGGGTCATGTAATTATTAGTTTTTCACAAGGTAGTGAGATGAAGAAAATAACATGGATTGTTTTATTACTATTCTTTTTTCCAGGTATTCTTTTTGCGCAAGATCTTTTTAAAGAACGAATTAGAAAAATCGATTCGCGAAAAAAATCAATTTATCACGAGCACGGGATTTTTAGCTTAGGGAATAGCAATGTTCAAACTCAGCTGAAGGGGATTAGGCATTCCTATACTCAGCGCTTGGGGTATGAACGAATTGTTTTCGACTTTGTAACTGAAACTCCACCTAAGATTTATAGTTATATGTCGAAGGACGATAGCAAATTGTATCTTGATTTCTTTGGTACGAAGCTTGGCCAAAATGTTGGTTCATTTGGTGAGAGTAAATTTATTAAAATGATTGATGTATTCCCTGTTCAAGGCGATCAGTTATCTCTTGAATTGGGTATAAAAGCGACGGGTGGAGTCGAGTTGTTCTACTTGAGCAATCCTGGTCGCTTAGTAATTGATATTAAAAATTAGAAATTGTTCTAGGAGATTATATGTCAGATTATGAGAGTAACGAATATCATGTTCAGGTAACTGGTGTTGATGAAGAACCAATAGATGTGCCTGAAGAATCAGTTATTATTCCTATTTTAAATAGCCCAATTTTCCCAGGAATGATCGCACCGATCATTATGGGAGAAGATAAATATACACCAGAGCTAGATCAGTACCTTCAGCGTTCTCAGTATCTTGCACTTAACCTTGTTAAGTTTAAAGATGATGATGAAGAACTTAGTGATGAAGAGGAGTTTGTAGATGATAGAGAAATTTCTACTCATGATATCTACAAAGTTGGAGTGCTTTGTAAGGTTGTAAAGAAACTTGTTCTACCAGATGGCTCTGTAAACATTCTTGTTCATGGTATGAAAAGATATCGCGCTTCAGAATTTATTCAAGAGTCTCCAATTATCAGAGCTAAGATTGAAGTGTTTGACGATATCCTTGACAAGGATGATGAGCTAGATGCTTATACTCGCTCTGTTATTAATCAAGTAAAGAAACTCAGCGAAAACAACCCATATTTCAATGAAGAGATGAGACTTGCGATGATGCATTCTCCATCACCAGGGGCCCTTGCTGACCTTGTTGCTTTTGCAATTTCATCGCTCGACATTCCTGAGGCGCAAGATTTCCTCGAAACGTTAGTAGTAAAGAAGCGTTTCGCGAAGCTCCTTGTTTATTTAAAGCGTGAAAAAGATGTTGCAGATCTTCAAAAGAAAATTTCGGATGAAGTAAATGATAAGGTTAACAAGTATCAGCGTGAGTATTTTCTACGTGAGCAGCTTAAAGTTATTAGAGCTGAACTTGGAATGGAAGATGATGAGAAGGGACGTGATCTGAAAAAGATGCGCGATCAACTCGATGAAATTGGAATGCCTGAATACGCAGCTAAAATTGTTAAAGAAGAAATTGAGCGCCTTGAGGTTATTCCTGATAGTTCTCCAGAGTACAACTTAA
Source organism: Bacteriovoracaceae bacterium (assembly GCA_965140515.1). GTDB lineage: Bacteria > Bdellovibrionota > Bacteriovoracia > Bacteriovoracales > Bacteriovoracaceae > JAGLCH01. The sequence goes on along the minus strand of OZ223251.1, from coordinate 412,818 downwards.
CAAGAACATATGTTAACTGGATGTTTGAATTACCATGGGAAAAGCATTCTGAAGAATCTGTTGATATGAATAAAGCGCACAAGATTCTAGAAAACGATCACTACGGTCTTGAAAAAGCTAAGGAACGTATTCTTGAATTTTTGGCAGTTAGAAAATTAAAACCAGAATACGATGGAACAATTCTTTGTCTTTCAGGTCCTCCTGGAGTTGGGAAGACCTCACTAGGAAAGAGTATTGCTCATGCGCTAGGAAGAGAGTTTTACCGCTTCAGCCTTGGTGGTATGAGGGATGAAGCTGAGATTAAAGGTCATAGAAGAACATATGTGGGAGCAATGCCTGGAAAGATTGTTCAGGCCATGAAGCGTGTTGGTGTAAATAACCCTGTAATCATGCTTGATGAGATCGATAAACTTGGTAAGTCGTATCAAGGTGATCCTGCTTCTGCGCTACTTGAAGTTCTTGATCCTGAACAAAACCCGAATTTTATTGATAACTATATTGACGTTCCATTTGATCTTTCAAAGGTACTATTTATTGCTACGGCAAACTACATCAATGACATTCCAGAGCCTCTTTTGGATAGAATGGAAGTTATTGAACTCAGCGGTTATACCATTGAGGAAAAAGTTTCAATTGCAAACAAATGGGTTATTCCTAAACAGCTTAAGAAGCACGGTCTTTCTAAAGCGCAATTTACACTAGGAATCCCTACATTGAAAAAGATGATTGCTGATTACGCAAGAGAGCCTGGAGTTCGTGTTATGGAACAACAGGTCGGAAAACTTTGTCGTAAGGCAGCTCTCGATATTGTCAAAAGCGATAAGAAAAAGGTAAAGAAATTTGCACCAAAACCGGAGCATTTGGAAGAATTACTTGGCGGAGCACGCTTCTCATCTGAAGCTGCGGAGAAGAATCTTAGACCTGGAGTTGTTATTGGACTTGCGTGGACAATGTTCGGTGGTGAAATTCTATTTATCGAAACAATGCCTCTACGCGGAAGTGGAACATTCAAACTTACTGGTCAACTTGGTGATGTCATGCACGAATCTGCTAACATCGCTTATAGCTATGTTAAAAAGCTGTTACAGGAAGAGATTCACGCTAGTCATACAGATGGTGATGAAGAGCCACATGACTTTTTAGCATCTCATGAAGTGCACCTTCACCTTCCTGCCGGAGCAACTCCGAAAGATGGACCAAGTGCGGGTATTACAATGGCCTTAGCACTTTATTCTTTGGCCACAAATCAAAAAGTTATGCCTTCTCTGGCAATGACTGGAGAGTTGAGCCTTACAGGTAAGGTAATGGCTGTTGGTGGTATTAAAGAAAAAGTACTCGGTGCGAAGCGTGCGGGGATTACTAATATTATTCTTCCTAAGGCGTGTGAAAAGGACCTGCTTGAAGTTCCAGAAATGCACCGTAAAGGTATTAAGTTTTACCCTGTAGAAACTTTTGATCAAGTACTTGAGATTGCTTTCCCTAAAAGGGGGAAAGCGAAAAGTAAGGCCAAACCAAAAGCTCCAGCGAAAAAAGCAACTAAAGCTAAGAAGAAAAAATAAAGAAAGGGCCTAATGGCCCTTTTTTTGTACAAAAAAAGGACTCAAAATTTGAGTCCTTTTTATTATCAAAAATTTTAACAAATAATTAAAATTCGTCTGAGTCGTACTCGCTAACTTGCTCAAGCTTAACTTTACCAGCTGCGATTTCTCTAAGCGCTGTAACTACAGGCTTGTTTTTACTTTTTACAAGATAATCAGAACCTTCGTTTTTAATTTGCTTTACTCTTTTAACAGTAAGGTGAACGAGTTCGTATCTGCTATCAACTTTTTCAAGGCAATCTTCAATTGTGATTCTGGCCATAGTTACTCCAATAAATAAACGTCTGCAAACATACAATGTATAGATTTTATTTCTAATAATGTCAAAGGTTTATTCTAGGTGATGTGCCCTCCAATTTATAGCCAAAAATCTTTTCCTAGTCATAATATATTTACATTCTCATAGTTAAATCGCTGTAATTTTAAACGTTTATGCTTCAAGTTGGTGGAACTCTTTGCAAATAGTGCCATTGAGGAGTAGTTATGATTTCAAAGCAAATAATTTTAATGAGTCGCTGTAAGTCGATTAAGAGGCTTGATAAAGGTATTCTCTATAGTTTCCCTTTAAGGGGGGCCTTTAAGGGGCAAATTATTAAAGGTGTTAATGTCATTGCAGAAAGCTCGAAGAATATTGAACCCGGAAAAGATTATATCTTGGGAGTAGAGTTGATAGAAGTCTGTGATGCGAATATAATTTGTAGATTAGTGAAATTTAAAAGAATTGATTGAATTCTATTAGGAGATAACGATGTCAGAAGACATTGCAGTAGAAAAAGAAAACATTTTACAAGAAAGAGCATTTCTTCACGATTTAAGCAATCAGCTGGTTATCGCCCAAGGTATGGGTGGGTTTGTTCTCAATACCATAGAAAAAACTGCTGGTGATGATTCTAAAGAACTGCAGCGTATGCGTAAGACTGTGAATGCAATTGATAAAATGATTCAGATGGTTCGTGAAAGAAGAGAAACGGTAAGGGCACGAGAAAGAGAACTAGTCTAACGACTAGTCCTCAACCTTTACTGCTACTTTATCGCCGATCATAAACTTACCTATTTCAAAGAGTGGAGAGTTCTCTTCACTTGCAATAGACCGTTCTAGCGATGCTATCGCATTTTCACTTTCAGTGTGCAGTACTTTCAGTTCTCCAATCTTCACTTTGTGATGATAAGTTGTCTTACTTTTATAAGGATCATTTCGAGAGATTGTCCGGTACACATCTAGGACGACACCTTCTTTAAGCCCTTGCTTAGAGCCTAGATTGACATAAAAATTCTTTTTCAGAATTTCTTGTGCCTGTCCCATTGGGAAGTCTTGGACAATGCTGTAGATGATGTAATCACGACCTAAGGCCATTGAGCTTGTGATTAATGAAAAAATGATTGCCATGAAGTGAAGGCTAAATCGAAATCTCATTGTAAGTTCCCTGTTTTAACTTTCGACAGGGCCCTCTTCCTTAAATCACCGGTCGACTATTACTCCAATCCCTTCCTTGGCATTAGTATCTACTTTGCTTATCGGCCCGATTTGTTAAAACTTGCGCGAAGGATAAAGGGGGTAGATTATTAAGCCATTGACGATCTAAGTCATTAAAATTTAAGCAGTTTACCATAGGCAAAAGTTGCCTGCGAAATACCAACTGATCTAGCTGTTTAATATTCTTCTCTAAATGATCATCTTAATTAACTAATTTGAAGCCTATGGGTGCCGTATAATTTAATAAACAATATTTAAGGTGCAATTTAATGAGAATCCAAACAAAGCTATTCTTAGTTTTACTGCTAGTAGGCATTATTCCCGCATTAACAATCGGAGTCTTTTCTCTTAATATCGCTGAGAAAAATTCGCGTAAAGAAATTCAAGGCAAGCTTACTTCAATAAATAATCAGAAAGTGAAGCAGTTAAAAAATTTGTATAGCAATCTTCGTGCCCAAATTTCAATAATGGCCTTGAGTGAAGACACGCTCAGCACTTTTCGCGCATTTAAGAAATATCATGATTTTATGGAAACGAAAGGTGATCAAAATCTAAATATCAATACCAAGCGATATGAGAAGCTTTGGGAAGATAAAAAATCACTACTTGAGAAGTACATCAAACAATTTGGCTTCTATGATGTCTATATTATTTGCGCAGCCCATGGGCATGTTCTGTATACCAATAGTAGAGGAAAGGACTTAGGCGAGAATTTGGCACAAGGCAAGTTTCGTGATACCCAACTTGCAACATTATGGAGAGAAGTTAAAACTCACGCCGGAGTTCATGTTTCTGACGTAAGACCCTATGCCCCAAAAGATGGAATACCTGCAAGCTTTATGGGGGCGCCAATTAAAAATGATAAAGGTAAAACCGTTGCAGTTATCGCAATTCAGATACCATTTGAAATGGCACAAAATATTGTTAACTATCGGGATGGGCTTGGTAAGACAGGTGAAACAATAATGGTGGGCCAAGATCACTTAATGCGCTCTAATTCATATCTGATGCCTCAGAAGTACTCCATCGTGAATTCATTCAACCAAGGTAATAAGCTAGCAACAGATGCCATTTCAAGAGCACTAAAGGGGGAGACTGGTGTTCTCGAAATGATGGGTTATACCGGACACCCCATTATCTCTTCATACAATTTTGTAAATGTTGATGATGATGTTCGATGGGCAGTCGCAACTGAAATTAATCAAGACGAAGCGTATTTAAGTGTCGACTCGATGCGAGATAGTGTGATCTATGTGATGGTCATTACCCTTGTCCTAATCGTGATTGTTGGATTCATAGTCGGGCTAGCAGTATCAAGTCCGATTAAGAACGTTGTAAAACAACTTGAAAAAGTCACTAGTGATGTATTGAATGGGAAGCTAGATACTCGCGGTGATGTAAAAAAAACTTCGATTGATTTTCGAATTGTTGTTGAACAAATTAATACTTTAATTGATTCGTTTGTATCTCCTATCCGTGAAGTGATGGGAGTAATGGATTCAATGGCAAATAAAATTCTGACACATCGGATAACAGGCGAATACAAAGGGGAGTTAGGAGAATTCAAAAACAACATCAATAAGGCGATTAATAACCTTCAAGAGGCATTATCAAATGTTAATTCAAATGTGGCACAGGTCGAGGCAGGAGGCAGTCAAGTTGCAGCATCAAGTCAGGATTTATCTCAAGGTGCGACTGAGCAAGCTGCTTCTCTAGAACAGATTTCTAGTTCTATGAATCAAATTGGTTCACAAGTAAAAAGCAATGCCGAAAATGCTAGTCGCGCTCAATCGATGAGCAATACAGCGAAAATAAATGCTGAAAATGGCAATGTTCAAATGAAACAAATGGTTGATGCGATGAACGAAATTAATCGTTCTGGAGAAAACATATCTAAGATTATCAAAGTAATTGATGAAATTGCCTTTCAGACTAACTTACTTGCTTTAAATGCTGCGGTTGAGGCAGCAAGAGCAGGTAAGCATGGGAAAGGATTTGCTGTTGTTGCCGAAGAAGTGAGAAATCTCGCAGAAAGAAGTGCTACTGCAGCAAAAGAGACAACTGAGATGATTGAAGAATCTAATGAAAATGTTAGCTCTGGGGCCAAAATTGCGACAAAGACTGCGGAGGCCCTTGAAGAAATTGTACAGAATTCAACTCAAGTGACAGACCTTGTAAATGAGATTGCCACAGCTTCAAATGAACAGTCAGAAGCTGTTGGCCAGATTGTTACGGCACTTGGTCAAATTGATCAAGTCACTCAGAGAAATACTGCTAGTGCAGAAGAGTCTGCAGCTGCTTCTGAAGAATTATCAAGTCAGGCCATGCTCTTGAAGCAGATGATCGGTGAATTTACGATCGATTAATTTCCACCTAGGCGAAGATATTTCATATTGTTGTAAATCAAATCAGAGTGTCGATAGTTCTTTAGATAACTGTGATTGAGAATATAGTTTCTTGAGTAGAAAAGCATAATCCATGGAACTTCCTCTTGAACTATATTCTCCATTTCATCCATAATCGCTGTTTTGCGTTTACCATTTGGTAGCAATTTAAGCTGATTAAATAGGCCATCAAACTCTTTATTTGAAAAGTTGGATGCATTAGGACCTGGAGACATATTTTTTGAAATAAGAAGTTGAAGTAGGTTCTCTGCATCTGGGTAGTCTAGTGTCCATCCACCTTGCCAAAATTGAAGCTTTCCAGCTCTCGATTTTTTTAAGTATTCAGGAAAAGTATTGTTAATGACATTGAGTTTAATACCAATTTTTGCAAGGGAATCTTTGATAAATTGAGCTTGAAATTTATTGGTAGAACTGACTCCCCTAAGGTCATAGTTAATTGCAGGGAGGCCTTTTCCATTCGGATAACCCGCTCTTGTAAGAAGCTGTTTCGCTTTTTTTAAATTGAATTCATATGAGAGCTGCTTAGAGGGAGTGTAGCCAGGGGTTCCTGGTGCATAAATAGAATTGGCCTTTTGGGCCACATTATTTGTGAACAGGCGAATGTATTTCTCTGTATCAATAGCGTGAGCAATGGCGAGTCTTAGATATCTGTTTGATCCTAGAAGTGGATCGTTCATATTGAAGGCCAGCCACCAGTAAGTTAGCGTTGGCGCAATTTGAAGAACAAGGTTTTCTTTGCGTAGATCTTTCTTAAGGTCGCCTTCGACAGTGACAACCGTGTTGTAGTAGTCGATAGGAAGTGTCATGAAGTCTAGCTCTTTGTTTCTGAACATTCGCCAACGTTGTGATGATTCCCCCACTTGAATGAAGCGAATACCATCTAGGAAAGGAATTCGCTTTCCAGCGTCCTTTAAAAAACCTGTAAGGTTTGAAATACGGTCTCCTTTATCCGGAAAGAAGTCCTCTCTGTAATGTTCAAATTTTTTAAGAAGTAGTTCTTTGCCCTTAACTCGCGAAACAAATTTAAATGGTCCTGTTCCTACCATATGATTCTTCAAATCATTCTTGTAATACTTAATTACTTCTAGTGGAACAGGTGATGTGAAGTTCATTGCAAGAGCGTACAACATCTGTGGGTTTGGTTCTGTTAGGTCAATAATGAGAGTATGATCATCAGGGGCGGTAAGACCTTTGATTTTCAGCTTGTAAAGCTTATTGAGATCATTGCCTACTTCGTTCCTAAAGCTATTAATACCAACAATCTTTCCATCAACTAGCCACCAGCCAGTGGTTTTCGTTGGCCTAAATGCTAGTCGTTTAAATTGATTGATAAAGTCTTGAGCAATTAGAAAGCGTGGCTTTCCACCAAAAGACGGATCGTCGTGGTAAAGCACACCTTTCTTAATTGAAATAATATAGCGCTTACCACTATTTTCAATTCTAGGCATAGAGGTCGCTAGTAATGGGCGAAGTGTATAAGGTCTTTTCAAGTATTCATACTCAAAAAGTGTTTCATTTCCTTGATAGATTACCTTCGCCGATACTGTATCATTTGATTGAGCAGGATCTAAGGTTGGAATTTCTCCTGATAATCCAACATTAAGAATGTTCTTTTCACCTATGCGTGAGTTTGTGCAAGAAAATAGAATTAATGTGGATAACAGGAGAATATATTTCATTGATTAACCCAATACTGAAAGAATTCCGGCCTTAACCGTAGATGCAAATTGATCAAGATCGCCAAGGTCGCCGGAGCCTTGTGCCATGTCCGGCCTTCCGCCACCTTTACCGTTTAATAGATCTAACCCTGATTTAAGAATATTAGAACAGTTAACATTGCTCACATCTTTACCTGCTCTCAATAAGGCTGAAAGCTTATCCTTCTTTGGACCATATAGAAGAACAATTCCTGTTGGGAATTTGTCCACAAAGAGATCTGACATTTTTCTCAGATCACTTCCCTCTGGAACCTTTGTGGCAATATACTTAATTCCGTTAGCAAGTTCTTCTGGATTATTAAAAATCTCCTTACTCTCTTTTGCTTGGATTTTTTCTTTCAATTCTTTGATCTCTTTATTTTTCTCTTTAAGTTCTGCGTAAAGAGCATCAAGGCGTTCAACTGTTTTGGCCTCTTTGACTGTTAGCCTAGATTCAATGGACTCGAGAACTTCAGATCTTGCGGCCAGTCTTGAAATTGCACCTTCTCCAGTTACTGCTTCAATTCTTCTGATTCCCGTACTTAAAGATGACTCTGAAATAATTGAGAGGTATTTTATGTCGTGAGTATTTTGAACATGTGTTCCACCACAAAGTTCAGTTGAGAATTCTCCCATCTTTACTACGCGAACACTGTCACCATATTTTTCTCCAAAAAGAGCAACTGCTCCTGCCTCGATTGCTTCATCCTTTGACATCAGATTTGTGCAAACTGCAATACCATCTGCAATTCTCTCATTAACAAGTTTTTCTACTTGCTTGATTTGAGCTTTTGTCATTGCTTGAGTGTGTGTGAAGTCAAAGCGCAATCGATCTGGTGCTACAGAAGAACCTGATTGTTTAACATGATCACCCAAAATCTTCACTAGTGCTGCTTGAAGAAGGTGAGTTGCGGAGTGGTTACTTGCTGAACCAATTCTCAATTTTTTATCGACGATGAGTTGATATTCCTCTCCCACTTCAAGATTCTCTGCTGAATTAACGACATGAATGTGAAGATCATCAATTGGTTTTTTAGTATCAACTATTGGTGCTATCTCCTTCCCTGAAAGACAAACTGAACCAATATCTCCGGCCTGACCACCTGATTCTCCATAGAATGGAGTTTTGTCAAATTGTAGACCAAACTGTTCTCCCATTTCTATTATTCCTAGGAGCTTGGCGCGATCGTGTTCAAGTGCATCATAGCCTATAAACTCTGTTGAACCATTCTTTTCTTTTAGATCATAGAAGATCTTATCGCTAACATTTGAAGCGCCCTTCCACGATTTTCTTGAATCCTCTTTTCGGCGTTCCATTGCTTGATCGAACCCTTCGGTGTCAACACGAAGTCCTTTTTCACCTAGAATGATTTCTGTTAAGTCGAGAGGAAATCCGTATGTGTCATAAAGCTTGAAGGCAATGTCTCCTTTGAGTACACCATTTTCAACATCATTCTTAATGGCCGCTTCAAGAAATTTAAGACCCATATCGAGAGTTTCCAAAAACTTTCTCTCTTCCAGTTCCAAGAATTTTTCAGCTAGAGATATATTTTGTTTGTTCTCCGGGTATTCTTGCTCAAGCGTTCCAATGACTACAGGAATTAATTTGTGAAAACTATTAGCAGGAGCACCAAGATCTCTTAGATGTTTAACTGCACGACGAATAATTCTTCGCAATACGTAACCTCTACCTTCGTTAGAAGGAATAACTCCATCCGTGATAAGCATGGTGCATGAACGGATGTGGTCAGCTACAACTCTCATACTCGAGCAGTACTGTGGGTTTGAATATTGTTTTCCTGATAATTCTTCAATTGATTTAATGATTGGGTCAAAGGCATCAGTATCGTAGTTCCAATACACTCCCTGACATACTGCCGCCAATCTTTCTAGCCCTGCACCTGTATCGACACAAGGCTTAGGAAGGTGAAACTTACCTTCTGGTGTTTTTTCAAATTGCATGAATACAAGATTCCAAACTTCAACATATCTCATTTCGTCATCGAGCATGTCTTGATTTGGACCTGGAGTGAAATTTGGAGTTGTATATTGCTCTCCATGATCATAGAAGATTTCTGAACATGGCCCACATGGTCCATACTCACCCATTTCCCAAAAATTATCTTTATCACCTTTTCTAAAAATTCGATCAGCGGACAGCCCAATTTCATTTTCCCAAATAGCAAAAGCTTCATCGTCCGAGTAGTGGACTGTTGCATAAAGCCTTTCTGCTGGGATCTTTAGTTCTTCTGTTAGAAACTTCCACGCAAATTGAATCGCTTCTTTTTTGAAATAGTCGCCAAATGAGAAGTTACCAAGCATTTCAAAGAAAGTGTGGTGACGTGCAGTCATTCCAACATTTTCTAAGTCATTATGCTTTCCGCCGGCACGCACACACTTTTGAATCGAAGTTGCCCTTGTAAAAGTTGGTGTTTCTTTTCCCGTGAACAAACTTTTAAATTGATTCATCCCAGCATTGGCAAAAAGAAGCGTCGGGTCATTATGTGGAATAAGTGATGAAGATGGCACTTTAGTGTGACCATTATCAACGAAGAATTTTGTGAACTTAGTACGAATTTCCTGTGCTAGCATTTATTTATCCTTGAGTCATAATTCAATACTTAAAAAATAGCACAGGGAGGGGGAATTTGTAATCTTTGCGCGGAAATTTCCCTAAAGAAAAGTCTTTAAAATTGAGCGGGATAGGCCCAATTGATGGCCCTTACTTAGAATATAGCGCATGATCTTGTTCTCAATTTTCATCCGCTCTTCAAATGACAGCGATTTGGGAGTCTGATGGGGAAGTTTCTTTTGAATCAGTCGCTCAATTTGATCTTCCTCGGTAATTTCATATTCATTGAAAACAGCTTCGATTTTTTCTAGTTCTACATTCAGAAATTCTTCTGCCAGTTTGCTTTGGATGAAGCTTTTTGAACAGTTTTTATGCATAAAGCCCTTAATTCTCGCCTCTATGTAATTGTCTTCTCTTAAATAATTGAGCCGAATAATTTCTTCGATTGATTCTTGAATTGCTGTATTGGAAAACTTTCTTTCACGCAGTTTTTGCTCCAGCTTGTAGCGAGAATAGTCTCTGCGGGTAAGCAGTCTGATGAGATAGTTGTAGGCCTTTTTAGATTCTTCTTCCATTCTTATAAAAAAGAAAAGGGGACCGTCTGGCCCCCTTCTATATTAAAATTATTGTAGTTTTTTGCCTTTTTTCGCTGGTGCAGGTTCCTCAACAATTTCACCTGTTTCTTCGTTAATCACTTCAACAGGACCTTCTGCGAGACCATATTTTTGAAGAACTTTAGATTTAATTTCTTCAAGAATTTCTGGGTTTTCCTCAAGGTGACGTTTAGAGTTTTCACGGCCTTGACCTAGTTTTGCGTTACTATATGAGAACCAAGCTCCGGCCTTTTCTACGATATTTTCTTGAACTGCCATATCAAGGATTGTTCCCGATTTAGAAATTCCCTGACCAAACATGATATCAAATTCAATTGTTTTGAAAGGAGGGGCAACCTTATTCTTAACGACCTTGATCTTTGTACGGTTACCAATTACTTCATCACCCTCTTTAATTGAACCAATTCTTCTAATATCGAGTCTAACTGAAGAGTAAAACTTAAGAGCATTACCACCAGTTGTTGTCTCAGGATTTCCAAACATTACACCAATTTTCATACGAAGTTGGTTAATGAAAATTACTGTACAGTTAGATCTTGAAATTGATCCAGTAAGTTTTCTGAGGGCCTGAGACATAAGACGTGCTTGAAGACCCATGTGTGAATCCCCCATATCTCCTTCAAGTTCCGCTCTTGGAGTAAGTGCAGCTACAGAGTCAACAATAAGTAGGTTAACTGCGCCTGATCTAACGAGCATATCGGCGATTTCTAGTGCTTGCTCACCACTGTCTGGTTGAGAGATAAGAAGGTTTGGAATATCAACGCCTAGCTTTGCAGCATATGAAGTATCAAGAGCGTGCTCCGCATCAACGAAAGCAACTGTTCCACCTTGCTTTTGACATTCTGAAGCAATGTGAAGAGTGAGTGTTGTTTTCCCAGAAGATTCTGGGCCATAGATCTCAATGATTCTTCCTTGTGGAATTCCACCAACGCCGAGAGCTACGTCAAGACTAAGACATCCAGTAGGGATTGCAGGTATTTTTTCTTTGGATTCTTCATCTCCCATCTTCATGATAGCGCCCTTACCGAACTGCTTTTCAATAGCAGAGAGTGCCATATCAAGGGCCTTATTTTTGTCAGATGTTTGTGTGCTTTTGCTGCTCGCCATTGTGGTCTCCTAAAAATAAATAAAGTGTGTGTCTTCTACAAAATTTATCAAACAATGTTTGATCTTGGCATTCAAATTTTGCAAGAAATTATCATCTTGGCTGATTCTAATTACTTGCAACAAAAGGGTTTTCTGCATTCGCAAAGAAACTCTTTTTCTCATAGTGAAAGATCTTTACTTAAAAAATATTATGCGTAAGTTTTGCGTAAGTCAAGAGATGATTTTAAAAAAATCTAATATCCAGCAAATTGCTCCGGCGTAGATACCGGCAATGATGTCATCGAGAATGATGCCGCAACCATGCTTTACCTTTTTATCAAAAAAAGAAGCAGGCCAGATTTTAAAGATATCAAAAACTCTGAAAAGTGCAGCTGCAATAAGCAGATTGAGTGTACTTGGCGTAGGGAGAAAGGCCACTGCAACTAGATATCCGATCACTTCATCAATCACCACCCATCCTGGATCTTTGAGTCCGTACTGTTTACGAGCTGATTCTAAGTAAAATGAGAAGAGCACAGTTAATACCAGTGCAATTGCTAGAAACTCAATTTGTGAACAGAAAAGAGAAAGGACATAAGCTACTGGAATTGCAGCTATTGTTCCGAAGGTACCCGGAGCAAAAGGGACTAATCCAGCACCTAAAAAGCTGAGAAAGGCCTTATCAATGATCTTAATTTTTTGCGTATTCCTTGAATTTTCCACAATACTTATATAAAAGGGTAAGTGAATCTAATGGTTCTTAGGATATTCGAGATTTATGGAAAGACCAAGTTATTTGTCCAATTATTTGTTTAATTGGGATGTATTTGAAATTATGCTTAACGCCAAGTCCACACTTGATTCTAGTATCTTTGTGGCCAACGGGTTATCTAAAGAACAGGCCTCTGTCTTTCTCGAGGGCTATGGGTTAGATCCCGATGATCCAATTGCAAAAGCTGAACTTTTTGGAACTTTCCAAGAGGCGCTTCAGTTTATTATGCGTTACTTTCTGAAGGAAGGTAATCCTGATGGACTTGATTATCGCATTCCAGCTTCCTTGTATTCTATTACTGAAATAACTGACCTTCTTCTATTGGCCTCGCCAAAGCATGGACTTCCAGACACTGAAGAGAGGATTTGGGCCGAAATCGTACTCAAGGTGATGCATACTCTGCTTCATATAGATAAGGATCTTCGTTCTAATTATTTTTCAGTTATTCAGACACAGATCTTTGATCGCTTCTACAAATATCTACACCGCGATAAAGATAATCAGCTATTCTTGGGTGATAATAATAATAAATATGCTATCAAGCTGGTTGATTTCCAAACGAAATCAAAGAAGACACGAGATAGTGTGATTATTAAGCTTTTACATAAAGTTGAAAATGTTGCGGAAGAGCTATTTGACCGAGTTGGCGTGCGTCTGATCACTGAGAATAGGTTTGATACCCTTCGCGTTATTAGTTTTCTTGTCGAGAAAAGTGTTATTATCCCGCACAATGCTAAAACAAGTCGTTCAGTTAATACACTGATGGATTTGGCCAATTTTAAGAAGAAGTATGACTCTCTTATCAAAGTTGCATTGAGAAATAACCTCTCTGAAGATCGTTTTCTAATGGCAATGGAAAGAGAGATTTTAGAATGTCATCACAACGATGGATCTTCTGATCGAAATCAACATACAAAGAGTTCATATCGCTCAATCCAGTTCACTTGTCGTCAGCTTATTAAGTATGTAAACCCATTCTTTCATGAGTTCTCTTATTTGAGACAATGTGCAAAAGAACATGATGCCGAGGATAATTCATTAGCTAAGAAAATCCTTAATATGGATATGTCGCTGATTTCAAGAGATGTCCGTTTTTTCTATCCATTTGAAGTTCAGATTGTTGATGAAGAGGCACACAGAGAAAATTCTGAAGGCGAGGCATCTCACAAGGAATACAAAAAATCTCAGCTGACTCATGCTATGAATCGAGTATTTAAACAACTCATTGAATTTAAAAAATCAAAAGAAGAGCAGGTTTAGCTGATTTTGTTGTTTTCAATAGTTTGAAGTTTTAGGAGCTCTGTTTCTACTGCTTCGAGTAGCATCGTAATATCAGGACGGGTATTTTCAATTTCTTTATACGCATCTCTTAGGCGTTCTTCCGCCGGGGCCATGGTATTGGCAAAGGCGAGAATTTTAAACGCTGTCATTCCGATTTTTACCTCATCCCCAATTGAGCAGAATTTATCACCACTCACCTTCTTGCCATTAACAGAGTAAGGCGTACCTGCGCCTTTGATAAATAGCTTATTGTCAATAACAGACAATCTTAGGTGAATAGGTGAAACTGCAGAATCTGTAATAATGAGATTGGACTGCTCTCCTCTACCAAGAATCAGTGAATCGTACAAGAAGTCGTATGTTCTTATGAGATCGCAATCGGGAGCTTCTGTGATTTGAAGTGTAATCATAGTTCAATGATATCAGATTGAATTAAATTGTGGAAAGAATTAGAGGATCGGAAGATAATTCATCTAGCCTCGTAAGCACCAAAGGGTGCTTGGCATCTATTAATTGCTCTACATCTTTTTGGGCCAAATCCAATACTTCTGGATGTAAAATTATACTGGCCATTTTTCTCGTAGTTACAATTCCAGATTGACCTGTGCCGAAAAGATCTCCTTCTCCTCGGATCTTGAGATCTTCCTCTGCAATTAAGAATCCATCTGTGTGTTGTTCGATTACGAGTAGTCTATGCATGCTGTCTTTAGGAATCTGCTTCTCATTCACTAAAAAACAAAATCCTGGAATTTGGCCGCGTCCAACTCTTCCTCTCAGCTGGTGCAGTGAGCTCAACCCAAAGCGCTCAGGGCTCATGATGGCCATAATAGAAGCATTGTGAACATTGATTCCAACTTCAATTACACTAGTTGCAATTAATACATCTATTTCATGATTCTTAAACTTAAGGAATGCCTCTTCCTTTTCTTCTGGCCTCATTCGACCGTGAATCGCTTGAATCTTATATTCAGGAAAGTAAGAGCAAAACTTTTTGTAGGTACTTTCAAGCGCAACCATATCTTGTGATTCGCTTTCTTCGATCGCAGGAACTACTACGTAGGCCTGTTCTCCCATCGATAATCTCGTTTTAAAAAAAGACAGAAACTGCTGATACGTTTCATCAGTTACAATTCTTGTTTTCTGGCCTTTTCTTCCCTGCGGCATTGACCTAATAGTCGTAATATCAAGGTCACCATACTGAGTTAGACTCAGCGAACGGGGGATTGGTGTTGCTGTCATGATCAGAGTGTGCGCCCCATCCCCTTTATTTGAAAGCTTTAGACGCTGCTTAACTCCAAACTTGTGTTGCTCGTCAATAATGGCCAATTGAAGATTTTTAAATGCCACTGTTTCTTGGATAAGAGAATGAGTTCCGATAATAAAATCAATCTCTCCAGAGCAAAGCTTTGCTTGAATCTCTAGCTTCTGTTTTCTTGGAGTACTTCCCAATAGTAATTCTGCTTTATAAGGCAATTTTGATAGTAGTTCTTTGATTTCAACAAAGTGTTGAAGTGCAAGCGATTCCGTGGGGCACATAAGTGCAACTTGTGAGCCTGACTTTAGTGTCATTAGGGTTGCCGCGATTGCTACTGCCGTCTTACCGCAACCGACGTCACCTTGAATCATGCGCATCATTGGTTTTCCTGATTTGAGATCATTCACAATATCAGTAAGGGCCTTGATTTGATCTTCAGTTAGCTGGAAGGGAAAGATATTTAAAATTTCATTGAAGCTATTATTGTCGCAGTTAATGATTGGCGCGACGGGAGATTTCGCAAGTTTTCTTCTGGTATGAATTTTCAGTTGCTCATCAAAAAATTCGCCATAAATAATGCGTTTTCTAGCAATCTCTTCATTTTCTCGCGACCAATTTTCTTTTCCGTGAAGAATTTTGAACGCAGCTTCTTTTGAGATTAGTTGGTTTTTTTCGATGATTTCCTGAGGAAGATCATCTTCGATCTGATTCCAAAGGTGGTGCGGAAGCTTTTCGAATATTTTTTGAATATTATTCCCTGCTACAGAATTCACTGTAGGATATTTAATTGAGAGTTGATCTGACTCGACTTCAATATCTTGATTAATCAGTTCTAGGTCAACAATCTCCGGATTAGTGATTTGCTTTTGTCCCTTAAAGACTGAAACAGGTCCAATAAATTGAACCTCTTTTAGGGCCTCGAGTTTTTGCTTAACAGAGCCGTAGGCATTAAACCACTTAATCATCAGCACTTCATTAGAATAGAGATCTTGAACATGAAGTGTAATATTGTGTAGCAGCGCCCCTCTCTTTCCTTTCGACCAAAAATTTGGCTTAATCTGGCTGGAGATAATCTTTCCGCGTCCTTTAAAATTCATTCCTTCAAAGGCCCCTGAAAAAGGTGCTACAGTAGGAATTTTTTGGATACGTAATGGAAAAAGCCACAGCAAATCATCCAGAGTCTTTAAGCCGGCATCAATGATTGCCTGACAACTCTTTGGGACTTGTTTGCCATATAGATGTTCGAGAGGTGAATTCCAGGTGAGCTCTTTTGCCTGGACCTTTGACATAGACTACTCGATGTACTCGAAAGATTGAATTTCGTATTCGATATCACCCTTAGGAGCTTTTACAATAACTTCATCCCCAGCTTCTTTACCCATAAGGGCCTTTCCAAGTGGGCTCATGAATGAAATACGTCCCTTGTTAATATCTGCTTCATCATTACCAACGATTTGATAAGTTAAAGTTGTGTCTTTTTCGGCGTCGTATAGTGTTACTGTTGCTCCGAATACAATTGTATCACTTTCGATTTTACCAATTTCAATAACGCGTGAAGTTGCAAGGATTCCTTGAAGTTGTGCAATACGCCCTTCAATATGGCTTTGCTTTTCTTTCGCATACTGGTATTCAGCATTTTCCGAAAGGTCACCAAGTGCTCTTGCTTCAGCAATGGCCTGTTTGATTTCTTCACGATCATTTTTTATAAGTGACTCAAGTTCTTCTTTAACTTCCTTGAGTCCTCTTGCTGTGATTGGTGATTCTGTCTTGGCCATTATTTCCTCGTTGTTACATTTTAAAAAGTGCATTGGCCTGGGCCAATAAGTCATCTTTACTACTGGACATATTTTGTCCATTTCCAAGTACAAAGTAACTGCAAAAATTTGATTTCTCTTTGTCGAGTAATCTCTCTGCATTTGGTTCTTTGCACTCATTATATACCAATTTATCGTAAAATTGGCACATTCTGCAGCATCTTAAGCTTGTTCTGCACTTAGGACAATCCTCATGCCTGCCAATTTTATCAGTGCTTTCAAGTTCAAGTTTTGTATTACATGAAAAACAATAAATATCAGTAGTTAGTGCATTCATAAAATCCTAAAAACCTTTTGAATAGTTTAATAAAAAGCCTGGGCCATTTTTATTTCCCGTCACCGGGTCTCGCTCAGCGGGATTAAAATAGATTCGCGGCAAGTTTCTAGCATTATATTCTTTGATTGCTTGTTGTAAATTACTTTCATTTTTATGCTCAAGAGTTTTTGCTACTAAAAAATTGAGCGCGATCACCGAACTTCCAGTAATTAGGAGCGATCTTTTCCCTGATTTTGAGCTTGTTGTAAGGAATCCCCCTAAAATCATTAGGGTTCCAATGGTTCCTAAGCCGGCGTTGATCCAATTTGTCTTGGTTCCCTTTTGGTATTTGTTTAGTAATTCCAGCGCTTTGGGATCTTTCTCGAGGTAGTAGCGTAGACCCTCACCTTTTTGGGCAGAGTTAGTGTCAACAAGTACCTCTTGGTAATTAATGACAGCAGTTCTGCTACAGGTGTCTGCAGCAAAGGCATTTGCCATCATAAGTACTTGAAAAATAAGTGCCACCGCAATGGCCTTTCTCATTATAGTCAAACTCTATCCTTAATAATTTGTTTCAGCAGATTATATGCTATCGAGCCCCGATAAATAAAGAGGGGGACCATATTTTTCGAATTCCTTTATCGGAGTTGGTCCAAAAACAAAGGTGAGGAATTGTTCAATCGCTTCTTCGTACTCTTCTGATCGATAGCGAAAAATGATTCGACCGTGGGCAATTTTCTTTACCTTAAGTTCTCCGCGTGACCAGTGAGAGATGAATTGATTGAACTCGGAGACTTCTCCAATTTTTAGGAGTGCCATATAAAGAGTCAGTTCTGCGGGATAGAAGAGTTTTTCTTCTTGAGGTAACCAAAGCTTGTACTTCTTTAAGTTATCAAGTGTCCAGATCTTGTAATCAGGCAAAAATCCAACTTCGTGAATAATATTTGTGAGGTCATGACCTTTGTTTGTAAAAAAGTAACTAACAATTTTATTTTGATCAGATCTCTTGATGTAGAGATCTGAGCTTGTGATGGAAGAAATTGCTTTCCAGTCAATCTCAGTTCGTAAAAGTGTGGTGTAGTTGTGGCAGACCTGCTTATTGTAGATCTCTTTAATCTGTAGTTTTTCTTTTTCATCGAGTAAAAAGTATTTTGTCTTCTCAAATTGCTCTTCAAGCTCTGTATCAATGTCTTTTAAACCTAGCTGTATTTGTCCTCCAGCAGGATAAAAGAAATATTTTTTGTAAACATCATGGAGGTCGCTCCATAGGACAAATAGCCCTGCGTCTTCGGCATATTCTTGAAGTACATACTTCATTAAGTGTGAAAACAATCCGAGCTGTTGATACTCTTTATGAACGACAACACCACCAATTAGTGCGACTCTCATTTGAAAATGACCATTGCCTAGGTGTCTTAGGACGACTCCAATATGGCCTACAACTTTTTTACTAATAAAATCGTATATAAGGTGGTTGTTTTGAAAATTAGACTCATTAACAAGCGGAGCGAAATCAATCGCAAAGTTTGAACCGTCTGGATAGTTGAATCCATCCTCTATCAAGCATAATGTTTCATCTAATAAATGAGGTGCTTCCTCAAGGGTAGTAATCTTAAACTGTTTTTCAAATATCATATCTATAATGTTAACAGATTAAGGCCCAAGATGCTTAATACTTAGACACTTTTTTCCCTTCAATCTGGTCACCGGCAATAAATTCCCCCATAAAATAGGGCAAAAAATAAAGAAAAAACTCCCCTTGAAATCCTTTAATAACAGTAGCTTATCTGTTGTTATGTCAAAAAAATAGTCAGTGTCTAAAAAATAATCACTTTTTTGCTAAAGAAAAAATGAGCCGTGGCGATAAGTCAGTCAGAAGGTATTGCAGGGGTAGTTTGCCCGATCTGAATACCAGACTAGCAAAAAGGAGTTTTGCTAGACCCATTTTTCAGGAGGAATGTTATGGGACTTAGAATTAACACGAACGTTGCTTCTCTCAACGCTCAAAGGAACTTGAGCAAAACGAGACTGGCAATGGACAAGACACTTCAAAAATTGTCATCAGGTCAAAGAATCAACCGCGCTGGAGACGACGCTGCTGGTTTGGCCATCTCAGAAAACCTTAAAGCTCAAATCAGAGGTCTAGGACAAGCACAGAGAAATGCCGAGGATGGAATTTCTTTGGTTCAGATTGCTGAGGGTGCGCTAACTGAGGTTTCAAATATCTTGATTAGACTTAGAGAGCTAAGTGTTCAAGCAGCTTCAGACACTATCGGAGCTACTGAGCGTAAATTCCTAAACGTTGAATTCGAGCAACTAACATCAGAAGTTGATAGAATCGCGAACTCTACTGAATTTAACAGAGTTCCACTTCTAAACGGTACTGGTGCAGTATTTGATATTCAAATCGGTACAAGAAACAGTCCAATCACTGACAGACTAACATTCGATGCATCAAGTGCAGACGTTAATGTTGCTGCTCTAGGGCTAAACCTTGCTTCAGTTGCTGACAAGATTTCTGCACAGAACTCACTGTCATCAATCGACCAAGCGATTGTATCGGTCTCTGGAATTAGAGCTGACTTTGGTGCTCTACAAAACAGACTACAGTCAACAATCAATAACATCCAAGTAAGTGTTGAGAATCTCTCCGCTGCGAACTCTCGTGTAAGAGACGCCGACGTAGCTGCAGAGACAGCAGAACTGACAAAGAACAACATTCTAGTACAAGCGGGAACTTCAGTTCTATCGCAAGCGAACTCTTACTCAAAGAACGCGCTCCAACTGATCCAGTCATCAGCGAACGTGTAAGAGAGTAGAGATTAACAAATGAACGAAGTAACGGAGTACAGAATGAACAGTTTAACTGGATAAGTACACACCAAGTGGTCATTTCACCTGCAAGTGTTGATCACTATAAAAACAAGATTACTAAAAAAACTATTTGATTGATTTAGATCTCTGCGGATAACCGCAACCAAAATTTAAGAACAAAATGAACGTGGTAGTTCGTTAATAACAACAATCTTAAGACAGGGAAGTCTTAATAGAAAAACAGGAGGTTTGGTATGTTAAACGGGAGTTAGAAATGGGTTTAAGAATTAACACAAATGTATCGTCATTATCTGCACAAAGACAAATGGGAAGAACTAAGGATCGCTTAGATGCCAACCTTAGAAAATTATCTTCTGGTGAGAGAATCACACGAGCAGGGGACGACGCAGCAGGTTTAGCAATTAGTGAGAACTTAAGAGCAGAAATTAGAGGAATGCGCCAGGCGAAAAGAAATGCCAATGACGCGATCTCTCTTATACAAACGGCTGAAGGGGGCCTAAGTGAAGTATCTAACATCGTTATTCGACTTAGAGAACTCGCAGTACAATCCGCTTCAGACACAATTGGAGATACTGAACGTGAATTTAGTGACATCGAATTCCAACAGCTCAAAGAAGAAGTCGATCGTATCGCAAGATCAATGGACTTCAACGGAATCAAGCTGCTTGATGGAACCGGTGGAATGCTTGAATTCCAAATTGGTATCAACAATGATCCAGTGCTCGACAGACTTCGCTATGACGGAACAGCTGCAGACGCCACACTCGCTTCTCTTGGTCTTTCTGCAGAATCGATTAGCACAAAGCAAGGCTCTCAAGTTACGCTTAAAAAACTTGATGACGCTCTTGTTCAGGTCAACGGTGTTAGATCAAATCTGGGTGCGCTACAAAACAGATTGTCTTCTACCATTAACAACCTTGGTATCTCTGACGAGAACCTAAGTGCAGCGAAGTCTCGTATTAGAGACGTAGACGTAGCAGCTGAAACAGCTGATATGACTAAAAACAACATCCTAGTACAGGCCGGGGCTGCTGTACTTGGACAAGCAAATCAGTACCCAAATGTAGCACTTAAATTGATCTCATAGTTTTTTTAAACCCACCGCTTCGAATGAAGCGTGGGTTTTTTTTCATCGTGAGGGATCAGCTCTGAACTACCTCATATTCAGTACAAACCTTTAAAAATATCTACATTGTTTTTTTCTCTAACATATTGATTTTTTGTCTTTTTCACCCCTAAATGTTGCGTTTTGGCAACACCCTGTTGCCAATTTTCTTCACAAACCATTGTTGCCATGGAATATTGCTATTCATGATAGATTGTAATGAAAACAGAGATTGTATGACGGCGGGAATCTGGCTTGAGCAGATGCTGCACAAGATGATGGAAAGGAATCCTTCTTTCTCTCTCCGAAGTTTTGCCAAACTTTTAGAAACAAGTCCCTCCACCATTTCAAGAATTATTTCAGGTGAGAGAAATCTAAGCTTTAAGCTTGCAAGTAAAATTTCAGAGAAAATGGCGCTCCCACCTCAAGAGCAAAAGACTCTTTTTGCACTAGTACTCAAAAAAAGAAAAGTAGAGATTGAAGAGGAATGCGAGGAAGAAGAGAGTGTGATGAATCTTACCCTCGATGCCTTTGCTGCCATCAGTGATTGGTACCACTATGGAATTTGTCAGCTTATAAACTGTGAGGGATTCATTGAGGACAATAAGTGGATTGCCTCAGTACTTGAAGTTTCTGAGCTAGAAGTCAAACTTGCAATTAGTCGACTTCTTCGTCTTGGGATTTTAGATCGCGATAGTGAAGACCAGCTCTATAGAACTTCAGTGTCACTTTTTTCTACAGATGGTGTGACCTCACCAGGTCTTAGAAAATTTCATAAGCAGATTTTAGAAAAGGCGATGATCTCAATTGATCAAGACTCCTTAAATGAGCGCAGTGTAACCTCAGTAACCGTTGCGGTAAATGAGGATCAAATCCCCAAGGCCATGGAGGAGATCACAAAGTTTCGTATCAAAATGGCTAAGCTACTTTCAAAAGGTAAACAAACAAGAATTTATAATTTAGGAATAAATCTGATTCCAGTTTCAAAGAGGATAGGAGATCAACAATGAAAAGGAATATTGTTTTAATCATTATGGCCGCTCTGTTGTTTGGATGTAATGGAGTGACCACTAAAGACACGAATAAAGCGATTTCGGGAGAAAACACTCCAGTCGTTGAAGGCGGCGGAGGTGATCACGCTGGTAACGGTGGGTTTGCTTATGAGAAAAGTTATAAGTTACTTGAAGAGGCGTCGCTTGATTTGATTCCAAAAGTTGCAACAACTACTTTCGCCGAATTGGTTACCTATCCTGAAAGAAGAGAAATTCTATTAGATGTTTTAGACTTTAATAACATCATCCAATTGCCAAATGTAGATGGAGTTATGCGCGATAATAAATTGCTTGCTCTCGATTATGTGACTGGTGAAAATCGTGCCATTAAAATTTACAAACCATTCTACGAACGATTCTCTGGAACTTTGGATAAGGATTTTGCTGCCGCTAAAGAGGAAGTTGAGATATTGCTCCTTCATGAAGCTGCTCACCTTTGGGGATACAATGACAAAGAGGCGAGGAAATTTGCCAAGGCACTAGTGGAACTGTTTACTGAAAATTCTTTCCCCGGACAGTCTTCTGACAATATTGTTGAGCGTCCTACACATGCAATCACCATCACTGAATATGCAATATGTCAGAATGGTAAATCTCTTTCTCTCAACAATTCAGAAGAGTTTTGTAGGAGAAAGCCTAATACTACTTCTCCAATTCTCTATGCAAAGGTAGAGCTTAATGAAGAGATTACGGGAAATCCTGAGTTAAGAGATCTCTATGGATGGTGTAATAATTCTTACGGTGATAACAATAATGCGCCATCTTGTTCAGTAACCTTAACTGATGAATATCTCAACGCTCAAATGCTTCCACTCACCTCTCTAGGTGTAGATAGTTTTAGTGTTAACTTATCAACTGCAGACATTTGGAAAGATACTCAGATCCTGCGCTACAAGTTTCACTTAGTGGAGACCGAAAGTGGTGCAATATCTCTTGGTAGTGGGTTTAAATTATTACAGGACTATGTGAGTACGAGGCCCTTCAAAATTGAACCGATATCCATGTACTCATGCATTATGAGATCTGGGAAAATTACTGGTGATAGTACTGTCGAATTTGAATCAACCGTTGTTCAAAACTATCTCTTTTCAGAGAGTAATAGGCCTGATCCTGTTCCCTATAATCAAGGTTTTATTGAGTGTCATGACTCAAAAGCCGCGGGACAGGGAGCAGTTGATAAGTTTACCTATCCAAGACTTAATGAACTGCCTGGTCATATCTCTCTTTGGTCTCGAGACGATTCTTCGTTGCCAATTTCGGGAGTGGGTGCACTTTTTCATGAGTTAAGCTGGGCAGTATCCCCTGATAGTACTGGGGAGGAGGTGCTTAATACTCTAGGTTGGTACATGTCTTCTTGGATTGATGAGAATGGAACTCCTTTTTGTCCAGGCACCGCGAACTATAAAAATTCAACGGATCCTGTTCTCAAAAAGTTAGAATACTATGTAGGAGAAACTGAAGCGATATATATGGCAAAGCGTGAGCCCAAGCAAATTGTAGTAGGTGGCCAAGAGGTCATAGCTCCCGACAATTTTATTATGATTAGTCAGTCGATGCTGGAGAAAAGTTGGTTTTACTACGACTACAAGCTTGGTAAAAAAATTCGTGGTAGCAGAACGGCTGCTCTTAGCAATACCATGATGTTTTATTGGCCAATGAGTGATGTAGATCCTTTGATCCAAACCTCAGGACAAGAGCTATATATCGTCCGCTCTCCAGATGAGCTTGGCCGAGCAGATATGTACATTGGTCCACGACCAGCGGATAAACGCTTCGGTTGTATTCCAAAACAATAATCATTCAAAAGGGAGCTACAAGCTCCCTTTTTTGTGCACTGCCTATCCAAAAGTATATTGGCGTCTGTCTCGGCTCCTGCCTCCCCAGACATACCATTCATCCTGAATATAACCTAAAGGGGAGGGGTGAAATTCCGATAAGTTAGACATGGAAAACAAGGCACAAAAAACAATTTTGATTATCGGTGTTTCATCATTTGTTGGGTCAAACCTAGCAGAGTATTTTAAAAAGAAGTATCGAGTTGTAGGAACATACAAAGAGAATCCAATTCAGATTCCAGGAGTTCTAACTGTTCCTTGTAATGTTCTTGAAAAGGATGAAATTCAGTTAGTTTTATTCGCTTTTAAGCCTGATGTTACTATTTATTGCGCAGGACTTTCAGGATTAATTGATTGTTCAAAAGCTGAGGGACTTGCTGATTCCCTAAATACTATGGGGCTTTTCAACGTTGCTGAATATTGTCAGCGCTACAAATCTCAAATCGTTTCAATTTCTACCAGCTATGTTTTCGGTGGAGAAAATAAAGAGTACGTTGAAATGGATATCCCCGATTCAACGACGACTCTTGGTAAGACAAAAGCTTCTGCTGAGTTTTATATCCAGAAAACCTCACTTAATTATTTGATCTTCAGATGCTGTTCTTTTTATGGACGCAGCAACAATGCAAACCAAATGACAATGTTTGAAAGATTGCAGCGAACCATTAAGCGTAATGAGTCTGTTGATATGGATGGTTACGTCTATACCGGACATCTCGATGTCTACTATCTTGCGATGTTGATGGATCTTTGTTTTGAACAAGAGGCCTCAAATCGTCTCTATCAGGTGAGTTCAAGTGATGTGATGTCTCCATATGACTTTGCGAAAACTTATTGTAAAGTTTTTGGAGAGTCTGATTCTCTTGTTACAAAAGGGCGTTGGTTCTTTCCCTATGTTGTCACCGCAACTTCTAACTATGGTGGTGGCGAGCTCTTTTATAAGCTTGATGTAAAAAACATTGAGAGTACACTCAACATTAAAATGCCAACGGTTGAAGAGTCGTTACAATTCACTTATCAGCGCTTCTGCGGCGTTGAACAGGGAAATAAAAAAGTTCAAAATGGTGGTGGAGTTACTTTTATCTAGCAGACTTTCTGATGAATTCTGATAGATAATGCTTGATCATTGCATCGATCTCTACTTCTTCTCCCATAAATCTCCATGTGATTTTATTAAACGGACCAAGGTGTGCCTTGATTTCGTGTGGAGCATTTGATGGTTGATGATGACCAGAGAGTCGCGCTGAATAAAGGCCTCCCTCGCTGGAGAGGAAGCCAATTGTAATTAGGTCATTTGCTTTTCTAGCTACGATGAGACGGAGAGAGTTTCTAAACAACATAAAATCGTTAACAGTACCTGAAATTTTAAAGGTACGAATTTGGCCACCATTTTGGCCATTTCCACGGTACTCATTAAACTTACTAACGTAGAATTCAAATCGATCTCTCAGAGCATCGACAAAATTAATAGAAGATTCTTCTAATAAAATCGATGGGTTAAGGTGATCGTTTAGACTGATTACTTGAGATTCCTCCATATTTATCTCTTCGAGGGCCAAGTGCTCAATCCATGATGTTGAAATTTGGTTTGTGTAGTTTTGTGTCTCCATAATAATATGGTGCAGAAAAATCTGTAACGTGTCAAGAATACTATGTTTTGAGCAGGGCGTTTAAGTGTAAGAAATATTAGAGGTGATAAAAAATAAAGAGCCGTTCATTTGAACGGCCCTGTAAAGAAGTCTCGGGTGAAATTTTTCGATCTTCCGCCCGTCATATGACAGGTGGGTACAATTATAATTACATCAGGCTTCTCGCTTCATGATTACTCAAGGCGAGCTTGCACACCGCAATCAGGGATCGTTCCCAAGAAAATACTTGTAGGGGCGAAGATATATAAAATATGTCTCCACCCGAAACCCTAAAATCATTATAACACTTTTAGATTTTGGAATACATCCGTATTTTGTTGGCGGTAAATTTTTTCTATCTTACAGAATTTCAGTGGCTTATGTAGTATGTTGCGCCGCGTTATGATTTGTTGTAAAATAATATCAAGGAGATAAAAATATTCTCAAGTTTTCCGCTACGGATTCCGATCCGTAAGTTGCGGTAAGTACTAGGAGAGGATTATGATGAAAGATTTTTGGGCCTATTTGTGCGATGAAGATGGTCAGACATCTACAGAGTACATTCTGCTCGTGGCGGTTGTGGCCCTAATCGTATTTAAGTTTAGGGATGTTGCAACAGCAAAGCTGGAAGGTATTACTAACAAGATTTTTGACAAGGCCGAAACCGACTTTGGTCTAAACTAGTCGCGACTGCTAGTCAAAAATTTTAGTGCACTTCTTTAGGCATCAACATTAATTTGAGAGTTTCTCAATCGTAAATAATTGAGGCGGATATTTCCGCCTTTTTTTTTGTCCATCAATCCATGTTAAATTCATTATATGAAGCCTCGATCAAACTCAGGGCAGGCCATGATTGAGTACCTGCTTTTATTTGGTTTTATCGCTTTGATCAGTGTCAATATGGTCAAGGCCCTTACAATGACTATTGGTAATACCAGTGGAAGCCTTTCTTATGTCTTAAGTCAACATTTATCAAGTGGCGTTTGCAAGCAGCAATGCTTTTTTTCTGGGTTTGCAAACGAATGATGAATCCAGTCATTTTCTCCACACTCGCGGTAGAGATTCTTATTGTTGGGATCATTGATTTTAAAACTAGAAAAATATCTAATTGGTGGCATCTCTACAATTTGGTGATTGCACTTTTACTCTTTATTTTTCTTCCCTCTAATTATCCTTTTACTTGGAATCATTTTATCTATCCTCTGGGAATTTTTGCTCTGGGATTTGTACTCTTCAAACTTAAACCTGGTGGTATTCGAATTATGGGGGGGGGAGACGCAAAGTTTTTAACAACGCTTTATCTTGCGATTCCAACAGCTCTTCACGAATTATACACTCTTAAATTGCTCTATGTAGTAATTGCGGTCGGAACAATATTACTGATAACTAGCCTTGTAAAGGCCTGGCGTAACGTATTACAATCAATATTATTAAAAAGTAATTTTATGAATGGAGTTCTGGGTAAGAAATTTCCATTCGCTCCTCTCGTAATAATGGCCTGGATATGGATGGGAATCGAAATTTACATTCATTAGAAAGTGGACAATCAACCATTGAGTTTTTGGCAAGTTTTGTATTTGTCTTTTCTTTTATGGTAATGATTATTCGTTTTGCGATAAACGCTACTAATGGCTACCTCGTACACTACGCCACATTTATGGCGAGTAGGGCGTATTTAGTCTATGACAATAATACAAATACTCCTGAAGGAGCAGATGCCGCTGCATTTGCTCAGGCCAAAAAAGTATTCAACAGTTATTCTCTTTCTTCATTTTTAGGAACAGACCCTGAACTTAAAGTAAATCCTCCTGAATATGGCGGTATTAGCGCTTATGTAGGAATTTATTCAAAGTTTGAGCAACCATTCTCAATCCCCAACTTCTTCGGGGGAAGCACTCCCTTGGACATGGTATCTGAATCATTTTTGGGGCGTGAGCCGACAAGGGCAACTTGTGCTGAGCGAGTGTGTGCAGGAATGAGCGAAAGTGGAGGAACGTGTGAAAAGAATTCCACGTTTTTTGACAATGGCTGCTAGGGAGCAACGTGGACAAGCTCTGATGGAGTTTATTGTCTTTATCCCTTTTCTAATCGGATTTATGTCATTGCTCGTGACTATTTCAAGCTCAATCAATGGATCGATCAATCAGCAGAAGGCCGCTCGAGGATATTTCTTCCATATTTTGAAGGGAAATTCTACTGTTCCATTATCTCGGACTGTTGATAGCTTGCGAGACGAGGGGGCCACAAAAGTCGGAATGTTTGCCATTATTTGGGGGGATAAGCGGAAAGGTGGACGTCAACCGGTTGCGGCATGCTACAAAATAAATTCCATGTTTGCTGGAGATCTTGAGGGAGAGTGTGATGATCCCATGGATCACTCTGAGCAAAAGAGTAACTACATCAAGGTATTTTCAGTCTTTGGACTCTGCGGGAATTTTTACAGCTTAGTTCCAGGAACCACCTATTTTCAACATAACGTACAATATGGGTCAACTAATTCGGCCTGTGTCATTCAAAATTAAAAAAAATAGTAGGCACAATTGTTCCTTTTTCAATAATTTCCGTAACTTTTGTTACAATAAGGGGAAGTATTAACTCTTATTTTTGTAATTGGTATTAAAGGTACGGTTTTATGAATACACGCTCGTTTACATTTGCATTAATTTTAGCGGGGCTCGCTATGCTTTTGGTGCATACATACATCGAGGATCAAAAGGCAAACTTAATTACTAAGTATGGTACTGAAGTTTCTGTTGTAGTTGCAAAAGTCGACATTAAAGAACTCGAATTGATTGATGACAGTAAAGTTACTGTAACGACTGTTCCAAGAAACTTTCTTGCTCCAGGTGCGATTAAATCAATTAAGGAAATTGAAAACACAGTTGCAACTGTTCCTATTCAAAAGGGAGAACAGATTACAAAACCGCGTGTCACATACCCTGGAACGAAAACAGGTTTGGCACGACAAATTAGTGTTGGTAAGCGTGCGATGGCAATTACCATCAGTGATCAACAAGCGGTAAGTAAACTGATTAAGCCTGGTGATCGCGTTGACGTACTCGCTGCCATTGAGTTCGCTGCAGGTAGAAAAGACAAACAAAAAGTTCAAACTGTTCTTCAAGACGTAATTGTATTATCGACTGGGTTCAATATTACAAACTCGATTCCAATCATGGGGGTGAAAACTCCAGATGTAATCAAGAAAATGAATCTCAATACTTATACAAAATATAATACAGTTACTCTTGAGCTAACTCCGAATGAAGTGCAGAAGCTAACTTATCTCTTAACATTTGGTGGAGCTAGACCATTTCTCAGTTTGAGAAATAATAACGATAGAGGACAAGTTAAAACTGGAGCGACGAGAATTTTTGAAATTCTTAATCCTGAAGATCGTCAAGAAGCGAAACAGTATTTCAATCAAAAATACCAACAAAGAAAATAGAATATATGACCAAGATAATATCTTTATTGACAACATTTTTAATACTCCTCTTGAGCTGCACATTTGCTAACGCTCAAGATGTGAAGACTGTTGGGCAAATCGAAAAAGAGATTGAAGTTATCCTTGGGATTGATTATATCGAAAAATTTGACTTTAACGCAGATACAAATGTTCAAATTGGTAATGCATCAATCCTGCGGACAGTAATGATTCCTCAGAAAAGAGAGATTACTTTCAAAGGAATTAAGCCAGGTCAAACTTCTGTTATCCTTCGTGAAATGAGTACAGGAGATATCAAGGCTAAATACATGGTTCGTGTAACGGCTAACGCTCTTTCGAAAACTGTTCAAGAACTGAAAAGTTTTATTGGTGATGTCGAGGGGCTTGAGATTGGCATCAAAGGTGAGAGTGTCTACGTAGGTGGTCAGATCGTTGTCCCAAGTGATATCGGAAAAGTCGTTGTTATTTTAAATAACGATAAATTCAAAGATGTAATTCGTCTCGTTGAGCTTTCTCCTCACACTCAGCGTGTGATCGCTCAAAAAATGCAAGAAGCGATTCAGGCCAATGGGATGAAAAACGTACGCGTTAGTGTTGTGAATAAGCTTTTTTGGTTGGATGGATTTGTCGAAGCTGATGCCATGAAAACAAAAGCATTCAACATCGCTGCTGCTTATCTTCCAGATAATATTAAAAGCTTGGCTCAGCAGGAACAAGCAGTTGAGAGTGTAAAGAAAGAGATCATTCAAAACTTTATTGCCGTAAATAGAAAAAGTAAGCCTGCACCAATCCCAAAATTGATCAAAATTACGGCTCAGTTTGTAGAACTATCAAAAGACTATAACAAGATTTTTGGTTTTAAATGGGCACCACTGATGTCTGGGACAGGTGGAGAAATTAAGATTGGTCGTGGAACTGATGGGGGACTTACAACTAAATCTGGTGGGTCGACACTTACTGCAACTATTTCAAATCTCTTCCCAAAACTTTCTTCTGCGAAGAATGCTGGTCATGCAAGGGTTATTCAATCTGGAGTAATTGTCGTTAAAAATAAGGTCGAAGGAAAAATTAGTAAGGAATCATCGAAGCCATTTGCATTGGGAACGGGGGATTTTACAAAGTCTGAGACTGCTGTCAGTGGATTCAGTCTAGGAGTTACTCCTTCAATCCTCGCGGAGGAGAAAATCGATCTTAAAATTGGAGTAAGTGTTAGTTCAAATGTGGGTGATCCTCCTGAAACACTTTCAAATAATATTTCAACAGAGATGGTTGTTAAGTCCAAAGAATCTGCTGTTGTAGGGGGTATCGTTATCAATAAAACCTCTACAGGCTTTGACCGAAACCCTCCATATGGTGTCGATGAGTATGATAACGGGACACCATTATTTAACTTTTTGAGATCAAAATCATATTTGAGTAACAAGAGTCAGTTCGTTGTTTTCATTACTCCTGAAATTATTGAATCAGCTTCAACAGGGACTGAAGACATCAAGCGAAAGTTTAGAAAGAGAAGAAGGTAGGAAAGCGTGGCCGGTCATATTATTGCTATTATTGGTGGAAAAGGTGGGGTTGGTAAGTCCCAAGTCGCAGCAAACCTTGCGTATGCGTATTCTAAGGAAGCACGTGGAAAAGTTCTACTACTTGACTTTGATCAGAAGGCCAGTGGGGATCAAAATATTATTACAGGCCTAAAGCCAAAGAAAACAATAAAGGATCTCTCTGAGTTTTCAGGTGCAATTGATCCTCGCTCAATTCAGGCATTCCTTGCAGGGAATCCTCAGAATGTTTCGTATATAGGAATGCCTAATGACCCAACGGCCGCTCAAAATATCAATGTCGAAGGGCTTGGAAAATCGCTTAAAGCTGTGACTAACATCTTCCCTACGACAATCATTGATTGTGGAAGTGAACTCAATGATTTGGCACTTAAGGCGTTGGAACACGCTACTTTGATTTTCATGGTTACTGTTCCAGATATTCTTGCTGTGAACCAGACAAAACGACTTTATCAAGAGCTCGTCACAATGCTCTTTCCAAAAGATATGATTCAGCTCATTTTGAATCAACATCAAAAAGGTCACCCTGTTAGCCCCGACATTGTGGGGCGTCAGGTTGGAAAACCTGTTTTCTCGGTGATTCCAAAAGATGATCAGTCATGTGTTAGTGCTCTTAACAAGGGGAAAGCACTAATGACAATTCTTCCAAGTAGTCCTTTTGCTAAAGGGGTCTTGGAATGTTCTCGTAAGCTAATTCAAAAAAATGTTCTAAAAACTCTGGAGAAGCTCAATAAGCCTGCTGATGCTGGAAAGCGAAGTGCAGCTAAAGGAGGCGGTGAAGCGAAAAGTGGCGCCTCAAAAAATGTGTGGACTGATTTAAAGTCGAGAATCCATAAGAGTCTTGTGGAAGAGATGGATATGAAAAATGCCGCGGATGATAATGATCCAAAGGCAATGATTATCTTAAAAGAGCAGACTAGAAAACTTGTCGTCGAGCTCTTAGGAAAAGAAGATACAAAATCAATCCTCAAGTCTCGCGAAGATATGAATCAAATCGTAAAAGAAATCTTAGACGAGGCCTTGGGATTAGGTCCATTAGAAGATCTTCTTGCAGATAAAAACTGTACTGAGATTATGGTTTGTGGACCTAGTAAAATTTATTACGAGCATAGCGGTAAGCTTCGCTTGTCTGACATTACCTTTACTAATGATAGACAGGTTTTAAATGTTATTGAGCGTATTGTTGCGCCAATCGGTCGTCGTATTGATGAGAAAACTCCATACGTTGATGCTCGTCTTCGTGATGGTTCACGTGTACATGCTGTTATTCCACCGTGTTCGATTGATGGCTGTACTATCACAATTAGAAAGTTCCCAGAAGAGCGCCTGACATATAAACATTTAGTGGACTACGGTTCAGTGACTCAGGCCATGGCCGACTTTTTAAGAATAGCAGTTGAGGCCCACCGAAATATTATTGTATCTGGTGGTACTGGTTCTGGTAAGACAACTCTTATCAATATTCTCGGAGGCTTTATTCAGGCCAATGAGCGTATTATCACTTGCGAGGACTCTGCTGAGATTAACTTGCCGCAAGAACACGTTGTAAGATTGGAAACAAGACCTCCATCTCTTGAGGGAGATGGCGAAATCGATATTCGTTGTCTTGTTAAGCAAACTTTGAGAATGCGTCCAGACCGTATCATCGTCGGCGAGTGTCGTGGTGGGGAAACTCTCGACATGTTGCAGGCGATGGGAACTGGGCATGATGGATCTCTAACTACCGTCCACTCGAATAATCCACGTGAATGTATCGGGCGACTTGAGACTCTTGTACAGTATGCTGGTGCTGGACTCAGTCCAAGAGCGATTAGAGAGATGATCGCTAATGCTGTTCATATGATTGTACAGCAGCAGCGTCTAGACGATGGTTCAAGAAAGGTAACTCATATTACTGAGATCGGTGGTATGCAAGGTGATGTTGTAACATTGCAAGATATCTTCCTATTTAAACAGGAAGGAATTAATAAAAGTGGAAAGATTGTAGGAAAATTTCAGGCCACAGGATTTATCCCTAAGTTTATCGAATCGCTAGAGCGTAAGGGATATAACGTACCACGTGGGCTGTTTACTACGGCATAGTGAAGAGAGCTTAATGTGAATGAAGTAACTCTAGTTGGAGATTTGCTTGGCCATTCTGGTGTTGTCGGATTAATCGGTCTGACAATTTTTGCTGTTTGTTTTAGATACAGTAATCGTATCTTTGAATGGATTGAACAGCAGACCTTTGGAACAAGGAACTATATTCTTGAAGAGTTTGAGCGTTTGTTCATCGATGTTAAGCCTGAATACATCACCTACGCCTTACTTTTCTTATCTTTTGGACTTGGATTTATTGTTTTGATTGTTTTTGGAATCCTTTCCATGTGGGGGTTCGGTTTTTTTCTCGGTGTGGTCCTTTCTTTTGTTGGTTGGAAAATTCCAAGACCATTTGTTCGTCATTTGGTGAAAAAAAGAATCAAGAGTTATCAAGGACAATTAATTGATAGCTTAACTCTTCTCTCAAACGGTATTCGTGCAGGACTTTCTGTACCTCAGGCTTTGGGCATGGTTGTGGATGAGATGCCTCCCCCAATTTCTCAGGAATACAATGTAATCCTACAGCAGAATCGGGTGGGGGTTCCGCTGGAAGAGTGCTTTGAAAACTTGGCGACGAGAATACCTCTCGAAGATAATGATATGTTTGTATCATCTATTAATATTCTGCGGGAAACCGGTGGTAACCTCGCGGAAACATTTGATACTATTGTTGCAGTTATCCGTGAGCGGATTAGACTTCAGCAAAAAATTGATACTTATATCGCCCAGGGACTGGTTCAGGCATACACCATTGGAGCTATGCCATTTGTTATCGGTATTATGTTTGGTTTATCGAATCCTGAAGGTGTTGTTAAAATGTTCACAAACCCCATAAGTATAGCAATGGTGGTCGGTGCAATCGTTTTAGATGCCATCGGAATGATGATTATTCTCAAAATTATTAATATTGAAGTTTAATTAAAGTGTTGATTTAAATACTCCGATGAGACGGTAGATAACCGTAATTCGGATTTAACGAGGGATGTATTGTGATGAAAATGGTTAAATTTCTGTTTCTACTGGCCGTCAGTTTTTCGGCAGTAGCGGGGGTGAATCTTAAAAACGGGAACTTTTATGTGTCTTATACAGACATCATTGTTCCAGGTGGGGGGCAGGATCTTGAGATTACTCGTACCTATAATTCAAAATCAACTGAGAATGGTTGGTTTGGTTTTGGGTGGGGAAGTAATTATGAGACTTATCTGACTGTTTCTCCAGATGGATCTGTTGTAATCCATGAAAATGGAGCAGGTGCACTAACTCGCTTTGTTCCTAATACTGCAATTGACCCTGAGTCTGCAGCGAAGAAAATTATCAGTGCGATGAGAAAGCGCGGTTCGATTACTCCAAAAGATGAAGCTGAGTATCTTAAAAGATTTAAAAACGACGCCGAGCTTCGTCAGGCATTTGCAAGAAAATATGGTGTTTCATCAAGCCTAGCTGCTGGGACTGTTCTTCATTCAAATGTTAGAGGTGTTCAAAAGCTCATCGTTACAAAAGATAGCTATCGTCGTGTTTATAACAGTGGTAAAGAAGAGCATTTCTCAAAAGCTGGTAAACTTAACAAAATCGTACTTAAGAATGGCTACAATGTTGCATTCTCTTACAACAGTAACGGTAACCTTGTTAAAATGAAGGACTCACAGGCGAAGCAACTTTTCTTCGAGTGGTATCCAAACAATAAAATCAAGAAAATTTGGTCAACGGGTGGGAAAGCAGCATCTTATAAATTTGACTCTAACTACAATCTTGTAGGATCTGTCGACGTTGCTGGTAACAAGTATACTTTCACATACGATCCATACCACAATCTGACTTCTGTTGCATATGATGATGGAACTAAGATGAGTGTTGATTATGAGAAAAAGACACAATTTGTTTCTCAAGTAACAAGTCGTAATGGAGAAGTTACTGGATATGCATATGGGGCAAATCCTAAAAATAAAAACTTTCACTATTGGACTGATGTTCTTAAAAAACGTCCAAATGGTAAAGATGTAAAAAATCACTACGAGTATGAGATTAAAACTAAAACTGATGGTGAGCAATACACATATCGTATTAAGACAGTCATCAGTGGAGTTACTACTGAGACAATCTACAATGAAGATTCTCTGCCTGTTAAAATTGCGAGAGGAAAGTTCATTACTAACTTTAAGTATGACAACGGTCTTCTAACTGAGAAGAGCAATTCTCGCGGAGATTTTTATCGCATTGAATATGATAAAAAATTCAATAAAATCGCGAAAGTTACTGATAAGAAAGGATGGACTCAGTTCA
Organism: Bacteriovoracaceae bacterium; assembly: GCA_965140515.1. GTDB lineage: Bacteria > Bdellovibrionota > Bacteriovoracia > Bacteriovoracales > Bacteriovoracaceae > JAGLCH01. The sequence goes on along the minus strand of OZ223251.1, from coordinate 378,179 downwards.
CATACGACAGAAAAGGGAACCTTTCAAAAGCAGTTAACAACAAAGGTAAGTCAGTTCTTTTAGTATACGATCGTAAGGGGCGTATCACTAAGATGGTAGACTCTAAAAAGGATAAGAACAAAGAGCGCGTTTTAACATTCAAATACAATGCAATGGACAAGCCTGTTCAAATTGAGATGAAGAATGTTGGAAAAATCAATGTGGCCTATGACAACTATGGAGAAATCAAGAAAGTTGAGTCAAAGGCAGGACAAAGAATGGCGCTACAAGTGACACAAGCATTCCAATCATTGCTGGCGATTGTGAAGCCTGCTGGAGTGAATTTAAATCTCTAGTGGCAACATTTTAAGGCAACGATATGGGCAAAAACTCCTTATTTAACCGATAATTTGGAGTTTATACAAAACTGGATTAGAATCGAGAAAACGAGGTAAGAACTATGAAAAAGATCGGATTAACACTTTTCACACTATGTGTACTAGCTAGTTCTGTTGCTACGGCAGCGGATACAAAGAAGACAAGTCGTAAAGTTGGTGAAAAGACGGGAGATACTCCATGTACTTGTGTTTTTAACAACAAGCGTATGTGGAATCCTGAGAAGATTCTTTGGGACAACAAATTCTTCAAATGCGGTCATTACCTAGATGACGGTAGCTGCGAATACGTAGAAGAAATGAAGAATGTAAAAATAGAGTAGTCTCTATTTATCTCAACTTATCGTTTTCAAGTAATTTATATCTAACCTGAATTTCAGGTCGATTGGCGCTGCCTTCATGGCAGCGCTTTTCTTTTTTTTAAATCTCACTATATTTATTCCATAACTGTCTAACTTTTTTGTCGAATGTTTATACAGCTGCCAGTTTTGTAACTATGTTGTTGTTTTCGTCACCTGTAAGTAGTTGAATACTGAATGCCATTTTTGGCACGATACCTGCAACGTTATTAAGTGAGAGAGCTAAACATTGGAGGATTTATGAGAAAACTATTAGCAATCACTTTTGTATCACTACTATTAGCTGGATCAGCACTTGCTTCTGAGTCGCTAAAGCCAAAAAACTGTAGCGCTACACAGTCTTCACAGGCCAGAGTTGCAGGTAAGGATGTTAAAAAACTTGGTGAACTAGCACAGCAATATGTTGAGAGCACTAAAAAAGAAGTTAAAACTAATATCGAATAATCAGTGTTGTTAAATGTCCCCAGGCCAAAGTCGCCAGCGGACCTTTGACCGGATAGTCCCGGTCCCAGGGATAGGGACCTTCTTTTTCTAACAATTTTCTAAATACCTAATAATTCAAAACTGTCGTCAAAAAATTAGCCAGTGTGCACAATGTGTACACTGACCTTTTGTGTATCTACCTGAAAATACGTTTATAGTTTTGGCACGATCCCTGCACTGTATAAAGCAAGAGAACGGGAGGAAGCCATGAAAAAACTAATTACAATCGTAACTGTATCACTACTACTAACTGGATCTGCACTTGCGAGTGAGTCTTTGAAGTCAAATTGTTCTTCAACTCAGTCTTCACAAGCACGAGTAGCTGGTAAAGACGTAAAGAAACTAGCTTCATTAGCTGAGCAATATGTTCAGAAAAACAAGAAAGCTGAAGTTAAAACTGCAGTAGAATAAGAGATTTACCGTTTCTGCAAAGAGTTTGATAGGCGATTGAGCATTTCCTCTCTCTCTTTGACCCCATAAGTCTGATGACCGTACTTATTTCTTTTGGGGAACGCCTGTCTCTTTGAATTACTAGCAACCGTTTGGTTACTTGCAAATAAATCAGGTACTTTTGTCCTTATGAATGTGAGGCCTTTGAGTACCTGATTTTTTGTGCTTTTTAATAACACTTTTGAGTATGGGGTAAAGACTCCATCTAAGTGTCTAAAAATTGGTTTTTCACCAACTCGTATCGATAAGATTAAGAATGATAATGAAAAATACAGCGCAAACTTGAGAAGACGCTTTATTAGAGACTTAGAAACCATTAGAGTTCTTCATTGCATCAATTTTTCCAACAGAGCTTAAGAGCTCATTTTTTTCAAATGGTTTTTGGAGAAAATCAAGAGCTCCACTTGAAATCGATTCGATAATGATATTTTCGTTGGAAAGAGATGACATCATGATGATGTAAACCCCAATAGACTTTTCTGAGATCAATTTTGCTAGCTCAATTCCGCTAACTTCAGGCATTACCACATCAATAATGTATAAATCGGCCTTACTTGTTGCAATTAGGTTCATTGCGCCTTCAGCACTATTGGCCTCGCCTACAACGTTGTATCCTGCTTCCGTGAGGATCTCTATTGTTGCTTTTCTTGAAAAATCAGAGTCATCAATGACTACAATCTTGAGTGGAATTGCTTCGGCCATAATTAATCCTTTAATTATAAATACTTTTAGATTTTAACGAATAATTTAGGTGGGGGAAAGTAAAAAGCATCTAAAAAAAGCCCCCATTTACGGGGGCTTTTTCTATGCTGCAACCGGCGGTAGCGATTGTGGCACTTCAGCTCTTTGTCTTTCGAGCTTCTTATTCACTAGCTTCATCCTCTCTTCCCATCCCACGAGGGCGATGTTCAGAACTTCGTTAAAAGTTTTTACAGGAATGAAGTTTAACTTATTGCGGAATTCCTCTGGAATATCAGCGAGGTCTTTTTTGTTCTTCCATGGAATGATAATTGTTTTAATATTCATTCTCATAGCTGCGAGTGCTTTCTCTTTTAATCCACCAATTGGTAAGACTTTACCTGTTAGTGTGATTTCACCCGTCATCGCAACATCCTTGCTAACAGCACAGTCTGTCAGTAACGAAACGAGAGCTGTCGCGAGAGTAATACCTGCACTTGGTCCATCCTTAGGGATCGCACCTGCTGGAAGGTGAACATGAAATTCATTTTTTTCAAACTCTTCGTGATCAATTCCAAGTTCCTCAGCTTTACTTCTGATGTAACCTACTGCTGCGTGAGCAGACTCTTTCATTACGTCACCAAGTTGACCTGTAAGAGTTAATCCTTTTCCAGGCATTTTAGTAGACTCGATTGAAAGAACAGCTCCACCAGCGGCACTCCAGGCCAGACCTGTGGCAACACCAACTTCATCGAGCTCTTTATAATCATCTTGTGTGTAGAGAGCTGGGCCAAGTAGATCTTCAACTGTATCAGGAATAATATGAGTTTTTCCTTCTTCACCTGTAGCAATTTTCATAGCAACTTTTCTACAGAGTGAACCAATTCTTCTTTCAAGATTACGAAGACCTGCTTCTGAGGTAAATCCCTCAATCACACTCTTCACACCTTCATCAGTGAATTCAACTTGCTCATCAGTGATACCGTTTTCATCCATTTGCTTAGGAATAAGGTATTTCTTACTGATCGCAACTTTTTCTTCTCTTGTATATCCTGAAAGATTAATCACTTCCATTCTATCGCGAAGAGGAGCTGGAATTTGTTCAAGTACGTTCGCTGTTGCAATGAACATTACATTTGATAGATCAAATTCTACATTTAGGTAATGATCTCTAAAAGTAGAGTTTTGTTCTGGGTCTAAAACTTCAAGTAGAGCACTTGATGGATCACCTTTAAAGTCTCCACCTAGTTTATCAACCTCATCCAAAAGAATCATTGGATTATTGGTCTTTGCTTGCTTGATTGCTTGAATAAAGCGACCTGGCATTGCTCCAACATAAGTTCTTCTGTGCCCACGAATTTCAGCTTCGTCTTTAACGCCACCAAGACTCATTCTAATGAATTCACGTCCTGTTGCGCGTGCAATTGATTTCCCTAGAGATGTCTTACCAACACCTGGAGGTCCAGAGAAGCAAAGGATTGGTCCTTTAACTTTCCCACCTTTAAGTTGTCTAACTGCAAGGTGCTCAAGAATTCTCACTTTGATTTTTTCTAGGTCAAAGTGATCTTCATCTAGAATATCTTTTGCTGTCTTAATATCTAGGTTTTCTTCTGAAGCAATACTCCATGGAAGATCTGTCATCCACTCCAAGTATGTGCGAAGTACTCCTGACTCTGATGACTCTGGGTGCATTTTCTCAAGACGAGAAAGTTGCTTCATCGCTTCTTTGTGGGCCTCTTCAGGCATACCAGCTCTTTCAATTTTTGCTTTGAATTCTGAAAGCTCATCTTCCGCTTCAGGTGCTTCTTGGTCACCTAGCTCACTCTTGATCGCTTTGATTTGCTCTCTTAAGAAGTACTCTTTTTGAGTTTTTGAAATCTCACCCTTTGCAGTAGTTTTAATTTTTGACTGCATTGCTAGGATTTCAAGCTCTCTTGAGAGAATATCGTTAATCTTGTGAAGTCTTTCAATTGGATCAGTAATCTCAAGAATCATCTGAGCTTCGGCAACGTGAAGATTAAGGTTAGATGCGACAAGGTCAGCAAGTCTACCTGGAGACTGAATATCTTCAAGTACCATAAGTATATCAGGTGATAGTGTTTTTCCGAGATTGATCACTTTCTCAAGTTGCTCTCTAATGTTTCTCATGAGCGCTTTAACCGCTACCGAGTCATCATCAGCAGTTTGATCTTCAACCTTTACTACGTTTGCAACATAGAAAGGTTCATTTTGCTCAAAGCTAGTGATTCGTGCTTTTGAAAGTCCTTGGATCAGAATTTTAATTCTTCCGTCTGGGAGCTTTCTCATACGCATGATCATCGCCACTGTTCCCAATTCATATATTTCATCAGGTGTGGGGCATTCAGCAGTAATCTCTTTCTGGCTTGCTAGTAAGATTAATCTATCCGTTTGATTAAGAGCATGATCGACAGCTTGTATCGAAGCTTCTCTTCCCACAAATAGTGGTAGAATCATAAACGGATAAACTACAATATCCCTGATTGGTAATAAGGGGAGTTTGTCCTTAAACTCGATGCTATCCCCTTCATAATTTGTAACCATACAGTCTCCTTCAATATGGCCCTATCCTTAGGTCACGTTTCCATCTAATTGATCGGGTTAATATCCAGATATCTTTAAGGATTTTCTACGTGCTTATCTAATTTTTTTAATAAGTTACAGAGTAAAATTGTCGGGTATTATGTGAGAAAAAATGTCATATTTGTTAAGTGATTAGATTGTATGCACTATTTGAAAAGTTGATGTTTTTGGGTAAGTATTGAAGCCTAAAAGATATTATTTTAATTAGCAAATAATCATTGTTGTTAAGTAGGAGATAAATAGATGAAGAAAACGATAGGTGCGGCAATCCTTGCCGCGGGGCAAGGTACAAGACTGAAGCTTTCTCTTCCAAAGCCATTGGCCCCAGCATTAGGTCTTTCGCTTGTCGATTTTCCAGTTAATGCTCTATTTAATTTCTATCAGCAAAACGATCTAGAGGGCGAAATAACCGCAGTTACTGGACATATGAGGGAAATGGTTGAGGGTTACCTTAACGATCGCTATGGAGCAACGAACAAGCTTAAATACGCGGTTCAAGAGAAGCAGTTGGGAACGGCTGATGCACTTCGTTCTTACTTTAAGGGAAACCCAAAAGCAAAAGAATTGGATTACACCATTGTTATTTGCGCAGATACTCCGCTTATTCGTGAAAATGATTTAAGCACACTATTGAATGTTCTTGAGAATGAAGGATTAACCGGCGTCGCGGGAACATTTGAAACCGAGATTCCAAAAGGGTACGGCCGTATTGTCCGATCTGATCGTGGCTTCCATATCGTAGAAGAAAAAGACGCATCAGAAGAAATTCGAAAAATCAAAGAAGTTAATTCTGGTCTATACATCTTTAAAACTGCCTTCGTACTCGAACACTTAGACAATGTCGACTGTAAGAATAAATCGGGAGAGTTCTATCTTACCGATCTTTTTCAGGATCACTTCTCAGTGAAACCAGTGCTCTTCGATAATGCCGAGACCTTCGTTGGTGTTAATACTCTCGAGCAACTTGAATTTGTTAGTGAAAAACTACGCCAAGAAAAGAATGCTCAATTAAGGGATTCTGGAGTTCGCTTTATGGACTCTAGAAGCACTTACATCGATTGGGAGATTTCAATCGGTGAGGGAACTCTGATTTATCCAAATGTTATTCTTGAAGGAAAAACAACAATTGGTACTGATGTCGTAATCGGCGCTGGTTCTGTGATTACGGACTCAAAAGTTGATGATTCCGTTGAGATTAAGTCATACTCAGTATTGGAAGAGTGCCATGTTCGCTCGAAAGCGGTCATCGGTCCATTTGCAAGACTTCGCCCTAAAGCAGTTATTGGTGAGGAGTCAAAGATTGGTAATTTTGTTGAAATCAAAAAGTCAGAGCTCCATAGAGGAGTAAAGGTTAGTCATTTAAGCTACGTCGGCGATGCTGAAATTGGAGATAATACCAATATTGGATGTGGCTTCATCACCTGTAACTACGACGGGGCCAATAAACATAAAACGACAATTGGTAAGAACACTTTCATCGGATCAGATAGCCAAACAGTTGCTCCTGTTACCATTGGTGACAACTGCTTTGTGGCCAGTTCGACAACTGTTACAAATTCAATGAAAGATGGCGATTTTGCTATTTCTCGCGGTAAACAGATGACAAAAGAGAATATGGCAAAGCGATTTCTAAAAACGAAAAAGTAAGCCTCCTATCTTTTTATTATTGTGCAATTTGTGGTAGCTTCTTTGCTACTAAAAAAGAACTATATTTAATGAGGTAAATAAAATGTGTGGAATTGTTGGTCACATTGGTCCAAATAACTCTGTAGAGGTTGTACTTGAAGGTCTTCGCCGTTTGGAATACAGAGGATATGACTCCGCAGGTGTTTGTTTTAAAAAGGAAAATGGTGAGCTCGCTCTTCATAAAAAGAAGGGAAAAGTTGAGAATCTCAAGGAGCTTATCACTGAAATAGATGCCCAATCTCACACTTGTATCGGCCATACTCGTTGGGCAACCCATGGGGAAGTCAGTGACTTAAATGCCCACCCACATCTGAGTGATACTATCGCTATTGATGATGACCGCTCGATCTCAATTGTTCATAACGGAATTATTGAAAATCACAACGAACTTCGAGTTGAAATTGAAGCGGCTGGGCTTAAGTTTACTTCTGATACTGATTCCGAAGTATTCTTGGGTCTCATGGTTATGGAGCTTCTTAATAATGTTCCTCTTCACGATGCGATTATTAATTCATTCAAAAAGATCCGTGGAAACTCTGCCTTTGTAATCATTATGAAGGGATCACGTGAAATGCTTTCAATTAAGCGTGGAGCACCTTTAGTATGCGGCGTTAATATTCATCGAGGTGAAGCGCTAGTCTCATCTGATCCGTATGCTCTTGTAGGAATTGCAGAAGAAATTATCTTCCCAGAGGACAATGTTCTTTGTTCATTGAGTGTTGAACATGAGGGATTGATCAAATTTGTTGAACTAGATAAGTCAGAGTCAACGCGCTTTAAGGTCAAAAAACAAGAGATGTCTCTTGAAGTTTCTGAAAAGGGTGAATTTGAGCACTACATGCTTAAAGAGATTTATGAGCAACCTCATCTTATCAGAGCACTTTCTCAGTATTACACTCTAGGTCCAGGAAAAGATATTCTTTCGAGTATTGTAAAAGAAAGACCTAAAAGACTTCACATTATCGCTTGTGGAACAGCTTGGCATGCTGGTTTAGTGATTAAAAACTTTTTGGAAAAAACTGCAAGAATTCCATGTTCTGTAGAACTTGCAAGTGAGTTTCGTTATCGCGATCCAATTCTCTGCGCTGATGAAGTTGGGTTGTTTATCAGCCAGTCTGGTGAAACGGCAGATACACTCGCAGCGCAAGCACTCTGCAAAGAATGTGGTCTAAAAACATTTGCCATTGTAAATGTAGAGGGTTCAACTCTTTATCGCGAATGTGATTATAACCTTTTGATCAAGGCAGGAATGGAAATTGGGGTTGCTTCAACTAAGGCCTTCACCCAACAGGCCCTTACTGGACACCTTATGACTGCCGCGATGAGCGCTACTCTTGACGCGGATAAAATTGCTCACAACTATTCAATTTTAGCAGATCGTATTCAAGACCTTTTGGATAATGTCGACCATATCAAAGAAATTGCTGAGGCCATCTATCTTCACAAAGGATTTATCTTTACAGGTAGAGGGCGTGAATATCCAATTGCACTAGAAGGGGCACTTAAATTAAAAGAGATCGCTTATGTTCATGCAGAAGGATATGCCTCTGGTGAGCTTAAGCACGGACCAATCGCTCTTATTGACGATTTGATGGTTAATATTGCCCTCATTAGCGATGAACTTTATGAAAAGACTTATTCAAATATTGAAGAGGTTAAAGCACGTCGTGGTGTGATTGTGACAATTGGACCTAAGGATGATCACAATGCTAGAGACATCAGTGATTACTATATCCCATTAGATTTGTCAGAATTAGGTGAGCTCACTCCACTTTATATGAATGTTGCTACTCAGTTACTAGCTTATTATATGGCCAAATTTAAAGGTACTGACATCGACAAGCCTCGTAACTTGGCCAAGTCTGTTACTGTAGAGTAGGTACTATGATTGATCTGGAGAGTTTAAATCCCGCGCAAAAAGAAGCTGTTCTTCAAACAGATGGGCCAGTAATGATTTTGGCCGGTGCGGGCTCTGGTAAAACCAGAACTCTTGTGACACGGATCATGTATCTTTTAGAAGAATTAAAAATCAGCCCTTTTCAAATCTTGGCCCTTACCTTTTCAAATAAGGCCGCAAGAGAGATGCGTGAGCGTGTCGCTGCAGAAATGGAAATGGATATTGGAGCGCTAAAGCTTACAACTTTCCACTCTTTTTGTGCCAATGTTCTGCGCTCTGAAGCCAGCTATATTGGTTTAAGTCGTAATTTTACGATTTATGATGATTCAGAATCTAAAGCAATTGTTAAGGCATTAATGTCCAGACACGGAATTAGTCCAAAAGAGATTTCACCTTTTGAGATTCTCCGTTATATTGATTCTGTAAAAAATAGTGGTCATTATCTGGGAAGAGAGATTGAAGAGAACTCTGTTGTTGATCCTGATGATGAGTTCCATTCGCTCTATCAAGAATTTGAGGCTGAACTCAATAAGGCGAACGCTGTAGACTTTGGTGGCCTTATCACTGGAGTTATTCAGCTTTTTGAGAAACACCCAGAAGTCCTTGAACGCTATCAAAAGAGATTTAAATACCTACTTATTGATGAGTATCAAGATACTAACCGCGCTCAGTTTATTTTAATGGAGAAGTTGAGTAGTCTCAGCCGCAACGTTTGTGTGGTTGGAGATGAAGACCAATCAATTTATTCTTGGCGTGGAGCTGACATTAGAAACATATTGGATTTTGAGAAAGTCTTTCCTGAATCTAAGCTGATTAAACTTGAGCAGAATTACCGATCATCAAAGAGGATTATCGAAGCTGCAACTCATGTCATTTCAAACAATGAAATGAGAAAAGGAAAAAATATGTGGACCGATAATGATGACGGTGAAGTTATCATTATCAAAGAGCTGGGAAGTGACAAGGCCGAAGCTGAATTTGTTGCAAGTGAGATATTGAAGTTATCAGACGAGGGGACAGAATTCAGAGATATGGCGGTTTTTTATAGAACCAATTCTCAATCAAGAATTGTTGAGGATTATCTTCGCTCAAATCGTATCCCTTACCGCGTTGTCGGAGGGGTTAAATTCTACGATCGTAAAGAAATTAAAGACCTTTTGGCCTATGTCAGATTAATAGTTAACGATCAGGACTCTTTGGCATTAAGTCGCATTATTAATGTTCCAACGCGAGGAATTGGTGCGGTCAGTCTGAGAAAGATGGAAGATCTTGCTGTTAAAAATAGTGTCTCATTGTGGAAAGTAATGGAAGACATTGTTGATAACCCAGAAAATTACAAGCATATTCGTTTTAGTGCAAAAGTTAAGTCATCTCTTCGAAGCTTTGTCTCGTTGATTCAGGAAGTATCATTGCTATCTGAAAATAAAGAGAAGCCTTCTGTCATTTATGAGAAACTTCTTTTTGAATCAGGCTATTGGGATCACCTACGAGCTTCTGCTGACTATGAATCTCAAGCAAGAATGGAAAACCTTGAAGAGCTTCAGTCAGCTATTGTTCAATTTGAGAGTGATTCTGAAGACGCAAGTCTATTGGGATTTCTTGAGACGATTACACTTGATACGACAAAAGAAGAAGATGATAAGAATCAGGGGGAAGTCTCACTGATGACGGTTCACGGAGCAAAAGGACTTGAGTTTCCCTATGTTTTCGTGACAGGAGCAGAAGAAAATCTGTTTCCATCCTTTCAAAGTGTTGAAGAGGGTGGCGATCGGATTGAGGAAGAGCGTCGCCTCTTTTATGTGGCCATGACAAGGGCAATGGAAAGGCTTTATATCACTTTTGCACAGGGGCGATTGCTCTTTGGTCAAGTCAAGTTTAATGGCCCCAGTCGCTTTATTCTTGAAATACCTGAGCATTATTATTCTTGGGATCGCCCTGCCGGAACTCGTAGTTCAAGTTCTTTGAATTCATTTCAAGAGGATAATTGGGATAATGAGTCTCAAGAAATCGAGTATGATGAACCTGTTTTTGAAGTCAGATCCCCTGTTGTAACAGCTAAATTCCCTAAAGGATCTAAGGTTAAACACGCTATCTATGGCGATGGGTCTGTTTTACAGTCAGATGGCTCTGGAAATGATGAAAAAGTAACAATAAAATTTTCTGATGGGTCCCGCAAAAAATTCATGGTTAGGTTTGCTCCTTTAACTTTACTTTAATTAGTACAGATTGCCCCAAGTTGATTAAAAGAGCCTCTTCGGCGATAATTTCTTAAGTTAATATCTTAAAAAATAGCAAAGGTTAAAATATGAAAAAGAAGATTCTAATTGCTTTAGGAGTGGCATCGCTTGTTGTTGCATTAGCATTTGGCGGGGTGATTTTTTATATCTCAAAAGTGATCACGCCTGAGCAAATTAAGGCCTATGCGAAACAGGGAATTGAATCTGCACTTCCATCTGCGCAAGTTGAAATAGGTAAAATTGATCTTGGAGTTGGTACAAGTGTAATTTTAGGCTTAGAGCAACTAAATCTTAATTTAAAGAATCGTCCGAAAGGTGGAGGTCTCTTACAGATTTCTTCGGCAACTGTTCGTATTCCATTTTGGGCAATTTTAACCGGTGGGGGAACTGTAGATGTAAAGCTCGATTCTCCAACACTTATGTATCGTGAAATGGAAGGAACTAACAACTGGGAGTTGGCCAGTAAAGGAAAGAAAAAGGAGTTTCCTTCTTCACTTCCTAAAGAGGGGGCAAAAGAAACAGGGCCAGTTGTGAAGAAAAAAGCGGAGAGATCTAAAAAAGGAAAAGTCGCAATTCCAGCAATTGCCACGCGGATAAACTTGGATCTCCATCTGAAGCAACTCAAAGTAAAATATCGTCTGAAGGATAATAGTGAAGGTGAGGTGGCGCTCGATAAGCTATTGATTAAGAATCTTGGCCTTCAATCGAGTACTGCATTTGAACTTAGATCTTCGGTAAATGTCGACTTGTCTCAAACACAAAAGCTTTCTTTAAAAGCATTGCTTATTGGAGAATTGCACCTTCAAGATCTAATTAATAAAGAGAATCTTCAATCCGTATTAATGTTGAAACTTAGTGAAATCAAAATGGATGGAACAGGACTATCTATTCCAGACATTAAGACAAATGTTTCAGCAAATGTCGGTCTCAATGGCAAAATTTCTGGTGATCTGACAACTACTTTTGAATCAAGCAAAATTCATTCACGCTTTGACTTGAATGGTAATAATATTGCTCTCTCTAAAATTGACGTAGGACTTTTAGTCGCTGACCTTTTAAAAATTTCTGGTCAAACAATTTCTGAGGTTAACCCGGGAAAATCGAAGATAGCGTTAACTGGTGATGTTGCGATTAAGAATACAAAGATTAGTCCAAAGCTTAAGCTTTCGCTAACTCCAGGAATGACAGTCTCTAGTAATGGTCTTTCTGCTGCAATTAAGGCAGATGCTAATTATGATGGTTTTAAAGCACATTCTATAGTTGCAGTTGATATGCTTAAAGGTAGTGCCAACCTTGATTTAACAGGATTTTTCAATATCAACTCCAAGACTATAGACTTAGCAAAGCTAAAACCATTTGTTGCTAATATCAAGGTTTCTAATCTCGATTTAGAGGAAAAACTTATTCGAAAGTTTCTTTACGCAAAAAGGGAGACGGTTAAAGAGGAGAGGCCTTCTGCTAAGGAAGAGAAACAAGTCACAGCGAATGGAGCAAAAGCTAAACCTGTAAAAGCTGCTCCAATCATACTTCCTCGTGGAAAGGTCAACTTGGATCTTGTAAATATTAAAGTAGCGAATCAGCCATTAAATGGTAAAGGTGCCATTGATATTTCAACCAATAGCATTACCACAAGAAGTTTGGTTGTTAATTATTCCGGCGGCGAGTGTAAAGTTCAGCACAAGTCAATTTTTAATCCAAAGGGTATCAATTCAACATTTAAATTGGGACTACAAACTTTCAACTTACTCGGCATAAGACCATTCTTGCCACAGTTTGTAGAGGCGGTGACTGGGCATTTCTCTGGAAATGTTAATGGAACTGTAAAAATGGGAGATACTCTTGCCTATAATGTTAAAACAAACATTAGTGCTCGTGATGGTAAAGTTGAAGGACTAAAACTTGGATCATTCATCGATGAGTTTGCTGGTAAATTAACCTTTCTGAAAGGAAAAGATTTTTCTGTTAATTCTGAAAAAATGGCAAATTTTCAACAAGCTTCGTTAAGAGGAACATTTACTGATCGTCTTTATCGTGTCGATAGCCTCATTTTCATTGCTGTGAACAAGCTTATTGAAATTAGAGGTGATGGTAAGGTCTACCCTCCACCATACTTGAAAAAAGAAGGAAAATTACACTTTACCGTTAAGGGGAATAATAAGTTTTCTCAGTCGGTTAAAAAGTCAACTGGTACTGATAAGCTCCCTGTTCTTGTTAAGGGACATGGATTCGATTTGATGCCAGATTATGAGTATACCGTTAAGGCCATGGGTAAAGTATTAGCAAAACAGGCCGTTAATAAAGGCAAAAAGAAGGTTAACGATTATCTCAAGAAAAATGGGAAAAAACAGGTGAAAAAACTTCTTAAGTCATTTGGATTTTAATATGCGTGCATCAATTGATATCGGATCGAATAGTATTCTACTTCTTGTAGGACAATATAAAGAAGGAAAATTTCATATTGAGAGTAAGAAGGCCAATGTAACAGGTCTCGGCCGCGGCATTGATAAGACAAAAGAGTTTTGCAGTGAGGCCATGCATGACTCTTTTGAGGTATTAAAATCATACTGCACAGTCATGAAACATTACGGTGTTAACCCTGAAGACGCTATTGTTACCGCGACTGAAGCATCACGAGTCGTTAGCAACTCAAGAGTATTTTTTGGAAAAATTAAAAGAGAGCTTGGATTAAATATTCAGATCATTACTGGTGAGGGAGAGGCCTACTACACTTCTCTTGGTGTTATTGCCGGATCTAATGACTCTGACTTTGTTATTATGGATATCGGTGGCGCCTCTACTGAATTTATGAGAGTGGCCAATGGAGCTCTTAATGAATCGATCAGCCTTCCTGTTGGATGTGTCCGATTTACAGAGTGGAAGCAAGACGGGATTGCAGATAGTAATATTGATGAGATTAATGAAAATTTTGATCTCACACCATACCAAAGTGATAAACTTGTATGTGAAGCTGGAACAATGACCTCTTTAGGAGCTATCTACTTAAAGTTAGAAGAGTATTCTGATGAAGCTGTTCAGAACTTGCAGATACCAATTGATAAGTTTAAGGCATTTGTAGGTATGTTAAGTAAAATGTCTCCAAATGAGCTGTTAGAGTCTTATCCTTTTTTAGGGAAGCGAGCTCAAGTTATTCCCGCTGGTGCCGAATTGGCACTAATGATGTGTAAGCTTCTGAACGTCCGATTAGTAGAGGTGTCTACGTACGGTCTCCGTTATGGAACCTTGAAAGAAGGCCTTATTGCTGATCAGTTCTTGGCCTAGTAACTAGCTTTATCTTACATCTTTTGTTCTTTCGTTTCTGTTTGTGTAAATTTTTTAATTATATAACTTTATTCGATGGGGGAATAAATGAAGGTAAGAGAGCTTACTGTTACTGCGATCGGTCTTGGTGTCGTGATTGGCATTATTATGACCGCTGCAAATGTCTATCTCGGTCTTTATGCTGGGATGACTGTTTCTGCTTCAATTCCTGCTGCTGTAATTGCAATGGGAGTCTTTAGAGGTCTTTTAAAAAAGGCCGATGTTCATCAGAGTAATATTGTTCAAACAATGGCATCAGCTGGAGAATCGCTAGCTGCTGGTGTGATCTTTACTCTACCTGCCTTAGTAATCGTTGGCGCATGGACAGACTTCGAGTTTTGGCCAACAACTTTGATTGCAATATCTGGTGGGATCCTTGGGATTGTTTTCATGATTCCACTTAGGAGAGCTCTAATTGTTGAAGAGGAAGAACTGGTTTATCCAGAAGGTGTTGCCTGTGCAACAGTCTTAGAAGAAGGTGCCAAAGGTGAAGGGAAGGGGATCATGACCATCCTTTATGGACTCCTTATTGGTGGTGCATTTAAATTTCTTTCTGGTGGCCTTGGATGGATGAAGGGGTCTGTCGAGCGTGCATATAATATCGGCGATCGTGCCTGGTTCTTCGGGACTGATATTTCTCCAGCACTAATGGCAGTTGGCTATATCGTTAAGCTTGAAGTTGCCGTTCTCGTTTTGGTTGGTGGTGCCCTTGGCTGGTTTATTGGAATTCCGTTAATGGGATTAGAGGGAGAGCTTTTGACTTCATCTCCTCTTGATGCCGCTTGGACTCTTTGGTCTACAGAGATTCGTTACCTCGGTGTTGGTGCGATGCTTGTCGGTGGTGTCTGGTCAATTTTCTCTGTTAGAAAAGGATTTGTTAAGGGGATCTCTGAACTCAAGCACTCTTACCATAGAGGTAAAAGTGGAAATGAGCCAGCACGTGAAGATCGCGACTTAGGAGTGATGTCAATTCTTGTGCTTCTTCTTATTAATATCGCAATTATCTTCTTCCTCTACAAATATCTTATTGGAAGCTTGGGGCACACTATTCTAACGACTGTAGTGATGGCCGTTGCTTCATTCCTTTTTGTTGCGGTTTCAAGTTACATTGTTGGCTTAGTTGGATCTTCAAACAACCCGGTTTCGGGCATGACAATTGCTGCGCTTTTAGGAACTTCGGCCCTATTTCTTGTTCTTGGCTATACTGGTAAGTCTGCAATTCTTGCTACACTTGGTGTTGCCGCTGTAGTTTGTTGCGCGGCCTGTACTGCCGGGGATTGCTCGCAAGACTTAAAGACTGGTTATTTGATTAAGGCGACTCCACGAAGTCAGCAGATTGCTCAGATTATAGGGGTTGTTATTCCTGCCCTTGTTATTGCTCCTGTTCTGACACTGTTGCACCATGCTTATGGAATCGGAACTGGGCTAAAGGCGCCTCAAGCGACACTTTTTGCTTCTATTACAAACTCAATTTTTGGCAAGGGTGTTCTCCCATATAATATGATCGGTTATGGAGTTATCATTGGTGTCGTGATTTTGATTGCTGATGCTTACTTGGTAAAAACAAAGTCGAAATTTAGGCTCTATCTAATGCCTGTGGCCGTTGGTATTTATCTTCCAATCACACTTGCAGTTCCAATGTTCATCGGTGGGCTTATTCGCTTTATATTGGATAGAAAACAAGGTGAGAGCGCACTCGAGTCCTCCGACCAAGGTGTTCTCTTAAGTTCTGGGATGATTGCTGGAGAGGCCATTATGGGAGTGATCCTTGCAATCCTTCTAACCCTAAAGCTGAATTTACATATTAATATCTTTGGAAGTGGAGTGGTGGATATTTTCTCACTAGTGGGACTTGGTGCGGTATCTTTCTACTTATACTGGAAACGACTTAAGAGCTAAATTTAGTCTCGATAAAAATAAAAAGGCCCCAAAATTGGGGCCTTATTTATTAGTGTAGGTTGATTTGATTTCTTCTACTCAGCGATATCAGAATACTTAATATCTTATTTTGTGCTCTACTGATATCTCTCTTCTCATTACTGATTGGTGTAATCATTATCCGGTATGCTTCCTCCGCGTAGTTGCGAGGTGCAATTGATAGCACTTTTCTCTGAATCGCCTGAGTTACATTTTTAAGTGCAACACCTAGAATTGGAGCGGAAACGTATTGAAACATAATGTTGAGTTCGTGTTCGTTTAGTTTTCCAATATGATCAAAGGTTAAACTTTGAGACATCAACTCACTGGCAAGAGTCGGGTTTTTGATTCTGATATTTTCAAGTAGGCGTTCGCGTTCATCTGGTGACATGAATTTGAGCATCTCAATAATTTGAGCTTTACCGTTGATGAATACACCTGTTTCTTGTTGAAAGTTACTCATGACATACCCCTAGTCTAGATTTCCCACTTTTGTTTTTCTTGTAGAAATTTTGTTTTTGCATTTTCCAATGTGTTGCGATGGGATTCATTCAGCCCTTCAATTTCATTTTGATGACTGACTCTAATCTCTGCTACTTGGTCATTGTGCGCAGACTTAAGGTCCGCAACTTCAGCTGTTAATCTTTCATTTTCTACTTTGAGCTTGTCCTTGTGGTCGTTACGGATTTCGTTAAGCTTTCGCTCAAGCTCTGTGTCTAGTTGGGCAATTTTGCGCTCATAATCTCTTCTCATATTTGAGATGACGCTTTCATTTAATTTCACTTCTTTTTGGAATTCCGTGGCATTCTCCGCCTTTAGCTTTTTTATCTCAAAGCTATGGCGCTTACTTTCCTGTTCTTTAAAACGGGCTGCACGCATCGAGGTGATATCGCTTGCTACTGTCGTCATTTGGCCATCCTTGCCTAACTTACAATCGGTGGGGAAGACTCCTTCTTCCCTCAACTACTATCATACTAAATTACTGATATTGGACTCAAGGGGGATGTGGAGGGCAAAAATTTGCCGGGTACCTGATTTTGAAGGTTTCCAAGGGGTACAATTGTGGGTATTATTAGATAAATATCGATATTTCGGCAACTTATGAAACATGAGACTGTTATTCTAAAAAAATCTGACTTTGATGGATTCAGAGAGTGGATCTCTCTCGATCTGTCAGCAATCACCTGGCAGGGGAGATATGCCCCTGAATTTGAAGAATTTTGGAGTCTTTTTTTCGTAGAAGGCCTATCTTTCCGTCAAATGATGGATCGATTTTCTTATGCTGCCCATGAAGTCAAGATTGGACCTCTGGCCTCATGGTTTATCTGGCTTAAAGAAAAGTTAATCACTTATATTTTTATTCATCACGATATTGATCTTCACCAACTGTGTCAGGAAGGTGACCTCGATATCTCTCAAGTGGCCAATCTGCTGAGAACATTCTTTCTGGAGAAGTTTCCCCATCTTGAAGGGCCTCTCAATGAAGTATTTCAGGTAGGAAATATTTTAAGTGATAATATCTATATCTCTTTTAAAATGCTCGCTGAAGTTTACCCTGCTCTTGAAGGTGTTTCTGGAAGTATCGATTACGAAGTGATGCTTTCCATGGAGGTTACTCTTTATGAGGAGTGGCGCTCATTTTTTGAAAAAATGAAAAAGGACCTTATTCATCCTCAGTTTAATTTTGCCAAGATTAAAAGTGATGCCACTTTTAAGAAGCAATTTAAATTCATGCGTGAGCTGGTTGGACTTATTGTTCTGGGAGTTCTCCTGATCTATGGAGTTAAGGTTGGAAATCAGATGTATGAGAAGCATCTGACAAACAGGATTAGTATTTACGAGCCTGAATTTATGTGGCTCGATAAGACTCTCAAGTTTAAAAAGATTGCTCAATCAGAGATTAACAAATCAAATGAGCGTGTATTAAAAATTGATTTTGATCAAATTGATACAGGGACTGCTGATTCTGAGTCTCGGTCTCTAACTGAAGGAACAACTTTTGGAACTGAATCAGACGTTAGCTTGACTTCGTGGGATGCGCTTCCAAAAGATTTCAATGCGACGGAACTTGAGCAGTCTGTGTATGAGGAAAAAAGTAAGGGGGGATTTCGCGATTACTTCTTTGGAAGTCGTAAGGTTTATCGCGTCATTATTAATTCCGTGCGTTCATCACAATCTCGCGACAAGCTGAAAGATATCCTTGAGCGTTATGGGGCAACACAAGCCGATAATGTTAAACCAGGACTCGCTGTTCCTGGTGGATATTACTTTAATCTTTATGTTGACCGAACATTGCTAAAAGAGTTTTTGGCCAATGTTATGGAGGTCGATGATTCAATTCTTTACGAATCAAGAACGACCAGAAGAAACCCTCCTGGCCAGAACAAAGTTTTTATTTGGGTTAAATCAATCTAATGATTGTTTTGTTGACCTTGTGTCTGGTCATCACCGTAATCTAGTTGGAAAATATTTTGGTTAATTGTTCCTGTACTAATTGGAGTGGACTCTTTTTCTTCGTCAACTTCTCCTGACTTTCCTTTCACCATCTCGCTTAACTTTTCTGAAAGTTCTTCCATATAATTGCTGTTGCCACTGGCCGGAACGCGTGCTCCATCTGTAGCAGACCCTCCATCTGTAGCAGACCCTCCGTTGTAAGCACTATCAGACAGCTCGCGATTAATTGATTGAACATTTGAACCAACACTTCTACCACTACTGTCTTCGACACTTAGAAAACCTGAAACAATATTATTATAGTGGATCAATTGAGTGTAGCTATCAGCTTGTTGAGAGAGCTCCTGATTAATAGTGTCAAACTTATTTTCAATTGCGTCTGCGAGTGCTTGACCTTGAAGATTTTGATCAACAGTTGAACCCGTGATTTTGTCTCTGATCTGTTGCTTAATTGCTTCTTTTTCTTTTTCAAATGAGTCGTTGATTTGATTTTTAATTCTCTGTTTAGAGTCATCACTTGCCAGTGCTCTCTCGATTTCTTGTTGAGATCTCCCCTCTTCCTCTAAATATTTTTTTAACTCTTCATCTTGCATGTTTCGTAACTTCTCATTGAGAAGTTTTCCTCGAAGGTCGTATTCTGAGAGAGCTTGATCAAGTTGTTCTTTGTCTTGATCTGAGTTTAAAAATTTCTGGCAGGGTTCGTAGTCTCCAGATTGTCTACATTGATCGATAATTGCTTGTTTGGCCTCCAGTTCTTTTTTGTAGCCCGATTTATTCACAAATTCGTTTGAAGTAATACTAGTGAGGTCATCAATATTTTTACCTCTTCCTGTTCCACGATAGATCTCTGCAGAAACTTTGAATGCCGATGCACCTTGGTGTGAGTCGAACTCTTTTTCCGTTGTTTCAGCTGCAATCAGAGCTTGCCTTAATTGCTTTAGATAATTACTCGCGACACACGCCCTTCCTCGTGAATACTTTTCATCATCAGTTGAAGCCGACATTGTACAGACTTTTGAGATGGAAAGCAGACAGTTACCCCAGTCTCCATACGCTAAGTTTTGCTCTGAAGAAGTACCCGAAACTTCTTTGAGTTTTTGGATATTGCTTGTTCTAATGGCCTCTCGCTCGCCATCGTTCTTAGGTATAATAAAGTATGGAAGGCGCTCCGTGGTGCCATCTTTTTTGCGAAAGGTGAATTTCTCCGTTCTTGAGGCTTCGGCCTCGATACAATATGAAGAGATAGCCGTAATGATGTTCTTACTGACCTGGTTTTTGTAAAGAGAATAGAATACTCTGTGGTCTACTACTTTCGTTCCCTTTGTTGCGGCAGAAACGTCTCCATAGAATGCTTCCTGGAGTTTGTTATACATGTAGTCTTCCAGTTTCTTGATGGCCTTGTCAGATTCTTTATCGACAGTTTTAATCGTTGTAGTAGAGTACTTAGTCTCACTGTCGTCTGAGAAGTACTTGGCCATGATAGCTTCTTTTTGATCTGGATTTTGTGAGAGCTTGTCCCAAATACATGTGGAAAGATCATTTCTATTTGCGTTTACACACTGTTCATAAAGAGGCTTTACAAGCGGATCATTGAGAATTTGGTTGTACTTATCATTGGACACTTGCAGTTTCGAAGCGAACAGATTTGTTGAAATTAATAGAGCAAATAGGATGTAAAATTTCACTTAGTCTCCTGCTACTAGGTACACCTGTACAATACATATTATCGGTCAATTACGTGATTTTATTGAGTAAAAAAGTTGGGGAAAGAGAAAGGATAGTGATTACTGGAAGTTATGATTACATCAATTCAGCTACTAATTTAAATGGTGCCAACCTTTATTGCTAACGATTCTGAATAATCGAGATTGAGATAATTTTGTCACCCTCGATGATTTGGTCTAAAACATCAAGACCGGAGCTAACTTTGCCAAAAACAGTGTACTTTCCATCTAGCTCTGGTAGCGCTTTTAAGGTGATATAGAATTGTGAGTCTGCCATTTTATCACCGTTCTTTGAGGCCATGGCAATAACTCCTTTCATATGTCTGAGAGCATTTTCTTCTGTTTTAATTTGAATGCCGCTTCCACCAAATCCTTGTCCTGTTGGATCTCCAGTTTGAACAAGGGCCCCAGGGATTACACGATGGAAAGTGAGACCATCGTAAAAACCGCTTTGAATAAGTTCTAGAATCCTTGTGACTGTATTTGGTGCTTCTTTTGGATAAAACTTTATTTCAACATTGCCTCTAACCGTCTTTATTAGAGCTTTTGAGCGCGATAATCCCGCTTCGTCAACAATTAGTTTTTCAGCCGAAAGTGATGGGGGTTTATTCAGTAAGTCTTCTAGTTGATTATTACTTTTTGAACACGAAGAATAGGTCATTGCGGCAATAAGAAATATAAATGTAGTTTTGATTAATTTTTTGTATGTCATTATTTGAAAATAGCGCGAAGAGAATCAAAAATCTACCCTAGTAAACAGTAGATGTTGTGCTCAAATAAGCTGTGGCCTATATCAATAATAAGTGTGAGATTATATTTGCTAAGTATTTGAAAAAAAATCAATTAAATCTTAAAAAAAACTTAAAAAAAAACGAAAAAGCTATTGACTTTAATGGGATACTGGCTTAAATTCCATCTCACGCTAAGAAATTAAAGCGATTGCGAAAAGCAAACGTATGGGGGTGTAGCTCAGTTGGGAGAGCACCTGCTTTGCACGCAGGGGGTCGCAGGTTCAACTCCTGTCATCTCCACCATGTTCTTTAAAAATTGAATACGATTAATAAAGTTTGTCACTCCGGTGACAATACCAAGATGAGGAAGATCAGATTGAAGGTTAAAAACCTTTCGACGTACCTAAGACGGTAGAGCTGAAGTGGACGCCCTTTGGGCAATGTTGAAGTTATACTACTTAAGTCGAAAGCAAGTTTTTTAACTTGAAGTCTTAGGAAACCCGTTAATTAAAAATAACGAATAACAAATAAAATTCTAGCTTGGAGAGTTTGATCCTGGCTCAGAACGAACGCTGGCGGCATGCTTAACACATGCAAGTCGAACGAGAAAGCTCCTTCGGGAGTGAGTAGAGTGGCGCACGGGTGAGTAACACGTAGGTGACCTACCTTATAGTGGGGGATAACTCCGAGAAATTGGAGCTAATACCGCATACGATAAACGAAATTGAAAAAGTTTATGAAAGAGTGCCTCTCCTTGGAAGCACTTGCTATTAGATGGGCCTGCGGAGCATTAGCTTGTTGGTGGGGTAATGGCCTACCAAGGCGACGATGCTTAGCTGATCTGAGAGGATGATCAGCCACACTGGAACTGAGACACGGTCCAGACTCCTACGGGAGGCAGCAGTGGGGAATATTGCGCAATGGGCGAAAGCCTGACGCAGCAATGCCGCATGGGTGAGGAAGGTCTTCGGATTGTAAAACCCTGTCAATGTAGAAAAACGTCACATGGTCCAATAGGCCGTGTGAGTGATGGTATACACAGAGGAAGCACCGGCTAACTTCGTGCCAGCAGCCGCGGTAATACGAAGGGTGCAAGCGTTGTTCGGATTTATTGGGCGTAAAGCGCGCGCAGGCGGATTAATAAGCCAGATGTGAAATCTCGGGGCTCAACCCCGAAACTGCGTCTGGAACTGTTGATCTAGAATCATGGAGAGGAAAGGGGAATTTCGCATGTAGGGGTAAAATCCGTAGAGATGCGAAGGAACACCAGAGGCGAAGGCGCCTTTCTGGACATGTATTGACGCTGAGGCGCGAAAGCGTGGGGAGCAAACAGGATTAGATACCCTGGTAGTCCACGCCGTAAACGATGTGCACTAGATATTGGGAGATTGACCCTCTCAGTGTCGCAGCTAACGCATTAAGTGCACCGCCTGGGGAGTACGGTCGCAAGACTAAAACTCAAAGGAATTGACGGGGGCCCGCACAAGCGGTGGATTATGTGGTTTAATTCGAAGCAACGCGCAGAACCTTACCTAGGCTTGAAATCCCGGGAATCCTCCCGAAAAGGAGGAGTGCCTTTCGAGGAATCCGGTGACAGGCGCTGCATGGCTGTCGTCAGCTCGTGTCGTGAGATGTTGGGTTAAGTCTCGCAACGAGCGCAACCCCTATTTTTAGTTGCCAGCATTAAGTTGGGCACTCTAGAGAGACTGCCTGGGTTAACCAGGAGGAAGGTGGGGATGACGTCAAGTCCTCATGGCCCTTATGCCTAGGGCTACACACGTAATACAATGGTTGATACAAAGGGACGCGAGCCGGCGACGGTTAGCAAATCTCAAAAAGTCAATCTCAGTCCGGATTGGAGTCTGCAATTCGACTCCATGAAGTTGGAATCGCTAGTAATCGCGGATCAGCACGCCGCGGTGAATACGTTCCCGGGCCTTGTACACACCGCCCGTCACACCATGGGAGTTGTTCTTACCTGAAGTCGTGGCCCTAACTGCTTGCAGAGGGGAGCGCCTACGGTCGGAACGATGACTGGGGTGAAGTCGTAACAAGGTAGCCGTAGGGGAACCTGCGGCTGGATCACCTCCTTTTAAAGGAACTACTGGTTTCGTACCAGTCATTCCGGTCAATGACTTTCAATTTGATCTTCATCTTGGTTTTATATTTGATCTTTAACAATCACATAACAGTATCAGATAGAAGACGAGGACCTATACAACGACCAAGTATTTAAAATATCATTAGTTGAACTAACTTTTGTTGGTTATTAGATAAAAGCTACTAAGGGTATATGGTGGATATCTTGGCAGTAAGAGGCGAAGAAAGACGTTTGTTAGACAGCGATATGCCACGGAGAGCAGTCAAGCATGCTTTGACCCGTGGATTTCTGAATGGGGAAACCCCTTCACTGGAAACAGTGGACACCGGATGCTGAGTAAAGTAGGCATCACGGGGCTAACCGAGGGAACTGAAACATCTAAGTACCTCGAGGAAGAGAAATCAATTTAGAGATTCCGATAGTAGCGGCGAGCGAACTCGGAAAAGCCCAAACCAGTTAGCTTGCTAGCTGGGGTTGTAGGACTTGCATAAGGACAATACTGAATAGGAGAAGCGTTTGGGAAATCGCACCAAAGAGAGTGAAAGTCTCGTATCCGAAATTTTGTATTGCTGGCGAGTATCCTGAGTAGGACGGGGCACGTGAAACCCTGTCTGAATCTGGGAGGACCACCTTCCAAGGCTAAATACTACTTACTGACCGATAGTGAACAAGTACCGTGAGGGAAAGATGAAAAGAACCCCGATAAGGGGAGTGAAATAGAACTTGAAACCATATACTTACAAACAGAGAAAGGGCTATTGTAAGGCCTGATCTCGTACCTTTTGCATTATGATTCAGCGAGTTACGATGTGTAGCGAGGTTAATCCGTCGCAGGTGTAGCCGTAGGGAAACCGAGTCTTAATAGGGCGAAGAGTTGCATGTCGTAGACCCGAACCGGGATGAGCTATCCATGAGCAGGTTGAAGCGGGGGTAAAACCTCGTGGAGGACCGAACCCATATAGGTTGAAAACTGTTGGGATGACTTGTGGATAGGGGTGAAAGGCCAATCAAATTCCGAGATAGCTGGTTCTCTCCGAAATGCATTTAGGTGCAGCGTCTGTTGAATTCTGTCGGGGGTATAGCACTGACTTGGCTAGGGGGCTTACCGGCTTACCAAACCATATCAAACTAGGAATACCGACAAGAACTGACAGGCAGTGAGACTGCGGATGCTAAGGTCCGTGGTCGAAAGGGAAAGAGCCCAGACCATCAGCTAAGGTCCCAAAATTATGGCTAAGTGGGAAAGGTTGTGGGATTACTTTGACATCCAGGAGGTTGGCTTAGAAGCAGCCACCCTTTAAAGAAAGCGTAATAGCTCACTGGACTAGTGATCCTGCGCCTAAAATGTAACGGGGCTAAAGTCATATACCGAAGCTATGGATTCAGAACTTTTGTTCTGTCTGGTAGGAGAGCATTGTGTTTGCCGACGAAGGCGTACTGTAAGGAGCGCTGGAGGTTACACAAGAGCTGATGCTGAAATGAGTAGCGATAAGGAAGGTGAGAATCCTTCCCGCCGAAAATCTAAGGGTTCCTGGGCCAGGTGACTCCGCCCAGGGTTAGTCGGATCCTAACACGAGGCCGAAAGGCGTAGTGGATGGGTAACAGGTTAATATTCCTGTACTTGGTAATTTTCGTTTGACTTGAAGGAGTGACGGAGAAAGGTAGCGAATCCACCTGTTGGATGGTGGTTTAAGCGTGTAGGAGGGCGACCTAGGTAAATCCGGGACGCTGTTAACTCTGAGACGTGATGACGAGGGCCTGGCCCGAAGTTCGTGATCCTCAGCTTCCCAGAAAAGCTTCGCAAGGAGAGAATTATCAATCCGTACCGTAAACCGACACAGGTAGATGAGGAGAGAATCCTCAGGCGCTTGGACGAACTCTAGTTAAGGAACTCTGCAAATTGGTGCCGTAACTTCGGGATAAGGCACGCCTTGTATGGTGATCACCCTCGCGGTGTGAGCTATGTGAGGCCGCAGTGAAAAGGGAGTAGCGACTGTTTATCAAAAACATAGGTCTATGCAAACTCGTAAGAGGATGTATATGGACTGACGCCTGCCCGGTGCTGGAAGGTTAAAAGGAGGGGTTATCCGCAAGGAGAAGCTCTGAATTGAAGCCCCAGTAAACGGCGGCCGTAACTATAACGGTCCTAAGGTAGCGAAATTCCTAGTCGGGTAAGTTCCGACCTGCACGAATGGCGTAACGACTTCTCCACTGTCTCAACTAGAGGTCCAGCGAAATTGGAGTGCGCGTGAAGATACGCGCTACCCGCGGAAGGACGAAAAGACCCCGTGAACCTTTACTGTAGCTTGGCATTGGTTTTCGATTAACATTGCGTAGGATAGGTGGGAGCTTTTGATGCGTGCATTCCGGTGTACGTGGAGGCATCCTTGAAATACCACCCTTTGTTAATTGGAATCCTAACCTACGGTCATAATCTGGCCGGGGGACAATGTCTGGTGGGCAGTTTGACTGGGGCGGTCGCCTCCTAAAGAGTAACGGAGGCGCGCTAAGGTTCCCTCAAGCCGTATGGAAACCGGCTGTAGAGTGTAAACGCATAAGGGAGCTTGACTGTGAGGCAAACAAGCCGAGCAGGTGCGAAAGCAGGCGTTAGTGATCCGGTGGTTCCGAGTGGAAGGGCCATCGCTCAACGGATAAAAGGTACTCCGGGGATAACAGGCTGATCGCGTCCAAGAGTTCACATCGACGACGCGGTTTGGCACCTCGATGTCGGCTCATCACATCCTGGGGCTGGAGCAGGTCCCAAGGGTTAGACTGTTCGTCTATTAAAGTGGTACGCGAGCTGGGTTCAGAACGTCGTGAGACAGTTCGGTCTCTATCCTCCGTGGGCGTAAGATATTTGAGTGAAGCTGACCTTAGTACGAGAGGACCGGGTTGGACGAACCTATGGTGAATCGGTTGTGGCGCCAGCTGCATCGCCGAGTAGCTAAGTTCGGAAGGGATAACCGCTGAAAGCATCTAAGTGGGAAACCCATCACAAGATAAGATATCTATAAGACGGCTTGTAGACTACGAGCTTGATAGGGTAGGTGTGTAAGTGCAGTAATGTATTGAGCTAACTACTACTAAATTGTCATTTTGCTTTTATTTAATTTGTATAGGTCTTCATTTTATCTGGTATTGTTTTGTGATTGTTTAAGTTAAAAAGACACATTTTGGGTGTGTCGATAGCGGAGAGGAAACACCTGATTACATCTCGAACTCAGAAGTTAAGCTCTTAAGCGGCGAAGGTAGTGCCAGGGACAACTTGGTGTGAGAATAGCACGATGCACCCTTTTTTATATTTTTAAAAAGCCCCTTCTTCGGAAGGGGCTTTTTTTTGCCTTCAAACCATCATACTCGGTTAATCTAACTTGTCCTTATTTAAGATCATCTTTCTATTTCAGCTCCGACAAGGAATTGGATAGGAGTATTTATGGAATTTAACTATAAGATAGGATCTAAAGGATTAGAGCTTTTTGCTGAAAAAGATGACCTTATTGATAAGCGCTACACCATAGATATTGATTTAGTCGAAGAGCAAGTGCATCTGGCTTTTATTTCTCCATATGTCGATGGGCACATTATTCTATCAAAAGATGACACTGACTTAGATTATAAAATCAAGCAGGAACTTAAGCTTCCAGAAAAAATATCTTTTGATGAAATTATTGGGGGTTTTTGTTTTGTCCTTCAGTTTGAAAGTGAGCTTTTGGTGCAAAAAATTGAGAATTACACAGTAGAAGATTCTCGCTTAGAATCTCCTCTGGCCTTTTCTGACGCGTCTAAACTTCGATTTGACCGCTATCTTAATCCGATACACGAAAGTGATACATTGATTGTTACTCACCCAATTTATCTCAATGAAACTCTTCTATTAGATGAGGGATGTGAGTTACGGCCACACAAGATAGAGGGGTTCTTTTATAATAGGGGGATTTTTCTGAAGCTTATTGATAGCGTATCTGGCGTTGAGGTTTTGATTCCAGCAAAATCTATTGCTATAAAATAAAGGCGCACAATGTGCGCCTTACTTATATTATTTTTCGTTACAAATAATTGAATAAACTCGTGAGCCCTCAACTCTTGTCATTTTGAATTCGCCACGATCATTTAACCAACCCTTTGTTAGCAATCCTGATGTGTAATCTGGGGCAAAAGAGATGGTTAGAGTGATTGATTTATTCGTTAGATCTGCATTTACAGAATAATAGGCCTCATCAATTTGAGTATCCGCTTTAATAAAATCATCGTTGTGAAATGTTTTTTCTAGAGGTGCCTTCTTGTGCATTGGTTCGCTATTGCTGTACACGTCAATTGCGCCGTTGCATTGAATTCCCGCATTGGCCGCAAATGAAAGCAGTAAAATGATAATCGATAGAATTCCTTTCATACGTTTCTCCGCTCAAATGTTTTAAATATTATTTCATGTTCGTTTTTGAGTGGCAATAGAAACGACCGTTGAGGGCGAGGCAAAAAAAATGGGCCTTAAAGGCCCATTTCTTATCTTCTTCCACCTCGAGAATCGTATCTCGTAGATGATTTTTCTTTGTAACCTAAAGGAAGATACTCACAGTCCTCAACAACACGCCCTCCTTGGCCAACCCATGGTTTTTTAAGGGTCCCATCAATCTTTTTAGTCTCTCCTGGGCGGATAATGAAGGTGTGTTTATCTTCATCATTAACCTGATTGTAGAATGACTGAACATAGATCGTACATTTTTGAGAATACGTTGGGTTGGTATTTCTGAAGCTCAAATTGTATTCCAGTCTCGCAATACCTAGGATTGTTGTTCTATTGAACTTTCTAAAGGTGTTTTCTAGGTTATCCACATTTGAGTTGTTGAGCCTAATTACTTCTTCATTTAGTCGATTTTCTTCTTCAATACGCTCACGCTCTTTACGAATTTTCTCTAGTTCTTCTTGTTCGCGTTGCCATTTTTTGAATTCGTCTTCTTGCTTGCGCTGATATTCCTCACGCTTTCTTGCGTACTCTTGTTCACGCTTTTTCTCCGCCTCTTCAACACTTAAGTTGAAATCGCGAATGACCTCTTCTGCACGTTTAATTCTTTCGGCCTCTTCTGCCTGGCGCTTTTCTTCTTCTAAACGCTTGCGCTCTTCTTCGTCACGTTTACGTTGTTCTTCTTTACGCTTTCTTTCTTCTTCTTCGGCCTTCGCTGCAGCTTCTTGTCTACGCTTTCTCTCTTCCTCAAGCTGTTTTTGCTTTTCCTCACGACGCTTTTGTTCTTCATCAAGTCGGCGTTGTTCCTCTTCACGTCGCTTTTGTTCTTCTTCAAGACGTTTTGCTTCTTCTTCTGCTCTACGTTTCTCTTCTTCTAGGCGCTTTCTTTCTTCTTCCTCTTTACGCTTACGCTCTTCTTCAAGTCGACGAGCTTCTTCTTCTCTTCGTTTTCTTTCTTCTTCAAGACGTTTCTGTCTCTCTTCTTCTTTTCTTTTTTGATCTTCATTAACCGTAGGATCTTCAGTTATTTGACGTTTCAGTTCTGGATACCAAGTTTCAGCAAGAGATCCATTCACCCCTTTCATCCCTAGAATTGATTCTACATAGATGAGGTTAGCAATAGAATTGTCAGTCGATCTTTTTTGACTGTATTTATTGTCAAATTTGGCTTCTGTGTTCTCTTCAATATATTTTCTAAAGTAGAAGGTTCTTCTTGTTTCCCAGTCCTCTGGGTCAAGTTTTAGCCCATAACGCTTACTGATTGCGCGTAAGTCTTTTTCACTTTGATAAAGATGTCCTTCACCACCGTTATAAGCGGATAAAGCTTTTTTCCACTTTGTAAGCTCTTCCTCTGACATCATCTTTACAGGAATTTTACTTCTTGGTGATTTTCCTTTGTTTACCTTTTTATATTTATCAATAAGAATTCGAATCGCTTCTTTCATATTTTTCTGAGGATTCTTTAAATCCCCAAACTTAAGCGATGTGCTTGCAGTATTTATTTGGAAAAGACCAACACTGTATGTTCCATTGCTGTCTTTATGAACAGCATCACATTTCCCTTCTGACTCTTGAGACATCATCCCAAGGAGGATTTCTGGTGGGATTCCTTTTGTTAGTGCTTCTTCTTTCAGCTCACCAAGAAACTTGTAGAAATCCATTCCACATGTCTTATTGAAGTTCTCGATAAAGATATCAGGATAGCTTTTTGCACTAACTTTTTCTTGGGCCCCGTCTTCGATCTCTCCAAAGATTGACTCCAACTTTCCTTTAATGTCATCAAATAGAACTTGTCCTGCAGTCTTTCCACGGCATTCTACGCAGTCTTCCGCATCTTTCGCCGCAGCCACTTGTGATGAACTTTCAATAAGAGGTGCATCAGCAACAGTTATGAGGTCTAGATTGCCCTTTTTGGCCAGATAGCGAATAGCTATTTCTCCACTTTTTCCTGTTGGAACCTTATTGCCAGGAGATTTAACAACTTCAACTGGGAAGAAGTAGTCTCGCTTAACTGCACCACTTTTGGTTACAAACTTTTTAAGTTTTCCTGCTGATTTAAGCCAATTGATAAGGGCCGCTTCATCTTTCAGTTTGCCTTTAAGCTCAGTACCAAAATACTCATCTGGAATTCTTAAAACCGTTCCTTTTGGAAGTTGTGCAACTACCTTTAATCCATCAGCGCTAGTCTGCCTCAGTGTGTAGTCTTGCTTTATGGTAAAATCAACCGCCAGCGTTATCTGCGAAAAGAATAATGACCAAATTGTTAAAATGTGAAATAGCTTTGTCATAGCAATCCTCTTTATATTACCCAGTTCCCTAGCTTTCTTTTCGGTAACTGATTAAAAAAATTAAGCTTTGACTCAATACCATTTGTTGGATTGCGCGCTATGACTTGTACAGCGCGTAATTCCCACTGGTCAAAATTGAATAAATAGTTAAAAATAAAAGAATGAATGCAAAAATCCAGAAAATTGAACTCTTTGTACTGTTTACTCTATCACTCATTTCTGTGCTCGCTTTTTCATTTGGGGGGCAGTTTGGTGATAATGTTTTTCAAATAACCTCAGAGTCAAATTCAGTTGGCTTCTTTTCATACTATCTAAGTTCGTTTGTTATCTATGTTGAGTTCTTTACAGGGCTTTGGGTTTTATTTGCATTTTTCATTTTCACACTTTTCTACGCTTTTCTATTTTCAAAGCGTGATCATATTATTGACTCAATTGTTGTGCTTCCACTAATGGGAGTTTGCCTTTTCACTTCTTATATTTTTGCTCCATCGATGGTTGGTGGAGGACTAGGGTTAATTCTGCGACAGGAAGTTGGGATCTTTTTAGCACTGTTATTCGATTTCCTATGTCTTGTTGCTTATCTTGCGGGCTCGTTCAGAGCAAGTTTTAAAGATAGAGTTATTCAAAGCGCTAAGACGGTGGGACAAATGCCTCAGGGACTTCTTGAGTGGAAACAAAAAGTTACTCATAAAGATCCAACTGATAAATACAGAGCTGCAAAGAAGAGTACTTTTTCTATTTCAAAGCTTGTTCAGTTGAAGTTACCTTCAGTTCTTAAGGGGAGTAATACTGCAGCTAAGCAGCTACCTCCAGCTAAAGAGAAGAAAAGCTTCGCTGATCTTCTTCGCGCAAAGAAAGGTTCCAGTACAGGATTGCCTCAAACTGAGCCTGCGCCGATTAAGCCAACTGATGATCAGGTACCAATGTTCGAAGAAAGCGAAACTCAGCGCTCAGCAGTTTCTATTGAAGATATAGAAGATGAGACTCCTGTTCAGGTTGCTGCCGAGGAGCAAGCGCAAGTACAGGGGCGCGATGATAGCTCTGATGATAGTGATCAAGATCAAAATTATAATGAGGGCCCAGTGCTTACTAAAATGGAAACTGGAGTAGGTGAAAATCACGATCGAAAAATGCTTCAAATACAACGTAAGCAATCAAATGATAAAAAAGTTGATCCACGAGAGTACGGGAAAATTGTTTCTTGCTTAAAAGAAAATAGAACGCCAACCATTAATAATGTCCCTAATGAGTATTTTGGAGAAATCATTCAAATTCTAGAAACAAAACTTTCAGAATTTGATATAGCAGGGAAAATTGTCAATATTATGAAAGGGCCTGTCGTTGATACTTTCGAGTTAGAACTTGGTCCTGGTATCAAGGTATCAAAGGTTTCTAATCGTTCTGATGATTTAAGTCTTGCTCTTAAAGGTGTTCCTGTTCGTATTGTATATCCAATGGAAGGAAAAACTACTGTTGGTATTGAGGTTCCTCGTGACCCTCGTGAGATTATTTATCTCGACCAAATTATCAATGGAAGTATTTTTGAGAGAAATAATGCTGCTCTACCAATTGCGATGGGGAAAGATGCTTTCGGTGATGTCATGATCGAAGACCTTGCTAAGATGCCTCACATGTTGGTTGCTGGTGCAACTGGTTCTGGTAAGTCAGTTTTCATCAATACGTTACTGATCTCTCTGCTTGTGAAGAAGAGTCCATCAGAGCTTAAACTAATTCTGATCGATCCCAAGCAGCTTGAGTTGGCGCTTTATCATGAGCTTCCACATCTTGCGCTTCCTGTTATTACTGAGCCTAAAATTGCAGCGGTTTCACTCCTCTGGGCCGTACAAGAGATGGAGCGACGTTATTCAATTATGGCGGAATTTGGAGTTAGAAGTATTGATGGATTTAATGACAAGTTGGAATCTGCAACTCCAGATATGATTGCGAGAATTCATCAACACTACGAGGGAACTTCTGACGATGAAGGTTATAGACTTCCTTATGTTGTAATCATTATTGATGAGTTTGCTGACTTGATGCTTACAAAGTCAGGAAAAGAAATTGAAATCTATGTCAATCGATTGGCCGCTAAAGCTAGGGCCGCAGGTATTCACCTCGTCGTTGCAACTCAGAGACCTTCGGTAAAAGTTATTACAGGTAATATTAAGTCGAACTTCCCAAGCCGTGTATCATTCAAGGTTATCAGTGGGATTGACTCTAGAACTATTCTTGATTCTCAAGGAGCAGAAAAACTTCTGGGAATGGGAGATATGTTGTTTACCAGAGGGGTATCATCTAAGCGTGCCCACTCTGCCTTTATTAGCGATGCTCAAGTTGGTGAGTTGGTACAAAATCTATCAAAGATTGCTTGTAGCTTCCTTCCAACAGCGATGGCCTTCCTCGAAAATGGTGGAGAAGAAGATGGCCCTGGTGAGGTCACAGTCACAATTGGTGGAAGTAAGGGGAAACTTGATGACCGCTATGACGAGGCCCTTGAGGTTGCAAGGCAAAAAGGGGTAGTGAGTGCCTCCATGCTGCAGCGCACAATGGGAATCGGTTACCCTAAAGCCGCTAAGATCGTGGATCAGATGGAGCAAAACGGGATAATTGGCCCAGCTCGCGGAAGTAAGCCACGCGAACTTCTTATATAATTATCATTTACAGTAAAAAAGTCATTTAGTGCCTCTTGTCGAGAAATCGAAGCTGTGCTATTTATGGTATTCGGCAAATAGTGCCAAAAATAGCAATCACCTCGCTTGGTGGTCTGTTTCCAACGGAAGCAGCAAGGAGGTGATAAGACAACCATCAAACCGTAATGCTAAGGAGTTGAAATGGCGGATTTACAGTTGACAGAATTGCTAGAAGCGGGAGCTCACTTCGGACACCAAACTCACAAGTGGAACCCAAAAATGAAGAAATTTGTTTTTGGTGAGAGAAATGGAATTTACATCATTGACCTTGCTAAAACTATTCCTCTTGCTAAGAAAGCATATGACTTTCTTAAAAAGACTTCATCAGAAGGGAAACCAGTTCTTTTCGTAGGAACAAAAAGACAAGCGTCAGAAACAGTTAAGCAAGCTGCTGCAAGCTGTGGTGCATTTTATGTAACACACAGATGGCTAGGTGGAATGCTTACAAACTACAAGACAATCACTCTTTCAGTAGACAAACTAAGAAAAGTTGAAAAAATGAAAGAAACTGGTGATTTCGGTCTTCTTACAAAGAAAGAGCAATCAAAAGTTGAAAAAGATATGGCCAAGCTAGAGAAAAACCTTGGTGGTATCAAAGATATGAGAAAACTTCCTGGAGCTATCTTCGTAGTTGACCCAGGTGCAGAAAGAATTGCTATCCAAGAAGCAAACAACCTAAACATTCCTGTTGTTGCAATCACTGATACAAACTGTGATCCTGCTGGAATCGATTATGTTGTTCCTGGAAACGACGATGCAATCAAATCGATCTCTCTTTTCACTTCTTACTTCGCACAATCAGTTGCTGAAGGTTCAAAAAACCTAAAAGGTAAGAAACAAGACGGATCTGTTAAAGATGAAGCTCTTGAAAACGAAATCATCTCAAAATTTGAGAATGATATCGATCTAAAAGACACAGAAGAATAAGATTTAATTTAATTTTTATCAATTTAAGTGGTCGGGTTGAATTCAACCCGACTGCCTTACTTATGTGAGGATATTGAAATGGCCATTAGTGCAAAAGACGTAAAAGATTTAAGAGAAAAAACTGGCGCAGGTATGATGGATTGTAAGAAAGCTCTTGCAGAGTGCGATGGTGACATGGAAAAAGCTATCGACTTCCTAAGAACAAAAGGTCTAGCTGCTGCACAA
Source organism: Bacteriovoracaceae bacterium (assembly GCA_965140515.1). Lineage (GTDB taxonomy): Bacteria > Bdellovibrionota > Bacteriovoracia > Bacteriovoracales > Bacteriovoracaceae > JAGLCH01. The sequence continues at coordinate 344,580 of OZ223251.1, read as the reverse complement.
AAGAAACAAAGCCGTATTGCTGCTGAAGGTACTATTGCAATTGAAGTTGCTGGTGGACGTGCTGCAATGGTTGAAGTTAACTGTGAAACTGACTTCGTTGGAAAAAATGATGCATTTGTTGCTTTCGCTGGTAACGTTGCAAAATATGCAATTGAAGTTGAAGGAAATATCGCTGACGAAGACGCTAAAATTAAAGAAGATGTTACTCAACTAACTCTTAAGCTAGGTGAGAAAATTTCTTTCAGAAGAGCGAAATTTGTTAAGCTTGGTGGAAATGGTCTAATTGGAAGCTACGTACACGGTGGAAAAATTGGTGTTATCGTAGAACTAACTTCTGATGCTGATATTGCTGCTAGCGCTGAAGCTCAGGAGCTTGCGAAAAACGTTGCAATGCACGTAGCAGCGGCTTCTCCTAAGTTCCTTCAAGGTTCTGATATGGATGAGACATTCATTAAGCGTGAAGAAGAAATCTACAAAACACAACTTATCGAGCAAGGTAAGCCTGAAGCGATGATTCCAAATATTTTGAAAGGAAAAATCTCTAAGCTTGCTTCAGAAGTTTGTCTTCTAGATCAAAAATTCGTTATGGATCCAGACACAGCTGTTAAGAAATACATTGAAGAAACAGCTAAGAAAGTTGGAAGCAGTATCCAAGTTAAATCTTTCGAAATGTTCCGTCTTGGCGAAGGGATTGAGAAGAAAGAAGACAATCTTGCTGACGAAGTAGCGAAACTAACTGGAAAGTAATAACTAAATAGTTAAAATTTCAGATATATGTTTGGGCCTCCCTTTTTGGGAGGCCTTGCTATTTCTTAGAGCTAATTCTTGATTATCCATAATATTCTCTCTTAAAGATTAGACCCTAGGATGACGAAATGTACCTTGACGGTAACCCAACTAACGGCGAAAATATTTAAAATTATTGTAATTTGGAGCATTCTATGAGGTATAAACGAATTTTACTTAAGCTTTCTGGTGAGGCACTGGCCGGAGAATCAGGACAGGGGATTTCAGGGGAGATTTTAGAGAATTTCACCCAAGATATTCGCTCCCTTGTTGAGATGGGGACTGAAGTTGGAATCGTAATCGGTGGTGGAAATATTCATCGCGGTGTTGCGGGAGCGGCTGATGGCATGGATCGCTCTGTTTCAGATCACATGGGGATGCTTGCGACAATTATCAACTCAATCGCTCTTTGTGATAAACTTTCTCGTTCAGGCATGAAAGCAAAAGTTATGACTACGCTTGAGATGGATGCAATTGCTGAGCACTACACTTATCGTAAGGCACAGGAATATTTGAATGACGGTTATGTTGTCATTTTCGGGGGCGGAACTGGCAACCCATATTTTACAACAGACACTGCATCTTCTCTTAAGGCATGTGAGATAGGTGCCGAAGTGTTACTTAAGGCAACGAAAGTTGACGGAGTTTACGATAAAGATCCAATGAAACATTCAGACGCAGTGAGATACGAAAAGCTCTCATTCACTGAAGCTCTCAATAAGGGCCTAAAGGTAATGGACTCCACGGCCTTTGCAATGTGTATGGAGAACAATGTAGATATTATTGTTTTTGATACTTTCAAAGCAGGCAACATGAAGAAAGTTGTCATGGGCGAAGAAATCGGTACTACGGTAACAAATAACTAATTATTAGGAGATAACGATGATTAATGAAATTAAAGTTGAGATGAATGGGCAAATGGACAAGACCATTGATTCACTTAAAAACCAACTTACGAGAATCAGAACTGGTAGAGCATCAGCTAGTGCTCTTGATGGTGTAATGGTTGATTACTACGGTGTTCCAACTCCACTTACTCAAGTTGGACAAGTCTCAACTCCTGAAGCTCGTCTACTTCAAATTCAGCCATTCGATAAAACAATGATTGCTGCAATTGAAAGAGCAATTCTTGGGGCAAACATTGGTGTTACTCCTTCTAACGACGGTAATCTTATCCGTATTCCTTTCCCAGCTCTAACAGAAGAGAAAAGAAAGGAACAAGTTCGCGAGATCAAGAAACTTGGTGAAGATGCGAAAATCGCGATCAGAAACTGTCGTCGTGATCACAATGAATCTGTAAAGAAAGCGGAAAAAGATAAAGAAATTTCTGAGGATGATTCAAAGAAATTTCAAAATGAAATTCAAACTGTAACAGATGGTTTCGTTAAAAAAGTTGATGGGATTATTACATCTAAAGAAGATGAGTTGATGACTATCTAGGAAAAAATGGGAAAGTCTAAATCAATTGATCACGTTGCAATTATTATGGACGGTAACGGACGTTGGGCCACCGAGAGGGCCCATCGTCGTGTTTGGGGACATATTCGTGGATCAAATGTTGTAACAGAAATTGTAGAAGCTGCTCAGGATGTTGGATGTAAGGCCTTAACTCTGTATGCATTCTCCACAGAGAACTTTAGTCGTCCTAAGGAAGAAGTTTCTACGCTGTTTAGACTACTAAAAAAATTCCTTAAGAAAGAGCGTAAGAGAGTAATGGACAATAATTTAAGATTTAAAATTATTGGAGATATTTCTGCTCTTCCAGGTGAGACCCAGAAGATGATTTCAGATCTTGAAAACGACTCTTTTAAAAATGATGGGATGTGGTTAAACTTCGCATTTGGTTATGGTGGGAGAGTTGAGATCCTTGATGCTGTAAATCGATTTATAAAAGAGAATCCTGGAAAGGAAATCACAGAAGAGTCTTTTTCAAATTATCTCTACAATCCTGAAGCTGGTGATGTTGACTTAATGATCAGAACTGGCGGGGATCAGCGCATTTCAAACTTTCTTCTTTGGCAAGTTGCGTATGGAGAGTTGTTCTTTACTCCAAATAAATGGCCGGAATTTTCAAAAGAAGAGTTTTATCAAATTTATGAACAAGTATCTGGTAGAGAGAGACGCTTTGGCTCCATTGCCAAAGACTTAGATTACACAAAGGCCAAAGAGCAGGCCCAGATTAACAAAGAGAATTTAAAATAAGGGGAAGGCATGTCTAAAAATACGATAGAGAGAATTATTTCAGCGGCCGTCCTGATAGCAATCGTTATCGTTGCCCTAATTTCTGGGATTCTTCCTACATTTATTCTTCTTGTTCTTTTAGGTGTACTTATTACTGACGAGCTCGGTGTAAATTTCTTTAGACGTAATCGTTTATCTCTTGAGTACGCTCTCATGCAATTAGCATTTTTACTTCCCGTTATCTTTTTTGGTTATATCGAATACTCACCAATTTGGGGCGATCTCTTTATCAATGCGGCATGTGTATTTCATGTACTATTAGGGGGATACCTTTTCTTTGAGAGAATGCATTCAACTCGCATAATTGATCTCTTCAAAAAATTTCCTTATGTCTCAGCACTATTTACACTTCTTCCAACCATGTCTCTTGTTTGGATTGCATATCATCCAGAAAGAATTGGACTCATTTTTGTCCTTTTCTTAATTACATGGGGAATGGATACAGGCGGTTGGTTCTTTGGAAAGAGGTTTGGGAAGCACAAGTTATGGCCACAAGTCAGTCCTAAAAAAACGGTGGAAGGACTTATTGGTGGAATGCTTTCGGCCGGAATCTTTGGTGGAGTTGCAGCTCATTTTCTTTGGCCAAAGGTTGGTACCTCTGAAGTCATAATTTTTATTTTACTCGGTGGTCTTGCTCAGCTTGGCGACTTGGTTCAGTCAAAATTAAAAAGGCAATTTAAAATTAAGGACAGCTCAAAGCTTATTCCTGGACACGGCGGAGTATATGACCGTCTAGACAGTCTATTCTATTTAGCTCCATTTTATGTTGTTATCCTAAAAATTATTTCTCCTTTCTAAAAAATCGAGTTAACTATGATTGAAAAGATTGGCATTTTTGTTCTTTTTTTGTTTCCTCTTGTTTTTTTTCATGAGTTGGGACATTTCTTCTTTGCAAAGTTATTTGGTGTAAGAGTTGAAACGTTTTCAATCGGCTTCGGCCCAAAATTATTTAAATTCAGAATCGGTGAGACTCAGTACTGTATATCGCTAATCCCTTTTGGGGGCTACGTAAAGATGTATGGTGAGAATATCTTGGATAAAGAGAATATTCCTGAAGATCGACAAAATTTCAGCTTAGTTTTTAAAAGCAAGTGGGAGCGATTTTGGATTGTATTTGGAGGTCCTCTTTTTAATTTTATATTCGCATTTTGTATCTATTTTTTCCTCGCAGCTGGAGGAGAGAAGTTACCTGAGGTTAAGTTTGGAGTTCTTGGGGAAAACTCTATTTTATACACTAAAGGTATAAGAACTGCAGACACTCTATCAAAAATTAACGGAATAAATATTGAGTCTCCAACAGATATTGAAGTTGATGAGTCTTCAAAGATTAATAAGATATCTGTTCTTCGCAATGGAGCTGAAGTTCCTCTGACTATTGGCATGACTGGAGCTGAATTTTTTGCTGAGTTTCAAAAGGCCCCAGCTCTCTTTCACTTACCCGTGATTGTGAATGAGAAGAATGAAAAATTCGTAGTTTCTCTATCAACGAATTCTGTGAACTGGATGCAGTCTATTGAAGAAATTGCAAATAAAACAAATAAGACGTTTTATCTTTTCAAGGTTAAGAATCTCGAAGGTCAGATTGCGGACCTTACAGCGAAGCAAGTTATTAGTGGGAAAGACTTTTATGATGCTCTTTTTAAAAATTCACTTCACCCCCTTGACCTAGTTGTAGATGATTTAACAGAAGATTCCGCGGCCCGTGTAGCAGGTATGATGAAGAACGACTTAGTCGTTGCAATCGATGGGAAGCCTATTCAGTCTTTTGATGACTTAAGATCTGAAGTGAATTCTGATAAGAAAACACTTAATGTCACTGTTATTCGCAATGGTGAAAAGGTTCCGCTATCTATTTCGCCGAAGGTTGTTCACTTTGAGGGGGCGATGAGAAAGATGATAGGCGTTCAAAGCTCCGCTGTCTTTCTTCCTCCTTCGTATAGAACCTTGCCAGCGAAAGGTATTTTTGAATCAGTTGGAGTTGCTTTTGTAAGAACGGGTGACGCCATATCAAAGACTATGAGTGGCTTTGCCAAGCTGATTAGTCGTGAAGTTTCATTTAAAAATGTTGGTGGTCCATTACTTATCGGGAAGTACGCAACTGATACTTTTAAAATGAGCTTTTCTTTCTTTATGCAATTTATGGCCATTGTTTCAGTAAACCTAGCTCTGATCAATTTGTTTCCTATTCCAATTTTGGATGGTGGACATATTCTTTTCATCATTTTGGAGTTTATTAACCGCGGCCCACTTTCAAATCGTAAGATCGAGATAGCCCAGCAAGTTGGACTTTCCCTTCTTCTTTTGTTAATGGTTAGTGCGATTTTTAATGATGTAACTAGGTTCTTTTAATGAGCTATCTTTTTTTAGACACCACCGACCACCTGGTTTTAGGGTTACTCAATGACAAATTTGAGTGGATTGAATTTTATGAAAGTGAAGAGAGAAAAAGCTCTTCAAAAATTCATGGGATTATTCATGAGCTAACTGAAAGACATAACATTGAACTCTCAAAATTAAATGGTGTTATTCAAGTCGCTGGGCCAGGTTCTTATACCGGAATGCGAGTTTCAGATGGGATTGTTCAAGTACTAGAATGGAATAAAATTAAAAGTTATGGCCTATACCACTTTGAAATTCCCGACTTATTGGGCGAGTCACCGTATTGTTGGTATGCCAATGCTTTTAAAGGTGAAGTCTTTGTCTATGAAAAGTCTGAAGCTGGTGAATCAAAACGCTTATTTAATGAGGGACAAGCAAAGAGTTTGATCAAAGATAAAATTGAGAGTGGTGAGAAGGCCTATACTCACTATGGATCGGAGTCCGTATTTCCTGATACTCACTTTAGCTCAGAGATTCTTAAGAACTGTCCTGAAAAGATCTTTCCTAAGGTTATTTCTCGAGATTTGGTGACAGAAATCTACTATTATCGATCTCTTGAAGAGGAGTTTAAACCCTCCTCAAAGTAGTCTTTTCTCTTTTTCTTCGCTATTATCAGAGTATAAATTTCATAAAAGGAAATTCTGATGAATGTCACTAGAAAAATTGAAACTCGGAAAATAGCTTACTTCCTTCCAAATATTTTTACTGCACTCAACATTGGATGTGGTTTTGGTTCAATCATCCTATCAATGCAAGGTAAGTTTTATCTCGCTTCTATCTTCTTATTGTTGGGCGGGATCTTCGATATGGTTGATGGAAGGGTTGCACGCTTAACTGGAACTCAGTCTGCCTTTGGTGAACAATTCGATTCTCTAAGCGATGTTATTTCATTTGGGGTTGCACCTGCACTATTGATGTACAATAAATTTTTCACTCATCTTGGCCGTCCGGGGATGGTTGTAGCTTTTGTATTTCTTCTTTGTGGAGCAATGAGGCTAGGTCGTTTTAATGCCAATATTAAAGACAACGATCCCAACTATTTTCAAGGATTACCAATTCCTGGTGGCGCAATTGCACTTGTTAGTTACGTTATGATTAGCTTGGAATTTCCACAAATTGCATTTCATCCGGCCATTCCTGCGGCGTATATTGTTTTTTACGCACTATTGATGATCTCAAATATCCCATTCTGTTCATTTAAGTCATCAGAATGGGCGAGAAAGCACAAGAGATCTGTGCTGGCATTCATCTTTTTGGCCCTTTGTCTCATCTTCTTGTATGAAGAATTGATGGTTGGCGTTATAATTTCTCTATATACCATTTCTTCGCTGATCTATTTCGTTGTGAAGGGTGGAAAACTTCGCGATATATTCGCATGGGGAGCAGAGATTGATGTCGAAGAAGAATAATCTATTTCTTTTAAGCTTTGCCTTTATATTTGTATCGAGTGCATTTGGATACGATGCGAACCAGTACCTACCAGATCAACTCGACGACGAAAAAGGTGAGGGGATAGAAAATTCTTTTTCAAATGATGAATCTGCTTATCTTTCGGGGGGAACTAAGGATTACCTTGAAACCCTTTCAACGGTTGATCCTAAAAGTTACGCCCTCCCAGATAGTACTGATGATGTTATCGAGAACGGTGAAGAACCATCCGATTTAAAAAATCACCAAGCTCCGATGGGAACTTTTGAAAACTCGAAAGAGTATTTGTCATACTCGGCAGGTGATCACTTCAATCGCTATAACAGAAGTGGTACGCGGGGAGTTACCTTTTCATATATTATGTTGGATCACAACCCAAGCAAAAGGGCCTATACTCAAACTTTTGATTCTGAGAAATCCCGCGACTACGGTGCATTGATGGTTCATTTTGATCGTTTTTTCATGCGTAAGAGCGCTTTAGAGTTAGGATTCGCTTTCGGTTCTGGGGTTGGGGTGCGTTCTGGTCAGGGAACTTTTGCATCATCTGGTGATCGCAGTCAGACGACCTTTAGATTGTGGACAATTCCTGTGGATGCTCACTTAGCAGTTGCTCTACCGATATTTAAATTTGCTAAGCTTTACGCTTCAGCTGGCCCAATGGCCATGGTCTTGCTTCAAAATAGAGATGATTTTTCAGATGGTGAGAAAGGAAAGAACCTTAATCAAATTGGATACGGTTATTCTGCGCGAGCTGCTTTTAAACTAAGCCTTGCAAACATGTTCAAAAGTTCTGCTCATAAGATGTTCAGAAGTAATAATATCACTAACTCATTTTTAAATTTCGAGGGTCGTTACGACAATGCATCGAATTTTCAAGATGAGGGGCTGACCATGTCTGGTGTTTCAATCGGTGCAGGCCTAAGTTTTGAGTACTTCTAATATTTTTTATTACGCAATTACTCTTTCTTATAATGGCAGCGGTCACTACGGCTGGCAGATTCAGAATAATGCTCCAGAAAAAACAATTCAGCAGGAACTGAACTGCGCCTTAAAAAAGATATGTAAGAGTGAAGATATTCGAACAATTGGTTCTGGACGAACTGATGCTGGTGTCCATGCTCTTGGACAGGTTGTAAAGCTATCGATTCCTCTTAAGATAAGGACTGACTCTCTTATGGCAGCAATTAATTCAATGCTCCCTAAAGAGATTAGAGTGATCAAGGCCGAGAGTTGCTTAGAGGACTTTCACCCAATTTTTCATGCTAAATCAAAGACTTATGACTATCTTTTTGCCTCAGAAGTGAATGCATTTGACCATCATTTCATCGCGCCCTTTCCTTATCTGTTCGATATTGAGTTGATGAATAAGGCCTGTAAGCTTTTTGAGGGGGAGCACGATTTTTGCGCCTTCTATTGTGTGGGAACTCCAGTTAAGTCTACAATTCGTACTATTTTTTCTTGTGAGCTTATTGTTGAGAAACATCAAACATTTGTGGGAACAAAAGAGTATTACCGTTTTAGAGTTACGGGTTCTGGCTTTATGAAGCAGATGGTTCGACTGATGGTTGGGACTTTGTGGAATGTAGGAAGAGGGAAGATTACCCTCGAACAGTTAAATGAGTCGCTTCGAGGGGGCGATCCTACCAAGCTCGCGGCGGTGGCCCCTCCCGAGGGTCTTTATTTAGTCGAAGTTATCTATTGATTTTCCTTGTAAACATTGACTTTTTGGCATGAAATCGCTATTTTTTCGCTAGTATTCAAAGCTATCAAAACTAATGTGACTAGTTGCGTTAATATAGTTCAAAGGAAGTATTATGTCTTACAAGATTGAAGATCTAAATGGTTGTACAAAGAAGTTATCATTCACATTTGAAAAACTTGATCTAACAGAAGAGATCAAAACTGAGCTTAAAAGAAAGCAAAGAGAAGCAAACCTTAAAGGTTTCAGAAAGGGAAAAGCTCCTATGGCAATGGTAGAAAAATTCTACGGTGCTCAAGTTGAGAATGATGCCCTTAATAGATTTGTACAAAATCAAATTTTTGAAGCAATTAATAAAGAAACTCTTAGAGTTGTTGGTTACCCATCACTTGAAAATGTTAACTATGATGCAGGAAAAAGCGTAAGCTTTGATGCAATGGTTGAAATTTTCCCAGCATTTGAATTGAAAGATATGAGTAAGCTTTCATTCTCTAAAGATAGTGTTGAAGTGTCTGATAAAGACGTTGAAGATATCAAGAAAAGTTATCTTGCTTCAAAAGCTGAAATGAGTCCATGTAATGGAAATACAAAGCTTAAAGATGGGCTTTTCGCTGTTATGAATTTCCAAGGAATCACTCCTGATGGAGAGAGACCTGAGAGCATGAAAGGTGAAGAATTTGTTCTTGAAATTGGTTCAGGACAATTCATTCCTGGTTTCGAAGACGGAATGGTTGGAATGAAAAAAGGTGAGACAAAAGAAATCAACCTTACATTCCCAGAAAATTATCATGCAGAAGACCTCCAAAATGCTGAGGTAAAATTTGAAGTTGAACTTCTTGAAATCAAAGAGAAAAAATTCCCTGAGTTCACAGACGAAATGGCAAAAGAATTTGGTTATGAATCAGTTGCTAACTTCGAAGAAAAGAACAAAGCATCTCTTCTTGCTCAAAAAGAGAGACAGGTAAAAGAAAAGCTTCACCAAGAAATTCTTGAAAAATTGGTTGAAGAAAATAGCTTTGATATTCCTCAGGCACTTGTTACACAACAAGAGTCATACCTTAAGCAAGATCTTACAAAGAACCTTAAGCAACAAGGATTCAATGACCAAATGGTTGGTGAGTACTTTGAAAAATGGGCAGGAGATCTTGAAGAAAAAGCAAAATTCCAAGTTCGTTCAGGTCTTATCCTTGATAAACTAGCAAATGACTACAGTATTGAAGCTTCTGAAGAAGACCTAGAAGCTAAAATTAATGAAACAGCTAGCAGTTCAGGACTAGATGCAGATCAAATTAGAGAATATTATACTTCTGACGCAAACATTAAGAAAAACCTTATGTATGCCATCCGTGAAGAGAAAACATTCGAAAAATTGATCGAACAAGTTAAGGTTAAGTAATAATTAGATAAATATCTTTACTTTGAGAGGCGCCGAAAGGCGCCTTTTTTGTCTCTATGATGGGATTATTATTAAGATTATGATGGTAATGTTCGATAAGATACTACGGTTGATCTTATTAAGAGCATGGTCATTAAATGAAAATTCTTATCCTTGAAAGTGACAAAAATTTACGACAACTTTACTCAACAGTTTTTGAGAATCTTGGTAGTAATGTTGTTGTTTCTGAAGCCGCTGAAACAGGTGAGGCCATTGATCATTGCAATGAGCAGAAGTTTGATGCGATTCTTTGTTGTTATGAATTAGAACAGAACAAAACTTCACGTGAATTTTTGGCGTATTATGTTAAGAGGGATTTAGGAATCCCCCTTATTTTAATATCTTCAGTATCAATGGCAGAGGCCGATCTAAATTGGCTTTTTGATACCGAAAATGCATTTCATTTTTTAAAGCCAGTGGACCTTGATGCTATCGTGGAAAAGGTAGGCTCACTGGTTTATAACCGTAAATTTTCTGAGACAACCATCGATCGTAATTTTGTTAAAGTTAAGTCTGCCTACTTTATTCCATATAATCGTGCGCTTACTGATATCTTTTTACGTTTATCATCAAGTAAACTTGTGAAAATTATGTCCGCTGGGAGCGCTTACAGTATTGATGATATTGAAAAGTATTTATCAAGAGGTGTTCGCCATTTCTATGTGGGGCGATCTGAATTCAATCACTACCGCGACAAAGATATGGGAATGGCCTTTCTTCAAAATATTGTTGAAGATGGCGCAGAGGTTGAATTTGATCATTGGTCTCGTGGGCATAAGGCACTTAAGTATTTAATTGAAGAGTTTGGTATTTCAGGTAATACAATCAAAGTGGCATCTGGAATAGCTGATAGTACTGTAAAACAGATCTTAGATAACAAAGAGCAGGCGGCATTCTTCAATATCAAATACAAAAGAGGCAAAGACTATATTTATGATCACTCCTATCTTGTTTCGATTGTTGGGTGCGGTATTATGAAGCACTTAAAATCGGCAACAGTGAAAGAGTTGGAGAATTTTTGCTATCTCTCTCTTTTTCACGATATGTCTCATAAGCGGGACGATCTTGCGATGATCTGTGGAATATCGGACAAGAAATTTCAAGAATTAGACTTTAAGAGGAAAAAGGAGTACTTAGATGCTGTTAATGCCTCTGTGCAGTTGATTCAAAAATCAACGTTCTTAAATAGGAAAATTCAGAATTCAGCTGAGGAATACTACACCATTTTAATGTCTCAAAACAGTAGTGGATATGTTGTAGTAGAAGATTTATCTTTATTAACGAGAGTTTTTATCATTGCTCACGACTTTGTTTCTATGCTTTATAAGTGTGACTTCGAGTCTTCTCATTCAGAGGTTCTCATCAAAGAGCTTTTAAGTAAGTATGAGAAGGGAGAGTTTTTGAAGGTGGTTCATGCACTTATTTCATGCCACCAAAATTATTCAGACAACATTCTCTGATTGTCTGATCGTTTCTGAGGAATTGATATGGGAAAGATACTTAAGGTTTTTACAAAATCTTTAGATGTAATGTTTGGTGACAAGCTCATTCTATTGTTATCTTTGTTACCAATTGTTATCGGAGTTATCCTCTACTTTTCACTGGGCGGATGGGCCCTTTTTGAAGTAGTGAGTTCCTCACAAGAGGCCATATCAAGCTTTTTCTCATCTGACTCATGGATTATTGATATTATTGTGTGGGTTGTTGGGGGCGTAGTTCTTGTTGCTCTGTACTTCATTACAAGCTTTACCTTTATTATGGTGGTCTCCCTCTTTTCCTGTATGTTTAACGACTTGATTAGTACTAGAACTGAGCAAAAACTCGTAGAGGATAAAGTGCTTCCTATTTCTGAATCGATCAAGCAAATGATCAAAAGATTTGGAAGCATCCTTAAAAATGAAATCAAGAAGATTCTTTTCATCGCAATGCTTGCAACTATCGCAGCGGTATGTGGCTTTACAACTATTTTAGTTCCTGTATCCTTGATTCTTTCATGGATCTTGATTGCAATCCAATTCCTCGACTACAGCTGGTGTCGTCATGAAATGAGTTTTGCTGAGTGTATTGAGGATTTAAGGCGCAATTTTTTGAGTTATCTAATTCCTGCTCTGGGATTTAGTTTTGTTTTTGCAGTGCCATTTTTAGGACTTATCTTTTTCCCTTTTGCAATTGTATATTTCACAACTCTATTTGTGACAAATCAAATTGGAGATCCAGCAAGTGTCGAATGATGATGTAATTATTAAAACTAAGGTTCTAATTAAGGCATCTACAGATAACACTGAGAATTTGCTCAGTTTTCCATTCCTTCACGCTATTCACAAACTATTCGATCGACTAGAAATTGATATCTTAATTGATGAGGGGGTATTCAATGTTTTTAAATTGCTTCCATTTGATTTAAATATCTATGAAGTTCCTAAGAAAAAGTCATCTCTGGCAGGAATTCATCACTTCTCTTACAACTTAAATGATGTCTTTAATGTAGATTATTTTTTCGATTTTAAAGGAGATTTTAAGGGGTCTTTTTTTGGTATCACATTTAACGCTCACGAGAGGATTGGTTTTGCCACTGGTCTTAACAAGTTCTTTTTGACAAAAAAAGTTGAGATGAAGGGTAGGCCAACTACTGATACCGACTATTTAAATCTTTTGGCAACTATTTCAGAAGAGCCCTTTACTGAAAAGGTGGCCGGTGTTCATATTAAAGAGACTCCTGCTCCGAAGCTAAAGATTGTTGGAGATGGTGAAGAGGATGTGGTACCAGAGCTTCCTCCTAAAAAGGATTCATATCTTTTTGTCATTATTGAGAAGCTTTTCTTGGATCATGACAAAAATAGAGTATGGTTTGATTTCTTTGACTGTTTTATTGATGAGCGCTTTGCCATCTTTTTTGAAGACGTGGAAGTTGGGCATGACGAAGATGCCGAACGAAAAGATACTATTATCAATTTCTTTGACCAGCTGGATGAGAGAAATAAATATATTTCTATTCCAGAACTCACCCCCGAGACATTTAAAACAATTGCCCTTGAGGCCAGTTCGATTATTACCAATCAGAAGTGGAGAGGACTCTTAGGAGCTTACCTTGGTAAGAAGAGCTATACCTTTGTCAGAAAGGATCAAAGGCTCTTATTGGATCATTTTGCGGTGTCTCCTGAGCTAGTGCTGATGGATGCCTGTTGTCCAATAAAAGTACTTGGAGCGGTGGAGAATACCTCTATTGATGATATGGCCCAGTTGGTCGATATTATCCAAGGACTGAAATAAAAGGCCTGCAGTTGCAGGCCTAATTATTATTGGAAGTTTTTAAGATTTTCTGAGATGGATTCCATCTTTTCTTTAAAGGCCTCAGCCTCTGCTTTAACCTTTTCGATAACATCTGCTGGCGCGTTGGCAACAAATTTATCATTAGATAGCTTCTTATCAAGCTTCTCATACTCTTTGGTTGTCTTCGCTAGTTCTTTCTCAAGACGAGCAACCTGCGCTCCTAGATCAATTACACCTTCAAGAGGTAAGAAGACTTCAGTATGAGTCGTTGCAAGCATTACCGATTTTTTAGGACGCTCAAACTCTTTTGTCGCAACAGTGAGATCCTTTACACGTGCAAGATCTCCGAATGCAGGTAGTTGAGATTTGAAGTATTCAATGAGCTCCTTTTGTGAGGTAAATAGCTCAACTGATACTTGATCCTTCGGCTTGATGTTCATCTTTTGACGAAGGTTACGAACTGCTGTCACAACCTCAATCAATTTATTCATCTGATCTTGATCTTCATCAAAAACTAGTGATTCTTTGAACTCTGGGTAATCGCGAATAATCAATAGGTCTTCATCATCTTCTTTTAGGTAGTCCCAAAGCTCTTCTGTAATAAAAGGAATGAATGGGTGAAGAAGTGCCACGATCTCTTTAAAACAGTAACGTAAAACTGTCGCACGTTTGATTTTTGCTGCTTCATCAGTTCCGTTTAGAACGCCCTTTGAACACTCAATGAACCATGAGCAGAATTTGTCATAAACAAACTGGTAGATGGCAGAACAAGCGTCATCAAAGCGGAATTCTTCAATCGACTCATTCATAGTTTTCGCAACAGAGTTTAGCTCTGAAAGAATCCATCTCTCATGGTGGTGAAGTTTGATCGCTTCTGAAGGGAGTTCATTTTCTGCAAGATTTAGATTTGGTGCTACAAATCTAAATGCGTTCCAAATCTTGTTGATGAAATTTCTATATCCACTGATTCTTTCATGATCTAGATTAATGTTACGGTTATAACCTGAACCCGCTGTAAGAGTGAAACGAAATGCATCAGCGCCGTACTCTTCAATCGTTTTAAGTGGATCGACACCATTTTTAAGAGTCTTACTGATCTTGCGTCCAAACTTGTCACAAACGATGGCATGAATATAAGTTTTATCAAATGGGCTTTTTCCTGTCGCTTTAATTGACATCATCATCATTCTCGCAACCCAGAAGAAAATGATATCAAAACCTGTTACAAGAACATTGGTTGGGAAGAACTTATCAAAACCGCGCTCGGCCATTCTTTCAGCATTAGGCCACCCTAGAGTTGTCATTGGCCATAGACCCGATGAGAACCAAGTATCTAGAGTGTCAGGATCTTGATGAAATTTATCCGTCTGACATTTTGAGCAATTATTAGGCTCATCTACAGCGGCCCATTGATGACCACATTCATCGCAGTAGTAAACTGGGATACGATGTCCCCACCAAAGTTGACGAGAGATACACCAGTTCCTTGGTTCACGTAGCCAAGAGAAGTATGTGTTTTCCCATCCCTTAGGATAGAAACGCATTTCATCATTTTCAACGGACTCAAGTGCCTCTTTTGCCATCTCTTGAACATCCATGAACCACTGCTTCGAAACCATCGGTTCAACAATCGCTTTTGAGCGTTGGCTATGTCCCACTTGATGCATATGAGGCTCAACTTTTACAAGAATTCCCATCTCTTCCATTGCTTTAACAATGGCCTTACGAGCAGATATACAATCCATCCCTTCGAATTCAAGTCCAACTTCATTGAGTGTTCCATCAAGATTTAAAATATTGATTACTTCAAGATTATGACGTTGACCGATGGCAAAGTCATTGAAGTCGTGACCAGGAGTTACTTTAAGACAACCTGTTCCCTTCTCAAGATCAACGTGGTGATCTCCAACAATTGGAACTTCACGGTTAACAAATGGAATAATTGCTTTCTTTCCTATTAGGTGCTTGAAGCGGTCGTCATCTGGGTTAACAGCTACAGCGGTATCTCCCAGTAGCGTTTCTGGACGAGTGGTAGCAATTTCAAGTTTGATATCCTCTCCTACTACAGGGTAGAGGATGTGATAAAAAGCGCCTTGAACCTCTTCGTGTTCAACTTCAGCATCTGAAATTGCTGATTGAAGCACGGGGTCCCAGTGTACGATATAGTCTGATTGGTAAATCTTTCCTTCGTTATACATATTAACGAAGAAAGTTCTAACTGCTTCATTTGCCTCTGGATCCATTGTGAACATGGAGTAATCCCAGTCACAACTTGCTCCTAAAAAGCGTTGTTGATTAGCGATAATTCCACCATACTCATCTTTCCATTCCCAAACTCGATCGATGAATTTTTCTCTACCAAAATCGAATTTTGTTTTCCCCTCTTCTTCGTAGATCATTTTTTCTACAACAGACTGGGTTGCAATTCCGGCATGGTCCATACCTGGAAGCCATAGGGTCTCAAAACCTTTCATTCTTTTAAAACGAATCAGGGTGTCTTGAGTGGCAACATCAAGAGCGTGCCCTTCGTGTAGTTTTCCTGTGACATTTGGTGGAGGCATGATGATACAGTAGGCCTCATTTTGTTTACCTTTTTTAGGTTTAAAATATTTTCCCTCATCCCAAATTTTATACCACTTTTGCTCTACCTCTTGCGGTGAGTAGGTGGTTGGGAGTTTGTCTTGTTCAATCTGCTTTGCCATTTTTTATATCCTATTTGATAAGATCAACAACTTTTTCAATATCTGTTAGAGCGAAATCGAATTGCTCTTTGGTTTCCACCTGTTTGAGCTGGATGGATGCAGCTTCTAATTCTCTGTCACCCATCAGGGTGACAAACTTGACACCCTTTTTTTCAGCAAGGCCAAAAACTTTTTTAAACTTAAGTGGCTCAAGGTGAGTCACTGCTTTGATCCCTTTTCTTCTAAGATCCTGGGCAAACTTCAGCGCTTTAGAGCGGCAGTTCTCATCCTGAAAAGTTACGAAGATATCGTGATCGGCCTTTTCAAGATCAGGAAGAAGTTTGTGCGTTTCTAAGAAATCTCTAAGGGTAACATCTCCCATTCCGAATCCAACTCCAGGAAGTGGATTTTCGTTGAAGATTTTTAGAAGGTTCGCATAAGCTCCCCCACCACAGATGGCACGACGGTTTTCAGGATTGAGGTCATAAATCTCAAAAACAATTCCAGTGTAGTAGTCTAGTCCACGAACAATCGTCGGGTCGTATTTCACGTATTCAAAGAGCCCAAGCTCTTCAATTCCTTTGATGAATTCTCCAAACGAATCTGCAATTTCATTTTGGCCATGTTCACGAATGAAATTAATAGCAGATTCAAAACTATTTAGTTTTAAGTATTGATAAAAAATAGATTCAGCTTCACTCGGTAGCTCAAGTTTTGAAACCATTTCATGAAGACCTTCTTCAGATACTTTCTTTGCTTTATCTACAATTTTGTAGAGACGGTAAGTGGTTTCGTTATCACACTTCATCATTCCATTAAAAATTGCGTCGACGATGACACGATCATTTAATAGGATTTCAAACTGTGAACTGTTGGCTCCATAGTTTTCCATTAGGGTAATTGCAACTTGAAGAATTTCAATTTCTCCTTCACGTCCTGGTGCGCCAAAGATATCGCAATTGAATTGCCAGTGTTCGCGAAGGCGACCTCTTTGAGGTTTTTCGTAGCGATAAAGATTTGGAATAGAGTACCAGCGAATTGGTTTTGCTACTTCTTTATGAATCTGAGCTACCATTCTGGCCACTGTTGGCGTCATTTCTGGACGGATGGCAACAAAACGGTTTCCTCTATCGTTGAACGAATAGATTTGTTCGTTGATGAGTTCTTCACCGGACTTTGCCTTATAAAGTTCAACTTCTTCGAGAAGAGGTCCATCATAGGATTCATAGCCAAAAAGATGGGCCGTATTCCTCATGTTATTAAACATAAAGTCTTGAATTCTTTTATCTACAGGGAAAAAATCACGGGTTCCCTTGTAGGGTTTTTTTGAAAGGGCCATAAATACCTCAAAAGTGGATGCTCAAAGCTCAAAATATAGCACGCTTATTATCGTTTGATAACCGTAAAGATATTGTCCTATAGGGGGATTTGAGGAATTATGCGCCGCGCTATTGGAGCACCCAGTCATCCTCTGGATCAACTCTCTTCTTTTTCTCCGTGGGGACAACCTCTGGAACAATATCCCAGTCATCTACAGGTGTCGGAAGCTCTTTAGGTGGAGTGTAGTCATCATCGATCATTTCGATGATGTGCTTGTTATCGAAATCCCAATCATCAGTTGGGGATGGAAGCTCTTCTGGTGGCGTATAGTTTTCGTCCTTTAAGTTGACCATGTCATCGGCTGGAGACCAGTCGCCAGATTTTTTCTGATCCTCGTTATTGCCATTTAAGACAGGGGCAAGAATGTCATCAAGGTTTTCTCCATTATCATCTTTCGTTTCGACCGCTGTAAAAAGTGGCATCTTTAGGGGATCAATCTTTTTATTGTGTGAAAAGCGATCGAGGTACAGCATGTAGTTGTAGCTGCGTTGAAGCACAATGCGAGTGGCCTTTGAAACCAGAGAGTCAAAATTGTCAGCAGAGTTATTAGCTAGTAATTGGTAAAGACGGTTGATATGTGAGAGCTTTCCTATGAAGACTCGTCTTTCTGTTTGATTGGTTGATCTCTTTATTCGTGTTTTTTCTAAAATTGCACTTTCAACATCTTGTTGGAGAGAGCGGATAAACCATTTTGAGAACTTGGAATAGCTTTTAAGCTTAATCTTCGCAAGTCTCTTTTGAATATCGTCTAGTTTAAGACCGGGATCTGATACTTTATTTTGGTGAAGGGTGGCAAACTCTTTGTAAATTTCTGTCTTTACAATAATTAGGAAGTCTACTTGATCGATATCTGCTAGTTTGTTGTACGAGTTGATTAAGCTTTCAAGGTTCGTTCTCTCCTTATTTGATAAGAGCTCTTGAGTCAGTGATTCAATAAGGATCTTTAGCTCGTAAGGTTTATTTGAAGTATAGTAGGTTCCCCCATTTGCAGTGAGGGTAAGAAAGGAAAGAAAGATGAGAGTTAAGATATTACTTCTTTTCATCTTCCACCCAAATATCATCACCGAGGTTGTTCTCTCCATCTAGAATAAAATATTTCCCCATGCTTTCTGAGATTATTTTGCCATCCATATTTGAGATCTGGGTGATGGCCCCTGTATCCGAGATGAAATCTACTTTCTTTGTTTGCAAATTAAATCGGGCCGCATCATAGGTGTAATCGTTTCTTCTTTTAATAAAGTAGATTTGCTTTTTATTGGAGCAAATGATGTTTCCTAGATCGTTACCTTGTGATTCGTAGATCAAGTCTCTTTTATCAATTGATTCCGATTTGTATTTATAGCTTGAAATCGAACTTCCAACTTTACTTTTGGATTGACCAAATATTCCTATGAACAGGTACTCTGGTCCTAAACAGAGCTCGATTTTTTCCAGTGGACTAGACGCTTTTACAAGTGGGCTTAATTTTTTAGTTTTACGATTGAACTCAATAAGTCCTCTTAGTCCCTTATTGTTGATGTCTGTAAAAAGAATGATGTTTTCATTGATCATCACAACGTCTGGAATAAAGTAAGGATTTACTTTGTTACGCAGTTGTATCGAAAATCTCTGAATCTTATTTTTGATCCCTTGAAAGAGGATCTCTTTTTTATGAGCATTATAAAATGACAGCCACTCGTCATTTAGGTGCAAGCGAGGAGTTAGGCCTTTCCCCACTTCAGTTGCTTTTGTTCCCTTATAGTCTGAAATGTAAATGTTCTTTGGCGCTCTTAAAGATAGAAAATTAAACTGATGGGGATTTTGTTCAATAAGAATACGTTTCTTGGCATTGGTCAGAATAACGTTATATTGAGTGCCTGGAGTTGACTTAAGAACTGATGTCACTTTGTAGTTTGTGGAGTAGTAAAAAGTACCAGAGGTATTTTGGTAGTAAGTTACTTTGCCATCATGAGAAACATAGCGAAGGTTTTCCACCGCTTGCTTGGTGGCAAGTTCAACAGGTGCCCCTAAAGCTGAAGAGGCAATCATCAATAATGTGAGTGATCTCATCTTATTTCTTAATGCCATACAGCGCCCATTGTTTATTAGGATGATTATTTCTATAGGATGCAACACCGCTAAATACTTGCTTCCAGTTCACAAGTCTAGGGTGATGGACATCATCAATCGGAGATCTAAGCACAAGTACTGTTTCTTGTCCTTTTTTGATCACACCATCGACAATGAAAGGCATCGGTGAACATTGATTAATTCCTCGAGATTGGTAAAAATCAGGCATCAGTTGTTCTACACACCCAATGCCATGAATGATCGCATCTTTCCCAAGCCCTAAGTAATAGTTTATTTCAGTCAAATTCTTAAGAATGGTAGGCTGGATCTTTTTTACTTCTTTTAAAATTTCAGCAATTGAATATCTTCCTTTGCTGTAGCTGTTATCGAAGTAATCGAAGGTTGGCTTTCCTTTGTAACTGATGCCTTTAATTACTCGATTGTTGTATCTAATCTCTTTTGGACAATTTAGGGCAGTACATTGATTCTCGTTGTAGACAATGTAGCAACCAATTTTAAACTCCAGAAGTTTCGGTGAAAACTCCTTCTTCGTGACAAGCTTACACTGCAATTTTGGGGATGCACTAAATAGTTTTCTTATAATTGAGGCAACTACAACAGGCTCTGCCATTTGTGTCTTTTCAACATTTCCAGGAACAAATGGAAGGCATACTTGCTTGTCGGAAACTCTGTCTTGATAACAAATTTCCATTGGCCATGCTTGCTTATAGGCGAAGTCTAGGTTTAACTTCGCGAAGCTATTTGACACTTGATCATTACATCCCTGGTCTAAGGGTTGATCTTTATCTTTTGAAAAGTGTTTTAAAATTCTAAAGGTATTTGTAATCGCTTCACTGTCCATTTGTCCCGGACAGTCTTGGTAATTTGTTATGAGGTGAGCAGCGTTTAATGCCTCTGATACACTATCACACCTTGACCTAGGGTATTGTGCAGCTAGTTCTGGCCCTATTGAGTAAGAACATAAAGCAGGTGAGGATATCATCTTGTTGCGGCAATTATTTAGCATCGCCAAGATATCTTTATCATTTTTGTAATATCTATTGCAGCTGTACTTCATCAGGTAAGCTGGGCGATCCTCTTTAATAACTTTGCCCCAAATATCATCTTTAAAGTAGAGTGAGCAGAAGTTTTGTTCAGATTGAATGTTATTGCAAAGATTGTTGAGATAAGTTCTTTCTGAAAATTTCAGTGCAATCTGCAATTCATTCTTTAGCTTAACAATATTTTTGTATTTGAGCTCTTGGCGAGAGCTTAGCTTCTTTTCCTGAAGTGCTAGCTCCATTTTCTTTCCCCATTCAATGGTTTCAGGAATATTACAGAGATATGGGGTCATCTCATTATTTTGCCATGACTTAAGAATTGCTCGACATTGGGATTCTGTCTTTGGGATATCAAAATTGATTTTTTTGATATTTTTACTGAGGTTGCTGCGACTAAACTGCTTTCTATATTCTAGGTTATTTTGGCACTTCTCCTCATAGATTTTTGCCAGAAACTCCCCTTTGGAAACAATTGTTGTTTGCCATTTACCGAAGTTATCTTCAAAGGTAACAAGAACATTGTTGATCGGCCCTTCTGCTGTCCTCAAAATATTGGTTTCTAGTAGTGAATAGAACATACATTCATTCTTTCCAATAAGTTTGATGTAGCTTGGATCTGAGTAGAGAAGGATATTTCTCATGAAAATATGATCAAGACGAGTATTCTTAGCCCCGATAAGATTTTTAGGGATTCCTCTATTTGCTTTGACGATACCAGTAAGCCTTTTGTTCTGTTCCTTTTGTGCTAGCAGAAGCTCTTCTAGGGTATAGATCATTCCCTTATTGGAATCAGCAGCAAAGACTGTAATTGCAGTCACCAGCAAGTTTGCCGCAAATAATACTTTAATCATTGAATAGAGGTTATTTCCCATTTTTTTCATTCTATATTAGAATAGTTTATTGAAACTGCTTGCGCAATGAGTAAGGCCATATCCTATGGAGATTATGTGAAGGGTATATTATGTATAGCTCTGCTTTTTTTAGCAGGGTGCTCTAAAGTAAGAACAATTAATCTTGAACCACACACTTTTAGTTCAAGGCCATCTCATATTATTTGGATGCAGGTTGCTGGATTGGATGAAGAGCACCTGGCCATGATCCGTTTTTCAAAAGACTCAGCTGATATGAAGACATCACTTGAGATGAGTAGATGTGTGGGGACTGTCTGGAGTTATAACTTATTCGATTTGAGACCAAGTGCCGAAATGAGCTTTCTATCGCAGATTAATGGGCGAAAAAATTTAAAGGGTACTTGTGACGATTACGATATTAAGCCGATTTGGAGCTATACTGAGAAGCTTGATTATATTTCTGGTGTTTTTGAGTCTCAAACAAAGGGTCCAGATCTCTACCAGAAACTAGAAGCATGTAAAAAAAATGAAAGCTTTCTTGAAGATATATATTTCTGGAAAATGGGACAGGCCCAGCCTACTTCTAAAGTTAGCTTTTACAACCAGATGGATAAGACAAATTTTACAAAAGGTGGCATTTTCTATGATGATTCCTGCCAGACTGGAGTTTGTTACTCATCTTTCGGTGGAAATGTAACTAATGTTTATCATCGCTTTGTGGAAGGTAAGGGGAAAACTCTATTTATTATTCGAGATTTTTCATATCAAAATGCCCTACTTGAAAAGAACTATCCAAAGGCAAGAGAGCATCTTGTAGCAATTGATAAAATGTTTGGAGAATTTGTATCTTTTGCAAAAAATAAAGGTAATACTCTCGTCCTACTCTCTTCAGCTGGTGCTAGAAATTTGGAGTTGCCTCAAAGGGGAAAAGAGTGGGAGAAGTTTGACCTTCAAGGAAAGGGTGTCGTCTTTAAAAAGCAAGCACTCGTCTCTCCCGTTTTCGCTTACGGCTCGAATGCTGAAAACTTCTGTGGAATGTTTGAAGAGTCTGAGATTATGAAGAGAATCCTATGGGTTCCAACACAATCTCAGCTTGAAGTAGATGTAAAAAATATATTTAGATAAGATCAGTTTTTGAGATAGAGTATGTCTTTTTGCAGTAGTCACACTTTGTCTCAAGGTGATCTTCACCCGGATCAAATAGGTCGTCGAGATTAACTCTATGTAGTCCTTTAATTCCTGCGACCATTCTTTCTTTTGAACAAGGACAGCTAAACTTAACTTCCTTTTCTTTTAGGTAAGAGAGACCCATTTTACTCATATGATCGAGGATTGCTTCTCGTTCTGTCGTTCCTTGCTCAAAAAGGGCATTGAATTCGGCCTTATGCTTAAGCCAGTATTCATCAACTGAAAGTCTATCAGATTCGATTGAGGAATTGACATTGGTGTTAGGTAATCTCATCAACATAACACTCTGATCACTGGAGTCACTTACAAAAATTTTACAGTTCACTTGGTAAGAGTCATTTAGAATCTTATTTGTGATCTCTTTGAAAGATAGCTCATTTAGTTGAATTACTGATGTGTAAGGTCTATTCCCATTATTGAATATCTTGCTTAGACGGCAGATTCCCGTGATCTTTTTAGGATTCTCAGAAAAATCTTCTGGAAAAAGAAGAGTTCTGATTGAGCCAGACTCATTGGTTTCAATTTTTAGTCTAAAGAATGGTTCTTCTGAGTCAATGTAGATCCCAGCACCCTCACCATGCTTTAAAAAGGCGATGATTGGTTGGATGGTAAGAACGGACTCTCTAAAGTAACTAAATCCCTGAGGAGTAAGTTGATTGATAAGTGCGAGATCATGAATGAGTTTTTGTCCCTCAAAAAATGTCACAGCATATCCAGAAGAGTCATCAAGAAAACTGTAAAGTTGGCTCTCTGCTAGCATAATTTCAACCCCTTATTCGCTTTGGTATAGATTAAAAATGGATAAACGAACCGGTTGGCAGTATAGTTAATTGTTGTGAATTTTTGAAGTCTTTTTTAAGAGGTTTTGATGCTCAGTGTTGGCCTATACCGTGCTGTAGATACAGTTTATTCCCTCAATTTTTTAGAGAACACTGCTGTTCCTACAGTTGTCGTTTGTCCGAATCCTTTGATTGCCGATGAATTCGGGTCACGCATAGGCTCGATAAAAAATGTTAATACCATAACCATTAGCAAGTTTATTTCAGATAAGCTCTCTATGGGGCTTGATGACTTAAAGGTTTTCCGTAAATCTGAATACATGGCCCATCTCGGGACTATCTTTAAAAAAGCAATACCAGAGGGAACGATCGACAGTTTCTTCCAAGCATTCGATCTCTTTACTGAGCTCCGAAGTTTTTCACTAGATTTTGATTACATCTCTGAAATTTTAAATCAGTTCGATCCCATCGTGGCGAAAGCAATTGAGTATTTTTGGCGCTATACCGATCATGTGGATCTAGTTGATGAGCACAAGGCCTATCGAATTCTGGCCGAAGCTTATAGAGAGATGGATCATCAGATTCACGCTAAATCTCGATTTATTAATCCATGTGAAAATATTATTTTTTGGGGCTTTTCTCACCTCAATGCTGGGCAGGTTGATTTAGTCAAGGCCCTATCTATTTATCATGATGTTTATATTCCATTTCCTGAAAGTGTATACGCTAAAGCGCAAATGAGTGATTGGATCACTTGGCTGCATCCAAAGGAAAAAGATGTACAGCAAGTTGAAGAGAGAAGAATTGATCAACTGAAAGTAGTTCACTTTGCAAAAAAGAGGTTGAGCGAGGCATTGCTGTCTTATCAAGCAACTAATAATGGAGAAGGGGATATCTTTCTCTGTATTAAGGCCCCCCAGTTTGTTCACCTTTCTGAGATTTCCGTCAAGGATTCTTCTTTTAGGGCCGAGAGTGATATTTTTAGTGATCTCTTCAAAATGGTTACGGATGCGTCCTTTGAAATTATTGAAGAAGGAACTGACGTCGAGTTTTTTCGCTCTGCCATTTTAGAGCGTGTTGCAACATGTGTTGAAGAACAAAACTTCCGTGGTCTTAAGGTATGGGGACTTCTCTCTGGTGAAGTTGATAAGTGGAGAGAGCTTTCAGATGATAATACTGATGTCACTCCTTTTTATTTAGAACTCATGCTTCATATCGTCAGATTAAATCTTCCCCGGGTTTCTTCAAGACCACTAATCAAGAACAGTGCTTCCTATTATATACGAGGACTTGAAGGAGTTAGCTGCTACCGAGAAGAAAGAAATACTATTGTCTGTGTTACTTCAGATTATCCTGGCATTAGAAATGTCACTGAGAAATTTAATGATGAAGTGATGCAGTTTTTAGCAGCGACGGGACCAATCCGTAGGGGAGAGTTTGAATTTCAAATTTTAAAGAATCAACTGCTCGATATTCTTTCTGGAGAAAATACAGTTCTCTTTATTGAAGGAGGGCTTAGAGAAATGGATTTAGCATGGGATGAAATCCTCTCCTCTGTTGATAATTTAGAGCTCCTTCCATTAAGTGGCCCTGAAAGAAAAGCCACTGATGACTATTTGTCTAAAATTACAACAAAACAAGTTGATAGGAGTTTGCCTGTCTCTGCCTCACGCTTGCAATCATTTATGGACTGTAAGCGAAAATTCTATTTTGATTACTTAGAAAAATTTGGAGTCGATCCTGAAATTGAGGAGTCCCTAGGTGCGAGGGAGCTTGGGATTATCGAACATGATATTATTGATCGCTACTTAAAAGATAAAAGAGAGTGGGATTCTTCTTTTCACCGCGAGCTTGTTCAAAAAACAATGGATGAGTTCTTGGAGAAAAATTTGTATCGAGTTGAAACCTATTTCCTAAACCAGTATCTTCAAGAGATTATTGACTACACCTCTCATGGGATTTGCGCACTCGTAAATATTTTAAAAATTTATCCAGAAGCAGAACTTTACTTTGAGCATAAGCTCCCTCGTAATCATGGTGTTACTGGAAGTGTAGACTGCCTTGTTAAGATCGGTGATGAGGTTGGGATTATCGATTTTAAACGCTCTGGAGGAGGGATTCCTTCTCAATCAGAGTTCAAACGATTTGATAAAATTCAGGTTTGGTTCTATTTAAATCATCTCAACGTTGATCCCAAATCAGTCTTATTTGCTGGCTTTTTCAATCTCTCTTCAATTGATGAATCATTGATTTTCATAAGGGATATTGACGTTCTCGAGTCATTTAATGAATACAGAGTACTTGAAGGTGGAAAAGCAATCCTTCTGAAGGAGCCTTTTGAGCTGAGTTTAGGCGAATACGCTCAATTTGAAAGCGAGAAGATCACAGAACTTTTTGAAGAGAGTGTCTTTGCCCCAATGCCAAAGAACGATGGAGTATGTACCTTTTGTACTGTGGCCAATCTCTGTCCGAGGAGCGTGTAATGGCAAGAACTCCAAATAATGAGCAGAAAAAATCGATAGAGCATTTTGGTGGCGTTTTATTAAGTGCCGGCGCAGGGTCAGGAAAGACCTTTGTTCTAGTCGAACACATTATTTATCTTCTCAATCAATTTGTTGAAAGGAACGAGGGAATTGATTCAACCCTTTTTAGAAGTAAGCTAAGAGGTTATCTCACATCTATTGTGATGATGACATTTACCAAAAAGGCCGCGGGAGAAATGGCCTTAAGGCTCAAGGCCCGAGTGGATGAGGAGTCTGAATCTATTGGTACGTGGAAATGGGAAATTATTCGAGAGTGTATTCCATCTTTGATGGTCAGTACTATTCATGGGGTTTGTCATAAACTTCTTTCATCGGGGATGATTCCTAATTTTGATCCTGAAATCGAAATTGCCACAGAAGTCGATCAATGGGAAAAGATTGGACAACTAGTAAAAAGTTGGTATGACCACCTCGATCCTTCACTGATTGAAACAGATATTGTTAAAACATTTTTGGCAAATGAACGCTCATTAACTGAGGCCTTAGTTCAAATCTTTGGTGATCCTGGTCTTCGTCTGATGTGGACAGAATTGGATCCAAGTCAGTATACCTCTGGTGACCTCAAGAACTTCTTTGCTGACGCCTTGCGATTGAATGAACTCGGTACGCTCTTCGAGTATCCCGTTTTAGTTGATTCACTACCGGGAAAGGGGAAGTGGAAAGATTATCTCTCTGAGTTTGTGGCGCTTTCTTCGAGCAACCCGCTTGATTCTATTCAAGCGATGAATCAATATATTGAATTCTTTAGTCGTCACAAAGGGGTTCGAAAACCTAGTGCTGGGAAAGTTGATTCCGATGTCCTCGATTATTTTGAAAAAACAAAGACTTTAAACAGCTTGCTTAAAGACTTTGATGAATCCTTGAATGCTTTCGATGAACACAGAGAAGGGATATACGGCGAGTGGCTTACGGCGTTCAAGGGAATCTTTGATTATGTCGATTCTCGTTATCAAAGTATTTCAGGGCTTAACTTTTCTGACCTAGAATATTATGTCCTTCGCGCTCTAGATGATGAAAGTGTTGTTGAGAGAATCGCTAAGAGCTACAAGTATTTTATTGTCGATGAATTTCAGGACACTTCTTTTGTTCAATATGAGATTCTCACAAAGCTAGTAAATGGTGATCATTCAAAGCTTTTTTGTGTCGGAGATAAAAAACAGGCCATTTATGGATTCCGTGGTGGCGAACTTGGTGTCTTTGAAGAGTGCTCAAATAAGATTAAACACAACTTTTCCCTCGTGAATAACTACCGCTCAAAAAAACATGTCATAGACTTGAATAATAGGTTATTCGATTTTCTATTTAAAAAAGGATTAGGCTTTAAAGGGGATGACCCGTTTAAAGTTGATGTGGAATACCAAGAGTGCCCTTTAGAGTCTGAGACTTTTGGAAAACTTCAGCGTATTTCTATTGAGGTATGCGGTGATCCAAAGACGAAGATTGGTCGTGCTGAAATGGATTACTTAGAGGCACAGCAAATTCTTCAAACCACTAAATTGATCGTTGAGTCAACTTCTGAAGATGTTGCCATCCTATACAGTAAGCTTGCTCCTTCACGTTATTTGATAGCAGGCCTTATCCGTGAAGGCATTGGGTTTACCGCTCAGATGAAAGTTCCCCTTTCATCTGACCCTATTATTAGCTTATTCCGCTTGGTGACTGAGCTTGCGCTGATTCATGATGAAGAAAAGTTTAACGGAGACTTATCCTATGTTTCTGCTGCGCTTCGTGGGTATTTTGATTACTTAGGTTTTGAAGAAACTTCAGACCTTGAGGATCGAGTTGTATCTTTTATCCACGATATCCCTATTATTGGTCCATTTGAGAGTTTTGTTCGTTTTGTCTACGATAGTGGAATTTCCAATTCAAACTACAGTAATAACTATTCTCTTATTCAATCTATATGCCGCTTAGCTGCAGGAAATTTAGAGAAGATTATCTCCTTACTTGATAATAATTCTGATGGAACTTATTCCATCGATTTCCAACGGGGTACTGATCCTGGAAGAGTTCAGATAATGACTGTTCACGCTTCAAAAGGTTTGGAGTTTGATCACGTTATTCTAGGTGGTATTCATACAAATGGGACGATTCGAAGTAGCAGAAGCTATTTTGGAAAGGAGCCAGGAAGCTTTAGATGGAAGTGTAGCTCAAAGCAGCGCTCTCCTTTTAAATCTCCCGCTTTTTTTATCGAGTCGATGATTGCAAAGAGAAAGGATTTCGCTGAATCAAAGAGGCTTTTCTATGTTGCAGGAACAAGGGCCGTAGATGCACTTTATTGGTGTGATATCTCTATGAACGGTGAGTCTGTATCTTATGGTGATCAGAGTTGGATTGATGGGATCCGCAATTGGCTCGGTGAAATTCATGGTACAGAGATCTCAACTGAGATTGGTAAACATATTGAAAGAGTAGACGTTGACCACGAGAGCATTCAGGAATCCTCATCAAAGGTGAGTACAAAGAGACCACTATTTCATATGGATTCAATTGGGATCGTTGAAAAAGTAGATTCTACTGATCAGCTTGGAACAATTGCAGAACTCTCTGTTACACGCTTGGCAACTTTGGTACATTGTCCATTTAAGTTTTATCTCAAGAATATCTGTAAGCTTGATAAGAGTGATGTCGATCTTTTCGAAAGCGATGAAAAGGAACTGAGAGAAGAAGTTCTCATTTCTGGAGTAGAAGAGATCCAGGTTCGTTCATCCGCCGCACGGGGGACTGAGGTTCACGAAATACTGTCAAATAGCATTGAAGAGAGAAAGAACCTAGCAGATAAGGCAAACTACAAAGAGATTGTAGATTGGGTATTAGGACAACTTCTTCCAAAGGAAAATGTGACATTTCTCTCTGAAGTTCCACTTAAGTTTCCTTTCTTTGGTCATACGATCAATGGAATTCCTGATTTGATTCTTGATGGAAAGCATTTTGAGATCTGGGATTTTAAAACCGGTAAACGTAGGCCTGAGACTGAGGCAAGTTATTGGTTTCAACTTAGGGCCTATGCTTATTCACAGTATCAGCTTGGCAGACTTGATCTCGCAAAAAGTATTAAACTGGTACTTGCCTATGTGGACCAACAAGAGTTGGTTGAGATAGTAGAGGGATTTGATCAAGTTCGAGATGAATTGTTCAAAGTCTGGGGAATGACTGCTCATTTTTCACCTAATGGAGAGCATTGCGCAAGCTGTGAGTACAGCGATGTTTGCCGTCAAGGTAAAGCCTGATTTTTTTGATCAGCTAATCGTAAATTAAACCCATACATTTTTACCTAGTAGGGAGGCCGTTTTTGTTAAATGGCCTCCTCTGATAAAATGTAACTAGGTGTAAATTGGAAGAAATTTATTGATTACCAAAATTTGAGGGTGCGCTTATGCCGAGAATAATTTTACTAGCAGTAACTATGTTGTTAACCGTCTTTACTCCAATTCATTTTGCAGTTGCAGGTGAAGGATCAGTCTATGATTTTTCATGGCTTGATAAGGATAAAGAAGTTTATGTTCTTCAAAACAGAAAGTTTAGAAAGGCGGGAAGCCCTTTTATAACTATAGGATCGGGGATTACTACATCTGGTAATTTTGTCGATTCTTACTACTTTCAGGGAAGAGCGGGATTCTTTTTCACTGAGGAATGGGGATTCGAAGGGATCTACACCAAAGCAAATGGTAGCGAAAATGAAGCTTACGAATCAGTTCAAAATATTAATGGAACAGGATCAGGGGTTTCGGCATTTCGCAGAATTGTAGATAACTACTACGGTGTTGCTGTTTTATGGTCTCCATTTTACGGTAAGATCAACACTTTCAATTCTATCTTATATCTCGACTGGATCATCGGTGCGGGGGTAGGACAACTTACAGAAAGCAACAATAAAACAGCTGTTCAAACTCAGTTACCTCACGCTGATGAGACGGAGACACACGTTGGTGCCTTTTGGGAAACTACTCTTAAATTTTGGGTGAGCCAAAATTGGAGTGTTAACTTTGACATCGTCGGTTTCCATTACCAAGCTGACAAAGCACTGAATATCAAAGACGAGAATAGTAAAGCATATTACAGCAACTACGATTTAGGACTTTCATTATCTTATAACTTCTAGTTGTTGAGGAAGGCATTATGAAACGATTTTTAATTACAGCGGCATTTGTCGGAACTGCAATTTTATCGGTGGCGGCTGATGCTTCGATCTTGAAGGCGCAGTCGTTATTTGAAAAGAATCGCCGCTCTGTAAAATATTATCCAAATATCGCTAAAGAATTAGCGGACGACGGTCTGTACTTTTCTGCGATACCTTTTATTAAAGAATACATGATGAGAAGTCAGATGATTAAAAACAAATCAATTGATGTTCTTATCGATCGTATCGTTACTGAGGTCGGAGGAAAGCAATTTGAAACTCTTCCAAAATCGATCCTTAGCAAAACTAATGCGCCAAGTGTTCGTTATATTTTGGCCAAGAGATACTTTAGAACAGGCAAGTATGAGAGTGCTTTAGCAGAGGCCAGAAAGGTATACTCTGATGATCACCCTGCGAGACCGTTTGCTCTCTTTATGGAAGGGAGTATTTATTCTTTAAATAAAAAGTATAACAGTGCGATTCTCGCGTATAAGAAATGTATTGATGTTGCAGAAGATCACATCAGTGATGCCAAGAATCCTGATCGTAAGAGACAGTTAGAGATTACTCGTGATTATTGTATCGTTGGAATTCCAAGAGCAGAGTTTGCTGCAGGTAAATTTAAGGCAGCACACTCTCATTATATGGATCTTCCAAAAAGCTCACATGTTTGGCCAGAGATTCTATTTGAGGAAGCATGGACCAGTTTTTATCTAAAAGACTACAACCGTACTCTTGGAAAGCTTGTAACTTATAAGGCTCCACTTTTTGAATACCTCTTTAATCCTGAAATTGAAATCTTGAGAGCACTTACTTTTATGGAAATGTGCCTATGGAGTGATGCTAAAGTTGTTGTCGATGAGTTTTATAGCAAATTCTCCAATGAGGCTCAATCTCTTCGAAATGAACTTGACCGTGTCGGAAAGAACTTTAAGTTCTTCTATAAACTCGGGAAGGCCAAAGTAGAAGGAGCAACAAGTTCTAACAAGCTCAAAGATTCTATCTTAAAAGCTGTTGTTGGTGACTCTGCCTTTGGAGAGATGTTTACTGCATTTCAGCAGAGTAGAGCGGAGCTTGATAAGCTAAATGCAATGGCGCGTTCTGATTTCAAAAGATCTCTGGCCATTGGGCTTAGAGATACACTTATTCATCAAAGAGATTTAATTGGTGCTTATGTGAGACGAGGAATGCTCGACTACATGAGAAAAATGGATCGCGCTTTTGAAGGGATGAGTTATATCAAGCTTGAGGTTCTTTCTAGAAGAAAAGCAGCAATCTATGACTTGGATGTTAGCTTCAATAAGAAGCGTGGCGATATTAATAACCTACAACGAACAGATAAGCAGTACTTTTGGACTTTTAATGGTGAGTTCTGGGCAGATGAGCTCGGAGATTACGTTTTCTCATTGAAGTCAGAGTGTAAGTAAGAGCTGATTATGAAAAAAATATTCTTATTTATTTTTGCAATTTTACTGTCAACCGCTGCCTTTAGTGCATCGGAAGATCAGAGAAAAGGCGATCTTATTAAAATCATCGATGAAGAGCTTAGAGAAGTTATTAGACTCAATAAGCAGACTCGCGGTAGAAATCCAGACCTTGTGCTTCAACTGGCGGAACTTGAGTTAGAGAAGGCAAGAATTCTAAGAGAAGTCGAGACTGACAGATACTTGGCAATTTCTCCTAGTAAGCGAAGTAAAGTAAATAAGAATTCATTGTTTAAGCAGTCCACTGCCTATTTTAATGCTGCTAAAAATCAGTGTGTGAAGCTGCTCAAGCGTTATCCAAATTATAGAGGTAAGGCCGATGCCTATTATATTCTGGCCTATCACGCTAGAGATATCGAAAAGAACAAGTCAAAGGCAAGTAAGTATTTTTCCGCTGCGAGAAGATCCGCGCCAAGGGGTGGGGTTGTTTACAATAAGTCGACCATGGCGCTAGCTGAAATGTATTACAATCAACGTAAATACAAAGCTGCAATTCCTCTTTATGAATCTGCTTTAAGGGGCAAGAAAAATCGTTGGTGGACAAAGGATTCTCACAGCTTAGCGTGGAGTTATTTTAGAGTAGGTAGTAGAGACCAGGCGATTTCAACTATGGAAAACGTGTTGAAGTTGAGTTCTAACAAAAACTTCATCGATATGGCACAACAAGCTGAAAGAGACTTGGCCTACTTCTATTCTGCGACAGGTAAAACTAATAAGGCACTAAAGCTTGCATCAAAAGTAGGTGGCAACTCGGTTGATTACCTTATTAAAGTTGCCTTTCACACGAAAGAGCAGGGACATTTTAAAAATGCCGCTGATATCTTAGAAAATGCACTCAATCAAAAACCAACAAAACCTCAACAGGCAAAGATCTACTCATCATTAATGGATATCTACGATAGACTTGGTGACTACAATAGCCAGTTGCGTAACACTGAAAAATTGAACGCTCTAAGAAAATCTGGCGGAGTTTCTGAGGAATATTTAGAGAACTTGAAGTACTACTCTCAAAAATCAGCAGCAACTCTTCAAAAAGCGGTAATGGGAAAAACTTATCGCCACAACAATGCTCTTAGAAATCAAAAGGCCGATCAAGCGGTTGGCTTCTTTGGTGTACTAAAAGATGTTAAGCCTCAGGCAGCTCCAAAAATCGAGCTTTTAATGGCAGAGACTTATTACGCAGTAGGGAAGTATAATGATGCTATCCCACACTATGATCTAGCTCTGCAATTGGCACAAAAGTCAAATGACAGCAAAGTTGAGAAAGAGGCACTTGCTGGGCTCTCAACTTCATTAGAAAAAGACTCAGTAAAAAAAGATCTTAAAGACCAATATCTTGTTAGAACCTATTTGGCTTTTCTAAAGAAAAACCCTCGAGGCAAAGAAGCACATAAGGTTTATCAAAGACTTTTCAATATTTATTTTGATGGGAAAAATATTAAAGGTGCCGAGAGTGCTCTGATTGCTTTCAAGCGTAATTTTCCAAGAGATATTGGTGTACAGGAGGCCATGCTCGGAAAGATCATTGACTTCCACAAATCTAATAAAAATGTTCCTGAGATGAAGGCCTGGCTTGATCGCATCAATAAACGAGAGTTTATTGTTAACAGACAGTTTAAGAAGAGATTGGCCACAAGTATTACTACGATGCGTTTTGAAACCGTTGAAAAAGCAAATAGTCGTGGTGATAAGGTTAACGCTCTGAAAGGTTATATCGCGCTATATTCTGATCCAAGTAGTAGTAACTATGAGAAGAAAAATGCTGCTTATAACATTGCTATTCTATTCCATATGCTTGGTAATGCAGATATGACTTACAAATTTACCAAACGGGCGCTTTCCCATATGAATGGAAAAGATGTTCATAAGTTTGAAAACTCATTCATTACAATTGCCTCATTCTTCTTCAATCGCAGAATGTTTGATAAAGCGATTGAAATTAATGAGGATGTCTATTCTAAGCTATGTCGTGAACGTTCCCGCAATAAGGAAGTTTTCTTCAAAAACGTTTACGTTATGAAAATTGCAGAAGGAAAGGCCAGCGAGTTACCGAAGTTTATAGATAGCGCTGCTTCTTGTGGTATCCCAAGCCGTGTCATAAATAGCTCAAGGATTGAGCTTGCAGACGAATTTGCTAAGCAAAAATCTTGGAGTGAGCTTTCATCAATGATCAGTGTCATTGAAAAGAGTCGCTCTAATTGGCCTGAGCTTATTCCACTCAGATACGAACTCTATCAAGCATACAGTGATTCCGGTCGCTACAAATTGGCCATATCTCAGAAAAATATGATCTTAAAATACTTCAATTATGGGGAAAGAAATAAGCTTAATATCTCATTAGAGGCCCGCGATATAGTTGCTAACTTTAAGCTGAAAGATCTTTATAAAGAAGCTGAAAGCTTTACCGCAATGAAGTTACATTTTCCTGAAAAGACTTACAATAGTCTCTTGAAGCAGAAATTTGCAAAGCTAGATCGTGTTACATCTAAAGCTTTGGCGATGCTGAAGGTGCGTTCTGGTAAGGGAATAGTAAGAGCTTATAAATATCTAGTAGAAACTTATACAAGTTTCGCTGAAGAGATCAGAGCATTTACTCCTCCTGGAAAACCTAAGCCATATGTGGATGGATTCAAAAAGGCCATGGCCCAATTTGCTGCTCCACTTGATGTTCAGGCAAACAAGTTTAGAGCTGAAGCGATTCAAGCTATTGATCGCTCAAATATCCTTTCAAGTGACAATACATTCTTTACTGTTAAAGGAAATATGCCTGTGAAAGTTGAGTATGAGTACTACCGTGGAGGGGTTGTTATGGATAGAGGAGGTCAGAGATGAGAACATTACTGAGTTGCCTAACCATTATTTTTCTCGCTATTTCTTGCGGTAGTGTGGAACAAGATCAAAAGCGTTCAGGGGATGTGTTATCTGATATTGAAAATAGTGATTTTATGCCTGAGAAAACAGTTTCCTATATTCCTAAAACTGATGCATTCAAAGGTGACGTCAGTAATTACGACTCGACCTCTAAGGAATCAATCAATAGATTACCTGAGCCTAAACTAGAAAAAATTGCAGAAGGAAATGATCCGATCGACTCTGGAATCAGTTACTGTTACAGAGGACGGTATGATCTCGCTTTTAAAGTCTTCGACAAAGCATATGAGAAGTATAAATCTCATCCTGGATATTGGAATCAAATTGGCAGCTGTTATCTAATTCAGAACAACTATCGTAAGGCACTACTTTATTACAATAAAGCGCTTGGCGTTGAAAAAGACTATGCACCAGCAATTAATAACTTTGGTGTTCTCTATCTAAAGCAAGGAAAAGATCAATTAGCGATTGAAGCGTTTACCAAAGCTTCAAAGATGAACTCCTTTTCTCTTACACCAATGTTTAATTTAGCGCATCTTTATTTGAAGTATGGCGCACTAAGCAAAGCGAATGCAATTCTAAACGTTCTTTACAAAAAGAATAAAGAAGATGTGGATGTATTGAGCGCTCTTGGTTCTTACAATTTGATGGTTGGAAATCCTGCAAATGCAGTACGTTTCTACGAGCAAATTGATGACAATCAACTACATCGTGCAGATATCTCACTCAACTATGCATATGCTCTTCGCCTAGTAGGAAAGAAAGATGATGCAAGAGATTTAATTAAAAAGTTAAGAACTAAAAATCTTAAGGGATATGAGAATTATTACCTTAAGGTAAAACAATATGTGGAGAATTGATATGAACAAACTTATCAAGATTACACTTATAGGTGGACTTTCTGCTCTCTTTTTAACTTCGTTAGCTGCGGATCAGGGAAAGGTTATCTATAAATATAAAAAGTATGAAAAGTTTGATTTTGAGGCACTCAGTCTTGATGGTGACTATGGTAACCCTGGCGATCTATCAATCGTTCCTCGTTATAGAAAAAAATATAGAAATAGACTGCCTTATAGAAAGAATTTTAATTCTGAAATCCGTAAGGCAGTAGACAAAATTAGATAAAGGTTGGTTAGAGTAGTGAACGCAGATAAAAGCTTTAATTGGGAAGGGCGTAAGTACGAAATGCTTCCCCTCGATGGATCAAAAGGATTTAAATTTCCTTTTAATAAAAAGCGTGTCATCGTTGGTCGCAGTCATACTGCCGATATTGTTATCCCTCAAGGTGATATTTCAGCAATTCATTGTGTCATTGAACTGAGTAAGAGTGGTTTTAGAATCTATGATATGAACAGTTCTAATGGAACCTTTTTCGAAGGTAAAAGAGTTGTTATGCAAGATGTTCCGCTTGGTGGGACTATTCAAATTGCTAGACATTCTTTTGTTCTTAAAGAATTTGTTCGTGATGAAGTTTTGCCTCCGGTTCTTGACGTTCTTGAGGAGCCTGTACTTCCTCCAACTATGGCACCTACTGAAGCCGTCCCAGAGACTCCAGCACCACCTGAACCTCCAAGAAAGGTTCCAGTATCTAAGAAAAGTCTAAAACCGGAGATTAGTGAGCAGGCGATTCCAAGAGTGATTGAATATCCTTTGGTTAGAGATCCAAAGGCCGAATTTAGTGAGTATATCTTTGAAGATCTTGAAACTCTATACCCGATCTTTAATTACACTCCGTCAAAAGCATCTGTTGAGGTTATTATTCTTCACAAGGACAGAATTTATTCTGTTGATTATCTCCCAACGAAAAATGGTACATATAACCTTGTTGGGTCCAATCCAAAACCTCATGAAATTGAGTATGCTTATCTTTCAAAGGATCAGGCCGTTCCATTTGTTGAAGTTAAAGAGGGAGATGTCATTATCCATCCCCTCGACGGTTATAAGTTCACGTCACTTAGCGATCAAAAGAAGGTTCTAAATAATTCAATTCTTCTCGATCACGACGATATCGTTTGTTTTGTAAATGGTGATATCGAAATTTACTTGAGAGGAACTGAAGCTCCACCTAATGTTAAGCCAGCTCCTTTACTCAGCAAAGAC
This sequence comes from Bacteriovoracaceae bacterium, assembly GCA_965140515.1. Lineage (GTDB taxonomy): Bacteria > Bdellovibrionota > Bacteriovoracia > Bacteriovoracales > Bacteriovoracaceae > JAGLCH01. Next base: position 308,235 of record OZ223251.1, on the reverse strand, counting down.
AAGGAGCTAAAAAAGTACATCGCATTTATGTTGGTTCTTTTTATGACATTCGCAACTGGAATCAATTTGTTCCATGTTGATAAAGAACTCGAAAAAGAAAAAGCGCCACAAAGAATCGCTAAAATTCTTTATAAAAAGAAATTAATTCCTAAGCCAACTAAGATTGTGACACCTCCTAAAAAGCAGGCACAAAAACCTAAGGTGAAAAAAGAAGCTGAAAAGCCGAAGATTGCTGAAGCTCCTAAGAAAGCAGAGAAAGCGGTTAAAAAGACAGTGAAGAATCCAGGTAAAAAGTCGGCAAAGGTTGGAGTTGCTAAAAAAGCACCACCAAAAAGAGCGAATAAGAACAATACTAAGACTGTTGCTGTCACTAAAAACGTAGGGAAAAATAAAGCTGTTAAGTCTGTGTCTAGAGCGTCTCGCAAGTCTTCTATTACAGGTAAAACTCAAGGACATGTTGATACTTACAAGGCGATTGATTTTAAATCGACGATGAGTTCTCTGATGGCCAAAGGTGGTGCTACTTCAAGTGTATCCGCTGCTGAGTCTTCAAGTAGCAGAACAGGATTCAGTTCCGTTGCAGGAAGTGAGTCGGCTACGCTTACAAGTGCTAAAATTTCCCACAAGGTTGGAAGTATTGCTGGGGCAGCTTCTGGAACACTTGATACAAGTAAGGGGACTGAGGGGCTCGCTGAGAAAACGAGTTCTGTTTCGATTGGATTCCCTGATCGTATCGATATTATCGGTTCAATGGATCCAGATATAATCCGCCAAATTTTGATGGATAATATGCCTTTCTTTAGAAGCTGTTATCAGCGTGTTTTATCGAAGAGTAGAAATGCTTTCTCCGGCGTTGTTGATCTGAACTTTATCATCGGAGCTTCTGGTCACGTAACCCGCGCTGGGGTCCGAGGAAACTCAGGTGATATTCCAGGTGTTGTAAGAAAGTGTATGGTGGGTGTTCTTAAGGGGATCAAATTCCCTGCCCCAATGGGTGGATCTCGAGTTGAGGTAAACCAGCCGATGAATCTATATCCAAATTTAAAATAATCTTCTCTTAATAAAGCGCACGTTTTTCGTGCGCTTTCATCATTCGATGTAAGGGGCCGATGTGATTGATTTATTAGTCATCTTGCTCAAAAATATTGGAATCATTTCTGTAATGGTTCTGATTTTGTTTCGTATTCCAGCTTTTCGCGAAATCTTAAAACCCCATCAACTCAATTTAAAGTCGGTTTTTCTGTTTTCTATTTTCTTTGGAGCTGTTGGAATCTATGGCACTTATAGTGGTGTTGTTGTCGATGATGCCGTGGCCAATTCTAGAGTTATCGGTCCTTTTGTCGGGGGAATTATTGGTGGCCCTTTGATTGGATGGTTTTCTGGCCTTATCGCTGGAATTCACCGCTATTTAGTCAATCCTGACGGCTTCTCATCACTTGCCTGCGTTATCATAACTCCGATACAGGGACTCTGCATTGGTCTTCTGCGCGCGTGGTTTTTAAAAAGAACTCACAGGTGGTTGATTGCCTTTCTACTAGGGATAGCTGCAGAGACTATTCATATGGGAGCAGTTATTTTGCTTTCCAGACCACTCGAACAAGCAATTGACCTTGTGCGAATCATTGGATGGCCAATGATTATTGCCAATAGTGTAGGAATTGGTGTTTTTGTTTTCATCCTTGAAAGTGTTTTTAGGGATAGGGAGCAATTTGTCAGTCGTCATGCTCAAAGAGTATTAGCAATTGCGAAAGAAACATTAGTGCATCTGAGAAAAGGATTAACCCCTGAAACAACTAAGATTGCAGCAGAAATAATTTTGAAGCGTAGTCACCTCGATGCAGTATCTTTTACAGATCGATCTGTTGTTTTAACTCATATCGGTCTTGGTGCTGAATTTCATCCCGTTGGTGAGTCCATTAAGTCTGAAATAACTAAGCAAGTAATTCAGCACGAGGAGTATCGTGTAGGGGATCACTCCCATACTGAGGATAGTAATTGTCCATTACATTCTGCTGTAGTTGTTCCTATTAAAATTAATCATGAGTTAATTGGAACTTTGAAAATGTACAAAAAGGAAGTCGATGGAATTAGTGCTTTAGATGTGCGTCTCGCTGTTGGATTGGCCTCGCTCTTTGGTCAGCAGCTTGAGCTAGCTCAGATTGAAGAACAGCAAAAGTTACTACAGGAAGCTGAATATCACGCACTTCAAGCGCAGATTAACCCTCACTTCCTTTTCAATGCGCTCAACACAATTTCTTCGGTAATTAGAACATCTCCAACTCAAGGGAGAGAACTTTTGTTAAACCTTTCTAGTTATTTGAGAGGAAATTTAAATTACTCCGCAGACATTCCTCTCGAGAAAGAACTTGAGCATATCAAGGCCTATGTCTCGATAGAGAAGGCGCGGTTTGGTGAAAAGCTTCATGTTGATTTTCAAGTTGATGCACCACTTTCTTTAACATTGCCACCGTTAACTCTTCAGCCTTTGGTTGAAAATGCTATTAAGCACGGAGTGAGAGGAAAGAAGGATGGGGGAACTGTTACTGTTCTGATTACAAGTGATTCAGACGGTCATAGAATCAGCGTTATTGATGATGGTGTTGGTATTGAAGCATCAAGAGTTGAAAGCTTATTAATAAAAAGTGAAAAGTCATCATCTGTAGGATTAATAAATATTCATGAAAGATTGATGCATCGATATGGAAAGGAACTTGGACTAAAAATTGATAGTGAAATCAATAAGGGAACGATCATTAGTTTTTGTATTCCTTTATGAGTGGAGTGATATGTGCAAATTTTAAGAGCGATAATTGTTGATGACGAAGCACCTGCAAGAGATGAGCTTCAGTATTTGTTAACTGAGAATTGCCCCGAAGTGGAAATTGTTGGCCAGTGTGACAATGCCCAAGAGGCATTGATGCTTTTGAAGAGTGAACATATCGACCTTATCTTCTTAGATATTGAGATGCCTGAAACAACTGGATTAGAGCTGGCCAGTTATCTCACTGATAATTTTGATGATGGACCATTTATTGTTTTTGTTTCGGCCTATGATCAGTTTGCAATTGATGCCTTCCGCTTAAATGCAACAGACTATCTGCTCAAACCGGTTTCACCTCCGCGTCTTACTCAATCCATTCAAAAAGTTATTCGCTGGAAAGGGGGAGAACAGTACAGTGTTCCTATTCCTGAACCTACAAATCTCCGCGATAATTTGCCAAGGCGGATCACTCTGAATGCTGGTGAGAAACTAATACCTCTTAATCTTGATGAGGTAATCGTTGCTACTGTTGAAGATAAGGCAACATTAGTTTTTACAGATAGGGGGCGCTTTCAGTACTCCGGCACTTTGGTTGATTTAGAAAGTCAGATGAACTCCTCGCGCTTCTTCCGCTGTCACAAAAGTTTTTTGATTAACCTCTTTGCAATTGAATCTATCGACATCTGGTTTAATGGTGGATTGCAGGTAAAGCTTCGTGGATTCAGTGAAGTGGTTCCAGTATCCCGTAATTATGCAAAAGACTTCAAAAAGGCCATTAATTTCAGATAATTAGATCCTTTCCCGGTTATCTCAAATCTCTGCATCTTAGCCCTTATTTTCGACCTCTGGGCTCACAATCCCCTATAGATTCGCATAATTTGCCACAATATGAAGAAGAAGATAGCAAGGAGGATCTTATGTATAGTTTTATCATTTCACTTGTAGTCTTAATTGTGGGCTACATTGTTTATGGGTTAATTGTTGAGCGAGTATTTGGAGCTGATCCAGAGAGGGAAACGCCTAGTATGCGTCTCAATGATGGCGTTGACTTTGTTCCCCTCAAATGGACTAAAATTTTTCTAATTCAGCTTTTGAATATTGCTGGATTGGGACCGATTTTCGGGGCGATTATGGGGGCGTTGTTCGGACCAGCGGCCTTTCTTTGGATTGTTTTGGGGAGTATCTTCGCGGGGGCAACCCACGACTACCTCTCTGGTATGATGTCAGTCCGTCACGATGGTAAATCAATATCTGAGATCGTCGGGATTTACATGGGTGAGAAAACACGTAAGCTTATGGTTGTTTTCTCTGTCGTTCTTCTTATCTTAGTTGGTACTGTATTTATGGCCGGTCCAGCTGGTCTTCTTGCAAATATTGGATTATCCGGAATCTTTGCAAACAAGTCGTTCTGGCTTGTTATCATTATTGCGTATTACTTTATCGCTACAGTTGTTCCTGTAGATAAAGTTATTGGTCGAGTTTATCCACTTTTTGGTGCTGCTCTATTTTTTATGGCAATCGGTATCGGTGGTGCCATGATTTTTGGAGGAGCACCTATTCCTGAGATTGCACTGGCAAACTTTCATCCTAAAGGGTTAAGTCTTTGGCCGATGCTGTTTATTACAATTGCTTGTGGTGCCATTAGTGGATTCCACGCAACTCAATCACCAATGATGGCCCGTTGTATTACTACTGAAAAGTACGGTCGCCATGTATTCTATGGGGCGATGATTGCTGAAGGTGTGATTGCATTAATTTGGGCCGCTGCTGCAATGAGCTTGTTCCCTAATGGTATTGCTGGTCTTAGTGCTGTACTTGCTAAGGGTGGACCTGCGCTTGTTGTTAATGAAATTTCGAAAGGGCAGTTAGGAATCTTTGGTGGTATCTTGGCATTACTTGGAGTTATTGTTGCTCCAATTACTTCAGGCGATACGGCCTTTAGAAGTGCACGTTTAACAATTGCTGATGCTGTGGGACTAAAACAAGGACCAATTAAAAACCGTCTTTTAGTTGCTGCTCCATTATTTCTAATTGGGATTGGACTAACTTTTATCGATTTCTCAATTATCTGGAGATATTTTGCTTGGTCAAACCAAACTCTTGCAACAATTGTACTTTGGACAGGTGCTGTATATTTAGTGAAGCACAAAAAGTTTCACTGGATTGCAACAATCCCTGCGACCTTTATGACTGCAGTTGTTACTACTTATATTATAGTTGCAAAGGAAGGGCTAATGCTTGGTGCTGCAATTGGCAACCCTGTTGGTATTATTGTGGCGTTACTTGCACTGTCTGTCTTCTTACTTAAGACATATAAAAAATGATAAAAAAAAGGGCCACTCAATGTGGCCCTTTCTATTACTGCTCGTTACCAAGAACGACAAAGTTATAAGTTTTGTATCCCGCTTCCGCACAAGAGTACATCAGCTTTTTGACATAAGAATATTTTAGCGTTTTATCCACAATCAAATTAACCTTACCGGAAAACTTTTTTGCCCCATGAGTAGATTTTTCAAGTTGCTTAATATTGTTTCTAATATTCACTAGCTCGTTGTAGAGAGGTGCAATTAGTCTCCCTTTATCGTCATAGAGGGTCTTTTGTCCTTCTTGTTCCATATCAACAACAACCTTATCTTCAACCCAAATTTTTGTCGGTGACACCTGAACAATAGTACCTGAAGAATTTAATGTTAGTGATTGCGATTGTGGAAGTTCAACACCTTTTGGAATATTCATAACAATACCAGAGGAGTTGTAACTTTTTAGAAGGAAAACAACTAGGATAACTAAAATATCTAGTAGTGATGTAATATCGATTTCAAACTGTCGCTTTGAATTTCTTCTACCGCGTTTTCTGATAAATCGTGTTGTACGCATTATCTAATCCTTAGCTTTGGATATTTCCGAAGACAATTTCGTTGAAAAGCTCTTTAAGTCTTACGTCTACGCCATCTTTGTCTTTGGCGAAAATTTCATCGTCTGTCGGGGACAGCATTCTCACGCTATCCATAATCTTAACGAGATCTTCATACGTAATATCTACAATCGGTTCCAAGATTGCTGTTTTTTCTCCCGTATGCGCTTTTTTGATTTCAACGAGTAGGGTATGTAAACTTTCTGTATCGTATTTGTCTTCGACCTTTGGAATAACTTTTACGCGTCTTGATGGAACGCCGGTGTATACGTGTAGTCCATTATTGTAGACTTTGACGGTTAAAGCGAGGGGCTTACTATCTTTAGGTGGTTCGCTATTAGAAACCATCGGCACGTCACTAGCAATTTCATAAATTTTTGAAAAACTCGCCGACATTAATAGAAAGAAAATAAAGATAAATACAGCATCAAGAACCGGAGTTACATTGATCCTTTCATCTGCTCTTTTCTTTCTGCGACTACTTGGTGTTTTATACACTTGGACCTCTCCAATTATTCTTCTTCAGAAACCTGCTTTGTTCCAATCATATCCATGAGCTTAACTGAGAACTCATCGATTTCACCGATAATTCTATCCGCTTTACTAGAAAGAACTGCGTGAAGAACCATTACTGAAATCGCACAAATTAGACCAAGGAATGTTGTGTTCATCGCTTTTGAAATACCAACTGTTAGTAGCTCTGCTTTTTGCGCAGGATCAGCTTGTGCAACAGCGGCAAATGATTGGATAAGACCTTGAATCGTTCCGAGAAGACCAAGAAGTGTTGAGATGTTTGCAATCAACTGAAGATATCCAAGTCTTGCTTCAACTCTTGGAATTACTTCTAGTGCAGTTGCATCAATTGCATTTTGAACTTGGTCCTGAGATTGGTTAGCTCTTTTTAGACCACTTTTAAGAACTTTAGGAAGAGACGCTTTAGATCCTGAACAGATTCTAATAGCACCTTGGATATCATTTGAAAGAATAAAGCGTTGAAGCTCATTCATAAATGATGGTCCATCTACATGGTAAACGTAAGAGAGTTTTCTAAATCTTTCAAATGAGATTGCCAGTCCGATTGCAAAAACCGCTAGGATTACCCACATGAAAATTCCACCGTCTTGCATAAAGCTAGCTACGGTATTCGTAATTTCTACAAAAGTGTTCATTATAAAGCCCCTTTTTGAATAAAAGTTTCTGTTTTTCTTTTACCTTTATTTTATCAAAAATTAGGCTAACGACTTAATTTTATTGAAAGGAACTTTCTGCCTAGGATAGGGAATTGATTGCTAGATAGCGCTTTGTCCCACAAGGGCATATACCACCGTCACAATAGCTATAATGATAGCTAGAGCAAGGGCAATGGCCATCTTTTGGTTGCTCTTGAGCTTGTAGATGAGTAAAGCTTTTTTAGTTACCTGATGAGAGGATTTATGAGCGAAAATATCTCTGATCACTGTTTTAACGTCTATTGGAACAACTTTTCTAGACTCAGAATGGGCCTTATCTAGCTCGAAGTTGAGTAGATCTCCAATTCTCTCTGCAAACTCATCTAACTGAAGAATCTTCTGATCTTCAAACTGTTGATCACGTCTTTTGAGTTCATCTTCGAGTTCGATTAGTTTATTTTGTTCGAGCTCATCAAGCTCTGTTTCAACTTGTTCTTTTCTCTTATTGTATTCAACCTCAAGTTCAGAGCGTCTGTTGTTCATATCGCGCTCTAGCTTATCTAGCTGCATTTTTCTTCTGGAAGCAATTTCTTGTTCTGCTTTTGCTTTAAGCTCTCCAAGTTTTTTCAGTTGCTCATCACGCTCAGATTCAAAATTATCAATCTTATGCTGTAGATGCTTCATCTGATTTTGAACATCAGCGAATTTAAGCTCGACCTGACCTCTTGCTTCCTTGGCCTTTTGAGCTTGAAATTCGTGATCTTTAAGTTGCTTTCTTTCAGCATTGATCTTGTTACGAACTTCTTGTAGTTCATCGATAAGAGAAGATTTATGTCTCTTATGCTCTTCAGCGGCGTGCTTTTTATCGCGATCGAGATCTTCAATCGCTCGCTTCAGCGCGATTTGTTTTTTCTCGAGGATTTCAATGTCATTTGTGAATGCTTGAAACTCTCTTTTTTTCTCTGCTGTCTGAGATCTCATAATTTCGAGATCTTTTTCAGCGCGAAGTTTGAATTGAGTCATCTCCTCAAATTTGCGCTCTTTTTCCTTGCCCATCTCTTCCATTGATTGCTCGAGATGAGCGTGCTTTGAGATGAGACTTTGTAGATCGAACTCCACAGCACTCTTTTCGGCCAGCATTTTCTGCTTTTCTTTTTCTGAGTCTGCTGCAATTTTATGATTCTTTTTAATCCCTTCTTCAAGAGATAATAGCTGATCACGTGCGTGTTCAACTTCACCTTTTGCGGTACGGATTTCCTCTTTTAGCTCATCATTTCGCTTTAGCGAGTTTTGAAGTTCTGTTTTAACGACAGAGAGTTCTTCCTTGTTGGCATCGAGCGATTGGCCTAGAGATTTATTCGTACGCTCTAGATCTTCTTTAGAATCCTTGAGAGATCCAATTCTAGAAGAAAGTTGCTCCTCTTCCCGCTTTAATCTATTGAGTTCATCTAGTTGCTTATCTCGCTCAATTCCAAAATTGTTAATCGCTTTTTTGAGACTGACTTTCTCATCCGTCAGTTCTTTGAGCTCTATTTCGCTTTCAGATAGGTCTGAACTTAACCTGTTCTTCTTCTCTAGAAGTGCGCGGTATTCTTTATCCGCTTCAAGGGCCAATTGATGGCTTTTATGAATATCTGCCTGAATTGATTCAAGCTTCATTCGAACTTGCTCTTTTTCCGTATTGAGTCTGATCAGGTCTTTTTTGCAGTTATCTCTTTCTGAAAGGATATTTTCTTGATCCTCTTCTAGTTGTTGAATGTAGTTGGAAAGTCTCAATATCTCAATCTCAGACTCTTCCAGGTGAGATCTATTTTTTACAAGTTCTCGTCCGATCCTCGTCTGCTCAACCTTTGACTGATTAATTTCTTCTTCGAGGTTTTTGAATTCCTGCTTCTTGTCGAAAATATTCTTTGCGATATCGGTTGATTCTTTTTTCGCATCAGCAACTTCTCTTTCTAGTTGATTGAGCTCTTGCTTTTTTTGCTCTAGCTCTTGCTGAACAGAGTGTTTAGTCGAATTGATATTTGAGAGCTCTCTCTCAAGGCGTTCTCGAGACTTTTGGGCCTCATTAGACATTCTTTTGTTGTCTCTGAGTTCTTCAATATTTGTAATTGATTTATCTTTGATCTCTTCGATCTCAGCGATGATTTTGCTTTTTTCAATTTTAAGCTCATTAATCTGTTCTCTAAGCTCATTTTTTGCGAGTTCAATTAAATTTTTCTCACCTTCGAGCTCTGAAATCATCAGCTTTTTTTCTGTGATAGTACTATTAATCTCTGTATTTTGATTGTAAACATCACGTTGTACTTCTGTTATTTCATTTAGTACGTCAGAGCGTTGCTTTTGCAATTCAGAGATCTCTTGATCTAATTCTTTCTTGCGACGAATTGTTTCTTCAAATTCATTTGCTTCGAGTTTTAGCTCCGTTAGCTTCTTCAGCTCTACATCAATCTCATTTCTTTTTTGCTCAGCTTTACTTTCTAAATGTCTGATTTTAATTTCAGATTCTTTTTGTCGAACCTTGATATCTTCTAGATCGTGAAGAAGTTCAATTTTCTTTTCTTCAATATTTTCGATTTCAATTTCAATTTGAAGTTTCTTGAGATTCTTTTGATGTTTGTCTTCCGGAGTTGCCTCTTCCTCTATTTCTGATGCTTCCGTTTCTGGCCCACGATTTTTTCTATTGGTCACAATGATTTGCTCCCCCTGATCTTGTGTATCCACTTTAATCAAAAGGCTTGATTTACCTGCTCTAAGGAAGGCTCCTAGTGGGGCCTGAGTCGGAATATTTGATTGAACTTTTTCATCATCAATAAAAGTTCCAAATTTTGTATTATGATCTGTAATCCAGAGAGATCCTTCTTTAATTGCAATTGTAAAGTGATCACCTTCAACAGAAGGACTTAATACGAGAATATCAGAATCTTTTCCGCTCCCCACTTTAATGTGCTTTTGCTCAAAACTCTGAGTAGCTTCTTTCCCGTTGTCGTAGGTGGTAACTGTAACTGCGTTCAGAGGGACTCCTTAAATTAGTTCGCGTAGTTTTCAGGGAAGATTGCTCTTTCGATCCCTTCAATCATGATATGAATTAGCTTAATGTGGATTTCTTGAATTCTGTCAGATGTATTTGAAGGTACAATCAAAGGAACGTCGACAACGTCCTTTAGAAGACCGCCGCCTTTTCCCAAAAGACCAACAACTTTCATCCCTCGCTCATGTGCGGCCTCAACAGCATTGATGATATTGGGTGAATTTCCACTAGTAGAAATTGCAAGAAGTACATCTTCCTTTTTCCCCCATGCTGTTATGGCACGAGAGAAAATATGTTCGAATCCATAATCATTTGCAGTGCAGGTGATATGCCCTGGGTCACTGATGGCCATAGCCGGGAGAGGTGCTCTCTCTTTTCTAAAGCGACCAGTGAGCTCTTCTGAGAAGTGGATAGCGTCACACATTGAACCGCCGTTTCCACAAGAAATGGCCTTGTTCCCATTTTTCAATGCCGTGGCAAATAAGTTGATGGCCTTATGAACAGACTCAATATTTTGCTCACTAGACAAAAAGGTTTCTAGAACCTGCCTAGCATCATCAAGAGCAAACTTTATAAAATCCATGATTACATCAATTCTTCGAGTGATTTTACGATTTCACCTTTTGGTTGAACACCAACAAGTGTCTTCTTCATCTCTCCGTCTTTGAAGAAAATAAGAGTTGGAATTCCGCGAATTCCAAATTTCTGTGCAAGGTTAGGGTTTTGGTCTACATTTACTTTTGCAACAACTGCTTTCTCTCCCATTTCATTTGAAATTTCATCAAGAACAGGAATAAGTTGCTTACATGGACCACACCACTCTGCCCAAAAATCTACAACAATTGGTTTGTTTGAATTAACGATTTCATCAAAGTTATTTTGGTCTACATTTACTGCCATTGGTTTCTCCTAAAATTGATTAACAGAGCTATTTTAACGTCAACATTGCTAAAAGTGAAAGGATTAATGAGAGAGACCGTATGGCGCAAAAAATTCCTGATAACAAAGTGTTAGGGTTCTATTTACAATGGAAATATGAGTGACAAAATTTTAATGAAAAAAGCGGTTCGAGTTGCACGGTTATCAAGGATAATCGCTAAGCTGATCGATCTTTTTGTGGTCCTTATACTGATTATTCCTTTTTATCCATTTGGTGTGTTATTGGCCTTAGGCTACCTTTCAGTTTCTGACTCTCTGCAGCACGGTCAGTCAGTGGGTAAGAAGGTTATTGGATTTAGAGTTATATCTCTTGAAGACGCATCTCCTTGCTCGGTCAAGCAATCGATTATCAGGAATTTGCCACTTACCATTCCTCTATTCTTTTCAATCTTCCCGTTTTGGGGATGGATGATATCACTTCTCATTGGAATTCCACTAGCATTGCTAGAGCTCTATTTTATTATCACATTGGATTCTGGACATCGTATTGGTGATGTCATGGCGGATACAACAGTAATGGCCAATGATGATTCAAAAGAACTGATAGATGCAAAAAAGGCAGTGGGGGTTTAGTCCACTGCCTTTATCTTTGCTTGTGTCTTATTGATGCTATTTTAGAACTTTAATTATCTGATCAAATGCGTTTTTGTTCTTTTCGATCTTCTCTTTTGTTCCAGCAACTGAAATTAGGTTATTTTCTACAATTTGTCTAAACTTAGGTGCGTAGGATTTCATTTTATCCACTGTTGTCGCTAGAACTTGTTTTCTAACTTCGTTTCTATCATCGAGAGAGTAGTTGATAATATAGCGAGTCATCATTGAGGCGCCTTTTTGCTTATTCGTTTTTGGCGTATCAAATTCTTTGATTGTTCCAATGATATACTTTTGAAGTTCTTGATCACTTAATTTAATATCGCTGATGAATTTAGGAACTTGCTTGTACACTTCAAGTGTCTTTGCAAGATTTGGATCACGATAAGAAAGCATTGTTAAATTACCTTTAAGGTCTGCAAAGGCGTAAGCTCCGTATGCTCCACTTTTCTGACGGATCTCAGGATGAAGGAATTCATTTTGAAGAACTTGTAGTAGAAGTTCTAGACCTCCATCATAAGTCTTTCCATCTTCAATAAGTCTTCCCCCCATTGCCACATATTGAACTTTACCTGGTACTTCTAGGGCAACTTTTTGCTTCGACTCTTTGAAGTCAAAGTTCTGTTTTTCACCTGCTTGCTCTGGAAGCTCTTTAACAAAAGCAGTTAGTGCCTTTTGGATTCTTTCTTTCTCAGAAGCGGCAGATGTAACTCCTATTATAAGATCTTTCTTGGCGAAAATAAGCTTTGCTGCCTTCGAGAGTTTTGCTGCAACTTCTTCTTTGCGCTTATCAAAATTATCGTTGATATCTCTTACCAGCCAGTAAAAATCGATACCTTTTAGCTTTTTCGAGTAGCTCGCAGATTTTGAGATTTTTGACTCAACTTCAGTAACTGGTAAGCTTGAAGTTGATCCCATAATTCTTCTTTCTTCCCCTGTTTGAATATTTTTGAGGAAGTGTTCAAGTGATGCATAATCATCATACTTGGTATTGAGAATAACTTCTTTAATGAATGCTAGCGATTTCTCAAGGTTCTCAGAGAGCGTTCCAATTCTGTATTGAAATTTTGGGTAGATCTCATTTGTTCTGTAGTCTTCAAATACAGGTGCTGCGTTGTAGGCAAATCCTGTATGAAGTGACTTCTTACTTTGAAGATCCGTCAGTGTATATTTCTCTGTTCTTAGGTTTTCCAATAGAGCAAGAATGAGATTTGCGTATGGAATGAGGTCCTGAGGCAAGTAGTCCAAACTGAAGTTAAGTGTTACGTAATCAATTCCTTTTGTAAACAGAGGATGATAGAGCATCTTGGCGCTGTCTACTTCAATTACTTCTTGAGGAATTATTTCCTGTTTGTCAGAAATATCATTAACTGAAAGGAATGGAATCTTGTCTATATCTTCTTTCTTTGAAGGTGTATTTTGATACTTGTCAAATTCCTCCGACTCTTTCTTTAGTTGAGCGAGTCCTTCTTTACCAAGGGCCTTGGCCATGATGTCGAGTTTTTTGTTGAGTGCTTCCTCTTCCTTTTCCGCAAGTCCTGGTTCCGGAATTAGCTCAACTCTCAAGAATCTCTTGTTGTTAAGCATGTATTTTTCAATAAGCTTTTCGAAGTAACGCTCAGTTTTGACCGATTTTTTAAGTTGATCTAGCTCTTTAAACATCTTCAAGTTGTTAAAGAGATCGAGGTCGTGCTTAAGTGCGTGATTTACGCCTCTTGCTAAAGCAATACCTTTTGGGGTGTAGCCAGTGTCGAATTCTCTATATCCAAATTCAAAGCTTCTGAGAGTTCCTTCTATGTAATCCTTGTCAAAACCTTTCTTTGCAATTTCACGGAGGGCCTCGAAGGTTACTCTCTCAAGTAGTTCTGCCTTACCGCTGTTTGTTTTTTCGACGACAACATTAAATGTTTTCCATGGTTCTCCATTGTCGTGATAAGCGTATACTTCATGTCCAACCCCCGCATCAATAAGTGCCTTTGATAGAGGTGATGTTTGAGATTTTGTAAGAAGTGTTGCCAGAGCTTTTAGCGGAAGATCAACTTCTGGATGACTGATATCTTCTGTTACAAAGTTAAGAGATGCGTAGTATTTCCCTTTTGTTTCTGACCCAACAGGAATCGAGTACTTTTCAGTTACTCTTGTTGGTCCTTCAATTGTTTTAAGATTTTTTGATTCCTTCACAATCGTCTTTTTCTCAAATTTTGAAAAATAGCTTTCATCAATAAATTTAAGCTTGTCCGCGATATCTCCCTTCCCATACAGCCATGTGTAAGAGTTTGATGGGTGATAGAACTTTGTATGAAATTTCAAAAGTTTTTCACCACTAAGTTCAGGGATGTACATTGGGTCTCCTCCCGATTCAACGCTATAAGTTGAATTAGGCAGGAGATGTGCCGTAGAAGCACTTCTCATTACGCGATGCGGATTTCCCATTACCCCTTTCATTTCATTGAATACAACACCAACGTATTGAAACTTTTCTTGGTTCTTGTCATAAGAAACGCGAACACCTTCTTGTTTTATGATCATTGGATCTCGGTAGATATTTGGAAAAAATACTGCATCCAAATAAACACTCATGAGGTTTTTTAGCTCTTTCTCATTCGTTGTTGCGACAGGATAGGAGGTACTGTCTGACATGGTGAAGGCATTGAGATAAGTGGTAAACGAGCCTTTCTTGAGTTCTTCAAATGTTCCCTTCGCTGGATAGTTCTTAGAGCCTGCAAGAACCGAGTGTTCCAGGATATGTGGGATTCCTGTATTGTCATCTGGAAAAGTATTGAAAGTAATAGTGAAAACGCGGTTGATGTCTTCGTTTTCCATATTTACTAGTGTCGCTCCGGTTTTGATGTGCTCAAAAAGGAAGACATTTGCATTTTGATCTTCAATGAATTCTTTTTGAAGAAGTTTAAAGCCGTGGAGGGTTTCACCCACTTTTAGGTCAGCGACTTTTTTGCCTGAACAAGAAACTGCAATTAAGCACATTGCGATCAGGTAAAACAATTTTTTCATTCGATTTTCTCCTATTCATAAGCCTATAAATTTCAAGGCATTAGATTCCATCTATGGTCTTATATCTGGCCAATAAACAATATCTTTTCTATAGTCTTAAGTCCAAAAGGAGTACAAGACCCATGCAAAAAAAGAGATTGATTGTTGTCGATATTAGTAGCTTTATCTTTCGGGCCTATCACGCTATTCGTATGCTCAATGCCCCCGATGGCACACCCGTCAATGCGGTTAGTGGTGTCCTTTCTATGCTACTTAAGCTCCTATCTCAATACACGCCAAGTCACGTTTTAATTGCGCGAGATTCTGGAAGAGATTCTTTTAGAAAGGATATCTATCCGGAATATAAGGCAAACCGCTCTGAGACCCCAGAAGAACTCATCCCTCAATTCTCTATTATCGACGAACTTGTAGATAAGCTTAAGCTACCAAGTGTGAGAATTGAGAAGTATGAGGCCGATGATGTGATTGGTTCCTCTGTAACTCAGTGGAAAGATGAGTTTGATGAGATTTTTATTGCTTCAGGCGATAAAGACTTAATGCAATTTGTTGATGAGAAAATAAAAATGCTTGATACCTCTAAGGATATTCTTTATGGACCACAGCAAGTATTTGATAAGATGGGAGTTTGGCCAAATCAGATCGTTGATTACCTTTCGATGTTGGGAGATACCTCTGATAATGTTCCTGGAATGAGAGGAATTGGAGCAAAAGGCGCTGCAAAGCTTTTGGCCGAATATCAAACCCTTGATGGCTGTATTGAAAATAAAGCGGCGCTCAAAGGAAAAAAGGTCATTGAGGCCTTCACTGAGCATCTTGATCAAGGGATTCTTTCTCGGGAATTGATTCAAATTCCTACCAACTTAGAGCTTGGCGCGGAGCCAGCGGACATGGAGTACTCTTTTGAGGCAACAGATGAACTCTATGAGTTACTTGAAAAGCTGGGATTTAAGAGTGCTATTACTAGAATAAAAAATCTTACTAAGATTGATAAACAAGCAAAAGTACGTTCAACTTCATCACAAACAAATGAGGAAGTTGAGTCTTCTTTTATGAGTATGGCAAAGGCCCAAAAGGTAGAACTTAAAAATACTCTTCTTGAAGCGACATTAGTTGATGAATTTTTTAGTCGTATTCAAAATGAAAAGATGGCAGCGGCCTACTTCCAATTTTCAAGTGATCAAGTGGTAGATAAGCATCTCATCACTGTGAGTATTACATTTGACGGTGAAGAGGTCTTTACTCTTCCATTTGGCATGACACCATTTTCTGGGGTTGAAAACTTTGGAGAAGATATTCTTCAAAAGCTTTTAGAGCTAACCGCAGTGAGAGATGATTTTAAATTAATCAGTACGGATTCAAAAAGTGTTTATAGATTGATTCCTGATTTTTCTGGTGAAATTTACGATCTGACGCAAGCGCATTTTGTTTCTGATCCGAATGGAAAACATGAACTCGAAAATATCGCCGAGCATTACCTCGGATTCGAGCTTCCAAAGTGGGACAAGAAAGTTTCGCCAAGTGATTTTAATCGTGAGGAGATTTTTGAATATCTCGCCCCTCGTGTTCATCTCACCTATATTGCTGCTGAGGATCTTTTTGATAGAATTAGCAACCTCGACCTAGACAAGGTTCTTTGCGATATCGATCTTCCGCTTTTGAAAGTACTTTCTAAGATGGAGAGAAACGGAATTATCCTAAATCCTCCTTATCTTAAAAAACTTGAGCATGAGCTTTCTGAGGAGATTGCTCGAATTGAAGATGAAATTGCAAAACACTCTAATGAACCAATTAATCTGAGATCTCCAAAACAAGTGGGACATTTTCTTTTCGAGGAACTAGGTCTTCCGTCATTAAAGAAAACGAAGACTGGTCACTCCACAAATTCTGAAGTTCTCGAAGAGCTAGCGATTACTACTGATAGTGAGGTTCCAGCTTTAATCCTGCGCTATCGTGAGATCGATAAAATTCTTTCAACCTACGTTTTGGCCTTACCGATGCTCATAAGTCCGACAACAAAAAGGGTTCACACCAGTTTTAATGCTCATGTGGCCGCTACAGGTCGCCTTTCGAGCACTAATCCAAACCTTCAAAATATTCCAGTTAGAAGTGAAGAGGGGAAAAAGGTTAGAAAGGGATTTATTGCAGAAAGAGGGAAGATTCTTTTATCTGCAGACTACTCTCAAGTTGAATTGAGATTATTAGCGCACTTCTCTGAAGACCCTACAATGCTTAAGGCGTTCAACTCTGGAGAAGATATTCACGCCCAGACTGCATCAGAGGTTCTTGGAGTCTCTTTGGATAAAGTTTCAAGCAACGATAGACGAATAGCTAAGGCCGTGAACTTTGGTTTGATGTACGGGCAGTCCTCTTTTGGTCTCGCGAAATCTCTAGGTATTTCACGTGGAGAGGCGAAGGACTATATTACAAAATACTTTGAAAACTTCTCACAAGTGAAATCATATCTGGATACCTTGCGCGAAAGATGTGAGGAAACCGGATACTCTGAAACAATGTTTGGCAGAAAGCGTTTCCTTCCAAATATCAATTCGACAAACAGGACTATAAAGGCATTTGCTGAGCGCGAAGCGATCAATTCGCCAATTCAGGGGACTGCTGCAGATATTATTAAATTTGCGATGATCTCTTTAGATAAAAAAATGGCGGAGATGGGGCTACAATCTAAGATGCTACTTCAAGTACACGATGAACTTATCTTCGAAGTTGTTGAAGAAGAACTTGCTACGATGAAAGATCTCGTTAAAAAAGAGATGGAAGGAGTGGTTCAACTTAAAGTTCCCCTGAGCGTTGATATGGGGATCGGTGTTAACTGGTACGATTTAAAATAAATGATATAAAAGAGGTGCCAAAGTAGGCACCTCTTTTTTTTATGCTGCTTTTTTCTCTTCGTGATTTAGGATGTGTCTTTCCATCATTGTTGTGAGTTCATCCCAGCTTCCCACTGGAGAGTCGTTGTAGTAGTACTCACTTCTTCTATAGGTGCCACGATCAATCATCTCGGTTACACCATTCACATGGTAGCTCAAGTCATCGAGATTATCTGTCTCCCATTCTCCGTAGAAATTTGTAGGATGATGTTTATCAACGATTTTGAAATCGATAGTAGGGTTATTCGGCGATGTTGTTACTTTCATGGTCCATTGTGGCGCAGTCATGCTTCACTCCTTAGCTGGTGGTTATAGGAGTTTTTCGGAATGGAACATTTTAAGATTGATAAAAGAAATTCTATAGAAGGAACCAACTAAGTCGGTTCGTTTCCTTTTTTGAACTCTTCATTAATACGCTTAGGAGCGTCTTCAAGGTTATCGTGTGGTGGAGTTGAGACGATCTTAGTATCACCTTCAATAGAAGATTGTTCGAGCTCTTCGATTTGATCGAAGTCAAATTGCTCTTCACTCTCTCCAAGCTCTTCTTGAACGTGGTATCCAAATTTATTTACGATATCCTCTGCTGTAATAAGGCCTATAACTCTTCTATTATTAAGACGGCTGACTACAGGCAAGCGTGAAATATGAAATTTTCGAAGGCGGTGAAAGGCAACCATTAGAGATTGGTCAGAGTAGATCTTAACGATACTTCTTTCCGCAATCGATTCAATCATGCGGTAGCCTTGTCTTCGAGCACAAGCTCTAGCGATATCTGATCTTGATACCATTCCGATCATAAGACCATTGTTGAGAACAGGGTAACCTGTGATATTGCTTTTCTTGATTTGGCGAAGGGCCTCAATAATTGGGAGCTTTGCATTCAGAGTAACAACATCCGAAACCATCGCATCCTCTACCAAAAGGGTATCCATAACTTCTTGGTCTTCATGGCTTGGTAGGAAAATACCATCTTGCTGAGAGATATTTTCGTAAACTGAACCTTTATGCAGTCGCTTTGCAATTGCGAATGCTGTGATATTCGCAATCATAAGTGGAAGCATGATTTTATAATCGCGAGTCATCTCAAATACCATAATGATTGAGGTGATCGGAGTTCTAATTACGGCCGCAAAGTAGGCCCCCATTCCAACTAGTGCATATGAACCAACACTCAAAATTAGATCTGGAAAGAGCTGTTGGAAAACAGCTCCAATAAATCCGCCGAGTAAAGCCCCGGTCATCAGAGTCGGCATAAAAAGACCACCACTCACTCCAGAACTATAGCAAAGTGTTGTTAGACAAAACTTAAGTACGAGTAGGGTGAGAAGAAATCTCCAATCTGTGAAATGAGCGTGAAGCGTTTTTTCAATAGTCTCGTGTCCACTTCCTAAGACATCTGTGTTGTAGAGTGACACAAGTGCGATGAGACCAAATGTAATCATAATCACTGTTAGCTTGTGACCCTTAAAAAGCTTCTTATTCACTTCCCTCATTTTAATAACTGAGCGAACCCAGAGAGGCCCAAGAAAAGCTGCACTTAGTCCAACGATTAAGTATACAAAAAGCTCTCTGAGATCATTTAGTTTGTAGTGAAGTTCTGCAAAAGTTGGTTGATCTCCTTGAAGGAGTAGAGCAGTAACAGAAGCAACAACAGAAGAAACAATGATTGAACCCAAGATCTTTGCATTTAGGTCCCCGATAATTTCTTCAAGAGTAAACGTAACCGCAGCGATTGGAGTATTGAAGGCCGCAGCTAGACCACCAGCGGCACCCATGGCAACCAAGTTCTTAACCTTCTTCTTTGAAAGGTGAAAGAATTCTCCAAAGGAAGATCCAATACCTGAGGCGATCGCAACAGTTGGACCTTCACGGCCTACAGAAAAACCTGTTGAAAGACTCAAAAGTGAGCAGACAAGTTTGGCAAATGTATCCTTAAAAGGAATCTTTCCGTTGAACACGGCAAGAGCAACACGAGTATTTGGGATACCTGAACCCGATGTATTTGGGAAAAAGCGGGTGGTTAAAAATCCCGAAATCAAAATAGAGGCTCCGCCCCAGAGCAAAGCATTTAGGGTGAAGCTCTGATCAGTTCCAAAGAATTGAGTCAAGATGTGGGTTACGTATTTAATAAACACCGCAACTAATGCCGCGCAAAAACCTGTGAGAATTGTCAGGGCCAGATAAGTATTTTCCTTAGCTGTCTCATCCTTTAGAAAAGGACTCAAAATATGTAGTTTCCAGAATTCTCTTGCTTTCACTCGTGGTGCACCGCGTTGCTAGTTCGTTATCATTAATAAAGCCTTTTTTTTAAATACTCCTCAAGAGCTTTAAAATAAAGGGGGAATTTATTATTTTTAAGGTTTTTTTAAAAAACTGTTACTGGTAACCTTGACATCGATGTGGGAAACACCACCTTACAGTAGAATTAAACATAAAGCCTATATGGAGGATTTGCATGAAAATCAGACCACTTCAAGATCGTATTGTTGTGAAAAGAGTTGAAGAAGAAACGAAAACTGCTGGCGGAATCATTATTCCTGATGCTCATACAGAGAAGCCAATGCAAGGGGAAGTGATTGCAGTAGGTCCAGGTTATAGAAATCAAGACGGATCTTACGCTAAGCTTGATGTAAAAGAAGGTGATCGCGTTCTTTTCGCCAAATATGCGGGAAGCGAGATCAAATTTGAAGGTCAGGACTTTCTTATTATGAAGGAAACCGACATTCTTGGTGTAATTGAATAATCAACAAATATATTTTAGGAGATACAAATGTCAGCTAAGGAAATCAAATACAGTGAAGAAGCGAGAAAGCTAATTCTTGGTGGCGTAAACCAACTAGCGAATGCAGTTAAAGTTACTCTAGGACCAAAAGGTCGTAACGTTGTTATTCAAAAGTCTTTTGGCGGCCCACACATCACAAAAGATGGTGTTTCAGTCGCTAAAGAAATTGAGCTAGAAAACGCATTTGAGAACATGGGGGCTCAAATGGTTAAAGAAGTTGCTCAAAAAACAAACGATGATGCAGGGGACGGA
This sequence comes from Bacteriovoracaceae bacterium, assembly GCA_965140515.1. Lineage (GTDB taxonomy): Bacteria > Bdellovibrionota > Bacteriovoracia > Bacteriovoracales > Bacteriovoracaceae > JAGLCH01. The sequence goes on along the minus strand of OZ223251.1, from coordinate 287,899 downwards.
ACAACAACTGCTACTGTTCTAGCTCAAGCAATCTACCGTGAAGGTGTTAAGCTTGTAACTGCTGGTCACAATCCAATGAATCTTAAGCGTGGAATTGATCTTGCTGTTGAAAAGATCGTTGGTGCGCTTAAAGAAATGAGTAAAGAAGTTCAAACTGACGAAGAAATTGCACAAGTTGGTGCTATTTCTGGAAATAATGATCCAGAAATTGGAAAGCTACTTTCAGAAGCAATGTCAAAAGTTGGAACAGATGGTGTTATCACTATTGAAGAATCAAAAACTGCTGAGACAACTCTTGATGTTGTTGAAGGTATGCAGTTTGACCGTGGTTACTTATCACCATATTTCGTAACTAACCCTGAAAAAATGGAAGTTGGTTTCGACGACCCGTACATCCTTATTACAGATAAAAAAATCTCAAGCATGAAAGAACTTCTTCCAGTTCTTGAGAAATCAGTACAAACAAATAAGCCACTTCTAATCATCGCTGAAGATATTGAAGGAGAGGCCCTTACAACTCTAGTAGTTAACAAGCTTCGTGGAACACTTAATGTTTGTGCGGTAAAAGCACCTGGTTTTGGTGACAGAAGAAAGGAGATGCTAAAAGATATCGCAGTTCTAACTGGTGGTACTGTTATCTCTGAAGAAATCGGAATGTCACTTGAGACAGCTGACCTTGTACACCTTGGACGTGCTAAGCGCGTAACAATCGACAAAGAAAACACAGTTGTTGTTGATGGCGCTGGTGCGAAAGAAGCTGTTGCTGACAGAGTCGGAATGATCAGACGTCAAATCGAAGAAACAACTTCTGATTACGATCGTGAAAAGCTACAAGAAAGACTTGCTAAGCTTTCTGGTGGTGTTGCTGTTATCAATGTTGGAGCTCCAACTGAAACAGAAATGAAAGAGAAGAAAGATCGCGTAGAAGATGCGCTAAACGCTACTAGAGCTGCTGCTCAAGAAGGTATCGTTGTTGGTGGTGGAACTGCTCTTGTAAGAGCTGCATCTGCTCTTGATGGATACGAAACTGGAAATGCAGAACAAGACTTTGGTATCACAATTGTTAAGCGTGCTGTTGAAGAACCACTAAGACAAATTGCTGAGAATGCTGGTCTTGAAGGATCTGTTGTTGTTAACGAAGTTAAAAACAATAATAGCATCACATTTGGTTTCAATGCTCTACACGGACGTTTCGAAGATCTAGTTGAAAACGGAATTATCGACCCAACTAAGGTTGTTCGTTCTGCTCTTCAAAATGCATCTTCTGTTTCAGGTCTAATGCTTACAACTGAAACAATGATTGCAGACCTTCCAAAAGATGACGCTCCAATGCCACCAATGGGTGGAGGAATGGGCGGCATGGGTGGAATGCCAGGAATGATGTAATTTCAATTTGAAATTTTTTATATGAGAAGGGGACTCGTTGTGAGTCCCCTTTTTATTTTAATAATCTAAATCAAAATCATACTTTTTAATTAAGCGCTCCAGTTGCCTCTCCTTAAAGAAGGTGTCCCCTTTACCTCTTTGAATCTCACGAATTAATCGCTTAGCGCGGCTTAAGGCCAATCGACGTTCTTTGTGCCATGGGTATTCACAGTTGCGAATAACCTTCGCGACATATGACTGGCATTGATTGAGTACTCGCCAGTGACCTAGAGGTTTGTCGATAACAAGTTCTTTATTAACACACTCCTCGTCGATCCCTTCTTTCACTTCACACTTATCAGGAGTATCACCTGAGTGATCGCGAACATAAACTTTTGTTACGTAGGGGAGTTCCATGACGTCACCAATTTCAACGCCTTCATAAATTGGACCACCCATTCCCGCTTCTACGGTATCCGTTTTAATCCACATGTGTGAAAAGAGTCCAAAGGCCACTTGTGCCTTACGACTACAGACTTCGACTGTCGCCAGTGATTGAACTGAAAATGTAATTGCTAAGATCAAGAGCAGTGCTTTCATAAATTTCCCCAAACTTATTAGACTCTAGCAATATAAAACAATATGATGCACTGCGCAATGTTGTTGAAATTATTACATTAAAAGGTGTGTTTTGAATGTGATTTTGGAGTGTTAGGTATGTCTTAAAGCGCGGGTGATCTTCAGCATGGTTTCCACATTAAAATTGGCGCCAGCAGCAACTCTTCTGATTGTAGCAATCGGAACTTCTGAGCGTCTTGAGAGCTCTTCCTTGTTCACTATTTTCATGATCTCTTTGACCACTTTGTGAAATCCTTCACTATCTCCCTCAACAATCGCTTTTGAAAGTGAGTCGGAAACCACTTTCGGATCGTAGAAGTACTCAAAAGAGCCTTTTTTGAAGAGATTGCTGCTTTCTTTCATTGGCACCAAATTATTGTGTTGTTTGTTGATAATTAATTCGTATCAAATATTGTAGTTTATTGCAATATAATATATAATTTTTGATATGAAATAAATAATTGACGCGAGAAAGGCCTGCCTGTGAATGGAGGATGACCTTTCCTAAAATCGTTTGCTGCAACAAACGTGTAAAAATAGGTAGTTACAGGGATCTCCCCTAGAAATCCGTGTACTAATCGCGTCATTTGTGCAAGAGTAGTGTGCTTCTAAAGAATCTACTTATTTTGAATTAATGACTGTTTATAAACGGGACCGGTAACAGTGAAATTAAAGCGACTAATTGTTCATGGTTTTAAATCTTTTAAGGATCGTACAACTATCCAATTCGATGACGGAATTACAGGGATTGTTGGACCTAATGGATGTGGAAAATCAAATATCGTTGACGCCCTTTTTTGGGTAATGGGTGCGCAGTCTGCAAAACACCTTCGTGGGGATTCCATGAAGGACTTAATTTTTGCAGGTTCATCTAAATACACCCCAGGCGCTTGGGCCGAAGTTTCACTGGTTCTCGATAACGACACTGGAAAGCACATTCATATTGGGAATAAGGTTGTTAGTCCAACAGAGATTCAATTGACTCGTAAGCTTTACCGAAATGGTGAGACTGAATACCGCATCAATGGTCAACCATGCCGCCTCAAAGATATTCAAGAAGTATTCATGGACACCGGTGCTGGGGCCAAATCTTATTCAATTATTGCTCAAGGGGAGATTAACAGACTTGTTCAATCAAAGCCTGAAGAGCGCCGTACCATGATCGAAGACGTGGCCGGGATTACAAAGTTCAAGGTTAGAAAGAAAGAGTCTCAGAAAAAGATTGAACAAACTGAGGCCAATCTCGCTCGTCTTAACGACCTTCAAATTGAGATCGATAAGAACTTAAAGAGTTTACAGAAGCAAGCTGAGAAGGCGGAGAAGGCGAGATCTCTTAAAGAAAAAATTCAACGCAACGATCTTGTTGTTAGCTCTCATAAAGTTTTTGACCAACTTAAAGAGTATAAAGAGCTTAAGGTTGCTTTAAATGAAATCACTATTGAGCTAGAAAACTGGCGCACTCGTAAAGAGACAATTGAGATTAGTCTTGAGGAGGAGCGCTTTCAACAAACTGAAGAGCGTGAAAAGCTTGAAGACTTCCAAAAAGAATTCAATGAAATTTCAAAGAAGCTTGCAGCAGCTGAAGAAAGACTCAATTACTTGAGAAAAGGGATTGAGCAAAAGGATGAGCTGATCGCTTCCCGCCAGCAAGAGATCGAAGAGATCAACTCTGACATTGAAAATAGAACTGAAAGACTTGAGAGCTTAACAAAAGAGCGTGAAGATCTTGAGAACTTCGGAAATGAGGAACACGACTTTACTGAACTTGCTGAGAAGGTTGAATCTCTTAAGGAGCAAGTTGAGCTTAGAGAAGATCAAGTAAGCGATCTACGCGATGACGTAAGCGATCTGAAAGAGGAGCTCGATTCTGTTGAGAAAGAGGTTTTCAGAAATTCATCAAAGCTTGAAGAGTACGCCACAAGCTTAGAAGATATTACTGTTGAAATTGAGGCCCTTGAAAAGCAATACTCTGGAGTTTCTGGAGAGATTGCTGATGAGAGAGATGCCGCGAACAATGCTGAAAAAGAAGCTGAGGCCCTTAAAAATCAAGAAGAGGGTCTTAGAGAGATTGTTCAAAAACTAAATACAGAAACTCGTGAACTTGAAAAAGAATACAACGAGAGATCTAAGGAGAAGATTAAGGTTGAGTCAACTCTGTCTTCACTTAAAGAGATTGCTGCTTCTTTGGAAGGTGTTAAAGAGGGGGCCACTGATTTCTTGGGGGCCGCTGATCAACAGGGATTTGATCTCTTTGGTAATTTAATCAAATGTGATGAGATCTACACTAAAGCTGTTCAAAGACTCCTCAATGATTTCATGGAAACTCTAGTTTCTTCCAATACATCTTTTGATTCTTTCTACTCGTGGCTTAAGGGAAACCAAGAAAAAGGTGTAGACTTCTTAGTATGCTCTGCTGATGGTGATTCAAGCAATGAGTCGCTTGAAAGGTTAAAGCTTCGCTGTGGAGAGATTACTACTTTAGATAGCATTATAGAGCTTCCAGAAGAGTACTCTCATATTAAGGCCCTTTTTAATGGCCGCTACATTGTTGAGAAACTCGATGAAGATATTTTTGCAGGACTAAGTTCTGAAATTAACTTTAAATCTCTGACAACTTTTGATGGTCACTATCTTGTTCGCAATGTTGGGGGAGCAAAGCTTTTATCTGTTGCTGGTAATAGTGATGCTGCAGGTGGAATGGTTGAGAGAAACAACCGAATCAACGAGCTTGAAGATCGTCTTGTTACTTTGACTGATGAAGTTGGGAAGCTTGAGGAGAGTGTTGAAGCGAAGACTGCTGAGCTGGAACAACGTCGCAATGAATTTGAAGATGTGAGAAATGCCGCCGCTGAGAAGAAAGCAGAAGCTCAAGTTAAGAAATCAGCGATTGAGGCCAAGCTTAAGGGATATGAGTCTTCTAATGCTCGTCTCGATATTCTAAAAAGTAGAAAGAGTGAGATCTCAAAATCTCGTATCGACCTTCTCGAAGGTGAAGACAAATTAAACCGCAAACAAGAAGAGATTAAAGAGGCCCTTGAAGATAAGAATTCAAGACTTGATGATCTTCTTGAGGAACTGCAAGATCTTCGCGAGACTTATAGCAATGAGAAAGATGAGCTTCGCGCTCTTGAGCTACAAGCGAAGTCTTTTGAAGACCGTTTGAAATCAACTACCTCTCAATTAGAAGATGTTGAGTCACAGATCACAAGATACAAAGAGAAGCTTGTTAGCAATAATGAGATTATTGAGCGTTATACTGAAGAAATTGAAAGTATGACTGACGAAGCTGACGCTCTCGATGCTGAAAACAGAAATACTGCAAGTGAATTGGCCGATAAAGAAGATGTTCTTTCCATTATGAAGGATCAGCTTGCAGAACTTATGATCTCAATGCAGGAGAGAGAGACTGAAGTTAAAAAGCTTTCTTCAAACATCAATGATGCAGAGAAGAAGATCAATAAATTTGAAATTACCATGCAACAAAATATCATCGAAGAGGAAGTGGTTACTCGCGACATCTTCGAAAGATACCAAATCGATCTTCGCCACACTCTGTGTAGCTACCTCGAGTATACAGATGATGAGCGCGGTGATCTCAACGATATTTCAAGCATGTACTACATTGAGACTGAAAGCGGTCCACAGGAAATTGAACGCGTATCTTACGAGTTTACTCGTCGCTACGGTCAAGATCTTAAAGACTGTGGCCACAAGCTTAGACAGTATAAAGGTGAGTACGCTCGTCTAGGTGAAATCAACTGGCAGGCAATTGAAGATTACGAGCGACAAAAGAAACGTTTCGACTTCTTGAAAGAACAAGAAATAGAACTTCGTCAATCGTTAACAGACCTAGAAGAAGCGATCAATCATATCGATCAAAAATCGAGAGAGCGCTTTAAGATCGCATTTGATGAAGTCGACGCAAGATTTAAGAAGGTATTCCCAATCATCTTTGGTGGAGGGGAAGCTCGTCTTGAAGTTACTGGCGATATGAATGATCCAGAGTGTGGGGTTAATATTATCGCTAAGCCACCAGGAAAGAAAATGCAGGTTCTTAACTTGATGTCAGGTGGTGAGAAGGCGATGACTGCTGTAAGTCTTATCTTCTCTATTTTCCTCGTTAAGCCTTCTCCATTCTGTTTGCTGGATGAGGTTGACGCTCCACTTGATGATGCCAACGTTGGACGATTTAATGAGCTATTGAGAGAGATGAGTAAGGAATCACAGTTTATTCTGATCACTCACAATAAGAAGACGATGGAAATGAATGATACCCTTTACGGGGTAACAATGCAGGAACCTGGTGTTTCTAAAGCTGTTTCGGTTCAACTTCACTAAGAGGAAATATGAGAGTACTAGTACTACTTTTACTTTTTGCTTCAGCTTCAAGCTTTGCTTTTTTGCCAAAATCATTTACCGCAAATTTTGAGCAGGTTAGAAAATCGATTATCTCGGGGAAAGTAAAAAAGAGTGTTGGGACTATCGATTACAAGTATCCAAGTAATCTTCGTCTTGAAATGAAGGGGGAGGAATCCCTTGTTCTTGTAAGTAATAGACAAAAGACTTGGTATTACCGCCCACCTTTTATCGAAGGAGAGAAGGGGGAACTCACGGTAAATGAATCAGGCAAGACTGAACTCTCTGGCTTTTTTGATATTTTAAAAAATGGTCTTAAGAGTGGACCTCTTTATAATGTGGCATCGAAAGGTCTGGAGGTCGAACTTAGCTTCACAAAGAGTGGAATGACTCGAAGTGGGCTTAAGAAAGCTACTTTAGTTTTCGCCAAGAAAAAAGATTTCGCTCATTTGAAATCAATCCATATCGTTCAGAAGACTAATAAGCAACTAACGCTGAATCTCTCAGATGTAAAAATCGATGTGAAGCTTCTTCCGGAGCGCTTTGTTTTTACTGTTCCTAAAATTTAGTAAAAATATCGTCAGAAATTGTAAATGGAGCCTTCTCCGTGAATCGCTTGTAGTTCAGGTAGTTCCTCATAACTAGCCTGACGTAAGAGCGTGTCTCTTCGTACGGAATCATTTCGATGAATTCTAGATAGTCTCCATTAAACCGCTCTTTGAGCCATCTTTTAACGGGAGTATCTCCAGCATTGTAACTCGCAGTTGAAGTAACAAAGTTGCCGCTGTAGCGGTCTAGATTGTCTTTTAGAATCGCTGTCCCGATTGGAACATTCACTGCTGGATTATAGAGGTCATTTAGTCTGCGATAAGGAACTTTCAATTTCTTTGATAGCTCCTGTGCTTTCTTTGGAATAACTTGCATCAACCCGAAAGCATCTGCAAAACTTCTGGCCTTGGTATTAAACGCTGATTCCTGACGGATAATGGAGTAGACGTACTCTTTTTTGATATTAAAGCGTTCTGATGCTTCACTAATCTGCTGTTCAAATGGCATTGGAAACACTAATGAGGCGTAGTCTTTTAATGATTCATTTCTTTGTTCTGCATCGATTTTATAAAAAGAGAAGATACCATAATCGTAAGCTTTTCCTCGGTGATAGAGTGGAAGCTTGTTTTCGATATCATCTTTTTCCTTGCTTTTATAGCTCAAGAATCTCAGGTAACGCTTGGCCATGTCCCATTCTTTAGTATAGATCAGCCATTCGAGAGTATTTGGACCTAGGTAGTCGCTATCATCGTAATCGGTGAATTTATCGAGAGGATTAATTGGGCGATTCAATTCTTTGTAGGCCATGAGTCCGTAGTAACCAAAAGAATCGTTTTTTATTAATTCTTCAAATTTGTCCTCGGCCTTAGACGTTTCATTTTTCTTTTCAAAGATTCGTCCTTGCCAGAAGGTTACTCGCATTTTTGTGAAGTTACTGTTAGTTTCTAGGCGCAATCGTTCAAAGTATTTCATCGCTTCATCGAAGCTATTGTCGACAAAGTGACTCCATCCCAATTGCCACAAAAGTTTTTCCTTGGTGTCGTTATCAATCCCGCTCTGCTCTAGAGCAACTTTGAGATGGGCTATTGATTTTTTGAAGTAGCGCTCTTCTTGTGCCATCCCTGCAAATGCTCGATGAATCAAAGCAATTTGCTGGCCAGTTACTTCTGGGTTGTTGAGAATTTCAAAAAGTACTTTTTGCGCTTCCTCTGTTTTTTCTATTGTCCAAAGTGCTCGAGCATAAGAAATCATGCGGTCGTGAAGGATTCTTGAATCACTCAGTTCTTTTTTAAGATCTGCTATTTGACGTCCGAAGCAGGCAACGTACTTTTCTCTATCTCGTTCTAGCTTGTGGGTAAGGCAATATCTTTTCCAAGCGTTTAGTCTGTCATCAATAGTTGCCTGTCTGTTGCGAATTATTTTTCTGTAATACTTTCTCGCAATTTTGAATTCTCTAATTCTTTCGAAGTCTCTTGCTACATCGTAGTGAATATCTTCATCTTTCTTATCAATGTAACGAGGTGCCACACTGTAGAGTTCTTTTTCATACTCTTCGCGATCTTTCTCTGGCGCAATTTTAATGGCGTGCTTAATCAGTGGAACTTTTTCCGATCGCAGCCTTTTGTATTTGGCGAGACGGTTGGAGAAGTGGGCCTCTTTATCTCTAATTCCGTAATCCTTGGCCAATTGGAGAGAACTGAGCACATAGTATTCAAGTGCCCAACGTGGAATCTCGCTGTCGTTTTCATCCCAGAACTTTGTTATCTCGGCCTGGGTCACGGGGCAACTCTGGTAGTATTTGATTTCTGCTAGAATACGGAGTGGAAAGCGTTTTTCCTTTTTCAGCTTAGTGAAGATTGTACAACCGCGGTCACCTTCTTTATTTCGAAGCATCAAGCTTCCCTGATAGTAGTTCAGGGCGTAGATCTCTCCCTCCTCTCTGGCATCAGTGAGTTGATTGATCGATGGCGAACTGGGTGGTCTAACCACCTCGCTAGCACACCCTGCTAACAGCAAGAAAATAAAGGAAAGTAGTAGCTTGTTCACATTGCTCCTTTTTAATAATTTTACAATGTTACACGGTTTAATGAAAGCCTTTGCCCATTGGTAAAAAATGTACTAGTAATGCATAGACTTGTGTTTAAAGGTGACTAAATGGATAAGGTAAAAACTGTTTTCTTCGCATCTCTAGGGTGCTCAAAAAATCTTGTGGACTCTGAAGTTATGCTTGGGCATCTCCGTGAAGAGGGCTATGAAATCACTCAAAATGTTGAAGAGGCCAGACTTATTGTGGTTAATACCTGCGGCTTCATCTTAGACGCGAAAGAGGAATCTGTAGACACCATCCTAGAGATGGTTGATCATCGCCAATCGGATGATTCCAAGTGTGAGATGCTGGTTGTAACAGGATGTTTGTCACAGCGCCATCCTGAAGAGCTTGCTGCGGAGATTCCTGAGGTGGACCTCTGGATCGGTACTGGTGAGTATCAGCATTTAGTAGAATTGGTTAAAGATACTGATCGTAAGATCGTAGTTGATGTTCCTACCTTTATTCATACGGAGGACGATCCTCGTGTGAATACATCTCCTTACTACTCTGCGTGGCTTAAAATCGCAGAGGGGTGTAATCGTCGCTGCTCGTTTTGTATTATTCCATACCTTCGCGGAAATTTACGTTCAAGAACTGTCGACTCACTTGTTGCTGAGGCCAAGGCATTTGTTGCCACAGGTGTGCGCGAACTCAATCTGATCTCTCAAGATACTTCTCTCTATGGTAAAGACTTAGGAGGAGAGAATACTCTCTACAATTTATTGTGTGCTCTTGAAGCAGTTGAAGGATTGGATTGGATCCGCCTATTCTACATCTATCCTGATGATCTCACTGATGATGTTATTGAAAAGATGGCATCCTCTAAGAAGATCTGTTCTTACCTCGATATTCCTATTCAGCACTTCTCAACTCGTGTGTTAAAGAGAATGAACCGTAAAATTACGGGTGAGAAAATTGTTGAAAGGGTAGAGAAGCTTCGTCAGGCCATTCCTGATATTACTCTTCGCACCTCTGTAATGGTTGGTTTTCCTGGTGAAACAGAAGAGGATTTCGAAGAACTGGTTAAAGGTGTTGAAAGACTTCAGTTTAATCACTTGGGCGTTTTTAAATATTCTCCAGAGGAGGGGACCCCTTCTTACGATATGGAGCAAACGGTAAGTGAAGAGCTCAAAGAAGAGCGTTACCGTGAAATCTATGAGCTTCAGGAAGAGATCGCTGAAGAGAATAATCAAAAATTTGTAGGTAAAGTAATTGATGTTTTAGTTGAAGGGGAACACCCTGATACAGAGCTTCTTATCATTGGCCGTCATGAGGGGCAAGCTCCTGACATCGACGGTAACGTCATCATTAACGATTTAAATGGGGCCTCTATAAAAATAGGAGACCTCGTAAAAGTCGAGGTCTCCGAAGTATTAGGTTTTGATTTAGTTGGTAGGGTGGTTAACTAGTCGCTTGTCTCTTGTCTAAATGGTCTTGTCAGTGGTGCAACGGTGATTTCAGTTTCACCATTATCAACATCAGATATTCTGTAGTAGATGTAATCAGTACCATTGACCATCAGCTTTCTCACATAGTGATAATGAGAGTAGTACTTCGTTGAGGTCGCTGCACTGATTGTTAGTACTCTTCCTGTTACTACAGCTACTTCAAGTGTATCTGCTACTGCTAGATTACCTTGATCTACTACCCAATCTCCGTTTTCATCAAAATGGCCGATCTCAATATCTTGAAGAGCTGGTAGCTCATCTGATATTTTAGTCGTAGTGATATTTGATGGTCTAGAAAGCTTATCAATATCACTGTCACCAATAGTCACTAAGTTGTCCATATCTCCTTTGTTGTTGAGATCTGTGTTGAACAGTGGATTTACCATGCTATCAGTATCCATCGTCTCCACAACTTTCCCATTGGAATCAATGCTGGTAAATGGAGTATAGATCACATCAATACCTGCAGCGTAATCATTAACTAAAGGGTAGACTAAATTAATCACTGATCCAGCTACACTGTAAACCACATATGACTGCTCTCCATCAAGGTGAGTTCCAAGGCGAATGATTGATCCCGGTTGAATAACAAGATCTCCATCACTATTGGTAGGAACATTTCCTGTTAGAGTAATTGAGTAATCTCCTGTCGAAGCTGGAGCAAAAGTTAGAAGAGACGCACTCGAAGTATCCCTAATTGGTCTACGAATGTGGTTGCTATCAATAGGGCTATTAATATCAAAACCGGTATCCCAATCGCGAACCTGCACGTGAATCCTTGCGATTGGATCTTCCGCTTCATCAAGGCAACTAAAAGTGTAGAATGGATGTGTTCTACTTACTGGGTCACCTGTTCCAAGGTAACCATTCTCAAAAAAAGCTAAGTAATTTATGATATCAAAGCTGTAATCAATTTCCCTTTCTGGCACAAAGAAAAATGGGTGGTTGAGACTGTAGTCCGCTAGATATCGATTACTAAACAGTGGAACATTAATTGGAACTGGTGTTGCAAATGTTGCTGTCGAGATTGTTCCTACTTTTGTTGCAGAAATGATTGAGCGCTTCCCTTTATTGATATTATCAATTGAAATTTCAGGATACAGCGCTCCACCGATACAGTTTGAAATTTTTCCCCCACAACTTGTCTCTTGATCTGATATCGTCAATCCGCAAAAGTTGCTATCTGCTGTAACTGGTGCAAAAGTCACCGTGTGAACAGTTATACTACCATCATCGCACATATACTTTTCGCTGAAGTTACTTTTACATGATAACGTTGTTTCATTTTCAGCGGGGAGGATACCAATCGGTAAGAATCCATCTGTAACCAGATTATTTACTATTGTTTCTTCTGTTGATGGTGTCGTTTCGATTGAACAATCTCCATCGCCATCGCCATCATCAAAATCGGTACCAGCGCCGACTCCACCCAGTCCATCACACACACCGGTACCGGCGTCATTCGCGATGAGGAAGTCAATTCTCCCATCGTGGTCAGTATCCTCTACAGGTGAGCAATCAGGGCTAGTTGTAATGCTGTAAACATTATTATTCGTAGGGCTACTCTTTCCTAGGTATGGTGCCTCATAGTAATAATAAGGCTCAATCTGAATGTGATTACACATTCCTGGCCCTGCTACGGCACTAAACTTAGCCCCAAGTTGATAGAGGTCTAGTTCTCCCGCTTCTAGTCTACAGAGTACATCTACATCTTCGTAGTTCGCAGTCTTCACCTGATCCATCGTGATGCGGCATCGAGAAGAATTTTTCTCTTTACCAGATCTGTGAAGAATATAGCTTGGACTACCAGAATCTGCTGCGCGATCCACTTGAAGTTCAAAGAACTCATCAATCTGTAGATTGAATGAAAAATACACAGGATCGTCTGGGTAGCTACTGTTGATAGCTTCAACTGTATAACTTTTAAAAGTACTGGCCTTTGTCGGTGTTCCTGAGATCATACCCGTTTTTCCATCAAAGGTAAGTCCTTCTGGAAGCATCGGAGTAATTGAGAAGCTTGCTGAAATATCTCTATCAATTGAGTTTGAAAGTGTTATCGGAACCCCTTTTCTTAAAAAGAATGAAGCCGTTGTCGATAGTGTCGAAAATCTCGGATAGTTAACTCTAAATTGATTAATCGGATTGAGATAATCAAAGTCCATGTTCACAAATGGAATTGAATTCCCAGCAGTAATATAACTGTAGCCAGTAATAGAGTTATAACTATTAATATAGCCGTTAATATCTCCCGTCACACGAGGATCTGTGACTGGGAGGATGTCTGGATCTGTAAAGTTATCGATTATTGCAACTGCTGGTCCTACATAAGTTGACGCATCATCAAGATTGTCGTTAGCGGCAAAGCCATCTTTGGTTACAAGAACATAGATAAATCTTGTTCCATATAGCCCTTGAACTCGTCCCTCTCCTCCTGAAGAAGAAGAGATGAAGTCGTCAGTTCTAAATCCTGAGTTGTCATTAACAAAGAGTCTGATTGATTGGCCAACTTTAGTGATTGGATTTCTCGCCTCTGCGTATGACAGGCCGCTTTTAATTGTAACTGATGAGCTATTGGTATCAATAATTGTTTGATAGTTCGCTGCTTCAATTACTGAAATGACTCCAGATGATGCTCCCGAAATCGTTACGGTATCGCCTATAGAGAAGCTTCCCTTGGTTTGCTTCATGTAGACTCGGTAGCCATATGCAAGGCTAGTAATCGATGAGGAGTTTCCTACATCATAAGTCTCTCCTGGAGACAATAAGTCTGTTACCGCAAATCTTGCTCCAACTTCCTTAACGTAGAGAACCGATTTATCTCTATCTATGTGATAGATTTTCCCAACATTGTTGTATGAGTCAGTTGAGATTGAATCGCCCACTTCGAATTTGATTGTACTATCTGCATCTGGAAGCTGGATTTTTACAATATAGTGGTTGTTGATCGCACTAAGAATTCGATCATTTACTCCGGTACCAGTAAATGTATCTTGGTATTGGATATAATCATCTTTTTGAAGAGGATATTTTAGATCTGTGATATAGATCTGGTCAGAGGTCGCAGCTCTTGCAACTTGTCCAATATTCTCATGTGTAACCCCTCCTATCCCTTGAAGATTACTGATCGAAATAGGACTTCCGAGAGCTGCTGCAAGATTAGCTGCAGATAGCGATGCAACAAGTTTTACTTTTGCGGTATAGCTATGAGGAACATAAGTGATTCTCCCAACATTTACCAGTCCTGAAGTGATCTCTTTTCCTGTTGCAGGAAGAATGAGATCGTTTAGTGTCATAGGTGTATTCGTTGTGATGACGGTTAAAACTGCAGTGTGACCATCAAGCACTCCGTCCTCAGTTGCCTCGATAATTTGTGTCTCGGCCGCCGTATATGGGTAGCTGTCATCAATGTTTTCAGCTTTTGAGAATTGTCCGTTTAGTACTTTTACACTAATGGTAGTGGCACTTGAATCGTAAACAATACCAAATGCAGCATTCTCACTTGTGATATATTCCCCTGGGCGGAATGATGATGCATTGGCAACAGTAAGTTTGACATATCCACCAATTGTGGTTTCTTCTGAGTTGTAAGGGTAGCGATCGTCAACAGGGAGGTCGTTGTGGAATGTGTTCTCGTCCAAACTGACTACCATGATCTCACCGAAAGTGACGGGATCCGTTTCTATCGATAGAATTTTTCCTCTTCCCGCTCCAAGCACTTCATTTGTCTGAGGATCTGTATAACTGATAGATGAAATTTCTTCACCCACCTCAAAGGCAGACGCGTCATTTACTCTCATCGTAATTTGTTGAGAGTAGTTGATGTATTTCGGAATTTGCACAATTGGAGATACTTTTAGAACATAGGTCGTTTCTCCAACTCCGTTTTTAGCGGTGATTGTGTATTCTGTTGGCTCGTAATCTTCGTTGAGTGATCCTTTAAACGAACCTGTAGTCGAATAGAAATCTTCAATATCACCAGGGAGAGTATATCCGTCTCCGATTGTGTTTGGCGTGATCGCAACAGTGGAGGAAGAAATTGAGAATTCAATTTTATCCTCATGTGGCGCACCAGATGTCAGAGTTGGGTTTAGTTCAAATTTCTCACCTTTTTGGAAGACGTTAGCAATTGAGCTAATTGGAATGTTGCCGATCGGGCCTATAGTTCCACCAAGATCATCATTGTCGAGAAGATTACAAGTGATACTTGTAGAGTCATAAAGTTGAGTTGCTACTTGCGTTACATAATCTCCGAGGGAATATGTATAACTTGGATCGTGCTTTCTCACTAAAAGTGAGCTTCCATCAGAGTCTTCAATGTAAGCGAGAGTACATGATGTTCCGCCAGCATTGACAATTTTAATGTATCGGTCGTAGACAAGCGATGGGTCTGAAGTGTTTAGATTAATTTTTAGAAGACTACTTTGCTCGTAAGTTAGACCTGCTGGGGCCTCAAGAACTTGTAGGTTAAATGAAACTGAAGAGGTCGAAACAGGATCTGTTTTTGCTGCTGTTACTGTAAAAGTAACAGAATCAAGCATTGTCGCTGTAGGTGTTCCTGTGATGACACCTGAAGTGGTGTCAAAACATACACCTGGCAGAATCTGAACTTTAGGCGAGGTACAAGTTCCAATAGATCCATTATTTGGCGTGATTGACCAACTAGAAGAAGTTCCATCTTCAAGTGTTGGCCCGATTGTATCAAGCACTTCATCTAGTTTTAGGTAGTTCACTGGTAGGGTAAATTGACCATAGGTTAGCGCACCAAGTGTTGTCGGCGTTACAACATCAAAGGTAATGGTCGTTGTACTTGTCCCACCGCTGTTAGTTGCGGTAAAGGTGTAGAGCTGAGCCCCTGTTTCTTGGATTGGCGTACCGGAGATGACACCGGTTGTTGAATTGAGGCTCAATCCCTTTGGTAGCGTTGGGGCTACAGAGAATGTGACTTCTTCTCCGATGAAGTTCTCGTTCGGCGCTAACGGCGTGATCGTTTCGTTGACGTCGAAGATCTTGGATGTCTGACCACCGAGAGCTACAGAGTAACTGTAGTTTGCTGGGGGATCGTACACCACAACAGGAGCTTCATCCTTCTTCGGAGGATTCTCTTCCCACTTCGTCATACTGTCGGGCATACACCCATTCAGTAGAAAAATTAATAATAGTACCCAAAAATGTGTTAAACCTATTTTCGCCTTCATACCCTCTATTATGTCAAAGTTTGAGTAATATATTGAGGTAAGTAAAATCTGCCTCTATTTATCAGTACTTACGTAAAATCAGCTATCTATCCGATTATGGAAAATCGCCATCTTTTGTTGGTAGCCGAAATATTTGATCAAAATTGTGCGCTAACGTATTGAATTTTTATTGATCTAAATGGTAAATATTTGCATCGCTTATTCCGATCCGCCTAATATATTTATTAGAGGATTAAATCATGAATTTAAAATTTCTTGTAATTGAGGATGACGAGCTCGCTAGAATAAATATTGAGATGTTTTTAAGGGGTTACGGTGAGGTGACCTTTGCCTTTGATTCTAATCAAGCCATTGATTTTATTGAAAATCAGCTGTTCGATATCGTATTTATCGATCTTGATTTGGAGTCGGAGCTGGCAGGTCTCAAGCTTGTTCGTCCAGTGGCCCTTCGAAAATTCTATCCGGTTGTGCTCAGCGGACGAGAGGATGATGAGACTATTGAGAAGGCCTATGCAAATGGATGCCAAGATTTTTTGTCCAAACCTTTTACTCGCGCAAGTTTTAATATTGTTTTAAAAAAATATCGTTTGATGCGCTCATCGCGTTACATTGAAAACTTTTTCAATGAAGAATTTGTTACCAACGATCGAGACTTAATTGATCAGTTAAAAATATTAAAAGAAGTTCTAGTGAATGACCGACCTATTTACTTGAGGGGGGCAACAGGAACTGGGAAAACTTATATCGCAAAATTAATTCACAATCTTATCTTTGGTGAGAAAAGTAATTTTATTCATTTAAATTGTTCTGAAATTCCAGAGAACCTTTTGGAGTCTGAATTGTTTGGGCACGAGAAAGGAGCTTTTACAGGAGCAGTCGCAAAGAAGCTAGGGAAGCTTGAGATGGCCGATGGTGGAACATTATTTCTGGATGAAGTCGCGACAATGCCAAAGTCAATTCAAAAAAAATTACTCCGTGTTCTTGAGGAAAAATCTTTTAGTCCACTTGGGTCGGAAAAACTTGTTCATTCAAATTTTCGATTAATAAGTGCAACTTGCGATGACCTCGAACAAATGGTTAAGGCCGGAGAGTTTAGAGAAGATTTATTCTATCGTTTAGAAGGCTACAACATTGAGCTAAAGGATCTTCGAAAAAGGCGACAGGATATTCCCATTCTTATTCGTTTCTTCATGAAAAAAAGCGCGCGTCGTGTGGTTATTACTTCAGATACTATGGAGATCTTAAAAAATTATTCATGGCCTGGTAATGTTCGAGAGCTTCAAAAATTAGTCGACTTACTGATTTCAAAAGAGGGGGGAGTGATCACTCCAAATCTCTTACCTGAGAAGTTTTTAAACAAGGGAATCTATTCTACAACAAAAATTGATGACTCTATTTTGGAATATGCAAAGAACTATGGGCTCAAGGCCTATGTGGAAAAGATTGAGAATCAAATTGTTGCTAAAGTTTTAGAAGAGAAAGAGGGGAAGGTACGCGAGGCGTTTACGGCCCTACAGATATCGAGTAGCTCATTTTATCGCATTAAGGAGAGGATCGATCATGGAAAAGAGTAAAGAAAAGCTCATTCACGACTTGAATTCCGCAATTTCAACTTTGTCACAATCCCTACAGCTTTTGGCCGAAAATTACGATAAGGAACCAGAACTAGTTAGTAAGATGATTCCACTTTGTGTCGATAAGTCATTAAAGATACAAAATGATTGGCTCACCTTTAAGGAGCTCAGTAAGTAGGAGTATGCTTTGAAAAAAAATCTATTGTTGGCCTTAGTATTTATTGGGATAACGAATTTAGCATTCGCTGATGACGGTGGGATATTTGATAAGTACAAAAAGAAGCTTCGCCCTTTCGTATCTAAGATTGTAGGGGAAGACATTACAACAAAACTTTTAGGCGCTCCTGAAAAAGTTTATAAGTTACCTCCCATTCCTAAAATGGCAGTGGATTCAAAAAGTACACAGAACTTTGATGAGTCAAAAATTGGTACTCCACTTAAAGACGAGAAGACTCGCGAAAAGTATGACTACAAATATGTTGTTGAGCTTTACGACGTGGTAAGAGGTGAAGAGGCCAACCGCAATGAGATTGCTAAATGGATGAATGTTCTTGCTCAAGGCGGTTCAAGAGAAGGTGTTTACCGCGCAATCGTTCTCGATCAAGTTTATGGTGGAATGGAAAATATGGACAATCCTATCAATGATGGTTGTATTAAATTCACCATTCGATTTATGGAAAGATTCTTGGGAATGACTGTAAAGAAAGATGCAATTGAAGGGGTTAATCTTTATCGGCTCAAGCGTGAGATGACAAAGAGAGCTCTCGATATTATTGATTCCTATGCTGCAACAAACGTCGATAATCTGTACCAATGGTATTCTGTTTTTTCTGCTGAGATGGCGAAAGATTTTCCTGACCTTTGGAAGAATCGCGCAAGACTTATAGATGATGCAGAGTTTCATTACAAGTGGGCGAAAGGAGTTCCTTTCCAACACTTAAAATCCGAAGTGATCATTAAAATTCACAAGATTTATAATTCAATTAACTAAGACCAGAAGGCCTTATCTGTTCCTGTTAGGGCCATTAGGAGTCGCTCAACACCAAGGGCGATTCCTCCACTCGGTGGAAATCCTTTTTCTAGAGCGCGATAGAGAACTTTGGGTTCTGGAAGTTCATACCCATAGAGTTCTTCTTTCTCAATACTTTGAGCATTGAAACGTCTTTTTTGAACAGTAAGATCGCGTAGTTCATTAAAGCAATTACAAAGCTCAACTCCGTTCATATAGATTTCAAATCTTTCGCATACTCTTGGATCATTTGGCTTTATCGTTGATAGCGCGCTCAAGTGGTGTGGGAATTCATACAGTAAAATGTATGGAAATTTTGCCAGCTCTGGTTCAATCTTATTTAAGAATAAAAGAAAATAGAGATCGTCCCAACTTAGGTCTCCACTTGGAAGTGGAACATCTTTATATTTTTCCTGAATCAATTTTCGAAGTGATTTACAGTCTAGATAATCTAAAATATCAATTCCAAGAAAGTCGATGAATATTTCACTGATCGTTTTTCGGATGAATCCATGTCCCTCTAAAAGAGGTTGAATTGAAGAGGAGAGTTCAACGTCTTTATTTTCTAAAAATTTTGCGCAACTTTGAATTAGCTCCTCACAGTCATCCATTATTTTTAAGTAATTTGAATTGGTTCGATACCATTCAAGCATGATGAATTGATTGCGGTGATGTGGTGCTTTAGGCTCGTCTCTGAAGCAGTAAGAGAGATTAAAAATCTTATCCATTCCTTCTGCTAGGAGTTCTTTCATCGCAAATTCTGGCGAGGTGTGAAGATATAAGTCGTGCACTTTTTTTCCATGGGCACTCATCACACGAAAGGGATGGATGTGAGTTTCCATTCCTGGATTTTCCACCATTGGAGGTGTCATCACATCAATAAAGTCTTGTGAATTGAAGAAGTTTCTAATTCCTTGAAGCAGATAAAACTGATTTAATCGGTGACTCTTCATCTTCTGTACCGTCTTTCCTTTTATATTCCCACCATGTATAGTAGTCCAAAATGAAAATACAATGAGGTAATAGATATGATCCAAATGTTGGCGTCACTTTATAATGTTTTAGGGATTCAGGCCACTCCCAATCAGGGAGACCTGTGGGGAATTCTCCTTACCGTCATTCTACTAATACTCTCTATCGGAACACTATTTACTGGGAAGAGTAAATGTGAGGATAAGAAAGTTGAAGATAATGTAATTGCTGAACCTCAAGGGTCGGATAAAGTAGGAACTCCTGAACCTGCGCCTAAAAAAGAGACTATTCCATTCTCTGTGCGCTTAAAAAAAGGTCTTGGGCAATCTCGCTCTGAGATCTGGGGAAAACTAGGAAATTTATTTTCTCGTGGCCTTGATCAAGATACTTTGGATGAGATTGAGGAGCTCCTTTACGGGGCCGATATTGGTTCTGCAATGGTGCAAGAGCTGATTGAAGCAGTTGAAAAGCAAAATGGCCAGAACCCGATGCAAGGTGCTGAATTTAAAGAGTTCTTGTTCCATTTCTTAAAGGGGAAAATGGTAGCTGGGCAGTCAAAGCTCAACACCTCATTATATGAGTTTCATAAAGATGCACCAAAATCACTTAAAACGATTATGGTGGTAGGTGTAAATGGAGCGGGTAAAACAACTACTATTGGGAAACTCGCGACCAAGCTTAAGGCCATGGGTGCCAATGTTGTAGTTGGAGCATGTGATACTTTCCGTGCTGCCGCTGTTGATCAACTTCAAGTTTGGTGTGATCGCGCTCAGGTTGATATGGTTCGCGCAAAAGAGGGAACAAATCCGACTGGAGTTGCTTATGATGCTCTTCAGTTGGCCATGAATGAAAATGCTGATTACTGCATCCTTGATACTGCGGGGCGTCTTCACACTAAGGGGAACTTGATGGAAGAGCTTGCTAAGACCAAGCGGGTGCTTCAGAAGCTAGACCCGAATGCGCCTGAAGAAACAATTTTAGTTCTTGATGCGATTACTGGGCAGAATGCTATGCGTCAAGCGGAGGAATTTAATAAATCAATTGGGCTATCAGGGCTTATTTTCACAAAATGTGATGGCTCATCAAAGGCAGGATCGGCCATTTCAATTAGCAACACTCTTGAACTTCCAATATCTTACATCGGTGTTGGGGAGTCGGTTGATGACCTAGACCGCTTTGAGATTGATGAATATTTGAAGGCACTTTTGGACATGTAATTGTCTGCCGAAATTGACTATAATATAAGTTTCTATTAGGCTAATATTATAGAAAACGTAAAAGATATTATGGAATTAGAAGTATTAGGGCTTAAGCTAAAAATAAGACCGGACCAAGGTGATGATCAAATTTCTCCAGAAGAAGTTGTGGAGTACGTCCGTCATGAGGCCCTCAAAATTAAAGAGCAGAACCCTCGTTTAGAGGAAGGGCAAGTTGCAGTGCTAGTTGCACTGGATCTTGCTAAGAATTATAAGCTGTTGATGAAAGAGTACCGTGAAAATGTAAAAACTTTTAAAGAAACGGCTCAATCTGCTCTTGAGTATATTGAATGTGAATGAGAAAAACCGGCTGCGCAGAGAAATTAAGCAGCTTTATAAAACGATTGATCGCAATGAGCTTAATCGTCTTAGTTTAGCTCTTTCAAATAATCTTCGAACTTTCTTGCAATCGCAATCTTTTAAGTTTTCAGAGAATTTTACTTTTGGTGCATTTGCGCCAATGAACGATGAAGTTAAGTGGCAACTTGCCCTTGATGATTTTTCAGATCGTTCTTGTTTTCCAGGAATCGCAAATGGAGATATGGCATTTTTCCAAACTCCAATTAGCGAATTAGAGCTAGTGAAAGATTTTGGGTTCGAAATTTTATGTCCCAAAAAAGATGCTCCGATTGTTGTTCCTGACTTGCTGATAGTACCTGGACGAGCGTTTAGTTTAAATGGTGATCGCTTGGGAAGGGGAAAAGGATTTTACGATAGATACTTACACCACTACGGTGGATTAAAAATTGGAGTCTGTCTCGAAGCGCAAATTGTAGATAACGTTCCCGTTGACTCTCACGATCAACCTGTTGAATTTATTGTGACTGAGAAGAGAGTTATTTGTGTTTCGGACATTCAAATACAGGAGAAATAAATGAACTCAACCATTATCATTATTATTGCTGCGGTAATATTTTTGCTGATTGGGTTGGGCGTTGGATTTCTTATTCGTCATAGTTTTGCACTAGCAGAGATGAAGGCACGTAAAGAGCGTGGTGATGAAATCTTGGGTAAGGCAAAAGAACAGGCAAATGAGGTAAAATACAACGCACGCCGTGAAGCTAAAGAATATGCTCGTGAAGAAAAAGACAAAGTCGATGCAGAAGTAAAGAAAAAACGCGAAGAAATAGACGATCAACAAACAGCACTTCATAAGAAAGAAAAGCTACACCTTGAAGAGGTAGAGGCGCACAAGAAGAATGTTGAACGTTTGAGAACGAAAGAAGAAGAAGTTGAAAATGCTCGTCGCCAAGTCGAAAGAGAGATCGGTGCTTACAAAATGAAGCAAACTGAACTTACTGAAGAACTCAGTAAAGTTAGTGGGATGACTCGCGATGAAGCGAAAGAAGTTCTTCTTCAACAAATGGAGGAATCTGCAAAAGTTGATTTTGCAAAACGCCTTAAGATTCTTGATGAAGAAGCAAAAGAGGACGCTGAGAAAAATGCGAAGAAAGTTATCGGAATAGCTGTTCAACGTTACGCTGGTGAGTATGTTGGTGAAAAATCAATTACAACAGTTGAGCTTCCATCTGACGATCTAAAAGGGCGTTTGATTGGTAGAGAAGGGCGTAACATTCGTGCTTTCGAACAAATCTGTGGCGTAGACTTGATCATCGATGACACTCCAGAGGTTGTTGTTATCTCTTCATTTAATGTTGTTAGAAGAGAGATCGCAAAACTTACAATTGAAAAACTAATCGCTGATGGCCGTATCCACCCTGCAAAAATTGAAGAGTTCTATGAAAAATCTAAAACAGATTTTGATAAGCAACTCAGAGAGTTAGGTGAGAAGGCCCAGATGGAAATTGGTGTACATGGTATCCACCCTGAAGTTCTTAAACTCGTTGGTGCGCTTAACTTCCGTACATCATATACTCAAAATCAATACCAACATGCTCTTGAAGCTTCATTCCTTGCTGGATCAATGGCCGCAGAAATGGGACTTAATGTTAAGCAAGCTCGTCGTGCAGCTCTTCTACATGATGTTGGTAAGGTTCTTGACTCATCTCAAGAAGGTTCACACGCTGTTGTTGGTGCGAACTTCCTCAAGAAATATGGAGAGTCTCCAGATATCGTTCACGCTGTTAAAGCGCACCATGATGATATTAAGCCAGAAAGTGTTCTTGCTCACATCGTTGCAGCAGCAGACGCTCTTTCAGGAGCTCGTCCAGGTGCCCGTAAGGCCATGATGGAATCATATGTTTCTCGTCTTACTGACATTGAGGAAATCGTTAATAGTTTCGAAGGTGTTTCAAACTGCTACGCAATCTCTGGTGGACGTGAGGTTCGTGTAATCGTTGAAAATAGTAAAGTAAACGATGAGCAAACTGTTGTCCTTTCTCGTGATATCGCACAGAAGATTGAAAGCGAGATGAGCTATCCTGGTACCATTAAAATTACAGTTGTGAGGGAAACCAAAGCAATTGAAGTTGCAAGGTAAACAATTTAGCGACATAATTTAGATAGTGGGGACGCCTTTCGGCGTCCCTTGTTTTTTTCAGGATGTGGCATATGAAATACGCTTTGGTAACTGGAAGCTCATCAGGAATAGGACAACACATTTGTGAGCACCTATTAGAAAATGATTACTATGTTTTTGGTATCAGTCGCCGTGGTGCTGATATTGATCATCGAAATTATGTAGATATTATTGGAGATATTCGAGCAGAGGAAGAGGTGATGGATATTTTTGATATTGTCGCCGAAGATACTGAAGAGCTCGATCTCATCGTAAATGCCGCAGGTATCTTCACATTAGCGGATTTTACTCTCACTGAGAGCGACAGCTTTAGGGATCACTTAGAGACAAATATATTAGGAACCTTTCATATTTTAAAGCACAGTGAACGCTTCATGATAGACAATGAAACTCATGTCATTTCAGTATCGTCCCTTGCTTCAAAAAAGGGTTTTAGAGGAAACTCAGCATACTGTGCCAGTAAGTTTGGAATGAATGGTTTGCTCTCATCGTGTCGTGAGGAATTAAAAGAAAGAGGAATTCGCTTTACTAATATTCTTCCCGGAGCAATCGATACTCCACTATGGGATGAAGTTGATGATTCTTTACCTCGCGAGTTTATGCTGACAACTGATGATTTCATCTCAGTCTTTGATATGGTTATTTCAGCTCCTAGTCATGTGCAGTTTCCTGAAATTCAGTTGGCCCATAGGAATGGGGGAATGGTTTGAAACTAGCAATTAATCGAAGCCGCTTTAAATACTACGGATTGGGATTATCTGGATTTCTTCCTCTTTTCCTAGTTCTTTGGGCCTTCTCCATCGATGTACTTGGGATGTTATTTGTGACTTCGTGCTATTTGTGGAGTTTTACTGCACTTACTCCTGGGGTTGCAGAAAGAATTCGTTCTCGCCGCTACCGTTGGTCATTTTTGAAGGTGATTTTTAAGTATAACCAGCTTATCTCTATTCGCATGGCGAGAAAGAGATATTCTTGGATTATTATCCCCCTATTACGCGCATTGGCCCCCGTATTATTTTTTGGATTGATGGCGATTTTTACAAAAGCTGGTAATCCTCTTTACGCTGTGCTGGGGGCGCTGTACTTTGAATTGATTTACTTTGCCATCGGGCGGTTACGAATTTTATAGGTGATTTATGGAGCAAGAGTACGATTTTCAGCAAATTTTAGAAACTATTCAGTCCAGTTTAGAACCATATGCAACGCGTGGGGATATTGCTGATTATATTCCTGAATTAGCAAAAGTTGATCCCAATCAATTTGCGATGTCACTTTGTTTTAATGATGGAAGGGAATTTTCAGTTGGCGATTTTCAAACTCCATTTTCAATTCAAAGTATTTCAAAAGTATTTGTACTAACAATAGCAATGCAATTGGTAGGAGATGAACTTTGGGGAAGAGTTGATCGTGAGCCATCAGGTAATGCCTTTAATTCACTTGTTCAACTTGAGACAGAGATGGGAATTCCGCGTAACCCATTTATTAATGCTGGCGCTCTCGTTACTACGGATATTGTGATTGAAGAAACTGGGAATGCCTATGAGGAAATTCTCTCGCTAGTCCGCAAAATTAGTCTTAATGAAAATATCAACTTTAATCAGAAAGTTGCAGAATCTGAATATTCAAAGGGCGATCGAAATGCTGCGCTTGCTTATTTTATGAGAAGTTTTGATAATATTAATAGTAATGTTGATGATCTTCTTAAAGTATATTTTGCACATTGTTCAATTGAGATGAATACACTAGATCTCGCTCGCTCCTTTTTGTTTTTATCAAATGGTGGCGTTGTTCCCTATACTGGAGATGTGATTATTCCAGCGGGAAGTGCCAAGAGGATCAATTCTATTATGATGACCTGCGGACTTTATAATAATGTTGGCGATTTTGCTTACAGTGTTGGTCTGCCTGCTAAGTCTGGAGTAGGTGGAGGAATAGCGGCTGTTCTACCAGGTGAATTTTCTCTAGCTGTATGGTCTCCGCACCTCAACGAGAATGGGAACTCGTTTAGAGGAATCAAGGCGATGGAGATTTTTACTTCCCTAAGCAACCGATCAATTTTTTAAATTTTGTCTTGAAATTCAGATAGTGATCTCGAGCGGAGAAGCTCTGTTTTGTGCTCTCCTGAAAAGAGATAGTGAGTAATTGATTTGAGCCGCTTTAATGCGACATCATCGCCGTGAGCTGCTTTGATTTCATCTATAAAAGATTCTAGATACTTCTTTATCGTCATCTCTGTTTTGTTATCTTTGTAAAGCGCTGCTAGAGCAGGATTACCGACTGCTCCTCTTCCAATCATTATTCCATCACAATTCGTGGTCGAAAGCATTTCATTAATGTCATCGTTGGTATGGATGTCTCCATTTCCAATGACAGGAATAGAGAGTTGCTCTTTGGCCCTTCTAATGAAGTTCCAATCAGAATATCCCTGATACATCATCACTTTTGTTCTCGGATGAATGGTAAGGAGATCGGCACCTTCTCCTTCAACGATTTTGATAATTTCATCGAAAGTTGAGGAATCTTGATAGCCACTTCGAATTTTGACACTAAATTTGCCTGAAAAATTGCTCCTAATTGCAGTGATAATTGACTTCAGCTCATTTGGATGGCCCATCAGCCATGCCCCACCATGGTGAGCATTAACCTTCCTAGAGGGACAGCCAACATTGAGATCAATCCATGGAAGTTCAAGCTCATCCAGTTGCCGGGCACAAAGAGCAGACTGTGAAGTGGGAGATGCCAGGATTTGAAATGGCGACTTAGCTCTAAGTTCTTGATTATTAAAGATTTTCTCTCCGAGATGATCAATTAAGCGACTGCTTGAGATTTTGCCTTCTGGGGGAACTCTAAAGAAGTCGGTATAGACATAATCCCACTCCGGGTACAATTCGAGGATAATGGTGCGGAATAATGCATCAGTAATCCCCTCAAGTGGTGCAAAAATCATCGGTTTTTTAGTCATTTTTTATATCCTCAAGATATTCTTAACCCATGCGATTTATATTGGAAATAGCAAGCTCTCTTGTTACAATATTATTAGTTAATTGGGAGTGGTTCCCCAATTTTTTTATTAACGAACAAGGAAACAAATTTATAAAACCTCCGACTGAAGACTGTCATAGGCGCAGTTCATCACATTTATTTCAATCACATCTTTTAAGGACATGGAAATGTACAACACCTTTGAGCTAATCTCGTTATTGGCCTGTTTTCTATTATCTGCTTTTTTCTCCGGATCGGAGGCGGTACTGTTATCAATCGGTATCGATCGCGCCAAGCAGTTAATTGAGGAGGGCGGCCTCAAAGGAAAAACCATGAAGTTCATGGTCGATTATCCGAACGAAATCCTTAACACCATTTTGATTGGTAATAATATTGTAAACATTTTGGCGTCATCACTTGTAACAACAATCGCTGCTCGCTATTTCAATGATGAGGCCATCGCGTACAGTGTTGGGATCACAACATTCATTATTCTTATTTTTGGAGAGATTATTCCGAAAACTTTTGCAAGAACTCACGCTGAAGCTCTTTCAATTGTTGTATTAAATATTCTTCGTTTTATCTATTTTGCAATTTGGCCACTAGTAACCACGATGGTTTGGGTTATTGAAAAGTTACTTGGTGAGAACGCTGAGATCCATGCTCGAATTGTTACTAAAGATGATATTGAGTATATGGTTAATAAAGCAGAAAAAGAAAACACCATGGACTCAAAGCAGATTGATCTTCTAACTTCGGTAATGGAATTTCCTACAATCAAAGTTAAAGACATCATGATTCCACGTAATAAAGTAAAGTCACTTCAAGACACCTATAGCTATCAAGAAATTGTTACTGTAGTTCAGGATGATACTCACAGCCGTTATCCTGTTTGTCATGGTTCACTTGATCACACTATTGGTTTTCTTCATGTAAAAGATTTGGCGCTTGTTGAAGATCGAAAGAACTTCAACTTTGATGAACTTCTTAAAGATCCATTCTTTGTTTATGAGCATATGAAAATCCAAGCTGTCTTTGATCATATGAATAGAAAGAAAGTTCACTTGGCATTGGTCAAAGATGAGAATGGTTTAGTTGTAGGAATTGTAACTCTTGAAGATATTGTAGAAGAGATCTTTGGTGATATTCAAGACGAGCACGATTCTGAAGAAGAAGGTCCAACTGATGAAAGTGAGGAGTTTGATCTTCAAGCTGGAATTGAAGTTGATGGAAGTATTTCAATTCGTGATCTTTACAATGAATACGATATTAAAATTCCACTTAACGATAACTTTTCAACTCTTGCTGGTTTTATCCTAGATATGTTGGGTAACAACTTTCCTGAAGAAGGGCAGATTATTGTTTGGGAAGGATACTCTTTTGAACTGACAAAAGTTGATGACTTTGAAATTCGAAAGATACATATCAAAGACGTGGATGGAGAAAAGCATATTTTTTCTAAACGCGAAGTCCGAGATGGCGAAGAGTCAGATATTTAATTTTTTATAAGGATACTTGCATGCAACTTCATCACCGATTCATAGAAACGGCGCTTAAAAATTTGAATCAAACGGCCGTAATCGATATCAGTAGAAATGCTCAGTTTTCCTATAAGCAAATCCTCGCTGGAGCTTTGCTTTTAAGTAAACAGATCAAAGAGTTGACGGATGAAAAGCATGTCGGAGTTATGATTCCTGTATCCGCCGGCGCGATCATCGCAAAACTTGCTGTACTCATGGCCGGTAAAACTCCTGCAATGATCAACTACTCAACAGGTGCCTTGCAGAATTGCGAGTACGCGAGAAAGAAGTGTGGCATCAAATTTTTCATAACATCAAGTACACTACTCAAAAAGCTTGAGCTCAATGCAGATGACGATATGGTTATGATGGAAGACATCATGGCATCAATTGGAGTCTTCTCAAAACTGATTGAAGTCCTAACTCTTAAAAACGCGAGAAAAAGGGTTCATAACGGTTCTGATGATGAAAATGCAGTTCTTCTTTTTACCAGTGGTAGTGAGAAGGATCCGAAGATTGTTCCACTCACTCACTCAAATATTGGGGCTAACTACGACTCAATTAGAAAGGCACTAGATCTTCACGATACCGATCGCTATGTTTCAGTGCTCCCATACTTCCATGTCTTTGGCATGACCACTTCACTGTGGACTCCACTTTTGATCGGTGGAACACTAATTACACATGGAAATCCATTGGACTTTAAGGCAGTGGTAAAAAGTATTGTGGACCACAAGGCGACTTGCCTCTTCTCAACTCCAGCTTTCTTCCACGGGTACAACCTTCGCGCAAGAAAGGGAGATTTCGATTCTCTTCGTATCCTTGTTGCTGGTGGAGATAAGCTTCCAAAAGAGCTCTATGATTCTTATCGCGAAAGGCATAACATTGAGATTCTTGAGGGATACGGAACAACTGAATTAAGTCCCGTTGTAAGTGTAAACCGCATTGGAAATAACAAGCTCGGTTCAATTGGACTTCCTCTAGATCAAGTCGAGGTTAAAATTGTTGGGATTGAATCTGGTGAAGAGCTTGGCTTTAATCAGGAGGGTAAGCTTCTGGTTAAAGGTCCAAACGTTATGA
Source organism: Bacteriovoracaceae bacterium (assembly GCA_965140515.1). GTDB lineage: Bacteria > Bdellovibrionota > Bacteriovoracia > Bacteriovoracales > Bacteriovoracaceae > JAGLCH01. The sequence continues at coordinate 259,407 of OZ223251.1, read as the reverse complement.
AAGGTTACTTAAATGATCCTGAACAGACGGCAAAAGTTCTCCAAGATGGCTGGTACGATACTGGCGATATTGCTTTGATTGATCCCGAAGGATTTATTTTCCACAAAGGTCGATACAAAAGATTTATCAAGGTAGGGGGAGAAATGGTTTCTCTCGTTGCTGTGGAAGAAAAAGTTCGAACTCTAATTCCTGATGATTGTGTGTGTTGCGCTGTGGCCATGAAACATCCAACAAAGGGAGCAGAAGTGGCGATTGCATTAGATCATGCTCTCGATATTGATCGTATTAAAAAAGAATTATCTTCATTACTTCCTCCCTTAATGATGCCAAAACACTTTGTGGTACTTGATTCAATGCCACTTTTGGGAAGCGGAAAAGTGAATTTTCGCCAAGTGGAAGAGATTGTAAATAAGTAAAATTAGCTAGTTATCTGACAAATAGGGAATAGAAACTGTTTCCTATTCATAAGTTACACGGAAGTTCTTTCCAGACATCAATTAGTATTACTAACAGGTACAATATAGAGGCGCCTCCCCATTAGGGGGGGAGTAGTATATTGAATGTTTGGAGGAAATATGCGGCGATCATTAGTGCTGGTCATAGCTGTCTCAGTATTATTTGGGTTACTGGGTTGTACAAAGCAAGTTGAAAAGAAGAGAGATCCATCTTCAATCGAGCCTGATAAGAAAATTATCATTGGCATTGATGGTATTGGGATTGATTCTTTTAAATACGCTCAAGAGGAACTCGGTCTCTTCTCTCGCTTTGCGAATAAGAGTGTTCACGTAGCTCCATTCCCGTCAATTTCAGACTATGTTTGGAATATGTTGGTAAGAGGGACAGAGGTTTTCGGAGACAAAGCTAGGCTTAAGACTTTCGAAACCGCTTACTACGATGAGTTCACTGGGAAGTTAGATGAAGACCCAAGAAACTATTTAATCGCACACTCCAATCCGTATCATTACCCTCGTGCCTTTCCAATTCAGTACAATGTAATGAAAGAGGTAATGGGATATCAATTTGTTGATGTTCTTTTAAAAGGCGAAATCCCAAGTGTCGAGCAACAGTTAATGGAAGCAGATGGAGATCTACTCTCGGCATTCATTGTTGGTTTCGATAGTATCTCTCACGTACATAAGGGATACTTTAATGCCGTTCTTCAACGTATTCACGAAATGGTTGAAAATGTTTACAACCACTACGAGAAGAAGGGGGAAACTGTTGAAATCATCATTCTTGCTGACCACGATCTTGCGGGTTCAATGCTAAGAGGTGATGAAGAAGTTCCAATGACTTCTATTGATATTCAAAAAACGATTAATCAAGCTGGACTCAAAGCAGTTACTCAATTCTCCAACCATGACCGCAAAGAGGCCATGCCAGTTATTCTAGCGCTTGCTAGTTATGTTCCAATTTATTTCAACGATCACGCAAAGGTGCCATTCTACGTAAATAAAATTAAGGACCAAAAGTGGCTACAGCTTGCTGTTTATAAAAAACACTTTGCTGATATTGAAGAGGCCAAGAGAGTGAATGAAAAGTTTATTCACCTCGTTGTCGCCAACCATCTAGGAGAAGCTGAAGTTATCTATGATAAGGAGAGCAAGCTCTATACCTACAGAACGACAAAAGGAAATCCTCTCGAACTCGATGAAAAATACTGCAATGTATGGCTCGATAAAGAGAAATTACTTGCAGAAACTGTTGACCACAAGTATCCAGATGCTATTTATAGACTTATTCATTCCGCTGACAATACTGAAGTCGATTTTCCAGATGCGATTTTATCTCTTGAGCGTGGTTATATGACCAAAGGATCTCTTGAAGGGATGGTTACAATGTACCGAACCCACGGAAGTCTTGGAGATGAAGTTTCTTTCGGTATGATTGCAACTACTAACGATTTAAGACAACTTCCTGAAAGAGTGAGAACAGTTGACGTGTTAGATGCAATTGCTGTCAAGCCAAAAGATCTTTTTGCGATTGGCGGATACACTGAAGAAGTTAAAGATCTTGCTGCTGATGGAATGCTAGAGAAGGGGATGAACCTTTTTGGCATGCATAAGCTTGCAACTGGCATCTCTCTTAAAACTCCGCAGAGAAATGCTGACTACCTTTCAAAATTTATTGAACACTCTAAGTATATTTTAGATATTGATAAATACACCGATATTGTGAAGCTCGATGATACCAAACCGGGTAACTATGAACTGGTTCTAAATCTCGACAATAAATTTCACACCAAGAGTTTCCTTGCAGGTGATTACGAGCGTGAGATCTTAGATAAAGAGATTGAAAAATCCGGTGAGCCGAAGTCAAAGTATGAGCGTTTCATGGATAAAATGAAGACGCTTTATAGCGAGAAAAAATATAAGGCCATTATGGATCTCCGTCAGCTTACTCAAGCGACAAAGGCCGTTGTGACTGGTCTTTATTCATCACCATCTCTTATTGGTAAGTTCTTTGTTGCTCCAGATGATGATGAGATTACAGATGAGCGTGATCGCGACTTTGCAAAAGACTGGCAACAGTTGAGCGAATCCGAAAAGAAAAGTCTTAAAAATAAAGAGAGACCATCTGAACTGCTTAGGAATGTATTTGAAGAGCAAAAATTAGTTGATCTTCTTCACCCTCAAAAACTACCACTTTTTTATGGCGGTTATCCTGATGATGAAGTCACTGTGGTTTATGTGTCTGGGATTTATGACACTATTTTTGATGGAACAATCTTTAGACCAGCAATGGACAATCTTAAGCACTTACTAGGTGTGAGAGTGATCAAGTCTGATGTCATCAGTACTTGTTCTCCAAAACTTAATGGTAAGCGTTTAATCAAACAAGTAAAACGTGACTACGAGAACCGTATTAGGAGAGGATTTAAAGCTCCTAAATATGTTTTTCTCGGTTATTCAAAAGGTGGGATTGATACTCTTGCTGCATTTTCAGAAGATCCTGAATTTGTAAGAAAGCACGTTCTGTCTCTTGTCACCATTGCATCTCCATTACATGGAGCATCCATTGCTGATGATTTTGGAATGCCACGTTTTGCAATTGATGCTATGAGCTTTGAAGTTACTCCTCAAATTTGTCGAGAGAAAGAGAATGCTCTCGATTCATTGAGACCAGCGGCTTTGAAAAAGTTTTGGGAAGAAAAAGAATCAACACTTGAAGGGCTGACTAATTACTTCTCAATTACTTTTAGATCAAATGTTAGAAGTGCCCATCCTTGGATGAAAGCGACCAAGCTATTGGCACAGTATAAAGAAGATAATGATGGTGTGGTTGAAGTGTCGTCATCAAAATTTCCTGCATCAATGAATGCAATAGATTTTGGTACTTTTGAGGCCGATCATCTTTCAGGTAACGTCTCATCTCACTTTGAGCAAGTGGCATTTGCTAAGGCCATTATGATTTCACTTACAGAAATGGGAATTGTTCCCGCTGACCAATAAGGTTCCAATATACTTTTGGATATACAGCGCGTTAAAGGCCTCCACTTGGAGGCCTTTCTTGTTATAATTTGTCTATGATTAACAGCAGTACCAGATGTTCTCTCCATTCCAATCATCTCTACATCAATGAAGAGGGAAACTTCTATCAGTGTTGTGCCAAAATTGGAAATACTCCTTTTAAAGATTCAAAAGGGGAAGTGATCTCAGCTTATGATGATAATTGGATGGAACGGTTGAAGCTTTCCACTGATCGACTTCAATTACAAAAAGAAGGAGTAGAAGGGATCAGATCTAAAAGTTGTATGAGCTGCTTTAGTAAAGAAGATGCAGGGCTTACTTCATACCGACAAGAGGCCAATAGCAGGTACCCCAAAGAAATTGTAGGAATTCGTTTTCTCGATATTCGCTTTGGTAATCACTGCAACCTCCGCTGTCGCATGTGTTACCCGGGCGCTTGTTCAAATCTTATTCCTGAGATGAGAGTGATCGATCGAAAACCTGATGGTTTTAAGCACCTCGAGCAGGTTTCGTGGTATCGGAATAAACACTTTTGGAAGCAACTCATTCCTGAAATTCAACTGCTAGACAAACTTCACATAGCAGGAGGAGAACCTCTAATTATTCCTGAGGTCACAACATTTCTTTCAGATCTTTGTGAGCGAGAACTCGCTAAGAATATTGACTTGAGCTTTAATACTAATCTGACGGTTCTTAATGATTCTCATATCGAACTTTTTAAGAAATTCAAATCGGTATCACTTCAAGTAAGCCTTGACGGTATTGGTAAGGTTAATGACTTTATTCGCTATCCGTCTGACTTCACTGTTGTTGAGAGTAATCTTAAAAGAGTGAAAGAAAATGCCAGTGAGTGGAACATTACAAATTGTTCAGTCCATGCTGTTGCAACTATTTATAGCATCTTTGGACTTCCGAGACTTGAGCTGTATCTCAAAGAAAACTATGGAGAGTTCTATCATTTTGCTGTGGATTGGGTGATAGGTAGAGAGTGTTTAGATCCAAGAGTTTTGCCTCAGAAGTTAAGGCGTGAATTGAAAGAGTATTATCACAGTAGCTCTCAACTACTCAGTCATATCTTAGAGCAGACCTTTTCTGAAGAGCGTAGTTTTTTACTTCCTGAGTTTAGAAGGTGGAATAAGATTATGGATGGCAATCGAGGCCAGTCTTTAACTGATTTCATTCCAGAGCTTAAGGCATTAGTTGAGAGTGAGAGTCTACCTTTGTGGCTTTATCGCAGGGGGCGCGCCAAGTGGTACTATCTCAAAAAAATGTTATGCTAGTTGTGATCAAATTTAATGAATAAATAGGAGTATAGATATGCGTTTTTTACATTCAATGGTTCGAGTGAAAGATCTCGATGCTTCGTTAAAATTTTACTGTGATCTCTTGGGCCTAAAAGAGGCGAGAAGAAGTGACTATCCAGACTGGAAGTGTACTTTGGTTTATCTGGAAGCTAATCCAGGTGAGGGGCAAATTGAGCTGACTTACAACTGGGAATCTGACGGATATGAAGGTGGACCAAACTTTGGGCATCTGGCATTCGAAGTTGAAAATGTCTACGATGCTTGTCAGAAGTTTATCGATGCTGGGGTCACCATCAATCGGCCACCTCGTGATGGATGGATGGCCTTCTTAAAGTCTCCTGATGGGATCTCAATTGAGCTTCTTCAAAAAGGGGAGAGACTTGAACCTTGTTCTCCTTGGACCGAGATGGAAAACATCGGATCTTGGTAAGGTTCCAACACACCTTTGGATATACTGCGCGTTAAGTTGCTGTAATTATAAAAGCCCCTCTGATGAGGGGCTTTATTTTGCCTATTTTTAAAGTTTTCGTAATAACGTACGATATGTAATACTGCAATTACGTAACAATGTTTTGAGGTAGATATGGCAAGAAAAGGCGTAACGAAGGCGATGGTTCACGACGCGATCATCCAAATTAGAAATGAAGGCGGTAACTTAACCACTAAGGTGATTAGAGAGAAGTTGGGGACAGGGAGTCTTTCAACGATCTCTAAGTATTTGGATGAGATTAGAAATAGTGAGTCCGAGCAAGCTCTGCCAGATTATAGCTTTGATATTGAGGATGCATTTGGTTCGGTCAAGGAAGAGACTATCTGTGAATTCCTTTCAAATGAGCACCCTCAGATTACGGCAGCAATCCTAGCTCAATTAAAACCTGAAATGACTGCAAGAATTCTTGGAAGGTACAGTGATTCAAAAGCAGAAGATATTATTGAGAGGATTGAGAAGCTAAATCCTATTCAACACAGAATCATGAGTTCAATTGAGAAGGTGATCCGTGAAGAGATGAAGGAGCTTGCAACTTCTGCTGAGATGTCAGTAGGGGGAAGTGAGTTTGCAGATAAAGTGAGAACAGCACTTAGAGGGGGAAGCCATGGCCAGCAATAAGAAAGAACCGACAATGGAAAACTCCATCGACTTTTTTAACTTTTGTAGTGGAGTGAACCGTCTTCCCATTTATGAAATCATCTGTGAGCGCTTTATGCGTCAGTTTAGGGTATCCCTTTCAAACTGGATCCGCATGATCTCGACCCTCGACTACACTCATGAAATGTTATCTTTTAGGGATTGGGTCAATCGCACAGAGATCCCACGATCAATGTGTGTTTATCGTTTAAATAAACTTTGCGGACCCATGATCGTGAGCTTTAAGCAGGACCTTGCTTACGGGATTATTGACGCGGTTCTCGGTGGGAGTGGAAAGGAGATTCAAGATAGAAATAAGGAGTTTACTCAGATTGAACTCACCCTGATGAGAGATATCTACAATATGATTGAGGGAGACTGGGGAAATGCTTTTCATCCAGTTGCGCCAATCGATCCTCAGTATATCCGTCAGGAGATCAATCCTCACTTCATTGGAATTGTACCACCAGATTCAAAGGTAATGGTAACTACATTTAAGGTAAGCTTTGAGAATGTGGAAAGCTCATTTGAGGTGGTGATGCCGTACAGTACTCTCTTTCCTATTCGAGATGCGCTATTCGTATCACATAAATAGGCGTAAGATATGAGGGTTCCAATACACTTTTGGTTGTGCGGTGCATATCCAAAAGTGTATTGGAACCTTATCGCGGAGAAGTAATGAAAATATATGACGACGTTGTAACCAGAAATCTTTATTCAACAGATGCTTCAATGTTTAGGGTTCTACCCAAATATGTGGTGGAACCTGAAACTATTGAGGATGTAAGAACCGCATTAAAAATGGCCCGCGAGAAAAAAATCCCTGTCGCCTGTAGAGGCGGAGGAACTGGACTTGCAGGCGAGTCTCTCTCTGAGGGGATGGTGATCGATTTCTCTGTTCACTTCGACAAGATTATAAAATTGGTACCAGAAGAACGTACTGTTGTGGTTCAACCTGGGGTTGTTCACGGTATCTTAAATAAAAAACTAAAAGAGTACGGACTTATCTTTGGCCCTGATCCTGCTACAAGTAATCGATGTACCATGGGGGGGATTCTTGCCAATAATTCAACCGGTGCTCACTCCCTTCGTTACGGGATGGCAATTGATTGGGTTAAAGGCCTCAAGGTGATGCTTCACGACGGTGAAGTGATAGAGCTTAAGCGCGATCACCGCGATCAGATCACTCGTGAAGATCTTAAAAAAGTGATCCGTATCCTTCGCGAAAACGAAGAACTGATTGATCTTAAGTGGCCAAATACTCCCCGCAATCGTCACGGTTATCTTCTAAAAGATATTGTTCACAGAGATAATACTGTGGATCTCTTTAAGCTTTTTATTGGAAGCGAGGGGACTCTAGGAATTATTCTTGAGGCCGAACTTAAGGTTACCAAAATTCCTGATTACACCAAACTTCTTTGTCTTACTTTTAAAAATAGAAATGATGCGGCCACTGCCACCGCACCTCTTCTAAAATATGATCCAAGCGCCATTGAAATCGTTGATTCCATTTGTCTCGATATGGCGAGAAGTTCAGATGTTTACTCCTCAATCTTTCCTACTGAAATTGATTCGATCTTAATGGTTGAGCTTGATGGGCACGATGAAAATGAGATCACGTCTAAGATGGAAGAGATCAAGGAAGAGTTTGTCGGAGAGAACAAAATCTCAACCGGAATTATCATTCCAAAAAATGAGGAAGAGAAAAATACTATATGGCAGATGAGAAAATTGATTGCAGGCATGATCAATAAGGTTCCTGGAAAGTTTCAACCGATCCCTGTTATTGAAGATGTGTGCATTCGTCCAGAATTGCTTCCAGAATATTTCAATAAGGTTGATCAAATCTTAAAGAAGAAAGGGCTTAAGTTTTTATGCTTTGGTCATGCGGGTGATGGAACTGTTCATATCAGGCCATTCCTCGATTTAAAAAATGAAAACACCTACCAGTGGCTTCCCGCTGTTTGTGAAGAGATCTACGATGTCACTTTGGAAATGAAGGGGACCATCAGTGGTGAGCACGGTGACGGCTATCTTCGCGCACCTTTTATCGAAAGACAATATGGAGAGCTCTATCCTATTTTTGAGGAAATTAAAAAAATTATGGACCCAACGGGATTACTGAATCCTGATAAGCAAACCGGTTGTAAGGATTTCTCTCGTTGGCAGCACAATCATAAGTACCGTGAAGGAAGACCTTACAAATCAATTCTCAACTGGAGTCATGTCAATCTACTTGAGAACTGTGAGGCCTGTAATGGGTGTGGTGAGTGCCGTACATCGATGAAAGAGCGAGACATGTGTCCAATGTTTCGCGCTTATGGACTTGAGGTTGCGGCCACTCGTTCAAAAGCTAACCTGATGAGAAATTTTCTCTACGGAAATTTGGATAATGTTCCACTTAAAGAATTAAAGCGAGTTGCTTCATATTGTATTAACTGCAAGCGCTGTGAGCACGACTGTCCAAGTGGTGTTCGCGGTGGTGACTTGATGGCCGAGATCAAAGCGCTTGCTGGTCTCGACTATTTTGAAAAGATTCTCTGTCACATGGAGAAGGGGATGCGACTTGCGACTTACTTCCCACGTCTTTCAAATTTTATGACATCACTTAAAGTCTCTCGCTTTTTTATGGAAAAGATTTTTGGACTCGATAGAAGAAGAGTTCCTCCAAAATTTGCAGTACGCTCTTTCAGAAAATTAAAGAGTAAGTATAAATGGACTCGAGGGGAGAGTGAGTACAAGGTCGCCCTTTTCCTCGATAGCTTTGTAGAGTTAATGGAAGGTGATGTTGCTGAATCTTTTGTTCAAATTTTAAGACACAATGACATCGAAGTTGTTGTTCCTAAGCAAGTTGGATCGGCGATCGTTAATATGAACTACGGTGATGTGAAAACTGTTTCAAAAAATGCAAAGCTCAACTCCCGCTTTCTAGGTCCTTATGCGGAAAATGGTTATACCATCGTTTGCCCAGAGCCTAGTGCTGCTCTGATGCTTAAAGAGGAGTATGCAATGGTGGCCGAAGGTGAGTTTCAGCAAAAGGTTGCTGAAAATACTATGGACGCCATGAGCTTTCTTCATATGCTTCATGAGCAGGGAAAATTAAAGACTGATTTTAAACCGGTTGAAGTGAAGATTGGATACCATGCGCCTTGCCACTTGAAGATGGTAGGAAAAGCAGAGCACGCTCTTAAATTATTGAGACTGATCCCGGGACTTGAGGTGGAGCACATCGATCAAGGGTGTTGTGGAATCGCAGGCACCTTTGGAATGAGAGCGGGTAAAATGGATACCTCATTAAAAATTGCAGAAGGGCTATTTAGTAAGCTTGCTAACGAATCGATCAAGATTGGTGCCACTGAGTGTAGTACCTGTCGTGAACAAATGGCCTACGGAAGTGGTAAGAAAACAGTGCATCCCCTTGTAATTATTGCTGAAGCATATGGGTTCCAACACACTTTTGGATAGGCATCGCGTTAGACACACCGTATATCAAAAAGTGTGTTGGAACCTTATGCCGCGTACCTTTGCATCGCTTGAAAAGGTATAATAATGGGGTATGAGCGTAGTAAAATGCTTTTTCCTATTCACTATTTTCTTCTCCGCAGTTTGGTTTCCTGCGCGGGCAGAGATTAAATTTGAGGATGCAACCTTTCCTGAGTTGATTACGTCAGCTCGCGCTCTTGCTATGGGTAACGCATTTATCTCCCGGGTTGATGATGCCTCATCTCCTTTTTACAATCCAGCAGGTCTTGGCACTGTTCGTTACGGACATTTACATCTTAGTAATTTCATTTTAGAGGCCAATAAAGATTGGACAAGTCAGACTACAGGTGGAAATGCCACGGATCTTGTCTCTAATGTGAGTAAAGGTTTTAGTGTTGATGGATCACGTGAGCTACTTTTAGATAACCGAGGACAAACCAGTCATCGCAAGTTTCAATTCGCTCCTAATATGACAACCAGACATTTCAGTTTGGGTTATATGTATTCTATGCAGACCCGTGCTTATCTCGGCAAGGAAGCAACTGATCAATTTGAGTACGCTGATCGTACGGACCAAGGTCCTTATGCCGCTGTTAACCTCCCACTCTGGGGAGGGATTATTAAGATTGGCGCTTCTACTGTCTTTTTAAATCGTAAGGAAGTATTTGGTTCAAGTGATCCCGATACAAAAGTTTCATTAAGTTCAAGTGATTATAATAAGGGAAGTATGTTTCACACCACAATTGGAACGAGGCTTACTCTTCCATGGACATTCCTCCCAACCTTTTCACTTGTAAGTCACAACGCTTTTGGTGCGGGGTGGGATTCAAGTGGTGGTGCTGGTGCTCCTGATAAGATCAAAAATACTTATGACATAGGATTTTCAATTACTCCGCAGATTGGGAATATCGTAAGAGTTCACTTTGAAGCAAATTATAAAGATGCTCTCGGTGCCTATAGTGACGTCGCCACTATTCGAAAGGTAATGCTTGGGATGGAACTTGATATCGCTCGTACCCTTTTTCTTAGAGCGGGATACGGAGATGGATTTGGTTCAGGTGGGCTTGGTATTCGCACCCAAAAAGTTGAGCTAGACCTCACTACTTATGCTCGTGATCTCTCTAATGGTGACTTTCAAGGTAAAGAAGATCGCCGTTACGTGCTAGGTCTTTCTTCTGGCTTCTAGCTTTTACAAGTTTCATAGTATCCATCTTTAAAAAGTTTTGGATAACATCTTTTTCCATTTTGGTATTTTACAGCAAACCCTCTTCTTGTTCGTTTAATCTCTTTTATTACTCCATATGATGTCGCCTTTCCTCCACTTACTCTTAGAATGCTTGATGCCGGCAGGTTGTAGAGTGACTCTGAGTGTAGAAATAAACATAGCGATACTAAGAGCGCTCTGTGCGACCATTTCTGTGCCGTAAGTAAAAGCAACATCATTCCAATCATATAAATAGATGGCGAAACTGTTCCAAATGGAACAGAGATATGCTCCGCCATCTTAACAAGCCACAAATATCCTTTCAAAAGTGACTCCATAAATGGCCAAGTAAATGAAATAAAGTTTCCTAGAAAGAGCAGCGGAAACATTAGAGAGAATATGGCAGTAAGTATTGGAGATAGTATAATGTTGGTCCAATAGATTGGGGACAGTTGATGGTAGGCGACAATCAGTTGGGCCCCAAAAAGTGCAATCGGAATGGAGTATTTTGGTTTTCCCTCTGAGGCACAGATAACACCTAGGAAAAGAAAGCTATAGATAAAGCTTAAAGGAGATTGGTGATAACTACCAAAAATATAGGCAATGAAAAATGTTGCAATAAATGAAATAAATAGCGACGGTCGATTTCCCTTAAATTTAGCATTTCTAAGAATGAGACCAAGTAGCGCAATTCGCTTAAGCGAGTGCATCTCTTGTAGTGTGCAAACCAAAGCTAAAATACAAAGATCAATAAAGAAACTGTAAATACGGGACTTTCTTCTCAACAGATAAAGGATAGGGGAAAGGAGTAATAGCAGAGAACTTAGATGAATTCCCGATGGGGTAAAGAGATGATAAATCCCCATTTTTTTAAATCGCTTGGATATTTTATAGGAAATACCGGTCTTATTTCCGGTACTAATCGCGTTGTAAATGCGGGCAATTCTTCTACTCTCAAAGTGGTGTAAAACTTCTGTTTGATGTCCCATAAATAGTGGGGGCTTGTCGCGAAAAGGAAGCTTTGAACCATCGCTGACCCACAGCATAAAGAGCGAAAATGTCATGACAAAGATCATTTTAAACATGTCTTTACTGTGGTAGTTTGTGGTTGTAATCTTCAACTATATCTAGTTGGAACTAGGATGTTTTATTTTTGAAATAAAAAAAGATTTGGTGCGAGATGAATAAACTTTTTAGACAAGCAATCAAAAGAGATTTAGAAAATTTTTTCCAAGAAGATGATTTAAGCCGCAATACTTTTTATACATCATCACTCCCTGATCAAAATGTGAACTGCACTCTTTACTTTAAATCCAATCAGGTGATTGCAGGTCTTCCTTATTTCTTTGAGGTATTTCGTTTCTTAGGAGCTGAGTTACCAGGATCTTTTGATGAGATCATCAAGGAGTATGAAGGAAAGAAAGTTAAGAGTGATACCAAAAATGGAATATCATTTTCCCTTCCATTTTCTGTTGCTCTAACGGGAGAGCGTATTGCTCTTAATCTCTTGCAACACGCATCAAGCATTGCAACTGCGACCAATACATTCGTTGAACTTGCAAAAGAATCAGATGTTAAGATTTTGGATACAAGAAAAACAACTCCAGGTCTTCGCTCTTTAGAAAAGTACGCAGTTCGAATTGGGGGGGGACACAATCATCGTCTTGGACAGGCCGATGTTTGGATGGTTAAAGATAATCATAAAGACTTCTTTGGTGGTTTGATTCCAGCGGTTGAGTTTTTTAGAAATATGCAAGGCTTCTATACTCCAATCGAAGTTGAAATTCATGACATTGCAGAACTTAGTGATGCGATTAAGCTTGGAATTAAGCACATGATGCTCGATAACTTCACACCTGAACAGGTGAAAAATGCCATAGAAATCAAGCCAGAGGGGGTTACTTATGAGGTTTCTGGTGGAATTCGATTAGAAACAATTTCTTCATACCTCATTCCTGGTGTAGATGCGATTAGCTTAGGGGCCATCACTTACGATGCTCCACATGTGGATATCTCTTTAAAATATAAGAAGGCATAAATGAGTTCTATACTTAAGGCCGACGTTGTTGTTGTTGGCACTGGTATCGCTGGATTATCCGCGGCAATTAGAGCTGGCGAGCTTGGATTAAATGTAATTCTCGTAACGAGGGAAAGTGATCCTCATGAGTGTAACTCTAAGTATGCTCAAGGAGGAATTATTTATTCTACTCCTGATGATCAAAAGTTAGTTGCTGATATCGATAAGGCATCTTCAAAAACAGCAGATTTAAAAATTGCAGAAATTTTAAGCTCTAAGTCTGACTCGATTCTAAAAGATCTTTTAATCGATAAGGCAAATGTACCTTTTGCACGAAATGATAATGGAGAGTTGCTACTTACAATGGAGGGAGCACACTCCTATCCGCGAATTCTATTTGTAGGTGATTACAGTGGCAAGGCCATTATTGATTCGTTGTTTGAATACCTTCAAAAATCAGCGAAAGGAATTACTCTCTTAAAGAACCATACTGCGATTGATCTCGCTCTTGGAAGTGAAGGACAGGTCGCAGGAATTCATTTGTTTGATAATTCTGAGAACGAAGTTATCACAATAAATTCATCTGCAGTTATTTTGGCCACTGGTGGACTTGGTTCATTATATCTTCATAACTCCAATACTGACGGAGCACGCGGAGATGGTCATGGGATGGCCATTCGAGCTAATGCTCGTCTTAATAATATGGAGTTTATTCAATTCCATCCGACTACATTTTTTGATCCCAACTCCCATCAGCGTTTTCTTATTAGTGAGGCAGTTAGAGGTGAGGGCGCTATTTTGAGAAATAGTAAAGGTGAGCGTTTCATGGAGCGCTACCACCCTGATTTAGAATTGGCCTCAAGAGACATTGTTTCAAAATCAATTGTTGATGAGATTGAGTCAACTGGACACCCTTGCGTTTATCTCGATGTAAAACATTTTGAAACAGAATGGTTTAAAAATAGATTCCCAACTATTTTTGCTCATTGTGAGCGATTGGGAGTGGATCTTAAAGGGAAGGGGATTCCTGTTGTTCCATCTGCGCATTACAGTTGTGGTGGAATTGATGTTAACGAGTACGCCGAAACTTCGGTTAGGGGCCTCTATGCAATTGGAGAAGCTTCTTGTACAGGACTTCACGGGGCAAATCGTTTGGCATCAACTGCATTACTTGAAGGATTGACCTTTGGTCATATTGCAGCTGAACATATTGCGGAGAGTTTATTAGAAAAATGTACGATCTCCTCTATTCATTTTAGTGGCAATAATGAAAGTGATATCACTCAAAATAATATCACCTGGGCGCGCTTAAAAACTCTAATGTGGCAAAAAGTGGGAATTGTTCGCAATCGCGCTCAATTATTAGAGGCAAGTGAGGAGTTATCATTGTTGCGTGAGGAAGTAGAGCGTAGACTTGCAGGTGAATCCTTAAACGATGGGCTACTTGGACTGCGCGGTGGAATTCAAGCATCAATGGAAATAGTTAAAGCGTCTCTTAATAATGATAAGAGTGTTGGCTGTTTTCACATCAATAAATAGGCGAGTCGCCGAGTGAGATAAATCTCACCCGGCGGGTATAAAGGTTGGTCTAATGAGTGGGGTAAGCTTTCGGGCGTCCTTGCCCAGTAAAAAGGTGCTTACCTCCAAAAGATTTGTTGCTTCTCGATATAGAATTGCGTCCCGACTCGATCCTTGAAGCATAATGCGTCGATATTTGGGATAAAATTTTACGCTGCAAGTAATTCGTGGCTCAAAGTTACTGTTTTCTCGAATTCAGTACTTGTGCCAAATAGTTTGTTGGTATTGCTTTTCTTTATAAAAAACAATGACTTATCATCGAGGTCACAACTGGAGAAGAGAGATCGTACAATGGGGGAACTGCTCCAGTTGCAACCTGATATACTTGTACCGTGAAAATCACTGTACAAAATATTAGAAAATTGTATTTTGCAATCGACAAATTTACAGTTAATGAACTCACAGTTTTCAAATCTAGTTGCAAAGATGTCGCAATTGTTAAAGGTGACTCCTACGAATGTACTCATAGAGAATAGGACACCGGAAATGTTAATATCCTTTATATTACAGTTAGTTATTCTTTCATTCTCAATAACTTCATAACGCTCATAGTCCACATCAGACAGTTCGATATGATCAATAAAATTAGTTAACGTACCCATGATCCTATCCTCCCAGCTGCATTTCAAAGTGCAACCCGATTTCTTAAAACAAGAATACAATACTTGACTCGTTGCGTCAAGAAATAAAATTGCATCAAGAAATATTTTTTCATTCCGATAATGTATTCAGGAGGTTAGTTATGGCCCAATTCAACAAAGACAAAACAGATCTATTCTTAGGGGTTGTGCGTAAGTATATGCAAGTGCGAGGGCCGATGTCCCAGAAGGAACTTGCAGAGCTTACTGAAGTTGGAGTTTCTACTATGAGTAGATTCTTAAACCAAAAGACTGGAGAATTAAATCCTCAGTTAATCGCTAAGATTGTGGCCAAGCTCAACATTCCTATGCACGAAATTATTGATTTCGTAGAAGAGGATTATTCAGAACGATTTATTCGTCTTGTGAAATTTTTCAAAAACGATGAAGAAGAGGAGACACTCATGTCACCTCCTTCTGAAAAAGTTGAAGAGGTTGAAGAAGAAGCTGCAGGCCCACGTATTCCAGAAGTTGGTACACTTGAAGATGAACTTGTTGGCGCATTAGGCATGGCCAGAAAGAAAGTTACCGCAAATGTAAGCGCGGGAAGTAGTGGTTCTAAGCGTGCTATTCATTTTGAGCCAGATCATCAAAATAAAAATTCTGAAATGTCTTTAAAAGAAAAATTGGAGAGCTTAACTCCAAGGCAAAAGGCGTACATGAGCGACTTCTTAAACCTCGATATGGAGGGGAGAGATCTGATGGTTGATATGGGGAATTCATTCTTTCGTTACATGCGAATTAAAGGAATGGAGAAAGGATAATATTGAAATATTTTTTGAGCGCACTCATTCTTGCTCTCAATGTTGCACACGCTATGCCTCGCAGTGTGGAGTTTTGGTTTTTTTCTCCTAAGGAAGGAATGGCCGACGCTCTTATTTTTAAACCATCAGTTGGTCTAAAGCTCGCTCAAAATTTTGATTGTGTTCCAATGGGGGAAGGGTGCTTTAATCCGCAACTTGGTTACATCCCCTCTTCTTCAGAAGTTGAAGCTGAAAAAAAATCTAAGTCTAAAGATACTTATGTGAAACCAACGCTTGATACCGATTTAATCGATTGCGATAAAAACTATTACTTTGATCTCTACTGTGGTGAGGCCAAAAAGAAAAAGGTCACAGGAACTGAAGTTTGGATTGATATTAGCACCAGCATGAGAAGAATCGCTCCAGGAAAAGCGGGATGCCCCCAATCACAGTTTGTAAAAGATTTGCAAAATAAGTGCCCAGGGATTTCATTTTCTGTTTTTAATACTCGCGTCTTCCCTCTCAATTCTGCAGATCAGACCTGCTCCTATATGGGGCTCAACGATCGCAAGCGCATGGTAGATGAGATCCGTTCTTTGGAAGCAGATCGGTTGGTTGTGATTACTGATATCGATGAATATGCTGAAGACCTGCGGGCATTCATCGATCGAGAGTTTATAACCGCACAGGGGCTTAATTCCCCTCTTTATATAGAAAAGATTAATGTCTTAGCCGCTGAAATGTCTAAGAAATGTCATCAATAAGTGTTATTTTTTAAGTACTTATTTTGTCTAAACTTTAGACGGCCTCATTTTCCCTTAACACTCTCATTACTCTAACAAACTGATTTTAGGATCTAATATCTGGTCTAATTTTTGCAATATTTAACCGGTAGAGCTACGACTTTTTAAAAAAAAGGATTTCTATGCGTAAACTATTAGGTTTATTACTTACATCTTCTATTATTGCAAGTTGTTCTAATCAGGTGAACACGATCTCTGCTCAGAAGAATGTTTCTCTTTTAAGTAAAGAGTCACAACTTCGTTTAGAAGAGGCATTTAAACTCGAGAAGGCCACAGGTGAATCGGGAGAATCATCATTTGTTGCGATTGCTGATGCTGGCAATTTTGATGATGTTGTTTCCCAGATTATCGCAGGTGGAGGGGAGATAACCCACTTCAATTCGATGATGGGATACATTGCTTTTCGAGCGAATGCTAGAACCGCCACTGAACTCAATTACTCTAAAAAAATCGAAGCATTGGCCTACGATGACAAGATTGAGTTTAAGGAACCAAAGTTTGATCCTCAAAAGGTTTCTGAAAATGGAAAAGTTACGCTGACAAAAAATCTTTATCCTGCAGAGGTGATGCAGGTTAATTCGCTTGTTCAAGATTTCAAAGAGCAAGGGATAGCGCTTGATGGTAGCTCGTCAACAATTGCCGTTTTTGATACTGGCCTTGATATTTCAAGAACTGATGTTTTTCAAGATCGTATTGTTGAGTTGAGAACACTTCGAGATACTGACCACGCAAAAGTAATTGAAGCGAACTCTGAAATTATTGATGGCAAGGAATATCTTACAGCTGTAATTGATAACCAAGAGATTAAAATCGAAAGAACTGAAAAACTTCAGGCCGATCGTCAATACTACGTTGGATACTTTACTGAAAAGCAGTTCTCTGAACTTAAATATAAGAGGATTGATTTCAATCAAGATGGTGAAATCAGCGCAATCTTTCCAGTAGTTGCATTTAAAAATAATGATGGAAATTTTGAAGTTTACATCAATGTCAACTCAAGCCTAACTTATGGCGCAATGGGGGATGATTCAATTGAGGACGAAAATAAACTCTTAGACTTTAACTGGGTCGCGAAAAATTTAGAAGATCGTTTTCATGAAGATAAAAAGAATCCTTTTAACAGTTACTACAAGTATACGACAAAAATGGATATCGTGAAAAAAGATCCAAGTGGAAATACTGTACTTTCTAAAGATCGTAATAAAGGTATTGTTAACTTTGCAGTCACTGTCGAAAGAGGATTCGAGTTAGACGAAGAAGGAAAGTTCATCAACAAAGCTTATCAAGGGCAACCGGCCTTCTATAATATTGGCCTTGTTGGTTTTGATGCTGGTGGGCATGGTACGCACTGTGCTGGTACTGCCGCTGGTAATTTTCAAGCTGCACCACAATTTTCATCTGGTGCCAAGAACGCAAAAATCGTTGGTGGAACTCTTTTAGGAACTGGATATCGTTACTCTGATTACTTTAAGCTACTTGATACTGTTATTCGTAACCATAAAAATCTAGTGTTTAGCTTTAGTTTTGGCTCTAATACTGCAATCAATGCACTAGGGGGAACAACTGCTAAATACTACGATGCAGCTGCAAAGCAATTTGGCGTGTCGTTTGTAAAAGCGGCAGGAAATGAAGGCCCAGGAATTAATTCTCACGGTGCTGGCCCTGCTCTTTGGTCGCTTGATGTTGCAAACTTTTATAGTTCAAATTCAAGAAACTCATACAATGTCGATGGGGATTACTTAGGTGAAGATAAGCTTTTTGTCAGTCCTTCATCATCTCGAGGACCAATGTATGATGGAGCTTTGAAACCTGATATCGGTGCTCCTGGATATGTTATGTCATCTATTCCGCTTGCAAAAGAAGTGGGAGGAGAACGTAGAGCATATGAGTATATGCCAGGTACTTCAATGGCCACGCCAAATGTTGCTTCAGTTGTTGCTCTGTTGTACGACGCTGCGACAAAGACAGGCCTAAATGATGGAACAAGTATTATTAATCCTTTCTCTGTGGATAAACTACATAAAGCGGTTAAGAATTCAGCGCTTTCGTATGATGAAATGACTGTTTCTGAATGTCAGGCCTCTTTTGGAAAAACTGGAGTTTGTGATTTTAAAGCTAAGAAACGCAAGTTTGGTTGGATCGAAGGTGGAGCTGGTAGAATCAATGCACAAGGTGCTTGGAAAGTATTGAATGACATTATTCATGAAGATGTAAACTTTATTTCAACAAAAACCACTTCAACCCTCACGGGGTATGAGGGATATGCAATTGGTTTCTACGCATATGACAATGTTCCATCACAAGGATATTTCTGGCCAATGATTCCTGAGCCGACTAATCCAAGTGATTATTTAAAGATCAAGTCATATACATTGAAGATCGATGCTGATTGGATTTACTTTGATCGCAATCTAACAAAGAAAGAAAAGATTATTGAAATCGTTCCTGGAGAAAAACCTGAAGTTGACTTCTATTTCGATCGTAAAAAATTGATGGAAAATGGTCGCTTAAAACCTGGGATGCATGCAACTGTGATTAAAGCTTACAGTATTGATAATCCAGATTATTTTGATTGGGTGTTCCCTGTAACTCTAATCGGAAGTAATACTCATTTCGACCCAGTTGTTGATGAAGGATCATTCTCTGTTCAAGGCTTTGTTCCTGCTGGACAGTTTGCAAGATACTTTATACCTGTTGATAGTAAGCAATCAGCACTAATGCTTGATCTTCATACATCAAATTCTCTACCTGGATCTTTGATGATGAGTGTTTACTACCAAGGAATGGAAATTGATTATAAAAAGCTTGGTACCAATAGTTACTGGGCGGTAAGTGGATCTGATTATTTACCATCTAGAAACAACGTACGTTATGTCCTTCAGGACCTTCAACCAGGAGTTTATGAAGTAATTGTAAAGTCTTCAACTCAATCAATGTATGAATTTGAAGGAGAGTTTGGAAGCTACTACAACCTCGATGTGAATAGACTTTCAGTTGATATCGATAATGTTCGTGAATACAGAAATACCAAGACTTCTAAAGTTGTTCTAAGTGGAGTATCGAGTGATAAATACCTAAAACTTGCGAAAGCGGAGGTTAGTACAGATCGACTTCGCATGAGAACAAAGGTAGAAGTTAAACATCAAGAGAAAAAAGAGATCGCCATTGAAGTAACTGATCAGACAAGTATGCTTGCAATCTTCTCAAGCTACACTGGTAATACTCAAAAAATGGATATCGATTTGGCACTTTTAGATGAGACTGGTAAGCGCATTAAAATGAGTGGAAACCAGGATAGTAATGAGCAAATTATTATCTCTTCAAAAAGTGGGCTTAAGCCAGGTAGTTACACTCTTGTGATCGATGGATACAATGTTCCTTCTGAAGGAGAGTTGTTCGATATCGAAGTATTTCAGTTGATGAGTGAGAAGCTTGTGGTCGCAAATGAGTTCACTGACTCTAGTGTTAATAAAACTATTGGTGGAAAAAGTTCATACCTTAAAGCGAATAAAAAGTACGACTTTACTGCCATGATTGATATGAGTATTCTCGATTCACTGCCAAAACTTGAAGGATATGAAGCAGTATTTTCAGTTGATATTAGCGCGGTATACGGCAACAACGGAGAAAGAGTTTCAATCTTCTCTGGTGAGGCCAAGTAAAACAAAATTTAAATTGATACAAAAAAGGCCACTCGTTAAGAGTGGCCTTTGTATATTTGTAATACCTCTTTTCGATCTTGCCCGCTCCAGCTAAAAGCTTCTGCGAAACAACTGATCAATCGGAGATACAGGATAAATGCCCAGAGGGCACTTATATCTATAGAAGAGAAGAGGAGTAAGCCGGATCCTGTTTTCAGTTGTCATTCGTCTAGGCCTAGAGTTACCCCTAGGCTCAAGCATCCTACCCGCCTGCACGGACTGGCCGCCCTTAACACAGGCCTATTTGGACTTGCACCACGTAGAGTTTAGCCGTTTCAACCAGACTTAACTGGCTCGTCTCTGTTCCACTAGTCCTCACCTCACGGTGGACGGGCGTTACCCGCTACGCTGCCATATGGAGTCCGGACTTTCCTCCCGTACCCGAAGGTACCGGCGACAACTCCCTCTTCTCTGTTTTAACATCACTAATATGAGCTTCAAAGTCAATATAATTGTGCTAGACTTTAGTTTGGATGAGTTAATTTTCAGCTTTGTGGTGTTATCAATGAAAATCATTTTATTTGTGTTTTTTCTTTATTCTTCTTCTACTTTTGCGAGTAATTCTGACCTCTTAAAGGAGTTCATGAATAATAATTTTGAGGTATTAAAAGCAAAAACAGATATATCACTCAGCGCCTATGATACCCAAAATGTAATTGATAAGAAGTTTTGGGGGCTGGGACTCTCTAGTAAGTATAGTGATAACACACTTGAGGAAATAACCGGTACTGGAGCGACAAAGCTTAGAACACTTTCTAATTCAATCTCTCTATCCAAAGATTTTAATTGGGGAGGACACTTAACATTTGGCATGGCCGACTCATCTTTTTCACCAAATGATGGGAATATTATGGTTAAAAATGATAAAAATATGTTTTCTCAATCACTCCGCTACTCTCAGGATTTGGGGGCAAATTTTTTCGGTCAGATTGACCGCAATGAAATTGCAATGGCGAAGCAAACAGAGGAAATTACGAAGTCTGCTAGTTCGTTAAAAACATCTGCTGACTTACTTTCATTTTATGCAATTATTTTAAAAGCTTCTCTTAATCGAACAATGGTACGGCTAGCAAAAGAAGCGCACCTTAGGGCAGTTTCAAATACTAAGCTAATTCAGAAGAGAGTTCGTGATGGTTTGAGAGAGAAAATTGATCTCTATCAGGCCCAAATAAATGAAAAATCTCTGCTCGAAAGAATGATTGGTGCAGAGAAAGCACTTGAACAAAGCCGTGCCGAAATTGCGAGTAAGATTCATCGCACAATTGAAATTACTGAATTGGACGTACTAAATCTCGAAAGACCAAACTATTTGAGAGTTCCTAGTGTCAAATGGGAGAGCTACAAAGAAAAAGAACTACTACTCTCTCAGCTATCTTTAGGGCAGTTGGCCATTGACCAGGTAGATCACACTTTTCTACCAACCATAAAATTAGCAGGGAGTTACCAAACAAATGACTACGATGCTAGCAGTTCGGAAGCTAGATCAAATGGTGCATTTGGTGCTGATCAAAAGGAATACGCTGCATCGATTAATTTGATGTGGCCGATCGGAAATGAAGTCCAGAAAAATAATATGGCAAAGCAGAAGGCCTTGCTGATGCTAAAAAGTGCTGAAATTAAAAAGAAAGAGTCGTCTTATAAAGATAGCGTTCGTTCTTTGTACGCTCAACTCGCTCTTTTGGAAAAGAGCCTCGAATCAGCGAAAGAAAGAGTGGAACTAGCGAGAAAGATTTTAACTGAATTTGGTAGACTTTACCGACAGGGAAGAGCCGGAATCGATCGACTTCTTGATGCAGAGAGCAGTCTAATTGCTACTGAGAATAGTTATGCCAACTATATCTACGCAAGAAAAGTTCTGGTTGGGAACCTCTATTTCCTAGGAAGTGAACTCGAAAAAGCTCTAATCATGAGGCAGTAAAATCCTATTACACCCCGGACACATCTCAATTGAGACACCTTTGTCTACTTGAGATATTGTCATTTTGTCTATCATACTACCGCACTTCGGACATGCTCCATTTTGAATTTTTACAAGTGGAGTATTGAAACGGTATTTCTTATTCGTCAGTTCAAATATTTCTTTATCATTCGGTGAGATCTCTTTAAGTATTTGAGCGATCTCTTGCTCACTTGATTTGATCTCTTTTTCTTCCTCATTCACAATTTCGCCAACCTCACCTGTTATCTGTTGAAGCGTTTCTTCTGAACCTGTGAGAAAGTTATTCGTTTCTTTGATGTTGAGCTCTAATTGTTCAATTTTTTCTAAAAGCTCTAAAATGATTGTTTCGTGCTCTTCTTGTTTCGGACTTAAAGTTTCAATTTCTTTTTCAATGGCCGAGAGCTGCTGTTGGTTTTTGGCGTTGTCTAGATTTACTTTAGACTTTTCGAGCTGCTTTTCTATTTGAAAGAGCTCTTTTTCTTCTCCCTGAAGTAATTCTTTGGTCATTTTTAGAGCTTCAGACGCATGATCTACATGCTCCTTTTTTTGTTCTCGTTGAGACTTAACATGCTCAATTCTGGCCTTCTCCGATTCAATGGTAGTCATGTGGCGATGAATCTTTTGATCAATAGTACTAATGAGAGAAAATTTACGAAAAATGCTCTTGTCCATGCTTCACCTTTGATGGAGTGATATATTATATGTCATAATAATATAGTAATTTGTTGATGGGTTCCAGTATACATGTGAGGAAGATAATGCGTGGAAATCAGTATGGAAAATTGTTCTCTGTAACCAGTTTTGGGGAGTCTCATGGAGAGGCATTAGGTGCCATTGTTGATGGAGTTCCCGCAGGACTTGATTTCTCATTGGAAGATTTAGCGTCTGATCTTAAAAAAAGGGCCCCAGGTCAATCTAAAGGGACAACAAATAGACGTGAGCCTGACATTCCTGAAGTTCTTTCAGGGATTTTCAATGGAAAGACATTAGGAACCCCAATATGTGTTGTTGTTAGAAACACCAATCAAAAATCCAGTGACTACGATAAGCTTAAAAACGAATATCGTCCTGGTCATGCAGATCAAACTACGGTGGCGAAATATGGAATAAGGGATCATCGTGGCGGTGGTCGAAGTAGTGGTCGTGAGACACTATCAAGAGTTATCGCTGGTCATTTTGCTTCTTTAATCATTCCCGAAATTTCTTTTAGCGCTCAAATCATTCAGATGGGTAAGCTGACAGGAGACAAACTTCAAAATGCTAATGAGGTTGAAGATTATCTCGAGTCTTTGAAAAGAAATGGAGACTCAGTCGGTGGTGAAATTTCTTTAACTATCTCTGACTGTCCAGCTGGATTAGGAGAACCTGTTTTTGATAAGCTTAAGGCCGATTTAGCGAAGGCCATGCTATCGATAGGTGGATGCGTCTCTTTTGCATATGGTATTGGCAGTGACTTTCTCATAAAGTCTGGAATCGAGATTTCAACTGATCGAAATAACTTTGGGGGAATTGAAGGTGGCATTAGTAATGGCGCCCCCATCGTTGTTACCCTCGGCTTCAAGCCTGTTTCAACTGTTGGAGAGAAAGCAAAAGAGGGGAGACACGATCCATGCATCTTGCCTCGAGTTATCCCCGTGGTCATTGCCATGGCCCAAATTACAATTGCTGATCATTTCTTAAGACAGAATGCATATCAATTGGGGAGCAGATAGTGAATTGCCCCATTTCCTATATTGAAGAATTTGAACTTAAAGACTCACTTGAATCTATTGATACAGATACGTTATTGATAGTGATTGATGAAGTCGTTCATGATTTATATCGCGATAGTTTAAAGTTCGAAGAAATGAATAAGCATGTCATCCTTTATCCGGTTTCCGCTGGTGAAAAGCTTAAGACCTTTGAAGAGCTTCAGAAATGTTTAGAGTTTTTTCTTGAAAAAGGGACTCATCGAAATTGTCATTTAGTTGCAATTGGAGGTGGCACCGTTACTGATTTTGCAGGTCTTGTTGCTTCATTATTGCTTCGAGGACTTCCTTGGACTGCAGTTCCAACAACTTTGCTTTCAATGGTGGACGCTGCTATTGGTGGAAAGGTTGGGATTAATTCAAATTACGGTAAAAACCTTATCGGAGATTTTTATCTTCCAGCACGAGTTGTCACTTGTATTGATTTTCTCAAGTCATTACCTGAATGTGAACAGATCAGTGGAAAGGGAGAAATTTTAAAGTATGGGCTACTTGATAAGTCATGCTTTATTCACATTGAAAACAATAGAGGTCTTAAAGACATTATTCGAGCATGTGCGGATTTTAAAAATAGAATTGTTGAAAAAGATTTTGAAGAGGGAAATGCAAGAAAAATTTTAAACTTGGGGCATACTTTTGGGCATGCTTACGAGTTCTTGCAAGGCGTTCCACACGGTGTTGCCGTTGTTCTTGGCATTTTAACTGTACTAGAGATTGATCAGAGGCAAGAAGTTCTTATGAAAGTACAAACTCTTATGAGTAAACTTCAAATAGAAAATGTACTTGATTCATTCGATTACAATATTTCCGCAGAGAAGATATTCGAAGTGGTTGGTAGGGATAAGAAGCTTACCGCTGCCAATAAAATTGATCTCATTACGATTCGTGACATCGGATATCATGTTATCGATGAGATGTCGCTTGAAATGCTCAAGGAAAAGTTTTTTAACTATTGGAATAGTCATGCTTAAGATTGATGCCTATCCATTCTCCAAGTCAATTGAAGTACCAAGCTCTAAGTCTTTTTCAAATCGAGTTCTTATCTTGGGGGCCATCGCTGAAAATGATGTCGTCATCAATAATCTTTCTGAATCGACTGATGTCATCAATATGTTGAAGTGTTTTGAGAGAATCGGCATTAAATATACTCGCAATGATAGTTCGGTTACGATTCAATCTTGTTTCCCAAACTGTGAAATTCAAACGTCTGAACCTATTTATTTGGAGACAGGGGATGGGGGAACAACAAATAGGTTCCTCATTCCTTTGCTGGCACTTGGAAAGAATTGTTACCGATTAAATGCCACTGAAAAAATGGCAGATCGACCCATTGAAGAGTTATCATCTGCGCTTTTAAAGATGAGAGTTTCGGTCGCTCATGGAAATGCTTCTGACGATTATTGGCTGGAGATTTGTGGATCAAATAGAATCAATACTGCACTCAAAATAGATTGTTCTCGCTCGACTCAGTTTGCTTCTGGGTTTCTTCTCGCTTTTGGAAACAGTGATCTTCCAATTACGTTCTCTAATCTGGATAGTTCAAAAAAATATTTAGAGATGACTCAATCTCTAGTGGATGAGTTCAAAGCAGGAAAGCGTGAGTTTGATGTTCCTGTGGATTTCAGTTCATTGTCATATCCAATCGCTCTTGGTGCCGTAACGGGAGATGTCTGTATAACGAATTATTGTGGCCTTGATCCTTACCAGGCCGACTCCGTGTTTCTCGCTCTCTTAAAAGATATCGGGGCAGATGTTGATGAAGATAATTTGCTTTTTGTTAAAAAGTCTAAGCTCACGGCTTTTAATTTTAATTGCTCAGGATGCCCTGATTTAACTCCCACCTTGTCATTTATAGCTGCATTTGCAACTGGAACGAGCATATTAAGTGGGCTTGAGGTACTTAAGTATAAAGAAAGTGATCGTATTTCTGAGATTATTCGAATTTTGGATGCCTTTGGTATTGAGTATCATTACCATGAAGCGCAGTATTCTCTTGAAATTGTTGGACGACCTGACCACAAGGGCAAGTTTGTTGAATTCTCTCCACCGGCAGATCATCGCATGGTGATGACATGCTATCTTTTTATGAGATCGTTATCTGGAGGTGTTCTCCACAATGTGGAACATGTGAATAAATCCTTTCCACGATTTTTTGAAATAATGTGTTGAACACTTGCTTTAGAGGGTGGTAATTTGTCGTCATGAAATTTTATTTCGTGATTATCTTCGCCTCTTTAGTCCTTTTTTCTAATCTGTCGTATGGTGGAGTTAAACTCGGCACTCAGCTTTGGGCCCCTTATCAAAAAATTGAAAAAGGGGAGGTCTGTGGAATCTCTGTAAAAATTGTTCGTTGTATTTTAGATCGACTTCATGAAGACGTGAGTATTGTGCCATTGCCATGGCTAAGGGCACAGCTTTCTACTCAAAGAGGTGAACTTGATGGTTTCTTTGCTGCATCTCAAAGTGATGCTCGCGATCAGTTTGCTGTGATGTCCCGTCCCTTTATTAAGCAAGAATGGAGAATTTACTTCCTTCAGCACGAGTACAAAGAGGCTAGTCTTAAGAATGTACGTGACTTCTATCGCTTGGGCGCACGACTTAATTCAAATGTTGCATATTGGGCAAAAAAAGATAATTTTGTTGTGAATGAAGTATCTTCTGAACCAAGCAAACTCATAACTCTTCTTCTTCATGACCGCATTGATGCTTATGTGGAGAATTCAGTTGTTTTTGAGCACAATATTAAGCAACTTGGTTTAAAGAAAAGTCAGTTTTACTCAATGCATTTCAAGCACCATCCTCTTGGGGTGTACTTTAGTAAAAATTTTTTGGGAAAACATCGAAACTTTATAGAGTCGTTTAATCGGTCAATTGATCTTTGTTTAAAGAAGTAGCTTTACCTCTCCATTTTATTGCCTTCACAATATAGATTAGTGTCCCTATTCCATAACTTAGGTTGATGAGAAGCTGATATCCCATCACAATTGGGAATAAGTAGATCTTTCTCATTGATAGATAGAATGATGTTAGAAAATTAAGTCCAAGGTAGACAATCAGCGGATATAAAATCATCGGCCCTTTGAAGCTTATCAATGAGCAGAACAAATATATCACGAATAGTGCTGGTACTAGATAGAGTGGCTGAACGTTGGCAAATAAATGAAAGGATTTCATTCTATAGTAACCACTTCCCGCAACTGCCTTCACAAGGTGCAATGGATGCGCTTTTCTCTTATGGAAGACCCATAGCTCTTGATCATAGACTATTTTGTAATTGGTCAATTGGTCGATGAGGACATTTTCTTCATTTCTAAAGAAGCGATGATCAAATAGGTGACTTGAAAAGAGATCCTTTCTTATCCAAAGGGCACAGAGAATGAGGTTCTTTTCACTGGCCTTGATTGTATCTTTTGCTCCGGTGTGTCGGTAGCGAGTTGATGCTGTGGCAAGAGGTGAAGATAAGGCCATTCCAAGTGCTTCCTCAAAAATATTTGCATCTTTTGGTGTTCTATCTGGTCCACCCAAAATATCAATCTTATTTGCAACTAGATATTGTTCCGATAGTTTTAGGTATGTTGAAGGTAGGGTCACATCATCATCAAGAAATAATAGGAAACGTCCCTTTGCGTCTTTTGATGCTATATTTCTCGCCTCTGCAGGAGTCATTCTACTGTCTGAAGATATTGTTTTTGCTCCGAAATCCTTTGCAAGCTTATTTGACTGAGGATCAATACCATTAACAATGACAATAGTTTCTTTATTCAGCTGAGTTGACGACTCTGAAATACTTTTTAGGCATTTCTCCAACAGTAAGTGGCGATTAAATGTAACAATGATGATTGAATAGTCTATATTGTCCTACCTGTAAGATTTAATATTATCTACCCCCATAATCATTTGCAAGGGGTGGCCGTCACTCGTACAATAGTTCTATGAATTCAAATACACTTTCTCTCAATTTTTATGGAATTTCGGTGGCCGTCAGCTCTGATTGCCCTGGTGTCGTGACTAAATTAGCAAAAGACTTCAGCTATTTTGTCTCTCTGAGTAGTATTTCTAGAGATATTACGGTTGAAATCTTTCAAATGACTCCACCCTACGAACAGATAGAGGGGCTCATTTCTGAAGGCCAAACAAAGAATGCGATTTCCTACAAAAAGCATGGGGTGAAGTATTTCGATTATTATGGAAATGCACTCGCTTCTTGGAATTCAGAACTCTCGAGTGGGAAAATCTTTTCTGATGATGTGAATTTGCTGCATGAGATTGCCTATCTGATGATTTTATCCAAAGTCGGTAAAATCCACGATATGAGGGGATATCACAAGTTACATGCTTTTGGAGTTGGTGCTTCAAATAAGGATTTAATATGTATGCTCCCCATGAAAGGGGGGAAGACCACACTCTTTTTAGAGCTTTTAAAAGACGAGAAGAATGAAATTATTTCTGATGATACTCCACTAATTGATCCTAGGGGAAATATTCTATCCTTTCCATTGCGAGTTGGTGTCGACTCTGTTGACTCTCTTCCGGATGGAAACTCTAGCGAGTTATACGAGATCAATAGAATGGAATACGGAAAAAAGATCCTTGCTCCGCTTTCCTATTTTAAAAATCGTGTATCAAAGGATACATTTCGCCATCCTATTCTTATTTCTGCATATCGCTCACGACTTTCCGTACCTCAACTTAAGAAGGTCTCTAAGGTAAGGATGTTCCAAGAGCTCTTACGTCACATGATTGTAGGAGTCGGGTTACCGATGGTTGTTGAGTTCTTTGTCGACCATTCGATTAAGGATTGGCTTAAGCTTTTTTACATAGGAGTTAGGAGAACAGTTGGAGCTGTCCGCTTACTCATTCAAACCAAAGAATGCTATTTATTGTTTTTATGTGATGAACCCAAGAAGAATGCTGAACTAATTACGAGAGAGTTATTATGAGTTTTTTGATACATCCTAGACTTGAGGAAGATACAATACTTTTAGGAGAGCTTGATCTTTGTGAGGTTCGTCTAATTCCTGATAGTGATAATCCATGGATTGTACTTGTACCAAAGAGAGAGGATATTAGAGAAATTCATGAGTTGACTGATGTAGAGCAGGGCACCTTAATCTATGAAATCTCAAAAATTTCACAGGTCCTATCTGAGCTCTTTTCCCCTGAAAAAATTAATGTCGGGGCCCTTGGGAATATGGTTCCACAGCTTCATATTCATATTATTTGTCGTTTCATCGAAGATCGGGCCTGGCCGAATGCTATTTGGGGAACTCAGTGTGGAGAAGACCAAGAGAAAATAGATGACATCATTGATAAGATTTCAAACCAGCTTTGGTAAAGATAATAGTTGATTTGACTTTACTTCATTGAAGATTTCTTGAATTGCCTTTTACCTCATCACTGCCGAATAGTCATACAGTTCAAGTGATGAGGTTTAAATGAATATGCTTGTATTGAGTCGAGATCCCGCAAAGGCCGCAGAGTATCACTGCGACATGCATGTCAAAGAAATGATTGAAAAAACAGCACAGCTTTTGAGTTCTGTATTTACAGACTCTGAGTATAGGAGCGCTCATGTTGAAGAAGATAACCCTACATGTATTTGGGTAAAGAGTTCATTTGAAAACTTTTGCTGGCTTTTAGAGCACGCTTTGGCACTTTGCTCAGAGTACACCTATCGGTTTGGTGGCCATCATCCTGCTGAAGAGATTATTGAGTGGTGCGAGACAGGGCTAGTCACTGTGGAGGCAATTACCCCAAGTAAGGGAATCACTCCTTTCCCACAGTCTTTGCCTGATGATGTAAGACACAGAAATCCTGTTCGCGCTTATCGCAATTATTATAATAAGTACTTAAGGGCCAATGCGCGTTGGACTAAGCGTAATCCTCCTGAATGGTGGGGGGTAAGCTGTTAATATTATTGATCTCAAAACCCTAGATATTTTACACACCTAATTGTTAGATCGCCTTATCTCCCATATAGTCCACTAGATTATTTTTGGGAGGAATTCATGAAAAAGATTATTGCCTTATTATCACTTTTGGCGGCAACAAGCAGTTTTGCCTATTATGTCTCTGATGCAGCTCGTACTTGTTCTGAGCTTGCTAAAGCAGAAGTTCAAGCTATTTTAGATTATGAGAGAGAGATGCAAAATGGTTCACAGGTTAACTATATTGTTAGAGGGCCTGAGAATGAAGTGCAAATGACTAATGATCCACATGAGTGGGTAAAAGTTAAAGTTTCAATTACAACTTATACTCTTGATGATGACCAGTACGAGCTGAACGAAACTTACATTTTTGATGGAGAGTATGATCCAGTTGGAGGTGTATGTTACCTTGGTGAAGAACCTAATTATGAAGGTCACTACTGTGGTGAAACTGGTGAAGTCAGCTGCTTAAAATAATTTATACTTGCTGATAATAAAAAAAGGGATCCATTGGGATCCCTTTTTAGTTTTTGACCATTCCTTGATACATTACAAACCAAAGAAACAGTACGATAACGAGTAATACTATTTTAAATATAATTCTTTTTTTATTGAGTGGTCTTTTCTTCATGCCCTATTTTTAATCAATTTATTGAGCGATGACAAGGTTCGTCCTAGAGATTGTCCCACTCATCATCCTTTATTTTCGTTTTATTTGCTTTTTTAGTTACTTCCTCATCATCCTTTGCAAAGAAATCATCGGCATTACTGACGGTCACAGGTTTGCTAGCAGATTTAAAGCTTGTGTTTGGTGTCGGTATGTCATCATATAAAGGGATTTTCTCTTCTTCTTCAAAGGTTTGTACATTTGCTCTGTCCCCAGTGATAAATCCATTGAGTCCTTCAACAATGGCCTTTAAGTGCTCTACCTGCTTATTGAGGGTAACACTGGCATCAGCGGCCTTCTCTACGTCTGACACATTGTTTTGGGTCATTTTATCGAGTTCTGAAATTGCGATATTTATTTGGTTGATACCATCAGATTGCTCTTTAGATGCTTGAGAGATTTCTCCTGTTTTTTGAAGAACATCAGAGGAAAACTTATCAGTTTCAGTAAATAGGTTTGCGGTGTTGTGAGCGAGCTCACTTCCTCGAGTAACTTTTGTTTTGTTTGAACCTGCAATTGTTTTGGCCTCTTTGATACTATTACTTACAATGACTGAAATTTCAGCGGCGGCCTTTCCACTCATTTCAGCAAGACTTCCAACTTCTTGAGCAACAACGGCAAAACCTCTTCCATGTTCTCCTGCTCTTTCCGCTTCAACAGAGGCGTTGAATGATAGAAGCTTGGTTTGGAAAACAATTTCATCAATAACTGATGTTTTTTGTCCAATCTGGTTGATGACATCAACCAACTTTTCAATTTCTTCATTGGAATGAAGTATTTCATCCATTGAACTTGTTAGTTCATTTGAGGTTTCAATTCCCTCTTTTGAAACATTTTTCATCTGCTCCGCTATCTCTTTTGCTTCATTCGAGTTTTCTGCAGCAACTTTTACCATTCCTGTGATCTCTTCAAGTGAAGCAGATGATTCTTCAAGTGATGATGCTTGTTGTGTTGATGAATGCGAAATGTTCAGACTTGATTCAGATACGTTGTTTGCCTCTGTATAGACCTCTTCAATGGAGTTAGATAATTTTTTTGAGAACATCATAATTGGTTTTGATAGTGATCGCCCCACAATGAGCCCTATCACTAAAATAATACCTGCAAATACAAGGGTTCCAATAATTGTGAGCTGCAAAAATCTGTTTGAGATTTCGAGTGCTTCTTCTTCATCGACTTCTGTTAGAAGAGCCCATGTTACATCAGAACCTTGAACTTTGAATGGGGTGTAGGCTGAGAGGACTGGAACACCACGGTAGTCTTTTATCACACTATAATTTGTCTCTCCTGCGAGAGCTCTTTTTACCCCTTCAGTTTCAACCTTATTATTCTTTTTAAATGAGTTGTCTGAAGAAAAATTATCGGGGTCTAAGTATGAATCTGATCTCATGTAGTAGTCAGGTCCAACTATATAGGTTTCTGATGTTTTTCCTAAGCCAGCTCTAATCCCAGTAATTTTACTTATGAGTTTTGTTGGTATCTGAATCGCAATAATTCCAACTTTCTTTCCTGCTCTTGTCAGAGGCTTCGCCATAAAGCTTGTTGGAGTTCCATTACTTGGAGCATATGGTGTGATATCGGTGATTACGAGTTTATTTGTAGTGTCCGCCATCTTCCAGGCCTTGCCAAGTCCTGAATCCTTTAGCGGGCCTGTTGATAATACTGCTCCGAGATCGCTTTCTTTGGTGGCGCTGTAGAGTACTGTCCCATCACCACTTCGGATTAAGAATATGTCGTAGTATTCAAATTCTTCAAAGTAGTGCTTCATATCGAGATGAATTTCTTCCCAAGTATCCATGTAATCTTCTGACTTTGGATTGAATTTTTCGCCACGTTCATTGAGTCCTCTATAGTACGCGTTGGCGTTGTCAAATGCAGATAGCGTTGCGATATTGTCCGCAAGAATGTTTATCTGATTTTCTAGACCGTTATAAAATTGATCGAGAGTTTCCTTTTTCACTCCATTCACAGCAACCAATTTTTGAAACTCATAGTTGAGCAAAGTGTCCCGCGTAAAAATGGTATAGGTGGTTCCATAGATAATTAGTGGCGTAACCCCAATCGCAATTAAAAGGATTACAAGCTTAAGCTGTAAACTCAGGTTTTTCATATAACTCCTCCATAACAGAGAAATTATCGGACGAAGCGAGATGTAAT
This sequence comes from Bacteriovoracaceae bacterium, assembly GCA_965140515.1. GTDB lineage: Bacteria > Bdellovibrionota > Bacteriovoracia > Bacteriovoracales > Bacteriovoracaceae > JAGLCH01. Next base: position 226,902 of record OZ223251.1, on the reverse strand, counting down.
AAAAATGAATGTTACTCTAATGTTGATATTTTAATTTTACTTCGCATTAACTGTGTTAACCGACCTGCTAGATATGAAAAGCCCCCTTTAACAGGGGACTTCGCTGGGACTAGTCTTGAACTTGCACTTCTGATGTATCGTCCGATGATTCTGGTGCAGGTGTGCATATTTTTTGTTTTTGCATCTCACAAACTTTCTTATTTCGCTTTTCGTACTCATCATAAATGAATCGACAAACTTTTACTGCGGTCTCAAGGCAGTCAAAAATAAAGTCAGATGTGGCAGAGCGAGTAGTTACAATTGAGCTTTTTACTGCACAACTATCGTACTTAATAAGCCAAGCTTGTTCACCCGTTTCTTTGTCTACTGCATACCAACCTTCACCTCTTGTTCCGATTGCCATGCATTTCGCTTCCATCCCATTACAGTTATCAAATCCAATTAATTCTTCATTTTGGTACCAGCCTTCTGATCTTGTACCAATTTCATTGCAGACGGGGGCCGCGATTGTAAGTGTTGAAGAAAGAACTAGAACTAGTGCGAATAATTTTTTCATTTTATGACTCCTCGTTTTGATTATTTGTTATCTCTTGAATCCACTTTGCAATGGCCACTTTTATTATTCAATAGGGGGAGGGCCCATAGTGTTCCGACTCGCTCAAGTCGGAACACTAGTTGAGTATTGAGCTGATAAAACGTAAAATATTGCTAGAGGAGTCGCTATGTCGGATCATTTTTTGTGTCGATCAATTCTTGAAAGAGAATTCAATTTGCGTAGAGATCGCAATTCAAGTTTTTCATTACGTTCTTTTGCAATGTTCTTAGGCGTTGGTGCTGCAACCCTTTCCGATGTCTTAAAAGGAAAGAGAAAACTTTCTAAGCAGTCTGTTATCAAGGTTTGCGAAAAGCTGGGATTGCCTGAGATTGAAAGAGAACTTCTACTAAGTGAATCTACAACAAAGACAATCAATAAAGGAGAAGTTGAAAAGTACAGATTGAAGGAAGATGTATTTCAACTCATTTCTGATTGGTATCACTTTGCGATAATTGAACTTCAACATATAAAAGGACACAAGGCCGATCCTAAGTGGATCTCTTCTAAACTTAAAATTAGTGAGCTTCAAGCGACTATGGCGTTAGAACGCCTCCTATCTCTAAAGCTTATAAAAATTGTTCGAGGAAAGATTGTGGGCGCATTGGAGAATATGGCCACCACTGGAACTATTCCCTCTGATGCCATTAGGAAAAGGCACCAGCAGATATTAGGGCTTGCTCAGCGTTCAATCGCAGAAGATTCAATGGAAGAACGCTTTCCTTTTGAGATTACCATGGCCATCGATCCATCTAAGTTACCGGAAATCCGAGACAAGATCCGTAAATATTGCAGAAAACTTCAAAACGATCTTGAGAAAGAAAATCAAGTAGAAATCTACAGCCTTTGGTGTGGGGTATTTCCATTACGAGAAAAGTAAAGAATTTATAGGCCCCTTGCATTTTCGCCTCGCGAACGATAATTAAGAGTTGTTTAGGAGGCATTATGAAGAGGATTTTAACCCTTATTCTATTATTGGTATCAACCGCTATCTTTGCGTCAGATTTTAGTGTTCTCTCACGTATGAGTGAGACTGAAGCAGAGCTTAAGATTGTTCTTTCTAATCAAATTTCAAATGGATGCCCACTTGTTATCGACTCTCTTCAAATTAATCGAAAGCAATATATTCTTTCTTATGAAGTATCCGTAGATGATCGCTACTGCAATTTTAATTCTGATGACAGTGAAATCATCACAGCTTTTCAGTTCGGATCGGTTCCTCCAGCTCTTAAGAGTGGCAATTATTTAATTGTTGTAAATGGAGAGTGGATGGGAGTTGCAAAGATTGGTCCCAATCGCTTACCAGGGATTGAAACTGATAATGGATTTAAACCAATAGGCCCTGTGCCAATGCCATAAAAGACAGGCCCTCAAATTTGAGGGCCTTTTAATTTCTTATTTTAATTTTTCTAAAAGAAATGAATACTGAAGTGCTTGCCAATGAGCGCGATCACTTTGGGTTGTGGTACCTCCGTGACCTCCATTGATATTTTCAAAATACTCAACTTCGTGGTTTTGCGCTTTCATCTTCGCGGCCATCTTTCTCGCATGCCCTGGATGAACTCGATCATCTTTAGTTGAAGTCATAAAGATAATTGGGGGGTAGCTCTTGTCTTCAAAAACATTTTGAAGAGGAGAGTACTTACTTATGAATTCCCATTCTTTAGGATCGTCTGGATTTCCATATTCACCCACCCAGCTGGCACCTGCCAGAAGCTTATGATAGCGCTTCATATCGAGCAATGGAACCTGACAAACCACAGCATTATAAAGATCTGGCCGTTGAGTCGTCATGACTCCCATTAAAAGCCCTCCATTACTTCCGCCCATAATACCTAGATGTTTTTGTGATGTGACTCCTCTACTAATCAGATCTTCTGAGATCGCAGCAAAGTCATCGTAGGCACGTTGACGGTTCTCTTTAAGGGCGGCCTGATGCCACCGAGGTCCAAATTCTCCTCCTCCACGAATATTTGTGAGTACATGAACTCCGCCTTGTTCAAGCCAGAGATTTCCCGCTAGAGCGAGATATCCTGGAGTCAGTGGAATTTCAAAACCACCGTAGCCATATTGAAGTGTAGGATTGGAACCATTGAGTTCTAGGTCTTTATTAGAAATTTGGAAGTATGGGATCTTTTCTCCATCCTTGCTGGTTGCGAAGTGTTGTTCAACACGATACTTACTTCCATCAAATTTTTCCTTAATGCCTCTAATCTTTGATATTTTTCCACTATCAATCAGCATGAGTGAACTTGGCGTTAGAAAATTTTCATAGCTCACAATTAGCTGATCGCATTTTTCGTTTACGGTAATTGGATCAATTGCTCCATTTGATGGAAGATCTACTCTCGTCCCCTTCCACTCTTTGTTTTCAAACTCAAAACTCCACAGCTCATCATTTACATTATTCATCGTTACTGCGTAGAGCTTATCCTTTGTACACAAGGTGTTTTTGGGGATATTGCATTTACTCGCTTCCATGACTAAAGTCACAGCATCAAGAGTTAGTTTTTTTGTGGCACAATCGATATCGATTGCAATGATACTTCCTGCTGTAAAGGTAGTGTCATCTAGTTTCCAATCCTTTCGTGTGAGAAATAATAATTGATTGTTATAGATATCATTGAACTCAAGGAAATCAGGAGTCATCACTTTCTTTGGAGTTCCATCGATCAGAAGATAGGTTTCCCCTGTGTAGAACGTGATTCTTTTATCAATAATGGTGTGAAATTTTTCTCCATCTTTTGCGGTATGACACCACACTCCCATATCTGTTTTATCGAGCTCAAAGACTCGCTTTGCTTCAGAGATTTTCGTACCACGCTTCCAAATTGATAGAGTTGATGGGTATCCCGAATCCGTTTGAGGCTCGCCATCAAGCGTTGTTCCCAGCAAAAGTGTGTCGTCGTCGACCCAAGCGACGGTTAGTTTCGATTCGGCTATATTAAATCCATCTGTGATGAATTGCTTTGTTTTGAAATCGAATTCACGGATTACACAGGCATCTTTCCCTCCGCGAGAGAGGTAAAGAAGAGCGCGATCGCTGTCTGATGATAAAGCACTAGAGCCGTGCCAAACCCAATCCTCATTTTCATCTTGCGATAGTTTATCGAGATCAAGCACGGTTTCCCATTTCGGATTCTCTTTTCGGTATTCTTCAAGTGAGGTGCGACGGTAAAGTCCTTTTTCGTGATCTTTATCTTGCCAGAGGTTGTAGAGGTACTCCCCATGAAAATAAGCATAGGGGATACGATCACTGCTATTTAAAATCTCATCCGCCTTTTCAAAAAGTGAGCGGTAAGTATTACTTCCTTTAAATTTATTCTCAGTTATTTTATTTTGTTCCTTTACCCAATTGATTGCTTTCTCGCCTTCTACTTCTTCCAGCCATAAGAGTTTATTGTCATCAGTCATTTTTTCTCCAGAGTATTTATAACAAGCGTTAAGCGCCGATAAGGTTATAAAGATACATATTTCGTTTAGTGATAAGTTTATCTTAACTAGACTATAAGTGCCAGCTACTGATTTTAAGGGCTTTTTGCCTATTCGATATAAAAATATTGAACATTAGCTATTAAGTTCATATTATGGATTTATCACAATTTTTAAGAGGTTCTAATGAAAGAAAGTGTTGTTATTTTATGTGGTGGAGGTCCTGCACCAGGAATGAATACTGTTGTGGGGAGTATTACAAAAGTATTTGATAAGAATGGTTATCGCGTTCTAGGGCTTCACGGTGGATATAGTCAGCTTTTTGAAAAAGAGACTAAGTTCCAAGAACTCAATTTTGAATTCGCAGATGAAATTTTCAAAAAGGGTGGATCTCAATTAGCGATGAGCCGCTTTAAGCCAAAAAATATTGAAGAGATCAATCAAGATTTTTTCATTAAAAATAATGTAAAGCTTTTGGTAACCGTTGGTGGAGATGATACTGCTTCAACTGCGAATCGTATTTCAAAGTTTTTAAATGACAATAATGTTGCAGTAAAAAATATCCATGTTCCAAAGACAATTGATAATGACCTGCCACTTCCTGAAGGTGTTCCAACTTTTGGTTATAACACTGCTAAGGCCGCTGGGGTTGAGATTGCAAACACTGTTTATGAAGATGCTAAGACAAGTAAGAACTGGTTCGTACTTGTGGCGATGGGGCGCGAAGCAGGTCACCTTGCAATGGGAATCGGAGCTTCTGCTCATTACCCAATGATCATTATTCCGGAGATGTTCAAGAAGGCCGATTTAACTTTTGATAATATTGTTAAACTTTCAATTTCTTCAATTGTTAAGAGAAAGCTCCTTGGGCTTGATTACGGTGCTATTTCAATCAGTGAAGGTGTATTCCATTTCTTTAGCGACGAAGAAATAAGAAACAGTGGAATCAATTTTACATTTGATGCTCACGGACATCCTGAGCTTTACGCAGTATCTAAATCTCACGTTTTTGCAGCTCTCATAAAGAGAAGACTAGATGAACTGAAGATCGATGTTAAAACTCGTCCAGTTGAGCTTGGTTTTGAAGTTCGTTGTGCTCGTCCAATTGGTTATGACCTAACTTTATGCACTCTACTTGGTCTTGGTGTTTACAAGCTTTTTAAAGATGGTGAAACCGGATGTATGGTATGTGTTAATTCTGTTGGAGAAACATCACCTCTTTATCTTAAAGATGTTGAGGATGAGAACGGTAAAGTTCGTCCACGTCTAGTTAATATGGAAGCATGGAATACAAAAGCTGTTATGGAGCACAATCTTCACTACATTACTGAAGAAGATTATGTTGCGGCAAAAGAATATCTTCCTAATCCAGAAGAGTATGATTTTAAGAAAATTCTTAAGATGAACTAGTTGTTTAGGTTCCAATATACTTTTGGATATACGCTGCATTAGACGCGGTGTATATCCAAAAGTATATTGGAACCTTATTGCCAGTCTGCGGTTTCTTTATCCATTAGATCAATGAAACGCTGATTCCATTCAACCCATTTTAAACGGGTCTCTGGATTATCAATTCTAAAATTAACTTCCTCTGAGATTACTTCGAGCACTTTCTCATAAAGTTTTCCTGCTCCCTCTCCTGACTGGTAATATGGGCGCTTGAGAAAACGATCATAAAGGTAGTAGCGAGTAGGGGCCATTGCATTGTGAGCGGTCCGAGTTAAGCTGTTCTCTGCCCAATTATCAATTCGATTGGCCTTGTCGCTAAAATCTCTATTTGTAATTGCCGTAGACACAGTATTATATTTTTTGTGATCTTGAATTGTTTTCGTGAATCCGAGCGCACTACTCACCGCCTTTGGATCTCCCTTGTTATAAATGATTGATGTTAGATCTGCAAAGAGCTCATTGTAGCGGTCGAAGTCCATTGAGGCCTGCTTCCTGAAAGGGCAGTTCCATACTTCCTGCTCCATATTTTTTAGTGCTACTTTTGAGTCAAAGAGTTTGTCATTCCACTCTTTATTAAACTCAATCATCTCTGGAAGTTTATCTATTTCGCTTCGATCTAAGTCAGAGTGAGACAATGTTAGTTTCTGCGCAAACTCATCAATACTTTTTTCAGATCGACTCTTTAACTGTTCATAGGCGCTTTTCACTTTTCCGAGCTTCTCAACGAGCATGGAGTATTCGTTATAGGCCTTATTCATTTTGGGTAGATTTTGATGAAGTACGGAGTGTCCGTACTCATGGGCCAAAATGGAGCGAGAATGCTTGGGATGCTTCTTGTATTCTTTTAATAGTCCTCTATGAGGTTCCGTTGTTTGCTCGGTAATCCATTTTCCTATTGCCACAGCTTTGACTTCTCCAGAAGGCTTACTAAGCTTTACATTTTTTTTCATCATATCAGCAGCTTCTCCACTGACTTCTTTGGCCCATGGAGTTTTATAGTGACTGATGAATTCTTCCGAAAATTGGTAAGGGATAGAGATGACTTTTTCTAGTGGATTGAAATAAGCGTCCATTCCATCGCGATGGATCAATAAGTCTGTATTTTTTGGCGCTTCTAATTTCTCAGTCTGAGCGATAATTCCATTATCAACTGAGTCAATTACATTAAAGAGTTGCTTTATTTGGGCATCTGTAATCTCTTCGCCTCTCTCTTTGACTAGCTTGAGGGTGGCGAGCCGGCGCTCGTTGGCCTTTAAAAATGGCACCAAGGTACTTAAGCAGTCTAGATTAGGGGCACTTGCGGGTTTTCTTTGCCCTTGATGTGTATAACTGCATGATATTAAAGATAAAAGTAGTGTGGTGATGATTAGTTTTTTCATGCTTACATATCGGTAAAATGGAGCAAATATTTAGTTTGTTGGCCTGAGAATGCCACGCTACAATCGGTACTATGTATAATGACAATGTAATCAAAAAATTCGCTTTATATGGGCTCCTGAAAAACCTTCGCTTCTTTGAGCCGTTCTTTCTTTTGTTTTTGAGAGAAAAGGGACTTAGCTTCACTGAAATTGGCTTTTTATACAGTTTTAGGGAAATTGCTATTAACTTAATGGAAATTCCAAGTGGAGCTATTGCAGACTTATTTGGAAGAAAGAGCGCTATGCTTTTGTCTCTCACTTCATACATCATCTCGTTTTTAATTTTTGGTTTTTCAAAAGATGTTTCTCTGATATTCGTGGCAATGTTTGTTTTTTCTATAGGAGAGGCCTTCAGGACTGGGACACACAAAGCGATGATTTTTGATTATTTAAAACATTGTGGTGTGCTCGATCAAAAGAAAAAAATCTATGGTTATACACGTTCTTGGTCACAAATAGGGTCTGCGCTTTCGGTACTTATTGCAACTGTTATTGTTCTCTTGTCAAAAGATTATGCTGCAATCTTTTGGGGAAGTACTATTCCTTACTTTATTGGACTTATCAATATTGCGAGTTATCCCTCATTCCTTAATCGTAAGCATGAAGGCAAAAAAAATATTTCACTAGTTGTTATTCATCTTATCAATAGTTTTAAAACTTGTTGGCGTAATGTAAACATCAGATCCTTGTTGTTTCAGGGCCTTATCTTTCAGGGAGGATTTAAATCAATCAAAGATTATATTCAACCTCTTATTGCTTCTTTGATTGTTACGCTTCCTTTTGTTACGAATTTTCCAGAACATCAAAAGACAGCTGTTATGATTGGTGTCGTATACTTTGTTCTCTATTATGTTTCTAGTTACGTCTCAAAAAAGGCCCATGATTTTTCCTCTCTCTTTTCTAATGACTTATTGGCATCATTCGCACTTTTGGTTGGTTGTGTTGTTATTGGGCTTGTCTTAGGTGTATTAGGCCATTTGATCAATCCTGGATTTGCCATTTTGGCTTTTGTTGTAATTTCTATTCTAACAAATATATGGAGACCAATTGTTGTTTCAATATTCGGTGATTTCACCCCAGAAAATGAACAAGCAACAGTACTATCTATTGAGTCTCAGAGTAAAACGTTAGGCGCTGCGCTTTTTGCTCCTATTATGGGATACACCGCTGACTTATTAGACCCTTCTAGTACTTTAGTACTCTTTTCTTTGTTTCTTCTTATCGCACTTGTGACCTCAAGACCCAACAAATAGTTGAATATCAGTTACTTACAGAGCGTAGTTGTTACAGGATCTATTGATTAAAATTCTGTTTTCTCTTACTATCCGTTAAACAAATTGGGGGGAAACCGTATGAAACTATTACTACCACTTTTTCTCGTTACTCTTTCTGCACAAGTTTTAGCAAGTGACATGCAACTTTTTAATAAGGCCCGTTTTACCGGAGAAGTTTTTGAAGGCAAGACAAGAACTATTCTTGGAGATGATTGCACCATGAGTATTGATACCAATGGAGATAAGGCGATTGTGACTGTGGCCAAAGGGGATAGTTTTGAAAAGACATATGAGTTTAATCTCAATGGTTCATATTTTTATCGTGGAGACTATGGCCTAGAGTTTAGTGATGGTAAAAGAGCTTCTGAAGCCAATCCTGCACTTAAAATCAAGTTTGATCCCGCTGCATGGGATAGAGATAATGAGCTAGTACCACTTGAGTACAAGGTGCTCACTGATAGTGGAAGCACTCACACTATCTTTGGTGGAAAAGAAAAGAAATTATATCGCTGTAAAATGTAATATCGAGTTTGGCCCTTTTAATTAAAAGGGCCTTTTTTTGCCTTCAATTAAGAAAATTAACTACAAGATTAACTACATCACACCTTTCATTCATTCGATAGATATTCATTACTAATAATCAGGATCAAATAATGAGCAGTAATCGATTTCTATCACTAAAGTTCTTACTGACAGTTCCATTTGTTGGTCTTGTATTACTCGTATCTATTATCATTCTATCGCTCTCAATTTTTAGCACCTGGAAAGTGAGTGATGCCTTGATTTCCAGACTTGGTATTGAGCTAAATAATGAGATTCGAATAAAATTGGAACAATTGGTCGCTGCTCCAATCACGCTAAACCATGTTAATTACAATGCAATTAAAAGTGGCGGATTAAATATTGATAATCGGGAGATGAGAGATCGTTATTTTGCAAGACAGATGGAGGTCTTTCCTGAAATTTCTTATTCATTTTATGGGATGGAAGACTCTAGCTTTTATGGTGCACGTAGAAACGAGAAAAATGAGATTCAAGTCATTTTAAATAATAAATCCACAAAGAATAGTTCATTATATTTCTCTGTTGACCAAAACATGAATCGAGAGTCGCTTCAGGTTGAAATCAAAAATTTTGATTGTAGGACTAGACCTTGGTACAAGGCTGCAGCGAAATTAAAAAAACCTGTCTTTAGTAAAATATATAGACACTTCGTTTACAAAGATCTTGCAATAACTGCTTCTCACCCTGTTTTTGATAATCACGGCAAACTTCTAGGGGTACTTGGTGTGGATTATAGACTCGATCGTATTAATTCTTATCTACAATCGATCAAGTTAAACCCATTAAGTAAGATTTTAATCGTGGAAAGAAAAACGGGTCTGATGGTAGGGAACTCAATGGGGTTGAAAAACTATTTTGAGGTGGGAGGAAAGCTAACTCGATTACGACCAAATGAATTATATGATGAGATCGTTACAGAGCTCTATGAGCGGCTAAGAGGAAAACATGAGTTTCGCAAGATTGACCAATTGGAGCTGAAAACTAAAATCTCTGATGGTACATATCATCTATCATTATCAAATTTTAAGTATCATAACTTAGACTGGCAAATATTTATCTATACTCCTGAAACCGAATTTTCTGAATCTATTCGTAACCATGTTGGAAATTCTATTGCTATCTGCCTCTTTATTATTATTGTTGCGACCTTGTTGGGGTTGGCGATTGTTGCTAAAGTTACTAGACCCATCGATCAGCTTGTCGAAGCCTCTATTGCCATTTCTCAAGGACAGTGGGATTACACTTCTCCTGAAGCCCCCTATAAAGAATTGGATCATCTGTCCCAGACATTTAATATCATGGCCAGACAGTTGAGAACTTCTTTCTCTCATTTAGAAGATACAGTTCGCGATCGTACATCCGAGTTGGAAGAAAAAAATTCTGAACTGATTAAGGCCAATGACACAAAAGATCAATTGTTCAAAATTGTTGCCCATGATTTAAGAGGTCCTGTTGGTACTATCGCTGCTCTTTTAGATGAGTTGACCGAGCACTATTGTGGGCGTAGCGAATGCCCACTGGTTTCTAGTTTAGATGCTTTGGCGAAAAGTTCTAATAATGTTTACGAATTATTAAATCATTTGTTGACTTGGGCAATGGGGCAAACTGGAGAAATTTCTTTTAATCCTGCAATTGATGATATCAACAATTTTATTCGCGAAACTCTCGGCTCATTAGTACAGCAAGCGGACCTTAAGGATATTGCACTTCAATATTCTCCTATTTCGATAGATGCTTACTTTGATTATCAAATGATGTTAACTGTGTATCGCAATCTTATTTCAAACGCGATTAAATTTACTCCAGTTGGTGGTTTCATAACAACAACTGTGGAAGAGGAACAAGGTTTTGTTAAAGTTTCAGTTATCGATTCAGGAACAGGTATGTCTGAGGAAGAAATAAAGCTCCTATTTACTCCCAAAATTAGTACAGTTAAGAGAACCGGGACAGCAGGAGAGAAGGGGACTGGCCTCGGGCTTCTACTGTGCAAGGAATTCGTTGAGACAAATGGTGGGACTATTGCTGCTTCTATCACTTCCCATGGAGGAATGTGCTTCTGGTTTAAGATCCCTACTGTTCCTAGTAACTCCGGCGAGTTTTGAGATTGTAGTTTGCTGATGATTGGTGCTACGATTATGCTGTACTAAATCAAAGCGGAGTTCTCTCATGTTTAGAATTGGCAGTGTAATTGAGATCAATGATGACTACGTTGTAAGAGTGATGACGGCCAAGGAGCTGCAGCCCTATCGGGAGCAACATCAAAAGACTGTATTTGAAGGTGATCATTCAATTTTTCCTTATAGTTATTACAATGACGAAGAAAAAGATAATATTCGTAGACTAAGTCGCGAATTCCTCCAGAGTCGCTTTGAAATTAATCTCGGAGTATTTACTAAAGATGATGAATTTGTTGGCTGGAGTTATGGTTATCAAGAAAGTGGAATTGAATTCTACATGTGTAACTCTGGTATCTTAAAGGCGCATCGTCGCAAAGGTCTTTACACAAAGATGCTTGAAGTTTGTCTAGATATCCTCGTAGATAAAGGCTTTCAGCTGATTTACAGCAGACATAATGCTACAAATAATTCTGTTATCATTCCAAAGCTTAAGGCCGGATTTGTAATTTCTACTATGGAAGTCAGCGATGTCTTTGGTGTTCTTATTCATTTAAAGTACTTTACAAACCGAATTCGTCGAAAGGTTATGAACTACAGGGTAGGTCACTGTCGACCAGATGAAGAGCTTAAAAAATTATTTGGCCAGTAACTCCCATTCCTTCCCCTGTAATATCTTTTTTCTCTGGCATCTTGTCCCAAAAAACGATGTCTCCAGATGAGATTTTCTGTCCTTCACAGTTAATCGATCCAGTGTGCAAGTAGAGAAAGTGAAGATCTCCTTCTTCACCAAAGCGAGGAGCCGAATGATACGGATATAGCTTTCCCTTTCCTTTTTTAAGCATCAAATTAAAGTCGATGACTTTCCCAATGCTTGAGGTTTCCCAGTTGCCTTCAAATTCATCACAATCAAATGGATTAAGTGTTTTTTGATAATGTCCTACATGGGTTAATTCTAAAGTTCCTTCCAGTATCATCAAATGACGATGAACTTCAGGAAGGGGAGTAAAATTTGAAGTCTCACATTCAACTGTTGCTGTGCTTAATCTAAAATCAAACTCACGCGTGATGTAGTTACTTCCCTCTGGGTAAATATAGATTTCTCGAGTGGTGCCACCACTCCAGGTACTTACTTTTTGCTGTTCTTTTTTTATATGGATCATTATTTGCGTCGCAATTAGAAAAAGAGCAAAGCTATATGCTTTGCTCTTATTTGTTCTTATTTATTATAGTAGAATATTTAATTTTATTTCCAATCTTTAAGTCCATATTTAGCAAGAATTTTACCGAGTTCACCAGAGGCGCGTAATTCATTAACTTTATCACTTAAAATTTTAGCATATTGAGCAGATGAAGCTTGTTTTGGGCTAAATACAATATAAATGGGAGTGCTCTCGCTAGTCGTGGCACCAGCGTTTTTAAATTGACCTGATAGACCCATTTCTTTGGTTTTGTTGCTAAAAACTGCAATGTTTTCTAGATATGAGTTAATTCTTCCCGCTTTAAGTTTTTTAATATTTTTTTCAGTAGCGGTGTCTCCTGAAACATAATCTGCTGTTCCCGGGTGTGCCTTGAAATATGCTTCAATATCATCTTCATAGGGATAGCCTTTAATTACCCCAACTTTTTGCCCCTGAAGTGAACTTGGAGATTGGTACTTCCAGTTCGAGCTGTTTTGAACAAAGAATGCATTGATTGTACCTCCCAAACTTTCGTTGGGGAAAACTCCTTCGGCCATTTCAGATTTATCTGCTCCAACAGCTCCTGTTGCTTTACCTTCTTTAACCATTTGAAGTGCTCTTTCCCAGTTGATTAATTTGTAATCAACTTTGTGTCCTTTAGACTCGAATGCCAACTTGGCAATCTCAATGATATAGCCAGGGGTTGGGGATTTTGGATCACAATTATATGGACACCATTCGTCGGCCAATAGTGTAATTGTATCTGCAAAAGAGATACTAGAAAGTAGACAGCAAAAAGCAAATGTAAATTTCTTCATATATTCTCCTTAGAATGAAGTTTTTAAGTCTTAGAAAGATTTAAAATTATCGGTAAATTAATTCTATTCTTTAAAGTAAAAGTATTTGAAGACGATATGTTCACATATATTTATCTTGGAGAAATTCAATGCTTAAAAATCGTTCAATGTCGCAAAAACTATTACTCTCAATTAATGGTCTTGTACTAATTTTGATTATTTTACTTAGTTTTGCATCCTTGCTCCAAACTCAGAAGCAAGTCAATAGTGCGCTAGTTACAAAGGTCAACTCTCTAAAAAAAGCATTGGCCGCATCTAGTGTTTCCTATATCTGGAACTTTGAAGTGGAGCCGCTCAACGAAATGACTGAGATGATTCTAAAAAATGACAGAGATATTTCATCGCTAGAATATTACTCTAACGATGGAAAGTTACTAACAAAGAAAATCGATATTGGTAACACTGAAGTATTTTATGAAGCGACAGATATTCTCAAGGAAAAAGAAAAGCTGGGGGTCATGCGCATTGGATACAATAAAATTCGAATTTCAGAAGAGATTAATTCAACAATAAGCAGTTACTTATTATTCATTATAATCATCATGGTAATATTGGCAATATCGATAACCCTGATTACCAAAAGCATACTAAAACCAGTTATGGGATTGATAAATGAGCTGCAGAAATCTTCTGAAGTCCTTTCAAACACATCTAATCGTTTAAATCGATCAGGGAGTGATTTGAGCTCTCAAGTTGAGGATCAGGCATCCGCTCTCCAGGAGACCTCTGCTTCGCTTGAAGAACTAACTGGGATGGTTACAACAAATCTCAAAGACTCAGAACAATCAACAAAAGTTTCTGATGAAGTTCAGGCAGAGGCCACTGAAGGAAAGAAGTCAGTTTCACAGCTAATTGACTCTATGAGAGATGTAATGCACTCTAATGACGAAATTCAAGAATTGGTTAAAGTTATTGGTGCCATTGGTGAAAAAACTCAAGTCATTGATGAAATTGTGTTCCAGACAAAGCTTCTTTCTTTTAATGCCTCTGTTGAAGCTGAAAGAGCAGGTGAGCATGGTCGCGGTTTTGCAGTTGTTGCACAAGAGGTTGGAAATCTTGCACAACTGAGTGGTAAGGCAGCAGTAGAGATTTCTGATATTGTAAAAAGCAGTATACTGTCAGCAGAGTCAATTACAAAAAGGAATAAAGAGAAGGTACTGGTTGGTAATAAACTAGTAGAAGATGTTGCAAGTATATTAGATAGAGTCGCTGATAAATCACATATTAGCTCTGTAAGTATAGGGCAGATCTATTCTGCTTCTAAAGAACAGAGCCTAGGATTGCAGCAAATTAATACTGCAGTAACAACCCTTGATCGAAATATGCACGCAAATACTGATGTTGCAAAAATAACTGCTGAAGTTAGCGGGGAAGTGAATACCCAGGCCAAAAATCTCACGCGTATCGTTAACTCATTATTGAGAATTTTCTCTGGAGGGAGTGGAGAAAACAAATAGCTGTTACTTCTCGTTTGAATCAATGACCACTAACCATCTAAAATTGCATTGAGTGGAATTGTAAAATCTACCATATTTGACCTTATTTCTGTTTGTTCGGTCAAATTTGAAGTAAATCCTATCTGTAATTACAGTTTAGGAGTCCACCATGAAAAAAGCGCTAATCACTCTAGCATTATTAAGTTCCGCTGCTATGGCAAAAAACGTTCAAGTCTATGCTGAGAAGTTAACTGCAACAGCAGGTTGTTATAGCGTGTTGAGTTGTAGTACTTGGCAAGGAGAGTATGAGTGTGAGCGCTCTGGAACAAAAATGTTTTTTGATGATGAGACTCAATCCAAGCTTGATCTCATTCCAGAGGGGTACACCTACAAAGTTTCTTCTAATTGTCGCGAACTCGATGAAATCGGCGCTGTTAAGAGAGGGCAATATCCTAAGAATCTTCAGAGTAGATTGAATGAAAAAGGAACTGAGGTGGAAGTTGTAATCTATCCGGATGCTTCATTCTATTTTGAGAATTTATAAGCACTATTTTTTTTGAATCAATGGCCAGGGATAGGTTGTGTGATACTTGTGCTCGAGTATTTGAACAAACTCTGATCCACGAAGTTTTAAGATCTCGTTAATGATTATATCTACAATACTATTTAATTTTGGATTATTAGTACAAAGAGTTACTTCGCTGTCTCCAACCTTCAGTATGTGATATTTAAAAATCTTTCCAAGTTGCTTGTGGTTCATTTCAAAGCGGTATAAGTCATCGTAGGCGAAACGAAATCGTCCCTTCTCGAGCATGGTCACGAGTTGGGCCGGATGTGAAATCAACTTTGTCTTTAAATTTACTTTTGGGAAAATTTTTTTGAAGTAGTCACTGTGCTGATTGCTCGTCAGGATTTCATGACCTTGCATGTCTGACACGTTTTTAATCCTACTCTTGGATGGTAGTCTTTGAATAAATCCGGCCTCAAGAACAGCAAAAGAGTTGCCGCAGTAGTTGTTCAAGTTTTTATCGGTAAGCAATTTTCCCGACATCTTATATGTTAAGACATAGATATTACTTTTGTTGTTCTCTATCGTATCTTTAAGTCGAAGAATTGGAACAATACTCACCTTTAGGTCTAGTTGTTTATCTTGAAGGATTTTTTCAAGCATTTCATATAGCAATCCCACTGGTTGCTTCGGTGATTTGAGCGTGATGAAGGGAGGGAACTCAGGAAAGACTACATCTGTAGTCGCAAGAGATTCACAGGACCATAGGTTGCAGAGTAAAAGAAAGAGTAATAGTGATATTGATTTTTTCATTAAATACATTTTATTTTGGAATTCGATTTAATGCAATCATTTTATCGGTGTGAAAATCTGCTATGCAGTGAATTGAAATTCAAAATCAACTGCATCTGTGGAGATCTTGCGGATATTTGAAAGAGCTGATTGTTGTGCTGAGCTCCTCAATCGCTTAGATGATAAGCATTTTCTACTTGGTTGTCCATGGAGCCAATTTAGCCAGATTTTATTTTGTCTCAATGTGGCACACGGCTTGCTGGTTAATAAAGGATAAAAAGAAAAGGCTTTATCATTTTAAGAGTTTAAGGTGTAGCGCTATGAACAGATTTTTGACAATGCTCAATCTATTTACAGTTTTGGGGGCCATTTGCTTCTCGTTTAGTTCAAGAGCTGAATCCGAAGTTGTCTTTAAAAGTAACCGCCATCATTTGGATGGTACTCTTTCTGAATTCTGGGCCCAAGAGTATACGGGGGCTGACCTGCTTCGATTAGAGCTTAAAAGTGTTGAACTAAAGAAAGTCAATTATCTGGTCAGCGTTGTTGATACTAAGTATGGTCATGGAGAGTGGGTCTCCAGTCTTATTGCAAATGATAGGGCAGGGGCCGCATTGTCTAATATCAGTCTCTCGCATAATCCTGGCTCTCATATCTCTCATCATGCTCAGTTAGAAGATATTATCAACAGTGAATTCGGAGCTATCTACATCAATGAATCCTTTCAATGGAGATTTGATACCGATATTTTGGAAGCAAATAAGAAACTAAGTGATTCTGGATCTATTATCATTACCTCCGCTGGTAATTGCTTTGGACGTTGCGGAGACTTTGTAAAACCTTACAAAGAGCAAGCATCAAAAACTCATTCGGTCATCATCGTCGCGGCAATGAATGAAGAGGGAAATAAAGACGTGATGTCACAAGTAGGAAACTCAGTTACCGTAACTGCTCCTGGCGGTGCTAATATCAGAGGGTACATCAATAACAATAAGAAGAGTGTGCAAGCAGAGAGAACAAGTGCTGCAACTCCTCAAGTGACATCTGCCTTAGCATCCTTTACAGAGATCACAGGATATAAACTGAACAAGGAAGAAATTAAAAAGATTTTTGAGATGACTTCTTTGAAGCTTAGCTATGCTGATGAGTTTGAAGGTATGGTTGGAGCTGGTTTAATCAATATCTATAAGATTGGAAAAGTTGCGCTAAGACTTAGAGAAATGTGTAGCAATGATGAAAGTATTAACTCTTGTATTCATGAAGGTATCAATAATCACAATTCCTATCTCTTTGAAAGTGAAATTGTACTTGGTGATGTTGCATCGCTTTGGAACTCTTGCGGTAATAGTGATGATGGCACCCATGAAAATGATACCGACCTAAAAAGACAAAGACTCAATGCTCTTCGCGCATCATTACTCTTATCTCCCGAAAACGCGGAGGGATGGGCGTTACTTTCTTGTATTTATGGTAGTGAAGGATTCTCTGTGAATGCAAAGTACTATTCTAAAATGGCGAAGTTGTATCAAAAATAGGGGACACATATTCTATCTCATTCCTTCATCCGCTTTTGATAATAACCTTTTAAGGCTCCATTGTTGATTGTTTTTGGGGATAAAAAAAACTGTTAGAGGGGCTTTCTGCACCATAACCAACCGGTGGTTGGGATAGTGGATAAAATGGTGGGGCATGCTGGTCGTGAGGTGTGATTCGCAACAGTTCAACAATTGCAGAGAGTTAAGTCGCGATTATAACTTCTTCTCTTTTTCCGAGTTTCATCTGAGTGCACAGAAAGCCCTAGGCGTTAATACTGTGTGGGTTCCAATGTTCTGCCCTATTCGTTCATTCTTTTTCTGTAGTATCCCTTGAGTGCTCCAATCTGATTTTCTGATAGACCAGAGAGGTATGTTTTTAGAATAAAGAAACGATAGAGGATCTCTGCTGATATCCTTCGAGCTTTAGGAGTGTTGATATACAGAAGCAACAGAGTTAATCCAAACTCTGTGATATCAACTTTTCTCGTTTTCCTCTCCTTGCCTTTAGCCCCACCTAAGTAGCTATTTTCAATGAAGTTTTTATTCAACTCAAATTTGAGTTCAATGCTCAGTTCCTCATTGCACTTATCTATTGCTCGAAGGATATTGTGATGCTTCATTTCAAAATGCTCAGCGATCTTCAACGAATCGGTCACGGGTCCAAATGGAGTGTCTCGCACCCATACATCTCCCATGACATGCTCATTAACTAGGTCTTTTAACCTTGGTGGTCTTGTTTCAAATGGCTTTTCAATTCTAAAATTACTCATAATTACCTCCAGCCTGGAGAGTGCAAGAGTGTAGAGGTATCGTTATTTTGTAGGTAATTGAAACTACGGTGTTTCAAAATAGAAATATGAAATTATTTTTAATAGGAGAAATGAAAACTACAAATTTTTCTGAGTGCACAGAAGACCCTAGGAGTTAATACTGTGTGGGTTCAAGGGTTGTTGTATTGTTCTACAACTTGTTGGACCTCTGAGGAAGCTTCAACTTTTTGAGGTCTGTTTTTTTAGTTCCACTTGTATAGCATTTGATTGCAACTTCAATTTCAGATGTTAAGACGGAACACAAGGAGATTCATTTTAAAATATTCAAGTTCGTATCCAGAAAGAGTTTCCATTCTTTATCAAAGTCAACAATCCTTCCATCGTTATTTGGCATATATCTGATCAAGTGCTTAATTTCTTCAGGGTAATTGAAATCGGAGTATATACTTTCAATCACCTGTAAAGGATCATCGAAATTAACTTTGTTTTTATATAGATAAAGCAGACAAAGGTATAGCCATTTTTTTGTAGTTTTTTCTATATCATTTGTATCACTTAACAAGAATCTTAATTTATCTGTTACCAAATGGGTATCATCTGGGTTGCATGCTGCTAATTCAAAATCGTCATCTGTATATTTGCTAGATGATACTTTCATCATAGCGTAATCGACAATTGTTTTTCCAGATACTATTTCATTTTGAAGTGCAAATCCAAGATCATCCCATGAGAGGTTTTGATGTTTTATTATAAATGTACTAGGTAAAGTTAATGTGTTCATTATTGATCCTTGTTGGACTATTTTGGTACTTGATTTGGAGATCCTGTTATGACGCCGCCCTTAATGAATCTTTGATGGGTTAGTTCACCGTTTTGATTTGTAAGCCATTCAAAGATTCCTTTGTTATCATTCAGTGTTCCTTCGACTTGAAGAAGGTTATAGCTCTTACCATCTCCTCCTCTTATTGTAAAAAGTCTTCCATCAGTTGCAGCCGCATTAAGCATATAAGAGACAAAATAGAGCGATCGAGTAAAGTCGAATGGTTAGGGTATTTGAGGTTTGTAAATTTAATGTTATACTTTAGAAATGCAAACATATAGGCACCGACTTAAAGAAGAAATTATTAATAAACACCTTACAGCTTTTCCAGCTGTCGCTCTGCTTGGAGCTAGGCAAGTTGGTAAATCAACACTAGCGAAAAGGATAATTGATGAGATCGAGGGATCAATCTATCTCGATCTTGAAGATCCAAGAGACTTCGCAAAACTACAAGAGCCATTAGCCTTTTTGGAGGCCAATAAAGATTCACTAATTTGCATCGATGAGGTTCAGAGGTATCCAGAAATTTTCCAAGTATTCAGAAGTTACTTAGATAAAAATAAGCGACCAGGACAACTGCTACTTTTAGGTTCTGCTTCTAGAGATTTGATAAAGCAAAGCTCTGAAACTTTAGCAGGGAGAATTTCATATATTGAGATTAATCCTTTCTCAGCATCTGAAGTTGATGATTTGGATCGGCTGTGGATTCAAGGTGGCTATCCTGATAGTTATGCCTTTGAATCTGAGTTGAGCTTCGATTGGCGCATCAACTATATTAGAACATTCTTAGAGCGCGACATCCCACAACTTGGTTTCAAAATACCGGCCGAGACTTTAAAGCGATTTTGGACAATGCTTGCCCATACGAATGGTTCTGTTTTAAATCAAAGTAATCTAGCTTCATCAATGGGTGTGAGTGTTCCAACAATCAAAAATTATCTCGATATTTTAGAAGGGACTTTTGTTATTAGAAGACTTAAGCCATTCTTCACGAACACAAAAAAACGATTAGTGAAATCTCCCAAAATCTACATTCGAGATACAGGTCTTATTCACTGCCTTCTCGGAATTGAAAACCATAATGATCTCTTTGGCCATCCAGCTCTTGGGAATAGCTATGAGGCATTTATTATCGCCAGTATCTTAGAGAAGTTTCCTCGTTACGAAGCTAGCTTCTATCGCTCTTCAAGTGGGGCTGAAGTTGATTTGGTTCTTGAAAGAGGTGAGAAAAGAATCGCAATTGAGATCAAATCATCAGCTGCTCCAAAGGTTACTCAGGGATTTTATGAATCATTAAAGGTTATCAATCCAAGTAAAGCTTTTGTTGTTGCCCCTGTGACGAGCTCATTCCCTCTCAAAGAAGAGGTATGGGTTCACAGCTTAACTACGATATTAAGTATGGAGCTTTGAGTAGTTCCCGTAATGGTTGGCCATCGCGTCGGTCGAATTACTTGTTCTCAAAGTAACAAAAAGCTCCTGCTAGAGGGGCTTTTGAGTGCCGTAAGCAAGTGGCTATTTTTCGGCGCGTAAATGTGGTGGGTCATGCTGGTTTGACTTAGACATCGCCCGATAATGCAACAATAACAAAACGTTATGTGAGAATTGCAGTGTCGTCTCTTTTTCCGTCATACACCCTATATCATCGAGGCTCACTGAACCTCATGAAAGGGTGGATGAGTTATAGATTTTTCCAAATAGCCAGAGCTATTACCCCAAGCAGACCTAGGGCGTAGTGCTTGAAGCTCGGATGCTTGTGGGCCTCTAATATTTCTGTTCCTAGAAAACGAAGCTTTGTTTAGTCCGGCTTATTTGTGATCGTAGAGTCTCCAGCATTGGACATCAAAGTTCTGATCGCATCTTCAATTATTGCAGAGTTTGTTGGCCTCTTTGTCTCTGTGACCTCAACCATTTGGTGGCACTCAAGTTGATAAGTTTGGTACTTAGTTTCGATGGTTAGTGTATTTCTCGACTGATCAGATTCAATTGCCTTAATGCCGTGGTATGGAAGATTTACCTTTGTTCGACTTTGAAGATATCCCTTACTAGGGTCAACATAAGTGAAGAATACTCCTGTCGATGTAAGTGTTACTTTTAACGTTGAGGGAAGTAGCTGAGAAGCAATAAGAATTGGAATACCTACAAAAATTATGAGAACTGTAACTACTACCCAAGTAGGGTAATCTGCTGGCTGGAAAATATCTGCAGTACATATTGGAAGAGATATTAAGCATATTGCCAGTCCCGTAAATAGTATTGGCCTTCTGCGTCCTTTGAATTTTCTAATTTTAGTTATATCTTTAGCCTCTCATTCAGCTCCCACAGAGCAGTCTTATTTCCATCAAATCGAAGCCGTTCTGTTGCTTCCTTATATCCACACCATCGGTATTCGGAATGCTCTGGTGACAGCTGAACTGATTGTCCGGAGACGTCTACTCCAAAGGCATGTTCAGCAACAACGTAGAGATCATCGCTCCAATGGTGTGCATCTCGAAAAACGTTCTTGGGAACACTGGTTATTGAATCCAGCGGAACAACTTGAGATGCTGCTATCCCTGTCTCTTCAAGTGTTTCTCTTAGTGCTGCTTGTTCAGTCGTTTCACTTTCTTCAACTCCACCGGCGATCCCTTGCCAGAGATCTGAGTCTGAGCGTTTGAGGATGAGGAATTCGAAGTCACTTGGCTCTGATTTTCTATAGGCAAATACTAAAACTTGGATTGGTTGTCTCATGAAGTTGTCTTCTCAATAAGTATTTCAACTCTTTCTGCTAACTCTATCTGACTGGCCATAAGCAGGTATTCTCGTACATACGATAGGTATTTTATCAATGGAATACGAAATTCTCTATACCCGTCATACCAGAAGGTTAACTCGACCATCCCCTCAGGTATTTCTTCACAGCCATCAACATAGATATCGTATTCATCTAGGTCTGCTGGGTATGTGATATCAAAATATCCACCATCAATACCAAATCCATGTCCTTCTTCAGCGAATGAAACAATTTCCTCTAGTGAGAAGCATATTCTCCCAATGTGATCTTTGATGATTTTTTCTATGTTGAAGTCGTATTGTTTTGGATTTCTGAATGAGGGAATCTCTGGGACAATCACTTCAAGTTCATTGGCCATGTTTTCAATCTTATCAATGGTGCTTGGGGATGGAATCCTATTGTATTCTTTTAGATAAATACACAGGTTTCCTAGTGCCTGCACCCATTCCTTTTGATCTGCGAAGCTTTGAATCTTATCAATCTGATATTTTGTAATCATTCCATGGCAGTCCGCTAGAACTTCCTTGATGGTCTTACTGTAATCCATTATTTTATTATCCTTCTCAACTTAGCTAGTGAAAGTGGGCCCTTAATAATAAGTAGGTTATCATGCTCAATATTCTCATGAATCGCTTCAATTGCCATTGGCCCGTAAATGTTCGGTTGCTCATAGAGTATCCACTTGGCAAAGGCGTAATCAATTCGTTCGGGACATCCCTCAGATAGATCTGGTCTAGTCTTTCCTCGATACATGAAGTAGCGCTTGATACAGCGGTACATGCAGAAGAAGCGATTGAAGTCGAGGTAAATGATGAAGTCAGATTTCTTGACTCTGATAGGGAGAGTTTTCTTGTAGGCTCCTCCCTCAATAATCCAACTATCACGTTCGTACATTTCAATCTGTCTATTGTACCAGTCTTCAGGATCTGGACGGTTCCATCCCGGCTGCCAGAACTCTTTATCCATGTGGATAACTGGAATATTTAGTAACTCACCCAGCTCACGAGCAAAGGTAGACTTGCCAGCACCTGCTGAACCTTGAATGAGAATTCGTTTTGAAGAGCGGAGTTTGTTAACTAAAGACTTCATGCTTATAGTCTCTCACTTTGATAAAGGTCTGTCCTTTGCCGTAATCTCTTTGATAAGACGTGCCCTTTCCTCTTTGGGAGTAGGGCTCCAGTTCTCTTGCCAGACAACACTATCAAGTCCGTAGAGGGGAAGGCTATGTGACTGTGCCAGCTTGCTTCCAAGAGAGCTTTTTCCACTGCCTGCGTTTCCGGTTACTAAGATTTTCATGAATTACTCATTCTTATGAATATTTTGCCTAAAATGCTTGTCGGAATAAATGAGGTATTATGTAGCCAGAAGTATAAATAAATGGGACTGATTGTTTTGAAAGCGGGAAATATATGAAAGCAATATTGAAGAGAATACTTAAGGTGATGCTGGCGATTATTATTGTGCTTATCTTGTTTTTTGTCATTTATTGCAGCTTTCAGTTGGTAACTCGATATGGCTATGGTGATGATGTAAGGGCGATGTGTCAGGTTAGGCCAGGTGATGACATTGATAAAGTATATGCAATGGCACTAGAGCGTGGCTTTTCTAATATTAAAGATTACGCTTTGCCCTATGAAATTTCACTTAGAGGGAAAAAAGTTGCGATCAGATTCAGCGAGCAATTATTCTTAGAGAGCAATGCCGGTACTATTACCTTCGGGAGAGTCATCTTCCCCCCATTCCTACGTCATTACTGTCATATCACATATGATAGAAGAGAGGTTGTGAATACCCGAATCTCAATTCTTGATTAGGTGGATATATGATTTCAATTATTAAAAGATCCATACTGATCCTTTGTGTGCTCTACATCGTTGGGTTGATCTCAATGTTTGGTTTTGGGCTCAATTCTAGCTTATCTGTTGCTGAGATTATTCTGTATCCTCTGGGATTAGGGCTTCTTGAGTTGATTTTAGAGCCAATCTTCGGGAAGATCTATAAGTCTAAGCTATTCAGGTGGATTGACTCTCTAAGCTTCATTCCTAAGATACTATTGATACTTGTACTGCTACTGATAGCAACAGTAGTACTTTTCATTGTTCTAGGGAAGATCCTTTAGCGGGAGCAAACTGGGAGCACTTCGACTTTAGGTACAAAAAAAGCCCCATGGTTAGGGGCTTTTCAAGATTTGTGGTGGGTCATGCTGGGATCGAACCAGCCACCACCCGGTTATGAGCCGGGAGCTCTAACCAACTGAGCTAATGACCCGCAATTGTTGGTTTGAAAGGCCCAATAAGTGGACCCCAAGCTTCTAATGTTATATCCTTAACCAATAATTTTGGCAATGGATAAAAAAGTGACATCTAATCGAACTATCCGATTTTACAAATACTCGGCCACTGGAAACGACTTTATCGCCCTCGATAATAGGGACAATCTCTACGATCAAAACGATAGTAAGCTGTGGCAAAAACTGTGCTCACGAAGAACAGGAATCGGCGCCGACGGAGTTCTTCTCCTCGAAAATTCTAATGAGTCAGATTTTAAAATGGCCTACATTAATAGTGATGGCAGCATCGGTGAGATGTGTGGAAATGGGGCCAGGACTATTGTGGCCTTTGCTCGCAGCTTAGGCGTTACTCCAACTTGTGAAAATTATTACGTTTTTTCAACCGCTTGCGGTGTTTACTCTGGAGAGTATCTCGCCGATAAGCACTACAAGGTTGAAATGACGGAACTGTATGATATTGATACTATCGATGTCGGTGACTTAGTAAACGGTGAGGGGCTCTATCTCAACACCGGCGTGCCTCACGCTGTCTTTCGTGTGGAAAACCTAAAAAATTACGACGTGGTAAACACCGGAAGAACGATTCGCAATGATTCCCGCTTTGAAAGAGGTACCAATGTGAATTTCTTCGAAGTGCTAGGAGTCGATCATATCGCCCTTCGAACTTACGAACGAGGAGTGGAGGATGAGACTTTGGCCTGCGGAACAGGGGCAACAGCAGCTGCTGTGACTTGCCAAAGACTTCTGGGAATGGGGTCTGTGATTATAGTTGAGATGCCCGGTGGCACACTTACTATTTCAGAAATTAATGGAAAGAGATTTTTATCAGGTGCCGTAGATAAGGTGTTTGAAGGAACGATTGAGGTTTAGATATGTACAAAGGCGTAATGCTTGTCGCTCTATTAGTTTTTGTGAATATGGCCCAGGCCATTACTCAAATCAATATCAGTATTATCAACCGCAAAGGGATTGATAATAATTTGGTGCTTACCAATGAGCATCACTCCGCTAATCTTTACGAGCCTGAAAAGACCGTTGTCGTCTCAATGAAAAATGGGATTAAGGTGGAATTCAACTTGCTTGAAAAAGAAAAAGAGGGTGTAAAGTTTTTCGTCATTGATGGAGAGGTTACCGACAACGGACGTCTCGTGAGTAAGCTTATCGATGGTCGAAACGACCACCTCTATTTTGAAAAAGAAAAAAAGTACATCCTTTACGATAAAAACGAACAAGTTATCGAAGTTCGCATCACCGCCTTGGATATTGTCAGTAAGAAAAAATGAGTCGAGAAAGAATCGATAAAGTTTTAGTCGAACTAGGACTTGTAAAGAGTCGCTCCCAAGCTCGCCTTTTAGTGGAAGAGGGAGTTGTCTATCATCGTGATAATCTAATTACAAAACATTCACAAATGGTTGAATCCGATCAAATTGAAGTTCGAAAGCAAAACCAATTTGCAGGTCGTGGTGCCCATAAAATTGAGAAGGCCTTACGTGAATTTTCTGTTGACCCAAAAGGGAAGGTGGTTGCTGATGTCGGAGCATCCACTGGAGGATTTACTGATTACGTGCTTCATCTCGGTGCTAGTTATGTCTACGCCATTGATGTCGGACACGATCAGTTGGCCTTTCACTTAAGAGATGATGAGCGTGTAGAGAATCTAGAAGGTACCAACATTCGCTTTCCACTTGAGCTCGATCGAAAGGTGGATCTCTGTGTAGTGGATTTATCATTTATCTCTTTAAAGCTAACTCTTGAAACCATTTTTTCACTGGCGAAAGATGGTGCCGATATCATCACTCTTGTTAAGCCACAGTTTGAAGCGGGCAAAGAGCGAGTTGGTAAGAATGGTATTGTAAAGAGCGATGAGATAAGAGCCGATGTGTTATTAGAACTGTACGATTGGTGTATTGAAAACTCGATGTATGTGAAAAATGCAACTGTTTCTCCTATCACTGGGAAGAGCGGAAACATCGAGTATTTCTTTCACTTCGTTAAAGGAAATAAAACCGAATTATTTAATAGAGAAGAACTGAGGTGTATATGAAAGTTTGTGTATTTTGTGGATCAAGCCCAGGGAACAATCCTGCTTATTTAAATCTCGCAACAAGCATTGGAGAAGGTCTCGCTAAAAATGGACATGAACTCATTTATGGAGGTGCCTCAATCGGCGTCATGGGAAAAATGGCCGATAGCGCACTTGAAGCAGGTGGAAAAGTTCACGGAATCATGCCAACAAAACTTGTAAATATGGAAGTTGCTCACCAAGGGCTTACTTCATTTGAAGAAGTTGAAGATATGCACGTCAGAAAAGCGAAGATGTACCAAGAAGCTGATGCTTTCGTTGCTCTTCCTGGTGGAATGGGAACGTTAGATGAGCTTTGCGAGATCATCACTTGGGCCCAAATTGCGTATCACGACAAACCAATCTTTATTGTTAATTACGGTGGATTCTACGATCTTTTTATCGATCACTTAAGACATGTTGTGAGTGAAGGATTTATGGCCGATAACCATATGAACCTCATTTCAATCGTCGATGATATCGATCAAATCTTTGACCTCTTGGAGGAGTAATGGCCCATTACGAGTTCGATGGTCTAAGACCTTCTATTGGTAAGGATGCTTTCATCGCTGAAAGTGTTGATCTCATCGGTGACGTGAGAATTGCTGATGGGGCAAGCGTCTGGTTTCAATCCGTTTTGCGCGGAGACGTTGCTCCTATTTCAATTGGAAAGAATACTAATATTCAAGATTGTACTATGATTCATGTGGATCGAGGTGTTCCAACGGTTATTGGTGATGGTGTTACAGTGGGCCATAAGGTGACTCTGCACGGATGCACTGTTGGAGATAACTGCCTTATTGGAATGGACTCTGTTATTTTAGATCATGTTGAGATTGGAGAAAATTCTCTGGTGGCAGCAGGAAGTGTGGTTCCTCCAGGAAAGAAATTTCCACCTCGTTCAATGATCATGGGAAGCCCTGCAAAACTTATTCGCGAGCTTACTGAGGAAGAGGTTCAAAAGTATGGTAACCACTACAAGGTTTATTCAGAGTTGGCCTCAAGCTATTTGACTTCCACTTTAAAAAAAATTGATTAAGTCTAAAATGCGCTGAGTATTGGGAAGCCAATAGAGAGACCTAGCATCGATGCTTCCCGCTCGCCGCGTCCCCAGTGAATATAGTTAATCTCAGCAAAAACTTTTTTACCAAAACGCAGCCATGAATTAGTGTAGTCATAATCTCTTGAAGTGGAGAGGAACATCCCATAGCCTAGAAGATAATTTTCCATACCAAAGGCGTGGCGATAATTGATTTCAAAGCCTTGAGGATAAATAAAATCTTGTCTTTCACTGCTACTTCGATCGTACTTGAAGTAAAGATGTTGAAAACCAATCAGTGGAACAATTTGGATTCTGTCGTCTAAGATATTCGCTAGATCATATGCGAAATAAGCCCCAAAGTTATTAAAGACACTGTTTTTTGCTACCAAGGCATCAAACATTCTTAGAGATGTCGATTGACTCAACATCAAATTTGAGTAGAGCATCGCTGATGGAGCGGTTGACGATTTTTTCTGACCAAAGTCTTTCGATTCAAATTGATAAGGCCCAATTCCTAATCCTAATTTAAACCGGTTCAGTCGCTTAGGGAAACTAGCGGAGAACTTAACCATCTTGGTTTTGCCAGATCGATCAACAACTTCAAGCTCCGCATTTCTACCTTTTGTCATGACAACGATATAGGGCTCATTGGCATCATTCGGTAGGCGAAGATTAGTCGCTGACCATGTGATTTCTAGTCTTGGAGTCTCTTTGCCGAAACTTCCAAGTCTCTCTAATCTACACCCCACAGAGATATACTCATCTTCAATCCCCTCCAGTTTTAGTCCATAACGAGAACAAGAATAGTCGATGAGGTTTGTCTTGGTCTTACTTGAAGGAGGTCTGGCCTCAAGCCAAATTTTACCCAATTCATTTTTTCCGCGGTAAACGGTGAGTTTATTGGAATCAAAAAGTGAGAAGAAAACTTCTGTGTAGTGATATCCCTTGTGTTTTTCAGGGATGATGGATGAGTTGTTGTGGTCTAAAACAATACTGAGATCTTGATTTAAAATAGTGATACTGAGGCGAGCTCTGGGGATAAGAAGATTAAATTTATCTCTAATCCATTGAGTTGACCCTTTGATCAGTTCAACTTTGATAATATCTTTCGCAATATTTGTTCTGACTTTAAAGTCACTTAAATTGATCGGAACTCTGGATTCTCCTAGTTTCACAGGACCCAAAGAAATCGCATGTACCTCTTTACCAAGGGCGAAGGAATTGCATGTCAGTAGGAGTAGAACTAAAAGGTACCTAACTAGCGTTTGATGTTTCGTCATATTTTTGCAGCTTTCTCTCAATAATGAAGACTTCCTTGAGGTGCTCAATATATTGATGCTCTTCTTCGGGGAACTCTTTGAAGATATTATTAATTATCTTCGTCACATTTAGCTCTTCATTTGAAAAATAGTGCGCTTCAATCACATGAAAAGAAAATCTTTCCGCAATGATCAAGATATGAGTAAGAGGGGAAAATGTCTCTGAGATTTCATCGCTAAAACCAAGTCCATCCATTGCCCCATGGTGATGTAGGATCATATTTTCTACACCTTCAGGAACCTCAAGCTCTCTGGCAATTTGGGCCGAATCTTTGGCATGAGACCAGATTCTTTTCCTGTCGTATTTTCCAAGTTTGGCGAGATCGTATCCTTCGTTGGTATAGACGCGAATCAGGTTGAAATTGTAGTAAATCGAAATGTCGTGAAGGAATGATGCATACACCAGTTTTTGAGTGTTTTCGTCATTCTTTATATCAGACATCATTTCATACATTTCAGCTGCAATAATGGCCGTCATGGTGAAGTGCTGGAATAGGAGATTTCCATTGCTGCGAATAAGAATATTTAGAAGCTTAGATAGCCTCTTCTTTTTTAGCCACATCTCAATGAGTGAATTGATGGTGGATTCAACAAGTGTTTCAATCGCGCTTGAGTTGTGGTAGCCCATCTTGTGCAGTATTGATAGGGTTTGATTGTGCAATTCAATTGAAGTTGAGACAGACTGGTTGGGATCGAGATGGCTTTCTCTTTGCCTTATTTCAAAGCGCTCAACCATAACGGTGATAAAAGGAATGAGATTATCTTCTTCTACGAAAAGATATTTATTTCCTTGCTTAATCAATGCGCGAACTTCTTTTGAAGAGATCTTCTCTCCCATCTTGAGCACGACTTTGAAGTTTTCTTTTTCCCCTTTTACTGTCTTTTCATAGATATTGAAGGGGATTCGCTCGAACAGGTACAGATCTGCGGTAGCAAAAGGGCTGTAGCGCTCGAGCATATTATTGGCCATATCATAAATATTGACTCGAAGGATATCCGCAGCAATTTTAATAACAGTTAGCCAGTGCTCTTCAGGAGAAATATACTCAAATCCCAAGAGATCATTATTCCAATTGTCTTTATCCGTAATACAAATGATTTTTGTATGGATGTCCCGATCGTTCAATAATGCATCGAGATTTTCCAGATCTGCTTGCGCTTCCGGATAGATAATGATGAGGCTAACATCTCTAACGATGTTGAGCATTGAAACTGCATCTTCGACATCATTTCTAATGATGGCCTGATGTCCTAAATAATCCTCGATGTTTTCACGGATTAATTCTCGAAGCTTATCTGGTTTTCTAATAACAATAATCTGACTCATAATGCATTATCCATACCGGTTGTTCAGTTGTCTAAACGGATGGAAACAAAGGCCAAATGAGTTAAGAATGGTGAATTAATTTGTACTGTTTTACGCGGGTATTGATTCTAAGAGTCTTTTTTCCGTATTATGGAGTTCATCGCGTATTTGATCACAAATCGATTGGTAATCATCTTTATGCAATTCTGCAGGAATGGTGATGGGGTTACCGATGTCGACATGAATAGTGGTAAAAGGCTTAGCTAAACGAAACTTGTCCCAACTTTTGGTAAAGATGTGGTGGCGCTTTGGATAGCAGATCACTGGAAGGATACAGGAGTCTGTTAATTTAGCCAGTTCAATAATTCCTGGTTTTACCACATGCCTTGGACCTCTAGGTCCATCTACTGTTAGCACTCCTGGAATACCGTCGTTTTTCATCAGTTTAATAAGTTGCAATAGGGCCCTCTTTGCTCCCCGCGAGGCGCTGCCTCTTACAAATTTAAATTTTGAGCAACTCTCACCAATTGTGGTCGCAATCTCTCCATCTTTAGATTGACTGACCATAACCGCATATTTTCCTTTTCTAAATGAAATGAAGGAATTCAAAAGATCATTGTGCCAAATCGCAACGGTGTAGTTTGTCGCTCCCGATTTCTTCACTATCTCATCAATTGGGGCATGGTGGTGCTTCATTCTTAGGGTGAATGAAAAAAGCTTTAGTAATAGGGAAGCAAGTTTTATAATAATCAAGTTCATATATAGTATTTTACAATTGGTTGAGGTGAGGTCGCAATGAATAATGTGGTGAATTGGTCTGAGGCATCGGATGAATCTTTAAAAAAGATCAAAATGATTTGTTTTGATGTGGATGATACCGTGACTACAGAGGGCGTTCTCACTGCGGAATCTTATCAGGCCATTTGGGATTTAAAGAACGCAGGATTTCTTCTGATGCCCATAACTGGGCGATCAGCTTCTTGGTGTGATCACTTTGCGAGATTTTGGCCGGTGGATGCTGTGGTGGGCGAAAATGGGGCCTTTGCCTTTTTTATGCAGGATGGAGTTCGCAGACGCCTAGACACCTTGGGTGATAAGTCCTTAGAAGTTCGAAAACGCACCCAAGGCCTTAAAGAGAAGATACTTAAAGCGTTTCCCAACGCAGTGTGGGCCTCAGATCAGGATTATAGAGAATATGACCTTGCAATCGACATATGTGAGGATGTTCCGACTTGGGAAGAGAAGGAAGTTAAGCGATTGCTTGAATTTCTAGAAAAAGAAGGCGCGAACGCAAAACTTTCTAGCATTCATGTTAATACTTGGTACGGAGAATACGATAAGTGTATGGGTATTAGAGCATGGTTGAGCGCGGGGGCCCCTGGAATAACAGGTGAAATTCCGAAATGGGACGAAATGATTTTCATCGGTGATTCTCCAAATGATGCGCCAATGTTTGAAGCATTTGATTTAAGTGTCGGCGTATCAAACATCAAAAAATACTGGAATCAACTTTCAGCACATCCCACTTGGGTAACCTGTGGAAAAAGTGGTGACGGTTTTGTGGAAATGGCGCAAAAATTGATCCAGATTCGCCTCAATAACTAGTCCCGCTCTAGTTAATACTCTTTTCTATTGATATATTTGCTCTAGGTCTTAGAGGAGGAAGTCGATGTTTAAGAACATCTTGTCATGGTTAGTATATCTCGTATTGAGATTGAGATACAAAGTTGAGATCACAGGTTTTGACGAACTCAAAATCGATAAAAGTCGTGGTGTTTTATTTTTACCCAATCACCCCGCTTATGTTGATCCATTGATTCTCATGGCCATTCTTGGAAGAAAATTTTGTCCAGGAATTCTTATTGATGAGGATCAACTGAAACGACCTCTTATTCGCTTTGTTCAGAGGTTATTTCCTTTCTTTCCTATTCCAGATATTGTTAAGGTAAGAACTAAAGGTGTTGATGCTATCAACACTGCTGTTGAGAAACTGGTTGAAGAAATTGACTCCGGTAATGAGCTTTTACTTTACCCATCTGGAAGAATTTATCGTCAGGATCATGAACTTGTTCATGGAACAAGTTCTGTTCATACCATTTTAAATCGTACGAAGAAAAAACCTCAGATTGTCCTAATTAGAACAAAAGGTCTTTGGGGGAGTTCTTTAAGTTTTGGGGCAACAGGTCTAAGACCGGCCATGGGATGGAGAGAACTTTTCTGGTTCCTCTCAATGATCCTTTTAAACCTTGTATTCTTTATTCCAAAGAGAAAAGTTTCAGTTGAGTTCAAGTTAGATGACTCATTCCCATATGAAGGGTCAAAGCAGGAGATGAACTCATATCTTGAGAATTTCTACAACGCAATTCCAGAAGATCGCTATATTGTTCCATACTATTTCTTTAAGCGTCGTCTAATTTTGAGAAAAGTTCTTCAGAAAAAGATTAAGGATTTAAGGCCTTCACTTGATGTCATCACATCGGGAACGCGAAGAACCATTTATGATTATTTAAGAAATGAACTTGGAGTTAAGGATCTAAAAGATGAGATGAGCCTTGCGATCGATCTCGATATGGATAGCTTAGCAAAGGCCGAATTTATCTTATGGATCGATCAAGAGTTTGGTGTAATGGACGCCAATACTGATCAAATCAATACCATTTCTGATGCTCTTCTCTATGCTCAAGATGAACTTCCGTTAGATGATGAAGATGAGCTGGGGAAAGATGAGGGAATCCATGCTGACTGGTACGCCCAAGGTAATTGGAAAAATAGAATCCGCTTTCAAGCAAAGAGCAATATTTTGGAGTCTTTCTTATATCAAGCAAGAAGAAATCCGAGACAAAAAATTGTTGCCGAGAGAAACGCAGGGGTTAAGTCTTATCGAGATATTGTCATTAGCGTTGCTGTAGTTCGTGAGTTCGTAAAGGATTTAGAAGGGGAGAATATTGGGTTTATGTTGCCCGCTTCGACTGCTTCCGTTGTTGCCTACCTCGCAATTATGGCCTCCGGGAAAACGCCGGTTATGCTCAATTGGACTGTGGGAAAGAGGAATCTAAACCATGCCATTGAGTCTTTAGGAATTAAGAAAATTATTACTGCAAATCAGTTGATCACAAAATTGAAAGATCAGGGAATCGAGCTTGATGGCAATGAAGATCTTTTCTTTCCTCTTGAAAATTTGAAGACTGAAGTCACTCTTACTCGTAAGCTTAAGGCCGCACTCATTGGATACTTCAATATGAAAGCGCTTCTGAAATATAAAGTTTCAGATACAGCAGCTATCCTATTCACAAGTGGGTCGGAGAATCTTCCAAAAACAGTTCCGTTGAGTCATCGCAATGTTCTTGCCAATGTTGAGAGTGTACTCGATTATGTGCCCATTTATTCAAGAGATAAACTTCTCGGATTTTTGCCACCATTTCACTCCTTTGGATTGACCGTTCATGTGACCTTGCCACTGGTTTTGGGAATTCCTGTTGTGTATCACAACAATCCAACCCAACCGAATATTCTTGCTAGAATCATTGAGAAATATAGACCTACTATTTTGGTTGGTACTCCAACATTTCTAAATGGCATTCTTAAAAGAAGTAAGGGATTAGATTTGAGTAGCCTTCGTATCGCTGTTGTTGGAGCAGAGAAGTGTCCTGACTCAGTATTTGATCTGGCCCAAAGTACTTGCCAGGGGATTGAAATTCTTGAGGGATATGGGATCACAGAGTGTTCTCCTGTTCTCGCTCTTAATCCCTACGGGAGTTCCAAGCTTGGAACAATTGGAAAAATTCTACCCAATGTTGAGTATGTCCTCACCGATCCAAATGATCCATCTAAAATTAAGGATGATCATTCCACTCCATGTATGTTGATGGTAAAGGGGGAGAGTATCTTTGGCGGCTATCTCAATTATGAAGGCGAGAGTCCCTTTGTTGAAATCAATGGTGAGCAATATTATAAGACTGGGGATCTTCTGTTTCAAGATGAGGAAAATTATCTGACATTTGCTGGGCGTTTAAAGCGTTTTATTAAGATTGGTGGAGAGATGGTATCTCTTCCTGCGATTGAAACTGAGCTTTTAAAACATTATAAGCGTGAGGATGGCCTGATTCCGATTGCGGTAGAGGCGAGAGAAACTGATGGAAGGCCTGAGATTATTCTTTTTACGACTATTGTTGCCGACCGCCAAGAGGCGAACACATTCCTTAAAGAGGCCGGTTTCTCAGGTCTTTCTAATATTAGAGAAGTCAAAGAGATTGAAGTGATTCCTATTTTAGGAACGGGTAAAACAGATTACAGATCGCTTAAAGAACTATTATAAAAAAGGCCCGCAAATGCGGGCCCTTTTTTGGATTATATTACATCTTAGATTTAATAGTTTCTGCGAGACGCTTAATCCCTTCATCCAACTGCTCATGAGTAGGGAATGAGAAGTTGAGACGCATTGTATTTTGTCCAGTGTTGTTACAGTGGAAAGCACTCCCGATAACATATGCAACTTTTTTATCAATTGCTTCTGTAAACATATCATCAGCTGAGATATGCTCTGGAAGACGTACCCAAAGGAATAGTCCACCTTCAGGGCGAGTCCAAGTAACACCTTCTGGCATGTACTTTTCAAGAGCGTTAAGCATAACGTCTCTTTTTGCTTTGTAGATATTACAGATCTTTTGAACATGTCCTTCGAGCTTTCCAGTTTTTAGGTACTCAGCAGCGATTAGCTGACCAAGGCTGTTTGCACATAAGTCTGTTGATTGCTTACATTTTGCCAGTTGCTTAATAACCTTAGGGTTTGCAACAATCCACCCAAGTCTCAGACCCGGAGCGAAGATTTTTGAGAAACTTCTCAAAGTGATAACGTTGTCGATATCAAGAGAACCAAGCGCAGGTGGTTTTTCACCTTCGAAACGTAGTTCGCGGTAAGGAGAATCGTCAATCACGATTAGTCCGTACTCGTTTGCGATTTGAACTAGTTCTTCTCTTCTTTCTTTATTCCAAGTTACCCCTGATGGATTTTGGAAGTCTGGAACACAGTAGATGAACTTGTAGTGCTCATCAGTGTGACGAAGTGCAGTTAGTTGCATCTTTAGATCGTCAAAATCAATACCGTTGTCATCAGATTTAACACCGATGAAATGAGCACCATAAGCAGAGAATGCTTGAAGTGCACCGAGGTAAGTTGGAAGTTCAACTAGAACAGGGTCAGTTGGGTCAACAAAAAGACGTCCAACAAGGTCAAGCCCTTGTTGTGATGAAGAAGTAACGAGGATGTGGTCCTCAGTTAATCCTGTGAAGCCATCTTTTTCCATTAGCTTTAAGATTTCTCTCTTTAGCTCTGGGAATCCTTCAGTTGTTGAGTACTGAAGTGCAACCTCTGGTCTTTCTGATAGTACTTTTTGAGCACAAGCAGCGATGTCTTCTGATGGGAAGCTATCTGGAGAAGGTAGCCCACCCGCAAGTGAGATAATCTCTGGATTATTAGTAAGCTTTAGAAGCTCTCTAATAACACTCCCCTTAATTCTTCTCGATGTGATCGAGGTGTTTTTTGAAAGATCAAACATTTAAAACCCCCTGTAAATAGGATAGTTGGATCGGTTTAGGTTAATTTAGGATTCGGCTAAAAGATATCGGGAAGGTCGGATTTAGTCAAGGAACGGCCCATTGAGCCGCCGCCTTGCGTTACTAAGCATTATTTATAATTTTAGATATTTAGGCCTAAGCTTAAACAAAATTAGGATTATTTTTCTCCAAACACATCCGAAGAGTTTAGATACATTTTAGGTGAAGTGGCCGATGACAAAGCTAAGAAAATATATGCGCTTGAGCTTCGCTCTATCGATGATTGGGGTCATTGCTTGCACCGTTTTCTCAAATTTCTATTTCTCTGGACTCTTTGAAGATCTCTATATTGAAAACTTGAAGGAGGGGCTATCTAGACGTGCGGAATTGACTCATGGATTGGCCATTTATCAAAATAAACTTGTTAAGCTCAAAGAGAAGAAGCTTGATCAGGCCATGAGTGATTTTGTCGACACCCTTAAGGTCTCAAACTTTGCTGAAAAACATTTGAGGAGTAACCTCTTTGTAGGGCGCGTTCTTCCCAATCAAAAGCTAGAGGTGTTGTTTTATTCTGGGGAGACTAGGCCTAAGGATCGATTTCTCACGATGATTATAGATGGTTACAGTCATCAGGATTATCTATCTGGTAGCAACCCTGTTCATTTTGAGAATGGAATAATTGTAACTAAGGTTTATCGGCCGTGGCAGATTGTTGTCCTCAGTGGAATTGAGACAGAGTTAATTCATCGCTCACTTTCATCTATAAATCTCTCTATTCAGCTCTTTTTCACCTTCTTAACACTTGGTATTTTTCTTGCGGCCATCGCTCTTTACATCTTTTTTCATAAAGAGTGGGAGAGAGCAGAGGGGAGCTATTTTCGTGAGAAGCTATTATTTAAGAATCATCCTGATTTTGTCATGATGTTAGACTTTGAGGGAAAAATCGTTGAAGTGAGTAAAGGTGTTTTAGAGTCCATTAGAA
Organism: Bacteriovoracaceae bacterium; assembly: GCA_965140515.1. Classification (GTDB taxonomy): domain Bacteria; phylum Bdellovibrionota; class Bacteriovoracia; order Bacteriovoracales; family Bacteriovoracaceae; genus JAGLCH01. Next base: position 190,839 of record OZ223251.1, on the reverse strand, counting down.
TGAATATGGATGAAATCTGTGGCGTCAATGTTTGGGATACTTTCTGGTGGGGACACTCGAAGGTATCTGCTGATCAGATTAGGGATGCTATTGACTCGGTCAAAGATGGTGGGAGTGCCCGCTTTAGTTCTGAGCACCCAACTGCAATTGGAGATACACTTTTAATCCACCACAGAATTTTACCCGTTTTTGGTGACGATAATCACGTGAAATATATTCTTGATTTGGGAAGCTCTAGTTCAGAAGATCAGGAACTCCATAGAGCTGAGTTTATTAACAATATCACTAGTCGCTATTTCTTTGATAATTGCCCCGAAGCAATTGTTGTACACGGTTTAGAGAGAGGCATTATTTCTGCAAATGCAGCGGCCCTCCAACTTTTTTCTCTTTTTGAAACGTCGGAGCTCAAAGGACATACTCTTGCTGACTTTTCTCCAGAATTCCAAAAAGGGGAGGAGGACTCTGCTAGTTATCTTAATGAGATTTTCTCTCGCGCCATGGCCATAGGTACAGAGCGTGAAGAATGGGTACTTAGGGATTTTCATGGGGGAGAGCACCACGTGGAGTTATTACTTTTTCGCGGCGAAGTTGAAGGGGAGCCTGCTCTCTTTCTCATTATCAGAGATATTATGGATCAAAAAAACGAACAATCAGAAGGGCAGCTTAAAATTGATGAGATGCAGAAAATGATTGATTCACAAAATGAGCTTATTGCATCTCAGTCAGCTGACTTAGATCGATCAATGAGCGAGTTGGATCGCCTTATGGGGAGAGTTATTAATGATAATCAAAATGAGCCTGTTGCAGATATCCTCCATATCGTAAACGATGCCATTCAAGTGGCCTTTGAAAAGTATGATGATAGGAGAATTCAACTTTCATTCAGAACCCAGTTTGACCACAATTCATGGGCCGAGAAATATCCCATGCGTATACGAAAGCTTTTTGCATTAGTTGCGGACCACTGCTTTGATTCAATTTTTCATAGTGACAATGAGAACCCAGAGTTGATAGTCGAGATCAAAAGATCTGTTCCTTACAACATCATCTCATTTATCGACAATCGTCCCAATGATCACAAAATGTCACAAGAATTATTTAAGGAGTTAAAAGGGATAGCTTCAAGCTATGGGGGCGACTTAGAGATTTCCGATTTGAGTGGACGTCACTCCTCTGAATTACTGCTTCCAATCGGAGATGTTGCGCCTCGATAGAAAACATCAACTATTTCTGTGACTTTTTTCTCTCGTGTGATATTGTTTAGTTAAACCTAAGATAAACTCTTTGTGAGTCACGGTATGAGCAATATTAAATTTTTCGAAAAAATTGAAGGCTACCCGGTCGTCATTCCAAAAAAGAAATGCCATGCAGATGAGCTCAGAGCTTTTTTAGAACGTTTTGAGTGTCGCAAAGAAGTTGTTTCAATTACCGTTCAATTAGATGAATCCTGCGATAAAAAATTAGTAATGGTTTTAGAAGAACTCGGTTTCATTGAAGATGAAAAGGAGCACGTCTATTGCTGTGACCTCATCGCTTGGAATGGAGTTCTGGCACAATTTGATGAGACGGAATATGAGTTTGTTCCCTTTGGTAAATGTGGGATCTCTCCTTTTCTCGATATCGCTCAAAATGCTTCAAAGGGTGACATTTATAGCTTCTCAGAATATTTCAATGCCCTAATGGAGAGAGAGTATTTCGACGAGCGTTTGTGGGAAGTCTTATACTTTAAGCGTATACCAGTTGGTCTCGTCATCGCCCATATTGATTCTCAGAACGTAGGGCGAATTGATTACTTCGCTGTTATTGAGAACTTTCAGAATAAGGGAATTGGAACAATTCTCCATATGCGAGGAATGGGTCTTCTCAAGGCCTATGGGGCGACAAAATATGTGGTTGAGATTGATCACTCTAGAGAGTCAATGGTCTCTGTAATAAGGGGAATCAATGTGAGGCTTGAGAAAATTCGCTCACTTTACATTAAATAACCACAAAATATCAGCGACTTAGCTCATAATTTTGAGTGTAAGTTTTTCACTCTACCCCCCCCCAAATCCTGTTTTATGCTATTTTGTGCCATAGCATCATCAGGAGTATATTTTGAATAAATTCACCGCGATCTTAATTGCAGCATTATTGGCCGGCCCAACCTTTGCTAAAACAGTAAAGAAGACCATCTATGGAAAAGATTCTCGTGTTGATATCTACGAATTTGGTAAAAGCTCTATAAGAAAGCTTGGTAAATCTACTGCTGCAATGGTGGCAAATGTAAAAATCAAAGATGCTGGAGATGGGACTTTTAGTTTTGAAAAGAAAACACTTGTTGACCACGGAATGTGTTCAAGTATCAACTTTTCTAATCAGCCAGTTCTATCTGATTGTACTGGATTTTTAGTGGCACCGGATCTATTGATGACTGCTGGTCACTGTATGCTTGAATATTCTGACTGCGCTAATTATAGCTGGATTTTTGATTATACTATTCTTGATGCTAAGGACAATTCGATGGCGATGGAAAATGTCTACGCCTGTAAGAGAATTGTCTCTAAAACTTATCTTCCCAATATTGGAATTGATTACGCAATTGTTCAACTGGAGAGGGCCGCCAGAGGTCGTGATCCATTTGTGATAAGTAAAGATCAATTTTCTGCAGGAACCTTTGTCACAATGCTTGGACATCCTGCTGGACTCCCAATGAAAGTGACCTCCGGCGGTAATACTTTTCAAAGTGGCGAAAACTCGGTGATGACATCTCTTGATGCTTTTGGTGGCAACTCGGGGTCACCGGTCGTTGACTCTACGACAGGGGAGCTTCTTGGTGTTCTTATTTCTGGAGGCGAAGACTTCATCTATGAAGATGGAGGAAGCTGTAAGGTTGAAGCTAAGTGTGAGCCTTGGGAAGTTGGTACGAAATGTCTTGGTGAAGAGGTTATGAAGATTTCTAGTGCCCCAGTTCAAGATGTAATTAACTCTCGAAATGAAGAGTCAATGCTAATGGAAGCGATCTTTTATAATGATCGTGAAGTGCTTGATTACGAATTGAATGAAAATATTAACCTCAATCAGTCTTACTATGGTTGGACTCCGCTAATTCAAGCTGCGCTTGCGGGAAATATTGATGCTGTTCAAAAATTAATCGCAAGAGGGGTTGATCTCAACGCGACTGAAAATTCTGATAATGGGACAGCTCTAATTGTTGCAATTAAGATGGAGTACTATGATATTGCAAGACTTCTAATTGATGCCGGCGCCGATCTCGATGTCACTACAAAAATGATGAACGACTCTGCGCTCACGATTGCTATTCAGAGCGAAGAAATTGATATTGCTACTTTATTGATTGAAAGAGGTGCACGAACAGATATTGTGACAAAAGATGGATACAATGCAGCAGACCTTGCTGACTTTGCTGGAATTTATGAATTAACGGAGCTTTTGTCGGGTTACTAATGGAAATTGAAGTCCTCTATCAAGACGATCATTATATCGTAGTTAATAAGCCCAGTGGGATACTTGTCCATCCCTACAAGTCTGAATCGAATGAGAGAACTCATTTGATGAAGTATGTTAAAGAGCAAACTGGGCACTACCTTTATCCTATTCATCGAATTGACCGACCAGTTTCGGGAATTGTTATCTTTGCGCTTTCTTCTGAGGCCGCAGCGGCGATTCAAAAAATTTGGTCTTCGGAAAAAGTTGAAAAGGAATATCTTTGTTTGGCCCGTCGTCAAATTTTTGAGGATGGTACCTACACATTTGAATTGTCCAATGACAAAGGTGTTAAACAGCACGCAACTACTCATTACTTTCCATTAGACGTCTTTGAGGATTGTACTTTTTTGCGAGTTAAGATTGAGACGGGTAGAAAACATCAGATTAGGCGGCACTTTTCCAGGCGATGTTTTAATCTGGTTGGAGATACTAAGTACGGTAAAGGCGATATTAATCGACGTTTTCGAAAAGATTACAATCTTCATCGAATCTTTCTTCACGCCACTAAGACTTGTTTTGAGCACCCTTTTACGGGAGAGAGGATTGAGATTTTATGTCCACTTCCTGTTGAGTTGGGAAGTGTAATCAATCAACTGACCAATCAATCGGTTCAAGATTCTTAGATTTTAAATATTCATTAGTCATAGAGAAATGCTTACACCCGAACCAACCTCGATGTGCAGAGAGTGGAGAAGGGTGTACGGTTTTTAAGATGTGATGTTTTTGCTTATCTACACCTTTCGCCTTTTTTTGGGCAGGCGATCCCCACAAAAGAAAAACAAGATCCGACTTTTGTTCATTTAAAATTTCAATTATTTTGTCTGTGAACTTTTCCCAGCCTTTTTTTTGATGTGAGCCGGCCTTACCTTTTTCTACCGTTAGCACTGAGTTGAGAAGAAGGACTCCTTGCTTGGACCATTTGATTAGATATCCAGAATCTGATGGATTGATGCCTAAATCGCTCTGTAGCTCTTTGTAGATATTTCTGAGGGATGGAGGAAGCCTAACTCCTGGACGGACTGAAAAGCTCATACCATGTGCCTGGTTGTCTCCATGATAAGGATCTTGACCAATAATAACTACCTTCACTTTATCGAGTGGAGTCACTTCAAGTGACGAAAAGATATCACTCTCTTGTGGGAAAATCGTTTTTCCAGCTTTTTTTTCGCACTCAAGAAATGACTCGAGCTTAATCATATACTCTTTATCAAATTCATCTCTTAGGTGTTTAAACCATGTGGGATCAATGTTCTTGGCAAGTTTAGAAATCTTCATGTCAAAACTATAGCGGGAATTATCCCGCTAGTCATCTCTTATTGGTAAAGCGCAGTAGGTGGAACAGTCAGAATAACTTTCTGTTCAAACTCATCAAAGTAGGTGTCACTATCAACAACTTCAACTTTTCCACAGAGGTCAACGGATAGCAGCGATGCTATTTTTTTTGCCTCATCGAAAGTGGCATGTTTTGAAATAGACTTTCCATCATGAGCAACCACCCAACTCTGATCTTCAGCTCGATAGATTGCAAAAACCATATTTAATGCTCCAAATGTCCAAATCGTAAAATCGTTGGATGGATACTACACACCTTCTTTTGTTTATAAAACAGTAAAAAAGGCCATCTTGAAAAATAGAGAATGGCCCTAGTTTAAGTGTTTAATTGTTCGAAATTACGCGCATCAATATGTTTTATTCACTGAAAAAATTAACATTATCGTACTCAATCTCACCCATTGTAGTCAAAATGTCGTTGGCGATCGCCGTGTTACCAATTGCTTTTTTAAAGTAGTCTGTACCGGCGAATGCTCTTTCGGCCAGGTGAATTCGCTCGGGATTTTTAATCAGCTTGTGTGTATTTTTGATTAAGATCGCAGTAGTTAATCCATGGATTTCCATCAAGTGCTTTCTCGTTTGCATTAGGTTCATAAAAAAGTTGGTAGGATCTTTGATTCCAAGAGTATGCATAATCCTTATAACTTTGGATTGTACTTTGTTTGATTGTCCAAAAAGCTTAGCAAACTTTTCCAGGTACTTAATATTCTCAAGCATGATTTGAACTTTTCCACTTGATTTTGCTAGGAGCATACCAAAGGAAATTGGAGCACTCATTAATCCCGCTGCGGCAAAGTAAGTGTACATTCTATATTTTTTCACTTTCTCTTCAAGGTGATTAATTCGCTCCCCAAGAAAGTTAAGCTCATCATCGCTTAGCATGCCCCCTGTTTGAGCATCGATGAAATCAATCGTTGCAGCAGCAGCTTTGCTTTTGTAGTCTTTTGTTTTCGAGCTGTATTCAATTATTTCATATACTGAAATGGCAAGACCTGCGGCAATGCCTACTGGGCCGGTCATAAATGCACTCGCGATTAGGGCGGTGATAACTCCAACTGATTTCAAGTTGCTGTAGAATTGCTTTGTATTGATTTCCTCAACCATTGAGATTAATTGGAAGCTGGCCATAGGGATGAATTCGTTCATTTCCATAAGGGCAGCACCATAACTTTGAGGTCGTCTTTCAATTTCTACAATCATCTTTTTGTTGAGCTCTTTATTTACTCTCTTTTGTTCAGTGTAGTGCTTGATCCAAGCGCGGTTTGATCCGTAGCTTGGGATTGTTTTGTAATCTTCGCTTAAAAGATTTTCAAGACGTTTTTCAAGATCGATAAGTCTTGATTCTTCATCTTCGATTTTTTGATATGTATCATTCAACGCTTCTTGTAGTAGCTTTCTTGAGAAAAGCGAGACAGTTGATTTCCCATATTTTCCCCTAGATTTGTATCCGCAGTTGAATGCATCTCTTTTAAAAGGATTGATGTCACATGTTCTTTGAAGGTGAGGAAGAGTAAGCCATTGTAGCTCTTTATGAATCTTAGGATGGCTCTCTAACAGTTTTAATCCGTGAACAGTTAGAATCTTTTGAAGTTCCATTGTGTGCATTGGGAACTTTTCAGTTACTTTAGGAACCACTAGGTTCAATTCATTCATTTTAATATTGGCCATTGGATCATACTTGTCTCTAAATAGTTGAAACAGTTGATTTGGATCGAGCTCTTCAGAAAGATATTTTCTGGCCTGAGTTAGATGTTCATTTATTTGATCTGTTACTTCTTCGATAGAAGTTGGAACTAGGTCTGGGTTTCTTTCAATTAGAATTTTAGTAACTTCACATTGATTTATGAATTCTTCAGAAACACTCTGACAGTCTATCTCTCTGCCTTTAAAGCTATAATCAAGACTCCACTTGGCAATCATATTCTTTTTACGAGAGTCCTTTGCCATCGCTTGAAGAAACATAATTTTCTTTTTAATTAGTGATGGAAAATCCTTAACATCAGTAGGATCTCCCATAATAAAGAAAGATGTTGGTGTAAGTCCTTCGGTTATGTCTGCAAGGGATTTAATTTGACCATCAAAGTTATGATCATCTTCAAAGATAAGAAGTTTACGAGGTTTTGGATTTGCGCCAAATGCTCCTCTAAGCGCTTGATAAGCTAGCTCGTTATAGATTTCTGGCCGGCCATCTCCCGTAGGCATATTGCCGTGAAATTGATTAAATAAGAATTGGTAGACTTTGATTTTTTGCACCATTGATTCAACAAGCTTATATTCTGTTGAATCAGAATCTTTATTCTCTTTAAGAAAACTCTTTGCTTGCACTAGGAATTGGTCAACTTTTTCTGCTTCGATTTCAGGGGCCCCTGATGCATTGAAGTTGAAAGCTAGTTCTGCATAGCTGTCAAATGGGGAGTTGGCCCAACTGATAGTACAGCTAGTGATCAAGCAAATCGTTAAAATAACTTTGGCAAAAATTCTCATGGCCTTACACCTGTCTAAAATTTGTACAGTCTTCCACCCAATAACTACTGGAAAACAAATAAAAAATTACTTATCTGTACTAATTAATGCAGATGCTGTGCCAAAAAAAGCGAGACCTTAGGGTCTCGCCAGTGTGTAAAGAATTTAGGTGCGCAGTAGTACTACTTTAATTCGAGAAGTAGAACAGTACCGCTTAAACCCCTAGTTCTTTTTATCGTAAATAGTGATTTTGCAAGATTTCTCTGTTTCTTACTAGACGAGAAGAATCCTCTTTCTTCGCTAATCAGATCCAGTTGGGCGTCAGTTAGCAACTCTTCATCAATGAGGAAGTAAACTGACTTTCTCCTCTTGTTGGAACTATTTTTATCACCCATTTTTACGTTATCAATTTCGTATCTGACTTCGACAACTGGAGCTTTCCAATCCTCGTGTATCTCGAAATTGTTAATCTTAACATTTTCAGCGTCCTCATCAATGAAGCGTGCTCCAATGACCTCTCCACCGAATGATGCGACAGACATTAAGAAAGAAGCAATCAATATTATCTTTTTAATCATAATAAAATCCCCCAAGTATTTTGGGGGATAATAACAACTATTGACGCTGCGCGAAAGTGGTTCTGAATTTTTTACAATGTAGACTCTTCAAAGAGGTAGGCGAGGTTGGCCTTAGCGATATCTCTTAGGTAGTCAAAGTCAATCTTATCAATAGTATCGCATGCTTTGTGATAGCAAGGATTGTGATTTGCCCAATCTTGAGCTGAGAGTAATCCTGGAAGCCCATTCTTAATGAAGGCCATATGATCACTGCCCCATGGTTTTAAACTGATTACAATATCACGCGTACTGTAGAGCTTTCCATATTCTGCCAGTCTTTGCGCTTGCTCTTCATATTCACTAGCGGTTTCAATATTGAATTGGTTGAAAGTGTTGTAACCAATAACATCCATAGTAAGTGCTAGATGGATATCCTGCTTTCTCCCTTCGCTGATTAGTTTTTTCACATATTTACCAGATCCAATGATTCCAACTTCTTCTGCATTTACTGCAACGAACTCAATGTTCATTTTTGAATCGTATTTTTGCATGATCCTAGCTAGCTCTAATACTGCTGCAACACCACTTCCGTTGTCCTCAGCTCCAGCAAATGCCTTTCCTACGGTATCTAGATGTGCCATGACTACGATCGTCTTATTTGTAGGAGTTGCTGCTTTTTTAATCCCTACAGCATTACAGGCCTCTGTTCCATACCAGCCAGCAGTGAAGCATTCTTTTTCTGTTTCTAGTCCGAAAGTCTTAAATTGCTCAAGAACCCAATCTACAGACTCCTTATTACCGGGGCTTCCAATGTAACGACTTTTATAAGTGCTTAGGTGCTCAATGATTGAGTAGAGATTCTCTGATTTGACTTCTTCAACAACCATTGCAGTCTGTCCGTCAAATCGTCCGCTCTTAGGAAGTGAATAATGGTAGTTTTTGATGCTCTTGAGATCAACTGTTCTCAATCCTTTCTGTGCTTTTGATGATAACTTGCTGAAATTAATATCGGAAATGTCCACAACATGGATTCTTCCCATTTTTTGCAATTGCACTGAAACCGCTTCAATCTCTTTAATCTCTTTTTCTCTATCTGTGACAACTTGAAAAGGGGCAGCAAAAACACTCGTTGATAGCAGCGTAAGCGCTAATAATGATACTTTCTTCATCAATCCTTCCTAGAAATGAAATCTATAGTATTAATTATGCCTGTGAATCGGGGTCAAGTGTAGAGGGGAAACGCTGCCCCTATCCATATTTTCGTGAAAAATTGACACATCTCATTGAAACTTTACCCAATATGCAGGATATGATAAAAACGCATCTGGATTTTGGCGAGGGAGATTTGCGCCCTCAGTGTAGGTGACTTTTGGATACTAAATATAGTCTTACAAAAATTTTTGACCCAATCAGCATGTTGGTCATTCAATTTGCTGCTGTCAGTGCAACTTGGTTGCTATTTAAACTGACCTTTTTTGATTTGATTATCATTTTTATCGTCGATATGCTTTTTTTGATTGTGGCATTGATCACAGAGAAGTGGATGTTCGGTTTTATGCTGAGAGACATTGTGGAGTTTTATCCCAGCTTTACTTCACAAAAAATTGAAAAGATGGACTTCAAGGAGAAGAGGCACTTTATTCGGTTGCTTCTTTCTTTTCCAAAATATCGAGTATTTCAAACTTATACAGGTAGTATTATAAAAGTTCTTCCGGCCTTTTATTTGATTGTTTTTCTTTTTGATAAAAGTGGCGGAACGCTAGTAGAAGGCGTATTAAAATTTTGGATGGTCGAAATATTGTATGTCTTTTTAATTTTTGGAAGTGTTGTTTATACGACAGCCTCGCAAGAAGTCTTTAAAATTATCGATGATTTGAATTCGCGCTATGACTTAAGCGAGGAACTAAAGTCATTAGAAATTGCTCATCCCAAAAATGATCTCTTTGTGGTTGAAAATGTGGCCCTATTTGCTTCTTCGACTGCGCTTGTTATTTTGACTTCATTTGCTTTTGATATGGAGCTTAATACAAAGAGTGAATTTCTGATCACCTTTGGTGTTATTATGATTGGAGGGCTTCTTGCAATTGGACGAGTTTATTTTTTAAATCGTAAGACTTTTTTGGAGGCCCTTAGAACTATCTTTAGTCGCCTCGCTGATATTGAAAAGGGCAAAACCAGAGCGATTCCTATTCACTGTGATACAACTCTTGCAAACTTTGAGCAAACCTTTAATAAGCTTGTTACCAAGCTTCAAGTTCGCGATAGAGAGATTGAGTCTTGGATGGCAAGGCAAGCTGAGCAAAACAAAATGGCGCGTATTGGTGAGTCTATCTCTCTTATCACTCATGATATGGTGAGTCCGCTTCACACTGTGGAGTTCTGTCTTGATGAAGTTTTGGAGGAAAATTTAGAGCATGATGAGGTCCGCGACTTTTTAGAACAAGCTCAATTTAACCTGAGACGAATCAATGAAATGATTGAAGGGGTTAAATTTACTCTTAAAAATCCAAGAGGGCGCGAACTCGATTCATCGCTTTTTGATGCCTATAGCTACACCATTCAATTATTAAAAACGCATTTTGACTCGAATGATATTGATCGGATTGAGTTTCAATTTGATTCTGGTCTTGTTTCGACAAAATGCCATATCTCCCATTCCAATCTTGTGCATCTCTTTTACAACACGATGAAAAACTCTGTTGATAATCTACTGGGGCATGGCATTGAAGATCCCGTTGTTGAAATTGTTAAGCTTCAAGGGGATGATGAAATCGTGAATTTTATTATTCGCGATAATGGAACAGGGCTATCTGCCGCTGATTTTAAAAAGATGACGGCACAGGATAGCTTGATGGATACTCGGCGCGGTCTTGGAATCCGTCTCACCAAGAGAATGATTGAAAAGTATGATGGCGATATGTTTATTCAAGAAAATGAACGAGGATTTGGTACCGATATGTTTGTTACACTACCGAGGAGTTTGTAATGAAAAAGAATAACTCCATTTGGGTTTTGGAAGACTTTGATGGTTGTCGTTTTGTTTATCACAAGACGTTAGATCATCGCTATGACACTCGCTACTTTACAAACCTCTCTGATTTTAGGGAGGCCATGACTGAAGAGCGAGTACTACCGGATTTGGTAATTGCAGATATTACTCTTGAAGATGGGTCTCTCTTTGACCTTCTGAGTGACCCTGACGGAAAGGCCCTAATGGCCGTCCCGTTTGTTGTTGTATCATCAATGGCCGATCAAGACGCCCTTCGCTTTTGCTATAAGAGCGGAGCAATTGACTACATGTTAAAACCATTCAAGAAATCAGAGCTTATCGTAAAAGTTGAGCAGGCGCTTCTCAGAGGCAGTATGATTACTGGTATTAAAAATGTAGTTGAGCTAGACTCTTTGACCAAGAAAGAGAAGCAAATTCTAAATGTTCTTCAGAACAGTAATGGATCACCTGTAAGCCGCGAGATGATCTTGAAAGCTATCTGGAAGACAAGTAGTGTTGCTCCTAAAACGGTTGATGTTCACATTCACAATCTAAGAAGAAAGATTGATGGCTCTGAGCTTCAAATTATCGCTGAAGGGCAAAATGGTTGGAGTTTACATAAGATTGATTAATTAAGCTATGGGATGGATGTATCGACTGCTGTCGATCTCTATCCCGTCAATCTTGTAACCTTTGCCAAAAATTAGGGGGATTGTTTGTCCCGATATGGCCTTGACTACACTCATTCCAGTTAACTCTGGAATATCAAATTCAATAAACATAAATTCAGCATCTTTTCTTTCTACAGGGCCCTTATAATGTAGGCCACTGAGCCAGTTTAAAACCTTTGAGGCGTTTTCTGGTTGGAGATAATACTCTTGATGATAAAGAGCTGATGGTTCAAATGCTTCTAGTGGCTCAATGGGTTCATCCATCAAAAAGCCAATTCTCTGAATAAGTTCCATATACGCTCTCTCTAGCGCCTTATCCCAAAAACTATCACAGGCAAATCCGTATAGCAGGGGAACTGTCTTTTTATTTGGAACTGCTACTGCCACTGCGGTCGTATGTCCATTTAATGTGGGAAGCTCGTAGGCTTTAATTGAGTATGTCTCATTGATTAATGGGTCAAAGTGAAATGTTTTTGGCTTTGGTCTTGTCAATCCAAACCATGAGGCCAGGATCGCATCTCGTTCAAGAAGCTCATTTTTTGCGTGTTGTTTGGCAAGTGCTGGTGTTTTGTGAATTGCGACACCATTGGAAAGTGCTTCTTTCCAATTTCCTGAATCTGTTGATTTAAAAAGGTCTTCTGAACTAATGGTACTGGTCCTCTCACCTGTTTCATCCTTTAATTCAAATGCGCATTTTTTTTCTTTGGCCTCAAAAATGACGAGCCGTTCGATTAATTCGTAGAGCGCGCGATCAGTAGTCTCAGAGAAGCCTCCAGCGCTTCCGGTGAGAATAACATTAGATTGATTCTGGCAAGCAAAACCGCTTAGATTGATTTCACAATTATCCACTTTCATCTTGTCGTGAAATTCATCCACTAGTTTCCAATTTTTAAAATATTCAAGCTTTACTCTCAATCCCATCTCTCTCCCCTTAAACAAAAAGGGGGACAAACTTGCCCCCACTTCTTTTTCATAGTCTTTTAATGACTAGAAACAACCTGTTCCGTATCTCTTTTTCATCTTTGACTCCTTAAGTCTTTTAGGTTGATAAACAATATTGTTTTGAAAAAACAGCATTCGCTTTTTCATCCAATAATTTAGTTAGGTGCACCATGCTTCCCCAACGCTCACACTGGGTATTGCCAGTTACTAAAAATCCCATGCGCACATGTTTCGCGAGTTGACTATGGTTATTTACGGATACATCGGCCTGCACTCTAGTAATTCCATAGGCCTGTATGGTGTCGATAATAAACTCAACGATATTAACGATGACTTTGTGCCCTCTGTACTCTGGCAACACATTGATATATCGCAAGTAGTAAGTACTCCAATCCTGAAGATTGATAGAAGCATATCCAACCATTCTTCCATCACAATAGAGTGCGAAGTTATCCACGCAATGGTGATAGAAGCTCTCTTTATTCTTAAAGCTATCAAGCATGGCAAAGTTGTTGTTATATACCGTATCGTTGAAAAGAGTTTCTGAGTTTGCTTCGAGGAACTCCTTCCCATCGTGATAAGAACAAGGGACAAAGGTAAATTCCTTTGCTTCGCCGTTCTTGTCTTTCAGAAATGTTTTTGGAAGATGTGTGAACCAATCAAGGCCTAGAACACGCTTTGAAAGCGAGTCCATTGTCGTGACGTTAGTCCTTAACTTTTTGTCATTTAAATTTATATCAAAGTTAAAATCTTCCATGATTTCCTCTTAAAAAAAGTTTATGTAACTTCAGAAAATGTGCCAGTTAATTAAATTGCGTTTACGATTAAGAATTTCTTAACTGGAGAATTGAGGTAAATTGCAAGTAAAATTTCATTTATGAAAACTAAATTTGACCCTTCAAAAAAGATTCTTTTTATTAACTATGCCGGGTATATGTTGAACGCAAATACCTTTATTCCCGACAATTCTGTCGCAGCGCTGGCCATGGTTTGTATCCAAAAAGGATACTCAGCTGAAGTGATGGATCTTCAAGATCCCGACACTGTTGGTCGTGTAATGGAAAAAAGCCGACATAATTACGCCGGAAAAATTGTCACACTTTTAGAAGAAAATAAGCGTCCTGATGACAAACTTCTTCTCGATTACCAAGCTGACCGCAAGTGGTGTGAGGGCCAAGTAGTAGATGAACTTATCTCTTCAATTCTTAAAAAAATTGAAAAAGAGAATGTGGGGATTGTCGCTTTTAAAATGTGGATCGGGGTCGGTGCCCATAATGCCGTTAAAATAGCGAAGGCCATTCGTCAGCAATTCCCAGAGGTTATCCTCACTTGTGGGGGGCCTGTGGCCCAATATACCGGAGAAACTTTTTTAAAGTTCTCTGATGTATTTGATCTCGTGGTTCAAGGAGAGGGGGAAGAAATCTTTGAGGCACTCTTAGATGATCCAAAAGCTGTTTTGCAGTCAAAGTTTTTAAAATCTGACTTTGTTAGAAAATTTAATCGCTATCCGCTTCCCCGTTATGACAAAGAAATTTATCCCAATATCGACCAGTTCTTTAAGATGCGAGTAATTGATGAATCAAGAGGTTGTTTTAATAGTTGCGCTTTTTGTGTTCACAACCACCTCAATGGATTGGGGTCAAGAAGGAGACCAATCCATGAGGTCGTTGATGAGATTGAGCGCTTGCAACAAGTTGAGGGGATTAACTTCTTTCGATTTGCTGGATCAAATCCCCCATGGAAATATGCAACTGAACTCGCACAAGAAATTATGAGAAGGGGATTAAAGATTCACTACTCAATCTTTTCTTCACTCAATAATTGTAATCCAAGAGACTTTGGAATGATGAGAGAGTCTGGCCTTAGGAGTCTTTTCTTTGGAATTGAATCTGGTGACGAAAGAATTTGTGAAATCGCCCACAGTAAGAGAAATGGTGGACGTGATCACATTTTAAATGTGACTGGTGAGGCGATGAAGAGCGATATCTTCACGAGTCTCTCATTTATCTACCCCGCTCCTTTTGATACAGCAGAGACAGGAAAGAAGTCTTTAGATCTCATTCAAGACATTTTTAAGCACGATTCAAAGGGCTCTGTAATGGCGATCCCTCCAACCCTTTGTCCTGGCAGTGACTGGTGGAATCGAATGGACCACTACGGCTTCAAATTTCACGAAGGGATGAGTGGGGAGAAGTATCTGCTCGACATTCTAAATCATACTTATGATTTTCTTCTTCCTAAAAGTGCTTTCGCTGATCCCGGCTATTCAATGCAGGGAAAGATGATGAAAGAGGTTTACGGTGAATGTGCTAACTTCTTATCTCAGGTTAAAGGGATGGGGGTTACCACCGATTTTGATGATGCTTCATATATGCTGGCGGAAATGAGTGGAGTTCCAGTGGCCGAGTATCTCAAAACCATGACTCACAATCTGATCCTTGGAGGAAGTGAGCGCTTAACTTCTATGGTTCAAAAATTTAACTCATAAGTTAAAAAGCGAAGGGGCCCAAAAAATTGGGCCCCTTCTAACGATTTGGATTTTGGAAGAGATCGCGCCGCCACGACCTCAAGAAAAATTTAGCATCGTTTCTTATTTTTTGCAAAAAACCGAGCACTTTATGCCTCTATGCATTTCTTAATCGTTTGCTCTCCTAACTTCTGGTTATAGTTAGTGGTATTGGGCATAGAAGCCCATTCCTAAACTTGTTTAAGGAAAAATTAATTGAAAAAAGTGAATCCGCTACTTATCGGTGTCATCAAGCTCGCAGTCTGTTTCATCACCAATCTGTAAGCATGTTCGTCCTGTTTCTGGATCAACGAAGTAAAATCCTTTCTTCATAAATTGCTCTTCTTCAGGTGTCACACTACTGGGGAAACGCCCTTTCTCAAGGGACATTCGCTTCTTGTGCCAATTTTGCTCAGTTACTATCGGGAGCTCATCATAGATATCCGTTCTCAGTCCCTGTTCATCAACATCCATCGCATGAGAGCTGTTGTAAAAGCATGCGAGCCCACTGGGTGCCAGAAAACCGATGAGTGCTGCAGCAATCAAAATTGTTTTCATCTTCCACCCCCTAATCTTAATTAAGTTGTGTCATCTTCTATTTTACTCCTCTTTGGGAGAGGGGGCGCTTAATTCTTTCTCAATATTAAGGGATAGGCAATAAGGTGTTGAAATTAAAGGTATATTTAGCCTCGCCACTTAGGGGTCATTCAAAATAAAAAAATATGGGTCAATTAAGCAGCGAGGCTAAATATATTTAAATTATAGATGTTTTGCATTTATGGCACAAGCTAATGGGCCCAAATGTTTGTATATGTGAAAAATCTATAGAATCTGTGACGCGGTGCGAAAAGCATGATATGTTCTGAATGATAAATTTTAGGAGATCTTATGAATAAACTTCACTTATTAGGACTCAGTCTAATAGTTGGCCAAGCTCTTGCGGTGGAATGCCCAGTGGGGGAGAGTGACCCCACATCTCGTTTTTACAGTGAATATGAATGTAAAAATGGCCTAGTGGTTGTCGAACGTGAATACTTCAGACCTAATGGAAGACAAACTGGATTGAAGCTCTACGACGGTGATCAGCTTATGCAATCTGATTCGTGGAGTGTTGATGGGATTCATACATATAAAGCGATCTTCGAGTATCCCTCTGATCAAATTTTTATTAAGACTGTCTACTATCCAAATTCCGGGATGAAGTTAGTTTCAAAAGAACAGTATCTAGGTGTTGATGATGACGATTGGGAGAAGGTTCTTCAAAAAGCATGGAAGTATTCTCCGTCGGGAAAATTGCAGGCCATTCATCACTTTGATCCAGAAGATCTTAGTAATTTTGTTTCGAGACCAAATCGAGTTGATGTGGCCGGAAGTGATGGAGAGATTAATCGCTACTTTGAACTTGAATACTTCGATGTTGAAGAGACCAATAAGCACATCCGTTCTGTTAAATCATATCGATCTGATGGAACTCCAATTGGTGAATTTATTGAGGATCAAGAATTAGACATTCCCTCAATTATTAAAAACAATAATTCTCCAGATGAGGCGAAGAGAAAGCTTTCAATTTTTAACAATGTTAATAGAAGACCTGTGATGGTGATTGATACGGGATTTGATATTCGTCACCCTGATCTTACTCATAAGCTTTGGAACAACCCAAATGATCCGATGGATGGAATCGATAATGATGGCAATGGTTTTGTCGATGATGTTTTTGGTTGGCAGCATCAAAATGATGCCGGACTTGGGCTTGAAATCAGTCGAAACAATATTAATGAAACACTATTTATTACTCACTTTCCATATCCCGTTTCTCATGGCACCCATGTGGCATCAGTCGCTTTAGACGGAGTCGATAACTTTGGGCTTATTGGTATGGCCGGAGATGTGGCCTTTGTTGATCTCCTATCACATTCGAATAAGATGATTCACGATAATCGTGTTGGTTTTGTGAATATGAGTTTTTCAATCTCGTACCCAGAACATCCTCAGGCCCCAGGGAGGGATAGTTTTTATCAGTTGGATCAAATTTTTAAAAATAATCCAGACACTCTATTTATGGTTGCTGCGGGGAACGCACGTGGAATTGATTTAGATCTAAAAGGTAACGAAGATTATCCTGCAAGTTATAGTTATGACAACATGCTAGTGGTTGGAGCTCTAAACTCTGCAGAAATGGATTACTCAAAGCGTGATAGCTATGAGCGTGCGGTCTTTTCAAAATATGGAAATGAGACTGTAGATATCTATGCTCCTGGACAACAAGTTGTTGGAGGAGAGATCGCAGGTGGTCAAATTCCACTTAATGGAACATCGATGGCCACGCCTTTTGTCACCAATGTTGCTCTTAAAATTGCTTCGATTAATCCAAAGCTAACTCCACTTCAAGTTAGAGAAATTATCATGAAGACTGCTTATGTTCCAAAGAAGCGTCTTCCATGTGTAACTGGTGGAATGGTTGATCCAGAGGCGGCCTATGCTCTTGCGGCCAGTCTTAAAGAGGAATAGGGATAGAATGGAAGTTTTAGGATCATATAAAAAAGTATTAGATATTGATGGGATTACTGGAATTCAACGTTACCTCGCTTCAGATATTGAGCTAGTTGAACTTTATCTTGAAGCGGGAGCAAAGCTTGAAAAGCACGCACTTCCTTTTCCTGTGGTCTTTTATGTTCTTGAGGGAGCTGGCAAAGCATTTCTTAGTAATGAAGAGATTATTGGAATGAATGGAGATGTCATCGAATGTCCACCAAATGTGATGCGTTCTTGGGAGAACCCCAATGAATCTGAGCTTAAAATTTTGGTGATAAAAAAGATTGGTATGGTCTAATTTCTAGTCAATATCTGTTAGACGGATTCCGTACTTATCATTGATTGTTACCACTTCTCCGCGGGCAATCATCTTTTGATTCAGTTTAATTTCGAGTGGCTCACCCGCAAGTTTATCGAGTTCTAGAACTGAACCTGTGGTCATTTTTAGAAGATCCTCAATTGTAACTTCTGTACTACCGAGTGTTACGGTAATTTGAAGTGGGACATCGGCCACAAAGTCAAGGCCACGTCCTGACTCCTCTTCTCTTTCAGGAGTTGGTGCTTCTTCGTCATATAAAGTATCGTCATCCATTACAATATCCGCGAGATGAAATAGAACTAAATTTAATTTAATTTGAACACATTAAGAATCCCTTAAGAATAGATTTTAAGCAACAAAAAAATGGACTCTTGTTAAATAACATTACGAAATTGTTCGCTTTCTGCGTTAATACATTTTACTCATTTGTTATTTCTTAAGATATGCGTATTCACCATATTTAACTCATTGTTTTTTATTGAAAATCCGATAATCATTCATGGAAAACACTAGCATTTTAAAAGTAGAAAATTTGGACTACTCCATTCCAACAGGTCAGGCCGTTCTTAAAGGGATTTCTTTTTCAATTCATCCCGGTGAGTTTATGGGGGTTCTTGGAAGAAATGGAGTAGGGAAAACAACCTTGATGGATCTCTTGATGGGATTCCGTGATCACGTAGTAGGAAGTATTACGGTATTTGGAAAACCTCCAGTGAGCAATTGTCGCGAGCATTATGAGAGAGTTTCATTCTTGTCTCAGGAAGTCTTTCTAAAGGGAAGTATCTCCATTGATAAGTTTTTAAAGTTTCACGCAACTTTTCATCAGCATTACGATTTTGAGGAAGAAAAGAGGCTGCTGCGGTATTTTGATTTAGAACGTCATACCAAGGTCGGCGCCCTTTCTACCGGCCAGCAAAAGAAAGTTCAAATTGTTGCGAATCTCGCCTCAATGCCTCAACTCATTCTAATCGATGAGATTACTGCAGTTCTCGACCCCGAGACTAGAATGCAGTTCTTCGATCTGTTAAAGGAATACCGAACAAAACATAATGTAGCTATTGTCCTCGCCACCAATATCGCTGAAGATTTGGTTTCTCGAGCAGATAAGATTTTATTTATTACTAGCGAAAGTGCTTCGATTCACGAACCTGAAGAGATCTCTGTACTTTTTAATATTGAGGAGGAACTATGAATCACCTCAAGCAGTTAGTCGATCATTTCTTTGAATGGCATCGAAAGGAATTCTTAACTTCACTTGCCCTCAATATAGTATTTGGAATTTTATTTCAGTTGTTTGATCTCTACGATTTCATCGAGATTTCAATCGTCGCTGCCCTTGGTATAAAGAGCATGTATTTTGCTCTCCACTTTACCGCAACTCCTGGACTTCGCGCGAGTCACACCACATTCTCGTGGAAGTACTTTCAGTCCCTTCCAATTGCTCGCGAAACATTAGTTTTGGGCTTTGGCGTATTGCGCTTGATTGCAGTGATTCCCCTTTTTATTTGGTCTCTTTGTTTTTTTCCGTTGGTTATTCAGTTCCTTGGTGCGGTTGATGAGGTTACGATTATCGGAGTTGTTCGTGTTTATATCTCAGCTTTGATTTTCTTTTTTGCAGTGGGAACAAACTCTGTTATTCACGCCATCAATTATCCTCGAAAGCAATTCCAAGATCGTTTCGTAAAAGAGCGAACTATTGTGATGATTCGAGTTGTAAGTATGATGGTGGTCATCGCCATGTACTTTATTATTATTGGAACCGTGATTGAGCAGCGCTATGACTACCGCATCTGGATTATTTTTAAGTATCTAGGAGAGGGCATTAAATTTGTCTTTGAGACTTGGGCGCTACCTGTTGCGATGGTTCTTCTTTGTTATGTTAGTTTTAGAAGAACCTTAAAAATGTGGGCAAAGGAATCACTGTCTTACCGTGAGATCGTCATCAATGAGAAGAAAGAGTTTTCTATTATTGCTATTTGCGTCTTGATGGTTGCAATTCCTATTTTAAGTATCGATATGGTTACTCCAAATAAATATCGCGGACACCTTGTCTTAAAGGCGATTTATCGCAATGATGTAGAAAGTTTTAACGCTTATCTTAATGACCCAACTGCGCTCAACTATACTAATGATTACGGTTACAACAGTGCTCTAACGGCCATCTCTGTTGGGAATACTGAGATGTTTAAACAAATTGTTAAGAAGGTTGGCATCGACTATTCCCATAAGGTTGAACTGGGTAGAGATAGCAAATACTCTGGACTTGGTCCCTTAGAGCTTGCCGTTGAAAAGGGTCGAGACGATATTGCGATTTATATGATTTCAAATGGGGCCATTGTTAATCAAGTGGACAGTCAAGGTGTGACATCACTTCATCGAGCAATGTCTAAATGTTATATGAGAATTTCGGATGTCTTGTTGATGAAACATCCCGAAGTTGTAAATCTTAAGGACAAGAATGGAAATACGCCACTCCACTATGCTGCGGCATCAAAATGTGCTTTTGGTGTAACGTTACTTAAAAATTATAATGCCGATTTTTCAGCAAAGAATAAGAAGGGACAGACTCCGCTTAAACTTTCTTTAGACAAGAAGTTAGAAACGAAGCTATCTCATTATTTTTTGAAAAAGTTCTCTATGAATTAATCTTCGGTATTTGCAAGAAGTCGTTGATGCGCTTGGTTTAATTCACTCATTACTCCATGCGCATTTTTCATTTTTTTTGATAGGGCGTAGTAAAGCCCTTCTGTTGAAATGATTATTGGATGAACTTGTACTTTTTCACGCTTAATTTTTAGTTTGTCTAAGTAATGGAATAGCGGCTTCTTAGAGATCACTGCAACTTCAAAGCGACCCTCAAGCAGCTTTTTTAAAATATGATCCTCAGTGGTACATGAGAAGTCTTTTTTTACGACCAAACTATCAAATTCCTCTCCATAAGAGTTATCAGAGAGAACACCAACAGTGTATTTTTTGATCTGGGCGTGTCTCTCAATTGGTGGAATCTTAGCTTTTGAAGCTGAAACCAGTAGATCTACATTGGTATCAAGAGGGTGATGAGAATAGACTAAATCTCTGGACCTCGCTGGAGTTTTATAAAGGGAGATCATCCCATCCACATGACCCAACCTCACCATTCTAAGGGAGCGAGACCATGGGATGTTTTCAAATTTAATCGTATGGCCAGCTTCTTTCGCTATTCGTTTCATTAGTCGAATATTAGGTCCATCGGGGCCTTGTTTGGTCATGTACTGGAATGGTGGGAAATTATTGAACAGGAATTTGAGCTCTCTTGATTCTGCCTTTAAAGAAAGTGTGAACACTAGGAGTAAGAGCAGAAATTTAGAATCAAACGGCCGTTTCATTTCCACAATTTATTTTGTTGAAGATCGTTCGTCAAGCTTACTTTTGAAGTAAGGGATGATTTCAACATTCTTTACCCTCTCTCTTAATTTGAAGCCCTCTGTTGTTCTCATCCAGGCGTGAACTTCTTTTGATGTGTGGTGTTGTGTGAAAAACTGAGCATTTGGAAGCTCATTCAGTCTTGGAGGAGTTTCTTTCAGTTTGAGACCACCGGTTTCATGATCCGCTGTAACAATTATCGTGTAGCGTCTAAGCGATTTTACCTTGGCACTGACGAGAGATACTGTATCCATAAACATTTTGGTCTCAGTTATATTTCGAATCAAATCGTTGGCGTGACCCGCATGATCAATCCTTCCCCCTTCAATCATTAAAAAGAACGGTTTCGATTGAGCTAGCATATAGTCCACACTAAACTTTGCCATATCGATGAGCCGAGGCTCCCCTTCTTTCTTATCGATTTCAAAACTCATCGTTTTCTTTGTAAAGATTCCTGCGACGTATTCAGGGTAAGGTTTACTGAGCTTTTCAAGTTCAGCTTTATTTGTAATTAATGAATAACCCGCAGTCCTCACTTTCTCTTTTTTGATATCTCTCCCTCCTCCCAATAGAAGGTTAGGGCGAGACTTATTCAAAAATTGTTTTAGGATCTTTTTTCGATCCCCTCTCGATTTAACGTGTGATCCAAATGCAGCTGGTGTTGCATCTAGTAAGTAGCTTGTCGTTACTAGACCAGTTGCAAAGCCGCATCGCTTATACTCTTCAAGAATTGTTTTAAGTGGACGGTCATTTGGATCGATTGAGAGTTCTCCTCGGTCGGCCTTATGTCCTGTGGCCATTGCTGTTCCCGCAGCCGCAGAGTCTGTGATAGGATTATCTAGTGCATGAGTGCTGACCATTGCATGCTCCGGAAATTCTTTTTTATCAAAAACAATAAAACCATCCTTCACACCAGTGTTGTAGTAGCTTGAGGCCATGACTTGTTCTGGTCCCATACCATCACCGATCATTAGAATCAGTGGTTTCAAGTTTTCACACTCTAGAGTCTGTGAAAGGGGGGAGTAGTGATAGAGTTGGTTGCTGCAACCTACAAGTGTGAAAAATGTGATGAGAATCAGTCGTTTCATTTGAGCTCCAATTATTTTTTCTAGAAAAGCTTCTCACTTTTGAAACAAAAATTCCAGAATAGGAACGAGTTGTACCTGTTTCCAGTAGTTTAGGCTCGTTCTTTTTTGGCATCCCTATTGCTTTATTTAATTTCAAAAATAAAAACCAGGAGCAATAAATGAACAAATTACTAGCAATCTCAATTTTCTCTATTCTTTTCTCGGTCAATCACACTTTCGCAAAATGCAACGATCCTGTTTGGGGATCAGATGGAAGTGAACCTGATGAAGAGATTATTCAAGTTGAAATCAAAAAAGTATCTAAGTCTAGTGGGCAAAGGGCCCTCGAAGAGCAACCTTTTAATCCAACTCTTAAGAAAGGAAATGGTCCTGTGTGGGGTTCTGATGGAAGTGATCCAGAACCAGAATTGATCAAAGAGCAGTAATCCATCGAATTTGGTAGTAGGAGGAAAGGATGAATACTTACGCACAAGAACGAATTAAAAAAATTAATAATCTTAAAGAAGCAGGAATTAATCCCTATCCTTATTCTTTCGAAAGAACGATCTCGGCAGAGGATTTTACTACTCATTATAGTTATGTGGAAAAGGGGTGCAAGGCCTTTCAGCATGAAACTCTTGCGGGAAGAGTGATGGCCATAAGAAAAATGGGAAAGACTCTTTTTGTGGATATTCAAGATCAATGGGAGTCGCTTCAGTGCTACATCAAGTGTGATGAAATGAATCCAAAGGAGTCAATCGCAGTTAATAATTTAGATCTAGGCGACTTTATTGGTGTGCGAGGAGTTGCTTTCAGAACCAAAGTTGGGGAACTTTCGATTTTCTGTGAAAGGTTGCAAATCCTTTCAAAAGGGATTGCTCCACTTCCCGATAAATTTCACGGAGTGAAGGATGTCGAATTAAAGTATCGCAATAGGCATCTTGATCTCATCTCCGATCGTGATGTTCGTATGCGCTTTGTTGTCCGCTCAAAAATTATTAGTGCCATCAGAAAATTTTTGGAGGGACGCGGTTTTTTGGAAGTGGAAACTCCAACACTCCAGCCGATCTATGGTGGAGCTAACGCCAGACCTTTTATCACACATCACAATGCTCTCGATATGGAGCTTTTTATGAAAATTAGTCCCGAACTTTACCTGAAGAGATTAGTTGTCGGTGGATTAGAGAAGGTCTTTGAAATTGGAAAAAGTTTTCGCAATGAGGGAATCGATCGCTCTCATAATCCCGAGTTCACCATGCTCGAGTGGTACGAGTCCTATACTGATTATCGCCATCAAATGGAGCAGGTGGAATCGTTAGTTACAGGACTTGTTCAGTTGATTAAGGGAACCACAATGTTTGAATATCGAGGAAGAGTTTTGGACTTTTCAATTCCGTGGAAGAGACTAAGTGTTTATCAGGGGATTCGAGATTACACCATGATTGATCCTGATGTCGCCACAGAAGATGAAATCTTTGCTGAACTTCAAAGCTTCGATCAAAGTGCCGAGCACGACTCTAAGGGGAAGATGTTGATGAGGCTCTTTGAACTTTCAGTTGAACCAAATCTTTGGCAACCAACTTTCGTCACCGATCATCCTGTGGAAGTTTCACCTCTCACAAAACGTCATCGCTATCACCGTGAGTTAGTTGAAAGGTTTGAGCCTTTTATTGCAGGGATGGAAATTGGCAATTCTTACTCCGAGCTCAATGATCCTATCGAACAGCGACTGAGACTAGAAGCTCAACAACGGGAACGAGAATTCGACGACGAGATCGCACCGTTAGATGAAAGTTTTCTGAGTGCGATTGAAACCGGAATGCCACCAACTGGTGGGGTCGGTATAGGAATCGATCGATTGGTGATGCTTTTAACAGATTCCGCCAGCATCCGTGACGTCATTCTTTTCCCCACCCTCCGCTAGGGGGCAAGGTTATATTCAGGATGAATGGTATGTCTGTGGAGGCAGGAGCCGAGAACAGACGCCAATATACTTTTGGATATACGGCGCGTCATTACGACGCGCCATTTGATACTATCTGCCGTGAACGACAGTACAGTAATTTGTGTAGATTCCAAGTACGCTTTTTGCTTTGTGGTCAACAAAGCTAACTTTTGAAATTCCACCGGCCTTCATTGCTGCTTCAATTGAAGAATCTCCGGTCACGATTCCAATGATACCTGTTGTACAGGCCTCACCCATCTTCATCCCTTTTCCACCTTCAGCAAGCGCTGTTGATGATTTTGCATCGGTGTAAAGCATACCGTTATTTGTCGTATTAACAGTAGAACAGCTTACGGCCATAAATCCAATGGCAAGTACGAGTAGAATTTTTTTCATTTTTTCTCCTTGGTTTATAAAAACTATTCGAGAGTTTATCGTAAGCAGGAGTATTGGGTGGAGTGAAGAGAGGTTATAAGAGGTAAAAAGGGGTTAGGTTGGGGATTCCCCCGAGCGTGGTACTCGGGGAGAACATTTTATTGTCCGTGAACAACAACACATTCGCTATTGTAAATAAGCGAAATAAACATTTCGTGGTCGACAGTTGAAATATTTTTGATATTTCCATTTGTCGCTGCTCTATAGATTGTCGTTTCTTTCGATGAAAGTGGGATGAACCCAAGAATGTTTCTGTAACAAGCTTCACCTTTTTTCTCTACGACTTGGTGTGAAGTTGCTGCAACAGGACGGTAAATAGCACAGGAAGTCATTCCTAATAGCACCATAAGTAGCATTAGAATTCTCATAATTTCTCCATTTAGTAAGAATAATATACTGATTTGAATAGTATTATACTTATTTTAAGGTGCATTTTTAGTTGGAAAAATATTCTCTTGATGTTCTTTAGTATTTTTTATTGCAATTTTTTGTCGTTTGCTATTTCCAAATCCTTCTATCATTTCCCTTTGATTGCAATTCCGACACAAAAGCCTTAGATTCCAAAGATCATTGGTCCCCCCCTTGGCGTAGGGGATAATATGATCAATCTCTAAGGCCATCTCGCTTTTACAATTTTCACACCTTCCCTTGGCCCGCTGCCAGACGGCATTTCTAATTCCTTCTGCAATGTATCTGTCGTGCTTTTCTGAGCTTGTTTTGCTTGCTGCTTTCTTGTTGAGTCGACTCACTTTTTCAATGGTGGTCTCGGCCATAAACGATAGGATGTTGTCAAAATTTCCCCGCCCCTTCTGGTAGAGAAGATTCTTGATCTGTCGCATCTTTTCCGCCGTTTCTCCGGTTAGTGTTATATGAAGTCTTTTATAGTCCTTGCTCAACAAATGAATTGAATCGATAGGTGGCGCTCCCCGTTCTTCTTTGCTTTTTAATAGAATTTCACAATCTTTGCCCGATAGTCCTTGAAGTTGTGCCAGTAAACTTGCCCTCTCTTCCCAATCATTAATCTTATTCTTTCTACAGTGGTTATCGAGCTTAATGATTGTAGTAAGATTGAGCGATCCATCCGCAATCTTTTTGGGGATATCATCGATTTCTTCACAGTACTTCGCCGCACGGGACATTTGATAGCTCACGCTTTCACTTTCGTTCAGAAATTGAACGCTGTACTGATAGAGAGATTCATATTTATACTTTGAGTAAAGCTTTCTCTTTTCAATTTCGGTGTATATCTTAAGTGCTTTTGCCCTAAGCTCTCTCTCTTTTTGAGCGAGCTCTTTTGCCAGAACGTGGAGGTCTTGGGAGGGGAGGTGTTTGAGGTGCATTCGGTTCTTGGTCTCTCCTTTAATCTTTTTTCAATCCTTCTAGTTTTCTTAATGCAATATTCGTGATAGGTTTTTGTTGCTAAGTAGTTGATTATCCAACTGTTTTCCTGCCTTTCCTTACTTTTCTTTTCATGAAAGAAATATGTTTCAATTAAATGAGTATTGGATAGGCGGATGATATATTAAAAGTGCTGAATATCTAAAAGTGTATTGGAATCTTTTATGTTACGTAAAATATCTGTTATTGGACTTGGCTATGTTGGACTACCTATTGCGGTGGCATTTGGTAAGCATGGGGCAGTAATTGGTTTCGATACTTCAGCTGCTAGAATAAAGTCGTTAAATAGCGGATTCGATGAAACATGTGAAGTTTCACCAGAAGAGCTAGATTCATCTCAAATTACTTTTTCGTCTGACCCTCATATCCTTGAGTCCGCTGATTTTCATATTGTAACTGTTCCAACTCCAATAAATTCTTCAAAAGAGCCCGATCTTGGCCCTTTAAAACTTGCAGCAGAGCTTGTTGGAGAGGTCATTAAAGTTGGTGATATTGTTGTTTTTGAATCTACAGTATATCCCGGAACAACAGAGGATATTTGTATCCCCATTTTGGAAGAGATTTCTGGACTGAGGTCTGGGGCCGATTTTTTTGTAGGATATGCTCCAGAACGAATTAATCCAGGGGATCAAGAGCATTCATTTACTAAGGTCAAAAAAGTTGTCTCGGCACAGGATGAACAGACCAGATCGATCATTGCTGATGTCTACTCAAGTGTAGTTACTGCTGGAGTATATCTCGCGCCATCGATTAGAGTTGCAGAAGCAGCTAAGGTTATCGAAAATTCTCAACGAGACATTAATATCGCATTTGTAAATGAACTGGCAATGCTCTTTGAAAAGATGGAAATCTCTACAAAAGAAGTTCTTGATACTGCAGCAACAAAATGGAACTTCATGGAATTTCTTCCTGGACTTGTTGGCGGACACTGTATTGGTGTTGATCCTTATTATTTGACTTATAAGGCCGAGTCTCTTGGATATCACCCAGAGGTTTTGCTCGCCGGACGCAAAATCAATGATGGAATGGGGCGCTTTGTTGCGCAGAAGACGATTAAGCTAATGATTGGTGCCGGCCATAATATTAAGAATTCTTCGGTTATTGTTTTGGGATTAACTTTTAAAGAAAATTGTAAAGATATTAGAAATTCAAAGGTATATGACATCATTGATGAATTAAAGTCATTCGGTGTTTCTGTTCAAGTTCATGATCCTATTTGTTCTGTCGAAGAAGCTAAATCCATTTACGGTGTCGATCTCATCGATGAACAAAGCTTAAAAGAGGCAACAGCTCTTATTTTAGCCGTTCCGCATCACGAGTATATTGCGTGGAGTGAGACTGCGTATAGAGAAATTTTAGTCAGAGGTGGTGTATTTGTTGATATTAAGAGTTGCTTTCATCAAAATTTCAAAAATGATGATTCCATCATTTATTGGGGGCTTTAGATGGCAAGAGTCTTAGTGACAGGTAGCGCTGGGAAATGGCGTTAGTTCTGATATTGATGTGGTAATCACAGCAAATATTTACGCTGGTTCTTATATGCTTTCAAACATATCTTTTGGATTCTCTTCTGGAATTCTTGCTACAGGAGAAAAAATTGTTTTGAGTCATCCTCAAATGCTGAATGATCTTGTTCTTGATGATCTCGGTATTATTGATGGAACTGGTACAGGCTTTATTTATGAGTTGTCTGACTTCTTGTAATTGATATCATCATTTAAGAGCGCATCTTTTGATGCGCTTTTTTATTGGCACTGATTTAGAGTATAGACGTAATTATTGGCCTCAATAGGAATCTCAATCAACCGCTCTTCTCCAATCATAATCGAGGAGTAACGAGTATCCGCGACGTAGATGGTTTCTTCAGGCCTGATCTTAAGGGTTGGCTTTTTCTTCACTCGGTCATCAAGGTTTAAGTAGGTAAGGGCAAATTGCTGTGCCGTCTCACACTGACTTTTTACAAAGATTTTATGATGCTTTGGAGTGGGGTTGATCATTTCAATGCTTGAGCTACCTGCAATATTTTTAAGCCACTCCTTGATTTTACGAACCGCTGCGCGGTCAAATCCCTTACCGAAATTGATCTCAACTCCCCCGGCCACATGAATTCCATAAATAGTATCGGCCTCGCCTGCTTTGAAGATCGCCGATCCACTCATTCCTCCGAAGGAATCACAAGGATATTCCATCACGGGGCCTAAACTCTCAACGACACAACTCGATTGCCATGGTGACAAAAACTTTTTATCGCCTGGGTAGCCCGCAAAGAAAACTCTATCTTCAAGTGAGAGATCTTTGATACTTCCAATTTTTAGGTGAGGAAGGTCAACATCACGATCCAAGATAACAACAGCAAAGTCGAGAGCGTAGTCATTCGTTTCTACAAATTCGCGCAACAAAAAAGCGCGCTCCCATCGATAGATCCCTTTCGTGTAGTGAAAGTTGTCGTACACCTGCGGCGAGAAATCTAAGCTAGTGATAAATTTTTTATCTTTGTAATTATAGAGACAGTGTCCAGCAGTCAGCACGGCATTTGGAGCGATCAGAGTTCCGGTACAGCCGCCACTTAAGTAGCCAATACTCGAATAAGGGGCAACGGAGGTATTTAAGACTGGAGTTCTCTCATCTTCTCCATGGATATTTCTCTCACCAATAAAATCAAGTCCACCAATCGGACTCGCGATCAACTTAAAAGAGATCAAAAATGTGAGTAGTAGAATTGATTTCAAAGTGTTCCCCAAATCTAGCCTATCACGGGAGCGCGGAGGATTTCAAACAGGTGATGGGGTTGCAAGATTTTGTTAGGCTGAGGGGAGGTAAGTGGTCGAAAAAAGGCGCGGCAGATGACGCGCCGTATATCCAAAAGTGTGTTGGAACCTTAGTAGGCGTTTTTGTTAACGAACCCTTTCCAGATAGTCATGAAAAGGATTTTGATGTCAAACCATAGGGACCAGTTCTTGATGTAGTAGATATCGCATTCGATTCTTTTTTCAAGAGAGGTATCTCCACGCCAACCATTGACTTGGGCCCAACCGGTAATCCCTGCTTTCATTTTGTGACGAAGCATGTACTGTGGAATCTCGTGTTTAAATTTATCAATGAAGACTGGACGCTCTGGGCGAGGACCAACGAGGCTCATATCTCCTACTACAACGTTCCAAAGCTGTGGCAGTTCATCCAACGAAGTTGAGCGGAGGAAAGTTCCAATTGGAGTTCTTCTGTCGTCATTTTTAACCGCCCAAACGGCTCCTGTTTTCTCTTCTGCATCTGTGCGCATTGAGCGAAACTTCCACATTTTAAAAGTGGTTCCGTCCACACTCATTCTTTCTTGACCATAAAAAATAGGACCTTTAGAAGTGAGTTTTACCGCGATCGCAAGTGCCCCTAAGATTGGAGATATTAAGATGATTCCAATAAGTGACGAGATAAAATCGAAGCTTCTTTTTACAAAGAGATCAACACTTGAAAGCTTTGGTTGATTCACTGTGATGAGTGGCACTCCTGCAAAGTCTTCAATGGTCGTTCCAATGAATGAGTAAGAGAGATCAGGTAAAATTTGAATTGGTGTGAGGTCAATTCTTGAAAGCGCTACTAGCTCTTCAAGTTCTTTGGCATGTGCACCCTCAAATCCCGCGACCAAAACATCTGGTTTAAGCTCTTCCATTGCTTCTTGGAGAGTTCCTTCAAATTCTGGGATGTCGTAATTTTTTGCCATGTTTTTTGAACTGACCCATGCTTTGATCTCAATTCCTGCATCTTTAAATTGATGAACATTTTTGATGTATTCAGCAACCTGGGGACCATTACCAAACAGAAGTACGTGGCGAAGGTTTTTTCCTTTTCTTCTTAAGGTTCTTAGATAATTCCTTACTGCGAGTCTTTCAAGAGTTACGATCAGTGATGATAAAACCCAGTATAAAGCGATGGTGATACGGGAAAGTTTTTCTGGCGCTAAGAAGTAGAGGGCGATAACTGCGCCGATCACCGCTTGAGAATTGGCCAAAAGGATGGTGCTTATTTCGTTGTAGCGAGTTTTAAATCTCTGAGAGAGGTAAAGACCATTTCGATGAAAGAGGTATAGAGTTAAGAGTGCAATCGCAGGGGAGAGTTGAATGAAAAGGGTCGCAAGTCCCGGTTGTCCCCCAGGGATCATTTTGAATCTGATGAAGTAGGCAATCAACCACGAAATAATAATAAAGGTGGCGTCAAAAATCTTCTGAGTTAGCGCAAAACTACGCTCGTGTGCCTTAAGCATTAGAACCTCTTAAATGTTTGTGCATCTATGTAATATCGTGCAGAATTATACCCACAAAAGGATACATATGAAAGTAGTACTATTACATGATTGGCTCACCGGATTTAGGGGTGGAGAAAGAGTTTTGGAAGTGTTTTGCGAAATGTTTCCTGAAGCACCACTTTATACTCTTGTTCACAATCCTGGTTCAACTAGCGAACTTATTGAAAATAGAAAGGTTAGTGCTAGTTTTATTGATAAGCTTCCTGGAAAAGAGAAGGGTTATCGCAAATACCTACCACTTTTTCCACTGGCCGCCGAGACTCTAAAAATTGTTGAGGACGCAGACCTTGTCATTTCCAGTTCTCACTGCGTGATCAAAGGGGTAAAAAAACCGAAAGGTTCGAAGCACCTCTGCTACATCCATAGCCCAATGCGCTATATCTACGATCAGTACGATAACTACTTTGGAAAGGATGCTCCACTTTTACAGCGATTGGTGATGCGACCTCTAAGGCCTTTGCTCACTTGGTGGGATAAAAACTCCAATAAGAATGTGGATCTGATGGTTCCAAATTCAGCTTTTGTTCAGAAGCGTATTGATAAGTACTATAAAATGGAATCCACCGTGGTTCACCCATTTGTTGATCTTAAAGACTTCGAAGGGGAGTTCCCTCCCAAAGAGGATTTCTATTTGATGGTTACCGCTTTCGCTCCCAATAAAAAAGTTGGGACTGCAATCGAAGCGTTCAATAAAATGGGGAAAACTCTAAAAATTATTGGTGGTGGTCAACAGGAAGAGTACCTAAGGTCTATTGCCGGTGACACCATCGAGTTTATGGGGAAACTCTCTCGTGAGGAAGTGGTCGATCATATGAAGCGCGCCAAAGGTTTTGTTTTCCCAGGAGTTGAAGATTTTGGGATCACGCCGCTTGAGGCCTTGGCATCTGGAACACCAGTCATTGCCTATAAGATTGGGGGAGTACTCGAAACTCTTAATGATAGTGTTGCTCAGTTCTTTGAAAAACCAAGCGCCGCAGGCCTTCAGCACGCAATTGAGCTTTTTGAGACCAAGAACTTTGATCCTGAAGTATTAAAGGCAAGAGCGCGCGAGTTTTCCAAAGAGAAGTTTAAAGAGAATATTCAGAGATTGATTGATCAGCTGATGCAATCATAGTTCTTAGCCGCATTTTAGGCTAATAGAAGATGCCTCTGAATTGATTGATTTTAGACTTTTAGCAAATTTTTTTGCTGTACTAACCTTTAAGACCGGTAGCTCAAGTGCCTGTTCTAGAAGAGATAGGTGCTCTCTGATTTTTGGAGAGTGCTCTCCTAGAATGGTAAGGTACTTAAGCAGTTGATCAATAGTGACAAGTTTAATTTTGTAGTTGGATATTTCACTAATGCGTGAATTGGGAATCTTAGTCATTTTGCTGAGCTCAGTTGCAGTGAGCTTCTTTTCGTTCATAAAATGAACAAATAGTTTACAGAGAGAGAGCTTAAAGCGCTCCTGCGTAGATAGTTTACTTTTATCTGTAATATGTACTAAAGAACTGCTCTTTTTCTGAGCTTTCTTTATAAAATCGTTAATATCCTTATTTGCTGTGTTCATAGATCACCAATTTGGCATTAATGTAATTGTATGGAGCGAATTTTCACTCTCATAATCTGTTTCAAAAATCATTAAAAACTCTTTGTCATAAAAACACCCACTAACAGGACAATCAATTCTAAGAGCAAAGCGTGACTTCATTTGCTTGTACTCTACTGGAACTAGTTCTTCCTGATGGAGTAGATAGATAAAACTAAGTACATCTTTTACAGAGAAATTAGTTCTCTGTTTTATATTAAGCTTGTGAGTTCGTTTATCTAGACCATAGTTGATATGATCAATTTCAATAATCGCACGTTCTATCCATTTGCCATTAAAGAAAATCTTTCTACCTAGTATAACGTCTGCTATTTTCCCTCTAGCGCTGTTTGCTTTAAACATTCTACCTCATAAACTGAGCTTTTGAAATGAGTTTTACGTAATTTTGTAAAACTTGGCTTCCCAGAAAAGTAATGCAAGAGCTATTTTTATTTGAAACGATCTAACTATTTAAAATGTCTTTGAGAAGCTGCTGCGATGAGAAGAGTATTTTCACTGAGTGGAAGTTTTTTACTTTGTTGCTGTAACACTGACCTATGCTGACAGCTCGAACTTAGTTTTAAAGGCAGTAGCGATCTTTAAAAGAGTCATGGCGGTAGGGTTAGATTTTCCGAGATACTCTAGCTTTTGATAGGTTTGAAGCTTCATTTGTAATATGTCTGCTGCTTTTTGCTGGGAGAATTTCTTATCTTTCCTTGCCTCTCTAATCATCAAAGGGATTGCGATTTCTGGCCCTGGAGTAATCCAGTAGTACTCTTCTCCACGGTAATTTTTAGCTTTTGGGAGCGGCCATTTGGGATCATTGGCCTCTTCAAGGTAAAGCTCTAGCGCCTCAATTGAGCTTTCAAGTACCTTCGCTTTTGTCTCTGCATAGGAGAAACAGCCTGGAAGATCAGGAAAGCTTGCAGTGTATCCTTTCCCATCTTTTTCAATTTTTGCTTTATAGCGGATCATGTCGACCTCTCCCGTTGCTAGTCTAATAGTTTTTTATTATGTCTTTTGTCCTGCGATTACCCACAGAAAACTCCATTATATTATACAGCATATAAGCTGTGTTGTCGATATGGTGCAAGTAGAGGGAGTGCAACTTCAAACCAAAGAGATAATATGTAACAGCCTAAAAGTACGATAGTTGTAATAGATTTTTTAAAAATTGAATTTTGATAGAAAAATAATCTTCTTAATTTGAAAACTTGTCAGTCCACCAAACTTTTAAGACAATTAACCGTTATTAAATTCTAAGGACTTATATGAAAGATAAAATGCACCACCTTACCTATGCGGCAGTGATGATCCTCTGCCTTTTTACTTTTACTGCATTCTCGCTGTGCTCGGTGCACCACATTTTTATGCTCATCGCTGGTGGCCACTTCACATACCTCGCAGTGGTTGAAAAGAAGTTCAAACTTTCATGGAGTGCATGGGCCTTGGTCGCTATCATTGTGATCTCACTCCTCTCTGTTCTCTACAACTGGGGGACTATTGAGAAGCCGCTTAAGAATATTGGAAAGATTAAGTACTTCTTTATTCCGCTTCTCGGATTATCAGCAGTAGGTTACTGGTTTAGAGAGAAATTCTCTGAGAATCATATAAAATGGGCCCTCCGCCTTTTTCTTATCTCAACAACCATAGCAACTATTTCTGGACTTATTGGTTACTACACTGGATACAATCCGCTTCGCTTTAAGGCCGCGTGCCATACTTCAAGAACTTGCGGGATGTATGGGATGTATATGACCTACGGTTATGGCATTCAGTTTTTCGTCATATTGATGGTGGGGCTTATCCTTGCTCGCAAGCAAGTTGAAAAGTATATCGCTCCTAAGTGGCTCTACATTGTTTTTGCCATCAACTTTGTGAGCTTTGTTTTAAGCTTTGCTCGTGGAGCTCTTCTGGGATTTATGATTGCTTTACCATTCTTCTTCTTTAAAACAAAAAAGAAACTTTTCTTTGGTGTTGCAATCGCGGGACTTCTAGTGGCAACTCTGAGTTACTTTACGGTGCCAAAGGTTAAGGCCTTGATTCATGACCCTGGACGTATGCACTCTGTTTATTCTCGTGTGTCTCAGTGGCAAGCAGCTGTGATCGCTGCCAATGAAAATCCAGTACTTGGTCTTGGCTATAAGGCATTTGAAGCAAAGGTTACAGAGATAAAAGAACGTCACCATCTGCCATATCCAACTTTTGCTGGTCACGCTCATTCAAACTTTTTTGAGCATCTTGGATCTACTGGCTGGATTGGGCTGATCGCCCTTTTGGCCTTTCACTTTTTGTGGTTTTTTGAGGCCTATAAAATGGGCGGAGCAATGGGAAGCACCATGATGGCCTTTGTGGTTTCTCTATTTGTCTCCGGTCAGTTTCAGTACACCCTAGGGGATGGAGAAAATCTTTATTTGGTGATGATGGTTTATATGTTGTGGCATGCTCTTTATATGAAGTTTAAGGGAAAGCAAAATGGGTAAGATTTTAGTAACTGGTACAGCTGGCTTTATTGGACACGCTCTGTGTAAAAAACTTCTTGAGAGAGGTGATGAGGTCTTAGGACTGGATAACATCAATGATTACTACGACGTAAATCTAAAATTTGCTCGTCTTGAGGATACTGGAATTGCTCGTGATAAGGTTGAGTGGAATAAGCTTATTACAAGCACAAAGTATGAAAACTACACTTTTGTCCGTTTGAACCTTGAGGATAAAGTTGCAATGGAACGGCTGTTTGACGAGTTTGAACCGGATGCAGTTTGCAATTTGGCCGCTCAGGCGGGAGTCCGTTACTCAATTGAAAACCCTGATTCTTATATCTCCTCCAATGTGGTAGGATTTATGAATATCTTGGAGTGTTGTCGTTACTACGGAGTCAAAAATCTAAGCTATGCATCGAGTTCCAGTGTCTATGGGCTAAACTCAACTCAGCCCTTTAATCCTGAGGATGCGACCAATCATCCCATCAGTCTTTATGCTGCAACCAAGAAATCAAATGAATTGATGGCCCATACTTACAGTCATCTTTACGATATTCCTACAACCGGACTTCGCTTTTTTACGGTTTACGGCCCATGGGGACGTCCAGATATGGCCCCATATAAGTTCACCAAGAAGCTCTTTGATGGTGAGGGAATTGATGTCTATAACGAGGGTGAGATGTGGCGCGATTTCACTTATATCGATGATATCGTTGAAGGGGTGATGCGAGTAATTGATCATCCGGCAACATCAGATCGTTATTGGGATTCACGTACTCCTGCTGCGTCAACCTCAAGCGCTCCTTATCGAATTCATAATATTGGAAATGGGACTCCTGTGAAGTTGATGAACTTTATCCGCTCGT
Organism: Bacteriovoracaceae bacterium; assembly: GCA_965140515.1. Lineage (GTDB taxonomy): Bacteria > Bdellovibrionota > Bacteriovoracia > Bacteriovoracales > Bacteriovoracaceae > JAGLCH01. The sequence goes on along the minus strand of OZ223251.1, from coordinate 155,576 downwards.
TAGAAAAAGCTGCAGGGAAGAAGTTTGATATTACCTTTAAACCAATTCAGCCGGGAGATGTGCTCTCGACTCACGCTAATACTGAAAGCCTTGATCAGGCGGTGGGGTATAAACCGAATACTCCTGTTGAGGTTGGGGTTAAGAGGTTTGTTGAGTGGTATAAAGGGTATGGGGGCCTCTCTACTTTGTAACCTGTTAAAATCTCGTTGTGTGAAAATGAAAAATTTAGTGAAATGAACTTTTTTTCTTTATAAAAATACTGAATTATGCGATAAGTGAATAAGTGAGTAAGACCTGATCAAGGGTGGGACACAATCCTAAGCGTAATGTACTTGCGCCCCCTCAGGGTTCACTTCTTTTAAGGGCCATTTTTTTAATGGCCTTTTTTTGTGGAAAAATCAATGAGCATTTTAATTTACATGGATGAAAGTGGCGATACTGGTATGAGGAAAAGACCAGGACACGGGGAACCCTCTCGCTATCTCACCGTTGCTTGTCTAGTTGTATCTAAGACCAGTGAAAAGTCACTTGAGAGAATTTGTAAAAAGCTCAGGCAAAAGATGGATAAGAAAGCAAAAAAATGTGATGAGATTAAGTCGATTCATCTTACTACAAAGCATCGAGAATTTATTTTTAAAAAATTAGCTGATTTAAAAAAAGAAGATCCACATTTTGCAATTCACGTTAGAAGTGTTCTTAAGCGAGACGTATGGAAACCTAAGCTGATTGCCAATCCAAATCTTGTATACAATTACATCACAGGAAAATGTATCAGTGAGACCCTTAATCAATACGATAGTATTGATTTTCGCATTGATAATAGAAACAGTAAGATTAAAAATATTGATGTTAAGTATAATCTTGTCGGGTATCTAAAAAAAGATATTCAAAAGCTCAATTCAAAGAAGATTGATATCGCTTTTTCAGATAGTAGGCAGCACCATGGAATTCAACTTGCTGATGTTCTTTCGAACACTGTTTGGAGAATGTATGAGCGAGGATCTTTAGCTGCAGATGACTATGATTGTTTAAAGAGGCATAAAATTATTTCGACGCAGACTTTGGTAAATTTCTAGGAATTAATTTTTAACGCGTCGAATATCAAAAAGTGTACTTTTAAGACAGATGTATGTTGAGTGGTATCGAAACTATATTGCTTAGGGAAGAGAGCTTCTACGCTACTTTTTCAGCAAGTTTCAGTTGCTCAATTGGCCAATTTGGAAAAAGCAGCATTGCTGGGTGAATATGCAAGGCGACAGCAAGAACTTTTGCGCGCTCAGCTCCGAGCTTGAGTTTATCGCGTTCTATTGCAGAGATATCTGATTGGCCAATTCCTGTCATTTTTGCCAGTTCGACTTGAGTTAACTCATTAAGCTCTCGCGCCATCTTTAGCGCCTCACCAGTTGAGTATTCAATATGCTGTGTTGCTTGAATGTAAGATTTATTCTTTTTCATACTTTTCACCTGTAGTCGTGCTTGCTAACTCTTTCAACGTAGATAAATACTTCTTCGTTTTTGCTGACTCTGTATATTACTCGCCAAGCGTCGTTTAAATAGGATGATCTTGCTCCTTTCCAATCTCCCTTTAAAGCGTGATCTTTAAATCCTTTAATCTTTTTAAGGCCATCGACTCCTTGGTAATAAAGGACACTTTTCCAGAATTCATAGCGTTTTTTAATGGGAATAGGTAACTTATTGATCATTTTTACTGCATCTTTTCTTTCAAATATAACCATCGGCCTTCCTGAAAACTGAAAGCCTAGTGTATTTTTACTATATAGTTATTTTACTATATTGTCAGGCCTTCCATAGATATGGAAAAGTAATGCAGTAAAACTCACAATGGGAAAAAGGTAACGTATTGGATTTATAGTGTTCTGTTTTGCTATAGAAATTAAATTATCATTTCAAAAAAAAATATTCTTCTGTTGGTAGACTTTTACAAGTGAGATAACTGTCTGTAATCTATTTCTAGAATGAATTTAAGGACATAATTATATGGGTAAGATCCTAGTAACAGGTGGCGCCGGCTACATCGGCTCCCACGTAGTAAAATGCCTCGGTGAAAATGGTTTTGATGTTATTGTCATCGACAACCTATCCACTGGATTTGAGGATTCTATCCTCTATGGAAAACTCTGCAAGGGCGATTTAAACGACCGCCCATTTGTGGAAAGTGTTTTTAAAGAGAATGAGATTGATGGTGTTCTTCACTTCGCAGGATCGATTGTGGTGCCTGAGAGTGTGGAAAACCCTCATAAATACTATCAGAATAACACTGAGAACTCTCGCGCTCTGATCGAAACCTGTCTCAAGTTTAATGTGAAGCGTTTCATCTTCTCGTCCACTGCAGCAGTTTACGGACTTGGAAATGGTGGAGGTCTTAAAGAGACAGATCCTACTGAGCCAATCAATCCCTACGGTCGCTCAAAACTGATGACCGAATGGATGTTAGAGGATACTTCTAAGGCGCATGATTTTAATTATATTGCCCTTCGCTATTTTAATGTGGCAGGAGCTGATCTCGATGGCAAAATCGGTCAACGCTTTCCTGGTGCGACTCATCTGATCAAAGTGAGTCTACAAGCAGCTTGTGGCAAGCGGGATTCCATGAGTATTTTTGGAACCGATTACGATACTCCAGATGGAACAGGGGTACGTGATTATATCCATGTGGTTGATCTCGCTCAGGCCCATGTTGATTCTCTTAATTATTTGTTAAAAAATGAAAAGTCTCATGTGATGAATTGCGGTTATGGAAAGGGCTTCTCTGTACAAGAAGTCGTTAAGGCCTGCAAGGAGGTTACTGGAGTTGACTTTAAGGTGAATATTGAGGGAAGAAGGGCAGGGGATCCGGGGCTTCTCATTTCAATTCCAGAGAGGGTTAAGGGTATTATTGGGTGGAAGCCTAAGTATGATGATCTTGGGGTTATTGTGGGGAGTGCTTACAATTGGGAGCGGAGTTTAAGCTAATTTTTGTAGAATCGTATTAATTGTGGCACTCTTATTTATCTATTTTTGATGGAGAATATTTTGAAAACAGCTTTAGTTACTGGTGCAGATGGTTTTATAGGCTCTCATCTTGTGGAGAGTCTCGTTAGAGAAGGGTACAAAGTTAGGGCCTTAGCGCTCTATAACTCATTTAATGATTGGGGATGGCTCGAAACGATTTCATGTCTAGATCAGATAGATGTTGTTACTGGAGATGTTCGTGACCCATTCTTCTGTAAAGCGATAACCAAAGACATTGATATTGTATTTCACTTAGCTGCTTTAATTGCTATCCCGTATTCTTATGTCGCTCCGCAGAGCTATGTGGATACAAATGTTAATGGGACTGTAAATATGTGTAAGGCATCAATGGAGAATGGAGTTAAGCGCTTTATTCATACCTCAACATCAGAAACATATGGTACTGCACAATATGTTCCGATTGATGAGAAGCATCCAATGCAGCCACAGTCCCCCTATAGTGCTTCAAAAATTGCTGCAGATGCAATGGCAATGAGTTTTTATAACTCTTTTGAGTTTCCACTGACTATTGCTCGTCCTTTTAACACATATGGGCCGCGCCAGTCAGCTAGAGCTGTTATCCCTACCATCATTAGCCAAATCGCCTCAGGAATGAAAGAGATTAAGCTTGGAGATATTTCTCCAACTCGCGATTTTAACTACGTGGAGGATACATGTCGTGGCTTTATTGCTTTAGCAAATTGTGACAAAGCAGTAGGTAAAACCGTAAACATTGGATCAAATTTTGAGATTTCAGTGGGTGACACCCTAGATCTGATTAAGAAGATCATGAATAGTGATGTTAAGTTTGTTCTAGATGACCAGCGGATTAGACCTGAAAAATCTGAAGTACATCGTCTTTGGTGCGATAACTCATTAATTAAAGATCTTGCTGGATTTGAACCAAAGTATTCTATTGAAGATGGGCTTCGCAAAACAGTTGAGTGGTTTACAGATTCAGAAAATCTTAAGACGTATAAGGCTGGAATCTACAATGTTTGATGAAGTGATTCAATTTATTCGCTCATTGTACGGAGGGGATGGATTTATTCCGCTCCATGAACCTCGCTTTATTGGGAATGAAAAGCAGTTTGTGAATGACTGTATTGACTCCACATTTGTTTCCTCTGTTGGTGAGTATGTAGATCGTTTTGAAAAGATGATCTGTGATTACACTGGGTCTAAGTTTGCTGTGGCAACAATGAATGGAACGGCTGCTCTCCATATGGCCCTTATGTTGGCAGAAGTTGAAGATCAGGATGAGGTTCTTACTCAAGCTTTAACCTTTGTTGCAACGGCAAATGCGATTTCATATATTGGCGCAGCCCCTATCTTCATTGACTCAGCTAAAGACAATCTCGGAATGTGTCCTGAAGATCTTGCTCAATTTCTCTCAGAGAAGACTGAGATTAGAGATGACGGATATTGTTATAATAAGCATACAGGAAAAAGAGTTAAGGCATGTGTTCCCATGCATGTCTTTGGTCACCCTGCGAAGCTCGATGAGATCATAGAGGTTTGTTCTAGATACAATATTACAGTCATTGAGGACGCTGCTGAATCTCTTGGAAGTTTTTATAAGAAAAGTCATACTGGAACCATTGCTCCTATCGGGATATTGAGTTTTAATGGCAACAAGACCATTACGAGTGGTGGTGGGGGAATGATCTTACTTCAAGATGAAGATACTGCTAAACGCGCAAAGTACCTCACTACAACTGCAAGAGTGCCTCACCGTTGGGAGTTTGTGCACAGTGAAGTTGGATACAATTACAGGCTGCCAAATTTAAATGCGGCACTTGCCTGTGCTCAGCTTGAAAAATTGCCTGAGTTTTTAAAGAACAAGAGAGAAACTGCAAGTCGTTATAGAGAGTTTTTTAAGAATCAGGCATATGAATTTATTGAGGAGCCTGAAGGGTGTGAGTCTAGTTATTGGCTTAATGCTATTATGTTGCAAGATAGAGAGGAAAGGGATTTATTTCTATCAGCAACGAATGATGCAGGGGTGATGACTAGGCCAGTTTGGAGATTGTTGAGTGAACTCCCTTCTTTTATAAGCTGTCAACGGACAGAGCTTAGGAATGCTCGTCTCTATGATGATAGAATCGTGAATATACCAAGTAGTGTGAGGATATGATGGAGTCTATTGTTTTAATCGGTGGGGGAGGGCATTGTCATTCCTGTATTGATGTTATTGAGAGTCAGGGCACCTATAAAATAGAAGGGATCATTGATAAAAAAGAGCTTCTTGGCAAGGAGGTCATGGGATATAAGGTAATTGGAACTGATGATGATATTCCCTACTTCGCTGGTAAATTTACTAATTTTTTAATAACAGTTGGTCAAATAAAGTCTCCAAAACTTCGAGTTTCACTGTATGAACAAGTGCTGCGCTGTGGCGGTCATTTGCCTCTTATTGTTTCACCTAGAGCCTATGTTTCTAAGTATGCTGATATTGGCAGAGGAACAATTGTGATGAATGGGGCTATTATTAATGCGAATTGCATAGTTGGTGAAAACTGCATAATCAATTCAAAGGCGCTTTGTGAGCATGATGTTATGATTGGAAATCACTGTCATATTTCTACGGCATCTGTCATTAATGGTGGTTGTATCGTTAAAAATAAGGTTTTTGTAGGTAGCAATGCTTGCTTGAAGCATAATTCTGTTGTTGAGAGTGATGCGATAATTCCTTTTGGCTCGATATTCCCAGTAAGGGGAAGGTGATGGAAAATAAGCCTTGTTCTGCTTTTTTTTCTGTAATACATAGTGCAACTCTTCCTTTTTTGGAGAAGTTTACAGAATCTCTTGAGCAGCAAACAACTCAAAACTTTGACTTAGTTATTGTGAATGACGGTGTTTCAAGCTGTTCTTTAGATGTCTTTTCGCGTTTTGAAGAGCGTCTACATGTCTTAGAGGGAGTTGGAGATACTGTCCTTAATAGAAAAATAGGAGTTGATTTTTTACTGAATGCAGGCTTTAAAAACATAGTTTTTGGAGATTCTGATGATTATATATCTCCGAATCGTATCTCCTCTTCATCTAGTTTGCTCGATAAGTATCCAGTAGTTGTGAGTGAAATAGATATTATCGATCGGTTCGGATCGGGATTATTTGAGGGGCTGATTAGAACTAGATGTCCTGATTTGACAAAATTTAGTGATCATGACCTTGTTGAGTCTAATTTTGTGGGACTTGGTAATTCTGCTGTCCGAGCAGAATGTTTGGAATGTATCGACTGGGGGAGTTCTTCTGGCGCTCTGGATTGGTTTGTTTTTGCGCAAGTAATGGATGGGAGAATTGGTATTCTTGATACATCATCAAAGGTTTATTACAGGCAGTATGACGATAATATTGCATCTATCTTAGCTCCTTCGTTGAAACAAGTGCAGAGAACTCTCGAGGTAAAAGCACAGCATTACAATGACTTAGCTCGTATTATTCCCAGGTATTCATCTGTAGCAAGGAGCTATTTAAAAGCTTACCATCTTATTGTTGATAGTAGAGCACTTAATAATTATTATTCATGGTTAAGAGATAAAGTATCGTTTCCCTCTTTATGGTGGGAGACAGGAGATCTAGAGGAGTTTATTCGTGAAAATCAACTTAAGTAGTGGTGGAGAGCTTTATAATAGTTGCAAGCCATATATTATTGCAGAGCTTGGTTCTAATCATAATGGAGATATGGAGCTTGCACGAAAGCTAATTATGCAAGCAAAGGAAGCTGGCGCTGACTGTGTTAAATTCCAAAGCTGGACTAAAGAAACAATATTCTCAAAAGAAACGTACGATAAAAATCACTTTTTAGCTGATGATTATCGAAATCGCAATGATTATAGTTTGGAAGAAATAGTTGATGCTTTTTCTATCTCTGAAGAGCAGCTACTAGAGATGAAGTCTATCTGTGACTCTGTTGGAATCGCTTGCACATCGACTCCTTTTTCAAAGAGAGAGGTTGATTTTCTTGTTGAACAACTAAAGACTCCTTTCATCAAGATCGCGTCAATGGACTGTAATAACTACCCTTTTCTCGATTATATCGCGAGAAAAGGGTTGCCGGTAATTCTCTCTACTGGACTAAGTGAACTTCACGAAATTGATAAAGCTGTTCGGACAATTGAAAATGCAGGAAACGATCAAATTGTAATTTTACACTGTGTTGCTATTTATCCTCCGAAGGATGATGAGATAAATTTAAATAATATTAAAACACTTATGGCTACTTATCCTTATCCGATTGGTTTTTCAGATCACACTCTGGGGACATGTGTTCCGTTGGCAGCTGCTGCTCTTGGCGCCTGCTTGATTGAGAAGCACTTCACTTTAGACAAGAGTATGTTTGGATGGGATCACAAGGTTTCTGCTGATCTTGAGGAACTAAAAGTGATTGTCAATGACTCTAGAAAGATCAATACTGCCTTGGGGGATAGAAGGATACGTGCTGTAGAGAGTGAAGAGAAAAAGAGGGAGTTTAGAAGAAGCATTGTCCTAAAAAATGATCTAAGAAAGGGGGATGTTATCTCAATGAGTAATATCGACTACAAAAGACCAGGGGGAGGCATTTTGCCTGAATTTACTGAGCAAGTGGTTGGTAGAATCGCAAAAAATGATATCAAGGGAGATTATCCTCTCAATTGGAAGGATTTGATGTAATGCTTGCAATTATTCCGGCGCGAGGAGGTTCAAAAGGACTTCCTGGTAAAAATATAATGCCACTTAATGGAAAGCCATTGATTGCTTACTCTATTCAACAGGCACTGAATTCGCGCTTTATTTCGAGAGTATATGTCTCAACTGATGACAATGTAATTGCTGAAGTTGCTCGGTCATTTGGTGCTGACTGTCCTTCTTTGCGACCAGGTTATTTAGCTCAGGATGACTCGAAAGCAATTGACACATATCTTTATACTGTTGATATGCTTGAGGAGCAGGAAGAGGGGAAATATGAGTCTATTGTTGTTTTGCAGCCGACTTCCCCATTGAGATTAACCTCTGATATTGATAGCGCGATAGAGAAGTTCCACAATAAAAAAGCAGACTCTGTGGTTTCGTATTGCGAACTAGATAAGCCGTTGCCTTGGATAAAAAGAATTAATAAAGATGATCAGTTCGTGAATATATTTGATGATTCTGTTGAAAATCGACAGAGGTGTGAAAAGGGGTTCTACCCAAATGGCTCCGTTTATGTCTTTTCTGTTGATCTTCTGCGAGCTGGCAAATACTACTCCGAAAACTCGTATGCGTACATTATGCCAAAAAGTAGGTCTGTGGATATTGATTATATCGACGACTTTAGATACGCAGAGTATTTAATGAGTTATGAGCATGATTAAGACAAAACTAGTTTTGAGTGAGCAGACAACATTTAATGATGCTCTTACTCTCTTAGACAGAGCTGGAAATGGTATATTGTGCGTTGTTGATCGTGAGAATCGTTTATTAGGTATTATTACTGATGGAGATGTCCGCAGAGCTATTCTCAGAAACGACCTTACCTTAGAAGGGGTTATTAATTTTTCTCCTGAAAGTAAGCATGTATCAATAACGCGGCAGGAAGCAAATAGTTTTCTTCGTAGCTCAAATAAAAGACATCTTCCCTTAATTGACAATGATGGTACGCTGGTAGACCTGTATATTTTAAACTCTTCAGAAGTAAGATGTCGGGAGAATACAGTTGTAATTATGGCCGGGGGCTTAGGAAGTCGTCTCGGAGACTTGACTAAAGAGGTTCCTAAGCCAATGTTGCCGGTTGGTGGCAAGCCAATTTTGCAAACAATAATTGAGTCACTCTCTGAGCAAGGGTTTGGGAAATTCCTAATTAGTATTAATTACTTAGGGAAGGTCATTGAAGATCACTTCGGTGATGGAAGTGACTATGGTGTTAATATTGACTACTTAAGAGAGAATAAGAGGCTTGGAACAGCCGGTGCCCTGAAACTTCTTGAAAATAGAGTTGAAAATGATTTTATTGTTGTAAATGGAGATGTTTTAACTGACCTTAATTTTGAGAATTTTTTGCACTTTCATATGAACGAGGGAGCAGTTGCCAGCATGTGTGTGAGAAAATACAAACTTCAGGTGCCTTACGGTGTTATTGAGAGTGAAGAAGGAAGAATTATTCGGTTGAAAGAGAAACCTTGTCATGACTATTACGTAAATACTGGGATTTATGCTTTAAGCCATAAGGCCTTAAGCTTCATTCCTGATGGTCAGTATTATGATATGACCTCATTGTTCTCTGAAATTATATCAAATCGTCTTAAAGCCAGTTCATATAAAATGAACGATGTTTGGGTGGATATTGGGCATGTCTCTCAATACGAAGCTTGGAACAAAGCATTTTCTTTGGCTTAGATCTAAAGGTGAAATTAGTGTCGAAAATATGATTGAATTAGCAAAAGAGTTATGGCCAATTTGTCGTAGTATTACAGGGAGTGGAATTAGAGAATCACTTGAGATTATTCGCAGAATTGTCCCAGAGCTAAAAATTCATGAAGTCCCAAGTGGAGAGAAGTGTTTTGATTGGGAAATTCCTCTTGAATGGAATATCAATGATGCATACATCATATCTCCTAGTGGGGAAAAGATTATTGATTTCAAGAAGTCAAATTTGCATGTCGTAGGATACTCTACTCCTATTAATCTAGAACTCAACTTAGATGAGCTTGAGCCACATCTTTTCTCCTTACCTAATCAGCCAAATGCTATCCCTTACATAACGTCATATTACTCTGAAAATTGGGGATTTTGCCTTACTCATAATCAAAGAATGAAGCTTGAAAGAGGAAAGTATCATGTTAGAATTGACTCGTCTCTGAAAAGCGGAGTTTTAAACTATGGAGAGGTTTTTCTAGAGGGAGAATCAGATAAGGAAGTTTTTCTTTCCACCTATCTTTGTCACCCATCAATGGCGAACAATGAACTGTCTGGACCAGTTGTTGTGACGGAGCTGCTTAAGTGGTTAAAGCAAAAGAAGAGAAAGTTTTCATATCGGATAGTTTTTATTCCAGAGACAATAGGATCAATTGCTTACCTGAGTCGAAACTTGTCCCATCTTAAGGAAAAGGTTGTTGCTGGCTATAATGTAACTTGCATTGGTGATGATAGGTCATATTCTTTTTTACCTTCTCGTTTTGGTGATACTTTGTCTGATAAAGCTGCTTTACATGTTCTTAGCCACATTGCTCCCGATTTTAAAAGGTATTCTTTCTTAGATCGGGGAAGCGACGAGCGCCAGTATTGCTCACCAGGTGTGGACCTTCCTATTGCTTCTGTTATGCGGACAAAATATGGGGAGTATGATGAATACCATACGTCTCTTGATAACTTTGATGTTGTTACGGAGTCTGGTCTTTTAGGTGGTTATGAAGCTCTACGCCGTTGCATTGAAGTCATTGAGAGTAACTGCACATTTAAGGTTCGTTTTCCTTGTGAGCCTCAGCTTGGGAAGCGGGGGTTGTATCCAAATATGGGATCAAAGAAAACTAAAGAGATTGTTCAAGATATGATGAACTTTCTAGCATACTGTGATGGTGATCATTCACTTTTGGATATTGCAGAGCTTCTGGACGTTCCATTTAATGATTTGTTAAATGTTTCAAAGCGCTTTGATGGATCAAAAATTCTAGAGGTTATAAGTTAGTATTATTCAAGAGTAATTAGTAAAGAACACGATATACGGAGAACTGATTTTGCATAAATTTTATATTGATCCAAAAAAACTAAAATTAGAGTTACTTGAAATTGAGAAGGAAATCCCTAAGAATGTCCCAGTAATGATTCACTCTGATATTTTAGAGGTTGGCTTTCCATGTGAAACTTTTTCTCCAGAAAATGCTGGTGAAATGTATGAAAAAATATTCATGGAAGTGTTTGGGCAGAGGCCAGTGCTTTTTCCGACCTTTAATTATGATTATTGTTCAAAGCGTGTATATGATGTAGAGCGTGATCTTGGACAAGTTGGATTTCTGAGCAAGTATATGGCGCAAACTCATCCTAACTTTAGAAGTAGAACGCCTGTTTTCAATTATGTCATTTTAAATAATGACACCTTTTCACTCGACCCTTCTAAGGAAGCATTTGGGGTTGGGTCTGTGTTCGAACAGTTTTTTTCACGTAATGGGTATGTTATTTTACTTGGCGTTGGTATCCTGAGGTGCACTCCTCTTATGTATGTAGAGGCGCAGCGCCACTGTGCTTATAGATATAATAAAAAATTTCCTGGAGTCATCCAATTTTTTGACCAATCTGTTGACATTGACTTTTCAATGCCTGTTAGACCGTTGAATCCAGATATTGTTGATTACTCGGATATTTTGCAAGTAGATATGCTTCATGAGGGGATAATGAAGGAGTTTTCTGTAGGTTTTTCGACAGCAATGACCTTTGAAAGCCATCAATTTTTTGTTTTTTTTAGTGCAAAGCTTGATGATGATCCTTTCTATCCTCTTACTGAGAAGTCAAAACAAGAATGTCAGAGCTTTGTAAAGAGTAATGGTCCATTTACATTTGAAGCTTTTGAAACAGTTAAGTAATTATGGGAATTGAAGATGTGTATAATTAGTCCACCAAATAGTGCTCTATATTTGCATGACTTTGTCGCTGCTACAGTTGAGTCATGGCCGAACAATATCGCCATAGAGGATGGTGGTGTTACAAAATCGTATTGTAAGTTGGATGTTGAGTCAAACCAGCTTGCTCATCTTTTGATGGAGAAGGGATGTGGCCCAAATGAGCGTGTGTGCATCTTTAGTTCAAAGGTTAGCAGCGCTTATGTTGGTATTTTGGGCACTCTTAAAAGTGGAGCATGTTTTGTTCCGTTACACTTTGATTATCCTGATGAGCGTTTAAGATTCTTGCTGAAAAGTGTCCAGCCTAAGGTTATTATTGCCGAGAGAAGTTACTATAATAGGATAAGTGCATTGGTGTCTGAAATTGGGTTGACTACCAGTGTCATTGACTCTAGTTGTTGGGAGCTTGCGAGCTTTACTCGCTCTAAGCCTGTTCTCGAGGGCTCTACTCCAGAAGATTTAGCATATATTATTTTTACTTCAGGCTCGACTGGAGTCCCTAAAGGAGTCTCAGTTAGGCATCGCAATATTGTGTATTTTATTAATCATTGTTTTAATTTTTTTAAGCTTGGGACTGAAGAGAGGTTTGCTCATTGTTCTGATTTTACATTTGATCCATCTATTTTTGATATTTTCTTTTGTTGGGCGACAGGAGGGACTCTTGTGCCAATGAATAAACGAAGTTACCGTATTAATCCATTCGCTTTTTTTAGAGATAAACAAGTAAATGTTGTATTTACTGTTCCTTCGGTCATTTCATCGATAGTTAATGCAGAGCTTCTTGGAGATAGGTCCTTGTCATCAATTCGTCATTTGATTTTTACAGGAGAGGCTTTAAATTCTTCCCTTGTTAATGCGTGGCGAAAAGAATATGCCGAATGTAGCGTTTACAATTTTTATGGAACGACAGAAACTGCTATTATATCTCATTGGTATAAAGTTGAATCTCGGCTTGAAGAGAACGCAGTCGTGCCTGTGGGGTATCCGCTTCCCGGAGTTAAAGTTACTTTAATGGACGAAGGTACCGAAGTGCCTCAAGGTGAGGTTGGGGAGAGCGTTGTATTTGGAAGTCAGATATGTCCTGGATATTGGGATAATCCTACTGAAAATCAAGTACGATTCAAACGTATAGAAGGTTGCAATATGCCTTTCCAAAAGGCATATTATACAGGAGATCTTTTAGTTCTTGATGAGAGTGGCTGTTATCATTACCGTGGTCGGAAAGATCGGCAAGTAAAGGTTCGTGGTCACCGAGTTGAGCTTCAGGAAGTAGAGAAGGTTATTAATGGTCTCAATGGAGTTAAAGAAGTTGGGGTGGTCGTTAGGCCAGAGTCCGCTGGAAAAAATTTAGAAGACATTGTTGCTGTGATTCTCCCTTCTTCGTCTTCCTTATCTGCCGATGATGTTTTGAAAAATGTTAGGGATATATTACCAGGCTATATGTGCCCATCAGAAGTTCTTTTTCTAAATGAGCCTTTGCCAAGAAACCAAAATAACAAAGTGGACTATGGAAAAGTAAAGAATATTGTTATGGAGAAATTAAATGTCTGAATTAAAACAACAAGTAAGGAATATCATTATTGAATCATTTGGCTTATCCTTGGATGATCTTCCCTCAGACTTCGATTCTGACTCAGTCCCTGAATGGGATTCGATTGGTCATATGCAATTGATCTTAAAGCTTGAAGAATCACTTTCCTGTGAAATTCCAAGAGCAAAGATTGCATTTCTTACTAGTGAACAGGCAATTATAGAAGAGTTACTAAAACATGGAAATTAGAAAGAAAAGAGAATTCAATGAGCATATCTCGCCTTTCTTACGTCAAAAGCTTGATGAGCTGAAGGAAGCATATGGAGAGGGAAGTCAAGAGTACCTTTCAATAGCAAGGCAGTTCCTTCGAAGCTTAGAGGAAGATGAGGTTGCAAGTCAGTTTGTTCAGTTTCGTCATTATGATGCTGATATGAGTGTCGATACAGATGATCGAATCTTGGGAGTCGAGCGTCTTTACCAAAGAACGATGCTCATTGAGTTAACGACAGCCTGTTTTTCTAGTTGTCGATGGTGTTTACGAAGCAACTACAATCGCTTTACACTCAAAGATGAACAAATTGATGGGTTTATTAAACTACTTTTGCATCCAATTGCAAAAGATTCTGTTCGCGAGGTATTGATTACCGGAGGAGACCCTTTTACTAGTCTTGCTCGGTTGGAGTACGCTCTTGAACAAATTGTGACTAAGGCTAAGCATATTGAGATTGTGCGAATAGGCTCTAGAGTTTTTACTCACAACCCTTTTGCAATCGATGATCAAGCTATTTCAATTCTTAAAAAGTATAGCTTGCAGATCCGCATAGAGGTTGGGACGCATATCAATTCTGCAGTTGAATTTTGGGACGAGTCTGTTGCGGCAATAGAAAAGGTGCAAGCTTGTGGGGTTACTGTATATAACCAGCACCCACTTCTAAGAGGTGTTAATGATTCAGTGGAAGCTCTAGCTAAGTTGTATGACTCTTGCCGTAAGTATGGCATCGAAAGTCACTATCTCTTTCACTGTGTTCCAATGGCGGGAATGAGGCATCACAGAACAACGGTCGATAAGGGGCTAGAATTGATTCGAGGAATATCTTCAGGGGGGCGTTTTTCAGGAAGGTCCAAACCACATTATGCTTGCATGACTGATATCGGAAAAATTGTTCTTTATGAGGGGGTCATTGTAGATCGTGACGAGGAAAGTAATCGGCTGCTTTTACAATCAGGGTACTCGTTTGAAGAAAGGAAAAAGTTCAACCCAGGGTTCAAGCTAACTGAAAATATGAGAGTTGATAAAAATGGGCTCTTGCAAGTTTGGTATCTTGATGGAGTGAGGTAGCTCATTGCTGCTTCTAAAAGGAATGCTTATTTGTGTTTGAAGTTGATTTTTTGAGACGTGACAACTTGCCTAAAGTTATCATCTTTGCTTTTTTTGGCTTGCTGCTCGCAGATTCCATTCTTACCCCGATAAGCCTGGTCTTAGGAGACGTTGTTCATGCTGTTTTTTTCCATTTTTTTAAAGTAGTTTTTGTCCTTCAATTTAGCCTTTTTTTCGCTTTTTACATTATTCAACGTCCAAAATTTAGTCCGTTGCAGGGGGGGTTGCTGTTCGCGGGGCTGGTCGCATTTATTTTCGGAGCAACTACAAATATCATTACTAAATCTTTTTATAGTCATATTTATGGGTGGGCAATTGCTTTCTTTGGCGTTGCTATGGGGAGAGAATACGAAAAAGCTTTTAGTGATATTATCGAACAAACTCTTGATTACTGGTTTAGAGTATGTTTTTTGATCTTGGCACTAGAGCTCAGTATTTACTATTACCTTGTTAAAAGTGGTTATATCTCCTATTTTGGGATTTCAACTTCGATGTCATTTTACGCGCTATTTTTCTTAGCTCGTAGGAGATACTTATGGTTCCTTTTCAGTATTGCATTTTCTCTTTTGTCAGGAAAGAGGGGGCTTATCGTAGGTGTTTCTATTGTATCGTTTATATATGTTTTTTCTTGTTGGTGGGATGCCGCTTTAACAACTGGAAAAATTAAGTCTTTTATTTGTAAAGTTCTCGTCAGTGTTCTTGTCTTTTGTGTCGCTACTTATGGCGTCGCAACTCATACAAGTCTTCTTGATCGCTTTTCTAGCATTTTCTCTGCCGACATTTTCACTGAGCAGGGGTTGTATACGGCAACAAGTGGGCGAACTAAGGAGTTTCGATATATAATTAAGCACATTGGTGAGAACCCGTACTCCTGGCTAGTAGGAGGAGGCTTTGGTGAACATTATGTTGAACCCATCAGAGAGGTTGAAAGTTTAGGTTGGTGGAAAAAGCACTATTCTCACTTTTCTCCACTTTATTTTGTTCTTGTCTATGGCCTACCAATAACTTTGCTGATTTACGCTATGCTGGTTAATAATGTTCTTACTGGAGTGCGAAGAATTAGGACGTTTAGTTCTCAGATGTGCTTGTGTATCTTTATTACATCCTTTTTGGGTGCATCCTTATTTGTCGATCCAAGAGCATGGTTCTTTTTAGGCACTCAGGAAGGAGTGAAGGATGAGTAGATTGATGTCGCTTCTAGTTGGACAGAAAAAAGAAGTACTCATTGTTTTTGCTTCGATTCTTTTAGGGGTTTTTCTTTTTTTTAACCATTTTGCGATATTTGATACATATGTCGCCGATTCCCACTATGTTGTTAGTGGCGATAAGGTTTATTATAATGCCTTCACATCACAAAATGGGGTTGAGTTGTATGTATTTGATAAGAATAAGGAGAGTTTTAAATCTTATGACTTGATTGAGGGGAGGACGTCGTCATCACCCAGTGATTTTGTTCTCAGTGGCAATAATATCTTCTTTCTTGCCGCTGATCGGTTAGGCGGGAGAAGTATATGGAAGACAGTTGATGGAGCTGCTCCTCTGTTGATATTTCCACATCTCGAAGGGAAAATGTTCGCTTCTGGTTTAGTTTCACTTGGAGAGTATATCTTTTTTTCTGGTTATGATTCAAAAAAGGGCTATGAGCTGTTTTATTTTAATGTACAAGATACTTCTTCCGATCCAACTGTTTTTGATGTCAATGTGGGAGATAGTTCTTTTCCTCATTATTTGACTCCTATTGGTCATGAACTTTTTTTTATTGCGTACATTGATGGAATTGAAAATTTGGTTGTGTTTGACCCTGGCAAAAAGCAGGCAAAGAAGGTTTTTGGGTTTGATGATTACTGCGTAGTGTATCGTGGCCATATTGGTAGTAGTCGTCGTGATGTGTGCTTGTTTCCTCAGAGAATACGCAATACAGATGAGTTATCAGAGGTTGTCGTCTTGAAGCCAAAAAGTGGAACTATGAAGCTCAAAGTGTATTATGCTGGTTATAAAAACAATCAAATTTCCTTTCCTAAAACTTTAAGTTTTCCAAGGGTTGTGCTTGACAATACTGTACACTACAAGAGGTTTTATCTTGCGTATATTCAGTTGCCTGAAGGATTTTTTGCTGATGGGGGTGGCGAAAAATCTTTGAGGCTCAAGATAGAGGAGAGAACTTTTCGTGACTTGAATAAATATAAGTACCCGCGCTTTGATAAATCTGAGGCAATTGAGTTTGGCGCTGAGCGTTATTGTCGAATAGGAAATGGGGTGTTGTCACCAGCTTTATCGAAAGTAGACTCAGGTAGGTGAGAAGTGTTTCTAAGTGACTTTTCAAAAAAGGAAGTTTTAGTCTTTACTAGGTTTTCTAAGGATTACGCGAAAATTTTAAGCGAGATAATGTACGGTAGCTACAATGTTTCCTCTTTTAAAACAATTTCAGAATATAAAGGAAAAAGTGATCATTATATCGACTTGAATAATGTCTCGCTTGAGGATATTTCCACTAGTGATTATGAGCTTATTAACAAAATTGATGTTATTGGGGTCATACAGAGAGATCGTTGGCTTAGAACGGTAGCGTATTCGGCAGGAGTAAAAGAGGTTCTCGTTTCGATTAAGTTCTTTATTGATTTTTATCGTGCAAACTCTTACCAGGTTGTATTCACTCAAATTGTTGATAGCTATGTAATGGAAGTTATGGCGAGAGTGGGGCGGCTTCTCGGTATTGAGGTTGTTGGAGGGTGTGATTTTTTTGTAGGAGGATATAACCGGATAACTCTTTTTGGAGAACACAAGACTATTCGCTCTCCTTCAGATCGTGAAGTTGAAGAGGTTTTCGGCTTTTTGCTTGATAAAAAATTTAAATCTAGTATGGTGCCATCGCATACTTGGATGTTTCGAAGAGCGATATTACTGTATTTTCAGTACAAGGCAAAACAGTTCGTTCATGGCTTAGTGTACTCAAGGCTACTAAATAAAAAGGAATATCGCTATCTTGCTTATGATGAGACAAGTCCTTACCCCACAAGTTTGAGGCATTTCTTCGTTCGGAGGAATTTTGTTGATGTTACTCAAGCTTTAACGTGGATTGAAGAAGATCCAGAGTCACGAGTTGTCTATGTTCCTCTTCATTACTTTCCAGAGGCAACGGTTGAGTATTGGGTCGATAAGCCAGAGAAGGCTGATTATCATTTATCTTTGATTAAGACTCTTCGGTTTCTTTTGGACAAGGGATACAGGATTCTATTAAAAGAGCATCCTTCAATTGTCTATTCGCGACACCCCGATTTTTATAAGTCCATTTTCAAGTTGGGTGAGAATAGGATTATCATTGTTAACCCATTCGTTTCTACACGATCCGTTGTTGATAAGGTTGACACTGTCGTTGTTTGGACTGGAAGTACGGGGATTGAAGCTGCTATTTTAGGAAAGAAAGTTGTTAAGGTGAGTGAAAGCTACTATACCTCTGGTTTTGAGTTTTCTGAACTTGATAAGATCGATAGCGCTTCCCCTCTTCCTGTTAGTCAAAGAAAAGATTTGTTACGGCATATATTGTCTGGAATGGTTCCTATTTCCTAGGGCCTTGTGGAAGAAAGGAATGGAAGCTTAGTGAAGTGCAACATTACTTTCTTTTTTGACAAGCAGAAGAATGTTAGTGTTATAAGCAGCATTGAATTTGTTAATATTGATGAAAAGATAACTCCATTGAGTTTGTAGAGCTTTATTGCAATTAGCGAGCATGGTATAACAATTGCTGCACTTAGGGCATAGCTTAGAAGCATGTGCTTATATCGATTTGTTATGTATAAATAGTACTTTGGTAAGAAGGATACTGTGTATAGGAAAGCGGAAGCCAAGAAGAACTTGGATGCATATGCATTTTCGATCAGCTCTTCTTTCTGTAGCGCCTTAAGAAGATATGGGAGAGCTATATAAATGGTAGGAAGAGCTATTGTGAGGAAGGCAATAACTTTTAGGCACATCTTTAAAAAGCTAGACTCAAATTGAACTTTGTCATCTGCATGCTTCTTGAGTAGCGATGGTAGTTCGATATTGATAATTCCTACCATCGCAAATGTCGCTGTTATACTAAAGCTGTTGTAGAAAACAGAGTAGATACTGACATATCTTGCCCCAAGGAAATATTTAATCATAAAAATTATTGAGTACAGAAGAGATGTAATAATCATTGCACTTGGAAATAGCCGACTTGAGCTCTTTATGCCACGTTGGATCCAATGAAGGTCTAGGACTACTCTCTCCTGAGGCGAGGTTTTAGATATTGCTGAGACTGTTTTGAGTATATTCCAAATGTTAAAGAATCCTGCAAAAACCTCAGAAAGGGTCCAGAACAAGACTAGTGAGTTGATGGAGATTGTACCGCGAAAAACTCCTGTTATTAGAAGAGTTATTAGTACGTAGTGCCAGAATGAGTAGCGTATAAAGAAAGAAGTGTTTGACGTTCCTGACTTTGAAAAAGCGATATTAATGTTTTCCATTTGCATGTTCATTAGGTTCGTGTAGAGCAGTATGCAAAGGTGGAGTGAGAAGTCTATTTCAAAGCTTGTAAGAACTAGTAGCACCACAGGTGCCAGAACTGCAAAGCAGGTAGTATGAAAAGCCCACTGGTTAAACAATATCTTTTTTGTTTTATGAGGGGATAGTACAAGTTCTTTAGTTGAATAGAGATAGAACTCATATGAAAAAAAGATACGAGCAGTTTCAATTGCACTAAAAATTAGCGTGAACGTTCCTGAGAGTGAGAGGGAGTAGTATTTTATAAGAGCAAAAGAGAAAAGAAATCGAGAGAGAGCACTAAGTGCTCTTACGAAAACGTTATAAAGTGGAATAATTATTGAGTTTGCCTTCATATTCACTATGATCTGCTATTAAGTAAATTAATCTTGGAGATAAGAACATGTTTTAGCAGCATCTCTTATAGATTAACAGAGTTTTTTTTAATCACGCACTATTGTTATAATCATGATAGGAATTGAGAAATATATCGTAGCCTAGCATTGAGGAAATCTCTAGGAGATTTTGGAAATCGCTATAAAAAATAATTGGACTATTGAGCTAGCCTATTTTAGCATAGCAAAATGGACATTAGGCACGTAAGTGATGTTTTTTCTTGGTTGCACGAGTAGCCAATGTTGACTCTGGTGAGATACTTGTCAATTTGTTTTTTTCGAGGTTACTGCTAGACAACCCCTCACATTAATGAATAAATTACTACAGCACTACAGCACTACAGCACTACAGTACTGCTGGATATGGAGTCTTGATGAATAAGGATCATTTATGTTTACAAGAAGCACATTGGGATACTGAGTCCCTTAAGCCTGGTTATTTTAAGTATCATATTGAAGCCTTAGATTCTCAAGGTTGTAGTAAAGCGCTTTTAAAGTGTATCAAAAAGGCGGGAGTTAGGAATCCAAAACGAATTTTAGAGCTAGGTGGGGGGAGCCAGTATTTATCTCGCAGGTTGTCCGAACTGTTTCCAGAAGCGCAGATCATATGTACAGATCTTTCAGTGAAGCGAATGCAGGATTCTAATGCATACTATGGGTCTCTTCCTGACAATTTTGAAGTTGTTGGTGGAGTCGAGGCTAGTTCGCTTCCTTTCGCTGATGGAGAGTTTGACTTAATTGTCGGGGACGCCGTTCTTCATCACGTGCCACATATGAAGAAAGCGCTTTTTGAGATAAATCGGTGCTTGTCTAGTTGTGGAAAAGCGATTTTTACAAGAGAGCCTGTTATTGGCGAATTGGGACTTTTAGCCTATCGTTTGTTTCAGTTTTCTCATGGCCTGAATGCTCGTCATATTGATCTAAATCGTTTGGAATATAAGAAGACCCTTACGCAGTGGAAGTACGAGTTTATTATGTCTGGTTTTTCGTATTCGGTGGTAAACTGGTGGCCAGGGCAGTCAATAATGAGTCGTATTAGGGCTATTATTCCTACACTATTTCCATGTGGTGTCGCCTTCGCGTTAAGAAAGAAAACTGATATTTAACCTAATGCTTCTTGTCTCACAGATTTGCCCGTAATAAAAACAGCACTCTTAACATTCGCTCATAGCTTGTTTTGTGAATGACAACTTGTGAAAGAGTGTTGTGCTCTTTTCTTATGTCGATATAATAGTGATAGGTAAATGGATAACTTGGATCAAAAACAGGGATGAGCATAATACTGGTTGCCGCTTGGCGTGGTTTACGTCTAGCTTACTACTGAATAACCTCCCTCAATGATTGTACAAAAGTTAGTTTGTCTCCTTCCAGACGTTTTGTTTAATATAGTCTGTATATGATAAAATGATTCTTAATACCTTGTCTGAGACATTGGGGAAGTTGTAATCATTTACTCTTCTTAGAGTTCCCTGTTTTTGGCTATCAAGAATTTCGAGTCCTTGTAGTATCCTTTCTTTTTTAAGTCCAACCATCATTACGCTTGCCTCTTCCATTGCTTCAGGTCTCTCGTGAGCTTGACGGATATTAAGAGCTTTGAAGTCTAGTATTGAAGACTCTTCACTAATAGTTCCACTGTCGCTCAAAACTGCTTTTGAGTTAACTTGTAGGCATACATAGTCTGAGAATCCCATAGGCTTAAGAGTTTGAATGAGGGGGTTAAGGATGATTCCTTTCTCCTTAATCATTTTTCTTGTTCTTGGATGTGTGCTGATAATTATCGGAAGTTTATAGGTATCGGCAAGCCCATTTAGGCTATCAATTAGGTCGATAAAGTTTTTCTGAGAATTAATATTCTCTTCTCTGTGAGCAGATACTACAAAATAGTTGTTCTTAGTGAGGTCTAGTGTCGAAAGGATATTAGAGTTTTCAATATCACTTTTTTTCTTGGTGATAACTTCAAGCATTGGACTACCTGTTTTGATAACCCTATCTGCTGGTAGCCCTTCTCTGAGCAGGTACTCTCTCGCAATATCACTATAGGTAAGGTTAATGTCAGCAATATGGTCAACAATTTTTCGATTGGTCTCTTCTGGGACTCTTTGGTCGAAACACCGATTACCTGCCTCCATATGGAAAATAGGAATTTTCTTTCTCTTTGCTGCTATTGAGCATAGACAACTGTTTGTGTCTCCAAGTACCAGCATGGCATCAGGATTGATTTCATCAAGGATAGAATCGATTTTCACTAATATGTTTCCAATTGTTTCAATTGGTGTTCCTGTTGCGGCATTAAGAAAGTAATTTGGCTTCTCAAGTCCGAAATCTTTAAAAAATATCTCATTGAGCTCATAGTCATAGTTTTGACCTGTATGAATTAAGATGTGATCAATCGCCTTTGATTCGCTTAGTTTGCAAATCACAGCAGAAAGTCTAATGATTTCTGGCCTTGTTCCAACTACAGTAACAACTTTGAGCTTTTTCACTCTTAGACTCCTAAGAAAAATGTATCAGGATTATTTTTATCAAACGACTCGTTGGCCCACATTACCGTAATGAGATCATTTGAACCAGTGTTCTCAATGTTATGAGTGTAGCCAACTGGAATATCAATAACTTCTAGCTCATCACCAGATACGCGGTATTCAATGATTTCTTTGCTTAAAATGTTTCTAAATCTAATGATACCTGTTCCACAAACAACAAGGAACTTTTCAACCTTTGTATGGTGCCAGTGGTTGCCCTTTGTTATTCCTGGTTTGCTAATATTAACTGAAACTTGACCTCGGTCTTCAGATTTCAGAAATTCAGTAAATGATCCCCGATTATCAGTATTCATTTTTAGTTTGTAGGAAAACTCACCCTCCGGGAGGTAGCTCAAATAAGTGCTATACAGCTTCTTTGTCAGTAAGTCTGACATATTAGGAGTCATGAGGCTTTGTCTAGATTCATTAAAAGAGTGCAGTCTGTCTACAATTTCCCCTAGTGTTGTAGGGTGGGTAACTGGCACTTCGCAAAACGGTGTTACTTTGTTTTCATTTCCATCAAGAGCTCGGACAAATTCGCTGACAACGTCATCAATATACGCAAGCGTTATTGGGGTTGATGGATCTGAAACGGTGATTGGAAGCTGTCGTGCAATGTTATGGCAAAAGGTCGCGACTACGCTATTGTAGTTTGGCTTACACCATTTACCAAATACATTTGGCAGGCGGTAAATCATAACTTTTGATTTTGATGTTTCAGAGAAGTCTCTAAGGTGGGTCTCCGCATCTCGTTTGCTGTTTCCGTACGGGTTATCACGATCTGCTTGGACTGAAGAAGTAAAAAGTACTGGGCAGTTGGTTTCGTTAAGTCGAAGATAGTCGAGAAGCTGCAGTGTTAAGTTTGCATTTCCTTTTTTAAAGTCACTAGGGTCTTTTGGTCTATTTATACCTGCGAGATGGTAAATAAAGTCAATATTCTTTGTAAGCTCTTTTAAGTCCTCGTTAGGGGTGTCTGAACAAAATTTTAGGATCTCAATATCAGGATGATTCATCAGTTCGGAGCAAAGGTTTTTCCCGATAAATCCATTAGCGCCAGTGACTAGAACTCTCATTTATACCCTCCAGCTTTTGAGTTCATCTTTAACATAGTCTAGAGTTAAGAGTTTGTCACAGATTGCATCGATGCTGAGTCGTTCAGTATTGTGTGAATTATACTCTTCTTCACTCGATAGCTTCTGATCTCCATCAGTGAAAAATTTGTCGTAGTTAAGGTCTCTTTTGTCTGCAGGAATTCGATAAAAGCTTCCCATATCAATTGCTGCGAGGTACTCTTCTTTAGTTAATAGCGTCTCGTAAAGTTTTTCACCGTGTCTTGTTCCAATACTTTTAATATTAGGAGAAGTGTTAAAGATTTTACAGATCGATTCTGCAAGGTCTTGAATTGTTGATGCTGGAGACTTTTGAACCATTATATCTCCTGCTTGTGCGTGTTTAAAGGCAAAAACCACAAGCTCAACAGCTTCTTCAAGACTCATTAAAAAACGCGTCATATCAGGGTTCGTTACAGTTAGAGGCTGGCCACTTTTGATTTGATCTATAAACAGAGGTATTACTGAGCCTCTTGATGCCATAACATTACCATACCGCGTTCCACAGATTAGTGTTTTAGAGGGGTCTACTGTTCTAGATTTTGCAATGAATACTTTCTCCATCATTGCCTTTGATATCCCCATCGCATTAATTGGATAGGCCGCTTTGTCCGTTGATAGGCAGATTACTTTTTTTACTCCAGCTTCTATTGAAGCAGTGAGTACATTCTCTGTGCCAAGGATGTTTGTTTTAACTGCTTCTAGTGGGAAGAACTCACAGGAGGGAACTTGCTTCAGAGCAGCTGCATGAAAAACATAGTCAACATCATAAATTGCATTGCGCACACTTGCTATGTCTCTTACATCTCCAATATAAAACTTAAGCTTGGGGCTCTTGTAGAGCTTTCGCATGTCATCTTGCTTTTTTTCATCTCTTGAAAAAATACGTATTTCTTTTATTTCAGACTCTAGGAAGCGCTTCATTACGGCATTTCCAAAAGAGCCTGTTCCTCCAGTGATTAGTAGTGTTTTATTGCCAAACATTTACGATACCCTTTGTGCTAGTTGTTAAAGTTGGACATAATTATTTGATAGGCATGATTACTTGTGTAGTTTTGCTCAAAAAAAGTCCTTCCGTTTTCCCCCAATTTTGTTCTTACATCTTTCTTACTTAGCTGTTGAAGATATTTATTGAATTCATTGAGGTTATGATCTGTACAGTAGAATCCAAACTCGGCTTTGCTTGCAATTTCTCCAATATCTGTGCTTGAGTCTGTAGCACAAAGAATAGGTAGCCGAGCATTGAGGTAAGAGAGGAGGCGAGAAGGAAAGTTGGGAATAGTAAACCTTGGGCTCAAAAAGATAAGGCCAACATCACAATGTCTTACCAGGTGTTCGAATTTAGACTTTTCAACCTGACCTAGGAAAGTCACAATGTGTGAATTATTGTTGGCGTATGTTTCTATTTTGGACGCCTTTGTTCCAGAGCCAGCAATTACAAAGTGAAATTCTTCGCTTTTAGAGTTGCTATTTATACAGTCTATAATGAAATCTACATCTTGCGGAGCTCCTAGGTTTCCACCATAGATGCATATCGTCTTATTGCTAGGTATTCCATAGCTCTTGAACACCTCGCATCTTTCGTCTAAAGCTAGACTTGTCTCTTCTATCTTATCAATCGTATTAGGGCAGATCTGAACTTTATCCTCTGAAACATCTGGATTATTTTTAAGAATGAAACTTTTGTTTGCCGGGGACATGCAGCCAATAACGTCAGATAGGCAATAAAGCCTCTTTTCTAATGAGCGAAAATACTTGTATAGAAAGCCTCTTAAGCCTTTAGGATGTAAGTAGCCTAGGTCAACAGCATTTTGGGGAAAAATGTCTTTTAGCAGTAAGTAGGTTTTAGCATTATCTCTATTTTTGAAGTAACTAATTGTTCTGTTTAAAGTAATTGGTGGCGTCGCATAGATAATTAGATCAAACTTGGTATCCTTGAAACATTTTTTTGCTGAACAGTAGTACCGATATCCCATTGAGATAGTTAGGAACCCCTTTACTAGAATATTTTTTTTCACAGGGCTGGTAAGATTTATTTTCAATATTTTGTTGGCGCCTTCGGAATGGACATGAGTTTTTTCAGATGAGGACGGGCTAATGGCATGAACTGGGTGGCCACTTCTAATGAATTGACGCATGAGGTCGGTATATATGCCTGATTGCTCAAAAGAATCGAATTCAGACAAGGTTAAAAAAAGGACATTCATTGTTTTTATCCGCTAAATACTACTTTGCATATGTAATATATTCGTATTGGTTACTCAAGGTTGCAAGATAAATTAGAGAAGCTTTTCTATTTATCTCTAATTATGGAAATTGTTTTTTTAATTTCATTGAGCTGCAGGTTTGTGTCTGACGGGAGGCAAACCCCGTTACTAAATAACTCTTCGCAAACTGGTCTTTCGTCAGCACTAATAAAGTTACAGTTGCTAAATAATGGTTGCAGGTGCATTGGCTTCCATATCGGTCTTGCTTCAATTTGGTTATCCTGCAGCTTCTTAATAAGGTTTGAAGAGGAGATTGACTCATCTAAATGTAGCGAGGTTAGCCATCGGTTTGAATAGTTCTCGCTGGCTTCTGGTTGATAGGTTCCAGAGCTAAAGCGACTTTTGTATTCTTCAAAAATTTGTCTTTTTTGCTGCACTCTTTCTGAGAGAACTTCAAGCTGACCAACGCCAATCGCTGCAAGAACATTGCTTAAACGATAGTTGTAGCCGAGTTCACTGTGCTCATAATGAATCGCTTCATCTCTCGCTTGAGTGATCATCTTTAGGGCATGCTTCGCTTTGCTTGAGCAGTCTGTAAGTAGTGCTCCTCCGCCAGATGTTGTAATTATTTTATTTCCGTTAAAAGAGAGAATGCTGTACTTTCCAAAGCTTCCGCATGGTGCCCCTTTGTAGCTTGAACCAAGGGCCTCTGCAGCATCTTCAATAAGCACTGTGTTATACTCAGAGCATAGTTGAGATATTTCATCGATTTTTGCAGGCATTCCGTATAAGTCTACAATAATTACTGCCTTGGGAGTTTTTCCCATCTTTTTGTATTTGATGAATGCTTTCTCGAGTGCTTTAGGGCACATATTCCAAGTTTCTTTCTCTGAATCAATAAAGACTGGAGTCGCTTGTTGGTAAATAATTGGAGCTGCTGAGGCGATAAAAGTTAGTGCCTGGCAAAAAACAATATCGCCTTCACCAATGTTTTCGAGTCGAAGGGCAGTGTGAATAGCAGCAGTTCCACTACTCATAGCAACTGCATTTTTTCGAGCAGTTATGTTTGCTAGACCTTCTTCAAATCTATCTACAAAAGGTCCAAGTGGGGCAATCCAATTTGACTCAAAGGCTTCCTGTACATATTTTAGTTCATTTTTGCCCATGTTTGGGGAAGATAGATATTGCTTACTCATTGTCTGTCCCTGTAAATCTTGGCATTGTCGTGTCACTTTTTGTTGTAACATCGCTGCGCTTCAGTACTTTATATATTGTTAGGAGTAGTATTTTTATATCTAAAAGGGGTGAGGCATTTTCAACATACCAGATATCGAGTTCAAACCTTTCCTTCCAAGTAATTGCATTTCGACCATTGACTTGAGCCCAGCCAGTTAGCCCTGGCTTGACAGTGTGTCTCCTTGCTTGTCTGCTGTTGTATAGTGGCAGATAATCCATGAGAAGTGGACGAGGACCTACAAGGCTAAGCTCTCCTTTTGCGACATTGAAGAGCTGAGGAAGTTCATCAAGACTTAGCTTTCTAAGAAAGCTCCCTAGAGGGTGCTTTCTTTGTGAGTCAGGTAAGTCATTTCCATTCTTATCCACTGCAAGGGTCATAGTTCGAAATTTTAATATGTAAAAGGGTCTTTCCATGTATCCTGGGCGAAGTTGTTTGAAAAAAATAGGCCTTCCCATCATTAAGTAAATTAATATGCCTATAATCAGGATAAGAGGGAGAAAAATGATGAGTAATGGAAGTGAAATGACTAAATCAATGGTTCTCTTAATCAGCTTGCTCATTGTTGCGCCGTGTTGTTTTTTGCTATAATTAACTTAACTAGATTTTGATAATAGAATGAGGTTACTAATTGATAAAGAAATATTTGTGATTTATTAATATTACTAGTAATTGCCGAAAGGCAGGGAAGTAGTTTATGTCAAAAATAATAGTTCTTTCTGATATTCACGCCAATGCCGATGTCCTGCATACAGTTCTATCAGATAAGAGTGCAAACTCAACAGAGTTATTTATTATTCTTGGTGACTTGCTTACTTATGGCACACGGCCCAATGAGGTAATAGAAATACTCAAGGATCTTGACTCGAAGTGTCGCGTAATTTTCATTAAAGGCAATCACGATCAGTTTTATTTCAATCTTAATTGTGGAGATAGCCCCTCTACTTATCCCTTGCCGAGCTTCGTTGAGGAGTCTGTTTACTGGACCCACTCAAAGCTGAAGTACAACTTGGCAAAGGAGTTTGAGTGGCATGATTCATTTGAGCATGAAGGGATCTACTTTTCACATGCAAATCCTTATGAGTATGGAGATTGGTCCTACATTAACTCCTGTAAGTCAGCCCAACAAGCCACGCAGAAGCTTATAGAGCGCAATTATTCTGTTGGGGTTTTTGGGCATACGCATAGAAGGTTTCTCTATACTGGAGGTGGGGATGAAGAAGCAATGGGTAGCTTTGCTAGTGAGGGAGTGCTGCCATTTAATGGTACTTCGCTCATCAACCCAGGCTCTTTAGGGCAGCCACGGGGGATGGCACCTTGCTATTTATCAATTGATATAAGAAATCAAAATGTTTACTATAAGTATTGGGAAGTTAAAACCTCAATAAATAATGAAATAAAGAAGATTCTTGATACAAGCTTAACAAAAGAAACAAAATCAAACCTAATAAAATATTGGAAAGAGCTGCTATGATTAAAGTTTTAGTTACAGGCGCCGGAGGTGGCGTAGGACAGGGAATTATTAAATCCCTTAAGTTAATAAAGGACCTTGAGCTCAAGGTTATTGCTGCGGATATGAGCCCTATGGCTTCAGGTCTATACTCTGGAGATATTGCTAAAATTGTTCCAGCTTGCTCAGCTACTAACTATTGGCAAGTTATTGAAGATATCCTTCTTTCAGAAAAAGTTGATTACTATATCCCTGGAACTGATGTTGAACTCGTTTATTGCTCTGAAAATAAAAAAAGAATCTTTGAGTCATTTGGAACAAAGATTATTATTAGTAACACTGAAGCAATTAGTATTGCTGATGATAAGTTTAAAACAGCATCCTTTTTGAAAAGCAATAACCTATCTTACCCGATGACTTTTTGGGCCGATCAATTTCAACAGGATGATTTAAGTCTGCCTGTTATTGTAAAACCAGCGATAGGTTGCAGATCAATAGGAGTTTCAGTTGCAAGAAGCTTCAGTGAGATTGAAGAGAGGGTAAAGCATGAGAATGACTTAGTCGTTCAAGAACTGGTTGGAGATGATGATAGTGAGTATACCTGTACAATTGTTTGCGCATCTGGAAGGTACTCAGAAGTTCTAATCTTAAAAAGAGTATTAAGGGCAGGGGATACTTATCGCGCTGAACCGGTTGAGTCTGCGTCGATTGCTGGATATGTTCTCAATACTGCTAAGTCTCTCAAAATCGATGGTTCATGTAACTTTCAGCTAAGGGTTGGTAAGGATGGTGTTCCGAAGATTTTTGAAATTAATTGTAGATTCTCTGGAACAACTCCGTTTTGCTCACAGCTAGGCTTCAATCCTGTTGAGTTTTACTTGAAGAATGATATGGGGCTTTCATATCACTATAAGATTAATTATAACGCCATTGTCCTTCGATATTGGGCTGAAGTTCTTGTTGAAAAAGATCAAGTTGCTGATTTTAGAGATAGCAGGGGGGGGAACCCTCGTCCAAATAAAGTGGTAGATCTTTTTTCATAGGAGGGAGCTGATGCCACGCGTAGCGGTAACGGGGTCAACAGGTATGATCGGTTCTCATATGGTTCAGCTTCTCAGTTTAAGAGATATTGAGGTTGTAGCTTTGAGGCATGAGGATTGGGACCTTAGTAACTGGGGAAATTATCGACAGCTAGACGAGAAGTTCGGTAAGGTCGATGCTGTTTTTCATTTTGCCGCGCAACTACCGAAACAAGATACAAGCTTAAGAGACCTATTTGATGTAAACGTTCGCTCATGTCTAAATCTTGCGGAGTGGGCAACCTTGAGGGGAGTACATCTAATATTTCTTTCTGGTGCGACAGTTTATACAGATACAACAGCGAAGAATATCTGTGAATCAGATGATGTCGGCTTAAGTGGTATCGGTGGATTCTATGGATATAGCAAGCGCTTAGCTGAAAATGTACTCGAGTTCAATGTTTCTCAAGGCTTAAAGCTTACAGTTATTCGGCCTTCATCCGTATATGGGTACGGGCTAGCAGCAGATAAAGCAATAAATATATTTCTCGATCGTGCAAGGAAAGGTGAGCCTATAAGAGTCACTTCTTCTGAAAATAAGGTTAATTTGGTGCATGCGATGGATGTTGCTTACTCAGCCTTTCAAGTCTATGAAACTGGCCGCTTTGGAACTTATAATATTGCAGCTGAAAAACTGACTTCATTCTACGAGCTAGCAAAGTCATGCGCAAATATCTTCGGGGCAGATAAAATTGAGAGAGTTAGATCTGTGGGAGATACTCCTGTTGCTCGTTTTGATTTAAGCTATGAAAAGGCTCAAAGAGACTTTGGTTATCATCCAAGAATAAGCTTGAGTGATGGGTTGCGAGCTATTTGTGATAAGTCCTTTTTGACTGAAAAGTTTCCTTAGGTAATTTGTTTTACATCACTGTGTATTCTGGCACAATCTTTCTTATTACTTCTTTTATATTTTCGCAGGGCTCAATCCTTTCGACTTGGTCAATAAACTCTTTGCTAGGCTTGGTTGCTTTCGCGATTCTTATTTTTTCATGAGGAGTTGGCATGGTTGCTTCTTTGTCAGCAAGTAGTTCCTCATACAGTTTTTCTCCAGGTCTTAATCCAGTAAATTTAATATCGATATCACTTTCAGTCATTCCTGAGAGACGGATCATTCCTTTTGCTAGGTGAACAATTTTTATTGGCTCGCCCATATCGAGAACAAATATTTCTCCACCTTCTGAAAGGGCTCCAGCTTGGAGAACAAGCTGACAAGCCTCAGGTATTGACATAAAGTAGCGAGTAATCTCTGGGTGAGTTACTGTTATTGGTCCACCTGTTTTAATTTGTTTCCAAAATCGAGGAACAACTGAGCCTGTCGAGCCTAAAACATTTCCAAACCGCACAATGGCGAATTGAGTTCTTGAGTTCTCTGAAATTGATTGACATATCTGCTCTGCAATACGTTTAGTCGAACCCATTATATTGGTAGGGTTAACTGCTTTATCTGTTGATATGAGGACAAACTTTGGAACATTTAGTTTTGATGCTGATAAGGCAACATTTTTGGTGCCAAATACATTTGTTTTAATTGCCTCATTAGGGTTTATCTCCATTAAGGGCACATGCTTGTATGCCGCTGCATGAAAGAGAATATCTGGACTGTGCTTTTTTATTGTATTTTCTACATGTTCTAGGTCTTTTACATCTCCAATTACTGGGATTATTTCAGCCTCGGGGAATGTTTCTGTTAAGGTCAGGTGAGTCTTGTACAGGAAGAATTCACATATTTCGAAGATTATAAGCTTCTTTGGGCCAAATTTAATAATTTGATTACAGAGCTCGCGTCCAATTGAGCCTCCTCCCCCTGTGACCATTACTGCCTTATTGTTTATCATTTGAGCTATAGATGTTTCATTTAGTTTCACTGGATCACGGCCTAGGAGGTCTTCAATATTAATTGGGCGAAGCTGTGAAACATTCACTTTCCCATCAACGATATCATTTATCCCCGGAGCAACAAGTGTTTTAAGTGAAATGCTGTTTGCATCTTTTAAAATTTTACCAATTGTTTTTGGACGAGCTGATGGTATCGCAATTACAAGTTGTTCTGCTCCGGTTTTTTCTGCGGATTCTTTTAATGAACTGATTCCTCCTATCACATTAATTCCGTGGAGGGTTCTTCCTCGTTTTGTTTTGTCGTCATCCAATAACCCTACAATTCGCATCTTAGCGTTTTCTGTTCTCTTGATATCTCTAATTAGTTGCTCTCCTGATCGTCCAGCCCCTATTATTAATGTTTTGATTCCTATAGTTGAGCGATGTTGTTCCTTCCAAATTCGAAAAATAAACCGAGCAGATGCCATTAAGCAAATTGTAAAAATCCAGTCAATTAAGAATACAGATCTTGGGAGTCCTTCAAGCCGTGTTATAAAAAAAATAGTGGTCATCGAGATCGCAGTAGAGGCAGTAATTGTTTTAATGATCAGCACTAAGTCATTTGTCGATGCAAATCTCCAGATGCCTCTGTGTGATTTGTAAACAAGTATTGATGCTAATTTAGTTAAAAAAATAATGAAAAAGATTAAGTTGAGACTTGATATATCACGAGACAAATAGCCAAATGTATCTAGTCGAATTGCAAGAGCCAGTGGAAATGAGATGAGGGCAACTGTAATATCATAGCTTATAGCTATAAACTTCTTTGATTGAGGCGATAAATCATGTAGCTGAATAAGTAACATTTTTTCTCCATATAAATATGCGTAATTTTAATACGATGATCAAATCTTGTCTATTTTAGTTTTATTTAGTTTTTTGGTAAGATTTGCTTGAAAAGACATTTTAAAGATTTTAGAGAAATATTTTAGAACTAGCTATAACTTTGCTTATTCTCTTGAGTTCATTATCTCTTTCGGTGACTTCGTTACTGTTTGGAGCCAGCCATGAGAAATTCCAATGATTGAAAAGAGTGGAATGGAGAAGATGCATGAAGACATAGAGAAAGAGCTTAGTGGGAGAAAGATAAGAGATACAAAAAAGCTCTGATGGTACCCCAGTCTAAAGAGCCTTATTAAAAGATTTATGTAGAGTAGAGAGAGCAAAACAAACCATGGGACTCCAAAATTTGCAATTATTTCAATTATAAATGCATGTGGACTGACTGGCCGACTAAAATTCTTATGTATCAAAGGGGAGTTCGCAGCAGCTGGACCATGGCCAAGTAGCGGTTTTTCTTTTATAGCAGTAATAAGATTGTCTATCCAGATAAGGCGAATATTTTCAGAATCAATTGGAAGTTTTCCCCATATGTTAGGGGTAAGGAAAATTTCTTTTTTTTGTGTAAGAGTAGATATCTTTCCGCGCAGCCCTTCCGACGAGTTTATTGTGCCCCACCCCACAGCTAAAATTGTAAAATAACCAATAAGGAAAATGAGAATTCTTTTTTTTAATGTATTTTTTTTTGCAAGCACTTTAAAAAAGATAATACATAAAAGCTCACTCATACAAATAATAAAACCTGTTCTAGAACCACTTAGGAAAATAAGAAAAGAGACAAGCAGACCCAGGGAGGCACGTATGAATTTGCTCTTCGGGAGAGAAATTATTAGAGGCAGTATCGCACACATTATTGTCGAAAAGTCATTTGGATTCCATGCGAATCCTGTTGGAACACTTGGGTTTACGGATGTATGGTAATCTCTACCGGCAATCCAATTCATGTTTGAGTATATTGATAATGGGTATCTAAAAAGTGCAGTGACTTCTCCCAGTCCAATTACGATATATCCTATCGTTGTTGCGATGATGGCCCAAAGAGCTAATTTTTTTGATATTTGTGTTGCTATCGATGAAAGTATAAAAGAGCTAAGTATTGATAATATCGCGTAAATATAGACTATTTCAGCTTTTTTAATGTCTTTTCGCCATAGTAAAGAAAAAACTGCAAAAAGGGTTAGGCCAAAGAGTGGCGTAAAGGACTTAAGTTTTTGTATTACTTGTTTTGTTCCGCTCCGTTTGAGCAATTCTGCAAAAAATAAAAGCGAAAGAACATGGAAGAGATACAAACTTTTATAAGCAATTCCCTGACCAATAAGAGCAGAGGCAACTAATCCAATCGTGAGTATTTTAGTGCTGACAGCTGAACTATTTTCCATAGAGAAGTTAATGATATTGCGATAAATTAGTATACATTCAGTTATAATGCCATAAGTTAAAGGAAAATTGCACTATTAAAGGTTGAGTTCCTGCTTAAGATAATAATTATTTGATCGTGATGCTACGCGAGTTCTTCGGAATTTACCAGTGTTTCGGTAATCATTTTTTTTAATCGCATAGAGCTGTACGATCAGACTTTTGAAGTGATAAAGTTGGTTCGTATACATTATTAAAATTTCTGGAGAACTACATGGATTTAGTGAGTAAATTCAAAGATAAAGAAGCCGTTGTTGGCATTGTTGGCCTTGGTTATGTTGGCCTCCCCCTTATGCTTGAGTATGTGAAAGAAGGCTTCAAGGTTATTGGCTTTGATATCGACGAAGAAAAAGTAAATAAGCTTAATAACGGAAGCTCATATATTGAGCATATTCCGTCAGATTCAATTTCGACAGCGGTAAGTAAAGGTTTCGAGGCTACTTCTGATTTTACAAGAATCCCTGAGGTCGATTCAATTATTATTGCAGTTCCTACTCCTCTTGATGAACATCGTGAGCCTGATCTCAGTTACGTTGTTAACACTGTTAAGGCCGTTCAACCATATATGAGAGAGCATCAGGTAATGTCTCTTGAAAGTACAACCTATCCTGGGACTACTGAAGAAATTTTACGACCGCTTGTAGAAGAGAAGGGTTTTAAGATTGGTGAAAATTTTTATCTTGTATATTCTCCGGAGCGTGAAGATCCAGGAAGAAAAGATTTTAATGTTCGAACTACTCCAAAGGTATGCGGAGGAACAACTCCCAAATGTCTTGAAGCGGGGATTGCCCTTTATGAAGGGATCATTGATCAAGTGGTTCCCGTCAGCTCAACTCAAGCGGCTGAACTTACAAAGGTTCTAGAAAATACTCATCGCGCAGTTAATATTGGCCTCGTTAATGAGCTTAAAATTGTTGCGGATAAAATGGGAATCGACATATTTGAAGTGATCCGTGCCGCATCGACAAAGCCATTTGGATTTACTGCCTATTATCCTGGACCTGGAATTGGTGGCCACTGCATCCCTATTGATCCATTTTATCTAACTTGGAAGGCACGAGAGTATGGTGTTCACACTCGCTTTATTGAGCTTGCAGGTGAAATCAACTCTTCAATGCCAGATTATGTTGTTACTAAAGTTCAAGATGGGCTTAATCAGAGAAAGAAAGCGATCAATGGTTCAAAAGTGCTCGTTCTTGGTATTGCTTATAAAAAGAATGTGGATGATATGCGTGAGTCTCCTTCTGTGTTCCTTATGGAAAAACTTGAAGCTAAAGGTGCAGAGGTTGCTTACTCTGATCCGCACGTACCTGTCTTTCCTAAGATGCGTGAGCACCACTTCGAACTATCAAGTGTTAACTTAACTCCTGAAAGTCTTAAGCAGTACGATTGCGTGGTTATTGCAACCGATCATGCGAAGTTTGATTACGAGATGATTCGCCTTAATGCTGATCTTGTTGTGGATACGCGCGGAGTTTATCGTGGAAAACATAACAATATTGTAAAGGCTTAATCTATGAAGAAGTTTGCATTGATTGGGTGTGGTGGTTACATTGCACCTCGCCATTTAGACGCAATTAAAAATACGGGCAACCAACTAGTGGTTGCCTTTGACGTCAATGACTCGGTTGGGATTTTAGATAAAGACTTCCAAGATGTTGAGTTTTTTACCGATTTTGAAGAGTTCTATAACTTTATTCAGGATAATCCAGTGGATTATATTTCAATTTGTACTCCAAATTATTTACATAAATCACATATCGCTTTTGGTCTTCGAAATAAGTGTGATGTTATTTGTGAAAAGCCACTCGTTCTTGAAGAAAAGGATCTAGATGATCTTTTAAAGCTCGAAAAATCTACAGGATCACGAGTTAATACGATTCTTCAGCTACGTGTTCATGAATCAATTATTGAGCTGAAGAAAAGGATTGAAGCTTCAAAGAAAGATATGTTTGATGTTGATCTTATTTACCTGACTAGTCGTGGACCTTGGTTTCATCGTTCTTGGAAAGGTGAAATGCAAAAATCAGGTGGCCTAGCGGCAAATATCGGAATCCATTTCTTTGATATGCTTGTGATGCTTTTTGGTGAGCTAAAGTCGTTAGAAGTTCATCATAGAGATGATCATCTCGTTGGAGGATATCTAGAGCTCGAGCGTGCAAGAGTTCGGTGGATGCTTTCAGTTGATCGTAAATACCTTCCTCAATCTGCACTAGACAAGGGGATGACAACTTTTAGATCAATCACCGTTGATGGAGAGGAGATCGAATTTTCGGGCGGCTTCACAGAACTTCATAAAAAAGTTTATGAAAGAACTCTTGATGGAAATGGTTTTGGATTAGAAGATGCGCGTATTGGTGTTCGTATCTCAGAAACCATTAGAAATAGTATTCCTCAAGGAGTAGGGGAGCACTCTCATCCGATGCTTAGAGAGATTTTTTCTTAGTATTGATAGAATCCTCTTGATGTTTTTCTTCCGAGCCATCCTGCCTTTACATATTTTTTTAATAGATGGCATGGGCGATATTTTGTATCTCCAAGCCCATCATAGATGCATTCCATAATGGCGAGGCAAGTATCAAGACCAATGAAGTCTGCAAGTTGAAGAGGACCCATAGGGTGGTTCGCTCCCAATTTAAGTGCATGATCAATTTGCTCTGCGGAAGAGACACCTTCTGAAAGTGCGTAGATTGCTTCGTTGATCATCGGAATTAAAATTCTGTTGAGGGTAAAGCCAGGGGTATCATCTGAATATATTACTTGCTTATTTAATTGGATTGATAAGTCATTAATTATTCTTTTTACTTCTTGAGATGTTTGGAGGCCTGAAATCACTTCAACCATCTTCATTGCATGAACTGGGTTGATAAAGTGAAATCCAATGAATCTTTCAGGTGATGATACATTTGTTGCTAGCTCTGTTATTGATAGAGATGACGTGTTTGATGATATAATGCACTCTCTTTTACAAATTTTTGAGATTTGTTTGAAGATAGCTTTTTTGGATTCCATACATTCACTGATCGCCTCAATTATTAGATCGCAGCATGAAAGGGAATTCAAGTCATCTGTAAAGCAAATGTTTTCAAGGAAAGATTCTGCTTGCATATGTGACCATTTTTCTTTGTCAACTCCTTTGCTCATGAAGTTGGTAATATACTCTTTAGTGCGTTGGCTTTTCTCGCTTGATCGAGAATATAAAAAGACCTTAAAGCCTTTTTGAGAAAATAGTGTTGCAATTCCTTTTCCCATTTGGCCGCTACCAATAATGCCAATAGTGTGTAAGTTCATATTTGCGCTCCTATTGTTTCAGGGATCTCAGCATGATCTTAAAGGCTTTTAAGAAATTACTGTGTTCAATTGCAAAGTTACCAGTAACTGTTTGATTTTCTTCAATATTTCTCGTTACAACTGAGCCAAGTGATGCTTTCGAATTATTTCCCATTGTAAGGCCATTACTTATTGTGCAGTTTGGTCCGATGTAAACATTTTTTCCTGTTCGGACTCTTCCGGCCACAAGTGAGCAAGCAACGACAAAGGCATTTTGACCTAGCTTAACATCATGAGCGATATGGACCAAATTATCAATCTTTGAAAAATCTCCAATAACTGTATTTCCAAATACCCCTTTATCGATACAGGTATTGTTTTGAATCTCAACATTTTCGCCAATAATCACTCCCCCAATTGAGGTAACGCGGAAGCTCTGGTCGTCGTGGCTACATAGCTGAAATCCTTCACCTCCAAGAACTGTTCCTGCGCGTATGATTGAATTTTTTTTGATTATTATATTGTCATATATCGTCACATTGGGTTCAATCAGGACGTTGTTTTCAATGATGACATTATCTCCAATGATGTTAACATTATTCATGATTGTCGCAGTGGTCGAGATCTGTTTACCAAATGAAGATCTATAAAATCCATCATTTGCTAATTTGTTGTGTAATTTGAAAAAATCTACTTTAGGATTGTCTGTGATTATTTTTCCGAGTTTTTCATCAATTTTAGTCGCAATTTGAGGACTTGTAATAACTGCAGTTATTGAAGAGTTGTTCATGAGCTCTGGAATAAACTTCTCACTACCAACATAAGCTAGAACTCTTTTATTTTCATATATTTCTGCAGTTAAGCCTAGCCAGTCGAAGTCAGCGTCCTTTAATACTTTTCCTATTCCTAATTCTGATAATTTCATCTTGTATCCTAACGTTATATATCTTGAAGAAGAATTTTATAAACAATATAATCAGTTGTCTATGTGTATACCAGAAGGATTATTAATGCAGTTCATTGATTTAAAAGCACAATATCAGAAGATTGAAGATAAAATTAAGTCAAGAATCCATAAGGTTCTTGAACATGGTCAATTTATTATGGGACCAGAGATTGCTGAGCTTGAAGATAAGCTTGCTAACTTTGTTGGTGTTAAGCATTGTATCTCTTGTTCTTCTGGATCTGATGCGCTTTTCATGGCACTTCTTGCACTTGATTTAAAACCTGGGGATGAAGTTATTATTCCTGACTTTACTTTCTTTGCTACTGCGGAGGTTGTTTCTTTGTTGGGGGCAACTCCTGTTTTTGTGGATGTTCGAGAAGATACTTGTAACATTGATGAAAAGCTAATTGAAGCTGCAATCACAAACAAAACAAGGGCCATCATGTCAGTAAGTCTTTATGGGCAATGTGCTGAGATGGATGAGATCAACGCAATCGCAAAGAAGCACGGCTTATTTGTAATTGAAGATGCTTGTCAAAGTTTTGGAGGAGAGTATAAAGGAAGAAAGTCTTGTTCACTCTCAGACATTGGTTGTACCAGTTTTTTCCCATCAAAGCCTCTAGGATGCTACGGTGATGGTGGTGCATTGTTTACAAATGATGATGAAATTGCTGACAAACTTCGATCGTATCGTATTCATGGTCAGGTTGGTCGCTATAATCATCCAAATATTGGGATCAATGGAAGACTTGATACGATTCAGGCGGCTATTCTTCTTGAGAAATTTGAGATTTTTCCTGATGAAATTGAGGCCCGTCAGCGAGTTGCAAAAGAATACTCTGAAAAACTTGGCGATAATTACAAAATGACAAGAGTGCTTGGGCACAATAAGTGTGCTTGGGCGCAGTTCACTATTCATGTTGATAATAGAGATGAGTTCTGCGCACAGTTAAAAGAAAAGGGGATTCCAACTGCGATTCACTATCCAAAACCAGTGAGTGTTCAGCCTTACTATGTAGAACAAGGGATAAAAGCTGATTGTCCTGTAAGTGCGATGTTAGCGCGAAGAGTTGTAAGCTTACCTTTTCATCCGCAATTAAGTACGCAAGATATCTGCAATGTTAGTGATGCTTTATTAAAATGAATTTGATTAGGCGCTTAATC
This sequence comes from Bacteriovoracaceae bacterium, assembly GCA_965140515.1. Lineage (GTDB taxonomy): Bacteria > Bdellovibrionota > Bacteriovoracia > Bacteriovoracales > Bacteriovoracaceae > JAGLCH01. Next base: position 117,075 of record OZ223251.1, on the reverse strand, counting down.
GGTTTACGACATTCAATATTTTTTAGGAATGTAACGACTCTCGTTTCGGGAGCGACGATTGCTCAAGTCGTTGCTTTTTTGCTTAGCCCTATTCTTACTCGGCTATACGACCCTGAGGCATTTGGCATTTATTCTCTGTATATGAGTATTGTAAATGTATTTGCCGTGCTTTTTACTTGTCGATATGAAATGGCCATTATGCTTCCCCGTGAAAAACGCAATGCTCAATTAATTTTTTCTGGAACGATATGGATCATTCTCTTATTTGTGGTGCTGTCACTCCCTGTGCTTTATTTTACGGGGACTAGCATTGCTACTTTTTTCGAAAGAGCTAATTTTGTTAGTTTTGTGCTCTACATCTCTGTGAGTGCTGGTGTTATGGCATTCTCCAATACTTTTCAGCAGCTACTCAATAGAAATTCTATGTACTTTTCAATTGCTACAAGTCGAATGATTCAAGGTCTTGGTGTTGCCATCGGAAGTATTGCTTTTGGTCTTCTGACTAAAACTGCAATGGGGTTGATTCTTGGCCAAATTGTGGGATGGGGGCTCTCTTGTTTTTATCTATTGTATAGAACATGCCGTTTAGAGGCATTTTCACTTTTTCATAGTATACGAGAAATTAGCTCTGAGCTAAAGGTATACAAACACTTTCCTCTTTACAGCGGGCTTGGAGCTCCTATTGGTATCGTAGCCTCTGGCATTCATATTATGCTTTTTATGAAGCTTTTTGGTGGAGATATCGTTGGTTTCTTAGGGCTCTCCTATAAACTGATAATGATCCCTTTGGGAATTATATCAAGCTCTTTTGGTCAAGTGTTTTACAAGAAAATTGCAGATGTTAGCTCTAAGTATGAGCTCAAAAAGTTATATTCTACTTTTTCTCTTTATCTCTCAGTGGTTAGTGCACTTATGATTTTTGTTGTCTGGGTGACTCCAGAGAGTTTGATGAGCATTATCTTTGGTACGAAATGGGCAAATCTACTTCCTTATATGAGGATTATGTCCTTTTGGTTTGGCATTCAGTTTATCTCCTCCGCTCTTTCTCCGATTTATACTCGACTTCAGCGTTTGAAGGTGATGCTTCTTTTCGATATTTTTCACGTCTTAGGTGCCGCGACATCAATTTTATTAGGATATCATTTCTTCAAGAGTCCCTCTGCAACTTTAATTATTTTTGTGTGTTTTAAGGTTGCCTACTACTTTCTCGCAATTATACTTGCACACTTTTTGATTCAGCAGCACGAGGAGTAGAACTCCACCCATGTGCTATTCCAATAAGGCAGAAGAGTGGCGTCGCAAAAATACATGAAGACATTGATAGCGAACAAACGGGCAAAAAAATAAGAGATATAAGAAATCCCTGTCCTCCCTCTTTTCTAAATAGGTTTGCGAGTAGTCTCAAATAGAGAAATAATACTGCCAAGAACCATGGAATTCCGAAGTTCGTTATGAGCTCTAAGGGGAAAGCGTGTGGACTTACCTCGTTTTTTGCATTTGGGTGAAGCTCTGGAGATGTCGCTTTATTTACTCCGTAACCGATTAGAGGTTGCTTACTGATAGCTGTTCCTAAATTATAGATCCATGTAAAGCGTCTATTCTCTGAATCGTCAGGAAGATTATTCCATTTTGATGGGGTCGCAATAATCTCAGCCTTTGATAGTAAAATTTTAAATTTTGCAGTATTATATCTGGAAAGAGAGATTATTGTAACGGCAATCGTCGTGAATCCCACAACCACGATTATTAAAAATAGTAGTTTTCTTAGCTTAGATATCTTGAGTGACATCAATTCCATCGTGAAAATTGCAAGCAGCTCAACACTACTGATGATCATTGCAGTACGAGAATTACTAAGAATAATCAGTAAGAAAATAGCGATGACACTTCCCCACTTTTGGACTTTTCTTTTAGTCGTACCGTACAAAATGGGAAGGACTGCGCAAAGAAATGTAGCAAAGTCATTGGGATTCCAGGCAAAGCCTGTTGGTATCGTATTATATTTCGTATATGTATAATCCCTTCCTGCAATCCAGTTTAAGTTTGAGTAAACTGAAAGGGGGTATCTGATTAGCCCCATTGATTCTCCATAACCGATAACTAGGGAGATGAATGTAATTGCTCCTAGAGAGAGAAGTGTTGTTCTTGGCGATAACTTCATTCCAATCGATGACAGTATAAATGACGCAGCAATGGTACTGATTCCATAGAGGTACACTAGTTCAGCCTTGCCGATTTCATCTGTCCACATTAACGAAAGAAATGGAACGGTAAGAATCGCGAGGAGTGGGAGGTAGCTTTTGATTGCTTCGAGGCCCTTCTGTAGCTTATTTGTTATAATAAAGTCTCCTACAAATAAGAGCGAGACGATATGAAATAGATAGATGCTTTTATAAGCGACACCTTGTCCAATCACTGCAGAAGCAATGAGGATAAAAATCAGCTTGTTATTTTTTGAATAATTATCCATACGTGAGATCATTCTATTTTATCCATTGGTAAGTATCTTTTTGTAGAGAGCAATTAGCCTGGTGCAAATTGACTTGCTACTAAAGCGGCTAAAAGCATCAAGACTAATTTCTTTGCTCTTATACGTGTGATAGTTGTCAATCATATTATTCATTGCTGCGGTGAGTATATCGGAGGATGTTGGATTCACCAAAATACCATTTATATCGTTTACAATATCTTGCGGTCCTCCACTTTTGGTAGCAATGATAGGAGTTCCTTGTGATATCGCTTCAATCAGTGTCATTCCAAAGGTTTCAAATAGACTTGTTGAAACAACTACATCAGCACGTTTGATCTCTTCAATAACTTTGTCGCGAGTCTGTACTCCAAGTAGCTCGACAGCTTCTTGGATGCCGTGTGTCTTCGTGTACTCTTCAATCTCTGTTTTAAGAGGGCCATCTCCAATTAGTTTTAGCCTTATTGACGAATTTTTTTGAAATATCTCTGAGAAGGATTTTACGAGCATGAGCTGGTTTTTATTCTCTTCAAGCCGACCGATGCAAAGAAATATAAAGCTTGGGTTGTCCTTTAAAGGGAGTGTGTCGTAAAATACATTGTTGCTAATCATATTGGGAATGATCTCGGCCCCGGGAGTGTTGCCGTATTTCTTTTCAAGTGCACTATGGAGAGATGAGCTGACAGCAATAAGCTTATTACTGCTTTCAATAGCTCGTTTTACTAGTTTTATTTTCCAGTTGGGTAGGAGGTCTCGTAGATAATCAGAACTGTGCTCTGTAATGATGTAAGGGACTCGATATTTTTTTTTGATCGATAATGCAATCAGCCCTCCGTATAAACTGCAATGAGCATGGATTATATCGGGCTTTCCGTGTTGTGCCACATATCTTTTATAGAGAAGTAGCCCCGCTCTTCTCCAGAGAAAATAATTTGCATATGGAAGCTTCGGAAACCAAGATACTCCATTATATTCATAAGTTTCTATATTATTATCAAGGTAGTGAACTATTGGGGGACTTTTGATTCGCTGAATTGTTTTTTTTAAGTGATGAATTGGCGAGCATAGATCTGGAGAAATAATACCTATTTTTACCCCATGCTGGGAAAGAGCTTCCGCCTGCTCTTTGAAGAAAATGCCATTGAGTTCCGCGTCAGGGCGAGGGTACCACGATGGAATAATTAGAACGTGAAGCTTGTTCATTACAAATATCTACTTTCTCTCATAAATCTTTTGATTATATGTTACATTATCATATAGCTTAATGACTAGGAGTTCTTATGCCATCAAAGGTATCTTTTATTATTCCTGCCTACAATGAGGAAAAGTTTATTGTTGAGTGCGTGGAAACGTGTCTCAATCAGGATTACGAGGGGGAGGTTGAGGTCTGTGTTACTGATGATGGTTCAACAGACAATACTTTTGAGGTTCTGGAAAATGCATTCAGTGAGAACTCTAACGTAAAGCTCCACCGATTTGAGTCCAATCAGGGAAAGGTTCCCGCTTTTAATCAATCATTTGCAATGGCCTCTGGCGACTATATCCTTCCTATGGGAGCTGATGATATTTGTGTCTCTACAAGGGTGTCGAAGCAGGTTAAAGCGCTCGAAGAGGGGGGGAAGGAGCTTGTTTGGTCCGGACTTGAGGTTGTCGATGAAAGTGGGGCTCCTAAATCGAACTTCGTACATATTGCGAAGTCTGTATCGAAGGATAAGATTATAGAAGACAATTTTGTGCCTGGAGGGACTGCTTGCTTTACTCGCGCCTTTGCTGAGGCTGTCTTTCCAATTCCCAATCATCTTAAGTTTGAAGATTGGTGGATTGGCTTTAATGCTGTGATTCAAGGTACTCACTCTTATTGTGAAGGATCTGTTATCAAATATAGATTGCATGCAGATAATACTGTTGGAAATACTAAGGGACAGTACGCGGTAGTTCGACGCAAAAATATAAGGCGTCACTTTGCTTATTATGACGAATTTAGAAGAATTCTCAAATTGAAAGGAGAGACTTTTCTTTTGAAAAAAGTCGATTATTGTGAGCTTTATAAAAAGGCTTGTATGAGTGATTCAATTTTTGAGAGGACATTATTTTTTATAAAGTCTTTTACATATTTTTCACCTACTTTTCTTAATGTGACCTTTAAGTTTTTCTTTGTAACCATCTTAGGGTTACAAGGGATTGGAAAAATTAAGGGAATTATGGGGCGCGATTAGTAAACTTTTAGAGTTCTTTTTACCATCTCTTCGACTGTGAATTTTGATTCAAGGTTGCTTGCTTTGTAGTCGCTGATGGCATCAACAAAGGAACTGTAGCTTTTTAGATCAAATAGCTTGGCCAGGGGAAAAGACTGATGCCCAGTCACATCGGAAAGCAACACAGGAAGCCCACACGCCATCGCCTCAAGTACAGATATCGGTAGTCCCTCCCATCTTGCAAAGCTGATATAGAGGTCAAGCTCTTTCAAAAAAGTAATTGGTTTCGAAACATTTCCAATAAACATTACTCTGTCATCAAGTTTTAGCTCTGCATGTAAGTTTAATAGAGACTCTTTTTCTTCTCCATCACCTGCAATCAGAACTTTGATCTCTGAGTTCGGATTTTCATCAAAGTATCTTGCGAAGTTATTTAATAATATATCAATCCCTTTTTGGTAGTTAAGACGTGCTAAGGTTCCAATAACAAATGGATCGTTATTTTGTCTTTTTGCTTCTTGATATTCTTTTTGGATTTGATCGATATTAACACCATTTAATACAACCGCAATCTTGTTCTTTGTTCCAAGTCCTGAATCTATGGCCTTAATTTTTTCATCTTCCGAGACGCATATAAACTGATCCGTTAATGGTTTAAATAAAACATCGATACTATTCTTCAACCACCCCTTGAGATCATCAGTTTTGTGAACACCATGAAAGGTATGAACTACTTTGACCCCTGTCAAAAGCTTTAAAAATCTTGAAAAATAGCCAGCTCCTCGTCCGTGAGAGTGGACAAGGTTGATATTGTTTCTCTTGAAAAATCTATAAATTGATATCAGTGAACTAATTGAGACCTTTCTTTTTGGAACCTCAATCCACTCTTTTGCAATTTTCTGATACTCAGATGCAAAAGGTTCTTCATTAGGAGATGCAATAAAGATTTCGATCTCTGGATAGAGCTTTTTCATGGTAGAAGTGAGATCCATGACATGCTTTGGTCCACCACCAGTATCGGCCCTGGCCGTAATATGTAAGACTCTTAATTGTTTCATATTTTAAGTTATAGGTGGCTTGAAGTGTGTGTGTCAATCACCCATCACTATAATGAAAGATGGCGCCGCGTTAAAATTGATTAAAGAAGCTAACTTTGCTAATTTAGCCAATATGCATAAAACATTTAATTCAAAACTATTTTTAATAATAACTTGCTTATTCTACACGCTGTTCGCCATGACTCTAATTCAGCCGGAGAACCTCGGAGATAAAATTACAAAGAAAAACTACTTTGGTAAGCACCAGCGTCACATTCTTCGCGTTTGGAGAATGGGAGTGGCAGATGCCAAGAGGCCATTCTTTGAAGTAAAGGATCGCTTTTTATTTCACAAGAGAAATCCAGGATTCTTTAAGGCAATGGCAGAACTAACGGCAAGGTCCGGAGCTACGTCTCCACGACCACTGCAGGTTCTTCTCATCCTACTCACTAATATTGGAATTATCGCCATGTATAAATGGCTCAAACTTTTATTTAAAAGCGAGATCTTTCCTCTTGTGGGACTTGGCCTTGTTTTAGGAACCTCAGTCGTTACTTATTTTACGGTAACAATTCACCAACACCCTTATAACTTTGCTCTCTTTAATATCTGCGTTTATTTTATTGTACGCTTTACAGAAAAAGGTAAGTGGGGCTGGTTTGCTGCGGCTTGGGTTTCATACTTTTTGTTATGCCAAAACTATTACATGTTTTGGGTATCCACATTTATCATGATGGTTGGAGTGATGAAGCATCGTGGATATCGCATTATTTCTCTTCGAAATTTCATCCTAGGTCTTGCTCCTGTTATTACAGTTATTCTTGTTGTTATTCAAGTTTCTCATGTATATGGAGGTCTTGATAAAGGGATTAATGAGGTTGCCGTTTCTGCAAAAGCGAGGGCCGCTGGAGCGGTTGAAGGGCACTCAATTAAAGGAAAAATGGATTTAAACAATTGGGTCCACTATCCTTGGCGAATTTCTCGCAGAATTGAAACATATTATGTTATCCCTGGATTTGCCTTTATCTTTCTCGCCATGCTCCTTTGGTGGCTGAAGAGAAAAAACAATAGTGCACTCGACTACCGCGTCTTTTATTATGCCTTTCCTGCGGGGATGTCTTGGTATGTGTTAATGCCACAACATTCTGATATCCATGTGGTGGTAGGGCGCTACTCTTTCTTTTTGTGGGTCATCTTCTTTGGTTTCTTTTTTAGCGAAATTAAAACATACATCGCAAATAAACATGGACGAGTTGCTCCGTGGCGTTTTGTTAAGTACACATGGCCTATACTTGCGATTTATCTTTTTCACGGTTTCTTCTATGTAAATCTTTTCCACTTTGGAAAGAATATTGTCCGTTCAGTCTCTTATCAACTCGATAAGAGAGATGCCTTAAATGGTGATGCCTTCAAAGCTCTTCGCATTCAAGCAAATCGCTTTGCTGCAGATTACCATGTTATTCCTGACCAAGTTCTTGCCGGATACAAGGATATGAACTTATCTGTAGGTGAGAGGATTTCTGTTATTCGGAAAGAATGTAAGGATGACAAGTGCTACTTTCTATTTGAAAATAATGGTGGAAGCTATAAAGAGCTTCAAGTGGATGGAAAAAGATGGGATTCAATCTATCCCAATGAAAATGTACATGCTTGGAGCTATTTGCGCTATCCTGTGGCCATAATTGATAAGAACAAATTAGGTAATGATATAGATATTAGACTAGTAAAATAACGGGGAATTTATGAAGAAAGTGATTGTCGCCATTCCGGCCTACAATGAAGAAGAAAGAATTGAAGCAGCTGTAACTGAAGTTGCTGCGAGAAAAGAAAAATTTAGAGAGGCAGGGCTTGAGCTTTTGGTTTATGTAATTAATGACGGCTCTAAGGATAGAACACTAGAACTCGCAGAAAAAGCTGGCGCAGATCGCATTATTAAGCACAGAGTTAATAGAGGCCTTGGTGCCGCTGTTCGTTCTGGACTAATTGCTTCTCATGATGATGGTGCAGATATTATGGTTAAGTTTGATGCGGACCTACAGCACAACCCTGATGATATCCTTCCATTGATCACACCAATTCTTGAAGATGAAGCTGATGTGGTTTATGGCCACCGCTTTAATAAAATTGCGTACACCATGCCTCCTGTTAGAAAAATTGGCAATAAGATCTTTACTGGTTTGATGAGACATCTCACAGGTTGGCCTGTTTATGACTCTCAGCCCGGGATTTTGGCGGTATGCCGAGCTTACTTGAAGCGCTTCTATATTCCTGGCGATTACAATTATACTCAACAAATTCTTCTCGATTCTTATCATAAAGGGATGAGGTTTGCGCATGTTGATGTAGAATTCCGCCTAAGAGAAACAGGTAAGTCATTTATAACTTTTAAGTATCCATTTAAGGTATTGCCTCAAATCATCCAGATTATTATTGGTGTGAGACCTCTTAAGTTTTTCGCGCCTATTGGACTCGCTTTCTTAGCCGTAGCATTTGTTGTTGGTGGAATTGAGTTGGTAATGTGGATTTTAGGATTTATGGCAAAACCAATTGAACATGTAAACCTAGTCTCAACCACTGCAACTTTTGGACTTCAGACTCTATTCTTTGGACTGCTTGCAGACCTTATTGTTAAGAATGGAAGAAAAGCTGAGGTTATTGAGTAGTGATTGCTCGTCTATGGGGCCTTCGCGATCATAAAATTGTTCGTTTCTTGAGTGGAGGAGTGGGAATGCAAATTGTCGCATTCTCGCTCAATTTCCTACTCTCGGGCCTTCTAGGGCTTCCTCATCGAATTATTTATGCCCTAGTTATGATTAATGATTTCATACTTGGGTACATCATAAATCGTTATTTCGTTTTTAAGAAAAATAACCCAACTAAATCCGGTCGACGCCTTTTTATTCAATTTGTAATTGCTGGAGCTTCCTTTCGAGTAATCAATTGGGGACTTTATGTGGGGATTATTGAAAAGACTGGTGCTTATATCTTGTTGGCCCAGTTGGTGGCGACGGGGATTGTATTAGTCTTTAAATATCTTATCTATAATAAAATTTTCAGGTGAAGATGAAAAGAATAGTCGTAATAAACCACTCCGACCGCTTCGGAGGTAATGAAAGAAGTACACTAAGACGTATGGTATGCCTGCTTGATGTCGGTCATAAGGTTGTGGCAATCGTTTCAAACTCAGAAGTTCGTGATCAATACCTTTCTTTGGGATACAAAAATTTACGAGTTGAGTTTTTAGATAACTATGGAAAGAAGCCTTTTAAGAAGGCCATGACTCAGATAACTCTAAAAGAGAAACCAGACATTATTTATTGCTCAAATGCCGCATTCTATTTCAATACTATCATTATGGGATTTAAGCTGCGAGCAAAGAGCATTCTTTACTTCGGCGGATCTGATTTCTCTAATGTGAATTTTAAAAGAATTTTTGCACTAAACTTCGCATCTAAGATTTTAGTTAATTCTCCGACCGCGGCTGAGAATTTTAAGAAAAGGCTCTATTATAATAGGGATAAAATTCAAATGATCATCAACATGGTTGAGCCTCCAAAGAATGATTCAACTTACCGAGATGAGCTAGGACTTGAAGGAAAAACTGTTGTCGGGTTTTGTGGTGGTCTTACAAGTCAAAAAGGTGCCGACTTTATTATCCCCGTTTATGAGCAATTGAATTCTCCTGATACCATTTTTCTTGTGGCGGGAGATGGTGTGATGAGAGAGGATATCGCCACGCAAATTGTAGAGAAGGGTCTCGGTGAACGCATTATTCTCCTTGGACATATCAAAGATATTTCAAAGTTCTATAATTCCGTTGATGTATTCTTTCTTCCATCAAGAGATGAAGGAATGGCAAATGTACTTCTTGAGGCAATGATGCATAAGTGTAAAATTGTCGCGACTGATGTATCTGGAGTTCAATACGCACTTAACCATGGTGAATTTGGAGCAATTGTAGCTCCTGAGGATATTAATGGTATGGTCGATGCCCTTCAAAAAGTTATCTCCACTGAATTCCCCGTTGATGACACAAAGGCCTATATTGTGAAACACTATAGTAAAGAGGCCTTCGTAAATAAAAGTGTTGAGGCCGTCCTTTCATAATTAGGGTATTTCTATGGTTCGTTATATTGCTTTTTCAATAATCCTTACCGCTATCTATTCTATTCTTCACTGCTTTTTAGTTGGAGCACCAGCATTTTCAATTCTGCTATTCAATTGCCTCATCTCATTTACTTACTTTATGACTATCTGCTTAATTTGGCATGTGGGGGAGCAGTCCAAGAAAACACGTTTTTTGAACGTTCTGTGTTCCATCCTTTTTCTATTACCATTAGGGCAAGTCGCATATTTCATGACCTATAAGGGATTTATTTCTACAGAACTATACGCATTCATCTTGCGTGAATTGAGCTTCCTTTGGGAGATGGTGGTAACAGGATTTTCCTGGATTGGACTTATTGGTGGACTGGCAGTTCTCATTATTAATTATTTTATTATGAAGTTCGCTTTAAAAATCCGCGAGAAGGGAATTGATTACTTATTTCTTTTTAAGAAATGGTACATACTTTTGATTATTTTAGGCGTGGAGATTCAACAGGTCATGTGGTGCGTGAAGCGTGATATTACACGACTTCCAGAGAGGATCATGATTCCTGTTACTGTTATCTTTATCCTTTCTGTATTGATTAGAGCAATTTTACACAAAAGGGCACTGTGGAAGAAAGTTATTTTTATCGCAATTCCTACTTTCAATCTTTTAGTAAATGTCTTTTACTCTCGACCTCCATTTACAAAATTGCGCGATAGCTCAACTTTAGATATTCGTTTTTTTCAATCGACATTTGCTGCCATTTATAATGGGAGTCCTGTTAAAGTTTTAACTCAAGGCGGTGAAGCGCTTGAGGCCTTTGACAAGCTTCCAGCGACAAAACTTGATTATAATGTGTTGGTCATTTTGATCGATGCAATGAGATTCGACTCACTCACTGCTAGTGGTTATGAAAGAAATACCGATCGCAATTTGCAATGGTTATTTAAAAAGAGTGTACTCTTTAATTATGCGATATCTCCTGCCAATATGACTGATACCTCTATCCCGACGATGTTTACCGGGATTGGTACGAATAAGGATGTTGTAACCATTAAAAACAGTCTTCGTCTCTGGGACTATTATAAAGATGCAGACACTTTTTATCATCTTACAGGCGATAAAGAATTTGCGAGTATAGACAAATTTTTGATGACCAAGGGAATGGACAATATTTGGTCATTTGATGATGGAACACAAGAGAAAGTTAACGTAGTGACAAATGGCGACGGCATCGCCGCGGATCATATTGCGAAGTATGCTAACTCTTTAAAGAAAAACTTCATCGGCATCTGGCACGCCGATGCTACCCACAGTTACATCAAATACCCTGGACCAAAAGAGTACTTGATTTTTGATCGAAACGACGGAAAAAGTGAAGCCGAAAAAAGAAAGATAAACTACGACAACGCTATTCACTACGGCACATCGATGGTGTCAAAGCTATTGAAGTCAATTGATCTTAAGAATACTGTTGTGGTCATTACTGCTGATCACGGCGAAGGATTTGGTGAGCACGGCTACTTCTTTCACAATCAAGATTACCATCAAGAGGCCGTGCGTGTTCCATTCATTTGGCATATTCCTAGTCGTTTGAAAAAAGAGATTTCAAAGGATGCGTTCAGTTGCTTTGAGAAGAATTCAAAAGGGGTTGTGAGCACTTTGGACCTTGTTCCAACACTTTTAGGTCTTCACAAAGAAGCGAAAGCCGTAGACCTATTTGTGAATCCACACCCATACTCTGGGAAAAACCTTTTCAAGTGTCAGCCGAAGGATAGGGTGGTGTTCTCTTCTCATTGCTTGAATGGCTACCGCTGTTATAAGAGAAATATTCTTTTTGCTTCAAAGGACTACTCGGTTATTTACGACCCTGCAAAAGGACTTGAGGGGATCTACTCAACCTTTGGTGATATCAAACAAGTCAAACCACTCGAGTTGGAAGCAGTTCGCAATGACCCAAAATTCAAAAATGTGGTTGAACAAGCAACTGAGCTTCATCCGATAGGGCGAATGTTGGATGCTTTTTTGAAGCGTTAGAGGCGCAAAAAATGTCCCCTCGTGTGGAGGGGACTGAAATTAATTAGAACGAGTAAGCAGCGCTAAAAACCACACCCGTCAGTGACATATCTTTAAATTCATAGTTTGTTTCTACATTAGATACTACGCTTTTGTAGTCGTAGTTTAGAATTTTTGCGTAGTTAAAACTCACTCCAAATGCGAGATCTTTAGTCGGAGCAATCTTCGCTCCAATCGTTGCGCCATAATATCCGTGTTGATCAGAGGTCGATGTATCATTATCTGTGTCTTTTGACTCTATTTCACCAAGCATTCCATAAGCAAGACCACCATTTAGATAGAGAAGTTCTGTTAGTTGATACTGCGCAGATAGCTCCAGTAAGAAGTCTACTGAAGGATCATAGGTCGTTGTATAGGTTTCTTCTTTGTCTTTCGACTCAAAATTGTAGTCTACTGAAAAGTCGGCCATAAGTTCGAGACGATCCATTTTTTTAGATAATTGCGCACCAATAGTTGCGACATGACCACCCTTTTTGGCATCGTCTTCTTTTTCACCTGTTGAGATCAGACCATTAAAGTAGAAATCTGCAGTAACAGGATCTTGATTTGTAGCACGATATGACAGACGAATCACGGGATCTGCCATTCCGTTTTCTTTTGTTGTTTCATATCCGTCGGCTTCTGTAGTATCGATTAGATCGTAGCTAAGTGAAATTCCTGCACTCAATTGATCCATGATTCCGTAGACAATGCTTGCATTTAAACTAGAAGTTTTGCCGTCGAGATCAACCTCTGTCGCAGAATCGTCTTGAGTTATATTAGACTTTGAATAGTCAATCTCTGATTCAAGGTGAAAGGTTCCTTGCTTTGGTTGGTAGTTAAGATCGGCCACGTTGGCCATCGTTGTTGCACTCAGTAGAAATAGTGCTGGAATAATCATCTTTTTCATAGATCTCTCCTTGATATAATAAAGACTTATTTAATAAGTATTATACTTAGAATTATTAATTGAGGTATTTATGGGAAAAACTTTCTTTTTTATGCTGATTTGCTTTTTGTGTGGCTCTGGGGCGCTCACAATTGTCCCAAGGCCATAGAATTAATCACTTCGCGCTATTTTATTTTCGAAAAAGTGAAAATAAATCTGTTTTTAATTCGTTTATGTGTTAGGTTGAGGCAAGTTCAGTTTTTGTTTTAGTATTTACCTTTCGTTTTTATTTTCCGTTCCAACGTCTAATTAAAACCAACAGTAAAAATTAAGAGAAGATTCAGCTGCTAATTAAGGCAAGAGACCTTATTAGCTCTCTTTTTGTGCATCTAATGTGTACATTTTTTATTAATACTCAAAAGTTCAATAGGAGAATCATATGAGTAACAAACTTTATGTTGGTAATTTATCTTACAACGCTACAGAAGAATCACTAAAAAATGCATTCGAACAATGCGGATCAGTTGCATCATGTAGAATTGTTTCTGACAGAGATACAGGAAGAAGCAAAGGCTTTGGATTTATCGAAATGAGTTCAGCTGATGAAGCTCAAAGTGCAATCAGCCAACTTGACGGAGCTGAGTTCGAAGGAAGAAACCTTAAAGTGAATGAAGCTAAGCCACAAGAAAACAACAGAAATTCTGGTCGTAATCGCTGGTAAAAAATATGGCCCACTTCGGTGGGCCTTTTTTTGGTTCCAACACACTTTTGGATAGGCAGTGCGCAATGGAGTAAATTCGATTGTTCGGTCACTGAATTAGGGGATTCGCCACGGCCGGTACTGGTGGTCGCAAAAATTCTTCTCTCAGAACAAATTCTTTTTATCTTAAATATTTAATTTCATAATTTCAGTATATTAGATCGGCAGCTAGAAGCGGCTCCTTGCTATTTTACTAAGGGAACAATGTTTTAATACATTATTTTGTATACGTTATTTTGTATATCTTGTATGTTAGGAGAGGAAGTGAGCAAAGAGATATATTGGCTTGGTGATTCACTTGAAGTGGTTAGATCATTTCCCGATTGTGCAAAGCAAAGTTTGGGCGGAGATCTTAGGAGGCTGCAGTTGGGGTTAATGCCTCTTGATTCTAGGCCAATGAAGAGTGTTGCCTCAGGTGTCTTTGAGCTAAGGGATAGGGATCATAGAACATGGTATCGCATCATTTACTTTGTGAAAATCGCGGACCGTATAGCTATTCTTCATGCTTTTACCAAGAACTCGGCAAAAACACCTATGAATGATCTGCTTATTGCGTCCAAAAGGTTGAAGCTTCTAAAGAACGAGGAGGGATGATGTCTACATTTAAAAAGAAAGTTACGAGGGGAAATGTCTTTGATGATTTAGGACTTTCAGCTGAGGTGACGCTCGCCGCTAAAGTTAAGTCAGATATTTTGAATAAGATCATTGATATTATAGAAAGGCGCCAACTTTCTCCTAGGGAGCTTGAGCTAATTCTCGATAAACCGCAGCCACGTGTCAGTGAACTCCTTAACGGTAAGATTGGAAGTCTAAGCATTGAGAAGCTCCTCGATTATCTTGAGCGTCTATGCGGAGAAGTGACGATTAGTATTAAAGTCAAGAAGGTCGCTTAGGACATTGATGGCAGCAAAGATTGTCGACTGGGGAAGTCTCCCTTCTCATGTGACTTTCTATGCTGCGATCTATGAAAAGCATAAACTTAAGTATTCTTTTTGGGAGCTGTTGTAACTTGGTTACGTTTTATCTCCAACCTCTCGCCTCAAAGTACCCAAACTGGTGAGGAAGTAGCTCAAACCCATTCATGCTATTTTCAAACTCATCATCTTCTGAATCTAGCTCAATAGATTTGAAACTCAAGTAAACTAGGCCCAAGCATATTAGTAAAGATAGGATCAGGGCCGCGAGAAAGTTGATAGAACTCATAGCTACTCCTTGTGTGTGTAAATAGAATTAGTGTTCAATATAATGCCTTTTAGAATTATCTCAATGGGGCGTGAATTAAATACAATCTGTTTCAAATCTTTTCATTTTTGAAACTAATTTCCGTTTTTGAAACGATATTAGAAAAATTATTTGAGCAATTTTAGTCATTTATGACTTTTAAAAGTTGGTACAAGGCCTGCTTATTGAATAGCAAGTTTAATTAATGGCGATAATCGTCTGTTTCGAAGGAATTTTAATGAAAGACTTATCTAAACTAAGCTACCGAGAATTCCTCCAGTACATGGAGGTTCTCGGCGACCCCGATCCTGTAATAAGAGATGAAGTTGGCTTTGCTTCAATTGATGAATTCATCTATTCGGATAAGTTTCCAAGTAAGTGGTGCGCTGATTTATTACAAGATCTGTTCAGCTCACAGTTTGTATTTTCTGATTTATTAGTTAAAAGGTCTTTTTCACTTCTTGTCGTTTCTGCTGTGATCTGTGTTGATTATGAGAAACAGTCCATCGATCTTCGATGGGCCCTCGAGCAACTAAGGCTCTATCTAAAGTTTGAGAATGAGTGGATTGGAAATTGTGAAAAGGTTGGGCTAGTTCACAATCTAGCTCACTTCGCTGACGCAATTGGACCTCTTGTGACTCATCCGAGTTCTACTAAAGAGCTGAGGGATGAGATTCTCCTGCTCGTCGAGACCACACTTGAAAAGACTAAAGGGACCGATTTTGTCTTGGGGGAGGTTGAGAGGCTGGAGAGGGTTAGGGGGGCGGTGAGTTCTATAATTGAGTGAGTTTTTCTTATCCTGTTGAAATTACGCCGATGTTAATTAAATTTATTTTGTAAATAATACATAATAGATTGAGCGAGCTTTGAAATTAGTCTAATTTGCATTAATTCGTGAATTTAGCTGTAGTAGACCTTATTTTACCGTCATTTATAGGAGGATTTATGGGAGCGATATTTAAGCTTTTTTCTGTGTTTATCTTTGTTTTTCTAGTTTTTGCGCCATCAAGTTATGCAGACAATGTTTCAAAAAAAGTTTTGAATCTTGATAAAGCTAAGTCTGGAACAAGTGCAGGAAAACCTGTTAAGAATGTTGAGATATGGACTCAAGAAGATCGATAGCTTTTATTTGGTTGTTATTTGTAACTATTTTTTCTTGTTCGAGCCGTGATATGTCAAAAAATATTCTGCTTTATTTAAATTCATCTGAGCCTTACAGTGGCGATCCTGTTGAATTCGACTCTGTCTCACATCATGTGGTTTTTTATTCAGTTTATGGGACTTTGGTTTCTAATCATGGAACTCGGGGAGTTGAGCCCATGCTCGCGGATAACTGGGAGCATTCTGATGATTATTTAGAATGGAAATTTCATATTCGGAAAGACCTTTTGTTTGAAAATGGGGATCCCATTGACCCTTTTTCAATAGCGCTTTCTTTTAAACGGTTATTTGTTATTTTAAAAAAGAGAGAGTCTGATTTAAGTCTTATGAACAATATAATCGGAATAGAATATTTAAAGACTCCCTTGGATAAGATTGAAGGAGTGAGTCATGATTCTAACTATTTTATTCTAAAATTTAAGACTCCTGAGAAAAATTTATTGGCGACTCTTTCATTTGGACTTTTCGGTATTATTAGTAAAAGTAATTTTGACCAATTCTCTGGAGAGTTTATCGGTGGGAAGTCGATTATTTCCTCAGGTGTCTACTCTCTTAATAGTTGGGAAAAGGATTCGTTAACTCTCAAGTTGCGCGATCAATTTCTTGTTAAATGGGGGCATCCAAAAAAGTTTGAACATGTGAAAATTTCTTGGAGTAGGGACGATGAAAATATTGCAGATATTAAATTGGGAGCATCTGTTGATAATCATTTAGAGAACATGATTTTTTATGGTCCAATTGCATCTAATATTGCCTACGTCAACTGTATTTCTGCTGTGGATAAAATGGGGCCGTTGCATGATGTACATTTGAGAAAAATACTGCGCGATTCATTCTATCGTTTTTATGAAAGTAAAGGCCAAAGGGTTACTCGTTCATTTTTTCCTTTATCAATAAACGGGGTCAAAGAGTTTAGTTCAGATTTTGTGCGAGATGACCTTCCAAGTAAAATTACAATGCCATCTACTGGGATACGCCGCTTTTTAACTAGTGATATTAATTCCGCTTTGAAGGAGTTTTTCACAGAAAAAAATGTAAAGTTTAATGAGACTGATATTACATTTTCTCAAATGAGAGATAATAAAATTAAATCTGAAAATCATGACTTTGATATTTCTGCTTTTGGTACAGGAATTTCTCTAGAGTATCCAAAAGATGACATAAAGTTTATGTTCCTCTCAAAGGAAGGAGTTCGACTACCTGATTTGGACGGGAAAATTAAGGCTTTACTCTCAGAAAATGATTTTAATATTCAAGATATTAATCAAGAACTATGGAATCAAGCGGTGATTTGGCCATTGTTTCATTTTTCATTAGGATTATGGGCCAAAAATGAAATCGATTTTTCTTATTATAACCAGATCAATGACCCTATTCATTTCGCATGGATTGGGGCGAATTGAACAGGCGCTAACTTTTCTTGTCTATCAAGGGGTTGCACGGAATAAAAAAATATTTTCCAGCATTGTATATAACCATCTTCGCGATGGAGCATATGAAGTGATTATTCATCTTGCTCCATCATTTTGTAATCGAGGGAAAAAAGATCAACTCTATGGTAGTGGTCATGCTGTTGGAACCGATCATACATTGCAGCTTGCATTTATAAAGGCTTTGAATGAGTCCGTTGAACGACTCGCTTTTTATTATTTTATGAGTAAGAATTCCATAAAATATGGTTTTGGTGTTGATTCTTCAACGTCAGGAATGGCTGCGTATTCATTCCTAGATAAAAGGAAGGCAAGGTTGTTTGCACGTTTTGAGGCGGTTGAGAGGTGGGCTTTAGTATCATGGTGGAACGAGGCATTGCCGACTAAAATTTTGTTTGAGAATACTCATACTTCAGCACGAGAAATTTGTACTCCATTTCCAAATGAACACGTTGTTTTAATATCTCAAAAATCTACAGAGCTGAAGGGATATATTTATGGATTTGCATGCTCTGACTCTATTGATAAAGCTCTTTCCAAGGCTGAAGTTGAATTGCGTCGTAATCATATTGTTTTGAAATGCTTTGATAGGAGCAAAATTCCAGAAAAAATTGAAGAAAAGAGGTTTTTATTCTTTTCTTCGGACATTGGATACAAAATATTTGAAAATAAGGTAAGTAAGTCAGATGAGCAAAAAACTATACCTGAAATTCCCAAAGTGATCGTCGATTGTGAAGTTCGAGGATTCTGGAGCCGTTATGTTACTGTTTGGAGAGTCTTATTTGAAATGCCCTTTTGTAATTATTTAACTGATGACCACTTTTTTCTATTCTAACTATGAACAGACCTCTGGTGAAGTATTTTCCACTTATCGTTATCGGCTTTAGTTTTACAGTTACTGTATTGTTTTATCGCTATTACCTTCAAAAAAATTCTTTAATTACGCTTCAAAACTTTTATCAGCAGAATATCAATGAATTCGCTAACAAAGATATTTTTACAATAGTAAAAAAAATTGACCGCTTATCATCTAACTTAAATTATAGATGCATTACTATTCACGATGGTGAATCTCTTATATATAAGAAGGGCCAATCGGAGTGTATAATTAATTTTTTTTCTGCAGAAAACTCAATTCAGAGTAAGTATAACTCTAGCTTTGTTTTACGGGCTGTTTTGAGGCTCCCTGTTGAATACGAGTTTGTAATTGGATCCTTTCTTTTCCTTCAAATTATGTTTCTCATCGTTATCTGGATTTTTTCAAAGAAAATTGAATTCATGAGAAACGAGAGCGAAAATAGACGTTTGGCGCTTTTGAACCAACTCGCCACCCAAGTCGCTCATGACATTCGCTCTCCGCTCGCAACAATCGATATGATTACAAATAATCGTACTCGCATTGATAATGAAAACTTTGAATTATTAAAATCAGCCGCGAAAAGAATTCATGGAATTGCAAATGATCTTCTTGAACGAAATCGACATCCGCAATCAGATTCACCTTCGCTGAAAGCTGTTGATTTAGCCGCGACACTTAAATCGATTATTAAAGAAAAGAAAGTTCAGGTCACAACTCATGACCTTAAATTTATTATTCCTGATAACTCAATTTATATTAAAGGCGATGAAGTCGAGCTTTCTCGGATTATTTCCAATCTTTTAAATAATGCAATAGAAGCATCAGATGATTTTCAGACTGTTTCTATTTCGCTCGAGATGATTGATGATCACGCAGCTATTATTATCAAGGATCAAGGGAAAGGAATTCCTGAAGAGTTGCTCGCAAAGCTGGGAGAGCGCGGAATCACCCATGGAAAAAGTAAGGGTAATGGCCTTGGCATTTTTCATGCAAAATCAACTGTTGAGTCGTGGGGAGGAAAACTTCAAATCCTTTCAACTGTAGGAGAGGGGACATCTATTTCTCTCATTTTTCCAATTGTTGAGCATAAAAAAAAGCATATTGTTCTTCTTGATGATGACGATCTTTTGCGTCTTACGTGGGAATCAAAGGCCCGCACTGAAAACATTGGTATAACAACTTTTTCTCATCCTGATGATTTGTTGAAAGCCATTTCAAAGCTTCCTGAGAACGCTGTTTATTACATTGATTCATGCCTTTCGGATGAAATTAAAGGTGAAGATATTGCGCTTCAATTATCTAAGCTAGGAATATCTGATATCTACCTCGCTACAGGATTTGAAGCAGATAAATTTGCAGACCTCGATCATATTAAAGGAGTAGTTGGTAAGGATTTTCCTGAATAATAAATCTAAGTTTGGAGTAGGTCATGATTCGAATTGATCACAGTTATTGCGTTATAGAGTCTTCTTCTGAGTATAAAGCTTTTGAGGACATGGGATTCAATCTAACAGAGGTTTCTGAAAGGGGCGGCTACACCTGCTCATTCTTATCTTTTGAAGATCGTAGCTATCTTGAATTTCTACACCTTATTTCTGATGAGGTAAAAGAGTCTTGGCAAAAAGTTCTTAAAGAAAGAGGTCTTACGGACTACTCGATGGGGCTAAGCTTTAAACCAACAGCTGATAGCTCTCTGGATTTGATTGATGCAGATTTCAAAAAGCGCTTTGATACTGAAACCTCAAGAGATACAAATGAGAAGTTGAAGGGGTTGAAGTTTTTAACGCTCGGTGATCACATAGGGAAGGGCGTTTTCTCATGGTTTACCGAATATCCAAAAAGTAATCGAGCTCCGCAAAAGCACCCTAATTCTGTCTATATGGTCTCAAGATATGTGGTAGGAGGAGAGTTATCCTCCGAATATGGGCGCTTTGTAAAAGAGCACTTGCCTAATGATACCTTTATCTTCTCTGAGAAGTACGCACAAGATAAGCAGAATTTTATTAAGGCCGTTGTCCTTAGAGCAAAATCAATGGACTCTCTCGCCCCATACTTAGGAGATAAGAATAAGGTAGAGATTAACAAAGAAAAGTTCTTTCTTCTGCGCAAAGGTAAAACATTTCAATACGATCTTCTCGTCGAGATTGATTCATAACAAAGAGGTATATATGACTGATAAATTTGCTAAAAGAGCTACCGCGCAGAGGAATAAGTATTTTCCGATGCAGCTTAAAGATGGTTACTACTGTGACCTAGTCTCTGAGAAAGAGTTTTATCCATTTCTGAAGAAGAACTTTCGCAAAGTATTTAAGTTTTCGAAGGGGAGTGAAAGATTCGAGGCCCGGAATCTGACTAAAGCAAGGCTAGAAAATCTTATCGATATTCAAAACGATTTTTTTAAGTCTCATCATGATTACATCTTTTTTTACAACAGTAAGGACGAAATTGTCGGATGGACCTGCGGAGAGTCAGAGGATCATATTTCTTATTATATGAGAAACACTGGAATACTCGCGATGTTTCAAAAGAAAGGCATTTATAGTTCTTTTCTACCAAAATTTATAAAGTATCTCGCTGGCATTGGATATGAACGCGTAACTAGTAGCCACCTTGGGAGCAGCCCAGAAGTTCTAATCCCTAAAATTCGAGAAGGATTTATTATTTCTGGAATGGAAGCAAGAGAAGATTTTGGCCTTATGGTTAAGATGACCAAGTTGCTGAGGAACGATCGCAAGAGCGTATTTCTTAGAAAGTTCTTTTAAATTCGATTTTCTATTAAAATTATTGATCCGCAGACAAATCCTAGCTTATCATTAGGATATGTCTGCATTAAAAAGAAACCAAGAACGTAATATTAGGCGCTTACTGAATACATACCCCATCGTCCTTATCCTTGGGGTTTGGCAGTGCGGGAAATCAACCCTGGCTAAGATGCTCTGTCCAGATTGGAAATACTACGATTTAGAGAACTCACGAGATCATTCTTACATAACAAGTGATATCGATTTCTTCTTGAGGGAGAACTCTGAGGGAGTCATCATAGATGAGGCGCAAGAGTTGCCTGAGCTATTTAAGAATCTTCGCGGTGCTGTTGATAAGGACCCTGATCGGGGCGGGCGATTTATTTTAACTGGATCGAGTTCTCCTGAGCTTATTAATAATGACTCTGAAGTGAAAATGCTTGCAGATAACATTATTCAGATACCTGTTGGCTTAATCTAGGATTTAGAAATGAAGAAGATTTGCCCCATTGCCTCGGTCTACGTTAGAGCTCATGCTAAAATCATCAATGGTAAAAAGCACCTCTGGAAAGCTCACTGTAGAAAAATAAAACATAGGAAGCATGTTTTAAACGGTGATGAGATCAAAGAGATTTATGACCAAAATTCTAAGGCAAAGTTAAAGTATCCTAAATCTTATAATTTTCGTGCAGCAAATGGGACTAAGTATGATCACCTAATCGCTTTTTGGGTTGAGTACTGGCGTCGCACTTTTGGTATTGATTCGAACATAACCTCTGGATTTGTTAAAACCTTGATGATGTCTGAGTCGACCTTTGGTAAGTCTGCAACGACGAAGACTCATAACAGATCTGGTAATGCTATAGGACTACTTCAAATCACAGATTATACCTTAAAATTAATTCAAGTAGATTCGAGTGAGATGAGGGATCATCGGTTTAAAATTAAAAGAGATGATTTATTTGACCCAGTTGTGAATGTTGCTGTCGCAGTCCGATGGTTGTATCGAAAGCGTGAGATTGCAAAATACTATCTAAAAAAGGAGCCTTCATTTCTCCAGCTTGCTGAAGAGTATAAAGGTATTCGCAATGATAAATCAGTAAATGCCAGCAAGCAGAGAGAGGCATTCACAAAACTCTGGAAGGAGTATCAAAATGCGAAGTAGTTTAATTATAATCACTTTTTTTGTGCTTTTATTTTCGTGTTCTGTAGGTCATAAAAGGGCCGATGATTATATCTATCCTGAGAGCAATCCATATCCTAAAATTTTTAAAACCATTTTACACTCGGAATACGGCGAGTTGCTAAAGACTGATCTCGAGACTTCATCACTAAGCTTTGATTGCACACAGAGAAACGATCAACCCTATTATTGGTGTGGTATTGATGGAGAACTCGTTACTAAAAAAAGCGGTCTACCTTCAAGGCTTGAAACCATCTTCCATGTGCAGCTACCAGAGTGGGCCGTGAGCAACGTGACTCAAATGATTAAAACGATAAAGAAAAGATCACAAAAGCTTACCGTTATTATTCATCGTAACCCCCAAGTCGATGTCAAAAAAAACGCATTCTGGAATCAACTCTTTCTCTTCTATGATAATCGTTCATGTATAGCCTTCTTAGATACGGAATCTCTTTGTCCAAAGAGTGCTAAAGTTGAGAATATTTACCTCAAGTAATTCAGTCTTTTTGGAAAAATAAGTCTCGTTCTTGCCTTGTAAATAAAGTTAGTGTTAGTGTGCTGGTGGTGTAAGTTCTTCATACAAATCGAGTGCTTCGGTCCATTAATACAGGAGAAAATGATTCATGCTCTGATGTTAGTTATACCTTATTTGGTTTCCCTAAAAATTAATGTCAATTTTTTTGAAAAAAATATAACTTTTTCTTTCTTTTGGTGTTGACATTGAATCACATCTACAATAAATTGCATCTCACGCTAAGAAATTAAAGCGAACAAGCAGTGGGGGTGTAGCTCAGTTGGGAGAGCACCTGCTTTGCACGCAGGGGGTCGCAGGTTCAACTCCTGTCATCTCCACCATGTTCTTTAAAAATTGAATACGATTAATAAAGTTTGTCACTCCGGTGACAATACCAAGATGAGGAAGATCAGATTGAAGGTTAAAAACCTTTCGACGTACCTAAGACGGTAGAGCTGAAGTGGATGCCCTTTGGGCAATGTTGAAGTTATACTACTTAAGTCGAAAGCAAGTTTTTTAACTTGAAGTCTTAGGAAACCCGTTAATTAAAAATAACGAATAACAAATAAAATTCTAGCTTGGAGAGTTTGATCCTGGCTCAGAACGAACGCTGGCGGCATGCTTAACACATGCAAGTCGAACGAGAAAGCTCCTTCGGGAGTGAGTAGAGTGGCGCACGGGTGAGTAACACGTAGGTGACCTACCTTATAGTGGGGGATAACTCCGAGAAATTGGAGCTAATACCGCATACGATAAACGAAATTGAAAAAGTTTATGAAAGAGTGCCTCTCCTTGGAAGCACTTGCTATTAGATGGGCCTGCGGAGCATTAGCTTGTTGGTGGGGTAATGGCCTACCAAGGCGACGATGCTTAGCTGATCTGAGAGGATGATCAGCCACACTGGAACTGAGACACGGTCCAGACTCCTACGGGAGGCAGCAGTGGGGAATATTGCGCAATGGGCGAAAGCCTGACGCAGCAATGCCGCATGGGTGAGGAAGGTCTTCGGATTGTAAAACCCTGTCAATGTAGAAAAACGTCACATGGTCCAATAGGCCGTGTGAGTGATGGTATACACAGAGGAAGCACCGGCTAACTTCGTGCCAGCAGCCGCGGTAATACGAAGGGTGCAAGCGTTGTTCGGATTTATTGGGCGTAAAGCGCGCGCAGGCGGATTAATAAGCCAGATGTGAAATCTCGGGGCTCAACCCCGAAACTGCGTCTGGAACTGTTGATCTAGAATCATGGAGAGGAAAGGGGAATTTCGCATGTAGGGGTAAAATCCGTAGAGATGCGAAGGAACACCAGAGGCGAAGGCGCCTTTCTGGACATGTATTGACGCTGAGGCGCGAAAGCGTGGGGAGCAAACAGGATTAGATACCCTGGTAGTCCACGCCGTAAACGATGTGCACTAGATATTGGGAGATTGACCCTCTCAGTGTCGCAGCTAACGCATTAAGTGCACCGCCTGGGGAGTACGGTCGCAAGACTAAAACTCAAAGGAATTGACGGGGGCCCGCACAAGCGGTGGATTATGTGGTTTAATTCGAAGCAACGCGCAGAACCTTACCTAGGCTTGAAATCCCGGGAATCCTCCCGAAAAGGAGGAGTGCCTTTCGAGGAATCCGGTGACAGGCGCTGCATGGCTGTCGTCAGCTCGTGTCGTGAGATGTTGGGTTAAGTCTCGCAACGAGCGCAACCCCTATTTTTAGTTGCCAGCATTAAGTTGGGCACTCTAGAGAGACTGCCTGGGTTAACCAGGAGGAAGGTGGGGATGACGTCAAGTCCTCATGGCCCTTATGCCTAGGGCTACACACGTAATACAATGGTTGATACAAAGGGACGCGAGCCGGCGACGGTTAGCAAATCTCAAAAAGTCAATCTCAGTCCGGATTGGAGTCTGCAATTCGACTCCATGAAGTTGGAATCGCTAGTAATCGCGGATCAGCACGCCGCGGTGAATACGTTCCCGGGCCTTGTACACACCGCCCGTCACACCATGGGAGTTGTTCTTACCTGAAGTCGTGGCCCTAACTGCTTGCAGAGGGGAGCGCCTACGGTCGGAACGATGACTGGGGTGAAGTCGTAACAAGGTAGCCGTAGGGGAACCTGCGGCTGGATCACCTCCTTTTAAAGGAACTACTGGTTTCGTACCAGTCATTCCGGTCAATGACTTTCAATTTGATCTTCATCTTGGTTTTATATTTGATCTTTAACAATCACATAACAGTATCAGATAGAAGACGAGGACCTATACAACGACCAAGTATTTAAAATATCATTAGTTGAACTAACTTTTGTTGGTTATTAGATAAAAGCTACTAAGGGTATATGGTGGATATCTTGGCAGTAAGAGGCGAAGAAAGACGTTTGTTAGACAGCGATATGCCACGGAGAGCAGTCAAGCATGCTTTGACCCGTGGATTTCTGAATGGGGAAACCCCTTCACTGGAAACAGTGGACACCGGATGCTGAGTAAAGTAGGCATCACGGGGCTAACCGAGGGAACTGAAACATCTAAGTACCTCGAGGAAGAGAAATCAATTTAGAGATTCCGATAGTAGCGGCGAGCGAACTCGGAAAAGCCCAAACCAGTTAGCTTGCTAGCTGGGGTTGTAGGACTTGCATAAGGACAATACTGAATAGGAGAAGCGTTTGGGAAATCGCACCAAAGAGAGTGAAAGTCTCGTATCCGAAATTTTGTATTGCTGGCGAGTATCCTGAGTAGGACGGGGCACGTGAAACCCTGTCTGAATCTGGGAGGACCACCTTCCAAGGCTAAATACTACTTACTGACCGATAGTGAACAAGTACCGTGAGGGAAAGATGAAAAGAACCCCGATAAGGGGAGTGAAATAGAACTTGAAACCATATACTTACAAACAGAGAAAGGGCTATTGTAAGGCCTGATCTCGTACCTTTTGCATTATGATTCAGCGAGTTACGATGTGTAGCGAGGTTAATCCGTCGCAGGTGTAGCCGTAGGGAAACCGAGTCTTAATAGGGCGAAGAGTTGCATGTCGTAGACCCGAACCGGGATGAGCTATCCATGAGCAGGTTGAAGCGGGGGTAAAACCTCGTGGAGGACCGAACCCATATAGGTTGAAAACTGTTGGGATGACTTGTGGATAGGGGTGAAAGGCCAATCAAATTCCGAGATAGCTGGTTCTCTCCGAAATGCATTTAGGTGCAGCGTCTGTTGAATTCTGTCGGGGGTATAGCACTGACTTGGCTAGGGGGCTTACCGGCTTACCAAACCATATCAAACTAGGAATACCGACAAGAACTGACAGGCAGTGAGACTGCGGATGCTAAGGTCCGTGGTCGAAAGGGAAAGAGCCCAGACCATCAGCTAAGGTCCCAAAATTATGGCTAAGTGGGAAAGGTTGTGGGATTACTTTGACATCCAGGAGGTTGGCTTAGAAGCAGCCACCCTTTAAAGAAAGCGTAATAGCTCACTGGACTAGTGATCCTGCGCCTAAAATGTAACGGGGCTAAAGTCATATACCGAAGCTATGGATTCAGAACTTTTGTTCTGTCTGGTAGGAGAGCATTGTGTTTGCCGACGAAGGCGTACTGTAAGGAGCGCTGGAGGTTACACAAGAGCTGATGCTGAAATGAGTAGCGATAAGGAAGGTGAGAATCCTTCCCGCCGAAAATCTAAGGGTTCCTGGGCCAGGTGACTCCGCCCAGGGTTAGTCGGATCCTAACACGAGGCCGAAAGGCGTAGTGGATGGGTAACAGGTTAATATTCCTGTACTTGGTAATTTTCGTTTGACTTGAAGGAGTGACGGAGAAAGGTAGCGAATCCACCTGTTGGATGGTGGTTTAAGCGTGTAGGAGGGCGACCTAGGTAAATCCGGGACGCTGTTAACTCTGAGACGTGATGACGAGGGCCTGGCCCGAAGTTCGTGATCCTCAGCTTCCCAGAAAAGCTTCGCAAGGAGAGAATTATCAATCCGTACCGTAAACCGACACAGGTAGATGAGGAGAGAATCCTCAGGCGCTTGGACGAACTCTAGTTAAGGAACTCTGCAAATTGGTGCCGTAACTTCGGGATAAGGCACGCCTTGTATGGTGATCACCCTCGCGGTGTGAGCTATGTGAGGCCGCAGTGAAAAGGGAGTAGCGACTGTTTATCAAAAACATAGGTCTATGCAAACTCGTAAGAGGATGTATATGGACTGACGCCTGCCCGGTGCTGGAAGGTTAAAAGGAGGGGTTATCCGCAAGGAGAAGCTCTGAATTGAAGCCCCAGTAAACGGCGGCCGTAACTATAACGGTCCTAAGGTAGCGAAATTCCTAGTCGGGTAAGTTCCGACCTGCACGAATGGCGTAACGACTTCTCCACTGTCTCAACTAGAGGTCCAGCGAAATTGGAGTGCGCGTGAAGATACGCGCTACCCGCGGAAGGACGAAAAGACCCCGTGAACCTTTACTGTAGCTTGGCATTGGTTTTCGATTAACATTGCGTAGGATAGGTGGGAGCTTTTGATGCGTGCATTCCGGTGTACGTGGAGGCATCCTTGAAATACCACCCTTTGTTAATTGGAATCCTAACCTACGGTCATAATCTGGCCGGGGGACAATGTCTGGTGGGCAGTTTGACTGGGGCGGTCGCCTCCTAAAGAGTAACGGAGGCGCGCTAAGGTTCCCTCAAGCCGTATGGAAACCGGCTGTAGAGTGTAAACGCATAAGGGAGCTTGACTGTGAGGCAAACAAGCCGAGCAGGTGCGAAAGCAGGCGTTAGTGATCCGGTGGTTCCGAGTGGAAGGGCCATCGCTCAACGGATAAAAGGTACTCCGGGGATAACAGGCTGATCGCGTCCAAGAGTTCACATCGACGACGCGGTTTGGCACCTCGATGTCGGCTCATCACATCCTGGGGCTGGAGCAGGTCCCAAGGGTTAGACTGTTCGTCTATTAAAGTGGTACGCGAGCTGGGTTCAGAACGTCGTGAGACAGTTCGGTCTCTATCCTCCGTGGGCGTAAGATATTTGAGTGAAGCTGACCTTAGTACGAGAGGACCGGGTTGGACGAACCTATGGTGAATCGGTTGTGGCGCCAGCTGCATCGCCGAGTAGCTAAGTTCGGAAGGGATAACCGCTGAAAGCATCTAAGTGGGAAACCCATCACAAGATAAGATATCTATAAGACGGCTTGTAGACTACGAGCTTGATAGGGTAGGTGTGTAAGTGCAGTAATGTATTGAGCTAACTACTACTAAATTGTCATTTTGCTTTTATTTAATTTGTATAGGTCTTCATTTTATCTGGTATTGTTTTGTGATTGTTTAAGTTAAAAAGACACATTTTGGGTGTGTCGATAGCGGAGAGGAAACACCTGATTACATCTCGAACTCAGAAGTTAAGCTCTTAAGCGGCGAAGGTAGTGCCAGGGACAACTTGGTGTGAGAATAGCACGATGCACCCTTTTTTATATTTTTAAAAAGCCCCTTCTTCGGAAGGGGCTTTTTTTTTGTTCTTTTTTCCAGTACAGTATTCTTTTTAACGCATCGTATATCAAAAAGTATATTGGAACCTTATGAAAAAGTTATTTCCTCTCTTTGTTTGTTTTCTTATGACGTCTTGTGCTCTAGATATCGATTACCACATGCCTATTAACCGATTTGATACACCTGAAGTTAGTGGTGAGTTTCTCGATGGAAAAGTCGAGATGAATATTGCTACTGCTCACAAGGTAACTCTTGGTGAAATTTGGGAAGACCGCATTTTTGGAACGGGCACGCATACCGATGAAGAGCAGTATATGGAAACATCAGTGGGAATGAACCTTGCTGGTGATTTGGGACTACTTTCATGGCTTGATGTTTTTTATCGTGTTCAGTACGACTCGACTGATATTTTTGGCCTTAAGGCACAGCTTTGGGGCTCGGGAAGAAATAAAAAAGAAGAGGGCCTAAAGATTGCCGTGACTGCGGGAATGGGATCGGAGGCGCTTGATGAGGATGGCCTTGATATTCAAAACGATGATGGTAGCGATAAGCGAAAAATTGAAAGTAAATTAGATACTAAGGCCTATGATGGATCTGTTATTATCGGTTATCGCCTTAACTCTAAGTCAATTGTCTATTTGACCAACTACTATACTCACTACCAAGTTAATGGCTACGTTAAAGCAGACGATGGTTCTAGAATCGAAGCAAAAGGGATTTCTCATAATTACGGCTCTCTCCTAGGTGCTAGAATGGGAGAAGATGTATATCTTGTTGTCGAGGGAGGATATTCTCGCGGAACCTTCGAGCAAACTGAGCGCGGGACTTGGGCCTATGGGCTTGCGCTCGGTTATTCATGGTAGTTTGAAGCGTATTTAATTGGAATAATAACGCCATGCATATCCAAAAGTGTATTGGAACCTAATAGAAGCGATAGCCGATGCTGATTAGTGCGTTTGCCATTGTTCCATCTCCAAGTGGATAGTTATTGTTACTATCTCCCTCTTCAACCGTTTTGGTTTCAATCAACTCGAGATCGAGATTGATTGAGATACTTTGTGAAAAATAATAACCGATTCCTATTTTATAAGATTTTCCCTGTTTAAGTGATTGGGATCCATCTTTATTGTAGCTACCAGAATCTTTGTAATTTCCGTAAACTCCGAAACCGAGCCAATATTTGAAGATTCCATCAAAATATGTTGCAGTTGCAAAGAGGCTCATTTCTGCAAGCTTTCTTTTAATCTCAGTTTGTGTTGATGTTAGTCCTTGCCCTTCTCCTGTGGTGCGAGCGTATTTGAAGTCCGCTCCCAGTGCAATATTTTGAAAGAAGAAATGACCCATCTTTACACCGATTGCTGGCCCCGATGTCTCAAAGCGGGTCTCATCTGCAATCAGAATTGAGGTATCTTTATTGATATCTGTTCTTTGATTTGAGAATTGATAACCGATGAATGGTTCGAAAAAATATTCAAGAGCAAAACTGTTGAATGAAAAAAGTAATAAAATGACGACTGATAATAACTTCATTAGAACACCATCCCTGTCATTAAGACAACAGCATGCTTCTCAAGCGGATAGTAATGACGATAGTTTAGAGTGATTTCAAAACTCTGAACTCTTGTTCCAAAGCCGAGCTCTGCACGCCAACTTTCATCCGCAAGACCTTCATACATTCTGTACATACGTCCAAGTGAAGCTCTGTAGATGAGCGTATTGTAGAGAAGTTTGGTGCCCAATCCATAGTTGATTTCTTTAAAATAAACAGTCTTATCGATATACTCAACACCATTCACATCTAGGGATAGGTAAGGAAATAGTATTAGGGATGTAAGCGAAAAGTTGATTGCGCCACCAACTCCATATTGACCAGATATTGGCCAACTTGTCTGGGCACCAACTGTTGTATCTACTTCTAAATTCATTGCACTACAGTAGAGTGGGAAAGTTATAAATATTATTACAATTGCTTTTCTTATCATCTCTACCTCTTAGTATTCGGAGTATGGAGATTCTGCTTCATCGTAAATATAACCACCTCCATCAGCATGGCTGGTGACTGCACTCATTTCAGCAGCTGTTTTGAAAAAATATTGAGAGCTATAGCTGTAACTAACTTTTCCGTTGTCATATGAGCCTGCATCCCAAGTCACATCAATATGTTTCCACTCTGTCCCGTCCCAAACCGCATTCCAAATGTGTTTATTGGCTGCTGCGCCTTCAACTGAGGCCACGCGAATTCCGGCCATTTTTGCCATTACAAAAAAAAGATCGGTGTAACCTCCACACATAGTCAAGCGAGAGCGAAGTACTTCGAGGTAGAAGTAGGGACGGTAAAGATCACCATTTGGATCGTAACGTTCTAGGTCGTAAAAAATATTGATAGCAATCCAATCATGAATGGAACGAGACTTATCTTCAGTCGTGCTCAGTCCATCAGTAAGTTCTTCGACTAAGTCTTTGACATTGTCTTCAGTAGGATTGTTTAAAGCGTTGAATGTAAGATACTGTGGTAGATTGCGGACATTTTTATGTACGCTTGAGTAGTTTGAAATCTCATCTTCATAATTGTAGGGAGCAATCTGATTGACCTTTCCACAAGCGAAGGCCAGAAAAAGCGCAATTAAAAGTAGGTATACCTTCATTATATTGTCCTGAGTGAAATTTTATTTAGAGTATCCTATCTTATGAGAATTCGTTACACAAGCATCAATATAAAGGCCCCTCCATACGGAGGGGCGATTTAAGATGTGTGCATGAGAACTATCTTTCCATTCCCGCTAAGGTATCTGCGAGAATATCGCCATACCCATTTTCATAGGCCTGTTGTAGGCGTTTCTTTTTCATCTCTTTTTGTTCTTTTTTGGTTTGGTGTACATCCGCTGCAACTTCTGCGGCCTCTTTCGCAATTTCAAAGATTTCCTTTCCCGCTGCACCTGCGAGACCGGCCATCATGGCGTTTTTGGTCTCGGGAGCAGGGAGCCATTTCGACTCAAGAGTTTGGAAAATTTCTTTGGTGAGCTCCTCGATCACTTGTTGCTTGTACTTTTCCTCGTCCTCGCAATTGAAATCAGGGTCATCGCAGCGATCAAGCTTATCCAAAAAAACTTGTGTGGCCTGGACAACGTCCTCGCCGAGATACTGACCAATGGGTCCCATGTGATCGTGATCTGCGGCGAGGGCGAAGCCGGTAGTGGAGGCGCCAGTAAAGATGGCGAGTAGGATAACTATTTTAGACATGATTTTTTTTGTGAATTTTTTCATTTTTGCTCCTTTTAAAATTATTTATCTATAAAGCAAGCGGTGGACCAACTTTTGTTGTCGGATTTTCAGGCGGTTAGGAGGATAGATGTTTCAGATCTGGGAAGGAGTGTTGGGATTTAGGAATCCAGTAATTGTGACCATGAATGAGAATTCCGAGAAGACATTTCCCTAAGTCCTGTGCTATTTTTAGCCCATGATAAGCCTATATTTTATTTGGATAAATATGATTCCCGCTGCGATTCTTTGTTATGGATCTGGAGCAGTATGTGAAAATTTCTTATATCGCGTGGTCGCAAGCTTCGTCTTCTTTTTGCCATGTCTTTTTATGACAAAATATATTCGACGCTACTTGGCCATTATTTCCGTAGCAATTATTCCGCTGGGAGTTCTAGATCTTCTCTACGCGTATGTTTTTCACTCAAAACTTAAACTTGAAATTCTATCGACAGTATTTGAAACAAACCCCGGTGAGTCGACTGAGTTTATTTCTATGTACGCAAGCTGGGATGTTTTTGCACTAACTGCTGCATACATTTTAGTTGCTCTTATTTTGATCTACTTATCAAAACCAGTTGCGCAAAAAATGAGGCCTCTTAGAAGAGTTGTGAGTGCGGTGGCATTAGCTGCTGCCATCTTTTTGCCTGCAATTGTTCAAAACCAATTTATCGAATATCTCGCTTATAACAACACGCTAAAACCAATTCTATATTTGGCAAAATATAAGTTGGATAGAAGTCGCTTTCTCTCTAAATATGAAGAGAGAAAAGGAAGAGTGAGCTTTAACGAGATCACTTCTAAGTACCCTAAAGAAATGAATGAGACTTATGTCTTTATCATTGGTGAATCTCTCTCTCGTCGCCATATGAGTCTTTATGGGTATAAACGGGATACCAATGAAAGACTTCGTAAGCAGAAGCTTACCGTTTTTAATGATACTCTTGCAGCTTATCCTGTGACTGTAGAAGCGATCAAAACTATTGTCAGTTTTGGAACGCGAGAAAATATGGATGCTTACTATAATAAAGGATCTATCATTGATTATTTCAATGACGCTGGTTTCAAGACTTTTTGGTTTTCAAATCAACAGTCACTGCCTTCGATGCAAACTGCTGTTACTGTCGCTGCTGAAACAGCAGATGTTAAAGCATTTGTGAACGACACTGGGATGAACCCCGATAAGCAAAGCTTTGATGAGAAGCTACTATCTCCTCTTCGTGGCGCTCTAGAAGTAAAGGCCAATAAGAAGTTTATTGTTCTTCATCTTCTTGGAAGTCATATGTCTTATAAGAAAAGATATCCAGGAAGTTTTAAAGAGAGCTTTAAAGATGCTCCAATTTATTCTGAGTTTGCTGACCTCGATTGGGAAAAGCAACTGGTAAATGAGTACGATAATTCTGTTCTCTACAATGATTACGTGTTGGATAAAGTTGTTGAGCTTCTTAAAAAAGAAAAGGGAATTGCAACAATGATCTATACTTCAGACCATGGGGAAGATCTTTTCGATACTTTAGACTTTGCTGGTCACGTTGATATTTCTAACTCCGTTTTTGAGGTTCCTCTTTTAATGTGGGTGAATAATGAGTTTGAAAAGCACAATGAAAGAGTTGTGAATAACTTAGAAAAATATGCGGAACGTCCGTACCAAACAGATTTACTTGTTCATACCATCATCGATATGGCCGGATTAAATTCACCAGACTTTGATCCAAGAGCTTCAATCTTGAGCCCGAGTTTTATTCCGAAGGCCACAAGAATTGTTGGTGATCGCGTTTATAAAAAGTGATCGGCCTTACGCTAGGAACATCGTAATCCCTGTGATACCGTTACTATGTACTTAATTTTTTGGAGCTAATGATGAATCTTCCATGCAATAAAGCGCTTGTAATTATTCCTACCTACAACGAAATCGATAATATCGAAAATATGATTCGTGCGGTATTTAACGAATCTCCGGACTTCTCTCTTTTAATTATTGAGGATGGGTCTCCTGATGGAACTGCTGACGTGGTTAAAAAACTTCAGGGAGAATATTCTAATCTTCACATGATTGAACGGACTGGAAAGCTAGGTCTTGGAACTGCTTATATTACAGGATTTAAATGGGCCTTAGAGAGAGGTTACGAGTTTGTTTTTGAAATGGACTGCGACTTCTCACACGATCCAAAGGATCTTAAAAACCTATTGGGAAGAGCTGTAGAAGGCGCAGATTTGGTTATTGGGTCGCGCTATATCG
Organism: Bacteriovoracaceae bacterium; assembly: GCA_965140515.1. Taxonomy (GTDB): domain Bacteria; phylum Bdellovibrionota; class Bacteriovoracia; order Bacteriovoracales; family Bacteriovoracaceae; genus JAGLCH01. The sequence goes on along the minus strand of OZ223251.1, from coordinate 83,519 downwards.
ATGGAATTCGAATTATCAATTGGCCATTTAGAAGACTGCTTCTTTCATACGGTGCCGGAATTTACACTCGCATGATTACTGGAATTCCAATTTTAGATACAACAGGTGGATTTAAGTGCTTTAAGCGCTCAACTCTTGAAAAGATCAATCTCGATCGTATCATCTCAAATGGATACTCTTTCCAGCTGGAGCTAAACTACAAAGTTTGGGCCAAAGGCTTGAAATTAGTAGAGCATCCAATCATTTTTACTGAGCGTCGTGACGGTCAGTCTAAAATGGGCGGCGGTATTATCGTTGAGGCCATTTTCGCAGTATGGAGACTTCGTATTGCTAAAATGCTAGGCCGTCTCAACTAAATTTCTTGCCGCTGTAAAACTAAGGAAAATTAAATAAATAACCGATAAAAGACGTATGAAAGTACGTCTTTTTTTTGGGACATTTATTCTCTTGCTCGCCTTTTCTGTCTTTGGAGAAGGGGAGTTGGTGGATCTCGGTTTTGTTGAACCAGGGGCTTTCGATAGTGGGATGAAAAAAGTTGAAGTCGATCCCCTAAGTCATGAGCAGATGGAGAAACTTGCGGATGAAATCCTCGATGAGTTTTTCTACGAAGAAAATGAGATGTATCTCTCTAGCACTTTTGACTCTGAGGACAGCGATCCCTTTGAGTCGGATAGTTATCTCGAAGAAGTCGACGCTGGGCCAACTACTGTATCTCAAGTTGACGACTTCGCTTCAAAGGTGATTAGTAAAATTCCTTTTGATGGAATTAGAAAGGGACTTGAGGAGTATCGAGCAATTATCGATGCCAAAAGCTATAGAAGTAACAAAGAAGTTGGAGATCGCAATACTGGACTTGTGGCCCACATGGAAAATATGGTGGATGGAAATCCATGTTTTGCTTCGATGGTTGATCAGTTTTATTCAGACATTGAGAAGCTTGATAAAAAGTATTCTCCCTATTTTTCAAAACAAGTTCTCAACAGACCTTCACAAAAAGATTTTTCAGGAAAAGGTGTTTTTAAAGACCTAGAACCTGGTTGGTTGTGGGAGAAAGCACTAAAGGCATCTAAAGGAAATCCTAATATCGCTGCCAGAATCCTAGGTGTCTGTGGGCATGATGATATCGAGCAGGGAGAATTTTCTTATCAAAAAGAATTTGAGAGCGCAGATGAAAAGCAGAAGTTCTTTGATCGCTATACTGAGACAGTGAGAAAAAATATTGCTCTCCACATGGAGTATAATAATTCTGTCGATGATATGACTCGCATGATGCTTGCAACGTACATGCTCGATCGTGAAAGATTTAAAAGTATCACTAAAGGAAAGTCCGCAATTAATTGTCCTAAGCGTGATTCAGTAATGTACCTCAATCAAGCGTTGGGAGATAATATTGATATCTCTGATGATTTAAGAAAGCGGATTATTTCTGCTCAGGCCCCAACAAAGGGAGGAGCGGCACTACCAGCTAAAAATTATCACATCTATGGTGCTCTCTATATGGCGTGTAGAATGGCGGAAGAAGGGATGAGTCCTATTCTTGCAACGAAGCTGCAAAAGACTGCTGCGTGGGCATATCGAACACTTCGCATGGACAAAGTCATCAACGATGGAATTGATGATATGAAACGTATCAGCAAGGTTGCTGCGCTTTATAAGAAGGCCACAAACTCACCTAAACTTGATGATATTTCTGCCATTGAAAAGGTTCTAGGACGAGTTAAAAGTAAATGTGATCAGTCTAGCTGGCAGGAGATTGAGGTCTTCAATGGTTATTATTGTCACGATGTTATAAATACATTTGGTGGATTTTTGACCACTGGCTTTGAGTTTGATCCTAAGGGGATTGCTCAAAAAATGTTTGCTAAAGCAGATGCGGCCAAGCTTTTAGAGGACGCTGGAATTGGTGGAGGTAAGCTTCCTTTTACTGATCAGAAAATTCCCCATACGAACTTTCTAATCCGCAAACCGGGGATGATTGAGATCATGCCTTACCATTGGCCTGGATTTGGAATGATCAACTATACTCCCGCAACAGTTCCTGTGGGAAAACCAAAAGGGTGGGGGCTCAATCGATTCAAGCGAGCGGTTGATAAAATGGAAACCTATCTCGCAGACTGGGATTGGACTACTGATCAGCACGGTGTTGGTGCTGCATTTGGTGCCATTGAGTGTACTCCAATGAATGTTGGTGAAGAAGTTGATGATATAGCATGCGATATCTTAAACTCCCAAGATTCGGACTGTGGTCGTCCAAAAGATGAAGGGATGATGTCTCGATTCTTTAAGTCACTCAATCGAAAAATTCTCTTAGAATAGTTTACTCTTTTACTCTCTCAATCAATTTCTTCAATTCCTTGATCAATAAACTCGACTGCATTTAAGACTTTCTTAACTCCGATACTATCTTGTTACTAACTGCTATTAAAATGGCATCATTCGGAGGAAGAATGAAAATGACTATAGGTAAGAGGATCAGCTTAGGTTTTTCTGTTCTTATTGTACTACTGCTGATTTTAGGATCTTTTTCTTATTTATTGAATAGCAGAGCAAGGGATGGTTTTAATTCATATCGCGGGATGGCGCTAGATAATACGTTGTCTGGGCGAATTCAGGCCAATCTACTAATGATGAGAATTGGTGCGGATACATATTTTAGCACTCATGAAAAAAGTGCAGTGGATCTCTTCAATAAAAGAAACAGTATGGTTGAAGAGTTCATGAAGAAGGCACATGAAGATATTCAGGATCCAAAAAGAGCTGAGATGGTGGATAAGATTGATGACCAGCTCGCTCAGTACCAGAAAAACTTCATTAAAATTCAAGAGCTATACACTAATCGAGAGGCCATTCTGAACGGGGAGCAAGGATTATACTTGCTTGGCCCTAAAATGGAAGGTCGTTTTAATGAGATTATGCAATCAGCAAATCGTGATAGTAACTCGGAGGTGACATTCCTTTCTGCTGATGCCTTAAGAACAATGTTATTAGCGCGCTTACAAGTTGTGAAATTTTTAAACGATAATGAAGATTCTTCGAGGGATCAGGCGTTGGTGTTCCTAAAAAAGTTTGATGAAAAGGTACGACTTTTAAATTCTAAAATACAAAGTCCGTTGCAAAAAAAATTATTACAAGAAACACTATCGCTTAAGGGCCTCTATCAAAAGGGCTTTGAGCAGTATTCAAAGATAATTACAGAACGAAATAGTATTGTTGACTTGATGGAAAAAAATGGCGACTTGATGGCCGATGAAATTGAAAAAATTAAACTCAGTATTAAAGGTGAGCAGGACCGTATTGGGCCAGAGATGGTTTCACTGTTTAAGCAGTCATCGCTTCTAACAATATTTGTCAGTATTATTGCTATCGTTACTGGGCTCATTCTTGCCATTGTTATTGCAAGATCAATTACTACAACTCTTTTAAGAATCACAAATAGTATTAAAAATAGCTCTGAAGAAGTATCTGTTACTTCTATCAAGCTTTCATCTTCCTCCTCGCAACTTTCATCTGCTGCAGTTGAGCAGGCGAGCTCTATTGAAGAGACTTCGTCTTCGTTAGAAGAGATCTCAGGAATGGTTGATAATAATGTGGAGAGGGCCGAGGATGCAGTGAAGCTTTCTACTGATGTGAAGAACTTTTCATCATCAGGAAATGAAGCGATGAAAAATCTCCAAAAATCAATGACTGAAATTCTTGAGAGTAATAACCAGATTGAAGAACTGGTTGAGGTTATTTCCAATATCGGCGCTAAAACTCAAGTCATGGACGAGATCGTTTTCCAGACAAAGCTTCTCTCTTTCAATGCTTCAGTTGAGGCAGAAAGAGCAGGGGAGCACGGTCGAGGTTTTGCTGTGGTTGCTCAAGAGGTTGGTAACCTTGCTCAGATGAGTGGTAACTCTGCTCAAGAGATTGCCGAGATCGTCTCTTCAAGTATTAAGAATGCGAGAGAGATCACAGCTAAAAACCGAGAAAAGGTGCAACAGGGGAGTGAGTACGTAAAAGAGACGGCCGGTGCCCTTGAAAAGATCATGGAAACATCTGTGACTGTGAATAAGGGATCTCAAGATGTATTAAGCGCATCAAAAGATCAGGCCCTGGGTGTTAAGCAAATCAATATGGCCATGAGTCAATTAGATAAGGCCACTCAAGAGAATGCGGCAACGGCAGAAGAAACTGCAAGTACCAGTGAATTGCTAAGTGATTTAACTCTTAAACTAAATGGTGCAGTTGATACATTAAATGAATTAGTGAGCGGTAATAAAGGGCATAAGAGTTTAATTGTTTCCTCTCCAGAAGTTATAAACAAACCACTTCAAGAGGAGCGTTCTGTTTCCTCTTCATTTTCACCATCTATCAATAACTTAAACGATAGTTGGGATCAAATATAATCGAACGAGGTGCCAGTAGATATCACCAATTGTCCCCCACGACTCTTCTACTGGCACTCTTCATTTTCTCAAGGAAATTTAAGCTTTTCTCTATTTACAGCACATCACTCCCAAGGTAGATTCCTCCAAACTAAATTTGTGAGGAGACATTATGAAAACTATTATCGCTTTATTGATTCTAGCGGCTTCAACTTCAGTATGTGCTGATATGCCAGCAAGCGTTTGTAGACAAATTTGTGGTTTCAATCCAAGCTGTTATGACCATTGTCTATATCAACTACCTAATTTTATGAGTGATATTAGAACAGATAGTGATGAAATGCCTGATGAAGGCACAACTCCAGCTTATACTGACCAAGATGTAAATGGCAGTGGAACTGGTGATTACTATGGAAGTGATTACGATGGTAATGACTCATCTTCAGATTCTTGGGAAGATTACTCAGGTCCTGCCTTTTACTAAGAGAAATTGCAGTACTAAGAAAATATGAGGGCCCCGATTGGGGCCCTTTTTTGTTACTTTTTTTTTAGTATTATTTCGGAACTACTCTCGCTGTGGTCATTAGACTCGATGATGATTGGGAGTAGAGATAGTAGATGTTGCCACCGTAATAGGTTGCAGTAGCACCATCCTGAGGCATTCCGTAAAAGACCCCTGTCCCCATAACATTGACGAATTGACTGGTGAGTGGATCAAAGAATTTTGTTTCACTGCCGTTGGTGTAGGTGAGGCGACCTAAAGTAAGTCCGAGGAAATTTAATCCTGCTGGTGCTAAGTAAGTACTGCTATCAAAAATTAGCGACCCTGCTGTCAACTCATTGCCTTTATAAACAGAGGATCCCTCAGGAGAAGCATAGGTCATGAAGTAGTAGTTTCCGAGATCATCGGCAACGCCGTAAAGGTTCATCGCAGATGAACTCATCGTTTGCGAACTACCTGCTATTTGAGTAAAAGTACCCGCATTGTTATACAGTACCTCGAAATTTGAGCTTGAAGTGTGTCCAACGATGTATTCTCCTCCCGCTGTGATGAGTGGAAGAACATTAGTTATTGATGTCTCAGTAACTCCTGTGAAGAGTGGTCCAAAGATAGAAGTATCTGTCAAAACATTGTGGGCGAGTAATTGAACTTCAGCTGCTCCTGCGAATGCCACAAAGAGAATGCTATTTCTATAGGCAAAGCGGGCCTCTGAACCTGTGGCGCCAGAAATGGTGATTGCCGGTAATTCTACTGCGAGATTTGAAGCATCTACTTTTATGAGTCTAATAAATCCATTTGTGTGGTCATTATAAGCGCAAACTGACTCCCCAGATGGCAGAACAAAAGCAAATGCATTACCTGGAGTTGTCGCGTTGAGGGTTGTCGCAGAGTAGTCCACTTCGGTTGCTGTTCCTGAATCAAGAACATGAATAACGGGAACCGCATTTTCAACACCACAAATCACTTGTCTAGTTGGTGTCTCAACTGCCATAGAGTTCGGAGTATATGGAGGAATAAGTCCAAGACCGGAATAGCTTCCAAGAACTTCTCCATATGATCTTGTGGTGTCTTTCAAGAATTTGATTTGACCAATAATTTGAGCATTCCCCAGAGCATAAGTTGTATTGGCCGCTTTCATATGGCAGAGCCAGAGGTTCTTATCGTAGTTCTCGTGGTAGTCAAAACTTACCACTGCTACACCAGGGACTTGATAGCTAACTCTTGGCATCACATTCATATCTTTTTGATCGGGATCACAGGTCGCTTCTTTTCCAAAGAAGAAGACGCCACCAGGGATAAGATCTGCTGCCGTAACGGTGGCAAAATATTCTGAATCAGTTGTGTCATCGAGTTTTGGTTTTAAGGTTAGTGGATTTACGACTAGGGTGGAGTCTGTATCCCAGTTTCTTAATCGTACCACCATACTCGGTGCAGTTATTTTTTCAACTAATGGAGTCGTTCCCACAGCCATTAGAAGTGGAGAGTACATGGTAATCGGAATAGAAGTTCCATCGGGCGCGGTCACTGGAGTTACCCCCGTGACCACCTCTAAAACGTATTCATAAAATCCGTCAGTGCCATTGGCCGTGGCATTTCCTGTGAATGCAACCATACAAGAAACTTGGGTTTCACCTGCGGTTGTTATATCTGTAATTGTTGGACCTGATGCAAATGACAACGTCGCACTGGTAGAAGGATTAAAAACTGATACTGTTGCTGAAGAACAGAGCTCGCCAGTAGCAAGTCTAAAGTAGTAACGAGTTTCTCCCCCTTCATTGTATGGACCAGTAAGACCGGCCACATCGTGACCAAACTTTTGTTCAAAGTAGTAATTTTTTTGAAACGGGTTAGTAATACTTGAATCCATTTCTTGTGTGGTTGTTAGACCATCACCGTCAGCATCATTTCCAATTCCTGCATCTTTTAAATCTCCAACGGCCGCTGGACCAAACATTTTCGTTTGTGAAGCCGCTGGAAGTGCCGTCCAAAAGGAATCGGGAAGGTTGTAACGAGTGCCTCCTATAAATCCTGTGAAAGCAATTTTGGGTGTTGGTGAAGTTGGAAATGTCTTTGCTAAAAGTGGGGCGCCACATGGCTTAACCACTGCTCCTCCGACTCGAACTTCAAAGTCAACTCCATCAATCGCAACGGAGTCAATCCATCCGTCTGCATCAGTTCTAAAAAAGTTCGCCTCAGTTGGGTGAGGTGTCGCTCCGAACATTGCTTGAGAAAATTCAAAACCAATTTTACAGTGACGAAGAAAAATATCAGTATTCGCTAGCGGTGTTCCCGTTGGACTTGCAAACGCTCCGTACCAATTAATGAATGGCTTAGCATTATCTAGAACATTGCTGGTATCAACAGTAAAAGCGACTTGTTGATTGGTTGAAGTTACCTCAAAAACTGGAGACACATCAAACACTGTTGTAAGTGTGGTTGGTCCCTCGTATTGGTAAGTTGCATCCTCTCCAATAAAAACAAGGTAAGTGGTTACTGCCAGTTTGGTATTCATCGGGACAGTCAGTTCAACTGCGGCCTGTCCTGTAGATAGAATGTCTACCAGTGCTGTTTTATTGGTAAAGGATGTAAGCATCTTACTCGCCTCAGGAATGATGACTCCCGCCGCTGTTCCATCTGCATTTAAGGCAGTACCATCGACCTTTCTGACAACCACTCCGAAAAATTCAAGGCGTCCCATTCCCGCAACGAGTAAGGGATCTGTTGGGCGATCATTCGGATCCGTTGATGAATTCTGATTCAAAATGCTGGTATCAAATTGAAGAGAAAAAGTTGCGGAGCTGCTATGATTCGCTCTTTCTCCACATGATGAGAAAAGAGTGAGTGCGGCCATAATAAGTAATAGAGGTGCCCATTTCATACAAAATCCTTTTTGCTTTTTTACGCAATTATCCACTTACTATTCTAGCAAAAAAAGGAACTAAAAATTATTGGGCAAAAGTGCACTAGGAGATTCAATCTACTGTTTAAATCGGAGTTAAGAGTCTTTATCTCCTAAGCTTTCGATACAACTTGGGTGAAATTCAGGCGGCTCAATCTCTTCTTGCATAAAAGGATCCTCTCGAAGTGAAGATCTACAAAGTCCAATGAGCGAAATCGTGCTTTTACTGGGGCTTAAAGAGATATTTTGATCACAAATAACTCCATACTTCTCTCCATTTATTACATTTAGGAGGCCTGCGTTGTGATGGTATCCAAAGTCCCCTAGTCCTGGAATAAGTGCAAATGTGGTGGAGAGACCTTCGCTTTTTGCCAGTGAGTCAATTTTTTCATGTAACTCTTGTGTAATTATTTCAAGTAGTTGGCTCGATGCTAGGTCAAAAATCATTCCACTAAGGGCATCTTTCGAGTTAATTTCTACTGATTTTTGATCAACTTTTGGGCCTAAAGTTGATAAAGCAATTGCAGCTTGAGGGCAGTCAGCGAGTGCCCTGATGACATCACTAGAACTAGTAACAAATGCTGTTTTTTGAAGCTCAACCATTGCTTCACTCCATTTCACATCAAAAATGTGGAATGCGGTCTTAAGCTCAGTGCATTCGTGGAGGATTTCTAGCATTTCCTGGGCGTGTTCTCTAAGATTCTTGGGATCAATCTCAGTATAACAGCTCAATTGTTCAAATATTTGTTCGACTGTTAACTGTCTCACGTCGCCTCTTTTCTATATTATTAGCATGTTAGGGGAGTATCGGTTGGAATGTCACTGGAATCGACTTAAGAAGAGTAAACTTTACTCAGAGGCAAATGGCCGATGATGGCCGATAGATATTATCTGAAATGGGATAGATGATAGATTCCATTACTTTTAAATATTTCCCTGTTATAACAGTTACTATGAACCAGACAAAAGCACTCGCAGAAGAAAAAATTGGCAAATTACTTCTCAAATTCTCGATTCCCGCAATTTTGGGATCGATGGTAAATGCCACATATAATTTAGTCGACCGTATTTTTATTGGACAGGCCGTTGGAGAGGTGGGACTTGCTGCCGCAACTGTTGCATTTCCTATTATGCTTATCATGATGGGATCAGGTATGCTGGTCGGCTTTGGTACAAACTCGCTTATTTCGATAAAGTTAGGGGAAAGGAAAATTGATGAAGCGGAAGGACTTTTAGGTCAAGCCGTTTTAATTTTTATTCTTATCTGGCTTGCAATGATTGCGATCTTAATTCCAAACTTAGAGACCATCTTGCTTCGCCTTGGAGCAACTCCAGAAATTCTTCCCTACTCAATTAGTTACGTTCGAGTCATCGTTATAGGAAATATTGCTCAATCCATTTCTTTTGGAGTGAATAGTTTTATTCGCGGAGAAGGGAGACCAAAAATAGCGATGGTCACTATGTTCATTGGGGCAATACTAAATATCCTTCTCGATCCTGTTTTTCTTTTTGGTTTCAACATGGGGGTTGAAGGGGCCGCAATTGCAACCATTATTGCACAAGCTGTCGCTGCTCTGTGGGTGCTTCACTACTTCATTGCGAAGCGAGGAGTTCTGCAATTACGATTTAGTACTTTAAGAATTCGAATGGATTGGTTTAAGAAGGTATTCGCTGTTGGCGCACCTATGTTTATCATGCACACATTTGCCAGTTTGATTCAGGCAATTACAAATGTGCAGGTTGAAAAGCATGGTGGTGCTATCACTGCGACCGCGCTCTCTGCAATGGGAGTTATTTACGGAATATATATGATCTTCTTCATGCCAATGATTGGTCTCTCTCAAGGGATGCAGCCTATTGTTGGTTATAACTACGGAGCAAAGCGGCTCGATCGTGTGAAAGAAGTTTGGATATTGTGTATTAAGGTCGCAACGATCATTGGAGTCGTTGCCTTTGCACTATTTGAATTATTTCCAGAGTACATCTTTCCTATCTTTATTTCAGGAAACGCTGAATTTATCAGCTTTGGTTCGTATGCCATTCGTCGTTTTATGTTTGCTTTTCCGCTTGTTGGCTTTTTAATGATCTCTTCAAACTATTACCAAGCAACGGGAAGGCCAAAGAAATCAATCATTATAAATGTCGTCCGACAGGTTGTAGTTCTTATTCCACTACTTCTGATTCTTCCAAATTTCTTTGGGATCGATGGGGTAATTTGGTCCACGCCAATCGCTGATATTGTTGCAACCGTACTTTGCCTTTACTATGTACTTAAGGAGTTTAAATTTTTAGATACTCCGATAAATAGTACTGGTGAGAGTTATGGTGAAGTTCGTCTTTAAGAAAAAATATACAGAAGCAAAACAAAAAAAATATTCTGATTTTATTCAAGAAAATTCTGAACTTTCTCAGGACGAGATTGAGTTCGTTGTTCAAAGTGGTGGGGCCTGGATCAAGCCTGCAAAGAAAAGACTCAAGAGGCTTAGAGGAAGTAACTATCGCTTAAAATCTGGTGACGCAGTTGAATTTTATTACGACTCAGAAATTAATTTCTCTGCGCCTGTTGGGGTTAAAGAGCTTCATTCATTTGATGGATTTAGTATCTGGTTCAAACCCGCGGGAGTTCGCTTTCAAGGTAATAAGTATGGTGATCGTGGAACCTTTTTATCTCAAGCTAAAAAAGGTCAAATTGAGCCAATTGTTATCCATCATATCGATCGTAACACTGAAGGCCTCGTCTTAGTCGCCTATAAAAACGATGTCGCAAATCAATTATTAGAGATGTGGAATGAAGGGGAGATCTGTTTGTCTTATCGGGCAACCGTGCTCGGTCATACTGCTTCTTTTGGAGTGATTGAAGGGCCTCTTGATGGAGAGTATGCCTTAACTACTTATACTTTAGTCGAAAAAAATACTGATACGAGTGTTGTTGAGATTGAAATTGATACAGACATTCACCACCAAATTAGGCGTCACTTTGAGCTTATCGGACACCCTATAATGGGGGATCATAAGTATGGGGTAGGCAATAAGCACATTGACGGCCTTCAATTGCAATCATTTTCAATAGCTATAGGCGACACCGTCTACACAAAGTAGGGCCTTAATCCCAAAACCATGTAAAAAATACATACTTTTTGGACAGCTTTTAAAATCTGTCCAGAATTTTTGTCTAAAACTGTCCAGAGTTTAAATCTGTCCGAGTATTTTAAGTTCAACCTTATTCCAGATTGTCGGACAATTTTAGTATGAGATATACCTATTCCAAGGAAACAATTGGAGAATAAATGAAAGACATCAGCTTGAATCAACTTGAGGACATATTGGGTAGTGAATCTCTCGGTGATAGTTCTTCAGAGATCACTAGTTCTGAGTTAATCGATCAGCTGAATGTCGTCATAAATATTTCAAAATATTGCCTAAAAATCAGTACTCTATCGCTGGGGACAAATTGATATTGTACTGATGTTGTCCGTGTGTAATGGAAATTCTTTTTTCCGTTCTGATGTGGGGGTCGATGTAACAATCGACCCCTTTTCATTTTAAGGATTCTTTTGCATTTCAATTAGCTCTTTTAGTTTTACAACTCTCTTGCGATTGACGCCAAAATCATAGTATCCGCTTCTTGAAGCAGATCTAAAATGAATCTGGTTTTCTTGAATTTGTATCTGAATATCATCAATAAATCCAAAGACCTTACTTCTTGCAATGGCGTGCACAGAGGTTTCACTCTTTCCAACAAGCTCTAGTTTCATCTGTGCGACAGCGGTGATTATTACGGAAATGGCGCTTGGAAAGCTCTCTAGCGGTTCAATATAGTGATCTTTATCATCAGGAAAAAGACTGGTCACACAATTTGGAGAACTGGAGCATTTTTCAATTGTGTCTAGATTGGGGAGTTCTTTTTTGGCGTGAGCGCAGCTGATTAAAGCGAGACAAAGTAGAATAATTTTTTTCATTTCTTTAGGCCCATATTGTTAGGTTATTGTAAGATTTAATCATAACTATATAACAAATCTAAACAGTAGTATTAATTTAAAAAATCTCAATTTGTGAAATAAATTTAAGTTAAGAAGAAATAAATTTTACCGAACAGCCTGAGTATCAAAATGATTTAAAATTTCGGGGGCATTAATGAGCATGTACAAACGTATTATGCTGCTGATTTCTTGTATGGTTGCAGTAACTTTAGCCGTTATCTGCATGGGAATGATCTATTACACAAATTTACAGGCCAAGAGTGAGCTTGAACAAAAAGTGAAATTGATGGCAGGAAACTTGGCAGTATCAACCGCAACTTTTGTTTGGGAAATGGACCCAAGTCCGATCGAAGAAATTATCGATCGATTTGTAGAGGATAAGGATATCTCATATATCAATATTCTTGATGGCAAAGGAAAGCAACTCACAAAAAAACGTGATTATGTGAATGACAGTAAGATTAAGGTTTATGAAAGAAAAATTTTTCATGACAAGAATGTCATTGGTAAAGTTTCCTTAGGCTACAATGAAAAAAGAATTGAGAAAAATGGAAACACTACAATCGTGTGGATCTCGATTGCAATTGTTTGTGCTTTTCTTCTCGTTGTTCTTTCTATCCATATCATTTTAAGAAGCATGATTTTGCCTCTAACTAGAGTTTCTGAAAAGCTTGCAAAAACTGTTATTGGATTAAAAAGTTCTGCAGAAGAGCTATCTTCATCTGGAACAGTTTTGTCCTCATCTGTAAGTGCGCAAGCATCTTCACTCCAGCAATCATCGGCCTCTCTTGAAGAGCTGACAGGAATGGTAAATAACAATTTATCAAATGCAAAAGAATCAAGTGAGTATGCTGAAACGGTTACAACAAGTTCACAGCGTGGAAATGAAGCGATGAATGAACTTGTTAAATCGATGCAGGGAATTACTGAATCAAATGAAAATATTCAAAAGCTTTCATCTATCCTTAGTGAAATTGCTACAAAAACACAAGTGATTGATGAGATTGTATTCCAAACTAAGCTTCTTTCTTTTAATGCTTCAGTTGAGGCCGAAAGAGCAGGTGAACACGGGAGAGGATTTGCAGTCGTGGCACAAGAAGTTGGTAACCTCGCACAAATGAGTGGTAAAGCGGCCAGTGAAATTTCATCTATTATTAAGGAAAGTATAGCTTCCGCACAGACGATAACAGAAGAGAATAAAGAAAGAGTTGATGAAGGAAGTAAATTTGTGACGGAGACTGGAATAATCTTACAAGATATCTATGAAAAATCGAAAGTTGTTTCAGATTTCGCAAAGAAAATCCTTGGCGCTTCAAATGAGCAAGCGACGGGAATCGAAGAGATCAATCGTGCTGTTAGTGAGCTTGATTCAACAACCCAGAAAAACTCTCAGATCGCTGATAACACTAAGGACTCAAGCGTTCATATTAAAACCGAAGCCGAAGGGCTTGCAATGATTGTCGATGAACTCAACTCAGTTGTCTTGGGAAAAAGACTTCACCCTGAGACAACAATTAATATTACATCAAGTGGTATCGAAGATGAGGAGATTGTTGCTCCTGTGATTCGCGCTCAAGAAAGTAAAGTAATAAAAGTTAAACAAGAAATTAATAACGATTCGTGGGATACTATTTAACCACACGTAAGGAGAAAACATGAAAAAAATGATTGTTGGTTCTATGTTGCTATTAATGGCATCTAGCTCTTTCGCAGATACCATAAAATTAGCTGTTGGACTTTCACTACCTCCATATATCATCAAAAATTCAAATGATGGTATGGAAATGGATGTTATTAAAGAAGCGTTAAAGCAAAAAGGACATAGTGTTCAAATCGAATATATGCCATTTGCTCGTTCGATTTCGGCCATTGCTGATGGAAAAGCAGAAGCAATTGCTACAACAAATGAGGCATCTGGAATTGACTGTAACTTTAGTGACTCACATATCACTTATCAAAATGTTGCGATCACTTTGAAGAAAAATGGAATCACAGTTAATTCTATTTCAGATCTAAAGGATAAGTCAGTTGTAGCTTTCCAGAATGCGACAAAATATTTAGGAAAAGAGTACGCTGCGATGGCAAGTGCAAATACCAAGTATGAAGAGAAAGCAAAACAATTAAAGCAAAATATGATGCTTTTTTCTGGCAAGACACAAGTTATTGTTGGTGACATCAATATCTTTAAATTTTTCAATGAGAAAGCTGCCGGACGTGTCGATATCACACAGCCTTACGTTATCCATGAAATTTTCCCTAAGACAAACTATAAAGTTTGCTTTAAGAGTGCAAAGATTAGAGATGATTTTAATGCAGGTCTAAAAGTACTTAAGTCTTCAGGACAATATGATAAGATTTTAAAGAAATATGTTAAGTAATGAAGAGGGCCCGATTGGGCCCTTTTTTTTAATCAATAATGACTCCAAGCGGAGCGAGTAGTGATATCGCTTCAGGCATACTAAAACGGGCATTCTTAACTCGATTATTTGTTATATCGATGTAGTAATTGGTTGCCTCTCTAAAATCACAGTTTTCAACATTTGCGTGATGGAACACTGATTCTGAAAGGTCACAAGAATCAAATCTAGATCCTTTAAGATTTGATTCTGTAAACTCTACATTTCTCATTGAGCACTCTTTAAAAACTGAGTTCAAAATATCACTATTATCGAAGGTACAGAAGTCAAGAATACTCTGCTTGAATTTCAGGTCATAGAAGGCCTGTGCAGGACTCCAGTTAATTCCTAAAAGTTTAGAGTTGGAGAACTCGACATCTCTAAATGAAGCATTGGTGACTGAGATATTAGAAAGATTACATTTATTAAATGTACATTCAATAAAGCGCACGCTTCTCACTGACAATTCAGACATATCTAGTCCGTTAAAAGTGCAGCATACAAAATCGGTGCCTTGTGAAAAGAGTGGGAGTTGGTCCTGTTCTGCGAAAGTTTCATCCTCAAAGTATTTTGTCATGTTAGCTCCAATGAAGATATGGTACCACTATTCTATTCTCTTTGAAATTGCTATAATGAAGTACTGGAGTTGATATGCCATTCGTTCATATAAAATCATTACCAGTTGTGAATTCTGGTTTTGAGATTTCTGATGCTCTATCTACAATATCAAGTCATCTTTCGATGGCAACAGATATTCCATGTGAATATATAACTGTGACGTGGGAGTATTTTGAATGCGGACATTACTTAGTTGGCTCTAATCACGGACATTATCACGATTCCGCGCACCCTCTTATTATAAATGTACTCATTCCTGACTTTAATTCTGATGGGGCGATTAAACGAGTTATGAATGCTGTGACTGAATCATTGGGACTATTAGGTTTTGAGAAAGAAGAAATCTTTATCAACCTGAACCTAGCACGCAGCGGAATGGTTTACGATAAAGGTGAAATTATCCGTTGGTAATCTAGCTATTTGCTTCGTATCGCCAAAATGTTTCAAGTGCTTTGATTACTTTTTTAAATATACCACGACTATAGCCTTGATTGAGCGATTCAATCAATGAATTGATATCAAAGCTTGTATCTTCTTGATACATGGCATTTGCAACTTTACGTGAGATTACATAGATTGCTGGCATTATATTTACATTACTTGAAATTTCTTCAGCAATACTAGGATTTAATATGTGATCATGGTGGTGATATTTAATTGTCTCAAGCATCTCCTCACATAGTTTTCCCTGACATGAGTTTCCTAATTTAATTGCGAGAACATCTGCATGAATTTTGATGGTTGGGGAAAGTTTTTCGTATGGAACCTCACCTCGCTCCCATCGCAAGTGATCTTCCATATCTTCAGTACTTAAATATAAGTCAGATATCATTGAAGCACTCATTACATTTGTTATTGATTTTTCTGTAATCCATGGGAAGCTTGTGGAAATCATACTTGCAACAAAGCCCGTATAGGTACTTATAAGAAAGGCCTCATTGCAGCTCTCTTTGAGCTGAATAAAGCGAGCTAGAAAATCACGCTGTCCTTTAATCTCTTCTAACGCAACAAGCGCAATATCTTGCGCCATCTCGATTTGATCTCGTGAAAGTCCAGTGGTACAGGCTATTTCTTGAAAAATATCAAATGAAGTATTTAGTTCTGAAAA
Source organism: Bacteriovoracaceae bacterium (assembly GCA_965140515.1). Lineage (GTDB taxonomy): Bacteria > Bdellovibrionota > Bacteriovoracia > Bacteriovoracales > Bacteriovoracaceae > JAGLCH01. The sequence goes on along the minus strand of OZ223251.1, from coordinate 67,649 downwards.
AACGTATCCAAAGCGTGCATCTTCATTTGTGCGAATCTCTTCTTGAACTTTAGCTTCAATTTCTTTTGCTATTAAATCGAAGTAGTTTTTTTCCAACCAAACTGATTTGATTCCTTTCTTCGAATAGCGGAGTAGAGTATCAATGTAATCATCATTGGGATGGACAACTTTTATAAACTTATTGTCATTTAGTTTGACGTAAAGGGCGCATTTCAAAATTTGATTCCATAGAATCAGTGATTTTATAGGTAGAGCGCACAGGCCCATTGAAGTCTCAAAATGGCCAATGTTAAGGCCAGTATTTATAATTTTTGTCATTGCTATCCTACTATTGCATAAAATCTATTCAATAATCGGATTTTGTTGATCATAGTTTAAAAAAAAAGGCCAAATCTAAAGATTTGGCCTTTTTTTATGATCACCAGATGTGTAAGCTCTAGATTTTCCCTCTAGTTCTACGACGTCTGTCATCTTTAAGTCTTCTTTTAAGAGCTTTTTCTTTCTTTTCTTTCATCTCAACAGATGGTTTTCTGTGGTGTTTTTTTGCTCTATAAACACCTAAAATTCCACATTTTTGACATAGTCTGCTGAACTTTTTGATGGCCCACTCTGCGCCATCTCCCTCTTTCACTTCTACTTTTAGTGCAATGTCGTCTTTTTTTGCCATTTTAGAACCTATTTTCCTTTATCTCGTCTTTATATTTGCTGTAAAAGCATTTATTCCCGCATAAAATCAGGCAATTGCGACGCTCGCCAGGTCACAACAGATAGAACCTTACTACTCATTGTCTAATCTTGCAAGGATCGATTTTCTCGCGTTATCGATATTCTGATCAAGTACAGTCGCCACTTCGAGCGAAAGCGAGTCTATCATTGTCTTTAGAAGCTTCTGTTCCATCGCACCTTTATTAGGCTGCTTTGTGAGCTGCCCAATGGCATTAATTGTTTCATCAAGTGAGCAGCCTTTTGCTAGCTCTTTATAATGGGCGATCATATCTTTCTTCGAATCAAACTGATCCAAATTAATTTTAGTAGAAAGAGTTTGTAATTTACTTGTTAGCTTTGATGCTGGAGTGAGCTGGCGGATTTGCTTTTTTGCAGTACAAGGCACCATTACTCTAAGTGTTGATTCGTCCGGAGAGATGATATAGAACTCGTTTCCTCCCATTTCATCGATAGATGTAATAGTTCCAACCCCAAAACGAGCACCAATTACTCTATCTTCGATTGCCATCTTAGCATTCATATAATCTCCTTCATTGTGATTCAAAATACTGGACAGTTCTACTCAAAAAAGAACCCGAGAGCTTAATCCGAAGCGATAACTTATCACATCGAATACAATGCTTCTACTAAAGCTTTCCTGAGGTTAACTTTTCCTGTTGCAATCCACACGGGCATTTCGCTTCGATGCAATGGGCCATTCAACAACATTTTAAGAAATACCCAGAAATATCCGATAAGACCTTAGATCTAATACATTTTTATTTCGTACTTGATTGAGGGGACAATGAACATCCAACTATCCATGATCCAAACAATGGCCGTGGCCCTGGTCATACTATTTATGGGCTATTTTTTAAATGCTAAAGTTAAATTTTTGAAACAGAACAATATTCCTGAGCCCGTGGTTGGTGGAATTGTCTTTGCACTGCTGAATTGGGTAGTGTTTTCTTTTTTCAATATCAGCTTTACATTCGATATGACATTGAAAAGTCCTTTAATGTTGGCCTTTTTTACTACTGTTGGATTAGGTGCTAGTTTTAAATTGCTAGTGAAGGGGGGACCAAAGGTTGCTCTTTTTCTTTTAGTGGCAACCGTTTATCTCATTGTTCAAAATACGGTAGGTGTCTCCCTTGCGATGATTACTGACTTAAATCCATTAAGTGGTCTGCTAGCAGGTTCTGTTACACTATCAGGAGGGCACGGAACTGGAGCTACATACGCTGATATGTTTTCAAATTCTCAAAATCTGCAGGGATCATTCGAACTTGCGATGGCATGTGCAACTTTTGGTCTTATTCTTGGCGGTCTTATTGGTGGACCTGTCACCCGTCGCTTAATCAGCAGATACAATCTAACTCCTGATAAAGAGGTTCAAAAAAATGGAGAGCATGAAGTAAACTTCATCCCAGAAATAACAGAGAAAGTGACACCTCGTAGAATGATGGAAACAATGCTCATTCTTACCGTTTGTATTGCACTTGGAACGATGCTTTACGAATTTTTTAAAGGAATAGGAATCCCACTTCCTTCCTTTATTTGCCCTCTACTTGTTGGGATCGTTATTACCAATATCGCTGATTTTAGTGGAAAATATAAGATCAGTTCGGAGTGTGTTGATCTTTGGGGTACTATGGCCCTATCAATCTTTCTAGCACTCGCATTGATGTCGCTACGTATTTGGGAGCTGATGAATCTTGCTGGCCCAATGCTACTCATCCTTATGGTACAGACAACGATGCTCATTCTTTACACATATTTTATTACCTTTAGGGCGATGGGGAAGGATTATAACGCTGCAATCATTGCTGGCGGGCATTGTGGTTTTGGATTAGGAGCGACACCTACTGCTGTTGCAAATATGGAGGCACTTGTCTCTCGTTACGGAGCGTCACCTCAAGCATTCCTTGTTGTTCCAATGGTTGGTGCTTTCTTTATCGATATCACCAACACATTTGTACTACAGCTATTTTTAGCTCTTCCATTTGTAAACTAGGGGATGACCGTGAAAAAGTTATTTGTATATATTCTTATTTTGATATCAGTTATTTCATGCAGCCAAGGTCCGAATAGTGACACTTTGAATACTGAAATTCAAAACAAATTAAATAGTGAGTTTCATCAAGGACTGCTGCGAGTTAAGCATTTCAGCAGAAGAGGAAGCTATACTTATTCTGAGCTAGGAGAATCGGTTAAGCGTTTAATGCTTTATTATAAGGCCGAGCTTGAGTTTCAATCTGATTACAAACTAACTGATTGGAATACTCTTAACGTTGGTTCTTTAAGTTATGTGCTTGGGGCAACTGCATCTGGAATTAGTGGAGTATCTCCTGAAGGAAATAAGAAAGGCGACATTCTTACTGTCTTTGGAACTGTCAATTATAAAATGGAAGACGGTAAGTGGATTGCTACAGCTCCTAAGTATAAAGAGCTTAAAGGAAAGGCTTCTGGCGATAGTAAGTTCGTCGCAGAAATTGATGAGTCTGAAGAATATGACAGCAATTTACCTGAGTATAAAAAGAAACTCAAAATTCTCGGAAACATCTTTTCAAAAATGGATGGAAAAGGTGATGACAAAACGATTCAGGTCGCAGAGTTTGAGCTTCAACAAATTTTGCAAAAAGCTAGAATGTATTCCGCGATGAAAAATGGAGTGGTCACAATTGCGACGGGATCTCCTGTCGGTAATTACTTCGCAATCGGAAAAGGGCTAGAAGAGCTCAGTGATGCCAAGAAGAAAACTAGGGCCTATGCAACCTCAGGAAGTGTTGAAAACTGTCATCTTGTTAATGAGAAAAAGGTGAGCTTTTCTATCGTTCAGAGCGACATGGCCGCAATGGCCTTTAAAGGAGTTGACCTATTCAAAGACTCTATTCCAATGAAGGACATGCGCGCTGTTGCTGCGCTATATCCTGAAGCCTTTATGATCGTGACATTAAAAAGGGCAAATATTAAAAAATTCGCGGATCTAACTGGGAAAAAGATTAGTATTGGAGTCAAGGGATCTGGGCACCGTGCTGATGCAATCCAACTAATTAAGGCACACGGATTTACTCGCAGCGATTTTGCCGAGATTAGAGAAACATCATTTAGAACTGCTATTGCAGAGTTAAAAAATGAAGCTGTTGATGCAATCTTTTTGACTGGAGCAGTTCCTCTCGCAGCACTTAACTCGTTAAATGAAGAAACTCCAATTCATGTGGTTTCCCTTGAAGGGAAGATCATTAAAAAACTCACTAAAACACTCCCTGTGATTCCAATGATCCTCCCTGGAAACACTTATAAGGGACAAAGTGAACAAATTAAGACAGTTGGGGTTACAGCTCTTATCGTTACACATAAAGATACCGATAAAAATACTGTTAGAGAGTTACTTCAAACGTTAGTGGATGATTCATCAGAACTGGCCAAGAAAAATGTTCAAGCAAATAACATTACCTTGAGGTCTATGAGAAGAGGGGTCACTATTCCACTACATAATGCAGCTGCAGATTTCTATAAAAAGAAAAAGTAGCAATTAATTTTATTCAAATCCTATGGATGGGGGATAGATGAAGGATTATTTTTACGATTTAAATTATACCTTGGCCAATGAAGATACGTCTCTCGAGTATGAGATCATTAAAGAACTTAGGCCAAATAAAGTCTTATCTGTATGTGGCAGTGGAGGGAGAGCACTCCCTCTTATTGTTGCTGGTGCAGAGAGATTAGATGCAATTGATATCTCACCTGCGCAACTCAAACTACTAGAACTGAGAATCTCTACATTCGAAAAGTTTGATTATGATCAGTTTTTGAAATTCTGGGGATATCCTCCCTATTCATTCCACGACCACTGCGATGAACGAAGAGAGTTGTTCTCAACACTTGATCTTGGAGGTGAGACTAAACTCTTTTTTGAAACAATTTTTAATCGTGAGGAATGGAGATCAATCCTCTATATCGGAAAATGGGAAAGTACTTTCAGAACGATGAACAAGATTTGTCGTGTTTTATTGGGGCGTGCTTGTGATGATATCTTCAAGCATAAAACAATCGAAGAGCAAAGAGAGTATGTCAGAGGGGAGTTTCCTTGGTGGCGTTGGAATCTAGTGCTTCTGATTCTTGGAAATAAATCAATGTTCAACGCTCTCTTATACAAAGGCGACTTTGTTCAAAAAAATGTAAGCGACTCTCATTTTGAATACTACGACAAGGCCTTTAGGGGGATTTTCGAAAATATGAATGTTAGAGAAAGCTTTTTCTTACAGCTCTGCTACCTTGGAAAAATTGTTTACCCAGAGGGCAACACTGTTGAAGCAAGAAAAGAACCTTTTGAAGAAATCAAAAAGGCATTGCAGACTACAAATGTATGTCCCCTAAATAAGGATTTGATTTCAGCACTTGATGGAAACGAGAAGTATGATTTTGTATCATTGAGTGATGTTCCATCATATTTTCAAGGTGACATTGAACGTAATTTTCTTCAACAGATCAAACCTGGACTCAATAAAGGAGCAGTGCTTGTATTGCGCTCCTATCTACGCGATCCTGATGCTGACACAACGGGATACTCTGACATTACTAATGAATATTCTTATCTGATCGAGAAGGAAGCGGTTCAAATGTATCGCATCCGAGTGTTCAAGTTGGTGGATTAGTGAAGGCATTGCTTGTTACCAGCAGGGTAACATATGTCATGAATAATTATGATCTATTGTTCAAGGAACTTTTGAGAGAATGTCCTGAATCTGTTGCTGGTCTCGTTATTCTTGAGAATTTGGATCAATCTGTTATTAAGTCTACATTAGGGTTGTTTGCGCTCGGTGCTTGGAGAACAGCTCTTAGTTTGACTCTTAATATTTTTGATAGCTTCTTTGATCGTAGGGTTCGACGATTCAAAAAAATAGGTCTTCCCGTTTTGCGTTATTCATCGATGAATGAACCTGGCGTTATCGAATGGGTTAAAAATAATGATATCGACCTGATCATTAATCTCAGAACTCGCTGCATTTATAAGAAAGAGATTCTAGATGCTCCAAAAGTTGGGTGTGTTAATGTTCATCATGGCATTTTACCAAAGTATCGTGGAACGATGTGCGATCTCTTTGCTCTATCTGAAGGACGAGGAGCGGGTTTTTCTATCCATCGGATGAATGAAAAAATTGATGATGGTGAAATTTATCTTGCGAAAGAAGTTTCACATCATGAAATAAATTATGCCACTCATATTGTTCGATCTAGTGTCGTTGAAGGAAGGGAACTCTCTCTTTTAATTCGAAAGATCAAAGAGCTTGGGGGCTTTCCTGAGGGAATTCCAAATCGAAGTGATGATGTGGTTTTTACAAGAAATCCAAAACCAAAAAAAATTAAGGAATTGATAAAATCGGGGTTGAAGTTATGACAAAGTTTTATTGCTATCACGGTTCGCCTGGAACTATTAAAGATTTTTCACTTATCTCTACTGAATTTCCGAATGATACATTTGTCGATATGTTAGATAGAGGTCAATTGATTGATGGGAAAGGAAAGATCCTGGCCTATTCATGGGGCGCGGTTAGAGCACTCAATGACTTAACTCATTATAGTAATTACATTGATGAAGTGATTCTCATTTCGCCTTATATTGAACCAAAAAACAAGATCATCATGAACGCTTTGCTCAATGCACCTTTCGTAGGAGATTTTCTTCTTCGAAAGTTAGGTCAAAAATCGATTGATAAATTTATTGCTGAAAGCTGCCATCCCCTAATGGCGCCTGAAAGCTACAAAATTCAAAGTAGAGATCTTTCTGATCCCTGTACTATAAGAACTTCAATAAATGAGAAACAACACATTGGTGCTCCAAATAAAAATGAACTTTCAAAATTAAATGTGAAAGTTACAATTATTTGGGGAGAGAGTGATAAAACTTCAAGTTACAATGAACAGATTGCTCCATTAATGGATGCCTTTTCAAGCGCTGAGCTGATTAAAATTGCAGGTGCGGGGCATGCTCTCACATGGACTCACCCAAAAACTTTATCTCAATATATCAATGGTGAAAGAGGAGATTTTTCAAGTCTCTTCCAGATCGGTTATCATGAGGGATCGTCTTCTCTTAACAATGTTTATAGTTTTCTCGATGATCACCTTAAAAATCGACCAGATAAAAAGATATTGCGATGGGTGAACAAGGATGTACTTGAGGCCTGGGATAAAAATATTGATTCTCCGTTGGAGCACGATGGTATTACTGTAACGGAACTTCATCAAAAAGTTGAGGCCATCGCCGCAGGCTATATTAAATTGGGACTAAAAAAGGGAGATCGCGTTATCCTCTTCATCCCAATGTCTCTTAATTTGTATGCCTCTATGTTTGCTCTTCAGAAGATTGGTGCGATTCCGGTATTTCTCGATTCATGGGCAAGACGTGATCAGCTTGGAACTGCTGCTAGAAGTGTAATGCCAAAGGCCATGATTTCACTTGAGCCTGTTTTTGATATTCTCAAAAAATTTCCTGCATTCAAACTTCTCCCTTACAAAATTGTTTCAGGTCCACATAAGAGCAAGTACTCTGCTTCATTAGAAGAGTTGGAGAAGACAACTGATAGAGTTGAAACTGCAAAGATGGAGCGCGAAGATACCGCTATTATTACTTTTACCACTGGAAGTTCTGGCACTCCTAAGGGGGCAAATCGAACTCATAGATTTTTAGCGGCTCAGCACTATGCTTTGAGTAGAGCTCTACCGTACGCTGAGACAGATGTAGATCTTCCTGTTTTCCCAATCTTCTCACTCAATAACTTAGCATCAGGCGTTCCGACTGTGATACCCGCATTTGATGTTGGTGCCCCTGGAGAATTCGATACTCAAATATTATTGGCCCAGATGAAAGCGTGTGATGTTACTTGTGCCACTCTTAATGCGCACTTGCTGATTTCTTCGGCCAAGTACTGCTTAGATCATGGAATTAAGCAAGATAATATGAGAAGAGTTGTAACTGGTGGTGCACCTATTTCACGGGATAACATGATTGATATCACAAATGTTGCGCCAAATGCTGAGGCATGGGTCCTTTATGGTTCAACTGAAGTTGAGCCAATTTCCCATATTGAGGCACAAACTATGATTAACTACAAATCAATCTCAATGGAAGATCCTGAGCTTGTGGATGAGGGGGTTAATGTTGGTGAAATGGATGGTGGATTACAGTATCGCTTCATTAAAATCAATAAAGACCCTGTCATTATCGAAGATGCAAAAGATTGGGATCGTCTTATCATCCCTAACGGTGAGGTAGGAGAACTTATTGTTGCGGGTGAACATGTTTGTGACGGTTATTACAACAATAAGGATGCCTTTTTTAGAGCGAAAATTCGCGATGAAAATGGTGTGATTTGGCATAGAACTGGTGACCTTGCAAGAATTGATGAACTCAATAATATTTGGCTTGTGGGACGCGTGCATAATGCAATTAATCGTGGTGGAGTATATGCTTTCCCAGTTCGGGCCGAAGTTATTATGAAAAAGCTTTCTTTCACCAAGAAGTGTGCATACCTTGGAATGCCTGATGAAAAGCTTGGAGAAAAAATTTACGTTGTAGTTGAACCAACTGATCACGCTTGGATTTCAGATGAAGCGAAGAAGCAAGAAATGACAACTGAATTGAAGCGAATTCTTGGTAAAAATGACGTTATTATCGATGAAATTGTTTTCATTAATGATATTCCTATGGATTCAAGACACAATAGTAAAGTTGAATACCACGTATTAAGAGATCGTATCCTAAATGGTGAGGGAGTTTATGGAAAGTAGTCTTCCTCTTCACAAAAGATGGTGGATTTTCATCAAAGAGAGATTTGAGCCAGTTTCAACTCTCACTATGATTGTCCTTTTCCTCGCAGCACATTTCGCTGCCACTGGGAGCAATGATTTTCTTCGAGGAATTCCTTTGCTCGTTGGAACAACATTTTTTTTCTTTAAGCTTCGTCTTTATGACGAGATTAAAGATTATGAAACCGATATTGAGATAAATCCGACAAGGCCAATGCCAAGAGGACTCTTAAAACATAAGCATTTATATCGAATGATTGGGGCCTGTATCTTTTTTGAGTTGATCGCCTTTTCTTTGGTCGGGATTGGATCGCTCATTTCTATCACGGCGGCAATTCTTTATTCATTATTTATGTACAAGGAATTCTTTATTGGGAAGTACATTCGGCCCCATCTCACAACCTATGCTATGAGCCACACTGTGGTAACTGTTCTTCTAGGAACTTCCATTATTTCTGGCGTCAAAGGAGTTAGTCCATGGGAACTCACGGGTAGTGATTTTTGGTTTGTCCTCAATAACTGGTTTATGTTCAACATTTTTGAATTTGGGCGCAAAACATATCTTAGCTCCGAAGAGAGAGAAAATGTTGAATCATATTCAAAAATATTTTCTCGCTTCGGAGCCGTTGGTCTTGTGTTGATGCAGGCCCTTCTTTCTACTTATTGTATTTGGCAGATGGAGATTAGTAATTTTGCGATGAAGACATTCATTGTTGTAACTATTGCAATCATTGCTTTAATCGGATCGATCTATGCTCTTTATAATAAGGGCATATGGGGTAAAGTTTATCGTGCCTATTCATCTGGTCATATTGTGGTCTTCTACATCGGATTTATTGCTTGCGCATTATTGGGATAAATTATGTTAATTGTTAATAAGAAAAGTACAAAGAATTTTGCCAAGAAGAATGCCGGAGGGAAGGGGTATAACCTTTATCTTCTTTCTAACGCAGGTATCAATGTCCCCGAGTGGATCGTACTCGGTAAACGTTTTTTTGAACGCTTCAAGGTTGAGAGCAATTTTGATGAAGCTCTGACAAGCATACTGAAGAAGAATGGGGACAATTTGGCCCAAACAGAAAAGGATATTGAGTCCTTTATTTTGAATGCAAAATTGAGCGATGGATTGGAAAATGCGATACGCAATTCTTATCAAAGGCTGGGGAAGGGACTTATCTCTGTGCGAAGCTCGGCTATTGATGAAGACTCCGCAGGACATTCCTTCGCTGGACAGTTGAGTTCATATCTTTATATTTCAAGTGAAGATTCTGCTCTTGAATCAGTGAAGAAATGCTGGGCCAGTGCATACTCTGAACGAGGTCTTTACTACAGAAAACAAAATAAATTGGAGTCAGTAAATATTGATGTCGCTGTAGTGCTGCAAGAGATGATTGATAGTGAAAAAAGTGGAGTTGCCTTTACTGCTGACCCTGTAACAGGCAAGGCCGACAAAGTTGTTTTGAACGCAGTCTATGGTGTAGGTGAAGGGATTGTTTCAGGACTTCTAGATGCTGATACTTTTACTGTGATGAAAGCTGATGGGAAAATTGAATCCTCTGATATCGTTGAAAAGAAGAGTAAACTCTGTCGCGATGGCTCAAAAGATGAGTGTATTGAGCTCCCCGTTGAAGAGGAGTTAGTCAACGTTCCTTGTTTAAACGATGGAGAGTTGACTCTACTAACTCAGATTTGTAATAGAATCGAGGATTACTACCTATTACCACAAGATATCGAATGGGCACTGTATGACGGTAAGTTTTATATCCTTCAAGCTCGCCCCATCACCACCAATGTTAAAATAGATCGCGGAGTAATCAATCTGTGGGATAACTCCAATATTGTTGAGTCCTACGGTGGTTTGACCCTTCCGCTCACTTTCGGCTTTGCCAAGTATGTGTATCATTCAGTATATGTGCAGTTCTGTGAAATTTTATTGGTTCCAACTAGACAGATTCGGGAGATGGATTTTTTCCTTAAGAACATGCTAGGTATTTTTTATGGAAGGATATATTACAACCTATTAAATTGGTACAAGCTGACCAGTATTCTTCCGGGCTTTAAGCATAATCGCTCATTCATGGAAACAATGATGGGAACAAATGAAGCTCTGACTGACGAACTCGCTGATCGCATCAAGCCTCCCGCATCTCAAGAGAGCTTTTCAGCAAAGCTTAAGCGAGTTGTTACTGGTTTCAAATTTTTCTACTTCCATCTCAATATCCAAAATATTGTGGATAACTTCTTAAAATATTTTTACGAAAATTATGAGAAGTATAGAAAAATCGATTATTCAACTATGGGAAGTGATCAACTCCTCGATTATTACCACGAGATGGAACGCGTTTTTCTCAATCGCTGGAAGGCGCCAATTATCAATGATTTCTTATGTATGGTTCACTTTGGACTTCTCAAGAAGTTGTGCTCAAGTTGGCTACCACAGCTCGGTGAAGCTATTCAAAATGATTTGCTCGCCAGTGATGGTAACTTGGAGTCTGCAGAGCCAACAAAAGAAATTATTCGCCTAGCAGATTATGTGCGAAATAACCCTTCTATTCTTGCTTTTATTAAGGATACTCCAGCGGATGACTGTATGGAGGCCTTAACTCAGTCTGACTTTACTGAATTTAAAGGGATGGTCGATTCTTACATCGATCGCTTTGGATTTCGTTGTATGAGTGAGATGAAACTTGAACAGAAAGATCTATGGCAAGAACCAAAGACTTTCTTTGTTTTCCTTAAAAATCAGCTCAACAATTCTACAATAACTCTCACCGACATGGAAAAGAGAGAGGTTGAGATACGTGAAGGCGCTGAGAGAAAGGTAAAGAAAGAACTTGGTCTCCTAAAACGCTTGGTCTTCTTCTGGTCATTGAAGCACGCTAGAAAAGCAGTTCGTAACCGTGAAAATACACGTTTCTGCCGGACTCGTGTTTATGGGATTGTGAGAAGTATTTTCTACAGCATGGGGAAAGATCTCACCAATCGAGGGGTTTTGGAACATGAAGATCACGTCTTTTATCTCTCAATTGAAGAGCTTAAGGGTTGTATTGAAGGAACTAATCCTATCATCGAACTCAAGCCACTTGTGGCCGCCAGAATGGCCGAATATAAGCGCTTTGAAGAGATTGAGCCAACACCAAGATTTATGACTAGAGGTCCTGTTTATTGGCAAAACTCCCATTTTGAAGAAGAGAACGTTGAGATTGATCTTTCTGATGTTCCAGAGGGATGTCTAAAAGGGATTCCATGTTGTCCCGGTGTGATTGAAGGAACTGTTAAGGTGATTATGTCTCCCGACGATGATCTTGAGCTTAATGGTGACATATTGGTGGCCATGAGAACAGATCCTGGATGGGTTCCTCTTTACCCATCTGCAAGTGCGCTATTAGTTGAACGTGGTGGGCTTCTATCACACTCTGCTATTGTTGCAAGAGAGATGGGACTACCTGCGATTGTTAGTGTTAAAAATTTAACAAAAACTCTAAAGACTGGAATGAAAGTTCGTATTGATGGTGAGAAAGGACTGATTGAGATCCTTGACCATGGAGAAAGCAATGAGTGATTTGCTGTACAAATGTGAAAACCTCAATTTTCACTATCAACTAGGTGATACTCGTATTCACGCACTGACCGATGTTAGTTTGGATGTCTACACTAGCGACTTTATGTGTATCTTGGGCCCATCTGGTTCTGGGAAGTCAACGCTTTTATCTCAAATTGGTTTGATTGAAGAGATCCAAAGTGGAGATATTCATTTTAAAGGTAAGTCTTTTAAAAAGGCATCAGAGCGTGAAAAAAATCAGATCCGGAGAATGGACTTTGGGTTTGTTTTTCAAATGTTTAATCTCATTCCAATTCTCACCGCCTATGAAAATGTTGAATACTTTCTGATTCAGCAAGGAGTTCCTAAAAAAGAGCGCCATTTTCTTGTTACAAAAGCTCTTGAGATGGTGAGACTTAAAGATCATATGCACAAACGGCCAATGCAGATGAGTGGCGGGCAACGGCAGCGAGTGGCCATCGCTCGTGCTGTAGTGAAAAGACCTCAGGTTATTATTGCCGATGAACCAACGGCAAGCTTGGATCAACAAACAGGTCATGAGATTATGGACATTTTTAAAACTCTTAACAAAACGGAGGATGTTTGTATTATTCTGGCCAGCCATGATCCAATGGTTATTGAGATGGTAAATCGAAAAGTTCGTTTGGTTGATGGAGTGATTACGGAGGATGCCCAATGTTAGTAAAAATGGCAATGAGAAATCTCCTACGAAATACTAGAAAGTCGCTAGCAATTCTTTTGACTTTGGGACTTGGTACCGGAGCTTTGTTTATTTATCACGGCTTTAATTACGGGATTATGAACCAGTATCGAATTAATACTATTCACTCCCGCTACGGTCATGGTCAGATTAATGAGGCGAACTATCGAAATCAAGTTTATGAAAAACCTTGGAAACATTGGATTTCTAACCATGGTGAGGTAATAGAGTGGCTGAATAAATCAGGACTTGTTTCTCATACTTTTCCTCGTCTTTCATTTTTTGGTCTTTTAACCAATGGCGAAATCAATGTTGCTGGTAAAGGTGAGGGGATTGATGCTGTTCAAGAGGCCGATTTTTTTACCCAGCTCAATATTGTCAAAGGGGAAATGCTTAAGAGTGAAGAGGACGGCGTGATCATTGGGGCCGGGCTCGCTCGATCTCTCAATGTAAACCCAGGGGATCGAATTACGGTACTCGCAAATACTATTCACGGAAGTCTTAATGGAATTGATTTAATTGTCACCGGAATTTTTCATACTGGTGTAAAGGAATTTGATGACTCAATTTTTAGACTTCAGCTTAAGCAGGCACAGTTACTCCTCGACACCAATAAGGTTGAGAGTATTTCTGTTGGACTACATAAAGATGAAGACTGGGAACCATTATTTGCAAGTTTTAAAGATAAATTTCCTAAGCTTGAGTCCACTCCCTTTGCTGTCTTAGACAAGGTCATTTATCAAAACGCAATTGACTTTCTGAAAGCTCAATACAATACGATTCGTCTTATTATATTGGTGATTGTTGTTATGGGGATTTTTAATTCTGTATCATCTTCAATCTTGGAGCGTAAGCATGAGATTGGAACTTTAAGAGCAAATGGTGAGTCTGTAAGTGATATTGTGAAACTTCTTTTGATGGAAGGTGTGGTTCTAGGATTTCTAGGAGCTATTTTTGGAATAGCTTTCTCTTACTTTTTAAATGTTACACTACTTAGTAATGGGATATTGATGCCTGCTAGTCCTGGCTTTACAAGACAATTTCATATTATGATAGAATTACAGTATACCTATGGGCTAATAACGATTTCTCTTGGTGTTCTCACCGCTGTTATTGGAGTTCTTCTGGCGGGGATCAAGGTTGCCAAAACTCCAATAAGTGACTTATTGAGAGCAAGTTAGGATGATTATGAAAAAGTTTTTATTGATTATTGGTTTATCTCTTTCAACTTGTGTTTTTGCTCTTACTCCGGATCAGATCATAAAAAAATGTGATGATGTGAGAAACCCTGGTGAATCATTTGTCATGCAGGTAGATGTCGCAGAATTGTCTGGAGATAAAAACAAGTCAAGCTTTGACGTTTTTATCAAAGGAAAAGATAAAACACTTATTAAAACAAATGCTCCTCGAAGAGATAAAGGGCGAAACATGTTGATGCTTGAAGAAAACATGTGGCTCTATATTCCAAATCTAAAGCGATCTGTTCGTATCAGTCTCTCTCAGAAGCTTTCTGGCCAAGCTGCCAATGGTGATATTGCGAGAATGCGTTGGCACGGAGATTACTCAGCAAAACTTGAAAGTAAAACAAAGTCTGCTTATGTTATCTATTTAAAGGCAACGAAGAAAGGACTTACTTACGATCAAATTCGTGTTTGGGTGAATGCAAAAAACTTCCACCCAATTAAGGCCGAATATATGGCACTAACTGGGAAGACGCTGAAGAATGCGACATTTGGCGGAGAAAAGATGATTGCAGGTAAAGTTCGTCCGACTGAGATTATCATAGCAGACGCTGTTAATACTTCTAAAAAGACTCAAATTAAAATTATGTCGATGGCAAAGAAAGAGCTTCCTCTTTCAATGTTTAAAAAGAACAATCTGAAATGATAAGAAGTTGGTCCTTTATATTCTTTTTTCCGGCTATCGCTATGGCACAACTTCCAGGGGAGTTTACTGATACTCAATTTTTATTTGGTTACAAGCAAAATAGTAATTTGAGTTCTCTTACTGATGAGCCATATGAGCACAAGCTTTTTGTGGAAGGAGAGGGGAAGTACTTCTATAAAAACGCTTATGAGGGCCCAGGTCTTAGTTACAATCTTCGAATCTTTGGTGAGCTCGATGATTTATCAGAAGATCAATATCCAGAAGTTAAGGTAAATGATCTCACGGCCAGTTACAAAAGCAATTCCTATGTTCTTTCTGCAGGAAGGCAAATGGTTAGTTGGAGTGAAACTTTTGGGCTTAACATTATGGATATTGTTAACCCTAGAGACTACACCTACGCTATTTTTGATGATTTGAAATGGTCAAAACTTCCTGTTTGGCTTGGAGCTGCTAAGTTTTTTGGCGAAAACTGGTTTGTAGAATTACTTGTAAATCCCTACGGGGAGAATAATAAAATGGCAAGGCCTGGAAGTGAGTTTGATCCCTACACGTCATTATCTCTTCACCGAAAAGACTCTGAAGAGCATAAGGTCGAGTATGGCGTCAGATCAAACTATCTCTTTCAAAATGGGCTCGATCTCTCACTTCTTTATTACCGTCATATGAATCGAAATCCATTCTATTATCTCAACTCTCAAATGGAGCTTGAAGAGGGTAAGGGGATGGTAAACTCGTATGGATCAACCTTTTCATATTCAACAAATGACTGGGTCTTTAGAGGTGACTTCCTTTTTAATGATAGCAATCCAATGCAAGACAATAATCTTGGTGTTGTAGAAGAAGATTGGTATCAATCAATTGTTGGTGCTGATTATTCTGGATTTGACCGCTTTGTTTTGGCGTTTCAAGTGATGACAGATTCTCAAGAAAATAATGAATGGGTTGGTTTTCAAGTTCAAAGAGATCTTGATTCCTTTAATTTATCATTTATGAGTGTAGTTGGAACTGATAATAAAGATGTTTGGCTAAGACCAGAACTCAAATGGACTGGTTATGAGAATCTAACATTTAAAACTCGCTTTGATTTTATGACGGGTGATCGCGACCGAGGTATTATCGGTCGCTTCAAAGATAACAAGCGTTTAACGCTTGAGTTAAATTACTTCTATTAAGCAAAGTTTGGTCTAATTACATTATCAACACTTTCACTGGCCTCAACTGAACGCATACGCTCAATTGCATGCTCGCGACACATTTTGTAGTCAACTTCGTGAATTGTTTTATCGTGTCCCATGAGTGGTGCAAGTTTTAATCCGTGTTTGCGTGAAAGGTAGTCGATCTCTTTGACTTTAAAGAAGCACAGGTCTCGTCCTAGTGAAAAGCATTCGTGACGGCCTTCAAGAGCGAGTAGTGCTGTTTCTGCAAGACAAGCGTAGATTCTTTTCTCTTTTAGACCTAGATCACAATTAAGTTCAAGGTTTGCTCCCGGAAGAAGAACTTCGCCTGCAGCAATAACCATAACATCTGGTCTTTTCATTGCATCTTCTTTAGAAATATCGAACGGGCGACTGGTGTCACAGATGACACATCCCGATTTTACTTTTTCAATATCAACAATTTTCCTACGCGCACTTGTTGCTGTTATTACAAGATCACATTCTCCAACGCAATTGTTTGCATCTCTTTCAACTGTAACTCGGCAGAGTGGGGCAATAAGAGCAATCTCTTCTTTAACTTTTTCGAGGGCCTTCACTCGCGGAGCGACAATTATGACGTCAGTCCATTTTTCTGCTAATAATTTCGCGCACACTTTTCCGATACTTCCGGTTGCACCGATAACCATTGCTTTTCCAGCATATCTGCCGTCTCTCATCTGAGGGACAAGATTGATTTTATTGACGGCGTACTCCGCGGTCCACATCGTTGATGCTGCCGATAATGAGTTTCCTGTGGTTAGTGGGATTGGGGAATTATTTGCGACAGTAACTCCTGCATCTCCAACTACTTTTGTATAAGCTCCAAGTCCGATAATTTTGGCACCGTCTTTCGCGGCCATCTTTGAAATTTTAATTAGTTTCTTGTACATGCGCTCGGCATTTCCTTTGAGCATCATGCGTGGAGTGTCGGTTACGGTATAAAGGTTCCCTTGGACTATTTTTCCTGTGGCCTCACTCTGGATATTAAGTATTTTCCCGTAGCGGTAGCTTGGAAAATGAGAAAAAATGGTCTCAGATTTCTTTTCAAGTCCCGGGAAAATTTTCGAGAGTAATCTCATTGCACTGTTTTTCAAAAAATACTCAGTGCTGAGTGGATGTAAAACAAACCCGAACTTCTCTACAATCTGATTGCTTTGTTCTTTCTGCTTCTTTTGGAGTGAAGCTATTATATCGCGCTCAATGGAATCGATGTCGATTTTACCGACAATTCCGGTGTAGTCTCCAGACTTGAATATCTTTCTTTGATTTTCTTCTAACATTTTTAACCTCTATAGCCTGGAAACAGCGTCAAGTGATATACCACTTTCTTCACTTGTGGAACCCTTTTTAGAAATGAGCTCCATGTTTTGATGTTTAATTCCAATATTAAAATGATTCGATTTTACTAATTGTTCTCCATCTCCAAAGAAGACCATCTCACTATCAAGTGCTTTGATCTCAATTGAATTGGTTTCAAAAGCAATAAAGTCGGGAGATTCCTTTGGAATAATCCCAAGAATTTTTACCATCACAACACATTTTAGAAAGGAAAGTTTATTTTTGTGAGTGAATATGGTGACGTTGAATCGGCCATCTGTGTTACTGGTTTCTGGCGCAATTCTAAAACTATTTCCTAGCACCGCCTGATTATTGACTAAAATCATTGGGCAGCGCAGCTCTTTCCCATCAATTGGTAGTTCTGGGCCGCTTACGGAGAATCGATACTTTTTGTAGCTTCCCACAAATAACTCTATTCCAAGCATCAATGAATAAACCCTTCCGCCGAGAAGCTTCATTACTTTTTTGAAGCCAGGTACTGAGTGACGATATCTATTAATCCTCTCTGCAACGATGTTTGGAAGGCCGAGCCCTCCATTTGTCAGCATACAAGAATCATTAATAGTAATGGTATCGATATGGGTCGTCTGAGCAGATTTGAAAATATTAATAAGGTTATTTGCATCTCCTCCAACATTTAGTTGGTTACACAAGTCGTTTGCAGTTCCTGCTGGAATAAAAAATACTTTGATATTATGGCCAGCAACTTCTTGGGCCATTCTATTGGCGGTACCATCTCCACCGATTCCAATAATTGCATCGACACCATTTTTTACGTCCTTTTTAAGCTCCGTTGAAAGCATGTCGAGACTTATTGGAGTTTTGAAAGTGACGTCATAACGGAACAATGCCTCCGCAAGATTTTTGCGCCACACAAGCAAGGATGCGTTGGATGAATGTTCGTTAAAATAAACGGTAACCCGCTTCATAAGTTCTCTCACTTCCAGTAAAAAAAATAACTGTTAGTTAGAGTGCAAATATGTCGCCAATTTTTCTAGAAGAAGTGCTTTAAATTTTGGCGAGTTAGAGGTGGTGTCAGGAAACACTGGTGTCAAAATATTAGACAGTTGGTAGCTAATAGACACTTTCAATTAGGTACTCAATACTTCCGCTTGGAGATTCAAACTTAAAGTCGTCTCCTTCCATAAGGCCGAGAAGGGCCTGTCCCATCGGTGATTTGGTTGAGATAATTTGGATTTCATGACCTCTAATTTTAAAGGTCTGCCCCCCTGTGACGGGAGTTATAAAATAGAGTTTGTCTTGTTCTTCTAATTTTACAATGGCACCGACAGTGATCTCTTCGTCTGGTTCAAAACCACGAATATCAAGGGATTTTAAGAGTCTTAGATCCTGTTCGAGTTCTCTCACTCGCTTTTCTTGGGCCGAGGCGAGGTAACTGGCCTCAATACTTCTTGTATCCCACTTGCTTTCAGATTTTAGGTCATCTTCTTGAGCATAGCTTTTCGATTCCTCATAGGCCTTTTTAGCGGCGAGGATCTTTGTTTCTAGGGCATCGATGAGTTGTTCTTTGATCAGTCCCTTGCTTATAATCATAATTCAATGCTGCTTTTGGTTTCTTCTCTGTAAAGCTTCTCATATTTAGTTAATACTGAGTCCCCTTCGGCAAATTTCTTGGAAAAGATGAAATATAAGTTAAGTCCATGAAGTGTTCGATATTTCATATCGGGTATAGGACGCTGTTTTAACGCCATTTCAGTCGGACCTTTATAGGCCAAGAGGTAGTCAGCGCGGCCTCTTTGCATCATCTTAACGCCAATCGCGTGATTCTCTACAATATGATACTTAACTTTGTTTTTGGGATCTTTAATATATTTAATCAATCCCCCATAGTTGTAGCCTTGAAGGATAATGACATTTTTCCCATTTAGGTCGCTGTAGTTCGTCATTAACTTTGTGCCTTTGCGAGAAAATGCACATAACTTAATTTTTGAAAGTGGCCAATTCCCCACATATGCGACCTTGTTGAGATTTGGAAAGGTTGTGATGGCCACTACAAAATCAATATTGCCACCAGCGAGTTCTTTAATCGCGCGTTGTGGAGATAGGTTGTAGGTTATAAGCTTTTGATTAAGCTTTTGGCTAATTCGCTTAATTTTATTGTAGATGACTCCATCTTGGTGACCATCTGCAGTTGTGTAGTAATAGGGGGCAAAGGGAATGATTCCCATTTTGATTGGTGCAGGCGACATAGACATCAGGAGAGGCACCAATAAAAGTGGAAATAATTTGTTTATCAATGGGTAAACTCTCGTTATTGTCATACGAGATAACATATCTAATATTCTGTTGCTTATCTAGTACCTTATTTGCACTATTAGTGATAATCATTTTCATATTGTTCAATCTTTCGATTATATATAGAAAAAACAGCTATCATGTTGTTTTCTATGGACCGATCGGTATTATCTATTTCTTATTGTGTGATAAAATGACGACAAATAATAATGATACACAATATTGAGAAAATCTTGAGTCAAATTGTTGAAACAATTTATATACATTTAAGTGTTTAAAAACGTCTTAGGAGAAATTATGGATGCAGCGTTACTGGCGAGGATTCAATTCGCCTTCACTGTAAGCTTTCACTACATCTTTCCCGTTATTTCAATCGGATTGGCGTGGATGATTGTTTGGTTTCAAACTTCTTTCATCAGAACGGGTGAGGAGTTTTATCGCAAAATCGCAAGATTTTGGATCAAGTTGTTTGCAGTTACATTTGCAGTAGGTGTGGCAACAGGGATTACAATGGAATTTCAGTTTGGAACAAACTGGGCCGCTTACTCCCGCTTCGTAGGTGACATCTTTGGCGCGCCACTCGCTGCTGAAGGTATCTTTGCTTTCTTCTTAGAATCAAGTTTCCTCGGTATTCTCCTTTATGGCGAACACAAGGTTTCTAAAAAAGTCTACTGGTTCTCAGGCCTTATGATTGCAATTGGATCAACTCTCTCAGGTTTCTGGATTGTTGTGGCAAACTCATGGCAGCAGACTCCTGCAGGACATGTTGTCGAAAATGGAAAAGCTGTTCTTGTTGATTTTTGGGCAGCTGTATTTAATCCATCTACGTTGCCGCGATACGCTCACGTCATTGACGGAGCAATTATCACCGGTGCATTCTTCGTAATGGGGATTTCTGCGATTTATCTTCTTCGTGGAGTTCACACAAAATTTGCTAAGACATCAATGAAGGCCGGACTAATTGTGGCGACTGTTGCTGTTTTTATGGTTGGGCCGATTTCTCATTGGCATGCTGTACAAGTTGCCAATACGCAACCTGCTAAGCTAGCTGCTTTTGAAGGTTTATGGGAAACCACTGATCGCGCTCCGTTCCTTCTATTTGGTGTTCCAAATGTCAAGGAAGAGAAGACCGATTTTGCCATTGAGATCCCAGGCCTTTTAAGCCTTCTCGTTGGAGGAAGCTTAGATACAAAGGTTACTGGTCTTAAGGATATTCCTAAAGATGAGAGACCTCCAATTTTACCAACATTTGGAGCATTTCATACCATGATTGCCCTCGGTGGATTCTTTGGGCTTATGTGTGTTTGGGGGCTTTTCCTTCTTTGGAGAGGGAAGCTGTACACCACAAAGCTTTTCCATATCGCTGCCATTATCACAATTCCCCTTCCTGTCATTTGTAATGAGTTGGGATGGATGGCAGCCGAAATTGGACGTCAGCCATGGATTGTTCAAGGACTACTAAAAACAAAAGATGCGATTTCTGCTAGTGTTTCTGCTGGTGAGATCATTACAACACTTGTTCTTTTTGGTGGGATCTACGCTCTTTTATTTGCTGTTTGGATTTTCACTTTGAGATTCAAAATTAATAACGGTCCTGAGGAGATGTAATTATGGAAGCATTACAAATTGCATGGTTTATTTTGATTTTTGTTCTCCTCACTGGATACGCAATCCTTGATGGGTTTGATCTAGGTGTAGGTTGTTGGCACCTCTTTACTAAAAAGAAAGAGGATCGCGATAATTTTATCAAGGCCATTGGCCCATTTTGGGATGGAAATGAAGTATGGCTACTAACTGGTGGTGGAGCAATCTTTGCTGCTTTTCCTCCTGTGTATGCTACAACTTTCAGTGGCTTTTACCTGGCGATGATGCTCGTGGTTTTCTCTCTTATTTTCCGTGCTACAGCAATTGAGTTTAGAGGAATCATTCAATCTGAAAACTGGATGAAGAGATGGGATTTTGCATTTGCGATCGGTAGTACTCTTCCAGCACTTCTCTTTGGAGTAGCTGTAGGAAATGTTGTTCGCGGAATTCCAATGAATCATTTAGGTGACTATACAGGAAGCTTTTTTGATCTTTTAAATCCTTATTCACTTTTGATCGGACTTGTTTCCCTAACAATGTTTGCAACACAAGGTGCTGCGTTTATTAGTTTAAAAACAAGTGGTGAGCTTCAGGATAAAGCTGTCGGGTGGATCAAAAAATCTTGGGCAGTTTATCTTCCGCTTCATATTATTGCTGTGGTCTGGACTTTAATGGCCTATGATCACGCTTCAAAAGTTGTATCTGTGATTGTAGCAATTCTTGCTATTGCTGCAGTGATCAACATTCGTTTCATGCTGACAAAATGTAAGGAACTTGGAGTGTTCTTGGCCTCATCTATATCAATATTGATAAATATGATATTCGTTGCCTGTAGCATCTTTCCTTACTTCGTTCCGGAGTTTGGAACGAGAGCTGAAGGGTTAAGTATCTATAATTCTTCATCATCCCAGTTGACGCTTACTGTGATGTTGATAATGGCCCTGATTGGTATGCCAATTGTTTTGGGGTACACAGGGTATATTTACCGCACATTTGCAGGTAAAGTAGATATTCAATAATTAGAGTAGCTTGAAGGCCCTTAAGGGCCTTCCTTTTTGTATGAAAGTATTATGCTGAATGGTTTAATCGTACGACATTTTCCTCTGCCAAATTCTCACTCCATTGTGAAAGAGTCGGGCTCATTTGTACTTGAAACTTGCCAACGAACTCTTGTTGTTAGTTTCGGTTCAAATTTGGGAAGAGTCGACGGTGCTGATACCTATGTGGGCAGTGACGCCTATTCACTTCTTTTAGAGGTTATTTGTGGCCTAAAGTCCAGTATTATTGCTGAAACTGAGATCGTTCAGCAATTCAAGAAAACATACCGTGAATACATCTCTAGACCTGATCGCAATTCACATTTGATGAAAATTTTAGAGAGGGTATTTAAGGACAGCAAAAAGGTGAGGGCAAATCATCTATTAGCCGTTGGGGGGCGCTCTTATGCATCGATTTGTAAAAAAATCGTGAAGCAAAAATCAAATGCCAAACGCATTCTTATTGTTGGTTCAGGTGCTCTTGCTAAAGATATTGTGAAGCTTTGTTCAAAAGAGTATGAGCTTCATATTTCTGCTCGAAATGAAGGTACTGTTAAAGAGATTGTTGAAGTGTCTTCAGTGGAAGTCGTTCCATGGGGCAAGCAAACTGATTGGGATCAATTTAAGTGTGTGATCAATACAATTGGTGCTAAAAAGATTTTATTCGATTCTGATTTTTTTGATCGGTGGATTACTAAGCACAATAAAAATGCTGTCTTTGTGGATCTAGGGTCACCATCAACCATTGATACTTCTTTCGGAGAAAATGAAAATATTTTCAGACTTACAGATGTTCTTTCTTCTGCAAAAGAGTGTGAGAGACACAACCAAAAATTTGTTTCTAATGCATTAAGTGAGATTTCAAATTTATCTGTATATCGGATGGAGTACTTTCAATCTATTGAGAGACGCTCTGCGCTCTCTGCTCTCGGAGAGTTTCAATGTCAAAGTATAAAGTAGGGACAAGAGATAGCCTTCTCGCCGTTACCCAAACTCAACAGATCATAGATGAACTTGAAACGTTGACTGCTCATCAGTTTGAGATGGTTACAATGAAAACATCAGGAGACTTAGATACTTCTAAGCCTTTATGGCAGATGGATGGGAAGAACTTTTTTACAAGAGAACTGGATTTTGCCTTAATGGATGGAACTATTGATTTGATGGTTTCTTCTTATAAAGATATCGGTGGAGAGCGACCAAATGGTATTGTCCCTGCCGCGGTAACTAAACGCCATTTTTCAAATGATATCCTTCTGATCAAAAAAGAAACTGTTCAGAAGCTTTCAGAAATGGACCAATTTATAGTCGGTACAAGTTCTCCTCGAAGAATTACTAATATTACGACCGACCTTTCAAAATATTTACCAAGTCGTGACAATCTTTCGATTGAATGCAAGAACTTACGTGGAAATGTTAATACAAGAATCGAAAAGCTCAGACGTGGAGAATATGATGCGATTATTTTAGCATTGGCCGGTCTTGAGCGTTTGGCAAGGTCTACTGACTCTCACAGAATAATTAAAGAATTATTGAATGGTCTTACTTTCATGGTTCTACCAGAAAAGATATTTCCTTCAGCTCCGGCACAGGGATCTCTTTTGCTTGAGTGTCTTGAGGGGAATGAAGATCTCCGATCTATTTTAAAAGTTGTTCACCACGAAGAAACCGCGACAGAGCTAGAAGTTGAGAGAAAGCATTTCCGTTCCTTTGGTGGAGGTTGCCATCTAGCGGTTGGTATATATGCAAAATCAATTGCAGGTGGTCACCTGACGGTCCTAAAGGGGGAGCATAATGGAGAGACTATTGACTCTGTTCTTTTTAAGCATCCTCTAAATCCACAACCTAAAGGGGAAATCGCATTTTTGGGATACCCACTTGGTCGAGAGCAAGATCCCCATTTTATTGGAGATGCTATTCACGTAAAAGATGTTTTTGCGGCAGATCTCTCTGGGAAAAATCATCTCTTTTTAACATCTCCCTATGGCCTTCAATCCTTCATCGACAATCAATATGAAGGCGTACTGTGGGTAAGTGGAGACTCAACATTTAAAAAAGCAGTAGCAAAAGGATTGTGGGTTAACGGTTCCGCTGATTCTCTTGGTGAGAGTGAAATCTCTCGCTTAAAAAATAGTGAAGCATTAAAATTAATGGGGACTGATAGAGAAGTTTTTGTTTTAACTTCATCGCGAGCAGACTCAAATATTGGAGATACTATCCCATGTTATAACAAGTCTTCTCAAGCATTCGATGAGAATTATCGTGCGATGATAAATGGGGTTGAAACCTTTTATTGGACGAGTTATCCACAGTTTGAGGAATTTTCCAAGCACTTTCCAGAGATCAAGCATCCTTCTAAAATTCACTGTACTGGTATGGGCAAGACATATACCGAATTTATTAAAGCTGGAATTGATGCGGTCCCCTTTGCCGATGTTACTTCATTTAAAATTTGGTTCTTAAATAAAGGTGTAAATTCATGAGTGACTATGGTCTAAATCTAAGACGTTATCGTCAAAGCAAAGCTGTGCGCGATATGTTTTCGACTGTAAATCTATCCCCTTCTAACCTCATTCAACCTTACTTCGTATATCAAGGTTTGGAGGTCTCTGTTCTACTTCCATCTATCGCGGGACAGAAAAAACACAATCTTGAGTCTCTCGTCAAAGAGGTTCATGCTGGTTTATCAAATGGAATTACCAGTATTCTTTTATTTTTTATCCCAAACACAAAAGGTGAGTGTGACTTTGATTACACCTTTGGAGCTTCTATATTAGAGGGGCTAAGAAAAGAGTTCGGTGATAGTATTACGATTTTCACCGATACCTGTCTTTGCTCTCACACTAAAAGTGGTCACTGTGGCATTTTGGAAAATGGAGCGATCAATAATGAGAGGTCCGTTCATGAATTGATGAAACAGGCCCTTGCTTATGCTAAAGCTGGGGCAGACTGTATATCTCCATCGGATATGATGGATAATAGAATTCTTGGCATTAGAAGAGCACTGGATGAGGCCGGTTTTGAGAAGACTATGATCATGAGTTACAGCACAAAGTTTAGTTCGAACTTTTATGGCCCGTTTCGAGATGCCGCCGACAGTACTCCTAGTTCTGGAGATCGCAAGAGTTACCAAATCGATTTTAGAAATGAATCCGATGCCATGCTTTCATCTCTACGTGACATGGAGCAAGGCGCAGATATTTTGATGGTAAAGCCGGCTGGCGCATATCTTGATATTATCAATAAAATTAAGTCTCACGAGCAAATGGGAAAACTTCCACTAGCGGCTTACCAGGTGAGTGGAGAGTATCAATCTCTGCACATTATGGCAGAGCAGGGTTTACTTGATTTTAATGCTGCTTACCTTGAAACTCTTTACGCCATTAGGAGAAGTGGAGCTGAGCTTATTATCACCTATGGGGCCAACAATTTTAAATCAATGATCTAAGGATAAATATGAAAAACGAAGAATTATTTGAACGTTCAAAAAGTCTAGTCCCGGGTGGCGTTCATTCTCCTGTGCGCAGTTTTAAGGGATTGCCTATGTCCCCTCGCTTTGTTGAAAGCGCTAAAGGAGCAAAGTTTACTGACGTTGAAGGAAAAGAGTATATCGATTTTTGTATGAGCTTTGGTCCTTTAATTCTTGGGCATACCGATCCTGTGGTTGAAGAGAAACTACACGAGGGATTAAAACGAGGATGGAGTTATGGCGCTTGTGAGCGTTACTCCCTTGATCTTCTGGAGTTCTTGACTTCAAAGATTGATTTTGTAGATCAACTTAGGTTTGTAAATTCCGGTACAGAAGCTGTTATGACAGCACTTCGCCTCGCTAGAGGAGTAACGGGGCGATCTAAAATAATTAAATTCAATGGCTGTTATCACGGACATACTGATAGTATGTTGATTAAGGCAGGATCAGGCCTTGCCGGTGAGGGGGATGCATCAAGTTTAGGTGTTCCAGAGGGAACGGCAAAGGATACACTTATCTTAGAACTAGGCGATGTCGAAGGCGTCAAGGATTGCTTTAAAAGGCATGCTGATGACGTTGCTGTTGTTATTATTGAGCCGCTCCCTGCTAATAATGGTCTGTTGGTTCAAGATGTTGAGTTTTTAAAATTTTTAAGAGAGATCACAAAAGTGAATGGAACGCTTCTTCTTTTTGATGAAGTTATTTCTGGCTTTCGAATTGGGTTTAAGGGGATGGCCGGTAAGACAGGCATTACTCCAGATATCGTGACATATGGAAAGATCATTGGTGGTGGCATGCCAGTTGGCGCTCTTGGCGGAAAGAAAGAGTTGATGGAAAAGCTTGCGCCTATCGGAGGAGTGTACCAAGCAGGAACACTGAGTGCTAATCCTCTAGCAATGGTTGGAGGCCTAGCGACCCTTAAACAACTCACGGATGGTTTCTATGAGGAGCTCGAGTCGAATACTAAAAAAATTGTGGCGCTCTTTGAAAAGTACTTTGCCACAAATGAAAAATATAAAGACCTTAAGGTTGTTTCAGAAGGATCACTTTTTTGGATCACTCCAATAAGTGGAATCACTCGTGCCTGTGATATCCCTTCAGATTTGATGGATAGTTTTACACATCTTTTTTCAGATTTTCTTGAAAAAGGGATTTATCTGGCACCAAACCCTTACGAAGTAGGTTTTGTTTCTAAAGCGCACGACAGTGCAATTATTGAAGAGATTAAGAATAAGCTTGGAGTATAAAATGGGACTTTTTGATAGAGCGATTAAGGAAGATGGTAAGAGGCAAGTTCCTGTATGGTTTATGCGACAAGCTGGACGCTATCACAACCACTATCAAAATCTAAAAAAAGATAATGACTTCACAACTCTTTGCAAGAATCCAAAGCTTGCTTGTGAGGTGACAATGGGGCCAATTCGCGATTTTGATTTTGATGCGGCCATCTTATTTTCTGATCTTCTGTTTCCTTTAGAACAAATGGGACTTGGACTCTCTTACGCTACTGGGAGACCAACACTTAAGAAGCAACTTCTAACTAAAGAGGATGTTCTCGCTCTCAAAATTGTGGAAAACCCTGAAAATTATTATTCCTTTCAAAAGAGGCAACTATGCTTCTTCGAAAAGAACTGCCTGCTGATAAAAATTTGATTGGATTTGTTGGTGCCCCTTTTACTCTTTTTGCTTATGGAGTTCTTGGAACTCATGCTGGAAGTTTGGTTGAAGCAAAAACGGGTCTTTATGATGGACGATTTGATTCTTTTGTTGAGCTTTTAATGCCAAATCTCCTCAAAGAGATGAGCATGCAAGTTGAAGGGGGAGCTGATACCATTTCAATTTTCGATACAGCTGTTGGTGAGTTATCTCTCTACGACTTCAAACGCTTTATTGTTCCCAATCTTAGAGCGCTTACAAAAGAGTTCAAAAGAAGTCATCCAGATTGCAAAATCATTTATTATTCAAAACATACATCACTTAACCATTTATCATCACTTGAAGACGATAACATTGATGTCTTAGGTATCGATTACCGTCATCACCTTCCAGAAGTCGTTCAGAAATTTGGAACTGATTATATTCTTCAAGGTAATTTTGATCCGTGTTGGCTCCACCTTTCAATGGAGCACTTAGAGGAGAGATTGAATTACTTTTTTACTCAGATGGAAGAATCAAAAGTTGATTTCAGTCGTTGGATCATGGGGCTTGGTCACGGAGTGCTTCCAAAAACACCGGAGCAAAATGTAAGACGAGCTATTGAGATGATTCACGAAAGGCTTCGCTACTGAGGAAGCTCTTTTGTAATTGAAGAGTAGAGTTGGTCTAGCCATTCTGGATCGCTATTGAGGCATTCAATAAATTTCAGTGTTCCTCCTCGCTCTTCAACCTTCTTTTTGAGATCAATGCCAAGTTCCCAACTTGTCTCAATAGAGTCTGTTAAGAATGATGGAGAGTACACTGCAAATGATCGTAGGCCTTTATCCATTTGGTCAAAGATATCCTCTTCAATTAGAGGTCCAAGCCACTCACCTTTGCCAAATTTAGATTGATAACTGAGTTTTGCTTTATCTTGTAAAAATTCCGGAAGGAGTTCACGGATTTGCTCAAAACACTCTTCGCATTCATCGCGGTAGCTCTCACCTTTTTTGATCCTTTTTACAGGGTAGCTGTGAAAACTTAAGTAGAGCTGATCAACTTCTTTCCCAGAAAGTTCGTTTTCAATTTTTTTTGCACTATAGATGAAGAATGGATCTTTTGCCCAAAAGTGGCAGGCCCCTTGAGCATTTAACTGCTTTAGAGTGAAGTCAAAGATAAGATCATAAGTTGCCTCTGAGTGTTGAGGGTAGAGTGGAATTACTACTTTCGTACTATCTGGCATCATCTTTTCCTGTACGGCCGCTACTGATTCAGGTGAAAGCGCGTAACAGAGATGTGATTTGATCAACTCACTATCTTTTGCCATAAAGTGTTTAATCATATCTCTTGAAGTAGAGAATGTGGGGTTCGATCCCAGTTTATCAATCATTTCCCTATAGCGTGCTGCTACAGCTGGTGGTCTCTTTTTTAGGATGATTAGGTGCAGCAATGGCCACCAGATCAGTCTAGATAGATCAACAACTCGTTTAGATCCTAGGAAAACCTTAAGAAAGGCCTTAATATCCTGTGGATCTGCGCTTTTTGGAGTACCGACGCTGGAAAAAATGATATCGTATTTCATAGATGTCACTATAACTAAACTCGATTTGAAAAACAAATTGATGTATTTGATTGTATTATAGACATAAATTTTTTCTGAGTGTACTAAATGAATGAACTAATTAAAAAATATGATATTCAGGGACCTCGATATACAAGTTTCCCTCCTGTTCCTTTTTGGACCGGCGCCCCTGGACTTGAGCAATGGATTTTAGATATTAGAAAGTCATATGACTCAAAGCTTGGGGTGGACCTCTATATTCACGTTCCCTATTGCTATTCTATCTGTCATTACTGTGGTTGTAACAGAGTTGAGGCCAGTGATAATTCTGGTGAAGAGCGCTACGTATCTATCCTTCTAAATGAGTGGCAGCAATACGTAGATGAGTTGGGAGAGATTGTGGTGAACTCCGTTCACTTCGGTGGGGGGACCCCTACATATCTCACTCCTCAAAGTTTCGATCGTATCTTATCTGTCTTTAAAGAGTTCTCTACTGATAGTTTTATTGGATCGGTTGAGCTACATCCCAATGTAACCCATAAGGGACACCTAGAAGTTTTCAAGAAGCATGGAATCGAGAGGCTATCTATTGGGGTTCAAGACTTCAATGATGAAGTGCTTCTTTCTGTTAATCGCAATGCAACGATCAAAGATATTGAAGAGTTGTACCTCGCGGCCAGAGATATCGGGTTTCAGTCTATTAACTTTGACCTGATTTATGGGTTGCCTCATCAGACCATTGAAAGCGTAAAAGAGTCATTCTCAAAAGTGATCGAGCTTAGACCTGATATGATCGCCTTTTACTCATTCGCCTATGTTCCTTGGAAAATGACAAATCAAAAGAAAATTGATGAGTCTGTGTTACCAAGTCCAGAGCTTAAAAAAGCGATCTCCAATTATGGGCAAGAAGTGTTAAAAGGGGCCGGCTATCTCTCTGTTGGACTCGATCACTTCGCTCTCGATACAAATTTCCTTGGTAAGGCCATGCTTTCGAAAACCCTTAAGCGAAACTTTATGGGATATGTCGATCAAAAAAGTAATATTACGATTGGTCTAGGCCCTTCGGCGATTTCAAATACTCCGTACAGCTTTACTCAAAATCAAAAGACAGTTGAGCGATATTATCAAAGTATAGAAAGAACTGGAGATGCTCCCCGTTTTATAAATGGGCACGGCCTTAGTGAAATCGATCAAGTGGCATCGCAAGTAATCCACGATATTATGTGTAATGGAATTGCCGATGTATCAAGCTTCAATGTTGAAAAGGATTTATTGGAAGAAATGGTGATTGACGGTCTTCTTCATTTTGATGGAAATAATATTGTGATGACAGAGCTCGGAATGCCATTTGTCCGTAACGTTGCCATGAAGTTTGATCATTACTTAGGACATAAGCAAACTGCTCAAATGTTCAGTAAAACGGTGTAAGGAGTAAATGTGGTCTACGATACGATTGTAATTGGTGGTGGACTTGCTGGACTTTCTGCTCTTCATCGTTTGAAGTCTGAAAATAAGAACGCCTTACTTTTAGAAAGTGATTCTAGATGTGGTGGCCTGGTTAAGAGTTCCATTGAGCATGGTTATCTTGTTGAGACCGGTCCAACTGCTTATTTAAAGGGATATAAAGATACAACGAAGTTTGTAGAAGAAATTGGGTTGTCCGATGATGTTCGATTCAATATTCCTGGAGCGGATAGTCGCTATGTTTTTAGAGGAGAGGGGATTCATCCCATTCCTGAAGGACCGATTTCTTTTCTTAAAACTCCTTTATTTCCTTTCAAGGCAAAATTAAGAATGATGATTGAGCCTTTTATTGGAAAGGCCAAGGGAAATGAAGAGAGCGTCTACGAATTCGGGACAAGACGTTTTGGAGAAGATGTCTCTTCCACTGTAATGGATGCCATGGTTAGTGGTGTTTGCGCAGGTGATTTTAAGAAGCTTGATATTTTTTCACTTTTCCCAAAGATTGGACTAATCGAACAAAAATTTAGGAGCTTTCTCTTCTTTCTTTTGCTCTTTAAGCTAAAGTCGAGAGATAAGAATAAAAATAGAGAGACTGTAACTTTTAGAAGTTTTGATAAAGGTATGGGGGCGATTGCTGAAGCTGCAGAGGCAAAATATTTAGACTCAATCGTTTGTAATTCTGCTGTCACATCAATTCAACGCCAAGGCGACGAGTATCTTATTATTGCTGGAGAAAATCAGTTCCGCTCAAAGAGTATCGTACTGGCCACTCCTGCTAACATTGCCGCAAAGCTTTTAGAAAGCATCTATCCAGATCTTTCCAGTGAATTATCTAAAATCCCATACGCCAGTATCTCAACTTGTCTTCTTGGCTATAGAATAGATCAAATTAAGCATCCCATGAATGGTTTTGGTTTTTTGATACCAAGGAATCAAGGGAAGAGAATTCTTGGGGGACTTTTCGCTTCAGGACTTTTCGAAAAACGATGTCCCCAAGGGCATGCATCTATTAAGGTTTATATCGGTGGTGCTCATGATAGTGCTATTCAGGATGAGAGTGATGAGGATATTAAGGAAATCATTACAAGTGAACTTGCTCCCATTTTAGGCATTACGGGAACTCCTGATTACTTTCATGTGAACAAAATCAATTCCGCTATTCCTCAATACAATTTGGGCCACCAAGCGATAAAAGATGCAATTTATAATCAATTGACTGATATTCCTACACTTCATCTCGCTGGAAATTACCTCGAAGGTATCAGCGTTAATGAGGCCATTCGAAGCTCAGAGGGATGCTTGAAATAATATTGTTACTTTAGTTTATTGGTTAATAACTTGTGACCAAAGCCGCGATAATCTGAACGAATGATACCGTATAGGTGAGTCTGCAGCTCTGTAAGCTCTCCCAGAACAATGATATTAGGGTTCGCGCTAAATCTGTTTTTGATAACTTCAGGAACAACTGTAAGTGCTATTCCCTTTTCCGTTAGCATCTGGAGAAGTTCTACATCATCTGCTTCTCCAATGACTTTTGGACTTACATTATTTTTATGAAAGAAAAGATCTACTTCATAGCGAAGAAATGAATCCTTGGTGTAGTGGAAGAATGGTGCATCACTAATGCTCGCAGGATATCTCTTTTTAAGTTGATTAAATTTTTTATGTCCAACAATATAGGTTCTATTCACTCCGATTCTGTAAGGACTTAACGTATTGGATAATCCATCTTTTGAGTCCGAAAACATCATGTCTATTTCACCTTTTTCAAGATCAGCAAGTAAGTAATGTCTCTTATCCTCTTTTATATTGATGGCCAAATCATTCTGCTTAAATAGCGGGAGAATTGTTTCGTACAAGAAGTATTGACTCATGTGAGGTGTAATTCCAATATCTAGACATTTCTTTGGTAGGTGTTCTTTATGCTTAAGCTTCCTTGTCAATTCCTCTCCCAATGAGAAAAGCCTTTCTGCGTACTCACATGCAAGCTCTCCTTCTGGAGTGAGTGACAGTGAGCGATTCTTTCTATAAAAAAGTTTGGAATCAAAGTACTCTTCGAGCAGCTTAATTTGGTCACTGATTGTTGGTTGGGATACGTGCAATTTTGCCGCTGCATCCTTAATGCTTCCCTCTTTCGCGACAATATAAAAGTAGAACAAGTGGTTGAAATTTAAGCGATTCATTGATTGGTCTCACTTAGGTTTATCCTAATTAAAGTAGTGAATAAAACGATTTTTCTTTTGTGTCAATCGTGCTGATACTTTTTCATTATTAACCTTTATTTCGGAGAAATATATGAAGGTATTGCTTATTACTGCTTTGATGTTAACTGCTGTAACTCCAGCTTTTGCAGCAAAAAAACTTAACTGTGGGAAAAAGTACGTAGAAGTTTCTTGTAAGGAGATTAAAGACAGCAAGCGTGATTACTTTTGCTGGAAGTCTTCAAAAAAACTAACTACAGAAAAAACAGAAAAAATTTGTAAATTAGAAAAATCAAAGAAAAAGTCGAAAAAATCGAAGAAGGCAAAAAAATAATTTTTTGTTGGATTGATAGATTAAAAGTTACGGCCCCAGATGGTTTTCTACTCTATCTGGGGCTTTAAAGTTAATAGAGTCCGTGCGTTTTTTGTAGCAATTCCATTAGCCTCTTTTTTAAATACGTATATGAATAGTGTTCTAATGCAAGCTTGTAGTTTGTTTCGGCCCATTCTTTTGCAAGGGCCTTGTTTTCAATCAGGTGAAGGGACTCATCAACTGTCTTGTCTGTAATAAAATCATCGAAAAATACAACCTTAAACCCTTTTGTTCTAATATCCATTTCATAAATACTGTAATTGTTTACTACTATTGGCTTTCTAAAGTGTAAGGCCTCTAAGAAAGCATTACCAAAGCCTTCAAAGATGGAGGGGTAGGTTATAAGGTCAGCATGGGGATAAATATCCCACAAGCTATAGATCTTATTACCATCTTCATTGTATCTTCGTTTTTCTTCGAAGAGGTCTGGGTAGAGTCTGAGATCAACTTCCATTAATTTAGCATACTCTTTAATTCTGTCGACGTAGCCAACTTCATCATCGTTAACCGCATGAGAGATCACTAGGACCATTTTATCTGTACTTTTGTCTTGCATCCTACTCACAAGCTCAATAGCGTGTTCGATCCCTTTTCTTTGAACAACGCGAGTTGGTTGAAGGATGAGCTTATCATTTGGACCAATTTCCAATACTTCTCTAAGATCCTTGGAGTAGTCATCTGGTTCTGGCGCCTCCATTTCGAAATTCATTACGTTTGGTATTAGGGTCGAAGGAACTCCTCTTCTAAGGGCCATTTGGTGACGAGCTGATGAGTTTATGACAACGTGTTGAATGGCGTGGAGAGTTGGTGGAAAGGCCATCGTCAAATAGTCCCATACGGAGTTGACGTAAAACATTTTTCTTTCCCAGTAAAAGTCGTGATTGTGGGCAATCGTTGCAAAGTTATTTTCTGCAATGTACTGCGCTGTGGCCAGCGTTAGTGGAATATTGAGCGGGTAAGAAAAAATATTTTGTGGCACAAAAAGATCTATGTCATATTTTTCTACAAATGATTTTATATGCTGATAGAGCTCTTCTGTCTTATCGCAGATCCACCGAGAGTCTTCGTGGCTCCGAGTGGGATTTCTCCAAAACTTCTGGTGTTTTTCTTTGATTGTAGGGTGATGGAAGTTGGCCTCAGGTACTACATATGATATTTCTGGTGGTCGATCACATTCTCCAGCAAAATAAAAACATTTATGGCCTAAGCTTTCTAGCACCTCCGCCCATTTGGAAGTCTCTAGTGAAACTCCATCGGTACTTGAAAACCTAAAAGAGATAAAACCTATATTCAGTGATTCTTTCTTTGGTCTATCCATATTTGACTCCTTACATTGAAGTCTTTTCAGCTATTTTGGAGGCAGATATAAGTGAAGTGTAGTTAATTTCAATTAATTTAAAAAAACGTAAGAAGTACCATTGACGCTTTTAGATTTGCCCCCATATTGTAGATATGAGAATAAGTACTCGTTTTTACATTCTCTCTATCCTTATGGCCTTTATTGTTTCAGTTCAGGCCCAGACTTCAGTCCAAAATGCCGATCGTAAACTTGTAAAAACAAGAACCTATCCTACAGGTTCTTTTGCAGTGAAAACTAAAACACAAAAGTACAGTATTGCTGCAATTGATATGAATCTTCCTGTGAGTCGTGCCTTTGTTATTGCAAAGCTCGATAGGGAGTCCCTATTTATCCCTGCTAAATCTCTCTCTCTTTCTCGTCCAACCGGATGCCGCAGTATTAGAGCACCTCCCGTTTCTTAGAAACTTTCCTATTTCAATTTTTATTTAAATTTAATTTCATGGAGTGTTTTAATGAAAACAAGAGTGGTTTTATTATCTCTTATAACTAGTGCTTTAATAAATGTTGGCCCATCTTTTTCACGCCTATACGGCACCTTCAAGAATCGTCACGTTGATCTTTCAAGATCCACGGGACGTGGTCTCGAATTCTATCCTGTAAAATTCAATAAGGGGAAAGAGAGAGAGGGGATAAGTTTTGAAAACAAAAGTCTCAAGCTATTAACAGAATCTCCTCTATCCGTTGATCGCTTTGCTGTTGATACAGCTAAACAAGGATCGGTGGCGCTTCAACTTAAAATCTCAGAAAGAGAGGAAAAAGAGCTTCTGAAAATGACGAAGAAGTACTCTGGATCAATGCTTGGAATCTTCTATGAAGGTCGCCCTATGGCCCTTGTAAAAATGAATGGCAAGAAGAGCGATCAAGGAGTAAAATTTGTGGTAGAGGATGTTGCCAAGTTTGAAAGAGTTGTTAATAATTTTAGCGATATTGTTTAATGGGCCTCATTTGAGGCCTGCTTTTTTTAGCCCTTTGATCAGACAGCTCAAGTTGCTGGAAACGATCTCGGTGTGATCGTGCATCAGCACCATTCCCCCCTGATTGGATCAGATCTGTTTTTTGATCCCCTCTAAAAATTGTTTGTCATCCTTTGGAGTGAGCTTTCTTCCTTGGTAGCGCCAGTCATCGCGATCTGAATCTGTGATTCGTTGTCTCCCCCAAGAAATTAGCTCTTTTAAGAAAAAAATATCAATCGTTGAAATTCATAATTAGTTGCCCTAGCAGAACTAGGGCAACCATTTTATTGCAAATATTGTGTTAGAGCATCTTCATATTGGCCAGCTCTGCAGCATTGACCAATTGGTAAGCAATAGGTGAAGCTGTCAACGCGGGGTGTGTTCCCAGCTGAAAGGTGGCGATATCTTCTGCGGTAAAACGACTTAAGATAAAAGAGCTAATGGCATTGATCAATTCTCCTGCACTTGTGGCGCCGTAGATCTGACCTCCCAAGATTGTTTTGTCGTGCTTATTAAAGATCAGTTTGACCACCATATTTTGCATTCCGGGCATCAGACCAGGGTGGCGGTTTGGTCCCTCTGCGACGCCTACGGCAACTTGATAGCCCTCTTTCATCGCTTCTCGCTCTGTGAATCCCGCGCAAGCGAAGGCCTGTCCACTAAGTGCTGTTGAAAAGACGCCGATAATCCCTTTGTCTGACCTCTTGGTATTAAAGAGGTTCGCGCCCGCAATTCTTGCTTGCATGGTGGCCGTTGATGCCAGTTTAATTTTAGAAGGCGAGTCTGAGAAGAATGACTTTGAGTCAATGCAATCTCCACAGGCAAAGATATCGGTTGAGTTTGTTCTCATATTGGAATCAACCTTGACTCCACCAAACTTTCCAAGCTCAAGACCCATCTCTTTGGCAAGATTCACGTTTGGAACGGCGCCAATACCTAACACCACTACGTCTGCTTTGATTCTCTCACCACTATCGAGTTCGATCTCTTTTACTTCAGTTTCTCCGTGACACTTTACAACTTTGGCATTGAGCTTGAGTTCAATACCTTGCTCCTCAAGGATGGAGTGAGACTTGTCACAGAACTCGTCGTCGAAAGCGGCCATAAGACATTTGGGCATCATCTCAATTAGAGTGACATTGACGTCACGATTTTTTTTACACTCTTC
This sequence comes from Bacteriovoracaceae bacterium, assembly GCA_965140515.1. Classification (GTDB taxonomy): domain Bacteria; phylum Bdellovibrionota; class Bacteriovoracia; order Bacteriovoracales; family Bacteriovoracaceae; genus JAGLCH01. The sequence goes on along the minus strand of OZ223251.1, from coordinate 31,388 downwards.
TGCAAATTCAACCCCAATAAAACCACCACCAATAATGACGATATTTTTAGCTTCATTTACTTTATCTAAAAATTGAGAGAGGTATTTGGTGTCTTTGTGAACAGGGAAGATGTTTTTTAAATTGATTCCTTCAAGTGGGGGCATGATGGGGTGGGAGCCTGTAGCCAAGACAAGCTTGTCATATGTCACAGTCTTTCCATTTACTTCAATCTCTTTGCCCTCTTTGTTGACTCTTTCTACTTCTCCAACGATGAGATCAATTTTATTCTTTTCTAATACAGCATTGGGGATAATGTTTTTGTCGACGCCATCCACTGTTCCAAAGATGTAAGGAATGCCGCAAGGGATGGGGACTGATTCCCCTTTTCTTATCACCAAGATACTTTTGTTCTGATAATATCTTCGCGCAGTTATTGCAGCGGGAACACCCGCTGCACTTCCACCAATAACAACAACGTCATAGCTTATACTCATAAATACTCCTTAAAAATATCGATCACATACGGATGTTTTTATAAGACTATATGAGTATATACTCATTGAGGCAAGTGGGAAAATTAAAACTGATTAGTGTTGAGCATCACGATGGTACAGCCTTCGATGGTCTCTATTCCTAATTCATTCGCCCTCTTTATTAATTCTGGGTTTTCTGTTCCGGGGTTGAGGATAATTCTATTCGGTTTTAACGATAGAATTTGATCAATCATCGGCTCCAAACGCTTTGCCCCTACATAGAGAGTCAGAGTGTGGATCTCCGCTTTTACATCGTCGATCGTTTGTACGATATTGATCTGTGGAAGCTTCAGCTCTTTTGGAGTGATACCAGTCAGGTTGCGATAGCCCTTTTCAAGAAGTGTTTTGTAGGCAATGTGAGCATATCTGTCTTCTTTGTCTGTGATTCCTAGGATTGCAATGGGCGCGTTTTGATCTGTTGTCATGGCATTAACCTCGTTACTTATTTGTTTCGTTGTTATAGTGTAGTGGTGCACGCGAGAGATGTCTTATCGCTCCTGTCTATGAGTATATACTTGGTCGAAAATTTGAGCAAGTTTAGCTCTGTTTGAGCCTTTTTACATCGCGCATCGGTGAATCTCCAAAGAGGCGACTGTACTCTCTACTGAATTGTGAGGGACTTTCGTAGCCCACTTTGAAGGCTGCATTAGCTGCATCCATATTCTCTGTTAGCATCAATCTGCGCGCTTCATTTAAACGAACAAAAATAGTTCACACCATAAAGTAAAATCAAAATGCCAGGTCAGTCCTGGCATTTTTTTATTGTTTTACAGTTCCAATTTGAATGTTTTTGTCTTTTGTTATGAAGTAGATTATTTCATCGGCTCTCAGTTTATTTTTTGTGAGATAGGTTTTAAAATCATCTGACTTAAGAAGCTTATCGACAGAGGGATATGATTTAAATGTTGCCAGATGCTTGTATTTCATCGAACCATTTTGATCTCTTTGTTGGTAAATATCCCCCTTGAATACAGTGACATCTTCTGGGGTATAGTCTTGATCGCTTATAATCTTTTCAATTAGTTGATCTAGTAAATCTTCGTTTTTATCCAACTCATCTTTCTCGCCTGTGCTGTCACAATCCCTGTGGTCCACTCCGGCGATGTCATCATAGCCCATAACTATTTGAGGTCCTGATTGCCCCGATCTTTTGTGACGGAAGTTATCGATGTCAGTAAACTTGTGACCACCGCTTTTAATATTCGAAATGAGACAGCTCAAATTTCTAGAAACAATTTGAGTGTGATCATGCATTAAAACGATTCCGCCTTTCCGATTGCAGATTTGTTTCGCAATATCCTGAAGAAACTTTTTATCATTGGCCGGAGTCATTGGTTCATTCTTATCGCGCCAGTCAGAGCTATCAATATCCCATCCCACATGAAATGCTTTTTGTTTGTTGTCACTGGGATTGAGAAGGTGTTCTAGAACTTCTGTATCTTTTTTCCCTTTTCGCTCAGCTTCAAACCATCCTTGTCCATAAGGCAGCCGGTAATATATTTTACCTTTATTATTTAGATACTTTTCTAAAAGATTAGATTCTCGAATTATAGAGATATTGTCTCTCCAATCAATTCCCTCTTTTCTTAAGATCGATTTCTCATAATCAGATGCTTTCCACTTTTTGTGGTTGTAGTGGTGAATATGTTGATAGGTATGGCTTCCGATAGTGTGACCTTCTCTTTTCATTTTATCCATTATTTTAAAGAATGGACCTGCTCCCCTGCGCATACTGCCGTCAGCGTTTATGAGCTTACTTCCAAGTAAGTAGAAGCTTGCTTTTACACCTGATTTTTTTAGTACCCAAAGTATCCTTTCGGTATTGGCGTTTGGGCCATCATCAAAACTTAGATGAACCTTGTAGTTTCCATCACAGGAAAAGTCGACTTTAGGACAAGCAAGGAGCTGAAGGGGCAGAAATAAGATAATGGTCAGCGCAAGTTTAATATTCATGATAATAATTATCGGATGAAATCTGAAATTAATAACAAAATTATCTCATAATCTAGAGATAACTCTTCCTTACCCGTTTTAAATAGTCTTTGTTTTTAGTCGTTTCAGTCTATGTAAGGTGAGAGATACTGTCGATATGGATGCATCTTTGCCCATTCATCAAACTGTAAAATAAGCTTTTTACTATATGGAGATTTCTTTGATATTGCGGTGTAGGTTAAATCCCTTTCTCCCATCCTTGGGATTGGAATTGCACTGATCTCTGTACTTAGACCTAGTTTTTTTAACTCATACTTTACGGTATATTGATTGAGAGACAAAATGGCATCGGTCCACCCTTTTCTGAGTGATGACACTCCCTTGGTCACCCAGTCGTCTGATCCGATGAAGGTGAATGTTACGCTTCCTTTATTTTCTCGTATCATCTTAGGTAATATTGCATCCTGCATGTAAGTGATATTAATACCAGCGATATCATTAATTGATTCAATTGTTTTTATTCTTGAATTATTATTAACAATCAAGACGGCTTCAGATTCGAACATTTCGATTTTTGGATAATAAAGATATTTGGATCTTTCTTTTGTCTTACTGATTAGAGGAACAACATCAATGCTCCCCTTTTCGAGCAAGTCGAGTAGGCGTGGGAATGGAACTTCATGTAACCACTTAATCTCGTAGTTGTAGGCCTTTGCAAATTCATTCAAATAGTTTACCGATGCACCCATTTGAGGATGGCCTGAGAAAACGTGTGGGGGGACAGAGAATAGTCCAACTCGTAATATATTTTTTGCAAAAGCACTGTTTTGAAATGAAACTAAAGTTAGAATGGTTAGGTAAATAATCCTTCTCATTTATTCCTATCGCGACTCTAAAAGTATTGTCATAATAATTTTTGTTCCGTTCTTGGATGAGCTATCAACTACAATATCTCCTCCCATAGCATTAGCAATTTTTTTCGCAATAGTAAGACCAAGTCCAGCTCCTCTGTACTGCTTCTTCGTGGAATCATCTCCTTGGGTGTATGGAGAAAATATGATTTCTTGTGTTTTTTCTGAGATACCAATCCCTGTGTCTTCAATTATGAATTCAAAAACATTATTTTTTTGATGTTTTCCTTTTATATTTACTCGAAGAGTTATCGAGCCTCTCTGAGTGAATTTAACAGAGTTGTCTAAAATATGGATGAGGACCTGCTTCAGTCGTTCATCATCTCCATGATATTGTCCTGCTATCTCATCTCCAATATCAAGTTGAAAGTTTAAATCTTTATCTGCAATTTTGCTTCTTAATATTTGGGAAACTTCAAGTAACAACTCTCTGATATAAAAATTCTTAGTGTTTAAGAATTGATCAGTTCCCTCCATCATAGAGATATCGATCATATCTTCAATCATTCTTTCAAGCCGTCCACCAGCGTGAATAATTTTTCCCATCTGAGTTTGCTGGTCTACTGTTAGCTCTGTTCTCATTAATGAATCCGCAAATCCAATAATGGAGTGAAGTGGAGTTCTCAGTTCATGACTGATATTCGCAAGAAAAGTTGTCTTGGTTCTGTTTGCCAGCTCGGCCTGTTTTTTTGATTCAATAAGCTCTTTTTCATACTCAACTTCATTTGTGACATCGCGGCTGATTCCTCCATAAGCATATGGGGAGCCTTTATCATCTAGAATCGGAAAGATTGCTGTATTGATATACAAGTGAGTTCCATTTTTTCTTTTATTGAGGATTACTCCTCGCCAGGGAATATTATCCTTCATACATTCGTATATCTTTTGCTGGACTTTATCGGCGACTACCTCTGCGTTTAAAATGTCAGGTGATTGGCCAATAAGTTCTTCACTTTTATATCCGAATATTTTTAATAATGTCTGATTCACATAAGTGATTTTGAAATCTTTGTCTGTAATTAGAATTCCATCGCTGCAGTTATTGAGCAGTTGATTTTCTACTTTTAGATTAACTTCACGGTCTTGATATTCTGATTGCTCGGTGATCTTTTCTATTGCGGAGTGCTGCCTATTTTGCTTTAAGCAAGTCTCTTTAATTTTTTCTATAAATTGCTTTTGCCTGATTGGCTTGGGGAGGTGGTCATCGCATCCTGCTTGCCGAATCTTGTCAATCTCTTCTGGAATAACATGCGCAGTAAATGCAATTATTGGGGTGTGTGGTCGTTTGTTTTTTTGTTCAAAGTCTCGAATGATCTTTGTTGCCTCACAGCCGTCGAGTACTGGCATTTGGATGTCCATAAAAATGATGTCATATGCATTCTCCTTGAATAATTTTATTCCCTGTTTTCCATCTTCTGCAAAGTCCACTTCAATCAAATGTCCGCTTAAGTAAGTCTCAACGAGGAGTCGGTTTTCTTCAGCATCATCGACAAGGAGGATTTTTATTCCTTTTAATATTCCCTTCGATTTTTCATCCTTGAGAACCTTTTTCTTAATCTTTTGAATTTCAATGTTATCAACTTGAATCAATGGGATCATAATTTTAAAACAGGTTCCCTCTCCTTCTTTACTAGTCACTTCGATTTTGCCATCCATCAGTCTTGCCAAACTTAGGCTGATACTCAGACCTAAGCCGGTGCCTCCGAATCGCCTAGCAATTGTTTCGTCTGCTTGGGAAAATGGATTAAAGATATTTTGAAGTTTCTCATCAGGTATTCCAACACCGGTGTCGGTTATGCTGAAACAGATAAAATTTTTCTCTAGTGCTTGAACTACTACACGAACTTCTCCATTCTCCGTGAACTTAATTGCATTGTTAATGATGTTGATGAGAATCTGCCGTAAGCGAATTTTATCCCCACGAACAAGTGAGGGAACTAGACCAACTTCTTTGCAATATAGGGAAATTCCTTTTTCACTGGCCTTATTGCTTTCGATCTCAATTACTTCTTGCACTAATTGACTAAGATTAAGAGGGGTGTTTTCCAGTGACAGCTTTCCTGCTTCAATTTTTGAGAGGTCTAGAATGTCATTGATCAATGTTAATAGATGTTCTCCTGAGTTATTCAATATTCTCACAAAGCGTTGCTGGGTTTCAGATAGTTTTGTTCCCTTTAGTAACTCACCCATTCCCAATAAACTATTGAGGGGAGTTCGAATTTCGTGACTCATTACTGCAAGAAAATCGCTTTTAGCACGGTTTGCAAGTTCTGCTTCTTTTTGGGCCCTTACGAGCTTTGATGTTCTCTTTCTAATTATCTCTTCAAGATTGTCTCGGTATTTTTTTATTTCACATGAGAAAGCGTTAAATAACAGCGTAATGAGTGATAAAACGATGACGTATATATCGATCTGAATAAGAGTTTCAGTTAGTTGTTCCCTGATAAAAGGGCCTTTGTGATTGATCGTTAAAGTGATTATATAGATTGTAATTGCTAAGAGATTAAAAAATGAATATGTTTGCCCCAATCTTAATACAGACCAGAGAATCATTGGGAGATATAAAATAAAAACAACGCTTGTATGTATTCCGCGAGGAAGAGTTACAATAATCAGCATTGATATGCCCATCATGATGAAGTTAATTGAGCGTTCAAGAGGGGCTTCTTTAATGCATTCTACCTTCTCATTGCATATACTGAGTAAAAATGGAGTGATGATAAGAACGCTTGCGCCATCTCCAATCCACCAAGTCATAAAAGCAAATAAGAATTTTTCTGTTGTTAGAAAGTCAGCTGCCCAGAGTGCACTTGTTCCAAATAGTGCGCTAGAAAAAGACCCTAGAGTCGCGATGATTACTATGAAGTACATCACATCTTTTTTTCCTTCAAGTGGAGAGTCTTTTTTTATGATTGATTTCGCGATTGACGTCGCAACGACAATTGACAGAGTATCTCCTATCCCATTCATTGTTGCTGCTGTAATTGATCTTAGAAGAATACTTGTAGAAGAAGATTGGTCAACGTATTGAACAATATTTCCAATGAACGCGCCAACAAAAACTCCTGGCCATATCCTTGGTCCTCTACAGAATGACCATGCCACAAGGATCCCTGCTGGGGGCCAAATCGCAGATACATTCCCAGGGTCGATTGCAAGCTGCTGCCCAAGGTGTGCTCCTAAGCAATAAACTATAGTCACGAGAATGTTTTCTAGAACATACTTAATTTTTGTCATTTCTAACCTAATTTAAGTATTGTTCCACAAGTTAAAATAAATGCTTGAATTGGAAAAAAAGGATTGGAAAGCGAAATTAACTGATCGTTATTCGCTGATATGTTAGGGGTGAAGCATGCTTCACCCCATATGATTTTAGTCTAATAATTCAAGAACGCCACCAACGATATCTAATGCAGCATTAAGGTCGTCATATTTACTATGAGATTTATACTCTGAGCGCTTAACACATCTTGTTCCGTAATGCTTTCTGTCTCGGCATAGTCTCATTGCTTTTTCACATGCTTGATCTTTTGCTCTAGTTGATGAATATGCTCTTGCACTTCTTGTGTAGCTATCGATTACTCTTCTGCGCTCGACTTCTACTACAGTACAGCTTTTTTCCACTTTGTCGTAGTCGTTATCATAGTCGTAATCGTAGTCATAATCATGATTACTTCCATAACTTGATCTTTTATATATGGTGTAAGTTGAGTGATTTGCTTGATAATTGCGTGAACATGGTGAGCAGCGATATTGAGATGAGTCACAGCGGTAGTCCCTATCTCTTGCTTTTTCACACTTTCTAATTGCTCTACCTGATGTTTCTCCAAAGAACCTTTCTGTATCATAAACTCTTTCTCCTGCCAGCGCAGAAATGGATAGAGTTATTCCAAAAAGAACATACATAAGCTTTCTCATAAATCCCCCTTATTAGATTTATTGGTATACTTTGATTCAAATTCATTTTGAATTCCACAGTACAATATACAATTTTCATGCCAGTATAATTTATGTGTTTTTAGGGTATTAACCGGTGCTGATTGGCACCGCGCACTGTGTTAGTTGTCAGGCTGCCACCCTCTAGGTGACTAATTTGCTCCATTGATTAGGTTAAGTTTAAATTTACCAATATTGTCTCTGGTAGAATTTCTTTACGAGCTACAATGAACTAGGAGGTTCTCATGGTGAAGAAAATTTTAATAGTTGATGATGACGAAAGCTATCGCTATTTGATTAAAAGGGCCATCACTAAGTCTGGGGTTGAACACACTATTGTAGAGGCAGAGAATGGACAGGTTGCTCTTAACACTATCAGTAAGTGGCTTGAACATGAAAAATATGTTTCTTGCCTCATATTTCTTGATATCAATATGCCCGTAATGAATGGGCATGAATTTTTATCTAAGTTCGATAGTATCTATAATCAATCGAGAGACTACTTTGATGCTTCAGTGGTTGCGATGCTTACATCATCCTCTAGTTTAATAGATAAAGAACTTGTTGTTCCTTACCAATACGTGAAGCACTATATCACTAAACCTGTAACGCTGTCAGAATTGAAAGATTTTTTGGTTACAAATTTATGACTGAGTTAATCAAATCAATTTTTCAAATTACTCCTTTTGCCATTATCCTCTTTGATGATGATGGGCAAATTCATTTAATAAATCATGAGGCGGAGGTCATTAGCGGATTTACTCGAGGTCAGTTAATCGATCAGAAAATAGATGTATTGTTTCCAAATCTTACTGGGAAGAATCAGAGGTTTTCATTAAAAAATCAAATTAATAAAATTGATGAGTTTGATACTGAAATGAATACTGGTCTGGGGAATCTTAAATCTGTAACTGTTAAGAAAAGAGTGTTTTCTATTAATGATGAAGTCTGGGGAGTTGCTTCTATTATTGATAAGACAGAGTTAATTTGCGCCGAAGATCGATTTAAAATTGCTTTCAATGCGGCACCAAATGCCATGTTGATGGTTGACGAAAAGGGCAACATTATTTTGGCAAATAGTGCAGTAGAAAAATTGTTTGGATATAGCTTGAACTACTTAGTAGGAAAGAAGATTGAATTACTAGTCCCAGATAATGTAAAGGAGCATCATCCTGTTCTTCGGCGAAAGTATTTTGCTTCTCCTTCTCCGCGCCCATTGGGGGTGGGGAGAGACCTTTATGGTCAGCACAAAAATGGTAGTAAAATACCTTTAGAAATTGGACTGCATCCTCTTACGATTGGAAAAGAAACATATGTAATTAGCTCTGTCGTTGATATAAGTGAGAGAGTCCGTAATGAGCAAAAGCTTAAAGATAAGAATGAAGAGCTTGACCAGTTTGCCTATAGAACTTCTCATGATTTGCGGTCACCTTTAATGACGATACAAGGATTGAGTTCGGTCATTCGTGAAGACATTGAAGATGGAGACTATAAAGAAGCATCGAGAAATGCTGAAAAAATTGAGAATATTACCGTCAGCCTTAACCAATTAATCGAAGATATTTTATGCCTTGCGCAGAGTGATTATGTTAATGAATCCTATGAGAAATTTGATTTTAAATCTTTTTTTGTAAAGACCATGTCAAAAAATGAGATTGGGTTGTCAGAAAATAAAGTAAAATTAAAGGCATCATTTAATCATGATGTCGATCTCTTCCTCCAAAATACAAGGCTCACAATCTTGCTTGAAAACTTAATTTCAAATGCGATTAAGTACCACGACATTAAGAAGGAGAAGCATTTTGTCGAACTTAAAACTTTTAATGATCTAGACCATTTTTATATTCAAGTTCGTGATAATGGACTTGGAATCCCTGAAAAAAGGCACAGCGAAGTGTTTGGAATGTTCAAAAAATTCCACAATCAGTCGACGAATAGTAGTGGCCTCGGATTATATTTGGTTAAAAAACAGGCGCAGAAAGTTGGAGCGACCATCAACTTTTCAAGCGAGGAAGGAGAGGGAACTAGCTTTTTCATTAAGATACCCATCGACCCTTCTAGTCGCTCTGTATAATTTATTGGTATTCTAGGTAATCGACCTCAAACCCCCAAAGACTATTGAGTTTATCGCTAAAAAGATTAAATACAATCATATCGCCAACAATAAACGATGAGTAGAAGTCTTCCTCCACATTGGCGGCCTTGTCATATACTTTACGATCACGACCTGATAATAGAATGTAATCGTTATCCGGCTCGAACTCAACTCGCTTAAAGTGAGCGCGCACAAACTTTGCCCCTGGTACGACCACTCGTTTACTCCACCATTTTCCTCCACGGTATGGGTGCGGAGTTGCAATAGGTGTTTCAAGGTCAAATCGTTTCCAATTATTTGATGGCATTGGGGCCTCTTGTTCTAGATTGTTGATGAAATTGTAAACATCAATTCTTCTTCCAGACTTTACTTTTCCAAGATAGTTACTAGTGCTAATTCCTGTGCGATAAAGTCTAGCGGTAATTTCTTCTCGATCAATACCCGGCTCAAGTGAAAGTAAAAGAGATATAGCACCACTAACAAATGGAGCTGCCATCGATGTTCCAGAGTGCTCAATATAAGTATTGTCAGGCATTGTAGATAGAACCTCTTCTCCTGGCGCAGCTATATCGACAGTTCTATTTCCATAGTTGCTGCGGTAGGTGATGTATCCATTTTGGTCAATATTTGCCACCGTAATCACATCAGGGTAGTGGGATGGAAAATGTCTTTTAAAATCATTATTGATTCCCGCATTGCCTGATGAGGCAATTATTGGGATATCATTTTGGATTGCGTATTCTACAGCTTCTTTTAGTTCATCTGTTTCCTGGTGTTCTCCCCAAGAACAGTTGATCACTTGAGCTCCATTATCTACTGCGTAGCGAATTGCGCGAGCAGCATTTTGCGGAGTTCCTCCACTTCTTGTCATAAATTTTAGTGGCATAATGAGGGCATTTGGATTGATCCCATCAATTCCAAAGTTATTATGAGAAGCGGCTATAATTCCTGCTACGTGGGTTCCGTGAGGAACTGTATCCATTGGGTCATTTGTATTGTCCGCAAAGTTGTATCCATGGATATCGTCAATATAGCCGTTATTATCGTCATCTATTCCTTCTTCACCGTTAAGTTCTGCTTCGTTGATCCAGATATTATTGATGAGATCGGGATGAGTGTAGTCAACTCCTGTATCAATAACAGCAACAACAACTCGAGTATTCGTAAGTGATTGCCATAAGGCAGGGATTTTTTCACCACCAAGTTTTGAGTAGACCCATTGCTGTGCAAATGTGTTAAAGGAAAGTAACGCCAGTGTCATTAATAGTGATTTTTTCATAAAAATATCTTACTTATTATTGTTCGATTTGACTAATCACAGGATACGATTGACTAAATCTATTCCTAATTTTGATAGTTTATGACACAATGAAGTGGTATGAATTATTTTGAATCGGATTGGAGGATTCATGGTTGAATTTATTCAGCAGTATCACCCTGTTACTCAGGCATTAATGGGTACAACTTTTACTTGGCTTGTAACGGCACTAGGCGCCGCTTTGGTATTCTTTACTCGAGGAGTAAATGCCAAGCTATTGGATTCGATGCTTGGGTTTGCTGCTGGTGTGATGATTGCAGCAAGTTTTTGGTCGCTTTTATCTCCGGGAATTGAGATGGCCACAAACCTGGGGCACACCCCTTGGCTCACGGCCGCAATTGGATTTTTGGGGGGGGGGATTTTTATGCGCCTTATTGATAAGTTCCTTCCGCACTTACATCCAGGATTGAGTTCCAATAAAACTGAAGGTGTGAAAACTTCATGGCAGAGAAGTACACTTCTTGTTCTTGCAATCACTCTTCACAATATTCCTGAGGGGCTCGCAATTGGTGTGGCTTTTGGTGCCGTTGCAGCTGGTCTTCCGTCTGCAACTATTGGTGGGGCCATTGCTCTCGCTATCGGTATTGGGATTCAAAATTTTCCCGAGGGGACTGCGGTTTCGATGCCACTTCGCAGAGAGGGGATGAGCAAGTGGAAGAGTTTTATGTATGGTCAAGCATCCGGTATTGTCGAACCAATTGCTGGAGTTATTGGCGCTTACTTTGTCATGCAGATGCAGGATATTCTTCCATATGCCTTATGCTTTGCCGCAGGAGCGATGATCTTCGTTGTTGTTGAGGAGCTTATTCCAGAATCTCAGAGAAATTATAAGCACATTGACTTGGTGACAATGGCGACGATGGTTGGCTTTACGGGCATGATGATTCTTGACGTTGCGTTAGGGTAAATCTTTTAAGTGGGGTAATAAGCTACATCTGTATGCTTACTTGCCCCGCAACTACCTTCCAGCTTGATCCGATCTTTTTCCAAGTCCGACTGTAGGAGTAAATTCCGTCAATAGAGCTCTCTAGAAAGTTTCCTTTTAATTCCATTTTCGATGCAACTACTGCGAAGGTATCGTGTAGCACAATCTTTTGAGCTAGACATTTTAGTTCAGTGATCTTTTGTACCCCTGAACTGTGCGCATCAAGGTCCATCGACTTTGTGGCGATATCTCCTGTTGGGAGGGTAAAGATGAGTGAGTCATCAATAAGATCATCTAAGGCGTCAACATCGCTTGAGATCATCGCTAAACGGAGTTCTTCTTCTTTATGTTCAATTGTTTCTTTCATTAGGTGTCCTATCTCTTTAAGTTCTTCCAAGGCTTTAGTGTAGAGAATATAAAAGCTAAAATAAGGAGAAAGCTATTGATAAATCCTGCCCATAATCCTATTTCAAACTTTGATAAATACTCTGCATTTTCAAGTGCTTTTAGTTTAAGTTCATGTGAAATATTGAGCATTTCTGCAGTCATTGGTCCCAAGTAGAAGGTTCCAATAAGAATGAGCGCTAGGGTTACAAACCATTTGTAAATAATCCATCCATGTTTGAAAAATCCCCACTTGGTAAAGATGGAGTACACAAGGCCTGTGATAAAAGTACCAATTGCAGCAGGGGTGAGAATCTTAAAGTCGATAAAGTGATAGATATAGTTGAGCATGTAAAACTCACCACCATCTTTAAGACCTTTTGCGAGAAAAGCAATAGCAGTCATAATCACAATTGATGTAAACCAGATACTTACTAGGAGCAGGTGAATAATTTTAAGGCACTTTTGTCCATTGGGTGATAGTTGCATTATTTTGATCTTCCTTTGTTATCAACATTCTCAACGGGATTACATAGGGCTTCGTCTCCAAGAGTGATTTCACACATTTTCAACCAGGTCTTAGTTTCAAATCCCAACATATGGTGAGCATTTTTGAATGGGTGCTGCTGTGATTTTTTATAATCTTCAGTTCCACCGAAAGGTGCAATATCTAGAATGATGTTTTGGACTCCTGGAGTGTTTGAATATTTTGCTCTGGTTGGAAGTTCAGAGTCTTTAAGCATTACGTTATACCAGTTTGTAACACGAGATGCAGTTTGATCGAATGGAAGTGATCTTAATTGATCTGAATCCGAAAGTTTGAGTTCATTGTGAAAACTTGTCATTTCACTTCGACACCCTTTTGATCTCGATTCTCCAATCATACTGATAACTCCAACCCATATGGATTTCTCAATACGACATTTAACTGCACTGATTCCTTCGAGCGAGAAAAAGGTGTGAACCGGAAATTGATCATACTTCGTTAAGAGTTTTTCTGTCTCGCTAAAAAGCTTTCTGTCTCTTTTCTTTTTACTATCCTCGTAGAGTTCTGGTGCGGCGAGAATCTCGATGATTCTCTTTCCAATCCAACCTCCATATGAGTGTCCAAAGAGTACAAGTGGCCTCCCATTTCCAATTTCAAGCAGTCGAGTGGTTAGGTGTGGCCTTTTGTCTTTGAAAGGAAGAACTCTTAAAAGTTTACTCTTGGTATTATCTTGAAAGCTATCGATGTTTACGATCTCTGGTTTCTTTTGTGTCATAGATATATTCTGCCCATTAATATCGTAAGAGAGCAGGCGAATCGTTCCTTGGGCAAGCGCTCCACTCAATGAGAATTTATTAGCACATACCAGAACGAACTTTTTGATTCCCTTATCTTCGTCTGCGTAGCGGTTAACAGTTTGAACGTATCTCACGGCCTGACTGTAGAGAAACATTTTGTGAGGTGTATTTTTTCCAAACTCTTCTTTTTCATCATGAGGGCGCTTTGAATCACACGATCCCCATCCTCCGATGAACACGGGAACAAAACTGGAGTCAGCAATTTCTAAAGCGTCAACTCTTTGCGCAAAAGAATTTAGCGAAAATAGTGATAGTAGCAGTGAAATAATCAGACTAGTTTTCATGGTAATCTCCCATATTTTTGGGAGTTTAGCAGAAATAAGTATGCGGTACTAACGAGTGTGAAATAATGATAGATTATGGGAAACAAAAAGATGGCCATGGGGAGACCATCCTTGTGTTTTATTAGCTACTTAAGTCTACAATCGACAGGACGGGAATCTCCTCGATCGCTGTAATCTCCATATACCAACTCATCATTTGAAGAAAAGTATGGAATGATGAGATCTTCTTCAACCTCTGTATTGTCTGCATTTAGCATTTCAATAGTAATTCCCAATTCAGATTGAGAGAAAATAACTCGAGTTGCGGGGTAAAAATAGTTTCCTCTGTCAGTTCTTACTCTTACGTAAGCTTCTTCATCTCCAATGTCTTGGATCTTAACTGTGTAAGTATATCCGGATACATCGTCGAAGCATGTGATTTTGTCTCCGCTTTGAAAGTCAAAAGCAAGTACTGTGGTTGATAGTGCAAGCAGTGTTCCTAGTAGCATCATTTTAATTTTAGTGTTCATTTGTCCCTCCAACATATGTATGGATGGATAATAGGTGCTGAGGTTTTATATCGCAAATATGTAGTTATTATGCGTTTTATAACAAATTGTTATTAAATGTTTGTTGAGCTAACTTATGATATAGTTGTGAAAAGGGATTATATGATGGCCATTATGGTAAGAAGTATTATTCATTACTTTCTACATTTTCTTGCACCAGGTGCAATTGCACGGGTCTTTTATCGCGATCAATTTAAAAAGGCTTGGCTAATTCTTGTTGCTACCATGTTAGTTGATCTAGATCATTTACTCGCGACTCCAATCTTTGATCCCAATCGAATGAGCATTGGATATCATCCACTTCATTCATATCCTGCAATCGCTCTTTATGGCATGATGCTTTTTCACAAGAAAACGCGACTTTTAGGTATTGGCCTTTTGTTTCATATGGCCACTGACGCTTTGGATTTCCTCTGGGTAATTTGATGCATTTCTAATCAATTGACGGTAAAATGGGCAAATGAAACTAGACCGTATCTACATTGAAATCACCAATAAATGTAACCTCACTTGCTCTTTTTGCCCCACTCTTGGGAGAGAGCTGCATTCTATGAGTACAGATGATTTTAAAAAGATCATTGTTCAATGCGCACCAATTACCAATCAGGTCTTTTTACATGTGATGGGGGAGCCACTTTCTCACCCAAACTTTCCTGAGATTATTGAGCTTTGCCAAGGGACCAATGTTCCAGTGCAGATCACGACAAATGGGACCGTTTTATCTCAAGAAAGATTGAAAGTGCTTACTAATCCGATTATCAGACAGATCAATTTTTCTCTTCAGGCCCTTTCAGATAACTTTCCTGACGAACCGTTAGAGAAACTATTAACTCCTGTGCTTGAGGGATGTCGCTTTCTTCAAGAAAATAATCCTAAGCTCTATATCAACTTGAGATTTTGGAATACCGATGAATCGAGCAACAATACTGAGTTAGATATCATTGAACGTTTTTACAATGTTACTTTTAATCGTCGAGTTGAAGTTGGATCGATTAAGTCTAAAAAGATTGGTGATCGACTCTATCTTCATTTTGATACTCGCTTTGTTTGGCCTGACCTTTCCAATGAATGCAGAGGAGATAAGGGAACCTGCCACGCTCTTAAATCTCAAATTGCGATTTTATCCGATGGAACTGTGGTTCCCTGTTGCCTTGATCGCAATGGTTTAATGGATCTCGGTAATGCTCTCAATGAACCTCTAGATAAGATCTTAAACTCTGAAAGAGCAAAGGCCATTAGGAGTGGATTTGATCGAGGAAAGTTGGTTGAAGAGCTCTGTCAGCATTGTGGTTACAGTCTTCGGTTTGCAAAGAAGTAGAATCTGCTCACTATTTTTTACTCCATATCTTGAGATTAGAAATTAAATTTCCTTAATCAAACCAGGTGCACAACAAGTGTTGTTACTCATTGCATGAAAAAGAAATATGTTTACTCTCTCCAATCATCATATAACCAATTTTTTGATAAATAGAATTAGATGTTGGATTACTTTTATCTGTAAAAAGATTGCAAAACTTCTTCCCACTATCGAGTGCTTTTTGGCTCAAAAGTGCGGTTAGAATTGAGGCATATCCATTTCCTCTCTCTTCGGGCGGAGTGTATACATACGAAATACAGGATGTATTTTCTGTTTCACGAAGGATTGCGGCCATAGAAACAAGTTTTCCATTTGCCGTTTGTAGAAGATAGCTTGAAGGTTGAGCGATAAAACGATCAAGCATCACTTTTAAATCCTCTTCGGTAAACTCATCATCTGGAAAGCAATCATTGAGAAATCCAATATAGAATCTCTTTACTACATCTCGATGATCTTCAGTTATTTTTATCATCGTTGCGCCATGTGTGTGGGGCATTTCTACTTTCTCTAGCTGATAGATCAGTTGATCCATTGATGTGGATGTCTTAGAATTTGTATTCTCTTTATAGAGCTGAGCGAACGCATCTGCTGTTGATATTTCTCCTATAATTCCTGCAAGAGATTCATTAATGGATTCAAAAAGACAAATTACTGCTTTTGTAGGCATACTTGTCACAGATAAGGGGCGATTCCTATCTGTTCTTAATGCCGCTCCTACCACTTTATTATTATCAAGAATTCCATAGAATAATGGGGCCGTTGCCACGCTTGGTGTAGAAGCAACTCTCTTTGCAAGTCCAATGATTAAATTATTTGCACTTTCGTTTTGGGCCATGAATTCTTCGCATTGAGTAAGAAAGTCATTGGCATTTTCATATTGAATACAGTTCATTGTTTCTCATGGGAAGTTTATATTGTTATTGAAGAGCATCTCTTGTAATTATAAAAGATTGTGACGAAATTAACAATTTTAGCTTTTGCTAAAGAACATTGAATAGCTCAATGAATCCTTCTAAACGACTGGGCTTAGTATAGAAACCATCTGCACCGAGTTTTTCGGCCTTTTCGACGTCGTCCCCCGAGTCTGAAGAGGTAAACATCACAATAACTGGGATTTCTTTGAATCTATCTATTGATTTAATTCTTTTCAAGACGTCGTACCCATTTATCGTAGGCATATTTATGTCGAGTAAAATTACCTCAGGCACTTCTTCCTCGCCGAGCGCGACTTTATCCATATGTGCCAACAGCTCTTCGCCTCCATCGAAAATCAGCAATGGATTTGTTTTGTTAGATTTTGAATAAACATGTTTAATGATTAGATGTAGATTTGGGTCATCATCAACAATTACTATTGGGCGACCATCTATTACTACTCCACACAGATCATTTAAGTCCGATCTAAACGCTTTCTTATTCATGTTCATCCTTATCTTGATTTTGCATATCTTCAATATAAATCAAAAATTTTGTACCTTGATCAAATGAGCTTGTTTTTTGTATTTCTATACTGCCGTTATGAAGATTGATTATTTTATTACAGATTGTTAAACCGATCCCTGTCCCTGGATTGTCGCTACTACTTGTTCCCCTTTGGAAAAGTTTGAATACTTTTTTGCGGGCATCCTCTGAGATTCCAATACCATTGTCTTCAATAGATAGATTCCAACCTTTGTCGAGTTGGGTGGCGCTAATATTTATAGATAGGGCCCTATCTTTTTGTCTAAATTTAAAGCTGTTATCAATCATGTTTTGAAGTAATTGGTACATCAATACTTGCTTGCTATTGATGATTGGGAGTTTCTCGCTATTAATATCCACATCGCCTTGCTCAATTTCAATATGATAATTTTCAAGTACTTTTTTGAGAACCTCATTTAAATCAACAATCTCAATATCTTCATTTGTTTTTCCTATTCTAGAATAAGATAAAATATTGGAGATCAATTGATCTGTTTTTTCTACTATCTCTAAGATTCTTTTAGACCAAATCGTAACTTGATCGATCGTTTCGCTATCAATATCTAGTGAATCTAACTCAGAGTTAAGGATATCAGCAAAGCTTGAAATGCTTTTCAATGGCGCTTTCAAGTCGTGAGCTGCAGTGTAGGCAAATTGCTCAAGTTCTTTGTTTTGATCTTTCAACTTTTTATTGAAAGCTAGTACTGCTTTTTGAGCTTCTTTTTGGTAATCGATGTTTTGAATATAAACATGAATAAGTGGTTGATCATCGAGCATGAATTTACATGGAGTCGCTAGGGCAAAAAAAGTAGTTCCATCCTTTCTGGCAAAGCGAGTTTCAATGCTCAGCTTTTGCTCACGACTCATATTATCTTTTACTTCTTTTGAATGCTCTAACTCATCTTCTGGATGAAGTGCAAATACACTCATTTCTAGGAACTCTTCTTTGGTATATCCAAACTCTATCAGTGCACTATCATTTACATCGTAAATGTTCATATCCATATCATGTAATACAATAGGGATAACTGAATGCTGAAACATCTGTCTAAAGAGATCTTGGTTCTTGGCAATTTTTTGAAACCTATCAAATTCTTCTTTGATGATTTCGCTCTTTGAGTCTGTCATATTCAGATAGCATAACATGAGAATGTGAGGGGATTTGAACTGGGAAGTTATCTCAACTTTTTTGAGAAAACTTGAGTCGGAATATCGTGTATTCTTCTTTTTATATTGTGTAATATTCATTAAAATAATTTCAGACTTATCATCTTGGTTGGAGATATTGAATGATTTGTAAAAAATGTGTGATGCCTGAAAGGAAGCCTCATATCTATTTAAATGAAGATGGGATTTGTAACTTGTGTGTCGCCCATCAAAATACTGATGTGCGCTCCCCTTTGGAAACTGATTTTCTTAAAATTCTAAGAAAGTATAAAGGGAAAAAGAAGCGTGCATATGACTGCCTTGTGATGTGTAGTGGTGGAAAGGACAGTATTTCTTCGCTCTACTATATGAAGAAGCGCTACAAGCTTAATCCTCTGGCCTTTACATTTGATCACGGCTTTGAGCCTGCTGATGCAATGGAAAATGTTAAGAGCGCTGTTGAAATCCTTGGCGTAGACTTCATGTTCTTCAAATCAAGTTTTATGAAGGAGATGTTTAAAAAAGTCCTTGATACTGAATCAAAGGCATCGATATGTCATTTGTGCTCTATTTGGTATATGCAGCTGACATACGATATCGCCGCTAGGTTTGATATCCCAATTATTGTCGCTGGTTGGACCAAAGGGCAGTCGAATAAGGAGCCAGTTGGAACTAAGTGTATCTCCAATCCCAAATCCCCTGAATTTATTGAAATTGGTGCCGAGACCAACGAGTTCCTTGATAAATATGTAAGAACAGATCCTAAGTATAAGGACTTTCCCTCAACGGTAGAGGAAGTTACAAAGAAAGCACATAAAAGACATAGGTCAATTGTGGTTTCTCCTCATTGGTTTCTTCCATACGATCAGAATGATTATGTAGATCTAATTAAGAAAGAACTCAATTGGAAGCAACCGAAGGAGAGCTATCCTAAAGGATCTACAAACTGCACTTTAAATTTTGTTTCGTCATACAATTCCATGAAGCATTTTGGTTTTACTCATTATCACGTAGAGATGAGTAAGCTAATTCGTGAAGGTGTGATAACAAGAGAGCAGGCGCTAGAAGATCTAAAAATTAATTATGATGTAGAGTATCTGAACTCAATTGTTGAGCCTCTTCTGTATAAATTTGATAAAGAATAATGGGACTCTTTTGGTTCTTTGATGAAAAATAAATTACTTTCACTATTGTTTGGAACAGTTGTTTCAATTGTTTTTTTAGTCATAATTGAACTCGTTTCATATTTTGTTTTAATTTATCGTGGACCTATTGA
The DNA here is from genome assembly GCA_965140515.1 of Bacteriovoracaceae bacterium. Lineage (GTDB taxonomy): Bacteria > Bdellovibrionota > Bacteriovoracia > Bacteriovoracales > Bacteriovoracaceae > JAGLCH01. The sequence goes on along the minus strand of OZ223251.1, from coordinate 11,958 downwards.
TTACGGAGAGGATCACGCTCTCTTGGCGGAAAAGGGTGTTGTTGTTCCCTCAAATTATTCTATCTCACCAAATCTAGCTCAGTACTCTGCTGATTGGCAAAAGCTCCGGTCTACTTTACAAAAGGATGAACCAATTGATTGCTGGAAAGCTGAAAGTAATGGGAAAATCACCAGAGATAATATTTATGCTGGTAGTCTTTTTTTCAATGGGAATTACATTGAGCTGGCGCCCAACATAGAGAATCCTCATTCGCAATTCATTTTAGATGATAAGGTTATTTATGATGTTCAGTACTCGACTGATTCATTTGGGCGAAGAAAAACGATTGATCTTAGTAAAACTCTTGAGAAGAAAGACAAGTATCTCGCTTTTTTGGGTGGGTCCTTTGTTTTTGGAGAAGGGGTAAATGACTCTGAGCATATGGCATCTGTAATGACTAAATTCTTCAAGAAAAGGAAGATATACAATTATGGTGTTCCTGGTCATGGAGTATCTTCGACTTTTGCAAAGATCTATTTATCAGACTTGCTATCTCAAATACCTGAAGCAACTGGGGACGCTATCCTCATTTACAATGACTTCGATATTTCTCGACTCGCTTATACTTTTCAAAATGGATCTCGACCCTACATGAAGCACCAGGCAATATTAGAGGAAGATGGAGATGGATTATTTCATCCAGTTTCTCCTCTTTCGCCTAAGTATGAAGCTAGGCATCGATTCTATAAACTGCTTGGAAAGAGTAGCTCTTTAAAACTTTTTAATATTGATTTTCCTATTTTAACGAGAAAGCACTTTGATAGGTATGCTAGAGTACTAGTTCAATTGAGAGATATTCTACGCGAAAAAATAGGACTTAATGAATTATATCTTATTATCTATCCTGATAATGAGCCGCTTTATATCCAGTATTTAAAAGAGCAATTAGAGAAATATAAGATATACTATATTGATATCTCAACGATTGAATCATTCTACTCTAAAATGGATGATATCTTTGATAGTTTCTATTATCCTTGTGATGGTCATCCAAAAAAAGAGTTTTACCAGTTGACTACGCGAATGATTGGAGAATCTCTTAGAAGTAAAATAAAAGAATAGGGAGCTATTATGAAAAGGTTTTTTAGGCGGTTTGGCGGTATTTTCCGCGAATCGATTCATCTCATTAGAAAAGAAAAAGCATACTTTCTCGCTCCAATTATATTGCTTGTTATCCTACTTTCATTTTTTATCTATCACGTTGGGCCATCTATCGTTGTGACATTTATCTACGCTGGCGTTTAAGATCTTAAGAGGTACACTTTGAAAAGAATATTGGGATTATCTTATGCCTATCATGATAGTGCTGCTGCTCTCATTGTTGATGGTGAGATTATCGCTAGCGCGCAAGAGGAACGGTTCAATCGAATAAAGAATTATGCTGACTTTCCTATCCATGCCATAAATTACTGTCTCCAAGCAGGCGGTATTACATCTCAGGACTTAGATGGAATTGTTTTCTATGAAAAACCTTTTCTAAAGTTTTTGAGAAGTCTTCACGGACATATTGATGGTTTCCCTAAAACCTTTAATCACTTTCGTCGAAATATCCCGATTTGGGTTGATAAGAGGCTTAGTATTGATTTTGAAATCCAAGAACAGCTTTCTTACGATAAAGAGATTTATTTTGTTCCCCACCATTTAGCTCATGCTGCAAGCGCTTTTTATCCATCCCCTTTTGAGGAGAGTGCAATCCTAATCAGTGATGGAGTAGGAGAGTGGGCCTCAATCTCTTATGGGGTTGGCAATGGTTCTAAAATTACGATGAATAAGGAGATGCGTTACCCTAATTCGGTAGGGCTGATGTATTCCGCCATTACAAGTTATTTGGGTTTTCAGGCAAATTCTGGAGAAGGGAAAACCATGGGGCTCGCTGACTACGGCAATCCTGAGTACTTTGAAGATTTGAAGCAGAGTTTGCATTTATATGATGATGGAAGTTTTTCACTTAAGAAGTATTGGAACTTCTTTGGTACTAAAAATACTCTGCAAAAGAATTTTGAGAAGCGCTATGGAAAAAGGCGAATGCCAGGGGAGGAGTTACTTCAACACCATAAGGATATGGCCGCATCGATACAGAAGCTTAATGAGCATCTTTTAATCAATGTTGCGAATAAAGTATATGAAGAAGTCGGATCAAAGAATGTGTGTTTTGCTGGTGGGTCTTTTTTAAATATTCCTACCAATACCAAAGTTTTGGAAGAAACTCCTTTTAAAAACCTCTATGTTCAGCCTGCTGCATCTGATGCTGGTGGGGCCCTGGGCGCTGCGCTGTGGGGTTGGGCCACTTCCAATCCCGGCAAGCCTAGTCCTGTTATGCATCGTGCCGACTTTGGTCCATCATTTGAAGATGGGCGTATTGAGCGAAGTCTTAGACAAGCTGGAGTCTCGTATAAAAAATGCTCTGAAGCTGAGCTACTTGATCAAACTGCTCAGCACATCATGAATGATAAAGTTGTTGGCTGGTTTCAGGGAAGGATGGAGCTTGGGCCAAGGGCTCTCGGAAGACGAAGTATTTTGGCCAATCCAAAATGTCGTCATATGAAGGATAAATTGAACCAAAAGGTTAAACATCGTGAAAGCTTCCGTCCTTATGGTGTTAGTGTTTTGAAAAGTAGGATGTATGATTTTTTCGAAAAGAGCACGACTAACGATTATGACCATGTCTCCCCCTTTATGTTAATGGTGGCACAGGTCAAAGAGGAAGCAAAAGAGATTATTCCCGCAGTTGTTCATATTAATGGTTCTTCTCGTGTTCAAACCGTGGAAGAGCGTGACGGACTATACTACAGTCTCTTAAAATTATTGGATGAGAAGTTTCAGCTGCCGATGGTGGTTAATACTTCTTTCAACGACAACGAAGAACCGATTGTTTGCAATCCAACTGATGCAATTAAAACCTTTTTGCGAACAGAGATTGATATTCTGGTAATAGGAAATTTTATTTGTGAAAAAGCTTAAAAAATATATTCAAATTGTTCTGATGGAGTTCGTGCTTTTCTTTCTCTATTTCTTAGGGATTGGGCCTATTGCTCTATTTTATTTTCTAAAGCGTTGTATAATTAAGGCCATTTCTAATCTTATGGGAAGAAGGAAAGCATCTAGTTGGTTTGATGTTGAGAATCCCGAAGGGTTAGGGGATTGTTTGAAGCAGTCGTAGTTTCAAGCGAACCATTCTTAAATTTTTATAATATTCAGCTGAAGATTGGTTACTTATGTGAAAGTTAGGCTTTATTTCAAATAGTTAAGTTTTATAGTGAGTGTGATCATTTTAGGTGAATTTATCTATTGGCCTATACTTATTACCAATTTCTCCGAAAAAGGAAGAGATTATATCATTGCATTTAATATAGATATTAAGGGAGTTGTCTGGTTCTGCAATATGACGTTGTTATTATTGGTGGAGATGTTTCTGGACTTTCATGTGCGATTACTATCGGATCAGCTACTCAAAAGTTTGAACCATAAAAGAAAAAAAGTATTAGTTAATGATGCAGGGAAATCTCACTTAAACATAGCTCAATTATACAATGCTGCTGCAGGCCTTTGCTATTTAAAAGATCAATAAGGGGATAGATATGGGAAGACTAGTTGATGGCAAATGGATCAATGGAGACATTATAACAAGTGACTCTAGTGGGGCCTATAAACGAATTCCCAGATCCTTTAGGGGAACTATTAGTGATGATGATCCCATCTTTAAACCTGAATCTGGACGCTATCATCTTTATGTTAGTTTCGCTTGTCCTTGGGCCCATCGAACTTTGATCTATCGATCCCTGAAAGGGCTTACAGATCACATCTCCGTAAGTGTCGTACATCCTGAAATGTTGGACAGCGGCTGGTCTTTTAAGAAAGATTTTGATGGAGCAACGGGGGATGATTTGTATGGCCTTGATTATCTTTATCAGCTCTATCAAAAGGCCCAATCTGATATTTCCACCAGTGTCACTGTTCCCGTCTTGTGGGATAAAAAAGCAGAAACAATTGTTAACAATGAGTCATCTGAGATTATTAGAATATTTAATAGCTCATTCAATCAGCTGACTGGGAATGATGATGACTACTGCCCGGATCATTTATTATCTCAGATTGATTCTCTTAATGAGCTCATTTATGAAAAACTCAATAATGGTGTGTACCTCTCTGGATTTGCTAAGAGTCAGACTGCCTATAACAATGCCGTTGATGGTGCTTTTGATGTCTTAGATGAGCTAGAGGGGCGCCTAGAAAATAAACGTTACCTCCTTGGAGACATTCTTACAGAAGCTGATATTCGTTTAATTCCGACTTTGTTGAGATTTGACCTCGTTTATTTTATTCATTTTAAATGTAGCAAAAAGCGAATCTCAGATTATAAAAATCTCTTTCGTTATGTTAATGATCTCTACCAGATTGAGGCAATTAAAAATACGACTGACTTTTATCATATCAAGCAGCACTACTATTACTCTCATGAGGGGTTAAATCCCCATCGAATAGTCCCTAAAACTCGTGTTTGGAGCGATGAAATTTAAATTTAAATGAAAAAAAATAGATGATTTATTATTCAATCGAATACTTTCTTTTGTAGTGCATCGATATTATCTTCAAGCGCTTTAAACTTTTTATCGTACTTAGTATTGTTTTTGTAGAGCACTATAAGACTTTGCTCAATTCTCTTTTCAAAGTTTGAGAAAGTTGTAGATAGGTGATCATTATTTTTTAGCTCCATCATCAGGTTTTCATTTTTTAGGATGAAGCGACGTAGATGGGTGAATGCTCTTATAATAAAGAGACCCATTTCTACGGCTTTTTGTGACTTTAGTACAAATGATAGAGCAAATGAGCCGGATTCTGTGAAGACAAATGGCAGATTTCTTTTCATGTAATTACGAGTGGTTGCATCTACCATAGTCGCATTTTGCGACCATAGGGTGTCTAACTCACTGGAATTAAGTTGAAACATCAGGTCACTTGGGAAGCGTTCAATATTTCTTTTAACTTGCTCATTAAGTCTTTTTAGCTCTACTCCATAGAGCTCTGCTAAGTCTCGATCAAGCATCACCTTCTGGTCTCTGATTATGTAGATGCGATTGGTAATTTCAATTATTTTATTCTCATTCATTGTTAACTCCACGCTGATAGGTGCAGTTGTTATTCAACATTGAGTTTCTTAATTGATTGAAATAATTGTTGTCTGAAATTTGATCGAAAAGAAACTTTCAATTTTGGACAAAAAAAAGCCTAGACTGGGTTATGTCTAGGCCCAATATGAAACACTTTGAAGAGATTTTCACTAAAATGGGGTAGTGAACGCGTCTCACTCTTACCAAGCTTATCTGCTTGATTTTACATTGCCGAGATATCGTAACCTTAATTATAATGTTTTTTTAGTTAAGGTTATTGCACTAAGCTTAATTAAGGCATCATTTAGTAAAGGTTAGTGCATGAAGATTACGGAATTATGTGAAAGATTAAGGAAGCAGTATAGAGATGGCGTTGATTGTGGAATCTATAAGAGTGCAGATAGCTCTAACCAAAATGTCTACTATGTAGTTCCACCAGCTCCACCTTCTTCGCTAAGCAAAAATATACCTGTTCAAAAAGTTGCTGAAGCAAATCGTACCATTCAGAACCTACCTAGCTACCATGAGATGGACGAGCTTGATCGACTAATTAACTACCTATTTGTACGAAGGGAGGCAATGTTGTCATCTCGTATGGAGGGAACTTGGTCAACGATCTATGAGGTACTTGCTGAAAAAAAGCAACTGAACCGGCAGAGTCAGGAGCAGAGTCGGTGCGTGGCTATGCTCATGCCTTAGAGAATTTTTATGATAAAGCTCATAATTCAAAAGAGAGTATTTTCACTACAGAGCTTGTCTGTAATCTTCACTCAGCTATTGTAGAGAAGGATCCTAACTTCTTAGGAATTCCTGGAAGTGTTCGGACTCTTGGCGAAAAAGGATCTATCGTTCATATTGGTGGGCTGAATAGAGCTGAAGACTCTCTCTACAATCCAGCTCCACCTGAGTTTGTCGCAACAGCTCTAGAGAAAATCATGAGTTGGCTTTCAAACTCTGAAATTGCTCAAATGGGTGACGCAGGAATTGGGATGACTCTTCCTATCCGCATGGCCATTGGGCACTCTCATTTTGAAGCAGTTCACCCTTTTTCTGATGGTAATGGAAGAGTAGGGCGAGCACTTTGGCCTTTGCAGATGATTGCTGCTGACATAATGCCACTTTATATTTCTGGTTATATTGAAAAGGAAAAAGATCGATACTCGATTGCACTTCAGCAAGCGCAGAAGCAGCTGGATTACTCTCTGATTATTGGGTTTATCTCTGATGCTATTGTCTCTTCTGCTGTTGAGATGGAGCTTACAAAGGAGGCACTCCTATCTCTCCCCTTGATGTGGAAGTCTCGTGGTGAGTTTAGGGCAAAGTCAGCTGCAAGTAATGCTCTTGAATACATTCTAAAAACTCCAGTCTTCACACTTGAATCTCTACTGAGAGCTCTAGGTTGTTCTGGCCCTGCTGCCGCAAATGCGATCAAGCAGCTTGAGAGCTTTAAAATTATTCGTGAGCGAACTGGTAACAAAAGAAATAGAGTCTTTGCTGCCGAGGAAGTAATTATTCTTCTTTCTAGGGAATTTGGAAGTGATATTGAGCTTGCTATGGATAAGGCAAAAAGAATTTTAGAACAGTGATGCTTTCCTATCAGGACAAAAAGGCCTCAGCCTAATTATCGTCAATCGAATACTTTCTTTTGTAGTGCATCGATCTTAGCTTCAAGCTCTTTAAGTTTCTTGTCGTACTTCGTGTTGTTTTTGTAGAGCACTATAAGACTCTGCTCAATTCTCTTTTCAAAGTTAGAAAAAGTTTTTGTGAGGTTTGAATTATTCTGAAGTTCCATCATGAGGTTTTCATTTTTGAGAATGAAGCGTCGAAGATGGGTGAACGCTTTTGCTATAAAAATCCCAGTTTGGACGGCCCGTTCTGATCTTAGGACAAAAGATAATGCGTAAGCGCCTTGTTCCGTGAAAACAAATGGTAACTTGTAATTTCGAGAGGTTGGACTGATCAAAGTCACATTTTGTGACTTTGATTCTGCTAACTCATTTGAATTTAGTTGAAAGCAAAACTCTTCTGGAAACCTTTCCTTGTTTCTTTTAACTGCCTGATTTAGAGCTTTGATCTCAACCCCGTAAAGTTCTGCTAAGTCTTTATCGAGCATCACCTTTAGATCTCTAATTATATAGATGCGATTGGTAATTTCTAGGATCTCTTTTTCTTTCATATGTTACTCCGTGATCATTTATCAGAGTTATTTGCAAAAGAAGTTGAGAGTCGGGCTTTATAAATGTGTGAGATTTTAGAGCGTAGATAAATTCTAGGATAATATTTGAATTAGATAAGAGGATTTTTTTCAAGTAGCTCCTTTCAGATGCTGCTTCTAAAAAAAAAGCATAGACTGGGTTATGTCTAGGCTCAATATGAAACACTTCGAAGAGATTCTCACTAAAATGGGGTAGTGAACACACATCTATCTCACCAAGTTGATTAAACATAAAACTGCCCTATAGCTTCTTTTGTATCGCATCTATCTTGTCTTCAAGCTCTTTGAGCTTCTTGTCGTACTTTGTATTATTTTTGTAGAGCACGATAAGGCTTTGCTCAATTCGCTTTTCAAAGTTAGAAAAGGTTTTTGTAAGGTTTGAATTGTTTTTTAACTCCATCATCAAGTTTTCATTTTTAAGAATGAATCGGCGAAGATGGGTAAATGCTCTCGCAATAAAAAGGCCCATTTTGATGGCCTTGTCTGAACGTAGAACAAAAGATAGTGCATATGACCCCTGTTCGGTGAAAACTGTTGGGTATGTGCGATTTCCGCTACTTATAATCTCACGGATCACAGTTTGTGATTGGTGGTCTTCTAAGTCATTGGAATTTAATTTAAAGCAAAAATCCTCAGGGAACCGTTCTTGATTTCTTTTGATTGCCTGGTTGATCGCCCGTACTTCTACACCATAAAACTCTGCTAGGTCGCGATCAAGCATGACCTTCTGTTCTCTTATAATATAAATTCGGTTTGTAATTTCTAGGATCTCTTTTTCTTTCATATGTTACTCCGTGATGATTTTTGGTTCTTCACACTTGGTGGTGTCACGCACCAAATCATGAACATTTAAGTCGGGCATAAGACACAATCTGTTAAAATAATTGTTACGACACAGTTATTTAACAATGGAGAAGTCTTATGCCCTATAAGAAGTTAGCAAACTATTTTGGATTACCCAATTTAAAATTACTCAATGTAGTCAAAGAGTTTAATTCTAAGTTCGTTCATATTTATTATGAACATGTTGATAATCAGGGATGCCAACATTGCGGTTCTGTAAATACTAAAACTCATCAATGGAGGGAGCGCAAAGTTAAAGACGCTCCATTTCGAGGGAAAGTACCAATTCTTCACATACGGCATAAAAGAATCTTTTGCAAAGATTGTAAGAGAACTTCGACTGAAAACATTTCTGGAATTAAAAAATCTGCAAAAGTAACAGAGAGAATGCAGAGAGAGATTCATCATGCTTGCGAGCATTATACTGATCATAAAAAAGTATGTGAACATACGACTTGTGGTAGCAAAACGGTTTATAAAAGGCATTATAATCAACTTGAACTAAGGCAAAGAGAAAGATGTAATAATCCATGGCCTAAAGTTTTAGGAATTGATGAGCACGCTTTTATTAAGAATAAAGAGGGCGGCCATAGAGAGTTCGTAACTATCTTAGTTGATTACGATAATAACCGTCCCAAAGAATTAATTCCCGGAAGGAATAAAGTACAATTGATGGCCTCATTGAACCACATTCCAGGACGAGAAAGAGTTGAATATATCAACATGGATCTAAGTGGCCCTTTTAGAAGCTTTGCAAAAGAGTTTTTTCCTAATGCTAAAATTGTTGCAGATCATTTCCACGTAGTGAAGTTACTTCATCCAAGAATTAATCAATTAAGAAAGGCCATAACAGGGGATAAAAGAAAACACCCGTTGAGAAAACTTCTTTTAAAAAATGGATACAACCTAAAAGTATTTGAGCGAAAGGCAATACTGAGATGGCTAAAAGATTATCCTGAACTTGAAGCGATTTATAATGCAAAAGAGTGGATTCATAAATTGTATCGCTGTAAGGGGTATAATCGGGCGAAGAAATGTTTAACGAATCTCACAGATTGGCTTGCTACCCAGAAGTATCAAAGGCTACAAAGCTTGAGGAAAACTCTTATGAGTTGGAGAAAAGAGATCTTGATGTTTTTCAAAAAAAATACTACAAATGCTAAAACAGAAGGCCTTAACAACGTCGCAAAGACAATAATTAAGAAGGCTTATGGATATAGAAACTTTAACAACTACAGGTTGAAGGTCTTAAATATCCGATCTAATGCGCATGGATGCAGTGTGTGACACCACGAAAGAAGAAGAACCTGATTTTTAAGAGTAATGTGCAAAAGATGCGAGAGATTGTGTTTTGTATGTATTTAAGATTGTTGTGTGCGGATAAATTATTGAAAAATATTTGGGTTAGGTAAAAGAATTATTTTGGAGTTTCTTGAGGCCTTTAGGGGCTAACCAAAGAGTTGTGATAGTTAACGAAACCCAGAAACAAAAAAGCCTAGATTGGGTTAAATCTAGGCTTAGTTATGGTTCACCCCGAAGGGATCGTCATTTGAATGGGGTGGCTGATGGGACTTGAACCCACGACAACCAGAATCACAATCTGGCGCTCTACCAACTGAACTACAGCCACCACAAAAAGTCGTATTTCGTACACAATTTATAAGGGTAAATTGGAGTTTCGTCAACGCTATCAGTAAAAAATTCTTAAAGAATTTCACTTATTTTTGACATGTAGCAACGGAAATAGCTAAAATATTAAAATAAAAGGTTTTTATTTCGTCATTTTGTCGTTAAACTTTTTATATATACTTGAAATTACATTCTAACGATAACACGGAAGGTATCGCATGAAGACAACAAGATTTTGTGCACTTATCGCAGGTTTGACCCTCTCAGCGGGAGCACTTGCACACGGAGTAGGTTATTCTACTTTTCCTCTAACTAAGAATAAAAAACTGATCTCAACAGAGATGACTGGTGACCTTTCTACCGGTGGTGGAATGGGGCTCCAAGCTCGTTTCGTAACTCGCCCAGACTTCATTAAAGGAACGTTTGATGCGGGGATTGGTATCGCTGGTGGTGATAGAGACTTCAGACTATTTACTGGATACGATCACGAACTATACCCAGATTACAAAAACCAACCAAGAATTTCTGTAAAAGGGATGCTTGAAAGAGTTACTGAATTTGGTGATACCAAGAATAAGATCACTTTTTCACCAAACGTGACTAAGGGATTTAGCTTCTGGGGTCATGAGGGTTACCCTTATATTGGTCTCCCTGTTGGTCTTGCTCTAAATGCAAGTAACCAGACTTATGAGAACGTTGCCGAATTGGCGATGGGTGTGACAGGGAAATTCCCAGTAAGAGGTTACACTCACTTAACCGCAAACCTCGAAGCTAATTTAAATGTATTAAATAGCTACAGTGGTGTGAGAGTAGGTATTTCTTATCCAATTAATTAAGAGTTTATTTTTTGATAATATGTAACTCGAAAGGGCCCTTATTTTTTAGTAAGGGCCTTTGTGTTTCTAGATAGTAAATTAATTAGCCACACATACTTTATCATCCCTTATTAGATGGAGGTTTTATGGAACTTTTGGAACGGATCTTTAAACTTCGGGAGAATGGGACAAATGTTAAGACTGAGCTTATCGCAGGTCTTACTACGTTTATGACCATGGCGTACATCCTGATTGTCTCACCTAACATTCTTTCAGCAACTGGAATGGACAAAGGTGCCCTCATTACTGCAACTGCGTTATCTGCTGCTCTTGCAACTTTTATGATGGCATTTCTTGCGAACCTTCCTTTTGCACTGGCTCCAGGTATGGGGATCAATGCATTCTTTGCATATGGTATCTGTCTTGGAATGGGCTACAGCTGGCAAGTCGCTCTTACTGCTGTACTTGTTGAGGGTCTGATCTTTATCGGACTAACTGCTTTCAATATTCGAGAGGCATTGATCGATGCAATCCCGGACAATATGAAAAAAGCGATTACGGTGGGGATTGGTTTATTTATTACCCTAATCGGCCTGGTTAGTTCTGGAATCGTAAAAACTGGTATGTCTCACGTAGGTGAGGGGAAACTAGCTGGTATTGTCGTTACTCTTGGAGATCTAAAAGCTCCAGGTCCAATCATCGCTTTGATCGGACTTATTGTAATGGGTGCCTTAATGCAAAAGCGTGTTAAAGGTGCTGTTCTTTTCGGTATCATCGCTTCAACTGTTTTAAGTATTCCATTTGGTGTTACAAGTCTTCCTGATGCAATCTTTGGAATGCCTGCTTCAATCGAACCAATCATGTTCAAGTTTGATTTCACGAAGCTTTTAACAATCGATATGGCAATTATCCTTTTCACTCTTCTATTCGTTGATATGTTCGATACGATCGGTACTCTTGTTGGTGTAACAATGAAGGCCGGAATGATGACTGAAGATGGAAAAGTTCCTAGAGCAAAACAAGCTCTATTTGCCGATGCATTCGGAACAACTGTTGGTGCACTATTCGGAACCAGTACTGTAACTTCTTATATTGAAAGTGCTACTGGTGTTCAGGCCGGAGGTAGAACAGGACTTACTGCTTTTACAGTAGGTGTACTATTCATTGCATCTCTAGTTCTAACTCCACTTTTCTTGATCATTCCTGGTGTTGCAACAGGACCTGCTCTTATTATGGTTGGTCTATTCATGCTTAGCCCAATTAAGGAAATCGATCTTGAAGATTTCACAGAAGCACTACCTGCATTCA